>NZ_CAJHOA010000021.1 GCF_905120345.1 Denitrificimonas caeni | reverse complement strand
AACGGGCAGAATAGGACCTTTAAAGCCACTGCTCAGTAAGTTCTTCATCATGACGGAACCCGCTCGGCTAGGATCTTCTGAAGCGCCTACGACAACGATGGATTTTGGTCTAAATAATGACTCTAGCTGACTCACTAACCCCATGCTGGCAAACCTTTTATGTGGTGAGCGTAAATACCGCCCAATTGATCTTGAGTTCGTAAGCAATACTATGCCGTATATTGGGAGAAGCGCCAGTTTATAGAGGGAATTTTATTGAATAATACAAGCACCCTCACGTTTTGTTATGAAGGTGATTTTCAAAATATAAATTGCTGGAAAGCGCGACGTATAAATAACGTAAAGAATACCTAATAAACGTTATTTTAAGGGCTGAGATAGGAGCATTTGAGCGGTCGGGTGGTGGGGTTTTCCTTCCAAGTATTTGTGGCGAAACAGATTGAAATGAGCAAATAACTTTTGAGATGCATCGATGTCCCCAGCTTGTTCCAATACAGTGGCGGCGACTTCAGCC
>NZ_CAJHOA010000020.1 GCF_905120345.1 Denitrificimonas caeni | reverse complement strand
TAAGCTCGGCGCGCAAAGCGGTTTGGGGCTTGTTGCTGATGGTAATCATCTTGGGTGGTATTTACTCAGGAATGTTTACCCCTACGGAGGCCGCTGCAGTTGCTGCGGTGTATTCAGCGTTTATTGCCTTGTTTGTTTATAAAGACATGCGCATCAGCGAAGCACCGAAGGTTATTTTAGAATCAGCCAAGCTGACCATTATGCTGATGTTTATTATCGCCAACGCGATGTTGTTTGCTCACGTATTAACCACTGAACAAATTCCGCAGCAAATCACCGCGATGGTGTTAGAGGCTGGACTTGAGCCTTGGATGTTCTTGTTGGTGGTCAATATTGTCCTGCTGATTGCCGGTGCTTTTATGGAGCCATCAGCGATTATTTTGATTTTAGCGCCGATCCTTTTCCCGATTGCTGTGCAGCTCGGTATTGATCCGATTCACCTCGGTATCATTATGGTGGTGAATATGGAGATCGGCTTGATCACCCCGCCGGTGGGGCTCAACCTATTTGTCACCTCTGC
>NZ_CAJHOA010000019.1 GCF_905120345.1 Denitrificimonas caeni | reverse complement strand
TGTAGCTCAGTTGGTTAGAGCGCACCCCTGATAAGGGTGAGGTCGGCAGTTCAACTCTGCCCAGACCCACCAATTTTGCGTAATGCTGCGTTATTTTATAGCTCACTTAGTGTTACTAAGCTTCGCCATAAAATGCCTTGCCTTACACAAAATTAAGCTTAAAACGAAAGTTTAAAAGCTAACAGTTATCTGGGGTTTGAAGGTACCGTTTGAGTGTTGCTTTTAAGTGACGTTTGAAAAGTATAACGACGGATTTTTTGCTTAATGCAAGGCGCACGCCGGAGCGAGTGAAGGAGCATACTTCTGTATGTGACTGAGCAAGTGACAAGTGCAACGTAGCAGTCAGTAAAAAAGACAAGTTAGACAATGGGGCCATAGCTCAGCTGGGAGAGCGCCTGCCTTGCACGCAGGAGGTCAGCGGTTCGATCCCGCTTGGCTCCACCATTATCCAATCGCGCAAAGTTCAGAAATGAATATTTAGATGCTCTCAAAGTAGAGAGAGATTTGAATATTGATTTCTGGTCTTTACCAGAACTGTTCTTTAAAAATTTAGGTTTGTGATAGAAGTAAAAATAGACTA
>NZ_CAJHOA010000018.1 GCF_905120345.1 Denitrificimonas caeni | reverse complement strand
GAGACTGTAATTAAATCTGTGTAACTGTTTATCATTGACCCCTAACGGGAAGGATAGACAGACGATGAACAAAAAAGACCTCGAAGCCTTTGCACGCGAAGCGGCAAAAGGTATCAAAACTGAAAAAGACCTGACAGACATGCGAGCTATGCTCACCAAGGTCATGGTGGAAGCAGCTCTTAGCGTTGAGCTTGACGAGCATTTAGGCTATCGCAAGCACGAGCAGTCCAGCTCAGACAACAGTCGCAATGGTGTCACGCGCAAAACCGTGCGCACTGAAGATGGCCAGTTTGAGCTGGATACGCCACGTGACCGACAAGGTGATTTTGAACCGCAGCTGGTGAAAAAGCACCAAACTCGCTTTACCTCGATGGATGATAAAATCCTTTTTCTCTATGCTCAAGGCATGACGACACGAGAAATTGTCGATACCTTCAAAGAAATGTACGGCGCAGATGTGTCTGCAAGCCTCATATCTAAAGTCACTGATGCCGTTATTGATCAGGTAGTTGAGTGGCAGTCACGGCCACTGGATGCGGTTTACCCCATCGTTTATCTGGACTGCATTGTGGTTAAAATCCGCCAAGATAAGCATGTTATCAACAAAGCCGTTTATCTTGCTCTGGGCGTTAATATGGAAGGCCACAAAGAGCTATTAGGCTTATGGCTGTCTGAAAATGAAGGCGCTAAGTTCTGGCTTAATGTGCTCACTGAGCTGCAAAATCGGGGCGTAAAAGATATATTAATTGCCTGTGTTGACGGGCTAAAAGGCTTCCCTGATGCCATTAATGCGGTCTTCCCTGAGACTCAAATTCAGCTTTGTATCGTTCACATGGTACGCAACTCAGTCAAATATGTGCCCTGGAAGGACTACAAGGCCGTCACCGCCGAGTTAAAGCAAATATACCAATCAGTCACCGAAGAAGAAGCCTTGCTCGCCCTGAACCAATTTGCTGAGCACTGGGACGACAAGTACCCACAAATCAGCAAATCATGGCGGACGCACTGGCATAACCTCAATACCCTGTTCAATTATCCTGCTGATATCAGAAAGGTGATTTACACCACCAACGCCATTGAATCATTGAACAGCGTGATCCGCAAAGCCATCAAAAAACGTAAACTGTTCCCAACCGATGACTCGGCTAAGAAAGTCATCTATTTGGCAATCCAAAATGCGTCCAAGAAATGGACCATGCCGATCAGAGATTGGAAACCGGCATTGAACCGATTTATGATTGAATTTGAAGACCGCTTAACGGATTATATTTAACCTTGGCAGTTACACAGAATCATTTACAGGGTC
>NZ_CAJHOA010000016.1 GCF_905120345.1 Denitrificimonas caeni | reverse complement strand
TCACAATTCGTCTTCCCAAATTGTTTGGGTGTTATATGGTCAAGCCTCACGGGCAATTAGTATTGGTTAGCTCAATGCCTCACAGCACTTACACACCCAACCTATCAACGTCGTAGTCTTCGACGGCCCTTTAGGGAGCTTAAAGCTCCAGTGAGATCTCATCTTGAGGCAAGTTTCCCGCTTAGATGCTTTCAGCGGTTATCTCTTCCGAACATAGCTACCCGGCAATGCCACTGGCGTGACAACCGGAACACCAGAGGTTCGTCCACTCCGGTCCTCTCGTACTAGGAGCAGCCCCTCTCAAATCTCAAACGTCCACGACAGATAGGGACCGAACTGTCTCACGACGTTCTAAACCCAGCTCGCGTACCACTTTAAACGGCGAACAGCCGTACCCTTGGGACCGGCTTCAGCCCCAGGATGTGATGAGCCGACATCGAGGTGCCAAACACCGCCGTCGATATGAACTCTTGGGCGGTATCAGCCTGTTATCCCCGGAGTACCTTTTATCCGTTGAGCGATGGCCCTTCCATACAGAACCACCGGATCACTAAGACCTACTTTCGTACCTGCTCGACTTGTGGGTCTCGCAGTTAAGCGCGCTTTTGCCTTTATACTCTACGACCGATTTCCGACCGGTCTGAGCGCACCTTCGTACTCCTCCGTTACTCTTTAGGAGGAGACCGCCCCAGTCAAACTACCCACCATACACTGTCCTCGATCCGGATAACGGACCAGAGTTAGAACCTCAAAGTTGCCAGGGTGGTATTTCAAGGTTGGCTCCACACAAACTAGCGTTCATGCTTCAAAGCCTCCCACCTATCCTACACAAACAACTTCAAAGTCCAGTGCAAAGCTATAGTAAAGGTTCACGGGGTCTTTCCGTCTTGCCGCGGATACACTGCATCTTCACAGCGATTTCAATTTCACTGAGTCTCGGGTGGAGACAGCGCCGCCATCGTTACGCCATTCGTGCAGGTCGGAACTTACCCGACAAGGAATTTCGCTACCTTAGGACCGTTATAGTTACGGCCGCCGTTTACTGGGGCTTCGATCAAGAGCTTCGCTTACGCTAACCCCATCAATTAACCTTCCAGCACCGGGCAGGCGTCAGACCCTATACGTCCACTTTCGTGTTTGCAGAGTCCTGTGTTTTTAATAAACAGTCGCAGCGGCCTGGTATCTTCGACTAGCAAAGGCTTACATAGTAAATATTTCACCCTCACCAGCGCACCTTCTCCCGAAGTTACGGTGCCATTTTGCCTAGTTCCTTCACCCGAGTTCTCTCAAGCGCCTTGGTATTCTCTACCCAACCACCTGTGTCGGTTTGGGGTACGGTTCCTAATTATCTGAAGCTTAGAAGATTTTCTTGGAAGCATGGCATCAACCACTTCGCATTCTAAAGAACGCTCGTCATCAGCTCTCGGCATTAACAAGATCCCGGATTTACCTAAGATCTCTGCCTACCACCTTAAACAGGGACAACCAACGCCCTGATGGCCTAGCCTTCTCCGTCTCTCCATCGCAATAATTAGAAGTACAGGAATATTAACCTGTTTTCCATCGACTACACTTTTCAGTCTCGCCTTAGGGACCGACTCACCCTGCGTCGATTAACGTTGCGCAGGAAACCTTGGTTTTTCGGCGTGAGTGTTTTTCACACTCATTATCGTTACTCATGTCAGCATTCGCACTTCTGATACCTCCAGCAAGCTTCTCAACTCACCTTCAACGGCTTACAGAACGCTCCTCTACCACATATTCAAAGAATATGTCCGTAGCTTCGGTGTATGGTTTGAGCCCCGTTACATCTTCCGCGCAGGCCGACTCGACTAGTGAGCTATTACGCTTTCTTTAAAGGGTGGCTGCTTCTAAGCCAACCTCCTAGCTGTCTAAGCCTTCCCACATCGTTTCCCACTTAACCATAACTTTGGGACCTTAGCTGACGGTCTGGGTTGTTTCCCTTTCCACAACGGACGTTAGCACCCGCTGTGTGTCTCCCGTGCTTGAACTTGTTGGTATTCGGAGTTTGCATTGGGTTGGTAAGTCGGGATGACCCCCTAGCCAAAACAGTGCTCTACCCCCAACAGTTATACACGAGGCGCTACCTAAATAGCTTTCGAGGAGAACCAGCTATCTCCGGGCTTGATTAGCCTTTCACTCCGATCCACAGGTCATCCGCTAACTTTTCAACGGTAGTCGGTTCGGTCCTCCAGTTAGTGTTACCCAACCTTCAACCTGCCCATGGATAGATCGCCCGGTTTCGGGTCTATTCCCAGCGACTGTCGCCCTATTAAGACTCGCTTTCGCTACGCCTCCCCTATTCGGTTAAGCTTGCCACTGAAAATAAGTCGCTGACCCATTATACAAAAGGTACGCAGTCACCTAACAAAGTAGGCTCCCACTGCTTGTACGCATACGGTTTCAGGATCTATTTCACTCCCCTCTCCGGGGTTCTTTTCGCCTTTCCCTCACGGTACTAGTTCACTATCGGTCAGTCAGTAGTATTTAGCCTTGGAGGATGGTCCCCCCATATTCAGACAAAGTTTCTCGTGCTCCGTCCTACTCGATTTCATGACTAAGAGATTTTCGTGTACAGGGCTATCACCCACTACGGCGGCACTTTCCAGAGCCTTCCACTAATCTCTAAGCCACTTAAGGGCTAGTCCCCGTTCGCTCGCCACTACTAAGGGAATCTCGGTTGATTTCTTTTCCTACGGGTACTTAGATGTTTCAGTTCCCCGCGTTCGCCTCTTATGCCTATGTATTCAGCATAAGATACCCGACTTACATCGGGTGGGTTTCCCCATTCAGAGATCTCTGGATCAAAGTCTGTTTGCCGACTCCCCAAAGCTTATCGCAGGCTACAACGTCTTTCATCGCCTCTGACTGCCAAGGCATCCACCGTATGCGCTTCTTCACTTGACCATATAACCCCAAGCAATCTGGTTATTGTCTATAACGTAAAGATCGATATTACGCCGAAAATTCGCAATTAAAAAACTCACAAATTTTTACCTTAGCCTAAATAATTACCAGTGAAAGTAACTACCTAGTCTATTTTTACTTCTATCACAAACCTAAATTTTTAAAGAACAGTTCTGGTAAAGACCAGAAATCAATATTCAAA
>NZ_CAJHOA010000015.1 GCF_905120345.1 Denitrificimonas caeni | reverse complement strand
GGGCTTCTTGGTGCTGATCACCTATGTGCCGAGCATCTCGATGGGCTTGCCGAACATGTTGGGGATGTAACGTGCGAGTCATTAAAAAAGCACCTTAGGGTGCTTTTTTAATGCTCAGCGGCCTGGCGTTCAATCAGTAAGTTAACCAGCTTGCTTAAGTATTGCGGCAACGCTGAAAACTCCCGTGCGAGTACCGAGCGTTTACGAATGGCCCATGGCTCATTAAGTTTGATGATTTTTATTTTGCAGGTTTGCTGTTGGCGTAAAGCCGCTGAGTGAGGCAGCACGGCAATACCAACACCGGCTTCGACCATGCGACACATGGCATCAAAGCTGGAGATTTGAATACGAATATTGAGCTGCTGTTGCATCTCTAACGCCTGCTCTTTTAAGAATTGCACAAGGCTGGTGCCATCATGCAAGCAAATCTGGTGGAAGGGTAAAAGGTCATTAAACAGCACCTGTTGATATTGGCTCAGAGGATGGTCTATGGGGGTCGCGAGAACTAATTTATCAGTGCTTAAATGCAGTGATTCAATATTTTTCTCATGCACTTCTCCGGCTGAAATACCTATATCAGTTGAGCCATTCACCACTGCTCGAATAATATCGCGATGGACTCGTTCTTGGAGATCGATGGTTACCCCTGGATGCATCACTAAGAAATCAGATAGAATTTTCGGTAAGAAATCAGTCACGGCTGTGGTATTGGCCAAAATACGAATATGTCCCGTCATTCCAGTATTCATCTGGGATAGGTCGTTTTTCATATAATTAGCTTGTTTTAAAATCAGTCGAGCATGTTGTAGCAAGGTATTGCCGACGGCTGTCAGCTCAATCCCTCGTGTGTGGCGGTAGAGTAGTTTCGCACCGAGTTGCTCCTCTAAATTTTTAATTCTTGAGCTGGCCGCAGCCGTCGAAATAAAAGATTTTTTAGCACCATGGGTCATATTTTGCGTGTCTGCGATATTACAAAATAAACGTAAATCAATGAAGTCGAAGTGCATTTTTAGATCACCTGTAGAGTTAAGCAAAGGTTAACGGTGGGTACGTTAACTTGATATTTACATAACTCGAGATGATTGTAACTATGCATCAACAGAAAATAAAAAAAGGAGCATCCAATGCAGTCTAAAGACTTCTCTGCTTGGCTAGGAAATACTCAGCAAGTAGAAAGCATTATTGATGGTGAGCATGTGGCACGTATTGCCGTGACCCTGAATGAGCCAACACCACAATTAAATGACGAGTTACCCCTGCTTTGGCATTGGGCTTTTTTTGAAGAGCGTATGGCGGCGGACTCTTTAGGCCGAGACGGCCATCCACAACTGGGTGAGTTTTTACCACCGACCGAAAATAGAAATCGGATGTGGGCGGGTGGTCGTGTTGAGTTCATTAAGCCGTTATTGGTCGGCGTAAAAACTCAGTGCAAAGTCACCGTGACCCATATTGTCGAAAAGCAGGGTAGTACCGGTAGTTTACTGTTTGTCACCCTGACCTATGAGTATTCGCAGGGCGGTGAGTTGGCCATTCATGAAGAGCGTGACTTGGTGTATCGCGAGCCGACAGCACCGAAACTCGAGCCAGGAAAAGTTGCTAAAGCAGCTGAATGGAGTACCGAGGTTATCCCTTCATCAGTGTTGTTGTTTCGTTACTCAGCGGTCACCTTTAACGGTCATCGCATTCATTACGATTACCCCTATGTCACCGCGGTTGAAGGCTATCCAAACCTTGTCGTGCATGGTCCTTTACTGGCCACATATTCGTTACAGGCGTGTGTCAAAGCCAACCCAGAAAAAACAGTTAAGACGTTTTCATACCGTGGCTTGCGTCCACAAATTCTTCCGGAAGCATTCAAGTTACAAGGTAGCTTGCTTGATTCTCAGCATGCCGAAGTTTGGGCATGTAATAGCAGTGGCCTCGTGCAGCAAGGCTTAGTTGAATTTTATTAGTATATTGAAGGGAACAAAAATGATAAATCCTTACAGCGAAGAAATGAATGCGATCCGTGAAGGTGTACAAGCGTTGTGTGCTGAGTTTGGCAACCAATATTGGCGCGAAATTGATGAAGCTAAAGCCTTTCCTGAAAAGTTTGTGAATGCGTTTACTGATGCTGGCTGGTTGGCGGCAATGATCCCTGAAGAATACGGTGGATCGGGTCTAGGCTTGGCTGAGGCTTCAGTGATTCTTGAGGAAGTGAACCGTTGTGGCGGTAACTCCGGCACAGTGCATGGCCAGATGTACAACATGTTTACCTTGTTACGTCATGGCAGTGAAGAGCAAAAGCAACAGTACTTACCGAAAATTGCTGCCGGAAAATTGCGTTTACAGTCGATGGCAGTCACCGAGCCAAGCGCCGGCACTGACACCACTAAGATTAAAACGACTGCGGTGCGTAAAGGCGATAAGTATGTGATTAACGGCCAAAAAGTTTGGATCTCACGGGTTCAACATTCTGACTTAATGATCCTGTTAGCGCGCACCACACCACTCAACGAAGTGAAGCGTAAAGCGGATGGCATGTCGATTTTCATTGTTGATATCGCTGAAGCACAAAAAAATGGTTTAACTGTGCAGCCGATTAGCAACATGGTGAATCATGAAACCAACGAGTTGTTTTTTGATAATTTAGAAATTCCGGCAGAAAACCTGATTGGTGAGGAAGGCAAAGGCTTTCGTTATATTCTCGATGGTTTAAACGCTGAGCGCGCTTTGATTGCCGCTGAATGTATTGGTGATGGCCGTTGGTTTGTGGAAAAAGCAGCCAGTTATGCCAATGAGCGTGTGGTGTTTGATCGTCCTATTGGTAAAAACCAAGGGGTACAGTTTCCGATTGCCGAAGCGCATATCGAGATTGAAGCAGCAGATCTGATGCGCTGGCGTGCGTGTGATGAATATGACAACGGCAAAAATGCTGGTGCCAGCGCCAATATGGCTAAATATCTAGCGGCTAAAGCCTCTTGGGAGGCAGCCAATGCCTGCTTACAAACCCACGGGGGTTTTGGTTTTGCCTGCGAATATGACGTTGAACGTAAGTTCAGAGAAACACGTCTGTATCAGGTTGCCCCGATCTCTACCAACCTGATCTTGTCCTATGTTGCCGAGCACTTACTGGGCTTGCCACGTAGTTTTTAAGCTGACCGTGCTGGGTGAAATTAAAGAAGGGGTGCTGTTTTTAGCCTCTCTGGATTTTACCCAAAAATCCAACTCTGTGTCTCGCAGTGTCGCGAACGATCTTAATGCGCTTTGGTTCGCGCAATGGCCTTGTGCGCTCTAAAAAGCACCTTGGTATGTACAGAGTAGGACGGCAGTTGAAGTGGTCAATAGTATTTTAATGCTTACACAGAACACGTAAGGCTGTGCTTAAACCGATAGCCGCCGACCTGTCTCTGTCTGTTTGAGCGGAGTATGACGATGCAGAATAATAATATACGCCCATTGGATGGTATTACGGTGGTGAGTTTAGAACACGCCATCGCCGCTCCTTTTTGTACCCGACAATTAGCCGATTTAGGTGCGCGCGTGATTAAAGTTGAACGCCCGCATGTTGGCGACTTTGCTCGTGGCTATGATCAACGCGTGAATGGTTTAGCTTCACACTTTGTCTGGACCAATCGTTCCAAAGAAAGCTTAACCCTTGATGTGAAACATGCTGAAGCACAGCCGGTTTTACACGCTTTGCTCGAGAAAGCCGATATTTTAGTGCAGAACTTAGCACCAGGTGCCGCCTCGCGTTTAGGCCTGAGCTTTGAAGACCTGCATGAGAAATATCCGCAGTTGATTGTCTGCAACATCTCCGGCTATGGCGAAGGCGGTAGTTACGCGAAGAAAAAAGCCTATGACTTGTTGATTCAAAGTGAGGGTGGTTTTTTATCGGTAACCGGCGGCAGTGGCGAAGATGAAATGGCCAAAGCTGGTTGTTCTATTGCTGATATTGCTGCGGGTATGTATGCCTACAGTGGCATATTAGCCGCGCTGCAATTGCGCCAGAAAACCAATAAAGGCAGCAAACTCGATATTTCTATGCTGGAAAGCTTAGTCGAGTGGATGGGTTATCCCTTGTATTACGCCTACCAACAACAAACGCCTCCTGCGCGAGCGGGTGCTGCACATGCCACGATTTATCCGTATGGACCTTTTGCTGTGGGTACTGAAGGGACGGTGATGCTTGGCTTGCAGAATGAGCGTGAGTGGCGCGCATTCTGTGTTGAGGTTTTACAGCAGCCGCACTTGCTTGAGCAAGAGCGTTTTTCCAGTAATTTTCAGCGCTCTGAGAATCGCCAAGCACTGAAGCACATTATCCTCGATTGCTTTGCCCAACATTCCGTGGCTGAGGTTGTGCAGCGTCTTGAGTTGGCCGGTATTGCCAATGCACAGGTCAATGATATGCAGCAGGTTTGGCAACATCCGCAGCTAAAAGAACGCAATGCGTGGCGCACGGTACACACCTCGGCAGGTGATATTCCAGCTTTGCTGCCCCCCGCGCGTAACAATGAGTTTGAACCGCGGATGGATCCAGTTCCTGATCTTGGCCAGCACAATAACAGTCTGTTAGCAGAGCTTGGTTTTACTGCTGAACAAATAACCGCTCTGACCCAGAACGAAGTGATTTAAGGAAACGTTATGTCGAAAGTATTACGTAGCTTCTTATTTGTACCGGCGACTCGGCCAGAGCGCATTAATAAAGCCTTGGCCAGTGGTGCTGATGGCGTGATTGTTGATTTAGAGGATGCGGTTGAAGAAACAGCGAAAGGACAAGCGCGGACTAATTTAGTCGAGTATTTTGCCGAAAATCCCTCAGCACAAATCTTTTTGCGAATTAACAGCATACAAGATACAGCCAACCATCAAGCGGATTTAGCACTCTGTGGCTACCCTCAGGTGATTGGCATATTTTTGCCTAAAGCAGAGCAGGCAGAAACCATTAATGCCTTATTTAAGCAGATCAATAAACCACTGTTATTGATTATTGAAACTGCTCTAGGGGTCGATCAAGTCAGCCAGTTGGCTCAGGCCGATGGGGTCCAGCAATTATCGTTTGGTGCCTTAGATTTAGCCTTGGATTTAGGCTTTCGCACGGGTACTGAGGCAGCACAACAGCTGTGTGATCAAGTCCGAGGTTTATTGTTGGTGGCGTCACGTCTGGCCGGTATTGCCGCACCGATTGATGCGGTTTATCCGCGCATTGCGGATAGCGATGGTCTCTTGCAGCAGGCGCGATATGCCGCGGATATGGGCATGGGTGGCATGTTGTGTATTCATCCCAAGCAAATTAACCCCGTCCATCAAGCGTTTTCTCCTGATGCGGAGGAAATTCAATGGGCTGAGGAAGTCCTTGCTTTATATGCCGAGCATGAACAGGGCGTGTTTATGCTCAATGGAGAAATGATAGATGCACCAGTTATTGCTAAAGCACGAGGAATAGTTGCCTACGCAAAATAAATGCTCTGACTACAACTAAAAAACAAACTATTACAAAAATAAAAGGTGGTTTTATGAAAAATTGGCGAATACTCGTGGCCGCGCTTGGCTTGTTTGCAACCAGTGCTGCTTTCGCATCTGATGTTATTAGCATCAAATTCTCGCATGTTGTCGCTGATAACACGCCTAAAGGCAAAGGCGCCTTGTTATTCAAACAATTAGCCGAAGAGCGTCTACCTGGTCGGGTTAAAGTTGAGGTATATGCCAACTCCTCCTTGTTTGGTGACGGTAAAGAAATGGATGCTTTGCTGCTGGGCGATGTGCAGATGATTGCACCCTCCTTAGCCAAGTTTGAACATTACTCTAAACCCATTCAGATTTTTGACTTGCCGTTCTTATTTGATGATATGGAAGCGGTTGATCGCTTTCAAAAAAGCCCTACTGGGCAAGCACTGTTGACCAGCATGGAAGATAAAGGCATTACCGGTTTAGGTTATTGGCACAATGGTTTGAAGCAGTTATCGGCAAATAAACCACTACGCAGCCCGAAAGATGCGCGTGGTCTAAAGTTCCGTGTACAAGCTTCTGCGGTATTGGATGAGCAGTTTAAAGCACTGCGTGCTAACCCTCGTAAAATGAGCTTTGGCGAAGTTTACCAAGGTCTGCAAACTGGCGTAGTCAATGGCACTGAGAATACATGGTCCAACTACTACAGTCAGAAAGCCTATGAAGTGCAATCCTATATGACTGAGTCAAACCATGGCTTGGTTGATTATATGGTCATCACTAACACCGCGTTCTGGAATGGTCTACCCGCCGATATTCGTACTGAGTTGAGCACGATTATGGAGGAGGTGGCTGTTGAAGTGAACCTGCACGCTGAAGAGCTGAATCTGCGTGATAAGCAGGCGATTATTGATAGCGGTAAAACCGAAGTCATTACTTTAACCAAAGAGCAGCGTGAGCAATGGCGTGCTCAGGTCAAACCGGTTTGGAAAAAGTTTGAAAAAGAAATTGGTGCTGAGCGTATTGAGGCAGCACAAGCGTCTAACCAGTAGTCAGCAAGCAAGCCGTTATGCAGCCGAATGTGCTGCGTAACGGTGTAGTTGCCTCTGACTGCTGGCGTCCTAGTTTAGCTATCCGTTTCGGGAGAATACTTATGAATGCTGTGCGCCTGATTTGGGATCGCTTTGAGGAAGGCTTTATTGTTTTCTTGCTGGCGACGATGACGCTGGTGACCTTTGTTTATGTGATTTTGAATAACCTCTATACCTTTTTTTATAGTGTGGGTGAGCGTTACGCAGAGAGTGCGGAAGGCGTCTCTGAGATTTTTTATAGTATTGGCGATGTGATTTTAGACATCGTGCAAGGTATGACTTGGAGTAATGCTTTAACCAAAGCACTGTTTGCTTGGCTGATTTTCTTTGGTTTGGCGTACGGCGTGCGTATCGGTGGGCATATTGGTGTGGATGCTTTGGTTAAGTTAGCCTCGCGCTCCACGCAGCGTATCATTGCGATCATCGCCTGCTTCTTCTGCTTAGGCTATGCCGGATTATTAAGTGTGGCGAGTTTTGAGTGGATTAGCACGCTTATGCAGGCTTCGATT
>NZ_CAJHOA010000014.1 GCF_905120345.1 Denitrificimonas caeni | reverse complement strand
TTTATGATTGAATTTGAAGACCGCTTAACGGATTATATTTAACCTTGGCAGTTACACAGAATCATTTACAGGGTCAGCGTGGTCAGTCAGGTGGCGTCTTTGAGGCCACCTTTACTTAACAAATAAACACTCGACCTTTTTAGCTCTTCCCGCTTTGCATTTACAGCGCTATCCTAGACACTTCATTTGTTAAGTAGGCATTCCTCAAACCCTTGAACACATCAACTGATACCTATCGTTTTACTCTCGATTCCTTTGAAGCTGCACGCTTTGCAAATTTGTGTGGCCAATATGACGAGCATTTACGTTTAATCGAGCAACGATTAAATATCACCATTCGTAATCGCGGCGAGCAGTTTGAATTGCTCGGTCCTCGCGAGCAGACTCGCTCAGCTGAACAACTGATACGTCGACTTTATCGTGAAACTAAACACGCTGATCTAAGCCCAGATACCGTGCACCTCTTTTTACAAGAGTCGAGCATGCAAGAATTATCCAGCCCGTCTGCGGCACAGACCAGTACAGTTGCTTTGCGTACACGCAAAGGCGCGATTCGCCCTCGTGGTGAGAATCAGCAAAATTATGTTAAGTCGATTTTAGCGCATGATATTAACTTCGGTATTGGTCCAGCGGGTACGGGTAAAACCTTTCTAGCCGTGGCCTGTGCCGTTGATGCGCTCGAACGTGAATTGGTGCAACATATTTTATTGGTACGTCCAGCGGTCGAAGCGGGAGAGAAACTGGGGTTTTTACCCGGTGATTTATCACAGAAGATTGATCCTTACTTGCGCCCTTTATACGATGCTCTGTTCGAGATGCTGGGGGTTGAGCATGTGACTCGCTTAATTGAAAAACAAGTGATCGAAGTCGCACCGCTGGCTTATATGCGTGGCCGTACGCTAAGTAATAGTTTTATTATTTTGGATGAAAGCCAAAACACTACGACTGAACAAATGAAAATGTTCCTGACCCGTATTGGCTTTGGCTCAACCGCAGTGATTACGGGTGATATCACTCAAGTCGACTTGCCACGCGGTACAACATCGGGGCTGATTCAGGTGATTAAAGTCTTGCAAGATGTACCGGGTATTGGTTTTACCTTTTTCAAATCCAGTGATGTGGTACGCCATCCACTGGTGCAACGCATCGTTGAAGCTTATGAAAGTTATAACTCAACGGCACCGACTGATTCTGCTAGAGAGCCACGTCCTTGATCGAACTTGATCTACAAATTGCCAGTTCAGCCAGCCAACTACCCAGCCACGCTGATTTTTTAGCCTGGTGCGGCTTAGCTTTACGCCAGCGCACCAGCCCGTCCGAGCTAACCATCCGCTTGGTCGACAATGAAGAAGGTTTGGAGCTGAACTCCACTTGGCGCGGTAAAAATTACCCAACCAACGTGCTGTCTTTTCCTGCTGATATTCCTGATGGTTTGCTGGATATTCCGCTGCTTGGCGACTTAGTTATTTGCGTGCCAGTGGTTGAAGCTGAAGCCCGCGAACAACATAAGGCACTAACGGCACACTGGGCACACCTAGTGATTCATGGCTGTTTACATTTATTAGGTTATGACCATATTGATGATGAAGAAGCCGAAGAAATGGAAGCGTTAGAACGGCAATTACTGGCTGAAATCGGTCACCCTGACCCTTATCTCGATAATCAATACACGGATTTAATACCATCATGAGTGAAGATAATTCTAGCAGCGGGCATAAGTCATGGCTGGAAAAACTAGCCCAAGCTTTTGCCCAAGAACCCAAAACTCGCCAAGAATTATTCGAACTGCTGCGCGAAGCCAACCGCAATAAGCTACTCGATAATGATGCCCTCGCGATTGTCGAAGGTGCGATTCAAATTGCTGACTTACAAGTTCGCGACATCATGATTCCACGTTCGCAAATGATCAGTATTAAAGCCTGCCAATCACCTGAAGAATTTTTGCCTGCTATTATTGATGCAGCACATTCACGCTATCCGGTGATCGGTGAAAATAACGATGAAGTGTTGGGTATTCTGCTTGCTAAAGACTTATTACCGCTGATTCTAAAAAAAGAAGAGCAATTTGATTTGCGTAGCTTATTACGCCCATGTAATTTCGTGCCCGAATCCAAGCGTTTAAATGTTTTACTCAAAGAGTTCCGCGCCAACCATAACCATATGGCCGTAGTGATTGATGAGTACGGTGGCGTGGCTGGACTGGTCACTATTGAAGACGTGCTTGAACAAATTGTCGGTGACATTGAAGACGAGCATGATGTCGAAGAAGACAGCTACATCCGCACCTTACCAACGGGTGATTACATCGTTAAAGCGCTAACACCAGTGGACGATTTTAACGACTTCTTTAACAGTGGTTTCTCCGAAGATGAGTTTGATACCATCGGTGGCGTCGTGATGAGTGCCTTTGGTCATCTACCCAAGCGCAATGAAACCATTGAAATAGATCGTATGCGTTTTCGTGTACTCAATGCTGACAGCCGACGTTTGCACTTGTTGCGCATCACCCCCTTAGATAAAAAAACCAAGCACAGCAGCTCATCATAAGGCTCAAAACAGTATGATCGAGCCCAGCGTTGAATCACCTTAGTAGGAATACACACCATGCAATGGCTGACTCGCAGCGGCTGGATCGGCAATGGCTTGAGTCTAGTCGCCGGCGCTCTGATCACTTTAACCTTAGCGCCATTTGATCTTTGGCCACTGACGTTTATCGCTTGTATTGTTTTATACCTTAGCTTAAGCGAGATCAGTCCGAGCCAAGCAGCATGGCGTGGCTGGTGGTTTGGTTTTGGCTTGTTTGCCAGTGGCACCAGCTGGGTGTATGTCAGTATCCATGACTACGGTGCCGCTTCAGCCCCCCTAGCCTTATTCTTAACCGTACTGTTTGTCGCCGGCTTAGCGCTATTTTTAGCACTGTTTGGCTGGTTATGGGTGCGCTTTTTTCGTCAAAGCGGTCACACCATTAGTAATGCAGTCGCCTTTGCCGCTCTATGGGTGGTGATTGAAGCCTTTCGCGGTTGGTTTTTAACTGGATTTCCTTGGCTGTATATAGGTTACAGCCAGCTGCACGGCCCTTTAGCAGGGCTTGCCCCGCTGGGTGGTGTTTGGCTGCTTTCTTTTGTGTTGGCGCTAAGTAGCGTATTGCTATTAACCCTCTGGAAAAACCAACAATGGCAATCACGTCTTGGTGCTGGGGTCGTCTTAGCAGTGATCTTGAGCTTAGGCTTTACCTTACAAACTAAAGAATGGACACAGCCTTCCGGCGCGCCTCTAAGCGTCACCGCGATCCAAGGCAATATCGAACAAAACCTCAAGTGGGATCCTGAGCAAATTGAAGCGCAACTGCTGCTCTACCAATCAATGACTTTAAACGCGGCACCCAGTGATTTAATTATCTGGCCAGAAACCGCGGTACCTGTCTTGAAAGAACAAGCAGTAGGCTATCTCAACAGCATGGATCGCATCATTACTCAGCGCGACTCAGCACTGATTACTGGAGTGCCGCTACGGCAAAACGATAGTAATGGCTATTTACGTTATTACAACGCTATCACAACATTAGGTGACAGCCAGGGCGAATACCTCAAGCAAAAACTCGTACCCTTTGGTGAATATGTCCCGTTGCAAGATGTGCTACGAGGGGTAATTGCTTTCTTTGATCTACCGATGTCTGATTTTGCTCGCGGCCCCAGCCAGCAAGTGCCAATTAACGCTAAAGGCTACAAGATTGCACCTTATATCTGCTATGAGGTGGTCTATCCAGAATTTGCCGCAGTGCTTGCCGCACAAAGTGATATTCTTTTAACGATCAGTAATGACACCTGGTTTGGCACCTCAATTGGCCCTATGCAGCACTTACAAATGGCGCAAATGCGCGCCTTAGAAGCTGGGCGTTGGATGATCCGTGCCACCAATAACGGCGTCAGCGCCTTGATTGATCCGCACGGCGTCATCAGCGTAACCGTACCGCAATTCCAACAAGCTGTATTACGTGGATCAGTGGTACCTATGCAAGGCCTAACACCCTATTTACGCTGGCAGTCTTGGCCATTAATATTACTGTGCGTCTTAAGCCTACTGACTGCAATCTTACAGCGAAGAACTCATCGCATACGCTTCTAGGTATTGCTAAACCAACTGGGTAAATGCCGTGCGCTAATGCCCAGAAAAACAGCTCGCAACATCATAAAGAGTAAGAAAGCGATCCACAGTCCATGATTAGCAAACCCTTGTAATAACCATGCAATCGGTGCGCAAACCACGACGGCCAAAAGCATCGAATTGCGCATCTCTCTGGCCCGCGTCGCACCGATAAACAAGCCATCCAAAACATAACTCCAGACCGCAATCAACGGCAACAGTGCTAGATAGATAAGGTAGCCTGACGCCGTTTTTTGCACGCTGGCAATATTGGTTTGTAAGGCTATAAACACATCACCCGCCCACCAAAACAGTAGTGCAAAAATACTACTGGCCAATAACGAATAGACACTGACCAAGCACAACGCGCGCTGCAGTGCTAGACGGTCTTGCTGGCCAAGAGCATGTCCGGTTAGCGCCTCTAACGCATGCGCTAAACCATCCAACGCATAAGCACAGAGCAACAAGCCATTGAGTAATAAAGCATTAGCCGCGACGGTACTGTCACCTAAGCGCGCCCCTTGAAAAGTCACCATAAAGAACACGCCTTGCAGCGCTAGACTACGAATTAAAATATCGCGATTCACTGCCAGCAAAGGTCGCCAGCTCGCCCATCGTAGTAAATGTTGCCAAAAGTTCAGCAAGGGCCCTTTATCAACATAGCGCCAAGCCAAAATCAGACCCAACACCGCTCCCGTCCACTCAGCAATCACCGAGGCCCGTGCGGCACCGGCAACTTCCCATTGCAGTCCGAAAACAAAATAAATATCCAAGACAATATTGACCAGATTACACAGCAACAACATCCATAATGCTGCGCGCGCATTTTGAATCCCCAGTAGCCAACCGACTAAAACGTGCATCATTAGAGCAGCGGGTAGACCGTACATGCGAATCAAAAAATACTGCTGAGCTAACGCACGCAAATCGTCAGAGGTGTTCATCCAAGATAAGACATGCGGCAACAGGGGTAAGATAATTGCCAAGCACAATAGGGTTAAGGCCAATACCAGCAGCAAACTCTGCAGTAAAATATAACGCAGTGCTTGTTGATCATTGCGCCCCACCGCTTGCGCAGCAAAGCCTGTGCTGCCCATGCGTAAAAACCCACATGTCCAAACCAGCACGGTATACAGACTCCCGCCCACAGCCACAGCCCCCAACTGATAAGCGTGCGGTAAGCGCCCGACCACTGCGCTGTCGACCAATGCGACTAAGGGTACCGATAAATTACTGAGGATCATGGGTATAGCTAGGGCAAATAAACGTCGCCGCGTATCCGCATGCAGCCAAGCATCGATCAACATCGCATAAAAACGCTGCATAGTTCAGTACACCAGTGTCTGTAAAGGGTGGGTCAATACAGTGCCTGATATAAGCGTCGGCGATAGAGCGTAACTAATGGATGCTCTGTACCCAGCAGCTCAAACACTTGCAGCAAGGTTTTATGCGCAGCACCATCAGCAAAGCTGCGATTACGAATAAATAACTGCAGTAAATTATCTAAAGCAGGCTGGTAATTTTGTCGTGCGAGCTGTTGCACGCTCAGCTGCAACAGCGCTTCATCATCATTGGCATTCTTAGCTAAGCGGCTTTTTAAGTCTGCCATATCAGGCAGCTCAACCACTTGCCTTAAAAACGCCAACTGCGCACGTACAGCAGCAATCGCGTACTTTTGCTCATCATCAGTGACGGAGTTTAAGACTGCTTCTGCCTCTGCTAGAGCACCTCGCTCGGCTAAACAACGTGCAAATAAGACTAGCGCTACAGACTGCTGATCATCACCTGACAATAACTCTTTAAGCACAGCTTCAGCTTGAGCAAACTCACCACTATCAAATAAGTTTTGTGCAGTTTGCACAGGGTCTTCAGCGTCTTGGACAGGCTCGCTCACATACTGACTCAGCATAGTGCGGATGTCAGCCTCGGTTTGTGCACCAGTAAAGCCATCTACGGGTTTACCGTCTTTAAATAAAACCACAGTCGGTAAACTTTGCACACCTAAGCGGGCAACAATATCCTGCTCAACATCGCAATCCACTTTAGCCAACAGTAGCTCACCTTGGTAACTGGCAGTGATCTTTTCCAACATCGGCATCAGTACTTTACAGGGCGCACACCACTGTGCCCAGAAGTCTACCAATACAGGCTTATCCGATGATTTCTGCACAACCAGTTGCTCAAACTGTTCAACACCTACCACATCAAATACAAAAGCATTCTCAGTCACGTTATGTCCTTTTTAAACTAAAATAGTTAGCAATCTAAAGCACTTCTTAGCGGCGTACAGCGCGGTACACTTTAAAACCATTACGTTCAGCTAATACTGTACAGGGTCCCAGATGCTGTTCAATTAAAGGTGGGTACTTTAAAAAACTATTGGCCACAATGCGCAACTCACCACCGGGTTGCAGATGCTCAGCAGCTTCACGCAATAAGGTTTCAGTGGTCTGATACTGGGTATGCACTCCTTGGTGAAAAGGCGGGTTGCTAATAATAGCGGCTAACTGCTTGGGTGCAGCGTGGATACCATCACCTGCAATAGTGACAGCATCAAGCTGATTAGCAGCTAAGGTTAACTCACTGCTACGTACCGCAAAGGCATCAACATCCAGCATAGTCACTTCTGCGTCTGGGTAGCGCTTTTTTAAAAATGAACCCACTACACCAGCACCGCAACCAAAATCCAGATAATGCCCTGCTGGCAAACCGTCTAAGCACTCTAAGAGTAACTGCGTACCTAAATCTAAGCGTCCATGACTAAAGACACCTGGCAAACTATGCACTGCAATCGACTGCCCTATTGCTTCGACAGTAAAGACTTTTTCTGCAGTGTCTAATCCAAGCGCCTCAGGCTTTTGAGTCACCTCACAACGCCAGAGCTGGCAATGACGTGCACTATCTACTTTACTGGTCCGACCAAAGGTCGCCAGCTGTTTAGCCGCACGCTCTGCTCCTTCGCGTTTTTCACCCACCATAAACAATAGGCCACCGGGTATCTTTGCAGCAAGCTCCTGCATTAAATGCTCAGTCAGCTCGCGTGATTTTGGTAAAAATAGAACGCCAGCGCTGTACTCAGCAGATGGTAACTGTGTAGAAAAAGTACAGCGCTCAGGGAATCGCGAAGCGAGTCCAGCATACTCACCGGCATGCCAACTCCAGCCCAGCGCCTGCGGCAGTTCAGTTAATAACTCATCGAAAGGCAAGCCGGCTAACAATACCTTGCCATTAAATAATTCAATATTGCGCAACAGCACCTGACTTCTGGGATCCATAGCTACACACCTAAAAATATAAAGGCATTTTAGCAGTAAAGCAGTTGATGATGCAGAAAGCTCACTGCCAGCATAAAAGCATCAGTTCGAGTACAGCTGTACTGTGTTTGATGCGGCGATTAGGTACTGAACTGGAACAGTTTTTCGCAGCTTCTAGACAAAAGAAGCGTGTATACAGGGGGCTTTACTTTATTCGAGGTATAAAAAAACCCCAGATCATTGCTGATCTGGGGTTTTACTGTTCAAGCTTGACGATGACCTACTCTCACATGGGGAA
>NZ_CAJHOA010000013.1 GCF_905120345.1 Denitrificimonas caeni | reverse complement strand
GATGGGGTGCAGCGCACCCCATCAAGTCAGTGCATTACCTAGGAAACCCCCACTTCTAAAGTGGTGGGTAGTTCATCCTTTCGCTCAGCAAACTGCATATATACACATCACATTGTCGACATAATAGTAGTAACAAGCTGTTGCCCTACCCTGTGTATGCACCCTAGATGCTGCTGGCCCTCTAAAGCCCAGCTCATCACAACCCAGCCGCACGACAGCGTGCGACAGACAGCGAATGCTTCACACTTTACACACAGCGAATTGCACTTTAAAAATTGCAGGCTTTAATGAACGGCTAATCCTGCGATAAGGCCTGACCATGCAAACCTTAGCAAAAGTACTGCATCACGGTGCTAAAAACGGCGTCACCGGCTCGTGTCATCAGATTTTTATTGATGATAACCACAGCTTTCTAGTCGATTGTGGATTATTTCAAGGAGCCGAGACCTCGACAGAAGGTCGTGCCAGTAGCGAGCAACTGCGCATTGAGTTTGATATCTCCAGTGTGCAAGCGCTGATCGTCACCCACGTCCACATTGATCATGTCGGCCGTATTCCTTATTTATTAGCCGCCGGATTTAAGGGGCCAATCATTTGTAGCGAGCCCTCCGCCAAACTGCTACCCATCGTCTTAGAGGATGCTTTTAAATTAGGTGTTAGCCGTGATCAGCACTTGGTTGAGCAGTATATTAAGCTCATCTCCAAGCGCATCATTGCCCTGCCCTACAATCAATGGCTACCGCTGCTGAAAGCGCCCTTGCCAGCTGTCAATATTCGTCTGCAACGGGCCGGCCATATTCTCGGCTCAGCTTATATTGAGTTAGAGATTCAGCAGCCGAAAAGCAGCAAACAACGCGTGGTATTTTCTGGCGATTTAGGCGCGCCTTACGCACCTATTCTATCGGCAGCCAAACCCCCTTACCGCGCCGACTTGCTGATTCTCGAAAGTACCTATGGCGATCGTCTGCACGAGAACCGCCGTGACCGTCGCCAGCACCTGCAAACTGCCATAGAACAGGCGTTACGTGATCAAGGGACCGTGCTGATTCCGGCCTTTAGCATCGGTCGAACTCAAGAATTACTTTATGAACTGGAAGATATTCTCTACCGTAATCAATGCCAAAGTTGCCTAAGCAGCAGCGCACAATTACTGTACGAAAATCAACCGCCTGAGCATCAATCAGTCTGGCATGACATTCCGATTATTCTAGACTCACCACTGGCCAGCCGCTTTACTCAAGCCTACGCACAACTGCAGCCCTTCTGGGACAACGAAGCCCAACTGCGGATTAGCAAAGGTCGCAATCCACTGGATTTTAAGCAACTGATCAGCATAGATCAGCACAGCGATCATCAACGCATGGTGCAGCACCTCGCCGACAGCGCCCGCCCGGCGATTGTGATTGCCGGCGGTGGCATGTGCAGTGGCGGCCGTATCGTCAATTACCTTGAAGCGATGCTCGGCGACCCACGCCACAACGTGCTGTTTGTTGGTTATCAAGCGCAAGGCACACTGGGCAACCAGATTCAAAAGTACGGCCCACACGGCGGCTATGTTGATATCAATCAGCAACGCATCAATATCCGCGCCGAAATCACCACCCTCGGCGGCTACTCCGCTCATGCTGATCAAGCCAGCTTAGTACGTTTTATTACCGGCATGCGCAAATGGCCACAGCAGGTGTGTTTAGTGCATGGTGAAACTGGCGCAAAAACAGCGCTGCAAGAGAAGATTATGAATGCCTATGCTGAAAAGCAGCATAGTGGCGAGGTGGTGATAGCGGAGTGATATAACCAAGCGAAGCAACAGTCGAGACAGCTCGTCCACTCGAAACAACCGATCATCCTGTACAGATTGCTCTTGCCAAACCGTCCCTTTATATTAATCACATAGTATAAGGGGATATAAAATGAGTAATAACAAGGCTTTCACACTGATCGAGCTACTCGTTACTATTAGTGTGGCTGGCATTTTAATAGCGATAGCCGTCCCCTCTTTTAGTCATATGATCATCGGCTATCGACTCAATACGATCAGCGCTGAACTGGCGGAGGTGATTAGTTTTGCTCGATCAGAGTCGATTAAACGTAATAAGACCATCACCTTCTGCCGAGCCGCAACAGAGACTAGCGCGGTATGTGCTGATGGTCAGTTATGGACATACTGGATTATTAAACAAAATGCTAGCGGCACAGCTGAAGATGATGTGATCAAACGTGGCAGCATCAACTCACATAACGCGAGTATTCAAGTGACCACTAAAAACATTACCGGCAGTAAGATCAGCGTCAATACCGACGGCCTCGCCCGCTCCGGTTCAACCCTGCTCAAGGATGCACAAATCAGCGTTTGTGCGACCAGCGGACCCGCTGAATCCATTCGAGTGATCACTCTGGGCGCGGCAAGCCAAGTGTCTATCACGAAAAAAACCGGAGTGTGCTCATGAGCCGTACAGCACTGCCTATGACCTGTATACGCCGCCAGCGTGGCGTTGGCCTGATCGAAGTCTTGATCACCGTATTGG
This sequence comes from Denitrificimonas caeni, assembly GCF_905120345.1. Lineage (GTDB taxonomy): Bacteria > Pseudomonadota > Gammaproteobacteria > Pseudomonadales > Pseudomonadaceae > Denitrificimonas > Denitrificimonas caeni_A. The sequence continues at coordinate 17,609 of NZ_CAJHOA010000013.1, read as the reverse complement.
TGCTGGCTGTCGGCTTATTGGGCCTCAGTGCGTTGCAAATATCCTCGCTTAAAAATAATCAAAGCGCGATGCAGCGTTCTCTAGCCGTCGTACAGAGCTACACCATTGTCGAAGCCATTCGCGCAGATACTGAATCAGCCAAACAAGGTCGCTTCAATATCACACTTGATGGTACACCGGGCGAAGGAACCTTTCCGGCTGGGGTGCATACCCTTTGGCGTGCACAACTCAAGCAAAACTTAGGCGAGTCGGCCACCGGCGCGGTCTCCTGCAGCAACATCAAATGCGCTATTACCGTGCAGTGGGATGACAGTCGAGGCAGCCAAGGCAGCGAAATACAACAGATAGTGACCGAGGTATTGCTATGAAACAGACAGCCAATCATTCAGCGTTTTTATTGCAGCGAAGCAACACAGGCTTTGCTCTCATTGAGTTAATGATTGCTATGACGCTGGGGCTCGTACTGATTGGCGCCGCAACTGGGATCATGCTGTCTAACACGCAAAGTTTTCGCAGCAATAAAAGCCTTGCACAAATACAAGACAGCGCCAGATTAGGCTTTGAACTGATGGCTCGTGATATTCGCCAAGCCGGCTCAATACCTTGTGGCAATGATATAAACCTTACCAATATTGTTATAGATAACCCTTGGTATCTGGATTGGCCAGCAGGATCAAAAGGGCAGCTGATTGGTTATGCGGGGACAAGTATAACAACCCCATCGGGCCTGACTAATAGAGTTGCAGGGACCGAAGCATTATCCATTTTGTATGTCGACAATGTCGGCTCAAGCGTCGAGTTAACAGCAGCCGGTACTCATATTTACACTCTTAACAAAGTCAACAATAACTTTAAATCTGATGATGTAGTTGTTGTCTGCGATGCGAAAAACGGCACGCTATTTAAAGCCAAAGTAGAGAACAAAAGCAGCAAGATGACTGTTGCAGCAGCCTCACAATTCAACAGCAGTACCCTCCCTGGCATTTTTGAGAAGCACTCAGTGATGGGTAAGCTTAAAAGTCGTGCTTGGTATATTGGGACCAACCAGCAAGGAGGGCGCTCGCTCTACCTAGCCGAACTGAACGGCTCAAAACTAGATATTATCGAAATAGCTGCTGGAGTGAGTGACTTGAAGCTTCTCTATCGGCTCAATGACACTGCAGACTTTAAAACCACCGCAGAGATTAATGACCATTGGCCGCAAGTCAATGCGATAGAGGTTTCGCTTGAACTGCTCGGCCAAGAGCAGAATGTATCAACGAATCACAACACTGACTCAGGTCGGTTTAAGCGTAGTTTCACTAGCATTGTCGCGCTGAGGAATCGAATCCTATGAAGAACTTAAACTCTAGTGTTCTACGGCAATACGGCGCAGCACTGCCTATAGCGCTTATTATGCTGCTTATTTCGACAATGGTTGGCCTCGCGGCAATCCGATCGGCCACCAACCAAGAAAAAATGAGCGCCAATATGTATGACCGCTCGCTAGCCTACCAAGCAGCCGAAGCAGCCCTGCGAGCAGCAGAGAATAAAATACTCAGTTCTGATCCCCAGTCAGTCGGTAAAGACTGCATACAGAGCAGCCAAAATGGTGTTGCAGTTGCTAGCTGTCCAACAATACCTGAGCACACATTTACTGGTGCAGGAAGCAATTGGGAGACGGTTACAAACGCAGGGTTCGATGTAAACACAACAAAGCGAGGCGATAACTCTCCACCGCAATACTATATTGAGCGCGTCGGTATCGTTGGCGGTACCGATGAACTGGGCACGGGCAGTAGTGCCAATTGTGATAATTATGCCGGTTGTGACCAAACCTCACCGACAGCCATGCTCTACCGAGTTACCGCGCGCAGCAGTCAACCCTCTGCAAATGCTCGTGCCATTGTGGTTCTGCAATCTAACGTTAAACAGAATTTATAAGCTTGATAAGGATAATAGCCATGAGCAAGATATTTTCAAAAGGATTGCTGTCCCAAGTCTTAGTCTTTCTGGGAACAACTCTTCTGGTGGGCGGTAGCGCAATAGCTGCTATTCCGATTGACCAGCAGCCCTTACTGGTCGCCAAACCGGTGCCAGGAAACATGGCGATTATTGGCTCGTTTGAATTCCCGACGATGGTGACAAGAGCGTACAACACAGCAGCGTATACAGAGTCGACTGACTATGTGGGCTACTTTAATAACAACCGGTGTTATGAATATATTTATGACGATGAGGAGCCAAAGCGCCACTTTTCTCCAGTCGCTAAAACAGGTAAAAACTGTTCAAGTAATGATAAATATTGGAGCGGAAACTTTTTAAACTGGGCATCAATGCAGTCAATCGATATATTTCGGCATGTATTGACTGGCGGACACCGTTCTATCGATACAACCAATACAACACTTCTTGAAAAAGGTGTGCAAACGGGTCAAGGTAACAGCGGATCTAACTTTAAAGATGGATTACTGAACAATACTTCAAGCATAGTACAAATAACACCAGTAAAAGCAGGGACTAATGATAATCCTGCGTGGACTTCTTTTTATTCTCGGGTAGGACAAGACAACTATGCGATGAAAAGCACTCTAAAGTTTAGTCAACAGAGTAACTTGTCTACAACAAACCCTACGCCATACAACCCAGCCATACATAGTCTAAACAACACAAAAAACGGATGGTGGCCGTATAGAGTTAATTATGAAAATACAGTTTATGAAGTTTCTATTCGAGTAAAAGTTTGCGCGCCCGGTATGGAAGAAGACAACTGTCAAAAATACCCAAATAATAAATACAAGCCAACGGGGCTGATTCAAGAGTACGCAGAGAAGATGCGTTACTCTGCATTTGGTTATTTAAACGACAACTCAAACACCGGAACTTATGGGAAAAACAGAAACCGTAAAGGCGGGATTATGCATGCGCGGATGAAGTATGTTGGCCCTAACCGCGTCACCGATGCAAACACAGAGACAGTCAACACTAATCGTGAGTGGGATGCTACAACCGGGATTTTCGTATTAAACCCTGACCCAACTGACGCTGCCGCAACACCTTTCGGAGCCACTAAAGTCACTCATAGTGGCGTCATAAGTTACATCAACCGTAGCGGACATATTGTCTCGGGTACTGAGTTCAAACGTTTTGATAACGTCAGCGAGTTATTTTATACAGCGTACCGATATATGAAGGGGTTACCCAATATCGCTGCTTATACCGACGTTTCTGATAAATCAGGTGTAGCTAAAGATAAGTTAATCGGTGGTATACCAGTCATTAGTGACTGGAGAAATGCTACAGGTAATATAGATAGCCCTATCCAATTCTCTTGTCAAAAAAACTTTATTTTAGGCATCGGCGACACTAATACGCATAACGACTCTAAGTTTGTTGATGATGGAAAAGCTGACGATCTATTTCTGCAAGATAAGCGATTTGACGATCTACGCACTAATATGCACAATCGTGAAAAAGCGGATGGTAATACAGTCAATGTTAGCGGTGATGAAAGGACAGACTATATTGCTGTACTGGCCTATGACGCTCATACCGCAGATTTACGCCCTGATATGCCAGGAAAACAAACAGCCTCCACATACTGGATTGATATTTTAGAAGGCGCGTTAAAGAACAGATCTACAAACGCTTATTGGTTAACAGCCAAGTATGGTGGTTTTAAAGTACCAGAGACATTTGATCGTACGGCTAAAACGCCTCTTAATGATTCTTTATGGTGGACTTCTGGTGATAAACTACCCAGCACCAATGATAAACGCCCCGATAATTTCTATATTGTGGATAAAGCTCAAGATCTAATCGATGGTTTAGTCCAAGCCTTTGCTAACATCCAACTTGAACAAACAGGTAACCGTGCTTCATTGACCTTAAACTCTACTCAACTAGAAGAGGGCTCAATGACTTTCCAAGCGCGCTATATCAGTGGCGTATGGACGGGTAATATATTTGGCTATGATATTAACAAAACCACTGGCGCACTGAGTTCTGAACCCAAGTGGAATGCTGAAAGTAAACTTCCTGCAGCCGATAGTCGTAAGGTTTATATTGACAGTGGTGGTTTAAAACTATTTAAGACAGTAGGCAAAAACCTTACCGATTTTGATCAAGATAAAGTCAACTACTTACTGGGCAATCGAAGCAAAGAAACGGATGGCACCTTCCGTGCTCGTCAAGGCATCTTAGGCGATTTCGTCAACTCGCAACCTATCTATGTCGCCAAGCCCAGACTTGATATTTTCAATGACAAATCTTTCGCTGGCTCAAGCTCTTATCTTCAGTGGGCGAAGAGTGCTGCCATTGCCAACAGAACACCCACTGTTTATATCGGCGGTAACGATGGCATGCTGCATGGTTTCAGAACAGACACAGGTGTCGAGACCTTTGCCTTTATCCCTAAAACAGTCGTAGAAAACGGCCTTTCTGAACTCACTGATAAAAACTACGAACACCGTTACTTTGTTGACGGAGAAATAACAGTCGGCGATGCCTATATTAATGGTGGTTGGAAATCTGTTTTGATCGGTACTCTGGGTGCCGGCGGAGTAGCAAAAGACCGTAAGACCACTAATAACGCGGTATTTGCTTTGGATATTACCAATCCTAACGACGTCAAATTTCTTTGGGAAAAAAGCTCTGCGGATATACCTGATTTAGGCGTCAACCTCGGCAAACCAGTGATCATTCAGGACACTAGCCAGGCATGGAAAGTCGTCTTAGGTAATGGCCCCAATAGCACAGCAGGCAAGGCCAGCCTGATCAGTATTGATCTTGCTAGCGGCACATCATCGACCCTTGAGCTATCCACAGCTACGAATAACGGTCTGTCCTCAGTGCGAGCTTGGGATAGTACTGGCGACGGCCTCACCGATACGATTTATGCTGGTGATCTGCAAGGCGGTGTTTGGAAAATAACCAAGCTCATCAACAAAGTAAAACTTTTTACCGCTAAAGATCCATCTGGCACACCTCAACCCATCACTGCGACTCCCTTAGTCGGTAAGTCACCTTACGATAAAACCACTTGGCTGTTCTTCGGCACAGGCCAATATCTCAGCACCAACGACCTCGGCAATAAACAAGTGCAGAGTTGGTATGGCATCAAAGATAATGGTAGCAATGACAAGCAACGCAGCAGTCTCCTCGAACGCAAAATCCTCGCTGAGCAGGACATCACGACGCCCGGAGGCACTCAAACAGCGCGGGTAATACAAGAAGGTACTCGCGAAGACTTAATCAGTAAGCAAGGCTGGTATATCGACCTTTACCGCATCGTCAATAACTCGCCTACAGCATTGGGTGAGCGCATGATCACGCAAAACCAGTTTCAAGGTAGCGCACTGATCAGTAATACCCGTATTCCCGATGCAACCGACCCTTGTGCACCCAGTGGTGTCGGCATGATTATGTCAATCAACCCCTTTACCGGAGCGCGACTGTCAGATGCCTACTTTGACTTCAATAACGATGGTTTGATCAATAACGCTGACTTAATTACGGTTAACGGCATTAAAACTGTTGCTTCAGGTATTGGCTTTGAAACAGGCTTTAGTAACCCGTCATTTTTAGGTGACAAAATGTATATCCCCACGGACGAAGGCACTATTCGTGAATTTAATATCCAGCCTTATGCATCCGTTATCGGCCGCACCTCATGGCGCGAATTAATCAATACAGAGGACTGATTCATGTTGAGTAAAACGTTACTAAAAAAGAGCCAGCTTGGCTTTACCCTGATTGAGATGATGATCGTTGTCGCCATAATCGGAATACTGGCAGCGATTGCCTACCCTTCTTATACTCAATACATTACACGTACCTACCGTGATAGCGCCAAAGCCTGCTTGTCCGAGCACGTGCAGTACATGGAGCGCTCTTACACCTCTGATCTAGCCTATCCGCTCACTCTTCCGGTACTCGGTTGTGCTACCGCGAGTAGCTTAGACAGTCGTTATACCTTTAGTCTTGAGAAGGCAACGTCAAGCAAAAGCACTTACAAAGTTCTGGCAACACCAATAGGTGCGCAACTCGCAAGTGATAAGCAATGCGCCACGCTCTCAATTAACCATAAGGGTCAACGCACACCCAGTACTGCGGGTTGTTGGTAATAGGCGATTACCAACCGAAGGTGCCCCATACTGATAGGTGGGGCAACCGAGGGCCTAAGGTTCAGAAATCATCCGCCACGACTGACGCCCCATTGACTGCGCTGGCGGTGCAATCAGTTCCTGATCATCGCGGGTGCGAACAACCAAGCCTTGCTCGATGTGACCCAGATCGACAGCGCCCTGCCCAGCAAACTTTATCGCTGAGGCAATGCCCGCCTCAGCTGTTTGTGTCTCAAACGCATGATGCATCAACGCCCCACCGCTCGCCGGATTAATGGCATACAGCCAGTGGCTGGCGGCAGTCACACAAGGGTCGGCACTTGGCACGAGCGTCTGCACTAGCAACATAGAGCCAACAGTGCGCATATTCTCCACCAGCATTTCACCATCTGGGAAATCGAGACGCCAGCCACGCTGTTTAACAGCTTTAGTCCGGTCAAAATCAACATACCATTCAACAAGGTTATTACTGATCACACGTGCTTCGCGTTGTTGCCCAGACTTTTGAGCGATACCGATGCTGGCACTGGTAATGCTTTGCAATGCGAGTTGATCATCGCTAACAGTGTCGGTAACCGTCATTTCTGCTGAGGTTTTCATATCCCAAATGGCATAGAGACTGTGCACCGAGGATTCGTCTGCTCGAACGGTGCTTGCAAAAGTCGAACCCGTCCCAAACAGCACCAGATAGCCTTTGCCTGTAGGGTGTGGGACTAAGCTCGGCGCGGCAATAATCGGCTGGCGTACAGCCTCTGCCGCAGCTCTAGCGATAAACATCGGGCTGCCCGCATAAGAAACGGCGAATCGAGCACTACTGCCGGAGCCCGTACCGTAACTGGCATGCAGTGGCGCTGTGAGTTGTGCCGAAACAGCAGCATCGCCAAGCAAATCAAAACGCCAGAGATTGCCATGCAGATCACCGACATAGGCATAATCAGCAATACCATCGCCGTCATAGTCAGCCAAACGTGGCGACGATAAAGCATTGGCTTTTGCTAAAGCGCTTTGCACCTCTAAACGCTTAATCAGCGAACCACTCATGGCATCAATAATGTGTAAAGCCGCCGTACCATTATCAGCATCCTGTGCTTGAGAGTCATAACCAGTGATCACCGCCCACCGACCATTATGCAAGCGGGCAATGCTCGGCTGTGGAAAACGGTAATCCAAAGGCTCTTCTAGCTCTGTCAATACTTCTGTGCTTTCATCCAACTCCCACAGCGTTTGAATCGCATCCGGATGAGTAATGTCCAGCGCAAACAAACCTTGACTGGTAACCCCTGAGCGACCCACTAAAATCGTACGCCACTGCGCGCCGTCATAAATATCAGCAACAACCGGCGCCGCAACAGGATAATGCTGATAGCGCTGAGCAACCGATGATGCAAACACTGTCGCAGCTGGAGTAAAGGTAAACCTCTGCTCTCCCGTCAGCGTATCCAGCGCATACAAGCGGCCATCATCACCACTGTAATACTGCTGACTGCGGCGATTAGCAATGCGCGCCATATAGTGACTGTAAGCGCTATTGCCCTCTAATTGATTGGCAGCACCTTGCAAATAACGTGCAGCAGCAACGGTCACCCGCGCTGATGCCAACAACGATGCAGTGTCACACTGCGTCGGCGATATATCGCTTGTAGGCTCAACAATCACGGTGCTAACAGCGGACTCGGTTTTAGCTGTATCAAGCTCATGTAGAGCCTCCTCCTGTTGAGCAAGTACAGCGAGGGACGGAGTCAATAACCCCGCTGCCGACAACCAAAAAACTATAAATCGGAGAGATCTTAGACAGTGCTTGAACCTCGGCATAACATCACCTTCCGTTATTAAGTCCTAGGTGAATCACAGCAACCGTGGATTGGGCAGCCACAGTATCTTCTGCTTGCGCAGTGACCAAATAGTAGAAGGTGCCTTTGCCTTCTAATGCCGCACCATACTCAGGATTGAGTGTTTGTTTTGCAGCAGACTCTGAGCTGATGCGATAGCTATTCCAGTAGGCATATTTGTCATTAGCCGCGACAAAATAATGCGCGGTTTGCGCGTCAAGACCACGATATGGCATCCAAGCAACAACAGCATTGGCTGCAGCCGCCTGTACTGCTAAGCCGGTTTTATTGGCGTACTCAGCGGTATAACTATTACTTGTTTTAAAAAAACGAATAGGCGCTGAAAAAAAGTCCTGCAGTTGCTCATTGCTCATCTCGAGTAATAGACAGGGGCGATGCTGTCCATCCACATCAAGCGTATTGGCTTTAACACAGTTGCGAGCCAGATCAGGCTCTAACTTGTCGCGCAAATGAGCGTCCCCATACAGACGAAACTCGCCTTCACGCAACGCCGCTTCGACGAGATGAGCTAACTGAGTATCCTCAAGACGCGCAGCGGTAATACGCGTTTCAAGATTCACATCGCGCATACTGCTCAGCGCCAGTAAGGTCAGCACCAGCAGCATGATCAGCGCAATCATCAGCACTGCACCCTGCTGCTTATGCGTTTTATAATTGCTCATGGCATCATATTCCTTAACGCCTGTGTGCTCATAACAACCTGATAAAGCTGCTTTTTATCTTGTGCGATTAAGCGTGTTTTACTCGTAGCGCTAGCGGCCGCAAGCCATTGTTTATATGCTTTAGACTCACCATCACGTTGATTACTGCGACTGGCTGCTAGCACTGAATAGCGCACAACACGAATAGGGCTGTCGCGCTCACTCCAGCGCTCAGCAGTGTTAAAAGGCATTGAGTGGCTGAGTCGTTTTTCATCGACCTGCCCCGTGCCAAACTCAACTCTCATATCAGCCAGTCCCGTCAGCAACTGCACATTACTATTTTTGCTAATACACCTTAGTGCGCCTTCATTCGCCTCTTGGCTATGCGGCTCAAATAAAACGGCGATATAAACTGTTTCAGCTTTTTCCGGATAAATAAACGCAGTGGGCTGTACTAACCCAGCCATACTGCCATCACAGATAAACTCACCCTTTACAGCCGGCTGATAACGTAAACAAAATCCAGTTTGTCCAGAGCCTGCGGCAACTTTAACTTTGCTGATCACACTCTTCTCTGCAAAAGTCTCACAGTGTTTATTTAATGCTGTGCTTTCAGGAAAAGCGTCACTGACTGGCTGATATGGCGCGCGTCGATAGCCTGCTTTGCTGAGCAGTTCATCGAGGATCAATACCGCGAAACGACTATTTTCCAAGTTAGCCGACTGGCTCTGCTGAAAGATATAATTGCGTTTATGATCAAGATAAATCTGGCTTAAGCCAATAATTAAAAAACCACTCATTGCCAAAGCAATCAATAACTCAATCATCGACAATCCAGCCTGCTGATCGCCGAACTTATTCATAACTCAATCCAGGTGCTATAGGTACACAACGAGCTCTCAAGGTCATCCATACACTCGCCTGGCTTTACTCGCCAAGCCAGTTGTAACTCTAGACTGGCGCCGTGATAATCAGAACCAGCACACTGCCCTATTTTAAAACTTGGGCACAATTTGAATGCGCTTTTAATCTCAGGATCTTGACTGCCCGGCAAAGACGCTTCGACCGCTTTTAACCAGCAATGTGCTTGTTCGGATGCGCTTTGTGGCAGCGACGCCGCAGGACAGCTTTGTGCATTGAGTTTGAGTGTGCCATCACTATCATAAAGAGCTGTTGAAGACTTCAGCTGCGTATACGCCTGTGCCTGTGGCGGCTTGTTATTAAAAAACTCATCACGATGCGCGCGCATAATCCCGCTCAACTCATTGGCCAAAGTGACAGCTAAATTACGATTGACCGCATGCTGAGTGTACTGAATACTTTTACCTTGTAGAGTCAACATGCCCAGAATCCCGACATTGAGCAGGACAAGGGTGACTAGCACCTCAATTAAGCTAAAGCCTTGGCAGTTTTCTCTCGTACGCGCCATAGTGTGTAACATCCTTGTTAACCAACTTTATCTTTATAACGGTATATGCTTGCTTCACTACATGTTGGAAGCTCCTATACATAACAGCGTAGATGGTCAAGCCAGCCGATGATGCGCTGGCTTATTAAAGTGTGATGCCATGCACAATTTAAGGCGTCGACAGTGCGGATAAACGCGCGATGATATTTTACTTAAATTGGTCAAAGGTTAACGTCAGTACAACGCAACGCGTTGTGATATCAAAACAATGGCACTTTTAGTGACTCAGCTTATTCTCTTTGCATCACAAGCACCCTACAATGCAGCACTTATGCCAAATGGAGCAGTTTTGATCGGTTATCAGCGGACTGCTTTGTGATAACAACAGTCGTTATGCTCAACACTGTTTCTTCGACCCAAGGTTATAAAAACAATGTCGAAATTTTTAGATTTTATTTCTCAACGTTTAGTTAATTTCTTACCCAATGAATTAAACGCGCAAGAGCTGTCGCAACTGCTCTGGCCACGTAACCACTCATTGTTACTCAGCCGACGTCGCGCCACGATGATCGTTAATCGGGTGCGCTTTTTCGCCATGTTATTTACCCTGTTAACTCCGCTCTGGGGCGTGATTGACATCATCGTTTTCAGTCCATCGTTGTGGGTTAAATTAGCGTTGTTGCGCCTGATAACCACTGCAGCTTTTGCCGCGTTACTGATCTTTTATCGTCCCAACGGCAGTTTGTTTGATGCGTATCGAGCTATCGCTATTTTGTTTCTTATTCCGACACTCTTTTATATAGCCTCGCACTCACTTCTTTCTAATTATGAACTCACCAACCTCTCCGCGGCAGTTGCATCAGGCTATGCATTTCTGCCCTTTTTGCTGATGGCGGGATTGGCGATTTTCCCTTTGAGTTTTGCCGAAAGCCTGTCGTTAGCCGGCACTCTATTGATCGCTCAAGGTTTAGCCGGTTATCTGAACTGGTCCACCTTAAACTGGCCATCATTTGCCGGTGGTTTTTGGTTACTCATTTTGATTGCTGGCGTGACCACCCTGGCCAGCGCCAGCCAATTGGCATTTATGATCACCCTTGTGCGCCAAGCCATTCATGACCCGCTCACCGGCATTTTTTCTCGTGGAAGTGGCAAGGAAATTATCAATATGCAGTGGGCCGGCGCCAAACGTAATAATCAGCCACTGGCGCTGGCCTTTATTGATTTAGACCACTTCAAAGAAGTGAACGACAATTTTGGCCATGAAGCAGGCGACAATACCCTGCGCCAATTTGCAGCAGAGCTGGGTAAGAACTTACGCGATTCAGACAGTTTGCTGCGCTGGGGTGGCGAAGAGTTTTTAATCGTGATGCCGATGACCAGCATAGATCAAGCTTTACAAGCCATGCAGCGGATGCAAAAAGTCGGCTTCGGCACTCGTCCTGACGGCGTACCGCTGACCGCCAGTATTGGTCTCGCTGAGCGTATTAATGACAATCTGCAAGACCCTGAGCAGCTGTTAGCTCTGGCTGATAACCGCATGTACCAAGCCAAACAAGCGGGTCGCAACCGAGTCTGTGCAACAGAGCTTCCAGATCAAGCTATCGCTCCAAATTAAACCACAGGCAAAACACAATAAATTCGCGCCAGTGCGAGGCTATGGTTACAATACCGCACCCTACATTTTTGGTACCTTACGGTTATGTCCAAGCAACTTCTACAGCCCAAAGGCAACTTCCCTAAAGCAAGTCTGTGGAAGCGCATCGCCGCCATTTTCTATGATTTTATGCTCTGTATTGCCTTGGTCATGGTGATTACGATGCTTTATCAACAAGGTATTTTGCGCTTAATCTACGGCTCAGAAGCTCTGCAAGCGATGGCCGACAGCAAAATGCTCGACATCGACCCAGTGCTCTCGACTCTTTTATTTTTTTCGGTTTTTGCTTTCTTTGCAAAATTCTGGACTCACGGTGGGCAAACGCTGGGCATGCAAGTGTGGAACATTCGCGTACAAAATGCTGACGGCACGGCCATCGATCTCTGGCAAGCACTGCTGCGTTTCCTTATTTCTCTCTTTGCTTGGCTGCCCGCCGGTCTTGGCTTTTGGTGGATGCTCTTCGACAAACAACAACGTACGTGGTCGGATATCTACTCAGGCAGCGATATTGTGCAACTACCGAAGAATATTCATAAAAAATAAGCACTTTAAGGCCTTTGCTTAACCCTGCTGCTAATTTGTGCAGCACGGTGTCTATGCTGAACTGTGCCCCTCTCGGCAATAACGCCGCTGAGCAATGCGTATCTCGGCGTTAGTGTGATTCACGCAGCCATGGATAGTGCAGCGCCGTCGTTGAGCCGCGGACGGGTTCGTCGACGGAAAAACCTATACGCAGAAACACCACAGGCAGCAGCCCCCGCAGCCCGATAAAAGCACGATTCACCACGAAATGACCAAATAGGTTTGCGCCCTACCCATTGCTCTTCCATAATATGCGACTAATGTAGTTCTCTGTAGGCGCGTTATCCCATGGCTAAAAAATTATATATCGAAACCCACGGCTGCCAAATGAACGAGTATGACAGCTCGCGCATGGTGGATTTACTGGGCGAAAATCAAGCCATGGAAATCACCAGCGACGCTGCCGACGCCGATTTGATCGTGCTTAACACCTGTTCGATTCGTGAGCGCGCGCAAGACAAAGTGTATTCACAACTGGGTCGTTGGCGCGAACTGAAAATTGCTAACCCCAACCTGATCATCAGTGTAGGCGGTTGTGTGGCCAGCCAAGAAGGCGCAGCGATTCGCGAACGCGCACCCTATGTTGACGTGGTCTTTGGTCCGCAAACCCTACACCGCCTCTCCGATATGATTGATGCGGCACGCAGTACCGGCAAGGCGCAGGTCGATGTGTCCTTCCCAGAAATCGAAAAATTCGATAACCTTCCTGAGCCACGTATCGACGGCCCCACTGCTTATGTTTCAGTGATGGAAGGCTGCAGCAAATATTGCAGCTTCTGCGTGGTTCCCTACACCCGTGGTGAAGAAGTCAGCCGTCCGTTAAAAGACGTCCTCAAAGAAATACGCCACCTCGCTGAACATGGCGTACGCGAAGTCACCTTACTCGGGCAAAACGTTAACGGCTACCGTGGTAGCACCGACAACGAAGGAATCGCTGATTTTGCTGAACTGATCCGTCTTGTCGCTGAAATTGACGGGATTGATCGCATTCGTTATATGACCTCGCATCCCTTAGAGTTCTCCGACTCCCTGATTGATGCGCACGCTAATATTCCTAAGCTGGCCAAATACCTGCACTTACCTGTGCAATCCGGTTCCGACCGCATTTTGGCGGCGATGAAACGCAACCACACCGCACTGGAATACAAATCACGGATTCGTAAACTAAAAGCCGCCGTGCCTGATATTTTAATCAGCTCCGACTTTATTATTGGTTTCCCTGGCGAAACCGAAAAAGACTTTGAGCAAACCATGCAACTGGTCGCTGACGTTGATTTTGACTTTTCATTCTCCTTTCTATACAGCGCCCGCCCAGGCACGCCTGCTGCAGAACTGCCCGACAACACCAGTGACGAGATTAAAAAACAACGTCTGAATATTTTACAAGATCGTCTCAGACAACAAGGCTTTGCCCACAGCCGTCGTATGGCGGGCACGGTACAACGTGTTTTAGTCACCGATTACTCGAAAAAAGACCCTGGTTTTTTACAAGGCCGTAACGAAAATAACCGTATTGTTTATTTCCGCAGTAATAATCCTGCTTTAATTGGTCAGTTTGTCGATATACAAGTTGAAGAAGCCAAACCCTTTACCCTGCATGGCACGCTGATTGAGTCATCTCTGCAGCGACTTAACAACAATCAGGCGGGAAATTAATGCTGCAACTGTAAATAAAAGTAGCGCTACGCCTTAGCTTCTGGTATGTTCGCCCGCTTGTGAGCGTAGAGGTGTGTTTCGGGCGACCGTTTCACATCGATTGCGCAGTGATTTTGAGTGTTTAAGAGGCGGATATATGCCCAATAAAGCAGAAAACCAAAGCAGCCAATTACTCCGTGCTTTTGTTCCTTATGAGGAAGCTAAGGACGAAGAGTATATGAGCGAAAAAATGCGCGCTCACTTCACTAACATCCTCAATATCTGGAAAAAGGAATTGATGGAAGAAGTGGATCGCACTGTTAACTACATGCAGGATGAAGCAGCAAACTTCCCTGATCCAGCCGACCGCGCCAGCCAAGAAGAAGAGTTCAGCCTTGAACTGCGCACTCGTGATCGCGAGCGTAAGCTGATTAAGAAAATTGATGAGACCATCGGCCTCATTGAAGAAGATGATTACGGCTGGTGTGATGCCTGCGGCGTAGAAATCGGCATTCGCCGTCTCGAAGCCCGCCCAACCGCCACTCTGTGCATCGACTGCAAAACATTAGCAGAAATCAAAGAGAAGCAAATGGGCTCATAATGCCCTAACGTTACCGCAAAAACGGAGCTTACAAGGCTCCGTTTTTTTATGCCTGATGTAAAACCTTGCCTACAGAACGCGCAAGGATTACACCTTAGCTTAAACGCTGGTCATGCCTGCGACTAACGAGCAAACACCCTTAAATAACGCTAGATTCGATGGGTGCTGGCGAAGTGATCTGGCGCTGATAGGCTGCGATCGCCGGTATGACCCGCTCCGACAAAAGTACTCTCGCAGCCGATATTATCATTAGTAAACAGACACCGTTATAGCGCTCTAGCGCACATCACCGTTAATCTGCGGCATCGCTATTCAAAGCACTGCGTAACTCAGCCAGCGCCGCATCACAGGCCGCATCCGTGGCATATTTTGGGCTTTGCGCGATGCAGTCATCATCCAACCAAATACTTAACTGCTGCTCGACCTGGCGCACATCTAAAGCGTCTTGCGCGGTTTGCAAATGTTTAGTTGCCATCCCTGCTGCACGGCCATCGGCAAAAGCTTTCGACAAGAGCAAATCTTCGCCCTTGCTGTTTAGGATACGGAAACGAAAACCTTCGTCATCTCGAAAACTCACGACACGGCTGGTTTTTTTAGCTTTTTTCTTACCCGCAGTCAGATCCGCACCTTGCACAGCAAAACTGCGTAAGCCCATTGACTCACGTAACTGTTGCAAGAATGGCTCTGCCACTTTGCGCGCCTTGACCGCACCGGCCTGCAAGATATCTTCCAGCTCGCTGGGCTTCGCCATCAGCGCATGATAACGCTCACGTGGCTCAGCCAATTGTTCATCCAACAACGTAAATAAACGCTGCTTAGCATCACCCCAGGCTAAACCAGCCTCGAGATCTGCCCGCATCGCAGCTTGCTCAGTACGATTAGAAAAGGCTTGATAAAGAGTGTACAGATGCGAACTGTCTGGATCTTTCGCTTCACCGGGCAGTTTCGAGTCGGTCACAATGCGTGAAATCGCACTTTTTAATTCTTTACTGGAAGAAAACAGCGGAATGGTATTGTCGTAACTTTTCGACATTTTACGACCATCTAAACCCGGTAAAGTGGCGACATCATCCTCAATCACCGCTTCCGGTAAAGTGAATAACTCGCGACCCTGACCAAATAAATGGTTAAAACGTTGACCAATATCACGGGCCATTTCCACGTGCTGAATTTGGTCACGACCGACTGGAACTTTATGCGCGTTAAAAATTAAAATATCCGCGGCCATCAAAACTGGGTAACTGAATAAACCCATAGTGATACCGGCATCCGCATCCAGGCCAGCGGCTTCGTTTTGCTCGACCGAGGCTTTATAGGCGTGCGCACGATTGAGCAGACCTTTCGCAGCAACACAGGTCAACATCCACGTCAGCTCAGGAATCTCCGGAATATCCGACTGACGATAGAACGTTGCGCGTTCGGTATCCAAGCCACCGGCCAGCCAGGTTGCAGCAATTTCTAAACGTGAGCGCTGGATGCGCGCTGGGTCATCACATTTAATCAGCGCATGGTAATCGGCTAAAAAATAAAATGACTCAACATTATCAGCATGACTCGCAGCAATCGCTGGACGAATCGCGCCCGCATAATTACCCAAGTGCGGGGTGCCGGTGGTGGTAATTCCAGTTAAAATTCTTGTGCTCATTAGATCTTAATCACTTCTACAAAAAATTAAAGGCGCTCGGCGACCAGCTGTTTTAGCTCAGGCAGGCGGCCATGGAAAAAGTGTCCACATTCTGCCACTTTTAACAGCTCATGTGGCTGAGTTAATGTTGCAGACCACTGATAAACCAGTTCAGGCGCAATCACTTCATCGTCTTCCGGCTGAATCAGGGTTAAACGACAGTGTTGCGCCAGCGCATGCTCATGATCAAAACGCATCGCCGCTGGTGCCACTAAAAACACCTGAGCGACCTCAACGCCGGCCTGCTCAAGACGCCCGGATAAACTGCCGGCAACAAAACCACCAAAAGAAAAGCCCAATAAATACACCGGCAAACCGGGATGCTGTGCTTGCAGCCACGCCAGTGCGGCTTGCGCATCATCCACTTCACCGCTGCGCATATCATGCTCGCCAGCACTTTTACCGGTACCACGGTAATTAAAGCGCAGAGTGGCTAAACCGCTGTCACGCGCAGTACGCTGCAAGGTCGATACCACTTTATTAAGCATGGTACCGCCCTGACTGGGGTTTGGATGGCAAATTAAAGCGATACCCCGCGCCTCAGCAACCGCTAAATGCAAGGCTTCTAAGGCGCCGACAGGGCCATCAATCATTACAGGATTTTCACGCGCTAACAAAAAGGACTCCGTGACCCCCACTGGGGTAAATTCGTCTAGTGGAAAGTATTGTCAATAAAGTTGATACTGTCACACATAGGAGCCTGCTCGACGCTGTACAGAACAGGCATAAGTGGTTAACGTAAAGCAAAGCCGTTTAAAGAGGAAGTCTAGTGGAACAATCACTCCCCATCTGGTTAATCCCGACACTCACCTTAGTGGGTGGAATTATTATCGGTGTTATTTTAGCACGCGTATTGCAACGTACAGCACCTGGACAGACTCAACGTCAATTGGATGAACTCCAAGAGCGCTTTGACAGCTACCAAAGTGAAGTGGTTACGCACTTTAATACCACGGCAAACCTGGTTAAAAAACTCACGCAAAACTACCAAGATGTGCAAGAGCATTTATCTGTCGGCGCTGAGCGTTTAGCGTTAGATGAGGTTACTCGTGAGCGTTTAATGGCCAGTTTAGTGGATGATACCAAGCCACGTGAGCGCATTAGAGCGCCGCAAGACAGTCAATTTGATATCGCGACAGAGCCACCACGCGACTATGCACAGAAAAAAGAAGGCGACCCAAGCATGCTCGCCGAAGGTTACGGTCTGAAGCGTTAAGCTCAGTGCTAGAAAAAAGGAGCCTTCGGGCTCCTTTTTTATGTCAGCGCTAAATATTTAGGATAGATCACCGGTGTGCCTATTAGGCAGCGCAATTATTGTAATCGCGCTTAACAGGTTTTGTGCGATTCAGCGGCACTTACCGTTGTTAGGCAAACGAGACTGTAATTAAATCTGTGTAACTGTTTATCATTGACCCCTAACGGGAAGGATAGACAGACGATGAACAAAAAA
>NZ_CAJHOA010000012.1 GCF_905120345.1 Denitrificimonas caeni | reverse complement strand
GAGGTGCGCATTCTACACGCTTTAAAGAACCTGTAAAGCCCGTTTTTGAAATTAGTTTAAAAAGTCTATCCAGATGCGGATTAGCCACTATATAGAGGAATGCAAACTCCCCACGGGAGGAAACTGTTGATCTAGCCGCCACTAAGGATACAACCACCCCAACCAAGCGTAACCCTCACTGATCATCATCACTGCGCTCACGCTCTTTGTGCTTCACCTTTCGACACTTTCACAAATTATTCTTAGCCAATCGCCGAATGATTATCAATCGTATACAAGGTGCTCTACCTGTTGCAAGGTGACGCAATGACAGAGAGCAACACCGGTAATCCACGCGAAAAATAGCAGTGCTCGCAAGTAGAATAATTAATCCAGCTTATTTTTTGTCTTGAATGGTTCTGAGAATTGCAGGATTAGAAAATTCACAACAGACAATATTATCGCTATCTCATAACGCCCATAAGCCACTGAAATGCCGATAGCAGCGGTATTCCATAAACTCGCTGCCGTCGCAGTACCTTTTACTGTATTTTCACCTTTAAAAATAGCACCACCACCGATGAAACCCATACCCGTAATAATAGCGTACATGATTCTCGCCTCAGGCTGTGATCCGTGATAAATATCTACAGCGACTAGCATGAAAGCACACGAGGCAATACTTACCAATGGAAAGGTTCTGAGCCCTGCCCCCTTATCTTTCATCTCACGATTGAGAGCAATCGGTAGTGAAAGTATGAAAGCAATTCCTAATTGAACAAGATGATATCCCATCAATTTCAAGCTCAAATCGAATTCAAACATGGCTGATTACGCTCTGTAAAAGGGAGTTATAAGTGAGACTGGTTTTGCGCTGAAGCCAGCCGCATCAACCAGTTAATAAAATTGAGCAAATACCATTACAAAATCAAGAGCGTTTACTTATGCTTTATGAGCTAAAAACCATATAAATGAATACGAGTATTGGTAGGTTTTAATTTACAGTAGATGATTTGCTACCGCGTATTTTACTAATAAGGGCAACAATAGCCACGACGATAACACCGACGATTAAGCCTACTAAAGCATTTAAGAGCATGGTGGTTATGTCTTCAAACACGCCTGTCAGGTGTGCTAAGTCTTCAACTTCATGATGTAAAAAATCAATTCCATGCACTAAGATTCCGCCGCCAACTAGAAACATCGCTAACGTCCCAGCAATAGATAAAAACTTCATCAACTTTGGTGCCGCAGACAATAAAAACTCGCCTATCTTCTGCTTAGCATTACCCGTCTGCTTCATTAGGTATAAACCTAGATCATCCATTTTGACGATACCCGCTACCAAGCCATAAACGCCTACGGTGATAGCAATGGCAATAATGGACAGCACCAAGCTTTTCTCTAAGAGAGTCGCTCCAACTGCTGAGCCTAGCGCAATGACAATAATCTCTGCCGACAGGATAAAATCCGTACGCACCGCGCCTTTGATTTTATCCTTTTCAAAAGCAACCAAATCAACTGTTTCATCAGCATTGGCGCGTAGGCGCGCGATTTGCTCTTCATCATGAGACAAAAGATGCGGCCAGAATTTATGAATTATTTTTTCAGCCCCCTCATAAGCCAAATAAAGGCCGCCGCACATTAATAAGAAGGTGACTAAAGGGGGGGTAAATGGCACTGATGAGCAGTGCTGATGGCACTAAAATAAGTTTATTAACGAATGAGCCTTTAGCAACTGCCCAAACCACAGGCAGCTCACGGTCTGCTTTAACACCTGAAACTTGCTCAGCATTGAGCGCTAAATCATCACCCAATACTCCTGCAGTTTTTTTAGCGGCAACCTTAGTCATGAGTGAAACATCGTCTAATATCAGACTGATATCATCCAGTAAAGTTAGTAAACTGGCACCTGCCATGTACGCTCCTTAGCGTCTATTTGCATCAATATATTGATACGCTTGCTTAGCAAAGGTTTCAGTATGAGCGGACTTAAATTTTAAGTGACAATATTTTTAGCTTCTTGCTTACGGTGCTTAAGTGATGCGAGTAAAGCCCAACCAATGAAAGCGATACCAATAAGACCGGTCACCAATTCTGGCACATGGAATCTCATCGATAACAGCATAATAATAGCTAATGCACCAATCGCATAATGCGCACCGTGCTCAAGGTAGATTAACTCATCAAGCGTGCCTTTTTCCACCAAAAATATGGTCATAGAACGCACAAACATAGCACCAATCGCTAATCCTAGCATGATTATGATGACGTCGTTAGTGATTGCAAATGCACCAATCACACCATCAAAACTGAATGAAGCATCTAGCACTTCAAGATATAGGAAACCGGCGATACCACCTTTCAAAATGGCACTTCCTGCTGCTGCACCAGTGCCATTACCTTCAAGCATACCTGATACGATTTGCACGCCTAAGTAGATTAAGACACCCCAAATGCCTGCAATTAATACCGCAGGAGCCTGTACATCAGTCACCCATGTTAGGGATAACATTAAGATTGCGAGCGCCACAAATACACTCATAGCGTTTACTTGACCGAGTTTTGCCAAGCGGCTTTCAAGCCAATCAAACCAATGCACTTCTTTTTCATCAAATAAGAAGTTTAAGAACACTAACAGTAAGAACATACCACCGAAGGCTGAAATCTCAGCATGATACTCTAAAAGTTTTGCCGAGTACTCTTTGGGATCATTTAATGCCAAGTTAACCACTTCCATCATGCCGAGGTCTGCGGTAACCGCAACAATAACAATTGGGAAGACTAAACGCATACCAAATACAGCGATTAAGATACCAACGGTTAAGAAGATCATTTTCCAAAATTTGTCCCAGTTCTTGAGCACTGAGGCGTTAACCACCGCGTTATCAAACGATAGTGAGATTTCCATGACGGCCAAAATAGCGGTAATCGATAGCGCAGATATCATCCCGCCCATACCACTGTGTGAATATCCCCACCACGCTGCCACCATTAAGGCGATAGCGGTAAAGATAAAATCCAAATAAAAATGTCTCATTGCTATCCTGTTTGATTGCGTAAGGCTAATGTCGGTTTACTATAGGCCCTCACTATAAAAGGATGAGTCAGAGCAAAGGTTATGCACGACGGCAGATCACCAATCGCTAGTGTAGTCTGCGCGATACAATATGCTAATCATCTACAGTTGCCGCTAGGGCACTCAGTTGCTGTTTGAGCGCTTGATTTTAAGAGTTATGCGCTATTGCTTGTGCTTCCAACTCCTCTTTCAGTGCAGGTGCAAGCTGCAGTTGACGTGCAAGTTCGTCAAGGTAGGCTCGCTCCATATAGCTTTCCTCATCGACCATAAGAATGCTGGCGAGGTACATCTCAGCTGCAATTTCTGGGGTCTTGGCTGCACGAGCTAGGTCAGCAGGGTCGAGAGGTTTGCGCATCTCTTGTTGGAACCATGACTGTAGCTGTGACTCGTTGGTTAACTTTGCGATTGCATCATCAATCAGCTGCTGCTCGCGTTCGTCAATATGGCCGTCCGCCTTAGCTGCACAAATAATTGCGCGAAGAATGGCTTGGCTATGCTCTTCCATGACTGCTGGTGACACACGATCCACTGTCTGCGGTTGATGTTGTGTATAAGGTGCGCTGGGCTGTACCTGACCCCGATTTTGATTGTTATTTTGCCAGTTGCTATACGCTTTGTAGGCCACGACACCCAGCGCTGCTAAGCCACCATAAGTAATAACATTGCCACCGACCTTGCGTGCCTTTTTACTGGACATCAGTAAGCTGATAATACCGCCACCCAAAGCACCACCACCAATACTACCAAGCAGACTATTGAGTGCTGTATTGGGCTCGTTTGGAGCTGCTGGATTTGTCTGATTGGATTGCGCTGTATTCTGCCCTTGCAGTAATTCTTTACCTGAGCTGAGAAGCTGATCGAGCAAGCTGCGAGTATTCATCTATGTCTCCATTGCAAATGATGGTTGATCCGAACTTATTGACAGGATAGTAGTTAACTGGTTCTAAATGCTGAAACTTTTTAGTGATACAGCTAGGCTTATCTGACCTTTACATTCACGCTTGAGCGGGTCTTTAAAGCATCAAATAATGTTTGTTAAAAACTTTTAGCGCAAGCTTAAATAATGCATATTTTTAAGTTTGAATTAATGCTGCCTCTGTAACCTTGACATCGTAGACACACAATTTCGTTGTGTTGCAGCTTCCAGACAAGGAAATAACCATGAAAACTTTAACTACATTATGCATGTCCGTAGCTTTAATGATGGGCGCAGGTTTAGCTCAAGCTGATGTCAGCCCAGCTAAAACAGTTGAACTAAGCACCTCAGGCGCAATTTTAGCCTTTGATAAACTTGACCAGACAGCTTTAGCGCAACATCCAAAGGCCACCCTATTGAGCACAGAGCTTGATGAGTCGTATGGCCGCTATATTTACCAAGTAGACCTACGTGATGATAAAGGCCAGAAATGGGAGGTTGAAATGGATGCCGCTACTGGTGAGATTTTGAAAAACCGCCAGGATGATTAATTCTTAAAGAAACCTGCTGACAGAGCTGCGCAACGCCCCATGGTGAGAACTCTTTTTAAAGCCCCACCATGGGTACGCTCGTTAATAATAAACAACCTGAAGCTATGCAGCACGTAGCATTACGTATACAGTTTGTGAGCAACCCTATTAAAATCAATACATTAAACCTGCAGTATCGGCCTTCCAAAGATAGAATTTTGATTTGCAAACGCTAAAATATATTGATTGTGTCAGCATTCATTAATTCGAACACCTCCCCCCCCTGCTACAACGAAACGAGATATTTATGTACTTAAAGGCTGAAAAGCGGTCTGGGCGTTCGATGCAAGCTCGTATCTGGATATGGGCAATGCTGTGCTTGCTGGGGGTTGCTACGTTCCAGGTGCATACGCAGCGTCTTGATTATCGCCTGTATTACTGGTTTAAAACTCACATGCATGCTGATGATTGGCAGGATCGTGCAGTATGGTTGCCTAACTATCGTGTAGAGATCGACGCTAAGCCTGTCATTGGTATAAACAACAACCTCTCTGGCCTGACCTATGACCGCGATTTGGGCATGCTATGGACTGTTATCAATGGCCCTAACGAGTTGCTTGCTTTAAGCCGAGACGGAGATGTGCTCGCACGTTATAGCCTTGAGGGGTTCAGTGATGTGGAGGCAGTAACTTATATTGGTAATGGGCAATTGGTCGTTGCGGAAGAGCGTAAACAAAACCTAGTTATCATAGATATCCCAGTGAGTGCTGATGGCACGCTACTTACAAGTGGATCGCTGAATCAGGAAAAATATCCATCACTGAAACTCGCATTCTGGAATGAGGATAATAAAGGTCTAGAAAGTCTTACCTACGACCTTAAAAATGATCGTCTGTATGTGGCTAAAGAGCGTGATCCTATCCAATTACTTGAGGTGAGTGGTCTGCGCGCCAGCTTAGATGAAGGGCTTCCTGTGAGTGTGCGCAATCTATCAGGCTGGATAAGAGATAAGGTATTCGCAACCGATGTATCGTCGGCTACTTACGATGAAAAGAGCGGCCATTTAGTTTTGTTGAGTGATGAGTCGAAGCTACTGATCGAAATAACCACTGAAGGTAAAGTGATTAGCTTCAGATCTCTTGCTAGAGGGTTTGCAGGTTTACAAAAAGGCATTCCACAGGCAGAAGGCGTAAATATTGACGAAGATGGCTATTTATACGTGGTCAGTGAACCCAACTTGTTCTATCGCTTTACACGCGAGCCCGAGTGAACCGGCTGTTTAATTGTAAAGTTTTATGAATATTAAAATAATGCTAACTAAACTCAGGCCTGGGCCTGTTGCACTACGGCGTTCTCGGATATCAAGGCTGTTGTTTATAACTTCGCACCGACCCTAATCGGTGAACATGCACGCGATTTTCTGGGTGTTCTGGTCTAATTCAAATGGACACTTCAATGAGAGACAATAGACCCAGTCTAGTTTGAGGTGAAATATGAATCAGAAGCGCGTGTATAAAACTTACACTCAGGAATTTAAAAAAGAAGCCGTTGCCCTAGTTACTGATCAAGGCTACAGCGTGGCCGAAGCCGCTCGATCTTTGGGTGTCAATACGAACCTGCTTTACAAGTGGAAAGAGCAGCAAGAAGCTCAAGCCAGCGGTGCTGCGTTGAGCGCTGATGAGCGTGAAGAGCTAAAAAAGTTACGAGCTGAAAATAAGCGCTTGCGGATGGAAAAAGACATCTTAAAAAAGGCGTCAGCCTTCTTCGCCAGAGAGATGAGCTAGGCTTTAAGTTCGTTCACTCTGTGGTGCAAGAAGGCTATCCGGTTCAGCTTTGCTGCTCGCTTTTAGAGCTCAGTCGCTCAGGCTTTTATGCTTGGAGAAAACGGCCTGCCAAGTTGATCAGCGCGCAAGAGTTAAAGCTGTATTACACCGCCAAGGACGTGTTTGACAAAAGCCGAGAGAGCCTTGGTAGTCGTGAGCTTATGAAGGTATTACGTAAGAAAAACTTTAACATTGGACGAACTAAAACTCGCAGTATTATGCGTAAACTCAAGTTAATAGTCAGGCAGCGCCGAGCTTACAGAGTCACCACACAGCGTGATCTAACGCATGCAGTTGCACCTAATTTGGTGAACATGAACTTTAATCCAACTGGACCCAATCAAATATGGGCAGGCGATATAACCTACTTGAAAACGGGTGAAGGCTGGATGTATTTAAGCATTGTTATGGACTTATACTCACGCCGGATTATCGGCTGGACAATCAGTCCGCGCATGACAACAGACTTGATCTTGCAGTCTATACGACAAGCCTATTGGCTGCGTAAACGCCCACAAGGCGTTATATTTCACAGTGACCGTGGCTCTCAATACACCAGTAACTTTCTGAAAAAAGAGTTCGTTAAAATGAACATCAAGCCGTCAATGGATGATGTCGGAGCTTGCTGGGATAATGCAGTCGTTGAGCGTTTCTTTGGCAGTTTAAAGCACGACTGGATACTAAAAGTGCATCACGCTACGCGTGAAGAAATGGCTCAGGATGTGGCAGCGTATATGCGCTATTACAACCTGGAAAGGCTTCATACTGCTAACGGTGATGTGAGTCCTGTTGAGTATGAGAACTGTAAAAACAAAGTGTCTACTTTTGGTTGACCAGAACAATCCATCTTCGCACTCAAAGTACGACGTCTTACGCGAAATTGATAATAGCTTTGACTTCATAGCTCATCATCTATTAAACGCCATACCAGTTATTCTTTAAAGATATAACAAAATCACAATTAACTCTTTTACGTTCTATAAACAATAACGTAGCATCGCTCGACATCAAGCTTCATCTATTATCTTCTTGAGGAGTTATCATGGCACGCCTAACTGTACAAACCCCTGAAACTGCAGCCCCAGAGGCGGCTGAACGCCTGTTGGCGGCACAGAAAGCTAACGGTTTCCTTCCCAATTTGCTGGGTGTGCTAGCCAATGCACCAACCGCCCTAGAAACGTACCAGGTGGTGGGTGCCATCAACGGCCGTACCAGCCTGTCACCCGCTGAACGTGAAGTTATTCAGATCACCGCGGCGAGTCGCAATGGCTGTGGTTTCTGCGTGGCTGGCCACACCAAGCTATCCCTCAAGGCGCTCAAGCTGGATGAGAAACTGGTAGCCGATCTGCGCGAGATCAAGGCACTGGATGATCCAAAGCTCAACGCCTTAGCTCGTTTTACCTTAGCCCTGATCGAACAGCGTGGTCAGGTGTCTGATGAGCAGCTCAAGGAGTTTCTGGATGCTGGCTATGGCGAGCAGCAGGTGCTGGAAGCGGTGTTGGGTGTCAGCCTGGCAAGCCTGTGTAACTATGCCAACAATGTGGCGCAAACCCTGATTAACAAGGAACTGCAGGAGTTCGCATGAACAGCACATCTCAGTCTGTAGACCTAGAGCAGGTGCGGGCATACATCTCTGAGCAGTTAGCACCACTGGTTAAAGATATTGACTGCAAAGGCCTCTACCCGCGTGAATTCTTGCACGGATTAGGTCGCCTGAACGGTTTTGCGGCTGTAGCACCGCTTGAGTATGGCGGGCTGGGAGCCAGTTTGGCCGACCAGATTGAAGTCACCGCTGCGGTGTCCGAAACCTGCGGCTCCACCGGTTTTGTCGTCTGGTGCCAAGCTGCCTGTGTCTGGTATCTGACTCACTGCCCTAATGAAGCTGCGCGCGCCCGTTACCTGCCAGCGGTGGCCCGCGGCGAGCTGCTGGCTGGCACCGGCATGTCCAACACGGTTAAGCACCTCTCCAATATTGAAGCGATTCGGCTCAAAGCTCGGCGCGAGGGTGACGGCTACCGTATCGAGGGTGTATTGCCGTGGGTATCCAATTTGGCCGAAAACCAGCTGATCATTGTCGCGGCGGCCTTGGATGAGGGCGGTTACCTGATGTTTGCTGCCGAGCTTGATCCGGCGCAAATCGAGTTACGTGCCTGCCCTACCTTTGCTGGGCTGGAGGGTACCCACACGTTTAACGTCCGTTTCCGTAATACTCGTGTGGATGCCGACCAAGTATTAGCTCATCCCGAACAGTTTGCTGCGCACATGAGCCGCATCCGCCCAGGTTTTTGCCTGAGTCAGATCGGCATTGGTGCTGGCATCGTGCGCACCAGTGTCGAAAGCATCAAGCGCATCAATCGCAGCCTTGAGCACGTTAACTGTTTTCTGGACGATCAGCATGACGAGCTGGAACAGACGCTGGCCGAGCTGCTGGAGCAAACCCATACACAGTCCCGTCTTGCGGACGAGGATGCGACCGACATCCTCCAGGTGCTGCGCCTACGAGCGCGCATCGCCGAGCTGAGCCTTGATGCGACACGCTCCGAGGCGCTGCATACCGGTGCCCGGGGTTACCTGATGAATCACGGCGCTCAACGTCGTCAGCGCGAAGCACTCTTTGTTGCCATTGTCACGCCTGCGCTAAAACACTTGCGCAAGGATATTCAGGCGCTGGAGGCTGCCAGCTAAGGCGACCATGAGTATAAAAACATCCACCTCCGAATCGCTGGTGTTGCAGGCTGACAACATCCTGCTGGATTATCTGCAGAATGACGGTAGTCGTAAGCAGATTTTGACGGATTTTTCCATGCAGGTGCGAGCGGGCGAAATTTTAGCGGTGCTGGGTCCTAGCGGGGTTGGCAAGTCGAGCCTGTTGCGGGTTCTGGCCGGTCTCAAGCAGCCCTCTTGCGGCCAGATAAGGGTGCACAACAAGCTGGTCACCAGCCCCCATCCGCGCTTGGCTTTTATGTTCCAAGATCCTTGCCTACTGCCTTGGCTGAATCTGGAAGCTAATGTCGCCTTTGGGCTGGACTTTCGCAGTCAGCCAAAGCTGGATCGCTCCGAGCGCCGCCAGCGCGTGCAGGATGCCATTGCTGAGGTAAGGCTCAGCGAGGCTCACCGAGCATTTCCGCGCGAGCTGTCGGGTGGCATGGCGCAACGGGTCGCCCTTGCTCGCAGTCTGGCTCGCCGCCCAGAAATTCTACTATTGGATGAACCTTTCAGTGCACTGGATGAAGTCATCCGCAGCGAAATGCAGCAATTATTGTTGGAAGTGTGCCACCGCCACCACACCGCCGTGGTGATGATTACCCACGATATTGATGAAGCCCTGCTACTGGCTGACCGCGTTTTGTTGTTGGGTGGTACACCCGGCAAGCTGTTGCGCGAGTGGCAGCCGCAGCAACCCAGGCCGCGCAATCCTGCCAGCGAAGCCATGGCTTTGATGCGGCTCGAGATTTTGCAAACTCTGCAGGGTGCGCTGGCACCCGAGCCAGACATGCAAAGCTGGATGCCGACCATCTGACCTAAATTTGTCGCCCCGTTTCCGTCTTTCCAAAAGGTGT
The DNA here is from genome assembly GCF_905120345.1 of Denitrificimonas caeni. Classification (GTDB taxonomy): domain Bacteria; phylum Pseudomonadota; class Gammaproteobacteria; order Pseudomonadales; family Pseudomonadaceae; genus Denitrificimonas; species Denitrificimonas caeni_A. The sequence goes on along the minus strand of NZ_CAJHOA010000012.1, from coordinate 27,245 downwards.
TTACCATGTGTGGATTCTGTAATGACCCCAATCATTCGGGTTTTAATCGCCGCGATTTTCTCAAGTTAGCCAGCCTGTTCACCGCGGCTGGTGCCCTGCCTCTGTTAACGCAACTGCAACAGGCCCATGCTGCCGATCCGGATGCACCGCTGCGCATTGGCTATCTACCAATCACTGATGCTGCTCCCCTGCTGGTGGCCCATCATCAGGGTCTGTTTGCCGATTTGGGACTAAAAGTGGAAAAGCCGCACATGTTTCGCAGCTGGGCCCAACTGGTTGAGGCCTTTCTCAGCGGTGGTGTGAATCTGGTGCATGTGCTTGCCCCGATGGCCATCTGGTCCAGATACGGCAGCGGCGCGACCACCAAGGTCGTTGGTTGGAACCATATCAACGGCTCCAGTCTGACCGTCGCGGCCAGCAACGGCATTGACCGTATAGAGGATCTGGGCGGCAAAACTCTGGCCATTCCCTTTTGGTACTCCATCCATAACGTTGTGTTGCAGTTGGTGCTACGCAAGCACGGACTGGAGCCCATCACCGATGGTAACCCCGGCCCGCGTCAGGTGCGCTTAGCAGTAATGGCACCCTCCGACATGCTACCCGGACTGGCCACCGGCAGTATTGCCGGTTACATAGTGGCCGAACCCTTCAACGCAGCTGCCGAGCTCAACGGTATTGGTAAGGTACTGCGTTTTACCGGTGATGTGTGGAAAGACCATGCCTGCTGTGTACTGCAGATGCATGAAGCCGACCTAGCCTTACGACCCGAGTGGAGCCAAAAAGTGGTAACCGCACTGGTACAGGCGCAGGCTTGGATACGCGAGCACCGTGAAGAAACCGTTGCTATCCTTGCTAAGGACAATGCTGCAGGTTACACGCCCCATAGCCGTGAAACCCTGTCGCAGGTTTTGCTAGGCAATCTGCAGGAGCAGGATACTGCCAGTCTCATCCAGCATCCGCAATGGCAGCAGAAACGCATTGATTTTCAGCCCTATCCTTTCCCTGACTACACAGAGAAGCTCGTCGAGCTGCTCAAACAGACTGAGGTCAAAGGTAGTACCCGCTTCCTGCAGGATCTGGATCCGGCCTTTGTTGCACGTGACTTGGTCGATGACCGCTTTGTCCGCACTGCTATCGAGCAAGTTGGCGGCATGGCCACCTTTGGCTTAGCTGAAAGATACACAAGGACCGAGGTGATCCAACCGTGAGTAAGCTAGCAACAGGGACTGTTTGGCTGTCCCGCCATGCCTATCAGCTGGGTCTGACCTTGGCCGGATTGCTGGTGCTGGTTGTGCTCTGGCAACTGGGAATCTGGCAGTTGCAACAAAAATTGCCGCTGGCGCGCTTGTTAGCCCCTGTGCCAGCCTTGGAAACCCTAATCGAGCTGGTTACCAGCGGCGAAATCCTTGGCGATGTGGCCGCTAGCCTGCGCCGAGTCTTGGTTAGTCTGTCTTTGGCACTGCTAGCAGGCATTCCGGTGGGACTGGCCGTGGGTTTTTGGCGGCGCTTTGACTCTGCCACCAGTGGTGCCTTCCAGTTCCTGCGCATGATCTCGCCGTTGTCCTGGATGCCCATTGCCATCATGATTTTTGGCATTGGCGATCAACCAGTATATTTCCTGCTTTGCATGGGAGCAGTCTGGCCTATCATCCTCAATACCGCGGCTGGCGTACGCAACCTTGATCCGGGCTGGCTGATGCTGGCACAGAGCATGAGCGCTTCGCGTTTGGAAATGCTGTTGCGGGTGGTCCTGCCGGGCATTCTCGGGAGCATCCTGACCGGAACACGGCTGGCGATTGGTATGATCTGGGTACTGCTAGTGCCTTGCGAGATGCTGGGGGTTACCTCGGGTCTTGGCTACTTTATTCTCGACACCCGTGATCGGCTTGCCTATTCCGAGCTGATGGCGGTTATTGTGCTGATCGGTATTCTCGGTTATCTGCTCGACAGTCTGGCCCGTAGCCTACAACGACGCTGGGCCTGACAGTCACTCAAAAAGCAAAAAATAAGCCGGTGAGGCCAAATTCACTATGCCACTACAAACCTACGATGCTGCAGCAAATCTTCAGAAGTAGAAATCAGTTGTCGTGACTTCTGCACGATAATTTGTGCGATTGTGCAGTCGTCTAGCTGATGCCCTATCACTTCAACAAAAACAGGCGGCGTAGTTTTGTTGGCTATAAATGCGGACAAGCCTTGCATACTTTGGTGCTTACGATGCAGCCCAGTGACTTCACCGCTACCTTCCACACCGAGTATTAGGCTGCCACCGTTTGTATTCGCCAAAGATACAACTGCTGCAATCAGATCACAATCAGGCAGGCATTTCGCATCACTCTTAAACTCCAAGGTAAGGCTTTCACCTTGCTGGATGAGCGCTTTGATGTCTTTGTTATCCTAATTTATGCGCAACCCCTGAAGCAGCTGTTATTTGTGTCATGTAACAAGATAGCAAACGGATTAGCAGAATACTGAGCTTTTTGGCTTCTTTCGACATTTTATGGACAAATAATGGGCAACAAGTACCCTAAAAAGCAAAAACCCCTGAAAATCACTAGGATAATCAAGGGCTTAGGTTCTGCTATTTGGTGGAGCCGGGGGGATTTGAACCCCCGTCCGCCAGTACTCCGCTGTCGGTACTACATGCTTAGCCGTGTCTACTAATTTAATCCGCAGCCGCCCGATCGGCAGGGTGCTTTGGATGAGTTGTGTAAGTTTTAGCCACTTCGTCCACAACGTACTACGCGGCGATTCTGTTCTATCTGACAGTCACTTCGAGTTTACAGACATCCTCTAGTGACTGCTGGAGCCGAGGCTACCAGAGGAGCGGCTAAGCTGCTTACGCAGCTAGAGCTGTTGCTCCGTAGTTTTCGTCATTGGCAACTATAGAAGTTGCAACAGTGGATTTACGAGTTCTGTTACCAACTCGGCATGCACCTAAAGTTTCGCAACCAGCGTCGAATCCTAATCGGCCCCAAACTGTTTACTTACTAGGTATTAAACATATTACGCTAAAATGGATGCCATGTCGATCAATCATCTACTTATAAGCTAACTGTCCAACCATCCGTTCTTGCTTGCCTAACTATAAGATGGGGCTATGCATTAGCTTTTCAAGGTTCAGAGTGAAAATACTTTTGAGCGTTTTGCTTGCACAACCCCGTTCATTCATGTGCAAGAGTGAGCGGCTGAGGCTACTGGCTTGGAAGCCCTTTGCTTTAGCTGCGAGTAGTTCCCTAGAGTATTCCGCAACACCACCACAACAGTGACTCCTGTTAAATCGTATCGAGACACGAGATTTTAGCACCCCGCTCCGAAGAAGCGCAGCACACTAAGCTTTTTACTACCCATCGAAGCAGAGCCTTGCACTTCAAGCGACAGTGTCCTCTAGCTGGCCGGCTTTCAATTTTACAGCCAGCAACACTAAAGGTAGATAAGCGATCAATACACCCAGCAGACCATCCAAATAGCCCAACCCTACTAACAAGGCCATCGGCAGTAGCCAGACTAGATTAATTAACATAACAGCTAAAGTAACGGGTCTGTGCCCAGCACACTGACGCGAAGCATACTGATACGCGTGAATGCGGTGCGCCTCATAGATTTTATCGCCACGCAACAAACGACGCAGCAGAGTAAAGGTTGCATCCACCACAAACACACCCAGCAAAATAATCCAGCTCCATAGCAACTCAGCTTTAAACCAACCCGCTTGTAGCGATAACACTGCTAACACTACCCCTAAAAAGCCACTGCCTGCATCACCCATAAAAATACGGGCAGGCGGAAAATTCCAGCATAAAAAACCGGCTACTGCAGCCGTTAACAACAACGGTGCAACTGCCAATGTTGGCGCGTCCAGCAATATATAGAGCACTGCACCACTCAGGCAGACACAAATCGCCTCAATAGCAGCAAGACCATCAATGCCATCCATAAAATTATATAAATTAAGCAGCCAAACGATATACACCGCGGCCAGCACATGACCCAGCACACCCAAATCGAACGAATACCCTAATATCAATAAGGGCGGCAAACCACCCATGCTATACAGCGCCCAAACTGCTGCAGCAAAATGACCCAACAAACGCCAACGCACAGCAACATGCCCACGGTCATCTAAAAAGCCAAGCATTGCAACAATCGCTCCAGCACCAATCAGACCCGTTAAAAACGACCAAGGTAACCAAGCAAAAACACCGATTACAGGTAGCACAGCAAGAAAACACAACACAATCGCAATACCACCAGCGCGCGGCGTGGGCACTGAGTGAGAACTGCGCTCGTTCGGAATATCCATCAAACGACTGGCTAAGGCATAGCGGCGCAATAACCACGTCAAAACAAAAGCAGCTACAAATACAACGGTAAAAACCAACCCGCTAATCATAGGCATTCCTTAGTTAAACTCTTTTTTAACTTAAACACTCAACCCCCTTACTGCAGACACGTTTTCTGTTATGGATGCAACTGCATGACCACCAATATTGCGCACCCCACCCTGGCGGATAACGGGCACAACAACCCACTCTTCTAAGTAAAATGCACACCAATACATAAACTGCAGAGATCCAAGCAAACGGGACATGTTGTTATAGCTTTAAAATATTACGCCACTCTATATAGGCGGATGAGCTGGCCAATAAGAGTGGCGTACGCGTTTAGCGTAATTGTGGACCGTTAAAACCCATCCAAATTGCTAAACGCTCAGCAACGCTTGCGCCGAATTTTTTCGTAAAGCGATCGAAGGGTGATTCTTCCAAGGTAAAGTCAACAATCTCTGTTTGACCAATCACTTCACGCGCGACAAAACTACTGTTGCCTAACGCATCAATCAAACCTAATTCCAGCGCCTGCTCACCCGACCAAATCAAGCCGGAAAACAACTCAGGGTGTTCAGCATCTTTTAAACGATCGCCACGACCTTGTTTCACGCTGGCAATAAATTGCTTATGAGTGGTTTGCAGCACAGTTTGCCAAAATGCAGTTTCTTCTGCATTTTGCGGCTGGAACGGATCAAGGAAGGCTTTGTGTTCGCCGGATGTGTATAAGCGACGATCAACACCAAGCATTTCCATACTGCCAACAAAACCAAAACCAGCCGCTGTTACACCGATAGAGCCAACCAGACTGGATTTATCGGCATAAATCTCATCCGCAGCGCTGGCTATATAATATGCACCGGATGCACCCAAATCGCTGATCACGGCATACACTTTAACATCGGGATGCAAGACGCGCAGACGACGAATTTCATCATAGATATAGCCAGATTGTACTGGACTGCCACCTGGGCTATTAATGCGCAACACAATACCTTTGGTGTTTTTATCTTCGAACGCTTTACGCAGAGCGCTGACAATATTATCGGCACTGGCACTCTCTTGGTCGGCGATCATCCCGCGCACTTCAATCAGGGCTGTATGCGCACCGCTAGACATGCTTTTTTTGCTCTCGCCAAACGGAGAGAAAAAGAACAGCATGCCAAGCAAGTAGGCGAAAGTCAGGGTTTTGAAAAAGATACCCCAGCGACGCGCACGGCGTTGCTCGCTCACGCTAGCTAACACGGCTTTTTCAAGCAACTTCCATGTTTTGCTGTCAACATTGTTATCAGTCATAGATGAATCCTTTGAACGAGGTGGCGGGTTATCAACATTGCTATTATCGGTCCAAGGATCCCTTGGGCGATCACCTGAATTATCAGTCATGCAGGGTTCCTTCAAGTAAAGTATTGGGATGCTGCTGCAACCATGTGGTCAGTTCGGAAAAATGATCAATCGCCAGAATCGGCTGCTCTTTATTCAGCACACTCAATGGCTGGGCACCGTAACTGACCGCAACACCAGGAACCTTGGCATTATTGGCCATTCGCAAATCAAACGGCGAATCACCCACCATAATAGCTTGCCCTGGTGCTGCCGAGCAGTGCTTTAAAATCTCATGCAGCATTAGAGGATCAGGTTTGCTGCGCGTTTCGTCAGCACAACGGGTGATATCAAAATAATCGAGCATTTTGTGTCCGCTCAAGACCCGATGCAAACCACGTCGACTTTTCCCTGTCGCCACTGCTAACTGATAGCCAGCGCTACGGTACTGGTCTAACGCGTCCATCACGCCTGGGTAAAAGGCAGAGGGCTGCTCTTCCAACACGATATATTGATCGCTATAGGTACGAATAAAACGTTGCTTTAAATCGGCATCATCGGCCTCGGGATACAGCACATCGTAGGCTTGTGGCATCGCCAGACCAATAATGTCGCGCACTTCATCATCACTGCAGCGCGGCACCGCACAAGCATCTGATGCCATGTGCATGGCCTCAATAATCCGCTCTAGCGAATCCACCAAAGTGCCATCCCAATCAAAGATCAACACACTAAGCCTGTCCACCCCAACCTCCTGAATGTAAAAATAAGATACCCATGGCGCAACTATAGAGACCTCAGTCGCTCTTCAGCTCGACCCACAGAAAAGTACACGGTCTGCGTAATCAACCATCAACCAAGTTGTTTATCACCGCCTGCCACTGCTCATCCGGCTCGGCATGTATTGCCAGCACCTCACCATCGGGCAACGTCACGCGTAAATCAGAGGCATGTAAAAATAAGCGCTTACCACCGAGCTCACGTATTTCTTTGGAAAAATCTTCATCGCCATACTTCGTGTCACCAGCAATCGCATGCCCCGCATATAAGGCATGCACTCGAATCTGATGGGTGCGCCCCGTAATAGGACTGGCTTCCACCAAGGTGGCAAACTCGCCAAAACGACGCGCCACTTTAAACAACGTTAACGCCTCCTTACCTTCAGGGTTCACCTCAACCATCCGCTCGCCTGAACGCACATTACTTTTCTGCAACGGCGCGTCAACTTGTTTACGCGTCGCAGGCCAGCGTCCACGTACCAACGCCAAATAACGCTTGTCTACGCCATCGCCACGTAACGCCTCATGCAAGTGCCGCAACATGCTGCGCTTTTTAGCGATCATCAATAAACCTGAGGTATCACGATCAAGACGATGCACCAATTCAATTTCTTTACAGAGCGGACGCATCTGCCGAAACGCTTCAATCACGCCATACGTCAAACCACTGCCACCATGCACAGCAATCCCGGCGGGCTTATTCAACATAATTAAGCCCTTATCTTCGTAGACAATCGCCGCCTCAAGACGTTCTAATAATCCTTTAGCTAACGGCGCGGGTTCATCGGCTTGGGTCATACGCATCGGCGGCACACGGACGATATCGCCTTCTTTAATTCGATAATCGGGTTTAATCCGTCCTTTATTGACCCGTACTTCACCTTTACGCAAAATACGATAAATCATGGTTTTTGGTACGCCTTTCAAGCGTGCCAATAAAAAGTTATCAATCCGCTGCCCTTCTAATCCTGCCGACACTTCAAGTAACTGCACACCCGTTGCAGCCTGCGAATCCATCTTAGTCATAAACCTACGCACCCAAAAAAGTAACCCACCATCAATAGCGCAATGTTAACAACAATCCAGCCCCCACACTTAGCAAATTACCAGCAAGCCGAGCGCACCCCAAAGCAAAGACCGTCAACCCAACAAATACCGCATGCGCAACACCCCTCATGTCGGCGATAACTATTACAAGTCGGCGGCATAACTGCCTCCTGCAGAGAACGGCAAATCCACCTCACTGATAGCATTATTTCAAGCAGGCATCACGGCAATGACCATGAGTGCAAACGCGCTGTCTACGCGCCTCGCACCAAACAGCCCCAAGCCCATATATTCATTGAAGAAAAACCCACAGACTGCTATATTTAGGGCACTGTCAAAAGCAGTCAGATAAAAGTCAGCGCTAAAATAAATTAAAACAAAACGTTGCTCACCATCTGGTTAGAGTATTTTACAGGTAGCAGTCACCTCGCTAAGCACCACACGACTTAGTCAAAGCTGTATAGAAACATAATCCGCGAACGCACGATTGCGATCGTATTTTTATAAACCCGCTTACGAACACAATGAGCGGCACCCGACTTACCAAGGGAATGTGTAGGGTGGAGATGCACAGTAGTATTGACCTGCGTAGCCACACGCTTTGATTCAGACGTTTCATCACGTCCGCGGCCAATCTCTGATTCCTCCTCCTGATACAAACGCGCTGCAAGCAAGTTAAATATGCAGCCAAGTGGAGACGCAGTCGCGACATCGGCTTATGACCCATGTGCGCTAGACACGGTTAAAATTATTTAACTGCGCGACCCCAACACCGACCCCGTTTGTCGCGTGTGCCAATGATGTGATCCGTGAACACGGAATATATTGGTAACCCATGAAAAGAATGCTAATCAACGCCACTCAACCTGAAGAGTTGCGTGTTGCACTCGTAGACGGACAACGCCTATTTGATCTCGATATTGAGTCTGGCGCCCGCGAACAAAAGAAATCCAACATTTACAAAGGTCGTATTACCCGCGTAGAACCTAGTTTAGAAGCTGCTTTCGTTGACTTCGGTTCGGAGCGTCACGGCTTTCTCCCTCTGAAAGAAATCTCCCGCGAATACTTCAAAAAAACTGGTGATCACAGCGGACGCGTCAATATTAAAGACGTGTTGACTGAAGGCCAGGAAGTTATCGTCCAAGTTGAAAAAGAAGAACGCGGCAACAAAGGCGCAGCCTTAACCACCTTTATCAGCCTCGCTGGCCGCTATATGGTGTTAATGCCTAACAACCCTCGTGCCGGCGGTATTTCACGTCGTATTGAAGGTGAAGAGCGTAACGAATTACGTGAAGCGCTGAATGCGCTGAACGCTCCAGCCGATATGGGCTTAATCGTACGCACCGCGGGTTTAGGCCGTAACAGCCAAGAACTGCAGTGGGACCTCGATTACCTCGTCCAACTGTGGACTGCGATCAAAGAAGCGGCTGATGCTCGTAGCGCGCCCTTCCTGATCTACCAAGAAAGTAACGTGATTATCCGCGCCATTCGTGACTATTTACGCCAAGACATCGGCGAAGTGCTGATTGATAGCGTTGATGCACAAGAAGAAGCACTGAGCTTTATTCGCCAAGTGATGCCGCAATACGCCAACAAAATCAAACTCTACCAAGACAGCGTACCGCTGTTTAATCGCTTCCAGATTGAAAGCCAGATCGAAACTGCGTTCCAACGTGAAGTGAAACTGCCTTCCGGCGGCGCACTGGTGATCGACCCAACTGAAGCTTTGGTATCGATTGATATCAACTCGGCGCGCGCCACTAAAGGCAGCGACATCGAAGAAACAGCCCTGCAAACCAACTTGGAAGCGGCTGAAGAAATCGCCCGCCAACTGCGTTTACGCGACATTGGTGGCCTGATCGTTATCGACTTTATCGATATGACGCCAGCTAAAAATCAACGTGCGGTTGAAGATCGCATGCGCGAATGTCTCGAAGCTGACCGTGCTCGTGTGCAAGTTGGTCGTATCTCTCGTTTTGGTTTGTTAGAAATGTCTCGCCAGCGTCTGCGTCCATCCTTGGGTGAAAGCAGCGGCGTCGTTTGCCCTCGTTGTAACGGCCAAGGCATTATTCGTGACGTTGAATCCTTATCTTTAGCTATTCTGCGTTTAATCGAAGAAGAAGCGCTGAAAGATCGTACCGCTGAAGTGCGCGCTCGTGTGCCATTCCAAGTCGCAGCGTTCTTGCTCAACGAAAAACGTAACGCCATTACCAAAATTGAATTACGTACGCGTGTGCGTATCTTCATCCTGCCAGATGATCATTTAGAAACGCCGCACTTCGAAGTGATGCGTTTACGTGATGACAGCCCAGAAGCGTTATCCGGTCAATCCAGCTATGAAATGGCCCCAGAAGAGGCTGAAGAAGTACAACCTGTTAGCGCCATGCGCTCACTCGTGCGTGAAGAAGCAGCAGTGAAAACCACTAACGCTGAACGTGCGGCACCGCCAGCAGAAAAAATAGCAGCACCTGTTGCTGTCAAAGTGCAGCCAAGCCTATTTAAGGGGCTGGTAAAATCTTTAGTCGGTTTATTTGCGAGCGATGAAGCACCCGCTGCGCCAGTAGCAAAACCAGAACCACGAGAGGCTAGCACGACAAACCGCAGTAACAACGAACGCCGTAATGAGCGTCCACCAGCGCAAAGTCGCCGTCGCGAAAACACGCGTAACAACCGTGATGATGAGCGTAAACCACGTGACAATGCTCGTGACAGCAACACTGAGCGCGAGACGACGACCACAACTGCGCGCGATAACACACCAAGTAACCGTGACAGCAGTTCTGATAGCCGCCGTGAGCGTGCGCCACGTGAAGAGCGTCCTGCACGTACCCCGCGCACAGAGCGTAGCGAACGTCCACAGCGTGAAGAGCGTCCAACCCGTGAGTTGCGTCCAGCACTCGACACACCGGAACCTCGTCATGTCCGCAACAATCAACCGCACGTGCAAGAGCACGAACAGAGCAGTGACGAGAAGCCACGTCCGACACGCGCACCTCGTGAAGCCCGTCAAACTGATGAGCGCCCTATCCGTCCTGAGCGTCAAGAGCGCGCACCTCATCCGAAGCCGACTTTAGAGACGGAAACGGAAGAGTTGGATAACAGCTTGCCAGAGCAGAATGATCAGCAAGATGACAACAGCAGTGATGAAGATCGCCCACGTCGCCGTTCACGTGGTCAACGTCGTCGCAGCAACCGTCGCGAGCGTCAACAAGTTGATGTTGATGGCAATACGATAAACGACGCATCAACTGATAATGCTGAAGTTGAAGTTGAAGCCGTTTCTACAGATAAAACTGCAGACACCACAAAGGATGCAGTAGCCACTGAGAGCAAACCCGTCAGTACTGCGCCTGTATCAACTGCCACTCCAACTGTTGCAGTACAAGCTGCAGACGTCGAGCCAGTAGTGGTTAAAGATGCAGCGGCTAAGCTGGGTGCTGTTGCCGTAATGGATCCTGCACAAACAGTATCTTTATCTGCGGATCAGCCTTTGCTACAAATCTCTGAGCCATCGACTGCACCTGCAGCGACGACTGAGAAAGCTAAGTTTACCGCACTACGTGAACAGGCTGAAAAATCCACACCTGTTGTACAACATGTACCAGCAGCACCTAAAGCTGCAGCGCCAGTCACACAGCCTAAAGAAGAGCCAGCAGCGCCAGTGGTTAAGCCTAGCTCACCGGCTAAGGCGCCTGAAGCTGCCGCTGAAAAACCAGCGCAGCCTGTGGTAAAGACTGAAGCAGTCACTGCTCAAGCAGACGTTAAAGCAGCTGCTGAGCAAACGCCTGAGCAACCTGCTCGTCCTGTTGGTCGCGCTTCAAATGACCCGCGCGAGCGTCGTCGCTTAGAGCGTTTAGCTCGCGAGGCTGAAGCTGCTAAAGCCGCTGAGCCAAAGCCTGCTGCAATCCCGCAGGTCAAAGCTGAGCCACTCGCGCAAGAGATTAAGCCTGCGCCTGAAGCGGTTCAGCCCGTAGTTGAGCAATCAGCCACAACCTCTGAACCCGTCGCACCTGTTGCTGCGACTGACAAGCAAAACGAACCAAGCTCACCTGCCGTACCTGCAGAAACCGAGCTTACCGAAACAGCAGCCAAACAGGCGCAGTCTTCAAAACATGATGACGCGCCTGCTGCCGAGCAGGATGAGACCAAGCCACACGCTTAGTTTGTACCTGCGCTATGAAAAAGGATGCCTAATCGGCATCCTTTTTTTTATCTATCGATTCGTGTTTTATGACAAGCGCCAGTAACATACTCTCTATCGAATGAGCAGCTGGCGTGAGGGATAGTATTTTTATATAAAAACGCTAATAGTGCGGTCTTACTCTTGATGAATACCTAGGTTTTGCAGAGCTGCAATCACTTCTGCCAACGGCAGTCCAACAACAGCACTGTAGCTGCCTGAGAGTGCGCTAACAAAGACACCGCCTTTGCTTTGGATACCATAGCCACCCGCTTTGTCTTGCTGCTCTCCGGTTTGCCAGTACCAATCAATTTCTTTACTGGTAATGGGTCTAAAGAAAACTGTGGTATTAACGCGCTGTACACGTATTTGCTGCTGGGTTTTAATGGCAAAAGCAGTCATGACCACGTGCGAACGACCTGACAGTGCGCGCAGCATATCTTGAGCTTGGGTTTGATCGCTGGGTTTACCGAGAATAGTATCCTCAAGCACGACGATGGTATCGGCAGCCAGTACAATGGCGTTTTCATCTTCTTGTACGCTTTGAAAGCCTGCCTCAGCTTTTTCTTTCGCTAGGCGCTCAACATAGGCTGTCGGCAGTTCATTGCGGCGCTGCGTCTCATCGATAGCAATATCAAGCACTGAAAACTCAATATCAGTTTGAGAGAGTAGTTCGCGGCGTCTGGGCGATGTGGAAGCTAAGTACAGCGTCATACGTTTTTAAACCTGTGTGGTCGAATCAATGAATTTAATGCTAAGGGCGTTGCTATGGTTGTGACTGCTATGTCAGCGTAGATTGGTTTTTGCTGTATTTGATACGTTGCAGACAGGTTGGATGGCCCTTTGTGTTTATATAGTTTTAATTATGAGCGAAAAGGGCCATAAGGTCACCCTTTAATCAGGGTTGTACAGGTTGTCTGTGTATATTTGTGCGCTATGTTGCTTTTTTATGGAGTTTGGAATGGAACGTGTTGTGATTCTTGTGGATGTGCAAAATATTTACCATACAGTGCGACAGGGATTTTCTACAGGATTTGATTACAACCGTTTCTGGCGCGAGGTTTGCGCTGGACGTGAAGTGGTCAAAGCCATTGCTTACGCAACCGATAAAGGCGACGCCAAGCAGCAGCAGTTTCAAAATATTTTACGCGCAATTGGTTTTGAAGTGAAGTTAAAGCCCTATGTACAACGGGGAGACGGCAGTCGTAAAGGCGATTGGGATGTTGGGATTGCGGTGGATGCGATGGAGTTTGCCGGTTTGGCCGACGTGTTAGTATTAGCCTCCGGTGACGGCGATTTTGATGTCTTGCTGGAACGCGTGCAGAAGCTGTATGGGGTTAAGGCTGAAGTCTTTGGTGTAGCAGAGTTTACCGCTTTTTCACTCATTCGTGCGGCCTCAAAGTTCACCCCAATTGACGGGGACTTATTGCTAGCACGCTAATCATATTTGCACAGACCAAGCAGGTGCTTTTACTCATCAAATGATGTATGAAATCAGTATGCGTAGATCAACAAACACCACGCTCTACCGCAGAGGGAGGCCATGCCGGCGACAGTGATAACTCAGTCAATACCGTGCACCAGATTCAGCACAGGACTGGCCTTAACGCGCGATTGGCACCATCTCTAACGCGCCTTTAAACGCCTGTTGTCGTAAGCCTTTTTGGCGTTGTATGTTGTGCACTAAATAGCGCTTCAGTGGGTCGTGCTCAGATAATTGCGCAGCGTATTTGTCTATACTGCCAGCCAGCTGCAATTGCCCTGCTGGCTGGGCAACATCAGAGGCGTTGTCGATTAGATGTTGCAGGCTGGGCAGCAGCATATGCGTATATAGACCATGTATAGCGATATTTAAGCCAGCGCTGTCGTAGTCGCCAAAGTAGATCACAGGCTTACCCGTAGCCGCATAGGCTTCGACTAAGGCCTTACGCGCCCTACTTTCGAGGCCATCACCGCGATAGATGACCAAAGCATTCAGCGCCAGCTCAGGCAATGTGTAGCGCTGTGGATGATGGCTAAAATACTCGTAAAAGCTATCTAGATTTTCCACCACCAACACACTAGCAAATACGCTGAGCTCTAGGGTTTGCCAATCAATATCCATCACCCATTGGCTCGGCGAGGTATTGACCCACTCAGGAAAATAGGCACCGCAATTGGCCTGCGCCATCAGCACTCGGCGTTCTTTAGGGGCTAGACCGAGGTGTTTATGTTCGACACGACTGCTATCACTTTGCTGAAAACGATCTTGCTGCCGAATATCCTCATCTAAACGATGTAACCCCAGCTCAACAAGAGTCTGCTCAATACGTGCGAGGATATCGCGATCAAAACTGACCATATTCGTGGCAAACCACGGATGAGTATCTAGCCCATGCTGCTCACACCAGGCTCGTAACTGCTGCATGCTCGCTTGTTTAGTGGGTTGCTGAACGCAGGTATTTTCCTGCAGTTTGGCTTGCACCCGACTTAAGACGTTACGCACAACTTTCGGTAGATCTGGACTCATGCGCCGACACCCTCACTGAGTAATTGCAGCTGTACATCTTCAATAATCAACACGGTATTGAACGGCCCTGCGGCGTGCTCATCATAGTGTAAACGGAAGGCTAGCTTATCGCTGCTGGCCAGTCCTTGATATTCCGCGATCACTTGATACAGCCAGATTTCTGGGTCCCAGCTCAGCTGCGCCTCGGCTAGATAACCTAAAGCACTTTGGCTCTGCTGTTGATCCAGCACGTTTAAATAGAACGACACCACATCTTCATGTAAAGCCCGACGTTTGGCGAGAATCGTTTGATCTTCTTGCCAAGCCAGCGCTGGCGCGGCGTGCGGTAGATCTACGCTAGGCTCAAGGCGTGCCGGTAACTGCGCCAGCATCTGCTGCATCGCATGTTTATCTTGATGACGATCTAAAGCAATCGAGACACTGGCTTGCACGCTGGCCGCTTGATTAAGCAGATCGACCACATGGCTGCGCTGGGCATAATCAGAGGGCTGAAAGTTCGGTTTCTGCTGAAAAAACTGCAGCATGCCGCGCACCAAAAGATTACGCGCTTGTTGCTGACGAAAGCGTGCCATCAGCTCATTAAGACGCTTCTGTACTTCACGCAAACTACTGAAGTGCACACTGACTTGGCCTTGCAGCTGGCGGACTAAGATATGCCGCAAACCACCATTACTGCCGGCAAAAGCAATCAGCTCCTTAAAATCAATCAACTCCAAACCATCTAGCCAACGCACCACTTCACTGTGGGCTTTTTCGTTTTCGTGGATTTTTTCTTGCACGGTACTGACAAAAGCAAAGTCGATATTTAGACGATTCCACAGGCTATTAATACCCGTAGCAATGCGACTGTTTAAATCATCCACTTCTTGGCTGAGTTTGGATTGCAAATACGTACTGTTTTGATAGTGACCTTGTTGTTCAGCGGCGTTAATTTTCCCGACTAATAAACGGATATTAACCAGAAATTCACCGACTTCAGCATTGACCTTACGGCGCTGTTCATCGGCGATTAAATGCACAATCATTTCACGGACTGGGCCCGTCAGTTTTAAGCCTGACGCCTCATCCGGTCGCCAAAGGATATTGGCCTGCAACAACTGATTGACCAGCCGTGCACCGGCCTGCGCTTCATCCAATTCAACGCCGTAGTAGTTCTGCATTAAGACGTCGCTGTACTTGCCCAGCAGTTTCAGCCGTTCAATGCCTTGCTTAACCGCCTCGCTGTTGTACTCCAGAGTACTCATGCCAGCAGGTCCTCTTGGCTGGGCGCTACATCCTCTTCGATATAGATATGTTCTTCTTCACGAATAAAGCGGGTCAGATCAATCAGATAATCGATTTTGCCAGTCACTATATAATGGTGACGGTCTTTGTGCGGCTGATGCAAGTAACCATGACTGCGCAGACGATCAAAGACTTGCTTGAGCTGCCCTGATACATCCTCACTTTGCGATTGAAAAAAACGGGTTTGCACTAAGGCTTGCAGTTGCTCGCGCAGACTGGGGTTATTTTCAATGCGGGCCGCTAGGTCATGACGGTTAAGAATATCGTTAGCGGTTAAAACATTCTCATGCCCCATGGTTTCTTGAGTGAGCTGCAAGAGTTTGAGCATGGGAATTAAGCTATCGAGGGTCTCTTTAAACTGCTGCGAAAGCTGATCACGCAGCGGCTGGGTTAATTCACGCCAGGCTAAAAACCACACGGTGCCTTCTGGATTGCTGGCGAGGCGGCGGTTTAACGGACGCAAGTAGTGATCAATCGCTTCGCGCTGCTGTTCATCCTGCAGATAACGAAAACCCTGATTGTCGGTGACTTCACAAATAAAACCACCGGCCAACAGCTGCTCAAGTAAATGGCTGTATTGCATCATCATTGTGCGACCTCCGCGCGGTGTTGTTGTAAGCGTTGCGCCAGCCGGCTGAGTTTAGGCTCGATACGTTTGAGCTGACTCTGTGAGCCTTTACTGCTGTCTTTTTCAATCAGATAGCGATGTTTAAATAAGCTCAGTACATCCGATTCTGGATTAGGGAAGGCACCCACAATAAAGATATTGTTGTTTTCGCAGGCTTTAAACAGCTTCTCCACATTGTGATAGGCCAAGGTGCCGATTTCATCAATCGGCCAATGAATACTGACCTGGGCTTTGCCGCGTAATAAACGGGTAAAGGCCAACAAATATTTACAGAGAATTAAATACGCCATCCCGTGACTGGAGGATTCCAACAGCTGCCGATCATTACGAATAATCAGATCAGTGCCGCCTTCATTCAGGTGCAGCTCTAAGCGCAGCAAGCTTTCAAAAGTGAACTGCTGATCGCTACGCAAGAGCTCGGCGACATCACTCAACGCATCTAAATAACTGTCACTGGGCAGACGCTCAAAATCCTGCTCCCACTCGGCATAGAGTTTAGCAAAGCGCTTGAGCGGCCCCCAGAAACCCAGCTCATCAATGGTCGATTGGATTTTCACCTCAGACTTACTGATCCCTTCCAGCACAAACTCTTCGCTAACTTCTTCACTTAAACGGCGACTTTGCGCGCTAATTCGCCGATTAAGGTCACTAAACACGGTAAAGAAGCCTTGTAAGTCTGCGCCGTAGTTGCGTCCGGTCGCCAGTAGACTCTGCTGTTGGTTTTGCAAAATCTGCAGCATTTCTTGGTAGGCGCCGAGCAGTGCTTGCGGGCTGGGCGTTAGGCCTAAACGTTGCTGCTGGCTGGCCCAAATATCAGTAAAATGAGCACTGGCATCACTGAGCAGCTCACGCTCAAACAGGTACAAACTATTTTTTAAGCGTGCATCCAGTTGTTGTTTATCCTGTAAGGCACGGCGCGCGCGCTCAATGCGTTCGGCGTAATCACCGGTATGCTGCTCAGTCGTTGTCGCCTGATGTTCGGCAGGCGCAGGGAAATACTCCAACTGTTTAAGCAGTGGGCGTATCTGCTCTAACAGTTTGCGCTGACTGTCCAACTGTTGCTCGCTAGCTTTGATGGCTTGCAAGGCGTGTTTGTGCTGTTCTAAAAAAGTCTGCTCAAGACTTTTCAGTTGTTCAGCCAGACTCAGGGTATCTTGCTTCAGCTGATGTTCTTGCTCAAGCAGTTCGGGTTTACGCACTTGCCAGTCAATCTGCAAAAAGCGCCGATAATCGTCCAACTCATGACTGCGCGCCTCAGTCGTACTGATCTGCTGACGCATAGTTTTTAAACGCTGCTCAATATTTTTAAGCGTGTCGGGATCAATGCCCTGCTCGCGCAGCTCACGCTCAAGCGCCACCTGCAGCTCCTGCACTTGCTGCTCAGTTTCACGGCGCTTCGTATTGATACTCGCGTTGTACTGCTCAATTCTTTCGCGCAAGGCCTGCAGCGCTTGCTGCCAATCGGCTTGATACTCCAACAGCATATTTTTAAAAGCACTGTCGCGCTCTTTCAAGGTGTTTTGCTGTTGCGCTTTCAGGCTTTCCAGCTGTTTGACTAACTGTTGCTGTTGCTCTTGCAGGCTGTGTTTGCGTTGTTGCTGCAGTTGCTGCTGGCGTTCAAGCAAACGCTGCCGTGCCTCTTGAGCAAAGCGTAAATCCTCACGATAACGATCGCGCAGCTGCTGGGCTTTCTGCAGGCGATCATAGTGCTGCTGGCTATTAGCATTGTGTTCTTTCTGCACCTCTTCGAGGCTATTGAGCAACGTCTCTGCGGCGTGTCGATCATCTAAAGCCTGCGCAATAGCCGTCAATAACGCCTGTTCATCTTGCGCGTAAGGCGGTAACTCAATCGCGGCCAGATCCAAGCGCATAGTAAAGAGCTGTTGCTCGCTGCCCTGTGCTGGGATGTCAGCATTCAGGATGGGTGCTAAATCGCTGCGTTCCAGTAAATCTTCACGAATCACTTTACCAATGCTGTGTTGCCAGTCGGGGATTTGCTGCTGCAGAAACTGGCGCAGACTGCCGTCAGTCGGCGCTTGCTGCCGCTTCAGCTGGTTATAGCGCTGTTCGGCTTGGCGGAGATTGGTGCGCTGCTGTTTAATCTCATCTAGATGATTATTTTGTAGCGTTTTACACTGTTCATACTGCTCGCGCAGGCGTTCAAGAGCATCACCCTGATGACTCAGTTGCAGTTGAATATCTTCAATCCGCGCTTGCTCTGTGTCTAGATCAAGTTGTTCTGCCGGCGTCAGCTGCGAGACGGTTAAACGAGCCTTAACATCCGCTTGTAACTGGAAAAGCTCGTTCTGTTTATCTTGAAACTCCGCCCGCAGGGCTTGCATATGCTGCTGCTGCTCATGTTCCAGTTTGTTTCTTTGCTGCTCTTGCTGCTGACGTAAGACGTATTCTTCGTCGCGGATTTTTTGCTGTTTATTGCTGGTTTTCTCGACAAACTCATTGAGTCGTTCGGTCAATTCAAACTTATGTAAATCAAACTGCTGTCGAGAGCCGCCTTCCGCTTCACGCAGCAACTGTAAATGCGTCTCTAACTCAGCACTTTCACTGCGCCAGTTGGCTAATTGCTGAACCGCGTGTTCAAGCCCAGGCATGTCGCGTTGGTTAAAATCGCGGTAACTTGTCTCGATATGATTGAGATCGGCTTCAGTTTGCACAAGCTTACTTTTAACCTGACTCTCGCGACTGTTCAGTGCGTGCTGTGCACTGCGATAATGCTGCTCTTGCTCAGCCATCTGGCCTTTAACGCGTTTGATCTCAGCGTCTTTATCGGCGCAGCTCATCTCCAGCTGACTCGCATCTGTTAGCAGTAAGGGCTGCAGCTGCCAAAGATTACGCTCAATGGCATTGAGGCTATCGACCTGTTTACCCAGATCAAGCATATCGGCCTGTAAACCGCTGAGGCGCGCTGATTGACGAACCTGTTGCAGCCACTCACGCACTTGAGTACTTTTGATTTTAGTGGTGGGCAGCGCCACCCCTTCATCTTCAAAAATCGCCGCCAGCATGGTTTTCAAAGTGTCCATCTTGCCTTCTTTGGCATGCACCGCAGAAACCAGCTTTTCGATATGACGTAAACGGTGCGGATTGTCCGCCAGACTGTAGCGCAACGCGGTTTGCCGCAGGCGTGTCGATTCGGCTCGCGGCAAGCTGCCGGTTAACAGGCTAAAGTCATTTTGAATAATACTGCGGTATTCGCTAATGGTATCGACCAGATTGGAGTACTCGATACTGTGCTGGCGTAAATGCGCGGTAAATTCTTGATAGCTCAGCGCTTGCGCTTGACCTTCGGCGCTGCTTCTTAAATAAAGCTCAGGGCGATAGGCACTATTAATAAAGCGGTAACTGATGCCATCGTCTTTTTTACGGGTGATAGTGACATGGCAAGTCGTGCCGGTTTCGCGACGGTATTCGTAGATCAGATACGAGTCGCTGTGCGGCAGGTAATATTGGTCGAATTTTTTCCGCGTTTTCGGCACGACGTTATTCGGCCGCTCACCATAAAACACCGGAATCAAACGCTGCAGCGTGGTTTTCCCTGAGGCATTGGTGCCGCAGATATTGGTGTGGCCATTGAGATCAAGCTCAACGATGCCTTGCAGGTGGCCATTGATCATAATGATGCGCAGTAAATGAGACATAGTGTTGCTCTGAGCTCCAGGCGATGGCAGGACGTATCGAGAATCGGCGCGATAAATAAGGCGTTAAGATTACCTTAGTTTGGTGGGGATTTGCAGGCTGAGCGCGGGGTTTTCTCAGGCAAACAGCCGACGAGGCTGCAGCAGATGCTCTGGCGCCGCCTCGCCCGAAGCCAAGGCGGCGATCTCAGCTAAACAGCCGCTTAATAACCGACACTGCGGCTAGCACAAGCGCCAGCCAACGTTAGAAAAATAGTTTTGACCGGCACGATAAGGCAGCTTGTGACAAAAAACGTCACTCAGTGACAAGTCCATGCTAAGAGCAAGGGCTTAACTTGAGAAAAAATCTTGCTCGTCAGTTTTTTGGCAGCACTCTTTATACCTGCGAGCATCTTTAATCCGTGCAGAGCGCAACACGCAGAACCGCGCAGATGTAGCAAATATGGGCGTTACCGACAATGATGTGCAGCCGAAGTATCAGCAACAGCGACAATCCGTCGACAAAGCAGGCACAAAGTAAAACCTGGCACAGACTTTGCTTTATTACAGATAGGGCACACAGCCTTTCTCTCAAAAAACTGGAGTTTCATCATGAAAGCACAAATGCAAAAGGGTTTTACCCTCATTGAGTTAATGATCGTTGTTGCGATTATTGGTATTTTGGCGGCAGTGGCGCTGCCTGCGTATCAAGACTATACAATTCGCGCAAAAGTAACTGAAGGTCTATCTTTGGCTTCTTCTGCTAAAACAGCAGTTTCAGAAAATGCAGCAAATGGCGCACCGTTCAACTCTGGCTGGCAAGCACCAGGAGCAACAAAAAACGTCGCATCAGTGGCAATTGCTGAAGCAACTGGAAACATTACTATTACATATGACGCATCAATTGACGGGGGAAAAACTTTGGTTCTGGTTCCTGTCGACGGCACTACGGCGGCTGGTATAGCATTAGCTGGAACAGCTACCGCTTCAACCATCCCAAGTACTGGCTCTATTACTTGGATTTGTACCTCAGCAACTACTATAACCGCCAACGCAGTTGCATTGGCAGCTAAAGGTACTATCGCAAGTAAATATGTACCAGCGGTATGCCGTACATAAGTAAGGTGAATTAGAATAAAATCAGGTTTTATGACTACTTAGTCAAACTGATTTAAAATGAAATGATCAACTCTTACGAGTTGGTCATTTTTTATTTTTACAATAAATTTAGTTACTCAAAAAACACTCATACCGTTTAGTAATCTCTGATTTAGATTATTATGTATTCAACGCTTAACACCTCATTTAGCAACCAAACATACAGACTAAACCCTCGCGCTGACATATTCTTTTTGTCTTAACAGCTAGCAGAATCTGCATTGACTGGAAAGACATGCGTACTTGGGCACAAGCAGAAGATATTCCCCAAAGACTCACCCACCCGACTTCTTCGCCATAAACCCCCACTGACGTAACTCTTCCAACAGCAACTCAACCTGATCACCCTGAATTTCAATCACTCCATCCTTTAACGACCCGCCACAACCACAGCGTTTCTTTAACGCTGCAGTAAGAGTTTTTAGCTCGTCAGCAGTGAGGCATAACCCCTGGATAGTCGTGACCGTTTTACCGCCGCGCCCTTTGCTTTCACGGCGTACGCGGGCGATGCCGTCGCCGCTGTTGCTCGGCGCAGGCTATTTTGAATGCAATGTCACAGCAATAACTAGACACGACTCTTATCGTCTATCTGAAGGAATGTACTGAACTAGACTGTACGCGTAGAAGAGCAGCATCATTGGTGTGTTACCAGCGTATAACTGGCTGATTGAGATCGTTAGAGAGCAATAATGGTTAAAGACCATCCACCGGTCAGCAGTTTACTCTAATAAAAAAATTTAGATTAATAGAGGGAGGACTTAAGGACGTTCATATTGCGAGACTCTACTGAAAAAATCAATTCATTACTATATTTGAATGCTAACTAAGCTTAAGCAACTTCTGTTGAAGAGAATTCTAGCGTGCAACTAAATACTTGTGTATAGTTAAATACTAGTAAGAAAAGTATCAGCTGCAGCTGGGGAGTAAGCAATGCAGGCTCATAGAGTCGTATCAATAAACACCTCACCCTCCCATAAACATTACGGCTTTACCTTAATTGAGTTAATGCTGGTTGTTGCCATTATCGGAATTCTTAGCGCCATTTCTCTACCTGCTTACACCAACTATATCCTCAAAGGCAAGATCAAAGCCGCACAAGCTGACCTTGTTGCGCTCAGCCTGCATGTAGAAAACTACTATCAGCGTCGACTGTCTTACCCCGCATCGGGCACAGCCGATACGGCAGCGACCAAGGCATTATTTAGTGGCTGGAGCCCTGCACAAGGGAGCGATTTCAAATATGAGCTGACCAATGCCAGCAGTACCAAGTATACAGTGAAAGCTACCGGCACCAGCAGCGCCTTAACGGGTTGCATTCTGACTTTAGATCAGACAAATGCTCGTACTGCCAGCGAGTGCCTAAATTTAGGAACAACATGGTAACTTCGCGTGGTTTTAGCTTAATCGAGCTGATGATTGGTTTAGCTCTATTAGCATTCCTTATCATGCTAGCAGCCCCCTTTACAAACACTTGGAGCGATAGCGCCAAGCTACATGAAGCAGAAAGCTTACTTCGCCAAGGTGTAGGTAGAGCAAAAGCCTTGGCTCAGCGCAACGAGAAGGGAGTCACCGGCAGCCAAGCCGCTGCTGTTTTATGCAACGATAACGCGACACTATCACTTTATCAGGCGGCCACCTGCACTGGCACGACAGTATGGAGCGCAAAGCTACCAGCAGTCGTCATCATTAAAAACAGTGAGACGGTCTTCGGCTGCTTGGCCATATCTAATCGAGGGCTGCCTGTAGCCAGTAACAGTTGCAACCTTCAGAGTGAGTACACCCTCTCTATTGGAGGCAAAAGTGAAAAATTCACTATTAATTAAAAAAAACAAACAACGTGGTGATATTCTTATCGAAGCTCTGATCGGCATGCTCTTATTGGCGATTATTGGATTGGGTCTGGTCTATACCATTTCACGCGTATCTGTTAGCCAAAAAGATATGAATGTGCATAATTTAGTGGTTAGTAAGTTACGGGAAAAACTGCTAGCTGGCGACTTGACTCTTATTAATCCAATAGCGATCGACGGAGATCGCTTTACTATCAAAAGCTACACAAAAAACATCTCAGTAATTATTGATGGAAAAACAGTAATACTCCCTATATATTCATTATCAGCCACTAAAGAAAAAGATTTGGCTTATAAGATCTGCGTAGGGCCAGCACAATGCGAAGAATAAACAACCAACGTGGCTTTACGTTAATCAGTCTACTGGTTGGAACTGTGCTATCCCTGCTGACTATTGTCGCCATGCTCGCACTGTACAAAAACCTAGTGCAAGTTGCTGTTATCGCGACACAAGACGCCAATCATGACGGGGGGCTTGCTTCAGCCCTGCTCACAGCGCAACTTGAACTGCAAAGCGCAGGATTTGGTCTCGACGGTAGTGCCAACATCTACCTTCCTAGTACCGCTACCATACTCTGGCGCTACAAGGATTTGGACACGTTAAAAACATCATGTAGCGGGCTTCTGTTACGCCCACATCCAATAAAAACAGAGCTCAACTATCGCACTTTAACCTTGTTACATAAGCCTGACTGTAACGCTGCACTCAGCACCCTTTCAGTTGCAGAGTCCGACACTGCGCTAAAAGCATCATGGGGTACGGGCTCAGACGCTATAACGAACTTAGCGGTTTTAGCACCACTAACAGTATTGACGTTCGAGAAAACAGATACCACAGCCTGCAGCAACTACAGTGTAGGCAATACCTTTAAGCAACCAAAAATAACAATTGAAGCAACCAATAGTTCATCCGCTGATGCACTTAAAACCACCTACACCGTCTGCTTATCTAACATTCGCTCAACACCATAGGGGTTACGATTATGCCATCAATCTTTAGAGGTCATCTCTCGCCCCCCCTACAACAACGCGGCATGGCAACCATTCTTATAATCATGCTGATGGGACTGGCTTTAACAGTCACCGCACTCGGCGTGATGTATTCAGTACGCACCAGCCAGGAGCAACAAATAACTGTGCACGCAGCCACGCACTCGCAAGCGGGTGTATGGGCAGCGGCAGAGGCAGTACGCTTGTATTTAAACACGCTTGATGAAACAACATTAAAAGGATTTAACCCAGAAAAACCACTCAAGTTCAATCTCAATGAAAACCCTGTCACAGCTAAAGTTTCACCGCTTACGCCAAGCGAAAGTGGTAGCACTGCTCCTCGCCGCATTCACGCTGAAATCAGCTATTTCGACACCGTCGCAAAGGCCACCTCAACACTTGAAGTGGTGTACAACATCATATTTTCCAGTGGTGGCAGTGGTGGCAGTGGTGGCAATGGTGATAATGGCGGAGACAACAATAATGTCTTAAGCTTCGCTACTGATATGAGCATAACAGGCAATATCAAAGTGCTCGGAAGTGACGCAGCTATATTCAATGTTGATGGTAACGTTAATTTAGGCGGCGCCTCCATCACAGGGATCAAGACTATAAATGCCAATGGTGACATCACTATTGGCAGCGGTATTAAAGTTGATAATTTATACGCCAATGGAAATATCACCCTAACGGGCTCTGCAAACGTGCTCACTGCCTCATCACTAAAAGATATCACCATCAATTCAAGCGGCACTAAAGGTATTCTTAATGCAAACGGCAATATCACCATCACCAATGGCAGTGTTACCACCGCCAATGCACTGGGCTTCATAACAGCGACTAGTGGTGGCGCCACTCACGGTACTTTTACTGCTGGAAAAACTATCGCGATCAGCAATGGTAGTTTATCCAGTGCAAACGCAGTAGGTAACATAGACATCACGAACTGGCCCAAGGTTGCAACAGCACGAAGCGAAGGCACAATTACATGCCCCTCTGTAAACTGGAAAGAGTTCTCTAGTATCCAAGCGAAGGTTTCTACTAAAAGCTGTGCGGGACAGAATGTTAGCGCTCCATCGCCAGTCTCAATTACAACTATGCTCCCAATTACCAAACTCACCTTAACAAAACCAAAAGTTGACGCCTACAACTTAAAAGAGTCAGCCAATTATGTTTTTCAAAGAGAAGGAAGTAAAACAAAAGTATCCGTACGTGACATTAACAACATCCCTAACGGGGATTACTATATTGGTAAATACACTGCACAAAATAATGATCGCGTCGACTACCTTTGTAAAGAGGTAAGCGATAGCGGAATATGTTCTGAGCCAATATCCTATATCGACAGTCAGACAATCTGCCAAGGTAATTCATACCAAAATGCTTGTTTCTCATTTAATAACGGCACTTGGGTGGTAACAGGTAAAAATCTAGCCCCCGGCATTATGTGGTTCGAGGGGAATCTAACTTTAACAAGTGGTAATTTTTATAACACATTCATTGCCACAGGCAATATCGAAACCAGTGGAAGCCATGTTACCACGTCAATTAATTATGCTGGCTACAAAACTATTTGCTTAAACCAGTATCCAAAATACCCTACTGATCGCTTTAAAAACCTATACCCAACTAACTTTTGTAAAGGTACAACATTAATTAACAACAGTATCGGAAACATTGCCTTACTTGCAGGAGGTTATGATGCTACATCGACATTTAACGGCGGCATTATTAGCCTAGGATCATCTACAGAGATCTTTGGCAGTGTAATTTCTGGTCACTCACTCGGGACTGGCGGAAACACGACCATACACGGTTACGTAACTGCTGCTGGGCAAGGTTCTGGCTCAGTCAGCCCATTCGGAGGAAGCACGACGATTGATTTACAAAACCTACCACCAGGCTACAACCCTGGTAACATACCCAATATGGGTGGAGGCAACAACCAAAATTCGGCCCCGAATAAACCAGATACTGGAACGGTTGATACAGCCGAGATACTCTGGTCACGTTATCTATAAGTAGTAAACTCCAACTCTCAGGATCTTGTTAATCACATAAAATACTACGCGTCTAGACAATAGTCGACACTCTCCGACTGTCTAGACTACGACTTGGAAACTTGCAGCTTTAGTTGCAAGTCGTTCATATAATCTGTCCACCTTAACAGTTAGCAAAACCTGCATTAACTGGAAAGTCCTGCGTACTTGGGCACAAGCAGAAGATATCCCCCAAAGACTCACCCACCCGACTTCTTCGCCGTAAACCCGCGCTGACGTAACTCCCCGAGCAGCAACTCAACCTGATCACCCTGAATTTCAATCACTCCATCTTTTAACGACCCGCCACAACCACAGCGTTTCTTTAACGCTGCAGTAAGGGTTTTTAGCTCGTCAGCAGTGAGGCATAACCCCTGGATAGTCGTGACTGTTTTACCACCGCGCCCTTTGCTTTCACGGCGTACGCGGGCGATGCCGTCGCCGCTATTAAGCGGGCCCGCAGTACAAACACAATCAGCCTGTGGTTGCTCACACTCTGGGCAATGACGGCCGCTGTCGGTTGAATAGACCAAGCCACTCAAGGCTGAAAAAGAACTCGCTTTCTTCACTCTGTACCTCGTTGCAAATTAAATCGTATTGCCATATCACTCAGGCGCGCAGCAGTTCAGCGCGCCAAACCGGCTTATAACCAGCGACGCACCTTACTCATATACTGACGATACTCATCACCAAAATGCTGCACCAGCAGACGTTCTTCATGACGGATCACCCCCATACTTACCGCAAAGACCACGATCGGCAAAAAGATCCAAGCCCAGACATCGGCAAAGAGTAACGCCACACCGATATACAACAGGGTATCGGCCACATAAATAGGGTTACGCGTCACACGAAACGGCCCTTCGGTGATTAACTGTTGCGGCTTACCATAAGGATTTAGCGTGGTTTTACGCCACAGCATCAGCCATGCCGCCCACAACATAATCAACATACCAGCATCAATCGCCGTCCAGCCAAAGAACCATGTCCAAGGATTACTCGCCAGCGGCATAGGCCACAGCGCACTTAATCCCCAAGCCAGCAAGAGAAACACAACATAGACAACAGGCGCTGGAAGAATAAAATAAGGCTTACGCATTTTGAGGCACACCTTGTAGATTTATATATGCGCATTAGTTTAACAAAAATCCAGCAGAATTCCCCCACCTCTTAGGTGGGGGGATGAATGCGGTACAGGCGATAGCCTGTTGTCTTATGAAGCCTTTGCACTACAGCCGCCTACTGGTATTATATACAGCATGAGTACATACATACTAAAAGCCTATAAATACAGGCTCTAGCCAAACACTGAACAGCAAGAGTTTTTTGCTAAGTCTTTTGGTTGCGCACGGTTTATTTGGAATAAAATGCTTCACGATAAAATCGAGCATTACGAAAAAACCAAGACCACGCAGAAAAACACTCCCGCCCAGTACAAAAAAGAATTTCAATGGCTCAAAGAGGTGGACAGCTTGGCGCTGGCCAACGTCCAGCTTGATCT
>NZ_CAJHOA010000011.1 GCF_905120345.1 Denitrificimonas caeni | reverse complement strand
TTTTTTGTTCATCGTCTGTCTATCCTTCCCGTTAGGGGTCAATGATAAACAGTTACACAGATTTAATTACAGTCTCCCATGCTATCCGAGAAAACTCCGGCCAAATTAAAATGTTTGATGTTCCGCTACTCATATATTATTCATTTAAAACAGACTCTCAATATGACGAGACTATATTGCTTCTACATAAACGTCACTCTTTTTTCAACTGCTAAACTTTCGTAATTTCCACTTGATTAACGCCAGTAATTTTTCTAATTTTATCATATCGGGAATAAATGTTTCCCTTCTCATCATCAATAAAACAAAGCATATCAAGCCGGTGACCATTATCTATACCTTTTATTTTCACATTTTCAATACTGATCACGAGGGCTTCAATCTCTTTAACGACTGTATCAATCAGAACAGTAGAATCAAGGGAGGCGCTCAATGAAACCTTCTGCTCCTTTAACGAACTTGGACCTATTTTACGCATAACAAAAGGAAGAAAACTGACCGTAAGACTAATTAATGTAACACTAACCGCGACTTCGAGATAATAACCTAAACCAATCCCAATTCCAGATCCAGAGGCTGCCCAAACAATTGCAGCCGTTGTCAGTCCAGAAATAACGTTACTATCTCTGCGTAAAATAACACCCGCTCCAAGAAAACCAACACCAGTCACAATTTGTGATGCCAAGCGCATCGGATCCGCCCCAGTAAAAATAGTTCCTTCATATAAATTTAGTGTAAACTCAATTGAAACAATAGTAAGTAAACAGCTTGCAATCGCAATTACGACGCATGTTTTTAACCCTAATGCCTTATGCTTCGTCTCTCTCTCTAATCCCAAAATCAAACCTGCTACTGCCGCTAAAGATAGCTTTAAAATCAAAACTCCAATCTCAACTATCATAATTATCTCCCCTCTATTCCCTATGTGTCAGCGTAGTTATCGCCTAATTATTTCAACTATAAATAGACAGTCTGTATAACACTACCCAGTGAGTTACTTCTAAATATATTTCTAGCCATATATTTAGAAAGTTACGGCCAAATTGGGTTTTACCCTCTCCGGTATATACAGACTGCATAATGGCAATAAATAATAACCAATGTCATAAAAATAGTTAATCTGCGCTAACCCTTTTTAATTGACGTTTAATCATCTGACTTTGTATCTAAATGGGGCTTCACCGCCGTCAGCTGCGGCTAAATATGCGGGCCATCAAATCGCTCATAAGGCCACCAATCAGGATGATGGCTGCGTACATGATCCAGCATGGCTTCGCGCAGGCGCATCGCCGTTGCCCACGCGGTAGAAGGATCGGGAGACATGGCATAAAAAGATAACTCTTGGCCAGCACGAGAATGCTGGGTGACACTGGCGGCCAGCGTATGATAATCGATAACCCCCTCATCATTTTTTGCCAGCTCAATGAATACCTCACGCAGTTGGCGAATATCGGCACTGTGATCCAAAAACAGCACAATTGTATTCATGATCCGAGCATCTTTTACTGACCAGTTTTCAAAGGGCTGCGAAACGAAATACTTAACCGGCACGATAATGCGCCGCTCGTCCCATGTACGCAGGCGAATAAAAGTATAAAAAATACTCTCTACATAAGCCCAGTTACCTTCAAATAATACACTGTCGCCAATGCGCACCGGTTTAGCTAAGGCGATTTGCAAAGAGGCCATGATATTACCCAGCACCGCCTGCCCAGCTATCCCCAGTAACACCGTCACCACCCCAGCCGAAGCCAGCAATGACATGCCTAAGGATTCAAACAAGTTTAGCTGGATCAATAGCACTATTGCCGATATCGCCACCATCACCAGTACCACCACCCGGCGCAGTGCATAGATAGAAGTGTAAAGTTCGCGCTTTTTAATACTGCGCGTATCGTCGATATCACCTATCACCCGTAGCGTCACTCGATCAAGGATGACATCAATAATTTTAAGAGCCGCCATGCCTAACCCTGAGACGACGATAATAATTAAAAACGGTCGCACGATATTGGTGGCGGGGCCAGAAAATGACACCCCCATCTTAAAAAAGAGCTGTGCCGCAATAGCCATTGCCACCAAAGCCAGCGGCAGCCGTGTCTTCTCTGCAGCTTGGCGCAAGAGAGGACTGTTAGCCTTATAGCCTAGCCATCGCATCATGCGGTTAATCAGCCAGCCCAAGCCAAGCAGTGCACACAGCAGCAATGGCAGCGCTATCCATTCCCAAAGCCGTAAGCCACCCACTCGTTGTTTAAGGCTGCTAGGAATATAAGCCTCAAATATATGAGGCCCGTATGCTTCATACAAAATGGGAATATTTTCTACGGTCTGCGGTGTGAATAGCCACACCGGCTCTCTGCCTTTGTTCTTATAGCGAGCTAAGCGAATTTCATAGGTTTGGCTGTTGAGCTTCACCATTTTTAAGCCAATATCGCGCCGCGCTTTACCGGTAAGCGGATGATTAGCAGGACCTTGATCCTGCATAGCATCGGGCCGAGCCGACAAGCTGGACCAATCAATCCACAGCTGCCGGTCAATCACCAAACCTAATTGTCGGGCCAGCTCGGCGCCGTGTTTGGCGCGATCAGCTTGGGGCAAATCTCCTAAGTTTAAAAACTCAGCGGCCTTTTGGTATTCTTTCGTTTCGGTGAGAGTCACAAAATTGCGCACCGTCTCTCTGGGAGTGCGACGATTCAGCCCTTCAGCGTTTTCTTGTGCACCAATCGCCGCTAAGTCTGCTTCATACCATGAAGCGCTGCCTTCACTGGTGGCGGCAAATGCCATCGACGGCACTAGACTCACTATTGCGAGAGTCAAGAAAGCGCAGACCAAGGTTAACCAAGTGGCTTTTGGGGTAAGAGCAAGCGAGTGGATAATGGACTCCATCAATGTCAATTAAGCAATAAAACACCTTTCATTTGGCAAAGCCGTTTTAATAATCAGTACTGAGCATAAACGGGATAGCCGGCAATGTCTGCTGCTGTGCCATGTCATCATGCCTGTGCTTGTTTATAGCAGCATTTGCTGCTCATCATTCAGGTTATAAAAAACGGCGAAGGCTTAATAAACAACGTTGTTATGCCACTTCAATCTCTATGACAAAACGGCTATAACGCCCGTATTTGCGGCTGGTTTGAAGCGCAGCGGAAAATCAGTCCGACAACATGCGCTTGTTAGGCTTTGGTTGCGCTGCTGTTGTAGCAACACTAATATTTTCAGCTAGGTATTATAAACCATTGATAGTGCCTGATTTTCTTGGCTGACAAATTTTTGATAGTAGTCAGCGGAACGCGTAATTCACCCTTTCTTTACTGAGGTTTTCTAATAGATAATAACTAGCCCACTATAAATAAAAAGCATATCGACTCCATTTGTTAGAAAGTGCCTAAAACAAGAGTGAAACAGTAATTTCCTGATTACTCATACTGGCCTTTTTAGACATTTTTGGTACCCTGCCACCAGATGACTGCACCTATTAGCAATACAAAAGATGCTACGGGGTATAGCACATAATTAATCCAAGCTTGCTCAAATTGAGGCAACCAATAACCAATAAAAGCTACTGGGATTGAAACTACAGCCACACCAGCTGCTGCTTCACCCCCCGTCTTTTTTTTAAAAAGTAGAAGTAACATCATTAGTAATAACCACGGAAGCAATGCTGCCAATGTCTGTGTGACAGGAGGAGAAAGCACTATAGCGGCACTCTCAGAATTTAAAGCATTAAGGTTCTTATTGAGCCCCCTATATATACTCTGCAGTTCTTGGTTATCGATTATGGCTTTATTCGAGTTGAGGTTAACCAGTTTTTCTAAGAGCTCGACTTGTTTCTCCATTCTTTTAAGCTGGAACGAGTCTGTATATGATTCATACATCCACGCGAAAGAAGCCATGAGCGACAGAATGACTACGAGCAA
Organism: Denitrificimonas caeni; assembly: GCF_905120345.1. GTDB lineage: Bacteria > Pseudomonadota > Gammaproteobacteria > Pseudomonadales > Pseudomonadaceae > Denitrificimonas > Denitrificimonas caeni_A. Next base: position 51,684 of record NZ_CAJHOA010000011.1, on the reverse strand, counting down.
AAGTAAGCGCCGCCATGAAAAATCATCAATTAACTTTTCAAAGAATCCTATTATCGGATCTAACACAATGAACCCCTAACGCCTCCAGTATGCTCACACTTAAAACAGTACTGAAGACGTAATATAATGAGCTTTTTCATACTTTGATTTGTTAATGTTTTATTACTAATTCGCATGCATGTGCGTTTTCCCAAGAATATACATTTCTGTTTTGTTTGCAGGCATATTATTGATCTCTTCGCACTCGTCCTTACCACCCTTAAAGACATAACCTTGACGGCCAAATTGGTTTAGAACTTTGATTTCGGAAATTTCATCGAGACTACTCGGGCTGAGAATCGTGCCCATGCATAGGCCATTGACGATCATCGCTCGATAAACCTGATCTGTAATTCTTCCCTCCTTGGAGATTATAGTGAGTGATTCACCATCTACTCGAATTTCAACCGGATCCCACATAAGAAGACTCTGTTTAGCGTAACCTTCAATTGGGTTCGCGGTTACCACTTGCGCCCAAAAGCTCAAAACAATGACAATACTAATTTTTTTCATAATTCTTCCTTAAAATGTATTGAAGTCGGAGCTGCATAGCAGTGAAGGTACAAGCTCATTTATCAGCGAATTAAATTAATTATTAGACGCTTTTTCATATGTAACCCCTAGCGCAAAGGCATTTACTCCGCTGCATTCTGGACATTTCCAATGCCTACCAACCTCTAGCTCATGTTGCCATACAACAATTTCATGATGGCATCCTGTACCGCCGCATTTGACCTTGAGCTGATGAGGTGCCTGTTTAAAATTTCCTGCTCCGTCATCTGTGACAATATAAGTAGCCATACAGTTATAGCACTTAGCTTCGAAAATTTTCTCTCCAACAGGAATTCGTTTACGGATTGAGTTCCCGCATTCAATACATTTAATGCTCATAAAGCGACCTAATGTGCAATTGAATACTGAGGAAGACAAAACTTTATTAATGAACTCAGTAATGTCCCCACAACGATTTCTGAATCGTTTGAAATCCAGTCCTTCTCCAGTCTTACTATGTTTTAAAGATTGAATATGTAGATAGCTACCTAAGGCATCATAGTGTTTCTTGAGCACCTTCATACTGAGCACTACTTCTGAGCCTAGCGATTTCATTTCTGGCGCGGGTTTCCCATACTCCTTCTCAACACCCACAGCCAATGAACTGTCTTTATCCGCAAAGGGATCAATTTCGAGGAGAACTAGCAAGACCTTCCGTGGCTGCCAAGTCTCATACTCTCGGGGAGGAAATTCATCTTTATATGCTAAAGCCCTATCGTATGTAAGAGCTTCCATAGCCATTCTTAGCTCCAAAGCAGCATGACGAAGGCGTTGATCTTTTTTTGAATCAAGTTCTTCTTTAGCATAACTTAGGTGTTCTCGAGCCAAATTACGGTAGTTTATGTCCATGCTGAATAATTCGCCTAACGCCCAGCTCACAGGCGGAGAAAATTGGCGCGTGTTTTTGCGTAAGCAAAAGGCGCGACAGTTTGCAGAGTCCAGTGCAGCTGCTTGTTATAAATTTTTCTCGTTTTCTTTGTTGTGCCAAACTCGCAAAATATAAACAGTGCCTTCAGTAATTAAATACCGCACGGTGTAATCACCAACATATAAATCTCGGATTCTTTCTGGATCAGGAGCTTTAAATACGGGTAAGCCAATTTCCGGAAATTGCTTTAATCTGGAAACACCCTCTTGAAGATCAATTACGATTCTTCGAGCGGCATATGGATTTTTAACTTCAATAAACTCGACAACTCGTTGAAGGTCTTCGAGCGATTCCGGGGAATACTTAACCTCAATCATTTAGGTGGCTCTTTACGCTCACCAGTGCCCCAGCTGTTTAACCAAGCATTCACATCCGCTTCAGCAACGGATTTGCCAGACTTAATAGACTCTAAGGCCTCAAGTGTGTCTGACCACCTAGAGTCCTCGAGAGATTGCCTTGCCAAAAACTCTTTAATTGCTTGATTTATAAGATAGTTTTTACTTCTATCTAGCTTGCTAGCTAAAGATTCAAGTGGCTTCTCTATATCATCGGCTAACCGGATACTTGTAATACTCATCGAAACACACCTCTGTATTCGTTTGTAATACATCTTAGTACATACTTACACTCAGGGCTAGCGTGATTTATAACGCTTAGATAACCGTCCTTGCCTAACCAAAAAAAAGACCCATTCGGAGCTTTAGGACGTATTGTAAAAAACACCCGCAAGGGGCGGTTCATCGACTTGTTGTACAGAACCGCTGACACCAATGCTCAGCGCTTCTTTATTAATGGAAATTCCTTTTGACCGACGTGCCCACCAGCGACGACTTAACTGCGCTGGCCCGCCACAGGTTTTGCAATAAACTACCATCGATAGCCGATCAACACTACTTGCATGCGGCATAGACTCGACCGTTCCGCATTGTTGCCGGCATTGCTCATACCGTAACGTACTCGCAGAAGCATACAGCCCGTAATAACGAATGGTGTGCAAACCCTTGGGTGGCACATGCTGAAGTAGCCGACTTATAAAATCCATCGGTTTGAGTCGTTGCTGTTTAATACGTTTATCACGATGATCCAAATAGCTCATTGTCACAACGTCAGCGGTCATCTGCTTTAATTGTCGCGGATCAACAGGGCCGCCTTTGCAATAACGCGCAAGATAAAGCACCACGCCTTTGCCATGCGCATAGCGCTCTTCAATACGCACACACCAATGCTTTTTGTACAGACTCCGATACATCGACCAAAACTGCGTGGCCGACATTGTTGGTGGCAAAATCAACTCTCCCGCATCAAACGCGGCTTTAATAAAAGACTGCAGCTTGCCACGATAGACCGAGCGAATCACCGCGCTGGGTACGAGGTAACTCCCTAGCGCCTTCCAGTCATTGTTTGAGTCAAGACCGCCCGCAGTCACCAAGCAATGTGTATGCGGGTGAAGTGTTAGTTGCCGTCCCCACGTATGCAGCGCTATTAGAATCCCAGGTGTGACACCGCCATGTCGCTGCTGCACGAGTAATTGCAGTAATGTTTCTTGGCTGGCTTTAAACAGAATCCGAGCAAATAGCGCTTCGTTATAACGCCACAGCGGTAAATACTCATGAGGCAAGGTGAAAATCACATGAAAGTGCGGCACGTCGAGCAAGCGCGCTTTTTGCTTTTCAATCCAGTCAAGGCGTTGCTTATGAGCGCAGACATAACAGCTGCGATGGCGACACGAGTGCAGTTGCTCTATCTCGGCATGGTTTAACTTGCAGCGGTAATAACTGGCACCCAATGCACGTGTACGGCAATGGGTTAGCGCATCAATTGCCTTGAGGTTTTTAAGCGGTTGCTTGGTATTCTTAAGTTGTTCAGAGTAACAAGCAAACAGATTTTGTATGGCTCGATTGGACATATCCTTTGTCCTCAGCTGTTATATACATAACTCCAACGTTAATACTCTGCCGCGTAGCGGCTATGTGCAACGCCCGCGTAATGGGCTGGTTTGGAGCGTAAGCGGAAAACCAGTCCCGATTCACGCGTTTGTTAGTGCTGATTTAATTATCAGCCTCATTGCTTTCTTCTGAAGATACTATTATTGAATGAATAACCGTCCTAAGAAGCATCCACCAAGCGTAAATAGGAGAAGCAGAGTAAGCCGCATTATCAGTTAAAAGGCCATGTGCCACTTCATTTCGTAAATTTGGACCTATGGAATTAGCAAATAAAGCTTTTAGTTCAAAAAGTTTATCTTGACCAAAAACTGCTACAGCTTCTTGCATATCCAGAAGAGTACTTAAGCCATTTTCATGCTCAATACCATTTTTGTCGATGTGAGTTGTATGGGCACCGTGTTTCTTTAATTGTTCTCTCACAATTTTTTCTATTTGGGGAGCTATTAAATGGATGGCTGTAGAGAAATCTAGCTCGAAACCCAACCAAATTGCATTCGCCACCAGATTTACATTGGATTTTGGAACCAGCGGGCTGAAATCACACATTTCAAAGACAAAATTCTTACTAAAAGTATGCTCACTCAAAATCTGTTGCAGTGCAGGAATAATAGATAATTGAACGTTCAACCCTACTTCGTGACTAAAAGCCCTAACCATTTTATCGCCTAGTGCAACATCAAATGAGTCTTGATCATCACTGAACCCTACCGATGGTGTTTTAGCGACGACCCGCCCATCAATTGAGTATTGAGTTGAGCCAAATAAAGAACTAAGAAAATACTGACTCATATTCTCTTTTTCTCTTTGTTTTAATGAAGCGTAATCTGGAATATTGCATACTCCAGAAAAATAGACGAGCGCCTCATATTCAGAGCTTTTACCTGACACATGACTCTTAGATGCAGCTACTACCTCATCAGCGCCTTCTAAGGGTGTACGAAAAGCCGCCATCTCATCTAGAGTATGTCTACCTGCTTCGTTTAGTTTATGCCGAAGCATTGAAATCTTTTGATCAATTGAATACTCCTCACGGAAATTCTTTGGGACTTTTCTGTAAGTATGAATAGCACTTTCAAAAAGACCACTTGATATTAGTTTCGCCCCTTTTCCTGAGTTGAAATTCTTCTCAGCATCTTGAGCATAACAATCCGCCACCTTGACTAAGTTATAAATGTATTTGGATTCATTTGACATCTTCTTGTACATTCTAGAACTAAGCTGAAAATGACGAGTTGCATTCTGAAAACTCTCAGAAGACATAAACTTAAGCCCCAAGGCTTCTAACCGTTCTGCTATATCTAAGGTAAAATCTTTTAAGGCACCAACCTCGACGACAAGGTCAGCTATTGAATGTGCAATATCAATAAATTCATCTGTATCAGTATTGAATGCATCAACTAGATATTTTTCAATTTTTTCCAAGCGCTCTGAATCTCTAAGCAACTTTATTAGTCGATAGGCTCGTTCGAATTCTTTTTTTCCATTATGCAACCATGTTGTAGGATTAATACCCGCCGAGATGTAACAATCTATAGCAGTTTTTGCATGCGCAGGACTTTTTGGTTTATTACAAACCCATAATAAATCACCTATTCTTGCTCTCAATGGCTTATGGTGAAGCATATCAATTATTTTTGACAAGGTACTAAGATCATCTAAAGAGAAGTCACAGGGTAATGCTGAACGTCTGCCATCTGCCATCTGTATGAGAGCTTTAAAAGGTTCATTATTGCTTCTTGGTGTTAACATCATAGATGTAACATCCTTAAGGAGACGCAATAATTTCCTGATTTCTTCTGGAAAATTATCTTTCTCACTCTCAGCTTCTCGACCGAATGCGCTTGAAAGGTGATTTAAACTTTTATCTCCCACCTCATTAATTATATTTCCTATAATTTCAATGTCATTGAATTCCATAGGTTTTTTATTTGTCATTATTTGGAACCCTTTCGATAGTTCGCAGCATAAAGAGCACTAACGCCCGCATTTTCGGCTAGTTTGAAGCATCGGAAAACTAGTCCGACAACATGCGCTTGTTATGTGCCGACTAAACATCCATTCCTAAGTTATAAACTATATTAACGTCGCTATTCGCGTCGTATGACTGAAATTTTAGCTTATAGCATGAGGGATGTGGCTTCGCATCTATAAGTTCGATATCATAGCTAGCAATCTTTTTATGGATATATTGTTTGTGCTCACTCTTCATTCTGCAACCCATGATAATTTTTTTAATATTTACAGGATCAATTTTATAGCCCCAAATAGTTTCAGGTTCTAGCGCTATTTCTGTAGCATTACCCATGGGCAATAATATTCTATGCTCTTTTTCATAAGACCAATCTATAGATTTTTTAAACCAATCATTTGTGTTGTTTACCAAATCACTCGGTAGAATAAATTGTGGCCTTTCTTCTGTGTATACTACTGGCTTTAGCTCACCAACATTCATTGAGTAGTTACAGCCATACATAGAGTTAAAAAAATCACACTCAGCGTCATATCCTATACACAGCCCAGTATGATTATCAGCATAATGAGACCACATTAGAATATTCTCGAATATCTCGCTAAAACAAAGAATTGCTAAAGATGCACGAGCACCTGCCTCAATATCTAAGTAAGTTTCAGAGTAGTAATCAAGTGTTTTGTAGTATTCCGGCATCATGTCGTAGAATTCTTCAGCCTCGCTCTCTGGCAAAGACATGCCGTACTCTCCAAGTACCAAATCAAACGGATCGTTAAACTCACCATATCTTGATATTTTAAGCATGAAATTATTAAAGTAGCTTTCACGAAATGGCATGTACTTATATATTAACATTGAAAATTATCTGCATAGTTTGATTACCTATAAAACACATAACGCCGCGCTCTGCGGTGAATTTGGAGCGCAGCGGAAAATTTATCCGACAGCAGCGCCTTGTTATGAGTAAACTTCACGGTAAAACAAAACCCTTCGCAGCTTTTTTATTATCAGTCCAGCAACTGCTAATATTCTTTTGTTTACACCTCTCAAAGGCTTTCTCCCCTAACAGCCTTCTCGTTTTCTCAAGGTTTAAGATGCCTACTTTTTCTCCACGCTTGGTATTGTCTCGCCAACCGAGAAAGTAAATCTTGTCAGCCTCTTCAGCAACTGAGCGATAATCTGCAACTTCGTGTGGTGCCGCTTTTTGTGCTGCAAGCGCATGATTTGGGATATTCGCATTGAATTCTTTAAAGAAGTTCCGAGGACTGAAAGGCCTATCTGGATCGTATTCTAGCCCCAGGACCCGGCAGAGCTCTTTGTAGGTGTTACGATCAAACTTCGGATCAACCTCGAAACCTCTCTCCACCACTATCTCGAAGCTAAAATTTTCGGATTTCACTCCAAAGAGAAGAACAAAGGGGCTTCCATCAACAAAAAAGAAAACATCAAACAGTGCTTTCCCTGACTTGTAGGAGAAACGATATCGGTCAATATCTTGAGATGTCATGCTGCGGTACAGATCGACTAATCCTTCTAGTTTCATTAACTGACTCCATACTTACTCGTAACACCTGAAGTTGCGGCAGAGACAGAGCGAAGCTGAGTGCCTGTCCTACAACCTGCAATTGTTATGTTGTTTTTTCAAGGCTAGTGAGCAATAATTTTTTTACTTCTTTCGACGTCCCTAAAACAACTTCGATTCTCTCTTCGCAAGTCAGCATATACTTCTGTTTCCGTATTATTATTCCATCCATAGTTATACTAGACTCAGGGTGGATAGCTCCGGAGTTATGTTCACCCTCATCATCGATAATTTTCCAAGTATTTGCATCGCTATTTGCAATGGTAAAGTAGCCTTTCAATACAACCTGTTCTGAAAACAAATCATCTCTCTGTCTGCATAATTTTACTAATTCACTAACATGACCAAGACTAGCACTTGCTGAATGCGACCCACCCATATATGGATTCGCCCAGCGATGTGATATTGGGCACGAGTTATCCACCATAAATTCAAGTAGTTTTATCAAAGACGACGCTGTATGGCCTTTTAAGCTCTGGAGATAATTGATAGCCGAATCAGGGTCGTTAGTGAGGGCTAGCAATTTATTTAATTTCTCAAACGCTCCAGCTAACAGCGCGTTATCTCCAAGTAAATCGCTCTCGTAAGAGCTTCTCATTTGGATAGTAAACGAGCCATATGAAAACCCAAACACATCAGTGCTGTATGGTGTTTCTCCCTTTGCTACAGTTTTATTTACTTCTTTTGCTGTCAACTTAGTCAGGTGTTTAATTGCATTTTGATAAATAATCAAAAACTCTGACAGTTTCGTTGTTCGGATTCGGGGTATGTCTTCAGACTCAGCAACTGAAAGAGATGCGTACGAAACTATAGAGTTAAGCTCTAGTGCTTTGCTAGAAACCTCATCGTACCCATCAAAATACAACCCCTCATCTGGTAGATATTCTTTTGGACATACGCCTTCGACGGGCGAAATCATTAGCTCGTTATTGTCATTCGAGGCTGTGCACTCGTAAAAACTAGATAACTCTGGATCAGAAAAAACTTCGCGCAGATCAATTTTTGCAGTGCAGAGTTTATCAATGCGGTTTCCTGAAGTTGGGGTGCAAAAATATATTGGTCCTTCTGCATTTTCAGATACAGCCATACACACATACCGAAGATCCACCGAATCTTTTCCGATAAAGACCTGGGGGAAGTCGTAATAGAGCAATATTATTGTCGGGATTATTTTTCTCATGACGTGATCACAGTACTTTGTGCTTGTGGCATAAAGGAATTGCTTCGCCACCAAGAATAATGGGTTTTGTCACGCCCAGTCTGCTTTGCAATGCCTGCATTGATATCTAGCGTAATTTCAGCGATTTCTTTGTACTTGTGCATTGAGAGTTTTCTGAGTTTGTCGCAATCCTCATAACACTCGTATATAGATAAAGATCTAGCACGGCATTCGTCGACATTAAAAGACTTATTAGGCCATATTTTTCTATGAGACCAAAAGTCCTCGCAGCCAGCAACAGCACCCGTCACAAGCCTATAAAAAGTCCCTTTAACTGGCTTCGCGCCAAAAGGCGGACACTGTTCTGGTAACGGCTCAAACCACATCATTTACACCAATCCTTTTGTTGGCCACTCAAAAAATAACGTTCCAATCAGCTGACTGCTAAAGCGTCAACTGATTGGAACGTTATGTGGAGTTTCATGTGGCAAAGATATAAGAACAGAAAGCCCCGTCCCCTCATTTATCCATTCGTTACATGAAACCGTTATTTCAATATCCGAAGACTGATCCACATGGAATTTAGCACCATGAATGAATGTATGGTGCGCTTTTATGATGAGACCGTCCTCACAACGGAGCATATGTCGAAATTTATCGGTTGGAATAAGTGCAGCAAAAGACAGCATCATCCAATGATCTGACCCGCATTCTTTCATGTCTATTTCAATGTCTAAGTGCGCGCAATTTTTTGCGTATTTAGATAAATCAATTGTCGCAAGCCTTGCTTTGCCAGCATCGATGGTGATCTCTTCATACTTGAGACCTTTGAACTCTTCTCTTACTCCATGCTGCGTGCTCACCACGACCCTGTTACATATGGAATTTTCTTCTCCAACCAAGAAGCCTACTTTAATATCACTGTATCCATCTTTTGTAGGATAAAGTCTATAGGATATTCTTGAGTCAACGTAGACCTTATGATTTTCAATATAAGCTCTGGCATTAATTGAGTAGTTGCTCCTTACGCACTTATTTGTAACATCCATTGTTTGAGTTATGTAAGTGTTAAGATATCCCTCTATATTAGAATACAAAAGCTTCTCTTCGGACGACGGTTTAATTAACGAGTTTAATGCCTCTCTTTTGCTGACTGAGTCAATGTTACCCAAGAAGTTTCTATTAATTACGATATCTTGTAAGAGGTTTTTTATTTTATCTATAAACTCTGATGTTCCGCTTGCATATGTGAAAATTGAAGCAACAAGGACGGCTACCCCCACAGCTTCTAAAAGCCGCATAAGAACTGATGCCCAAAACGGAAGATCTTGAAAATTTATATTAACAATTATAGATAAAAGAATAAATACAATGCCCAACCAAAAATAATTGGAAAATAACCTAAACAACCCGTACCCTTCTGTATTTTTCATTGTAATTCCTATTTACATAACGCCCAAATAACAGGCTAAAAATAGTGGGCTAAAATGGAGCAAAGCGAACAGCCCGCTGTTTTTAGTCCTTGTTGATTTGCTTGTTAGGCATTTGTTAATACTACCAATTTAAGTCGTAACTAGAGTCATCTGATAATACTTTCAAAATTATAACCATTGCTTTTCTAAACTTTAATAATTCATCACTAAATTTTAGCCATTTAGGGTCATTAGAATCACATCTCAATACTCTTAGATCTGTATCACTACCAATACTCGATAGAAATCCATTGATAGCTTCTTGAATTTGATTCAACACTATAGAAACTCTGTCGTTACCAAAAACTTGTGATCTAAGCTGTATCACTCTACTTCTCATCATTTCAATTGACTCAAGAACTCGAGGGGGGAACTCCATGTCTAATCCTTCGTACAAAACGCGGCGATCTTCCATAAATGACAAGAACTCTCTTACATCTTGATGATGGCGTTTTTCATTTCGTAACTCTAATAATGCAGCCTCGATATCTTTACCAACTAATCTTCGAAGTAACTCCAAATGATTTTTTTTCCAGTCCTTCAACATAGATTCAGGATAGTCAGTAGGATCATCATCAATTTTTTTATGACAAATGCTACATAGCCAAATTCCGTTTTCAGCCGAACGGAGAAAAGTACTAGGGTTTTTAGCATCAGCACGAGGGCCTTTTTTACCAGCCGCTAAAATATGTGCAGCTTGAGCAATAGAACGAACTTTACCCTCTTTAGTGTTATAGCTTGTAAAGCGGTAACAATAAGGACTTGAGCACACATACATTGCTTCCCTAGCAATCTCTGCCTTGGTTCCCTGTGAGAATTCTTCTCTTTCTTGTTCTTTATTTTTTTCCATTTATAGAATATCCCTGCTGAAATTTAATACTGATGCCTAACGATTAAGCTAAAGGGCAGGCTTTAGCAGGTCCCAGTGAGCGAAGCGAACGATTTCAGCACATTGTTATATGGCGCTAACGCCGCTTATTTTTGCGATGAACGATAGCAGTTTTCCATAGAGCGCTTTGTGTTCTATGAGCATTTCTTCATATGCTGTGGTTGTATCCAAATATTCGTAATTTACTTGGCTGGATATTTTTCTGCTCACCTGCTTATGGTGATTAATAGATGATAATAGCTCAGAGCTTACGAGTGAGCCGTATACGTTGAGCATGTAGTTGATTTTTTCATTAAGCTCGCTCCAAACATGATGCTTTGTCGCGACTTGCTCATCGTCGTAACTATAGCGATTTTGTATTTCGATTTCAGTAGCTTCCATCGCCTCAGATAGTGAATACGTTAGGTCAAGAAGTATGCTTTTGTTTATATCCCAGATTCGATCGATTCTTTGTTTTCTTTGCGAGTCAAAATGAATAGCTGTGGCGATCACTGTTGCCGCGGCAATAATGATATTAGTGATAACTGACATATCAATATTCACATCAAAAACTGTCAGTGTTGAAAAAATCATCATGGAGGAAAATAATCCAGTAATTGCTCCTAATAGAAATTTAAACACGCACTCTCCATTCTGTGTGACATATAACATTATATTAGTAAGCATGCCCACTTTGCAGCTCGGCTGCCACTTACTTTAATTAATATAAGCGCCTGTATATACAAGCTTTTTTCTTTAAAAAAGAAACACAAGCTAGCAACAATTCTTGCATGCCGCCTATCTTGCTTTGGCTATGCTCACTATCGCCCTTGTTCACTTCCCAAGCCACTGTTTTTAAATAATTTTATCTTAACCACAGCAGAGAAGCGTGCATAAATATAAAAGTTATAATTCAAATATTAAGTTTGTCTTATGCATGGCATAAAAAAAGCCACCCGAAGGTGGCCTTTTTAACAAGAAAGATAGAATTAACTATACCCTTCTTACAGCAGTTTGCGGCCTTTAGTGGCGGCGATGCGTAAGCGCAGTGCGTTGAGCTTGATGAAGCCTGCAGCGTCGGCCTGATCGTAGGCACCGGCATCGTCTTCAAAAGTTGCAATCGCGGCATCAAACAATGAATCGTCTGATTTACGGCCGATAACCACAACGTTACCTTTGTACAGTTTTAAGCGAACTACGCCGTTGACGTTCGCTTGTGATGCATCAATCATCTGTTGCAGCATCACGCGCTCTGGGCTCCACCAGTAGCCGTTGTAGATCATTGATGCGTACTTCGGCATCAACTCATCTTTCAGGTGAGCGACTTCACGGTCTAAGGTGATGGACTCAATCGCACGGTGTGCGCGCAGCATGATGGTGCCGCCTGGGGTTTCGTAGCAGCCACGGGCTTTCATACCCACGTAGCGGTTTTCGACGATATCGACACGGCCGATACCGTGCTCACCACCAATGCGGTTGAGCTCAGCCAAGACGGTAGCTGGCGTCATATCAACGCCATCAATCGCGGTGATGTCACCTTTGCGGTAGGTCAGTTCGATGTACTGAGGAGTTGCAGACGCTTCTTCAAGCGACTTGGTCCAACGCCACATGTCTTCTTCGTGCTCAGCCCAAGTATCTTCCAACACACCGCCTTCGTAGGAGATGTGCAGCAAGTTAGCATCCATTGAATAGGGCGATTTTTTGTTACCGTGACGCTCAATCTGGATATTGTGCTTAGCAGCGTAGTCCATCAGCTTTTCGCGCGACAATAAGTCCCACTCACGCCAAGGCGCAATCACTTTTACCCCAGGTTTCAGCGCATAAGCACCCAGTTCAAAACGAACTTGGTCATTACCTTTACCGGTCGCACCGTGTGAAATGGCATCTGCACCGGTTTCGTTAGCAATTTCAATCAAGCGCTTAGCAATCAAAGGACGCGCGATTGAAGTGCCGAGTAAGTACTCACCTTCGTAGATGGTGTTCGCACGGAACATCGGGAAGACAAAATCACGAACAAACTCTTCGCGCAGGTCGTCAATGTAGATTTCTTTAACACCTAGGGCTTGTGCTTTTGCACGTGCAGGCTCGACTTCTTCACCTTGACCGAGGTCGGCGGTAAAAGTAACAACTTCACAGTTGTACGTATCTTGCAGCCACTTAAGAATGACCGAAGTGTCCAAGCCACCGGAATAGGCGAGAACCACCTTCTTGACGTCTGACATGCCTTCAACTCCACGAAAATTATGCGATAAAGGATCTATTCTACTGCCGACTGCCAATAATTTATAGTGTCAACATGGGCCACAGGAGAATATTCGCCATGAAAATAACGCAGATCGACAGAAACTTAAAAACTCGTGTCATTGTAGATCTGCGCTGCATGCTTCAGCCATGACACAAGCGGCTGAATGCAGGTGTTTTAGGCTTTTTTCATAAACTCAGATTTGAGCATGATTTTTTGCCCATCAACACGACAGTCAAGGTCATGATCGCCATCAACAATTTTGATATTGGTGACACGAGTGCCCATTTTAATAACCGTTGAACTGCCTTTAACTTTTAAATCTTTAATTAAAACAACGGTATCGCCATCAGCTAAAGGTGTGCCATGCGCATCGCGGACAACTTTCTCATTACTCTCTTCCGTAACGTCTGAACCATCCATCGGCCACTCGTGGCCACAGGTCGCGCAGACATAGTTTTCACGGTCTGGGTAGGTGATTTCTTCGTTACAGGCTGGGCAAGGTGGAAACTCTGACATGCATTGGCATCCTTCTAAACAGTTACGGGGTGCTAAGAATAACCAACCCAGCCCATTAAGGCCAATCAGCCCTCTGTGACGCACCACACAAAAAACAATGTCGAGCCTCGATCAAACGCCGGTACAGCAGCTGATCGAGAGCATGAGCGATTAATGACGCTGGCGACGCACTTCGATAATGTTAGGCAACTGAGAAATACGCCCTAACAGACGGCCCAGCTCATCTAAGCCTGGCACTTCTACGGTTAAATTAATCACTGCCACATTATCTTCTTTAACTGCGCTGGTATTGAGTGCGACGATATTCATCTTCTCATTGAGCAGCACTTGTGAGATATCACTGAGTAAGCCTGGACGATCATAAGCACGCACCAAGACATCAACAGGATAAGTTTTCACCGGCTCAGTGCCCCAACCCACTTGAATCATGCGTTCTGGCTCGTTGCTACTCAAATGCAAGGCCGTTGAGCAATCTTGACGGTGAATGGTCACGCCACGTCCTACGGTGATATAGCCCACAATCGGCTCGCCGGGCACCGGCTGGCAGCAACCGGCCATTTGCGTCAGTAAATTACCGACACCATGAATACGTATTTCATCGCGGCTGGGTAAATGCTGACTGGGTTTGCGCGGAATTAAATCCAGCTGCTGTACGCCACGTTCATGCGGGTCAAGCAACTGCTGCGCCAGCCCGACCGCATGCGCTAGACGCACATCACCGGCACCTAAGGCGGCAAACAAATCTTCACTGGTTTTTAAATTACACTTTTCTGCCAGCCGCTCATAGTTGACCGGCCCGATAGCTAAGCGCGCCATTTCACGCTCGAGCATCTGCTTACCGGCGGCGACGTTTTGATCACGCGCTTGCAGCTTAAACCAATGCACTACTTTGGCACGGGCACGAGTGGTAGTGATATAGCCAAGATTAGTATTGAGCCAATCACGACTAGGCGAGCCGTTTTTCCCGGTAATCACCTCAACTTGCTCACCCGTTTTCAGGCTGTAATTGAGCGGCACAATACGGCCATTGATCTTTGCGCCGCGGCAGTTATGACCAATTTCGGTGTGCACACGGTAAGCAAAGTCCAGCGGCGTTGAGCCTTGTGGCAAATCAATGGCATGGCCATCTGGGGTAAACACATAGACTCGGTCCGGCTCAATATCAACCCGGATCTGATCCGCTAAGCCGCCAATATCACCCAGTTCTTCATGCCACTCCAGTACTTGTCTGAGCCAAGCAATTTTCTCTTCGTAGTGATCGGACTGCCCGTCAACATCGGTGCCTTTATAGCGCCAGTGCGCACAAACGCCCAACTCAGCTTCTTCATGCATGGCTTGGGTACGAATCTGGACTTCCAAGACCTTGCCTTGCGGGCCAATCACCGCGGTATGCAGCGAGCGGTAGCCGTTTTCTTTAGGGTTAGCAATATAGTCGTCAAATTCTTGAGCAATATGCCGCCACAGCGTATGTACAATGCCCAGCGCGGTATAACAATCACGCACTTCTGGCACCAAGATACGTACCGCACGCACATCGTAAATCTCGCTAAACTGCAGGCCTTTTTTCTGCATTTTGCGCCAGATCGAGTAGATATGCTTCACTCGGCCACTGACATCGGCCTCAATGTGCGCATCTTTCAGCTCTTCACGCAACTGTTGCTCGACCTGACGGATAAAGCGTTCACGATCAATCCGCCGCTCATGTAACAAGTCAGCGATATGCATGTACTGGTCTGGTTCAAGGTAGCGAAAAGATAAATCTTCCAACTCCCACTTGATATGACCAATGCCTAAGCGGTGCGCCAGCGGTGCATAAATATCAAACACTTCACGGGCGACGCGGTAGCGCTTGTGCTCTGGTGCGTTTTTGACCGCACGAATAGCGCAGGTGCGTTCTGCTAACTTAATCAGCGCGACACGCACATCATCGACCATCGCCACCAACATGCGCCGCAGATTTTCCACCTGTGCTTGTGCATTAAGCACCACGCTTTGCCGTGGATTGATACTGGCACTGATCGCGGCCATTCTCAGCACACCATCGATCAGCTTGCTGACAACCGGACCAAACAAGCGCTCAATATCACTTAAGGGCGCTTTACCTTCACGCACCGTACGGTACAAAATCGCCGCGACTAAGGTTTCTTGATCCAGTTTTAAATCGACTAAAATTTGTGCAATCTCTAAACCGATTTGCAAACTTGAGGCGCCTTCTGCCCAAATATTATCGGCAGCTTTCGCCTTTTGCTCAGCATCGCGAGCAAACTCACACGCACGCAGTAATCCCTCTGCATCCAGCAATGGATCAACCGCGATAATTTGTTCAACCCAACTGGGCAAATCAATACTGCCATCTTGGCTAACCGGCTGTTCTGTTCTGACCTGTACCATTACCAATCCTTCGAGCCAACGACTCAACTCACCACATCAACTAGTTAAATAACCCGCTTACTTTTTTACAAACAAGGCCATGGCTTCGGTGTGCCCTGTTTGTGCAAACATATCCAATATGCCGGCTTTCTGTAAACGGTAACCGCGCGCTGTCAGTAGCGCAGCGTCACGCGCTAAGGTGGCGGGATTACACGACACATACAAAATACGTGGTACTTTTAACTTCGCCAAACGCTCAACCACAACTTGTGCGCCTTCGCGGGGTGGATCCAATAACGCTGCAGCAAAAGCGCTTTTCGCCCACTCTTTATCGTGCAAAGGTTGGGTCAAATCACTGTGGTAAAACTGCACATTGTTCAGTTGATGGGCTGCGGCATTGGCGCGCGCGCGCACTAACATCGAGTCCACACCTTCCACTGCGATCACTTGATCAACATACTTAGCCAGTGGCAGCGCAAAGTTACCTAGACCACAAAACAGATCCAGTACGCGCTGATCAGCTTGCGGCGCCAGCCACTCCAGCGCTTGGGCAATCATCGCTTCATTCATTTGCGCATTGACTTGCACAAAGTCACCCGGCTGATAGGTAATATCTAAAGCAAATTGCGTCAAACTATAACTCAACGTCTGTCCAGCTTGATCAGCTTGTGGCTGGCCTTTACCTTGCAACCACAGTTGTACCTGATGCTCCGCACAGTAGGCGCGTAACTGCTGCAGATCATCCTCATGCAATGCTTGCGTGTAGCGCAGCAATAATGCATTACTGCGACCGCTAAACAGCTCAACCTCGCCCAACCCTTGTGGCTGCTTAAAGCCATTAAACAAGGCCGATAAACCAGCAAACACCGGCTGCAAATCAGCCACTAAAATCACACAGTTTTTAACTTCAACAATGGCATTACTGGCTAAGCCACGAAAGCCCACCTCAACATGCTTTTGTCTAACGTCATAACGCAGCGCAATCCGAGCCCGGCGGCGGTAAGCAAAAGCGGGCCCCACTAAAGGCTCCGCCCACGCGACTGGCGTCACGCCTTCACGGCTTAATTGTTCAGCCAAATTGGCCTGTTTCATGCTGATTTGTTGCGCATGACTGATGTGCTGCAAGGTGCAACCACCACACTGCCCTGCCCACTGACATTCTGGAGTGATACGCTCAGGACTGCTGGTTTGAATAGCAACCGTTTGCGCTTCAACCACTTTGCTGCGCGCAGCTAAGACCTGTGCTTGCACTTGCTCGCCAGGTAAAGCGCCACTGACAAACCAGGTACGCCCATCAAGGAAAGCGATACCGCGACCATCGTGCGCTAAACGCTCAATGCTTAAGACTTGTTTCTTGCCCACTGGTAACGATTTACTCTCACCACCTGCAGGCTGAAAGCGTAAGGTTTTTGGGGCTTTAGGGCGACTCATACGAACTCCGGTGCATAAATACCGCTGGATAAATAACGATCACCGCGGTCGCAAATAATGGCGACCAATACGGCGTTTTCAACGGTTTTTGAAACCTGCAACATGGCAGCCACTGCGCCACCCGAGGAAACACCACAGAAGATGCCCTCTTCACGGGCTAAACGGCGCATGCAGTCTTCGGCTTCGTGCTGACCCATATCGATCACCTGATCAACACGACTGGCATCAAAAATACTGGGCAAATACGCCTGCGGCCAACGACGAATCCCTGGAATCGTCGCGCCTTCGATCGGTTGCAAACCAATAATCTGTACCGCTGGGTTCTGCTCTTTAAGATGACGCGAGACCCCCATAATAGTACCGGTGGTGCCCATGGAGCTGACGAAGTGGGTAATCTGCCCCTGCGTTTGCTGCCAAATCTCTGGACCGGTACTGGTATAATGTGCCGTTGGATTATCTTGATTAGAGAACTGATCCAGTACTATACCCTGTCCTTGCGCTTGCATGGCTAACGCCAAGTCACGCGCCGCTTCCATCGACTCAACTAAAATCAACTCAGCACCGTAAGCGCTCATCGCCGCTTTACGCTCAGCCGTGGAGTTATCTGGCATAATCAACAGCATCCGATAGCCCTTGATCGCCGCGACCATGGCCAACGCAATGCCGGTATTGCCTGACGTTGCTTCAATTAAAGCATCGCCCGGTTTAATTCGTCCACTGCGCTCAGCACGCTCAATCATGGCCAGTGCCGGTCGATCTTTGACAGAGCCGGCAGGATTGGTTCCTTCCAGCTTCACTAAAAGGGTATTGGACGTTTCTGCGCCCAGACGTTGTAAACGAATTAATGGTGTACTGCCGATGCAGTCAGCCAGAGTAGGATAGTTAACGGTCATAATAAGCAGCAGCATCGAAATAAAAAGAAGTCTATGATAGCGCCAAATGCGAAGAGTCCATAACCCACAAAAGCATCAACTTATAACCATGGACTATAAGGTGCGATAATTTTATGAGTTATTTGTTTCTGTTGTGAGGAGAATCACTGCGTGTTAAATAACCTTGGAATTAGAGGCCGCGTCCTCCTACTGACCTTAATGCCTTGCGGTATTTTTGCCGTTATTCTGGGGGGCTGGTTCAGTTACTCACAACTCGATGACTTGCAGCAGCAATTACAGCGCCGCGGTGAGCTGATCCTGACCCAGCTGTCACGGATGAGTTATGAACCACTGCAAGTACAAAATATCGCAGAATTGAGCCGTATCGCCCAAGAGGCTCTCGATCTCGGTGATGTGCGCTCCGTGCGTTTTACTAGCGCGGCGGGTGGTGTTCTCGTGCACTCTGGGCCTTCGATCACAGAATCATCCCCGGCCCTGACGCCAAAACCGACGATTCACACCTCCGACGCCAGCTCACACATGATTTTACCGGTGTATCCAAAGTCTGACGCCATCGATGCAAGCGACGCACTCAAGCAAACCAATCAGCAACCGCTGGGCTGGATTCAACTAGAGCTGTCGCGTCACGCCACGGTGTTGGAAGGCTACCGCAGTATCTTTTTCAGCACGATATTAATTTTATTTGGTTTACTGATCACCGCCTTACTGGCTCTACGCCTCAGCCGCACCATTAATATTCCGCTGGAAAATATTAAAAAAGGTGTTGCCAGTATTCGCGAAGGCCATCTGGATACCCGTTTGAGCTCTCCCGGAAGTCACGAACTGGACGAGCTGGTCAACGGCATTAATCTAATGGCGCAATCCATGCAGCAGGCGCAAGAAGAGTTACAAAGCAATATTGATCAAGCGCTGGATGATGCTCGGCACAATATGGAAACCATTGAGATCCAGAATATCGAACTGGATTTAGCCCGCAAAGAAGCCATCGAAGCCAGCCGTATTAAGTCAGAATTTCTGGCCAATATGAGCCATGAAATCCGCACACCGCTGAACGGTATTATTGGTTTTACCCAGTTATTGAAAAAAAGTGATCTAACCATTCGCCAGGAAGATTACCTCAACACCATCATTAACTCGTCAGACAGCTTACTCAATATTATTAATGAAATTTTAGACTTTTCAAAAATCGAGGCGGGTAAATTAACCCTTGATCATGCGCCCTTCTACTTGCGCGATTTAATTCAAGACACCCTCACCCTACTGGCGCCTGCCGCTCATCAGAAGCAACTGGAGCTGATCAGTTTAGTCTATCGCGACACCCCACAAACCTTGATGGGCGATGCACAGCGCATTAAGCAAATCCTGACCAATCTCATTGGTAATGCGATCAAATTTACTCACGCTGGCAGTGTCGTGGTGCGCGCTATGCTCGATGATGAAACAGACGACTATGTGCAACTGCGCATCACCGTGCAAGATACCGGCATTGGTATGCATCTCGCCGAACAAAGCAGCTTATTTCAACCATTTAGCCAAGCAGACCACTCCTTGACCCGACAAGCCAGCGGCACCGGGTTAGGTCTAACCATCTCCAAACGTTTAGTTGAGCATATGGGCGGCGAGATCGGCGTTAATAGTACGCTCGGTGAAGGCTCAGAATTCTGGTTTAACCTACGTCTCGAAAAACCCCACGACAGCGATTCCAGAATAGAGCAAACCAAACCCTTAACTCATCGTGCGGTGTTGTACGATCCTCACCCACTGGCACAGCAGGCCATTTCCCATTTATTAGAAGACTGTGGTGTACAGGTTAATGGCGTCAATGACTTAGACGAGGTCTTGCAACAAGTCAGCGCTGCCGCGTCGACAGCCTTACCTTATCACCTAGCCGTACTTGGGATTAATACCCAGCAGCACCCATTGCACGTCCTGAAAATTATCCTTAACCAGCTGCAGCAACTGCACTGTGAAGTCTTGCTGTTATGCAGCACCAGCGACTTTGCTATTTTCCAAGGCAGTCTAGGACGACCTTTTTGCGAACAAATGCTTAGCAAACCTGCCTGTCATCACCGCTTACAGCATGCCATTAACGATGTGCTGCACATTAAAGACGCGCCTGTGTTACAGCCTCCATCGACCCTCAAGGATTATGCGTTACATGCCTTATGTGTGGATGATAATCCAGCCAATTTATTATTGATTAAGACCTTACTCGACGATATGAATGTGCGCGTCAGCAGCACCGATAACGGTCAGACTGCTTTAGCGCTATTCCAGCAAAAGCGTTTTGACATTGTCTTTATGGACATTCAAATGCCCATTATGAGCGGCCAGCAATGCACTGAAGCCATGCGTCTGTGGGAGCGCAATCAACAGCTTAAAGCAACGCCGATCATTGCCGTCACCGCGCATGCCCTGCCTTACGAAACCCATCAATTCATACAGTCTGGTCTCAATGACTGCATCAGCAAACCGATCAGCGAGCAATCCTTAGCCCAGTCGATCTCGCAGTGGACGGGAATTTTCCTTGTCACTGACAGTCAACCTGAGCAGCCTAGAGAGCATCTGATCCAGCACCAACAGTTGCCGGTTATCGACTTACAGGAAGGCCGCGCCTTATCCAACGGTAAAGAATCATTGGCCAACGAGCTATTAAGACTACTGGGCGAGTCATTACCCAGTGATCGGATTTATCTACAAAAAGCGCGCGCGCAAGGCGATCGCAACGCGTTACTGGAGCGCATTCACCGCCTGCATGGTGCAACTCAATATTGCGGCGTACCGCAGTTGCGTTCGATCTGTAAAACCTGCGAAACATTAATTAAAAACAATGCAGCGCAGCTTGATCCATCCCTAGATGAACTGGATGCGGCGATTGAGCGGGTACTGATGTATTTAGCTCAGCAAGCGGGCGAACAACCCGCCTAGCGAGCAATGGCTTAGAGCGTTAACTCAGCCTGTTCAGCACTCAGCTCCGGCAGCCGCCACTCAATGGGCGTTTGTCCAGTGCGCTGTAAAAACTTATTGCACTGACTGAAGTGGCCATTGCCTAAAAAGCCGCGATAGGCCGACAAAGGTGATGGATGCACAGATTCCAGCAACAGGTGCTTACTGGCATCAATACGTTCGCCTTTGCTGCGGGCATGCGCGCCCCACAGCATAAACACCACGTGTGCTTGCTGCTCGCTCACACAATCAATAATACGATCAGTAAAGCGCTGCCAGCCCGCTTTAGCGTGCGCGCCTGCTTGCCCCTGCTCAACGGTCAAGGTGGTATTGAGCAATAACACCCCTTGTTCTGCCCAACGTTGCAAACAGCCATGCTTGGCGATTGGGATATTTAAATCACGCTGCAGTTCTTTATACATATTGAGCAATGATGGCGGAACAGCGATACCCTCTGGCACGGAAAAGCTCAAACCATGCGCTTGGCCGGGCCCGTGGTAAGGATCTTGGCCTAAAATAACCACTTTCACCTGAGACAATGGCGTCAAATTCAACGCATTAAAAATCAGCGCGCCCGGCGGATAAATGATCTTACCTTGCTGTTTTTCTTGACGCAAAAAATCCGCCAACTGTTGCATATATGGCTGTTTAAACTCAGCCGACAAGGCCTTTTTCCAACTCTGCTCAAGCTTAACATGGTCATATTGCGTCATAATTTGAACCTACAAAAAAGCAGCACCCTAGAAACGCTAGAGCACGCTATCACTCAAAATATTTACTGGCGAGCGAGACGTGAATTATCTACCGACCTCAGCTCAGTGCTGCGATAGGGATTGATATCTAAACCACCACGGCGCACATAGCGGGCCGATACCGCTAAAAACTCTGGCTTCAAGCAAGCCTGCAAATCAAGAAAGATGCGCTCAACGCACTGCTCATGAAAATCTTGATGTTGACGAAAGCTGACCAGATAGGTCAATAAGCTGGCGTGATCCAGCGCAGCACCACGGTACTCTATCTGCACAGTGCCCCAGTCCGGTTGCCCAGTAACCGGACAATTGGATTTCAGCAAGTGGCTGTAGAGCTGCTCTTCAACCTGCTCGGTAGCGCACGTCAACAGCTCTAACGAAGGATGCTCATAGCGGTTGATGCTAATATCCAGATCATCGATGCACACGCCACGTGGCTGCTGCAGGCCTTCAGCCGTGACGGCGTCTAGGGTTTTCAACTGAACCTGCACCGGCGCTTGTGCCACTGCGGATAAATCTGCACTCAACACGGCTTCAACTTCAGCAAAGCTGGCATACACGCTTTGATTAAAAGAGTTGAGATACAGCTTAAAGGATTTTGATTCAATGATATTTACTGAGTCAGCCGGTACCGAAAACTGCCCTATCGCCACCACGGGCTTGCCCGAAGGCAACAGCCACGACAATTCATAGCAATTCCAAATATCCACGCCAACATAGGGCAAGTTCTCAGCGCTAAAACCCAACTCAGCCCACTTAGTGGCGCGCGCAATAGCAAATAACAAGCTGGCATCGTAGTGACTGATGTAGGCACTGCTTTTGCCTAACGGTGAATATTGCGCGGGATGATGCGGCATCGCGGTGGCTCCAAAACGTAACAAAGGCCAGCATTGTAAAGAAACTTAGCAATAGCGCCAGCCTTGCACTGGCGCGGCGACAACTATCGTGACGCGCTCATGCCATATTTGCGCATTTTTTCCACCAGCGTGGTGCGTCGAATACTTAAACGCTCGGCGGCACGCGCCACCACACCGTCTTCTTCACTCAATGCTTGTTGAATTAAATCCTGCTCTAACTCGGCTAAATATTCACGTAAATCTAAGCCAGTGCTGGGCAATTGCGTAGAAGCCGTTGGCATCTCAACCGCTGGTGCTAACAAGGCGGCACGCTCAGTTAACTCTTCACGTAAAGCCTGAATGCCATCATCTTCTTCGATATAGCGGAATTTTTTCGGCAACTCACTGATGCCAATCACACCATGCGGGTACATAATCGCCATACGCTCCACCAAGTTGGCTAACTCACGGACATTACCCGGCCAGTTGTGTTGGCATAACGACAATATTGACGCTTCATTAAAACGCACCGAACCACGTTTTTCATGTTCCATGCGCGAGACCAGTTCATTGATCAATAGCGGGATATCATCTGTGCGCTCACGCAGGGCTGGCATTTCAATGGGGAAGACATTAAGTCGATAATATAAGTCTTCACGAAACTCACCTGTTTCGATCATATCTTCAAGATTTTTATGGGTTGCTGCCACAATCCGCACATCGGCTGTTAACGAATGGTTACCGCCAATGCGCTGAAAAATACGCTCTTGCAACACTCTGAGCAGTTTGACCTGCATCGTCAGCGGCATATCGCCGACTTCATCTAAAAATAACGTACCGCCTTTAGCCAGCTCAAAACGTCCGACGCGGGCACTGATGGCTCCAGTAAAAGCACCTTTTTCATGACCAAATAACTCGCTCTCCAGCAATTCAGCCGGAATAGCGCCACAGTTAATCGGCACAAAAGGTCCATCACGGCGTTTGGAGTTGTAATGCAAATTACGCGCGACCACTTCTTTACCAGTGCCTGACTCACCCAGAATCAACACACTGGCTTCAGTATCGGCCACTTGTTGCATCATCTGCCGCACACCTTGCACGCAGCGACTGGCACCAACTAAGCTGCGAAACAAATGAGGCTCGCGCTGGGTACGGCGCTCCGCAGCTTGGTCATAAATCTCACGATAGACTTGCGCACGATGCAAAATGCCTAATAACTTAGTATAGCTGGGTGGCATTTCGAGACAGGTCAATACCGACTGACGGACATCCTCAGACAGCTCACAGCGACTGCTGTCATCAAGAATCACAATAGGCAAAAACTCATCCCACTGTGCCAACTCTTTGATGAGCGTGGTTAAGCGCTGTGACGTACTGATGCCGCCAAGTAGCACGCAGAGGACATCGCGACTGGAGTCCAATTCTGCCACAGCCTCATGCCAAACAGTGCTGTCACACGCGAGGTAGTTTTCATCTAAAAAAGTGAGGATATTAGCAAACTCTTTACGCTGCTCCAGCTGATCATGGATCAGCAAAATTTTCGTTTCTCGCCACATAAAGATTACTTAGACTCTAAAAACCAAGGGTACTAATCAGAAAGAGCCATTAGCGCTATTAATAATTAGTAATTATTGACTAGTAGAGTCAAAATATCATGTATTGTCAAATTTATGACGCATTTTTATTAAGTCGCGCCAGCAAACACGCTCTCAATCAAACAGGCATAAAAAAACCCCAAGCACATTTCTGCACCTGAGGCTTTTCATTACGCCAAGTATCAACCGAACATTTGGTAGACCTTGGCGCTTTGTTTGGACTGCTGAATCTGGCGCAATTCATTGGCAATGCGTTGTTGCTCGATCTGGCAAACACTGACCAATTCACGGTACAAGTCGAGTAGCTCTTGCATCCGCTCACGTAACCGATCATTTTGCTGATGAGGGTCAGCCATCGCACAGTCAACCGCTTGCCGGCACTGTAAATCTAACTCACCGATCGCCTGCCAGTCTTGCTGCGCGAGAGCATCACGCAATGCCGTACTGGTATGTTGCAACTGATCAACAGTGCTTGTGCTCATCGTACTTGCCTCTTACTCACGCAGCTTATACCGAAATTGCATCCCAGCCGTTTTTCACTTCACGTAAAAGCTCAGACACTTCTTCTAAAATAACGGGGTCATTTTTAAGATTAGCTTCCATCAAACGCGTCGTCATATATCCGTATAAACGATCCAGATTCTCTGCTAACTCACCGCCCTGCTCAACGTTTAAGCCTTGACGTAAGCCACCAACGATAGCAATAGCTTTACCGACTAACTCACCTTTCAGAGCGGTTTGATTACGCTCCATGGCACCACGTGCTTGCGCTAAACGGGTTAAACCACCTTCGATCAACATCTGAATAAGACGGTGTGGACTCGCCTCAATTGCTTGCGCCTGAGTATTGACTGATTGGTACTGTCGCATAGCGGTCATTGCATTCATAACATCGTGCTCCATAAGCGTGTCTACTAATACTTATATCGTCAACGACCGTTGTTTCTTTAGCTTTATTTTATTTTAATTCGCGTGGTTCGTTCGCCGGATCAATCTGCGACCAGCCTTCGCGTAATTGTAAAATAATACCTTGCACTTCTTCTAAGCTGTGTGCGCTTTTATCCACTGCAACGCTGGCTAAACGGCGCGTCATATAGTCATACAAAGCGTCGAGATTTTCAGCCAATTGACCGCCCAAACTTTTGTCTAGGCTATCTTGCAGCAAACCAATGATAGTCAGTGTCGTATCGACCGCTTCACCACGTTGTGCGCTGTTATCTTCTTGCTGAGCAATGAGCGCCGCTGAGATGCACTCTAAAGCGCCATCGAGTAACAACTCTACAGCTTGATAAGGGCTTAAATCTTGACCGGCAACCACAGAATTATAGGTTTGAATTGATTTACTCATTTGTTTTCTATCCTTATGAACGAGTCGTGGTAAACACTGCTATTGCTTACGCCTGTGCTTGAAATAATAAGCTGCGCATCTCATCTAAACTTTCGGCTAAACGCAGCGCTTCTTCACTTGGCATCTGCCGAATTACCTCGCCAGATGATGAATCCGTCACTTTAACCATGAGACGCCCAGTGGAATCATCCAGTGAAAAATTTAAATGACGTTGCAAAGTTTGCGTAGCGTCTTGCATATGAGCCAGCGCCTCTTCCAGCGCCTGCTTATCAGCAGGCACTCTATCTTCAGGCTGAGGCTGAGCTTGACTAACAACATCATCATGGCGTCGTGCCGAACGATTGGCTAACGCCGACTCAACCGATGTTGTGTCATACCTCAGTTCTTGCGCGGTCATGACACTGTTACTTGTAATACGATTCAATAGCTCACCTCAGAACGGCTGTAAGACTGGGCGGCGCCAAAATTGCAATTTTAACCTGCTGTCTAATACACATCTCTAGCGCTAATAATGACCAACTCCCAGCATCCTACCACTAAGATCAACGTATCTTGTCAAACAAATTCAACTGACTGATTTTGACAAAACTCTGTTGCGCCGCTTCAAGCACAATACTTTGGAAGGCCAGCTTAGATAAGGCTTCTGGATAATCTATTTCGCGCAGCTCAGCCTGTACGCTTTTATTGACCAAGGCCACATCTTCGTTATTGCTCAGCGTGGTTTCGATCACATTCATCCGCGTACCGATGCTGCCACGGGTGCTGTCAATATTAATCATGGCATGATCAATATTGGTCAAGGCGGCAGCGACGGCCGAACGCGTGTCGCGCTTACCTTCAGGGCTGTCAGTGTTATTTTCTAGAGCCATACGCAATTGGTGAATGGTATCCAGTACGCCTTGCTTTTCACTGTTGGGGATTGACTCGATGGTGACGCTCTCCCCCCCCACGGGTACGCCTTCAAACTGCAGAGTCATGCCGCGAAAGGTAAAAGAATCTGGGCGCGCATCGTCACTGTCTAAACGGCCGCTGTGCAGCGCCGGGTCACCTGCCGTGTAAGGGCTGGCGTAGACTTTATAGTCTTTTGGATCGCCTAGCGGCGTTGCTGTCAGATCGCCAAACTCGACGACCACTCCACCGGCAGGAAATGCCGGGTTACCAGAGTAGGTGATTTCATCTTGTATCAAAGGCGCGGAAAAAGCTAAGCTTGAGCCTGCCAGTGGTTGTAATGGATTTGCTGGATCTGCTTCAGTCCAACCGCTACTCAGTCGCGAGGCATTGGTAATATTTTCAAAAACTTTTTTACCGTTATCGCCCACCGCGATATTAAGAGAGCTACCAACTTGCAAGCTACGCTGGCCTTCATCACCGTGATAGGCATAACTGCCGTCAGCTTGGCGTTCAAAGGGTTGAGTTTTACCTTGGAAACCAGCAAATAAGTACTCGCCGCGGGCATTACGGGTATTCATCAAACCGAGCAACTCATCTTCACGCTCTTGCAATTCGACGGCAATGGCTTGCCGCTCATTTTGGCTGAGCGCACCATTACCTGCCTCACCCGCTAATTCGCGGACACGCAGCATAATATTATTGACTGAGTTAAGAACTGACTCTTCTTGCATCAGACTGCTATTGGCGGCAGAGAGATTGTCTTTATATTGACCGAGCATATTTTGTTGCTGCTCAAGCTGCATTAAACGCACTGCGGCAACCGGATCATCAGCGGGCGTCAAAATACGATTGCTCGAGTTGATTTGCTGCAGGGTACGGATCGCCTCAGCATAATTACGCTGCAATCCCTGCACGCCATTGTTAAATGCTTGTAGGCTGGAAATACGCATGGCCTGCTCCTAATCTCTCTGGCAACTCAACTGTGCCGCCAAAGCTTATCTAAGTGTGTTAATCAATGTATCGAACAATGAGCGTGCAACTTGAATAATCTGTGCTGACGCATTGTAGTATTGTTCGAACTGAATCAAATTTTCCGCTTCTTCATCTAAGTTAACCGCAGACAGCGAATCACGGTTATCAGTGGACTGTTTCAGGATCGCGCCGGTTGCCACATCATCACGTCGAGCTTGAGCCGTTAAAGTCCCCACTCGCTCAACCATCTCGCCATAACCCTCATTAAAGCTCACACCGGTACTGATACCGGTGACATTGGCATCGACACCGACCACCTGTTTATTTTGTAAATCAACCAACTTTAAAGCGTTGCGGTTATCGGATACGCCGTTTTTGTTAAAGCCAACTGTGAATGTATCACCGTCTTGTGGTCGGCCACTGATGGTTTGACTGACAGTAAAACTTTGCTGCACGCCACCTACGTCGACACTGATGGTGTATTTCAGTTGATTGTTTTGCCCAGGAGTAACGCCACCCGCAACAGTTTGGCCATCGGCCACTAACGGCGTCACGGTAACGCCCGCGGGCAACGGTGTGGCAAACACCATAGCACTAGAGGCTTCGTCGTAACGCATGCTCAGGCTACCAATCGCTTCCAGGTTTGCCAGATTTAGATCAGCGCCGCTGGCACCTGCCGGACCCATCACAGTATCCAGCGAAGGCTGACTAATCGCGCCATTACCTTTATTTTGCAGGGCAGCGTCACTTTTAAAAGGTGCCGCAAAAGCCAATTGATCGGCCTGTTTCAGCTCTGCCGAAATATCAGCCGCGCCACGGCGAGTGGGCTCTAAAACAAAGCGATCACCGGCCACAGGAGTACCGGTTATTTTGACGCTAAAACCTTGGTCGCGGCCGGCACTATCAGCAAAGCTGTATTCACCGCTGCTAGGGTCCTGAGTAACCACCATCGCCGCGCCATCACTTAAGCGGCGCGCAGTCGGCGCGCCAGCACTGTCAAAGTCCAGACGATAATCACTGGTAGTAAAGAGTTTGCTATTGGTAATGTCCATTGAGCCGCTGGCATTGCTAGCATTATTGGCCATCGGACGCACACGCAGAGCGGCCATTTTAGGATCATTAATATCCTTAAACAGATCAGCCCCCACCTGCCCTTTAAGGTCTAAACCTTGGCCGAGCTGACTGTTCACTTCATCAGCTACGCTAATCGCTAAACGACCGATCGCGTTGATCGTCGGATCTAAAACATCGGTGCGGTAGCGCAATAAGCCACCGACTTCACCACCACTGATACTGTCAGTGATATTTTGTCGTGAACCGCCGCTAACAAAATCAATATCAAACGTATTGGGATCGCCGCGGCCCTGTACCGCTTGTATTTGATTCACCACACTGCCGACCACCAGCGGCTGGCCGCTGCCAATCGACAGGTTAAAACTGTTGTCGTCTTGCACCACCACAGTCACACCAATATAGGTGGACAGTTGGCGGACCGCTTCATCACGAGCATCTAATAAATCATTGGGCTGCTGGCCATTGGTGCCGGCGCTGGCAATCGCGGCATTTAAGCTACCAACGGTTTGTGCCAGTTGGTTGATCTGGTCGGTAGAGGCCACCAATTGCTTATTGATAAAGCTGTTTTGCGAGCTGATATTGTCGTAAATATTATTAAAACGCCGAGCTAAACCTTCGGCCTCAGCAATCACTAATTGGCGTGCCGGAATATTAGAAGGGTCTTCAGCGGCCGTTTGCGTGGCAGAGAAAAACGCTTGTAAGGACGGGTTGATACCCGTGGTGCTACCGGCCAACAAAGCATCCAATTGCTCAATTTGACTTTTATAGGCCTGTACATCACTACTCAGCGCAGTACTGGAACGTAACTGCGTGGTTAAAAATTCATTATAGCTGCGGCGCACATCAACCAAACTGGTGCCCGAGCCAATATAGCCTGCGCCAGTGTACTGCGGAATACGCGTCGCCTGCACCGTATCTTGACGCGTGTAACCTGGAGTATTGATGTTGGTGATATTGTGCCCGGTCACCGATAAATTGGTTTTTGCCGCGTGTAAACCGGACATCCCAATATTTAATAAGTCAGACATAATTCACCTCAAGCCCGCACGCTAGTACGTGGCACTGCAGCGCTAGCCACCTGCTGATAGCTTTGCATTTTCTGCGCAATTTGCGAAATCTTACGCGCGTATTGTGGATCAGTGGCATAGCCTGCTTGCTGCAATTCACTGACAAAACGCTCAGGATTGGCTGTGGCTTGCAACGCTTTGCCATAACGGCCATTGCTCTGCAAAAAATCCACATAATCATTAAAGCTCTGCTCAAAGGAACCATAGCTGCGAAAATCTGCTTGTTCTTTTACTTTAACGCCCTGCACAAACTCTGACGTGGTGACATTGGCCGAAGCGCCGCCCCAGCCGTGCGACTTAATACCAAACAAGTTATGACTGCTCTCGCCACCCTGATTACGAATAATTGACTTCCCCCAACCGGTTTCTAACGCTGCTTGCGCAACTAAGTAACGCGGATCGACACCGAGTTTTTTCGCCGCTTGCTCAGCCATTGGCATCATCGTTGCGACAAACTCTTCCGGCGAGGAAAACTGCTTACGGTTTAAATCAGCAGCACTGGCGATGGCGCTGCTGCCTGCGACCTCAATCGAGCGCTCACGCGGCGCAGGATAACTGCGCGCAGCCTGCCAATCCTGCGACACGGGGTTCGATTGCTGCGCCAACCCCGTGCGTAAGGTTTCTTCTGCGATAGCACCAATTCCAGCTAATGAGCGGCCAGCCGCAGTCGCCGGTAGCGCTAAACGACGCAGATTGAGTAAAGCCGTGTCATCACGCTGACCGTCCATCGACAGTTTGACCTTAGGCGGTATGCCCAGCACGGTTGGCGCAGCGGCCGGAATCACAGCTTCTTGGCTAAAAGGATTGGCGCTACTGGGCTTCGGCGCTTGCGACAACTGGCGAGTTAACACATCGGCCATACCCATGCCTTTCCCTTGCGATAAGGTCACCGACAGCTGCTGGTCGTACATATCACGATAGGTTTTGCTTTCGTTGCTGTTCATAAAATTGTCATCCGCCAACACATCACCGGCCGCGCGCATCGACTTCATCATTTCAGCAACAAACAATGATTCGAACTCTTGCGCGACTTTACGGATATTGGCTTCACTGTCACGGCCTTCACCGACTTTCAGTTGGTGCAGACGGTTTAAGTCAGTATAAGCGCCACTATCGGCTACGCTGGTGTTGTGTAGGTTCATAACGTTATCCTCAAATCACAATCAGGTCGGCTTGTAACGCACCGGCTTGTTTTAGCGCTTCAAGAATCGCCATCAAGTCAGAAGGAGACGCACCCACCTGATTCACTGCGCGCACAATTTCATCCAAGGTGGTACCAGGTCCAAACTTAAACATCGGCTTGGCTTCTTGCGCGGCGCTGACTCTCGAGCGAGGGACAACAGCTGTTTGTCCTTGTGAAAACGCTTCAGGCTGGCTAACAATTGGATCTTCAGTAATCACTACGGTTAAGCTGCCATGGGTAACCGCGGCAGGCTGCACGCGTACGTTCTGCCCAATCACAATAGTCCCGGTGCGGGCGTTAATGATGACTTTCGCCACCGCTTGCCCTGCTTCAATGTCTAAGTTTTCAATAATCGATAAATAATCGACGCGTTGTGTTGGATCGGACGGTGCCAAAACTCGCACTGATCCGGCATCCATAGCTTGAGCAACTTTTGGACCAAGCATGTTATTTAAGGTATCAACAATATTTTTTGCGGTGGTAAAGTCAGGTCGATTGAGGTTTAAGGTCAGATACTCATCCTGATTAAAACCACTCGGCACTGCGCGCTCAACGATTGCACCGGAAGGAATCCGTCCCGCTGACGGAACATTGACGGTAATCCGTGAACCATCGGCGCCACTGGCGTCAAAACCACCCACCACTAAGTTACCTTGAGCAATCGCATAGACGTTGCCATCAATCCCTTTCAGCGGCGTCATTAACAAGCTGCCGCCACGTAGGCTTTTCGCGTTACCAATTGACGACACCGTGATATCAATGGTTTGTCCAGGACGGGCAAACGGTGGCAGGTCGGCATGAATCGATACCGCGGCAACGTTTTTCAGCTGCACGTTGCCGCCGGGCGGCACTTTAATGCCAAACTGCGCTAACATATTATTAAAGGTTTGTACGGTAAAGGGTGTTTGCGTGGTCTGGTCACCGCTGCCATTTAGCCCCACCACCAAGCCATAACCAATCAACTGGTTGGAGCGCACACCTTGAATACTGGCTAAATCTTTTAAGCGTTCGGCGTGAGCAAAACCACTGATCAGTAGCGTAGCAAGGCAGGCCAGCAAATACTTAGGCATAGTTTGTCCTACCTTTAAAAAGGCCACATAGGGCTAAGAAAGAAGCGATCCAACCAACCGGGCTGGCTCGCGTTGGCAAAAGCGCCGGTGCCGGAGTAGGTGATGCGCGCATCAGCAATCCGAGTCGACGACACCACGTTATCGGTGCTGATATCATCGGCGCGGACAATTCCAGAAATACGCACCAGCTCATCACCGGTATTCAGCGTCAGCCATTTTTCACCGCGTACCGCCAACACGCCATTAGGGAAAACCTCAGCAATAGTCACGGTAATTGAGCCGGACAAGCTGTTGCTTTGTCCCGTTTGTCCTGATCCTTTGGTGGCGCGTTTGGCGTTATAGCCCGTCTCTAAACTCAAATTATCCTCGGTCATGCCCAGTGCGCTCAAACCGGACAAAGGATTTTTCGGAGTAATGCTCATACCAAGAATATTGGGCATACCGATACTGGTATTACTGTCTTTTTGAATTTGTGAGTTGGCATTTTTACTGGCCTGGGTACGCTCGTTCAAGCTGATGGTAATAATGTCACCGACGCGAAATGCCTTACGATCGGTAAAGTAATTGGTGTCAAAGTCCGCTTGATAAATCGCGCCACTGTTTTGGGTGGCCGGCAGCGGTGTGCGCGGCAAGACCGGCGCATAATAGGGATCATTGGGCTTCGGCGGCACTTGCACACAGCCGACCAAGACTGCGGCGCTAACGAGGCTGATCACCTTCAATATATGCTTCATCGCACGACCCTATTAAAGCTGCTGAGTAATAAAGGACAGCATTTGATCCGCGGTGGAAATGACTTTTGAGTTCATTTCATACGCGCGCTGGGTGGTGATCATATTCACCAATTCCTCCACCACACTGACGTTGGAATTTTCCAAGGTGTTTTGCAGCACCGTACCCAAACCATTCAGTCCGGGCGTACCGACTTGCGGTGCACCACTGGCAGCGGTTTCTAAAAACAGGTTATTGCCGATGGCTTCTAGACCCGCCGCGTTAACGAAGTCGGTGATCTGAATATTGCCGACAATTTGTGCTTGCGGGTTGCCAGCGGTGGTGACTGTTGCGGTACCGTCTTCACCGACAGTAAAAGTGCGCACTTCCGGCGGCAGCATAATGGCGGGCTCTAAAGGAAAACCATTAGAGGTCACGACTTGGCCATCAGAACTGAGGTGAAAGCTACCATCACGGCTATAGGACACGGTGCCATCGGGCATTAAGACCTGGAAAAAACCACGGCCATTAATCGCCATATCCAAGGGTTGCTCAGTGGTTTGCAAACTACCGGCGGTAAATATTTTTTGTGTACCGACAATGCGTACACCCGTACCCAATTGTAAGCCGCTGGGTAACTCGCTATCTTGACTGGATTGCCCACCAGGTTGACGGCGGATTTGGTAGAGCAAGTCTTCAAACTCGGCGCGATCACGCTTAAAGCCCGTGGTCGACACGTTGGCTAAGTTATTCGAAATCGTTGTTAGGTTCATATCCTGTGCGGATAAACCCGTTTTAGCGACCCAAAGTGCTGGTAGCATGATCATTCTCCTCGAGCGTCGATTTTATGACGCTGCAATACCAAACTGGCTAATTACTAACTTAACTGCATAACGCGTGCCACTGCCGACGAATTGTCTTCCGCAGTGCGCATCATTTTCACATGCAGTTCAAATTGACGTGATAAAGACAGCATCGCCGTCATTTCTGCAACCGCATTAACGTTACTGGCTTCGGTGAAACCTGAGATCACTCGCGCATTGGCGTCCGCTTCAAAAGGCTGCCCATCACGGGCGCGTACTAAACCATCGGCACTTTTTTCAAGTTGTCTTGAATCAGGCAAGACCAGTTTTAAACGATCGACTTCCGCCATCACGCTCGGCGCTTCCCCCAACGCACGGATGCTGATGGTACCGTCTTGACCGATTTCAACTTTCTGCTCAGGCGGCACGGCAATTGGTCCAGCATTGCCTAAAACAGGCAAACCGGAAGCGGTACGCAACATGCCTAACGCATCAATTTGTAGGCTGCCGGTGCGCACATAAGCTTCGCTACCATCAGCGGCTTGCACGGCTAACCAAGCATCGCCAACTGCGGCAACATCAAGATCACGGCCGGTTTCTTGCAAAGAGCCTGAGGTGAAATCGGTGCCGGGACGCTCACTCATGGCATAGGCGCGCGCGGGCAAACCCTCACCAAATACCGACATGGAACGGGCTTGTTCAAAATCACGTTTAAAGCCACTGGTCGAGACGTTAGCCAAGTTGTTGGCATGCGCTTGTAGGGCTTTTGTATTTTGGCTTGCGCCAGTCATGGAGATATAGAGCATCTTGTCCATGGTAAATCCTCCGCGGTGGGCAATTGACGCCCGTAGCTATACATGAGGATTAATGCAAGGTCTATGCCAACTAAATAGCGACTTGCACTGGACGCAGAAGGTGCAGATGCAAAAAAGCGGCAAGAGCTTGCCGCTTTATCGAAATCAAATAATACTGTTCTGCTTATTCAGCAGGCGTACCGTTTAGAGTTGCATGGCAACAATACCCGCAACAATACAGGCCACACCAATCATGCCTTGCTTACCTAAACGTGAGTTAAACAGCAGTCGGTCCAGTAATACCGTGCCCAACACGCCTAAACCACCCCACACCGAATAAGCAACACCTAAAGGAATATGACGCACCACAAAACTGAGTAGAACAAAGGCACTGATAATGGCTAACAAACCGGCTAAGCCCCAAACGACTTTCTGAAAGCCTCTTGAACGTTTAACGCAATAACAGGCTAATAAATCCAGTGACACCGAACCAATCAATAAAGAGACAGGGACTATCATAACGCCACCTCGCCTAAGGTACCGACACGAACAGGCTTAACCTGAATACGCACAGCTTGCACAGGCTTAATTGCAACCTTGCTTGCTAGCTGTTCATCGTGCTCGTCTTCAGCATGCTTACCTTTATCAAAGGTAACCAGCAGTAGACCGACTAGCATTAAGGCAATGGCGAACATCTCACCGACGCTTAAATACTCACCAAACAACACCACGCCCGCCACACCAATCAGGAACAAACCCATGCCTTCCCAAATGGCATACGACACCGCAAGCGGGATATGCACGACAGCGCGTGAGAACGCATAAAATGACAGCGAAATCATCAGCGCCATTAACAGATATCCTGCGATGGGCGAACTGGTTGAGGCATATTTCATACCCACCGTACTGACCACTTCAGCAATCACGGCTAACACCAACATACACCAGTAATACATTTTGAAACCCCTTAGGGATTCTCTGAAAAAGCACTTAAGCCGTTGTTCCATTTGGCTTATTAGCAGCAGCTCTTTTAGAGCGTCCATAACGTCTAGATACAGTTGTTCGCTTAAGCGGTTTAAACACTTAAGTGACTCTTTTATTAAAATTTAATAAAACATCGTGCGATGTGAGAAATAAACCAGCTACAGGCCGCCGCGCCAGCATTTCTCAAAGAGATGGAGCATCAAGAAGGGGGTAAAACTAGAACGCAGACTACACATTGAACCACTTTTGGGTGACTTCGATGCACATAGTGTAGCACAAAAGCCCTGCCTCTCCTAATTTAAAGCGTGACACGCTGCGTTTAACCAGCCCCAAACAGTGGTTCAATTCGTTTAAAAGTTACGTTTATAGAACAAATCCAATGAGTTAGCTAAACCGCTCGCCGCTTCTAAATAAAGCCGTTTACTCAGCTCATAGCGCAGTGCCAAAGTACTGGCGGGTTCAAAGACACCGACACCGTAACGCAAACTGATACGTTCACTGATGCGCCCACTGGCTACCACGCTTGAGGTGACACCACTGCCCTCACTTTCCAATAAGAAGTCCTGCACACCAAAAACATCAGCCAGTTTATTGGTGATCGGTGCAGTGCCCATTAAACCT
The DNA here is from genome assembly GCF_905120345.1 of Denitrificimonas caeni. Taxonomy (GTDB): domain Bacteria; phylum Pseudomonadota; class Gammaproteobacteria; order Pseudomonadales; family Pseudomonadaceae; genus Denitrificimonas; species Denitrificimonas caeni_A. The sequence continues at coordinate 16,070 of NZ_CAJHOA010000011.1, read as the reverse complement.
AAAGCCAAAGCAGCTTGCGCCATCACGTTGCCGTCATCACCGCCACCTTGTAGTGGTCGACCCAACAGCAGCCAAGATAACGCTTGCTCTTGGCTCATCGCCGGCGTAGAGAATATCTCACTGCGTGGCTGCATCGCTGACCCGGTTAAACGCAAACCCGCAGTGACATCGCCAGTGACTCGTACAGCTTCAATATCCAGAAATGGTTGACTTAAAGGGCCGGCAAACAGCAAGCGCGCGCGGCGTAATTCTAAACGTTGGCCGTAGGCGCGATAACGACCTTTAAGCAATTCGAGTGTGCCGCGCCCAGCGAGGTTATCGCCCACTCGTAAATTGCCACGTAACTCAGCCGTTAAACCAAAGCCTTCGAAACGCAAACGCTCGGCCCCCACATTCAAGGTGATATCCATCCCGACTTGCAGACCCGCCTCAGGCTCTGCTTGCCCCAGCACTCGCGCATCTGAGGAGACGCGCACCGCTTGTTCAGGCAACTGCGGAATAGTAATTAATCCTTTCGGTACCGCCACTTCACCGCTAATAAACAGACGCTGTTGTTTTAGACTGATATGCAAATCAGGCGCAATCTCGATATTGGCATATGGCTCAACCTGCAGTGGTAATTGCTGACCTTTAATATCGATATCAACCAACAGTTGCTGCGCCCACTGCACACTGCCCTTAATACTGCCGGTGCCGTCATCACCACTGCGCCAGCCACCGTTCAGTTGCAACTGTTCGCCGTTAATATCAGCGCGCAGTTGCAGTTGCTCAAAAGACACCGGTAATTCACCACCACTTAAGTGGCCATCACGCACTTGCACAAAGCCTGTCACGTGCGGCGCGAATAGATTCCCGGCCAAGGTTCCGCGGCCTTCGAGCACCCCTTTGACAGTCTCCACCTGAGCAATAAAGGGTCGTAATGCCGACAAATCAACGTCTTTAATGAGGAAATTGCCACGCAAGTCTTTGTTGGTTGATTGCGGATCAATCTCAGCCACCAGCTCTAACTGGCCACTGTCGACACCCTGTAATTTTAGGGTCGATAGAATGGTTTTCTCAGTCAAGTCGCTATTAAGCTTGAGCGTCTGCCACGCAAAGGTTTGCCACTCTTCGTTATTTTTAACCCGCAGCTGTCCCTGTCCAGCATCCAAATAAATCTTGCCTTGTGGCCCCTTGGCCAACAGCTCCACTTTAAAATCACCATTGATCTGCCCGCTAATCTGCGCATCGTCTGGCAGCCAAGGTTGTAATGTTGCCAAGGGGAAATTCAATAAGTGATAATCAATTTTCGTCTGCGGCAGTAAACGCTGCTCGCCGGCACAGAGGCTGGAAGGCCCACTTTTTAAACAGTGCGCGGCAACGGTTAATTCACCGGTTTTGCGATAGTGAACCGCGGTAGCTTTCTGCAACGCCCAGTTTTGCTCATGACTGCTTAATAGCAGGGTCTGCACTTGCCCTAACCAATCACCGTCTTGCAGTGCGCCACTGAGTTTGACTTGTGTGTCCAGTAAGGGCCCTGTGAGTGACAGCTGAGCACTGTGCGCCGCGACTGAACCTTGAGCATCAAGGTGCAAGGCACCCAACTCAGTCTCACCGCTCCAAAGACGTTCAGCAGCAAAGCTGAGCTGCGCTTGCTGCGCGGCTAATAATTCACCATGCAAGGTCAGTTGGCCCACCCGATGACCTTGATAGGCAATACCACTGCCCTGCAACTGCAGCAGCGCCAACGGCTCAGTCAGGCTACCTGAGAGCTTAAGCTCAGCACTGGCTTTACCGGCTAAGCCCGGCCAGAGCTGCACCAGACGCGGCAAGTCAATCTGTAGCTGCGCCGCCAAGGCTTGATCCAGCTGCGCCGTGCCATAAATACGGTTATCACCTAAACGGACATCCGCTGTTTTTAATTGCCAAACAGGCTCACTGTTCGGTTGCTGTGTACCTTGTAGATCCACCTGCAACTGCGTTAACGATCCGCGTAATTTGCCCTTTAAGTCAGCGGTCGCCGCCACTTGTAGCTGTCCTTCACGCAACTGGCCTTGACTGTGAATCGTACCGGCCAATTCACCAGGCATCTCTTGCAACCAATACGCTGGATTAAGCTGGCTGACTTGAATATCCGCTAACCAATCAACCCCCTCAGCAAAACCGACGCTGGCCGTCCCGAATAAACGCCCTTGCCCAGCCTCAATCACTAACTCACTTAACTCGACCTGCTGATGATTACCAGAAAATACAGTCGCCAAGCTAAAGTCACCGGCCGGCCCACTTAAGTCGCCATTGAGCAGGCCTTGATAGTCACCTGCGACATAACTGACCTGCCCATTCGCCGTCTGCAATTGCACCGGGATATCGTCTTGCGCGAGTAAGCTGTGCCACGGAAAATGTTGCCATTGCAACTCTGCGTCAGCTTTTAACTTATCTTGCCAATCGACTGCGCCCTGCACCGCAACAAACACCTCGTCACTGGCACTTAAGCGTAAAGCATTTAATTTGACGCCCGTGGTTTTCAGCAAGGCCGCCAGTTTTAGCTGCATCTGTTCAGGGGTATTGGGCAATACACCACGTCCAGTCACTTGATAGCCGCTATCCATATCGCCCTGCAGCTCAATGGCTAGATCAGCCAGCGTTAAGCTGTCTGGCAGATCAGGTGTTGCTTTAAAGTGAGCAATCTTGACTGAGAGCTTGGCCGGTAGATTAGCCTGCAACGCCTGCAACTGCCCCTTTAGCGTTGCACCAAGATAGCCTTCGGTTACCGCATCGATATTAAGCGACTGCAAGCTGCCGCTCAGTTGTGCTTGCACCTTGAGCACTGGCGCATCAGGCATGGGAACCTGCGCACTCAACTCTAACTGTACGGGCCAGTCGTCTTGCGGGGTAATCTTGCCCTTAAGCTGTAGCTGGTAGTCTTGGTAGTGAAGGCCCAGTCCCGAGATATACAGACCATCGCCCAACCAGCGCGCACTTAAGCCGGCATTGGTCAGTAATGATTCACCATTCAGAATAAACTCATCAACCTGCAACCGCTCAATTTCGATGTTCAAAGGTAGCTGTAAGCTTGGCAGTTCTATTCTTGGCTGTGGCTCAGTGGGCGTCGTTGTTTCTGGCAGATTCAGCTCAATGCGAGCCGCCTCTAGTTGATCTAAACAAAGCGTACTGCGCAGCAAGCAACTGGGGCGCAATTGCATCTGTACATCAGTCAGCTGCACGGATACATCATCTTGCTGCCAGTGCAGTTGCTCAGCTCGCCAATCGGTCAACAACGCGCCCTGTAAACCCTCAACCGTTAAACCTGGGACCTGATTAAGCAACCAACGACTGCCGGTCTGCGTGGCCAGTACACTCAGGGTGATACCCAGCAATAATAGGATAAGAAACAGAACACTCAGGACAATGCCGAGACTGATGCGCTTCATAGCTCTGGCCCCATCGAGAAGTGAATACGCCAGCCTTTGTCTTCATCAAAAGCACGCGCTAAATCAAGCCGCAACGGCCCCACCGGCGAGACCCAGCGCAGACCAAAACCGGCACCCGTTTTCATTTTATCGCTGAGCGAGTTAAAGGCATTACCCTGATCGACAAAGGCCGCGACGCGCCAACGCTCAGCCACGCTGTATTGATATTCGACACTGCCGGCAAACATATAGCGGCCACCGACGCGATTGCCTTGGCGATCACGCGGTGACAAGGTTTGATAATCATAGCCACGCACGCTTTGGTCACCACCCGCAAAGAAACGCAGCGATGGCGGCACTTGCGCATACTCATTGGTGCCAATCGCTCCGATTTGCGCGCGACCTAAAAAGCGGTGTTTATGCGCCAAGGTCAGCAGCCCACGGCTTAACGCGGTGACATGCAGCACATCCGCATCCGCCAGCAAATCCTGTTTAGCGCCACGCACAGCCCACTGCAAACGGTAGCCCTGACTCGGGTCGAGCGGCGAGTCGCTGCGCAGCACCGAATAATCAATACCCGGCATTAAAAAACTGCTACGGCCATCTTTAGCGCCACGACCAAAATTATAGGTTTCTTGCTCCCAGCGTAGCGACACCACGCGCAGCCATTCGCTCGGCAGACGCGCATGCCATTGCACCGCTAAATTAATCAAGCGACTGTCAGCATCAACCAATTCTTCACGCTGATAACCGCTGCTAAAGCGCACATAATCAGTCAGCGGTGCCGACAAAGGTACTTGGTACCACGCCGAGACGTTTTGTCGTGGCTGGGATATTTCACTGTCAAAACCCAACTTGTGACCATGACTGTTAACCCGGTGCCGCTCCCAACCAAAACGCCCACGCGGACCAACGTCAGTCGAAAAGCCCAAACCGAGGCTCAGCGTGCGCGGCTTAATCGCCACTAAACTAACCTCAACAGGAATATCAAGAGGGCCATCAGCGCTACCGACCGCATCCACCCGCACTTCATCAAAATAACCGCTGGACTGTAGATTCTGGCTGAGCTTCGCCACTAGCGCAGAGTTATAGGGCGTGCCTGGGGTAAAAGGCAGTAAACGCTGCAGGAGTTTCTGATCAATTTTGGCATCTTCAGAAAACTGTACCGCACCCAAGCGATAACGCGGGCCACTGTCAAACAGCAAGGTGATATCCGCCGTACCGATTTGTGGATCAATCAGTAACTCATGCTGGGTAAACTCTGCAGCAAAAAAACCAAAGCGTAATGCTTGATTTTGCAGCATGCTTTTCACATCGTCATAGGCGCTATGATCTAAACGAGCACCGACTTTTAAGCGTTTGTCTTCAGGAATAGCAAAAGCCGGCAACTGCGCCGCTTCACCCTGCACCTGAATAGTAACCGTGCGCAAACGTACCGCATCACCACGTTCCACCAGCACTTGCATGACCGGCTCAGCATCCTCAGTAATGCGCACCACAATCTGCGTCTGGTAATACCCCAACGCTTCACTGGCCAAACGTGCGCGCTGCAATACCGTACGTTTAACTGCCGCAAGAGACGTCGCATCGCCTTCGGCCAGTTGATCTATATAGGCTTCGATGTTTTTTTTCAGCGCCGTATGCTTGGGCGTAACCTGAACATCGAGGCGCCCTTTGGCATACACCGAGCAAGGTATTAAGATCAACAGCAGGGCAACACAATAGATTGATGCGATACGTTTTATCTCAATACTCATAACAACTCAGTCAATACTTGGGGTTAAATTCTGCCACTGATAAGGGCTGTTCTTCATTCTTACTCGCATAGGATGTCACTGTTACGGACTTGATTACGTCCGGCACCTTTCGCCGCATACAGTGCCAAATCAGCATTTTTCATCACATCAGCAATACTGGCCTGACCACAAGGCCAACTGGCCACCCCGAACGACAAGGTAATTGGCTCACCAATGTGCGGACAAATATCGCCTTCAATACGTTGACGCAAACGCTCGGCAATTTTATACGCCACATCTTTGTCGATATTAGGCAGTAACATCAAAAACTCTTCACCGCCGACACGACATACTAAGTCATCGGGACGAGAAAACTCATGCATTTCTGCGGAAAAAAACTTTAACACCTCATCGCCGACATCATGACCGAATTTATCATTAATCAATTTAAAGTGATCAATATCACCCATAATCACTGAAAAAGGCTGGCGCGCCTTCTCCCATGCATCCAAGGTGAGCTGCATGCCTCGGCGATTAATCAAGCCCGTTAGCGGGTCGGTAATATTTTCTAAATTCAGCTTACCCATCTTTTTGTTTAAGCCAACCAAGCCTCTTAACATCGCGCGCTTGAGTTGTGATGCTTCAAAATACCAAACAGAAATTTTAGAAATCTGTGCATTGGCATCGTCCCCATCTAAAGACTCAGCACTGCGTGCCAACTGCCAGAGCGGTTTTGAAATCCAGCGTGAGACCACCCAGACCATCAGTACAATCAGCAGAAAAAACGGAAAACTGTACTGAGCCACTGCCAACATTTGCTGATCCATGCCAGCCAAGGTCGCTTTTAACGAGCGCTGAGTGACCACCCCCCATCCCGCACTCGGCACCGGCGCATAACCGGCCAGCATTTCAACCCCCTTAGAGTTAATCAACTGCTGACTGCCGGCCTGCTGTGCAACCACCTGTTTGATCACAGGATTACCAGCCACCACTTCACCCACCCGTGATGAATCTTGGTGATAAATCAAATGTGAGTCTTGATCAACCACGTAGATATAGGATTCATCGGCATGGTAATGCTGGCCTAGCAATGCATATAAAATACTTTTTTCATGCAAATAAATAGTTCCACCAATAAATCCTAAATAGGTGCCTTGCGCGTCAATGATCGGCTGTGTAATAAAAACCAAAAGACGATTAGTCGCCGAAATATAAGGTTTACTGATCAACGGCACTCGCTCTTTTAAAGCTTGCACAGCGCCTAAACTTTGCATTGCCATCCCCATCAAAGAAGAGTTGTTTGGGGTGATGGTTAAAACAATACCCACTTCATCAGTAATCAGCACTGAGTTAAAACTATTGGTTTGCTGCTTTAAGCGCTCAACAATACGATCAAGGTGATCATAGTTGTCTTTATCGATTAACACATCTTGTGCAGCAAAGGCCAATTGCTGCTGTGCAGCCAATAAAAAACTATTCACACTGTCAGCCATTTTCGAGGCATAAGCACTATTGGCCTCGAGTGTCTGCACAATTAATAAGGCCCGCTGAGTTTTATGGCTGGTATAAAAGGTATTGGCTAAAACCAACACAGCCGTCGACACGCTGAGCAGCAAAATCAATTGCCGTAAATTCAATTTACGCATTTAAAGTTATCTTCCGTAATCCATGTCCAACGCTCCACTCAAAAGTTTGCAACTCAATCGCTCATTTCAAATAAGGTGCACAAGCAAAACAATGTGCTGAATCATTTGCTAGTTGAGTAGTGGATGCCTATCGGCCTATAAGAGTTCAAACTCGATCAGGTACAACTTAATCACACTGATGATACGTGATTTGTGCTCTAAGGTTGATTTATCTAGACAAAAAGCGACTAGCAAGTCACGGCGATCTAGCAGTCTAGATGACTGGCAACACTGACGCAGCAGCGCCAGCACTGATCCGAACTTGATTACGCCCGGCATTTTTCGCCGCATACAGGGCTAAATCGACATGCTTCATCACCTCAGCAATACGCTCTGGCCCGCCGGACCAACTCGCGACGCCAAAAGACAAAGTAACAGGCTCGCCCACACTGGCGCAGATATCGTCAGCGATACGCTTGCGCAACCGCTCAGCAATCTTATAGGCCAGATTCTGCTCGATATTGGGCAACAACATCATAAATTCTTCGCCACCCACACGGCAGACGAGATCGCTAGGTCGTGAAGACGCCTGCAGATGTTTCGCAAAAAACTGTAAAACCTGATCGCCAATAGCATGGCCATATTTATCATTGATCCGTTTAAAGTGATCAATATCACCCATAACCACAGAAAAAGGCTGCCGTGCTGCCTCCCACTCATCCAGAGTCATCTGCATACCACGGCGATTAATCAATCCCGTTAGCGGATCGGTAATGTTTTCTACGTTAAGTTTACCTATCTTTTTATTCAGGCCAGCCAAGCCTCTGAGCATGGCTCGCTTGAGCTGCGCGGCCTCAAAATACCAATCTGCGACATTGGCAACTTGTGCACTGACATCAGGTGCATCTAGCGATTCAGCACTGCGCGCCAGCTGCCAGAGTGGTTTTGAAATCCAGCGCGATAGCAGCCAAACCGCCAAGACAATCAGTAAAAAAAACGGGAAACTATGCTTGGCAACCGCCCACATCTGCGCATCCATGCCTGCCAAGCTGGCGTTTAAGCTACGCTGCGTAACAACGCCCCATCCGGCACGGGTCACCGGCGCATAACCGGCCAACATTGCAACTCCGTCACTGCTCGTCACTGGCTGATGGCCTGCATGCTGGGCAACAACCCTCTCAACCACCGGATTCCCGACAAGCACCTCGCCGACCCGAGACAGCTCTTGGTGATAGATGACGCGTGCGTCTTGATCAACAGCGTAGATATAGGAATCATCCAGATGGTAATGCTGACTTAACAGCGCATAGAGAATACTTTCTTCTTCTAGATAAATAGATCCGCCGACAAAGCCTAAATAGGCGCCCTGCGCATCAAACACAGGATGACTTAATAACACCACTAAACGATCAGTCACGGAAATATAGGGTTTACTAATTAACGGCGTCTGCTCTTTGAGTGCTTGCGCAGCACCTGGATTGTGCAATTTCTTACCCAAGAAATGCTGTGCAGGCCGCGTAATTGCCAAGGCAGTGCTGTCTGCAGCTAAAATCAACACTGAACTAAAACTGTTGGTTTGCTGTTTTAAACGCTCGACAATGTGCTGCAGCTGCTGCGGGTTGCCCTGGGCTAACAACACATCCTCTGCGGCAAAAGCCAACTGTTGCTGTGCCGCTATTAGAAAATCGTCGACACTTCCAGCAATTTTCGCGGCATAGGCATGATTCGCCTCAAGCGTCTGCTCAATTAATAAGGCCCGCTGCGTTTTATGGCTGGTATAAAAAGTATTGGCCAAAACCAACACAGCCGTCGACACACTGAGCAGCAAAATTAATTGTTGTAAATTTAATGTACGCATTTAAAGTCGACTTCCGTAGATCATGTGCTGCTCTATACTAATAACTCTTCATATACAGCCGAACAGCGGCGTCCTTAGTCGCTTAGTACCTAACGTTGACAACCCAGCTCATCACTAAAATATCAAAAGGCCACTATAGTGTGACACTTTTTCCATATTTACCAGCATGGCCGATTAATAAAACAGTTGCGAAATAATAAAGATGAAAAATACGCTAAGCGTATCTTTAATATGGAATGTATTTATCAGGCGAAAACTCGCGCGTGGCTAGCGGTTGTGTGGTTATGTCATTATTTTTATAGGTAACAGATATCATCAAGCCTGCTTGTCCAGCCACAAGACAAGCAGTGCTTTTTGAATGCGCTGGAAAAATCCTGCTATGGCTCAAACACGGCCTCAAGAGTGTCGGCGAACAGAACGCGCTCGGTCCATAAGTCCAGCTCAGCTTGATTGCCTTGGTTTAGGCGAGCTTGATAGTCATCGCTCAGGTCACCAAACTTAAGCTGCAACTGTTTACATAACGTGGCGGCACGCCCTCGGTTAATGCCCTGCTCTATTCCTTGCTCAAGGCCCAGTTTGATCCCTTTGCGTTCAATCAGTGAGATATATGGCATTTGGGTATCCTCCTCAACTTGCTCAATGAGTTCATTGTAGTATGTGCTGATGTCTTCGGGTAAATAAACCATCCACTCGAGAAAAACGATCAACCGGCGGATTAATTCACGGTCGAGGTCCTTTTTGATCACTAGGCGATAAAAACCAACAAGGTTATCAGCGCGGGTCTTACTGTCTTTGACCAGTTTGGCGGTCAGTTGTGCGGCGATCAATAAGCCAAAGGGATTTTTATCGTGCAGCAGTTCGTCCATTCGCTCACGCCAATCGAGTAACTTCACCATGGCAAAATCAAAACGGACGCTGCAACTCGCCATTGCATCGGCGTAATGATCGGGACGAAAACTGGCTCGTGTATCAGTGAGCACCGCCAAGCTGATCACCGGTTTTTGATAGCGGTCGCGAATACGGTAATAGTAGATAAACATTCGTTCTGCAAACCCTGCTTCTGGCTCGCCTTGCACCTCGACATGGATCAAAATCCATTTTTCCACCCCCGTTAAAAACTGTACCTTGACCAGCTTGTCAGCATAGCGCCGCGAGTTTTTCGCTTTGCGGGTGATTTTCTGCAATTCTTTATCAAGAAACTCAACCGGCTGCTGCCAATCAATCTGCGCAGCGATTTCAGTATATAAAAAACCCATAAAAGGTCGAAAAAACACTTCCAGTGCGTCTTTCCAAGGGCTGTCATGGTCTTCTTGGTTTTGACTCGGCACATCCGTGTGAGACATAGCAACCTCCGTGTTGCCGTATTGTTACGGTTTGTCGCGTGTTCTTGACTCAGTGTAGACGCTGAAATAAAAAATGCTCGATTGCCGAGTCGTTATATTAAAGCTGGCACATGGGGTTTTATATCCAGCAGACCATTATAAATGAGCGAGCCCGATAGCTTCAGCGCTGAAGCCGCTTCACTGCTCGGTTTGTTGCATCGCCGGCATTCATAAACAGCAAGCAGCCACGATAATCATTTCACGCTAAAGATTTGCAAAGTCCGACCGATAACCTTTGTAACAGCGGCAGGCGTTTTCTTACCTGTCAAGGCGCAGGGAAAAGTTTTTGAAAAAAGATTAAAGCTCTTCGCAACAGCGCCGATATAAGGATTGAATGCAAACATTGTGGATGTTTGAGTGGTTAGGCACACAAGTTGCTTGCAAACTCGGGCAAACATTATTTTAGAAAATTGGAGAACTACCCATGGCTTTAACAGTAAATACTAACGTTGCTTCCCTGAACGCACAGCGCACCTTGGGTGGTTCTACCAATGCACTGTCGACCTCGCTTGAGCGTTTAGCTTCAGGTTCAAAAATCAACAGCGCCAAAGATGACGCGGCTGGCCTGCAGATCTCTAACCGCTTAACCAACCAGATCAATGGTTTGACTGTTGCAGTGAAAAACGCTAACAACGGTGTGTCGATTGCACAGACCGCTGAAGGCGCAATGCAAGAATCCACCAACATCATGCAACGTATGCGTGACTTGGCGCTGACAGCATCCAACGGCTCGAACAGTGCCTCTGAGCGCACAGCGCTGCAAGAAGAATTTACTGCCCTGTCCGGTGAACTGACGCGTATCGCTGATACCACGTCGTTTGGTGGTCAGAAATTACTGAACGGCAGCATGAGCAACACCAGCTTCCAGGTTGGTTCGAATGCCAATGAGACGGTATCTTTTGGTTTGAGCAATGTGAGTGCATCGGCACTCAAAGGCAGCTTCAGCTCGGCCAAAGCCAGTGGCGTAGAAAGCACAATGACCGCGTCGGTGACTAGTGCGGCCATCGGCTCTTCTACTGGCGGCACCTCGGGCGAGCCGGTGAGTGTTACAGGGGCAGTCTTCAGTGATATTACTGTACCAGCCGGCGGCCAATCGCTGAATATCAATGGTGTTGATATTGACTTCACAGCAGCAGCTACCGTCACTTTGGCCGATGCCGTTACTGAAATTAACAAAGCTACTGCTGACACCGGCGTCACAGCAAGCGAAGACAACGGCAAGCTAAAACTAACCTCCGCTGAAAACTTCCAAGTGAGCGGTGGTAAAGACTTTGGAATCAGTGGCGATAAAGCCGGTAACTATGTGGCAGTTACTGGTCGAGCCAGTGTGACGGCAGCGGAGCAATTTACAGGTGGGATTACTGCAACGTCAGCAGACAAGCTGATAATCAACGCTGAAGGTTACACCGCAACTACTGTGACATTGCAGGCCGGTGATGACCTCGATGCGGTGGTGACTCGCATAAATGATAAAAGCACTGATTCTGGTGTCACCGCTAGTAACGTTGATGGCAAGCTGAAGTTGGAAGCCAAGGGCGACATTACCATCGCTGCAGCTACAACTAGTAATGCAAATACCGTGCTGGGCCTCCCTGCGGCGGCTTCCACTATTGAAGCAAGCGTACTTGGCCAGGCAAAAGTGACTGGCTCGGCTACCACCTTCACCTCGCCTGCATCGAATAGCTCAATCAGCCTGAACGGCACCAACATCTCAGTTTTAACAGGCGACACAGCTGCCGATATTGCCGCTCGTATTAAAAGCGCTGACATTGGCATAACTGCTGATGCCTCTAGCGGGGCGCTGGTACTCACATCCAACTCGAAAATCACCATCGGCGGCGAGACCGCTGGTTTAACCGCTCTTGGCCTAGACAAAGGCACGACTCAAGTTGCGACGGGCAATGCTGAAACTGTAGTTATTGCAGCTGTGGCTACCGGCAAATTTTCGATCAACGGCAAGGAAATCAGTACTGTTGCTGGCGAGTCGAATCAGTCGTTGGTTGACAAGATCAACGCTTCTGGATCAGGTGTAACTGCAGAGTTGCTTAACGACACCGCTAAGACCATCAAACTCTCCTCTGCCAATGGCTTCAGCGTTGAAGGTGACAATACTGGTCTTGCAGTGATCGGCATGGCCGACACCGGTGGCGCTGTGAGTGTCAAAGGGACTACGACAGAAAATAGTGGTCAGATTAGCGCTAACGCGTCCATCCGCTTGAATGGCCAAACCATAGACTTGCAAGCCGACTCAGACTTGGACGATATTGCCGCGAAGATCAACCAGAGCAGTGAAGACACCAAGGTTACTGCAGAAGTCAAAAATGGCCGTTTACAGCTGAGCTCAACTGATGGTGCGGCAATCAAACTGGAAAACGAAACCGCAGGATCGCTGAAAATGCTGGGCCTGACGGCTGGTAACACCGCAGCCAAGCTGCAAGAGTCTACCTCGATCAACCTGAACGGCACCGACATCAAACTGGCTGCCGGCAGCAATATGGATGCAGTTGCAACTGCGATCAACACTGCCAGCACCGGCGTCAGCGCCAGTGTCAACAGCCAAGGCACGCTAGAGTTATTCTCCGGCAATGAGTCCTTCACGGTGGCGGACGGCGCTGCTGGTACAGGTCTAGCATCTCTGGGTCTGACCAATGCGGCTGGCACACACAGCGGTGTGGTAGTTGAATCCTCAGTCAGCAACCTCGACATCACCACTGCTGAAGGCGCACAACAAGCGATTTCTGTACTGGACGGTGCCATGCAACAGGTTGACAGCGAGCGCTCCAAGCTCGGTGCGGTGCAAAATCGCTTTGAGTCGACCATCAGCAACTTGCAAAACGTAGCGGAGAACGCTTCTGCTTCACGCGGTCGTATCATGGATACTGACTACGCCGCTGAGTCTGCTAACCTGGCGAAAAACCAGATCATGCAGCAAGCCGGTACAGCGATGTTGGCGCAAGCCAATCAGTTGCCACAAGCGGTTCTTAGCCTGCTCGGCTAAGTTTAGTGGGTGCTTGAACAGCGGGGGAAGGGATTGCCCTTCCCCCGTTTTCGTCTATATGGAGGACACGCCATGGACATAAGCAGTCTCAACAGCCGCCTAGAGCCTAACAGCACGGCAGCCAGCCCTAACACTAATGAGCCCGTTACGGCTAAAGATCCCAATCTGAGCCGCGCCGCGCACAATCAAGACAGCGCCGATAGCGCCACAGAGCGTGAACAGCTGCAGGTGGCGGTCGCTGATCTACAAGAGTATGCACAAAGCGCACAGCGCAACCTCGAATTCAAATTGGATGATGACAGTCAACGTATGATAGTCACCGTCACAGAAGCCAGCAGTGGCAAGCTGATTCGGCAAATGCCGTCAGCAGAAGCATTACGTTTATCAGAAAACCTAGAAGAGATTCGCAGTGTCTTGTTTAGTGGTAAAGTATAAGCCTGCGCAGACCGCGCGCAGCAGTACACTAGCGACGAGTAAGATAGCGGGACAGGATGACTAGAGGTTGGCATGTAATCTGCTTAAATCACCTCACATCTTCATTTTCGACTAGCGACGCGTCAATAAACGGTCGCAGAGGGTAAGGTTATGGCAATTAGTGGGATCGGTTCCGGTATGGATATCAACGGCATGGTCAAGGCGCTGGTCGGTGCAGAAAGCGCACCGAAAACCGCGCAACTTGATCGCCTCGAAAAAGCCTCCACCAGCAAGGTCTCGGCGCTTGGCCAGTTCCGTAGTGCGCTCTCGACCTTCCAAACCGCGCTGGGCAAACTGAATGACCCTGCCCTCTTTGAAAAACGCAGCGCCACCAGCAGCGCAGCCGACACTGTCAGCATCAGCGCCGACGCCAAGGCCGCCGCCGGCAATTATAGCGTGCAAGTGTTCAATCTCGCCCAGACTAGCAAAGTGGCGTTAGCGGGTTATGACAACAGCAGCGATGCGCTGGGCAGCGGCACACTCAGCATCAAGGTCGGCGACGAAGCGCTGGACATTGAGCTGAGCAATGCCAGCCTGACCGATGTGCGCGATGCGATTAACGCCGCCGGCAAAGACAGCGGCCTCAGCGCCACTATCGTCAGCGACCCCAATGGTGAGGGCGGTGCGCGCTTGGTGCTGAGTTCAAGCCAGTCGGGCAGCGATCATGACATCAGCGTCGCGCTGTCGGGTGACAACCTTGGCGAGTTGGATCGCTTGGCGTTTACCCCGCCGTCGGCAGCGGATGCTAATTTTGAGCCGACACCTGCTGGTACAGATCCGCGTGAGGCGCGGGTGATCAGCTATTCACGCGATGCCAATCTGGCCATTGATGGCATTCGTCTGAGCAGCGCCAGCAATACCATCGAGGATGCGATTGAAGGGGTGACCCTCACCTTGAAAAGCGCGCAGTCGGCGGAAGCCTTGGACAAAGCGGAAACCATCAAGCTCGGCGTCAACGAAGACAAAGGTGGCGTGCGCAAATCCATCACTGAGTTTGTCGATGCCTATAACGCCATGCTCGAAAGTGTCAATAAGCTGACTAGCGTGACGCCGGTGGGTGGCGACAACTCAGAACCCCTAGCCGCCGCGTTAGTCGGTGACTCCTCGGTGCGCGCGTTTATGAGTGCGATACGCGGTGAGATGAGTTCATCCAGCAGCAACGAAGGCGTTCGTATGCTCTCCGATCTGGGCATCAGCACCCAACGCGACGGCACCTTGGCGGTCGACAACACTAAGTTAAATAAAGCTTTGGACAACAACTTTGACCAAGTCAATAGCCTGTTCACTGGCAAAGACGGTTTGATGGCGCGCATGGACAGCAAAGTCAGCCCTTACACCGATAAAGGCGGGGTACTCGACAGTCGCACCAAAGCCCTGCAAAACACCATCACCACGGTCGATGAGCAGCGCGAAAGCCATGCCGCGCGGATCAGTAAATTAGAATCGCGCTTATTCGCGCAATTTAACGCAATGGATATGCTGGTCTCGAACATGAACAGCACCAGCTCCTTCCTCACCGCCCAGCTCGACAGCCTACCGGGCGTGGTCAAGCAAAATAAGCGCTAATACAGGCGCACAACAGCGAGGCGCGCCAATGACTGGCGTGCCGGCATGCGCTACCTCACGCGTATGCCGCGTAATAGCGGCATACATTCTCGCCGCTTGAGGGCTTACGGTTAGCGCCTGAGTGTTTTAGACTGGTGCTATCCAGTTTAAACGAAGGTTCTTATGAAACTCATTTCTTTTAATATCAACGGCCTACGCGCCCGTCCCCACCAACTCTCGGCGCTGATTAACAGCCATCAGCCGGATGTGATTGGCTTGCAAGAAATCAAAGTGCATGACTCAGAGTTCCCTGAGCAAATGGTCCGTGACTTAGGCTACGAGGTCTATTACCACGGACAGAAAGGCCACTACGGTGTCGCCCTGCTCTCGCGTTTACCGGCTTTAGAGATTCAGAAAGGTTTTCCTGAAGATGAGGAAGACGCTCAACGCCGTTTTATCTACGGAGTCTTTGCTGACCGCAATGGCACGCCGATCACGGTGATGAATGGCTACTTCCCGCAAGGAGAGAACATCAATCACCCCACCAAGTTTCCCGGCAAAGAGAAGTTCTATGCTGATTTACAGAACCTGCTGGAAACACGCTTTAGCCCCGAAGAGGCCTTGGTGGTGATGGGTGATATTAATATTTCCCCAGAAGACAGTGATATCGGCATTGGTGAGGCGAATGCCAAGCGCTGGTTAAAATCAGGCAAGTGCAGCTTCCAACCGCAAGAGCGGGCGTGGTTGCAGACGCTCAAAGACTGGGGGTTGGAGGACAGTTTCCGTGTCTTGCACCCAAACGTAAATGACCGTTTTAGCTGGTTTGATTACCGCAGCCGCGGCTTTGAAGACACGCCAAAACGTGGTCTGCGCATTGATGTGATTATGACCACAGCGGTACTGCGCTCGCGCTTGCTCAATGCCGGGATTGATTACGAATTACGCAGTATGGAAAAACCCTCCGACCATGCGCCGATCTGGCTAGAGATGAACTACCCACCACTTTAGAAGTGGGGGTTTCCTAGGTAATGCACTGACTTGATGGGGTGCGCTGCACCCCATC
>NZ_CAJHOA010000010.1 GCF_905120345.1 Denitrificimonas caeni | reverse complement strand
CAAGCACCCACACGAATTGCTTGATTCAAATTGTTAAAGAACGTTTTCGTTAAGTCTTTCGATCTTAGCGAGGAGGCATATTTTACACTCTCCGAAGTATCTGTCAAGGTTTATTTTCTGGAAGTTTTTAATGCTTCCGTCTAACTCCTTGGTACCTTTGAGGTTCTTTCGATCCTCTCTGGTAGGCCGCGCATTCTACAGTAGAGCGCGAACCTGTCAAGCTAATTTTAAGTTATTTCCTTAAGAATCAACCTGTTACGTTAAGCCGTGAAACCTTGTTCGCCTAACGAGGTGCGCATTCTACACGCTTTAAAGAACCTGTAAAGCCCGTTTTTGAAATTAGTTTAAAAAGTCTATCCAGATGCAGATTAGCCACTACTGGATCCGCGCATCCTTTACTTGAGCATACTGCGGCCACACCAATACTATGCGTGCTCCGCCCAGCATTCGACTACTCTCTATACGTACGCGCCCTGAATGCAGATACATAATGCGCTTAACGATAGCCAGCCCCAGACCATGCCCACCCGAGGCACGCGTGCGACTATCATCCAATCGGAAAAATGGCGTGAATACTTTTTCACGTAAGGCTTCAGCAATACCGACGCCATCATCTTCTACAGCGATATAGCACAGCTCATGCTGCACCCGACACACAATTGACACACTATGACGCGCATAGCGCTGCGCATTACTGACCAAGTTCTGCAAAGCTTGATGCAAATACCTACCTTCTGCATCAACCCAACATTCACTAGCACCATCTTTTTCATACTGCAACGCTATCTCAGGGCGTAAAGGCGCAAGCTCCTGGATCACCTGCTCAATTAAGGTATGCAGCTCAACTCGACTGAAGTTAATGCTTGGCATGCCTGCTTCTAATCTGGCATAGGTCAACATTTCGTTGAGCAAGCCATCCATATCCTCAATATCCTGATCCATACCGTCAAAGTATTTACTGCGTACTTGCGACTCATCTACATGAGCAGCCATATCTAAAGCAAAACGCAAACGAGCGAGCGGCGTACGTAACTCATGCGCTACAGCACGCACCATATCACCCTGTACATTAATCAAAATTTTCAAGCGTGCGGCCATTTCATTAAAACGTAAAGCCAAGCGTCCCACCGAGTCACTACTGCCCTCAGCAACCTGCACATTTAAATGCCCCTGAGCAATACGCGATGCGGCATATTCTAAATCTTGCAAACGCCGTTCTAGATGACGTACCAGCAGATACACCAAAATACCCACCATGCTTAAACCTAGCGCAGCTATAAGTAGCAACAAATATGCAGGGTAAGCATTGAGTTGACGCACCGGGCCGAGCATCAGCACCCAAGGTGTTTCGTTAACACCAGCAAATACTCGAATCGCATCACCACCCTGATCGAGCGCCATCACTGTGTCGCCCTCTTCGATTCGACGCAATTGATCAGCATCTAAATCTGTTTTATCCACCGACAACAAGCTCAGAGCAAAACCAAATTGATGCTGCTCAGCCAACTCAGCTAATTTAGCGGCCTGCTCTGCTGCGGGATAACGCACCAGCTCATCAACCAACAGATAAACAGTAGCTCGCGCCAGCTGCTCACTCACTCGACGCACCTCACCGACCAGAACTTTGCGCTCTGATGTATTAATCAGGCTGTACACTTTAGCTGGCGTAGTATCACTGTGTTTAACCAGCACGCGGCCACGTAGAAGATGCCTGAGATCGCCCCGATCAAAAGTTAAAGACTCTATCGACTTAATCGTCAGCGGGACACCCAATAGCCGACCCCATAATGCAGTAGCGCGTTTGCGCTCAATCGTATCGAGCGCCTCTAAATTAGCGGCCATCAGACGAAACGTGCCGCTCGCTAAGCGTTCACGGTGTTGATCAGCTCGAATCTCATGCGTCAGATGCAGCGCCAGCGCCCCAAAACCTGCGGTTAATATAAGCGCAGCGAGTAAACCGCCATAGATCCTGAAAAAAATCGAGCTCACAACAACTCTTGCGCGGCTTCGCGTACAAATAAGTAGCCTTTATTACGAATGGTTTTTATCACTCGAGGTTGCTCGCCATCATCACCAATGCGTGGCCGGATGCGTGAGATACGCACATCAATAGAACGATCAACACCATCGTACTCAATGCCGCGCAGCTCACTGAAAATCACCTCTCTCGACAGCGGTGTCCCAGCATTGCTCGCGAGTAACCAGAGCAAATCAAACTCAGCACCCGTTAAATCAATATATTTATCGCCTAAGAATGCACTGCGTCGAGCATGATCAATCGTCAGCCGACCAAAGCTCAGCACGCCTGAGGTTGCTCTAGCAGCATCAATAGTATCTGCACGGCGCAATAACGCTTTAATGCGTGCTAACAGGACGGCTGGACGCACCGGTTTGCAGACATAATCATCTGCCCCATCCTCAAAGCCTTGAACTTGATCAGCATCGTCGGTACGTGCGGTTAGCATCAGGATAGGTCCTTTATACTCAGGTCGCACACTGCGGCAAATTGAAAAGCCATCGAGTCCCGGCAGCATTAAGTCTAAAACAACTAAATCTGGCTGCTCGTTAAGAATTCTTTGCACGGCTAAATAACCATCACTTTCCAGCAGCACGAGAAAACCTTGCGCCTCGAGGTACTCACAGGTGAGCTGCGCTAAACGCTCATCATCTTCAACGATTAAAACCGTACTCATAACACCTCTAAAAGCAGACACTCCAAGCGAGTGATTAATAAAGTATGCTTTAGCTATTAAAATGATGGTGCCGATAATGGATCAACACTCTACAAATTTTAGCGCTCAATGCTTAGCTGAAAATCAGCATACTCTATTACGTAAGTTTTATCGTAGCCACAACAGCCCAATGCGTATGACCCAGCAAGCAGATGCCTGGGTGGTACGCGCACCATCAATTATTGCGGGCGTCTGTCTTTCACCTATAGCTGACGGATACTGGTTAACCAGTTTACTTACCGCTCCAGAACATCGCCAACAAGGTGTTGCTAGTTTTTTAATACGACACCTCCAAGTCGCTTATCAACACTCGCCAATTTGGTTGTTCTGTCATCCTGACTTAAGAGGCTTTTACGGTTCTTTGGGGTTTAGACAGACACAGGATTTACCTGAGTCTTTAAGTGGCCGCTTGGCACGCTACCAACAACACAAATCATTAATTGCTATGGCATTTATATGCCACAGCTCGCTAGAAAAATAAGCAACGGTCATCTACGCCGTGTTTCTATCCTATGTTGGCAATTACAAAATAAAAACCAACGCGCCCCTTCTGTCAACGCAGCAAATACTGCAGTGATCGCCCAGTATTATTAAATCGCCATAAAATCAATTGAAACAGTTCAGCTGGTCCAACACATGACTGTATATACATTGCTTACTGGTGACCTTATTAACGACAACACGCGTAAGCATCAGTACCTGTACACGCTATCTTATAGCAACAGTTTTCCTTAATATGATCCTATCTTATTCATGTTTCAGGTCAGGTTAATGTCAATTTCCACAGGACTTATCGCTCTGGTCGCGCTGGCCTATATGGCAATTCTATTTGCTATTGCATTTTACGGCGATCGCCGCGGCACAACTATCAGTCCGCGCATGCGCTCAACTATCTACAGTTTATCGCTGGCAGTGTATTGCAGTAGCTGGACGTTTTTTGGTTCTGTGGGTCAAGCGGCTGAGCAAATCTGGTCTTTCTTACCTATTTATATCGGTCCTATATTGCTACTGACGTTGGCGCCTTGGGTGCTAAAAAAAATGGTCATCATCAGCAAGCAAGAAAACATCACCTCAATAGCTGACTTTATTGCCGCGCGCTATGGAAAATCACAACGTTTAGCCGTTGTGGTCACTCTAATTGCTGCGGTTGGTGTATTACCCTATATCGCCCTACAACTGAAAGGTATTGTCCTCGGCGTCAACTTACTAACCGGCAGCTCAGCTAACTCAACAGGGATGCACGCACAAGATACAGCTCTTATTGTCACCGTTGCTCTAGCCTTATTTACCATTTTATTTGGCACGCGTAACTTAGATGTGACCGAACACCACCGCGGCTTAATGTTTGCTATTGCTTTTGAATCTCTAGTAAAGCTGATGGCATTTATGGCTGTTGGCCTGTTCGTTATTTTTGGACTCTATAATGGCGTGGGTGATTTATGGCAACAGGCAAAAGAAGCGCCAAAGCTCGAAGCGTATTGGAATGAAGCGACCAACTGGCCAGCAATGATTGTACAAACCTGTGTGGCCATGATGGCTATTTATACTTTACCGCGACAATTTCATGTCACGGTAGTGGAAAACAATGACTATAAAGACTTACGTATAGCGCGTTGGGTGTTCCCTGTTTACCTACTTCTTGTCGCACTATTTGTTATCCCGATTGCTCTTGCGGGGCAGTTACGTTTGCCTGCATCCGTTGTGCCTGACTCATTTGTTATTAGTCTGCCTCTTGCCGAAGGTAATCCAACTTTAGCTATTTTGGCCTTTATTGGTGGGGCTTCAGCAGCAACCGGCATGGTGATTGTCGCGGCCGTCACCTTATCGATTATGATTTCCAACCACATTTTACTGCCATCCATGCTGGCTGCACGCACCACTGATCGCCCTTTTGAAGCATTCCGCTATTGGATGCTGACCGCTCGGCGTCTGAGTATTATCATTATTTTATTACTGGCTTATACCAGTTACCGCTTATTAGGCGCCAACACCAGTCTTGCCACTATCGGGCAGATTGCCTTTGCTGCGCTGACACAACTTGCGCCAGCTATGCTGGGCGCATTAATTTGGAAGCAAGCCAACCGCCAAGGCGTTTTTGCCGGCCTCATTGCAGGCTCACTCTTGTGGCTTTATACGCTGATTTTACCTTTGATTGCTAGCAGCATGGATTGGTCCTTAGCATCCTTCCCAGGTCTTATGTGGTTGTCTAACAATCCCTTTGGCCTGCCAATCGACCCCTTAACTCTTGGTGTTTTACTGTCGTTAAGCGGAAACTTTTTACTCTTTGTGCTGGTATCTCTATTTTCGAAGACCCGGGTTTCAGAGCATTGGCAAGCCAGTCGCTTTATTGGCCAACATGTGGGTAGCCGTCAAACATTTACCGTCCAAATCAACGACCTACTCACCTTAGCAGGACGCTTCGTTGGCGAAGACCGCGCCAAGCAAAGCTTTATTCGCTTCGCCTATAAAAAAGGCTCGGGATTTAATCCAGCAGAAACCGCCAGCAGTGAATGGGTGGCTCACACAGAGCGCCTACTCACGGGTGTTTTAGGTGCGTCATCAACCCGTGTTGTTGTTAAAGCAGCGATTGAGGGTCGTGAAATGTACGTCGAGGATGTGGTACGCATCGTTGGCGAAGCGTCCGAAGTGTTACAGTTCAACCGCACATTGCTGCAGGGCGCTATTGAAAACATTACTCAGGGCATTAGCGTCGTTGATCGCTCATTGCGTCTAGTCGCATGGAATAGTCGCTATTTAAAGCTGTTTAATTATCCCGATGACTTGATTCAAGTGGGCCGTCCTATCGCCGACATTATTCGCCATAATGCTCAGCATGGTCTTTGCGGACCGGGCAACGCTGATGCGCATGTCAACAAACGACTGTACTGGATGCGTCAAGGCACTGCCCACACGTCAGAACGCTTGTTTCCTAATGGCCGTGTGATTGAACTGATCGGCAATCCTATGCCTGGCGGCGGTTTCGTGATGAGTTTTACCGACATTACCGCTTTCCGTGAAGCTGAACACGCTTTAAAAGAAGCCAATGAAAGCCTTGAGCAACGCGTTAGCGAACGTACTCATGAATTATCACAATTAAACATTGCCCTCAGTGAGGCTAAGCATGTTGCTGAAAGCGCGAACCAGTCTAAAACCCGTTTTTTAGCAGCCGTCAGCCATGACTTAATGCAACCCTTAAATGCTGCTCGTCTTTTCTCTGCTGCGCTCTCACACCAAGACGCACTGCCTGAAGATGCACAAGAACTGGTAAAAAATCTAGACAGTTCTCTGCGTTCAGCCGAAGATCTAATCAGTGACCTGCTGGATATTTCTCGCTTAGAAAGCGGCCGTATCACTCCGCATTGTCAACCTTTTGCCCTTGGACCTTGGCTTGAAGCCTTAGGTGCTGAATTTACTGCTCTGGCTGAACAGCAAGGGATTGATTTTCGCTTACGCAGCACCTCGCTAAATATCATCAGTGACCCCAGATTACTGCGCCGTATTGTGCAGAATTTTCTCACCAATGCCTTTCGCTATGCCAATGGCAACGTCTTGCTTGGTGTGCGCCGTCAAGGCGAACACGTGCGTATTGACGTTTGGGACCGAGGCCAAGGCATTCCCGAAGATAAGCTACAGTTTATTTTTGAAGAGTTTAAACGTCTCGACAGCCACCAAACACGAGAAGAAAAAGGTTTGGGTCTAGGGCTGGCCATTGCTGACGGTCTTAGTAAAGTACTAAACCACCACATTGAAGTGCGCTCTTGGCTAGAGAAAGGCAGTGTATTTAGCATCACAGTACCGATGTACCGCGGCGTGCTGAATAAAACCATTGAGCCAACTAAAAAAGATAATTATGCGGCGCAACCCTTAGCAGGTTTACGCATACTCTGTGTTGATAATGAAAGTAGCATCTTAGCGGGTATGCACAGCTTATTATCGCGCTGGGGTTGCGAGGTCCTAACGGCCAGCAACCGTGAAGGGTGCCGAACTATTCTCGAAGAAGCTGCCAACCCTGACATAGCTTTAGTCGATTTCCACTTAGACGGTGGTGATACTGGTATTGCTCTGATGACGTGGCTACGCCAGGAAATTAATACACCTATTCCTGGGATTGTGATCAGCGCTGATGGGCGTCCGGAACTGGTCAGTCAAGTCCATGCAGCAGGCCTTAGCTTTTTAGCAAAGCCGGTAAAACCTGCTGCGTTACGTGCACTGATTAACCGTCATATACCCAATTAAGAAAAGGTCTGAATCTGCTTTACTGATTCAGACGCGGCAACGAACGTTATGGCAAACAGCAGACAAAAAAAAGGGCAACCTAAGTTGCCCAAATTGCCTTGCGTGCTCGTGCTGTTAAAAAAGATCAGTTTGACTTGCGATTCTGTTCTTCTTTTCTAACGAAATAGTAAAGTCCAAAGAAGAAGGCGACCATAAGGGCGACTGTACCGATGCCTGCGAAAACCACTACATCCATAAACATTGCCATCTCCTCACGCTTCTAAGTTAACTGCCTATTAAGATACGTCACAATACCCAACAACTCATTGACAGAGGTCAATAGATCTACACTAGATTGCAATCAAAGCACGGAAATTGTGGCATTAAGGTCCAAATTTAACGTTTTTTCTTAGGTTTTTTCTTCGCCTTAGCAAGGATGGATGGCAGAGGCAGTACTTTTATAAAAGCCGCACGAACACCTTGTAAGCGTTTTTCATCTAAATCATGCACACGCCGTGCACGTTCAGTCGACAAATCAATAATATTTTCTAGCGTCTCATTACTCATATTGGCACCTGTTACTGATATTCAAAGCGATCTACTGCAGTCGTTAAGTCTGACATGATGCTCAGCTAAACCTTTAGATCCACCCATAACCCCTTACGCGATAACTCGCTGGTATCTTTATGCTCTGTAGCAGGCAACTCTACTTCGAGTTCGGGTTCAGCCTGCTGCTGTCGCTGTTGTCGTCGACGTTGCTCTTCACGGGCACGCTCCTGGGCGGCAGAGATATTATCTTTTTCGACACCTAGCGCACTGGTTTTAGCACTTTCCTGTACCGGCGTTACCGGTGCAATAGCCGGTTTAGGTTTCACTTCGTCTTGCTGCGACGTCACAGGCACCAAGCCTTGGGGGATGGGGGGCAGCATCTTGGGCACTCCTGCGATAAGTATGCAATCTGCACTATAACCAGTCGCGAATACATTGTCTCGTGGATAACTTTGCGCAGTGTCAGACGATTCAAACGTGTCCTATGCGCAAGTATCCGTTATCATAGCGCGCTTTTTACATCACGCGGAGACAAGCATGACGCAGCAGTATCAACCGGGACAACGATGGATCAGTGACGGCGAGGCAGAACAAGGCCTTGGTACCGTTCTTACTTGTGATGGTCGCCTACTGACCATCCTCTATCCTGCCACTGGGGAAACCCGTCAATACTCGCAGCGCAATGCCCCCTTAACCCGCGTGCGCTTTGTGCCTGGTGATGAAATCAGTCACTTTGAAAGCTGGACTATGACTGTCCGTGAAGTTACTGAAGTCGACGGTTTACTGATTTATTTGGGCTTCAACAGTCAAAACGATGAATGCATATTGCCAGAAACACAACTGTCCAATTTTATTCAATTTCGGATGGCCAGTGATCGTTTAGTCGCCGGACAAGTCGATCCTTTACCTTGGTTTACCTTGCGCTATAACTCGCTGCAACATAACAGTGAGCTACAACAGTCAAATCTTTGGGGTCTGGCTGGTGCTCGTGCACAGCCCATTGCACACCAGCTACACATTGCTCAAGAAGTCGCCGATCGAATTGCCCCTCGCGTGCTCCTCGCCGATGAAGTGGGTCTGGGTAAAACTATCGAAGCGGGTTTGATTATCCATCGTCAGCTCCTCGGTGGCCGTGCCAGCCGTGTCTTATTAATGGTACCGGAAACACTGCAACATCAGTGGTTAGTCGAAATGCGCAGGCGCTTTAATTTGGATGTAGCCCTCTTTGATGCGCAACGTTTTCTCGCCAGCGACGCTGACAACCCCTTTGAAGACTGCCAAATCGCTTTAGTGGCAATGAATTGGCTGGTCGAGGATGAGCGCGCGCAAGCAGCCTTGTGCAGCTGTGACTGGGATATTTTGGTGGTCGATGAAGCGCATCACTTAGTTTGGCACCCTGAGCAGTCGAGTCCTGCCTACCAGTTGGTAGAAACCTTGGCCACTCTTATTCCCAGCGTTCTCTTGCTCACAGCGACTCCTGAGCAACTCGGGCAAGACAGTCACTTTGCTCGCCTACGCCTGCTTGACCCACACCGTTTCCATGACTTAGCGGCTTTCCGTGAAGAAAGCCAACACTACCAAGCCATTGCCGACGCGGTGCGTGAGCTGCTGGAGCAACAGCAGTTAAGCAACAGTGCGCAACAGACTATCCAAGAATTTTTAGGCGATGATAGCCAAGTGTTGATCAGCGCCTTTAATGCCGGCGATCAGCAAGCAGCGCCGCGTTTGATTCGCGAACTGTTAGACCGTCACGGCACCGGACGTTTGTTATTTCGTAATACCCGTGCAGCGATTTCTGGATTCCCTGAGCGCAAACTGCATGCGGCGCCGTTGTCCTACCCTGCGCAATACCTAAATAATCCTGATGATTTGCACGCTCAACTGTACCCTGAAATATATGTCGACGGACCAATAAACGAATCCGACGAGTCCGAGAGCAAACAACACTGGTGGCGCTTTGATCCCCGTGTGGACTGGCTGCTGGAAACTCTGAAGAACCTTAAGCAAGAAAAAGTATTGGTCATTTGCGCTCATGCCGAAACGGCTTTGGATCTCGGTGATGCACTGCGTATTCGTAGTGGCATTCCAGCGACAACCTTCCATGAAGGTATGAGTATTATCGAGCGTGACCGTGCGGCTGCTTGGTTTGCCGATGATGAGTTTGGCGCGCAAGTGCTGTTCTGTTCAGAAATTGGCAGTGAAGGCCGTAACTTCCAATTCAGCCATCACTTAGTCTTATTTGATTTACCTCTGCACCCTGACTTGCTTGAGCAACGAATTGGCCGTCTTGACCGAATTGGTCAACAGCACACCATTGAAATCCATGTGCCCTACTTAACTGGTACCGCGCAACAACGCGTCTTTGAATGGTATCAGCACGCGCTGAATGCATTTTTATCGACCTGCCCTACTGGCAATGCCTTACAACTGCAATTTGCGGAACCGCTAGAAGCGCTGTTGCAGCAGGATGAAGACGATGAAACAGCTTGGCAGGCCTTGTTGGCGAGTGCCAGTGCTGCACGTGTACAACTGGAAAGCGAAATGGAAAAAGGCCGTGACCGTCTTTTGGAAATCAACTCCAGCGGTTCCGGACGTGGACAGGCTTTAGTGGAGGCCATTGCAGAGCAAGATGACACCTTTGCTCTACCGATGTATATGGAACAGCTGTTCAATGCCTTTGGGATTGATAGTGAAGACCATTCGGATAACGCACTGATTTTACGTCCAAGCGAAAAAATGCTCGATGCCAGCTTCCCGCTCGGCGACGATGAAGCGGTCACCATCACCTATGATCGTGAATTGGCGCTGAGTCGTGAAGACATGCAATTTATCACTTGGGAACACCCAATGGTGCAAGGTGGTATGGATTTAGTGTTGTCAGGTTCAATGGGCAACACCGCTGTCGCTCTGTTAAAAAACAAAGCCATTAAAGCTGGCACGATGCTGTTGGAATTGTTGTATGTCAGCGAAGCGATTGCGCCGAAGCATTTACAACTCGGACGCTTCTTACCGCCTATTGCCCTGCGTTGTTTGTTGGATGACAAAGGCAATGACCTGGCCAACCGCGTCAGCTTTGCGACGCTCAATGAGCAATTAGAAAGCGTGCCACGCTCCAGTGCGAGCAAATTTGCTCGCGCGCAACGTGATACATTATTGCGTTTAGTCGACAATGCGCAAGCCACCATGCAACCACGCCATAACGAGCGCGTTGCCCAAGCCAGTGCGGCCTTCACTGCCAGCATGGATGAAGAGATTGCACGTCTGACAGCTCTGCAAGCCATCAACCCCAGTGTCCGCGATGAGGAAATCGACACCTTACACGCCTATAAAGAACAAGGCTTAAGCATGTTTTCTAAAGCAGCGTTACGCCTTGAAGCAGTACGCGTACTGGTCGCTGGCTAACCTGATTGACGCTGCTGCTCAGCTGCAGCGTCAATCGCTACGGAGACAGCAGCATGTCTTATACGCTCAGCCCTATCGGCTATGTACGTTCCTGCTTTAAAGAAAAGTTTGCCATTCCTCGCCAACCTCTCTTAGCTCCTGCCGCACAGGGTTGCATTGAGCTCTTGCCTCCTTATGATCAAGCAGACGCCATCGCCGGTTTAGAAGAGGTCAGCCATATCTGGGTGATATTTCTCTTCCATAAAACCCTAGAAAACACACCACGCTTAAAAGTGCGTCCACCCCGTTTGGGCGGCAATAAAAGTATTGGCGTGTTTGCCAGTCGTGCGACGCATCGCCCCAATGGTATAGGCCAATCAGCTGTGCGCTTAGAGCGTGCAGAAGCTGGGCGCTTATGGATTTCAGGGATAGATTTATTGGATGGCACACCGGTGTTGGATATCAAACCCTATGTACCCTATGCCGATAGCGTACCTACAGCTCACAATGCGATTGCCGATAGCGCTCCCACGCGGGTTCAAGTGGGCTGGCAGATGATCGCTCTACAACACGCTGAGCAGCATGCGCAACGCTTAGAGCAACCACTGGTGGATCTGATTGAGCAGTGCTTGGCGCAAGATCCACGGCCGGCGTATCAGCAACCAGCGCCTGAGCGTATCTATGGGGTCAGGTTTTACGATGTGCAAGTACGCTGGCATTATCTGACTCTGACACACATTGAAGTACTTGAAGTCAGCCCAGCTTAAGCTGTCGATGAGATAACGCTCAATTTGTGCATACTTAAGCACTTGAATGACTCGTGCTTCGAGAGTGAAACACTACAAATGCTCAGAGGTCGATGTGGTGAGCGCAACCATCAAGGGCCTAATAGCGGAGTTCAGCCCTGGATGGGTTCAGCGACGGATTAATATCCACCCCAAAGCACGACACTCCTCCTGCTTATCCTTTGCGAGACACAACTCTATTTTCTTTCTTAGTCTGTCACTACTGTGTTTTAGCCACTGGAATTAAGCGTCCGTTTTCCAAGGTTAGAATGCGGTCCATTTGTTGCGCTAAAGCAGGATCGTGGGTCACCACTAAAAACGCCGTGCCTAGTGAAACCGACAGCTCTAAAATCAACTCTTGAATCGTTTGCGCGGTGCTGCGATCAAGGTTACCGGTTGGTTCATCCAGCAACACGAGAGCAGGCTGATTGACCAACGCTCGGGCAATCGCCACGCGTTGCCGTTCACCACCGGATAACTCAGAGGGCTTATGATGAATACGATGAGCAAGGCCTACACGCGTCAGCAACGCTTCTGCGCGTTGGCGGGCTTCTACAATAGGCAAATGACCAATCAGCAGAGGCATACAAACGTTTTCGAGGGCATTAAACTCAGCCAGTAAATGGTGAAACTGATAAACAAAACCCAAGGCACGATTACGTAGCAAACCACGTTTTTTTTCTGATAAAGCCGACAGCTCTTCACCCGCCAACCAAACACTACCGGCACTGGGCGTGTCTAAACCACCAAGCATATTCAATAATGTCGTTTTTCCAGATCCTGAACTGCCAATAATCGCAACGCGCTCGCCCGGCTTTAAGTACAACTCAACATCTTGTAAAACATGCACCTCAGCAGGGCCTTCACTGTAGCTCTTACCTAAATGGCGGCACTCTAAAACAGCTTTATTACTCATAACGCAAAGCCTCTGCAGGTTCAGTACGTGAAGCGCGCCACGCAGGGTATAGGGTCGCTAAAAAACTCATCAACAAAGCAGCGCCACAAATCATCAACACATCGTTGCTACGCAACTCTGACGGCAAGTAGCTAATAAAGTACACATCCGAACTTAAGAATTGGTGACCAAAAAATTTCTCTAACGCCGCCACCCAAGTCGTCACGTTGAGTGCACTGATCACACCTAAAACGCCACCAATTAAAGTGCCGACCACGCCAATCAGCGAGCCTTGCACCATAAATATCGCCATAATCTGCCCAGGCGAAGCGCCTAAGGTACGCAAAATAGCAATATCCGCTTTTTTATCAGTCACCACCATGACTAGGGTGGAAATAATATTGAAGGCTGCCACCGCAACAATCAGCAGTAACAGTAAAGCAATCATGGTTTTTTCCATTTGAATGGCTTGGAATAAATTGCCATGACTGCGAGTCCAGTCCCGTGGATGTAAATCGCTATCGGGCATACTGCGAGCAATTTCCCAAGCCACACGCGGTGCATCAAATAAATTATTCAGTTTTAAGCGTATGCCTTCGACTTGATTGGGCTGCCAGCGTGACAAACGTGCGGCGTCTTCAATATGAATCAGCGCTAATGAACTGTCTAATTCGGCACCCACTTTAAAGACACCGACCACAGTAAAGCGCTTTAAGCGCGGAAAAACACCAGCCGGCGTAATCGAGGCTTCGGGCAAGACAAAGGTCAGTTTTTCACCCACCGAAGCATTAAACATCGCTGCCGTTTGCTGGCCAATGACAATGCCAAACTCACCGCTTTCTAAAGCGTCTAAACTGCCTTCAACCATATGGTCTTTAATAATCGAGACATTCTTTTCAGCACTGGGCAGCACACCATTGACCAACACCGGCTGGACGCTACCACTGTGGGTGAGCATGCCCTGCAGCTGGGTAAAAGGTGCAACGGCGACAACATCAGGATGCTGCAACACTTGATCGCCCACCTCATGCCAATCATTTAGTGGTGTATAAGAGCTGACTGTGGCATGCGGCACCATTCCGAGAATTCGGGTTCGCAGTTCACGATCAAAGCCATTCATCACCGACAAGACTAAAATCATCACTAAAACACCCAGAGCCAAACCGACCATAGACGTTAAAGAAATAAAAGAGATAAAGTGATTACGACGTTTGGCGCGCGTATAACGCATACCAATAAATAGAGCTAAAGGTCGAAACATAATGGCTACATTCACAAAAAAATTCGATAGGTTGGCAGTTTATTGCATGCCGATTTACACTCTGACCTCCATTGCAGCTATGGGTTCGCTATGTCCACACAAGATACCGAAGATCGCCGCGAATACTATCGCATTGACGATCAAATCGCACTGCAAATTCGTTTAGCGCAGACGCAGACTGAAGAGGACTCCTTGCTTTTCAGTTTATTAGGTGACTTACACCTGTTGGAGTATGAAGCACAGCCGTTGCTACGTGCCGTTGGCGAAACCGATCGCAGCGTCGCCAGCTATTTTAAAGTCATCAACAAGCGTATTGATTTACTCGGCCAAGTTTTGGCACACAACTTACTGAAAGACATTGGACCTGCGCGCGATGTCAGCCTCTCAGAGTCCAGTCTGGTCTTTGTTGACGAGTCGGTGCACCCGATTGGTACGCTGCTCAGCTTAAAAATTGTTTTGCTGCCACAAGGCTTTGGCTTAAGGGTTGATGCACGAGTGATTGAGCACCGCCACAGCGTTGACGGTGTGCAAACTGTCACTCTCTTTGAAAATCTCACCGATGCAACACGACAAATTCTGGCTCGGCATATTTTGCATAAACAAGCTCAACAAAGGCGCTTAGCACTGCAACCCGATGATGTGTCTGCACTATGACTCTTATTTACGGTCACCGCGGCGCTCGCGGCGCAGCACCAGAAAACACCTTAGCCAGTTTTCAAGCGTGCTTAGCAACCGGCGTCACTCGTTGCGAGCTGGATTTGCATCTGTCGAAAGATCAACAGCTGATGGTGATTCATGATGCCACATTGAAACGCACCACTGGGCGGCGTGGCAAAGTCAGCCAGCATACTGCCGCGCAATTAATGCAAATGGATGCTCGGCACACTACCGCACCTTGGCCGCTACCCTGCCCTATTCCAACGCTTGAGCAATTGTTTGAGCAGTGCCCATTCACGCACTGGCAGCTGGAAGTTAAAGAAGCGTCTAAAACTCGTGCAGCAGAGATTGTCCGCGCGATTGATCAGCTCAGCGCAGATTTTTCACTGCAAGATAAAATTATAATCACCAGCAGCTCACGTACAGTATTACGCGCAGCACAGCATCTCACTCCACACTTGGCCAGAGGGTTGGTGGCTGAATACGCATGGTTAGATCCAATAAAAACGGCACAACGCTACGGCTGTAGCATGTTGGTATTGAAGTCGACGCTAGCAACAGAACAGCGCTTAAAGAAAGCACAACAGAAGGGATTACATGTCTCGGTGTGGACAGTCAACGAGCCAGCGCTAATGCGCCGACTCGCTGCGTGTGGTGCAGACAGTCTGATTACTGACTTTCCCGGTTTGGCCATTGCCATCCTTGGGAATCACTGAAACGCTGTTCCAAATAGGCTCCGACCGAATCAGGCCACTGACCGGAGCCGCTTAAAAAAGTCGGTTCAGGCCATCATAGGCTGCGACACGATACGCTTCAGCCATGGTAGGGAAGTTAAACGTGGTATTAATAAAATACTTCAACGTATTGGCTTCGCCAGGCTGATTCATAATCGCTTGACCAATATGGACAATTTCTGAGGCTTGGTAGCCAAAGCAATGCACGCCCAAAATAGCTAAGGTTTCACGGTGGAACAGAATTTTCAGCATGCCCACAGGCTCGTTCGAAATCTGCGCACGCGCCATGCTTTTAAAGAAGGCTTTACCCACTTCATACGGCACTTTAGCTTCAGTCAATTCACGCTCTGTTTTACCAATTGAGCTGATTTCCGGAATGGTATAAATACCAGTCGGCACATCGTCAACAAAATGCCAGCTGTCCTGATCGATAATATTACCCGCCGCTGAACGACCTTGGTCATAGGCAGCACTGGCTAGACTGGGCCAGCCAATCACATCACCCGCAGCGTAAATATTCGGCACGGCAGTGCGGTAGAATTCATCAACATCGATCTGACCACGACCATTAGCCGTCAAGCCTACGTTTTCTAGACCCAATTGATCGGTGTTACCGGTACGGCCGTTACACCATAAGAAACCATCGGCTTTGATTTTCTTACCGGATTTCAGATGCAAAATCACACCTTTATCGACGCCTTCAACCCGCTCATACTCTTCATTGTGACGAATCAACACGTTGTTGTTACGCAAGTGGTAACTCAGCGCATCAGAGATCTCATCATCCAAGAAACTCAATAACTGATTACGGTTATCAATCAAGTCAACCAACACACCGAGACCACTAAAGATTGATGCATATTCGCAACCAATCACACCCGCTCCGTAAATAATCAAACGGCGCGGAGTATGACTCAGACTTAGAATGGTATCGCTGTCATAAATACGCGGATGGGTAAAATCAACGTCAGCGGGTCGGTACGGACGTGAACCGGTAGCAATGATAATTTCATTAGCAACGAGTTTTTCAACACGGCTGGGACCCACCACATCAACGCTATGCTCATCAGCAAAGCTTGCGGTACCAAAATACACATCAATACGGTTGCGCGCATAATAACCGGTACGTGACGCCACTTGACGCTCAATCACACTTTCCGCATTTTTCAACACATCAGGGAAAGAAAACCAACGCGGCTCACCAATTTGTCGAAACATTGAGCTGGTATTAAAACGTAAAATTTGACGCACGGAGTGACGCAAAGCTTTCGAGGGAATCGTACCTAAGTGCGTACTATTACCACCTAAGACACCACGGCTTTCTACAACAGCAACCTTGCGACCTGCTTTAGCGGCATTCATTGCCGCGCCTTCTCCCGCAGGTCCTGAACCTAGAATAACTACATCATAGTTGTAAACTGCCATTTGGACTCCTTCACAACATGCGCAATATACAAAGGACTAGACACTGCAACATGTTTACAAAAAAATTGGCTTATTGGGCCAGCATTACCAACACTTGACAATTAGCGCTTGGTCGCGTCATACGCTTGCGCCGCGCTCACTTCATCACACTTCTCGCGCACTCCACCGCAGATAGAGCATTCTTTCTCAATACCCAAGTTGGCAATTCCACCGCAAGAACCAGCGATCGGTCGACGTCCAGCGAGCACACCCGCCGACATTCCTAACACCACTAATAACATCACGGCAAATACGACGATAAATAACATGATTCCGCTCATGGGTTACCTCCTTCAGGAAACATCCTGGAAAACTCTGAGCTGACTTGCGTAGCAAAGCCCTCACCGTCACGCATTACAAAGAAAGCAGCAATGTCGTGCTCCTCCGCAAAAGACAGACCACGTTCAGGCCCTAAAACTAATAACAGTGTACCTAAACCATCGGCATGTAAGGTAGATCGATCCACTACAGTTACCGAAGCCAGTCGATGACTGATCGGCGCACCCGCTTGCGGATCAATAGTATGGGAGAAACGTATACCATTTTCCTCAAAGTAATTACGGTAATCACCCGAGGTATTAACACCATAACCATCGATTTCTAGCACCCGCTGAATGACTCGCTGCCCATCACCAAGCGGTTGCTCCATAGCGATACGCCAAGGCGTACCATCAGGTTTACGCCCTTTAGCAATCAGTTCGCCAGTGACTTCGATCATATAACTATCAATATTCAGCTCGGCGAAACGCTCACTGATACGATCGACCGTGTAGCCCGCCGCAATACTATTGAATTCAATTTTAACGTCAGCATCTTTACACAACTGGCCATCAACGACACGCACATGCTGATAACCCACGCGAGCTTTTGCCTCAGCAATCGCCTCAGCGCTTGGCACATGCTTAGAACGCGCTTGTGGACCAAAACCCCAAAGATTCAACAAAGGCCCTAAGGTCAAATCAAATGCACCGTCGCTGAGTTGTGATAACTCAAAGCCATACTGGGCTAAATCCAATACAGGCTGCGGCATTGGCATGCAGGTCTGGGCGGGGGATTGATTAAAGCGGGCGATATCAGAATCTAAGCGGTAGGTCGACATTTGACGGTCAACCTGATCCAAAATGCTTTGCACTTCAACACCCACAGCATCAGCCGCAGGTGTTGTCGCGTTATAGACATACTTGATGGTGAAAGTGCTGCCCATGGTTGGACCTGACAGCACTTCAACACGCTCAGAGTTGCTCTCGCAACCACTGAGCGCTAAAACTAACGTTGACACTAAACACGCTCCCTGCAACAGGTTGCGTAACATACTAGCCTCCAAAGTCATCAAGTAAGATATTTTCAGGTTCAACACCCAAATCAAGCAACAGATTAACTACAGCGTTGTTCATCATTGGCGGTCCGCACATGTAGAACTCGCAATCTTCCGGCGCGGGGTGATCTTTCAAGTAGTTCTCATAGAGAACGTTATGAATAAATCCAGTCGGGCCCGTCCAATTATCCTCCGGCAATGGATCTGACAACGCCAGATGCCAAGTGAAGTTAGGGTTCTCTGCTTGTAGCTTATCGTACTCTTCTACGTAGAAGGCTTCACGCATTGAACGCGCACCGTACCAGAAGCTGATTTTACGCGTGCTATGCAAGCGTTTAAGCTGATCAAAGATATGCGAGCGCATCGGCGCCATACCGGCACCACCACCAACAAAGACCATTTCTGCCTCGGTATCTTTGGCAAAGAACTCACCAAACGGACCGTATACAGTGACTTTATCACCTGGCTTCAGGCTGAACACCCACGATGACATAATACCGGCGGGTAAATCATCACGGCCTGGTGGCGGTGTCGCGACCCGGATATTAAACTTAACAATACCCTTTTCATCCGGATAGTTCGCCATCGAGTAAGCGCGAATGGTTGACTCGGTGACGGTCGAACTGTAACGCCAAATATCAAACTTATCCCAATCGGCATGGAACTCTGGCTGGATATCAAAATCCTTGTACTGCACCACATGCGGCGGGCATTCCAACTGCACATAACCACCCGCACGGAAGTTAACATCCTCGCCATCAGGAATACGCAGAGTCAGTTCTTTAATAAAGGTCGCTACGTTCGGGTTGGATTCAACCGTACATTCCCATTTTTTAACCCCAAAAATCTCTTCTGGGATGTCAATGTCCATGTCCTGTTTAACCGCAACCTGGCAGGATAGACGCCAGCCTTCTTTAGCTTCACGCTTGGTAAAGTGTGATTCTTCAGTCGGCAACATTTCGCCACCACCACTGCTGATCACACACTTACACTGGGCACAGGTACCACCACCGCCACAGGCAGAGGATAGGAAAATATTGTTACCTGCTAAGGTTTGTAGCAACTTGCCACCAGCCGGTACGGTAATCGTACGCTCGCCGTTGATATTAATGGTTACATCACCGTCCGATACCAAACGCGCACGAGCGATAAGAATCATCACTACCAGCGCGAGCACGATCGCGGTGAACATACCAATAGCGAGAAAAATCTCAAAATTCATTACTCGCTACTCCTTACAGTTGAACGCCAGAGAATGACATAAAGCCTAATGACATTAAGCCAATCGTGATAAACGTGATACCGAGCCCTTGCAGACCTTGTGGCACGTCACTGTATTTCAGTTTTTCGCGAATCGCTGCTAATAACGCAATCGCTAACGCCCAGGAAAAACCTGAACCTAAACCGTATACGGTACTTTCTGCGAAGTTGTAATCACGCTCAACCATAAACAAGGTACCACCCATGATGGCGCAGTTTACCGTGATCAACGGCAAGAACACGCCCAACGCGTTGTACAGCGCGGGCACATACTTATCGAGGAGCATTTCCAAGATTTGCACAATCGCGGCAATTACGCCGATGTAGCTGAGCAAGCCCAAGAAGCTTAAATCAACTTCAGGCATGCCTGCCCAAGCCAATGCGCCATCTTTGAGTAAGTAGGTATAAATCAGGTTGTTGGCCGGCACTGTAATCGCCTGCACCACTACTACCGCAATACCGAGACCAATTGCTGTTTCCACTTTTTTGGAAATCGCAATAAAGGTACACATGCCCAAGAAGAACGCCAAAGCCATGTTTTCAACAAAAACGGCCTTAACAAATAAGCTGATGTAATGTTCCATCAGTACGCCTCCTTCTCTTGAGAGTGTGCGGCAATGCTGAAGTCAGGCTTTTCAACCTGCTCTCGTTTCCACATCCGCAGTCCCCAGATAATCAAACCAATTAAGAAGAATGCCGATGGTGGTAACAGCAACATACCGTTAGGCAAGTACCAGCCGCCATCATTGACCACAGGTAGAATGGTGTAACCCATCAATTTACCGGCGCCAAACAGTTCGCGGATAATACCCAGAACAACCAGCATGGCACTGTAGCCTAAACCGTTACCGATACCGTCAAAAAATGACAGTACTGGCGGATTGGCCATAGCAAAGGCTTCGGCACGACCCATCACAATACAGTTGGTGATAATCAATCCGACAAACACCGATAACTGCTTAGACAATGAGTAGGCATAAGCTTTCAGAACCTGATCGACCACGATCACCAATGAAGCAATGATCACCATCTGCACAATCATACGAATTGAGCTTGGAATCTGCTTGCGAATCATCGAGATAAACATGCTCGAGAAGGCGGTTACCAAGGTTAAGGCAATCGACATCACTAACGCAGTTTTCAGGTTTGAAGTCACCGCTAGGGCTGAACAGATACCAAGGATCTGCAAGCCAATGGGGTTGTTATTAAAAATAGGATCAAAAAGAACTTGTTTAATCGTTGGCTGTGACATGCTTAAGCCTCCCCAGCACGTAAATGCTCAATAAAGCTACCAAAGCCGTTCTCACCCAGCCAGAACTGCACTAAGTGAGTCACGCCGTTACTGGTCAAGGTCGCACCGGCCAAACCATCAACTTGGTTAGCCGCTGTTGGACTGCTTTTATCGACGTTGCCTTTAATCACGCGAATGGCCACTTCATCTTTGCTGTTAAACAAGTTCTTGCCTAACCACAGATCGCGCCACTTTGGATTATCCACTTCGCCGCCCAAACCTGGGGTTTCGCCGTGTTCATAAAAACCAAAGCCGGCGACGGTATTGAGATCACCTTTCACGGCAATAAAGCCATGTAGGGTTGACCACAGGCCATAACCGCGTACAGGAATGATTAAAGTATCCAACTGTCCATCATGCTCCACCATATACACCGTGCTATAACGCTCACGACGCTTGATCGAGGCAATATCTTCAGATCCGCTTAACACTTTAGATAAAGCAGGGTCCTTCGATGAAGCTAATGGATCAAAGGTGATGGGATTCTGCGCATCAGAAAACTTACCGGTTTCTAAATCGACAATCCGCGCTTTAATGCGCTCATCAAACATTTGCTTGACTTGCGTAGCCGATAGACTGGCGTCGCCCAACCCAGCAATCGCTAGAATACTGCGCTGTTTATCCAGTAGACGGTTTTCAATTTGTGTTGGGCGTAGAGCAACGGCGGCTCCAGCCACAAACACTGAACACACCAAGCACACCAGTAAAGCGACGGTGAGTGTGCGTGCGGTTGATTCTCTTTGACTAGACATTGCGTGCCAGCCTCCGCTTGATATTGGCCTGAACAACAAAGTGGTCAATCAGTGGTGCGCATAAGTTGGCAAATAGAATCGCCAGCATCATGCCTTCTGGGAACGCTGGGTTAACCACACGGATCAACACCACCATCACCCCGATCAGTGCACCAAAAATCCACTTACCCGTATTAGTCATGGACGCAGACACAGGGTCAGTCGCCATAAAGATCATACCGAAGGCAAAACCACCCACAACCATATGCCAGTACCACGGCATAGCAAACAGCGGATTGGTATCTGAACCCAGCATGTTAAACAGTGAACTCAAGGCCACCATGCCAATCATTACGCCAGCAACAATGCGCCATGCGGCAATCCGCATAATCAGCAACACTGCACCGCCAATAAAGATCGCTAAGGTACTGGTTTCACCGACTGAACCGTGCACTTTACCAATAAAGGCATCCATCCAAGTGATACCTGAACCGATCACCTGCTCCATACCACCCTCAGCACCTAAACTCAGAGCAGTGGCGCCAGCGAAACCATCCACGGCAGTCCACACCGCATCTCCAGAGAGTTGCGCAGGGTAAGCAAAGAACAGGAAAGCACGACCAGCAAGAGCCGGGTTTAAGAAGTTTTTACCGGTACCACCGAATACTTCTTTGGCAATCACCACACCAAAGCTAATACCCATGGCAACTTGCCATAAAGGAATGCTTGGCGGCAGGATCAAGGCAAAGAGAATGGACGTAACGAAGAAACCTTCGTTGATCTCATGGCCGCGGATCGAAGCAAATAGCACTTCCCAGAATCCACCGACAATAAAGGTCACCAGATAAATCGGCACAAACCATGTTGCCCCCTGGATCATATTGTCCCAGACACTGCCCGGATCAAAACCCGCCAAAGAACCGCTTAAAGCCATACGCCAGCCTTCTTGAGCGGCCAACAGATCAGGGTTTGCCGCGAAAATCAGGTTAGCTTGGTAACCGATGTTCCACATACCAAAGAACATCGCTGGAAACGCACATAACCACACGGTGATCATTATACGTTTTAGGTCAACCCCATCACGTACGTGTGCGGTGGTTTTAGTGACGCTACTTGGACGATAGAAAATGGTGTCAGCCGCCTCATACAGGGCATACCACTTTTCGTACTTACCGCCTTTTTCAAAGTTGTGCTCGATCTTATCAAGGAATGCACGAAGACCCATTGCTTATCCCTCCTGCTCAATACGCGTTAGATTATCCCGTAAAATCGGGCCGTACTCGTACTTACCAGGGCATGCAAAGGTACACAGCGCAAGGTCTTCCTCATCCAGCTCTAAGCAGCCTAGCTTTTGTGCCACGTCGGTATCACCGACCAGTAGTGCACGTAGTAACTGCGTTGGCAAAATGTCTAGCGGCATCACTTTTTCATAGCTGCCCACAGGAATCATGGCGCGTTCGCTGCCATTCGTCGTTGTGGTGAAAGCAAATTTTTTATTAGCGAATAGCTTAGAAACGAAGATATTAAGTACGGAGAACTTATCTACACCCGGGCGTAAATAGTGCAGTACTTGGCGCTCATTACCTTCAGCCAAACAACTCAGCTGATTATGGTAACGGCCAAGGAAATCACAGGTACCTCGTGCGGTACGCCCACCGAAGACCGAACCAGAAATCACCCGATTGTTACCGGCTTGTAATTCACCGCTGACTAAATCACTGACATTGGCACCCAAACGGGTACGGACTAAACGCGGTTGCTGCGCCACAGGACCGGCTAAGGAAATAACGCGTTCAACCCAGAGTTGGCCAGTGGTAAATAATTTACCGATAGCGATCACGTCTTGATAACCGATCTGCCATACGCTACGCGTGGCATTGACGGGATCAAGGAAATGAATATGTGTGCCTGGCAAACCCGCTGGGTGAGGACCAGAGAACGCCTCAGTGTGTACGTTGGCTAGGTTTTCACCCGGCAAGGTCACACCGTCGGCTTTGCATAAAAACACTTTTGCTAAGCGCGTCAGAACGGTCAAACCACGACTGAAGTCTTCTGCATACTCAGTGATGACAATCGCTGGGTCTGCCGCGAGGGGATGGGTGTCGATCGCGGTGACAAAGATCGAACATGGACTGGCGTCAATTGCCGGTATTTTGCTGTAAGGGCGCGTACGCAGTGCTGCCCATAAACCCGACTGCTGCAAGTTTTCGCGCACTTGCTCATCCGCTAAGCTAGCGAGTTTATCTGCAGCGTAGCTGGCAAAAGTGATTTGTTCATCACCATCCAACTCTATTACTACAGACTGCAGTACGCGGCGCTCGCCACGATTCACTGCTTTCACAACCCCAGCGCCTGGCGCCGTAAATAGCACTCCAGGTGTTTTTTTATCAGAGAAAAGAACTTGGCCAAGCTTGACCCTATCCCCTTCATGTACCTGCATTGTTGGCTTCATCCCATTATAGTCGAAGCCTATGACTGCAACACTGCGCACGGGCTTTGCAGCCTCAATACGCTGTATTGGCATACCAGTCATGGGCAATTCAAGCCCACGTTTTATTTTGATCATAGGTCTGCCTAACCACGATAGTGAAAATTAGAGTTATATCGAAATACCTGCTTAGATCCTCTACAAAAGTAGTAACTATGCAGCTATATCGACGTTAAAAAGTAATCTGCATGATTATAAAGAGGCATGACGGTGACTTGCCAGCCAAAAGAACAATTTTCTACTAAATAGTCTCTTTAGTTGTATCTCGCATCACGCATAGGGAGTAAACAAAAGGGAGCCATAAAGGCTCCCTTTTTTACACAGCTAACAACCACCCAGCACCACTTACTGTGGAAATGCCGGTGGGTTGACGCCTGCGATCTCTTCCATAACACGCACAACCTGACAGCTGTAACCATACTCGTTGTCATACCAAACATACAGGATGACACCGTTCTCGGTGCAGATAGTCGCTTCCGCATCCACTACACCGGCATGCCGTGAACCAACGAAGTCAGTGGAAACCACTTCTTGTGAGCAGACATAGTCAATTTGCTTTTGCAGCTCAGAGTGCATCGCCATCTGACGCAAGTACTCGTTCACTTCTTCGCGCGAGGTACCGTTCTTAAGATTGAGGTTAAGAATCGCCATAGATACGTTTGGTGTTGGTACGCGAATCGCGTTACCGGTCAGCTTGCCTTTAAGAATAGGCAAGGCTTTAGCTGCAGCAGTTGCTGCACCTGTTTCGGTAATCACCATATTCAGCGGTGCTGAACGGCCACGACGACTGCCGGTATGGAAGTTATCAATTAAGTTCTGATCGTTGGTGTACGAGTGCACAGTCTCAACGTGACCATTGATGATACCAAACTTATCATTGATCGCTTTCAACACTGGCACAATGGCGTTAGTGGTACAGGATGCTGCAGAAATAATTTTATCGTCTGCAGTAATCTCTGCATGGTTAATACCATGGACGATATTTTTAATATCGCCTTTACCCGGCGCAGTCAAAACAACACGCTCAACACCAGGACAGCCTAAGTGCTGGCTCAAGCCTTCAGCATCGCGCCAGCGACCGGTGTTATCCACCAGCAACGCATCCTTGATGCCGTACTGAGTGTAATCGACAGTTTTCGGATCACTTGAATAGATCACTTGAATCAGATTGCCATTGACTGTCATCGTGCTGTTTTCTTCATCAATCACGATGGTGCCGTCAAACGGACCATGCACAGAGTCACGACGCAACAAGCTGGCACGTTTAGCCAGATCGTTTTCAGCGCCTTTACGCACCACAATAGCGCGTAAGCGTAAACCATCACCGGCACCCGTCTTGGCGACGAGGATTCGCGCTAATAAACGACCAATACGGCCAAAGCCATAGAGCACGACATCGGTACCTTGATGCACATTGCTGTCGCGTTTACCGGCCACACTGGCTAGCTCGTCACGCACGAATTGCTCGAGGCTGCGACCCTTAGCTTCGCTGTTAAATTTAACCGCCATTTTACCCAAGTCGACAGACGCACTACCAAGATCCATTTCGCTCATGATCTTCAGAATAGGGTAAGTATCACGCACGGACAGTTCAGAATCATCACCAATACGGTGACGAGCAAAGCGGTGCGCTTTAAGAATTGCAATCACAGAACGGTTGATCAGGCCTCGTCCATAAATCGACGTTACCACATTATTATTGCGGTACAGTTGGCCAACAAGCGGAATCATTGCCTCGGCAAGCGCTTCGCGATCAATCCATTCACCAAGACACTGGTCAGTCTTCTGAGTCACGTGGGATACCTATTCTAGGGGCTAAAAAAGAGCTGTATTATCGACTGCAGAAACGAAAGCAGCAAGCTCTAAGCGTACATTGTGTTGAAAACCTTATCTAGCGAGCAACTCAATAGCCCGTTACAATCGATTCTTTTATTATTCATACAAGAGCCAACTGTGTCTGTATTGCGCTTTCCTAAACTACCTACACGCTCGACAAAACAACTCTGGGGCAATCTACCAGGTGCCACTCAAGGCCTTGCTATTGCTGAAGCTGCGCGCAGTGTGCAACGTTTCACCCTGTTGTTAACCGACAATAGCCAGAGCGCTGAACGTCTTAAAGAAGAATTGGCTTTTTTTGCCCCAGAGTTACCAGTTTTGCATTTCCCTGACTGGGAAACCTTGCCTTACGATGTTTTTTCTCCGCATCAGGATATTATTTCCCAGCGCGTGGCCACCTTGTATCAACTGCCGCAATTGCAGCAGGGTATTTTAGTGGTGCCGATTAATACCGCCCTGCACCGCTTAGCGCCGAAGTCCTTTATGCTGGACGCGAGCTTAATGCTCGACGTTGGCCAGAAGTTGAACATGGAGAGTATGCGCAGCCGTCTGCAAGCGTCCGGTTACCAATGTGTTGATACTGTTTATGAGCATGGCGAATTTGCTGTGCGCGGCGCCTTGCTGGACTTATTCCCAATGGGCAGTGACGTGCCCTACCGTATTGACTTGTTTGATGATGAAATCGAAACACTACGCACCTTTGATCCAGAGACCCAACGCTCAAATGAGAAAGTTGAGAGTATTCGCCTGTTACCGGCGCGCGAGTTCCCTTTAGATAAAAAAGCCCGTGGTGATTTTCGTGCACGCTTTCGTGAACGTTTTGATGTTGATTTTAGACGCTGTCCGCTCTATCAAGATTTAGCCAGCGGCATTATCCCAGCCGGGATTGAATCTTACTTACCGTTGTTCTTTGAAGACACCAGCAGTCTATTTGATTACCTGCCTGACGATGCACAAGTTTTCTCCTTACTCGGCGTCGATGCGGCTGCCGAAGCGTTTTGGCTGGATATTCGCAGCCGTTTTGAAGAACGACGCGGTGATATTGAACGTCCGCTACTGCCACCTAACGACTTATTTATTGCCATAAACGAGTACTACAGCGCACTAAAAGACCATCCTCGGATTATTATTGATAGCGAGGATGTCAGCCCTGCTGTTGGCCGCGAACGCTTACCGGTACAGGCATTTCCAGACTTATCAATTGATGCGCGCGCTGCAGAACCGCTCAGTAAAGTTAAAGAGTTTTTAGCGACCTTTAGCGGCCGTACGCTCTTTACCGTAGAAACTGCCGGTCGCCGTGAAGTGCTGTTAGAGCTACTACAGCGGATTGATGTTGCGCCGATTGAAGTGGCTAGCTGGGAAGACTTTTTGACCACCGACTTCAAGGTCGCCATTTGCGTCGCACCGATTGAAGCGGGTTTGCTACTTGATGATTTAGTTCTAATCCCTGAAAGCGCCTTACTCGGCCAGCGGGTGATGCAGCGCCGTCGTCGCGATAAAAACCGTGATGGCAACCATGAGCATGTGATTCGTAATCTGACCGAACTACGCGAAGGCGCACCGGTGGTGCATATTGATCACGGTGTCGGGCGCTACCAAGGTTTAGTCACCTTAGAGATTGATGAGCAAGCCACTGAGTTTTTAATGCTTGAGTACGCTGATCAAGCCAAGCTCTATGTGCCTGTGGCTAATCTGCATTTAATCGCCCGTTACACCGGCAGTGACGACAGCAGCGCGCCCTTGCACCGCCTCGGCACCGAGCAGTGGCAAAAAGCCAAGCGGAAAGCCGCCGAGCAAGTGCGTGATGTTGCGGCTGAGTTGCTCAATATTTACGCGATTCGTGCCGCTCGTGAAGGTTT
Source organism: Denitrificimonas caeni (assembly GCF_905120345.1). Lineage (GTDB taxonomy): Bacteria > Pseudomonadota > Gammaproteobacteria > Pseudomonadales > Pseudomonadaceae > Denitrificimonas > Denitrificimonas caeni_A. The sequence continues at coordinate 31,884 of NZ_CAJHOA010000010.1, read as the reverse complement.
TGCCTTTAGCAATCCAGGCATTGATTACAGCACTTTTAGCGCCGCCTTCCCGTTCGAGGAAACTCCCGACCAGCAAGTGGCGATCGACAATGTGCGTAATGACATGTTGTCAGGCAAGCCCATGGATCGCTTAATTTGCGGGGATGTGGGTTTTGGTAAAACTGAAGTAGCGATGCGCGCGGCCTTTATTGCCGTACACAGCGGCAAGCAAGTCGCGGTACTGGTGCCGACCACGTTATTGGCGCAACAACACTACAACAGTTTTCGCGACCGTTTTGCTGATTGGCCGGTGCAAGTGGAAGTCATGAGCCGCTTCAAAACCGCCAAAGAAATTAACCAAGCCATCAGCAATCTCGCCGAAGGCAAAGTCGATATTTTAATCGGCACGCATAAACTACTGCAAAGTGATGTTAAATTTAACAACCTTGGTTTGGTGATTATTGATGAAGAGCACCGCTTTGGTGTGCGTCAAAAAGAGCAACTCAAAGCGCTGCGCAGTGAAGTGGATATTCTCACCCTCACCGCCACCCCGATTCCACGCACACTGAATATGGCCTTTGCCGGCATGCGCGATATGTCGATTATTGCCACGCCGCCGGCACGCCGCTTGTCGGTGCGCACCTTTGTCATGCAACGCCAAGATGCCGTGGTCAAAGAAGCCCTATTGCGTGAATTACTGCGCGGTGGTCAAGTCTACTTTTTGCATAACGATGTGAAAACTATCGAAAAATGTGCAGCTGATTTAGCTGCTTTAGTACCTGAAGCGCGCATTGGTATCGGTCACGGGCAAATGCATGAGCGTGAGCTTGAGCAAGTGATGGCCGACTTCTACCACAATCGTTACAACGTGCTGGTTGCTTCAACCATTATTGAAACCGGTATTGATGTACCCAACGCCAATACCATTATCATTGATCGCGCCGATAAGTTTGGCTTAGCCCAACTGCATCAACTGCGCGGTCGTGTGGGTCGTAGCCACCACCAGGCGTATGCTTACCTGCTAACGCCGCCGCAAAAAAGCATGACCCCGGATGCGCAAAAACGTTTAGAGGCAATCAGCAATGCACAAGATTTAGGTGCAGGCTTTATGCTCGCCACCCATGATTTGGAAATCCGTGGCGCCGGTGAATTACTTGGTGATGGTCAAAGCGGTGAAATCCACGCGATTGGTTTTACTCTGTATATGGAAATGCTTGAGCGCGCGGTGGAATCGATCCGTAAAGGTGTAGAGCCTAATTTAGAACAACCGCTGGATAGTGGCACCGATATTAATCTGCGCGTAGCGGCCTTGATTCCGGATGAGTACCTGCCCGATGTGCATACACGCTTGATTCTCTACAAGCGTATTTCATCAGCCAAAGACAGTAACGCCTTAAAAGAACTGCAAGTGGAAATGATAGATCGCTTTGGCTTATTGCCTGATCCAGCTAAGCAGTTAATCCGCATAACCGAACTCAAACTGAAAGCACAAGCACTGGGTATTCTAAAAATTGATGCCGGACCCTACGGCGGTCGCTTAGAGTTTGCTGGGGATACCTGTGTTGATCCAATGCGTTTAATTAAACTGATCCAAAGCCAGCCCAAGCACTATCGCTTTGAAGGTGCGACAGTATTTAAATTTACTGTGCCGATGGATAATCCGCAACAGCGTTTTGCTACAATCGAAGCACTCTTAGGGCAACTGTCTGAATAATAATAATTTAAGGAGCTGTACATGCGTTACTTAGTTCACACCGTTCTTCTGTTCGCTTTGTGCAGCACCAAAGCGTTTGCAAATGACACACAGTTGGTTGAGTTGATTGTCTTTCGCCAAGGCAGCGAAAGTATGCCAGCCAGCCGTATTGCGCCTGATAACTGGGCCAACGGTGCTCCAGCTATCACGGCGGAGATGCAACGCAGCACACACCTTGGCCACTTAGCTGAAAAGCTCACCCCTGAACATGGCTATCAGATAGTGCTGCATAAGGCTTGGCTGCAAAGCAGCAACGAGGAGACTTCCGTACAAACAGCCATTAGTGAGGGTCAAGAGCATTTTGATCATTACCCTGTGGAAGGCACACTGACCTTTGAGTTTGACCGTACCAGTACAGTACAACTTGATCTCTGGATTAACCAATTTAACCCTGATCAAACCTTGCTTAGCAGCGAACACTTTAAGCAGAATGCCATCGTCGCTAACGGCCAAGTGACCTTTATTGACTACAGCACTCTTGGCGCCTTGATTCGCATCCAAGCACAAAAAACATCAACTCAAACCAATGATGAAAGCCATGCTGAAGATTTTGAGTAATCGCTAAACGCCCCACTCGATCTGAGCGCTGCGCATAACAGCGCATACGCGATAACGTCCTCAGAGCAAAGACGTTATCGCGATTTATTATTGATATCTAGCTGACTTATTCCACATTTTTCAGCCACTGCGCATAGCCTTGCTCTTGTAGCTGCGCTTTGGGAATAAACTTCAAACTGGCGCCATTGATACAGTAACGTAGCCCGCCTCGATCACTCGGACCATCAGGAAAGACATGGCCTAAATGTGAGTCAGCAACCTGACTGCGCACTTCAATGCGGCGCATGTTATAGCTGGTGTCAGTTTTTTCAAGCACCGCACTGGCATCAATCGGCTTAACGAAACTCGGCCAACCACAGCCCGATTGATACTTATCACGTGAACTGAACAATGGTTCACCGCTGACAATATCCACATACAAGCCCGGCTCAAACAGCTCATCATAGCGGTGGCTAAAGGCACGTTCAGTGCCGCTGTTTTGCGTGACCTGATATTGCTCACGACTCAAGCGTTGCTGCAAGGTTTTGCTATCCGGCTTTTGGAAGCGACTGGCATCAAAATCCTGTTGGGTTTTGTCTGCTGACTTGGCTTTGCCCGGCAGCGGCTCATCAGCCTTATTTAAATCAACATGACAATAACCATTAGGATTTTTCATCAAGTAATCTTGATGGTATTGCTCTGCTTCATAGAAATGCTGCAGTGGTTTATTCTCAACAACCACAGGTCTTTTATAGCGCTTTTGCAATTCATTTAAAGATGCGGCAATCACAGATTGCTCGGCCACATCACTGCTGTAGACACCGGCACGGTATTGCTCGCCGCGATCATTGCCTTGCTTGTTCAAGCTGGTCGGATCAATGATGCGAAAATAATACTGCAAAATATCATCGAGACTGAGCTTGTCTGGGTTATAGACTACTTTTACCGTTTCCGCATGGCCAGTATTACGATAAACCACATCCTCATAACTTGGGTTTTCTGTACGGCCATTGGCATAGCCCGACACCGCATCCAGCACACCATCAATGCGCTCGAAATACGCTTCAACACCCCAGAAGCAACCACCGGCTAAGTAGATCGTGCGCGCATTAATCGGCACAGAATCTTGATTACTTTTCGGCTGATAAAAAATATGAGCGGCATCATTAAGATCCGCTTCAGGGTTAGCCAACAAAGCTAAAGCTTGTGATTTATTGATACTGCCTTTAATCACTCGCGCCAACTGGCCTTGCTGATCAATCAGTGCCCAACTGGGATAGACCTTAACGCCTAGACGTTTAATCAACTCGCCACTGCTATCAACGCGCACGGGTAACTGCGGATAATCTAAGCCGCTATACCAGTCTTTAAAGGCGGCTAAAGGCTGCTCTCCCAATACACCTGGTGAGGCCACCGTCAGCAAATTAGCGGCTGATAAATCCGCATCGGTGACCCATTCTTCCGTTTGCCCAAGTTCAGACAGGCATAAAGGACACCAACTGGCCCACAACTTAACCAAGGTTGGCTTAGTTTTATCAAAAGCCAGCGCAGGCTGCGCAGCACTCACTTCTGGTAAGTTATAAACGTGCTGGGCCAAATTGAGCGGATTTGCTTGAGCAATGGCCTGCGACTGCGAGCCTGAAACCAACCACAGTAGCAGTGCCGCACATAGCGCAAGAACAACCACAATGGGCCAACGAATAGATTGCGACATAATCTCTTTCTCGATGTGTAAGTACAGATTATTATGGCACAAAATTTATTTACTTCACGAAAAACATATACACAACCAATACCAAATCGATACAAAACAATACAAGCAATTAAAAAACCATGCAGTCGACCTCAGACAACACATTAGTATTGGCGCATAAAAAAGCCCAATATTTTTATTGGGCTTAATCACAGTCGTTATAGCTCAATCTTCAGGCATTTTTTGTCCTTTGATAGCAGACTGACGACCCAATTCAGCCAAGATATTCGACACCACATCCAAGCCACGCCGAGCATCTTCATTCTGGTTAAATTTCTTCACGCTTTGCCACAAAGTGGGCGGTGTGGAGTTGGCAGCTGCTTGCGCCGATGCATAACGCAGCGCATTGGTTAGCATCCAGACACCGCCAATGCTCTCTTCGTAGAGCGCCATAAGTTTCTGCAGCATGGCATCATCGGTCATTTCAATCACGTCCGATGTAGCGGCCAGCAGATCAACAATGTTGTGCAGACGCCGGCCTTGTAACAGCGGCGCGAGCTTGTCTAACAGATCAGCAAGTCCGGCCTGTGTCGCTTCGTTTTTCAGGGCAGGCAAACACTCGAGCAGTTGCTCTAAGGTCTGCGTGGATGTTTCTGGATTTTGATGAGTCATTTTATAATCTCCTTAAACCAAGCCGCGAGCGACTGACCAGTAAACGCCTCGGTTAAAACCTTTGCGCATGAGGCCACCAATTTTGGTCGCGGGAGTGGGGATCACATCGACATCATAGTCGTACCACAGCGGCATACCGACATCCATTCCCATCTGCGCAACGGCCTGCACCTTGCCATCATATTCAGCAACCGTTTTGCCCCAGCGCATCAGACCAGCGATATTGTTACAAATCACCGGTGATTGGTTGTGGCAACTACCGCCTGCCTTACTGATTGGTAGGTCAACCGTATCGCCCATCACAAAGACGTTTTCAAAACCCTCTAACTGTAACGAATAACGATCAGTCGGCAGCCAACCTTCATTGTTAGGCGCTTGCGACACTCCAGAATTGAGCACCGCATCCACCGCGCGGATGGGCGGCGTTTGAATGAGAATGTCAAAATTCTCTTCCTCGCCTTCTTCAGAAATAGCCACTTTACGCTCGGGATCAACACTGGCCAGAGTAAAGCTACGCTTATGGATAATGCCTTTCGAGTCAAACACACTGGGCAAGACTTCACCGGTTTGTTTTTGCAAGAATAGACAGTTACGCACCAACTGCGAAATCGTTGGATAGGTGTAGACGATCTCAATTTGATCACGTACGCCTCGCTTGCGCAGAAACTCATCCAACATCAAGGTGGTTTCCATCGGTGCAATACCACACTGATGTGGCACATTCGGGGTTTTCGGGAAGGTTACACCGATGAAAATCCGACCCTTTTCAATCGTGGAAATTTTCTCATAGAGTTTGCGTGCGGGGTCGTGCTGATAGAAGTGATCTCCTGCTTCCTGCAGGCCTTCAATACGTTCGGGGGAAGGAATGCAACCGGTAGACACCACAAGATAGTCGTAGTCATAAGTCGCACCGGAGCGCATTCTTAAGCGACTCTGCTTGAACTCAAAGTTATCGACTTGGTCAAGCACGAAGTCGATTTCTGGGCGCAGTAACGACGCTTGGTGACGCCTGAGTTCTTCTTTGTAGAACGCGCCAAAAGCTACATACATAAACGCCGGTTTGTAGTAGTGCCAAGGGCTATTGGAGATCAGCAGAACGCGTACTTCACCACGACTGATTTCTGCGTAAAGCTTGCTGACGAGATTATTGGCCGTCATGGTACCGCCAATACCACCGCCAACTACAATAATAGTTTTGATCATTGTCTTACTCCTTAATTACTGTTTCATTCCATCGAATTTGGATGAAATCTTATTCTTGCTCGTGCTGTTGTGCTGGGTTCTCCTCTAAAGTCAGTAATTGCTGTAAAACCTGGAAAGGTAGCAAAGCAACCTCATGCCGATCAGGCATTCCTGCTGCACTTTGCAACACCAACAGTTCTGGCCAAATCAATGCCGAATCGGCAGGAGGCGCATCCTGCAAGATACGCTCTAGGTCTTGCCGAGCGGCAAGTAAGGTGGGCGCTGTGAGCCCAGGAACACGTGCAGCAATAATACCGGTGATTGCCTGAGCCAGAGAGCACGCACGCACGCGATAGCCAAGCTCGGTAACGACGCCCTGCTCAATTCGAACATCAAGGGTGACACTGTCTTGGCTTTCAAGTTGGCTTTTAAGCGTTAAAGTGCGGACATTCGTGCCGCTGAGTCGCCGATCGCGGCGCACACTGGAGGCATACTTTCGAAACAAAGTAAGTCGGTCGGGCTGACTCGCTGTCACTGCATGGTGATCCAATGAATACCTCCAGCATTTGATAAACCAGAAACTCCGCTGGCCCACCCGACGCTGTCACTCAAGGAACGCAACAACAATACGACGTTAGTATAAATGACTGTTGAGTCACATAATCAAAATGTTAAATAAATGGTAGGTATTTTGACCGCTAAGCTGGCGTATTAACCTGACCCATCACATTGGGTTCGATTTCCAATTCAACGGCAAAGCGCTGAAAAATATCAGCCTGAATCTGCGCAGCCAGCTGAAGGATTTGTATACCGGTTGCGCCACCATAGTTAACCAAGACCAAGGCTTGTTTAGCGTGCACACCAGCATCGCCCTGACGCACACCTTTCCAGCCTGCTTGCTCAATCAGCCAGCCAGCGGCTAATTTTACTGAGCCATCGTCTTGCGCAAAACTGACAAGAGCCGGATAGTTTTGTTTAAGTTGCTGCGCATGCTCAGCACTGATGACTGGGTTTTTAAAGAAGCTACCGGCGTTCGCCAACTGTTGTGGATCGGGCAGTTTCTCGGCGCGAATGGCACAAACGGCACGACTGACATCTTGCGCTGTCGGCTGCAACACCTGCTGCTCGGCCAAATAACTGCGCAGGTGACCATAATCCAAATGCAAGGTCGCCTGTTTAGGCAACTTAAAAATCACACTTAAAATCACCCGCCGACCTGACTCGCGCTTAAACACACTGTCGCGATAGGCAAATTGGCACTGCTCAGCGCTTAGACGCTGGGTTTGCCCAGTCTCACGATCCAAGACTAAGACACTCTCCAGGTGATCTTTTAGCTCAACACCATAAGCACCAATATTTTGCACGGGCGCAGCACCGACACTGCCTGGAATTAAACTGAGGTTTTCTAAACCACTAAAGCCTTGCGCCAAACTCCACTGCACAAAGGCATGCCAGTTTTCACCGGCCTGCACTTCGATCTGCGCAGAATGTGCATCTTCACTGAGCAGCTGGATACCGCGTAACTGGATATAGATCACGAGCGCATGTAGATCTGCGGTCAACACCAAGTTACTACCACCACCCAGTAAAAACACCGCGACGCCCTGCTGTTTGGCCCAGGCTAACGCGTCTTGCAGTTGCTCTAGCGAGTGCACCGCAACAAAAAAGCGCGCACTCACATCGACAGCTAAGGTGTTGTAAAGCTTAAGCGAGACATCCCTTTCGATAAGCAAGCTCACACACGCTCCTGCAGCTCAGCTAACAGCGCCTGGCTGGCACCTTCCAGCAAATCGAGAACCTCTTCAAAACCTTGTTCACCACCATAGTACGGATCAGGCACTTCATTGCGCGCCAGCTGATAACGCTGCAATAGCAAGTCCAGCTCGGCACGACTATTAGCCGGACGCAGCGCTTCTAAGTTGGCCAGGTTACTGTTATCCATTGCCAAAATGAGATCAAAGGCATGGAAGTCCGCCTCTGTCACTTGCCGAGCTTGTAACTTTGACAAATCATAACCACGCTTGAGCGCTGCGCTACAAGTGCGTGGATCTGGGGCTTTGCCGGTATGCCAATCTGCCGTGCCGGCGGAATCAACACTGACCTTATTGGCCAGCGGTGAGTCAGCCAAATACTGACGAAACACCCCTTCGGCAGTGGGTGAGCGACAAATATTACCTAAACAGACAAAAAGAACCTTCATTACTTTTCCTCAAAATAACGTCGAACACGCTGTAGATCTTCCAACGTGTCAACGCCTGCGGGCGGTGCCTCAAGCGCATCAGCCACATGAATACGCGCACCATTCCATAAGGCACGCAACTGCTCAAGGGACTCGGTCAATTCTAATGCACAAGAGCCCCAGGCGACAAAATCTGCTAAAAAACCAGCACGATAGGCATAAATACCAATATGCCGACGAAACTCAACACCTGCAGGCATCACGTCTTGGCTCTTGGCAAACGCATCACGTGGCCACGGCACAGGCGCACGGCTAAAAGTCAAAGCATAGCCTTGCACATCGGTGCTGACTTTCACCACGTTCGGATTAAGCACACTGGCAATATCGGTGATCGGTTCGGCTAAGGTGGCCATCGACGCTTGCGTGTAGCGCGCTAAATTTGCTGCCACTTGATCAATCACTGCTGGCGGAATCAAGGGTTCATCACCCTGCACATTGACCACAATCGCATCACTGGACAAGCCCAACTGCTCAACCACTTCAGCTAAACGATCAGTGCCTGATTCATGATCATCACGAGTCATCAACACCTGTGCACCAAAGCTCTGACAAGCAGCAAAAATACGTTGATCATCAGTGGCAATTACCACCTGCTGCGCCGCACTTTTCTGCGCTTGCAGCCATACCCGCTGAATCATTGGCATACCGGCAATATCTTGCAACGGCTTACCAGGAAAGCGGCTAGAGGCAAAACGAGCAGGAATCACCACACTAAAAGCTTGGCTCATGATTTAATCCAAACGCTCATCATTACTTAAAGTACGTGCTTCGGTTTCCAGCATCACTGGAATATCATCACGAATTGGAAAAGCTAAACCATCAGCCTTGCACCACAACTCAGTTTTATCGGCATTGAGTTGCAGCGCACTTTTGCATAACGGGCAGGCTAAAATATCTAAAAGTTTCGGGTCCATCAGCATATCCTCATCACGAATCAGTCAATAAACGCTTTAGCTGCTCAGTAAACCAGCGCGCAAAAGCAGGTGAAGGCTGTGCTGCTACCGCTAAATACCAACAATTATCTGCGGCAAACTCACGGCACTTCACCGCATCTTTTTCGGTCATGACAACCGGTAAATCATCAGCAAATTGCAAATCTTGCGCGGTAAACTGCGCGTGATCCGCAAAGGCATGGGCAATGGTTTGCCAGTTTAACCCTTCAAGCGTCTTGAAGAAACGCTGCGGGTTGCCAATTCCGGCCACGGCATGCATTTTTTGCTGAGCAGGGAAGTAACTTAATGGCTCACGGCGGCCACTGCGCACATGCACCAGTTCGGTCGGTTGCAGTTGCATAGCAAAACCACTGGTACTGTCTTGCAGCGCGCCATTGAAGAGCACAGCATCGACACTGTGCAAACGCTCAACGGGCTCACGCAACGGCCCGGCGGGCAAACAACGTTGATTGCCAAGACCGCGCGCCGCATCAATCAGCACCAGCTCTAAATCACGCGCTAAACCATAATGCTGCAAACCATCATCGGACAAAATAATATCAACGCTGTGCTCAGCCAATAGTTGCTGCACCGCTTGCGCACGCTCGGGGGCAATCACTAACGGTACGCCACTGCGCTGCACAATCAACAACGGCTCATCGCCCGCTTGCTCGGCTGAATCAGTCGCCTTAACCGTCCACGGAAAATGAGCGGGACATGCACCATAACCACGACTGACCACACCCACCCGTAAACCTCGTACGCGGCACTGCTCAATCAACCATAAAATTAAAGGCGTTTTACCGGTACCACCAACGGTGATATTACCCACCACAATCACCGGCACTGACGCACGGTAGGCTGCACTGTCACCGTTAACAAATCGCGCTCGTTTACGTTTTACAATCCAACGGTACAGTTGTTCCAGCGGCCATAATAAAGACAACGCTGGATGCCCGTGATACCAAGCCTGCACGATACGGTCGCCAAGTTTCACTATTCAGCCTGAGCCTCAACCGTAGTAATGCGCAAATGGGCAAAGCCCAGCTTAGACGCCGCATCCATTGCGGTAACGACCGCCTGATAAGGTGCTTTAGCATCAGCACTTAGCATGATCGGTAAGCTTTGATCACCGCCGGACTCAATACGCAGTGCTTCCATTAGTGTACTCAAATCATTTTTACTTAAACTTTTGCCATTTAAAGCAAAGGAGCCATCCACCGCCACTAAAATCTCAAGCGGAATGGTGACAACTTCTGGTGGCGTGCCACTAACGGCTTCTGGTAAATCAACTTTAAGCTGAGTTTCACGGTTAAAGGTTGTCGTCACGACAAAAAACAGCAAGAGGATAAACACCACATCAATCAGTGGAGCTAAGTTGATATCAACCGGCTCACGGGGTTTACGAGGGAATTTCACACCTGATCCTCACTCAACTCAACCTCACGATTGCCCTGTACAACCTCAACCAATTTAATCGCTTCTTGCTCCATATTGACCACCAATTCATCCACTCGGCGCTGTAAAAACCGGTGGAAGAACACCGCTGGAATAGCCACAATCAAACCAGCCGCAGTGGTCACCAAGGCTTTAGCAATGCCGCCAGCCAACTGTGGAGCATTGGCCATACCTGAGTTCATAAAAGCACCAAAAATCTCAATCATCCCCAATACCGTACCGAGCAAGCCCAGCAACGGTGTAATCGCGGCAATCGTACCCAATGGCGTCAAATAGCGCTCCAGTTCATTGACCACCTTGGAGCCTGCTTCTTGAATACTTTCTTTCATCATCTCGCGACCGTAGCGTGAATTTGCTAAGCCAGCAGCGAGGATCTGGCCCAGAGGAGAGCCTTCACGTAACTGATTAAACTTATCTTTATCCATTTGCTTAGCCTGCACCCAGCGCCAGACTTGGCCCAGCAACAGCGGAGGACTGATTCGCGAGGCGCGTAATGTCCATAAACGCTCAGCGATGATGGCAACTGCAATAATTGAACACAACACAATAGGCAGCATAATCCAACCGCCTGACTTGATCAGTTCCCACACAATAGCGACTCCAAAAATAAGTTTTGCTAACTTTAGCACAGGCTAACCGCTACACCGTACGTAAGCCTGCGCATTTTAGCGCCAAAAGCGTAATTGCATGGCCATTGTCCAAGGCTCTTTATAGTGACCTAAATAAACCAGCACAGCTTTATCAACCGCCGTGTCATAAATACGCACCTGCTCACGCTCTAAGTTGGCTAATACTTGCGGGTGTGGATGACCATAACTATTATGTTTACCCCGAGAAATCACAGCATATCGAGGACTAATAGCTTGCACAAAGCGTCGCGAGCTTGAGGTGCGACTACCATGGTGTCCGACTATCAGCCAATCGGCTTTTATCCAAGGCCAGTCGGCTAATAAAGCGGCTTCGCCAGCTGCATCTAAATCACCGGTTAACAGTAAGCGCTCACCTTGCGCAGCAATCAGTAATACACAGGATTGCTGATTGCTATCTTTAGCGTTACGCCACTGCCAGCGCCAAAACCAGACACCATCCCAATGCCACTGCTGCTCGGTACAGGTTTGCGCAGATAGGTGTGCAGGATGCTCTGTTGGCTGACCGCTCACGACTTGCGCAACAGTCACAGCATCAAGAATGGCCTGCGCGCCGCCAGCATGATCAGTATCAGCATGTGAAATCAGCAGTTGATCTAAATGGGTTTGATAAAAACCGCGTAACACCGGCAACACAATACGCTCACCAGAATCAAAACCTGAGGTTAAAGGTCCAGCATCATATAAGAGGCTGTGGTGTGCCGTTTTCACCCAAACCGCCTGTCCTTGACCCACATCTAACACCCATACTTGCGCCTCGCCATCAACCAACTGTTGGTGACTAGGATTGATTAACGGCAAACAGAGCGCTAAGCCTGCGGATAAGGGCAACAGTGGGCGCGGTAATATAAAACATAAGACGCCGAGCAAGGCGAGCAGTAAAGCGACTGTTGAAACACCACCACCCTGCCAAGCCGGCCAGCCTTGAGCAAACCAGTCGAGAGTAATGAACATAGACTGCAAGCACCAGCCAGCCACACTTAAAACCCAAGCAGCAAGAGCGGGCCATGGCAACAACAAAGTACCCAGCAGAGTGAGCGGCAAGGCTATTAAGCTCAACCACGGCACAGCAAAAATATTAGCCACAGGCCCCATCATACTGACGGGTAAACTTAAAGCTAATAAAAAAGGCGCCAAGCCAATCGCTGCAATCCATTGCGTTCGCCCCATGATATGCCACCAGCGCCACGGTCCTAAGCGTGCTGAAAAAGCTAAGACCAACGCCCCTACCGCAGTAAACGACAACCAAAAACCAGCCTGCAAAACAACTAAAGGCTCATACACTAACACTAGACATAAGGCAGCTAAATAAGCCGTCCACGCACTTAAACGTTGAAAACGCCAACGCCATAACAAAGCAACCATCACCATAATACAAGCACGCTGGACCGGCACAGCAAAACCTGCAAAAGCACCATAGGCCAGTGCTGCAGACATCGACAGCACACAAGCGACCGGCAGCCATGGGATCCGCGATGGCCACCAACCTAACCGCACCAGCCACACCACAGCCCCATAGGCGATCAGCGCAATCAAACTAATATGCTGGCCAGAAATTACCATTAAGTGCACTGTGCCGGTGGTCTGGAGTGTTTGCCACTGCTGTGCACTTAGACCCGAGCTATCACCAAGCACCAGCGCGGCCATAACACCTTGAGCCTGTTTTGGCGCATAACGTTGTAAACGCTCTCTAATGTGTTCTCGCCAATGATGCAGCCCCTGCCCTGTAACTAAACGCTGCCCCGTTTTTACTGAGCCTGTGGCACCAATACGCTTAGCAAACAGCCATGCTTGATAATCAAAACCGTGCGGATTCAGCGAGCCATCAGGACGTTTTAAGCGTACAGCTAAACGCCAGCGTTCACCGGCTTTGATCTGCACGGGTGGCGTACGCCATGCTAAACGCATACGTTTGGGTAACTCGGCACGTCGCGAGACAGCATCTTGCAGCTCGAAGCGTACCGTCGCTGCCTGCCCCGGCACGATCGGCCATTCTGGTAAGCCGACGACAATGCCTTCAATCCATAGCGTGCGCCCGTCCAAGTCAGTTGCGAGCTGATCAGCAAGCGCCCACTGCGCACTTAGGCAAGCCCAGGATAAACCCAATAGAGCAAAGCCAAGTAGATACAAACGACTCAACAACAGTAGCAGAGCCATAAGCACAAAAAGCAACAACCAAGACGAGTTTGGCAGCCAAGGTAACCCGCGCAACCCCAGCAGACCAAAAATAAAAGCGAGCACTGATAAACGCACAACACTACCTCCCTGTAGCATTTGCAAACAAATATTCACGTCAATACCACGTTTTCTCGTGCTTTTGTCACTCCCTGCGACAGCACCGTGCGCGAATAAGATGCATAATAGATGAGCTTTAGCATGTCAGAGAAAATTCATGCCTCGTCAACTGTTTAAACGATACATGCCTGATCCAGAAAAACTAAAACATAATCCGTCATTACGTTTTTTGGGCAGCCTTATTCATGATCCCAATTTATGGCATCTGAACCGTCACTCTGTGGCGCGTGCAGTTGCTGTAGGTTTATTTTGGGCGATGATCCCAATGCCGATGCAAATGTTTGCTGCGGCTTTTTTGGCGATTCCTGTTCGCGCCAACCTACCCATTTCTGTCGGTTTAGTCTGGTTAACCAACCCGATTACCATGCCACCAGTGTTTTACGCCAACTATAAACTGGGCGCATGGCTACTCAATACACCCACCTTGCATTTACCTGAAAAAATCAGCCTTAGCTGGATTTTAGAGGTCACCACCACGCACTGGCAGCCGTTATATTTAGGCTCTTTTACGATGGGGTTGGCGCTTGCCGTGATAGGTTATAGCAGTACAGTTTTATATTGGCGTTGGTGGGTCAACCACAGCTGGAAAAAACGTATTAAGCTACGTAACTCGCGTCTAAACGATTGATTTTAAAATAAGTTTTGACACATCTCGAAAAGTGCGTATACTTATCGGCGCGGGATGGAGCAGTCTGGTAGCTCGTCGGGCTCATAACCCGAAGGTCGTAGGTTCAAATCCTGCTCCCGCAACCAGATACTAAAGCCTTAACTTTCAATAAGTTAGGGCTTTTTTTATGCCTGTAATTCACATCTTAAAAATCGCCTAAAAAGGCTCTGTGACACTTCTGTGACGCATGTGTGACAAATCGCTCACACCGATTTTTCCCAACTCCACAAAAATGACCTTAAGTCTTTTTTGTCACACCACCTAAGCAACCTCCTTTTGCCAGTATATTGCTGAGCCATCCTTGGCTGCTTTCTGCCTATTCTGTCTTATCTGGTAAGTACTCCAGCAAATCGCTGACCTCGCACTGAAACAGTTTGCATAGCTTGTCGAGCGCATCAAGCTCAATTCGCTGTGCAGTTTCTTTATAAAGAAGAGTCACCGTATTTCGGTTTAAACCTGTCTCCCTAGCTACATCAGCAATGTTCATCTTGTGCTCGCCCATCATGCGAGCAAGGTGGCAACGAACCATAAAATCACCTCAAGTGTAAAAATATCATTCTAAATGACAAAAAGCGCTTGTAAATGCAATTCTGTCGCGTAATATGTGACTCAAGATGACATTTCGTTATTAGAAACGTCTTTTAATCATCTAGGATAAACTAGCAAGAGGAAGAATGCGATGAGCACTTCATACACATATCTGACTACTGAGGAACTGGCCGAGCGTATCAAGTATGACTGCCGAACCATTAGGCAGTCGCTGAAGGATACTGTTCTGCTTGAGGGTCTGCATTACATCAAACCATTTGGCCGCAGGAAAATACTTTTCCTATGGGAAGCTGTTGAAAAGGAAATGCTTAGCGGTGCTAAAAAGCATGAGCGTTTGGCTATTCCAATGGCTAATGGAGGCTTCTGCCATGTCTAAAGTCAGGGTTCGAAAAGAAACCGGCAAGCTCTACCTTGACTTCATGTATGCAGGTCATCGCTGCCGCGAGCAAACAATACTTACTGATACGTCTGCAAACCGGAAGCAAGTAGAAGCTTTACTATCAAAAGTTCAGGCAAAAATTCTTTTGGACGAATTGGACTACGCAGAGTTTTTCCCAGGAAGCCTTAACCTTAAAAAAATCCAACAAAAGCAGATGTCAGGATTTGAGGCAAGTAACGACATTAACTTGGACTGTAAGCAAAAAAACACCCCTCTCTTCTCAGACTTTGCCGACCAGTGGTTTCTTGAAGTAAAAATTCAATGGCGCAGCTCCCACACTCGCAATGTGGAGTCCATTCTCGAAAGCTCATTGAAGCCAAGTTTTAAGAACAAGCGCACCGGTGACGTTACTAAGGCCGACATTCTTGAAGCACGCAACCAGATGGCGCGTCGTAAAGGTCGTGGCGCTAGCGGCTTAATGTCACCTAAGTCGATCAACAATCACATGACCATCTTACGAATGATTTTGACTGAAGCAGCTGACAGGTATGAGTTTGAAAACCCGTTCCGCAATATCAAACCACTAAAACTGCAAAAGGTGCATATCGAGCCTTTCTCACTGACAGAGGTGGAAACCATTCTGCAAACCGTCCGCGAGGATTACCGCAACTATTACTTGCTACGCTTTTATACAGGCATGCGTACTGGCGAAATCGACGGACTCAAATGGGAATTTGTTGATTTCGAAAGGCGTGAGATTTTAGTGCGTGAAACGTTAATCAATGGCGAGACTGAATACACTAAAACAGACGGCTCTCAGCGCGAAATACCCATGTTTGGCCCTGTCTATGAAGCACTCAAAGCTCAGCATGTAGCAACGGGGAAGTTGAGTAAGTTTGTGTTTTGCAACAGCGAAGCCAAGCCGCTCGATCACAACAATGTGACTAAGCGGGTTTGGTATCCATTGCTGCGTGCATTAAATCTCAAAAAACGTCGGCCTTATCAGACACGGCACACTGCGGCCACGTTACTACTTGCCTCTGGCGAAAACCCTGAGTGGGTTGCTCGCACCTTAGGGCATTCATCAACTGAAATGCTATTCAAGGTGTACTCACGTTACATCCCTAACCTGACTCGTATGGATGGCAGTGCGTTTGAGCGCTTGATCCAGAGCCGCGTCATTGAGGAAGTCGTTGAAAACGAGGAGTTAGTTTATGAAACTGAATAACCTGCATCCAATAGAGCATGCAAGCTTTAGCGGCACCTTCCGTCTAACTGGCCGAGTGGCTTGCTTTGACGATGAAGGTATTCCTTATCTGCGCATACGACTCAGCAGTTGTGCAAATGATTATGTCGCTCTGGCCGTGATTGACTCTTTAGTAATCCCTGAAAAACTTGGACACATGGAGTTGGTGACGGTCAAAGGACAACAATATGCAAGCATGGATGGCGATGTCATTCTACTCAATAACATGCATCGTCCACTGCAGCGCGACGTTGCAAAGCTTCCGGCCTTACAGACTTTGCCAAGACTGGCTTGCCCAAAGCCAGAATCTCTTGATCGCTTGGTAGCAGCCGTTCGTTCACTTAAGTTCACAGCCCTGCAAGTCTTTATCAAGCTTGTACTGGAGCGGCAGCGTAGTCTTGAAGTTTTTCTCAAGGCACCTGCGAGCAAAAGCTATCACCACAATGAAGCTGGTGGCCTGCTTGAGCACTCGCTTGAGGTCGCGCAGAATGTGCTCAGCATGATCCAAACTAATGAGCCGGAGATGCCAAGGGTATTGCAAGAAATTGGTTTCGTGGCTGGTCTGCTTCACGATATCGGTAAAACCTACACCTACGACATTCACGGCAACCAAACTGCAGCAGCACGGCTGTGTGATCATGCCGACCTAACGCTTGAAGCTTGTGCACAAGGTTTAGCTTACTTAGATCAGATTGCCCCTGAAGTAGCTCTGACACTGCGTCATATCTGGACTTGCGCATCACCTGGCGCACGCTACGGCACCACGCCAGCGATGACACTGGCACGCTATGTACGAGATGCTGATGGTCAGAGCGCTATGGCTGATAACCAGCGCATAGCATATAGGCATAGACCACCAGCAGGATTTGGACGGTTAGGTAAAAATGTTTATTGGATACCGTCTGCGTGAGCATATAGGTGATACAAACAAAACCGTTTTTTATAAAGTAATAAATGATCCGCTTGGAACCAAATCCAAGTGGATCGCATCGATAATAATTATCTGTTTAAAAACTATTCTCTCCACCACTACACATCTTTGTTTAACAGCAACTCTACACATATCGCATTAACCCATTGCCGTACACGTGCATTGGGTGCCAGTTATTACCGCTGCAAGTTTAACCATGCCGAGATAGAACAACTGCACTCGTGTCGCCACCGCAGCTATTATGTTTGCGCCCATAAACAACGCCTTGACTGGATTGAAAAGCAAAAAACGCGCTTGCTTGACGTGCCGTACTTCCATGTTATTTTTACCTTACCGCATGAGTATTTACCGCTGTGGCGTTATAACGAAGCCTTATTTGCTGGGATTCTATTTAAAGCCAGCCAAGAAACACTATTGCAACTGCTTGCACAGCAGCATCATGGCGGTGTCACGCCCGGGATTTTAATAGCGCTGCATACGTGGGGACGACAGCTCACACCTCACCCACATACCCATTGCTTGGTGGCTGCCGGTGGTCTTGATTCAGTTAATGCTTGGAAGGCGCTTGGCAATTACCTCGTGCCCAGTGCCGTGATGCGTTCAGTTTATCGTGGCAAGGTACAGTCTTTTATTAAAGCTGCATAATGTGGGAGAGTTGAGCTTGCCGCCAGCAATAACTATCTCTCAGTTTTGGTCTATGTATCGGAGTCTGTACAAAAAGCATTGGTGTGTGCGTATTGAAGAACGCTATGCGCACGGTAAAGGTGTGGTGCTTTATCTAGCGCGTTATTGCAAAGGTGGGCCTGTTGATCCGCGACAGTTAAAGCAGATTACTGCTGACGTGGTGACTATGAGCTATCTGGATCATCGTGATAAACAGCAACGACTCAAGCCGATGGATTTTATAACTCGGTTACTTCAGCATGTGCCGCCCAAAGGCTTACATACCATTTGCTATTACGGGCTGTATGCTTCGGCAAGTACATTACGGTATGAGCCATGCCGGCAACAATGCGGAACGGTCGAGTATATGCCGCATGCAAGTAGTGTTGACCGGCTATCGATGTTAGTTTATTGCAAAACCTGTGGCGGGCCAGCGCAGTTAAGTCGTCGCTGGTGGTCACGTAGACTAAAAGGAATTTCCATTAATAAAGAAACGCTGAGCAATTGTGTCAGCGGCTCTGTACAACAAGTCGATGAACCGCCCCTTGCGGGTAGTTTTTACAATACGTCCTAAGGCTCCGAGTGGGCTTTTTTTGGCGAGGCAAGGACGGTTATCTAAGCGTTCGAAATAGACGAGTGCATATGAACGCAGATGAAAAGATACTCCAGAGGCTACAGCAACTGATTGATCGCGGCCTAGAAATTAAAAATACTAAGAAATCTCCTCCGTCAAATTTTATAGGGTTCGACGCAACAGTAAACTCAGAAGCCGCGAATCAGTGGCATGCAAGTGCAAAGAGTATCTTGGGAAAAGCTTTCGGAAGAGATAGTGAGCATTATTCTTTATTTGAGGCTTGCTTCGAGAAGGGCGTAACTTATTCCCCTTTCGTTCGTGGCATCGGCATACTGAAGGCAGCTCAAGAAGATTTTGAACATGGATACATTCAAGATGTAAAAAATCTTGTAGCAGCAGAAATGTTTTCAGACCTACAGTCTCAGCTTCTGAGCTGCTCGACGCTGGCTATATTGGACCAGCGGCAGTAGTGGCAGGTGCTGCCCTTGAAGATAACCTACGTAAGCTATGTATAGGCCAGTCTATCGAGCTTCCCGACAAGCCAAAATTAAACTACATGAACTCCCAGTTAGCTAAAGAAAAAGTCTACAACAAACTTACACAGAAGCGATTAACAGCTATTGCTGACATCAGGAACTCTGATAAGGCCTGATTTTCTCAGACACTTTTTTGATTCATAAAATACTGCTTTTCATAGTTCATTGGTGACACCCGCTGATTGTGTCAACGGCAACTGAAAACTGACCCACTTACCGCTTAAATCGGCAATCTAAATTTGACCCACCCTAAGCGTTTTTCATCAATTTGCTGCTTCTATATTAACTGGGGCTACACCAGCCATTTTCTTACCTTTTAGACGATAGCTGTTACCGCTAATTTGAACGATATGCGCATGATGTAGAAGCCTATCAAGCAGTGCTGCAGTTAATGTTTGGTCATCAGCAAAAGCCGTGGACCACTGTGAGAACGGTAAGTTACTGGTCACAATAATACTGCCTTGCTCATAACGCTTGGCGATGACGTTAAAGAACAGATTGGCTTCTTCTCTGCCGAAAGGTAAGTAACCAATTTCATCAATCACCAGCAACTTAGGTGATAGCACGCTACGCTTTAGATACGCGTCTAGACGCTCTTGTTTTTTAGCTGTTGCCAGTTGCAGCATAAGGTCTGCCGCAGTGATAAAACGTACCTTAATACCGCGCATAATCGACTGATAGGCAAGCGCCAAAGCGAGATGACTTTTGCCAACACCGCTTGGTCCAAGTAGCACAATATTTTCTTTGCGCTCAAGAAAAGCTAAGCCTGTCAGCTCTTGTAACTGCTTACGCGGTGCTCCAGTGGCAAACTTAAAATCATACTCTTCAAAATGCTTGATAGCCGGCATGCCTGATGTTTTTAATAGCATGTCTTGGGTGCGCTGCATGCGTCCATCAAGCTCAGTATTGAGTAGGCGCTCAAGGAAATCGGCAAAGCTATCATCTTGAGCGGCACAGTGGTCGGCGATAGCTGACCATTCTGCTGCCAAACGAGGTAACTTGAGCTGTTCACAGGCTTCTTGGATGCGCTGATGCTGAAGGTTCATAAGCGCACCTCCAGCAGTTGGTCATATATCGATAATGGGTGCTGAAAACTCTCTATCGGCACAGCAAAAGCGCGCTCAACGTAAGTTAATTTAGGAGATAAACCACGCTCTGGCAGGGGCTGCAGGCTAAATCGTTCTTGCTCTAGTAGTACAGCGGGTTTCTCGCCTGTTGTCCCATGAATGCGCTGATTAGCGACCTCGTATAACCACGGGCCGACATAGGCATTCGCTGTGGCAACATCTAGATTTAAATTAGCCTGCTTGAGTTTAGCGGCCAAAGGAATGATAAAACTCTCTTTTAAGTAGCGATTAAAACGCTCGACTTTGCCTTTTGTTCTCGCTCGATAAGGACGGCATGCTCTGAGTTTAAAACCGTAATCTTTAGCCATTTCCAAGAGCTTTGCATTCCAGCGGTGCTGGCCTTCACCGTAGGCATCACGCTCAGTCATAATGCACTTGGCGTTATCAAACAGCAGTTCTTTGGGCACGCCGCCAAAGTACTGCAAAGCCTCTTCAATACCTCGCAGCCAGTCTTCTTGCTTCTCGTATTCACTAAAGCGAACGAAAGAAGCACGACTGAAACCTAGGGTGGCCACAAGCGCTTTTAACTTAAAGCGGCCTCGGTTAATGGTTGTGAAATCAACCTGTAATTGCTGACCTGGCAGTGTTTCAAAACGAACCACAGGATCATTTTTCTTCAACTTAAAAGGTCGTATATGGTTTTTTAAGATGCCCACTTGGCCTGTGTAACCCAGTTCCAAAATCTCCCTAAACAAAACCTCTGCGGGGATCCAGTCAGGCTTTGCAGCATCCATTCGCTCTTGGATATAAGGCTTGAACGGTTCAAGCTTGGAGAGCTTTGGGGCTCGCTCACTGTAGGTTGGCACCTTGATGGCATCACGAAAATACTTACGAACAGTATTGCGTGAAATATTAAGCGCTTTAGCAATGGAACGAATGCTCTCGCCCTGCTGGTGACGTACATGAATATCCACTAATAACTCCTGAGTTAGCATCAGAAACATACCGCCATATCCAGTTAGAATTTGGCGGTTATTTTGCTTCAGGTGGGTCAATTTTGAATTGCCACTAGTGGGTCAGTTTTACATTGCCGTTAACATTGTGCATGTGCCTGCGTTTTGGATTGTAAAACATCACGATGTAATGAAATGTAGCTCGCTTTGCTTCTTCCCGTGTTTTGTACTTATGGCGGCGTATTTTTTCTTTTTTAAGGTTGCCAAAGAAGCTTTCAGCAACTGCATTATCCCAACAATTGCCTCTGCGGCTCATGCTGGCTTCCATATTAAGTGAGCTGAGCAACTTCCTAAAATCACGGCTGCTGTATTGAGAGCCTTGATCCGAATGCAGTCGCACAGTGCCTTCTGGTTTACGGCGCCAGTAAGCAGCCATTAAAGCATCTTGAACCAGAGTGTCAGTCATTCGCTCAGACATCGACCAGCCAACAATGCTGCGTGCGAACAAGTCCATGACTACCGCTAAGAACAAGAAGCCTTCCTGGGTGTGAATGTAGGTGATATCGCTGACCCACCACTGGTTTGGTGCAGACACATTAAAAGCACGGTCGAGCGTGTTGGGCGCTGTGATATCAGGCTTACCACTATAATAACCTTTAGGTCTTTTATAGCCGCGTTGCGCACAAATCTGCGTCAATCGCATTAATCTCAGTGTTCGATCGCGCCCACATTTGATACCAGCCTCAGCAAGATCAAGATGGATGTTGCGATAGCCATAGTGTCCACCGCTTGCCAGCCAATAGTGTTTAACCAAAGGCAATAAGCGCTGATCATCCTTGTAACGCTTACTCTCTGGCGTTTTAACCCAAGCGTAATAGCTGCTGTGATGAACACGCATCACTTTGCAAAGCAAGCGCACAGGATAACGGTGGCGACGAGATTTTATGAACGCGTACCGTTCTTTGACTCGCTGGCAAAGAACACGGCGGCCTCCTTTAAGATGTTGCGCTCTTGCTCAACACGCTTCAGTTCGCGCTTTAAACGAGCGATTTCAGTCTGTAAATCAATATCTTCCAGTCGTTTTTTAACCGGTTTGGAAAAGATCTTAATCCAGTTGTACAGCGTCTTATCACTGATGCCTAAGCGCGTAGCAACGTCTACAACAGCATAACCATGGACGGTCACTTGGTTGACAGCTTCTTGCTTAAACTCATCTGAATAACGGTAGCCTTTGCTCATGTTTAACCCCTTATGGTTGTTCATCTTTTTACCATAAAAAGTGTCGGGGTTAGTCAGGCCTTATCACTCCTTTATCAAGATAGATTGCGAAACTGTATGGCAACAAGCGACTTCAGAGCATTCAGAACCCGCTGAGCACAATGAGCCGGCACAGCCTAAAAATGATACTGATGCAGCTTAACGCTCCAATCCGCCGCACTACCAAGGCTCCCAACTTTGAAAGTTTGGAGCCTTTTTTGCAACTCAATCGTTTTTTACCAGCGCATACCAGCACCAATAATACGGCAGTCATCTGGTTTTTCGTCTCTAATGGATTTTACGTATTCGTTCCACTGCTCTTTATTCATGAGTTTATCGTTTTCATTTACTTCGCTCTGCAATTGAGCACATGCTTTTTCATTATGCTCAATAGTTATTAGCCGTTCGGCAAGGTATTGGCTGTCAACGCGTGTACCATTTACTGGGCCAAAATAAATGATATTCCCGCTCTCGGATAGCTTCAACGGTATATTGTCATAGGATAATCCATCAGCTGTTTCTGCAAGAGCAATAGCATTACTTTTACGAATAACATCCTCAATAAAGAGGTATGCACCACCATCTTTCTTAATCTCAGCAATTTTCTCAGTGCCCGATAGATTATGACTGTACTTATAAAGCCCAACAGCACTTTCATTACTATCACTGCAGGCTGTAATGCCAAATGCAAGCGCTATAACAATCAGTAATTTAATCTTCATGCCACCTCCATTTACATCTTGAGTAAAATATAAAATTGACCTTGCCGAGGCTTCCAAAAAAGCCTCAAATGAGGTTTGAATTTTCCGGGGGGATTACCGTATCATTCTGATATGGTAACTTGATAGATGAGATTAAAGTTTCATCTCTATGATTTCAAAAATGGACGCTGTAAAGGGAACGCTAAAACATTAGCAATGATTGAAAAACAGGAGCAAGAGTATTCATGTCTCATAGACCTCAAGTTTCACATACAGTGCGTCCCGCTATAATTTTCAGGTTAATATCCCAAGTAACGGCGCTAGACAAGCGCAATTTAGTACGCGGCTATGCTTCAAAAGATTTGCGAACCAGTTCTGAAATAGAGGCTATACGTGAGGGGAACTCTCTTCAGGATATAATGACAATCGGGGCTTTATTAAAAGGCGCTGATGGGCTTCTGGATGGCAATAAAAAGAAAGCTAGCACCGACTTGTTCAAATTTACTAGATTTTGCCCGCTAGGCTGGAAAGATGAGATCCGATACACTGCAGGATATTTGAATTCATGTGAGTCTGAATGCTTGAGTGCTGTGCAATTAATGCAGTCCCTAGGCCAAATCGAACGCCTAGAAACGAACGTTGCACTTGAGGCTATACATGCGTTCGCACGCACATATGGTGCATCAAATTTTCTATCATATAAACTCGCATACCTTCGTGTGGCTCGGCAACTAACTGCACCGCAACTAGCGAAAATCAGCAGTATCGAGGAAGAGTTTGCTCATAGAGATAAGCCGGGGTTTCACTTTAGTGCAATGGAAAATCTAAGCCCTAGGGTTTCGTTATTTTTAATTGCACAGCGGAGAGTAAGTAGCTTGGTTGGTAAAGTCGATGGTGAACTCAGAAAGTCGTACGTTCTGAGTAACTTCATTCCCACACCACTTGACGACGAGGACTTAGCTGCATTCTTATTACGAGCAAGTGAGTCATCTCTCGTAGACACTTTGCACGCTTTGATCGTTATTCTAAATCTTCAGGGAAAGTTCCCAGAGCCTATTTATGAAGTAAAAAAAAGACTTACTCCTCCAATATTAGCCGCGCTGGAAGAATTAACTCGATACAACGAGTCTGTAGATGATGGCTTGATCTTGACTGATCACTATCAGAGTGGAGATGGCGAAAGTGAATCTTCTCTAGATCTATATAGGTTGTCATCTGCATTTCTTGAGCGAAAGCATCTAGCGAAATTTAGGCATGAACTGGATAGTGTGATTGGAACTAGATTGCTAGCTGAGATTATTACTGAGAAATGCAATTATTCGGGTGAGGCACTACCTGATAAAAATACTCTATTACAACCTGACGGGTCAATTGTCAGAACCCATCCTCAAATTCCTCTCGACTCATTTTATCGTACTTTTTTATTTTTACAATTTATAAAAGATCGTACGAATTTTCTAGATCTAACGGATAGTGACATAAAATACATTTTTGAAAACACGATGTCTCTTGAGAGCTTATTCACCGAAGCAGAGGTTAGGTCTCTGTATGGAGTCGCTCCAGATGAGAGTCAAAAACTAATTGCTGTTTTGGCTTTGGCATTATTTCGGAAAACATCAATTGACCCTGATGTGGACTTTGCATTTCGAGAAGATTTAGTTTCGCACGTTAAATCGCATCATAATGGTTCTATAGTAGATTTTATAGATTCTTTAATTAGCGACTCGCCTCAGATAGCAAGTTACATAGCGGAATCCCTGGATGAGGTTACGCTGGAAAAAATGTATGAAATTATTGAAACTGCTTCGCAAGCCGCGGAGATTCGAAGAGATCTATTAAGGCTTTTGGGTCGCAAGCTTAGTCGAATCGAATATCTAATTGAAGCAGACGCCATCGAGACGAGATCCAAGCTTTCTACTTTGCAGAAATATTTTGATAGCAGTCGTATGTACGTTGATAGTGTTGCTATGAAGAAGTGGCTTGACGGAAATCCATCTGTTTCAACAGAGCAACTCAGAACACTCCAACCAAGTATTCAAGCGACACTTCGCACGATAGAGTCAGAGCTTGGCGAAAGTACAGATATTTATTTTATAGCACTAAACGCCCAAAGCGAGGAGTTGATTGAGCAAATAGCTAAAGACTCTTTCGAGCAGTTTTGCTTAAATACAGAGTTTGGTATTGAGTCCTACTTAGGACGTCGAATTCGCCATAATACGTTAGATGGCGTTACAACTGAGACAGTGGATGCTGTATTTAATAAGCCTGAGTATAATATGGTACCCAGTATGAAGCGAACCGTCGATGCTTGGATGAGTCAATATCGAGCCATTGTAGATAAGTTACGTAAAGAGCATCTACAGTTTAAATCTGGGGGGTCCTTATTTAATTCAAATATTGACTTTGATGATTCCACCACTAAGGAAAATATCCGCTTACTGTCAAGTAGTCTTCGCATAGCGGGTAGTCAGCTTTTAAATGACTTAGTTATATCATTTTGCTGGAAGCAAATTTCTCCTCAACTAGAGAACGCAGCTAGATATATTAAAACGGATCTATTACAGGAAGCTACTAGTAGTATAGATAAACACTTTTCCGGATCTTTCGGAAGCGTTGAAGAACAAATAAAAATCGGTCTTCATGAAGCTGTTAGTAGTGTATTCATGAAAGTTTCAGATTGGTTTAGAGTACCTCAAACAGGTTTTATATCTGCGTCAGTGAAAGAGCTATGCGAGATCATTCTGTATGACTTAAATCGATCAAGACCCGTAGAATATGAAGGTGAAGCACTCGAGAATAAATATACTGGAATTAGTGTGCATAGGCTGTACGACTGTCTAGCTGTCCTTTTGCAGAACGCTCTTACTCATGGCGAGGAAGGCGAGCCAGTTGTCGTAAACGTAACAGCGCGCAAGTCCGAAGGCAATGAGATTTTTGACGTCGTCTTGGTGGAAGTAACCTCAACAGTTGCCCCTGCTCTTTATGATAACTCAAAACAGCGAATTGAAAGAGCAATCAGTGCTATTGAACATGGCACCGATATGGTGACCGAGGGTTATACGGGCATTAAAAAAGTCAAATTCATCACACAGAAAAGTGAGGGGCAGCACACCGTGGCGTATACAGCTAATATTGAGGCTAAATCTTTGATGTTAAGTTTTTCCTTGCATTCTGAAATCATGTTGGAAGATCCAGTTGGAGTGCGCGATGAGCAAATTATTGCTTGTTGAAGATGAGATTCATAAGCGAGATGAAATAAATAGTTGTATTAAGGAGGTTTTTGATCTACTCCCCGATATGGCCGATAGCGTAAGCAGTGCCGTACTAAAGGTTAAATCGCAAAACTACGACCTTATTATTTTGGATATGGCGCTATCTACATTCGGTGAGAATGCTGCGGACAACAAAAAAGGGCATGACCAAGCACAAGGGGGAATTGAAGTCCTGCGCACTCTTAAGGCATATAAAAAGTGCACAAAAATTCTAATTGTCACGCAGTATCCTGATTTCTTTATTGGTGGCTCTAAAGTTAAATTGAAAAACTCCATTGATATTATACGTGAAAAATATTCGCAGGATGTGGTCGGAGCTATACTGTATACCTATAAATCTAAATCCACTTTGCAAAAAATAACATCCATACTGAGATCTGTTCGTGAAAATATTGCTGATTGAAGACGAAGACATAAAATATAAGGAGATTGCCGCTCATTTGAAAGAGCGAGGCGTTGCCGATAGCGACATCATTCATGCAAAAAACATGACTGATTTTGCAGCGGCTCTTAGTTTAGAGATTGATCTTTTCATAATTGATCTAAAAGTTCCAAACTTAGACAGTGGCAGTGCAATTTTTAATGGCAAGGTGATTCTTGAATCAATAGTGAAGGCAGGGAAAAATGATGCGCTTCTTCTCGCTATCAGCTCGTATCCTGCAGACTTTCCAGAGGTTCGTGAGCAGTTCGAAGCACAGGGTTGCATTCTCGCCGATTACACAAATACTTCCGGTTGGAAGTCTACACTGAATCATCTTCTCACTCAGCTTAAAAAGAACATTAAATTTGACTTTCTCATCTTCTGCGCATTGAAAGAGGAAAGAAAGCCATACAGTGCTTTTATTGATGGAAGGCTAGTTAATCGTGCTGGCATAAATTTTCTTGACTTTGAAATTAATAAGGCGAGAGGGTCTGTAGTGTTGCTCCCGCAGATGGGACTCGTCAATGCGGCTGTCGTAGCATCCATATGTATCGACAGATACAAACCAGAAGTCG
Source organism: Denitrificimonas caeni (assembly GCF_905120345.1). Classification (GTDB taxonomy): domain Bacteria; phylum Pseudomonadota; class Gammaproteobacteria; order Pseudomonadales; family Pseudomonadaceae; genus Denitrificimonas; species Denitrificimonas caeni_A. The sequence continues at coordinate 4,706 of NZ_CAJHOA010000010.1, read as the reverse complement.
TTGCGATGAGCGGTATCTGCGGTGGGTTTGAAGATCGAACGGAATTAGGGCAACTTCTTGTTTCAAAAATGGCTTACGAGTACCAAAGCGGAAAATGGTTCGATCATGAGTTTCAAAATGATCCATATCAAGTGCCAACCAATGCTGAATTCGTATCTTATATAGAATTATTACTTGATCAAGAAGACCTTTTAGAGGAGCTCGAAAGGGGCTTTAAAGGCGGAGATAGACCATCAAAACAGTCTAATCCAGCGGTTGGAATATTTACTAGTGGATCGGCAGTTATTGCTAGTCAGGATTACATGAATAAGATCAAAAACTTGCACAGAAAAGTCAACGGGCTGGATATGGAGATTTTCGCCATACAGAGGGCTGCAGAACTTTCTATGATAAAACCGCTCTGCCTGTGTGCGAAAGTTGTCGTGGATCTATGTAACTCAGAGAAGGGCGATAAAATTCATCAATATGGTTCTTATATTTCCGCGAAGTTTATATTAAAGGTTATTGAAGGACATTTTTCCCAAGCTTAATGCTTGAATCTGACATGTCACACGAATAGTTTTGTGGTGATTTTTGAAAGGCATTGATCTCAGGGTGATGTTCTGGTCATTCTAATATGTTGCCATCAGACAATCTATCAAATATGCGTAATGTAGATACCATCTCTCGCAATCAGGTTTAAGGTAAGCGTAACACCAACCACACCTAGCACAACTCAGAACAGCAGTTAGAGCGTCCCAATGCTTAGCTGAGTTTGATGTTCCAAGGCGAAAGCGTATCGATGTCAACATCGCTGGTGTGCGGCAGTTGTTCGAATAAAGCTTGAAGAAATACATTGATAAGGACTGTAATTCTCACAAAAAAGCCCCGTAACTATAAATGACAGTCAGCTCATAAAGTAGCGGGGCTTTATATTGCTTTTAAACTTTACCTCCCTTTATAGCTGCTCCTTGAGCCAGCTGTCGTGCAGCCATTTTTCAGTTTTACGGTGACCTGGAAAAGTGATCCAAGTGATGTCGCGCTCGAAAACCATCGGATTCTCGTCTGCACCGACAATCACCCAAAACCACAAGCCATCAGCAAGGTTACGAGCTTTAACCTTCATACCCGTGAGCGTTTCCGTCTCATAGCGGCCATTACGCTCAACACGTATAGGTTCATCATGCGGCTTCACCCAGCTTATTTTCATACGTGGAAGTAGCTCTGGTGCATGCTCTTTTAGGAACGCTAAAGCGATTTCTTCACTACGCTCAGGACTAGGTAGTGCAGTATTTACCAGATCAAGAGATATATTGGCAAACCCCTTCAACGTGCCATTGGCCGCGACGACACTGCTGAAATGCTCGCCTGTTATACCGTTATTACGATCGTCCTTACGCACATACCGCGTCAAGACGGCTGCTTCGCCATCAATATTAACCTCACGACTCCAATTCATTTTATGAGTCGCTGGTACGAACTGTGAAACAACTGCGTTTTGCATTGAATATTCCTCACCGTGGATGGCTGCTTGCGTGTAAGCAGGCAATAAAGTTGTTGCTGAAACGTTCAATATCGTCAGCAAAATCCCATAAGAAAATGATTTCCTCATCGCTGGTACCTCCTGTCATAAAGATAAGTCGTGTTACACACTAGATGAACTGTTGATCGCCCCACTCTTACGGACAAAGCCAGTGATGGCATAAAGAGCACAGGCACCCAACAATCCAGATAATAAAAGATGCATACTTCCAAGAGACAAACCTGCGGTTTGCTGTGCTAACCAAGGTCCGAGACTCGCTCCTATCCAGAGCACAAAGGTGTAGAGCGCTACGGCCATACCACGCATAGAAGCATCACTAACACTGGTCACCTGAATAATCAGTCCCGGCACACTAATGCCAATACCTGCAACAAACAGAAAGCTCGCAGCTAACAAACCCAGCATATGACTGCTATCTATGAATGCGCTCAACACAAGCCCAGCCGTTGCACACAGCAAGCCAGCACCCATAACACTCTCTGCACCTAAACGAGGTATCATTGCTGCCACAATTAAAGGCATAAGAAAAGCCGGAGCAGCCAACGCTCGAAACATCAGCGGAGAAATATGATGGCGGGCAAGTTCAGCATCAAACCGCATGTCCAGCCCCATGTAGAAGGCAACGAAACACATCAATATAAAAAACGCAGGTATATATACTCGACGCAACCTTGAGTCGAGTAATAAGCGGCCTAGTGATAAGTAACTACGTAAAAAGCTCGTTAGATCCAGTGACCCCGAATGCTCTATAGGCGTACGCCAAAGTCGCCAAGCCGTTACTCCATAAATACAACTTAAAGGCAAAAATGCAGCGCCTATTCCCCAGCGCAGAGTCACTAGCCCTCCATAAATTTGCCCTAAGAGTCCAGCGGATAAGAATGCTGTGCTCATCCATGCAATGCTCCACGCTCGTTGGCGCAAGGTTCCATGTTCAGCCAAGTAAGCAATAGCAACCGGTGGAAAGGATGACGCGACTAATCCTTGCAACACGCGCCCGGCTACTAATTGGGACTGTGTTTCAGCTATAGCAAGTAAAGCCGTAACGACCGTAAGTGCAAGCAAACCACAAACCATTACTTTTCGCCTACCTAGCCGATCAGATAACGGGCCAAATAATAAAAACCCAGCAGCATAAGTGAAGCCAAAAGCACTGATCATGCCAGTTGCTCCTACTCCATGCGTTCTCTCCAGTACATGCAGCACTGGTAACGGTAAGTAGAGCAAAGAAACCACTGCCAACGCACAGAGCACAACTAAAGCTCGGAGAGCTAATGTAGGTGACTCCCTATTAGATACAGCCATATTAAACACCTTGCTGTTATGTAGCCAGCTACATATTTAGGTAAAAAATTAATGCGCTCTATTTACACATAAAACGCATTCGCTTGATTTATTTTGAGCATTAAGCGTTTAAGCATCTGTCTTTCATCATCATCAAAATGACTCATCAACTGAGCAACCCAAACATAATGAGCAGGCAAAGCTTTGCTTAAAATCTCATCACCACTTGGTGCCAAGAACACCAGCCAAGCTCGACGATCTTCTGGATCAGGTTCGCGATAACACAATTCGCTCACTTCCATACGATCAATCACGCGCGTCATTGTTTGTGAGGTCACAGAAACGCCATCAGCCAGCGCCCCTATACTCAATCCTTCAGGGTTTCGCTTAAGTAGAATTAATACAAAAAATTGTGTTTGTGACAATCCACAGGTTTGCGCAAGGTTAGCTTCAAACGCTGACAGCATCTCACTTGTAGCAGAAGCCCAGACCAGCCAATGGTGCAATCCATCCACATCAGGATTTTTGTACTCTTCACCCAGTCTCACCAAGGTTTCATAACTCGGTAAATCTTTAAGCTCAAACATAGTCTGCAGCGCCACTAGATAAATATTAATAGCTGTAATGTAGCTAGCTACACAATTGCTGTCAAGATTTATAATCTAATCACCGGCGATACTTTTTATACTCAGTACAAATCTAATATAACGCTAAGCTAAGTGACGCACGTTAGTGCGTCCTTGCTTGAGCGCCTTGTTAGCCATGTTTTGGGGTTATTTTTTTACTACTTTGTGCACAGTGAATATATGGTGTAATAATTATATTCGCCAAAATCACAGCATAAAGTGCATTCATGTCGTAAGCTTCGGCTATGGCGACCACCCAAATCCCTGCGAGAGATGCAATCATAACTGTTGTATAGAAGACATTTGCATTCACTATCGACGGATAGCTTTTTGCTGCTTCTGCAAGCTCTTGATCTTGGATTTTTATTATTAATGAGCAGCAGCGTTTGACTGCAAAACTCATATAAACACCTACAAGAACAAAGAAAAATGCCGAAATTGCAATAAATTTTTCTTTTGAATCAATATCTATACCAACCAAAGGTATTTTTGCTTGATTAACCTCCCTAGGATTAAAAGCAACAAAAACCGCCAAAAAAGAAAGCAGCAGCCCAAGATTAAACATCCTTTGAGAGAGCTTCAGAGAGTCAATAAAATTCTGGATTCTTACTTGGTCTGTAGTCACGTTTATCTCATTATAGCTAACGCCTTGCTCATCGGAAAACTGGGAGCGCAGCGAGTAATTTTTCCGAATGCAGCAACTTGTTATATTGCCCACTCGACTGCTTTCTGAGCATGGATATAAGTTGTATCTAGAAGTGTGATTTTTGTATCACTTTGAGCGACTAGCATTCCAATTTCAGTACATCCTAGAATTACAGCTTCTGCGCCTTGACTAGCTAAAGACTCAATAATTCTTAAATATTCAGCTTTAGAGGATGAAATTAAATTCCCTAAGCAAAGTTCTTTATAAATAACATTATGAACAATTTTTCTATCTTCTTCATCGGGGACTAAAACTGTTAAACCATAATTGTCCTTTAGTCGCCCCTTGTAGAAATCTTGCTCCATTGTAAAAGCGGTACCCAATAACCCAACAGTTTTAATTCCTTTTTTCACAAGAACTTCGGCTGTGGCGTCAGCAATATGAAGTAAGGGAATATTAATCGATTCTTCTATTTGCGGGGCTACTTTATGCATAGTATTCGTACAGATAAGTAAGAAATCAGCTCCTGCAAGTTGAACATTCATTGCAGCTTCAGACCCTGTAAATGATTCTGTGTAACTGCCAAGGTTAAATATAATCCGTTAAGCGGTCTTCAAATTCAATCATAAAT
>NZ_CAJHOA010000009.1 GCF_905120345.1 Denitrificimonas caeni | reverse complement strand
GGTATCATTATGGTGGTGAATATGGAGATCGGCTTGATCACCCCGCCGGTGGGGCTCAACCTATTTGTCACCTCTGCAGTGACCGGTATGCCGCTGTCTGAGGTGATCAAAGCTGCTATGCCATGGCTGATGATCCTGCTGGGCTTCTTGGTGCTGATCACCTATGTGCCGAGCATCTCGATGGGCTTGCCGAACATGTTGGGGATGTAACGTGCGAAACTGTGTTTGCTGCAATATAAAACGGCTGTTAGCGTGGTGCTCCAGCCGTTTTATATGCGAGCATGCTGTTTATTTGGAGCAGCTTGCGTTCAGTTGCAGCGCTGACGGCGGTAGTGTTCAGGTGTGCATTGTGCGTGACGTTGGAACATGCTGATAAAGGCACTTGGACTGCTATAGCCCAAATCAAAGGCAATTTCTTTAATCGATTGAGCTGTTTCAAGGCGTTCGATTGCTGTTAGAAAGCGTAAACGTTGTCGCCATTCACCGAAACTGATACCTGTTTCTCGGACAAACTGGCGGGCTAAGGTACGCTCGCTGACAAAGACCCGATCCGCCCAAGTGGCGAGGGTGTCAGTATTGCCCGGCTGCGCCCGTAGACTGTCCACGACAAAAGAGGTTGGCGCGCTGCAGGCATAGGGTAGGTAGCTGTGCTCAACGGCTGCGGCATGCAGTTGATCAAGCAATACTGCACCTAAACGCTGATCCGCAGCCGTGCGTGGGATTTGTACGTCACGTTCAGCAAAGTTATTTAAAATGGCTTTTAAAATATCGTTCATCATAACGCTGCATGGCTGCTGAGGCAGGTCAGCACACAGCGGTAGATCCAAATAGACTGAGCGATAGACCACGCTATGACGATTATAAGCACTATGGATGGCATGTGGCGGAATCCATACCGCATAGCTCGGTGGTGAGATAAAGCGTTGACCCTCAATCTCTAATTGCATCACGCCGTGCGAGCTGTAATTCAACTGGCCCCACGCATGCGCATGCGCACGGTGATGACTTTGCGCATCAAACTCATCGTAGCGAAAGAACAGCGGCGCAGGTAAGTCGCTAAATTGTGGCATGCTCTGATGGATTTTTAGAGTGTGCTGCATGGATTGTCTGGCATCTGCGATAAATTGACTGAAAAACAGTATAGCTCTTTATTCGGACAGGGTGATAATGGTGCCTTGGCTCATAAGGATGCTTGATATGCAGTACGCTTTTCCATTGCTGGCGGTATTATTTTGGTCGGCCAATACGGTAGTGAATAAAATGACAGTCGGGGTGATTTTCCCCGCTGAAGTAGGCTTTTATCGCTGGGTTTTCGCTGGGGTGTTATTTACCCCTTTTATCTTGCGTTCAGTGTTGCGCAATTGGCCTAATATTCGTCCGCATCTACTCAGGATTTTTGTCTTAGGCGTGCTGGGCATGGCGATTTATCAGAGCCTCGCGTACTTTGCTGCACCGAAAACTTCGGCCACCAATATGGGGATTATTTTATCCTTGATGCCGATGATGTCGTTAGGAATGGCGATTGTTGCTTTGGGCCAGCGTTTGACCATGGGGGCGATATTTGGCGCGCTATGCTCATTTTTAGGCGTGTTATTAGTGGTCAGTCATGGTGATCTGAGTACTCTGATGCAGCAAGGTATTAATATGGGCGATGCGATGATGTTGATTGCTACATTGGCCTATGCGCTGTACAGCACTTTACTGAAGTACTGGCAGATGGAAATACCGGCGCTACAATTGTTGTACTTGCAAATTCTCGTGGCGATAGTGGTGTTGTTTCCACTGTTTTGGTTTTCAGAAAAAGCCGGTTTAAACAGCGCTAACCTACCTCTAGTTTTATTTGCCTGTGTGTTTGCTTCAATCGCTGCACCTTTGGCGTGGATGCGCGCCATCCGCTCGTTAGGCCCCAGTCGTACGGCAGTATTTTTTAACTTAATGCCAGTGCTGACTATTATTATTGCTGCGCTAGTCCTGTCGGAACGCTTGGCGCTGTATCACGCATTAGGTGGTGGCTTGACCTTGTTTGGCGTGGTTCTATCTGAGCGCTGGACAAGGCCATTAAAAAAGCAGACAGAGGCCGTCTAGAGCCTTTCTTTTACTCAGCATTCTAGGCATGCCTCACTACCTGCGCGCTGCTCTTGCAGGCACTACACTACAATGCTGTGGGAAAGGACTGAATCATTGCAGTGAATGATTCGATGGTGTTGCAACGATTCCGTCGCGCTGTCAGCGACAATTTTTCGCTTTGCGATAACCGGCATTCAGCGCATCAGCTTCGCTAGAGAAGTTAACGATATTGCTTGGTTTCATTGAGTTATAGCTTGAGCAGTTTTCTGTATGGTAAATCTTGCTGTTACGGTTACCGCGTATCGGTAACACTGCCGCATCACTTTTTTGTGTTCGAGTCTTATTGCTGTTAACTGTCTTCGGTAACTGTGTGCGAGGTGTTTTCGCGGTCGCTGTGAGCACACCTATACCACTGTTGCGATGTTTGAAGCTCCAGGTGCGCTTTCCCGTGACAAAACCATTGCTATGGCCCATCACTTGAGTAATACGCTGATCCCGTTCTAGCTCCCAACGACTCACCGGAAACTGTTTATTCCACGCAATAAACAAGCGCTGCTGGGGCTCGCTCATGGTGAGATTGTAGCGATCATGCATGTAAAAATTGACGCGGGCGACTAAGCCTTTAACCTCGTCTCGGGGTTCAAAGACGCGCGCCTTAAAATCGACTTTACTTTTGCATAGGCCGTGCTGTTGTGGCGTACTCGGTAGAAGACCAAAGCGATAATTTGAACGGTTGGCGTTGAGCTCACCAATGCTCACTGACATGTTATGTAAGTCAGCTTCCATCAGGCTAAAGACGGGATCGTTTTTGTTGCAGTTTTTACGCCCGCCGTTTTGCCAGCATTGTCTTTGTTGCCCAAACCAGCTGGCGGGAACGATATGCTCTATCTCGGTGCGGATGCCGCGGTTTTCGATAGCACGGATTGTATAGCCACAGCGCTCAGGATCAATGCGTCCTCCGGAACTCCCCACCCACTGCCAATCACAGCCGCAGTAAAGCGTGCCCAGAGCGCCGTGGTTGTTTTGGTCAAAGTAGATGTGCTTTTTTAGAGCAACTTTTGCTTGGGAAAATGTTGTCGGTGCTGCAGCAAAAGTCGATGAGCTAATAAAAACTATAGATATCAGCGAGAAAGTCGCCAGTAATGAACGTAGTAAAGACGAAGACAAAAATAAATTCCTTAGAAATTTAACGCACGGGTCAGTGATAGGTTGTTTGATTAATTGAATAAAAGAGCAGGGCAGAATGTTAAAAGCACAATGCCAATCAAGACTATCCGTAGACGAGGCTGAAATTTTATCGATATTGATACGAGCCATTAGGGATAAACGGGTTATCCGTTGGCTTTTTATAAGATGCAGTGATGTTGGCTAAGGCTTATAGCTCTAGTGCGAAGCGATCTTTTTGTTGACTTGATTAGAGTACAGATTTTAGTAAATCTGCTGCTAAGCTGTGCCGTTCCTGGGGTTAAGATGGTGGGCCCACACGGACTTGAACCGTGGACCAAGGGATTATGAGTCCCCTGCTCTAACCAACTGAGCTATGGGCCCCCAGTTGCAGCGGCTGATTATACCTGTGTGTTGTAAAGACGCAAACAAAAACCCCCGAATTATCGGGGGTTGTTGATTTTATTCATCAAGGAAGGAGCGTAAATGCTCGCTACGAGATGGATGGCGCAACTTGCGTAGCGCTTTGGCTTCAATCTGACGAATCCGCTCACGGGTTACATCAAACTGTTTGCCGACTTCTTCAAGAGTATGGTCAGTATTCATGTCAATACCAAAACGCATACGTAGCACCTTCGCTTCGCGTTCGGTTAAACCGCCGAGTACGTCACGTGTGGCTTCTTTGAGGCTTTCTACCGTAGCGATATCGATCGGTGACTGCATGGTTGAGTCTTCGATAAAATCACCAAGGTGCGAATCTTCATCGTCACCAATTGGCGTTTCCATGGAGATCGGCTCTTTGGCAATTTTGAGGACTTTGCGGACGCGGTCTTCAGACATTTCCATACGCTCGCCAAGCTCTTCTGGAGTCGGTTCGCGACCCATTTCTTGTAGCATTTGGCGAGAAATACGATTGAGTTTATTTATGGTTTCAATCATATGTACAGGAATACGAATGGTGCGTGCTTGGTCAGCAATCGAACGAGTAATCGCCTGACGAATCCACCAGGTCGCATAGGTTGAGAATTTATAACCGCGACGGTATTCAAACTTGTCGACAGCCTTCATCAAACCAATGTTACCTTCCTGGATTAAGTCGAGGAATTGTAAGCCACGGTTGGTGTATTTTTTGGCAATCGAAATGACTAGACGCAGGTTCGCTTCAACCATTTCTTTTTTGGCGCGCCCGGCTTTGGCTTCACCAATGGACATGCGACGGTTGATATCTTTGATATCAGCAATGGTTAAAGTGGTATCTTTTTCTAGGTCAATCAGGATTTGCTGATTGCGCTGAATCTCCTCAACCAATGGGGCCAAAGCTGCAGCGTAGCGTGCTTTACCTTCGCTGAGTTTGACAGACCATTCTAAATCTATTTCATTACCAGGAAAGTGTTTTAGGAAGTCAGCACGCGGCATACGCGCATCGCGTACGCATAATTGCATAATGGCCCGTTCTTGCAAACGTACACGCTGTAGCGCATCACGTACATGTAGAACCAGTGCATCGTACTGCTTAGGTACCAATTTAATTGGCATAAACAGTTCGGCCAACTCTTGCAGGGCAGCTACTGCTTGTTTGCTATTACGCTTGTGCTTAAGCAGAACTTTTTCGGCTTTAGCCAGTTGCTCAGCTACTGCACCAAAACGCTGTTTGGCAACTTCTGGATCAGGACCGCCGTCACCGGCTTCTTCCTCTTCCTCTTCAGTTTCCTCAGCCTCTTCTTCATCGTCGTCATCAGCTACTTTTTTAGCATCCGTTGCGGTGCTTTTTGCAGCAACAGGCGTTGGCTGTACGGCAATTTCATCATCGGCATCGATATAGCCGTTGAAGATGTCAGTAAGACGAGTTCCTTCAGTGATAGCATGATTAAAGCTATCGAGAATACCGGTGACAGTACCTGGGAAGTGGGCGATAGCACCCATCACTTCACGGATACCTTCTTCGATACGCTTGGCGATTTCAATTTCGCCTTCGCGGGTCAACAGCTCCACAGTACCCATTTCACGCATATACATGCGCACTGGGTCAGTGGTGCGGCCAATATCTGTTTCTACAGCGGCTAAAGCAGCAGCAGCTTCTTCAGCGGCCGCTTCATCAGTATCTGCACCTGCTAAGAGTAGGGCGTCAGCATCCGGCGCAGCTTCAGAGACATTAATTCCCATGTCATTGATCATGCGAATAATATCTTCGACCTGCTCTGGGTCAGAAATATCTTCAGGAAGGTGGTCGTTGACCTCGGCGTAAGTCAGGTATCCCTGCTCGCGGCCGAGGGCGATGAGTTCTTTTAAACGAGATTGTTGTGCTTTTGCGGACATATCACCCTATCCATGAAAGGTCTGGGCCGAACGGCAATAAAGATGCATATTATACTGTATATAGCAGCTTAATTGCCAGTTTCGGCAGTACTTGGTGCATTGTTATGCTGTTCAAACAATGCACGCAAGTGTTGTTTGTCTTCACTAGAAAGCTCATCCGAGCGGGCCTTGTTCAACAGTTGTTCAATAAGGCGCTCGCGTTGACGGGATGCTAAGCTAGTTATGGTGTCGAAAAATTGCTGTTCAAGGTTCTCTGCATCAATTAACCATTCTTTTTCAGCCAATACACGCAAAAGGTGGCCCTGTTCGGTGCCGTACCAGCGTGCAATCAATTGTAAAGGGCTGAGGTTGGGGCTTTTCTGCAGCGCTTCCAGTAATGAGACGAGCAATTGCGCATAAAGGTCATCTTCTGCGGCGAGTTTACTTGCGGTGTCAACTTTTAGAGCAAGGTGTGGATGATGCAGCAAGGTACGCAGAGCGGCCAAGTGCGGGGTTTCTACAGCGGTTTTAGCACGATTTGATTGCTGTGCTGGGGCGCTTTTTTTCGACCACGGTTTTTCTTTGCGGTCGTATTTCTTCGGCGACTGAGTGGCAGCATGCTCTGGCATGTCCGGATAGTCGTCGGTATGAAAAGGGCTGTATGAAGCAAATTCTGCGGCGTCGTGCTCGTAGTCAGGCGTCGGCGCCCAGTCTTGTGGCGGCGGGTGGCTTTCTGTACTTACGTTGGCTACGCCGGACAGGCCGGTAAGTTGCAACAGCTTTTGTCGCATTAAAGCGCGCAAGTTGGCTCCTGGGATACGCTCGATCAACGGCGCAGCGAGAGTTGCCATATGTGCCTTGCCTTCCAGCGAGTCAAGATTTACTTCTTCTGCTAAGTGGGTGAAAAAATATTCAGTTAGGGCGACGGACTGCTGGGCGATGCGCGCTTGAAAGGCCTCGAGACCTTCGCTGCGAATTAAGCTATCGGGGTCTTCACCGTCCGGTACAAATAGAAAACGTGCTTGCTGGCCATCTTTTAGATTGCTCAGCGTGGCTTCGAGTGCGCGCCAAGCGGCTTTGCGTCCGGCGTTATCACCATCAAAGCAGAATAAAATATTGGGTACAACGCGAAACAGACGTTTAATGTGCTCTTCGCTGGTGGCTGTACCGAGTGTTGCGACGGCGTTACGCAGGCCTTGTTGGGCGAGGGCAATAACGTCCATGTAGCCTTCAACGACAATAATTTCATTGAGTTGGCGATTGTGTTTGCGCGCCTCAAAAAGACCGTATAGTTCTTGGCCTTTATGAAAAACAGCGGTTTCTGGGGAGTTTAGATATTTGGGTTTATCATCGCCCAGTACGCGTCCACCAAAGCCGATAATACGACCACGAGAATCATGAATAGGAAAAATAATTCGATCACGAAAGCGATCATAGCGGCGTTGGCTGTCAGCATTTTCAGCCAGCAGGCCAGCATCAATCAGAGCTTTTTCTTGCAAGCTGTCGCCGCCTAAGTGTTTGCTCAGGTTGTCCCAGCCTGGTGGGGCAAAGCCTAGTGCGAAATCACGAGCAATCACGCCAGATACACCGCGTTGCTTAAGATAATTAACGGCGGCATTGCGTTGCGGATGGCTTTTAAGTGCTGTGCGATAGTACTCGCTGGCTGCTGTCAGTAAGGCGTAGAGTGGTGAGTCAACCGGCTGACGTGGCTTTTGTGGGGTTGTACTATTGCTGTCTTCACGTTCCACTTCAACACCGGCACGCTTAGCCAATTCTTCAACCGCCTCAGGAAAGTCGAGGTGATCGTGGTCCATAATAAAACCAAGAGCGTTACCGCCTGCGCCACAACCAAAACAGTAGTAAAACTGTTTTTCGTGGTTGACGCTAAAGGAGGGTGTTTTTTCTTGGTGGAATGGACAGCAGGCCGTGTAGTTTTTTCCAGATTTTTTTAATTGCACGCGCGAACCCACCACTTCGACAATGTCGGTGCGGTTGAGTAAGTCATCAATAAAGCCTTGCGCAATTAATCCGGCCATGGAGCTCCTACAATGCTGGGTTTATCTCACTGCAGCGCTGTTAAATACGAGAGTCTGCGTGGAGACGCACGTATCCGTGTGACAGTTGACTGTTGTGTAAGTTTTGTCGATGTAAACTGTTAGTAGAGTGATTGCAGGCTTGGCGTGTTATGCCGAACTGAGCAGATTCTACAGAATAGAGTGGGTTGAATAAAACGGTTTGAATAAAACGACAAAACCCGGACGAATCCGGGCTTTGCTAAGCACTAAACCTGTGTAACTTAGTACAGGCGTTCGTGACGACGTTGTTCGCGTTGTACTTTTTTTGCATGACGCTTTACTGCTGCTGCGGCTTTACGCTTGCGTTCTGCAGTAGGCTTTTCATAAAACTCGCGACTGCGTACATCAGCAAGAACACCGGCTTTTTCGCAGGAGCGCTTGAAGCGACGCAGAGCAACGTCAAATGGTTCGTTGTCTTTAAGTTTGACAGTTGGCATCCGATTCGTACCTTCATCAATGACCGGGTTGTAGATATGTAATAGGATTAAATACATATCGGTTTTCAAGGGTTGCGGATATTACCTGCTTTTTATAATAAAAGCAAAGGCAATACCAAAAAATCATAGAACATCACCTCTAAGCCGCTTATGATGCGTGTATATTCTTTTATTGTAAAGTTGGATGGGCAGATTAAATGCTGGTGTTGGGTCTAGAAACATCCTGCGATGAAACGGGAGTTGCGTTGTACGACAGTCAACGCGGCTTATTAGCTGATGCTTTATTTAGTCAAATTGACTTGCATCGAGTCTATGGTGGCGTGGTTCCAGAGCTGGCTTCACGTGACCATATTAAGCGCATGTTGCCCTTGATTGAGCAGGTGTTGGCTGAGGCGCAGTGTCGCCCAAGTGAGATTGAAGGGATTGCCTACACCGCGGGACCTGGCTTGGTGGGTGCTTTGCTGGTGGGTGCATCTTGCGCGCAAGCGTTAGCTTTTGCTTGGGATATACCGTCTGTCGGTGTGCACCATATGGAAGGCCATTTATTAGCACCGATGCTTGAAAATACCCCGCCGCAGTTTCCGTTTGTTGCTTTGCTGGTATCGGGTGGGCACACCCAGTTGGTGCGTGTTGATGGTATTGGTGAGTACCGCTTACTGGGCGAGTCGATTGATGACGCCGCCGGTGAGGCTTTTGATAAAACAGCAAAAATGATGGGTTTGCGCTATCCCGGTGGCCCTGAAATAGCACGCATTGCTGAGCAGGGAGTGCCAGGTCGTTTTACTTTGCCGAAGCCCATGACCGATCGTCCAGGTTTGCAGTTTAGTTTTAGCGGTTTAAAAACGGCGACGCTCATGGCTTGGCAAAAATGTATTGCGGCGGGTGATGATGGTGAACAAACTCGTGCGGATTTAGCCCGTGCCTTTCAAACCGCAGTGGTGGCGACGTTAACGATTAAATGCCAACGTGCGCTCGAGCAAGAAGGCTTAACGACCTTAGTGATTGCCGGTGGCGTCAGTGCTAACCAAGCCTTACGTCACTCGTTGGAAAATATGTTGGCGAAACGTCAGGGGCAGGTGTTTTACGCACGTCCCGAGTTTTGTACAGATAATGGCGCGATGATCGCTTACGCTGGTTGCCAACGCTTATTGGCGGGGCAAAAAGAAGGTCAAAGTATTCATGTGCGTGCGCGTTGGCCGATGGAAGAACTGCCGCCACTCGTTTAAATATTAATCTTTAAAGCTGCGCTCATTACCGGCCAGTAAGTCTTTTAAATTACTGCGGTGGCGCCAAACCAGCAAAATGCTCAGCACGCTAACCGGTAGTAATGCGTGCGGCTGTTGCCAAGCCAGTAAAGGTAAACACAAAACGACGCTGGCTAATGAGGCCAGTGAACTGATCCGAGTCAGGTTAAAAGTGAGTAGCCAAACGGCCAAGGCCAGTAGCGCGGCTGGAGGGTATAAGCCCAGTAGCATACCGGCTGTCGTCGCGACGCCTTTGCCACCGCGAAAGTTAAAATAAATAGGATATAAATGACCGATAACCGCTACTAAACCGACCCATGCTTGCTGTTGTTGGTCTAAACCGAGTCGATTGGCAATTAAAATTGGCAGTAATCCTTTGCTCAGATCGCCGAGCAGGGTCAGAATAGCCAGACGTTTACCGGCAATACGCAACATATTGGTCGCGCCAGGATTGCCAGAGCCCTGCGAACGCGGGTCGCTATTGCCGTAATAACGGCTCAGCAAAATGGCAAATGACAACGAGCCAGTAAGATAAGCGCACACCAGTAGTAACTCAAACATTTGAATGATCCAAGGCCAGCGAGTCTTGATTCTAACGAGGCAGGAGCAAAGTGGACACGGTATTTATCGAAAGTCTAGAAGTGGACACCGTGATTGGTGCCTACGACTGGGAACGCACGATTCGCCAAAATCTGTTGGTGGATGTGCAAATGGGTTGGGATAACCGCCGCTGCGCTGCAGATGATGCGTTGCATTTAGCGTTAGATTACGCTGCTGTATCTGCGCGGATTAACAGTTTTGCGCAAAATAGTAGTTTTGAGTTGGTGGAAACCTTCGCTGAGCGCTTGGCTGCGCTATTAATGACCGAGTTCAATATTCCTTGGTTGCGCTTAAAAGTGACTAAACCCGGCGCTGTTGCTAGTGCGCGAGGTGTCGGCGTGGAGATTGAACGCGGATGCCGTTAATCGATGTGTACCTGGGTTTGGGCAGCAATATTGAGCGCGAGATGCATATCTGTGCGGGTCTTGATGCTTTAGTAGAGTTGTTTGGTGAGCTAGATTGTTCTCCTGTGTTTGAAAGCGAACCTGTAGGTATTCGCAGTGATTGTTTTTTAAATATGGTGGTGCATTTTAAAACCCATCTGCCTTTAGCAGAACTCGACCGGCACCTTAAGCATATTGAGGCTATCAATGGTCGTTATGCACTGCCACGTCGAGGCTTGCCACTGGATATCGACGTTCTCCTCTATGGTCAGCAAACAGGCGTGTACGAGAGTATTACCTTGCCGCGTGCCGAAATCTTAAAAAATGCCTTTGTTTTGTGGCCACTGGCGTTATTAGCGCCTGATGTGGTGCATCCAGTCGCGCAGCGCAGTTTTCTTGAGCTATGGCAGCACGCGCAGATTAATCAGCAGCTCTGGCCGGTTATGTTTGTTTGGCACGGACAGCAATTGACGCCTCCAACGTTGTTAAAGTCCTCTGTGGTTTAGCACTTGCGAGGCGTTATAAGCGCATAATGCGTGGGGCAGTCACTCACTAGTTAAATAATGGGGTAGTTATGCGGGTTCTGGTGTTGGGTGCGGGTGTGGTTGGGGTAACAACAGCTTATTATTTAGCCAAACAAGGGTTTCAAGTGGTGGTTGTCGATCGCCAACTGGCGGCTGCTGAGGAAACCAGTTTCGCTAATGCTGGGCAACTCTCACCTGGCCATTCATCACCTTGGGCCGCCCCAGGTATTCCGTTGAAAGCCATAAAGTGGCTCATACAGCGTCATTCACCTTTTTCCGTAGGCCTGACCACTGATCCGTATCAATACCAATGGATGCTGCAGATGTTGCGTAATTGCACGGCGGCACGTTATGCGCTGAATAAGGAACGCATGGTGCGTTTGGCTGAGTACAGTCGTGACTGTTTTGATGCTTTACGTGCCGATACTGGTATTGAGTATGAAGGTCGACAGCAAGGCACTACACAATTATTTCGTTCTCAGCAGCAGTTGGATAATGCCGCGCAAGATATCGCTGTGCTAGAACGCATGGGTGTTGCTTATGAGTTGCTGAGTGCGAGTGAGATTGCTCGTGTTGAACCGGCACTAGCGGCCGTCACTGACACGTTAGCGGGCGCTTTACATTTGCCCAATGATCAAACTGGTGATTGTAATTTATTTACCCGCAATTTAGCGCGAATGGCGCAAGACCTGGGGGTTGAGTTTCGTTTAGGATGCACCGTGCAAAGTATTAGCAACAGCGGCGATCGCATTACTGGCGTGACTATTGACGATCAATTAGAGGTTGCTGACCAGTATGTGGTGGCACTGGGTAGTTACTCACGAGCGATGTTGATGCCGCTTGGAATTAAAATCCCAGTGTATCCCCTCAAAGGTTATTCGCTGACGGTGCCCATTACTGAGCCGTCGATGGCACCACAATCCACCATTATTGATGAAACCTACAAAGTGGCGATTACGCGCTTTGATCAACGTATTCGGGTCGGCGGTATGGCACAAGTCAGCGGCTTTGATTTGTCGCTTAACCCTAAGCGCCGCGAAACCTTAGAGTACGTGACCGGTCTACTTTATCCGCAAGGTGGCGACTTAACTCAGGCTGAGTTTTGGACCGGACTGCGGCCAGCGACACCAGACGGTACGCCAATTGTTGGTCGAACCAGCTATCGCAATTTGTTTTTAAATACCGGTCACGGCACTTTAGGGTGGACCATGTCCTGTGGTTCTGCCAATTACTTAGCCGATATTATCAGCAAGAAAACGCCGCAGATCAGCACGGAAGGTTTGGATATGTTTCGCTATTGCTGAGTGACCGCTGGGCTTTGTGTTGCGCAGCGCTGGGATTAGGTTGCTTGACTACGAATTTTCGCTACAAGATTTTAATTTGGAGAGTGAGTCGCTCATGCGTCCAGCACGCGCGTTAATTAATTTGCAAGCCTTACGGCACAACTACCAACTTGCACGAAAATTGTGCGCAGATAAAGCACTGGCAGTGGTCAAGGCTGATGCCTATGGGCATGGTGCTGTCGCTTGTGCACAGGCTTTACATGATCTAGCGGATGGCTTTGCCGTCTCTTGTTTAGAAGAGGCGCTGGAGTTGCGCGCCGCGGGCGTGTCGTTGCCGATTGTCTTGCTCGAGGGCTTTTTTCACCCGGATGAGCTTGCGCAAATTGTCGAGCATCAGCTGTGGTGCGTTGTGCATTCAGAGTGGCAGCTTAAGGCTGTCGAGCAAGCTGTATTAGCTGAACCCTTGACCATCTGGCTGAAAATGGATTCAGGAATGCACCGTGTCGGTTTTTCTCCAGCCGAATACCGCGCTGTTTGGCAGCGCTTACAGGCCAGTAAAAATGTTGCTACGGTGGTGTTAATCACCCATTTTTCTCGTGCTGATGAAATTGACTCGGCGCGAACACACGAACAATTCCAAGTTTTTACCGATGCCACTGCTGGCATGCAGTCGCTAATCAGTGTGTGTAATTCTCCAGCTTTATTAGCCTGGCCTGAGATTCGTAGTGATTGGTCACGTCCCGGTATTATTTTATATGGCAGTCAGCCGGTTGCCATGCAGGGCTTAAGTACGGAAAAATTTCAGCCAGTGATGACGTTGCAGTCAAAAATTATTGCTGTGCGAGAGTTACCAAGCGGCGAGCCGGTCGGTTATGGTGCGCAATTTGTCGCCAGTCAGCCGGTGCGGGTGGGTATTGTCGCGATCGGTTATGCTGATGGTTATCCGCGGCATGCCCCAACAGGCACAGTGGTTGCGGTGGATGGCTGTCTGACGCAATTGTTGGGTCGTGTTTCCATGGATATGCTGGCGATCGACTTGACTGGGCTGAGTCAAGCGGGCGTTGGCAGTACGGTCGAATTGTGGGGCAATCAGGTTTCGATTGATGAGGTAGCGGCGCGTGCGGGTACTATTTCTTATGAGTTGTTATGCAATGTCAAACGTGTTCGCTATGAATATACAGCTGTGTGATGTTTAAAAAGCACTATTGCAGCTATTGTTCTGTTTGCCTGAGGGCGGGGAGTGGTTATACTGTGTAGAGCTCGCAAAAGACATGTTGCGAGAGTGAATTGTCATGATAATAGAGGGTGTACCGTGAACCTGATGAAAAAAATTCTGCTCGCTCAAGCAACGGTTTTAGCCTTATGGGCTGCCGGTGCACAAGCAACCACTGATGAAGACATTGCACAACGCATTAAGCCGGTTGGCGAAGTCTGTGTACAAGGCCAAGAGTGTGCGAATGCTCCGGCAGGTGCCGCTGCTGCTGGAGCCGCCGTTGCTTCTGCAGGTCGCAGTGCTGATGATATTATCAATAAGCATTGCGTGGCGTGTCATGGCTCCGGCTTACTGGGTGCACCTATCATTGGTGAGACTGCTGCTTGGCAAGAGCGTGCAGACACTCAAGGTGGCTTAGAAGGCTTGCTGAAGTTTTCCATCAGCGGTATTCGTGCGATGCCACCAAAAGGCACTTGCAGCGATTGTACTGATGACGAGTTAATGGTTGCGATTAAGTCGATGTCTGGTTTGTAAGTCGTTGCTGATTTAAAAGAACCGCCGCAGGGCGGTTTTTTTATGGTACTCAAAAACAATAGTTCAAGGATGGCCTCGTGCTGCACAGTTATCTCAATGGTTTAGCTATCGCCTTAGGTTTAATTATGGCCATTGGTGCACAGAATGCGTTTGTCTTATCGCAAGCCTTGCGCCGTGAACATCACCTCTGGGTAGCTAGTCTCTGCGTTTTTTTTGATGTGTTATTGGTTGCCTGTGGCGTCTATGGGCTGGCGCAATTGCTCACCAGTAGCCCGCTATTGCTAGCGATTGCGCGTTGGGGTGGGGTGCTTTTTTTATCGTGGTATGGTGCCTTAGCGCTACAGCGCGCGTTACGCACAAATAGGTTGGGAGTTGTTACGGCACGTGCGCCGCAATCATTGCGTGCGGTGCTGTCGACCGCCCTTGCCGTGACCCTGTTAAACCCGCATGTCTATTTGGACACCGTTTTATTGATTGGCTCGTTGGGGGCACAGCAACCTTCTCCGAGTGCCTATGTGCTGGGTGCGGCGACGGCTTCCGTGGTTTGGTTTTTTAGCTTGGCCTTGGCGGCGGCAAAACTAGCACCTTGGCTCGCACGGCCCATAACATGGCGTGTCATTGATTTTTTGGTGGCCTTGATGATGTTCAGTGTGGCCCTGCAATTAATAATAGCTGACTAAACCCTTAGCTTTACTGCGTGGATAAGCTGCCTTTGGAGTGCTATGATAAGTGACTTAAGGCAAGCTGGAACCGCTGGCAATTGAATCAGCTGTCCGCTTAATAAGCTTGCTGATTGTGCCTCGTCTGATGTTACTGGAGAATAATCATGGCTTTTGAATTACCTGCACTTCCGTATGAAAAAAATGCATTAGAACCACATATCTCTGCAGAAACCCTAGATTTTCACCATGGCAAGCACCACAACGCCTATGTCGTGAACTTAAATAATCTTGTTCCAGGTACCGAGTTTGAAGGTAAGAGCCTAGAAGAGATTATTAAATCTTCAACAGGTGGCGTATTTAACAACGCTGCACAAGTTTGGAACCACACTTTCTACTGGAATTGCTTAGCGGCAAATGCCGGTGGTGCACCAACGGGTGCTTTAGCTGATGCAATTAACGCAGCGTTTGGCTCTTTTGAAAAATTCAAAGAAGAATTTACCAAAACTGCAATCGGTACCTTCGGTTCAGGTTGGGCATGGTTAGTTAAAAAAGCCGACGGCTCTTTAGCTCTATCTAGCACTATCGGTGCCGGCTGCCCATTAACCACAAGCGACACTGCGCTGTTGACCTGTGACGTTTGGGAACATGCTTATTACATTGACTACCGTAATGCACGTCCTAAGTACGTGGAAGCATTCTGGAATTTGGTTAACTGGGACTTCGTAGCGAAAAACTTTGCTGCTTAAGTTGCTGAATACCTAACGCCAGTTCCAAAAAAGCCCCCAATCGTTGCCTTGGCAACATTGGGGGCTTTTTATTTAAGCGGCTTTTTTATTGAATACATGCATCTACTCAGAGTGCGTGGATTTCAGTGTTTCTAAGTAATTGCTACCACCCAATTGCCGAACTTGCTGGCTGATCCAGCGGGCGCGTTGTGCTGTTGCTAGACTGGGTTGGCTGGCGCTACGGGTCAAAGGGCTGGGCAGCACAGCGGCCAGCGTATAGGCTTGTTGGTTGGCGAGGTGCGTTACAGGTGTTTTGAAATGATACTGTGCGGCTGCTTCTGCACCAAAAATACCAGGGCCCCACTCGGCGCTATTTAAATATACCTCTAGAATGCGCTCCTTACTCCAGAGCAGCTCAATCCATAGCGTAAACCATGCCTCCAGTGCTTTTCGCGACCAACTGCGCGAGGACCATAAAAAGGTGTTTTTCGCCACTTGTTGTGAAATCGTACTGGCGCCTCGTATACTTTCACTGTTTTTATTGTGTGAGAGAGCGGCGCGGATCGCGGCAATATCAAAGCCATGATGATTGGGGAATTGCTGATCTTCAGCGGCAATCACCGCCATTTTCAAGTTATCCGGTAATGCTGGCCAAGCGGCCCAACTGCGTTGGCTGCTGTAGCTCTGTCCTGCTAGCGTGGCGCGCAGTTGTCGTTCTAACATGAGTGCGCTGTAGGGCGGATTTACCCAGCGCAGCAGCAACACCAAGAGTATGCTGAGTGCCAGGCAGGCGAAGAGCGTGATCAAGACGGTGCGCAGCAGTTTCGCAAGCATAGTGCTAACCTAATGAACTAGATATTAGAGTATATACAGCCCGGTTAGGGCTTTGGAGTGGTTGTGGAACGTTATGGCGTATTTATCGCGGCAGTGTTTGGCGCGCTGGCGGTGTTACTCGGTGCATTTGCCGCCCATGGTTTAAAAAATACGCTAAGTGTTGAATCCTTAGCGGTGTTGCAAACTGGCGTGCACTATCAGTTTATTCACGCCTTGGCTCTATTGTCGGTTGTGCTGCTGGCGCAACGGCGTCCTTCGCGAGCATTGGTTTTCTCAGCAGTGTTTTTTACCCTAGGCATTATTTTATTTTCCGGCAGCTTATATCTGTTGGTACTGACAGCGCTTAAGCCCGGCTTGGTCACCCCGATTGGCGGCAGTTTATTAGTCTTAGGTTGGCTCAGTTTGGCCTGTTCCGCTTGGCGTAAAGCGTAAATATTTGGTGATCGGCTAATGAACCCGCTAAAATGAAAGCCCTTCGGAATTTCACGGTTGTGTTATGCATATTCAGTTGAATGGTGAAGCCTACGCATTAAGCGATACGCTCAGTGTGGCAGGTTTACTTGAGCATCTGCAGTTAGCAGGGCGCCGCGTTGCCGTCGAGTTAAACTTCGAAATTGTGCCACGCAGCCTGTATGAATCAACGACTCTTAAAGAAGGCGATGCTGTTGAAATCGTACATGCGATTGGCGGCGGTTAGTCTTAGCTGATCGTCTTGACTTACTAATAGAGAGGCTTTAGATGAATCTTGCGCGTATAGACCGGCCCTTTGAAATAGCGGGTAAAATTTACTCATCACGCTTATTGGTCGGTACTGGTAAATATAAAGATCTGGAAGAAACCGGTTTAGCGATTGCAGCCTCAGGTGCTGAAATTGTCACTGTAGCGGTGCGTCGGACCAATATTGGTCAGAATAAAGACGAGCCGAATTTGTTGGATGTGATCAGCCCTGATCACTATACCATTTTGCCAAATACTGCCGGTTGTTATGATGCCGAGTCGGCAATCCGTACGTGCCGTTTAGCGCGTGAGTTACTGGGTAATCACACGCTGGTTAAGTTGGAAATCCTGGCGGACCAGAAGACTTTGTTTCCGAATGTCGTCGAAACCTTAAAAGCCGCTAAAGTGCTGGTTGATGAAGGTTTTGAGGTGATGGTTTACACCAGCGATGACCCTATTATTGCGCGAGAGTTGGAAGCAATTGGTTGCATTGCAGTGATGCCATTAGCCGGTTTGATTGGCACGGGGTTGGGGATTTGTAATCCGTATAACCTACGCATTATTTTAGAAGAAGCGAAAATCCCAGTGCTGGTGGATGCCGGAGTGGGTACTGCCTCCGATGCGACGATCGCGATGGAAATGGGCTGCGCCGCGGTGCTGATGAACAGCGCAATTGCTAATGCGCAGCAGCCAATTCTAATGGCGCAAGCGATGCGTCATGCGATTGAAGCAGGGCGTTTAGCCTATTTAGCTGGGCGCATGCCGAAAAAACTCTACGCCAGTGCCTCTTCGCCACTTGATGGCATGATCGGTTAAGTATATTAATTAAATGGCTGTGCCTCTCTTGCACAGCCATTGCACTCATTTAGATAGGATTCCCATGACAGACGATCTGATCACAGGTGCAGCACTGCCTGTGCGCCGCCGTGAAATTAAAAGCTATGTGATGCGTGCTGGTCGTATGACTGACGGGCAACAACGTGGTTTAGATGAAGGTTGGCCAAAGTTTGGCTTATTGTTGGCTGATGGCTTGCGAGATTTTGATCAAGTGTTTGGCCGCCAAGCACCGCGCACTTTAGAAATTGGTTTCGGCATGGGACAGTCCTTACTGGAAATGGCGAAAGCGGCGCCTAAACAGGATTTTATCGGTATTGAAGTGCATCGCCCTGGCGTTGGCGCGCTACTCAATGGTTTATTGACCGAGAATATCAATAACGTACGCGTCTACAGTTGTGATGCGCTGGAAGTACTAAAGCACTGTGTGGCAGATGCCAGTCTTGATCGCCTGATGCTGTTCTTCCCCGACCCTTGGCATAAAAGTCGTCACCATAAACGACGAATTGTGCAGCCTGAGTTTGCCCAGTTGGTGCGTCAAAAACTGAAAGAGGGTGGAGTCTTCCACTTGGCGACTGACTGGGAAGAGTACGCTGAATATATGCTCGAAGTGCTTAATGTTGCCCCAGGCTTGCAGAACTTGTCTGCAGAGCAAACCTGGGTACCACGCCCAGAAGAACGTCCGGTGACCAAGTTTGAGCGTCGTGGTGAGCGTTTAGGACATGGTGTCTGGGATTTTAAATTCCAGCGAGTGGCTGATCCAGCCGCTGAATAAACTAGAGTTATCGTACTATTGAACCCGCTAGAGCCATTCTCTCTGTTTGCACCTGGCGGGTAGATCTAAGTCTTAGCCGATCAGTGACTGAAGATGTTTAACGCTGCGCCATCGATCCAGCGCAGCGTATTACGCAAACCTAGTTTCTATCGGCTAAAACCCCAACCAGAATAAAGATCATGAGCAGTACCGGTGCGAGTGTGTAGTTATTCAGGTGTGCAAGGGTGCTGGCTAATAAAGGCGTTAGATAAATCAATGCTAAACCGAAGCCTAATATGCAGAGCGCAGCAAAAGCTATAATGCGTATGGCAAAATTTAGATGGCCCACTGTGCGACGCGCCCAAGTATTAATAATAGGGCCAAATAGCACTAATGCCGTCGCCATTATTGCCAAGGCAATATCGTGCAGATGCAAACGACTCCACTTGGATAGAGTCAGGATAAAATCAAACAAGACGTCCATAGAGATTCCTTATCTAGCGTTATGATTGACTATGCAGAGGTTAGAAAGATTTGTAGTAAATCATTTAAAAACAATTGCCCTTGTGCACTGGCGGCTAAACGTTCAGGGTCGCTGCAGAGTAAACCGCGTTGACGGGCTTGGCTGAGGCCGTCCTGTAGCGCTGCAATAGCTAAGCCCGTACGTTCACTAAACAGTTTGAGTTCAACACCATCGCTCAAGCGTAAGGCATTCATCAAAAACTCAAAGGGTAAGTCATCAGCGGCAAGCGTGGCGCTACCGGCTAAGAAGGGTTTGTCTGGATTCAGGTAGTCGTTAGGCTGGCGGGTCTTCCAAGTCCGCTGAATTCGTCCTTGTGGATCGCTGAGCTTGCCATGCGCACCAGCACCGATACCGATAAAATCACCGAACGACCAGTAGTTAACATTGTGTTGCGCCACTGCTTCTGCACGAGCATAAGCTGACACTTCATATTGGATATAACCATGCTTAGCCAGCAAAGCTTGACCGGCTTCTTGAATATCCCAGAGCACATCATCTTCAGGCAAAATGGGTGGCTTATTCCAAAAAACGGTATTGGGCTCCATGGTTAGCTGATACCAAGATAAGTGGCTGGGCGACAGATCAATCGCAGTTTGTAAATCAGCTAACGCTTCTTCTGGCGATTGATCCGGCAAGCCGTGCATTAAATCCAAATTAAAGTTATCAAAGCCAGCTTTACGGGCCATTGCAATGGCAGCAATGGCTTCTGTGCCTGAGTGCACTCGGCCTAAGGCTTGTAACTTGCTGTCGGCAAAGCTTTGGATGCCAATCGAGAGACGGTTGATACCCAGCGCACGATAGGCTGCAAACTTTTCTTGTTCAAAGGTGCCGGGGTTGGCTTCCAGAGTGATTTCAATGTTTGGACTAAAGTGGATACGTTGCTCAATACCCTCAAGCAAGGTTTGTAATGCCGCGGCTGAAAATAAGCTGGGCGTGCCACCGCCAAAGAAAATCGATTCCAGTTGGCGCTCATGGACATGCACTAAATCTAAATCTAAGTCAGCCAAGACTGCGGCAACGTAGGCCTGCTCAGGTAATTCAGGCGTCGCCGCATGCGAGTTGAAATCGCAATAAGGGCATTTACGAATGCACCATGGAATATGCACATACAGCGCTAGCGGTGGCAGTTTAAAACCATTTTTGAGTGCGTGTTGCGTACTTAAGTCAGACGCAATCAGACTCATAAGGACAGCTGTTTTTTTAGTCGTTGCATGGCTTGGGCGCGATGGCTCAGTTGATTTTTTAATGCGCTGGGCAGTTCTGCGCTACTGCACTGTTGTTCGGCCACGTAAAACAGGGGATCGTAGCCAAAACCATGTTCGCCTTGTGCTGCATGCAAAATGCGGCCGTGCCAGCGGCCTTCGCAGATAATAGGTAGCGGGTCATCTGCGTGCTGCAATAAAGCCAGCACGCAAATAAACTGCGCACCACGTTGTGCATCTGGTACGCCTTGTAGAGCGGCGAGCAGCTTTTGATTATTGCCCGCATCGCCACCAGTTTCGCTGTAACGTGCTGAGTAAATTCCAGGCGCCCCGTTTAAATAATCAACGGTTAAACCTGAGTCATCGGCTAAAGCGGGTAAGCCTGAAACTTTACAGGCATTACGCGCTTTTAAGATGGCGTTTTCGATAAAGCTTAAGCCGGTTTCTTCCGGCTCGATATCGCTGAACTCGCCGATGGAGCGAATTATCACACTATCACCCAACAAAGCCTGCAGTTCACGCAGTTTGCCAGTGTTATGACTGGCTAGAACGAGTTCTTTCATAGATCAGGGAAGACTTCTTGGTTAAATTTTAAAGAATGTACTTGACCTTCAGCGTCAGTGACTCGCAGGTCAAAACGAAGAATTTCTTGGCCAGTAATAGCAAATTGCGCTAAGTAATACACTGCATCACCTTCATCGATTTCTTTAAAGGTCAGTGTTTCGCTTTGTCCCAGTAGGTTTTGAAAACTACCCGTGACTGCGCCTTTTTGCCCTTTAGCATTTTTGACCATGGATACATTGAGCACCGCTTGGTTTTTGCTACGGTTTAAACCTACCGCGCTGGCTGTATCGGGCTGTAAAAATGTTGAATTGAAAATATTGTAATGCACATCCAGTGCACCATAGCTTTGTTTACGTTCGGCCTGAGCGGCAAATGCCATAAAGAAACTTATGCATACAATCAGTAAATAACGCATAGTGGTAAACTCCTTAAGTTAACGAGCATTGGCACCCGTCACACGGTAAATACCAATTTCACCGAGTAGATTGGGCCAGATACGATTACCAACATTCTGACGGTATTGATGGTCTACCGCCAGACGGTCAAGGACCGTCATTTGCATATCACTGCACAGTGTTTCAAAGTCAGTAAATGTACAAAAATGAATGTTAGGTGTGTTGTACCACGTATAAGGTAAAAAGTCCGAGACCGGCATGCGACCTTTATGGGCTAAATACCAACGGCAACGCCAGTGTGCGAAGTTGGGAAAGGTGATAATACAGGTGCGGCCGACACGTAGCATCTCCTGCAGAATCTTATCAGGATAGTGCACCACTTGTAGGGCTTGGGTCATCACCACAACATCAAAGCTGTCGTTGGCGAAGTTACCTAAACCAAGGTCAAGGTTTTGCTCAATAACATTGACGCCTTTATCAATACAGGCAGCAATATTATCGGCATCAATTTCTAAACCATAGCCGGTGACATTCCTGTTTTCTTGCAGCCAGGCTAAGAGTTCACCGTCACCGCAGCCTAAGTCAAGAACACGGCTATTGGCGGGAATCCATTTTTGGATAATTTCTAAATCTGCTCTCATAGTTGTCTCACAGGCTGATGCGGTTCATGTACCCGCTAAATGCTTGCAGGTAACGCGGAATTGGAATTAAGAACGCATCATGACCTTGCGGGGCATCAATCTCTAAATAGGATACGTTCTTTTTGGCATCCATCAGCGCATCAACAATTTCTTTTGAGCGAGCAGGGGAGAAACGCCAGTCGGTGGTAAAGGAAATAATATAGAAATTTGCTTTGGCGCAGGCAAAGGTCGCGGTTAAATCGCCAGCATGCTCAGCGGCCGGATCAAAGTAGTCGAGTGCTTTGGTCATTAGCAAATAGGTATTGGCATCAAAGCTATTGGAAAACTGTTCACCTTGATAGCGCAAATAGCTTTCGACCTGAAACTCAACGCTATGGAAGTCATAGTTGAGACGATCGGTTTTTAACTCGCGACCAAACTTCTCGCCCATGGAGTCATCGGAGAGGTAGGTGATATGGCCCACCATGCGCGCTAACATTAAGCCGCGTTTAGGGATTTTACCTTCTTCAACAAAGTGTCCAGCATAAAAGTCAGGGTCGGTAAGGATGGCTTGTCGGGCAACTTCATTAAAGGCGATGTTTTGTGCTGATAAGCGCGGTGCGACAGCAATGGAGATGCAATGACGTACACGATCAGGGTAACTGATGGTCCATTGCAGCGCTTGCATACCACCGAGACTGCCGCCAACCACTGCTGCCCACTGCTCAATACCCAGTAAATCGGCTAGACGTGCTTGGCTGTGGACCCAGTCTTCAACGGTGACGACTGGGAAGTCAGCACCATAAATTCTGTCTGTTTTAGGGTTACGACTGCTGGGGCCGGTAGAACCATGGCAACCGCCTAAGTTATTCGGCGAGACCACAAAAAACTTATTGGTATCAATCGGCTTGCCCGGACCGATACAGCTGTCCCACCAACCTGGTTTACGGTCATCAGCATGGTGGTAACCGGCAGCATGGTGGGTGCCAGATAAGGCATGGCAGATCAGTACAGCGTTACTGGCTGTAGCGTTGAGCTCACCATAGGTTTCATAGGTCAGTTCGTATTGATCCAGTGTGCGGCCGCAGGCTAAGCGTAATGGCTGAGTAAAATGCGCCACCTTAGGACTGACTAAACCGACAGAATCTGCTGGGTAAACGGAAGACACGGCAACTCTCTCTAAAGTTAGAGATGCAGTCTAAAGAGCCTAGCCCGTCGCGGCAAGTCGTATGCAATATTCACCGCCTGAAGCTTTACTTCTCTACGTCAGAAGCTCTGTTTAAGGGCTTCTGTAGCGTACTGGCACGGTGTTGTAGCGATGCGACTTTTGCTTAGGCGCTCATTAGCGTACATCTGTTGAGCACTAATTGTTTCAAACTGATAAATGGGCAAACTCAGGCATATCGGGAATCTGTTTAGGCTCTGTAATACGCACACGTTTTTGCCGTGACAGTTCACCACTTTCGATTTGCACCGCATGTTTCGTAACGCCAAAAGCTTTGCTTAGAAAAGTAATGAGCTGACTATTGGCTTTGCCATCCACGGGCGGTGCATGTAAACGTATTTTAATTCGATCGCCGTGCATGCCAACAAACTCACTACGTTTTGCACCAGGTTGCAGATGACAGAGTAAAACTAGGTCATCGGCATCCCAGCGAACATAATCGGTCATAGAAATGGACTGACCAAGGCACGAATCGGCCCGACCAACCCAGTGCTCGTCGCTAAGTTCGCAATCACCAAACGCTCTAAGAGATTAATGCCAATAAAGGCAAAAATGGGTGAGAGGTCTAGACCGCCTAAATTGGGTAAGAGGTTGCGAATGGGTGCCATCATTGGTTCACAAATTTGCTGCGTCAGTTGTGCCCCAGGATTCTGGCTGCCCGGTGCCACCCACGACAAAATAACGCTAATAATTAAAGCAAAGAAGAAAATCTTTAAAAATAAGCCTGCAACAGCAATCAGTGTCCATGCCAATATATTGGGCAGGTTGTCTAAGATTGGAAAACCTACAATCGATAATATAACTATTATCAGCAGCAGTTGCAGCAGCAGGACAAAGACTAAACCGGCCAGATCAATACCGGCCACGCTAGGAATGACGCGGCGTAGCGGGGCAAGTAGTGGTTGGGTCACTTTTACCGTGAATTGGCTGAGCGGGTTATAAAAGTCAGCTCGCACTAACTGCAATATGAAGCGCAGTAGCGCAATCAGTAAATAGAGTTGGCCTAGCGTTTGGATAATGTAAATGAACGCTTCAGTAAGTCCTGACATACAGTCCTCTTATTCGCTTAATTGTTGGGCAAGCTCTGCTGAGCGTGATGCGGCGCTGCGTACAGCAGCCTCGACTAACTCAGCAAAGCCGCCGTTTTGGAAGGTGCCGATAGCGGCTTCTGTGGTGCCGTTCGGCGATGTGACTTGCTGGCGCAGTTGCGCCGCTTCTAGGGTGCTTTGGCAGGCCATTGTCGAGGCGCCTTGAGCTGTGTACTTTGCCAGTTGTGCTGCCGTTTCTGCAGGTAAACCAAGCTTAATGCCCGCTGCAGTCATGGCTTCAATGAGCAGAAAGAAATAGGCTGGCCCACTCCCTGAGACGGCAGTGACAGCATCAATTTGTTGCTCTTGATCCAACCAAACTGCTAAGCCGACAGCCGATAATAGCTGCTGCGCTTGTTCGCGTTGCTGCGCCGATACGTACTTTGTCGCGTAGAGGCCGCTCACACCTTGTTGTATTAATGCCGGTGTATTGGGCATGCAACGGACAATCGCATTGACACCCAGCCAGCGACTTAAGCTATCGCAATTGATGCCTGCTGCGATGGATATCACTAACTGCTGTTGCGTGATAGAGGGTGCTAACTGTTCACAGACGTGCCGCATGACTTGCGGTTTAACCGCGAGCACAATGACATCAGTTCCTTTAATAGCTAAACCATTATCGCTAAAGGTACGGATGGCGTAACTATTTTGTAGCGCTTCAAGTGCGCCAAGGCCCGGGTCACTGGCGCGAATACACTCAGCGTTGACGCCTTGTTTGCATAAACCGCCAATCAGGCTGGCGGCCATATTGCCAGCGCCTATAAAAGTAATCTGTGTATTGCCCACTGAGTGAGGCTCCTTTATTGCTAATGCACTTATAAATAGTATTTAACCGCATGCGCGGCATTCAATTATTGCATGCGGATCTTAAACACAGCTGCTAATTGTCCTGCAATTGACGATTTACGCAAGACTTTGCTTATACTGGGCCGGCGTGTTCGCTAGCGCAGCCAGCCACTTTATAGATAGCTGTGCATGATTGTCTGCTATCGTAGATATTATTTAGCTACGCATCATACCGTACAATAATATAACGATATTTTAACTGTTTATTTGTGACTGGGGAGCGCTATGGATATTACTGAACTGCTGGCCTTTAGCGCGAAACAAGGCGCATCTGACTTGCACTTGTCGTCAGGCTTGCCACCCATGATACGTATTGATGGTGATGTACGCCGAATTAATTTACCTGCTATGGAACATAAGCAGGTGCATGCGCTGATTTACGATATTATGAATGACAAGCAGCGCAAGGATTATGAGGAGTTTTTAGAGACTGACTTTTCATTTGAAGTGCCGGGTGTGGCGCGTTTCCGAGTCAATGCTTTTAACCAAAACCGCGGTGCGGCGGCAGTCTTTCGTACCATCCCGTCAAAAGTGCTGAGCATGGATGACCTTGGTTTAGGTAAGGTTTTTCGCAATATTACTGATGTGCCACGAGGCTTAGTCTTGCTGACAGGCCCCTCAGGGTCAGGTAAATCCACCACCCTGGCAGCGATGATAGACCATTTAAACAGTAACAAGTACCTGCACATTCTCACGGTTGAAGACCCGATTGAGTTTGTCCATGAATCGAAAAAAAGTCTGGTCAACCAGCGTGAAGTATTTCGCGATACCCATGGTTTTAGTGCAGCATTACGCTCAGCTATGCGTGAAGATCCCGATGTTATTTTGGTGGGTGAACTGCGTGACTTGGAAACCATTCGCTTAGCGCTAACAGCCGCAGAAACCGGTCACTTAGTGTTTGGCACCTTGCACACTACTTCTGCCGCAAAAACTGTTGACCGTATCGTTGACGTGTTCCCTGCGGAAGAAAAATCCATGGTGCGCTCTATGCTGTCAGAATCTTTACAGGCGGTCATTTCGCAAGTGCTGCTGAAGAAAAACGGTGGGGGTCGTGTAGCTGCGCATGAAATTATGCTAGGAACACCCGCTATTCGTAACTTGATCCGTGAAGATAAAGTTGCGCAAATGTATTCGGCTATCCAAACCGGCGGCTCATTAGGGATGCAGACACTGGACAGTTGCTTAAAAGATTTGATAGGGAAAAGTTTGATTAGCCGTGAAAGTGCGCGTGAAAAAGCTAAAATTCCAGAAAACTTTTAAGCTCACCAAAGGTGCAGTAGGGGCAGGCTATGGACTTTGAAAAGCTCTTAAGCTTAATGGTCGAAAAGGGCGGTTCAGATCTGTTTATTACCGCGGGTGTTGCGCCTGCAATGAAAATAAACGGTAAAATCCTGTCGGTCACTAAAACACCTTTGTCGGCTGAGATGGCGCGTGAGATGGTGCTGAACGTTATGAGTGAGCGTCAGCGTCGTGATTTTTCTGAGCAGCTTGAATGTAACTTTGCGATCAATGCCGATGGTATTGGCCGCTTTCGAGTCAGCGCATTCTATCAACGTAATTTGATTGGAATGGTGTTGCGTCGTATCGAAACTAATATTCCGAGCTTGGATGGTTTAAAGCTGCCAGAGGTTTTAAAAACGCTGGCGATGAGCAAGCGAGGATTGGTTTTATTTGTTGGTGCGACCGGAGCGGGTAAATCTACTTCGTTAGCGGCAATGGTTGGACATCGCAATAAGCACGGCTCGGGGCATATTATTTCAATTGAAGATCCAATTGAATTTATTCACCAGCATCAAAACTGTATTGTTACTCA
The DNA here is from genome assembly GCF_905120345.1 of Denitrificimonas caeni. GTDB lineage: Bacteria > Pseudomonadota > Gammaproteobacteria > Pseudomonadales > Pseudomonadaceae > Denitrificimonas > Denitrificimonas caeni_A. The sequence goes on along the minus strand of NZ_CAJHOA010000009.1, from coordinate 78,948 downwards.
ACGTGAAGTGGGTATTGATACCGAGTCATTTGAGGTCGCGCTGAAAAATACGTTGCGGCAAGCACCCGATGTGATTTTAATTGGTGAGGTGCGTACCCGTGAAACGATGGGGTATGCCGTGACTTTTGCCGAAACCGGTCATTTATGCTTAGCCACTTTGCACGCAAACAACGCCAGCCAAGCGTTAGACCGTATTATTAATTTTTTCCCCGCTGATCGACATGCGCAAGTTTGGATGGATTTATCTCTTAACTTACGCGCTGTCGTTGCCCAGCAGTTGCTGCCGACCGTTGATGGTAAAGGCCGTCGAGCGGTGATTGAAGTGTTGATCAATACACCGTTAGTGGCTGACTTAATTCGCAAAGGTGATGTGCATGCATTAAAACCTTTGATGAAACGCTCTACAGAGAGTGGCATGCAGACCTTTGATCAAGCCTTGTATGCTCTGTATTCTCAGGGTGAAATTACCTATGCAGACGCTTTGGCGCATGCTGACTCAGGCAATGATTTACGCTTAATGATTAAATTGGGCTCAGAGGAGGCAGGTAAAAATTCCACGAGTACGTCATCTGGATTATCTTTGCGCGGTACTGACGAAAATCCAGGTCGACGTATGCGTTAAACAATAAGGAGATTAGATTTATGACACAACAGATACGTGTATGGGATGGTCCGTTGCGTGTATTCCATTGGCTCTTGGTATTGAGCGTGATAACGGCCTTGCTGACAGGGTGGTTAGGTGGCAGTTGGATGGATTGGCATGCGCGTGCAGGTCTCCTGATCGTGGGCCTGCTGAGTTTCCGCATCACTTGGCTGTTGCTTGGCTCTACGTATGCTCGTTTATCGACTTTACTCTGCTCGTTGCTAGCGTTACCGCAATACTTACGAGGTGAGTGGCGGCAGTTAGGGCATAACCCATTGGGTGTCTTATCAGTGTTTGCCATGCTGGGAATGCTGAGCTGGCAGGCGGTTAGTGGTTTATTTACCAATGATGATATTGCCTTTACTGGACCGCTCTATAAATTGGTGAGTAGCAGCTTAAGTGCTGATATTACGCGCCTACACAAACTGGGGTTGTGGATTATTATTGGCTTAATTACGTTGCATGTGTTGGCGATTATTGCGCATGCAGTACTGAAGAAACACAACTTGGTCACAGCGATGCTGACAGGGAAAGCAGAGCAACAGTATCCGCAGCAAAAACCAGCACAAGGTGGGCATTGGCTGGCTTTTGTTTTTGCTGTAGCCGTTGCTTTGGGTGCGGTGTACTTGGCTTCCGGTGAGTGGCAAAGTAAGCCGCCGCCAGCCCCAGTCGCTGCCCCCGCTTGGTAGCTTAACTCCGTTCAGCGTGCATAAAAAAGGTCGCCAATTGGCGACCTTTTTTGCATAACACATTAACCAAACGGTAAAGAGTTAGTCGTTGCGGTATTTGTCGTGGCAACCTTTACAGCTGTCACCGGTTGCTGCAAACGCTTTGGCAACGACGGCTTTGTCGCCTGTTGCAGCAGCGACTGCTAGTTCGTTCGCAGCTTTATTAAACGCCATACCTACTTTAGTGACGCCTTCACGGTCGGTAAACATTTCAGGTTTAACGCGTGTTTTAGTATCACCAATGCTTTTTTCAGTGCCAGGGCTAAATAACGCACCCATACCTGAATTGGCTGTTGCAGCAATGCTGTTTGCTGCTGCTTGCACTTGTGCTGGATCCCAAGCCACGCTTTCATCAATGGCCATTGCCTTGATTTTACCCATATTCCAACTCATAAAGCTGTAACCAGCTTTACGGAAGTTAATTTGATCTTCTGGATCAATTTGTGCGCTTGCATTTAAACTGGTGGTTAAAAAAAGTGCAGCTAGGCCGCCAATCATCAGGTTTTTCATCAGGCTCTCTCCTTTGTAGCAACATAGTCCCGTTTATTATTTAGGTTGCTGCTGGGTAATGCAGTGAATATTTCCACCGCCAAGTAAGATTTCTCGTCCAGGTACCATCACGATCTCGCGATCAGGAAATATCTCATGCAGGATGCTTTTTGCAATGGTATCCATTGGATCATTAAAACTTGGAGCAATAATAGCGCAATTAATGATTAAAAAGTTTATATAAGATCCGGCGAGACGAATGTCTGGGCTGCGCGGCTGTGAGCCTAGAACGATATCAACGCCATCACATTCTTGTTTGGTGGCATAAATTGGGCTGGGTAGCGGCATTTTATGCACTTTTAATTGGCGACCTTGTGCATCGGTGCTGCTGTTTAAAACCGCTAAAGCCGTGCGGCAGCGCGCATAATTATGATCGCTGGTGTCGTCGGTCCAAGCTAAAATCACTTCACCAGGACGGGCAAAACAGCAGAAGTTATCAATATGACCATCGGTTTCGTCGTTGTATAAGCCTTCAGGTAACCAGATGATGGTGCTGACATTCAGGTAGTCGCGCAGGTATTGCTCAACCTCGGCTGGGCTCAAGTGCGAATTACGGTTGTTGTTGAGTAAGCATTCGGCTGTGGTCAGTAGCGTCCCTTCGCCATCGACATGAATAGCGCCGCCTTCTAAAATAAAATCATCAGTGCGATAGCGTGGTAGGTGTTCGATCGCGAGTACTTTGCGCGCGACTTGGTCGTCGCGTTGCCATGGCCAATACAGGCCTCCTTGCAAGCCACCCCAAGCATTAAATGCCCAATCAATGCCGCGCACTGCACCAGCGGCATTGATAACAAAGGTTGGGCCGGTATCGCGCATCCATGCATCGTCACTGCTCAGTTCTAATACGCGAATATTGGCATGACTTAGGCGGGCTAGGGCGTTGTCATACTGCGCTGCGCTAACACCAATACTGACCTGTTGATAGTCGGCAATGGCTAAGGCCACTTGGCAAAATGCTGCTTGTGCAGGTTTAGCGCCAAATCGCCAGTTATCTGGACGCTCGGGCCAGAGCATCCAAATTTGCTGCTGTGGCTCCCACTCGGCAGGCATACGAAAGCCATCGGCCGCAGGTGTACTCAGTGTCTGACTCAGCAGCATATTAAGATTCCAATTGGCCATCGAGGGTTTTTAAGCTGCTATATAGATGAGGCCGGCGATCACGGAATACACCCCAAGCAGTACGGGTGTGCTCCAGTTTATCTAAATCAAAACTGTGTACGGCAACGCCTTCGTCACTCTTGTTGAGTTCGGCGACTTTTTCGCCAAACTGATCGGCAATAAAAGAAGCACCATAAAAGGTGATGTTGTAACCGTCTTGCTCTTCACTACCGATCCGGTTGGAGGCGATGAGAGGAGTCAGGTTGGCTCCGGCATGGCCTTGCTGTACTCGCTGCCAGTGCGCGCACGAGTTAATGTTGGCGTCATGCGGCTCAGTGCCGATTGCGGTTGGGTAGAACAATAGTTCGGCACCTTGCAAAGCCATGGCGCGTGCGCATTCAGGGAACCACTGATCCCAGCAAATACCGACGCCAATTTTTGCATAGCGTGTTTGCCACACTTTAAAGCCGGTATCGCCTGGGTTGAAGTAATACTTCTCATGGTAACCAGGGCCATCAGGAATATGACTTTTACGGTACACGCCTAACAGACTGCCATCGGCGTCAATAATGGCAATGCTATTAAATCGAGCTTGACCGGCACGCTCAAAAAAGCTGATCGGTAGTACCACTTGCAGCTCTTTAGCAATCTTTTGAAAGTGCAGGATCGCCGGGTTGTTTTCTACGGTAGTGGCCAATTGTAAGTAATCAGGATTTGGTTTTTTACAGAAATAAGGGGTTTCAAATAGCTCTTGCAGCAAAATGATGTGCGCGCCTTGCTTGGCTGCTTGACGCACCAGTTGCTCCGCTTTAGCAATATTGGCTGCAGCATCCCAAGAACAAGCCATTTGCGTGATGGCGACACTGACAATGCGTGACATAGAAACACTCCAAACGACTAAAAATAAACTGGCTTCTAGGCTAACTGATTACTCTGCGCAACCCAAGCCTACCTTGTGCTTTAGCAACCGTTGATCTGTTGCTACAAGGGCGATAAAGATGAGCCGGGTTGAATGTGATAAGTTATCTACACTTAAATCAGTTTATCGGCTCTTTTCTCCTGCTAATGACACAATAAAGCACTAAATGTGCTTTTACATCTTGAGTCCTGAAGCAGACCTTGCCAGACTTCGCATAGCGCGGCCAGAGCGCGCATTTAACTTGATTAACACAATGAACTAAAGGAGCTGTGCGCGTGAAAAAAACTAAGCAAATGTTATTGGCCGCCGCTGTCGGCATGGCTGTTGTTGCTTCGGTGCAGGCTGAGCAGCAGCGTGTGTTGAAGGTGTATCACTGGTCTGATTATGTGGCACCCACTACGATCAGCAACTTTGAAAAGAAAAGTGGCATTAAGGTGGTATTTGATGTCTATGACAGCAATGAAGTCCTTGAAGCTAAATTGCTATCGGGTGGCTCAGGCTACGATATTGTCGTGCCCTCTAACCCGTTTTTAGCTAAGCAAATTAAAGCAGGCGTCTATCAGAAACTGGATAAGACCCAGTTGCCGCTGTGGGATAACCTCGATAAAGACTTATTGCATACCCTAGAAATCAGTGATCCGGGTAATCAGTATTCGATCCCTTATATGTGGGGCTCGATTGGTCTGGGTTACAACGTCGATAAGGTTAAAGCCGTATTAGGTGATCAGCCGATTGACTCTTGGGATATTATTTTTAAGCCTGAAAATATTAGCAAACTGCATGAGTGCGGCGTGGCCTTACTTGATTCACCAACCGAAATTATTCCAGCCGCCTTGCATTACTTAGGCCTGCCAGCTGATAGTGAAAAACCAGACGATTTAAAACAAGCTGAAGCGCTGTTGTTAACCATTCGTCCTTATATCACTTACTTCCACTCGTCCAAGTATATTTCCGACTTGGCCAGCGGTAATATTTGTATGGCGATAGGTTACTCAGGTGATCTATATCAGAGTAAGTCACGAGCAGAAGAAGCCGGTGGCAAGGTCAAAGTTGCCTATAAAATTCCTAAAGAAGGTGCAGGTACGTTCTTTGATATGGTCGCGATTCCAAGCGATTCTAAAAACGTTAAAGAAGCCCATGAGTTTATTAACTACTTGCTAGAGCCGCAAGTGATGGCAGATTTAACTGACTACTTACAGTTTCCTAACGCCAATCAGCAAGCAACCGCGTTAGTTGAAGAGTCGATTCGTACTGACCCAGGCATTTATCCACCAGCAGACGTCATGAGTAAACTCTATACGTTCCCTGATTTACCGGCAAAAACTCAGCGTGTTATGACGCGCAGCTGGACTAAAATTAAATCAGGTAAATAATCACCTACTATGCGCGGTTTTTCAGTCTTTCATGGCTGTATGTAACCCGCGCATATTAGCAATAAACGCACAGTTGGGTTGCATCAGCAGCTCACGTTTAAAGGTTGGAGGATGGGCTATTGCCTAGATTGATACAGAGTGCTGTATTAGCGCTAACGATCGGTATAACAATAAGTTCAGAGGTTTTTGCTGAGCCGAAAGTGCACGTCTATAACTGGTCAGACTACATTAGTAAGTCAGTACTAGAAGACTTTACTGCGCAAACACAAACCAAAGTAATTTACGACGTGTTTGATTCTAATGAAGCATTGGAAGGTAAATTGCTTGCGGGCCGTAGTGGCTATGATGTGGTCGTTCCTTCTGATCACTTTTTAGCCCGCCAAATTCAAGCTGGTGCGTTTGCCAAATTAGATAAAAGCTTACTGCCCAATTGGGATAACTTAGATCCGCAATTGATGCAGCAAGTCGCAGTCAATGATCCCGGTAATCAATATGCTGTGCCCTATTTATGGGGCACCAATGGCATTGGTTACAACGTTGATAAAGTTAAAGACGTGCTCGGCGTTGACAGTATTGATTCCTGGGCAGTGTTGTTTGAACCAGAAAACATGAAAAAACTCAGCACGTGCGGTGTGGCTTTTCTGGATTCAGCGGATGAAATGCTACCCGCCATGCTCAATTATTTGGGTCTAGACCCTAATAGCCATAAGTCTGCAGATTACAAAAAAGCAGAGGAGAAATTGGCTGAAATTCGTCCCTATGTCACCTATTTTCACTCGTCCAAATATGTTGGCGACTTAGCCAACGGTAATATTTGTGTTGCTGCTGGCTTCTCAGGTGATGTCTTGCAAGCGGCTGATCGTGCTGATGACGCAGGCCAAGGCGTGCGCGTGGCGTACAGTATTCCCAAAGAAGGTGGTAATCTGTGGTTCGACATGTTGGCGATTCCAGCTGATGCGAAAAATGTCGAAGAGGCGCATGCCTTTATTAACTATTTACTTGATCCAGCAGTGATTGCTCAAATCAGTGATTATGTCGGTTATGCTAACCCTAATCGTTATGCTGATGAGTTAATGGACGAAGACGTCCGAAATAATCCAGCGGTCTATCCAGAGCAGGCTGTATTGGATAATCTATTTGTATCAAAGCCGTTACCGAGCAACGTGCAGCGCATTAAAACCCGCAGCTGGACTCGTTTTAAATCTGGAAAATAATCATCTGTTAAGTTTGTAAAGCTCAGCCGCAAGGTTGGGCTTTCTGCATTTGGAGAACTCTATGGCAATAGCCTCAGGCGCGTACAAGAAAGCACTTGCTAACTTGCAAAAACCTAAAGACGTTTTAGTAAAAATTGAGCGCGTCACCAAGTACTTTGATGACACCTTAGCGGTGGATGAAGTCTCGCTGAAAATTAATAAAGGTGAGATCTTTGCTCTACTGGGTGGTTCGGGTTCGGGTAAGTCGACTTTGCTACGGATGCTAGCGGGTTTTGAAACGCCGACTGAAGGCCGTATTGTCTTGGATGGTGTTGATATTACTCACATGCCACCTTATGAGCGTCCGATTAATATGATGTTCCAGTCTTATGCCTTATTTCCGCATATGAGTGTTGAGCAAAATATTGCTTTCGGCTTAAAGCAAGACAGCCTGAGCAAACAAGAAATTGCTGAGCGTGTTACTGAAATGCTGAAACTGGTGCATATGACGCAATATGCCAAGCGTAAGCCGCACCAGTTATCCGGTGGTCAGCGCCAACGTGTGGCTTTAGCCCGTTCTTTGGCGAAACGTCCTAAGCTGTTGCTACTGGATGAGCCGATGGGTGCATTGGATAAAAAACTGCGTTCGCAAATGCAGTTGGAATTGGTGGAGATTATTGAGCGGGTGGGGGTAACCTGTGTGATGGTGACTCACGACCAAGAAGAAGCTATGACCATGGCTGAGCGCATCGCCATCATGCACCAAGGTTGGATTGCTCAAGTCGGTAGCCCGATGGATATTTATGAGACGCCTGCCAGCCGCTTAGTTTGCGAATTTATTGGTAACGTCAATTTGTTTGATGGTGAAATTATTACCGATGATTCCGACCATGCGGTGATTATTTGTCCGCAGCTTGAACGTCCGATTTATATCGGTCACGGGATCACCAGCTTGGCTGAAGATAAGCGTGTCACTTTTGCTCTGCGTCCAGAGAAATTACTGCTATGCAGCAACAAACCGGATGATCTTGAGCACCAAGACTATAACTGGGCCAAAGGTATCGTACATGATATTGCTTACCTCGGAGGACACTCGGTGTACTACGTTGAGTTAGCATCCGGCACCATTGTCCAAGCCTTTATTGCTAACTCAGAGCGTAACGTCAAACGTCCGACTTGGGATGATGAGGTGTATGTGCATTGGGTGGATGACAGCGGCGTGGTATTCCAATCATGACAATACGCGAAAAATTACTCGGGATGTTGCCCAAGGGCCGTCATGCAGTGATTGGCGTGCCGTTTTTTTGGATGCTACTGTTTTTCTTACTGCCGTTTGCCATCATTATCAAAATTAGTTTTGCTGAAGCGGATATCGCGATTCCGCCGTATACCAGTTTGACTGAATGGGCGGACAGTCAACTGACGGTGTTGCTGAACTTTGGTAATTACGTCTTGCTCAGTGAAGACCAGCTGTATATCGCGGCGTACTTAGGCTCATTAAAAATTGCTCTAATTAGTACAGTGCTATGTTTGTTGGTCGGTTATCCCATGGCCTATGCCATTGCTCGCTCGAGTAAGCAGATGCAGCCGGTGTGGTTGCTGCTGATTATGATGCCGACCTGGACGGCACTGCTGATTCGCGTGTATGCCTGGATGGGTATTCTCAGCAATAACGGTTTGCTCAATAATGCCTTGCTGTGGCTGGGTGTGATCAATGAACCGTTGCAGATTCTTAACACCAATATCGCTGTGTATATCGGCATTGTCTATGCTTACTTGCCGTTTATGGTGCTGCCGTTGTATGCCAATTTGGTTAAGCATGATCTCTCGCTGTTAGAAGCCGCCTCTGACCTTGGCGCTAAAGGCTATACCGCGTTTTGGAAAATTACAGTACCGTTGTCGAAAAGCGGTGTGATTGCCGGTTGTATGCTGGTGTTTATTCCGGTGGTTGGTGAGTTTGTGATTCCAGAGCTGCTGGGCGGTCCGGAAACGTTGATGATTGGTAAGGTGCTCTGGCAAGAGTTCTTTAATAATCGCGATTGGCCGGTAGCGGCATCGTTAGCGGTGATTATGCTACTGATTTTAATTATCCCAATTATTTTATTTAATCGTAACCAAGCCGGTGAGATGGAGGGTAAAGCATGAAGAACTTTAGATTCTCGCGCTTTATGCTGATCGCTGGCTTGCTATTTATTTATCTGCCGATGCTGATTTTGGTGATCTACTCTTTTAACGCTTCACGTTTAGTGACAGTGTGGGGTGGCTGGTCAACCAAGTGGTATGCCGGTTTACTGGATAACACCCAGCTAATGAATGCGGTACTGCGTTCGCTAGAGATTGCTACTTACACGGCGATTGCTGCGACTGCCTTAGGCACACTGGCCGCATTGGTGTTAACTCGTGTCGGGCGCTTTCGCGGACGTACGCTGTTTGGCGGCATGGTTACCGCGCCGTTGGTGATGCCAGAGGTGATTACCGGTTTGTCCTTGTTGCTCTTGTTTGTGGCGATGGCACAGCTGATTGGCTGGCCGATGGAGCGCGGTGTGATCACCATTTGGATCGCGCATACCACTTTCTGTACCGCTTACGTCTCGGTAGTGGTGTCGTCGCGCTTGCGGGAAATTGATCGCTCTATGGAAGAGGCGGCCATGGATCTCGGTGCTAAGCCATGGAAAGTGTTTTTCCTGATTACGGTGCCGATGATTGCTCCGTCTTTAGCGGCGGGAGCGATGATGTCGTTTGCCTTGTCATTGGATGACTTGGTATTGGCGAGCTTTGTTTCCGGTCCAGGCTCAACGACCTTGCCAATGGAAATCTTCTCTGCGGTACGTATGGGCGTTAAACCAGAGATCAACGCGGTGGCCAGCTTGATTCTCCTGTTTATTTCCATCGCTACTTTCTTGCTGTGGTTCTTTACGCGTCGCGCTGAAGAAAGCCGTAAAAGGGCGATGGCACAGATTAAAGAGCAGGAGCGCGCCAGTCAGGCATAATTGCGCTGAATAAAAACGCCGCAGTCTATTGAAGTAGATTGCGGCGTTTTTGTTTATAGCATTGTACGTTGTACTAGCAACACCGTTTACTCTTCAGGACTGGCCTGTGCACCGGCAGTGTTATCGAGCAAGCTGCTTGTTGCTGTCTGTATGTAGGCATTGAGCTGCTGCAACAGTTGCTTGTCAGCAGGCTCTTCTGTAGCGGGTGCGCTCTGTGGGTTTGCACCAAGCTGGTAGTTCCAGACGCGAGCATCAAGATCTTTAGGTTTGATCACAATCCGTTCACCTTTAATCAGCGCCACGGTCTGATCGCTACCTGAAGGTTTGATAATCGCAAAGCCTTGATCATCCTTAGGCAGAGTCAATAAGTCGCGGCCCCAGCACTGGTGTTGTACTTTATCGCCTAAGCGACCCATGATAGTCGGCACCATATCCACTTGTGAGCCAACTGTAGAGTTTTTCGCTCCCCATTTGTCTTGGATACCTGGCGCAAGTAGCAACATCGGCACGTGAAAGCGGTACAAGTCCATTTCGGTCATTTGTTCTGGCGCACCAAAACCGTGGTCACCGAGCACTACAAAAAGAGTGTCGTTGTACCAAGGTTGTTGTTTGGCTTGCTTAAAAAACTCACCTAAGGCCCAGTCAGAGTAGCGCATCGCCGTCAGGTGTAAATCTAAGCTGCCGTGGCCAGTCACTGCGTCAGTCGGCAAGGTATCGGGTAGCGCATACGGGGTGTGATTCGACAGGCTTTGCAGCAATGCATAAAAGGGTTTGTCATCTTTAAGCTTATTCAGCTCAATGATACTGCGATCAAACATATCTTGATCGGAGACGCCCCACGTTGGATCCGACACCACCGGATTGACATAATCGTTGCGGCCAATAAAGTTGGTCATCCCTTGATTACTAAAGAAACCTTGTTGATTATCCCAAGCAAAGTCGCCGTTATAGACATAGGCATCTTGGAAGTTACGTACACTTAAGAGCTGTGGTAAACCAGAAAACTGATGGCCGCCTTCAGGGCTTTGCATCAGGTATTCAAATGCTGGTAAGTTGGGGAAACACGCCATGCTGGCGAACATACCTTGGTGGGTGTGGGTGCCGTTGGCAAAGAAGCGGGTAAACAGTAACCCTTCTTTACTTAATTTATCAAACTCCGGAGTGATTTGATCGTTGCTACCCAATGCCCCGGTATAACGTCCCGCAAAGCTTTCCATCAAAATCACCACAACATTACGCACGTTCAGCTGCGTATCAGCGACAGGCGTATAGATGCGGCGAATGGCAGCGCTGTCAGCATCTGTTAATTGATCATGTGTCGTTAGCACTAAGTTGCGAGTAATGTCTTGTGCTTCGGCTGCAGGTAGCGTGGCTTTCCAAATATTATCGCGGTGTTCAGAAAAAGTAGTTTTGGCGGCGTTATATAAGCTAAGTACCGGATTTAAGCCAAGGTGATTGGCAAACATCGAGTGGGTGGTATAGGCATCACCCCAGCGTAAGGGTGGGCCTTGACGCAAAGTACCGCGTGCTGCGATCACGCAAATCACTAAGCAAATCGAGAAGGTCACACCTTGAGCGAGATAGCTGTAGGCAGAGGCTGCAGTACTGTAGATGCGGGTTTTTCGTTCTGCCCAAGAGAACAGTAGAAACATCACTAGGGTGCAGGCTAACCATGCGCTGAGTAAGCTCACGACTGGGAAGCCGTGCCAAAGCATACTTAGCACCGTCGCGGGATCTTCATTCAGATATTGAAAGACTAAACTGTTAAGACGTTGATGAAATTCGCGATAAAAATCGAGTTCAATAATACCCAGTAAAATGCTAACAGCAGCACTGAGTACGAGCCAAGCCACCAGCATGCGGCGCTGATTCATCAACCATGGAATCAGTATGCCGAGCAGTAATGGCACACTCACATAAACGATTAAGCGTAGATCAAAGCGTACGCCATTGCTAAAGGCCTCAAGCAGGTCTGCGGTACTGGTGCTACCGATCATTTCATGGTTATAGGCCAAGAGTAAGGCGCGTAAGGCTGTTAATAACAGCAGCCATAGCACAATACTGGCGCAACTAAAGAGTAAATGTGAACCTAAAGTGATTCTTTTTTTAGGCACAGAGGGAGTGCTGGAAAGCATAAATAACGCCTATGTTGGCATGAATAGAAGAGAGGGTAGGTGTCTGCGTTGTTGCGGCCGCAAAATTATGCCAACTTAGTACGTAACTTTGGGTTTAGGTTGCAGTAATGCTGTAAAAAAAGCTGCCAATGTTCTTCTGGCATGCCGCCACGATGGCGTCCAAACTGTTTAATATCGTGTAAAGCAGCTTGATGTGCTGGCCAGCGACGGCGCGCTTTTTCTAAATCTATAAAAGCGACTTCGGGTGTCTGCTGCGGATTAATCTTAATAAAAATATGTTTCGCGTAGCAGCAACCATGTTGCCAGCCACCTGTGTGCATTTTATAAAAGTTGTTGGCCACCTGCTGCAGCATTGATGAAATCGTCGTGCTATCTACAGATTGCGCCTGTTGCTGACTGTACCATTCGTCTAAGCTGACAAAACCTGTGAGCGCTTCGGTGACCAATAACGCATGCCAGTTTTTGCCTCGTTTTGTTACCCCGTAAAACACGAGTTTTGGCACTCGTACACCCAAGTGTTCTAAAGCCTGCAGAGCATTTTTTTCACGCAATGCAGTCGGGTAACCAAACGGGTGGCGTAAAGAAAAAAACTGATGTCCGATTTGACGTTTGCTGTATAGCCAAGGCTGCTCGGGTGTTTCAGGTGCAAGAAATTGCACGCCACTTTCCCCGCCGCGACGTTGGTTGGGTTCTTCGACCCATTCTCCGGTACGTAACCACCAAGCATTAAAGTCTTGCTCGTGAAGTTGTCCTGCTGCGCTCATGCCATACCTCTTATGACTCAGTTATTATTTTTTTCGTAAAACATAGACTCGCCACATGGAGTAGCCGGGTAGAAAATCGAGATGGTTTTGAATGCTAAATCCAGCTTGAATAAACTCTTGTTCGACTGTTTTTTGGCTAATCACAAATCGGTTGCTGCTTTTATAGCATGGATCCTCTTGCAAGCGCTGCTTCTCTAACACTTTACGTCGCCAAGCTTTGTAGTTGCCATCCACCCACAATGAAATAATCACGCTGTCGCGCGTGGTGCGATGAAACTCTTTGAGTAAGGCTAGACGGTGCTCAGGTTGCTCAATATGGTGCAGTAAACGCATGCAGAAGATATTGTCGACGGAGTTATCGGGTAAGTCGATAGCAAAGGCTGAGGTTTGAAAGGTGCGCACGCGCTCGGTGATAGATTCGGGTTGTGAGGCTAATGCGGTGCTGAGCATGTCAGCAGAGTTGTCTGCGGCTAAAATAATACGATTGGGTTGCTCGGCTAGGGTTGGCCAAAAGCGTCCGGCACCACAGGGTAAGTCTAGAACTAAGTCAGGTTCACCAGCTAAGCTTAATGCGCGACGAGCCAGTTGCTGGTCGCGATAATGCGACAGTTGACGAGCTAAGCCATCTTGATGTTTTTCCAAGTATTGCTGAGCATGGGCTTGATCATATTTTTCTGAAAAAGCCAATTGGATAGGCGTTTTAGGCATTGCAGTTGTCCTGTCGAGATAAGGAATACTGCATAGCCTAAGCTGAGCGTCATCAAGCCGATGTTAAATGGATGTGAAAAATATGTGAGTTCTTAGGTTTTCTTTAGCGTATCCGTTTTAGTGTCTAACAATACCCTGAAACAACTACCAGTCGGTGTACGGGTACTGACTTGGATCGACCAGCCTTGGTGATTACAAATTCTACGGACCAAAGATAAGCCCAGCCCCAAACCTTCACCGCGTGCGTTTTCGCCTCGGGTAAATGGCTCGAAAATGTTTTCTTGAAAACCAACAGGGATACCAATGCCCGTGTCTTCAACAGTGAAGTGATCGCTATACAAGGTTAAAATAACTTCACCCTGTTCGGTGTAGTGCAAGGCATTGCGTAGCAGATTTGAGAGTACAGTGCGCAGAAAGATAGCATTGTAAAAAACCTGGTTAGGCGGCTGCGCAGTACAGAGTTGAAAGTGAATATTTTTTTCAGTAAATAAGGGCTGCCACTGTTCTACTTGTGCATCGGTAATTTTTTGTAAGGTGGCTTGTCCGCCTAAAATAGCTTCTTCGGGTTTGCTGCGGGCAAGAATCAAAAAGGTTTGCACCAGATCGTGCATCTCTTCGCTGGCGCGCTGAATACGTTGTAAATGGGTATTGTCTTTCTCTGATAAATTCGCTTCAGAGAGCAGTTCACAGGAGCTGGCGATGATCATTAACGGCGTGCGCAACTCATGGCTAACATCGCTGGTAAAGAGTTTTTCGCGTTCTAAACTGCTGCGTAATTTACTTAAAGTGCGATCAAAAGCAGCCGCTAAATGGCCAATTTCATCATCCGCGTATTCTGGCGCTAGCGGTGGCGCTAATGGTAACAGTTGGTCACGGTGTTGCACTTGTTGAGCCAAGCGGCTGACTGGCTGCATGATTTTACGCGCCATGAATCGGCCTAAGACCCAAGCACCAACAATGCTCAACAGAAAGCCAGCGAGCACTACATTAAATAAAGCTTGTTCACGCTGTTCAAACTCATCTTGTTCTTGCACCAGAACATAGCGCACGCCGTTGATTTCTTGCATGTAGACATAGAATGCTTCATCACCATCCACCACTTCCGTAAAGCCAGGTTCTTGCTGATTAAACTGTGGAGGAATCGCAAACTTTTCTAGGTTGCTGGCATAAAAACGGGTTTCTGGATCTAAACGTGGCGGATGACCTTTAGGTAAATCTTCATGCACGACAACGTGCAGTTGCCGGTCGAGTTCTTGGGAAACTAGATGTTCCTCGATGAAATGGACGATGCCAACAATACCCAAGGAAAAAGTACCACTGACCAGCAACGTCATGACGGTGAAGGCGATAATAATCCGCCGCTCTAAAGGCTGTTTAGTGTTCATGGCCGAGATCCGTTAAGCGAAAACCGACACCGTGAATGGTGTGCAGCAGGTGGGTTGTGAAGGGCTTATCAATCGTTTGCCGTAGCTGATGAATATGGCTGCGCAAACTGTCGCTATCTGGCACATCATCGCCCCAGAGTGTCTCTTCAAGTGTTTCACGGCGCACTACGGCAGGGCTACGCTGCATCAAAATCGCCAGTAGTTTAAGTCCGATCGGATTAAGCTTAAGCGCTTGCCCGGCGCGGCTAACCTCTAAGGTTTCGAGGTTATAGTGCAAATCAGCGACTTCAAGAACCCGTGTTTTGATTCCTAAACTGCGGCGTAACACGGCTTGAATGCGTGCGACTAACTCGGATAGGGCAAAAGGCTTAACGAGATAATCATCGGCACCTGAATGCAGACCTTTCAGGCGATCATCTAGCGCATCACGAGCAGTCAACATAATAATTGGTGTGTTGATTCCAGCGTCTTGGCGCAGCTTTTGACAGACCTGATAACCATCCATACCTGGCAGCATAATATCTAAAACAATCAAGTCGTAAGGTTGGGTGAGAGCCAGATGCATACCGCTGAGGCCGTCTTGGGCACAGTCAACAATAAAGCCTTTGAGCTCTAGGTAATCAACGATATTGGCAAGAATATCTCGGTTGTCTTCAATCACTAAAATGCGCATGGACACTCGCTGTATAAGTTACGTATTTAACAGTATTTTCACATCAGATTAACAATTGCCTCACAGCCATTGCCGCACACTGCTGCCTTATTAATCTGACTAGGTGCTGTCTTATGTTACTGCTTAACGCTTCTCGCTGGCGCTATTTGGCGATGATTAGTATCGCATGGCTGGCATTATTTACCGTCACTCGCGTCGTTTTATTGTGCGCTAGTTTTTCTGCCGCGGACGTCAGTGTCTGGCAATTATTATTAATGTTCGTCCAAGGTTTAGTCTATGACTTGGGCTTTTTGAGCTTTGCCAGTCTGCCGTTAGGTCTCTATCTGACCTTTTGCCCGCAGTGGCTATGGTCGAATAGTTGGCATCAGTTGTTGCTGCGGATGATGTTTGCGATAAGCCTGTTTGTTATGTTATTTACCGCTGTATCCGAGTGGCTGTTTTGGGATGAGTTTTCGGTGCGCTTCAACTTTATTGCCGTGGATTATTTGGTTTATTCCAAAGAAGTCATCGACAATATTCTTGAGTCCTATCCGGTTTATCCTCTACTGGCAGGTCTAGCGTTGCTGGCTGTTGTGCTCACTGTAATGCTGAAGAAACCCCTGCACAAGGCCTTACGTGTACCTGAAAGCAAGGTGCTCTCTCGGTTGCCTGGGCTTGCCGTGTTGATTGCGCTAGCAGGTCTCTCGGGATTGTTGCTCAGTCAGGATTTCCCGCGCGGCAGTGATGGCAATAGCTATCAACGTGAGTTGGCAGCGAATGGTCCTTATCAGTTTTTTGCCGCATTCCGTAATAATGAACTGGATTACCCCAGCTTTTACGCCACTCTTGATGAGCAGCAAGTCGGTGCTTTATTGCGTGCCGAAGTCGAAGAAAGTCATGCGCGCTTTGTCAGCGATAACCCGCTGGATATTCGTCGTGAAATTACTTATCAGGGCGCACCGCGTCATCTAAATGTGGTGTTAGTCACCATTGAAAGCTTGTCGGCGAAGTATTTAGGCAGCTTTGGTGATGAGCGTGGACTCACGCCCAATTTAGATAAATTACGCCGTGAAAGCTTGGCCTTTACTAATCTTTACGCTACCGGCACTCGTACCGATCGTGGATTAGAAGCGATTACTTTATCGGTGCCACCGACGCCAGGTCGCTCCTTGGTGAAACGTATTGGGCGCGAAAGTGGCTTTGCTAGCTTAGGTCAGCAACTCAATGCGCAAGGCTATGACAGCGTTTTTGTCTATGGTGGCCGTGGTTACTTTGACAATATGAATGCGTTCTTTTCTGGCAATGGTTATCGCATTGTTGACCAAAGCAGTGTGCCAGACAGTGAGATGAGCTTTACCAATGCTTGGGGTATGGCTGATGAAGATTTATACGCGCAGACTTTGAAAATTGCCGATGCCGATCATGCGCAGGGCAAGCCTTTCTTTCTACAGTTGATGACCACTTCTAATCATCGTCCTTATAGCTATCCTGATGGTCGTATTGATATTGCTTCAGGTGAGGGGCGTGAAGGTGCAGTGAAATACACCGACTATGCTATTGGTGAGTTTTTACGCCAAGCGCAACAGAAACCTTGGTTTGCTGAGACGATCTTTGTCTTTGTTGCTGACCATACTGCAGGCAGTGCTGGTAAAGAAGATTTGCCGGTGAGCAACTATCACATCCCGATGTTTATCTATGCGCCGCATTATCTGCAACCAAATGAAATTGACACGCTAGTGAGTCAAATTGATATTGCGCCAACCTTGCTTGGCCTACTCAATCAATCCTATATCAGCACTTTTTTTGGTCGTGACATATTGCGTCCTGAAGCAGCTCTGCGTGGACGTGCGCTGTTAGGTAACTACCAACACTTAGGCCTGTTTGATGGTGGTGACTTAGCCATTCTTAGCCCACGTAAAACGGTGCGCCGCCATGATGATGCGTTAGGTGTGAGTTATGAACGCCGTACCAATAAAAGTAATGAACTCGTACAGCGCGATATTGCCTATTACCAAGGTGCAAGTTATGACATTGCCCAAGGATTATTGAAGTGGCAGGGCACAGCAGTAGTTAAACAACCGATCTTAGCCCGCTTGCAAGGACAGCAGTGATATGAGTACTTTAACCGTACACCCTTTCAATTTTAAGTATGCGTTATCGATTCCTTTATTACTGATGGCGGGCTTATTAATATTTGAGCCACACGCGCTTGATCTGGGTTTAGCTCGACTGATGTATGAACCCAATAGTGGTTTTATTGGAGCAAAAAGCTTTTTCTTAGAAGACGTTTTACATGATCGCGCTAAGCAAGTGGTTATCGCTTTTGGAGTGTTGGCCATTGCTGGCTTCGTCCTCAGTTTCGTTGCGCAGAGATTACGGGTGTGGCGCCGTCGGCTGGGGTATGTGGTTTTGGCGTTGGGAATCTCGACGGCCTTAGTGACCCCACTGAAGACGTTGACTGGCGTGCAATGCCCATGGAGCTTGCAGGAGTTTGGTGGGCAAGAGTTGTATTCCGGTTTGCTTGAGGCTCGCCCAGTAACCGCTAATCCAGGTCGTTGCTGGCCTGGCGGGCATGCTTCAGCTGGTTTTTCACTGATGGCCTTATTTTTTGCCTTACGTGATATTAAACCGCGTACGGCGAAGGTTTGTTTAGTCTTTGCCATCACTTTAGGTTCGATCTTTTCGCTGGGACGGATGTTACAGGGTGCGCATTTCTTCTCACATAATTTGTGGACGTTTTTATTTGATTGGCTAATTTGTACGCTCTGCTATGGGTTGTTGTTATATCGCAGCAGCAGCAGCTGCGCTAAGTCTGAGCTTATTGCGCAGGTGGCACGATGAAACGCTACCTCTATACGTTCGCGGCACTGCTGGTGGTGCTGATCGGCAGCCTTGTTGTGCGCCACTATGTGCAAACTTCTGAGTCTGAGTTATCGCTAGCAATATTGAGTAGCGCTGAGCCGCGTCCGACACAATGGGCGCAATCGGTGGATGCTAGCTATCACTTATATAAAATGAGTGATGTGCTCTACCGCAGCGCTTTACCGCGAGAAGATGATGTGCCATGGCTGCAGCAGCAAAATATTAAAACGGTGATTAATTTTTATCAAAAACCCGACAGTACTTGGCTGCAAGATGACAGCATTGCGCAGGTGCAGATCCCTTTACGCACTGATCGTATTGATGATGTTGACGTGCTGCGAGTACTGCGCAGTATTGCCAGCGCGCAACAAAAAGGTGCAGTGCTGATGCATTGTAAGCACGGACAGAACCGTACCGGACTGATTGCGGCGATGTATCGAATGGTGTTTGAAGGTTGGAGTAAAGCCGCTGCGATGGCCGAAATGCAGCAAGGTTATGGCGGTGAACAGCGTATGGCTGGAGCAACTCGTTATCTTGAAAATGTCGATGTAGCGGCCATTAAGCAGGCGTTAGCCAGCGGTGCCTGCAGTACTCGGTCTTTAGCGTGGTGTAAAGTTGCGAATTGGTGGCAAGAGCAAACTCACAACGTGTTAAACAAGGACGCACAACATAGCTCTGCATGGGTGGGACATAAGCAGGTTGTCTTGAATCCTGCGGGAATTTAAGTAGAGGTCATCTCAGGCCCGAGGCCTGAGGTGACTCTCGTTACGTTTATTGCGGCAGCAAACGTAAGGTACTTTGCGTGTTCTGTTGAATATCCTTTTCGGCAAGATGTGACTGAAAGTATTGACCTTGTATATAGGTTTGGGCTTGGTCGTCATAGTGACGATCGAAACGTACGCCGCTTTGTCCCACAGGGTTAACGACCAGCGCTTGCTCGGGACTGGCAAAATCGATAATCCTGCGTGTCGATGGACCGTAAGCGACGGCCCAAGGTGCACTGCTGTAACCACTGGACAAGTTATTAGGTAACTCATGGCCACCCGGCGCTGCAAATCGGCCAATATTGAGCAAGCTGTCTAATGGTGATTGCTGACCTAAGGGGTGCTTGTGAGTCAGAGTATGTGCTGTGCCCCAGAGCCAATCATTGGGGTCAACGCCAAAGGTTGTGCGTAAGTGCAGTAGTGTGGCTTGCCATGCTTGGGCAACCACTTGTTGCCGAGTTTGTATTTCAGCGTTGCGATGATTGTTCCACCAAGGCGATTGCGGATCGGCAGCTAACAAAGGCAAGGCGCTATCGATAATCCGAGTATTCATTAAGTTATTAAAGACGCTGCCACCCAGTTCGTCGAGCATGGCCGCTTGTAAAAGCTGGTAGGTGAATTCAGTAAAGAGTGTGGGTAGGTAGCTGTTGATGGGATAGTTACCCTGCCAAACACTGAGTTGTTGGATCAGTTTTTTTTCTTCAGTACCGCGCGCGCAGGCCTGTAAATCCTCTAGCAACGGCTGGAGTAAACGTTGGGCGTAACCCGTACGGTCACCCAGTTGTACTGCTTGGCTATTTTTTATATCCCACTGCATATTCGACTGACTGAGTTGCTCGATCAACTGTGCGCCGCGATCGGCTAAGTTGTAGTAACCCGGTAACGGTACTTTTTTGGGCGAGGCGGGTAAAAAATTAGCCGAGATAATATAACCACGCGCTGGGTTTTCTTCATGTGGATTAGCGCTAAATGGATAAAAACCGTATTTTTTACTGGCAGCTGTTTGGCTGTCGAGAATGAACGATGGTTGTGCTGATTTATCGCGGATTGGCATTTTTGCGGCTGCCCACCAGGCAATATCATTTTGGGCGTTGGCCCAGACAATATTCAGACCAGGGGCATGTATTTTACTGGCTGCTTGGCGCGCTTTATCCATAGTATTGGCACGATTGAGTTCATAAAAGGCATCCAAAATAGGGTTTTCTGTTTCTAAGAAAGTCCACCACATGGCAATCGGCGTATCACTCTCTTGATCGTTTAAAATATCATTAATAATGGGGCCGTAGGCTGAGTTATATAGGATTAACTGCTGTGGTTCTTGGTCTTTAATAACAATCCATTGGGTTTGGCTATCCAATGCTTGCCATTGACCATTTTGCCAAACTTGTTGTGGGTCTTCAGGGTTGCTCTTTAGCGCAATAAGGTCGAGGTCATCATTTTGAAACATCGTGACTGACCAACCAAACTCTTGGTTGTGGCCCAGTAGAGCAAAAGGGTTAAGCGCTTGGAAATGGCCGTACAATTCAAAGCCAGGTGCTTGCAAGTGGGCTTCGTACCAGACGGCGGGTACCGAGAAGCTGATGTGTGGATCGCCAGCTAATAAGGGTTTACCACTGGCTGTTTTGGAACCGTTTAGCACCCAAGCATTACTGCCTTCAAATTGTGGTAAGCCGGCAGCAAATATTGCCTCTTGGCTGAGCTGTGCCAAGCTGTGTAGATGTGACCAGTCTGAATCTGTTAGCGCTAACTGGGGTAGCGCGCCGCCGCTGGGTGTTTTGAGGTCAAAGATAGATAAGTAGTCTTCACCCAGTTCTTGGCGAATATAGCTTAGGGTGGGCTCGGTACGAAATGCCGCGGCAAAACTGTAGGCTAAATAGCCAGCAATACTGATGGTATCTTCCATGGTATAGGGGCGTGGGCTTATTCCGAGTAAATCAAACTCCAACGGTTTCGGGCCTTGTGCTTGGTATTGATTAATACCATCGAGATAGGCCTGTAGCGCTTGCGCAGGCGCGCTGTCTAAATCAATTTTTTGTACATATTGCTGAGCATGTTGATGCAGACGCAAGGTGCGGAATAAACGGTCGAGTTTGACGGTTTTTTCACCCAGAATTTCAGAGAGTTCGCCGCGAGCTAAACGACGCATGATTTCCATTTGAAAGAGGCGATCCTGGGCGTGGACATAACCCAGTGTACGATAAGCATCCAGTTCGGTTTGCGCTTTAATATGCGGCACACCGCGCTCATCGTAATGCACATCAACGGCTGCGCTGAGCTCTGTTAGTTGTAGATTGCCTGAGCGTTGTGGACGTTTATCTTGCACATACCAAGCGGCCGCTAATGCGCTGCAGCCAAGCAGCACAGTGCAAAAAATAAAAAAACGTTTCATCATCATTAAGCCTGTGTAGAAAATACAAATATAGCGTGCCGCGTTAAGCACAGCAGAAGGCGAGTATAACTATCGGCATAGTTAAAAGTGCCTGTGTGGAGATGTCAAACTTTTCCCCTCTGGGTTTAAGTTGTCAGCCTCTGAGTCGATAGTTTGAGCGATAGACGTGGCAGTCTAAACCGTTCCAGTAAAGAGACTGTACGGTCATAAAAATATAACGATTTACTGAGCTTAGTTCGCTGTTACGATGCCAATATAAAATAAGAAAGACTTGGGGGCTGCTTTGAAAATACTACTCTATCCAGCGATTAAGCTGATGAATCGTTTAAGTTTTGGCATGAAGTTTAGCTTGATTAGCGCACTGTTTTTTTTACCCATGCTAGTGACTAATTTTTATTTAGTGCGCGATTCATATCTGGATTTTATCCATACCCAAGCTGAAGTGAATGGCCTACAGCAGCTAGATGCAAGCTTAAAAATTACTGCGCAACTGGAAGCTTGGCATGATTTGCTACGTATCAATGCGGTGATTGGTCAGGGTGGTGCCACCGGCGAATTAGAGCAGCGGGTTGAGGGCTTGCAGCAGGACATCGCGAATCAATGGCAAGCGTTAGAGTTGCTGCAAGGTGATGAAGAACAACGTGCCGATTTTGTGTTGAAACGCGATCAGTTATTAGAGCGCTTAGTGACTATCCGCAGTGAGGCATCTTTACAAAACAGAGCTGTCTTAGCCAGCGAATTATTAGCCAGAGGTGTGCTGTTTAATCGTTTTATCGCCAGCCAAACGGGGCTCAGTCAGGACCCGCAGCTAGAGGTACGGCAATTGGTGGCCTTGATCACTGAGGTGACGCCAGAGGTCACGCTCAGCTTAGGTGATGGGCGTGCTGTAGCCAGCTTGTCAATGGCTCGAGGCTACTTGGACTCGACAAACAGTCGCCGCTTAGACGACTTACAGTTGAGTCTTGAAAAGCTCGATGCCGAGTACGATATGAAGCTCACAGAGGCTTTAGCTGGGAGTACCGCCGCGTATAGTGCGCTCAGTGGTTTAGCTACTGAGAGTCGTGCAACCCTGCTCGAGAGTTTACGTTTGCTCGAGAACGAAGTGATTTTAGCGGATTCTTTGGATAAGCCTTGGCATACGCTGTTTCAGCAAACATCGGCCTTAATTAATAAAACCCACCACTTAAATAGTCAAACTGTGCGTTATTTAGATGCTTTGCTGGATGCGCGACTGATCAGTTATCGTTTGCAAATGATGCTGTTGATCATTGCCTTAGTCGCAGTTTTTTTGTTGATAGGCTATCTGTATGGCGCGTTTTATATCTCGACTCGAGCGAGTTTACGCAGTCTTGGTCAGGTAATGGATCGCGTTGCCGCAGGTGATTTAACTGCACATTTTAATGTGCAAAGTCGTGATGAAATTGGAGAGTTAGGCGCAGCCTTTAATCAAACGGTGCAGCGTATTCATGCCTTACTTAAACACGTCAATGGCACTGTAGAGGATGTCGAAGGACAAGCAACACGAGTTGAGCGTGTCTCCACGCAAAGCAGTGAAGCGGTGACTCAGCAGCGTGCACAAATTGAGCAAGTGGCGACAGCAATGAATGAAATGTCCGCCACCTCACAAGAAGTGGCCAATAGTGCTGCGGCTGCAGTGAGTAACGCTCAGAGTGTCAACGATGAAACAGTGACCGGACGCGCGCGAGTTGAGCAGCAAGTGAGCAGCATCCAAAAGCTTGCGCAGGAAATCAACACTTCAGTGCTGGTGATTAATCAGCTAGCGACCAATAGTAAATCGATTGGTCAAGTGCTGGACGTGATTAAAGGCATTGCTGAGCAAACTAACTTGTTGGCGTTGAATGCGGCGATTGAAGCGGCGCGTGCCGGTGAGCAAGGTCGTGGCTTTGCGGTGGTGGCTGATGAAGTGCGTAATCTAGCGCGACGCACGCAGCAATCCACAGAAGAAATCGAACAGATGATCAGTCAACTGCACAGTGGTGTCAGCTCTGCTGTTAAGGCGATGAGTAGCAGCCATTTAATGGCGGATGAAACTGTGGCGCAGTCGGTTGATGTGCAGAGCGCGTTAGAAAATATTCTCGCGGCTGTTGGGATGATTGTTGATCAAATTCAACAAATTGCCGCCGCTGCTGAACAGCAAACCGCAGTGGCGCACGATATTGATCAAACGATTGTGCAAATTAATCAAACCGGTGAGTTGACTGCACAAGGCGCTGATGAAACTGCACAGGCCAGTCAGGATATGAGTGGGCAAGTGGAGTATCTAAAAACCTTGATCAATGCTTTTAAAATTTAGCCGGTCAAGGCTGAGCTGTTCCAGCCAAACAAGCGCTGCACGTTTTTTGTCGTCTGTGCGGCAAACGCTGAACTGGACATCCCGCAGATTTGCGCCAATTGCTGGCAAATCTGCGGGAGTTGCTCAGGACTGTTGCGTTGCCCTGCTAACCACTGCGGTGGCATATCAGGACTGTCTGTTTCTAAGGCAATACTGTCGATGGGCAGGCGCTTGAGTACGGCTTGTAAACGGGTGGCGCGTGACCACGTCGCAGCACCACCAAAGCCCAGTAAAAAGCCCAGCTTGATATATTCCAAGGCTTCTTCATAACTGCCAGAAAATGCATGAATAATGCCCGCGCGCGGCAGCTTGGCTTGTTTTAAGCTGACAGTGACCTGTGCGTTGGCGCGCCGCGAGTGGATAATCACCGGTAAGTTAAACTCCGCTGCGATTGTCAGTTGCTGCTCAAATAAACGAATTTGCTGCTGCGGATCGAGCTCTTTTAAGAAGAAATCGAGACCAATTTCACCGACCGCACACAGTTTGGGATGATCTTGATAGCGGCTCAACTGCTCAACTAGCGCCTGAATATCCTTATCTTGATGCTCAGCGAGAAAGTAGGGGTGTAGACCGAAGGCAGCATATAAACCTGCGGTGTTCTCTACGGTATTGCATAAGCGCGGCCAATGCTGACGGGTGACACCGATCACAATCATTTTCTCCACACCCAGCGCTTGGCTGCGAGCAATCACCGCTTCACGGTCGTGATCAAAAGCGGGGAAATCCAGATGGCAGTGGCTATCAATCAATAACATGAAGACGCTCCAACAAAAAAGCGCAGGCTAAACCTGCGCTTTTAGAGTGGGACTCACAGTTGAGTAAGTCCAGTGTTGCTGATTGAGCTTAGTGCGATTCGCGTGCTGATAAGAACTTAATATCCGGCCAGCGTTCTTCCATCAAACTTAAGTTGACCCGAGTTGGGGCAAGATAGGTGAGATGACCACCGCCATCAATGGATAAGTTTTCATGGGCTTTATCTTTAAACTCTTGCAGCTTTTTCTTATCGTCACACTCAATCCAGCGCGCTGACCAGACGTTAATATTTTCGTAGATAAAGGCCACTTTGTATTCTTCTTTCAGGCGACTAAACACCACATCGAACTGCAACACACCAATGGCACCGAGAATAATATCGTTGTTGCGCTGCGGGAAAAATACTTGCGTTGCCCCTTCTTCAGCCAGCTCTTGCAGACCTTGGCGCAGTTGCTTAGCACGCAATGGGTCGGCTAGACGGACACGGCGGAACAATTCTGGCGCAAAGTGTGGAACACCGGTAAAGGACAAATCTTCATCTTCGGTAAAGGTATCGCCAATTTGAATGGTGCCGTGGTTGTGTAGACCAATAATATCGCCGGCATAAGCTTCTTCTAAACGTTCACGCTCACTGGAGAAGAAGGTCAGCGCATCGGCAATACGAATCTCTTTATTGATGCGCACATGACGCATTTTCATACCTTGCTCATATTTACCTGAGCACACGCGCATAAAGGCAATGCGGTCACGGTGGCGCGGGTCCATATTGGCTTGAATTTTAAAGACAAAGCCGCTGAACTTTTCGTCCTCTGGGCGTACTTCACGCTCCAGCGCCGTACGTGGCTGTGGCGGTGGTGCCCAATCAACAAAGGCATCAAGAACATGGTCCACACCAAAGTTGCCCAAGGCAGTACCGAAGAATACGGGTGTCATTTTGCCTTTAAGAAACTGGTCATGATCAAACTCATGGCAAGCGCCTTGAACCAGTTCGAGGTCTTCGACAAATTTATCGTATAGGTCCCCGATATGCGCACGCGCTTCATCGCTATCGAGACCTTTAATCAGTTTCGCTTCAGTACGTTCATGGCCATGACCTGAGGTGTAGACATAAATCACATCATCGGTGAGGTGATACACGCCTTTAAATTCACGGTAACAGCCAATCGGCCAAGTGATGGGCGCTGCTTTAATACCGAGTACCGCTTCAATTTCATCGAGCAACTCAATCGGGTCACGAATATCACGGTCCATTTTATTGATAAAGCTGATAATCGGCGTATCACGCATCCGACAGACATTCATCAAGGCGATAGTGCGTGGCTCAACCCCTTTACCGCCGTCGATCATCATCAAAGCACTGTCGACCGCGGTGAGTGTACGATACGTATCTTCCGAGAAGTCTTCGTGACCCGGGGTGTCGAGCAGATTGATCATGTGCTTGCGGTAAGGAAACTGCATCACTGAGGTGGTAATGGAAATACCCCGTTGCTGCTCCATGGCCATCCAGTCAGAGGTGGCGTGGCGGTCAGACTTACGTGATTTGACCGTACCGGCAACGGAAATGGCCTGTCCCATCAGCAATAAGCGTTCGGTAATGGTGGTTTTACCGGCGTCCGGGTGGGCAATAATAGCGAACGTACGACGTTTCGCGACTTCGGCAGCCTGTTTGCTCATGCTGATAGTGCCTCAAAATCAAAAGATCAAAAATTAGCCGGTAATTATAGCGGAGTTACCCACTCAGTTGGAAATAGGCGCGCTTAATCGCTGATTAAATCTTGTAAAGACGCAAATACGCAGTGCTTATGGCTGATTGGGTTAAACTAGTTGGCTTAGCTGCGCTGTGTGGTTTGATAGGTGATGAGCAGTGTGGATCACTTTTTTTGACAAGGTTATGTATGGCTTGGTTTGATTGGTTTGAGCGGCGCATTGATCCTTATCCTGAACAACCGCTGGTTGTGAAACAGGTGACGATTGGCCATTTTATTCGGGCCTGCGCACGTGGCGCTGGGCCTTGGCTGTTAGTGCTGGTGTTATTTAACGCAGGCCTTGGTGTCTTTGAAGCAGTCTTGTTTCAAATGATGGGCTTGATTGTGGATTGGATGAATCAATATGGCCCAGCGCAGCTTTGGGCGGAAAAAAGCACACCGCTGTTAGCTATGTTGGCGCTGATTATCCTCAGTCCACTGTGGGTACTGCTTGCCAGTAATGTGCGTTTTCAGACCTTGCAAGGTGTCTTGCCGATGCGTTTGCGTTGGCAGTTTCATCAGTTGTTACTCAGTCAAAGTATGCAGTTTTACCAAGATGAGTTTGCTGGGCGAATTTCCGCCAAGGTTATGCAAACCGCCTTGGCGGTGCGCGATACCATCATGATCTGCGCGGAAATGCTGGTCTATGTGGTGATTTATTTTCTTACTACTGCAGTTATTTTACTGAGTTTTGATGCCTGGCTACTGCTGCCTTTTGTCGCTTGGTTAGTGATTTTTGGCGTAGTGCTGCGCGTGTTTGTCCCGCGTATGGCGCAGTTGGCCAGTACTCAAGCCGATGCGCGCTCGTTGATGACTGGGCGCATTACCGATGCTTATTCCAACATCGCTACAGTCAAATTGTTTTCCCATGGTGGCCGTGAAGCGCGTTATGCCAAGCAAGCCATGCAAGAGTTTATGGGTACGGTGCATGCGCAAATGCGCTGGGTCAGCTATTTAGAACTGCTCAACCACAGCTTGAATATGCTCTTGGTCGGCGCTACCGCAGCTTTGAGTTTGTATCTGTGGCAGCAAGATTTAATTGGTGTGGGAGCGGTGGCGGCAGCAATTGCGATGGCGCTGCGTTTGATTGGTTTGTCGCATTGGATTATGTGGGAAGCCACCATGCTCTTTGAAAATCTCGGCACCGTACAAGATGGTATGAACACTATAAGTACGCCGGTAAAACTCTTGGATGCGCCAGATGCCGTTGAGCTTAAAGTCACCCAGGGTGACATCGAGTTTAAACAGCTGAACTTTGCCTACCGTAACGGCACACCGCTGATGAGTGATTTTAATCTGCATATTAAAGCCGGCGAGAAAATCGGTTTAGTCGGTCGCTCTGGTGCCGGAAAATCTACGCTAGTGAATATTTTGCTGCGTTTTTATGATGTCAGCAGCGGGCAGATTTTGATTGATGGTCAAGACATTGCCAAAGTCAGTCAGCAATCCTTACGTCAGCACATCGGTATGGTCACCCAAGACACCTCATTGTTGCATCGTTCTGTACGCGAAAATATTGTCTATGGCCGTCCTGAGGCTACAGAAGAAGAATTGCAGCAAGCCATTGAGCGCGCACAAGCGGCAGAGTTTATTCCGTCATTATCCGATGCCAAAGGGCGCAGCGGCTTGGACGCTTATGTCGGTGATCGTGGGGTTAAACTGTCCGGCGGCCAACGCCAGCGCATTGCCATTGCCCGAGTGATGCTCAAAGATGCGCCGATTTTGCTCCTCGATGAAGCCACTAGCGCTTTGGACTCTGAAGTGGAAATGGCAATTCAAGAAAGTCTGTATGACTTAATGGCGGGTAAGACTGTTATCGCGATTGCCCACCGTTTATCCACTATTGCTGCGATGGACCGCTTGGTGGTGATGGATAAGGGGCAGATTGTGGAAGTGGGCAGTCATCATGAGTTATTGGCAAAAAATGGTCTATATGCTCGTTTATGGAATCGTCAGTCGGGAGGTTTTTTAGGCGGCGAATAATCAGGCTGATGGGCACTCTTTTATCGCAGACAGCAGCGGTTACATCGCTATATGTGATGTAACCGCTGTCACTTTATGCCACTTCTAATGTGCCCGCTAAATTAAACGGTTCGGCCCATTGTTGCCAAATGATAGGACCTTGTGCCAACTCATCATCGGTCAGTAAACACTCGGCTAAGTCAGCTTCGAGCTGATTAAAGTTAATGTTCTGGCCAATAAAGACCAGCTCTTGACGGCAGTCACCGACCTGGTCCTGCCATTTCTCTTCGATCGATTTTAAACTCTCGGCATCCTGTGGCCAGTCGGCACGTGGCACACTGGCCCACCATTGACCGGCATAGCTGTAACGCATCATGCCTCCGGCTTGTGACCAGCTGCCCACCAGATCAGGGCAAGGTGCCAGCCAAAAGTAACCTTTGGAGCGTAATAAGCGCCCATTACACCATTCTTGATTTAGAAACTGATGGAAGCGCTCGGCATGTAACGGACGGCGCGCTTGCCATGCATGCGCAGCAATACCGTACTCTTCACTTTCGGGAATATGCTCGCCGCGCATTTCTTGTAGCCAGCCGGGTGCTTGTGCGGCTGTATCGAACTTAAAGGCATGGGTATTCAATACTTCGGCGAGAGGAATATCGCCCATACGCATCGGTAAGATTTTCGCTTGGGTATTGAGCGAGCGCAAAATCGCTGCTAATTCTTGGTAGGCCACTTGGCTGATGAGATCGGTTTTGCTGACTAAAATGACATCGGCAAATTCCACCTGCTCAACTAATAAGTCAGTGATGGCGCGCTCATCCTCTTCAGCAATATTGTTTTCGCGTTCGCCGATCCACTGCGCCTCTTGATAATCGGTTAAAAAGTTAACCCCATCCACCACGGTGACCATGGTATCAAGACGAGTCATGTCGGATAAACTGTGGCCGTTTTCATCGGTAAAAGTGAAGGTTTCTGCCACCGGTAATGGCTCGGAAATACCAGTGGATTCAATCAGCAAATAATCAAAGCGATTTTGCTGGGCCAGCGTTGCCACTTCTTTTAGCAAGTCCTCACGCAAGGTGCAGCAGATGCAGCCATTGCTCATCTCAATCAGTTGCTCTTCCGCGCGATTGAGCTCAACCCCTTGTTGCGCAGCGTTACCGTCAATATTAATTTCACTCATATCATTGACGATGACGGCGACGCGTAAGCCTTCGCGGTTTTTTAAAATATGATTGAGTAAGGTGGTTTTGCCTGCACCTAAAAAACCAGATAACACGGTAACGGGAAGCGGAGTGGACATGTTGTTTTTCCTTGCATTGAGTCATGCTGCGCGGCTGTGATTAGATACAGCAGCGCAGTAAGTTGATTAAAGTGAGAAAGCGTTAGATACGCAGGTGCTGGTCTGCTTAATTGACGCGAGTGCATCATGTGCATGCAGACTCTCTAAGTGACGAGCCGTGGCGGAAAAGTGTGTGTAACGCCCAGCCAAGGCCTGCTGCATACGACGTACCGCATCTTCGACAAACATCAAATTCTGGCCGTTAAGGCGAGCAAAGGCTTGCTCATCAATACGTTTCACCGCTGTTTGCAGCGGAGTCGCTAGAGCCTCTTCGATACAATCAATGAGCGATACTAAGCCAAACTGTACAGCGCCTTGTGGCACAGTAACGCTGACCGTGGCTTGGCTGCGTTGACTATGCGGAGTGGCAAAACTGCCATGCTGTTGTAACCAGTGCGCAACGTCTGCAGGGCTGCAGCTGTCAGCCGTGGCGAAGGCTGCGCTGAAGTGCTCGGCTAACAGTTGGCGAGCTAGGGCCGCAGAGCAAGGGCAGGTGGATGCATAGCCGATTTTGACGTCTGCCGAGAGCTGGAATCCTGTTGGTGATAACTGCGCATGCAGTTGCACAGGGTAGCTTTTCCAACCCGCGAGCTCAGTACTTAGCAGCGCAGGACGCTTAAGTAATAAATTAAAGCGCAGGATTAAACGTGCCTGTGAAGCTTGCGCTTCTTGTTGGCCAGCAATCGCTTTCTGTAAGGTCGCTAGCAGAGCGGCTGGCGTTAGCGGTTGCACTGCTGCGAGCTCATCGAGTAACTGATACAAGCGCGACATATGGATGCCTTTGCTTTTTGCATTACCCATATCAACCTGAAAACAGGCTTGCGTGGCCAAAGTACTGAGATGCTCCTCAGCAAAGCACAGTGGCAGATCAATGTTATCCATACCTACCCAGTTGATTGCTGTGTGGATATGGGCTTGTGTGTCTAAGGAAATATCAGGAAGGGCACGAGTCATGGTTATCGCATACAATAAGAAGTATTACGTTATAATATAACTATTACTGCTTCGATGACAATGAATACTCATCTTTGTTGCTACGGGTTGGTTTGACTGATAAGCCGACTTGGGGCTGGATTATCTACTACTGGACTAAGGCTTACTGCTAAATTGCTAAGCTCCATTGGTTTTTGCAGTGGGCTGTACTATGTCTATATTTTGCACCAATGTGTTTTATTTCATACTGCCGCGCAGTTTTTTTAGCGTATAATTTATGTCATAAATCAAGTGACGCTGTTTCGCCATATTAAGGTGCTAAACGCGTGTCCAATTTGTAAGCCTGTTTTAATCTATATATGTCTGATTTGCTAATCAGATGACCGACATTTGTATTATCTTGAACGACTAATTAGCGCTTAATTAAAGCTGCTCAGAATTCTGATATGCGTATGGCAACAGTGACTGCTGAGTCGTGATAGCAGTTCTGTCCGTTTACTTTTTATAGTGACAGCTTACGGTCGAATAGGGCTTTGGTCTTGTGCAATAAGCACGCACCGTTGCAGGCTGTCATCGTTTGAATGATCTGCAATGGCTAGGCCGAGCAAGACAGACGAACTTAATTCATTACTACATTATTATGCGTGGGTATATTCAAAGTGACTGCTATGCGAAATGAACGACCAATAACCCATCAAGAACAACGCTTTCCCTCTGATATTAAACTTATTTCTAGTACTGACTTGCGAGGTGTTATTACACATTGCAATGATGGTTTTGAAAAGATCAGTGGTTTTTCGCGTGACGAGTTGGTAGGTCAGCATCACAATATTGTTCGCCATCCAGATATGCCCAGAGAAGCGTTTGAGGTGATGTGGCGACACCTTAAAGCGGGGCGGCCGTGGATGGGCATGGTGAAAAATCGCTGTAAAAATGGCGATTATTACTGGGTCAGTGCCTATGTAACCCCTGTGACTGAGCATGCAGAAGTTGTTGGTTATGAGTCAGTACGCTCCTGTCCCTCACGTGTTGATGTCGAGCGAGCCGAGAAGCTTTATGCACGGATGAATCGTAAGCGTCTGCAGTTGCAAGTCCCACGTTATTTAAAGCAATTGATGGCAGCAGTTGGTTTTATTATTCCAGCATTAATCTTAGGCTATAGCGTGTCACCTTTAGCCAGTACGCTGTGGCTGATAGCGGCCTTATTAGCCTTCGGTGGCATCCAGTATTTGCAGTACAAGCATGATTTGCAGTTGATCAGCAATGAGCTGGAAGGTGTCTTTATGCACCCGTTGGCCGCGAGCACTTACACCAATCAGCACGGTATGACTGGTAATATTATGGTCGGCGTGATGAGCTTACGCGCGCATTTGGATGCAGTCTTGACCCGTATTGAAGATGCTTCACGGCAGGTCACCGAGCAATCTCGACGCGGTTTAGCGCTGACTGAAAAAGCTCGTGAAGAGATGATTAATCAAAACCAGCAAACTGAGTTGGTAGCAACAGCGATGCATGAGATGTCTTTGGCCATTCATGAAATCTCCGATAATGTGCAAAAAACCGCAGGACAGGCTGATCACTCCAGTGATTTAGCTAATCAGGGTGTCGAGATTGCTCATATTACTCGCACTTCTATCGAGCAACTGCGCGGTACGGTATTAGATATTGGCCAGTCAGTGAAACGCTTAGCGGATCAAACCGATGCTATTGCTCGTGCTGCAGCATCAATCGAAACCATTTCTGATCAAACCAACTTGCTGGCGCTGAATGCGGCGATTGAAGCAGCACGGGCAGGCGAACATGGTCGTGGTTTTTCTGTGGTTGCCGATGAAGTACGTTTATTGGCGGCGAACACCCGTGATTCAGCAAAAAATATTGGTCATATTGTGCAGAGCTTAAGTGCACAAGCGGCCACCTCGGTATTGGTTGCTCAAGAAGGCGCTGCCGATGCTGAAATGGGTTTACAGCGAGTGGTGGAGTCAGAAAGCATGCTGCTGGGCATTGTTGAGGCTGTCAGCAAGATCTCCGCGATGTCTGAGCAAATGGCCACTGCAGTGGAAGAGCAGGCGATGGTGTCACAAGATGTCAACCGTCAAGTCGCTGAGATCTCAGCGCTGGCTGATCGTAGTTTGCATCGCACCGAAGACAGTGCTGAGAGTATCCGCAGCTCACAGCGTGTTTCTGAGCAGTTGCATGAATTGGTCAATCGCTTTCGATCTTAATAGGCCGATAGAGTCTGCATGCTGTTGAGTAGTGATTGCCAATCCGAGCAGTATTCGCGCGCAAGGACGCTGCGCTTGTCTATTTCTTATTACCCGCTATTATGGCTATCTTAAATGCTTATAGCTAAAAAGTCTTAAGATGTGTTTTTTTAATGTTGCTATCCCCGAGTCATCGTCCTAAAGTGCGCGCCTAGAACGCTCATGCTGAAACGATCCATCCGGCTCAAGTACTGACGACGAGAGGTTGATAGCGCTTAACGCTATAAATCATCGGCGACATGCCTTGGGAAGTAGGCGAACCAAAGTGGGGAAACGGATTCAGCGTTCAGGTTTAACCCCTTGTTTTCTTGATTTTGCCACGACCCGGAGAGGAGTCCAGCTATGTCCATTAAAGTGGAAGATTACTTCGCGCCTGAAACATTTAAAAAAATGAAGGCGTTTGCTGATCAACATGAAACCCCATTTGTGGTGATTGATACAGCGACCATCGCACGCGCTTACGATGAAATTGCAGAAAACTTTCCTTTTGCAAAAATTTACTATGCAGTGAAAGCTAACCCTGCGGTAGAAATCACTAAGTTGCTGAATGAAAAAGGCTCTAACTTTGATATCGCCTCGATCTATGAATTAGACAAGGTGCTGTCATGCGGCGTGAAGCCTGAGCAAATCAGCTTTGGCAACACCATTAAAAAAGCCCGTGATGTGCGTTACTTCTATGAGAAGGGCATACGCATGTATGCCACCGACTCAGAAGCTGACTTGCGCAATATTGCTAAAGCTGCGCCGGGCTCTAAAGTCTATGTGCGTATTCTGACCGAAGGCTCAGGCTCGGCTGATTGGCCATTGTCACGTAAGTTTGGTTGCCAAACCGATATGGCGATGGACTTATTGGTGCTGGCGCGCGAGTTAGGCCTAGTGCCTTACGGCGTCTCCTTCCATGTGGGTTCACAGCAGCGTGAAATCGGATCTTGGGATGCGGCGATTGGTAAAGTGAAAATCATTTATGAGCGCTTGCGTGAAGAAGATGGCATTCATTTACAAATGATCAATATGGGCGGCGGTTTCCCAGCCAACTATTTGAATCGCACCAATACACTGCAAGCCTATGCTGAAGAAATTACCCGTTTCTTAAAAGAAGATTTCGGTGATGATTTACCCGAAATTATTCTTGAGCCAGGCCGTTCCTTGATTGCTAATGCCGGTATTTTGGTCAGTGAAGTGGTATTGGTTTCGCGTAAATCACGCACGGCAGTTGAGCGTTGGGTGTATACCGATGTCGGCAAATTCTCCGGTTTGATTGAAACCATGGATGAATCGATTAAGTTCCCGATCTGGACCGAAAAGCAGGGCGAGCTGGAAGATGTGGTGATTGCCGGTCCAACCTGTGACAGCGCCGATATTATGTATGAAAACTACAAATACGGTTTGCCGTTGAACTTAGCCAGTGAAGATCGGCTCTATTGGTTATCAACAGGTGCCTATACCACCAGCTACAGTGCGGTTGAATTCAATGGTTTTCCGCCGTTGAAATCTTACTACCTGTAAGACTCGCTCTGTATATACCATTACTTTATTGAGATATGTCAATAAAGTAATGGTAATGCTAATTGTTATCATTTAGGATTCCTTCTTCTAAAAAAGGAGGAACTCCCTTGCCTGCATCTATCGTTTCATCAAAAAAACAACCGCGTTCTTTGTTAGTCACTGCCGTTGGTCTTGCGCTTGCCTCAGCCAGCCATATGTCAGTTGCACAAGACAACACCGCTGCCGTCGAACTTGATTCGCAAACAGTAGTGGGTGAGACGCCAGCCTATCGCACCACTCATTCCGTTTCGGTTAAGAACACTGTGCCTTTGTTCGATATGCCACAAACCATTCAAGTGATTCCTGCCGAAGTGATTAAAGAGCAGCAGGCACTGAGTTTGCGTCAAGTCTTGAGTAACGTCTCAGGCATTACTTTCAATGCTGGTGAGGGCGGTGGTGGTTCAGGTGACAGCATCAATATTCGTGGCTTTAGCGCCAATGCCAATATGCAAATTGATGGCCTGCGCGACAGCACACAAACCAATCGTACTGACACCTTTAATATTGAAGCGGTTGAGGTGATTAAAGGCCCGAATTCAGTGTTTGGCGGCAGCGGCACTACCGGTGGCAGTATCAACCAAGCCAGTAAAGCACCCAAACAGCGTAATTTTGCTGAGCTCGGCGCAGCTTTAGGCACCGATGGTTATCACCGTATGACGCTGGATGCCAATCAGCGTCTAGAAGGCGTGGGCACTGGTAGTGCGTTTCGTCTTAATTTAATGGCGCATGAAAATGATGTGCCAGGTCGTGATGATATTGATCGTAAGCGTTGGGGTATTGCACCCTCAGTGTTATTTGGTCTGAACGATGCGACGCGCCTCACGCTGAGTTATTTTCATCAAGTCGATGACAATCTACCAGATTACGGGGTGCCGGCACGCGACGGTAAAAAGCTGTCGGGCGTCAGTCGTGATGATTACTTTGGTTTTCGTAACTTTGATAAAGAAGACATTACTAGCGATGCTTTCACGGTTAAATTTGAGCACGATATTAGCGATTCGTTACAGCTGCAAAACTTAACCCGTTACAGCCGCATTGATCGCGATACCGTGATTTCAGCTTCGCATGTGAATCTTGATAAAGAAAAAGGCACGAATCGGCTGATACCTGCGGGACGTTACCAGCCAGCAGGCCCTCAAGCCTATGGTCGTGATGTCGAGTCACAAATGTGGATCAATCAGCTGAGTTTGATTGGTGAAAATGAGCTGTTGGGTATGCAGCACAGCTGGGTTGCGGGTGGCGAAATCTCACGAGAAACCTATGAGCGTGAAGCTTATAACCATGCCTTTGATTTTACAGGCATTGATTATGACTTGTATAACCCACCAGGTTATTACGCCGGCCCTGCGCAGCGCACCTCATTGGATAACACCGAAACCCACCTGACCAATAAAGCGCTGTATGCCTTTGACACTATCAGTCTCACTCCGCAATGGGATATCAATCTGGGCCTGCGTTATGACTGGCTCAATGGCGACTTTGAGAAGACCACAGTAAAAACAGGTCTCACCGATACGTACCGAACTGAAGATAAAAAGTTCAGTGGGCGTGCGGGCTTGGTGTATAAGCCTGCGGATAATGGCCGGATTTATGTGGCCTATGGCACCTCGTTTAACCCGTCTGCTGAGTTTTTAACCACTATGGGTTCTGGCGTTAGTGGCGCCACGGCAGACTTATCTCCTGAGAAGAACCGCACACTCGAATTGGGTACTAAGTGGACCTTCTTCAATAGTGCCTTAGAGTTGGATGGTGCGCTCTTCCGTGTTGAGAAAACCAATGCCCGCGAACAGTTAGCCGATGGTTCGTACCGGATGGCGGGTGAGCAGCGTGTGCAGGGTGTGGAGTTAGGTGCAACCGGAAAGGTGACAGCTGATTGGAAAGTCTATGCCAACTACACCTACCTCAGCAGTGAAACCACCAAGTCAAATGATGCCAATAGAAAAGGTCAGGCGTTGGGTAATACGCCGCCGCATTCATTCAACCTCTGGACCACTTATGATCTACCGCAGGGCTGGCAAGTGGGTTATGGCAGCCGTTATGTCAGTCAGCGCAATGTCACCTCGGAAGACCGTGCTAAGTTGGCAGAGTATTGGGTGCATAATGCTTTGATCGGTTACCAAGTGAATGATCAGCTGGGTGTGCAACTGAACCTTAATAATATCTTTGATAAAGACTATGTTGAACGGGTACGTCAGCGTCCTGGTGATGGCTCACGCTCATCGGCAGTGGAGTTTGGTGATGGTCGCAATCTGATTTTATCGACCACCTATACGTTCTAAAATGATGTCACCCTTGCTGTTTAATGCAGCAAGGGTGTTTTGAGATTAAGACGATGATGTTACATATTCCTAATGTATTAACTGCGCAGCAGGTGCAAGAGTGTCGCCAGTTATTGGCGCAAGCGAGCTGGCAGGACGGTAACGCCACTTCAGGCTTTCAGTCGGCGATGACAAAAAATAATCTGCAGTTAGCGCAAGACTCGACTACTGCGATCAACATCGGTGCGCTGATTGTGCAGGCCTTACACAACAATCCGCTGTTTGTTGCTGCTGCGTTGCCAGACACCATTTTCCCACCATTATTTAATTGCTACCAAGTCGGACAAGGCTTTGGTATTCATGTGGATAATGCGATCCGCATCGATCGGCAAACCGGACAAAAAGTGCGTACGGATTTATCAGCGACCTTGTTTTTTAGCGAGCCGGATGAATACGATGGCGGTGAACTGGTGGTGGAAGACTCTTACGGCGCGCACAGCGTTAAGTTGCCGGCTGGTGATATGATTTTGTATCCATCGAGCAGCTTGCATCAGGTAATGCCCATCACACGTGGGCAGCGCGTTTGTTCCTTTTTCTGGCTGCAGAGTCTGATTCGTGAAGATGCGCAGCGTAGCTTGTTGTTTGATCTGGACACCAGTATTCAAGAAGTCAATCAAGCGCTCGGTGTCGGCCATGCCACCAGTGTGCAATTGACCGGTGTGTATCATAATTTGCTCAGACGCTGGGCACGTTAAGCTTCCCTGTTCAATATAGATCCGTACGATAACGTCCTTGTTGCTGCAAGCTCTGCATCTGCTCTTCACCGAGCAGTTGCGTCAAGGTTTCTTGCACGCCACGTCCCATCCCTTGCAAGCGGCCACAGACATAAATCACCGCACCTTGTTCGAGCCAGCTGAGTAAGCGCTGGTGCTGTTCATCTAGATAATCTTGCACATAACGGGGTGTATTTGTATCGCGGGAAAAGGCGTAATCAAGATAAGTGAGGTGCTGACTGCGCTGCCATTGATGTAATTCTTCAGGCAGCAGTCGATCGGTGCGCGGGCAGCGCTCGCCTAAAATCAGCCAGTTTTGACTGAACTGTGGCCGCTCGGCAAGGTGTGCTCTTAAGCCTGCCAAGCCGCTGCCAGCGCCAATGAAAATCGCCGGTTTGTGTTGCTCTACAGCGTTAAAGTTAGGCTTGCCGCAGAGGCTAAAGGCAATACTGTCGTTAAGACTTAGCGTTTCACAGAGCCAGCCTGAGCATTGCCCCGGTGTTTGTTTAGCATCGTAGTTGAGGCGCACGATCAGCTCTAAGTAACCACTCGTAGCGCTTGATGCAATGGAGTATTCGCGGCTGCTGAACGCTGGATCATTGAAGGGGTGTACCCGCACAGTATCGCCAGCTTGCCAGTCACAGTGTGCGGTTTGAAAGCGCAGTTTATAGAGCCCAGGGCTGTTGCTGTAAGGGTTGAGGTGCTGGCGCTCAAGCAGAGTGGCATTAAACCAAACGGGTTGGTACTGGCTTGGCTCAATTGTGTCGATGGCAAAGTGTGCAGCCATACGTTGCTGCCAATGAGCCAGCTGTTCTGCTTGCATATTGTCGACAGTCATCAAGGGTAAGCTTAATTTTGCACCCTGTGCGACTAAGCGTGCTTGCAGTTGTTCGGCAAATTTACAAAAATCTGGATAACGA
Source organism: Denitrificimonas caeni (assembly GCF_905120345.1). GTDB lineage: Bacteria > Pseudomonadota > Gammaproteobacteria > Pseudomonadales > Pseudomonadaceae > Denitrificimonas > Denitrificimonas caeni_A. The sequence continues at coordinate 40,951 of NZ_CAJHOA010000009.1, read as the reverse complement.
CGATCGCCTAATCCGAGCACCTGAATATTGAGGTGCTGCAGATGACAGTCGGTCGATACATTTTTTAAGAATAGACGCGCATGTTCAGGCGCTTCACCCTCGCCGAAGGTGCTGACGATAAAGATGATCTGTGTGCTTTTTTGCAGCAGGCTGCTACTGAGCTGATCCAGAGCTAAACAGCTTGCAGATTTCCCTGCTCGGCTGAGTTGCTGCTGCAGTTGCTCAGCAAGTTGCTGGGCGTTACCACTTTGACTGGCCCAGACAATGAGCAGATCCCCTGTCGCGTAAGACATAGTGCGTTGCTTGGCGCGATAACCATACCAAGTCCAGATGCAGCATCCGCAATAACTCAGTAGCACGCCAGCAGCAATGAGCTGGCGGCTATGGTCTGCAACGATCTCAAACATAGGTACTTAGGGTGCCAACACTTCTAGAGTGGCGCTGTAGCTGGCACGTTTTTGTGTGGCCGGTGACTCTGTGCTGGTAATGGCTTGCGTGCTCACAGCTTCGAGCCAGTACATGCCAGCCTGTGGCCAAGTGATAGAAAAAGCGCCGTTGTTATCGGTGCTCAGTACGATCTCGTTGAGGCTGTCGCGGTAGCGAATCCCTTCAGCAATCACCGTGACTTTTAAATTTGCGGCGGGTTTACCATCGAGTAGAAAAGCAAAGTGCGCTGTTTCACCGGCGAAGAGGTCGTTAGGGTGGGTTTTTGCGATCAGCTCTAAGCCCTTGTTAGTCGGTTTAAGCACTTGCTCAGAGGGTTGGCCTGACGTGACAAAAACTTCCATGCGGCTGGCGCTTTCGGTGACTTGCAGTTTTTCTGCATCCTTTGGCACCTGTTTGGCAAAATCTGCAGCTTTGCCTGACCAGCGCTTCATTTCGCCATTTTCTTGGTAACGAGCAAAAAGACCTTGGTTAGCAATGGCTAACTTCCATGTACCTTTTTGATCCAGTTGTACATCGAAGGTGCTGCGGTAACGGCCGGTATTGGCAAAGAGGGGTTTGGCTAAGCTGCCGTCTGGACGGATAATTTCCAATTGCGCACGCGGGCGTGCCGGTGCTGGTTTTGCATCTTTGCCTGCTGGTGTTTGCCCAGGCATCACCAAGGGCTCACCGACTCCTTCGATTTGTAGCGGGAAATGCTCAAAATAAAAAATATCATTGGAAACTGCAGCATCAACGCTAATCCAAGGTTCATCGCCTGATAGTACTGTCGCTGAAGGCAACATCCATGCGCGGTGGGCATGGGCGCTGAGCGGCAAGCAGATGGCTAACGCCAGTGCAGTCCATTTGATCATAGGTTTCATTGTTAGGTTTCCTTAAGGAATGAGGGTGAGATTGATGGCACCAAGTTCGCTGGAGCCTTGGGCTTTTGCGCTGACTTTTTGCGACGGTGGCCAGCTGAAAGGAATACGTAAAATTTCACGCCCGCCGACTTCGCGAGCCGCTTCAACCAGTAACTCGTAGTCGCCGGCTTTGAGCTGCTGTAAAGCAGCGCTGCCGCCGTTAAAGTTTAGTGAGTGTGTGCCCACCGCGCGTGTTGCACCGCTGACGCCATCGACTGGCAACTCAAGGCTACGGCCACTGCGACGCCACCATTGACGCATATCTTTGAGCCATTTCTCACCTTCGTTGTCTTTCATTTTCAAGTCATACCAGACATTTAAATTGGCAATATGCTGGTTGTCTTGCTCAATCCACAGCGCGACGTACGGACGGTGGTATTCAGCAACTTCGAGGCGAGGTATGTCTAACTCAATTTTCAGATCAGCAGCACTGACTGGTAAACAGGTGGCTAACGCGCATGCAGCGAGGGCTTTTCTAAGCATGAAACGATCCTTCCTTAATGAATAAATAACAGCATGATGAGTAGTGGAATCACCAAGCCTGCCAAGGTGACCGGCCAAGTGTTTGGGCGCATGTTTGTTTGCCGCGTCAGCAACCACAGCCCAGTGAAGCTAAATAGCACGCAAATGCCAGCGAAAATGTCGATAAACCACGACCATGCCGCACCGCTATGACGGCCTTTATGCAGATCATTAAAATAAGCAATCCAGCCACGATCAGTGCTTTCATAAAGCAATTCGCCACTGTCTAAATCGATACTGAACCAGCCATCACCACCGGGGCGTGGTAAGGCTAAATACAGCTCATCAGAAGACCACTCGGCATGGGTTGGATTGATCGATTGCTGGAGTTGCTGCTCAATCCAGTCTTGTGCCAAGCGGGGAATCTGTTGCTGTGTCGCGGCGAGCTGCAGTTCAGCGAGTAATGGTTTGGGCAAGACGCTGTCGAGGGTAACGATGAGCGGTTTAGCACTAATTTGGCTGGCGTGATTCAGGGTGATGCCGGTGACGGCAAACAGCAGCATGCCAGCTAAGCACAGTGCCGAGCTGATCCAGTGCCATTGCCTAAGTGTGCCGAGCCAAACAGGAGGACGCATAAGGAGACCTGATGCAAACACCACCCGCGTATGTTGCATGCGAGTGGTGTTTAAACGAGTGGAAAGTTAGAACGCGTAGGTGGCTGACATCCATAGACGACGGCCTTCTTCGATGGTGCCTGAAGAGCCTGCAGTGGAGTGGGTATAGTCAGTGCCGTAAGCGATACCGTTAGCGACGCCAGCATTACTGTAGGTGGCGTAACTTTTACCTTTAACAAAGTCTTTGTTGAGCAGGTTGTAGAGGGTTGCGTTGAAAGACAACTCTTCGGTGGCTTGATAAGAGCCGCCTAAGTGGAGCAAGGTATAAGCCTGCATGTTCTTGCCAAGGTTTTGATAAATGGATTGGCTGGTGGAGTAACTGCCATTGGCGTTGGCAAGGTTGGCGTATTTTGAGGTGAAGCGTGCGCGTTCGCCGCGATACTCACTTTTCAGCCATAGATTAAGTCTGTCAGTGGTCGCCCAATTTAAGCTGGCGTTAGCCAAGTGCTTAGGTGTATTGGTTAAAGGCTCGCCCTTATCTTTGCCGCTTTTTTGCTCGCTGTCGGTAAAGGTGTAATTGGCATTCACGCTCCAAGCATCAGCAAACTGCCAGCGACCGGCCAGCTCAAAACCTTGGGTAATGGCTTCATCAACGTTGATTTTCTGTGAGCACTCGCCACCCGTGTTACCGGCGCAGAGTGGATCGATAATAGGATTACCTGTGGCGATTTTATCTTTAAATTTGTTATGGAAAACTGTGGCGTTGGCATTGAAACCAGCGAGGTTATCAAAGTACATACCAAATTCAGTGCTGGTACTGGTTTCTGGCTTTAAGTTGGGATTGCCGATTGTGGTGGTTTTACCTTGACCGGTTACGCCGTTAATACCACTGTGTAGATCATTCAAACTTGGGGTCTTATAGCCTTTGCTCACGCCGCCTTTCAGTGTCCAATTATCATTGGTGTTCCAAACTAAGTACGCACGTGGACTGGTATGGCCGCCAAACGCCTGATGGCGGTCATAACGCGCGCCCAACGTCAGTGCTAGATCATCGCTCATGTGCCATTCGTTTTCGGCAAAGACAGCAGCGGCCTCTTGCTTAAACTTCTTGGTGGCGATGCCATCTTCCAGTTCGGCATCCCAGTACTGGCCGCCAAGGGTGCTGACCGTATTGTCGGTGAGCGCTGTGACAAACTTAGTGTCGACAACTAAATCAGTGGATTTTAAGGTGCGTTTATCGCCGCCAACAATGTCAGGAAAACCGACATAACCGGTGCCAATGGTGCCAGGAATGCTACGGCCAAAGGTTTCAGTGGTGTTGTAGGTGATCGCACTGTCCAGCGTCCCTAGATCAAAACGACCGGTATGAGTTAAGGCGTATTGAGTGCGCTCAAACTTTAATTCATCACTGTAACCATTGGCTTTGCTTGCATCGTTAACAGCACAGCCATCGATCGCGTCGCCACCTTTTTTGCCATCTAAAGTACCCAGTTGGCAGTCATCGTTATTGTATCGTTGCCGACCTTTTTCAAAATCTAAAGCAAAGTCATGATTATCTTGCGGGGTGAAGTTCAAACGAGCGCCAAGGTTGAAATTTTGTCCTTCAACTGGGGAAGGGCCGCGTTTGCTGACATTAATACCGCTGCCGTAGGTTAGATCTGATGCTTGGCGATCAAAGAAGCTGCCGCGTACATTGAGGCCGAGTAAGCCGTCAATCAGCGGGCCGCTGCTGTAAAAACTGGTGCCGCCGGTATCGCCGAAATCACGTTCTTCTTGGTAGGTGTAGTCTGCGGTGACGCTACCGTTCCATTCACTACCGACTTTTTTGGTAATGATATTAATGATCCCGCCCATGGCATCGGAACCATACAGGGTCGACATTGGGCCGCGAATCACTTCAATGCGCTCAATGGCTGACATCGGTGGCATAAAGCTGGTGGAGGTATCGCCAAAGCCGTTCGGCGTCACACTGCCCGCTGGGTTTTGCCGACGACCATCAATCAAGATCAGCGTGTAATCGCTGGGCATGCCACGCATGCTGATGTTTAAGCCACCAGTTTTTCCAGTGGTTTGCTTAACATCGATGCCTTCAACATCATCTAAGGCTTGCGCGAGATTGCTGTAGCGTTTCTTTTGCAGGTCGGCGTTGCTCACCACTGAAATACTGGCTGGCGCATCGGTAATTTTTTGCTCAAAACCTGAGGCACTGACTACGGTTGAGCCGAGTTGAGCAGGGGATTGATCAGCTAGAGCAAGACTGCTGGTGCAGAGAATAGAACAAGCAAGCAATGAATAAGCAAAAGGGATACGCATAGCAAACTCCAAATAAGAATGCTGCGCATGCTAACCATTCGCAACTGCAATGTAAATAGAGTTGAGAATTATTACTATTCGTATGTGGCTTGGTTTGAGCTATCTGCGTGTCTTAATAGCTAAGGACGGTTCTCCGTTTTGCTGACATTTTCGTGACGAAGTATTGCCCGGTACTCATTAGGATGACACAGAATAGTGTGCCATCCTGTCACGCAGGCTGTTTAAGGCAGAGCGACCTCAATCACGCCATCGGCAATAATGCTGACTTGGCTGCTGCCCGCTTCAATTTCTGGTACTGCGTTTTCTTGCTCAGCCATTCCGGATGAGAACATCTTGGCGGAGCGCGCGTAGATCGGTGGCTGTGAAAAGCCATTGCTGTTTAAGTTTAGATTCACCACTTTATAGTGCGTGCTACCAAACGCATCGCTGACCAGTTTGGCTCTGGCTTGGAAAGCGCTAATCGCTTGTTTAAGCAACTCGTCTTCACTGCTGATGCGAGTTTCTGCGGCGATACTAAATTGCATATTGGCCATTTTTAAAGTTTTTAGAAGCTCACCAGTTAACGAGGATAGTGCAGAAAAATCGGTACTTTCTAAGCGTACTTCTGCACGTTCGCGCCACCCAGTGATTTTTTGACCTTTACTGTCATGAATTGGGTAACTGCTACGTTTGCCCAGTTTAACGCTGATTTGCGGTTGTAAACGGGCTTTATCAATCGCTTGATTGAGTGCATTGGTGACTGTAGTGGCGAGAAGGGCAGGATCCGTGTCTTGTGCTTCACTATACAAAGTGACTTGCATTTGATCGTGAGCGACCTCTTGATGCGCTTCGGCACGCAAGGATATTTGATTGTAAGTTTGTTCGTTAGCCAGTACAGCAGTGCTTGTTGCGAGACTGCTGATCAATAAAATGATAGGTGTGACGCGTAAAAACTGGATCATAAAAACTCCATGTGCATCCTGTGCATGAAATAAAAAGACAGCTTAGCTGAATATAGGTTCATTAAGACCGGCTTATGTGACTATGAGTCGCAGCGTGCAGTGGATTGCTGCCAGACAGTTATACTCTATAGCAGGTTAAGGAGAAGTTATGTTGGCACCCATACAGCTGTTATCTGCAAGTCGCCGGAATTTATGGCGGTTGACGTGGATTCGTCTTTTAGTTCTGGCCGCACAAGCAGGTACGCTCGGCTTTACCTATATGAGTGATTTGGTCGCATTAGCGTGGTTACCATTGCTGGTGTTATTGGCACTATCGCTGAGCATGTGTGTGTTGACCAGTTTGCGTTTGCGCGGCAGTTGGCCGGTGACTGAGCTGGAGTTTGCGATTCACCTAGCCATGGATTTATTAATCCACAGTGGCTTGCTGTATTATGTGGGCGGATCGACCAATCCTTTTGTGGCGTATTACTTAGTGCCGCTGACGATTGCAGCCGCTACCTTGCCTTGGCTGCATTCTATTGTGCTGAGTGGCTTGGCCTTGACTGGCTATACGGCATTACTGATCTGGTATCGACCCTTACATTTGCAGGGCGAACAAGTGGGGCAGTTACTGATTACCCTGCATTTATTTGGTATGTGGCTGAATTTTGCTTTATCAGCGGCATTTATTACATTTTTCGTTTCGAAAATGTCCGAAGCGGTGCGCGAGCAAGACCAGTTACGTGCTGCGCGACGTGAAGACAGTATGCGTGATCAGCAATTATTAGCGGTGGCAACGCAAGCGGCGGGTGCTGCTCATGAGCTAAGTACGCCGCTATCAACCATGAGTGTATTACTGACAGAGTTGCGCCATGAATACCGAGAGCAGGCAGAGTTACAAGATGACTTAGCTCTACTGCAAGAACAAGTGAAGTTATGCAAGGGTACTTTGCAACACTTGGTACGTGCGGCTGAAGCCGATCGTCGGCAAACCATTGAAGAGCAAAGTGTCGTCGACTGGTTAGAAGCCGCTTTGCACCGCTGGCACTTGATGCGTCCCGAGGCTACTTATCGTTATCAGTTAACCGGTGTTGGTGTGGCACCAACCTTGATGCCAGCGGTGGACTTAAGCCAGGCATTGCTTAATTTGCTCAATAACGCAGCGGATGCCTGTCCTGACAACTTAGTGATTCGTTTAGGCTGGGATCAGCAGTCGATTGTTATCACTATCCGTGATTATGGCGCAGGTGTGCCTTTGGCGATTGCTGAACAGTTGGGCAAACCGTTTTTTACCACGAAAGGCAAAGGTTTTGGCTTAGGCCTGTTTTTAAGCCAGATTAGCGTTATTCGTGCAGGCGGCACGGTAAAGTTGTATAACCAAGAAGGCGGTGGGACTTTAACGGAGTTACGTTTACCGCGGATGCATATAGTGCTTTAAGCGAGGAGTTACAAGTGACTGAAGAAAACCTATTTGAAGGTGAAGAACAGCCGCATTTGTTGTTGGTGGATGATGATGAAACCTTTACTCGGGTGATGGCACGCGCGATGTCACGACGCGGTTTGCGTGTGTCGATTGCCGGCTCTGCGGATGAGGGCTTAGCTTTAGCTAAAGTTGATTTGCCGGATTACGCGGTGCTTGATCTGAAAATGGATGGTGACTCTGGCTTGGTGTTACTGCCGAAGTTACTGGAGTTAGATGCTGAGATGAAGGTGCTGATTTTAACTGGCTACTCCAGTATCACCACTGCAGTTGAGGCGATTAAACGAGGCGCATCCAATTACTTATGCAAGCCGGCGGATGCCGATGATGTTCTCGTAGCGCTGTTGTCGGATCATGCTGATTTAGCCACACTGGTTCCTGAGAATCCAATGTCGGTTGATCGTTTGCAGTGGGAGCATATCCAGCGCGTGTTAGCTGAACATGACGGTAATATATCCGCGACAGCCCGTGCCTTGGGTATGCACAGGCGCACTCTGCAGCGTAAATTACAAAAGCGCCCCGTTCATCGTTAAGGTTAGCAGGCGTCTGCGTAGGATCACGCAGACGCCTTCGGAGCTCAAGTCGAGAGCTTTAACGGGTGCCCAGCACCACCATGGTTTTACCATTCACGTCGACTAAACCTTGTTCTTCAAGGTTTTTCAATACGCGCCCGACCATCTCGCGCGAACAGCCAACAATGCGGCCAATCTCTTGACGAGTAATTTTGATTTGCATGCCGTCAGGGTGGGTCATGGCATCGGGTTCTTTGCACAGCGCCAGTAAGGTACTAGCAATGCGACCGGTGACATCTAGAAAAGCGAGATCACCGACTTTAAGTGTAGTGTTGCGCAAGCGATCGGCCATTTGATTGCCCAGAGTGTGCAATAGCCCAGAGTCACGCTGGCTTAGTTCACGAAACTTTTCATAACTTATTTCCGCGACCTCACAGGCGGTTTTTGCTCGTACCCCAGCACTACGCTGTGGCTCAGAGGTGCTGCAGCTAAATAAGCCCATTTCACCAAAAAAGTCACCCGGGTTTAAGTAGGCCATAATAATTTCTTTATCATTGCTACCTGCAATATGAATGGTGACGGAGCCTTGCAGAATAAAAAACAATGATTCACAAGGGTCGCCTGCACAAATAATGCTGCTTTTGTTACTGTAATAACGCTTATTACAGTGTTGAAGAATTTTCTCGATGTTTTTACTTTTTGCGCTGATGACAGCCATGCGATAGCCTCAAGAATGAACCTGGTCTTTAGAGTGCAAAGCAATCATTCTTCTGGTTTTTATAAGTGTGTTGCACTTATCATAAAGCTAAGCCTAGGTTGCGCAAGGGTACTAAACAGTTGTAATAGGGATGTAATTAAAGAGTATTAGTTAGGTTTTTTGCCTATAGGCGAGGGATTTTAAGGGCTGTGGTAAGCTTGCCTTTTTTCCGTAAGCAATTGGAGTATAGGTTATGCAAGCGCGGGTAAAGTGGGTTGAGCAGGCGATGTTTTTAGCTGAGTCAGGCAGTGGTCACACGGTGGTGATGGATGGCCCAGAAGAGAGCGGCGGACGCAATGTCGGCGTACGTCCAATGGAAATGTTATTGATGGGCTTAGGCGGTTGCAGTAACTTTGATGTGGTCAGTATTTTGAAAAAATCACGCCAAGCTGTACGTGATTGTGAAGTCCGTATTGATGCTGAACGGGCCGATGTTGAGCCTAAGGTGTTTACTAAAATTGCTCTGCATTTTATTGTCAGTGGTACTGACTTAAAAGAAACAGTGGTCAAACGCGCGGTTGATTTATCTGCGGAAAAATACTGTTCTGCATCGATTATGCTGGCGCGCGCCGGCGTTGAGATTACCCACAGTTTTGAAATTATTGAATTGGCTTAGAGCCGCGGTCAAGATTTGTTAATTTATTCTGGCTAAAAGCTAGCATCCACAGGTCTTGCTCTGCATAATGGCGCGCCCCTTTTCTACACACTAAGTGGGTGTGTAAGGGAAACCAGAATCGCATTGCGAAGAGGTGAAAACTGCCCTACGCAACTGTATTGATGTAACTTTGAATACAGTTGACCGGCGTGCATGATAACGCGGCTGCGCCGCACCAATGAAGAGCATCTAACGTTGACCAGTAAACTCAAGCTGCATGGGTTCAACAATCTCACCAAGACTTTGAGCTTTAATATTTATGACATCAGTTATGCGCGAACGACAGATGATCAGCAAGCCTACGTTGGCTATATCAATGAAGAATATGATGCTGAACGTTTAACGCAAATACTGACTGATGTTGTTGACATCATCGGCGCTAATATTTTGAATATTGCTCGTCAAGACTACGAACCGCAAGGCGCGAGTGTGACGATCTTGATTTCAGAAGAGCCGGTAGAACCCACTGCCAGTCAAATTGAGGAATCACCCGGTCCTCTTCCAGAAATTATTCTGGCGCATTTGGATAAAAGCCATATTACCGTGCATACCTACCCGGAAATTCATCCGGTGGATGGTTTGGCGACCTTCCGTGTTGATATTGATGTATCAACCTGTGGAGTGATTTCACCGCTAAAAGCACTGAACTACCTGATTCACCAGTTTGATTCTGACATTGTCACGATTGATTACCGTGTCCGTGGTTTTACTCGCGATATTGAAGGGCGTAAGCACTTTATTGATCACGAGATTAATTCGATTCAGAATTACTTGTCTGAAGATACACGCTCAGCCTATCAAATGACTGATGTGAACGTGTATCAAGAGCACTTGTTTCATACCAAGATGTTGTTGAAAAACTTTGATTTGGATGATTATTTATTCGGTGATGCCACCCGTAATCTATCCTACGAGCAACGCCGTGATGTAGAAGAGCGTTTACGCCATGAAATGCTAGAGATTTTTTACGGGCGTAATATGCCGCAAACAAATCGTTAAGCGTTGCTACGTCAATAAAAAAGCGCTGATTATCAGCGCTTTTTTTTAAGTGGTTTTCTACTGACTAAATACGGTAGGTGCTGCTGGTCATCACTTTTGCCATCAGACTCATGCCCAGCTTAACTGGCGCTGGGAAACGATAGCCGCCTGCATCCAGTGCACTTGTCGCGTGCTGTTCTTCATCGATGCGCATTTGTTCTAAAATAGCACGAGACTTGCGATCTGTTTCTGGGATTTGCTGCAGGTGATCATCTAAGTGTTTACAGACCTGGTCTTCAGTAGCGGCAACAAAACCTAAACTGACTTTGTCACTGATCGCTCCAGCCGTCGCACCTATTGCAAAGGATAAGCCATAAAACAACGGATTGAGCAGACTGGTGTGGCTGCCCAGTTCGCGAATACGTTGCTCGCACCACACTAAATGATCAATTTCTTCCTCGGCTGCTTGTTCCATTTTTTCGCGAATCTCTGGCAGGCTGGCGGTCAATGCTTGGCCTTGGTACAGCGCTTGAGCACAGACTTCACCGGTGTGGTTAATACGCATTAAACCTGCAATATGGCGTGTTTGTTCTGTGTCTAACGCACTTTGCGGCTCTAGTACTGCGGGTGATGGGCGGTGCGCGTGGCTGCTGTTAGGAATTAAGGTGCGCAGGGCCGCATCAGCTTGCAGTAACAAACGATCAATGGGCGAGTAGTGGCGTTGAGAGGACATAGCAGGCTCCTGTTAAATGGCCGTAATAACTGTGCAGCAAGGAGGATCAGCACCTTACCTAATATTTTATAGCGTTATCAGTATACGCCTAGCCTGGTGGCCAGCTCATTTGTCGTTGGCCGAGCACGTGCATATGAATATGGTAAACAGTTTGACCGCCCATTTCGTTGGTGTTCATCACCACGCGAAAGCCTTCTTCGCAGCCTTGCTCTTTAGCTAAACGCTGTGCCGTATAGAGAATATGTCCCGCTACAAAAGTATCTTCTGGGGTCAAGTCAGACAGCATGCTGATATGTTTTTTCGGAATTACTAGAAAATGTACAGGTGCTTGGCCTGCAATATCATGAAAGGCGACGACATGTTCATCTTCATATAATTTGCGTGCGGGGATTTCGCCCGCAACAATTTTGCAAAACAAACAATCCATAACACCGACCTCTGCTTGTTGTAAGATTCTTCGAGTTTAGCTGTCTGGTCGTTCAATCACCAGTGTTGATAATGTTTTGATGGGTGCAGCCGTTTGAAAAATGATCTTAAAGATTTACAGCTGGTTTTAGATTCACGAGTGCGCTTAATTGTGATTGAGTCGTGGGATGAGCTGCGCGTCTTAGAAACATTGACCTCACTGGTGGTTCAGCGCGGTATCAATTTGCATGTCTGGTCAATCAGCGAAGGCTTGCAAAATCTTGGCTTTGGTGGCGCGATGCTGGAGGACAGTCATGTCCCAGAGAAGGCTCTGCGCTTGGTTAAAGCTGATCCGCAGGCAGGGCTCTATGTGTTTTTTGATCTGCATTCATTTCTTGAGAATGATGCGTTATTGATTCGTTTAGTTAAAGATATTGCGATGGCTGCAGGACCGGATAAACCGACACTAATACTGGTTTCACATGCGTTAAAATTACCGTCTGAAGTGCAGCGTTATGCGGCACGTTTTAGTTTGTCATTGCCGAGTGAGGATGAGCTGCTGGCTCTGGTTCGTGAAGAAGCCGTGCGCTGGAGTGAGGTCAATCGTGGCTTGCGTGTGCGTACCGATAATAAAACCTTGCAGCAGGTGGTGAAAAACTTACGCGGCTTAAGTCATGCTGATGCTCGTCTGCTGGCGCGTAGTTTGATCTGTGATGATGGTGCTATAACCCAAGAAGATTTACCTGAGCTTAATAAAGCCAAGTTCCAGTTGCTGGATCTAGATGGCGTGTTGGGTTACGAGGCTGATACTGCACACTTTGCTGACGTGGGTGGTTTGTTAAACTTAAAACAGTGGCTCTCTGAGCGCCAAGCCGCGTTTATGGCTGGCACAGCTAATGATCTACCAAAAGGCATGCTGTTGTTGGGCGCGCAAGGCAGCGGTAAAAGCTTGGCTGCGAAAGCGGTGGCCGGTCTTTGGGGTTTGCCATTACTGCGATTAGATTTTGCCAGTTTATACAATAAATATTTTGGTGAAACCGAACGCAATTTACGTGAAGCCTTGCTGATGGCTGAACGCATGTCTCCTTGTGTGCTGTGGATGGATGAAATTGAAAAAGGCTTAGCGACGGGAGATATGGACAATGGTGTCAGTCAGCGAGTCTTAGGCACCTTGTTAACCTGGATGGCTGAGCGTAAAGCTCCGGTCTTTGTCGTGGCTACGGCTAATATCATTAAGCGCTTACCGCCAGAGTTGATGCGTAAAGGTCGTTTTGATGAGATTTTCTTTGTTGACCTACCTGCGCCTGCAGTGCGTGAAGATATTTTTAAAATCCATTTGCTAAAGCGCGAACTGGCGGCTGAAAATTTTGATGTGACTGCCTTAGCACTGGCCAGTGCAGGTTTCTCTGGTGCGGAAATTGAGCAAGCCGTGGTGTCTGCATTGTATGCGGCACAGGCGCGGCAGGTCCCTGTTGTACAGTCACTGTTGCTTGAAGCGTTACAGCGCACAGTGCCGTTGTCCGTGGTGATGTCAGAAGAACTGACGGCACTGCGACATTGGGCCGCAGAGCGAACCGTTCATGCTGGTTAGGGTTATGCTGATTTAGAAAAATAGTGCTGAGTCGACTTACTTTACTGGCTAGCGCTGATAATTTTTCTTGTGCGACTAAAGGCTGATGTGTATCTTGGTCGCTTTTGGGCTTTAGAAGGCCACCTCATTTAAATATACAGAGCAGCCCTAATGCTGCTCTGTTAAGAGTTTTACGATAATAATCTTTAATATAAGGAGCACAATAATGCGCGTTATTTTGTTAGGAGCGCCGGGCGCCGGAAAGGGCACACAAGCCGGATTCATTACTAAAAAGTTTGGCATTCCACAGATTTCTACTGGCGATATGCTGCGTGCGGCTGTTAAGGCAGAAAGTCCACTGGGATTGAAAGTTAAAAACGTGATGGCAACCGGTGGTTTGGTGTCAGATGACATCATCATCGATTTGATTAAAGAGCGCATTACTGCCGATGATTGCGCCAATGGCTTTTTATTCGATGGCTTTCCACGCACCATTCCGCAAGCAGAAGCACTGCGTGACGCCGGTGTTGAAATCGATCATGTGATTGAAATTGCTGTGGAAGATGAAGAAATTGTCGGCCGTATTGCTGGCCGCCGTATGCACCCCGCTTCAGGTCGTACTTATCATGATTTGCACAATCCACCGAAAGTGGCAGGTAAAGACGACGAGACAGGTGAAGACTTAATTCAACGTGAAGACGATAAAGAAGACACCGTGCGTCACCGTTTGTCTGTTTACCACTCACAGACCAAGCCGCTGGTTGCTTTCTATCAAGATTTAGCAGCGGTCAATGGCACACCAAAATACAGTGCTATTGAGGGTGTCGGTTCAGTTGAGCAAATTACCGCGAAGGTATTGGCTGCACTGGCCTAAGCTGACTTAAGGAATACATTCGTTTTTGCAGTGAGCGAACTCGATGTAATAGCGAATGTATTCTTTGTCCTTTGTTGTGCAAAATTCCCCTGTTAGCAGTCTGCCTGCTACAATTCTGTTTTCAATTACTTGACGATAAATCATGACGACTTTATTGGCGCTGGATACGGCCACTGAAGCTTGTTCTGTTGCGTTATTACACAATGGGCAAGTGTTCAGCCGTTACGCGGTCATTCCTCGTTTACATGCACAATCTATTTTGCCGATGATTAGCGAAGTATTGGCCGAGGCCGGTATTGCTAAAACTGCCGTGGATGCGATTGCTTTTGGCCGTGGTCCAGGCGCATTTACCGGTTTACGGATTGCGGTAGGCGTAGTACAAGGCTTAGCCTTTGCTCTCGAATGCCCAGTGCTACCGATATCCAACCTGGCTGCGATTGCCCAACGTGCGTGCCGTGAATACGGTGCTAAACACGTTGCCGTGGCGATTGATGCACGAATGGATGAAGTGTACTGGGGGTGCTATACCTTGCTTGATGGTGAAGTGCAGCTGCAAGGAATCGAGGCCGTACTACCACCAGAGCGCGCAGAATTGCCGCGCGGCGCCGCTGATACTGAATGGTTTGCCGCCGGTACCGGTTGGCAGGCCTATGCTGAGCGAATTGCCGTACCGGTTGAGGCGCGAGCCCCGCAATTATTACCTCACGCTGTGGATATTTTGAACCTCGCGCAAGGAATGTGGCAGCGCGGTGAAGCGATTAGCGCGCAGCAGGCGCAGCCGATTTACCTACGCGATCAAGTAGCAACGCCGAAGCAGCCTTAACAGGATTGAACTGTTGGCTAACTCTGGTTACAGTGCAGCTCAGTTAATAGGATTTTAAAGCAATGCGTATTGACGGTTTTTCACCTGCTTATGTGCCCAACAGAACCACGCGCCCTGATAGCAGTGCGCAGATGGATGCTGCTGTGCGCGAGGCTGAAAGCCGTAACCGTCAACAGCAACCGCTTAACGCTTCTGATACCTTGCGCTTGGATACTTATCAAGCAGTGCCGCGAGCTTCTGCGCACATGCAGATCCAGCAATACGAAGCGCGGCAAGCTTTAAATAATCCGGCACAGCAGTATCAAGCCAGCAAAGCCTTGGCCAGTTACAGCAGTACTGCGGGGTTTAGTAGTAAAGCAGAAGAAGCGGCCACCGTCCTCGGCCTTGATTTGTACGCTTAATGTCAGATTTAACTTTAACCACAGCTGTATTAATCCGCGTTGACGCCATGACTGCTGCTGATCAAGCTGCAGCCGTGCAGTGGGCGCAGGATTTAGGTTTGCCGCTAGAGGGCGAGGCTGAGTTTGCTTTGCAGGTCAGCGTTGACGGCTTGCAGCTACAGGAACTCAGCGCTTCAGCTCCTGGGCCGATTCGGGTTGATTTTATTGAAGGCGCGCTGGCGCATCGTCGTCAGTTTGGTGGCGGTACCGGCCAGATGATTGCTAAAGCAGTGGGCATCCAGCCGGGTGTTCGCCCAACTGTTTTAGATGCAACGGCAGGCCTTGGTCGCGATGCCTTTGTCTTAGCATGTTTGGATTGTCAGGTGACGATGATTGAGCGCAATCCGATTGTTGCGGCCTTACTCTCTGATGGTTTGCGCCGGGCACGGCTTGACTCGCAAGTGCTGGGAATTGTACAGCGGATGCCCTTGCTGGTTGGCGATGCCATTGAGCTCATGTTGGCTTGGACGGCAGAGCCGCCGCAGGTTATTCACCTTGACCCGATGTTTCCCAGTCGTGATAAAAGCGCATTGGTGAAAAAAGAAATGCGTCTGTTTAAGCCCTTAGTGGGTGCTGATGATGATGCGTCTGATTTATTGGCTGCCGCTTTAGCCTTAGCCAGCCACCGCGTCGTGGTCAAGCGTCCGCGCAAAGCACCAGCGATTGCTGGTACAGCACCGACCTATAGCTTGGATGGTAAATCCAGCCGCTACGATGTCTATGCGAAGAAAAGTTTAAAGTCGTAACGGATGAAAGTATCAATTACAAAAAAAGCCCGCGAAAATAATTTCAGCGGGCTTTTTAATCAGTTACGAACGCTTAGTTAACCAATGTGCGCCACTCGGCGTGATCATCAGTCTCACCCGTTACTAAATCAAAGTAGGCTTTTTGCAGCACTGCAGTGACTGGACCACGGCTGCCGATACCGATTTGACGGCCATCTACTTCACGAATGGGTGTCACTTCGGCAGCAGTACCGGTAAAGAACGCTTCATCAGCGATATACACTTCATCGCGAGTAATACGTTTCTCAACGATTTCGATACCGCGCGCTTTAGCGAGAGTCAAAATGGTATTACGGGTAATACCATTGAGGCAGGCGGTCACTTCTGGTGTGTAAATGACGCCATCTTTAACGAGGAAAATATTTTCGCCAGAACCTTCAGCTACATAACCTTCTGGATCAAGTAACAGCGCTTCGTCAGCACCGCCAGAAACTGCTTCTTGTAACGCTAGCATAGAGTTCACATAAGCACCGCTTGATTTTGCGCGGGTCATAGTGATATTCACGTGGTGACGGGTGAAGGAGCTGGTACGCACTTTAATACCATTCTTCAAGGCTTCATCGCCCATGTACGCGCCCCAATGCCATGCCGCAACAATGAGGTGTACTTTTAAGTTGTCAGCACGGATACCCATGCCTTCTGAACCATAAAACGCCAAAGGACGAATATAAGCGCTATCCAGTTTGTTGTCACGCACTGAAGCAATCACTGCTTCGTTGATCTGCTCTTTAGTGAAAGGAATCTTCATATTCATGATATGTGCTGATTCAAACAGACGGTCAGTGTGTGCTTGTAAGCGGAAAATCGCGGTACCTTGAGGCGTTTTATAGGCGCGAATGCCTTCAAAGACACCCATGCCGTAGTGCAATGAGTGAGTCAGAACGTGAGTGGTTGCGTTACGCCATTCAACCATTTCACCGTCATACCAAATAACGCCATCACGATCAGCCATCGACATTTTTACGTGCTCCTGAAAATAATATTTAAAAAATGCTTACAGATAACTCAAGCCCAGCTCTTGCCAAACGCCCATCACTGCGTGACGTTCGTCGGTAAATAAATTGCCTTCAACCACGCCTTGCTGCTTTTGCAGGGCCAGACGGTGGGCAGCAGCACGATAGGCCTTGTAAGCCTCCTGTAACATGCGAACATAATCCGCATTGAGCAGGTTTTCTGCGCCGAGACCGTCAAGAATACGGATGTTATCGGTATAGGTTACCAGTTGTGGATATTGCCATGACCAAGCTAGAACGGCATATTGCACCATAAATTCGATGTCAACGATACCACCAGCATCCTGCTTTAGATCAAATGGCACATCACTATTGAATGCATTCTGGCCTAAACCACCTTGGGTGATCTGAGTGCCATGATTATGCCGCATTTTTGCGCGCATTTCGCTGACTTCATCTTGCAAGACTGGCAGGCTACGTTGACGTCCTAAAACGTTCAGTCGTACTTGGTTAAATTGCTCGGTTAAGGCAGGGCTACCGACCAATACCCGTGCACGTATCAGTGCTTGGTGTTCCCAAGTCCAGGCTTGTTCTTCTTGATAGCGAGCAAAGGCGCTGAGTGAACTGGCGAGTAAGCCTGCATCACCGCTGGGTCTGAGGCGCATATCCACATCATAGAGCCCTCCCGCGGTGGTGCGCGTAGTCAGCATTGAGATAACCCGTTGCCCTAGACGGGTATAAAACTGCGCGCCATCGACAGGCCGAGCGCCATCCGTTTCAGCCAAGGGGTCACAATCGTAAATAAAGACCAGGTCCAGATCAGAGCCGTGGCCCAACTCAATTCCGCCGAGCTTGCCGTACCCCACCACCACAAAGTCGAGCTCACTGCGGCTGCCATCCATGCGTTGTGGCATGCCGTGTTTGCGCACCATTTCATTCCAGACTAAGTGCAGCACTTGCTCCAGAATCGCTTCCGCCAGCCAGGTCAGATAATCACTGACCTTCATTAGTGGCAGAGTGCCGGCGATTTCCGAGGCGGCGACACGTAGCCGGTGCGCTAGCTTGAAGTGACGCAGCGCATTCATCTGCTGTTCAATATCTTCCTCAGGAATACGCAATAAGTGCTCACGCAACTCCGCCGTTAACTCAGGTGCCAGCGGTGGGCGATACAAGCGTCCCTCATTGAGTAACTCATCCAGCAGCGCTGGGAAGCGACTTAGTTGTTCGGCTATCCATGGGCTGGCCGCGCAGAGGCTAATCACTCTAAGCAGTGCTCCAGGGTTTTCAGTCAATAACACCAGATAAGCAGAACGGCGGGCGACCGCTTCAATCAGTGGTAAAACCCGCTCCAGTACTAGATCAGGATTATCGTGCTCAATGGCTTGCGATAAAAAACGTGGCATAAAAGCATCTAAACGCTCACGTCCTAAACGTTGCATGGCTCGCACTTGACTGCCTTCGCGCAATTGTACAATGCGTTGCCAAGCCGCATGACTGTCATGGTAGCCCGCTTCGCTGAGTTGCTGACAAATACTCTCTACGGCAATTGAGTCTTCCCAGACCGGTAGCCATTCAGCGCCTATACAATCTTCGTCATCTTCGTCGGGATCGGCAATCACATCGCGAAAATGGTGCTCAATACGTTTACGCCAATACATCAGTTGTCCGAAAAACGTCGTCCAATCATTAAACCCCATCATAAAAGCAATGCGCGCTTGCTCTTGTTCGGTATCCGGCAGGCTTTGCGTTTGCAAATCACTAACAGCTTGCAAGGCGTGCTCGGTGTAGCGCAAGAAACGATAGGCGTCTTTCAGTTCGGTGACATCGGCCGAGGGCATATAGCCCTGCGCAGCGAGGGTGTCTAAAATATTCAGCAAAGGGCGCTGTTGCAGGCTTAAATCACGTCCGCCATGAATCAGCTGGAAGGCTTGTGCAATAAACTCGACCTCGCGAATACCGCCTGAACCGAGCTTGATATTGTCATCCATATCTTTGCGGCGCACTTCTTGTTGAATCAGTTGCTTCATTGAGCGCAGCGCTTCAATCGCCGAGAAATCTAAATAACGTCGATAAACAAAGGGCCGCAAAATACGCAATAAACTCGCACCGGTATTTTGATCACCACCGACCACGCGCGCTTTAATCATCGCATAACGTTCCCAGTCGCGGCCTTGGTTTTGGTAATACTGTTCAATGGCGTTAAAGCTATACACCAGTGGACCGCTTGAACCATAAGGACGCAGGCGCATATCCACGCGAAAGGCGAAACCATCCACGGTAATAGTATCCAAGGCCTTAATCAGCTTCTGGCCCAGGCGGGTGAAAAACTCTTGGTTATCGAGGCTGCGTTTTGCCCCTTCGGTTTCACCGCCCTCAGGGTAGGTAAAAATCAGATCGACATCCGAGGAGAGGTTCAGTTCATAGGCACCGAGCTTGCCCATACCCAGCACGACCAGTTGCTGTGGTAGTTTGCTATAGCGTCCAATTGGCGTGCCGAACAGCTGACAGTGTTGCTGATACAGCCAGTGATAGGCTAAGTCGATACAGGCGTCGCCCATGGCCGAGAGGTCGCGGCAGGTTTCACTCAGTTCAGATTGCCGGATTAAATCACGCCAAATAATACGTACTTGTTGACGGTTACGGTATTGACGTAAATGCAGTAAGAGACTGGTCTCATCGGCACAATCGGTTAAGCGCTCATTGAGTTGATAGCGTATTTCCCCTGGCACCAAAGTACGGTCCAGCTGCCCAGAAGCGACTAAATCAATTAGCATTTGCGGATCACGAATTGCTTGGCCTAGAACGAAATCGCTGAGGCTGCAGACACGAATAAACGCTTGATAGCGGCTGTCAGGCCATAATGGGTTAGCAATCTGTTGTTCTTGCAGGGCATGCGCCCATTCGCGCTGTGCTCTTTGTTGCAAAAATAATAAGCTAGAAGGAATTGTATCCAGTAAAAGAGGGGTCATGCGAGATCCTGAACATTGTCGCGCCAAGGGTGTCAGTAAAGATACCTTAAATTCACAGGTTGTGGCGTGTCCAAGAAAAGCACTTGGCCAAAAGATGTAGTGAATAGATGCTGACTCGCGCGTCGTTTTGTAGTAAAACTACATAAAAGAAAAACAATATGACTTTGCAGTGCCATGGGCTGACTGTTCACAAGACATGAAGCACGTATAGGTCTTATCATCAATAGACCCTTTGTTCGGGAGCAAAACATGCAAGATCTTGATCCGGTAGAAACACAAGAATGGCTGGACGCCTTGGATTCTGTCCAAGCGCACGAAGGCGAAGAACGCGTTCATTATATTTTATCGCGTTTAGGCGAGCTGGCCAGTCGCAGCGGCACGCGTTTACCGCATGCCATTACAACCCCTTATCGCAATACTATTCCGGTTACTCATGAAGCACGAATGCCTGGCGATTTATTTATGGAGCGCCGCATTCGTTCTTTAGTGCGCTGGAATGCTTTGGCCATGGTGATGCGTGCTAACCAAGCCGATCCCGACTTAGGTGGACATATTGCCACCTTTGCCTCCAGTGCGACCTTGTATGACATTGGTTTCAACTATTTCTTTAAAGCACCGACCGAAGAACATGGTGGTGACTTAATTTATTTCCAAGGGCATGCCTCGCCAGGTGTGTATGCGCGTTCTTTTTTAGAAGGGCGTATCACTGAAGAGCAATTGGACCATTTCCGTCGTGAAACCGATGGCGAAGGCTTGTCATCTTATCCGCATCCTTGGTTGATGCCGGACTACTGGCAGTTCCCAACGGTGTCGATGGGTTTAGGTCCAATTCAAGCGATTTACCAAGCACGCTTTATGAAATACCTTGAGCACCGTGGCTTTATTGAGCCGGGCAAGCAAAAAATCTGGTGCTTCTTAGGTGATGGTGAAACCGATGAGCCAGAATCGCTGGGTGCGATTTCTTTGGCCGGTCGTGAAAAACTCGACAACCTGATTTTTGTGATCAACTGTAACTTGCAGCGCTTAGATGGCCCAGTGCGCGGTAATGGGAAAATTATCCAAGAGTTGGAAGGTAACTTCCGTGGTGCTGAGTGGAACGTTATTAAAGTTCTATGGGGCCGCTTATGGGATCCGTTGTTTGCTAAAGACACTGAAGGTGTTATGCAGCGTCGTATGGATGAAGCGCTGGATGGTGATTATCAAAACTATAAAGCCAATGATGGCGCCTTTGTCCGTAAAGACTTCTTTGGTGCTGATCCACGCTTAGCCGAGATGGTGTCTGATCTAACCGATGATGAGGTGTGGAACCTCAATCGTGGTGGTCATGATCCGTTTAAAGTGTACGCTGCCTATCATGCGGCGGTTAACCATACCGGTCAGCCCACGGTGATCTTGGCAAAAACCATTAAAGGTTATGGTACTGGTACCGGTGAAGCGCAAAACATTGCTCACAACGTGAAGAAAGTTGATTTAGCCAGCCTCAAAGGCTTTAGAGACCGTTTTGATATTCCGGTGAGTGATGAGAACTTAGAAAGCTTGCCGTTCTATCGTCCTGCAGAAAACAGCCCAGAGATGCGTTATCTGCAAGAGCGTCGTGAAAAACTCGGTGGTTTTGTACCGCAGCGCCGGATGAAAAGTATCAGTGTTCCGACACCATCGCTGGAAACCTTGAAAAGTATTCTGGATGGCAGTGGTGATCGTGAAGTCTCCACGACCATGGTGTTTGTGCGTATTTTGGCGCAATTACTCAAAGATAAAGACTTAGGTAAGCGTATCGTACCCATCGTGCCTGATGAAGCGCGCACCTTTGGTATGGAAGGCATGTTCCGTCAGTTGGGTATTTATTCGGCAGTTGGTCAGCTGTATCAGCCGGTCGACCATGGCCAAGTGATGTATTACAAGGAAGACAAAAAAGGACAGATCCTTGAAGAAGGCATCACCGAAGCGGGTGCGATGTCGGCGTGGATTGCTGCAGCAACAGCCTACAGTAACCACAACCAGCCGATGCTGCCTTTCTATGCGTTCTACTCGATGTTTGGTTTCCAGCGTATTGGTGATTTAGCCTGGGCCTCAGGTGATATTCGTGCTCGAGGTTTCTTGATGGGTGGTACTGCAGGACGCACCACGCTGAATGGTGAAGGTTTACAGCACCAAGATGGTCACAGTCATATTTTGGCGGGCACTATTCCGAACTGCCATACCTATGATCCAACCTACGGCTACGAAATGGCGGTGATTATTCGCGAAGGCATTTATCAAATGCTTGAGCTACAAAATGATCGTTACTACTACATCACCATGATGAACGAAGCCTACGAGCAACCGGCAATGCCTGAGCGTGAAGGTATTGAGGCCGATATTGTTCGCGGTATGTACTTGCTTGAAGAAGACAAACGCAGCAGTGATTTGCATGTACAGCTATTAGGTAGCGGTACGATTTTGCTTGAAGTACGCGAAGCCGCAAAAATTCTGCGTGATGAATTTGGTGTGGGCGCTGATGTCTGGAGTGTCACCAGCTTTAACGAACTGCGTCGCGACTGCTTAGACGCTGAGCGTTGGAACCGTTTACATCCGCGTGAAACGACACGCCTGTCGCATATCGAAAATTGCTTGCAGGATCGTCGTGGGCCCGTGGTGGCATCAACCGATTACATGAAATTGTATGCTGATCAAGTGCGCCAATGGGTGCCGCAAGACCAGTACAAAGTGTTGGGCACTGATGGTTTTGGTCGCAGTGACTCACGTAAAAAACTACGTCACTTCTTTGAAGTGGACCGTTACTGGGTGGTGTTGGCGGCGTTAGAAGGCTTAGTTGCTCAAGGCCAAATGGATGTGCAAGTGATGCTTGATGCCATGCAGAAGTTTGGTATCGATGCCAATAAACCTAACCCACTGGACTGCTGAGGAGAGCGACGATGAGTGAATTAATTCGCGTACCCGACATCGGCACCGGTGAGGGTGAGGTGATTGAGTTATTTGTAAAAGTGGGCGACCGCATTGAGGCGGAGCAGAGCTTGCTGACGCTTGAGTCGGATAAAGCCAGTATGGAAATTCCTGCGCCTAAAGCTGGAGTGATTAAAAGCCTTTCAGTCAAGCTGGGTGATCGCCTTAAAGAAGGTGATGACTTATTAGAGTTGGAAGTCGATGAAGCACCGGAGGACAACGCTGAGCCGGTCGCTGAGACCCGTGCAGAGCCGGCTGCACCTGCACCTGTCGCACAAGCTGCGGCGGTGCCGAGTGTGGCTGAGGTGGCGGCAGAAAATATTGTTGAAGAAATCCATGTGCCAGATATTGGCTCCTCTGGTAAAGCGCGGGTGATTGAGCTGCTGGTGGCCGTGGGTGATCAGATTACTGAAGAGCAATCATTGCTGACCCTAGAGTCGGACAAAGCCAGTATGGAAATTCCTTCACCGGTCAGCGGTGAAGTGGTTGAAGTGTT
Source organism: Denitrificimonas caeni (assembly GCF_905120345.1). Classification (GTDB taxonomy): domain Bacteria; phylum Pseudomonadota; class Gammaproteobacteria; order Pseudomonadales; family Pseudomonadaceae; genus Denitrificimonas; species Denitrificimonas caeni_A. The sequence continues at coordinate 17,923 of NZ_CAJHOA010000009.1, read as the reverse complement.
GGTCCGTCTAGATGCAGAAGTCGGTACCGGTGACTTAATCTTTAAGGTCAAAGTCGCACAAGCGGCGGTCAGTCAGGCGCCTGCAGCTGTGGCACCTGTTGCCGCTGCTGCTGAATCTGCTGTGGCAGCCAAGCCGAGTGCCGCAGTGTCCGTGGCACCTGTAACCGCACCAAGTCCAGATAAACGCAAAACGACCGTGGTACATGCCGGTCCTGCGGTACGTAAGTTGGCGCGTGAGTTTGGTGTGGACCTTGGTTTAGTTACCGCCAGTGGCCCGCATCAACGTCTGGTTAAAGAAGACGTGCATGCCTATGTGCAAACCGCTCTGAGTAAACAAAGCAGTAGCACTGTTGAGCAGGGCAGCGGTATTCCGCCAATTCCTGAAATAGACTTTGCTCGCTTCGGTGAGATCGAAGAAGTAGCGATGACCCGCTTACAGCAAATCGGCGCATTAAACTTGCACCGCAGTTGGCTGAATGTGCCGCATGTGACTCAGTTTGAATCGGCGGATATTACCGATTTAGAAGCGTTTCGCGTCAGTCAAAAAGCTGTTGCGGAAAAAGCGGGAGTGAAGCTGACGATACTGCCGTTCTTATTGAAAGCCTGTGCGCATCTGCTACAAGAAATGCCAGATTTCAATAGTTCGCTGGCGCCGAGCGGCAAAGCATTGATTCGCAAGAAGTATGTGCATTTAGGCTTTGCTGTCGATACCCCTGAAGGGCTGTTGGTGCCAGTGATTCGTGATGTCAATCAGAAGAGCTTGCTGCAATTGTCTGCCGAAGCGGCTGAGTTGGCGGATAAAGCGCGCAATAAAAAGCTCAGTGCTGAGCAGATGCAAGGCGCGTGCTTTACGATTTCCAGCTTAGGGCACATTGGCGGCACCGGCTTTACGCCGATTGTCAATGCACCTGAAGTGGCTATTCTCGGTGTCTCACGGGCGACCATGCAACCGGTGTGGAATGGCGAGGGTTTTGATCCGCGCTTAATGCTGCCATTGTCGTTGTCTTATGACCACCGTGTCATTAATGGCGCCGCCGCTGCACACTTTACTCGACGCTTGAGTGAGTTGTTAGCCGAGATCCGCAGCTTATTGCTGTAAGTCTTTAAGCCGTCACTTAACACCCCGTACAGGCTGAACGCGTGTCGGGGTGTTTTTGTTACTGCTCGGCAAAGTCTAACTGTCGCCACGCTTCATACACAGCAATTGCTACCGTATTGGACAGATTTAAACTGCGTGAGCCTTCACGCATCGGTAAGCGCAGCAATTGCTCTGCAGGTATGCTATTGCGTATGTCTGCAGGCAGTCCGCGTGTTTCTGGACCAAAAATAAAAGCATCACCGTCTTGATAAGTCGCATCAGCATAGCTATGTGCGGCTTTAGTGCTTAAGGCAAAGAGGCGCGGTTGCTGCAAAACGTTTAAGCACGCCTCTAGATTAGCGTGCAGTTGCACATGGGCAAACTCTTGATAATCGAGGCCGGCACGACGTAAACGTTTGTCGTCAAAGTCAAAGCCAAGTGGTTCAATTAAATGTAAGCTGCAACCCACATTCGCGCACAAGCGGATAATATTGCCGGTGTTGGGTGGGATTTCTGGTTCAAAGAGAATAACGTGAAACATGCTTGATCCTAGCAATAAAATAGACGCCAATTCTACCTTGGAAGTGTTGCCAAGACGGCAGTTACTGATCAAATTTGTTGCCAGTCTAATACTGGTCGGATTTTTGCTGGGCTTAATGCTTGGCCGCTTATTTGATCCTCAACCTTTGCCGCAACGCAGTCCTAGTATTGTGCAATTGCAGACCTATGCTGACGGCTTGGGTGTCTGCTTATCTCAGTCGACGCCGATCCAAGAGAATAATCAGCAAGGTATTTACCAGTTGGTACTGCTTGATACGCAGGGACAGTCTGCGCAAGGAGAGATTATTTTAACGGGGAATACGCCTGTGCGTTGGCGCGTTGAACCGCAAGATTCTAGTGTACGCATTGTCTTTATTGGTTTACAGCCTGTGTTTGGGCACTGGCGTCAGCGTGTTGCTGAGGAGCGTTGGTGTGCTGATATACAGATCAGCGTGTCAGCAGACCATGCGGATCTGTAAACTATGTGTAGAGTGCTAAGTGATTTGGCTTAGCGCGAGGTTTGGCTGTTAAAAGTACGACCGTGTTATTAGGTCTGGCTATTAATGCTGGGGTAAGGCTTTATAATGGCTGCAATTTATTGAGGAGCAGAACATGGCCAATCTTTTACTTGAGCAGTTAGGCGCAGAAATTGAAGCCAATGTCCGTATCGCTTTGGCGGAAGATATTGGCTCGGGGGACATCACTGCACAGCTGATACCTGCTGAAAAAACTGCCAGCGCTCGAGTGATTACGCGCGAGTCTGCAGTGATCAGTGGCGTGGCTTGGGTCAATGAAGTCTTTCGTCAGGTTGATAGCAGCGTACAGGTACGCTGGCTGGTTGCTGATGGCCAGCGCGTGCAAGCCAATGATGTGTTGTTTGAGCTGCAAGGCAAAGCACGAGCGTTGCTGACGGGTGAGCGTACCGCACTAAACTTCTTGCAAAGCTTGTCGGCGGTCGCGACACGTTGCCAATATTTCGCTGATAGGGTGACGGGCACCGCAGTTAAATTATTGGATACCCGCAAAACCTTACCGGGCTTACGTTTGGCGCAAAAGTACGCTGTCACCTGTGGCGGTTGCCATAATCATCGACTGGGCCTGTACGATGCTTTTTTGATTAAAGAAAATCATATCGCCGCCTGTGGCGGGGTGGCGGCCACTGTCGCAGCTGCACATCGTATTGCCCCAGGCAAACCTGTTGAAGTTGAGGTGGAGAACCTTGATGAGCTGCGTGAAGCACTGGCAGCGGGTGCTGACATTATTATGCTGGATGAGTTGAGCTTAGACGATATGCGCACTGCGGTTCAGCTCAATGCTTCACAAGCCAAGCTAGAGGCATCGGGTGGTGTCAATGAACAGACGATTCGAGCGATAGCCGGGACGGGTGTTGATTATATCTCTCTGGGTACCTTAACTAAAGATGTAAAGGCGATCGACTTATCCATGCGCTTAAGCCTGTAAATCTCGACTTATACAGCAGTATTGTCTGTGGCTGACTGCTCTAGTGAGCAGCCAGTCTAAACGCTTAGCGGCGACGTAGATTCGCTTCGATTTCTTTATCTAAATCGGGTGGTAGAAAGTCGTTGTCGGGGTTGTAGTTGGGGTTTAAATAGATCGATAACGCTTGCAAATTATCAGGGCTGAGCGTGCCAGCTGTTTGTTGCAAGCGTAGATTGTTTAAGATGTAGTCATAGCGCGCATTGTTGTAGTTGCGTACTGCCGCGTACAGATAGCGTTGCGCATCCAGCACATCGACAATATTTCGCGTACCAACATCGTAGCCAATCTGCGTGGCTTCGACAGCGCTCTGGCTAGAAATAATCGCTTGTTTCAGCGCTTGTACTTGCTCAACATCGGTATTTACCGCACGGTAGAAGTTGCGTGCATCTTGTACCGTTTTACGCCGCAGGCTTTCACGCATTTGCTCAACTTGATCTAAACGATACACGCCTTCACGTACTTGCGAGCTGGTCATGCCACCGGTGTACAAAGGGATATTAAGTTGCAAGCCAACGCTGCCTTGCTCAGCTTTACCGTCATACCTTGGCATGCCAGGAAAGCCACTATTTACAAAACCCATGCTGTCGTTATCGCCTTTTTGATATTGCGCGATAGCATCAACGGTCGGCGCGTGGCCTGATTTACGTTGTTTGACACTCTCTTGCGCAGCTTGCACGGCGAAGTTAATGGCTTGTAAACCGAGGTTTTGTTCGGTAGCGGTATTGACCCATGCGCTGGCATCGTTCGGTGTTGGTGCAAGAATCGGTAAGCTGTGCTTCACTCCTTCTAACGCGGCTAAATCAACATTAGTCAGAGTGCTAACGGCTTGGAAAGCATCGCTGACCATGCGTTCAGCAACCATACGATTCGCGCGGGCAGCGTCATAGGCCGCTTGCGCTTGTAAAACATCGGTTTTATCGGACAAGCCGACATCAAAGCGCTCGCTGGCTAAATCAAACTGGCGTTTAAACGCAGATTCTTCAGCACGACTGGCGGCTAGGTTATCCTGCGCACGCAGCACCGCAAAGTACACTTCAGAGCTTTGCAAAATCAAGTTTTGATCAATCGCTGATAACTCTAACGCTGATTGCTCATTGGTTGCTTGTGCAGCTTGTAATTGGTACCAGCGATCTAAGCGAAATAGTGGTTGGCTTAAGCTGGCTTGATAGACGAGGCCACTACGAGAAGTGGTTTTCGAACCATCAGTTGTGTCGACCTTGCTGCGACTGTTCGAGTTGCTGGCGCCGGCACCTATTTGCGGTAGCAAGCCTGCGCGCGCCTGCGGTACGCGTTCACGTTGTGCTTGGTAGTCAGCATGGGCTGCAGCTAAATCTGCGTTGTTATCAACTGCGAGTTGGTAGACATCGAGCAGGTTAACTTTGTTTTGGCTGAGCGGTGCTGCATAAGCGGCCGATCCCAAAACTGTAGCTATAGCAAAAGTAAGCGACAGTACACGCATCATCAATATCCTAAGTTTTGCAAAGAGAAATCGGCTTAAGGCTACGGATGATCACTAAGTCGGTCAAGCGTGCTCTAACATTGTTTAAGGCATTGTACAGCTTAGCGCTTAGTCGCGTGTGCTTGCAGTTTATGTTGTACCATGCGTAGACTGTGGTCTGTTTCTTGTCGGGGTGCTCTGAATAGAGCTGAGATCGGTTATACTGGATCCCGTTGAACCTGATCGAGCTCATACTCGCGTAGGGAACAAGATAAGTTTGCCGCAAGGTAGACCTGCCTTTGTCCGTTGGTTCCCCCGACACTTTATGGTGTATTTTGGAGAGCCAATAGCATGAATCAAGCCCTGTCGCAGCATCTCAGTGATACCGCTCAAGTCGATCAACAGTCGATCCAGCCCTTTCCTAACTCGCGAAAAATTTACGTTGAAGGCTCGCGCCCTGACATTCTCGTACCGATGCGTGAAATCAGCCTGACGCCGACCGAGACGGACGAGGGTATTGAAGAAAATGCCCCCGTCTTTGTCTACGATACCTCCGGCCCCTATAGCGATCCCTGTGTAAAAATTGATGTGCGAAAAGGTTTGACTGATGTGCGCAGCAGTTGGATTGTAGAGCGTGATGATACTGAAATTCTGAGTGGGCTCAGCTCGAGCTTTAGCCAAGAACGCTTAGATGATCCTGAGTTAAGTAAGATGCGCTTCGTTTCGATCCGCAACCCGCGACGCGCTAAAGCAGGTAAAAACGTTACACAAATGCACTATGCACGCCAAGGTATTATTACTCCTGAAATGGAGTATGTAGCGATTCGAGAGAGCTTGAAGTTAGAGAAAGCGCGTGACGCAGGTTTGTTAGATCACCAGCATCCAGGGCAAAGTTTCGGTGCCAGCATTCCTAAAGAAATCACTCCAGAGTTTGTACGCTCGGAAATTGCCCGTGGCCGTGCGATTATTCCTGCCAATATCAACCATACTGAACTGGAGCCGATGATTTTAGGCCGTAACTTCCTCGTGAAGATTAATGGCAATATCGGTAACAGTGCGCTGGGCTCATCCATTGAAGAAGAAGTGGCTAAGCTGACCTGGGGGATACGTTGGGGTTCAGACACCATTATGGATTTGTCCACCGGTAAAAATATTCATGAAACCCGTGAGTGGATTGTGCGTAATTCGCCGGTTCCAGTCGGTACCGTGCCCATTTATCAGGCGCTGGAAAAGGTGAATGGGGTTGCTGAAGACCTGACTTGGGAGTTGTTCCGCGATACGTTGATTGAACAAGCCGAGCAGGGCGTTGATTATTTTACCATTCACGCCGGTGTCTTGCTGCGTTATGTACCGCTGACCGCCAAGCGCGTGACCGGCATTGTTTCGCGTGGTGGCTCGATCATGGCCAAATGGTGTTTAGCTCACCATCAAGAAAACTTTCTCTACACGCATTTTGAAGACATCTGTGAAATTATGAAAGCTTATGATGTCAGCTTCTCTTTAGGTGATGGTTTGCGCCCCGGCTCTATCGCCGATGCTAACGATGCTGCGCAATTTGCAGAGCTGGAAACCTTAGGAGAGCTGACTAAGATTGCGTGGAAACATGATGTGCAGTGCTTTATTGAGGGTCCAGGTCATGTGCCGATGCATATGATTAAAGAAAATATGGACAAGCAACTGGAGTGTTGTGATGAAGCACCCTTTTATACGCTTGGCCCATTAACCACTGATATTGCCCCAGGTTACGATCACATTACCTCGGGTATTGGTGCGGCGATGATTGCTTGGTACGGTTGCGCCATGCTTTGTTATGTCACGCCCAAAGAGCATTTAGGTCTGCCCAATAAGGATGATGTGAAAACGGGCATTATCACTTATAAGATTGCAGCGCATGCCGCAGACTTGGCCAAAGGTCACCCTGGCGCGCAGTTACGTGATGATGCTTTAAGTAAGGCACGTTTTGAGTTCCGTTGGGATGATCAGTTTAATGTAGCTCTCGATCCGGATACCGCACGCTCTTTCCATGACGAAACCTTACCGAAAGAGTCAGCCAAAGTGGCGCATTTTTGCTCAATGTGTGGACCTAAATTCTGCTCAATGAAAATCAGTCAAGAAGTGCGCCAGTACGCCAAAGAAAATGGTCTAACTGACTCGCAGAAAGCCATTGAAGCGGGATTTAAACAGCAGTCTGCGCGTTTTCGTGAAGAAGGCTCGATTATCTATAAGCAGGTTTAAACCGGCAGTGGTATAAAAGGCGGCTCTAAGTGGCCGCTTTTTTGTGGGAGATAAAGATGCTTGAGCGCACAATGAACCGTGAAAATGATGTTGTGGTAGAGCAGCGTGAACAGTGTTTTAAAGGCTTTTATCAATTAGATCGAGTGCATTTAAAGCATCGGTTATTTGCTGGCGGCATGGGACCGACTCTCAGTCGAGAGTTGTTTGTGCGACCTGATGCGGTATGCGTGTTGCCCTATGATCCACACACCGATTCGGTGGTCTTAATTGAGCAGTTTCGTATTGGTGCCTTGGATAAAAGCCCTGAGCCGTGGTTGCTAGAAATTGTGGCCGGTTTGATTGATACCGATGAGCAGCCAGAAGAGGTTGCACGCCGCGAAGCGCGTGAAGAAGCGGATTTAGAATTGCATGAGTTAATGCCCGTAATGACCTATTATCCGTCACCCGGTGGTTCAGATGAACGTGTCTATCTCTATGTGGGACGTTGTTCGACAGACGGTGTTGGTGGTGTGTTTGGCGTAGAAGAAGAGGGTGAGGATATTCGCGTGCATGTGTGGCCACTAGAGTCTGCCTTGCAAGCTGTGCGCGATGGGCGTATTGATAATGCCGCAAGTATTATTGCTCTGCAGTGGTTGGCATTAAACAAAGAACAAGTGAGGGCTGATTGGCTGGCACTTTAAAATCGTCTTGGCTGCGCTTGCATATAACGCAGCCAAGAACGTATAGCTTATAAACCAGGTAAGCGTTTGCGAATCTGGTTAATCAGATTATCTAAAGTTGCTGCGTCGTGAGTGTCGACAAGATAGCTTTGTGCAATCTCTGTAACGCTGAGCGGCTCTAGGTTTTCACGCTGTGCCAAGATCACATCCGCTGTCGCATCAGACGGATCTAGACCTTCTGCTTGGCGCTGTTTTAACCATGTAGCAACCACTTCATCGGGAGCCTGGCAGTCGAGAATTAAGAACGGTGTGCCGGTGTTTTCTGCAATCTGCCAAGCATCATGACGCTGCTCGCTTTTTAAGTAGGTGGCATCGATCACTACTGGGAAACCTGCTTGTAACGCATCAGCAGCCAGGGCATGCAGACGTTGGTAAGTGGCGGCACTGGCATTGGGGTTGTAAATACCACCGCCTAAAGTGTTTTGCTGTTCACTATCCTGCTCGCCAAACAAGCGTTTGCGCTCAAAGTCAGAGCGTAAGCGTAAAGCCCCCAAGGCTTCGACTAAGCGCATCGCTACGGAGCTTTTACCCACTGCAGAAATACCATGAGTAATGGCCAGCAAGCGTGATGGAATCGCACTGTAACTTTCAGCTAAATTGGCATAGCTGCGGTATTGACGCACAATCGCTGCGCGCTGTACTGGGTCAGTTTCTTGACCAAGACGGAACAAGTTAACTTTACCACGTACCATGGCGCGATAGGCTTTATAAAAGTTGATCAGCGGCATGGCTTGGTAGTCGCCAGTCAGCTCTAACCATCCATTAATAAAACGACGTGACAAAGGCTTAAGGCCACGGTCTTCGAGGTCCATGGCGAGAAACGCTGCATCTGAAGCAACATCAATTAAGCGGAACGGCTCGTTAAATTCGATGCAGTCAAACAGCACCACTTCACCGTCCAGCAAGGTAGCGTTGCCTAAGTGAATGTCACCATGACATTCGCGAATTGAACCATTGTGGCGACGTAGCTCTAATAAGGGGAGTAAGCGGGTAAAACCATCTTCTGCCCAAGCCTCGAGTGCATCCAGTTGCTGTAAATCAGCGGGTTCGCTGAGTAGTGGGCGGATTTGCTCAAAGTTTTGGCGAATTGGTGCCATAATTGCGTATGGATCACCCAGCGCGTGTTCTGCTGGTACGCGAGGCGCTTCATGGTGGAAGCGGGCAATTTGTTTAGCCAGTGCATCAATATGAGTTTCGCAGAGTTCGCCGCGTTTTTGCATATCGCCCAAAAGTTGGGTTTGCGGAAACTGACGCATTTTAACCGCGTATTCAATCACTGGACCATTGCCGTTTAATTCTGGGGCATCGATAGTGCCGGTGATGGCCACAACGTTGAGGTAGAGACCTTCGGTTAAACGCTGGTTAAGACGAACTTCTTCATTGCAAAAGTGTTGGCGAGCAGCAATATCAGTAAAGTCTAAAAAGCCAAAGTTAACCGCTTTTTTGATTTTATAAGCATAGGGGCCTGTCAGAATGACCCATGAGATATGCGTTTCGATGACCTGAAAATCTTCGACAGGATGCGGAAAGATTGTAGGGTTTTGTAGGGCGGCAATCAGGGCTTGAGTCACAGGTGATCCTTCAGAGTAATAAAATAATGCCTTCATTATGGCAACTGTGGGCAACTGTGCAAACTATAACAACATGCATTTTGAACTGAAACAAAACAGGTGTAATTAGTAGTATGACTCGAAAATCAACTTCTCGGTCTTCTAAAAAGACTGCAAACCAGCGTAAAGCAAGAACTTCAGGTCGCTGGCTGGGCTTGTTTGTTAAGCTGTCTATCGTCGCTGTTGTAGTGCTTGCTGGTGTCCTGATGTATTTAGATGCCATTGTGCAAGAGAAGTTTTCTGGCAAGCGCTGGACGGTTCCTGCCAAAGTCTATGCGCGGCCCTTAGAGTTATTCGCTGGGCAAAAGCTTAATAAACAAGACTTTTTAACCGAGTTGAACGCTTTAGGCTACCGTAACGAGTCTTCAGCAAAGAGTTCCGGTGCTGTCGCTGTCAATGGCAATACCGTTGAGTTGCATACTCGAGGCTTTCAATTTTATGAGGGGGCTGAGCCTGCGCAAGCGCTTCGAGTGAGCTTTTCTGGCAGTAGCGTAGCAAGCTTGGCGCTCTCGAACGGGACGCCTTTAGCGGTGGCGCGCCTTGAGCCTTTACTGGTTGGCGGCTTATACCCTGCGCATCAGGAAGACCGTATCTTGGTTCGTTTGGATCAAGTGCCTGACTTATTGCCGCAAGCACTGATTGCCGTGGAAGATCGCGATTTTTATACTCACCATGGCGTTTCTTTAAAGTCTATCGCGCGCGCCTTATGGGTTAATACTTCGTCTGGTTCGCTACGCCAAGGTGGTAGTACGCTGACTCAGCAGTTGGTGAAAAACTTCTTTCTCAGTAATGAGCGCACCTTAACGCGTAAAGTGACTGAAGCCTTGATGTCGCTGCTGATTGAAGTGCATTACAGTAAAGCAGAAATCTTAGAGGCCTACCTTAATGAGGTCTTTTTAGGTCAAGACGGACAGCGTGCGGTACATGGATTTGGTTTGGCCAGTCAGTACTTTTTTAGTCAGCCACTGCCTGAGTTGAAGTTGCATCAAGTAGCTCTCTTGGTCGGTATGGTTAAGGGGCCGTCTTACTATAATCCTCGCCGTCAGCCAGAGCGTGCTCTTGAGCGCCGTAATTTAGTGATTGATTTATTGGCAGAGCAAGGAGTTGTTGATACTGAACAGGCGAGTCATGCGAAGAAGCAGCCGCTGGGTATTACTACACGTGGCAGTCTTGCTAACACGACTTATCCTGGCTTTGTTGATCTGGTAAAGCGTCAATTACGCGAAGACTACCGTGATCAAGATTTAACCGAAGAAGGATTGCGTATCTTTACCAGTTTTGACCCGATCCTGCAGCGCAAAGCAGAAGAGGCGTTAGATAAAACCTATAAGCAACTGGCAGGGCGCAAAGAAATCGATAAGGTCGAGTCGGCGATGCTGGTCAGCAATCCAGAAACCGGTGAAGTGCTGGCGCTGCTAGGTAGTCGTCTCCCACGCTATGCGGGTTTTAATCGCGCTTTAGATGCGCTACGCCCAATTGGTTCGCTAGTGAAGCCTGCTATCTATCTCACGGCTTTAGAGCAGCCCAGCCAGTACACCTTGACCCGCTACATCCAAGATGAGTCTTTTTCCGTTAAAAGCCAAAATGGTAAAGTTTGGACGCCGCAAAACTATGATCGTAAAGAGCATGGTACGGTATTTTTATATCAAGGCTTGGCGCAGTCGTATAACCTCTCAACAGCAAAGCTCGGCTTGGAAATGGGCGTGCCTCGCGTCTTGCAAACGCTGCGTAAACTGGGTGTTGAGCGTGATTGGCCAGCCTATCCCTCGATGCTGTTGGGTGCCGGCAGCTTGACCCCGATTGAGGTGGCCGGCATGTACCAAACCATTGCCAATGGTGGTTTTAATACACCCTTGCGTGCTATTCGCAGTGTTTTAACGGCAGAGGGTGAGCCTTTAGGGCGTTATCCCTATACGGTGGAGCAACGTTTTGATGCGGGCGCGATTTATTTAACTCAAGAAGCAATGCGTCGCGTGATGACTGAAGGAACTGGCCGCTCAGTGTATAACCGAGTGCCGTCTTCAGTGGTCTTGGCGGGAAAAACCGGTACCAGTAATGATTCGCGTGATAGTTGGTTTGCCGGTTTTGGTCAGGATTTGTTGGCTGTGGTGTGGATGGGGCGTGATGATAATGGCCAAACACCGCTGACCGGTGCCAGCGGAGCTCTACAGGTCTGGGCGAATTTTATGCAGACCGCCGCGCCAAGCTCCTTGAATATGACGCCACCGGGTAATGTGGTGATGGCGTGGGTTGATGCTTATTCTGGTTTAGGCAGTGCGAAAGGTTGTCCGGGTGCCGTACAAATGCCGTATATTGGCGGTAGCGAGCCTTTAGCCGGCGAGTCTTGCGATAAGCCTGCGTATGAGATTGCGCCTGTTGAATCGGTTAAAAGTTGGATTCGCAGTTGGTTAAATTAATAGCTATGAGGAATAAACGTGAGTAAGCATGCCATCATTTTAATTGCATTAGTGACGCTTTTGGCCGGTTGTGCTGGCTCGCAGCAGCGAGCAATACCCGTTGTGGAAAGTGGTGGACCGCTAACGCCTGGTGCGATGCGTGACAATCGAGCACGTCAATCTGCTGGCACAGCACAAACTGCTCAGCAGCCCACGGTAACCGTGATGCCTCAAGGCGAGAGTGAAGCAGTGCAAACCTACGCTGTGCCTAGCGCTCCAATTGGCGGCATTGAGGTATACCATGCTGACTCCATTTCAAGCACACCTAGCACAGCAGCTCCAGCGCCAACATCACCAATGCCGATTGGCAATCAAGCACGCTTAGCCGCAGACGAGCAGCTTGATGGCGCGGTATTAGCGTTATTAACCACAGCCAAACAACAGCAAGGCAGTGGTGATTTTAATGGTGCTGCGTCAAGTCTTGAACGTGCGCAGCGTATTGCACCACGCGAGCCGCAAGTGCTATACCGCTTAGCTGAAGTGCGCTTGGCGCAAGGTGATGCAGGGCAGGCTGAGCAGTTGGCTCAGCGCGGCCTAAGCTATAGCAATGGGCGTCCTGCGTTGCAAGCTGGACTGTGGGACTTGATCGCTCGTGCACGTGCGCAGCAAGGTAATACATCTGGCGCGCAAGAAGCACAGAACCGCGCAAGGGTTAACTTATAATGGTTGCTCAGCGCAAATTTTTCTTGATGGCGCTATTGGCTGAGTTGCAAGATGAGTTGCAACAATTAGGTTGGTGGCAGCAGCAAGCACCAAGTGCACAAGCTCTGCAAAGCCAGCAGCCTTTTTGCGTTGACACGTTGGAGTTTGCAGAGTGGTTACAGTGGCTGTTTATACCGCGGATGCAGAGTATTTTGCTGGCTGATCAGGCCTTGCCGAGTCAGTGTGCGATTTGTGATATGGCCGAAGTGGTTTATCGTGATCAGCTGGCGCAAACAACTCGTTTACTGAGTTGTTTGAAGCGTATCGATACAGCCATTGTTGGCGCGAATGTGCTGCATTAGCGGGTTGAGGGTGATGTCGCTGCGTTGTTATTTAACGTCAACGCAGCGCTCGCTAATAATTTTTTTCAGTTCAGCGATACGTGCTTGGCGTTGCTCTTCGCTAAGCCGCGTAGGTTTACCGTCGATTTCGGCCAAAACTCGAGGGTTGTTTTCTAACTGTGAGAGGTTATAGCGAACCTCTGTGCAATACTTGCGTAGAGTGATTTCCTCCTCGGCAACTTGTTTGCGTACTTGGCGATCGATCTCAGCTTGTATGTCAGCGCTGGTCTTGATTTCTTCAGCTGTTACTTGAGCGGCTGTTTTTTGGCTTGGCTTAGGTTGAGAAAAAGTTCTATTGATGCTTTCGGCTGTTTGGTTAGCTGGAGGTTCTGAACCAAAATGAGTCACACCGTGCGCGTCTTCCCATTTGTAAATAGGAGCGGCGATTAGTGAAGAGCTAAGCAATAATAAAAGGCTGGCAGTCGTTATAAAACAGCGCATGCAATTTCCTTATACTGTGTGTGCAAAAAGCCAAATAGAGATAAGGCAAATAAGAGCCTTAATATAGCGTAAAAGCTCATAGGGTAACCTTGTGGTTGCGCACAAGGCCTATAAATATCTATCATAGACAATAAATAGCCCAAGAACCGAGAGAATTGTCTCGTAGTGCTTGACTTGCGGCTGCTGAATACGAACAATTCATAGATTGCTGTAAAGTTCGCCTCAAAAAGGCGCTTATAGCGTTAGTTCATGAGGTGCGTACCCGTGCCGCCCGCTATACCCGTATCGCGTTACCTCGCGCTGGGTGAGGAATCTTTAGACATTCGGGTTTCTCTATGCTGCTTTATTTAAGTGGCTGGGTAGTCGGCAATCACCGGCATCCATGCTGCAAATGACAGCAACCTACAATCAGATTGCCCTTGATGAGGGGCGCTATTCTGGCGTTTTAGAGGTGTTACTGTGGAACTTTTATCCGGCGCAGAAATGGTTGTTCGCTCACTGCGCGACCAAGGCGTTAAATATATTTATGGCTACCCAGGTGGGGCCATCTTGCATATCTACGATGCATTATTCAAAGAGCCTGCTCTGACGCATATTTTAGTGCGTCATGAACAAGCGGCAACGCATATGGCCGATGGCTATGCGCGCGCGACTGGTAAAGCGGGTGTTGTTTTTGTGACTTCAGGTCCAGGCGCGACCAATGCGATAACTGGTATTGCGACAGCCTTTATGGACTCGATTCCGATGGTTGTTATCTCGGGTCAAGTGGCCAGTGATATGGTCGGTACAGACGCTTTCCAAGAAACCGATATGATCGGTATTTCGCGTCCGATTGTTAAGCACAGTTTTATTATTAAGCATGCTTCAGACATTCCTGAAGTGATGAAAAAAGCTTTCTATTTAGCTGAGTCAGGTCGACCTGGTCCAGTGGTTATTGATATCCCTAAGGATATGACTAATCCAATTGATAAGTTTGAATACAGCTATCCTAAAAAAGCTAAGTTGCGCTCTTATGCACCAGCGACTCGCGGGCACTCTGGGCAAATTCGCAAAGCGGCAGAAATGTTGCTAGCTGCTAAGCGTCCAGTTGTGTATGCCGGTGGTGGTGTTATTTTAGGTGGTGCGTCTACGCCATTGACTGAAATGGCTAAATTGCTCAATGTGCCAGTGACCAATACCTTAATGGGTTTGGGTTGCTTTCCAGGTGATGACCGCCAGTTCCTCGGCATGCTTGGGATGCATGGCAGCTACACCGCTAACTTAGCCATGCATCATTGCGACGTGTTGTTGGCGGTTGGTGCGCGATTTGATGACCGCGTGATTAATGGTGCCGCTAAATTCTGCCCTAACGCAAAAATTATTCATATTGATATTGACCCAGCGTCTATTTCGAAAACGATTAAAGCTGACATTCCGATTGTTGGGCCGGTTGATAGCGTGTTGGCCGATATGCTGGCCGCGCTAAAAGATATTGGAACTCAGCCAAATCCAGATGTTGTTGCGAGCTGGTGGAAGCAGATCGATGAGTGGCGCGGTAACGGTAAAATGTTCCCCTACGACAGTGGTGATGGCAACGTTATCAAGCCGCAAGCAGTTATTGAAACTTTGAGCGAAGTGACTGGCGGTAATGCGTTTGTTACCTCGGATGTTGGTCAGCACCAGATGTTTGCTGCGCAATATTATCGTTTCAATAAACCTAATCGTTGGATTAACTCCGGTGGTTTAGGCACGATGGGCTTTGGTTTTCCTGCAGCGATGGGCGTTAAGCTGAGCTTTCCTGATGATGACGTTGCTTGCGTGACCGGTGAAGGCAGTATTCAGATGAATATCCAAGAGCTGTCAACCTGCTTGCAATATGACCTGCCAGTTAAGATTATCAACTTGAATAACGGTGTGTTAGGCATGGTTCGCCAGTGGCAGGATATGGTCTACAACAGTCGCTATTCGCACTCTTATATGGAGTCATTGCCTGACTTTGTTAAGTTAGTTGAGGCGTATGGTCATGTGGGTATGCGTATTACTGACTTGAAAGATCTCAAGCCAAAAATGGAAGAAGCCTTTGCGATGAAAAATCGCTTGGTATTCTTAGATATTCAAGTTGATGCGAGTGAGCACGTGTACCCAATGCAGATCCGTGATGGTGCAATGCGTGATATGTGGCTCAGCAAAACGGAGCGGACATAATCATGAGACATATTATTTCTTTGCTGATGGAGAATGAGCCAGGTGCCTTATCTCGTGTAATCGGCCTGTTTTCTCAGCGTAACTACAATATTGAAAGTTTGACGGTTGCTGCGACAGAAGATCCAACACTGTCGCGCCTAACTTTAACCACGATTGGTAAAGAGGAAGTGATTGAGCAAATCACTAAGAACCTTAATAAGCTGATCGAAGTGGTTAAATTGGTCGATTTGTCAGAAAGTGCACACATTGAGCGTGAGTTGATGCTGGTTAAAGTAAAAGCCAGCGGTGCTCAGCGTGCAGAAATCAAGCGTACCGCTGATATTTTCAGGGGGCAGATTGTTGATGTTTCACCAAGTCTTTACACGGTGCAACTCACAGGAACAACAGATAAGCTGGACAGCTTTATTCAGGCAATTGGTCCAGCCTCTATTTTAGAAGTTGTGCGCAGTGGTGTGACAGGTATTGCGCGCGGCGATAAAGTTTTAAGCCTTTGAATCAATCATGGAGAGCGCGGGCTCTCCAACATTAGGAGAATTTTATGAAAGTTTACTACGACAAAGATTGTGACTTATCCATTATCAAAGGCAAAAAAGTAGCCATTATTGGTTATGGTTCGCAAGGTCATGCGCATGCATGCAACCTGCAAGATTCAGGCGTTGATGTCACTGTTGGTCTACGCGCTGGTTCTTCTTCAATTGCTAAAGCTGAAGCGCATGGTTTGAAAGTTTCAGATGTTGCCTCTGCTGTTAAAGCTGCTGACATCGTTATGGTTCTGACTCCGGATGAGTTCCAAGGTCAACTGTACAAAGAAGAATTAGAGCCAAACCTGAAAAAAGGTGCAACTTTGGCTTTTGCTCACGGTTTTTCTGTGCATTACAACCAAGTCACGCCACGTGCTGACCTCGACGTTATTATGATCGCGCCAAAGGCGCCGGGTCATACTGTACGTTCTGAGTTTGTTAAAGGTGGTGGTATTCCAGATCTTATCGCTATTTACCAAGATGCTTCGGGTAATGCGAAAAACGTTGCTCTGTCTTACGCCAGCGGTGTAGGTGGTGGTCGTACTGGTATTATCGAAACAACCTTTAAAGACGAAACCGAAACTGACTTGTTCGGTGAGCAGGCTGTCCTGTGTGGCGGTACTGTTGAGTTGGTTAAGGCTGGTTTTGAGGTGTTGGTTGAAGCGGGCTACGCTCCAGAAATGGCATACTTTGAGTGCCTGCACGAATTGAAGTTGATTGTAGATTTGATGTTCGAAGGTGGTATTGCGAACATGAACTACTCAATCTCTAACAACGCAGAGTATGGTGAGTACGTTACTGGCCCAGAAGTGATCAATGCTGAGTCACGCGCAGCAATGCGTAATGCTCTGAAGCGCATTCAGAATGGTGAATATGCGAAAATGTTTATCACTGAAGGTGCAACGAACTATCCTTCAATGACTGCATACCGTCGCAACAATGCTGCGCACGGCATTGAAGTGGTTGGTGAGAAATTGCGTTCTATGATGCCGTGGATTTCTGCTAACAAAATTGTTGATAAATCAAAGAACTGATTTACTTACAATTGAAAAACGCGGCTTAGGCCGCGTTTTTCGTTTCAGGTACTTATTTAGTATAAAATAATACCCTTACCAGATAGATTGGTTTATTACCTAGAGAAGCTTAAGGAAGTTTATGAATCAGCGTCCTGAAGAACACGATAACGCATCGTCTATTGAGAGTTTGTTGCCTATAGATGAGCATGTTGAAGAAGGCCACGATAACGAAGGTCGCAAAGTGCGGCACAGAGGTATCTACTTGCTGCCGAATTTATTTACCACTGCTAACCTGTTTGCTGGGTTTTATTCGATCATATGTGCGATAAATGGAAATTTTTATGTTGCCGCAGCAACTGTGTTTGTCGCTATGGTGCTCGATGGTTTAGATGGGCGAGTGGCGCGGTTAACCAATACGCAGAGCGCCTTTGGTGCTGAGTACGATTCTTTGTCTGATATGGTCGCGTTTGGTTTGGCACCAGCGATTATTGCTTATCAGTGGGCACTGTCAGAGCTGGGTAATGTTGGACTGACGATTGCCTTTATCTATGTAGCCTGTGCTGCTTTGCGTTTAGCACGCTTTAATACGCAAATAGGCATCGTTGATAAGCGCTGGTTTATTGGTTTGGCCAGTCCAGCCGCTGCAGGGCTGGTTGCTGGTATGGTTTGGGCTATTTGGGCGTTTAGCGATGAAGGAGTGGGTGGCGCTGACTTACCATTTGCGGTCATCATCTTGTTTGCCATATTAGTCGCATTAGCGGGTTTGTTGATGGTGAGTAATATTAAGTACTACAGCTTTAAGGATCTTGATCTTAAAGGGCGCGTGCCTTTTGTAGCAATCTTAGTTGTGGTTTTAGTTTTTGCTGTTGTATTCAGTGACCCACCGCGTATTCTGCTACTTATGTTCCTGGTTTATGCCGCTTCAGGTCCTGTGCAGTATATGTTGCGTCTACGTAAGCGTCAGGTTGAGCAGTAAAGACGTCGTTTTTGAAGTATTTTGCATTTCCTTGGTAATTGCTGTTGACAGGAAGTGCTCCTGCTGTAGAATGCGCACCTCGTTAGGCGAACAAGGTTTCACAGCTTAACGTAACAGGTTGATTCTTAAGGAAATAACTTAAAAATTAGCTTGACAGGTTCGCGCT
>NZ_CAJHOA010000008.1 GCF_905120345.1 Denitrificimonas caeni | reverse complement strand
TTGATTCAAATTGTTAAAGAACGTTTTCGTTAAGTCTTTCGATCTTAGCGAGGAGGCGTATTCTACACTCTCCGAAGCATCTGTCAAGGTTTATTTTCTGGAAGTTTTTAACGCTTCCGTCGAACTCCTAGATCTTGATTTGCTCTACTGTGCGCCTCAAGAACGCCTATAGTACAGCCTTTTTAGAAAGGCGCAATAGGCGACTTCAAAAAAATCTATTTATTCTGCCAGCAGCTTGATACGCGCAAAGCTTTTCTTCCCCGCCTGGCATACATGTTCAGCACCAAGCTTAAAGACAAACTCGCGACTGACTGCATCGCCGTCTACTCGTACGCTACCCGCAGCCAGCATATCGCGCGCACCGGCAGCGTTTTTAACCAAGCCGGCTTTATTCAAAATAGCAGCAATTGGCATATCACCTTCTGCTTTCACTACTATAGTAGGTAAATCTTCAGGAAGCTCACCACCCTGCATACGATTACCTGCAGACTTATGCGCATTAGCAGCAGCCTCTTCACCATGAAAGCGTGCAATCAGCTCCCGTGCCAACTCAATTTTGACATCGCGCGGATTAGCACCCTCAGCCACACTAGCTTTCAGCGCGTCAATCTCTTGTGCATCTCTAAAGCTCAGCAAGTCAAAGTAACGCCAAATCAGCTCATCAGGCATTGATAGCAACTTGGTATACATCGCACCTGGCGCTTCCTGTATCCCAACATAATTACCAAGCGACTTCGACATTTTCTTAATGCCGTCCAACCCTTCTAATAGAGGCATAGTAATAATGCACTGTGGCTCTTGACCATAAGCACGTTGCAACTCACGCCCCATCAGCAAGTTAAACGTCTGATCGGTACCTCCTACTTCTATATCGGCACGCAAAGCTACAGAGTCATAGCCCTGAATAAGCGGATATAGAAACTCATGGATAGCGATTGGCTGCTGGGTTGTATATCGATTACTGAAGTCTTCACGCTCGAGCATACGCGCGACTGTATAATGCGAAGCAAGACGGATAAAATCAGCTGGCGTCAACTTCTCCAACCAAGATGAGTTAAAAACAACCTCTGTTTTATCTTCATCAAGAATTTTGAACACTTGCTGCTTATACGTTTCCGCGTTTTCTAGCACTTGTTCGCGAGTCAAAGGCGGACGTGTCGCACTTTTACCGCTAGGGTCACCAATCATTCCAGTAAAGTCACCAATCAAGAAGATAATCTGATGACCTAAATCTTGCAGCATCCGTAATTTATTTATCAGTACAGCATGCCCCAAATGCAAATCAGGGGCCGTAGGGTCAAAACCTGCCTTAATACGCAGCGGCTCATTACGTTTTAATTTCTCAACCAACTCTTGCTCGACAATGACGTTGTCAGCGCCTCGCTTGATAACAGCTAATTGCTCTTCAACGGTTTTCATACCCAGAACACCACGTCTTAAAAAATAGATAGCTAGCAAGAATACTAGATAAGGAACTAAAAACAAATTGACCCATCTGACAAATAACTCAACGAGCCGCTATTTTTTTGCGTAAACTCATGGTAAAACCTGACTCAGCGCAAGTTGCAAGACATCTAGACTTGCAGTAGAAGGCTTTTACCTTATACTTTGCCCCATCGCACACAGCAGACACTTAAGACTATGCCAATAAATAACACTCCGACACAGCAGAGATACCCTAAACGTCATCTGCTTGCGGCAAGCGGAATTGCTGCATTACTCTGTCTAGTTTTGATCGTTTATCCCTCTCGTGAAGTAGAAGCCAAAAAAACTTTTATTAGTATTGAAGCCGAAGAACAAACACCTGACGCTAAAGTTGACGCCCATGAAGTGAACACCGTCACACAAACAAGCACAGTTGCGGCGGTATCGGCACCAGAAGTAGAGTTAGAAACAACAAAAGCAGAGTCAGAAACACCAACAGAATTTGAATTTCAAAAAGCGTTAACCGTGAACAGCGGGGATACTTTATCTGTCCTTTTTGTAAAAGCCGGCCTTGATAACAGCTTATTGCACAGCATCCTTTCTACCAACAAAGAAGCAAAGCACTTTACTCACCTTAAGATTGGCCAAGTCGTCACTTTTGAATTTGATGAGAGCCAAGCCCTGCAATCAGTCAGCAGCCAACTTAATCCCCTCGAAACAATATATTTAGAAAAAAAAGCAGATACCGATAGCTTTTCTTTCCGCAAAGATGTTGCAACAACACAAACCGTTGAAAAAAGTGCCCAGGGCGTTATCAAAAGCGCTCTATTTTCTGCTACAAAAAAAGCAGGCTTACCTTATGGCCTAGCACTTGATATGGCCAATATATTTGGCTACGACATCGACTTTGCACAAGATCTTCGCACAGGTGATGAGTTTGAACTGGTTTATGAAGAGAAAGTATTGGACGGTCAAGCTATAGGTACCGGCAATATTTTAGCGGCACGCTTTACTAACCGCGGCAAAGAATTCACCGCAGTCCGCTACACAGATAAGCAGGGCAATGCAAGCTACTACAGTGCTGACGGCTCAAGCTTACGTAAAGCCTTTATTCGTACTCCAGTCGATTTTGCACGTATTAGCTCACGCTTCTCTCTTGGACGTAAACATCCAATTTTAAATAAGATTCGTGCGCATAAAGGTGTTGATTATGCTGCTCCGCGTGGCACACCTATTAAAGCAGCCGGCGACGGCAGAGTGACTCTTGCAGGTCGTAAAGGTGGCTACGGTAATACTATTGTTATCAAGCATGGTCAGCGCTACCAAACACTTTATGCGCACATGCAAGGTTTTGCTAAAGGTGTGCGCGCTGGAAGCAATGTTAAGCAAGGCCAAATTATTGGTTATATCGGCACAACGGGTTTATCAACAGGCCCTCATTTGCATTATGAGTTCCAAGTCAACGGTGCTCACGTTGACCCGTTAAGCCAAAAACTACCAACAGCTGACCCAATTCACGCCTCAGAAAAACAACGCTTTACAGAGCGCAGCAAAACCTTACTGGCGACACTTGACGCTAACAAAGATACGCAGCTAGCGCTGAATCAAGAGTAAAATGCTTTACATTGGCATTATGTCAGGCACTAGCCTGGATGGGATCGATATCAGTTTGGTTGATATCGATCCTCAATGTCGACTTGTGGCAAGTCAATATGTCCCTATGCCACCACACCTCAAACAAGACCTTCTCTCCTTATGCAGTAGTGGTGCTGATGAAATCCATCGTGCCGCTTTAGCCGAACAACAATGGGCGCGACTAGCAGCACAAGGCGTTAGTAAATTACTTGCAGAGACCAACACTTCAGTCAAACTGGTTCGCGCGATTGGTAGTCATGGGCAAACTATTCGGCATGAGCCGACACTAGGCTTTACTGTACAGATTGGCAGCCCTGCATTACTGACAGAACTAACAGGCATTTGCGTCGTGACTGATTTTCGCAGTCGCGATATTGCCGCAGGAGGGCAAGGCGCACCACTAGTGCCAGCTTTCCACGAAATGCTTTTTCAGCATCAGGAAAAACCTTGCGCCATTTTAAACATTGGCGGCTTTAGCAATGTTTCTTTATTAGCCGAACAGCACGACACTTACGGCTTTGACTGCGGGCCAGGTAATGTCTTAATGGATGCATGGATTCAACATAAAAAAAACAGCCCATACGACAAAAATGGCGAATGGGGCGCCAGCGGCACTGTTAATAAAGCTCTGCTCGATGAAATGCTGCTAGAACCATTTTTTGCAACACAAGGCCCTAAAAGCACAGGTCGCGAGCTATTTAACCTAGCGTGGCTACAACGCCTACTTGCCAAACAGAACAAAATTCCTGATCAAGATGTGCAAGCGACTTTATCTGAGCTCACCGCGCAAACTATTGCCCAATCGATTAGCTTAGCTCAAGAAAACAGCAAAGCTGTGTGGGTCTGCGGCGGAGGTGCTCACAACAAAGATTTATTGAGCCGACTGTCTCGTCTGCTACCTGATTGCACTGTTGCTAGCACTGACTCTCTGGGCATTTCAGCAGACTGGATGGAAGCCATGGCATTTGCATGGCTTGCTCACTGTTGTCTTGAAGGGATCCCTAGCAATAAACCTGCAGTCACTGGCGCCAGTGGCTTACGCATACTTGGCGCCATATATCCCGCATAACACCATTTTAGACTGAAAATGATGAACCGCAGCCACAGGTAGTAGTTGCATTCGGATTATTAATCACAAAACGTGAGCCTTCTAAGCCCTCGGTATAATCAACTTCCGCGCCAGCCAAGTACTGAAAACTCATTGGATCAATAATTAGACTGACACCTTCACGGTCAATAACAGTGTCATCTTCTGCCATGTCCTCATCAAAAGTAAACCCATACTGGAATCCAGAGCAACCGCCACCCGTTACAAACACGCGTAACTTCAGACGAGGATTGCCTTCCTCTTCCACCAAGGCCTTAACTTTATTTGCTGCCCCTTGAGTAAACTGCATTGCGGCAGGGACGAAGGATTCAACACTCATTTTACTTTCTCCCAGCATCGCGCTGTAAACAACTATAAGCAATATTATCCGCTTATCCTACTAGAAAGGTCAACTATTAACAGCACCTAAGGAATTAATGCAGCTGAGAGCAAACCACTGCTTTCATCTAAACCGAACATAATATTCATATTCTGTATCGCCTGCCCTGAAGCACCTTTGACCAAGTTATCAATAGCGGACATCACCACGACTACGTCGCCGTCTTGCGGGCGTTGCACGGCGATACGACACATATTGGCACCCTTAACACTGCGCGTCTGCGGGAATACGCCAGCAGGCAGCACATCAACAAAAGGCTCATGTGCATAACGCTGCTCAAATAGCGCCTGCAAATCAACGCTACGGTCAACAACAGTTGCGTACAAGGTTGCATGAATACCGCGGATCATTGGCACCAAATGCGGTACAAATGTCAACTCAACCGGCTTACCGGCAGCGCGACGGAGCCCTTGCTTAATCTCTGGTAGATGGCGGTGACCATTCACCCCATAAGCCATCATATTCTCTGTCGCCTCACAAAATAACGAACCTACTTTAGCCGCTCGACCTGCACCGCTAACACCCGATGCGCAGCTCGCAATAATCTGCTTAGTATCAGCAAGGCCGGCCTCAACCAGTGGCAACAATCCTAGCTGCACAGCGGTTGGGTAGCACCCGGGCACAGCAATAAGATGCGCGTCTTTAATCGCTTCGCGGTTTACTTCGGGTAAACCATACACGGCATCAGCAAGCAAATGTGGTGCGCCGTGCGGCTGGCCATACCACTGCGACCACTCTTCGGCATCTTGCAAACGAAAATCGGCCGATAGATCTATCACTCGCGTGCCCGCTTGCAGTATTTCACCAGCTAAACCATGGGCAACACCATGCGGCGTTGCAAAAAACACCACATCGCAAGCCGTTAGCGTATCAACTTCTGGCACTGAAAAAGCTAATGCAGGGTAACTTTCACGTAGGTTCGGGTACATATCAGCAACACGTACGCCTTCCTCAGAGCGCGAGGTAATAATTTCGACCTGTGCATGCGGATGTAAGGCGAGCAAACGCAACAGCTCAGCCCCTGTGTAGCCCGTACCGCCAACGATTGCCACTTTAATCATGCATGCACCCTCTTTAAAATAAAATAATCTGTAACTATATAACCAACACTTTGCAGATGACACTGCATACTCTGCAGACTACCATGTACTCTCTTTTCTGCTTGGATCTGGTTATGACGTATTTGTGGATTAAGGCTTTCCATATTATCGCAGTGGTATGCTGGTTTGCCGGTTTATTTTATTTGCCGCGCTTATTTGTTTATCACGCGATGAGCACGGATACAGTGAGCCGAGAACGTTTCACTATTATGGAGCGTAAGCTCTATCGAGGGATCATGCACCCCTCACTGATCGCCACCCTAGCGCTGGGAATTTATATGTTATATATGAATCCAGCACTGCTCAAAATGGGTTGGATGCATATCAAGCTGACTTTACTGGTGCTGTTGATAGCCTATCACTTTTCCTTAGGTGCTATTTATAAACGTTTTGCCCAAGGTACCAACCAAAAAAGCCATGTCTTTTATCGCTGGTTTAATGAGTTACCGGTATTGTTTTTAATCGTGATTGTCCTGCTGGCGATTCTTAAGCCCTTTTAATCGCAGGCCTCGGCGCCAATTAGATATGCAACCTCACACAAGACACTGCCGATCAACACAAGAAAACAGGTGTTGATCGGCAGCTATTGACTAGCCTGTATTACGTAATCCCGCCGCAATACCTGCCACAGTGACCAACAACGCTTGTTCAATCGCAGGGCAAATAGCATCGCCCTGCTCTCGTGAGCGCGCGAGTAATTCCACTTGTAGCAAGTGCAATGGATCAAGATAAGTATCTCGCACACTAATCGAAGCACGCACTTGTGGATGACGCTCCAACAAGTGCGCCTCACCGGTTAGATGCAACACCTGCTCTACGGCTTGACTTAAATGCTGATACAGCTGCTCACCAAAACCACGCAACTCATCGGCTACTAAACGCTCATCGTATAAACGGGCAATCCCTGAGTCGGCTTTTAATAGCACCATTTCCAGCATATCAATACGCGCGCGAAAGAAAGGCCACTGATCACGCATCTCAGCCAACACGGGCTCCTCTTGCCGTGCGATAGCGTTTTGTAACGCAGTTTCCCAGCCAAGCCATGCCGGTAGCATCATCCGGGTTTGCGTCCAAGCAAAAATCCATGGAATCGCCCGTAAACTTTCAATACCACCGCTGCGACGACGGGCCGGGCGACTGCCTAAAGGTAAGCGACCCAACTCTTGCTCTGGCGTGGCTTGGCGGAAATAAGCCACAAACTGCGGGTCTTCACGCACCGTTTTACGATACGCAGCTAAACCATCGGCAGCCATACGTTCCATCACGGCACGCCATGAATCTTTCGGCGCAGGCGGCGGTAATAAAGTTGCTTCTAATACGGAAGCCAAATACAGATTTAAATTTTGTGCAGCAACTTCCGGCAATCCATATTTAAAACGTATCACTTCACCTTGCTCTGTGGTGCGAAAACGCCCAGCAACAGAGCCCGGTGGCTGCGACAAAATAGCTTCATGTGCAGGTCCACCACCACGGCCCACAGTACCGCCGCGACCATGGAATAAAATCAGCTCAACACCTTGCTTAGCACAGACCGCAACCAACTCTTCTTGCGCTCGGTATTGCGACCAAGCAGCCGCAGTCGTTCCCGCATCTTTAGCCGAGTCAGAATAGCCAATCATCACCTCTTGCGGGCCTTCTAAACTATTGCGGTAGTCGGTCAAACTTAACAACTGCTCAATCACTCCGGCAGCGTTATGCAAGTCATCCTGAGTTTCAAATAAGGGCGCAATGCGCATCGCACGATTGAGACCGGCTTCTTTGAGTAGCAACTGTACGGCCAACACATCAGAAGGTGCGGAAGCCATCGAAATGACATAAGAGCCTAATGAATCCGCTGAGGTTTGCGCAATAACCTTACAGGTATCCAATACGTCTTGCGTGTCAGCACTGGCGGCAAATGCGTTAGATAATAAGGGCCTACGATTATGCAACTCATTGAGCAAGAAGGCTTGCCGCTGCTCTTCATTCCACTGTGCATACTCGCCAAGACCTAGCCATTGAGTGATTTCATTTAAAGCACTGGTATGGCGATCAGCATCTTGACGAATATCCAAGCGACCTAAGGTTAAGCCAAAGGTGGTCGCACGGCGAATAGTATCCAATAAATCACCATCGGCGATTAAGCCCATACCGCACTCATGTAACGAGCGATGGCATAGCAGCAGTGGTGTTAATAATTCGTCGGTATGCTGGAAAATATCTGCTGATAACGGCGTACCAGTGGATAAGGTCGCCTGTAACTCAGCGCGAGTTTTGCGCAGACGTGCACGTAACTTTTTAAACAATACGCGATAAGGCTCGTCAGTCTCACCGACCAAGGCCATCAATTCAGGACTGGCATGCTGCATCGATAGCTCAGCAGTCAGCCGTGAAATATCACGTAAAAACAAATCCGCAGCAATCCAGCGCGCTAACAGCAGTACTGTCTTAGTGACGCGCGCCGTAACATTCGGGTTACCATCACGGTCACCGCCCATCCAAGTAGCAAAGCGGATTGGCGTTGCGGTAATCGGCAACTTATCGCCACCCGCTGCTTGTAAAGTTTTATCGACATGGCGTAAAACATTGGGAATGGCTTGCCATAATGAACGTTCAATCACGGCAAAGCCCCAGCGCGCCTCATCCACAGGCGTAGGCTGCTCGCTACGGATTTCTGTGGTATGCCAAACCTCGGCAATCAAACTGCGTAATTTCTCGATCACTTTTTCACGTTCAAGCGTGGTTAGATCACTGTGATCAAGTGCAGCTAATTGCTGGGCAATGGCATCGTACTTCATGATCAACGTACGACGAGAGACTTCGGTAGGGTGTGCGGTGAGTACCAATTCAATGTCTAGATTGGCAACCGCTTGCGATAAATCGTGTGGATTATGACCCGCGACTTGCAGTCGTTCAAGAACAGAGGCCAGCATTTGATCTTCAAAAGCAGGCGTTTCATCACTACCGCGGCGGCGCATCAAATGGTATTGATCAGCGATATTGGCTAAATTGAGAAACTGATTAAAACCACGTGCTACAGGCAGTAGCTCATCTTCAGATAACTGATCGAGGGTATCAGTCAGTTGCTGGCGGCCGTCTTCAGAGCCTCGGCGTGCTGCTTTCGCGCCTTTGCGGATGCGTTCAATTTTCTCTAAAAACTCTTCACCACGTTGCTCGCGCATGGTTGAACCAAGCAGTTCGCCTAATAAATGAACATGCTCGCGTAGACGTGAATCAATTGGGATCATACTGGCTCTCCATTGAAGTTTTCATCAGCTTGCCGAGTTATTCAGCATCTAGCAAGAAATCTTTAATGTTCGTAGCCCAATCAATCATCTGTAGAAACGTGCTTAACACATACCGTTATTGTGGAGAAAACTCACAACGGACGGCACGTTTTTTATCATCAACTAAAACGCCAGTTAAACCTTTTTGCTGAGTATCAAACAGCACAACAATACCATCCATACACTGGGCAATTTGCTCCGCAGGCTTTAATGAAGCTTTGTAATCTTCACCTGGGATGGTTTTTAGCATGGTGTACTCGGCAAGCAACAAAGCATCAGCAGGTCTAGCCATATGCAAATAGCCGTAATAGCTTAAAATCGCAACAGTACCGAGGATACTGGCAATACCGGTAGCAATCAGTGGCCGAAAGTCGCGCTCACTCATAGTGACTCCATAACGTTAATAATAGTAAGAATCCAAACTTAGCGCCTCAGCAGCACAAACATCCATTGCTGAGGCTGCCAAGACAAACAAATTAATGCTCTGGACGCATATGCGGGAATAAAATCACATCACGAATCGAGGCTGAGTCAGTCAAAAGCATGACTAAACGGTCGATACCAATACCCTCACCAGCAGTCGGTGGCATGCCGTATTCAAGTGCGCGAACGAAGTCAGCATCGTAGTGCATGGCTTCATCATCACCAGCATCCTTATCAGCGACTTGCGCCAAGAAACGCTCTGCCTGATCTTCTGCATCATTCAGCTCAGAATAGGCATTAGCAATCTCGCGACCACCAATAAATAATTCAAAACGGTCAGTAACATTTGCATCATCATTGTTGCGACGTGCTAACGGCGACACTTCAAATGGATAGCGGGTAATAAAAGTGGGTTGCTCAAGCTGATGCTCAACCGTCTCTTCAAAGATCATGGTTTGCAGCTTACCGATACCTTCAAAACCCATCACTTTAGCACCATGCTTTTTAGCTAAAGCGCGCGCTGTATCGATATTTTCCAGCTCGGCAGCAGTTATTTCTGGATTGTATTTCAAGATGGAATCAAACAGCGAAATACGTTGGAACGGCTCACCAAAGTGGAAAATCTTGCCTTGATACGGCACATCGGTGCTACCAAGGACTGCTTGCGCCAGCTCACAGAACAGCTCTTCCGTCAGATCCATATTGTCTTCGTAATCGGCGTACGCCTGGTAAAACTCAAGCATAGTGAATTCTGGGTTATGTCGCGTAGAGACACCTTCATTGCGGAAGTTACGGTTAATTTCAAACACGCGCTCAAAACCACCGACCACCAATCGCTTCAAATACAACTCAGGAGCAATACGCAGATACATCGGTAAATCGAGTGCATTGTGGTGCGTTTCAAACGGTTTCGCCGCAGCACCACCTGGAATGGTTTGTAACATCGGTGTTTCGACTTCCAAGAAGTCACGTTCAGTTAAGAAGTTACGAATATGAGAGATCACTTTAGAGCGCACTTTAAAAGTGTCACGTACTTCGTCATTAACAATCAAGTCAACATAACGCTGACGATAACGCTGTTCAGTATCAGTTAAACCGTGGTGTTTATCGGGTAAAGGACGCAGTGATTTAGTCAGTAGCTGCACCTGTTGCATATGCACATACAAATCACCTTTACCTGAACGCGACAAAGTACCTTCGATGGCAATAATGTCACCCAGATCCCACGTCTTAATTTCAGCCAGTTTTTCTTCCGACAAACTCTTACGATCAACATACGCCTGCAAGCGTCCGGTCATATCTTGTACGACCATAAAAGCACCGCGATTGAGCATAATACGTCCAGCAATTTTCACCGGTATCGCCGCGCTATTTAGCTGCTCTTTGTCGTCATCGGCATACTTTTTCTGAATATCGGCGCAATAATGATCGCGACGAAAATCATTCGGAAAAGCATTGCCCTTAGCACGCTCGCTCGCTAGCTTTTCTTTACGCAAGGCGATTAATTTATTTTCTTCTTCTTGCAACTCATGCGGGGTTTGCGCTTGTTCGCTCATGATCGGTATCCACTATTTTATTCAGGTCGCTGCTAGCGACTGTAGGCACTCTATATGGTGCTGATTGCAGCATTGGCATTGCCACCGCTGATCAAAGTCCTTGTTTCAGACTCGCCTCTAAAAACTGATTGATGTCGCCATCCAACACGGCGTCGCAGTTACTTTCTTCAACGTTGGTGCGCAAGTCTTTAATACGCGATTGATCAAGCACATACGAACGAATCTGGTGACCCCAGCCAATATCCGACTTACTGTCTTCCAGTTCTTGTGAGGCAGCACTGCGTTTTGACAACTCCAACTCGTAGAGTCTGGCGCGGAGCATTTTCATTGCAGTATCGCGGTTAGCATGCTGGGAGCGCTCGTTCTGGCAACAAACCACAGTATTGGTCGGAACGTGAGTAATACGTACGGCAGAGTCAGTGGTATTGACGTGCTGACCACCGGCACCTGAAGAGCGATAAGTATCAGTGCGCAAGTCGGCTGGGTTGATATCAATTTCAATATTGTCATCAATCTCTGGCGAGACAAATACGGCAGTAAAGGACGTGTGACGACGATTGCCTGAATCAAACGGGCTTTTTCGCACGAGTCGGTGTACGCCAGTCTCGGTACGTAACCAGCCAAAAGCGTATTCACCTTTAATATGTAAGGTCGCTCCTTTAATCCCTGCCACATCACCTGAGGACAACTCCATAATGGTGGCTTCAAAGCCGTTATGGTCAGCCCAGCGCAAATACATGCGCAGCAAAATATTAGCCCAATCCTGTGCTTCAGTACCGCCAGAACCTGCTTGAATATCTAAATAGGCATTATTGGCATCCATTTCGCCGCTGAACATCCGACGGAACTCGAGCTTGCCCAGTTGCTCACCGAGTCGAGTAACCTCTGCACGGACTTCTTCTACAGCGTCCTCGTCATCTTCTTCAACGGCCATTTCTAGCAGTTCTTTCGAGTCAGCAACACCGCTTTCAAGGTTATCTAAGGTTTCTACCACTTGCGCCAGTAATGAACGCTCACGACCTAAATTTTGCGCGTATTCTGGATTATTCCAAATCGCTGGGTCTTCTAGCTCACGCTCGACTTCAGTTAGACGCTCGTGCTTGGTAGCGTAGTCAAAGATACCCCCGAATGACTTGCGTACGCTCTGCTAAGTCATTGATGGCTTGATGGATTGGATTGACTTCCATAACAGACAATTCTCGCTTGATTGAACACTATAAAAACGCCGATTATACCCGAATAAAGACATGCTGTGCGCGGCTCAGCGGCTCAGCATGTGCTTTTGTTTAACGCGGACTGATACTGGAAACCATCAGCTGCAAACTTTCATTCCCACGGAACTCATTAATATCTAGGGTATAAGCAACTTGTGCATCTTGAATATTGGGATTAGGCCAAATATCCAGATCAATATTAAAAGCAATGGCGTCCACTGGCGGTGCGTTTTTGCCGCTTTGCAAGACAAGTTTTAAATGCTTTTCGCCCACCAGTCTTTGACTAAGTATTTTAAAATCACCATGAAACAGCGGCTCAGGAAAACGCTGCCCCCAAGGTCCAGCATGGCGTAGCTGCTGTGCCAGCTGCATATCAAATTCATCTGCAGCCAAACTGCCATCTGAGTAAATTCGCCCGGTTAAATCATCGGCCGTCAGCTGACGGCGCACTTCCGCATCAAACGCTTTAGCAAAGGCTTCATAATGCACTTGCTGCAAGGTCAAGCCTGCGGCCATAGCATGTCCACCGAACTTACTGATTAACTCAGGAAAGCGGGCAGCGATGGCATCCAGCGCATCACGAATATGCAAGCCAGCCACCGAGCGCGCTGAGCCTTTTAACTGCCCCTCACCGGCGTCAGCAAAGGCAATCACTGGGCGGTGATAGCGCTCTTTCATCCGTGAGGCTAAAATACCAATAACCCCTTGGTGCCATTCAGGCTCAAATAGACACAAGCCAAAGGGCAAGTTGTCCAAGGGTAAGTCTTTAAGCTGGACTAGCGCTTCACGCTGCATCCCTTGCTCAATCTGTTTGCGATCTTGATTGAGTTGATCCAGCTGTTGCGCACGCTGCATGGCACCATCAAAGTCCTCACACAACAGGCACTCAATCCCTAAACTAATATCATCTAAGCGCCCTGCCGCATTCAAACGCGGACCAACAATAAAGCCTAAGTCAGTCGATACGAGGCGGCGGTGATCGCGGCGCGCGACGTCTAATATGGCGCGCAAACCGGGGCGCGCCCGTCCAGCACGAATCCGTGCTAAACCTTGGTGCACTAAAATACGGTTATTAGCATCCAACGGCACCACATCAGCCACGCTACCCAAGGCGACCAAATCTAACAGCTCAGCTAAGTTAGGCTCTTTAATGGTCTGTTGCTCAAACCAACCGATGCTACGCAAATACGCACGCAAGCCCAGCAACACATAAAACATCACACCCACACCGGCCAATGCTTTACTAGGGAACTCGCAACCGGGCTGATTGGGGTTAACAATGGCATCAGCAATCGGCAACTCAGCACCCGGTAGGTGGTGATCAGTGACGATCACAGTTAAACCTGCGGCTTTCGCAGCCGCGACACCTTCAATACTGGAGATGCCGTTATCCACCGTCACCAACACATCAGGTTGACGCTGCAGAGCTACCGCAACAATTTCCGGAGTGAGTCCGTAGCCATAATCAAACCGATTGGGCACTAAGTAATCGACATGCGCAGCACCGAGCATGCGCAAACCCAGCATACCAACGCAACTGGCCGTAGCACCATCGGCATCAAAGTCGCCAACAATAAGAATGCGCTGGCGTTGCTTTAGCGCTTGCGCCAGCAGTTGTACAGCCTGATCCATACCTTTGAGCAAATGGGTCGGCAATAAACGCGCTAAACCCTTTTCTAACTCATCAGCACTCAGTACACCACGCGCCGCATAGATACGGGTTAACAGAGGCGGGATATCACCTAAATCAGGCAAAACAGCAGGTAGCGGTCGTTGTTCTATACGCATCACAATGTACTTACTCTTTTTTATCCTGAGCTAAAATAATTCAGGCAGTCTTCTGAGTACGGTCGCTTAGCCGCGCTCGCCGTGCAGCCATTCCAACTCAATCGTATGCTGGCCACGCTCATCAGTAATAAACACATCACCATCACTGATCATCACGCTCCAATTAATCGTGCGTGGTAGGTCTGTCGCTAAATGGGTCAAAGACTCTTGACTAATCGCTAAGACATTTAAGTTTTTCAAACTACGGACTTGGTCTAACTCTTTACTGACCCAGGTACGCAAACTGCCATAGGCTAAAACACTTAAACGCTCACCGCGACGTGAACACCAAGTCATACGCTCAGCCGTCGGCTGGCCCACTTCAACCCAGTGCAGAATACGGCCATCCAAACTTTTCTCCCACACTGCCGGCTCGTCAACATTAGACAATCCACGGCCAAACTCAATATGCTCAGCATGCCAAAGAGTCCGCGCTAACAATCGCGCCAGTAAGCGCTCGGCTGTTTCTGAAGGATGACGTGCCATACTAAAGCGCATAGTGTCATACACATTGCGGTCCATATCGGTTAGGTTCAACTCAACTTTATAAGGCGTGGCTTGCAGAGCCATAACGGTGTTCTCTAGAGGCTATCAAAGCGGTCAAGTCTAACCTGTTCTCGCACTCTGTGCTGCACGCCAATAACGGGGCTACAATCTAGGCATACCCAAGGCATTGACATTAAACAAGATAGATCCATGCTAAACGGTGGTCTTTGCACAAGTATATGTCGCATAATGTGCACTGCGATGCACCAGCAGGACTCAATAGTTATTTTTCGTGTACGGAGCTCGATAACTGTAATGATTAGTTTTAGCCGTTTTATGCTGTTCATCGGCTTTTGCATGTCCTCGATTATTGCCAACGCAGACGATAACTCGCTTATTATTCCAATGACCCAACAATGCACCTTAGAGCGCATCGCTGCTGAGCCGAAACAAGCCCTTGAAGAATGCTTAACCTTTGCTCAACTGGGTTACGTTGATGCGCAATTTGTGCTCGGTGAGTATTGGTATCAAGGCCAACAGGCACCGCGCGACTACCAACAAGCACTGAAATGGTTTGAGCAGGCCTCAGTTCAAGGCCATGCCCTCGCTCAATTACGCTTAGGTACAATGTTCTACCGTGGCGAAGGCGTGCCAGCCAACAGTATTCAAGCCTATATTGTGCTGAAAATGTCAGCGATCAATGGTTCAGATGAGGCACTCGACAGTGCCGATCGAGTCGCCGCACAAATGCAAAGCAGTGAGCTCCTCGTTGCCAACCAAGTACTGGCGCAAATTTTTCGCAGTTACTTGCTTGAATTAAGCAGCGAGAACTACACTCCATAAGCACTTTTGCACGACATCTGCCACATACTGCAACTGAGGGACAGACATGTCAGCGTTTTATAGTGCTTTGTTGGTCTGTATTGGCGGGCTGTATTCTGCAAGCGGCCTCGCGAATACTGAGCCAGCGACAGCAATAGAATCGCCAGCTCTTGAGGTAAAAAACACTGCTCGAGAGCCTGCACTCGGCCGTAACGTGCTCGCTGCTCAAGCGGTGCAACTCGGCCC
The DNA here is from genome assembly GCF_905120345.1 of Denitrificimonas caeni. Taxonomy (GTDB): domain Bacteria; phylum Pseudomonadota; class Gammaproteobacteria; order Pseudomonadales; family Pseudomonadaceae; genus Denitrificimonas; species Denitrificimonas caeni_A. Next base: position 151,577 of record NZ_CAJHOA010000008.1, on the reverse strand, counting down.
AGAAGCCAAGCAACTGATTGATCTGACAACGCCCGTCGAACACTTCTCTGCGCTATTCTTAGCGGCCAATGTTGCACAACCGCGTGGCATAGTTATTTTACTAGCAGGTGCCGAGGAGAGCTTTGACTGGCCAGAGGTGATTGGCCCACTGCGCAGAAAACTCCCAGATGCTGGCTGGCATACCTTAAGTCTTAATCTGCCCGAACCACCACCCAACACGCTAACGTCTAACAAAATTATTGCTGACCCGGTCGCCGAACAAATCCCAGTACTACCGCCAACACCACTACCAGAGCCTGAAGAAACTGAGTCTATTGATGACGACGAACCTATAGAACCAGAGCCTGAGCCTGAAGAAGAATTAGCACCAGAGCCAACTGATGAAGTAGCGGTCGAGACGGACAACGCCAAATCCGAGCCTGCCCCACTCGAACCTATAGTCATTCCAGAGTATCCACAGCGTATTAGCAATCTTCTTGATGCCGCCGTGGCCTATGGGCAAACAATCGGCGCCACAGAAATTATTCTTCTCGGTCATCACGAAGGTGCACACTGGATTCTTGATTATCAAAACCAGCATGCCGCAACGCTGCCCACTCGACTGGCGATGATTGCAGCGCGCAGCACCTATTTAATAGATCGACCCTACGAAACATTGATTGCGGCCAATACCCAGCCTCTTGCAGACTTTTATTACAAGATCAATGTTATCGAGCAGCAAGCAGCACAACAGCGTTTAGCAGCCAGTCGCCGTGCCAATCGTAAAACGTACCAACAAATTGGTTTAACCACTGCATCAGGCGTTCAGGCGATTGAGCAAGAGCGTTTGTTTCGTCGTGTTAAAGGCTGGCTTAACAAAGCCAATCCTGTTCAGTAATATTCAGTGTGATATGCACAGGACATATAACAGCGGGCTAAAACGCTTTTAACCTTGCAGGTGTTTGCGAATCACTGCGTAAGCATTATGCAACGCACGGGTTTTTTCTGTAGCGGCATGCACTTGCGCTGGCGGCGCACCTGCACCGATCAGCTTATCGGGATGAGACACACTGACCTGCCGTCGATAAGCTTTTTTAATTTGCGCTAATGACGCCGTACGACTCACCCCTAATAACTGCAAAGCTGCATTCAACTCATTGACGGCTGATTTCACGCCCCTATTGCCGCGTCGTGACTGTGCTTCGATACGCGCAAAGGTTTCTGTTGAGCAATTAAGCCAATCAGCACACTGCTGCAAAATGCGTTTTTGCTTAGCTGTTGCTTGCCCTTGTGCAAATGCCATACGCCAACCGGCCAACAACAGACGCTCAGAGCGCTCAGCAGCAGAATAGTGAACTTGTAAGCTGCTACGCAAATCCTCGAGGCGACAATCTTTACCTTGTGAAAAAGCAACTATAGCCGCTTTTTGAGCAGCATCTTTGAGTTGCAAACGCTGCATTTCAAATCGCGCTGCTTGAATATGCTCGGGACTGACGCGACCGGTGCTTTTTGCCATATGCCCTAATAGCATAAAAAAAACCGACTGCGCATCAAGTGTGGTTTTGTTTCGCAATGACAGACGCACCCGCAACTCAGCCCAGCTTTTTATAGCTAAATTACGATCAATAATACTGCCGATCAACAACCCTAATAACCCGCCGGGTATATGCGCGATGGCCAACCCCGTTAGGCCACAAGCAATCGTCGCCGGCCAAATCATAGGCTTGCCAGCAACGCTTCAGCGGCGGTTAGACGCTCTTGCGTGCCAACATCAATCCAGTGCCCGGCAAAATGCTCACCACTGACCTGTCCTTGCGCAATCGCTTGGCGCAACACCGGCGCTAATTTAAACGCACCGCCAAAACAATCAGCAAACAACTGCGGATGTAATACCGCAATACCACTGTAGGTTAGAGTGGCTGCGGCATCTGGTGCTAGCACGCGATTCTGCTGCAAAGAAAAATCACCTTCAGGATGGTGCTCTGGGTTATCCATCAACACTAAATGCGCCAAGCCTTCGAGCGGCTGCTGCAAAGCAGAGAAATCATAATCGGTCCAAATATCACCATTGACCACCACAAAAGGCTTATCACCTAAATATTTTAACGCTTGCAAGATACCCCCGCCTGTTTCCAGCGGCTGTGTCTCAGGAGAGTATTGAATATGCACGCCAAAACGCTCGCCATCCCCCAAATGGGCCTCAATTTTTTCACCTAACCACGCGTGGTTAATCACCACCTCGCGAAATCCAGCCCGCGCTAAAGCACGCAAGTGGTACTCAATCAATGGCACACCTGCCACCTGAATCAGTGGCTTAGGTGTATGCAACGTCAAAGGACGCATGCGCTCACCTTTACCGGCAGCTAAAATCATGGCTCGCATAGTATTTATCTCGCTACAGGAAAACTGGCTAACAATTGAGCTAAAGGAGCAAGCGCAGATTGGCGCTCAATCACCTGTTGTAAGTAATTAAAAAAACGGGGGACATCAGCAAGGTAACGCGGTTTGCCATCACGGTGACAAATTCTGGAAAAAATGCCAATGACTTTAAGGTGCCGCTGTGCACCCATTAAATCACAATCATACTGAAACGCATCGAACGTCTCGGGTACAGCAATATGATGTGCTTGCGCTTTTTGCCAATACTGCTGCAACCAACTTTGCACCCGTTCTTCTGGCCAACTGATAAAGGCATCTTTAAATAAGCTAGTAATGTCATAACTCACTGGCCCCTGCACAGCATCCTGGAAATCCAACACGCCTGGGTTGGGCATGCTAAGCATCAAATTACGCGGCATATAGTCACGATGCACCAATACCTGAGCTTGCTTAAGCGCATTTTCAACCAAGATATCGCAGGCCTGTTGCCATAAATACTCTTGCTGCGCCGTAAAGGTAATTCCCAGCTCATGCTGTACATACCAATCAGGGAACAGTTGCAACTCTCGACGCAAAATGACCTCATCGTAAGCAGGCAACTGCACATCCTGCACAGAAATTTTTTGCAGGGTGATTAAAGCATCAATGGCTAAAGAAAAAAGCTCATTAGCATTATCCTGATTAAGCACTTCAAGCCACGTCTGTTGACCCAGATCAGAGAGGACCAAGAAGCCTTGTTCAAGATCTTGCGCCCAGACTTTAGGGACATGCAAACCACCTTGCGCTAACAGGCTCGCCATCTTCACAAAAGGATGACAATCCTCCTGCGGCGGTGGCGCGTCCATCAAAACCAAATCAACAGTCTCTGAGTGCCAACGAAAATAACGTCGAAAGCTTGCATCACTACTGGCTGCTTGTAGACTATTTACGGTAGTCTCTGTTAAGCCTGCTTGCTGAGCAATACACGGTAATTGTTTAGCAAACCAGTGCGTTAACGCTTGTAAACGGCTATCGTCTACATTTATATGTTGATTCGGCATGGTAATTCTCCAACGGTGCTAGCCGTTCTGTAGGGCATGCTTTATTATCGCTGATCTTTTCCAGCCCTTCGAGAGGCATGCTAGGTATTTAATCACCAAGCGCATGCGGGAAGCACGGACACACTATGGCAGTTAATTATATTTTTCGTAAAAAATTTCCCATACTTGCAACTGGGACATTCTGTATTCTACAGCCTTTGTTCAGTAGCAGTATCATCGCAGCACAGCAATATGATTGTAACGTGGGTGCGAGTGGTAGCTGGGTCTGCACATCACAAAGCAATCAAGCAGCACTACCTCCACGTCCAGAACGCATAGGACTGACAAGTACTGCCAAACAAGCCAGTAGCGAAACTAAACCCGCAGCAAAACGCGTGAGCCCTATAAGTACTCAAGTGTATCGCAGTGAAGAATTCAGTTATTTGGACTGGGTACCACGCGACCAACTGAGTACAGAACAACTGGCCGAAGTTGGACCCTATTGCAGCGGCAACTATATTGAACCCATGCGCCCAGGCATGGACGATACAACAGCGTTCAAAGATGCGCCTTTGTATATCAATGCCGGCGCAACACGCTATGAGCAAATCACTGAAACCGCAACCCTAGCCGGTGATGTGATAATACGACAAGCCAGTCTGCAAGTTGAAGCCGATGAAGCAAACTTGTACCAACAAGACAATCTGGGCGAACTCAAAGGCAATGTGCGCTTACGTGATCGCAATACCCTTATTGTCGGTGATCGAGCTGAGCTGCAACTGGATAACGGTGAAGCAAAAATTGAAAATGCCGAATATGTTATGCATACCGGCAAAACTCACGGTAATGCACAGTATATTAAACGCCACGAAGATGGCGTTATCCGCCTTAAAGACGGTACTTATACTCGCTGCGAGCCGGGAAGCAATACATGGAAATTAAAAGGTAATAACGTCACTCTTAATCCAGAAACTGGTTTCGGTAGTGCAACCAATGTCACCTTACGCATAAAAGACGTACCCGTTTTTTATACGCCTTATATTTATTTCCCGATTGATGATCGTCGGCAGTCCGGTTTTTTACCGCCCAGCATCAGCTACAGTAACCGTAAAGGCGTAGACTTAACCACACCCTATTACTTCAACTTAGCACCGAATTTTGACGCAACGCTATACCCAAATTATATGAGTAAACGCGGTTTACTGACTGAAGGTGAGCTCCGTCATCTGGGTAAAAGCAGTGAAAGCCGATTCGGTGGTGCTTGGCTGAGCGACAGTGAGGACGAACGCAAACAGCAGTCTGAATATAAGAAAGATCGCTGGATGTATACGTTGCAACATGAGCAAGGCTTTAACTCGCGCTTACTCGGCGAAGTTGACTACACTGATATCAGTGACCCTTACTACTTCCAAGATTTACGTAGCAATATCATTGCTGGATCCAATGAAACTCTGGATCAAAAAGCCGGCTTGACGTGGCGTGGTAATAACTATTCTGCCAAGTTTGGTATGCATGCCTATGAAATGGCTAACATCACTGATATCACGCCCTATGATCGCTTACCACAATTCAGTTTAGCGGGTGTACTGCCCTATCAGCCCGCGGGTTTGCAGATGTCCTATAATACTGAGTGGACGCGTTTTGATCGCTCACTTAGAAAAGGATTGTTCAGCGATAAAGACGGCATCGTTACGCCATGGAACGATACCTTGCTACAAGGTTTAGATCGTGCCAATGGCGATCGCCTGCATATTGAACCGGCGCTCAGTCTGCCTATGAACTGGGATTGGGGCTTTATTAAGCCTGCAGTTAAATATGCGTACACACGCTATGACCTGACTTTAGACAGCCAAGGTAAATCCACTTTAGCCAATCCTAAAAAGTACAATAGCAGTCCAGATCGTAGCGTTGCGATGTACAGCGTTGACAGTGGCCTGTACTTTGACCGTAACAGTCAGTGGTTTGGTAAATCGTACCGTCAAACCTTAGAACCACGTTTGTTCTATTTGTATGTACCCAATGAAGAGCAGTCTGATCTGCCTCTCTTTGATACCAGTGAGACGCAATTCAGTTATGCCAGCCTGTTCCGTGATAACCGCTTTAGTGGTCATGATCGCATCGGTGATAGCAATCAGCTATCCTTAGGTTTAACCAACCGCTGGCTAGAGAGTAACGGTTTTGAGCGGCAGCGCTTAAGTGTCGGTCAAGCCTACTACTTTGCTGACCGTAAGGTGTTATTGTCGGGTAAGAACTACAAAGATTTCGCAGAGAACACCAGCACCCGCTCACCCTACGCCATGGAATACATGTACCAGTTCAATCGTGACTGGCGCGTGAATGCCGATCTGATGTGGGATCCTGATACACACCGCACTCGCTCCGGTAGCACCATGTTGCATTATCAACCTGAGGAGAACTTAAACAAAATTGTTAACTTCGGTTATCGCTACCGCAATGATGGTAATCACTACAACTTCACCACCGGTCGCTGGGAGTCAGGCAGCAGTGATTACACTGATGCAAGCGGTCGTGTTTATAAAGACTTTTACAAAATTGAGCAAACAGATGCTTCAATTATGTGGCCAGTGCTACCGCAATGGAACGCTATTGCGCGCTGGCAGTATGACTACAACCGCAACAGCACACTGGAAGCCTTTGGTGGCTTTGAGTACGACAGCTGCTGCTGGAAATTACGCTTAATCAACCGCTACTGGGTTGACTATGACGAGCGCTCCATGTCGCCACAAGACAACCGCCGAGGTGATCACGGAGTATTCCTCCAGATCATCTTAAAAGGTTTAGGTGGTGTAACCGGTAACAAAGTAGAGACATTCCTAGATGAAGGCATCCAAGGCTACCGTGAACGTGAAAAAAATGCTTATTAAACCCCTATCTGCGTTATTACTGGCCAGCAGCTTGCTCGCCAGTCATGCATACGCAGCCGAGCAAAAGCTCGACCGTGTGGCAGCTATCGTTGATAGCGATGTTGTCATGTATAGCCAATACCAAACACGTCTTAAAGATGTGCAGCAAACCATCAGTAAACGTGGTGTAGAGCTGCCAACAGAGGATGTGCTGCGCCAGCAAGTCATGGAACGCCTGATCATTGACGCGATTCAGTTACAAATTGCTGAGCGTTCAGGTATTCGTGTGAGCGATGAAGAGCTCAGCACATCTATGGCAACCATTGCTGAACGTAATGGTTTAACTCAGCGCGAGTTTGAACAAGCCTTAGTCAACGATGGTTTAACCTTGCAAGATGCGCAAGAGCAAATCCGTCAAGAAATGCTGATCAGCCGAGTACGCCAATACCGTGTGGCTGAACGTATTCAAGTCAGCGATCAAGAAGTACAAAATTTCTTAGATTCAGACTTAGGCAAAATACAGTTAGCAGAAGAGTTTCAACTGGCTAATATTCTGATTCCTGTGCCTGATGGCGCAACGCGTGATGAATTAGATAAAGCGCAAAAAACCGTGGCTACCGTGGTTGAGCAATTAAAACAAGGCGGTGATTTTGCTAAATTAGCCATCACGTATTCAGCCAGTGAAAACGCTTTAGAAGGTGGTGAAATGGGCTGGCGTAAAGCTGCGCAATTACCGCCACCTTTTGACCGCATGCTCGCGACCATGGCTGTAGGCCAAGTCACCGAGCCATCACGTACGGCTGGCGGCATTATTATGCTCAAGCTACTGGATAAGCGCGGTGGTGATGTGGTGTACCGTGATGAAGTGCATGTCCGCCATATTTTGCTCAAGCCAAGTGAGATTCGTAGCCCAGAAGCCACGCAACAATTGGCTGCACGTCTGTATGAGCGACTACGTAACGGTGAAGACTTTGCTGCGCTGGCTAAAAAATTCTCTGAAGATCCAGGCTCTGCACTGAATGGTGGTGATCTAAAGTGGGTTGACCCTAATTCATTAGTGCCCGAGTTCCGCGAAGAAATGGCGCGCATCTCCATTGGTGAGCTATCAAAACCTTTTGCCAGTCAGTTTGGTTGGCACGTACTGCAAGTACTGGATCGTCGCAGCACCGATAGCAGCGAGCAAATGCGTGAGCAACAAGCAATGAACCTGTTGCGCAACCGTAAGTACGATGAAGAGCTGCAAACCTGGTTACGCCAAATTCGTGACGAAGCTTATGTGGAGATTAAAGACTTATGACTTTGCGCTTTGCTTTAACACCAGGAGAACCGGCGGGTATTGGTCCTGACTTATGCTTGATGCTCGCACATGAAGTGCAGCCTTACCCAGTGATCGCCATTACCAATCGCCAACTGCTTAGCGAGCGCGCAGCGCAGCTGGGTTTGCAAGTGCAATTACTCGATGTGCAGCCTGATGAGTGGCCTGATAAGCCAGCCCCAGCAGACAGCCTCTATGTGTGGGATACACCACTCTACGAGCCTGTTGTCACCGGCCAATTGAATCAAGCTAACGCGCAGCACGTTTTGGAAACACTGACCCGTGCCGGCCAAGGCTGTTTAGATGGCGTATTCAGTGCAATGATCACCGCACCGGTACACAAAGGCATCATTAACGATGCGGGCGTACCGTTCTCGGGTCACACTGAGTTTTTACAAGAGCTGACCAAGTCACCACAAGTAGTGATGATGCTGGCGACCCACGGTTTACGCGTGGCCTTAGTCACTACGCACTTACCCCTGCGGGATGTCGCCGACGCGATTACCAGCGAGCGCGTAGAAACCATCACACGTATTTTACATGCTGACTTACAACAGAAATTTGCGATCAAAAAACCAAGAATTCTAGTGTGTGGGCTCAATCCACATGCGGGTGAAGATGGCCATTTAGGTCGCGAAGAGTTGGATATTATTCAACCAACGCTGGAGCGCTTACGCGCTGAAGGTATGGATCTAGTCGGCCCATTACCTGCTGACACTTTGTTTACGCCCAAAAACCTTAAGCAATGTGATGCCGTGTTGGCAATGTACCATGACCAAGGTTTACCAGTGCTTAAGCACCGCGGCTTTGGCTCAGCAGTCAATATCACTCTAGGCATGCCGATTATTCGCACCTCGGTGGATCACGGCACAGCGCTGGATCTGGCTGGAACAGGTGAAATCGATACTGGCAGCTTACATATTGCTCTAGAGACAGCCTATCAAATGGCAGCGAGCAAACCTGCTTAAATAGAGGGTAACAACGCCATCCTAAGTCATACGATGGCGTTGTTAAAGTGCTCAGTTAATCACGCTTACGCAAACGGTATTGCGCGGGTACTTGATCAATACCTCTGATAGTCACATCAAGGTTTTTCCATAGTCCATCTTTAATACCGTAGACACAGCCGTAGATAGATAGCTTTTGGCCTCGGTGCCAAGCATTTTGCACAATGGCGGTATGACTGACATTGGCCACTTGCTCAATCGCATTCAGCTCACATAAACGATCGACACGTTCTTCTTCAGTCGGCAGTTTTGCCAGCTCTTCGTGGTGTTCATAATGCAGATCACGAATACCGCGCAACCAAGCATCGGTTAAACCGACTTGTTTATCCTGCATCGCCGCACGCACACCACCACAACCATAGTGACCGGTGACTAAAATGTGTTTTACTTTCAAAACATCAACTGCGTATTGAATCACTGATAAGCAGTTCAGGTCAGTATGTAAAACCACATTACCGACATTACGGTGGACAAATAAATCACCCGGTAGCATGCCAACAATTTCATTGGCCGGAACGCGCGCATCTGAACAGCCAATCCACAAGTATTCTGGTGCTTGCTGTTTAGCCAGCTTTTCAAAAAAGGCAGGGTCCTCTTTTTTGATCGACTCAGACCAACGGACATTATTATCAAATAGCTGTTGTAATTCAGGCATAAGTTCCTCTGATATCTCTTGTTACGTGTTAATCATCCAAGGTGGGACAAAACCCAAACATTCGCAGTCACACTTTTTATCATGCTCATTCATCAGCAAATAAAGTGCAGACCATTACTAGGGCGTCCTCATGACCACCGGGTGCGGGGTAGTAGTCACGACGACGGCCGATTTCGTTAAAGCCAAAACGCTCATAAAGGCGATAGGCAGATTGGTTCGACTCGCGCAGCTCTAAAAAACATTCAACACAACCACGCTCGCTAGAGCGCTGCATCAAATGCTCAAGTAACTGCAAACCCAAACCCTGCCCCTGCTGTTCAACGGCAATGGCGATATTCAGCAGATGCGCTTCATCAAGCACTTGGCTGATTACGCCATGACCAACATGTTGGTTATCAACGGTCATCATCCAGCACTCGTAGCTGGTCAACGCATCGTCATACAGTTTACGCGTCCATGGGTGAGAAAAAGCCTGCTGCTCTAAAGCCAGCACACGATCTAAATCATCCGCCTGCATACGGCGAAATTCAACGGTATTACTCATGCGGTACCTGCCAAAGTGAACGTACCACGCACATGCTGCGCCAAATATCACGTTTCAGTAAAGGTTGTTCTAATACACGTTCTAAGCTTGGCAAGTTCCATAGCTGGGCATCCTCAGCAAAAGGTTGCACGCTGTACAATGGCGTTTCATCATCAAGATTAGCAAAACGTAGCGCTTGCTGGCCCACGAGCCAAATACACAAAGCCGGCTCAGCTTGCAGTTCAACTGTTAGTAAATCACGCACGCACGCACGCGCTGCTGCTGCATTTTGCTCATGCATTAAACTCCCTGAATGCAACATCGGCCAAGCAATCGGTGCACCCTGACGCATTAAGCTCGGTTTATCGGTTAACCCAGCCGCACGCAACATATCTTTGAGTAACTGATAATCAGGATCGCGACTTTGAAAAGGCTCACCCGTAGGTAAGTCGACCAACACTAAACAATTACCGGCACGCAACAGTTGTAACGCAAAACGAGGAATCGGCTCTACCTGTACAGCAGCAGACGGCGGTGTGACGATCTCGGCTTCTAGCGGCGTATCTGCAACTGTAGCGCTTGTTGCTGCCTTAGTGTTGGATGAAGCGGGCGCCAAGGCCAGCCTATCGCGCACTGATAATCGCACTTCACTGCGCGGCGAACGAGCGACAGACGCAGCCGCAGGTGCTGACGCACGGCTATCAGCGGCTGGTTGCACGACAGGCGCACCTGAGGCAACAGTCACCTCATCCACAGCCTGCCACTCCAGCAAATAGTCACGCGATTGCGCCGCGTTGAGCAATTGCTGACGAGGCAGCCACACATCCAGCTGCATCGCCTGCAGCATGGCTTGACGGCGTACCTCTTGCTGATGCATTAAGACGGGTTCGCTAGTCACACACCATCGACCTGTGGGTGTGCTTTATCCGCACCGATATGCATTAGATTCAGTGCATTGAGATAGGCTTTGGCCGAGGCAATCACAATATCGGTATCAGCACCATTACCATTAACAATGCGTCCGCCACGCTCTAAACGTACCGTCACTTCGCCTTGCGAGTCAGTGCCTTGGGTAATCGCATTGACCGAATACAGTTGTAAAGTCGCACCCGATTGCGCGACTTTCTCAATCGCTTTAAAGGTTGCATCCACTGGGCCTGAACCTTGATCATCGCTGGCTACTTCAACACCATCCATGTTCAAGACTAAATGTGCATGTGGCACTTCACCGGTTTTACTGGCCACTTCCAAGCTAACCAACTTGTAAAACTCAGGGGCGTCTTCAGCCAATGTTTCCGAAACCAACGCTTGCAAGTCTTCATCAAAGATTTCGTGCTTTTTATCGGCTAAATCTTTAAAGCGTGCAAACGCAGCGTTCAGTTCAGTTTCGCTGGCCAATTCAATGCCCAGCTCTAACAAACGACTACGAAAAGCGCTGCGGCCGGAGTGCTTACCCATCACCATTTTATTGGCATGCCAGCCGACATCTTGTGCTGCCATAATTTCATAGGTTTCACGATGCTTGAGCACGCCATCTTGGTGAATACCCGATTCATGCGCAAAAGCGTTAGCGCCAACAATGGCTTTATTCGGCTGCACGGGGAAACCAGTAATACCAGAAACCATGCGCGAAACGCTGAGAATATGTGGCGTATCAATATTGGTATGCACACCTAACAAGTCGTGACGGGTTTTAATCGCCATCACCACCTCTTCAAGCGCAGCATTACCAGCACGCTCGCCGAGACCGTTAATGGTGCACTCAACTTGACGGGCACCCGCCACTACAGCGGCTAAGGAGTTCGCTACGGCTAAACCTAAGTCATTGTGGCAATGCACGGAGAAAACTGCTTTATCGGCGTTAGGGACGCGATTCATCAACTGTCGGATTAACTCAGCATACTCATGCGGAATCGCATAACCCACGGTGTCAGGAATATTAATCGTACGCGCACCAGCATCAATCGCGGCCTCGACCACGCGGCATAAGAAATCAATTTCCGAACGACCAGCATCTTCACAAGAAAACTCAACATCAGAGCACAAATTACGAGCTTTCTTAATCGCGCGCACGGCTTGTTCAAGCACTTGATCAGGTTGCATACGCAGTTTGTGCTGCATATGGATCGGGCTGGTGGCGATAAAAGTATGAATACGACCCGAGTTAGCGCCGGCTAGTGCTTCAGCTGCACGTTCAATGTCACCGTCCAAAGCGCGCGACAAACTACAGATGGTGCTGTCTTGAATGGTATCAGCGATGGCTTTTACCGCGTCAAAATCGCCGGGACTCGCAATTGCAAAGCCCGCTTCAATCACATCAACACGCATGCGTTCAAGAGCTTTAGCAATGCGCAGCTTTTCTTCTTTGGTCATCGAAGCGCCAGGGCTTTGTTCACCATCACGCAAAGTGGTATCAAAAATAATAACGCGATCACTGCTACTCATTGTCTTCTCCTGAAGGCTGCCACACGGTTAAGGGCAGTCAATTTCTAAATCCTCGTGCAGCTTTTTGATGCGCACACAAAGACATCTTATAAATATATATTGATCACAGATTAATACTGAGTACGGCTCAGGTCTAGCCACAATTCGTAGCACAACAGCAAGAATGGAATTATTGTGGCTCAGCACGCCAATATCAGCCTATTTATCGCCTATCAACTGACTTTGAATAATTCCCAGTAAACGCTGCAAAGCACCTTGATTGCGTTCGAGTACCTGCTGGCCCGCAGCACGCATCAATTGCGCCTGCTCAACATTGTTCCACAGTTGGGTAACCGCCTGCGTGAGTTGCTCACTATCAGCCACTTGTTGCAAACCGCCAGCAGCCAGCAGCTGCTCAGCGATCTCTAAAAAGTTGAAATAATGCGGTCCGGTTAAAGTCGGTTTAGCTAAAACGACCGGTTCAAGCATATTGTGTCCGCCATGTTCAACTAGGCTGCCACCGACAAAGGCCACATCAGCCAAGGCATATAAAAACATCAGCTCACCCATGCTATCGCCTAATAACACTTGATGCTCAGCACTGACTAGCGCTTGCGTGGAACGGCGCTGTACCTGCATGCCCTGCTGCACGCATAAGGCATGCACCGACTGAAAACGTTCGGGATGACGCGGCACTAAAATTAATAAGGCCTCAGGAAACTGCGCTAACAGCTGTTGATGCGCCGCCAAAATCAATGCATCCTCGCCTTCGTGAGTACTGGCAGCAATCCACACTGGACGTTGACTGGCTTGCCACTGCTCACGTAAAGCTTGCGCTTGCTGAGGCAAATCATCAGCAACGCGCAAATCATATTTAATCGAGCCGGTCACCGTCACCGTCTGCGGCCGCGCACCTAAAGCAATAAAACGTTGCGCTTCTATTTCGCTTTGTACTGCTAAAGCGCTGATCTGCTTAAGCATAGGCCCGACTAATTTAGGAAAGCGTGCATAGCCTCGTGCTGAGCGCTCAGATAAACGCCCATTGGCCAGCACTACTGGAATATTTAAGCGTGCACACTGCTGAATATGATTTGGCCACAGCTCAGTTTCCATAACAATGCCTAAACATGGCTGTAGACGCTGAAAAAACCGCTTAGAAGCCAAGGGTAAATCGTAAGGTAAATAACAATGCTGTACGCTATCGCCAAACATACTTTGGATACGCTCAGATCCCGTTGGCGTCATGCAGGTGATAGTGATGGGCAAGTCTGGGTACTGCTGTTGTAATGCTTTAACCACTGGCGCAGCGGCAATGCTTTCACCCACCGAAACCGCATGCAGCCAAATACCACCTTGCTTAAACTTAGGCAAAGACCAAGCAAAACGCTCGCTAATCCGTTTAGCATAGGCTGGTGCTTTTCGAGAACGCAGCCACAAGCGCACGGCAATCAGCGGTACGGCAAGGTACAACAACAAGGTATAAAGAGTTCTATTCATAACGGCAAAGTTTAGCAAAGGCGCGGCGATAATACTGTGCTCGGTTATACTGCTCACTTATTTTTTACGAGAGGCTCTTATGTCACTCACTTTAAATACAGATATTGCGATTATTGGCGGCGGCATCGCTGGCTTATGGCTCAATGCACAATTGCGCCAGCGCGGCTTTAATACGCTATTAATCGAACAAAGCAGTCTCGGTGGTGGCCAATCGGTTAAATCCCAAGGCATCATCCATGGCGGCGCAAAATACGTACTGCATGGCGCGTTGAGCGGCTCATCAGAAGCGATTGCCGATATGCCTGAACGTTGGCGCAAGGCGCTGAATGGCGAAGGCGAGTTGGACTTGCGCGGTGTGCGTTTGCTCTCCGATGCACATTACTTGTGGTCACCCGGTTCAATCGCCGGCAATCTGACCAGCTTTTTCGCCAGCAAAGCCATGCGTGGCCGCGTTGATCAAGTCAAAGGTAAACAGCTGCCCGAAGCACTGCAACATAAAGACTTTAAAGGTCGTGTCTATCGTCTGGCTGAATTAGTTCTCGACGTACCCAGTCTAGTGCAGCGCTTAGCTGAATTAGCTGGCGACAGTTTATTGCACGCACAAAAAATCACCCCTCGTTATCAGAATCAGCAATTAGTCGGTGTGCAAGCCGATAACTACAGTATCAATGCGCAGCGTGTGGTGTTTTGTGCGGGTAGCGGTACCGAAGAGTTACTGCAGGCTTTTGCTCTGAGCAAGCCCGCACAACAATTGCGACCACTGCATATGGTTATGGCCAAAGGCCCAGCTTTACTGCCTTTGTATGCGCACTGTTTAGGGGGCGGTAGCAAACCACGCGTCACCATTACCACTCATCCAACAGCTGATGGCCAATGGGTTTGGTATTTAGGCGGTAATCTGGCCGAAGCTGAGGGCGTTGCCCGTACCTCTGAGCAGCAGATCCAAGCGGCGCAAGCCGAAGTCGCACAACTCTTGCCTTGGGTTGCGCAAGAGGCAACCCAATGGGCAACGTTACGTGTCGACCGTGCCGAGCCGGTGCAATCGGGACTGACACGCCCCGAGAATGCTTTCTTAAGTGAACAAGGTGCATTATTAGTCGGCTGGCCAACCAAGCTAGCCTTAGCACCCGATTTTAGCGACCGCGTTCTTAAGCTATTAGAGCGCGATGATGTTCAGCCCAGCTCAGCACAAAGCTATCCTGACTTACCGCGCCCTGCGATTGCACAACCTGCTTGGGAGACTGCGTTTAATGACCCTGCATGATTTTCATCGTCCATTAGGCAGCACCGGCTTCAAAGTGTCGCCCTTAGGTTTGGGTACGGTTAAGTTAGGCCGTGATCAAGGCGTTAAGTACCCCAATGGTTTTACCATCCCCGATGATCAACACGCTTTAGCACTGATCAATCAAGCCCGCGAGTTAGGAATTAACTTACTGGATACTGCGCCGGCTTACGGTATCAGTGAACAGCGTCTTGGCCACTTGCTACTCGGTCAGCGTGACGAGTGGATCATCGTCAGCAAAGTCGGCGAGGAGTTTGTTGAGGGCGAATCGGGCTTTGATTTCTCTGCCGTACACACACGCTTTTCCGTCGAGCGTAGCCTCAAGCGTTTATGCACTGAGCATATTGAATTGGTACTGGTGCATTCCAATGGCGATGATGTCGCAATTCTGCAGCACGAAGAAGTTTACGAGACGCTGGCAGCACTCAAGCAAGAAGGAAAAATCGGTGGCTTTGGTTTTTCTGGCAAAACAGCAGAAGGCGGCATCTTGGCGCTCACGCAAGGTGATTGTGCGATGGTTACTTACAATCTGAATGAACGCGATGAGCTACCGGTGTTGGATTATGCCGCACAGCATAATAAAGGCATTTTGATTAAGAAAGCCTTAGCCAGTGGTCATGTTTGTTTGGCAGACGGCGTTGATCCAGTACAAGCCAGTTTTTCGATGATTTTCGAGCATCCAGCGGTAGCTAGTGCGATTGTCGGCACGATTAATCCAAAACATCTACAAGCTAACGTTGAATGCGTGGCCAAGCTACTCAGCACCACACGCTAACCAAAATAGCCGCTGCGCTGATCCGTATATGCAGTCACAGCGGCTATTGTGCAGCGACTTACTTGCTGCGAATTTTCTCGACGATGGCGGTGGTTGAGCTGTTTTCTACTAAGCCCAGCACGCGAACCTCGCCACCATAGGCATAGACCAACTCTGCACCGACTACTTGATCCACACCGTAATCGCCGCCTTTGACTAAGATGTCGGGTTGCAGCAGGGTAATTAGGCTTTCTGGAGTGTCTTCAGTAAAGCTCACTACCCAGTCCACTGCACCTAAGCCGGCTAACACTGCCATACGGCGATCCACTGAGTTAATCGGACGGCCTGGGCCTTTCAGGCGGGTGACCGAAGCATCACCATTGACCGCAACAATCAAACGATCACCTTGCTCGCGGGCTTGCTCTAAATAGCTGACATGGCCGGCATGCAAAATATCAAAACAACCATTGGTAAATACCACACGCTCACCTTGCGCGCGGGCATCATCAACCGCAGCTTGCAGCTGTTGTAAGCTCAACACACCGCGCTCAGCACCTGCCTCACGCTGTAAAGCGCGGCGTAACTCAGGTGCGCTGATGGTTGCCGTACCCAGTTTACCCACGACAATACCTGCGGCTAAATTGGCTAAGGTCATCGCGTGTGGCAAGCTTTCACCTGCGGCCAACACTGCAGCCATGGTCGAGATCACCGTATCCCCAGCACCGGTGACATCAAACACTTCGCGCGCACGTGCCGGCAAATGCACCGCTGCTACGCCATTGCGTAACAACGTCATGCCCTGCTCGCCACGGGTAATCAACAAAGCGTCTAGCTCAAGTTCTTGCAACATCGCTGTGCCGCGCTGCATTAATTGTGCTTCATCAGCGCAATGCCCGACGACGGCTTCAAACTCAGCCAGATTAGGTGTGAGTAACGTCGCGCCACGATAAATTGAAAAGTCTGTGCCTTTAGGATCAGCTAAAACCGCAACACCACGCTGTTTCGCCGCCTGCAATAGCGCCTGATGATTAAGCAACGAGCCTTTGCCATAATCAGACAACACCATCACTTTGACGCTATCGAGAACACTTTCTACCGTGGCTAATAATGCTGCGGCATCAGTGTTAAAAGTGTCTTCAAAATCCATGCGTAATAATTGCTGCTGACGGCTCATGGCGCGCAGCTTAACGATAGTGGGCTGGCCGACAATACGTTGAAAATGCGTCTGCACCCCAACTGAGTGCAATTGCTCGGTCAGTGCCGCAGCGGCCTCATCGGCACCGGTAACACCAATCAACTGCACCGGCGCACCCAAGGCCGCAATATTCAACGCCACGTTTGCTGCGCCACCTGGGCGATCTTCGGTACGCGTGACTTTAACCACAGGCACCGGCGCCTCGGGAGAAATGCGCGTCGTGCTGCCGTACCAGTAGCGGTCCAGCATGACATCACCCACCACCAACACAGGGGCTTGGGTAAACGCGGGCAATGGTGATTTCATAATATCTTCAACCTTAGAAAATTTTTGCCAATCATAACATGCCAAACCTTAAGCAATCAGCGCGACAGCCAGCGGCATTAGCACGGCCGTCAATACACCCATTACACTCATCGCTAATGCAGCAAAGGCGCCAGACTCTTCACTTTCTTGTAAAGCACGCGCCGTACCAATTCCGTGAGCAATAATGCCTAAGGCCATACCTTGTGCAGCCGTGTTAGTGATACGAAAGACACGCAGTAATTCAACACCAATCATCGCACCCAAGATCCCAGTAATCATCACAAAAACGGCAGCCAGCGAAGCCGAACCACCCATTTCTTCTGCTACCAGCATGGCAATCGGAGAGGTCACCGACTTTGGTGCGATAGTTTTTAAAATCATCGTTTCCGCACCAAACGCCCAAGCCAACGCCACGCCTAACACAGTGGCAAATAAGCCTCCGACAAACAACGTAATTAACGTCGGCCATAAGACTTGGCGCACTCGCCGCACATTTAAATAAAGCGGTACCGCCAACGCTACAGTCGCAGGCCCTAAAATCAAAGTTAACAGCTGTGTGCCCTGCTTATAGTTAACGTAATCAATATCCAACGCCAACAGCACAGCGATCAAAACCACCATTGAGATCAAGAGCGGCTGCAAGATGATCCAACGCGTCTTCTCATAAGCGGCCACAGCCAGTTGATAGACACCTAAGGTTAAACCAACAAAAAATAACGGATGTTGGATCACCGCATCAAGCGCAGCTTGCCATTCAACAGTCATAACTTACCCTTGTTACGCGCTTGGCGATTAATCAGCGTTTGCATCAGCCAGCCAATAAACACCATGGACACTAAGAGCGAAATAACCAACGCTCCGATAATGGCCCAGAAGTCTGCTTTAATATCATCCATGTGCGCCATCACCCCAATCGCCGGCGGCACTAATAGCAAAGGTAAATAGCGCAGTAAGCTTGCTGCAGCTTCATTGAGTGACTCATTCACGCCGCCACGCAGCATAAGGTAGATAAATAGCAACACTAAGCCAATGATAGGACCTGGTATGACTGGAAAAAAAAGCACGTTAAGCGCTGTTCCAGCTAACTGGAACGCCACCAACCAACTCAGCCCACGTAATAGCATCTTTTGCTCCAACTATTGTTATCAACCGCATACAGTATACGGACAAGGCGTGCTTAAAATAAATGAGTAAGCGTTGTAATCAGCACTGAAAAAGCGACAATCAGCTGATATAAACACTAAAAACACAAACCTACATTATGCAAAGGCTTAAAGCTAGTCTAGTAATTTTAGGCAATAAAAAACCCGCATAAAGCGGGTTTTTTATACGCAGAAGGAGCAATCAATTACTTGATTTTGCCTTCTTTGTAAATCACGTGTTTACGGATAACTGGATCAAATTTTTTGATTTCCAATTTATCAGGCGTAGTACGCTTGTTCTTATCTGTAGTGTAAAAGTGACCGGTACCAGCACTTGACACTAAACGGATTAAATCACGCATGATGCTTTCCTTAAACTTTTAGGCCGCGAGCACGAAGCTCAGCCAGTACTGTATCGATTCCGCGCTTATCAATCACGCGCATGCCTTTTGCAGATAAACGTAAACGCACAAAACGGTTTTCGGTTTCTACCCAAAAACGGTGATGCTGCAAGTTTGGCAGGAAACGGCGACGGGTTTTGTTGTTGGCGTGGGAAATTTTATTCCCTGTAACCGGACCCTTACCGGTTACTTGACAAACTTTTGACATATCTCAGCCCTCATAAACCACATGCTCAACCCAGCATGGGTTGGCTGCTTTAAAACGTAATTGGATTCGTAGGTCGTTAAAAACATGATGGTTTTTATAACCTGCATATTATTACCCAGACTTTGCTAAGGAACAACAGCCGCACAAAATAAAGTGCAAAACTGGTTCTCTTAGAATCGAGCCGTGCTTTATAGCAGAAACCTACAGACGAATCAAGGAAACTTAATTTATTAATACAGTAACTCGATGACTGATTCGATCACATCCAGCCGTTTTCAACCATAGATAATGGCTCACCATCACCGACAATAAAATGATCTAAAACTCGCACATCAACCAGTGCTAGCGCCTCTTTTAGGCGTTCAGTCAAAACCTTATCTGCCTGACTCGGCTCGGCAACGCCACTGGGATGATTGTGGGTCAAAATTAATGCAGCAGCATTATTGGCCAGAGCCCGTTTCACCACCTGCCGTGGATAGACACTGGCACCATCTATCGTACCGTAAAATAGCACCTCAAACGCCAATACTCGATGTTTGGTATCAAGAAACAAGCAAGCAAATACTTCATGTAGTTCATGACGTAATTTAGCTTTGAGGAAATCGCGCACCGCTTGCGGGCTTTCTAGCGCGGAATCACGCTGAATATTCGCCGCCAAATGCCGCCGCCCCATTTCCAGCACCGCTTGCAACTGCGAGTATTTTGCCGGCCCCAGACCTAAATGACTGGTAAAGCTGGCTTGATCCGCATCCAATAGCTGACGCAAGCCGCCAAACTCAGTTAACAAATCACGCGCCAGATCGACAGCATTACGCCCTTGCACTCCGGTACGTAAAAAAATAGCGAGTAACTCAGCGTCGGATAAAACTCCGGCGCCATACTCCAACAAACGCTCTCGCGGCCTTTCACTGATAGGCCAACTTTGCAGACTCATAAACGAACTCCTTCTCATCTAATCCGCGCATAATGCTTCCTGCGCTGCTTTAATCCTTATGGACCAGCCACTGCCTCTCCAACATCGGCTATGTTATCTTAGACAAGATTTTCAGATTGGCTACTTTCTTGTTTTCAAACCTCACTCTAGACAACAGGCAACTCCATGCAAAGGCTGTTTCAAAAACGCATAATTGTTGGTATTGGCGGCGGCATTGCTGCCTATAAAAGTGCAGAATTAGTGCGTCGCTTGCGCGATTTAGGCGCTGAGGTGCACGTGGTAATGACGCGAGGCGCTCGCGAATTTATTACCCCACTGACATTGCAAGCCTTGTCTGGCAACCCTGTGCATACCGACTTACTCGACCCTCAAGCCGAAGCAGGTATGGGCCATATTGAGCTGGCTCGCTGGGCCGACTTAGTACTGATAGCACCCTGCACTGCTGATTTGATGTCACGGTTAGTGCAAGGCTCAGCTAATGACCTGTTAACCACTTTAGTTTTAGCCACGGACGCACCGATTGCATTAGCGCCGGCGATGAACCAAGCCATGTGGGCAGATAGCGCTACGCAAACCAATGCAGAGATCCTCAATCAACGAGGTTTTAAGCTATTAGGCCCCAGCTCAGGCATACAAGCCTGTGGTGATATTGGCTTAGGTCGTATGCTTGAGCCCGAATTACTGGCGCAAAATGCAGCGGATTTATTTGCTCACAAAGCACTGACTGGCAAGCACATTTTGATCACTGCCGGCCCGACCCGTGAAGATATTGATCCAGTACGCTATATCACCAACCATAGTTCTGGAAAAATGGGTTTTAGCCTTGCCGAAGCAGCCGCCGAAGCGGGAGCTCGCGTCACCTTAGTTAGCGGTCCTGTACACTTAGTAACGCCTGACCGCGTCGAACGTATTGATGTTAACAGTGCTCGCGATATGCTGGCCGCTTGCGAAGCAGCGATGCCATGCGATGTGTTAATTGCGGCAGCGGCTGTGGCCGACTACCGTCCAGAAACCAGTGCAGAGAAAAAGCTGAAAAAAGATCCGAATAGCGCTGATGGCATGACCCTTAAGTTGATTCGTAATCCAGATATTTTAGCGACGCTTGCACAACGTGCTGACCGCCCTTTTAGTGTCGGCTTTGCTGCAGAAACACATAACTTACTCGAATATGCGGCCTGCAAGCTACGCGATAAAAATCTTGATTTAATCGTTGCCAATGATGTAGCCAATACTTCAATTGGTTTTAATAGCGATGAAAATGCTATCACTGTGATTGACCGTGAGCAGCAGCAAACATCTTTCCCGCAAACCAGTAAAAGCAAAATTGCTCGACAATTAATTGATTTTATTGCCACCCATATCCACAAGGTTTAACTATGCGCCGTATCCAAGCTCAAATTCTCGACTCTCGCCTCGGTACAGAGTTTCCTTTGCCTGAGTACGCAACGACTGGCTCTGCAGGCCTAGATTTACGCGCCATGCTCGATAAAGCTATCCAGCTTGAGCCAGGACAAACGCTACTGATCCCAACCGGCTTGGCGATTTATATTGAAGACAGCGCGCTCGCCGCAATGATTTTACCGCGCTCAGGTCTGGGTCATAAACACGGTATTGTGCTAGGTAATTTAGTCGGCCTGATTGATTCCGACTACCAAGGCCAGCTACAAATTTCCTGCTGGAACCGTGGCGATAGCGTATTTACTATTGAGCCTGGCGATCGCATTGCTCAGTTGGTTTTAGTTCCAGTCATTCAGGCTCAATTAGATATTACCGACAGCTTTACCCAAAGCGATCGTGCAGAAGGTGGTTTTGGCCACACCGGCAAGCAATAACCGCGCACAATAGTCAGCAGGGTAACCTGTCGCAGGAGGCTCAATGTCACTGGTAAAGCGGAAAAAAACTAATCAGCAAGACGTTGAGCAGTCAACAAAGATGAAAGATAAACACAGGCAAAGCATCAGCTATGTGATTCCCAGCTTAATACTGGCGGTCATCGGCGTGCTGCTGGCCAGCGCGCTGATCTGGCGTGCTCAGTCGACTCAACAGCACGAACAACATACTGCGCTGATGACAACCTGGGGCACAGCCTACACAGCCGCGATTAACCAACGCCTTACATTGATCCAAGACGAGACTAAAAGCGCTGCTGCTAATCCTAATTTGGCGCAAAGCGCACAAATCAATGAACCCAGTGCCAAGCGTCAAGCAGAACGCTCTTTACTGCATCGCACAGCCACTGTAGACGCCTATCTTAAACCCTTAGGGCAAGCGCTACAGGATCCTAATCGGGACGCGCCAATTAATTTTGCCGCACTCGATCTGCTACGCCGTGCAGAAAATGGTCCACAGCCCTTACCCGAAGCCTTACACATCGGCTCGCGCTGGTTACTCTACAGCGCAGCCAAACTCGACAACTCTGATTCTGCCGGTAGCTTACTCATGGTTTATGATCTGGCCAGCGTACTGGACGGTTTACCTCTGTTTGCTAACGTGCCAATGCAGATCACACTCCAGCAACAGTTCGCCAATGCTCCGGTACAAATTTTGTATCAATCTGGCAGACAGCCCAACAATGCCGAGAGCCAGTCTTTTAGCACGCAACACCCGAATTGGGCCTTAGTTATTAGCGCGCCAGCCGCTTTTGAGAGCACGACGGCAAGCCACTCCTCACTACTGATGGCGCTTATCATTGCGCTCTTATCTATGATTAGCGCCTTGTATGTGCTGCACACGAGCATACAACGTCAACTTAAAGCAGATGCAGCGCTCATCAGTAAAATCATCTTAGGCTGGACACAAGGGAAAAGTATTCAACCTCATAGATTTAACTTAGCCGCGCTACAGCAGGCTATTAAACCGATAATAAAAAACTCTGAAGAATTGAAAACAGCACAAAAGCAATCGAGTACAGTAAGTACTCCAGAGTCGCTGGATACTGTTCATGTTAACAACAGCATCATTACTACGACTTCGCCCTATCAACCTCCAGAGACAGATGTCTTGGATATAGATATCTTGGATGAGGATTCGGATGTGTTTACTTTAAATCCAGCCGCGCCAGCATTAAACAACGTTACCGCTGCACAAGATGTGCCGCGCAGTATTTTCCGCGCCTATGACATTCGTGGCATTGTCGGTCAGACCTTGACCACTGATACGGCCTATTGGATTGGCCGAGCAGTCGGTTCAGAAAGCCTTGCTAAGGGTGAGCTCAATGTTATTGTCGGACGGGATGGACGTTTATCGGGTCCTGATATGACGCAAGCGCTGATCCAAGGCTTATTGGATTGCGGGTGTTATGTCACTGATCTCGGAATGGTTCCCACGCCTGTCTTGTACTTTGCCACAAATGTGCTTGAGGCGCGTTCAGGAGTAATGGTCACGGGCAGCCATAATCCGCCAGACTATAATGGTTTTAAAATTGTTATCGCTGGCGAAACGCTCGCTGATGAGCGCATTACTGCTTTACATACGCGCATCATCGATAATGACCTAAGTACTGGTACAGGCAGCCCTAGAAGCCTTGAGATGCTACCTCGCTACCTAAAGCAAATACGCGACACTATTGATTTAGGCAAACCAATGCGCGTGGTTGTCGACTGCGGTAACGGTGTCGGTGGCGTGATTAGTCCGCAGGTGTTAGAAGCACTCGGTTGCACAGTCATTCCATTGTATTGCGATGTAGATGGCACCTTCCCTAATCATCACCCTGATCCAGGCAAGGCAGAAAACCTGCAAGCGCTGATCGCTCGGGTAAAAAGCGAAAAAGCCGATATTGGCATTGCTTTCGACGGTGATGCTGACCGTGTTGCTGTTGTTACTAATACAGGTCGTATTATTTTTTCTGATCATTTAATGATGCTATTTGCTAAAGATGTCTTATCACGCAACCCGGGCGCAGATGTGATTTTTGATGTGAAGTGCTCGCGCCGCTTGGCCGCAGTGATCAGTGACAATGGTGGTAATCCCATTATGTGGAAAACCGGCCATTCCTTAATGAAAGCCAAAATGAAAGAAACTGGAGCCTTATTAGCCGGTGAAATGAGTGGGCACGTATTCTTTAAAGAACGCTGGTTTGGCTTTGATGATGGTATTTACAGTGCTGCGCGCCTGCTCGAGATTCTCAGCAAAGATTCACGTGACGCTGATGCCGTGTTCGCCTCATTCCCAGTTAATCTATCCACTCCGGAAATCACTATTGCAGTGACCGAAGACACTAAATTTAAAATCATTGAGCGCCTACAACGTGAGGGACTGTGGGGTGATGCCAGTCTTATCATTTTGGATGGCCTACGCGCCGACTTCGCAAAAAGCTGGGGCTTAGTCCGTGCATCCAATACCACGCCCATGCTGGTGCTGCGCTTTGAAGGCGAAACACCTGAGGATTTAGAGCAGATTAAAACCCTCTTTCGTGAACAGTTACTGGCGATTGTGCCTGACCTCGATATACCCTTTTAATAGATAGGAACCTATTCAAGATGACTTTAAATCGTGCTGATGCTGTACATGTCGCCGAGGTACTCTCCGAAGCCTTGCCTTATATCCGTCGTTTTGTGGGCAAAACACTGGTGATCAAATACGGCGGTAACGCCATGGAAAGCGAAGAACTCAAAACTGGCTTTGCCCGCGACATCGTCTTGATGAAAGCGGTGGGTATCAATCCGGTCGTGGTACACGGCGGCGGTCCACAAATTGCTGATTTGCTTAAGCGCTTAAATATTGAAAGTCGTTTCGTCGAAGGTATGCGCGTCACTGACGGACAAACCATGGATGTGGTAGAAATGGTGTTGGGTGGTCAGGTCAATAAAGATATCGTCAACCTGATCAACAGCCATGGTGGCAGCGCCATTGGTTTAACCGGTAAGGATGCGCGCTTAATCCGCGCACGCAAGCTCAAAGTCACCCACCAGGGTGCCGATATGCAACAGCCAGAAATCATTGATATTGGCCAAGTGGGTGAAGTAGAAAGCGTCAATACCGATCTACTGCACATGCTGGTTAAAGGTGATTTTATTCCCGTGATCGCACCGATTGGTGTGGGTCCTAACGGCGAATCCTACAATATCAACGCTGATTTAGTGGCGGGTAAAGTGGCCGAAGCCTTACAGGCAGAAAAGCTAATTTTGCTGACCAATATTGCCGGTCTGATGGATAAGCAAGGTAATATTTTAACCGGCCTTAATACTGTACAAGTCGACGAATTGATCGCTGACGGCACCATTTACGGCGGCATGCTACCTAAAATACGCTGTGCGTTAGAGGCGGTACAAGGTGGGGTTAACAGCGCACACATCATTGATGGCCGCGTACCCAATGCAGTTTTGCTCGAAATCTTTACCGACAGCGGTGTCGGTACCTTGATTAGTAATGATTAAGGCAGAACACAAGTAACAAAACCTGATACGCCCGCTCTCAACAAGCGGGCGTTATCATTTATTCAGCGCTAGCGTTGTTAATCATCGCGTTGTATTCGTCAGTAAAGAAGAACTTATCTTCACCAAACGCAGGGACTAGGTCGTCATACCAGGTGGCATTTTCATCATACTTAGCAAAGAAGGATCTCTGTACCCAATCAGGATTACGGCCCTGAATAAAACGCAGCACAAAGACTTTCTCACCGTTGACTTCCATAATACTCTGGATTTCAACTTTACCTGGACCGGCACTCATGGAAGGTCCTCGCGCCGTACGGGCTAAACCAGACACTTGCTGGATCGCTTGACGATAAATCTCAAACGCTCGCACCAAAGGCACTTCAAAGTAGCGCTTGGCACCGGTGTCACGCTCAACAAACATATAGTACGGAATCAAGCCCAAACGCACTTGTGTACGCCACATGCGCACCCAAACATCTGGATCATCGTTGATATGCTGCACTAAAGGCGCTTGTGCACGAATCACTGCACCGGTCGCACGAATACGGCGAATCGCTTCACGCACAATCGGCGTTTCCATTTCGCGCCAATGGTTAAAGTGCGCCATAATCGCAATATGCTTACCGGCATCCACCAACCGAGTAAACAGATCGAGGAGCTCTTGTGCATCATCATCGGTAACAAAGCGCTGTGGCCAGAAGGTCAGTGCTTTAGTGCCAATACGTACGGTTTGCACATGTTCAAGCTCAGGGCTTAACAGCGGCTCAAGGTAACTGACCACATGACGAGTTTTCATTACCATGGGGTCACCACCGGTAATCAATAAGTCGGTGATGTTTTTATCTTCTGCTAAATAGCGGTGTAACGACTCAGCTTCATTACTGGCAAAACGTAGTTCTTTATTGCCAACAAACTGTGCCCAGCGAAAACAGAACGTACAGTAGCTGTGGCAGACTTGACCTTGGCTAGGGAAGAACAATACTGTCTCACGGTATTTATGCTGCATACCCTCCAAGAACTCACCATCCAGTTCGGGCACGTTCATTTCTTGCTGGCCCGCTGGATGCGGGTTTAGACGCCCTTGAATCTCACGCGCCAGCTGGGTGATTTCTGCACGCCCTAGACCATCGCGCAGAGCCTGCGCCATCAAATCATAGTCAGAAGGTTCCAACATACCGCGCTGCGGGAAGGTCAGTTGAAAGATGGGATCATTGGGCACATTGTCCCAGTCAATCAGCTCATCAATCACATACTGATTAACGCGAAACGGTAAGACACTGGCTACTACGCGCATTTCAAAGCGCTGTTCCTCAGACATCTTTTGCAGTGGTTCAATTTTATCAAACTGGCGGTCAGTGTAGACCTGAAAACGTGTATTCTTAGTAAAACCCTCATCACTGAGAGGCATTATTTTTATAGATTGAGTCATGGCTATTCTCCACTCTGTGCAGACTCAGCACAGCCTAAAGCCTTAAGGCTTCATTCTGAGCCCGCTTACTGGGGCATCCCCTAAGGGAAGAAAGATGGCTACATATTGGTAGCCTAAAGCTACGATCAAGCACGTTAAGACGTGACCTAATCGCCATAAAGGGCGGGAAGAAAAACCTCCCAAGGTGTCCGGATCTGATCCGAAAAAGGGTAACCGTGTTGCTAAAAGAAGGCCAAGAGTACGGTATTTATCCAGGCCTCTCAATTATTAAATATGACTTACTTACGTTTAAGTAGTTCTTTCACACGCGCTTTGTCGCGCGCAAAAGCACTATCAATGTCTTTTTTACTTTGCAAATATCGCGAGATTTGCTGCTGCAAACGCTGTTGATCAACACTCACCTCTTCAATTTGCTTAAGCAGCGATGCAGACACTTCGCGTCCAGCGCGCTCTTGACTGGCCGCTTGACCCTGTAAATCAACTCTTAAACTATTGACCGATAATAAATTACCGCGTGCGATGTTGATCTGTCCATCGATATCAGCCACCTTACGAGCACGTGCACGATCAACATCTTCGACCCGCGTGTATAGCATGAGTAAATGCCGATCGGCTTTGGCTTGTTCCTTTTCAGCCTGTATTTTTCTATATTCGTCAGGTGTTGGCGCACGTGGCACCACGCGTACGACACGACCTCGCTCGCTCAACACGTCATAGCCGTTGCCAATCAACTCAGGAGGCACGCCTTGGCGGTTAATCACCGTGATACCACGTTCATCGGTATAACGATAATACTCAACCGCATAGGACGCACTGCTGGTCAACACACCGAGCGCGAACAAACAATATACTGGGCCGCGTAACCGCATCACGTGTCTCCTTGACGATACTGACAACTGTTTCAGATAGTGTTAGATGCCATAGTCTTCACGGTAACGCTCTACCGCAGGCAAGTATTGCTTGAAATCGGTACTCTGTGCCAAATATTCTAACACTTGTTGCAAAGATACAATGCTGATAACTGGCATATTGAAATCACGCTCGACTTCTTGAATGGCAGATAATGCTCCAGTACCGCGCTCTTGACGGTCTAAGGCAATCAATACGCCAGCGGCCTGTGCGCCTTCTCCTTGAATAATCTGCATCACTTCACGAATCGCTGTACCGGCAGTGATCACATCATCCACAATCACGACATTTCCAGCTAAAGGAGCACCGACTAATGTCCCTCCTTCGCCGTGATCTTTTGCTTCTTTACGGTTAAAGCACCAAGGCACATCACGCTGATGATGCTCTGCCAAAGCCACTGCGGTAGTCGCGGCCAATGGGATGCCTTTATAAGCAGGTCCAAACACCACATCATACGACAATCCACTATCAACCAGCGCTTGTGCATAAAAACGACCGAGCTTAGCTAATGCCAAACCCGAGTCAAACAACCCCGCATTAAAAAAATAAGGACTTACTCGTCCTGACTTCAAGGTAAACTCACCAAAGCGCAAAACACCGCGCTCAAGTGCGAACTGAATAAACTCACGTTGATATGCTTGCATAGGTGGGTCCTTAATGCGTTGGGTTTAGCCAATTTAAAGTACGTTCGGTATGATACACAAAGAATTTTCCTAGGGGCCATCCATGCGGGTTATTAGTATAAATGTGAACGGGATTCACAACGCCATTGAACAAGGCTTATTTGACTGGTTAGCAGTCCAAAACGCTGATGTTATTTGCCTGCAAGACACCCGAGCCAGCGCTTACGAAATGGAAGCGCCAGAGGTGCAGTTACATGGTTATTTTTGTTACGCGTGTGATGCCGAGCAGCCAGAGCTAGGCGGTGTGGCAATTTACACACGTATTCAGCCAAAAGCTATTATAACCAGTTTAGGTTTTGAAACAGCTGATCGCTATGGCCGTTATATCCAAGCTGATTTTGATAAAGTCAGTATTGCCAGTGTCTTGATGCCTTCAGGTCACAAAGGTGATGACGAGCTGAACCAAAAATTCAAGTTTATGGATGACTTTGCTCGCTATCTTGATAAGCAACGCCGCAAGCGCCGTGACTATATTTACTGCTCATCAGTATTTATTGCGCACAATAAGCTCGACGTCAAACATTGGCGCGATTGCCAGCAAGAAACTGGCTTTTTATCACCTGAGCGTGCATGGATGGATGAAATCATCGGCACTATGGGCTATGTCGATGCGCTACGCGAAATCAATCGCGAAGGTGAGTTATACAGTTGGTGGGCAGATAGCGAGCAAGCTGAGCTACTGAACCTAGGCTGGCGCTTTGACTATCAGCTGTTGACGCAAGGCATGCGCCGCACAGTGCGGAGCGCTAAGCTGTCAAGACAACCACGCTTCTCCCAGCATGCGCCTTTTAGCGTTGATTACGACTGGGTATTGACGGTCTAAGCTCAGACTGAACAACACAAGACAATATTCTTTTGTGTTATTCAGTCTGCAGTAAGCGACGTTACTTAAGAAAACGAATGGTGAGTGGATAACGATAGGCCACGCCATCATTGGCTTTAACACCCGCAATAATGGTGAGAATCAGCCAAACTAAACCTAGTACTGGCAACAATAAAGCACCAATCACAACAAAGATCAGCATGATACAGACCAAGGAAACAATCGCGACAGTGATCTGAAAGTTCACCGCTTCTTTGCCATTTTGCTCAACAAATGGGCCAAGGTCTTTCTTCAGCTGCCAAACCAGTAGCGGACCGATAATATTACCGAACGGAATTAAAAAAGCGGCAAAAGCGGCTAAGTGGGTCAACATGGCCCACTGCTTAGCCTCTGCACTCAATTCGGGCTCGCTTGGGGTAACTGGTAGTTGTTCGTCCATTACCACTCTCCTGTCGTTATTATTAACGCTTACTCGCTCTGCAATGCAACCTGCTGTAAGGCAAATAGCTCACGCACACCTTTGTCAGCCAATGCCAACATAGCATTTAATTGCTCTGAGCCAAATGGTGCACCTTCAGCCGTACCCTGTACTTCGATAAAACCACCCGCGTCGGTCATCACCACGTTCAAGTCCGTTTCAGCAGTAGAATCTTCTGGATAATCCAAATCTAGCACAGGCAAATCTTTATAAATACCCACTGATACCGCAGCAATCATTTGCTTGAGTGGCGAGCCATTTTTCAACATTTTACGTTCTTGCATCACTGCCAAAGCGTCAACCAGAGCCACCATCGCACCGGTAATCGATGCGGTACGTGTGCCGCCATCGGCTTGAATCACATCGCAATCCACATACAGAGTATTTTCGCCCAGCTTAGTCATATCTAAAGAGGCTCGTAAAGAGCGACCAATCAAACGCTGGATTTCTAAAGTACGGCCACCTTGCTTACCACTGCTGGCTTCACGGCGTGTACGGCTACCCGTAGCGCGCGGTAGCATGCCATATTCTGCGGTTAACCAACCCTGACCTTGCCCTTTCAAAAAACGTGGTACACCGCTCTCTACACTCACCGTGCAAATTACTTTTGTATTGCCAAATTCGACTAATACAGAGCCTTCAGCATGGCAAGTAAAGTTACGGGTAATGCGCACTGGACGCAGTTGATCGAGTTCGCGACCACTAGGACGAGTCATTGAATATTCCTGTTTACTAAATATGAAAAAACATTATAGGGATAGATCCCCCCAATATCAGCATTGTAAACACAACACATCGAAATATTCGTTACAATTGGCGCATTATTCATACCTCTCAATTTGGAGATCCCTCATGGTGCATAGCATGACCGCATTCGCTCGCGTTGAGCAAAACGCTGCGTATGGCACGCTTAGCTGGGAAATACGCTCGGTTAACCATCGCTACCTAGAACCGCACTTGCGCCTCCCAGACACCCTACGGGAAGTTGAAGGAACCGTACGTGAGGCACTGCGCAATGGTCTCTCACGCGGTAAAGTCGAATGCACCCTGAAACTCACTGAGTCATCCAGCGAACAGAGCTTACAAGTCAATCCAGAACGCGCGCAGCAATTGATTCAAGCGGCGCAACAGGTTGCTCAATATATTCAGCAGCCAGCAGCACTTAATCCATTAGAAGTTCTAGCTTGGCCTGGCGTCCTCAGTACCCAATCCATTGATAGCCAAGCGTTGAATAGTGCAGCGATTAAGTTATTTAGCAGTGCCCTGCAGCAACTTAAAGAAAGCCGTGGGCGTGAAGGTGCGGACTTAGCGCGCCTAATCAGCGAACGCCTCGACGCGATTCAAAATGAAGTCAGCGTGCTGCGTGAGTTAGTCCCGCAAATGTTGGAACTGCAACGTCAAAAAATTCTCAGCCGCTGCCAAGAAATGCAAGTTGAAATTGATCCGCAGCGTCTTGAGCAAGAATTAGTTTTACTCGCGCAAAAAAGTGACGTCGCCGAAGAACTCGATCGCCTCGCTACGCATATCACTGAAGTGCACCGCGTGTTAAAGACTGGCGGCGCAATTGGCCGTCGCTTAGACTTTCTAATGCAAGAACTCAACCGCGAAGCCAACACCCTCGGCTCGAAAGCGATTGATCCGCGCTCAACTCAAGCAGCAGTCAATATCAAGGTGCTGATCGAGCAAATGAGGGAGCAGGTGCAGAATATAGAGTGATGAATAAACAAAGATGACAACAGGATCAAGCGACAGAGTGAGTCGCTTGATCCTAAAAAAGCGCTATACCGAAAACTTAAAAGCCTCTGCCAGCAATGGCTGTATATTGACTTTTCTGACTGTACCCTGATGCCGACCAAACACTTTAGGGGCAACTGTGACAAAGCCCCAGAACTGCAAAAAGCGCCCAATAAAACGCGACTCAATAAGAACTCCCAGTAAGTCCTGCGCTGAGTAGTACTCGTCCGTTGCAGCCTGACCAAGCAAGTCTGGAAAAGCTCGGCAAACATCTGCTAATAAGGTATCAAGACAGGCGTGTGTTTGTAGACGCCAGAGCATAAACAGCCAGAAAGTTCTTAGGTCAATATCCTGCTCGAAACAATCAAAATACGCCCAATTATACCGGCTTACCGCAGCCTCCAACATGGGTAGGAAAAACGCATGCAGGCCGTGAGTTTGATACTGCTTTTGCATAGTTTTTTTAACGTAGAAACGTCCATTTTTACGATAAATAATGCCCGCAATCTCAGCCAATATCCGCGCGTAATGCAGCGCATTAAACTTATCTTCATTGCTGCCAGCAAACTCGCTGATACTTATAGTAGTGGGATACTGATTAACCTCGAACTCAGGCAGCAGGGCGCTGGCTTGCTTCACCAACTTAACTGGCAAGTTACCTTTGCTGGTAGATTTAAACGAGCCCCCTTGCTGCATTGCCTCATCCAGAATCAAGGCTAAATAACGCATCACAGGACTGGATGAAAGCTCATCAGGTACACTGATTGTCACAAGCGCCAGATCAGCAAAAGGGGCATGCAGCCAATTCATCATTTGTGTCGGAGTGAGGCCACAAAAATCGGCATTCGGTCGATTATTGCTTTGTGTAATTCTCTGCTGCACCACTAGATTCATTTCATCAAGACTGAGATCAGGGCTCATCGACAATGTTTGAGCTATCTCATCGATCATCTCAGCATGCTGCTTGCCGATCGCGTCAATGCAGCACCGTTTGTATTTCTTACCGCTACCACATGGGCAAAGCTCATTTCGACCTGGTCTCATTTTATTTACCCTCCCGCTTGGATCTCTTCAAACATAGCTAGCATTAAATGTAATTAAAATTTCAAAATCAACCTGACATAATCGCGCAGTTTTATAGGCCAAATAAGATTATTTAAGCTTAACAAATTCAAGCCAGCGCCCCGCTATACACCACTTCGATGTCTCTAAATACCTGTACAGCTTCTAGGTTATTTAATGTTGTGAGCTTCATCGTATTGCGTATCGGGATGTGTGGCATCTTAGTTACAGGTCGCTGTAAAGTCAGTGGACGACCCAGTTCAAATAGATAATAAAGCTCACTCGAAGTCGACTTTTTACCTGACTGCAGTTCACTTAAAGCATAACGTGGCAATAAAACGACCCGCTTAACTGGCCACAGCCTATCAATCTGCTTCGTTTGTGAGTTGCTTTCCGAAGTAACACCTAGAGCCAAGTAGCGTATTTCATTGACCACATGTTGCTTAAACTCTCTGGAAAAAGTCATTTGCGGTGTGTGATACCACTGCGCTGTGCCCTGCTCAAATCGATTAAAATAATCAGCACTACGACCTCTTTGTCCTGCTACAGCAATAGTCATAGTCAGATCTGGATAAAGTACTTGCTGCATACCGTGGTAAGAAATACGTGCAGCTTCTTGAGCGTATAAATACTCTTTATGTTCGATCGAACTATAAGCTGCACTTTGGCCACCAATATGCTCCTTTAGAAACTCTGCTAACCAATAGTTTCCTGTATTGCCATCAGCACTTGGCAGCAAGGCAAAAGCACCTATGCCCACCTCTTCTATCGCATCTGCATAGGGGTTAAATTCTTGGATTTGATCAAAAAATCCTGGGTATAAAGCAAATGCACCAAAAACTGGACGGCTTTTCTTTCCAGCCATAGTAGGCTGCTCATCAGTAATTCGAATCAGCGCATCACGGTAACGGTGCATTTGATTGATGGCATCGTCTGGAACGTAATCAGTTTTAGCGATATTTTCTTCGCTACTATCAAAGCGATTTTTATCTGTTTTAATGCGGTATTTTGCATCAAACAACCAAATAAATTGTTTTTCTTCACCCAAGCTACCGACTTTAGGTAAGGTGACCTCTAAGACAATATCAGGCTCTTGGTTGACCAAATATGAGCGTATAGCCCGCCCTTTTTTGGTGAACTTAGGCTCATGAGCAAGTCGTGCGGTAACCCCATCCGCACGTTTAAAACGAAACGCTCCAGCAAAGCCGTCCTTTAACTGATACTCAAAAAAATCATTTTGCGACAGCTTAGCCCCACTACTGCTCACCAAATCAAAACCCAGATTTTCCTCTAAAATCTGTTTTAGACACAGAAAACACCATACTTCATAAATCTCGGCTACTGATTTCATTGAAATACTCGACTGGTTGCCGAGTACATCTAGATAAAACTTCAGCTCTTGCCACACGCGGTAAACAGCGCTGTAACCCGTTTTCTGTTGCAACACCAACGACTCACGTTTTAGCCCACCATAAGCACCCACTTCTTTCAAAAAGCTTTGATTGAGCACTTTTTGCAACGGCTGCTGCCAGCTGCGCAGTTCATTCAAAAAGGAATCTGATAGCCGTTGCCGCTCCGGCACTTGATTACTTACGCGCAGCTTGGTTTCAAACTCGGCTAACTGCCGCTTACAGTGATTAACTGCCATTTTAATAAAACGGTTTTCTGGCGTGTCCACGCTCAATTGGTTTTTTTCTACTCGATAGCGTTTGTCATATTGGCTATTAGCAAAATCTTGTTTTGCCTGCTCACTGAGTCTGTGAGGTAAGCGGCCTTTTAATTTAACGGCTTTAAGGTGGGCCACTGTCGGTTGAAGACGACTGTGAGGTGCAGCGCAGATCACCTTAAGGCCTTGCTCAAAACGCTCTCTTAATGCAGCGAAGTTAGCCAGCCACATCAGTGGAAAATAGCCGCGCTGCTGAGTGGTTGCGGCATCCTGTTCGGTTTTTTCAACTAAGCTGAAACGCCATAACGGATAAACCGTATCAATAGCCTGATACATGGCTGGTAAATCTTGATGCAACAGCATTTTGGTTGGCAGTACTTCAAAAGCAATATGCTGAATATAGGTTTTGCCTGCCAACTCAAAAGACAGTGGTAGACGCATCCAACCCACATCATTACCGGTATTAATAGTGCCAGTTAAACGTGCGGGGATTATGCCGCGCTGA
This sequence comes from Denitrificimonas caeni, assembly GCF_905120345.1. Taxonomy (GTDB): domain Bacteria; phylum Pseudomonadota; class Gammaproteobacteria; order Pseudomonadales; family Pseudomonadaceae; genus Denitrificimonas; species Denitrificimonas caeni_A. The sequence goes on along the minus strand of NZ_CAJHOA010000008.1, from coordinate 117,029 downwards.
GTTGTAGATTCTGGCGCAAAACGAAATGCTTCACTCACACTTTGACTGCGGTGTAGCAAGCGCGCATCAGATACAGCACCGAAGAATACCCATTCAAACTGATATTGGGTGTTTTCAAAAAAAACAGGCGCCTTTAAAGTCAGGGTCGAATACTTTTCAGCTGCGCTGTCACTCAGAGCCAAATCAGCTTGTGCGTGGCGATTACTTGGCTCAAGACTGTTATCAAACCCAAAGTGATCCCCCTGCTCATCAATCACAGCGATACCAACAAGTTCAGCCGCTGGAGCAAAGCGCAGCTTATAGGCTGGCTCTGATGACTCCAGTGTTGGCTCAGCATCACTCTGAGCGTGCTCAAGTATGAAGCTGGCTCTTTTAGCCACTGTAGTCTGATACACCTTGGCGCGTGCGCTGATATCGTTAGCCCAAACTGAGAACTCAAAATCAGGCGTTTGTAATCGTATTAACTCTGGCATTCCTCGCCACTCCCTTCGCTGTATTTTTAGCGCTACAGCCAGAACATCACGGCCAGAAACTTGTGAACATCGCGCTACCCAAGCGCTTCTTCATCCATGCCAGCTTGCCCTTCGAGCGACATGCTATACGCAGCACTTTCTCATCTTCAGTTGCATCCTCAGCCACTACCTTTTCCCTATATAAGTCGGGTCGCTGATTATCTGACTCATTCATGTGGTCAGCATCCCAGATCGGTACTAACTGCACAGCAAGCACTGCCTGTAGTTCTACTAAAAGCTCTTTCCCATCAACGGTTGTGAGCTTATCGCTATCACCTTCAATGCGCGGAAGCACTTTACACATCATAAAGTCATCCCATACAGCTTTTAAGGTCAGTTCGTCTTGCGGCTGGCTACTGATCACAGCCAATAACAATTCATTAAGCGCGCGGTAGGCTAGTTCAAACGGGGTGTTTTTTAATGTCGCATTGACCGCACTTAAAAACGCCAAGGTTTGTGAACCATCGGCATCACAGGTATTGGCCAAATCGTCTTGTTTTGCCTGCGACCAAATAGGATAACTGAGTTGTTTATTACGACTGTTTGACTCAAAAAACTCAACGTAGTTATTAGGGAAAAACTCACCAAAATCAAAGCTCAACGCGCGATCAATGACCTTGCGTGAAAAGCCATGGGTGGTTTCATCCATATTCACTGTGCCGGCAACCATTAAATTGAATGGAATGGCTAAACCATGCTCGCATATCAACTGCCATAGCTCGTCATATTCAGCCGCTTCAAAGCCTAAATCTTTACGCAGCTTGTCTGTATCTGCCACAGCACTAATCATCGCTGGTTTTAATAATGCATCGCTACTGTAGGTAAAAGTACCGCCATCCCAGCACCATTCACGGGTTTCTAATACAGACAAGTAGTCAGCAAAATACTGCTCTACTGGGGCAAGATTCATTTCATCTAAGCACAGCCAATAGGGCCGCACTTCATTAAGCGCATCACTATCGCCCGTGACAACCAAGCGCTCACCTTGCTCATCAATATGCTGTACTTCAATACTCAAACCATTATCAGCAATGCCACGCCATGCTTTGGCAATAAACTGTAAAACATCGGTGGTGATATATTCCGCTTGGCCATGATTTGAAAGGCGCGAAATATAACCGAGTAAATCACTTGGCTCATGCCAATCTGGGCGTACAGAGACTAAACAGTAAGTTTCATTAAATTGGCCTGAGGCTTTGGCCTGCTCGCGGACAAAACGGGTTTTACCTGTACCGGAGATGCCGGCTAGGAGGAGGAAGGGCTTGGAGAGCGGATAAGTAAACAAATTCGTATGGCTGTTTGTTTTTGGAGTTTCTACATTAATATTGCTATATATTTCCAAAAGCTCCGTTAGATCTGCGACTAGAACACTATCTTCTGGCATGTTTTCTAATGGATAAAATCTTGCTCCCGCAGAAGCCCACTCATAAGATTGACCTAATGCTGTGCTGGAACGAAGGTCGACTCTATCGTCCCAACTATTTAATCTAGGATCTGAATTGCGTATATTTTCTCTCAACTCTTTTGCTTTTTGCTTCGCTAGCCCTGTTCCATACCTTTTCTTCAGATCATGTGCTCCAAAGCCTAAAGACAAATAAACACCACTGCCATCAGCACGAAATAAATAGACCGGATAAATTCCTGACTGAGTGGATAGTGTTATTGCAGGGTTTAGGATTGAAAGCCATGGTACATCTGCCCAATTACCAGCTCCTGCACTGGCTTTTAACAAATAATTACTTTTGGGATCTAGTTTATTTTTAATTGTTGAAATTAAATCTCGTCTTAGCAATGTTGCTACTGGGTGACCTGTGAACTGCTCACCTTTAGCTTTTACCCAGCCATTAGAGATTTCTAATAGAAGTCGTTTTAAACTCATATACATCCCTTAAACTAAGACTAAAAATATCTGATATTTTAGCTCGTTCTTTTAATTTTGCTTATTCTAAAACATTAGAATTACATACCCTAACTCTTCCACACTTTTAAACGCTCTAGGCATATTACTAATCTGAATTAAAAAGCACCGCGTTCTCCTGTCGCCTCTGGTGCATTGTTTTCTCAATCGCTAACATCGTTGTTTTGCTGACCTCATGCTGCTTTGCAAGGGTAGTAAACTGATTGAGCGCATCAGCCACTTCATGAATACATTGCTGCGCATCGCTCCACGTAGCAAAACCGGCACTGGCTGCTAATTTTTGCATGACTTTAAGCGGTGGCGCTTTACCGTAACCAGCAAATGCTGTGGCATGTTCATTAAATGGATGCGGGCTATAGGTCACATCATAAAAAGGTGCAGGTTGCCATTGACCATCATCTGCCTGTAAAAAAGCCCAGTTTTTACTGTGATCATCTTGGTTAGCCGCCAATAGATTGAATATCGCGCGCCGAAATTGCAGTTGACCGGCCGCAGGTGACTTGCACAGTTGGCGACTGGCTTTGATTAGATCAACATAATCAAGACTGGGGCTGCGAAAATCAGCATCCAACAGGCCGCAAGCGCTGTGCATATGTAAACGGCCAACACTTTGTCTGTTTGGTACGTCTTGATTGACTGGCAAATAATCAAAACGCTTAAGTGCAAGCCAAGCTTGTGCACCACTATTTTCTGGGGCTTCGATGAGCTGCCAAATGGGCGGTTGGCATTTTGCATAGCTTGCCATCTGTAAATACACTGCTTCACATAAGCCTTCTTCGTGACCCAGCGCTAAGTTTTTCGAGGTGAACTTGACCAGCCAAGCTTCATCGCTCGGCTGCGCAAAGATTCGACATTGCTTCGTATCACCCGCCTGCATGTAGATTTGTGCTTTGGGTCGCGCGCCGCCAGAACTCCCTACGGCCACTAAAGCCGCGAGCACCTTTTGGGTATAGCCATCTAATTCATCATGCGTTTTATGATTAGATAAAGACTCATCAAATAAGGTTTGTGCCTCTAATCCTAAGGTTGCTAAATCAATATCTGTCCGAACCTCAGGTGAAAGTTCAGAAGCAGGTAGAAAGGATAAGGCGCCCATACCGTTGTTGCCCACAAAAGCCAGCCGATCCATTGCTGTCACTTGATTGGGTAAAATACCTTTTTGACGAAACACTCTATCTTGGAGCAACATTCCCCAGCCATCGGGAAGACTGTCACCGAACACACCATGTATGCCTTGATGTGGCTGCTTCGGTGCTGCCTGCAGCCGTGTATCTGTTTGCAAAGTGAAAGGTGATAAATTACCAAACTGGCTGATGTAGCTTTCATCATATTGAAAAAAGACACCTTGTAGGTTCTGTGCTAAAACCCCGACTGACACGCGCTGTCCGGTGCTAAGAGTACGAATAATATCCAGCTTCCGAACGGGTTTAAAACTCATCTTTAAGCACCTCAGCAATGCTGGTTGGCATAGTTGCATGATCAGTGCTGGCTTGAGTCAGCTGATAAAGTCGATCAAGTGAATCGAGCGATTGCCACAACAACAATAACTGGCGAAATGAGATTTGTCCGGTAAGCTCAAACTTCTTAATGGTCGAAGCAGGTACACAGCTACGCTTAGCCAGCGCTTCGCGCGACAGCTTGGCTTGTTTACGCAAGCCAAGCAAATATGCGGCATACGCTTGACTCACATCAGTATCATCTAGCAATGAAAGACGCATCACCACCTCTAAATAGACACAGTGATGTCTAATATACATAAAAAATACAAATAATAGACATCATTATATCCAATATAAAGAAAAAACTCTAAAAGCTTCGCGCTTCACCCTCAGCAGCTGACCTGCTCCACACACCTTGCCCCTGAGCCCATTAGTGCTATCTTTTGGCTCATTCAGCGAGTCGAATAATCGATCTAATCGACTCATACCTACTCCGAGCACAAACAGGGCACCTTTATAACCACCCCACAATGGATCTGGCAGCAGCCTCATCGGTCTGACTCTGCTTGGCAGGAATGCGCTGTGCAGCCCAAGCTGGGTGCGCTGGATGGTGCGCTAAGAAAAATCGATCGCACGGTTTTTAAGGCAAATTTTTGGTTGCAGCATGCAGATAAAACACTGATTGAATCACAGCGTAAGGTACTCAACCGTTTACTTGATGGTGATTTTGCGCAAGGCATCCACGCCACTCAATATCAGCGCGTGGTTAAGGTCAGTCAAGCCACCGCAACCCGCCATCTCGTAGCGCTAGTTGAGTGAGGTGTGTTGATAAAGCTACCTCGCGGCGGGCGCAGCACCCGATATACCATCACCCGTTGAGGCTGTAACTACAGTAAAAACAAAGCCACTGCCCAAGCATCCCCAGACAGTGGCTTTATGTAACTCTATTCAGAACACGCCAAGCAACTTATGCCTTGTAGGCCGACAGAAACGCAAGTTTGCACAGCAGGCCGTGCAGACTTGCCGCCAGAATCAGAAGGCCACATTGACGCCTGTATAGAAGGAGCGGCCCATTCCCGGCACAGCGACGCCCCACTCAATACCATTCATCGACATGGTTCGGCCTTGGGCAGTGTAAGCACCGCCGGTAGGTAGGTAGTAGAATTTGTCAGCTAAATTCTCCACCCCGAAGTCCAAGCGCACCTTGTCCCAGCTGTGGCTGAAGCGCAAGTTGAATAGTGTGTAGCCGGCCGTCTGGATCTCATTGCGTACATCGGAACCATGGTTCTTCGACTGCACGCTGAGCATTTCTAGACTGTTATTCCAGCCACTCAGTTGCTGCGTTAGGGTCAGAGTGGCATTGAGCGGCATGCTGTTATACAGCTCATCGCCGCTATCGCGGTTCTTACCGTTGCTGTAGTTAACTACACCACTTAAGCCCCACTGGCCCAGCTCATTGCTGAGCAGTGGCATGCGTCCAGCAATGTCCACACCATAGATACGCGCCGACTGATTAGCATACTGCAGCACATTAAACTGATTCGGGGTGATCGTTTTACCCGGCAGACTCACCGCATCGATGTAATCATTGACCCGCGTGTAGAACGGCGTGACTTTGAGTTCATGTTCGCGATCAGCGCTGTGCCAATCAAAAGTAACCGAGGCGATGTGCGCTGCTTCCGGCTTAAGATTGACGTCGCCGACATAACCATTGCCGTCGCCGACAAAGTTATTCATCGTCGCGGCCATGGCCCAAGTCGACCAGCTATAACGCTCATACAGGTTAGGCGAACGCACCTTGCGCGCCACGCCGAATTCGATATCAAGGTTGGTATCGTGGCTGTAATGCGCGAGAGCGGTCAAATCCCAGTTGTTGTCGCTCTGGCTACGATTGCTGGCATTGAAAGCGGCAGCTTCGGGAATCTGGTTGCCTTGCGCGCCGCCATAGCCATGTACTTGTCCAGCATCGCTGGCGACATGCTCATAACGCACGCCGACGAGGGTGAGCCAGCTCGGATTAAGTTGTACTTCCCACTCACCGAACAGACCGAGACGATCGCGCTCGCCGTCTTTGATGTTTTCAAAGGTATTCGGCCACATGCCACCACCTGATGCGGGCCAGTAATCATTGAGGCGGTAACGCTGGTATTCACCACCGATACGGAGCAATTCACGCTCGCTCAGATCAATGCTGGCCTTAACATTGCCGCCAAAAGTCTTGCCTTCGCTGTCCATTGGCATACCGGCGGCACAGGTCGGGCCTAGCGGGCTGCAAGCGCTGCCGGCGCCTGACGCCCCGCCATACCAGAAACGTTTGTCTGGGCCAAAATTCATCTTGTGTTCAACTTTTTCGTGATAGAGCTGTGTCTCCAAAGCACCCCAGTCGAACTGGCTGAGGTAACGTAGATTAATACGCTCCTGAGTATTATCGGTCATGTCCATGCGCTGGTTGGGGAACAGTTCCTGCGGTACGCTCTGATAGCCGAGTTTGAGTTCTAACAGATCCTCACCCAGTTTGAGTGCCATGCTCAGATCATGGTTTGCTGTTTCATAGGCGGTGGAGGCCACCTCATCCAGCGCAGCTGTTTCACCATAACGACCGGTGGCACGGCTGCTTTTGAACTTGCCACCCGCCATGTAGTTGTTGGCCTTGCTGTAGCTGCCAGCGTAACGAATATTAAAGACATCGTTGGCATGCGTCGCAGAGAAGTTACCGCCTCGCGCATCGTTGTTGCTGCGCATGAAGGCACCGATCTCACCCTTGTTAATGCTCGCCGCTCCCGGCTCTGCAAACTCGGGCTTAGCACTCTCAGCGATGATCGTGCCACCGATGCTATCGCCACCAACACTGACCGGGGTGATGCCGGAAAAAACCTGCAGTGTGTCGAGGTTATTCGGATCAACGTAGGATAAAGCTGGGTTCATATGGTTAGGACAGGAAGACACCAAGTCCATACCATCGACCTTAATGCGCAGGCGGTCATCCGCTAAGCCACGGATAACTGGCAGACTAGAAATACCGCCGGTACCGTTGAGGCTAACACCGGGCACACCACGCAGTAGCGTAGCTGTGTCGCTAGTCGCAGAGCTCAGATTACGTAGGGTTTGCTGCGAAACCGAAGTAGCACCGAGCGGCTCTTGCTCCGCCTTAACCACACCGGGTTCAAGCTGTAGCGCCTCAGTCACAACAGGCGGTGACATTGTGTGGCCAGCGTGCTGGTCAGAGTTAACCGCTTCAACGGCAAGCGCTAGCGGGCTGAACAAAAACAGTAAGGTGGCACAAGCGCGGTAGTCGGCACGCGGACGGTTCATGGCACATTCAAAACGGATATGAGACATAGAATATTTCTCTAGGCATAAGTAATGAGCACCGCAAGATCCGCACGCGTAGCCAAGACGCAAGGCTGCACGACGATCAAGCGGCAAACAACAAAGATGGCGACTGATGGTTGCCAAAGCACTTAGGAAATAGGTGGAGCGCGGGTCAGCGCGCCAATGAATACGGTGTCACGACATATCACCAGCGGCGCAGGCGGCGCTGTCAGAATAGGCGGCGCTAGACAGGGTTGCGCTTGTGGCACACTGCTGGGAACGGCTGGTGAACTCAGTAGCAGGTTACAATAGCCGCACTTCGCCCAGTCCATCTCATGACTGACATTTGAAGGCTTAGTATGCTCATCGCTGCAGGCCTGCTCGTTACGCCAGCTTAACCCCTGCCCCAACAACGGTCCGACCAGCAGCAACAACATGGCCAACAGGCCAAGCCGACTGCAATATCGAACGAGTTGCGTATGAGACAAGGTGTTATCCATCCATAGAAATAAACAAGCAATGCATAGTAACGCAGAGCAATGTGTCTTTTAGCTGCGGCAGAAGGTCGCAAGCTAGTACTCCGATCACAGTCATCAAGCCCATAACGAAGTCGCCAAGATTCTGTCCGTTCCCCGCTGCCGCTAGTCCTTCGAACGTTTACCACCGGTCCGCAGTCTTTTAGTCTCGGGCAGCGCACTCGAAAGACGAGTATCAGCATCACCGAAAAGCCTCAACGCAAGCTCAATCTACTAATCTATATCAGGGTTGGCAGCGGCAAGATCTAGTTGATTATAAATGAGCTGGCGGTAGGCACCCGATATGCCATCACCAGTTGATGATTTTATGGGCTAGAAAAAGAAAAACCACTGCCCAAGAATCCTCAGGCAATGGCTTTATTTAACACGCGACAGAACACGCGAATGATTTTAGAACAGCAAAAATCCCAGCGAAATAATCACCCCAGAGCCAATCAAGGCCATTAAGCAATAACCCATCACATCTTTAGCGCTAAGACCGGCAATGGCCAACGCTGGTAGCGCCCAAAACGGCTGGATCATATTAGTCCAAGCATCGCCCCAAGCAATCGCCATCGCGGTTTTTGCCGCATCAACGCCGAGTGCTGCGCCAGCCGGCATCATAATTGGCGCTTGTACGGCCCACTGACCGCCGCCAGAAGGGACAAAGAAGTTAACAATCCCGGCACTCCAGAAAGTGAAGAGTGGGAACGTCGTTTCGTTGGAGATCGAGACGAATGCTTGCGAAATTACCCCAGCTAAGGATGCGCCATCAGGCCCCACTGCGGTCATCATCCCCATGATGCCTGCATAGAACGGGAACTGCAGCAAAATACCGGAACAGTTACGGGCACCTTGCGAGACCGCACCCAGTAAGCTTTTTGGCGTGCCATGCAGCACAATCGCAGTGAACAAGAAGATAAAGTTGACGATATTAAGGTTCAGTGCAAAGCCATTGTTAATAAAGTAATAAATGATGTAAGCAAAGCCCATCGCACCGAGCGTCATCGACAGAACACGACTGTTTTCCATGCGTTCAGCGGGCGTCATTTTACCGCCAGTGACAACAACAACCTCTACTTCTTCTTCAAGCAGTTTTGGATCAATGCTAATAACGTCTTGCGGTGCCGGATGCATCAAGCGATTCAAGAGCGGAATAGTAATAAACATCACCGCTAAAATCGTCAGATTCATTGGCGAGAAAAGCGTTTCCGAGGTTGGAATAGCCGCAGTCACAGCGCCATTGGTCACCTTAGAAAGATCCGCACCACCAGCAATCGTCAAAGGAATCGAGCCAGACAAACCGCCATGCCAAAACAAAAAGCCACTGTAAGCAGAAGCGATTAGCAAACGATAATCCACACCACGTACACGGGCGGCGATCTCACGAGCAAAAATTGCCCCGACCACTAGACCAAAACCCCAGTTCACCCAGCAGGCTAAAGCACTGACCATGGTGACTAAAATAATAGCTTGACCCGGTGTTTTTGCGATACCTGCCATTATGGCTAACTTACGTTTAAACGCCGGTGCACTGGCCATGGCATGCCCAGTCAGCACCACCATTGCCATCTGCATCGAGAAGCTGAGTAAATCCCAAAACCCTCCGGCCCAAGCATTCACTACTTGCATCGGACTTTGTCCGGTACTTGGCATCACCAATAAAAACACAGCAAAGGTCAGCACAATAGCGAAAATAAAGGGATCCGGAAGATAACGTTGTACCAAGGTGACAAAGAACTGACTTACTTTCTGTAAAACCGTTGGTTTTTGTACGAGAGTATTCATGGGTTTTCCTTTTTTATGTTTTTTATCAGAAAAGCGTCACGCCTGACGTCTTTGCGTCATGATCAATTTCCAGCAGATTTTTTCTAAGCCTTACAAGAAGAATGTGTTTTAAATGCAATAGAACTGCGTTCACGTCCTTTACGTAAAGGTCAGTTATACCAGCGTATTGACTTTGTTTAAAAGGGCTAACAGAAAACTTATCAGAGCGCATTGCTCAGACAGCAACCAAAACCGGCGCAACTCAGTGGAGAACGACACAGCTGTACAGCTCTGTTTTATAGATCAGCACGCGGTTTGATGCCAATACAATTAGCGCTTATCTTCTGCGCTTCTTTAATTGAGAGTAGCTGGCATATATCACGCTTGGCCGGCAAGATGAATGTATATTGCGCTTGCGATCATGCTCGCGCGACTAGCACAAAACTGCTGCAGGTCGGGAGCAGCATCATTAACTGCTCGGGTAAAAGGAGACACCCCTAGCCGTTAATGATGCTTTCTTGCTTAAAAATACATTTTAACTGCGACTCTGCTCCTGTTTTGGATACAGCCAAAACGCAAACCAGCGCGTGAAGCGTGGCATCAACACATACGACATTAATGGCATTAGAACGCCGGTAATCATCATCGTACGCAGCAACAATGGTAGCGGCTCAAGCAGCCCACCAAACACTAAAAAAATGATAGAGACTGTGGGATAGAGGGCCAGCCAGCTGACTACGGTCATTTTATATTTAGCGGGTGGCTGCACTGGATTTTGTGTCGGTAAAGTAAACCAAGTGACCATCCCTGAGAGCACTTCAGTTTTCGCTGGAGCAACCAGCAGTTTTTCAAAACTCTCTAGATGCGCTAAGCGCTCAGGAGAATTTTGCCAGTGCTCAAGGTCCTCTTGGCTGCGAAACTTAAAGACAATACGGTATTCAGGGTCATCAGCTGTCGCCGGACGGAACATATTGCTGCCCAGATGGCCTGGAAATTGAGTTGCTGCCATCGACATCGCTGTACTTAGTTTCTCAAACTCCGCTTCACTGCCGGGCTTAACTCGCCGAGACACAACAACGGTAACCACTTTATCGATATCTTCAGTGGCTGAGGTGACATGGTTCATGATTTATTCCTACCTTATCTGCATGCAAACCTATGTAGGTAAAATCCACTTACCTGCCAAGCTTTTTAGCTGAACTGCCAGCGATCCCGAAGTGCTGCTTAGGCATTTCAGTAATAATCACACGCACCGCTTCTCTGGGTGCTTTCAGCGTTTTCACTATAGCCTCAGTGATCTCAGCGATTAACTCTTCTTTAACCTCATCACTGCGACCTTCTAGAATATAAAGTTGTGCAATTGGCATAATTATCTCCGATATTTTAATTTAAAAAATATATGTTACAGGTAAAGCCTCTACACTCAGGCCGACGCCAACTTTCGGGCGCAAAGGCTTTAACCTATGCTGTTTTCAGAATACCTTGGTCAATGACGCGCGGATGACTCGGCCTTTAAAATTATCTCGAACAGACACTTCACGATACGCGGCCAACTCGGCACCCAACATCAAGCTCGGCCAGAAGTTACCCACAGAAGCACCGACAGCATTACGTTCGCCTTTACCACCGCCGGTTTCTTTAGTGTTGTAACCGACCAAACCAACATCCAGCGCGCCATAGCTTTTGCTCAAGCCCCACTCGAGGATCATTTCGTCATCGAGCTTACTTTTAGTTGGCATTTCATAACGTCCCAAGACGCTAAAAGAAATATCATGCGCTTGGCTCAGCTTAAAATTACCGCCATAGGTCAGCATCACCGATTTGTGCTCTTTTCCTGGGCTGGCTAAAGAGCCACTTTTACCACTGGTCGTCCAGTAACCGATGCCGCCGACTGCATCCCAGCGCTCGCCGTGCCAACCAATAACACTGCCTAAAAAGGCATCACCAAAGCCTGATTCTTTATCTTTCAGCGCACCACCAGCGATGCTGATATCAGTTCGAATCATGGGCAAAATAGCTTCGAAAGTTAAATCACCGCCCAGTACCTTTTGCTCTGTCACCCAAATCAAACGATGCGCTAGCGCATTCACAGTCACTTTACTATCGGACGGTAAGCCATCTGACTTAGTCGCACGGTAATCCACAGCATAACCTCTGTAATACACACCAGGCGGTGGTACAGCACTGGCCTTGATCCCTTCAATGCCGGGCACATAGTGGGAGTCAGAAGCAAAAGCAGTGATTGCTAAACACGAGGTCACAACAGCTGCCGCGAGCTGATTAAATTTAGTTTTCATAGGCCACCTTTTATTATTTTTGTGTGTACTTGCTGGACATCCTTGTCCTGTTTTTAGGTTCAGAGTCGCAGACGGATTAAACAAACTTAGCCGTAATGCTGCCTAAACCTTGATAACGTATGTTGATGGAGTCACCTTTATTAACCGTGACTGCCGCGGTAATACCACCGGTCATAATAAAAGTACCCGCTGGAATCTCTTCGCCGCGCTCACCGAGCATATTGGCCAACATGGCCACTGACGCAGCAGGATGACCGAGCACAGCGGCACCGGCACCAGTGGCAACGATTTCACCGTTAATTTCCATCACCACGCCAAGATTTTTAAGATCAACATCCTCTAAGCGCGCCATGCGTCCACCGGTGATAAAACGGCAGGAGCTGGAGTTATCAGCAATCACACTTTTTAAGTCGAACTTAAAATCTTTGTAGCGTGAATCAATCACTTCAACAGCAGGAATAATAAAGTCGGTGGCTCTTAATACATCACCGATATGTATACCTGGGCCTTTCAGAGCTGTTTTAGTGACAAAAGCAATTTCTGCTTCAACCTTCGGGTGAATCAGCTCATCTATTTTAATTTCGCCACCTTCAGGTACGCTGAAGTAGTCGGCCAAATAACCATAGCAAGGGTGCTCAACTTCCATTTGCGCCATTTTCGCCCAAGAAGTAAGGCCCATTTTCATCCCAACAATTTTGTGGCCGCGCGCTTCTTTACGACGACGCACTTCCCACTGCACATCAAACGCATCACGGTAGGTCATCTCTGGATATTTATCGGTGACCTTGGTGATTTCATAGGCTTTAAGCTCAGCGTCTTCGCAGTAGGTCGCTAACTCATCAATTTGTTCTTTAGTTAAATTATTGTCCATTAGATCAACCCTTTTTCTTTTGCCATGGTCAATGCCAGGTCTTCAATCATGTCTTCTTGTCCGCCCACCGTACCGCGGCGGCCGAGTTCAACCAGTAGGTCACGTGCCGAGATGCCGTACTTATCTTCAGCTCGTTTAGCAAACAGCAAGAAGGAGGAATAGACCCCGGCATAACCTAAGGTGAGTGAGTTGCGATCAACGCGCACTGGGTGGTCCATCATTGGCACCACTAGGTCTTCGGCAACGTCCATAATTTTGAATAGATCAATACCCGTCTCGACACCCATGCGATCCAACACCGCACACAACACTTCTAAAGGTGTGTTGCCTGCGCCAGCACCCAAACCTGCTACAGAACCATCAATACGGCTGGCACCGGCTTCAATAGCGGCAAGCGAGTTAGCAATGCCCATGCCAAGGTTGTGGTGACCATGAAAGCCCACTTCGACATTGGCAGGTAGCTCGCTACGCAATAATCCGATGCGCGCCGTGACATGATCCGGCAGCATATAGCCAGCGGAGTCAGTGGCATAAATACAGTTAGCGCCATAACTGACCATCAACTGCGCTTGTTCCAGGATTTTTTCTGGAGTGGCCATGTGTGCCATCATTAAGAAGCCGACAGTGTCCATACCCATTTTCGACGCCAAGCCGATATGCTGCTGACTAACATCGGCTTCGGTACAGTGGGTGGCCACGCGAATACTGCTGACACCACAATCGTTGGCCATTTTTAAATGTTCGACTGTACCGATACCCGGCAGTAAAAGAGCTGACACTTTGCTGTGTTTCATGTGTGGCACAACGGCTTTGAGATACTCTTCATCGCTGTGCGCTGGGAAGCCATAATTCACCGAAGCACCGCCGAGTCCGTCACCATGGGTGACTTCAATCATTGGCATACCGGCTTGGTCTAAGCCTTTAGCAATGTTGACCATTTCTTCAATAGAGATTTGGTGACGCTTAGCGTGCATACCATCGCGCAGGCTCATGTCGTGCAACGTGACTTTTTTACCTTGCAGATTCATCTGATATCTCCCTAGCCGCGTGTTGGCAAAGTGATGGTGTTGTTGGCCGCTTCTTCCGCAAACATTTCAGCGGTACGCAGCGCTGCCGCGGTCATAATGTCGAGGTTGCCCGCATACTTAGGTAAGAAATCACCTAGGCCCTCAACCTGCATAAAACAGGAGACGCGCTTGCCATCAAACACCGGTCCATTGACTAACTGGTAACCGGGTACATAACGCTGCACTTCTTTAACCATTGCGTGGATGGATTCAGTAATAGCCGCTTGATCAGGTTCGTCCTCAGTGAGGCAGTGAACAGTGTCGCGCATCATTAACGGCGGCTCAGCCGGATTAATAATAATGATGGCTTTACCTTTTTTCGCACCACCGACTTGTTCTACGCCACTGGCAGTGGTGCGGGTAAATTCATCAATATTGACGCGGGTACCTGGGCCCACCGAGCGCGACGATACGGTGGCAACAATTTCACCGTAAGCGACTGGCTGCACTCGAGAAATGGCCGCCACCATAGGGATGGTGGCTTGGCCGCCACAGGTGACCATATTGACGTTCATCGCCAAGTTTTTAGTTTGCTCAGTCAAGTTCACTGGTGGCACACAGAAAGGGCCGATCGCAGCAGGCGTCAAGTCAATCATAATCACGCCCAACTCATTAAGTTTGCGACTATTTTCGGCGTGAACATAGGCTGAAGTGGCATCAAAAGCGATACGGATATCGTCTGCAATCACCTGCGCTAACATGCCATCAACGCCTTCAGCGGTGGTTTTTATGCCCATCTCGGCAGCCCGCTTTAGACCTTCAGAAGTCTGATCAATACCAACCATCCATACCGGCTCGATCCATTCGGAACGCTGCATTTTCATCAGTAGATCAGTACCGATATTACCGGGACCAATAATCACTGCTTTAAGTTTCTTATTCATATTATTTTCCACTGGGTGGGTAACTTAAACAAAACGCACGGAAGCGTTACCAATACCACCAATACTCACGCTCATAAAATCACCGGCTTGCACCGGCTCTAGAGGAACAAGAGAACCAGAGAGAATGACCTCGCCGGCTTTTAGAGGGATACCAAAGTGCCCCAATGTGTTGGCCAGCCAAACCACGCAGTTCACTGGGCTACCTAAGGCTGCTGCACCGGCTCCGGTACTAATAATTGAGCCATTCTTTTCCACCACCATGCCGCAGGTAGCTAAATCAACTTGAGTAGGGCTCACTGCCCTATCACCGAGAACAAACAAGCCACAGGAAGCATTATCAGCAACGGTGTCTTCAATTTTTATTTGCCAGTTGTCAATGCGTGAATCGACCACCTCAAAGCACGGCATCACGCAATCGGTTGCGGCAAGGACATCGGCCGTTGTGATGCCCGGTCCCAGTAAGTCTTTTTTGAGAATAAAGGCAATCTCACCTTCAGCACGCGGCTGCATCAGCATCTGGCTGATCGGCATTTCTTCACCCTGACTAAAAGCCATTTTATCGGTCAGATAACCAAAGTCAGGCTGATGCACATTCAACATGTTCTGCACCGCTTTCGAGGTCACGCCGATTTTTTTGCCGATGATTCGTTCCCCAGCAGCAAGACGGCGCTCAAGCATGCGCAAAGAAATCTGGTAAGCATCTTCAATCGTAATGTTGGCATAGCGTTCGGTTAAGGGTCGAATCACTCGGCGTTCTATCATTGCTTGATACAGCTCATCGCCACAGCTTTGAATAAGTTCTTTATTCATTACGTTCTCACCTATAGTTTGATGCAGATGTTTTTCATTTCGGTATAAAACTCCATACCATGGATACCACCTTCACGGCCAATACCTGACTGCTTAGCACCGCCAAACGAGGTGCGCAGATCACGCAAGAACCACGAGTTAACCCAAACAATACCGGCTTCCATGTGCTCAGCAACGCGAATCGCACGCGAGGTGTTTTCAGTCCAAATAGCGGCGGCAAGGCCATAATCAGTATCATTGGCTAAGGCGATCACTTCTTCTTCGTCATCGAAAGGCCGGATATGACAGCAAGGACCAAAAATCTCTTCGCGGATCACCCGCGCGTCATCAGCTAAGCCGGTCCAGATCGTCGGCTCGATCCAAGCTCCAGCATTCAGCGCTTCACCCATATCTGGAATGCCACCACCGATTTCTACGGTTGCGCCTTCCTCAACGGCAAGGTCATAGTAGTATTTCACTTTTGCGCGGTGCTCGAGACTCACCAACGGACCAAAGTTTGCCTCGCTATCTTCAGGTCGACCCAGCTTAAGCTTGGCTACTTCTTCTTTCATGCGCGCAACAAATTGAGCAAAAATAGGACGCTCAACATAGACTCGCTCTGTACCCAGACACACCTGACCACAGTTGACAAACGCTGAACGCATGGTGCCTTCAACGGCTTTTTCTAGATCGCAATCAGCAAACACCAGTGCTGGGTTTTTACCGCCACATTCTAGTGAGATGTTACGTAAACCGACTGCAGCAGCTTTCATAATCGCTTCACCAGTGCGGGTTTCGCCGGTGAAAGTAATGGCGTTAACATCCGGATGCGTGGTTAAAAACTCACCCGCAGAGTCAGGACCAAAGCCGTGTACGACGTTAAAGACGCCCGGTGGAACCCCACATTCGTTCATCACTTCACCCAGTAAAGTGGTGGTCATCGGTGTTTCTTCCGAAGGCTTAACGACCACGGTATTACCACAGGCTAAAGCAGGTCCCACTTTCCAAGTCATCAGTAGTAGCGGTAAGTTCCACGGGGCAATCACGGCAATCACACCTTTGGGCGTTCGATGGCCGAAGTTCATCGCACCTTTGCCATCGGGGGTATCCATACGGAAACCTTCAGTGGGCAAATTAGCCACTGTTTCCGTAAAAGCTTTAAAGTTAGCGGCACCACGTGGAATATCAATCTGTGCAGCCATAGAGCGAGGCTTACCCGTATCTAAGCACTCTGCCTCTAAAAACTCATCAAAACGTGCATTGATTCGCTCAGCGACTTTATTGAGTAATTGCGTACGCTCGACTTGAGTGAGCTTGCTCCAAGGTCCTTTGAGCGCGGCTTTAGCGGCTTGTACTGCTGCGTCAACTTCCTCACGACCGGCCTCATGTATTGTACCGATCAGGCTATTATCGACCGGACTACGGTTGTCAAAGGTTTTACCACTGGCGGAAGAAACATACTGACCATTGATAAAGTGCTTAAATTCTTTCATAAAATTTTCCCGTATTGAGCTTATTTCCCCAGCAAGCCAGCATGGCGTCAGCTCATTAAAGCTGACGCCAAAACGTTACTTACGTTAAAACCGACAAGAAACGCTCATTCAGTTGACGGTCATGGTAGAAAATAGCTTTTCCTAAATCTTCAGCTTTCCAGGTGGTTGGCTCGTGATCCGGATAGTAGTAGTCACCGCCACAAAACACTTCGTTACGGTTGCCGGACGGGTCAAAGAAGTAAATGGTTTGCCCGTGGGTTAAACCATGTCGCGTTGGACCAATGTCCAAGGAAGTATTGGTCATCGAAATAAGATCCGCGGCACGTAGCACATTCTCCCAAGTGTCGAGGTAGAAAGACGCATGGTGAAACTTGCCTTTTTCAGCGTGTTTAATAAACGCCACGTCGTGCGCTTTCATCGAAGCGGTTAAGAACAGCGCCACTCGATTATTGTCTGGGTCGAGCACTTGCTCAGCTAAGCCAAAGCCTAAGGTTTCAAACAGTTCAAGGTTACCCTCGAGGTCATCACCATAGAGCAGGCAGTGGTCAAAACGAGTGGCCTTCATACCTTTTAAATCACGCGGCCATGCTTCAGGGTTAACGTTACTGACGCCCCATTTGCCGGTCTGTTCTTTAGT
This sequence comes from Denitrificimonas caeni, assembly GCF_905120345.1. Classification (GTDB taxonomy): domain Bacteria; phylum Pseudomonadota; class Gammaproteobacteria; order Pseudomonadales; family Pseudomonadaceae; genus Denitrificimonas; species Denitrificimonas caeni_A. Next base: position 99,528 of record NZ_CAJHOA010000008.1, on the reverse strand, counting down.
GGCATACAGCTCAAAAGTGTGACCGGTTGGCGCAACAAACTGCATGCGTCGACCGCAGTCTTTTAAATCGCCCGCAGGTATTTCTTTGACCTCAATCCCCAGCTTGCGGACATCTTCCGCGAGCGAATCGATTGTGGCTTCATCAACACACTTAAAGCCCATAAAATCCATACCAGGCTCATCGGCTTCGCGCAGGACCACTGAATACTTGTCGACTTCCGTCCAGCCTTTAAGATAGACACGACCTTGCTCATCACGATCTGTTTCGATCAAGCCAATTAGGTCAACGTAGTGTTTAACGGCCTCTTCAATATCCAAAACACGGATCTGTACATGGCCGGGGCGCATTACACCTTTTCTCATGATAAATTCCTCATTGTTTTTGTTATCTAGCTTATTTTTGGTTGCTGCGTGTGCAGCTTAAAATGGTCTGATTCAATAACCAGATCACTCAAGGGTGTTAACCGACAGGCTAAGGCGAAACCCAAAGCTTGTTCTTCCTCGCTAATATGGGCGCGACTCATTCGTTTGGTTTGATAGTCACCTTGCAAAACTTTGATTTTGCAAAGCCCGCAGCCTCCGCCTCGACACCCCACGTTAATCGCGTGCTGACAGGCTTTTTCCATCCCCATCAACAAAGGCTCACCCTGAGGTAACCAGAACACTTGCTGACGGTTGATCACCGATATTTGATAAACGTTTTCTATAGCCATAAGTCATCTTCCAGCCAGCTAAATACGTTTAAATAAAGCCGACCTTGAATCAGCTTTTGCTCCATCTGAAGCGGTTAAAAACTTCTCCATATGGATATCTGCTTCAAACACCCGCCCCTGCATCAACATGGTGATGGCGGCATCAATCATCGGTGGCGGCCCACATAGATAAGCCTTATGGCCCGCTAAACGACCATCAAAGTGACTGTTAGCGGCTTCATGCACAAAACCGCAAAAACCATTCCATTGCTCCGCTTCTGACACTTCACTCAGAGCCGGTATGTAATGAAAATTACTGTATTGCTCGGCCAGTGCTGTTAACACTTCTCGTTTATAAAGTTCAACGAGGTTTCTTGCGCCTTGAAAGAGGAAAATCTGTCGAGTATCACCCGTTTCTAGCATGCCCTGAATCATCGACAAAGCGCTGGACAGCCCTGACCCACCGACAATAAAGATAACGTCCTTGTCATCTGATTTACGGACAAAAAACTGTCCATAAGGGCCTGAAATTTTAAGTTCATCGCCCGTGTGCATTGATTGGTGGATCCAGCTGGTACCCTTGCCGCCTGGCACCAAGCGCACATGTAAATCGATATAGCCGGCATCAGCACACGAGTTGGCGATTGAAAAAGCACGTGTTCCTTCTACGCCTGGCAGGTTAAGGTTGACGTACTGACCTTCCTGAAATTGCATCGGCCGATCCAATTGCAGTCGCACACCTTTAATGGTTGGCGAAAGATCCTCCATGGCCACCACCGTTGCTTGGTAGTCTTCAATCGGATAACCAGAAAAGTCCGGATCAACATCGACATCTGCTTCAATAACCAAATCGGATTCAGGTAAGGCGCAGCACGCCAGAACTACTCCTTCGTCACGCTCCATATCCATCAGAGCAAAAGGGGAAGCAGCGCCGACGTCAGCATCGCCCTCTAGCACCTGTACTTTGCAAGTGCCGCAGGTGCCATGCCCACAAGCAAAAGGCAGCCATATACCTTGCCTAAGCGCTGCATCGAGCAGGGTTTGCCCCTCTTCAACCTCAAACACATCGCCTGTTGGTTCAACCGTAACCTGATAAGACATAGCTTTCTCCTCAAACGCCCGCGTTCTGATAACCCTTTAGTTCTGGTGTCTGAAACCTGAGTAATGACTTGTGACCAATGCCTTGCTCTTGCAGGCTTTTATCGAGCTGTGGCGTGAAGGGCTCACCGTCAAGCAACCACGTTGCGCTATCCCAATTGATTTTGCTGTACTCAGGGTGCAGCGAAAAACCTTTAGGCAACATGCCGTCGCGTAATTCAGCAAAGGTCGCGGTCGGTGCGATCAAGTATGTGAACGCCGCACAAAACATCAGATGATGATCCCAACCCACATACACGAGTTGATTGCCGTCATAGTTTTCCACGCGGTCTCTGGCTGGAAACTTATAGTCAGGTGTTATAGCTACTACTGGCATAGTCTTTATTTCCTGTTCTAGGAGCTGCTCAGTCAACTTTGGCTGAGCAGCTTTATTTATTATTGTTCGAGTTGTAATCGGTTATTAAGCAACGTCTTTGTCTTTATCCTTGGCGTCTTTATTCTTGGCATCTTTTTCTGTGCCTTTCCACGCGTTCCAGCGCTGCTCGTCCGGCGACCCATTAAAGTCCATATTGTCATGGCCTAAATTGATCTTGTAGTAATCGCGCAACACATCTTCAACGCCCGGACCACCACAGTTACCTTGATAAATCTGGTTAACTGGCAGCCATGACTGGCTGAATTTCTCTGGTTCTTGATCAAAGATGTGCTTACAACCATCAGAGCAGAAGTGGTACTTCTCACCCTCATAATCGCTCGCCCGGTAGGAAATCATGGTTGGATCATCCATTTCCGTAAAGGCCATGGGGATCTGGCACGTGGTGCACAGCTGTGGCAATTCCTGAGTGTAGAAACGCTCACCGCGCTCTTCCATTTCTCTGGCCAGCTCCCAACGTGGACGGTAGTATTTATCGAAGGTGTCAGGGTATTTTTCACTGAGCCAATCCAACTCTTCTTCACTGGGAATCCAGGTGTGGAATGCTGCAGCATGACCGTAGTTATAGAAAATCCACCAGGTTTGGTGAGAGATATGCTCTTTTTCTTTGGCAGTAGTCTCAACAAATTTAGGCATACGAATACCGTAGCGGGCTAAGTCTTTAAACAGCGCACCACCAGCATCTTCGAAGTAGACTTCCCACGCTTCTTTCCAGGACATCACTTTGTTGGGCAGCATGTAGTCCATCATCATCGCGACGATGGATAACAAACGGGTACCGCGCCAGAACCATTTATCAATCCACTTCTGCACAATCGGCACGTTGTCTTCATGCTGTTCAAGCAGGAACTTGATGATTTCTAGACCCAAGGTCATGTGGCGTGCTTCATCCGACTGCGCGGAGAAACCAAAGGTGCAGGTGGCCATATCACCGTTGTGCGCCGCGCCTGACATAAAGGGCACAAACAACAGGTTGGTGAGAACATATTCAAAGCTAAAGCTAATGGCAATTAAGAACTCAAAAGGTCCAGCTGAACGGGCATCATCAAAGAAGGATTTAGTCACCGACAAGTACCAGACACGGTCATGCATATGTGTCCAGTCTTGCAGGCCATCAAAAAACTTATTGTAGTGGCTCATCGCATGAATCTGAGTTTGCACGTGACGCAGTTCATCAATCGACTGCAGCTGGCAAGCAATCCGTGCGCCGGCACCACTAAACTGGCGGCCCACATGCGCATAGCCTTGATAGGCTTGGTACTCTAATGGTGAAACACCAGTCAAAAAAATCTTTAAAGCGTTTACATAGCGCGCATCAGTAACGTTTAAATGGCCATTATTTTGTGCAAACGCATCAAAAATAGCGTAGAGCTTTTTCTCTTTTTCAGCCTGATACTTCCAGTACGAGTCCATGGTTAAACGGAAAGGATCTTCCCATTTGGACCAGTCAGTAATTTTTATGCCTTCAAAATCTTCATAGGGGAATGCTTCTTTGCGATCGGCATAATCGTAATCCCAGTCAAGATCACGGGTTAATAAACTATACTTATCTTTAAGATTCAGTTTTTTGGCAACCATAGTGTTTACCCTCTTATTATTGTGTTTTACTAAAAATTCCAGCTCAGGCTAAATTGATCTTCATCTTCATCAACATTGCCGCCGATAGTGATAAGGCTTAGATGCAATTCTTGTACATCCCAATCACGCCCTATTTTTTCTTCCACCGTCGTACGGCGCACCACCAAACCGCTTTCACTTTCAATTCGAATCATCGCTGGCTGATGAATAACTGTAGCTTCAGGATTGTCATCCACAATGGCGTCAACGATATAGCGAGAATCGTCGTTATCCTGCAGCGCTAAATAAACCTTAGACATGGTGACTCCTTATTGGATAATGCCTATTTTCTTCAGGCGTTCTTCGAGCAGCCCATCGGCTATGGATAACGCTTCACTGTCATCCAGCATTGCTGTGACTAGGGGATGTAAAGCGTGCAGCGTTTTTTCGCGCCAATGTTTAACCCAACCAGCCAGCAGCACTCGATTGTCTTCTGATTCACTGGCCACTGTTTTCAGAACACTGTCTAACCAGCGGCTACTGTCTTTGGTCCACACTTGCATAAACTCAGTGAGCAGCGCGACATCGCGACCGCCCATCGAGGCAAGTTTTTGATCAAGTTGCTCGTAGAAAAGATTAAAGACTAGGGTGTCAACCACCAGATCTTGCGCAACAAACACCTCAAACCAGTCCTCGACTGTGGTCATCTGTTCACACAAGGCACGCATGGCTTGCCAAGCAGGATTTTGCATCCACTCTTGTTTGGCTGCAGCGAGGGAGTCACCGGTATTACCATCTAAAATCAAACCGATTTTAGATAAGTACTGAGCATTACCGAGGCGGTCGATGCCGTTGTACAACAGAGCTTGGCTAATCGCCGCACCATAGCTAAAAGAGCAGCCATACATATTATTCAGGTTGGCGGTGTGTTCGACATGACGCAGAGGGATAAGGTAGCTGATCAAATGCGCCCTGACAGCTTCAGGCAAATGCTCAGCCAAACCACGTTTTTCAAAAAAACTATAGTTGGTTTCAGCGGCTTCTTGATGGCGAGCGCGCTGCTGCACATAAGTGCCATAGTAAAACTGGCGCGGATCTTTCAGGTCATACCAGTCTGCCATGACAATTTGTGTGCGGCTTTTATCATTCAGCTCATGCTGTGGCTGCCACAGTGGGCGGTAATGGTAGTTCGTTTCTGCCTGCAAATCATAGGTTGCTTCTTGATATCGAGAGGCGGGTTTATCACCAAAACGTCGCTCAATATTGGCAAAAGTATTACGGATAGGCTGCAAAGTTGCTGTTTTTATTTCAAGTGCCATCAGCTTATACCTCTTCAGTAGTTTTATTATTATTCAGTGGGTCTATCACGATCACGGTTGCGAGACATCAGGGTGTCTTCGCCATATCGCCATTTTTCCAGTTCTAGATCGACATTCGCCATCTGCTCAGCACTCATATGGATCACGTTATTATTAGTGCAAAAGTCTTCAAAGACGGCGGGTGGCATGATTAACTCTACAAACAGAGAGGGCTCTCCTATTGCAAAGTCAAACTCGACAAAACGGGCATCCGGCTTACTGCGGACCCGGATGTATTTGGTCAAATCTCTAAAGCTGTTTTTAGCTCTTGGCTGTTGCTCGGGTTCGCTCGGTGAATGTGGCATTCCGAAGTCCTCTAATTTTTATTTTTCTAAACACTCACCAAGAACATTTGCAACATGCATGCCAGAAAACTATAAATATATGTAAGCCGTTGATTTTCAATATATTATTTAGATAAAAAGAGATTTAGAAAAGCCACAAGCACAGCGTAGGGCAGTTCAATCAAACTGAGGAATTGATGATTTGAGCAATCGAAAAAGACTAATTGATCATTTGATGCAGAATTTTATGCTGGATTTTCTGAAAGACTAATGGCTAAGAACGCATGGTTACACTAAATGTGTTTTGTTGTTAAGCTCAGGCTTTATTCCGCGGTTGCGGTATAGGCAAATGTACTCATCTTAGCAACATGCTCCAAGCAAATGGACAGTGGCCGCGGCGATCCGCTTGCAGGGTTCGTCCAGCAAAGTTTAAGTTTCACGAGGAACATACGCACCGGCCACGCACCACTATGAACACGGAGACGCAGTGACTAAACTTAATTTACAAATGCCCGAGTTGGCTCTGTTGCTCAAGCAACTTAAATTCCACCCAGAAGAAGGTAAGATTTGGCTCGCAGAGCAACGCTCAGTACTCATGGGGCTCGGCGCGCTCTCCAGCTTTAGAAAGGAAATTCTCACCACCTTAGGGCAGGAACGCGGGAAGGGATTTTTCATGCGCCTAGGTTATTTCTCAGGCGCAAAAGATGCAGAACTAGCACGCAACTTAGGGCAGGATTCCAATATAGAACAAGCCTTCCTGATCGGCCCGCTCTTGCATAGTTTACGCGGGATGGTTAAAGCGATTCCTTTAGCACTGGAATACGATCCCGAAAAACAGCATTTTTATGCCGAGTTTGAATGGATTGACTCTTTTGAAGTTGAGATCTGCCGCAGTGCCTTTGGCCAACTCAATGAGCCGGTTTGCTGGATTTTACTGGGTTACGCCTGTGCCTATACCAGTCATTTTGCCGGCATGGATATTCAATACCGCGAAGTTGAATGCTGCGGCCAAGGTGATCACCGCTGTCGTATCGTCGGAAAAGTTGCTACAGAATGGCCAGACCACGAAGAATTCAGCTACTTATTTAGAGAAGCGCCCTTAATTGATGAGTTGTATAAGCTGCAATCACGTATTGCAGACCTCGAGCTTTCGCTATCATCCAACACCGATAATATGCACCCAGCACTGGGTGAAGCACCACCATTTACCAGTGCCTTAAAAATGATTGATCGCGGCGCCAACTCTGAAGTCACCATGTTATTGCTGGGTGAAACAGGCACCGGCAAGGAAGTACTGGCACGGCGAGTGCACAGTATGAGTAAAAGGCATGACAAGCCCTTTGTGGCGGTAAACTGTGCGGCAATTCCCCCAGAGTTAATTGAGTCAGAACTCTTTGGTGTCGAAAAAGGCGCGTATACCGGTGCCACTCAGTCTCGCCAGGGGCGTTTTGAGCGAGCTAACAGTGGCACTATTTTTCTCGATGAAATTATTGAGTTGAGCCCCCGAGCACAAGCGGCATTGTTGCGCACGCTACAAGAAGGCGAAATCGAGCGCGTCGGTGATAGCCAAACCCGTTCCATTGATGTCAGAGTCGTGGCCGCCACCAACGAAGATTTAGCAGAAGCGGTTAAAAGTGGCCGTTTTCGTCAAGACCTTTTTTATCGCATAAATGCCTATACCGTGGTTATTCCACCTTTGCGCCAGCGCAAAAATGATATTGTCTTGCTCGCTGAACACTTTCGTAAACGTTATGAAAAACACTATAAGAAAACCACCTCTGGTTTTACTGATTTTGCCATGCAAGCATTGCACAGCCATGATTGGCCGGGCAATATTCGCGAGCTGGAAAACGCCGTCCAACGCGGCATCATCCTCACTGATGAGAATCACTCAATTACCGAACAGAGCTTATTTAATGCCAGCCGATCATTGGATAGCAGTACAGCCAGCGAAACTCATACGCTCAATCAGCAGTCAGGCTTGATCGAAAGCATCGACAGTAAAGGCTCGCTGAAAACAGAACTCGCGGAACAAGTGTTGCAGCATCACATTAGCCTGCCAGAACTTGAAGAAGCACTGATTGAAAAGGCTATGGAAAATGCTGCTGGAAAAGTTTCAAGCGCTGCCCGCGCATTGGGCTTAACCCGTGCGGCTTTAGCTTACCGCCTCAAGCGCACCGATGAGGCGGATCAATAAAGCTCAGTCCAGTAAACATGTGTTCGACAGCACCGCACTACTCCGTCTGTCAGCAGGCTATCAGTCAAGAGGCGAGGCACAGCGGCGGCGCCAGGATCGCCAGCTAGAGCTTAACAGCGCTTCAGCACTAGAGGCTTAGCCCATTTTTCTCAGCGTCAAAATCTGTTCACTGCGCCCAAATGGACCCTGCGCATCATGCAAGATCGAACTGGTCAAGCCGATGCCGTCGCTACCGTATTGTTGCACGGTTTCTAAGCCGAGCCATCTGCCTACAGGGTAGCGATACAAGTGAATTTGCAGATCTAAATTCGGAAACCCCCAAGTAAACGCATCATCTTGACGAGGCGCTACGCCGTTCGCGGTATCCACCATGCCGATTAAGTGCACAAAATCACTGGTGGGTTGGTTTTCGACCATGTCTTTGGCGTTATTAAGCCAAACGATACCTTTACCGGCACGGTGCTTTTCATTGGCTTTGGCCTCAAGGCTTTTAATATAACCACCAGGCCAACGCAGCATACCCTCCCAGTTTGGCAGCGTCTCTGGGTGATACACGACCTGATCTTCGAGTGCGGCGATCTCAGAGCTGTCTTGGGTGCACATGCGCCAAGCTCTGGCAACAATGCAGGTTTTGCCATTGGCTTGCATCTGCGACTCAAGCAACTCGATGGTTTTACCCGGACGTATCACGCGCGTGCTAATGGAAAACTCACCCGCCGCAATTAAGCCGAAAATATCATAACTGATGCGGCCGATACGTACATCGTCACGGGGCTGAAAGTCTTCTAACTCTGCGGCGATAATCCCGCTGGCCGGAGCCATATGTTGTTCATGTTCGTTCCACGCACCTTGCGCATGCATCGTAGAGCGATAGGTCGCGGTGACGACGCCTGCTGCGTCTGTGGTTTTGTTGATGAATTGGTAATAAGCACTCATTGTGGATTGACCTTGTTGTTATTTATTAATTGAGTGAAAAGACTGAATGAGCATTTGTATCAAGATTCATTGGAATAGGCTAACTCTTAGCATTTAAGACTGCATAAAACATTACCACGAGTGAACACGACTCAACACAAGAGCAAGCCCAAAGCAGCGCATTGATCCCGCCCGCTAAGAGGTGGGGAAATTCTGCGAAATATTGTTAAACAACCTGTACGCTATACCAATAATTTAATTTTATTGCTCAATCCGCACGTTTCAGCAGCCAGCCAAAGCTATAATTACAGGCTCTTATCAGCACCTGCCCATACAGGAAACCCCAGCATGAAACAGTTATTGATTGTCGCGCACGGTAGTCGCCGTGCAGCCTCCAACGATGAAGTGAGAGTACTGGCGGCGCAAGTGGCTCAGCATTTGCAATGGTCTGCCGAACAGGTGCAAGTCGCTTTTTTAGAATTGGCGTTACCCTCCATAGCCACAGCTTTAGATGATTGTTTTAAGCGTGGTGTCAATGAAGTCAGCGTGCTGCCCTACTTTTTAGCCTCAGGCAGTCATGTGGTCAGCGATCTACCCCGCGAAATAGCCGCAGCACAGGCTAAGTGGCCTGATAAAACCATTCACCTACTGGCCCATATTGGTGCGGCAGATCGTATGGTCAACTTGATTGCTTCTGCATGTGACTGAGCACAGACTCAGTTCCAAGAACAATTACAGATGAAGCATGCCAGCATTTGCTGTTAGAATAGGCATATTCATTTATAACGCATCGCCCTATAAAAAGTGCTTAGCCGACCTTTCGAGGTCAAAAAGCAGCATAGCTCACACTTTTTCTTGTCCGCAGCGTTTTGATTTTTTTATAGGTACTGCATGACCACTACCGGGACGCTTTATATCGTCTCTGCGCCATCGGGCGCGGGGAAAACAAGCTTAGTTAAAGCACTGATCGATAGCATGGCGCAAGTCCGTGTCTCAGTATCACATACCACGCGTGCGATGCGTCCTGGCGAGATTGATGGCGTCAATTACCATTTCACTCCGCGTGAAGAGTTTATTGCCTTACTTGAGCAAGGTGATTTTCTAGAACATGCAGAAGTTTTTGGCAATCTATATGGCACCTCGCATTCGTGGGTCAAAGAAACCCTAGCTAAAGGTTATGATTTAATTCTAGAAATTGACTGGCAGGGTGCACAGCAAGTGCGCCGATTGATGCCTGAAGCAAAATCTATTTTTATTTTGCCGCCGACGCACAAAGATCTACGTCAACGCTTAAATAATCGCGGCCAAGATGCTGCCGATGTCATTGATTTACGCATGCAACAAGCAATTGCCGAGATGAGTCATTATGTGGAATATGACTACATTGTTATCAATGATCACTTCTCAACCGCTCTCGAAGATTTAAAAGCAATTTTCCGTTGCAATCAATTACAGCTGAGTAGTCAGCAAAAACGGCACACACAACTGCTGTGCGACCTGCTACGATAGCTCTATCTGCGTGACGAGTCGGTAAGTTACTTTCTTTGTTACGCATTATTTCTTAAACTGTCTGTGTTTATGCGCCCTTTTTGGCGCTGTTTTTTTCTGTGAGGAATACTATGGCTCGCGTTACTGTTGAAGATTGCCTAGAAAACGTTGAAAACCGTTTTGCTTTAGTGATGTTGGCCACTAAGCGTTCACGCCAATTAGCAACCGGCGGAAAAGAGCCTAAAGTGCCTGTTGAAAATGATAAACCAACTGTTTTAGCGCTGCGTGAAATTGCCGCAGGTCTCATCACTGATGCAGTGATTGCTGCAGAAGAAGCGATGACAGCTGAAGAGCCTTTATTTGCAGCCTTTGACGATAACGCTAACTAAACTCGCTTATGCGAGCGCAGGTCGCTGACTGTATGAATAAGGATGTATCGCTATCAGGGGGTGAGCTATGCCTGCTTTAGATCGCCTATCTGGGCAGCTATCTACTTATTTAGGCAAAGACCAAGTCAATGCTGTACGCCGCGCATACTATTACGCGGAGCAAGCGCATGACGGTCAATTGCGCAGCAGTGGTGAGCACTATGTGACTCACCCGCTGGCCGTTGCGACTATTTTGGCAGATATGCACATGGACCATCAGAGTTTGATGGCTGCCATGCTGCATGATGTGATTGAAGACACGGGCATTCCCAAAGAAGCTATTGTCGCTCAGTTTGGCGAAAGCGTAGCCGAACTGGTCGATGGCGTCACTAAGCTAACACAGATGAAATTCGGCACTAAAGCCGAAGCACAAGCAGAAAATTTCCGTAAAATGGCGATGGCCATGGCGCGCGATATTCGTGTCATTCTAGTCAAGCTGGCTGACCGTTTACACAACATGCGCACCCTTGGCGCATTGAATCCTGAAAAACGTCGTCGCATTGCTAAAGAAACCTTAGAAATTTACGCACCCATCGCCAACCGCTTGGGAATGAACCGTATCTATGCTGAATTTGAAGACCTCGGTTTTAAAGCCATGTACCCCATGCGCGCCGCACGTATTCAATCAGCCGTTAAAAGCTCACGCGGCAATCGCAAAGAAATCGTTAATAAAATTCAAGAATCCATTACTCAATGCTTAGAGCGTGAAGGCTTACCTGGCGAAGTCAGTGGCCGTGAAAAGCATCTGTATAGCATTTATCAAAAAATGCGTGGTAAGCGTAAAGCCTTTAACGAAATTATGGATGTTTACGCATTTAGGATTGTTGTCGACAAAGTAGACACCTGCTATCGCGTCCTCGGTGCCGTGCATAATTTATACAAGCCCTTCCCTGGGCGCTTTAAAGACTACATCGCCATTCCTAAAGCCAATGGATACCAATCGCTGCACACCACTTTATTTGGCATGCACGGCGTACCGATTGAAATTCAAATCCGCACCCGTGAAATGGAAGAACTGGCTAACAACGGTATTGCTGCCCATTGGTTATACAAAACCAAAGAAGACGGTCAACGTAATAACCATGCGCGTGCGCGCCAGTGGGTCAAGGGCTTATTGGAGTTGCAGCAAAGCGCAGGCAACTCTTTAGAGTTTATTGAAAACGTTAAAATTGATTTATTCCCTGATGAAGTCTATGTGTTTACCCCCAAAGGTCGCATCTTGGAATTGCCAAAAGGCTCAACACCGGTTGACTTTGCTTACGCTGTGCATACTGATGTGGGTAACACCTGCATTGCCTGCCGTGTCAATCGTCGCCTCGCGCCGTTATCACAAGCGTTAGAAAGTGGTGCCACGGTTGAAGTCATTACGGCACCCAATACTCAACCCAATCCAAACTGGCTTAATTTTGTTGTCACCGGCAAAGCACGTACCCATATTCGTCATGCACTAAAACAACAACGCCGCGAAGAGTCGGTGAGCCTAGGCACACGCTTACTCAGCAAAGCCTTGGACAATGTCGGTGCACGCTTTGAGGATATTTCTGAAGCGCGCTTGCAGACACTACTCAAGGAAAACAATCAGGATGAGCGTGATGATCTTCTCGAGGACATTGGTCTAGGTAACCGCACTGCTCACGTGGTAGCAAGGCGCTTATTATCCACCGAAGAGTCAGATGCGAACCCATTAGCTGCTGACGGCCCGCTGGTCATTCGTGGTACTGAAGGCTTAGTCCTCAATTATGCGCGCTGCTGCACACCGATCCCAGGCGACCTGATTGTCGGTCACCTCTCTGCCGGTAAAGGCATGGTCGTGCACCGCGACAGCTGTAAAAACATCAGTGAATTCCGCAATAATCCTGAGAAATGCGTACCACTGACGTGGGCCAAAGACATTGATAGCGAGTTCAACGTTGAGTTACGCATTGAGCTGGCCCATCAACGCGGCTTAATCGCTCTGCTGGCCGGTACCATCAGTGAAGCCGATGCCAATATTGAAAAAATCAGTGTTGATGAACGTGACGGCCGTATTAGCGTGATTCAATTGGGTATTAGCGTACGCGACCGTGTGCACTTGGCACGTATCATTCGTAAGTTACGCGGTCTTGCTGGTGTCTCTCGTATTACCCGCATGCGTGCTTAACTGCTTTTATACCGTGCGCCTGTGGGCTTGTTGTATCGGTCTGGCGTGCGGGTTTTCTAAACAACGGAGTAGATTATGAGCAAAACCATTATCAGCACTGAAAATGCGCCAGCCGCCATTGGCACTTATTCACAAGCCGTGCGCGTCGAAAATACTGTGTATCTGTCAGGTCAAATCCCATTGAATCCGACCACCATGGAAATGGTTGAAGGTTTTGAACAGCAAACCGTACAAGTCTTTGAAAACCTAAAAGCCGTTGCTGAAGCGGCTGGTGGCTCACTGTCTGATATCGTTAAGCTGAATATTTTCTTAACCGATCTGGATAATTTCGGCATCCTTAATGAAGTGATGGGCCGCTACTTTAGCGCACCTTACCCAGCACGCGCGGCGGTTGGCGTGGCCTCGCTGCCACGCAATTCCTGCGTGGAAATGGATGCGGTATTGTACTTAGGCTAAATGCCCTAACGCGGTGCAGAATCAACTGTTAAAGAGCAGCTAACTGCGCCGCATAGCCTTCACAAAAACTGCTGTACTGTGGCTGCCAACCCAAGGCTCGCGCACGGGCATTACTGCAACGCTTACTGCCTGCGCGGCGCGTTAATAGCAAATCTGCCACACTGCTAACCTTTAGTTGCTGCTGCAACCACGCCACCACTTCAGCCTGTTCGACCGGCTCATTATCTACACCCAAATACACCGACTCGACTGCTTTGCCCTGTGCATCCGCTTGTAAAACAGTGGCAATTAACCCGGCCGCATCATCCGCATGAATACGGTTGGTAAAATTGTGCAAATCCGCAGTGTGATAGCCCTCGCGTACACGCCTGATCAACATATCGCGTCCTGGACCATAAATACCGGTTAAGCGCACTACGGTAGCGGGATGACCACTATTCAGCGCGCACTGCTCTGCAGCAAGCATAATCTGACCAGACCAGCGCTTGGGTTCGACGACTGATTCTTCATCGACCCAACTGTCATCATCTTGTCCATAAACGCTGGTACTGGAGACAAAGATCACGCGTTTGGGTTGTTGCTGATGTTGCTCTAGCCAGCTGTACAGATGCTGCTGGCCTTGCACATAAGCTTGCTGATAATTGGCCTCTGTCATGCTCTGCGCAGCCATTGCATACACGACATAATCAAGCGGTCCTTCTGGCCAAGCACTCGGACACTCAGGCTGCGTGAGATCTGCTGCAATCGGTAAGATATCTGCTGGCAAGCGCTGCGGGTTACGTCGTAAACCATGCACGTGCCAGCCTTGCTGATTCAACAATAAAGCCACACGACTGCCGATATCACCACAGCCCACCACCACGACTCGCAACTGTCTGTGCATTCTGATTGACTCCCCTGCTGGCCTAACCACAATAAGATTTATTGGTCACAATTTAATGTAACAGCTATGCTAATGGCAATCCTAATGGGAATTGGCTATGACTCTCACCGAACTGCGTTATATTGTTGCTTTAGCTCAAGCTCAACATTTTGGCCGCGCTGCGGAAATGTGCCATATCAGCCAACCGACTTTATCAGTCGGGGTAAAAAAGCTTGAAGAAGACTTAGGCGTGCTGATTTTTGAGCGCAGCAAAAGCGCCGTGCGTGTTACGCCTGTCGGTGAAGCCATTGTTGCGCAAGCACAACGCGTCCTAGAACAAGCACAAACCATTCGCGAGCTGGCTCAAGCCGGTAAAAACCAATTGGCCGCACCTTTGCGCGTCGGCGCTATTTATACTGTTGGCCCGTATTTATTCCCGCAAATGATTCCATTCTTGCATCGTAGCGCCCCGGAAATGCCACTCTATATTGAAGAAAACTTCACTCATGTCTTGCGCGAAAAACTGCGTAAAGGTGAGTTGGATGTGATTATTATCGCTCTTCCTTACCAAGACGCCGATGTACTGACCAAAGCGGCTTATAAAGAGCCTTTTTGTGTACTGTTACCGGCAGAACACCCTTGGACCGCCAAGGACAGTATCGACAGCGCGATGCTCAATGACAAAAGCTTACTGCTATTAGGTGAAGGCCATTGTTTCCGCGATCAGGTCTTAGAAGCTTGCCCAACCGCAATACAAGGTAATCCAGAAAACCGCTATACCACGGTCGAAGCCAGCTCATTAGAAACCATTCGCCATATGGTCGCCTCTGGGCTAGGCGTCTCAGTATTGCCATTGTCTGCGGTAGATAATCATCGTTATGCCGAAGGGGTGATTGCCGTACGACCGTTTACAGCGCCAATCCCGACCCGTACGGTCGCCATTGCTTGGCGTGCAACTTTTCCACGCCCGAAAGCCATTGATGTGTTGATGGATGCCATTCGCCAGTGTGATGCCGCACAAGCTTACCGCGAGCCTTAGTCATGACAGATTTGCTGGTCCACACTCCGGTCACCGTACTTAAAGGCGTAGGCCCTGCTGTCGCTGAAAAACTGGCTAAGGTCGGCTTAGAAAATCTGCAGGATGTGCTGTTTCATCTGCCGTCACGTTACCAAGACCGCACACGAATCACCCCAATCGGCGCGCTCCGGCCAGGGCAAGATGCAGTGGTGGCAGGGGTGGTGATCGCGGCTAATATTGTCATGGGTAAACGCCGCAGTTTATTGGTGCGCATCCAAGATGGCAGTGGCGGCCTGACTTTGCGTTTTTTCCATTTCAGCATGGCGCAAAAAAATGCGCTAGAAAAAGGCGCACAAGTCCGTTGTTATGGCGAAGTGCGCCCAGGGGCAACGGGGTTGGAAATTTACCATCCTGAATATCGCGTGCATAACCCCGATGAAGAGCAGTCGCTGCACAGCACGCTTACCGCCATTTATCCAACCACGGAAGGCTTAACCCAGCTCCGTTTACGCGACCTTTGCCTGCAGGCGTTGAGCTTTCTTAACCCGCGCAGTTTGCCCGACTGGTTACCAGCCGAGATGAGCAAAGAGTACCAATTGGGTTCGCTCGAGCAAGCGATTCGTTATTTACATCAGCCACCACCGGATGCCGATTTAGAAGAATTAGCCGAAGGTGTGCACTGGGCGCAGCAGCGTTTAGCCTTTGAAGAAATGCTCACGCACCAGCTGTCTTTGCAACGCGTCCGTGAAAGTTTGCGCCAGCAACGTGCACCGCAACTACCCGCGGCAAAAAAACTACCGCAGCTGTTTCTACAAAACTTAGGCTTTACCCCGACCGGCGCACAGCAACGCGTCGGCGCAGAAATCGCTTGGGATCTTCAGCAAGACGCACCCATGTTGCGCCTCGTGCAAGGAGATGTGGGTGCAGGTAAAACAGTAGTCGCAGCGCTTGCCGCGTTACAAGGGTTGGAAGCGGGTTATCAAGTGGCTCTGATGGCGCCGACAGAAATTCTCGCTGAACAGCATTTTATTAACTTCACTAAATGGCTAAAACCGCTGAATATTGAAGTGGCGTGGCTCGCAGGCAAACTAAAAGGTAAAGCGCGCGTCAGTGCCTTAGCGCAAATCGCTGCTGGCACACCGATGGTAGTTGGCACTCACGCCTTGTTTCAAGATGAAGTGCAGTTTAAAAATTTAGCGTTGGCGATTATTGACGAGCAACACCGTTTTGGTGTGCAGCAACGTTTGGCTTTGCGCAAAAAAGGTGTCGATGGCGTTTACAGTCCGCATCAGTTGATTATGACCGCCACACCGATTCCACGTACGTTAGCCATGAGCGCTTATGCTGATCTTGATACCTCGGTACTCGATGAATTGCCGCCCGGACGTACGCCAGTTAACACTCTAGTACTCAGTGATACACGCCGCCCGGAAGTGATTGAACGGGTACGTGCCGCCTGCTTAGACGGCCGTCAAGCCTATTGGGTGTGCACCTTGATTGAAGAATCTGAAGAACTGACCTGCCAAGCAGCGCAAAGCACTTTTGAAGATTTAACGCTCGCCCTAGTGGGGCAGAAAGTCGGTCTGATTCATGGGCGGATGAAGTCTGCAGAAAAGGCGGCAGTGATGGATGCTTTTAAACAGGGCGAGCTGCAATTATTAGTCGCCACCACAGTGATTGAAGTCGGCGTGGACGTGCCCAATGCCAGCTTGATGATCATTGAGAACCCGGAACGTTTAGGCTTGGCACAACTGCATCAATTGCGTGGCCGCGTGGGGCGTGGCAGCACTGCCAGCCATTGCGTGCTGCTCTATCATGCGCCATTGTCACAAATAGGTCGTGAGCGCTTAGCAATTATGCGTGAAACCAACGATGGTTTTATCATTGCCGAAAAAGATTTAGAACTGCGCGGCCCAGGGGAAATGCTCGGCACCCGACAAACGGGGTTGCTGCAATTTAAAGTGGCTGATTTAATGCGTGATGCGCCATTATTACCTGCGGTACGTGCAGCGGCTTGCCAATTACTTGAGCAATGGCCACAGCATGTCAGTCCGCTGTTAGAACGCTGGCTCAAACAGGGTCAGCAATATGGGCAAGTCTAAGCAACGTAACCCGCGTTGTTACTGTACTCTTGACCTCTGTAAGCCGTATCGATGTAGAGTGCTTTTATGCCTGACTCAAAAACAGCACCTGTAACAGAGAAATCTTTACCTTCTGCTATCTGGCACGCCTTAGAAGCTGCAGATATAGCGTTTAGTGTTCATCGCACCGACACCATTGATCCCGCATTGCATTTGCATGCGGTGCTTGTTCAGCACTTAAACGAACAATTACTCGTCATCGTGCCACGCACCCATATCCTAGATCTGGCACAACTCAATGCAATCACAGAAAGATCTTGGAAAGCAGCTGCAAACAGCAGCGTGCTCTCCTTACTCGCCTCTTATCACCTCGATAATCTAGCGACTCTACCAACGTTATTTAACCTGCAAAGCGTATGCGACCCTGCTGTTTTTATGCAGCCTGTCGCTTATCTCGATTGTGGCGTATCGGGGCTGGTTATTGGTCTAAAGGCAGCAAGCTTAGATAAGCTTTTTTCCTCTAGCCAACGCATCCTCTGCTCTGAGCCTATCCCGCCACAGCCACCCAATAACGATTCAGTAGCCAGTGATGTCGTAGAGATTCAGCAGGCCGTCGTGCGGCTCACCTCGCGCAGAATCCATCAGCGTTTACAGGAAACCTTAGAGATCCCTGTGCTCAGTCGCACCGCCAAAGAAGTACTGCGTTTGCGTAATGAACCTATGGCAGGTATTGATGAGCTGGCTGCTGTTGTAGAAACAGACCCCCCTTTGGCGGCACAGGTCATGAGCTGGGCTGCTTCACCTTACTATGCTGCACCCAGTAAAATTCGCTCGGTAGAAGATGCGATTGTGCGAGTGTTAGGCTTTGAGCTGGTGATTAACTTAGCTCTGGGTCTATCACTGGGTAAGAATCTCACCCTGCCCAACGATCAACCGCAGCACTGTACCCCCTATTGGCAGCAAGCTATTTATACTGCAGCGCTGATTGAAGGCTTAACCCGCCTGATGCCGGTCAAGAAAAAGCCTGAAACAGGCCTCGCTTATCTAGCAGGCTTACTACACAATTTTGGCTTTGCCTTGTTGGCACACGTGTTCCCGCCTTACTTTTCTCTGGTTTGTCGCACATTAGAAGTCAATTTACATTTAAGCCACAGCACCGTTGAACATCATCTTTTAGGCGTTACCCGCGAGCAAATGGGTGCTTGGTTGATGCAGTGTTGGCAGGTTCCCGATGAACTGGTCTATGCCTTGCGCTATCAAGACACCCCAGACTATCAGGGTGAATACGCAACCTATGCCAACCTCACGTGTTTAGCCCAGCGCTTATTGGCACAGAACAAGGATGGCCTGACGGCGAACAATCATATTTCTGAAGATTTATATCAACGTCTAGGCTTGAACGAAGACAACGCACAGTTGGCCTTGCAACGTGTCCTCGGTGCAGAGCAAGCTTTGCGTGCCTTAGCAACGCAATTTAATCACTAATCTTGCAATAAGAAATCTCGCACGCGCTGCGCTGTTGCCTCAGGGTATTCCTGCATAAAGCAATGCCCGCCAACTACCTGTTCAGGCTGCACGTAGCTGTTGCGTTGTGTCCACAACCTCGCTGATTTAATTACAAATGGGTAGGTGCTGGTGCCATACAAAAATAACACTGGTGTTTGCACCTCAGTCAACGCAGTCCATAAGTTATTCGGAGCAGTACTGAAAATAGCCGCTTCCAACCACGGTGGACATTTTAACTGCACAGCCTCCTCATCTGCTGGGCGCAAGGCGTAATCCACATAGGCTCTGAGCGCCTCAGTCGTCCAACCTTTAAAAGTACCGCGCCCTGTTAAGCTGGCATACGCTGCTTGACGATCAGGCCAATGCGTCCGACGCTGCAAGGTGCGCTGCGCCAGCTTATTAAAAGCAGTAAAGCGTAAGTGCTCAGAAATTTTCATATAGGTCTGCAAGCCTGGTGGAAACACCACAGGGTCTAACAGCGCTGCACGACTAAACAACTGCGGATGTCGCGCCATGATTAAACTGCTTAACACCCCACCCAAACTATGCGCACAGGCATACACAGCCACAGCGCCGAACAGGCTGCGCTGCGCTTGAAAGGCCTCAACCGCTAACTCAGCATTACGATTCCAACCTAAAAAATGCTGTCCTGCATCACTGTCACCGTGCCCTTGAATATCACACAACCATAAATCAAAGTCGGCACTTAAGCGTTCGAGCAGTGGCGTATACACCCGACCACACAGGCCATTACCATGCAAAAAATGCAAAACAGGTTTGCCCGAAGGGATGCTGTGCCAGCCACGCAAAGTAACCTGTGCGCAAGTGCGGTAGGACCATGCTTGTAAATTCATGCGGTGCTATTCCTTATTATTTTAAACGCTAAATGACTGGCTGACTCGGCAAGCGGCCAGCTCAGCGGTTAACTGCTGCGGGTCTTGTGCTTCAGTAAAAATCAATTCTAAGCGTGAATCTTTGCGCCACTCACTGCTTTGCCAGTGAATACTTTGTCCATCCAAAGCATTCCCTGACAACCAGCCCGCATTCGTCTGCAGCACGCATTTAGCACGACGCCAAGGCATTTGCATCAACCAAAACTGTACGCGCATCAACTCAAACTGCTGCGAAGGGTGCCAACGCCAACCAATACTCCAACCATCCTCTTGTGCATTAACTGAACAAATCGGCTGTTGTGGATCACGCCAGAGCACGCTCATCTTGGGGCTGTACGCGGCAAATGTATCGTCCAAGGGCTGTTGACCCGCTTGCTGATCGTGACCGGGCAACGCGCTATAGACCAGCTGGCCTTGACGCGTACACAACAGTGGCAAGGGTGCAAAAGCCTGTTGCCACTGTTGTTCTTGTTCGGGCGTAACACTGTCGCACTTATTCAGCAGCAGCAACCCAGTTTGCGCCAGCAATGCAGGTTCAATCATTGTGCTCTCTGTCGCTTTTTGCGCATCAAGCACCATCACTATCGGTTGCACGGCAAGCACATCAAGCCACGGCACATCGCGTAGCTGCTCAAGCAATTGCAAAGGATGGCCCAAACCGGATGGCTCAATAAATAACCGATCCGGCTTAGCTTTACGCAGTAATTGCACCAGCGCGACTTGAAAAGGCACGCCATTCACGCAACAGACACACCCCCCCGCTACTTCAGTAAAACTTACACCGTCTTGATTGCCGTCGAGTAACGCGCTGTCCAAGCCGATATCACCAAACTCATTAATCAAAATCGCCCAACGCTCGGTGCTAGGACGCTGCGCTAGTAAGCTGCGCAAGACACTGGTTTTACCCGCGCCTAAAGTGCCGGCAATGACATGGGTGGGGATATGCTGCAACATAGCCGCAGTCGCTCCTAATAAAGCTAAAAGAATGCGCTACCTTAGCAAAAACACTTTCCGCATGCGCGATACTTCACCTGATCCAATCACTTGGTTAAGATGGCCGTGTTGATTCAAAATCTTGGAGTTGTTTATGCGTATTTGTTCTGCACTGCTGCTCTTGCTCTTGAGCCCTCTTATTTTTGCTCAGGCCTGTGTGATTGAATCCGTTGATCAACGGGTTAAGGTGAAAATCTGTCAGCAGAACCGCAGTATTCCTGAACATCTATTTAAAAGTGGTTTTTGCCAACCACAACTCAAGGGTCAGAAAACCAGCGTCACCTTTGTCGATCAATGTCCAATCGGTGCCTTTGGTATCTGTCGCAATGCACAAGCGGGCGGCATAGGCTATCGGCAAGACATTCATTACTACGGTGTCGACACCGATGCACGCTACCTTAAACCCGCCTGTGAGCGGCAAAGTAAAGGTGTATGGATGTCTTACTGAATATTTTTCGTCTAAGCAACAGCAATACGCTGATAATTACTAAGCTCTCCTCAGCAACGCTCTCGACAGTTGCTTTAGAAAAATCACTTAAAATCATAAATATTGATATCAAAACTTCATAATATTCATTTGTTTATCATCAAGCTGCGTTCTAGCATAGCTGTATTGACTTAAGTCAACTGCCGTCTGATAAGCGTTAAAACCTCAGCCTTATCACAGCAGACATCTTCAACACTGAAGGAGGATGGCGTTGCTCGTTACTGCTCAAGCTCATTGCTCAGTGTGCGAGCACCTGCGCTAGAAATATTATGAATACGACAATTGAGCAGGCAACCGCCTACAACTACAAAGTAGTCCGGCAATTTACCATTGCGACTTTAATCTGGGGCGTTATAGGGATGAGTATGGGCGCATTTATTGCCGCTCAGCTGGTCTGGCCGCAACTCAACTTTGATCTACCTTGGACCAGCTTTGGTCGCATCCGCCCAATCCATACCAACTTGGTAATTTTTGCTTTTGGTGGCTGTGCGCTGATCTCTACATCCTTCTATATTGTGCAGCGTACCTGTTATGCGCGTCTGCCTTCAGATATTGCCGCGAGTTTTTTCTTTTGGGGCTGGCAAGTGATGCTTATTGCCGCAGTGATCAGCTATGCACTCGGTTACACCACCACTAAAGAATACGCGGAAATGGAATGGCCCATCGCTATCGCCTTAACCGTACTTTGGGCCACGTATATATGGTTGTTTTTTGGCACCATAATGCGTCGTAAAACGTCACATATTTACGTGGCCAACTGGTTTTATGGTGCGTTTATGGTGGTTACAGCGATGGTGCATGTTGTTAACCACGCCGCTATTCCCGTTACTTTGATGAAGTCCTATCCGCTGTATGCCGGCGCCACCGATGCCATGGTGCAATGGTGGTTTGGCCATAGCGTAGTGGGCTTTATTTTATCCGTCGGTTTCTTAGGCATGATGTATTACTTTGTGCCCAAGCAAGTCGGTCGTCCGATCTACTCTTACCGTTTATCGATTGTGCACTTCTGGGCGATTATCTCAATTTACATCTGGGCCGGTCCGCACCACTTACATTACACAGCGCTACCTGACTGGGTACAAAGTTTAGGTGTGGCGATGTCGATCATTCTACTGGCACCGAGTTGGGGCGGGATGATTAACGGCATGATGACGCTGTCTGGTGCGTGGCATAAGTTACGCAGCGATCCGATTCTGCGCTTTCTTGTCGTCGCCTTAGCTTTTTACGGTATGTCGACCTTTGAAGGTCCGATGATGGCAATCAAAACCGTCAACTCACTGTCGCATTACACCGACTGGACCATTGGCCATGTACATGCTGGTGCATTGGGCTGGGTGGCAATGATCAGTGTGGGTAGTCTTTACCATATGATTCCTAAACTGTGGAACCATGCCGGAATGTACAGCTCACGCTTAATTAACATGCACTTCTGGCTGGCCACGGCCGGTACGGTGATTTATATCGCAGCGATGTGGGTTAACGGTCTAACCCAAGGCTTAATGTGGCGCGCAATCAATGATGACGGCACCTTGTCCTACTCATTTGTTGAGGCTTTACAGTCCTCGCATGCAGGCTATATCGCTCGCTTAATTGGCGGCTCACTGTTTGTGCTCGGCATGCTAGTTATGCTGCTCAATACCTGGTTAACCTTACGTCGACCCGCTGAGCAACATGTCCCTGCCCTACAACCTGTGGAGGTTTAACTGATGCCTATTATCTTAAGCATTATCCTGATCGCAGCGGGCTACTGGAGCCTACGGCATATGAGTCTCTTGCAAATGGAAGAGGCTGCCATGTTGCCTTTTGCCGATGATCCTGAGGCTGCGAAACGCGTTGAACAAGAAACTGGGCGCGCTTGTTTACCTGAGCATTTAGCTCAAAAAATTGCTTTGCAAGCCTAAGCCTGACAAATCAGCAACGCAATTATTAACACCCAACAACGGCACCTTGCGTGCCGTTGTCTTTGTATATAAGCCTACTGTTTGGATACTCGCCCGTGCGCGCTCAATGGATTAAAGCTTTTACCCCGCTGTCTTTAAATATTCCAACAAAGCAGTGGCTGCGTGCTGCAAGTGGTGCGTTTCTTGGCGTTCTGGCATGCGTTATCTGCAATCTTTGGCTGTTTGGCAGTGAGATTACTTTAAGTCTAGTTGCACCTATTGGCGCATCAGCTGTTCTGTTATTCGTCACCTCGGCCACGCCCTTAGCGCATCCATGGTCAATTTTGGCCGGTAATATACTGGCAGCCTGCGTTGGCGTGTTGTGCGTCTTGTATATTGACGAGCCCGCATTACGCGCTGCCGCAGCCGTTTGCTTGGCGATTGTGAGCATGCTGGCGTTACGTTGTTTACATCCTCCCAGCTGCGCATTGGCCTTAGCAGTCGCACTGAGCCCAACCTTAACTGCACTCGGTTTTGATGTATTGATACCGATCGCGAGCCAATCATTATTATTGCTAGGTATCGCGTTAATATTTAATAATTTAACCGGCACCGCCTACCCTCGCGTAGCTGCCGCGCCTCAACAAAACATCCACAACACCGCTGACCCGCTGCCGATTGCACGCACTGGTTTTAATGAGGACGACTTAGATCAAGCACTGAATGAATTCGGCGCCTATGTGGATATTCGTCGCGAAGACCTGGAAGATCTATTACGCCTGACCGAAGAGCACACCTTTAAGCGCCGTACCGATCATCTAACGGCCGTATCGATTATGTCGCGCGACTTACGTACAGGTCATCCAGAAATGCCCATTGAAGAGGCTTGGATTCGCTTAAAAGAACACCGTTTAAAGGCCTTACCTATAGTGGATCAACACCGCCGCTTAGTCGGTATTATCACCTTGATCGACTTATTAAAATATTTTGAGCTGGATGCGCCGATCAGCCGCTTTCATCGTCTACGGTACTTACGTAACAAACGTCTAAAACACATTATGACCACTCCAGTCATTAGCGTAAATTTTGATACACCCCTGATTGATCTGGTCACCTTACTCACCGACCGCGGCTTACACTATATGCCGGTAATCGATGAGCATCGGCAGCTGGCGGGTATCATTACTCAGACTGATCTGATTGCAGCACTTTATCGTGGCTGGCTCGCTCGCGGTTAATAGACCAAGCGATCTTGTATTTGCAGCCAATCAGCTTCTTTTTCCATCAGTGCTTTCAATACGGTTAAGGCATGCTGCAATGCCGGATTGGGCTGCGAGTTCGCATACACAATATAGACCGGCCAAGAAAACTCAGGCCCCTGTGCGACACGTTCGAGTATGCCTTGCTCAATATATGGCTCAGCCACGCGTGTTCTGAAATAGCCACGGCCACCTTTTTGCAAAATGGTATACAAAGCCAGCGGTGCTAAATTACAACGCAAGGCGCTGTGCGCATGTTCAGGTAATATCGCATCATGCTGTTGGCGAAATAACGTTCCCCAATCGACGTAAATATAAGGATCAGGCTGGACAACCGACTGTACCTGTACCAGTTTCTCTTCCAGCAGTTGTTCCACTTGCAAACCTGGCCAATAATGCGGCTCATGCATCAATACTGCATCGAGCTCGCCGCTTTCTAGTTTTGCTCGCAGAGTGGTCGCGTCATGCACACTGGCATCCACTGCATAACTACTGTGTTGCTGAGAAAGCTGCATAAACCAATCTTTCAGCAAAGGGTTCCATAGGCTATTTTCCGCAGCCAAACGCACTTGCACCTGCAGCTTCTCTGGAAAAGGTAACGCCCTGCGCGCGGCTTCCCACGTTTGCACCAGCTGATGGGCATAAGGAACAAAGTGCTCACCATGGACGGTCAGACTTGCACCGGCCCGGTTACGCACAAATAAAGAGCAATTGAGTTGGGCTTCAAGGTTTTTAACCCGGGCGGTCACCGTGGTCTGAGTCACGCATAACTGCTCTGCCGCAGCAATAAAACTGCCACAACGAACAATAACTAAAAATGTACGTGCGAGTTCTATATCCATAACCGACTTTAACCACCCTGATGCAATACGCGTTTTTTATTGATTAAATTTAAATTACGCAGACATCTGCACAAATTACTATACTCTTTAGATCACAACTAAAATCATACTCGACTCTTGACCATGACGCAGATATCAACTGAACAACTTCTTAAAGAGTGGCAAACACTGCTCGATAACACAGCAGACAGCATTTACTGCTGCGCCCAACAATTGGCTCAACAGTACGCGCCTGAGTTAGCACAAAGCTTTTATAAGCATATGCTTGAAGACACCACCGCCGCGCAATTTTTGTCCCATGAGCAAGTTCAGGAACGCCTCAGCAACTCAATGCAACGCTGGATTATCGCGTTATTGAGCTTAACTCGTGCAGATGATTTACGTCCGATCATCGCGCAGCAAAAGCATGTCGGTGATGTTCATGCGCGAATTAATATTCCAGTGCATTTGGTGCTACGTGGTGCGCGTGTACTTAAAGAGACTGTCGCGTCCTTACTCAGCGGCCATGCTCAACAGCAAGACTGTTTAAGCTTCATTTCTGCGTTAATCGATATGGCTATGGAGGTCATGAGCCAAGCCTACTCTGCTTCGCACGATAAAAACTCACGTGCCGAAGAGTCGTATCGCTTATTTTCTATCGCACAAAACTCAGCCCACGAAAAAGAGCGCCAGCGTGCAGCGTTACTGGACTGGGAAAACCAAGTCATGTTCGATATTGCCATGGGGCTGCAATTTTCTCAGTTAAACACTCTATCAGCCTCCGAATTTGGTCTATGGTTCCGCCATAAAGGCGCGCATGCCTTTGAAGGTAGCAATGAGACGCCACTGATCACTGCCGCTATTGAAACAATCGATAACGTCACTTTACCGATGTTTAAACTGGTGCAAACAGAGCCCGAGCGTCACCAACAGCTCTTGCGTCAATTACACGAGCAAACACGCAGCATCGCTTATCATCTAGAAACCTTATTTGCTCAAATAAGTGAGTTGGAAAGTGGCCGTGACGTACTCACTCACTTACTCAACCGAAAATTTTTACCCGTGGTGATGAGTAAAGAAATTAACTATGCCCGCCAACATGAGCGTAATTTCTGTGTGTTAGCGATTGATGTTGACCACTTCAAAATTATTAACGACAGCCACGGTCATGAAGCCGGCGATACGGTTTTACAGCAACTCGCCAGTCTGCTGAGTAACGGTTGTCGCAGTGGCGATTATGTCTTCAGACTGGGCGGCGAAGAATTTTTAATGCTGTTAGTCGATGTCACCGCAAGCAAAGCAGCTAAAGTGGCTGAAAAGCTACGTGTCATGGTCGAAACAGAAAAGTTCCGTTTACCACGTGGTATGACCTTAAAGATCACTATTAGTATTGGCTTAGCACAATATATTGGTCATCCCGATCCACAAAAGCTTTTAAACAGAGCTGACGCAGCACTGTATCAAGCTAAAGGACAAGGACGTAACCGTATAATTATTGCTGAATAAAGCAGCTCTATAGCGAGTACACCCCTCGCGCGACACCTTGGTACAATTGCTCAGTATATTTGCCGTTCAGGCGGGTTGTAATATTTATGTCAGGTGTCGATTTACTCAGTCACTCTGTGCCCAATAGATCGGCACAGACTAAGTTTGTGCTGGGAACTGGCGCTCTGTCCAAGGGTCTATTAGTATGCGTTCAGGTTCACTGACACATTAATATTTTATCGGAGTTTTAGAATGCGCAATTTGTTTATGTCCGCTGTATTGGTGGGTGCCAGCCTGCTGGGATCCACTGTGTTTGCGCAAGAACTGGTTGAAGGCACTAACTATGTGACCTTAAGTAGCCCAGTACCAACAGCACAGCCGGAAAAAATCGAAGCCACCGCCTTATTTTGGTACGGCTGCCCGCATTGTTACCAATTGGAGCCGACCCTAGCAGCATGGAAGCCAACACTACCTGAGGATGTCAACTTTGTTCGCGTACCAGCAATGTTCGGTGGTATTTGGAACCTGCACGGCCAGCTGTTTTACACCTTAGAAACCATGCAAGTCGAAGATAAAGTCCATAGCAGTATTTTTAATGCCATGCATAATACCGGTCGTAAGCTGTCAACACTGGATGAAATTACCAGCTTTGTGACAGAGCAAGGCGTCGACAAAGAATTGTTCTTAAAAACTTGGAATTCTTTTAGCGTTAAAAGCAAAATGGAAAAAGCCAAAAAACTAGCCTTGGCTTATCAAATCAGTGGTGTCCCTGCCATCGTGATTAACGGTAAATACCGTTTTGATATTGGTATGGCTGGCGGTCTACAAGAGACGGTAGAGGTTGCTGACGCACTGATTCAAAAAGAACGTCAATCAAAATAGGATATTGCCGTGCTGATGCCTCGTCGCTTTAGCCAAGAACGCTCAATTATCAGCTGTGATGCCAATCATAATCTACAGTGCATCCCGGATGTACTGTCACGTAATGAACGGCACATTCGCTTGTTGAGCTTCAATATACAAGTTGGCATCAGCACCAGCGCCTACCGTCACTATGTGACACGTAGCTGGAAGCATATTTTACCGCATCAAGAACGTTACAGAAATCTAGAGAAAATCGGTTTTTTGCTCAGCGACTACGATATCGTTGCATTGCAAGAGGCCGACGGTGGCAGTTTACGTTCGGGCAATATCAACCAAGTTCAACAGTTGGCAAAACTGGGTAATTTTCCTTATTGGTACCAACAACGTAACCGTAACCTTGGGCCTTTTGCGCAACACAGCAACGGCTTACTGTCGCGCTTAGAACCACAGAAACTTGAAGACCATCCCTTGCCTGGCCCTGCTGGACGTGGTGCTATTTTAGCGCAAATTGGTCAAGGGCCTGATGCGATTGCCGTGGTTTCCATGCACTTAGCATTAGGCGCGCGCGCACGTAATCGCCAACTGGGCTACATCCATGAAATTGTCAGTGATTATCAGCATGTTGTGCTAATGGGCGACATGAACACGCAAGCTGATAACCTCTTGATCAACTCGCCCTTAAGCAGTCTTAACTTGCGCGCTGCGCAAACGGACGCAACCTTTCCGAGTTGGAAGCCACAACGCTGCCTCGATCATATTCTGATCAGTTCAGAGTTAGAGGTTGCTAATATGTCAGTTTTACCGATACCTATTTCCGACCATTTACCGGTGTCGATGGATATCGTACTGCCGAGCCTAACACCTGCTCCTATTTATCAATTTCCACAGCAGTAGAGTAAAATGAATTGGCTATGCAAAACGATGCTTTGGCTTGGAAAAATAAATATTTGCAGTTGTTGGATCAACAAGAACAAATAGAAGTCAGGTTTACTGCACAAGCAGAACTACTTAAACGTGCTTTAATTCGTAGTAGTTTGGCGGCAGAGGGTAACGATGATCGACTCGATCAACAGTTACAACTGCTGCGCCGATTACTGCGTAAAGATATCAACAACAGTGAATTAGAAGACCATATTGAGCATCTTGAAAAAGCTCTTCTTGCCTCGGAAAAAACGCTTCTACAGCGTAAAGAGACACTCAGCAATAATGTGCAGTCTTTCGTGCAACAACTTCTGCAGTTACAACCACCCAAAGACATTCAAAAAGCTCTGCGTTTATTTGAAAAAAGCCTAGAGAAACAGCTCTCGCAACCGCACAGTTTATATAGCGTATTAAGCGAATTAAAAGAGCTGCAGGCCCGCGTAGTCGACAGCATCTTGCAACTGCAACAAAGCCAACCACAAGCAGCACCCGGCTTACTGGCTCGCTTATTCAAAGCAACGCCTCAGAACTTACCGTCACCCGCTGCAGTAGAGCCCCATGAGGCCTTAGAACATAACGCAACCCGCCAAGACAGCGAACAGAGCGACACACAAAGATACACTGAGGATAGCCATGACAGCTATTCGCTGCCGTTACTCGACGCCAGCTATAGCTCAGTGGCGCAAGACATTCACAAAACGCTCAATACTCTGTTAAATGGTTTACCTATTACCAAAAATCATGAGCAGCAAATTAAGCTCTTACGCTCACGACTTAACCAAGGGCTTAATTGGTACGAGCTGGCACCTTTATTAGGTGATCTATCTACCGTTATCCTTGAAATTGCTCATGGCAGTGAAAATGAACTCGAATCCTACCTGCTGCAATTAAACCAACGCTTAGTCTCATTTCATGACAATTTACAAATCACGTCAACGGACTACACCACTTCAGTTAAGGATGCAAAAGCGCTAGATAGTGACTTACGTCAGCATGTCAGCAGCTTTCAAGATGATGTGCATACTTCAACTGACCTTAATGAGTTAAAAAAACGCGTCGATACCCGCTTAGATAATTTTATTAATACGCTGCAGGTGTACCAAGAAAAACGCGAACAGAACGAGTCAGCTATTTTCGAACGTTTTCAAGCGTTGTCAGACTACTCTAAGCAAATGGAAAAAGAAGCGCAGTTACTGTCAGTGAAGCTTGAAGATCAACACAAAAAGGCGTTGCTCGACCCACTGACTGAACTGGCTAACCGTGCGGCCTGGAATGAACGTTCAGCGCTCGAACATGCACGCATCCAGCGCAATAACAGTTCACTGATACTCAGCATTATTGATATTGACCATTTCAAGCGTATCAATGATAGCTACGGTCACTTAGCCGGTGATAAAGTGCTTAAAGTGATTGCTTATGAGCTGAATAAACGCATAAGAAAAACCGATTTCATTGCCCGATTTGGCGGCGAAGAGTACGCCCTCTTACTACCCGACACGCCACTCGAAGACGGCTATAAGCTGCTCGATAAACTACGTTTAGCGATCGAAGCCTGCCCGTTCAACTTTCGCGGCGAACCTATTACCATTACCTTATCAGCAGGCATTGGCCAAATAGCGGCTAATGAACCGCTTGAGCAAGCCTTCGAACGTATTGACCAAGCACTCTACGCAGCCAAAAAGGCAGGGCGTAATAATGTGCAAATAGCCAAACCACCATTAGTTAACCCTGCAACACCGCATCCAGAGCGTTGATCAGTGTCGCTTCATCGACCGGTTTAATTAAATAGTCTTTCGCGCCTTGACGCTTACCCCAAACCCGATCAGTCTCCTGATCTTTACTGGTGATAATAATCACTGGAATATGCTGTGTACCGGGTATTTTTGTCAGCTGCCGCGTCGCTTGAAAACCATTAAGACCAGGCATAACAATATCCATTAGCACGGCATCGGGCTGCTCTTGCTTAGCTAAAGCCACACCATCGGCACCATTTTCAGCTTTATAGACTTGATGTCCATGTTTCTCTAACAGTGCGGCCAATTTACACATCTCAGTGGGCGAATCATCCACAATCAAAATACGAGCCATAACTTCCTCGATAAAAAATAATGATAGGATGCGTGTCGACGATTTTGCCAGTACGCGAAACCCAAAACACTAGATTGTAGCACCCAGCCAATCTAACACTGTTATTCGGCTAAACTAGAGTGCATTATTGGCTACTTAATTTTATTGGAGACTTTATCATGCAGGTTCGCCTTGGGATTGTAATGGATCCTATCGATCGTATTTCATTCAAAAAAGACAGCTCCTTGGCCATGTTATTGTCTGCGCAAGCACGCGGCTGGTCTTTATTTTATATGGAACAGCACGATTTATACCAACGCGCCGGTGAAGCACGAGCACGCATGCGCCCTCTGCAGGTGTTTGACAACGCTGAGCATTGGTTTGAACTGGGTGATGAAATCGATGAACCATTGGCACACCTAAACGTCATTCTGATGCGTAAAGACCCGCCGTTTGATAATGAATTTTTATATAGCACCTACCTTCTCGAACAAGCAGAAGCCGCAGGTAGCTTGGTGGTTAATCGCGCGCAAAGTCTGCGCGACTGCAATGAAAAGCTGTTTGCCACCCTCTTTCCACAGTGCACACCAGCAACCCTAGTCAGCCGCCGCCCAGATATTCTGCGTGAGTTTGCCGCAGAACATGGTGATGTGATTCTCAAACCATTAGACGGCATGGGTGGCTCATCGATTTTCCGCCATCTCAAAGGCGATCCTAATTTATCAGTGATTTTAGAAACGCTGACTGCACATGGCACCCAGCAAATTATGGCGCAGAAGTACTTACCGGCCATTAAAGACGGCGATAAACGCATTCTAATGATTGATGGCGAGCCAGTACCTTACTGCTTAGCGCGGATTCCTGCTGCGGGAGAAACGCGTGGTAACTTAGCCGCAGGTGGTCGTGGTGTGGCGCAACCGCTAACTGAAAAAGATCGCTGGATTGCTGAACAAATTGGCCCTGAGTTGCGTAAACGTGGCTTGCTCTTTGTAGGTTTGGATGTCATCGGCGAACATTTAACAGAAATCAACGTCACCAGTCCCACCTGTATCCGTGAAATTGATGCCGCTTACGATACTAAAATCGGTGATCAATTGATGGATGCGATTGCGAAAAAGCTCGCTCAACGCAGTTAAATAAATCGGTTTGCACAACTGTCTATGGCAGAATGTGCAAACCCTTTTATGGAATTTCTACTGTTTCTCGGCAGACTGCCGCCTCTGTCGAGTAACTCATACGCTTATGAACAACTCTGCTGCCAACCCTTTTGCTGAATCTAAGTCCGCGCTGAACTCTGCTAACCGCTTAGGCTTTACGCTACTTATTGCGGCACTATTGCATCTCGCTATTATCCTAGGAGTGGGCTTTACCGTCAGTGATCGTCCTCCTTTAAGCAAAAGTCTAGATGTCACCTTAGCGACCTTCAAAAGCGAAAAAAAACCGGAAAAAGCCGACTTTATTGCTCAAGATAACCAACAAGGAAGCGGTACGTTAGATAAAGCAGCCATACCCAAAACCACAGAAAAAGCACCCTACCAAGATACTAAAGTTAATAAAGTTCAAGTTGAAACCACAGTAGATACCAGGCCTGTGATCCCAGAAATAAAACAGGTGATCAGCACGCCGCAACCCCAAAAGCAAAAAGTTGTGAGTACGCCTAAAGAGCAACCTAAGCCACAGCCCACCCGAAAAACACCCGTATTTGACCGCGACCAACTGTCTGCCGACATTGCCAGCCTTGAAGCAGAATTGTCATTTGAACGACAACAGTACGCTAAGCGACCGCGTGTTAGCCGCCAAAACGCTGCCGCCACCAAACGTGATATCAGCGCGTGGTACCGAGACGACTGGCGCAAGAAAGTTGAACGCATTGGCAACCTGAACTACCCTGAAGAGGCACGACGCCAAGGTATTTATGGCAGCTTGCGCGTTTTAGTATTGATTAAGCGTGACGGCTCAGTGGAACAGATGCGCGTATTAGAATCATCCGGACATCCAGTCCTTGATCAAGCAGCGTTAAACATTGTTCGCACCTCCATGCCTTTTGCACCTTTCACAGGCGAATTGGCAGCTGAATTTGATCAAGTTGAAATCATTCGCACTTGGCGCTTTGAGCGTGGCGATCGTCTTTCCAGCCAATAATCTGCGATAATCATCCTGCTCCTCTTGAGCAGCCTCTTTTTTCGCTTATTGATGAGGACGAATTAAGCCTATGACTTCTGTATTTCCTTCCTTGGCAGGGCATTTTTTAATTGCTATGCCCACTATGACCGACCCGTCTTTTGCACAATCAGTGGTGTATTTACTGGCCCATGACAAAGACGGGGCATTGGGTTTAATTATTAATCGGCACAGTGGTTTAACCCTCACTGACGTTTTAGAACAACTGCAGCCTGAGCACACACCGCTCAGCAAAGAACATAATCAAGAGATTTTCAGTGGTGGTCCCGTGCAAACCGAGTTGGGTTTTGTCTTGCATAACCACGGCCCGCAGTTTAAAGGCACAACCACCTTTGCAGAGCTGTCGCTAACCGCGTCACAAGATGCCTTGCTGGCTATTGCGCAAGGTACAGGTCCGCAGCAAAGCCTTATTGCTCTTGGCCATGCTGGCTGGGGTGCGGGGCAAATAGAAGATGAGTTACGCGATAATGCTTGGCTGTCGTGTCCTGCCGAGCATAGAATTATTTTCGAAACACCCATTGAGGAGCGACGCAGTGCCGCCGCCGCTTTGTTAGGTGTTGATCTTGAACGTCTCAGCCATCAAGTAGGCCACGCATGAGCGATACCCTAGCGGCGCCAAAATTACTGTTAGGTTTTGATTTTGGCACTAAACAAATTGGTGTTGCCGTAGGGCAAATGATCACCCGACAAGCGCGTGAACTGTGCAATTTAAAAGCCCAAGATGGTATTCCGCGCTGGGAACAAATCGAAGCGCTGATAAAAGAGTGGCAGCCCGATGCACTTGTTGTAGGATTGCCTTTAAACATGGACGGCACACCCAGTGATATGTGCGTGCGTGCCGAGAAATTTGCACGGCGTTTAAATGGCCGTTTTAACTTACCTGTCCATACCCATGATGAGCGTCTGACTACCTTTGAAGCCAAGGGCCAGCGCTTATCGCAAGGACAGCAACGTGGCAGCTATCGAGAGCAACCTGTTGACGCATTGGCAGCCGCTTTATTACTGCAAGGCTGGCTGGAGCAATATAGCGACAGCTGACCGCAATTGATGCTTGGAGTTTATCTAAATGAGCTTACCTGATCCTGCTGTATTAATTCCTGCAATGGCTCGCCAACTGCAAGCCCATCTGCAAGCACAAAATATCGATAATCCGCGCTTTGTAGGTATTCATACCGGTGGTGTCTGGGTCGCTAATGCGCTGTTAAAAGAATTAGATAGCCAAGAACCGTTAGGCATTTTAAATGTCTCATTTTATCGCGATGACTTCAGTCGCAGTGGCCTGCACCCACAAGTGCGCCCTTCTGAACTGCCTTTTGAAATTGAAGATCAGCATTTGGTGTTAATTGATGACGTGTTGATGAGCGGTCGTACGATTCGCGCTGCACTCAATGAGCTTTTCGATTATGGCCGTCCCGCCAGCGTCACCTTGCTGTGCTTATTGGATCTCAATGCTCGAGAATTACCGATTCGTCCAGATATTGTTGGTGCAACACTTTCCCTTGAGCAAAATCAGCGGGTAAAATTAACCGGCCCCGAACCGTTGGCTATCCAACTGCAAACCCTCGACAATCTATGAGACTTTCGCAATGACGCCTCCTGCCCCTAAGTGCCCGTTGCAGCTAAACGACCAAGGTCGTCTGCGCCATTTTTTATCACTCGATGGCCTGCCGCGCAGCATGCTCACCGAAATATTAGACACCGCTGATTCCTTTCTAGAAGTGGGTGCTCGTGCGGTTAAAAAAGTACCGTTAATGCGCGGTATGACTGTCTGCAACGTGTTCTTTGAAAACTCAACGCGCACTCGTACCACCTTTGAATTGGCTGCTAAGCGTTTATCCGCCGACGTGATTACCCTTAACGTATCCACTTCGTCGACCAGTAAAGGTGAAACCCTCACCGATACCCTGCGCACCCTTGAGGCGATGGCTGCTGATATGTTTGTCGTGCGCCATGCCGACTCAGGCGCCGCACACTTTATTGCCGAACACGTCAGCCCCCATGTCGCCATTATCAATGGTGGTGATGGTCGCCATGCTCACCCCACGCAAGGCATGCTCGACATGCTCACCATTCGTCGGCATAAGGGCGATTTTGAACAGTTAAAAGTAGCGATTGTCGGCGATATTCTGCACTCACGGGTCGCGCGCTCAAACATGATTGCCCTGAAAACTCTCGGCTGTCCTGACATCCGTGTGATTGCACCAAAAACCTTACTGCCGGTTGGTCTTGAGCAATATGGCGTCAATGTTTACACCGACGTCAATGAAGGCCTAAAAGATGTTGATGTGATTATCATGCTGCGCCTACAACGCGAGCGTATGCAGGGTGGTTTACTGCCCAGTGAAGGTGAGTTTTACCGCCTCTACGGCTTAAGCGAGCAACGCTTAGCCTTGGCTCACCCTGACGCTATTATTTTGCATCCAGGCCCGATCAATCGCGGCGTTGAAATTGACTCGGCCGTGGCTGATTGCCCTCGCTCGATGATCCTCAACCAAGTGACCTACGGCATTGCCATTCGCATGGCGGTGTTATCAATGACCATGAGTGGCCAGAATGAACAACGCCAATTGGATGCAGAAAAGCAGGAGTCACTCTAATGCGTATACAGATTAACGGTGCTCGCTTAATTGATCCGGCCAGTCAGATGGATCAACAGGCCGATATTTTTATTGATGACGGTAAAATTATTGCCATTGGCGATACCCCTCGCGACTTTGTTGCTGACCAGTTGATTGATGGTAATGGCTTAATTGCCGCACCTGGATTAGTCGATATTTCTGCATCCTTACGTGAGCCAGGTTATGGCCGTAAAGGCTCAATCGCCTCTGAAACTCGTGCGGCTGCAGCCGGTGGTATCACCAGCTTATGCTGTACACCGCACACCAAACCTATTTTAGATACACCTGCGGTAGTCGATCTCATTTTGGATAAAGCCCGTGATGAAGGCTTCTGCAAAGTATTTCCGTTAGGAGCATTTAGCCAAGGTTTAGCAGGTGAGCAACTGGCTGAATTGGTCACTTTGCGTAATGCTGGCTGTGTTGCTTTCAGCAATGGCTTAGTACCCTTCGCTAGCAACCGCGTACTACGTCGCGCTTTAGAATATGCAGCCACTTTCGATTTAACAATAATATTCCACCCGCAAGATCCCTCGCTTGCTGAAGGCGGAATTGCTCATGAAGGCCCTGTTGCCACCTTCCGTGGTTTAGCGGGTATTCCAGAAACCGCAGAAACTGTAGCGTTAGCCCGTGACTTACTACTGGTTGAACAAAGTGGCGTACGTGCGCACTTTAGCCAAATCACCACCGCTCGCGGCGCTCGCTTGATTGCTAAAGCACAAGCGCGCGGCTTACCAGTCACTGCTGATGTAGCAATGTACCAACTGATACTGACTGAAGAAGCCCTAATGGACTTCTCCAGCTTTTATCATGTGCTACCACCGCTGCGATCTTTAGCTGACCGTGAAGGCTTACGTGAAGCAGTTAAAAGTGGTGTGATCAGCGCCATTGCCAGCCACCATCAGCCACACGAAGCCGATGCTAAGCTCGATCCGTTTGCCGCGACTGAGCCGGGCATCAGCAGTATTGAATTACTGTTACCGCTAGCCCTCAGTTTAGTTGAAGAAGGGGTCTTTGATCTGCCTACGGCACTGCAACGCTTAACCACAGGCCCGGCTGCAGCGCTACGCTTAAAAGCCGGACGCCTCAGCGTCGGTGCTGCTGCAGATATCGTATTATTTGATCCTAAAGCGCAAACTATCGTGGGTGAAAACTGGCAATCAAAAGGCCGTAACTGCCCATTTATGGGGCACGTTTTACCTGGTGCAGTTCGTTACACCCTATTAAATGGCCGTGTCACCCATAAAAACCTGTAAGTAAGCAATAAAAGTCCTCTAAAATAGACAGTTCAGAGGGCTTTTAGCCATACTGTATTGATCTGCCCTGTTATCGGCACACCCTTTAACAACACAGACAGGCACCACCTAGCCTGCTGTGTTTGGTCAGACACTCGCACGTTAGCACTACCCTAGCTGACGTGCTCTTCAAGCTCAGTTACAGGAGGTTATGCTATGTGTGGCATTGTTGGCGCCATCGCTGAACGCAACGTCAGCGCAATTTTACTGGAAGGCCTTAAGCGCCTTGAATACCGCGGCTATGACAGTGCCGGAATGGCCGTTTACAGTCAGCAACTGCAATTACAACGCCTACGCCGCAGCGGTAAAGTCGCGGAACTCGCGCAAGCTCTAGCAGCGCAACCGCTGAGCGGTTCTATTGGTATTGCCCACACGCGCTGGGCCACGCATGGCGTACCCAGTGAAGCCAATGCTCATCCGCATTTTTCCAGTGATGAACTGGCCGTGGTGCACAACGGTATTATTGAAAACTATCAAGAACTACGCACTGAGCTACAGAGTTACGGCTATGTATTCACCTCACAAACCGATACCGAAACCATCGTCCACCTCTTACATCATTTACAAAAAACTCATCACGACTTACTCGATGCTCTACGCATTGCCGTCAGCCAGCTCAAAGGCGCTTATGGCCTAGCACTGATCAGCGCTAAACAACCCGACCGCATTCTTGCCGCCCGTAGCGGCAGTCCCTTGGTAATTGGTTTAGGTATTGGTGAAAACTTTCTAGCCTCTGACCCATTAGCATTACGCCAAGTCACCGACCGTTTTATTTACCTAGAAGAAGGCGATATTGCAGTTATTCAGCGCGAGCATTTGCAGATTTATGATGCTCATAGCACGCCAGTCACGCGCACGATAGTGCAGTATCATGAGCAAGCAGAAAGTGCTGACAAAGGCAGCTACCGGCACTTCATGCTCAAAGAGATTTATGAGCAGCCACAGGCAGTACAGCGTACTTTAGAAGACCGTTTGGCTGCAGATCATGTATTACCCGAAGCTTTTGGTCCTAACGCCAGTACGCTATTTGCTCAAGTAAAAAATATCCAAATTGTCGCTTGCGGCACCAGCTATCACGCGGGCATGGTCGCGCGCTATTGGCTGGAAAGCCTAACCAACACCCCCTGTCAGGTCGAAGTTGCCAGCGAATTCCGCTACCGACATGTTGCTGTACAACCTGACACGCTATTTGTCACAATTTCACAATCAGGCGAAACCGCCGACACATTAGCCGCATTACGTCACCGCCAAGATGACGCTTATCTCGCCAGTTTAACCATCTGTAATGTTGGCACCAGCTCTTTAGTGCGTGAGTCCGACCTGACCTTGCTGACCCGCGCGGGCCCTGAAATTGGCGTGGCCTCAACGAAAGCCTTTACCACTCAGTTGGTCGGCCTACTACTGCTGACGCTAGCCATAGGCCGCGCGCGGCATACCCTTGCTGTCGAGCAAGAGCACGATATTATTGCGGCTCTACGCAGTCTCTCAGCTAAGCTCAATGATGCATTATCACTCAGCGCCAGCATTGAAAGCACCGCACAATTATTTGCCGAAAAAAATCATGCGCTGTTTTTAGGTCGAGGCGAACAATTCCCCGTGGCTTTAGAAGGGGCTCTGAAGCTTAAAGAAATTTCTTATATCCATGCAGAAGCCTATCCGGCCGGTGAACTCAAACACGGCCCGCTAGCCTTGGTCGACAGTGATATGCCAGTGGTCACGGTAGCGCCTAATAATGAGCTACTGGAAAAACTAAAATCCAACCTCCAAGAAGTCAGCGCCCGTGGCGGCCAGTTACTGGTGTTCGCTGATCGCGAAGCGCAACTGAGTGAAGATGAGCAGACCCAAGTCGTCAATATGCCCAGCATTCATCCTGTACTTGCACCGATTCTCTACACTATTCCGCTGCAGTTACTGGCTTACTATGTGGCGGTACTCAAAGGGACTGATGTTGACCAACCCAGAAACTTGGCGAAGTCAGTCACAGTAGAATAGCCTTACACACACAGCGGCTCTACATGTGGCATGACAATAAAGTCGGTAACATGACAATATAGTTGGTAACTTGACAATATAGTTGGTAACCTTGCTCCATACACTTAATGCTCAAAATTGAGGTACGGAGCATGACAAGCAGCACACTTGACTCACGTTCTTTGAAGTGGATAAAACAAGGGCGTGGAGCTGGCTCCGGAAAAGACTATCAACCTTGGCTAACGGTCAGAGATTTACCCTCTTCTGGCCGCTCCCATCGTATTTGGGGGTTTCAAACGCAGCGTACCCATCATCTTCTTTCAGATTTAGAGTTAGCCGCTTTCTTTTTATTTGACTGGAACCCATTCGCTACCGATATTCGTGAGCAATATCCCCTCAGACTAGAAGATACCCTTGAACTCGCAGCACAAACAGGGATTCGCCATCCCGCGTTTAAAGGGCAAGTGCAGATTATGTCTAGCGACTTTCTCATTGACACTACTATTACGCACCAACCAAGGATGGCTATTCAAGTTAAGCCATCAGCTGATCTGTCCAACCCTAGAACGATCGAAAAACTAGAGCTTGAACGACGATATTGGGCTAAGAAAAATATCCCGTGGTATTTGCTAACAGAAAAGCAAATACCCAAGGTAGTCATACAAAATATCGCTTGGCTTTATCCCGCACAGGTTGCTCTCGTTGAACTTGAGAGCGCATTAAGCATGGCGGCATTCTATTTAAATTTTTTTCTAAAAAATCCAACCCTACAGATTTCACAAGCCGCAATGACCCTTGACCAAGCATATTCACTGGCACCCGGCGAATCACTACAAAAAATCCGCTCGCTCTTAGCTTTGCGAGTTTTCTTATTTGATATAACCAAGCCTTGGTCATCGTTGAGCGTTAGTGAGCTGCAGGCGTCATCCGACATACATTCGTTGAGGGAGCGCTATGCTGCGAATCAATGATGTAGTCATGTATCTAGACACTCGCTATCGAATTCTTGTCGTCTCCGATACTCAGTATACTTGGATAGATATTGACTCTGATAAAGCTTTTCCAGAGCAAATACCTTTATCAGAAGTTGACGCAGAAATATTATCGGAAGCCTTAAGAAAAGTTGAGGATCCTTTTTTGCATCTTGCCGCACAACTTCCAGAACAGGGCTCAACTGCACAAAAGGTCCGCGACAAGCGTCTTGCCGCTATTGAGATGCTAATAAATCATCCTGACATTTATTATCGAACAGGTAGAAACGCCCTCATAAAGCAGGCCATTGAAGCATCTGGCTCAGCTAAAAAAACCTTGTACTCACACCTTCGCCAGTACTGGCAACGTGGCTGCACCCCAAACGCTCTTTTACCAGACTACGATAACTCAGGTGCTCGTGGCGAAAAGCGTGCAACATCTGATAAGAAATTAGGCCGTCCTAGAAGTATAGCCCCCGGAACGGGAGCAATTATTGATAGCAGCATTGAGCGCATGTTTCGTATTGTACTGGATCGCTATTATTTAACAGAGAAAAGCCATTCTCTGCCTTATGCGCACCGCCGCTTTGAAGATATGTTTGAAACAGCAAACCCTGATGAGCTCAAAGAGAATTTTCCAACAATCAGACAGTTACGGCACTTTTATGAGCGCGAATATATTCGGCCAGACCGTATCCGACTGAGAGCCAATAAAATCAACTACCAAAAAGA
The DNA here is from genome assembly GCF_905120345.1 of Denitrificimonas caeni. GTDB lineage: Bacteria > Pseudomonadota > Gammaproteobacteria > Pseudomonadales > Pseudomonadaceae > Denitrificimonas > Denitrificimonas caeni_A. Next base: position 59,580 of record NZ_CAJHOA010000008.1, on the reverse strand, counting down.
CATCAAGCCACTGCATGGTACAGCAACAGCTGGTGTTCATGGCCCAGGTGCGCGATACGAAATCGATGCCACCATCGCAGATATTTATCTTCTATCAGCTGACCGACAAAGCATTATTGGTCGCCCAACGTTGTACGCGGTTATTGATGTTTACAGCAGACTGATTGCTGGTTTCTATGTCGGCCTTGAGAATCCTTCGTATGTTACAGCCATGCTAGCTTTGGTCAATGCGATGACTGACAAAGTGCAGTTATGCCAGTCATACGGCTATGACATCGAGTCAGAAGACTGGCCTTCGATAGGTATTCCAGATGCTATTTTAGCAGACAGAGGTGAGCTACTTGGGTATCAAATTGAATATCTAGAGCAAGCATTTGGCGTGAGAATTGAAAATACTCCCCCTTATCGAGGCGATGCTAAAGGTATTGTTGAGCGCAATTTTAGAACCCTACAAGCAGATTTTAAACCTTTTGCACCTGGTGTGGTGACAGGAAATATCGTTAGGAAACGCGGTGGAAAAGATTATCGCTTGGATGCAACACTCACACTACATGAGTTCACCAAAATCATTATTGGCTCTATCCTTCATCGCAACCAACACTCTGTTCTAGTTAAGTATGACCGTGACCCAGAGATGCCCGACACGTTGGCACCTATTCCGATTAATATTTGGCACTGGGGTATTCAAAATCGCAGTGGCCGTCTACGAAACACCTCTGCAGCTGCATTGAAAATCGCCTTGCTTCCTCGCCAGAAAGTGACCCTTTCAGACTACGGTATTCAATGTTTTGGGGCTTATTATACTTGCAGAGAATTAGTAGAGTCGGGCTGGCTGCATAGAACACGACAGCAGCGCCCAAGCTCTTTTATAGCAGCTTACGACCCAGCAGTGGCCGATGTAATTTATGTCTTCCCTGATGCAGGCCAGCCAGACTATTGGGAGTGCTCACTAACAGATCGCTCTAGAGAGTTCAGAGGCAGATCCATGTGGGAAATGTGGGTAAGCAACCAGCAGCAGAAAAAAACAATCGCTACTGCCAAGCTGTCTGAACAAGAAAACAAGCGAGCTTTAGAAAATGTAATTGACGAAACAATTCGGGCGGCAGAAAAGCTGCGCCCTGCCTATTTTGGTGACTCGAAAACTGAAACATTGGCTGGGATTAAGAAAAGCAGACTGGAAGCTCGCGATGCTGAACGGCAGCAACGCCGACCCGACTCTAAAACTACTGCTTCGAAACCAAAAGCTGAAGTCAAATACTTACACAAACCGCCTGAAGACGGTGCTTTTCCTGACTTTCTTGATGACTTATTTGGAGATGATGAATGACTCTACCCAAAGGCATGCTTCAAGCCATGTATCATCAGACAGGAGTCAGCCAGTATGATGGAAACCCTCTTATTGAAGCGCTGCCACCGATACTCGATCGGACTCAATTAAAAGATGGCCTCTCAGGCAAGGTTACACTTCGTCCAAACGATATCTATCTTGGTGCCCAGACTCGCATTCACGTCATCTCTCAACTACTAGATAGTTTTTTTCAACCGCTATCGCGCCATATCGAGCTGGAATCAAAACTATCTGTTCTGCTTCGACAAGGTTATGTCGGCAGAAACTTAGCCAATGGTGATTTAAATACTCATATCCAAAACGGTTACGAGCGTGTCATGCAAGGTGATCTGGGCGTTTTCCGCTTTGAACATGTTGAATCAACAGCTAAAAGCATGGCATTTATTGGCTGCTCAGGCTCTGGCAAGACAAGCTCATTAAACCGTATTCTAGCAACCTACCCGCAACTGCTTTATCACGAAAAATACAATTTCACTCAAATCGTATTTCTTAAAATTGATTGTCCGCATGATGGTTCTCTAAAGAGCCTATGCCATAATTTTTTCAGAGAAATTGACGCAATACTGGGCACTAACTATGTACGCCGCTACGTTGAAAAACGCCATGGCGTAGAAACCCTGATTGCGATGATGGCGCATACTGCCAACACCCATGCAATTGGCCTTCTTGTCATAGATGAAATTCAGCATCTAAGCGTCAAACGCTCTGGTGGCTCAGAGCGCATGCTGAATTTCTTTGTAACCCTAGTTAACGAGATTTCAGTACCAGTTGTCATGGTGGGCACACCAAAAGCTAAGCCCGTTTTTGAATTAGACCTGCGCTCAGCGCGCCGTGGTGCTGGGTTTGGCTCAATTCTGTGGGAGCCATTGAGCAGGCCGTCACCTGAGCAAGAGGTATCGCGTTCAGAATGGGGAGCTTTCACCAACCAGCTCTGGAAGTATCAGTGGCTGACTAAAGCAGCGCCTGTGATTTCTGATGAGCTTAGAGAAACATGGTACGACCTATCACAAGGAATAATGGATGTTGTAATCAAGCTGTTTGTTCTCTCTCAAATCAGGGCTGTCGTCACTAGGATCGAGCGTATTACTCCAGAGCTTATGAAAAGAGTATATGAAGATGAGCTCAAGCCGATTCATCCGATGATAGATGCCCTGAGATCAGGAGATATTACTAAAATCGCGCGTTACTCAGACCTGACGATCCCCGACGTTGATCGTAAAATCCTGGAATTAAGCAACTTATTGCAGTCGCATCAGGAAAATATAGATGTAGTGGCTAAATATCGTGGCAATGAACAAGCCATCCGCCTGCACAATATGCTGGTTGATACGGGTTACAACTCAGATTTACTTGAACCTCTGATCAATAAAGCCTTTGCGGATCATCCGCAGATGCTCATTAGGGATCTTATGCCATTGATCCTCACTTGGTATCAAAATGCTGGTACAGAAAAGCCGAAGCCAACAACTCCAAAAGCACAAAGTATCAAGAAAACTGAATGGCACACGTTAGATTCTGATGACTTGCGATTCTTGCACTCCCAGGCCGCCAATGATGTAGATATTCATAAATCACTACAACAAGCTGGCCTACTGTTCGATAGCGAGCAGTGGATAAACTCTTTCAGGTAAGGCTCATGCTGAATTTCCCAGTCCCTTACCCTGAAGAGTTGCTATACAGCACAATAGCGCGATCGGGTGTTCGGCAAGGGCTGATCAGCCCTAAACAATTACTGGATGAGGTATTTGAATCTCGTAATGTTATGGCAACAATTGACCTGCCTAGCAATATCGAAAAAGTTGCACGCTGGCTACCCAGCACGCTCACTCCTGAAGCACTGATTTACAGCCATACATTATTCCCGCTCTATGCTCCATTTGTTCCTGAAGATCGCCGAAAACAGTGTATGCAATGGCTAATTGGCTCTCAAGGGGCATCATACCTTGCTTTAGGTGTTGCCGCATCACGAGTCCAAACACCTCGTTTTGTCCGCTACTGCCCGGGCTGCTTAATTGAACAACGTAACCAATATGGTGAGTATTTTTGGCTCAGAGAATGGCAAGTAGAAGGAATCGATACATGCCCTAAGCATGGCGTATTAATTAATACACGTATTGCTAGGCCGCTTATTGAACGTCACCATTTTATTGCCGCATCTCCAAAGCATTGCTCTCTGACTAAACAGCGCGCTGGCAGCCAAGCCTCACTATGGGTCAATCATCAGGTGCGACAACTACTGCAGTCTCCCGCTCAAACTTCGCCGAGCTTTGAACAGTGGTCAATGTACTATCGCAACCTCGCCAGCAAACTCAATTTAACGTACAGAAAAACACAAATAAATCATCAAGCGGTAAAAGACAAAGTCTTGCAAACTTGGCCAGTGAAATGGCTCAGCAGGCATCAGCTTTTGCCACAAGACTCAAGTACAAATGAGTCTGACTGGCTCAGATGCATCTTTCGTAAGCACCGAAAAAGCTTCAACTATCTCGAGCACATTGTTGTGCATCAAGCTTTACTTGGAAATAACTGGCAAATTACTGAGGTCATTAAAGAAGCCAGCAAATACCCAACAAGCACTAATAAACAACAGCCGGTTCAGGTTAAAACGCCAATCCATATCAATCTGACACTTGATCAAGAAGACTGGCTTAACTTATTAGCATCACATCCACCCAAACAAGCTCGGCAAAATTCAAAAGCCCTATATGCTCGGCTTTATCGTAAGCACCGTGACTGGTTGCTAGATACCAACTATCAACATGCCGCTCCCAAAGAAAAGTCCACCAATATGCGCGTGGACTGGGATAAGCGGGACAGAGAGTATTTGCATGCCTTGCGGCAACTGATAGTTTTTCTGCAGTCTAATTCGCAAGGGCCTCGTCGCTCCAAAGCCTACTTTTTCAACCTATTGGAAAACGCCTCGACAGTTCAGAAGAATATTCACCGAATGCCTTTATCCAATTCATTCCTAGCAGCTCACGTGGAAAGCGTCGCACAGTACCAAATTCGACGCTTGCAAAATGCCCACAACGACCTACTAACCCTATTTGATATGCCACCACGGTGGCGACTGCTGAGAAATGCTACCCTCAGTGATGAGCGGTTAACAGAACAAGCTAGAATTTTTTTAGATACGTTGATGAGTACACCGCATGAAGTTCAAAGGTTTAGAAAAAAATAGTGTTATCAGAGAGATAGGATCTATATTCCGTCACCAAGGCGGCTCAGATTGGCATATTAATGTCAAACTAGCGCCTAACCAAAAGAAGTATTATTTCGGTTTCTCACAAGTACCAGTATTAGCAAGGCGTCGAGTACTCAAGGCAACCGAGGAATCACTGCCAGCCGGGTTTAAGAGCAGTGTTACCGTAGTGAATACACGTTTTTGGGAGGCTGAGCGGATCAAAGCATGCCCTATTCCTGCGGTAAATCGCCAAGGAGACTCTAAACAATGGTGCTTTGTATTTGACTTCAATGGCACTCGATACTTTCTGCCGCAAATTGAGCTGGCTCGGGTACTTTTTTTGCATACGGCCTACCTTGCCCGTCTATCGCTCACCCACAATGGCCTATCCCAAGAGTTCGATGTCCAGCAGGAAAGTGAACTAAATAAAGTCTGGATTAATATATTACCAACCTCTAGCTTGCCACTGAACTCCCGACGAGATGATGCGCTCCGGCAAAGGCTCGCGTGGATTCTATTAGACGAGGATGCACGGCATTCATTTGAGAGTATTGCTACTTATCAGCTCAAAAATGGTTATGACAGTGATAAATATAGACTATGGGATTTTCAATTTGACCCGCCAGCGTTAGCAGGCGCTGAGCTAGCACTTCGTGGTCACTATGAGTCAGAATTAAATGCGTTCTTTGTTTATGAAATAGATGGCATCTCTAAGCTGCCTTCTAGCTGTCCTGAACACGTAGACATTGTTGACCCTAGATACGCAGCTGGACAGCCAGGGCAAGGCCGCTCAGGGCAAGCCAGATCCAACACAGGGGCAGAACTAACGATTGATGACGATGAAGAGCCAAACACTGACCTTGAAGAATTACAAATTGATGCACCTGCAGTGATATTTGAGTTTGCGCAGTCATTTAAAACAACACGTATCAGAGCAGGAAAAACCCGAGCAGGAGGCCATGGAACAAAAGAAGTCCAAACGGAGCCACTTGAAAAAAATAGCCTAGAAGTAAGCACCGATGAATCGAGTATTCACGGGACTCTATCGCCTGCAGACTACAACGCAACTAGCGAAAAAAATGATAACGCCGATATTTATACTGACAAATTTAAAGCTTTTGATGCGATGGTTCAGCAGTTAGTAAGCACACCTGATTGCACTCATATACATCGTGAAATTCGTAAGCTGCCAACTATTTATGGCTATTCTAAAAACCTACGTAGAGACGGCAGTCCACGCTATCTTGCATGGCACGTGATTAAGAAAAGTAATCACTTTTACTCTCTAGTTGAGGTTGATACGACTGACAACCCAAGCAGCTTATCGACTCTGTTACTAAAACAAAAGTATGGTTCATTTAGCTGGAGTCAATATATTAGAGAGCTGGAAATACAGCTAATCAAGCACTCGCTGGTGTGGCCAACCAGTTTTCTAACACGAACAATAGACAATAATTACAAACGCATTTCACACCCCAAGTCACTCCCTGAAACCCCAGGATTACTGAATCAAGAGTCAATTAGAAAATGGGCAGAGCGAGTAAAGTTAGAAGTATTTTCAGACTAGCTGTACTAACCTTAAAACCCTATCCCATCCAAGCCAAATTTCTTGCAGGGTCGGATTAGCGGTTGTTGAGTATGTTAATGCTATTTCTTTGACTTCTAACTAGGCGGAAGTTTCTTCCTGTTATCCAGCAGTCTAAACCCTTCAGGCACTGGCTTGAACTTATCGCCCTCTTCAGGCCAACGCTTGGCTCTGCTCTGGAAGGCTCTCAGTGCAGCAATATCAAGTGTGGCAGCCACCACAAAATCATTGTCACCACCACGCAAACGCGCAATATCTCTCAGGTACGATTCTTTGGCTGGAGAGCGCACCCTACTATCACCGTACTTACGATTATTAACCAGAATGGTGTAAGCATGAACATCCAGCGCGGCTGATTCAATTAGTGAGGCAAAGGTATCCAGATCTCTATTCCAGCTCAGCACCATCAAGGCATCTACAGCACCTTGGAAACGTATTCTCGCTTTACTGTTTTGAAGCTCTGAGCAAACCATAACACCAAAATTGATGCCGTTATGCACGTAAACAGGCTTAGTATACTTTTTTGATCTGGCATCTTTCTCAGCTATCGACCATTCCTTTCCAAATTTTGCTGTGAGTTCTTTATCTTCACCTACAGCTGGCTCTAACTTTGGTTGCCAGATTTTGACAAAGGTTGGATAGCCGAGTCTATTATCTGCTAGTACTAAAACAGCTTCGCTAAGGATTTTATTGCCAGAACTGTGCCGGTATTCTGTTCCTGCAATTAAACTAATCCCCGCAGCGCTAAGCCTGGCAGCAATACTATTAAGCCAGCGCAGCGGTATCGACAGCTCTGGAAATAGCACATAATCCGGCCTTGGCTTCAGTTTCAAGGTGTCGTTAACCAGATTGGATATTTTCTGATAACGTTTGCGAGTTAAATTTGGTTGTCCGCATGCAGTAGCTGCCCAATCGCTATCTTCGGTGCGAAGATTAGTCAAAGCGATCACTACTTTATCTTTGTGGCCAGTTCCAATACTCAGGTGTTTCTTACTATAAGCAGTTGGTTTGTCATTCGCATCTTGTTCAGTAGCAAGCAGTGTTGGTTTTATCCAAACCCCACGTAGTGCTTGGGTATACTTTGCCCAAATTACTGGTGGTCCATAAATCGGTACTTTGCCAGATGCCGATGGCAATCCCACGCACTCAGGTGCAAGTTCCGATATTTCAGCAGGGCTTAATGGTCTGGTCGGAAAAAGATAAGGTAGGTAGCTGTCATTCTTCCGTGAACCTTTCACTACCTTACCCAACCGGGTATTGCGGGTAGAGCTAATAAATTGTTCAAAGGTACCAGCATCTAACAAGCCGGAACTTCCAAGCAGCTTTAATATTTGATTCTCTTTCTTGGTATCACGCTTACCAACCAATTCTTCTGCTGACCGGCTCTTGACTATGTGTTTATAAGGCTCTTTTGCAAGATCAGATAAGGCGACAAGAGGTGCCTTAGTCTCAAAATCCGCCACATCAAAACGCAGCTGAAGTAGCGATTCAAAGTCAGTCAAGTTAGCCACAATTTGCTTAAGAAAAAGGTCTGCAAGTCGCTTCTTCTTTGTTGGTCTCTCACCCAGAAACAACTTATCTGGGTCGTAAAATCGAGTCGCGGCATCAATAAACAACCAGGTTAGAGTACCCTTGATATAACTCCAAAAATCTTTTGAAACTTTAGCCTCACCCCCATTAATTATGATCTTTTTACCCTTGCCAACTTCAGCGATCAAAGTATCAATAGCCTGATAGGACTTGACTGCGATTCGCTCAGCCTGCTCCCATTCGTTCATGCTGATCGCAAAACCAAGCAATCGTGGCAGGTAGCTAAAGTGCGCAAACAAGTTATCTGCTCGTAATATATGGTTGTGCGCAAATTGATAAAATTCCTCGCGCTGTTCTTTCCACTGGTTAGGCGGTAAATCTCGTGCGAGGGTTTCCACGTGTCTAAGCTGAAGTGACCATCCAAGGCGACGAATTGTAAGACCGTCCGCTCTTCGTAACGTATCGGCACTCTCGCCGACACTGCCTGCAGCAGATAGCACCTTTGCTGCTGTCGAATGCTCTAGCTGGTCAGGTGATGGCATGAGTCGATGCTCGCTGGAAAGCTCATAAATCTCTTTTTCAATGCTATCCAATAGATCAAGACCAGCTCTACCTTGGAGAATAAACAACTTCTGCTTGTCTGACTGAAGATAGATTTTTGTATCGCCCTGAATATCCTCCCCTTGGTGGATCTCCCATACTTGAGGATCTGAAGCATCTTGAACAATGCATTCTTTACCCATCCTCGCTTGAAGCAGTTGCATCAAGTCTAGGTTGTTACTAATGGCTCCTGTATCACGCAATACAATGAACATGTCATCGACATAACGGCCATAGTGAATGGGAGATAGTTGCTCTAAAACTTGTTTGTCCCATTTATGGAGCAAAGCGTTAGAAATGATTCGGCTGCACGTTAAGCCAATAACCAAGCCACCGCTAATATTCGATTTTGTGCCAGCTACTTTTTTGCCAAATCTGGTTGCACCATCAGCCCATTGTTTTAATAGATGTGCTAACTGAGAAGTAAATTCAAGCTCTGAATCGCTAAGTTCTAGTTCAAGCGTAGCAAGTAAAGCGTCTCCTGCTACCGCTGTTGGATCTATAAAGTGATAGTAACTTTTAAGATCCAGTGAAACGGCAATAATGTCACGGTCTTTCTCCAGCTCATCACGTATGGCTTGTAAACCATCATTACGCCACCGCTGATATGGCTGGAAGTAAGGAACAAAGGAGCCAATTGAGCTGATATGAAATGGCTCATCATCCTCTGTACTGAATAGTTCTTCATTTCTAATACGCTTTAGCCTGGCGCCGTAACAACTCTTGTCTAGCTTTGCGTCGAATTTATGGCCAATCATGTTGATCCAAAGAGCGGATACGACATGACTATCTACCGGGAAGTCGCCAACAATTCTGAATTCAGGTGTGATATTGAAATTTTTGAAAAGATCCTCAACCGCTCGCTCTGGCTTAGAAAAATGAACGTGGCCATTATCTGCGCTACTAGACTTCTTTTTTGTAGATAGCTTCTTGGGTAGCAGGCGATAATCACCCAATAAAGCAGTATTTTCTTTAAAACCAGAATCGCTCTTCAGGCTGTTTAATAGCAGCTGTAGGTTGGTTAATAGATCTTGCTCGTACTCCGCAAACTTGATGGCAGTGGGGAAGGTGTTTTCAAAGAAACAGTCTGCTTTTGCCTTGCGATAGGCTATAAGGAGATCTTCGATGGCAAGCGAGTCCCATCCTTCAAACTTTGCTTTGTATGACATATGTGTTCCCTTCTAACTCAAAGCCTGAATAGAGTTTGCAAGCCTTCTCTCTTGCCCAAACAGCGTTGTATAAAAACGCTGCTCAATTCCGTAAAGAAGGAGCTTCAGCTCATCGTCTGTTGATATCTCAAACTTATTGGTTGCCTGATCGAATTTAAGCTTCTGATCGCAGTAATCGCCAATATAAGCAAGAACGCCGATCTTATCCTGATCTGACATTTTGGCTAGAGAGTCAATTGCTAAAGCGATACGCTGCCGATTTGGCTTTGAGACTTGGCTAGCGTCATAGTTGTTTTTCAGGTCAATAAATTCTGACTGCAAGAAGGCTTCTGTTTCCGGTTGCGTAGCAGCACGGTAAAGAGTGTCAATACCTTTAAAAATACTAGAAATGGTAGCTAAGTTGCGAAAAACCAGCGTATCTGACTTTTTGAAATATAGGGCATCAGGCTGATCATTAATCACGAGGCGATTGCTACCTTCCTCGATTGCTGCAGCCTCTCCAAACCCGATAATCTTCTTCTTGATAAAAAGAGATGGGGTGACTTTCTGGAAGAAAAAATTGTCACTCTGAATAGCGAAAATATAGGCAATATTAATGAATTGCTCTTTTTTCAGGTCATCATAATCTTTTGAATCAAAGTTGCTTTTTAGCAAATCAATACAAAACGACTGCTGGCTAAACTGCTCTATCTTGAACCATGAGTCCTCATCCAGATTGTGATCGGGCGAATAAGGAACGCAGGCTGCCAATGTGACGATTGTGCTCTCATATAGGGTGTGATCAGACACTAACTTGAAGAAAGGCTTCTTGATAAGCCGTTTTACCCTAGCAAAAACATTATCCAAGTCTATTAGCCTCGTTCAATAAATGTGTAGTTGTTAATGCGAAAAGCTGTAGAAATGACTACTTCATCTGGCTTTTTGTATTTGTGGCGACTGATCAAAAAAATGGCTGTGCCATTTCTTGTGGTGATATTGTAGAACTCGTAGCCGAAGATCAAAAATAGCGGATTGAAGTACAGCGCTTGTGACAGAAACGTAAACGCAAAGAGTATGGCATAGACAAACGCCAAGGTTTCCCAGTTGCCGATACTGAGTGCAACAAAGAAGTAACCTAGATAGCTGGGCAAAAAGCTATTGTTCGCATGTTCTATACTGGCTACTTCGCCCTGTTTGAAGGCATCCCGACCCAGCCGTGAACTTAATAAAATACTTAAGCCAGTGGAGAGTAATGGCACCAAAATATACAGTCCATATGATATCGCGTTCGGTAATGTACTCAGCCAGCCCAAGTAACCCACATCCGCCAGAAAACAGCCCAACGTATAGCCTTTCTGCACCAGAAAAATAATGACCAAAAGTGATGTAGCATTAAACGTTAGTAATAGCCGGAATGCGATATTGATCATACCACTGTCACTTGGCCATTCATTAACATGGGGATGAGCCAGTCGCGGAGTTTAGCTAACTGCTGTGATTCTTTATTTCTAATAACTATTTTCTCCAGTGTTGGGCTTAACATTAGATCTAATTTTTCTATTAGTTTTTTGGGCGGAAGTGGAATGCGGCTTTGTTCAAGATGCTCTCTTGTAATATGCCCCATGGTTGTTTTTCTCAATTCGGCAACCATTTTAAAATACTCTAAATATCCCAATACTTTGAAATAGAAAAAAGATTTTGGATAATCTGAAGAATCAACTTTAAAAATATGCTGATTTAAAGCACCAATGCCACCTGCCCATATTTTTACATCTAATGTTGCTGACCAAGAAAAAAGAATATCGCCATCCTGAATTACCAAGTCTTCTGGTATGTCTGCTACGACAATATCTGAGTTCTCATCTAATCCTGAGCTAAATTCTCTGATCTTTATTACTTTATAAACGCCGATTTCGTCATCTTTCGGAAAATATCTCTGGCAGGCAATACCATTTTTAAATGATGCAATATCAACAAGTGATGCAACACTCCACCTCTCGGGGACTTCCCGTTTTAGGGCTGGGTTGTAGACCATTTTGCCGCCAGAAGATTTGTAGGGTTTGCCGTTGGCGTCGGGGAAGTCGAACTGTACAAACCAGTAGTCGTAGAGGGTTTTAGCCATGGCTTCGAGTTCGGCGTTGATGCGGTTATTTAGTTCTAGTTTTTTGTCAATTGAAGCTAGTAAATTTACAACTTTATTTTGTGTACTTTTTTCTACTGGTAAGTTAATCTTTATATCCGAGAAGATCGTTTTATTTAGTATTGGTGTTCTAGTAACACTTGCCTGACTAAATAGAAAATCTTTCTTGGTTTTTAACCAATAATAAATATAGAGAGGGTTATACTTTACCTTAACATTGGTGATAGCGTTAATTTGCTGATTGGTAGCACACCGTCCTTCAACAATCCCAACATTTCCCATATCCCATCCAATACAGCCTACAAGAATACTTAGTCCATTCAAGCTATTGCTTTTGATTGAAGCTAACCCTTTATGTGAAATCATCCTTTCAGACTTACTTATGAAGAAGTGTTTATGGAGATCTGTCGGTCCGATAAACATATAGTCGTTGCCAAAGTTATCGGCGTCTTCTGTTTTTGGTGTTTTTCCTGTAACGACTTTACCTAGGTCACCTATACGTACAGATTCAAACCTGATCATACTGCAAGCCCGCCAACTGTTTTTTAATCTCAATTTCTAACTCACCAGATTGACTAAATAAATCATCCAAATTACTGGTAAAACCTTGCATCTTTTCAGCAAACTGATCTGGCGTAATATCCACGTATTCAATTTTCACATCAAAATACTGGCCTGCACTTAGGCTGTAATTTTTAGCTTCAATCTCGTCATAACTAACGACTACCGACAAATCTTCTACCGTTTCTTTGCCATTAAATACATCAATAATTTGCTGTTCTTCTTCGGGCGTGAGTACGGTTTTTTGGTTTTTGCCGTCTTTGATTTTTTCGCCTAAACTCGAGGCATCAATTAAGACCACATCGCCATCGTTGCTGTCGTCAATAAACAAGATAGAAACGTTAGTGCCCGTGGTGGCAAAGATATTGGAGGGCATAGAAATTACACCAGCTAGCATTTTTCTATCAATTAACTCTTTGCGTATTTTTAGATCAATACCAGATTTTGTGATAGAGCCTGTTGGAACAACTACTGCTGCTTTACCGCCAGGTTTTAAAGAGTAAATAATGTGCTGCAGAAATAACTGATAAATAGACATACCAGCTTTGTTCTTTTTAGGCACGTTAGGTAAACCTGCAAAGAAGCGTTCTTTGTTTTCTTTGCTGTCCAGATCATCCCTAAAATCGCTAAAATCGAGGTTAAAGGGCGGATTAGAAACAATATAGTCAAAGCGCTTTAGCTCTTTACCATCTTTGTGGTAAGGGTACTGAATCGTATTACCCTGAATTACGTTCGGAATAGAATGCACTAAGTTGTTCAAAATCAAGTTAAGGCGCAGCAGATTTGAGGATTTTTGCGAAATATCCTGCGTATAAATACTGCAACGATTTTCACCGATGGCGTGGGCCACGTTCATGAGTAACGTGCCTGAGCCGGCTGATGGGTCGTAACAGCTTACGTTTTTTACTTTGCCACGCTGGGCTTGTGGTACCAAAATTTCCGCCATAATGCGTGCCACGGCGTGAGGGGTAAAATACTCGGCGTATTTGCCGCCTGAGTTGCTGTTGTAGTCTTTAATCAAGTACTCAAAGATAGTGGAGTAGAAGTCGAATTTTTGAGTAAAAATGCGCTCGAAGCTAAATTCCACCAGTTTGTTGATAATAGCGCGGCAGAAGTCGTCGCGTTTGGATTCATCGGCGATATATTCACTCAAACGATCAAACAGTACTATTTTAGCACCCCCGTCGGTTTTTACAGCGAACACATCATTATTTGTCAGGGCGATATCGCGCAAGGTGTCATCGAACAGCTTGGCAAAATCTGCTGCGTTCTGCTGACTGAATAAATAGCTGATAAAATGCTGCGGCTTTAAACGCGCGGTGTCGCCGCCCATTTGCAATTGCAGCATGTCGAGATCGTCTTCGCTCATGCTAGCAAGTGCTTCTTCCCACTTTTCAACTTGGGCGATGTTTTGGTCAATCTTTTTCGCTTCATACGCGAATTTATCATTCAGGAATTTGTACAAAAAGGTTTGGGTAATGATTTTAAATTCGTTGCCGTCGTTACCTAAGCCATAGTTGGCACAGATGCTTTTTAGGCTATCAATCAACTCTTTGGTTTTTTGTTGAAACTCTTGCTCTACCATTTTCGTTTTTCTTCCTAATGAGTACTGCTGGCATTACCAAGTTTGACTACCAGTATTAAATTCTTTCAGGTATTCGGCGACGACCAAATGGTTGATGTAACGGGAGGCGTCGGCGTTAAGTTGTATATCTTGCTCACCTTTGAAGCGTTTGATAACGAGAGGCATCATTTGACGTTCAAAATAGCCTTCGTTATCGAGTATCTGGCTGTTATTAAGTACTTGCTCATCGGCATCTTGCTTTACCCCCGTAAGGGCTTCAAAAATTTTACGCTCTGACTCGCTGATATCCTTGTTACTGATTTGGCGCTCTTCTAGGCGCTTATGAATACGAGTGTACTTAGGATCGCCTAGATACTTTTGCCGTAGCTGGTTGTTTTGCCGGTTAAGCTCTTTGACACGATCATGAATTTTATTCAGCGAACCTATGTTAGCCACCATGTCTTCTTGGGTCACCTCGCTGAGGTTTTTTTTCTTAAACAGCCTTTCGAGCTCTTCTTTCAGAGTAACGAACTTGGGATCTTGCTGGTCGAAATTGCTAGCTAAAGCTTCGCGGGTTTGGCGTAGAGTATTTTTAAGTTCATCGGCCAGTACGAGCTCTTCTTCGCCAATTTTAACAAACTTGAAAATTACGTCTTCTAATGCACGATTAAGCAAGTTGCTGGTGTCTTGGCCGCTTTCTAAATCTTGCTTGAGATTGAGTAAATCCAGGTGATTACTAGTTTCGCGATAGAGTACGTTGAGCTTGGCAAAATCCAACTCAGCCAAACTCTCATAATCGCCTTGCAAACGAATGAGATTATACAGGCTACGCGCATCCGCTAAGGCTTTTTTCAGTGCCAGCACGGTATCGCGATCTTGTATTTGGCTGATTTGGTTGCAAAACTCTTCCATGTTGTCGGTATTAAAGCGGAACAGCACATCTTTGATATGCTCGATTTCCTGCTTTATCTCATCGGTCGACTTAAACAGGTCTGAGTAGTGCTCCATTTCATCGCCGAGCTCTGCTTGAAGCTCTTCAAAATAGGCTTTGTTGGTTGCGTCAAACTCTTTACGGATATCAGCAAAGTCCACTACATAGCCGTAACGGAAATCTTTATAGGTACGGTTCACTCGCGTTAAGGCTTGCAGTAGGTTGTGCTTGCGAATGACGCGCCCTAGATAAATTTTCTTTAGCCTTGGCGCATCAAACCCAGTGAGCAGCATATTGTAAACAAACAGAAAGTCGATTTTGCCTGCTTTGAAATCTTCTACCCAGTCCTTACGCTCTTCTTTGGTGCCTATGTCATGCAGGATTAACGCCGCATTTTTTACCTTTTGCGCTTGCTTCACCGATTCTGCATAGGTGACCGCTGGAGCTTCGGCAGCCTCTAACACTGTGTTCACTTTTGTAGCTAATACGGGTTTACCAGCGTAAATCGCATTGAAAACATCGAACATTTGCTTAGCTTGATTTGAGCTATCACAAATCACCATACCGCCAATAGTTGCGTCGTTGATAGCTCCACGACTTTTCTCAAAGTCGGTAACGATATAATCAAGCATGGGTTCGACAAAACTAGGATGTGCATAGATGAGCTTGCGATCGACATCACCCATCTTTACTTCTGCTTCTTCCAAGGCTTTTTGTAATTCGATTTTGTATTGGGTAGAAATCTCTTCGCGGATCAAGCGTAAGGTATAACCATCGGCAATGGAGGCGTTGTAGTAGTACTTGTGAATGTAATCACCAAACAAAACCCGTGAGTTGTAATCATCACCTAAAAGCGGCGTACCAGTAAGGCCAATTTTAATGGCATTGGTGTCTGACTGGCTTAAGTTAGCTAAGAAGCTGCCCTTAGGGTTGTAGCTGCGGTGCACTTCATCGAGAAAGTACACGCGCTGGATACTAACGTCGTAATCCCTAGTCGAGACGATATCAGGATCATCCTGAAACTTCTGAATGTTCACAACGGTAATTTCTGGTTTACCAGAATGGTTATGAATAACCTGCGTGGCTTTAATATCGCGCGTAAAGGCTTCACGGGAGTCAACGGTGTGTACGGTCAATCCACGAGCAATAAATTCACGCTGAGCCTGTTGCAGTAAGTCGAGTCGATCGACAATAAAGTAGAATTTTGGAATGACTTGTTGCTTTTGGAAGTAGTCCGTCAGAAATCGGACGTTATAAAAGGCAAGCGCTGTTTTACCACTGCCTTGGGTATGCCAAATAATGCCTTTTTTCACGCCTTCATCTAGTTTTTGTGCAATGGCTTTGGTGGCAAATAACTGCGGGTAACGCATGATGTGCTTTTGCAGACCATCAGATTCAGACACATAAGTCAGTGCGTAGCGTAGAACAAAAGCGAGCCGCTCTCTACTGACCAACGAAGTGCAGATGCGGTTAGTTGGGCGCTCGGGCTGTTTATTCGTTTGGAACTCTGGGTTACTTCTGATCACTTCTAAATTATTGTCTTTTAGAACCCTGAGTTCATCTTCATCAGACACTGGCTTTAACAGCGCGGTGAGGTTGAATACTTCTTCCTCACGGAAGTAGTTAAATACTGGCTTGTGATAAGAGCTGCTGGCGTAGAAAGCACCTTGCACTGGTTCAGGATCACCGTCGTCGTACTCCATATTATTGGAGAAAATCATGAACTGGGTGATGTTGGCAAAGCGCTTGAATTTTGTATTCTGAAAACGCTTAT
The DNA here is from genome assembly GCF_905120345.1 of Denitrificimonas caeni. Classification (GTDB taxonomy): domain Bacteria; phylum Pseudomonadota; class Gammaproteobacteria; order Pseudomonadales; family Pseudomonadaceae; genus Denitrificimonas; species Denitrificimonas caeni_A. The sequence continues at coordinate 43,215 of NZ_CAJHOA010000008.1, read as the reverse complement.
TGATGCGGTCGCGCTCGGCCAATATACCTTCACGATTGTTTGGCTTTTTTACTTCGATAAAAACCAGCGGCATACCGTTGATCAGCAAGGTGATATCTGGGCGAAATTCTTCATCACCATTCTGGCAGGTAAGCTCAGTCACTACGTGAAAGCTATTGTTGTTGAAGTTCTCGAAATCAATCAACTTGGTATTGGAACGGTCGCTTAGTCTTTCAAAGAAGGCACGCCCAAGGTCTTCGTTGTCGAGCAGCAGCTTCACATCTTCCAACAAACGACCAACGTCAGCGCCTTCTATACCCGGATTAATTTTACTAATAGCTGCTTTAAATAACTGTGGAAAAATATTGGTGTCAATGTCCCAAGTTTGCCCTTTAAGCGATAAATACTGATAGCCTAAGCGCATTAGGTGCAGTATTGCGGGTATTTTAACGCGAGAATCTTCGTTGAACTTCATAACAGTCCCTTGTAATCATTTTAATTGGTAGCACGCTCAAGCACATTACTCAGCGAACTGGGTGCGAGCGGTGCATGCTGTATCCAAGATGGTACTTAAAAAAATACGTGCTTTTTAACAAGTATATAAGTGTGATGGTAAGTGATTTATCACCGCTTACAGCCAGTCTTGCAGCTGTTGATTACCCTACCAAGATTCTGACTCTTCTCAACATATTTAAGTTGAAAAGAAATTATTTTGGTTTATTTAAAGCTAAATAACCTAGGCGTTCTGTGTACAGAACCCCCTCTGCCGGTTCACTAGCGACAGCATCTTTGTTTACTTCGGGTAAGAGCGCATGAGGGTCACACGCAAGCACATCAGCAATAACGTAAAGCTTCTGTATCGTAATATTCACCTCCCCACGCTCAATGCGCCCCATATAGCTGCGATCAATACTGCATGCAAGGGCTAAAGCATCTTGAGATAAATTACGGGCCTTCCGCTCTATACGAATTCTTGCCCCTATAGCTTTTGCTAACTGTTGCATGAGCGCCTCCTCTGAAAGTGAAGGCGCAATAGTCAGTATTTGCGGATGCACAAGCCACGGACTATAATCCGCATCTATTTATCATAGTCGCGGGTATTCAAATGCAGTTGGAAATTTTAACCAACGATCAACAATACACCAGTATCTGCGAAGACTACTGGCAACAAGATGAAGATGGTAAGTTCGTTCTAAAAGTGCAAGAAATTGCTGTTAAGCACAAAATTCAAGCACGCATAATCAGTCAGTACGTTAAGCAGCACGCCTACGTCTGGTCAGCGTCAATTTGCTGTAGATATTGTGAAGAACCATATCGCTTTAGCTCTCGAGCCCAATACCAAGAACGTAATCGCTATGCCGGCTCTATATGTCAAAAGTGCTCAGAGGCTGCGCGAAAAAACATTGTGGCTCAGAAGCGAAATTTTCTTCTTCAATTTCGGCAAGCAACAGCCAATAACAAACCTGACTTAGCCACATTTGACCTCAAAAGCAGTATTTATCTATTGACTATCATTCATGCACTGAGCAATGAAGACTTTAGTGCGATTAATCCACTCAGTGATTATCCCGACTACACCCTATCACCTGACCCTATTTTTGATCGATGCATTCTTCAGCACTTGATAGATAAACATTTGCTATTAATTAACTTAGATTCCTCCCCAGAAGCTGTAGAGCTTAACGTAGATGATACAGCTACCATCAATTTAGCCATGTCCAGCTTTGATTTCGCGTTAGACAGACAGGAAATTTACAAATTCATTGATGGTTTTCTAGACATTGAAGCTTTACAAAACATAAGGCACTCACCAGAATTTATTGAGCTATGCAAGCTGATTCAGCTACAAGAGTGCATAGCCTTTCTGATTGTGAAGCTAGAAGAGCACCAGCTCTACTTTTCACCGGGGGAAAAAACTCAGAACACCATCAGGCAATGCCTAGAGTCATTCAGCGTAGCGCAGATTTACAATTTTATTTGGCGTGCAACTCGGGATGCTGCCGCCTATTACATGCGCAGTAATGTTTCTAAAAAACAGGCGGCAAATACAGTAGTGCGATCTATATCACGAAGTCTGGAACAGGCTTTAGCGTATGACTGGGATGTGAAAGCGTTCAGTAGAAATTACGACCTACCCCAGTCGTCGTTGAGTTATGTGATTTTTAATATCATATTGGGCAAGGATGATTGTGGTTTTAAGCAGCCATTACATGAGCTGCTACAAGAAAATGACTCACAGCCAGACAGTTAAAAATAAGGGGTAAGCGGATTAAATGGTTGATCTTACCTTTGCATGAGAGTGAGACAGACCGGCATCTCATCGGATTATCTGGTTGATGCTTCACCTACTGCTGGTGCATGTTTCCTTCGCTAATTCCAGCAAGAACCCCACACGCCTCAACTTCCCGGTCATCGTTGCAACTCGCTCTCAGTGAAACGAGTTGTTTCTCAAGCGCTTGCAGAGCGGTTATCTGCGACCGCACATGAGAGATGTGATCATCGAGCAAGGCGTTGACGGCGGTACAAGGCTGATGAGGGTCGTCCTGATAGCTCTGTAGTTCGTGAATCTCAGCCAGTGACAGGCCCAGGATTCTGCAGCGACGGATGAAGGCCAGCCCCTCACCATGCTTCTCTGTATAGACACGGTAACCGTTGTCCTGCCGATCAGGCGGCGGCAACAAGCCCTGCTGTTCATAGAAGCGGATCGTCTGTGTTTCGACCCCTACCAACTGCGCCAACTGACCAATGCGCATCAGCCTCCTCCCCAACGGATTCTTTACTCTATTGACCTTATAGTAGCTTTATAGTTTTAAATGGTACCACAACATTGTTCAAGTGGAGTCGTATCATGAGCAAATCCTGTGGTGGCGCCTGTGGCGGTGATGCAACGCCCGCAGCGGATACCGATATACAGGCCTCCTCCGAGGCGCCAGGGAGATGGGTCAGTGTTTATGCCGTGCCGAAGATGGACTGTCCATCAGAAGAACGAATGATTCGCCTAGCCCTGAACGGCTTTGAGGAGATTCGGGCGCTGTCCTTCGACTTGTCGAACCGCCGGCTGAAGGTCGTGCATGACGGCGAGGTCGAGCCCGTCACCTCGAAACTGAAGACCTTGGGGCTAGGCGCCTCGCTTCAGGAAACCGTCGCTGCAAATCCGGAGACCATCAAGGCCGCCGAGTTTTCGGCAGCTTCTGCTAAGCAAGAATCCGGGACCCTGCGCTGGTTGCTCGGCATCAATGCACTTCTGTTCGTGGTGGAAATGACTGCCGGTCTGATCGCCCAGTCCACCGGCCTGATTGGAGAATCCCTGGACAATTTTGCCGATGCGGCGGTGTACGGGCTTGCCCTTTATGCGGTTGGACATAGCGTGAAAAGGCAGGTCCGTGTTGCGCACGTTGCTGGTGTGGTCCAACTGGTTTTGGCTGTTGGCGTACTCGTAGAGGTCGTGAGGCGCTTTGTATTCGGTAGTGAGCCTGAATCGCTGGTGATGATGGCTATCGCATTCGTCGCATTGATTGCCAATACCAGTTGTCTGCTGCTCATATCCAAACATCGGGAAGGCGGGGCGCACATGAAGGCAAGCTGGATATTCTCGGCCAACGACGTGGTGATCAACCTGGGGGTCATCACCGCCGGCGCCCTGGTCGCGTGGACCGGTTCCAATTATCCGGATCTGATTATCGGCACCATCGCGGGGGGCATTGTACTTAACGGTGCCAGACGCATTTTGGCGTTGAAGGGTTAAATAATGCTCATTATTGGCAAAAAGCTCTCGCCGTATGCCCTATTGTCCATATCGGGCCTGCTGGCAGCGTCTGATCAGGCTGTAAAGTGGCTGGTGCAGCAATCAATGGCCTATGGCGAGTATGTTTCGGTGACCCCGTTCTTTAACTGGGTGCACCTATGGAACACCGGTGCCGCATTCAGTCTTTTTGCGAATGGTGGAGGCTGGCAGCGCTACTTTTTTATCGGAATCGCGGTAGTGGTCTCGATTTTTCTGATCAACCTGATCCTTGAAAATCGTCATAAAGGAGAAGCCATCGCTTACAGTCTTATCCTCGGTGGCGCCATGGGCAACCTGATTGACCGGGTCTTTCGCGGCTATGTTGTGGATTCCTTTGATTTCTATTGGCGAGACTGGCATTGGCCGGCCTTCAACCTGGCTGATATTGCAATTGTCCTCGGTGCCTTACTTTTCGTTTCCAGCAGCTTGTTGGGTAAAAAAGCAAACACCAATGCCGAGCCGGATGGATCTGACTGACACCTACGCCTATACAACACCATGACCGAACGTCCCGACAACATCCTTCACCTGCCGCAATACCAAGTACTGGGCTGCAAATCAACCGACGACGAAATGCACTTCCAGGTGGACGTGCCCGATCCCATCGCCTGCGAGGAATGCGGCGTGCAGGGTGAGTTCGTACGGTTCGGCAAGCGTGACGTTCCCTATCGTGATCTGCCCATCCACGGCAAGCGGGTCACTCTCTGGGTGGGGGCACCTCAGAAATCGGAAAATAAAGCACGCTAAGGCATAGCTGACCTTGCCAGGCCTGCTTCGCCCTGTAGTGACGCGATCAACGGGCAGGAAACATTCCCCTTTCGTGCATGGCAGGCGCACACGAGTTCAGACAGCACGGTTTCCATGCGCGCCAAGTCGGCCATCTTCTCGCGCACGTCCTTGAGCTTGTGTTCGGCCAGGCTGCTGGCCTCCTCGCAGTGGGTGCCATCGTCGAGCCGCAACAGCTCGGCAATCTCGTCCAGACTGAACCCCAGCCGCTGTGCCGATTTCACGAATTTCACCCGAACCACGTCCGCCTCCCCATAGCGGCGGATGCTGCCGTAAGGCTTGTCCGGTTCCAGCAACAGGCCCTTGCGCTGATAGAAGCGGATTGTCTCCACGTTGACCCCGGCCGCCTTGGCAAAAACGCCAATGGTCAGGTTTTCCAAATTATTTTCCATATCGCTTGACTCCGTACATGAGTACGGAAGTAAGGTTACGCTATCCAATCCAAATTCAAAAGGGCCAACGTATGTCTGAACCACAAAACGGGCGCGGTGCGCTCTTCGCCGGCGGGCTGGCCGCCATTCTTGCATCGACCTGCTGCCTGGGGCCGCTAGTACTGGTCGCTCTGGGCTTCTCCGGTGCTTGGATCGGCAACCTGACGGTGCTGGAACCCTATCGACCGTTGTTCATCGGCGCGGCGCTAGTGGCGCTGTTCTTCGCCTGGAAGCGGATTTACCGGCCCGTGCAGGCATGCAAGCCAGGTGAGGTCTGCGCGATTCCGCAGGTGCGCGCCACCTACAAGCTGATTTTCTGGATCGTGGCCGTGCTGGTCCTGGTCGCGCTTGGATTTCCCTATGTCGTTCCATTTTTCTATTAACCAGGAGTTCATCATGAAGAAACTGTTTGCCTCCCTTGCCCTCGCCGCCGCTGTTGCCCCGGTGTGGGCCGCTACCCAGACCGTCACGCTAGCGGTTCCCGGCATGACTTGCGCCGCCTGCCCGATCACAGTCAAGAAAGCGCTCTCCAAGGTCGAAGGCGTGAGCAAGGTCGATGTGGGCTTCGAGAAGCGCGAGGCCGTCGTCACTTTTGACGACACCAAGGCCAGCGTACAGAAGCTGACCAAGGCCACCGCAGACGCCGGCTATCCGTCCAGCGTCAAGCAGTGAGCCAGCAAGCCAACGACAACAGCGAGAGCCGCTTCATGGGACTGATGACACGCATTGCCGATAAAACCGGCGCGCTCGGCAGCGTCGTTTCCGCGATGGGCTGCGCCGCCTGCTTTCCAGCCCTCGCCAGCTTCGGCGCGGCCATCGGGCTGGGCTTCTTGAGCCAGTACGAGGGACTGTTCATCAGCCGCCTGCTGCCGCTGTTTGCCGCGCTGGCCTTCCTGGCGAACGCGCTGGGTTGGTTCAGTCATCGGCAATGGCTGCGCAGTCTGCTCGGCATGATCGGCCCGGCCATCGTGTTTGCGGCCACGGTCTGGCTGCTCGGCAACTGGTGGACGGCGAACCTGATGTACGTCGGCCTGGCCTTGATGATTGGGGTGTCGATCTGGGACTTCGTGTCGCCGGCGCATCGCCGTTGCGGACCGGACGGCTGCGAACTCCCCGCCAAGCGCTTGTGAAAGACGGCTGACCGTGCGACACGGCGGCCCACACGAATAAGGAACGATGGTATGAGCACTCTCAAAATCACCGGCATGACTTGCGACTCGTGCGCAGTGCATGTCAAGGACGCCCTGGAGAAAGTGCCCGGCGTGCAATCAGCGGATGTCTCCTACGCCAAGGGCAGCGCCAAGCTCGCCATTGAGGTCGGCACGTCACCCGACGCGCTGACGGCCGCTGTAGCTGGACTCGGTTATCGGGCCACGCTGGCCGATGCCCCCTCAGTTTCGACGCCGGGCGGATTGCTCGACAAGATGCGCGATCTGCTGGGCAGAAACGACAAGACGGGTAGCAGCGGCGCATTGCATATCGCCGTCATCGGCAGCGGCGGGGCCGCGATGGCAGCGGCGCTGAAGGCCGTCGAGCAAGGCGCACGTGTCACGCTGATCGAGCGCGGCACCATCGGCGGCACCTGCGTCAATGTCGGTTGTGTGCCGTCCAAGATCATGATCCGCGCCGCCCATATCGCCCATCTGCGCCGGGAAAGCCCGTTCGATGGCGGCATCGCCGCTACCACGCCGACCATCCAGCGCACGGCGCTGCTGGCCCAGCAGCAGGCCCGCGTCGATGAACTGCGCCACGCCAAGTACGAAGGCATCTTGGAGGGCAATCCGGCGATCACTGTGCTGCACGGCTCCGCCCGCTTTAAGGACAATCGCAACCTGATCGTGCAACTCAACGACGGCGGCGAGCGCGTGGTGGCATTCGACCGCTGCCTGATCGCCACCGGCGCGAGCCCGGCCGTGCCGCCGATTCCCGGCCTGAAAGACACTCCGTACTGGACTTCCACTGAAGCGCTGGTCAGCGAGACGATTCCTAAGCGCCTGGCCGTGATTGGCTCATCAGTGGTGGCGCTGGAGCTGGCGCAGGCGTTCGCCCGACTCGGAGCGAAGGTGACGATCCTGGCTCGCAGCACGCTGTTCTTCCGCGAAGACCCAGCTATAGGCGAAGCCGTCACGGCCGCATTCCGCATGGAGGGCATCGAGGTGAGGGAACACACCCAGGCCAGCCAGGTCGCGTATATCAATGGTGAAGGGGACGGCGAATTCGTGCTCACCACGGCGCACGGCGAACTGCGCGCCGACAAGCTGCTGGTCGCCACCGGCCGCGCGCCCAACACACGCAAGCTGGCACTGGATGCGACGGGCGTCACGCTCACCCCGCAAGGCGCTATCGTCATCGACCCCGGCATGCGTACAAGCGTGGAACACATCTACGCCGCAGGCGACTGCACCGACCAGCCGCAGTTCGTCTATGTGGCGGCAGCGGCCGGCACTCGCGCCGCGATCAACATGACCGGCGGTGACGCGGCCCTGAACCTGACCGCGATGCCGGCCGTGGTGTTCACCGACCCGCAAGTGGCGACCGTAGGCTACAGCGAGGCGGAAGCGCACCATGACGGCATCAAAACTGATAGTCGCACGCTAACGCTGGACAACGTGCCGCGCGCGCTCGCCAACTTCGACACGCGCGGCTTCATCAAACTGGTGGTTGAAGAAGGCAGCGGACGACTGATCGGCGTGCAGGCAGTGGCCCCGGAAGCGGGCGAACTGATCCAGACGGCCGCACTGGCGATTCGCAACCGGATGACGGTGCAGGAACTGGCCGACCACTTGTTCCCCTACCTGACGATGGTCGAAGGGTTGAAGCTCGCGGCGCAGACCTTCAACAAGGATGTGAAGCAGCTTTCCTGCTGCGCCGGGTGAGGACAAGGAGGTGTGCGATGAGCGCCTACACGGTATCGCAACTGGCCCATAACGCTGGGGTGAGCGTACATATCGTGCGCGACTACCTGGTGCGCGGCTTGTTACGGCCGGTGGCCTGCACCACGGGCGGCTACGGCGTGTTCGACGATGCGGCCTTGCAACGGCTGTGCTTCGTGCGCGCGGCCTTCGAGGCGGGTATCGGCCTGGATGCCCTGGCGCGGCTGTGCCGTGCGCTCGAAGCAGCGGACGGCGCACAAGCCGCAGCGCAGCTTGCCGTGCTGCGCCAGTTGGTCGAGCGGCGGCGCGCGGCGTTGGCCCATCTGGACGCGCAACTGGCCTCCATGCCAGCCGAGCGGGCGCACGAGGAGGCATTGCCGTGAACGCCCCTGACAAACTGCCGCCCGAGACGCGCCAACCCGTTTCCGGCTACCTGTGGGGTGCGCTGGCCGTGTTGACCTGCCCCTGCCATCTGCCGATTCTCGCCGCCGTGCTGGCCGGGACGACCGCCGGTGCCTTCCTTGGCGAGCATTGGGGTGTTGCCGCGCTCGCGCTGACCGGCTTGTTCGTTCTGGCCGTAACGCGGCTGCTGCGCGCCTTCCGGGGCGGATCATGACGAGTTCGCAGCCCGCCGGATGGACGGCGGCCGAGTTGGCGCAGGCGGCGGCGCGCGGACAGCTTGACCTGCATTACCAGCCGCTGGTCGATCTGCGCGATCACCGGATCGCTGGCGCGGAAGCGTTGATGCGCTGGCGGCATCCGAGGCTTGGCCTGTTGCCGCCCGGCCAGTTCCTGCCGCTGGCCGAGTCGTTCGGCCTGATGCCGGAAATAGGCGCGTGGGTGCTGGGCGAGGCCTGTCGCCAGATGCACAAGTGGCAAGGACCGGCATGGCAACCGTTCCGTCTTGCCGTCAATGTGTCCGCCAGCCAGGTTGGGCCAACGTTCGACGACGAGGTAAAGCGGGTGCTGGCCGATATGGCCCTGCCCGCCGAGCTTCTGGAGATCGAACTGACCGAATCGGTCGCATTCGGCAATCCGGCCCTCAACGCCGTCGAGCGGGCGAGTGCCGAGGCGATCACCCGTGCTAACCGGCGCATCTACGACGCCTTGGCCGAACCACTGGCGGACGCGCATCGCCGCCGCCTCGACGATCTGCTCAAGCGCCGGGACAACGGCAAGACGACCTGGTTGGCTTGGTTGCGCCAGTCTCCGGCCAAGCCAAATTCGCGGCATATGCTGGAACACATCGAACGCCTCAAGGCATGGCAGGCACTCGATCTGCCTACCGGCATCGAGCGGCTGGTTCACCAGAACCGCCTGCTCAAGATTGCCCGCGAGGGCGGCCAGATGACACCCGCCGACCTGGCCAAATTCGAGCCGCAACGGCGCTACGCCACTCTCGTGGCGCTGGCCACCGAGGGCATGGCCACCGTCACCGACGAAATCATCGACCTGCACGACCGCATCCTGGGTAAGCTGTTTAACGCTGCCAAGAATAAGCATCAGCAGCAGTTCCAGGCGTCAGGCAAGGCCATCAACGCCAAGGTACGTCTGTACGGGCGCATCGGTCAGGCGCTGATCGACGCCAAGCAATCAGGCCGCGATGCGTTTGCCGCCATCGAGGCCGTCATGTCCTGGGATTCCTTTGCCGAGAGCGTCACCGAGGCGCAGAAGCTCGCGCAACCCGATGACTTCGATTTCCTGCATCGCATCGGCGAGAGCTACGCCACCCTGCGCCGCTATGCACCGGAATTCCTTGCCGTGCTCAAGCTGCGGGCCGCGCCCGCCGCCAAAAACGTGCTTGATGCCATTGAGGTGCTGCGCGGCATGAACACCGACAACGCCCGCAAGCTGCCAGCCGATGCACCGACCGGCTTCATCAAGCCGCGCTGGCAGAAACTGGTGATGACCGACGCCGGCATCGACCGGCGCTACTACGAACTGTGCGCGCTGTCCGAGTTGAAGAACTCCCTGCGCTCGGGCGACATCTGGGTGCAGGGTTCACGCCAGTTCAAGGACTTCGAGGACTACCTGGTACCGCCCGAGAAGTTCACCAGCCTCAAGCAGTCCAGCGAATTGCCGCTGGCCGTGGCCACCGACTGCGAACAATATCTGCATGAGCGGCTGACGCTGCTGGAAGCACAACTTGCCACCGTCAACCGCATGGCGGCAGCCAACGACCTGCCGGATGCCATCATCACCGAGTCGGGCTTGAAGATCACGCCGCTGGATGCGGCGGTGCCCGACACCGCGCAGGCGCTGATAGACCAGACAGCCATGGTCCTGCCGCACGTCAAGATCACCGAACTGCTGCTCGAAGTCGATGAGTGGACGGGCTTCACCCGGCACTTCACGCACTTGAAATCGGGCGATCTGGCCAAGGACAAGAACCTGTTGTTGACCACGATCCTGGCCGACGCGATCAACCTGGGCCTGACCAAGATGGCCGAGTCCTGCCCCGGCACGACCTACGCGAAGCTCGCTTGGCTGCAAGCCTGGCATACCCGCGACGAAACGTACTCGACAGCGTTGGCTGAACTGGTCAACGCTCAGTTTCGGCATCCCTTTGCCGGGCACTGGGGCGATGGCACCACATCATCATCGGACGGACAGAATTTCCGAACCGCTAGCAAGGCAAAGAGCACGGGGCACATCAACCCAAAATATGGCAGCAGCCCAGGACGGACTTTCTACACCCACATCTCCGACCAATACGCGCCATTCCACACCAAGGTGGTCAATGTCGGCCTGCGCGACTCAACCTACGTGCTCGACGGCCTGCTGTACCACGAATCCGACCTGCGGATCGAGGAGCACTACACCGACACGGCGGGCTTCACCGATCACGTCTTCGCCCTGATGCACCTCTTGGGCTTCCGCTTCGCGCCGCGCATCCGCGACCTGGGCGACACCAAGCTCTACATCCCGAAGGGCGATGCCGCCTATGACGCGCTCAAGCCGATGATCGGCGGCACGCTCAACATCAAGCACGTCCGCGCCCATTGGGACGAAATCCTGCGGCTGGCCACCTCGATCAAGCAGGGCACGGTGACGGCCTCGCTGATGCTCAGGAAACTCGGCAGCTACCCGCGCCAGAACGGCTTGGCCGTCGCGCTGCGCGAGTTGGGCCGCATCGAGCGCACGCTGTTCATCCTCGACTGGCTGCAAAGCGTCGAGCTACGCCGCCGCGTGCATGCCGGGCTGAACAAGGGCGAGGCGCGCAATGCGCTGGCCCGTGCCGTGTTCTTCAACCGCCTTGGTGAAATCCGTGACCGCAGTTTCGAGCAGCAGCGCTACCGGGCCAGCGGCCTCAACCTGGTGACGGCGGCCATCGTGCTGTGGAACACGGTCTACCTGGAGCGTGCGGCGCATGCGTTGCGCGGCAATGGTCATGCCGTCGATGACTCGCTATTGCAGTACCTGTCGCCACTCGGCTGGGAGCACATCAACCTGACCGGTGATTACCTATGGCGCAGCAGCGCCAAGATCGGCGCGGGGAAGTTCAGGCCGCTACGGCCTCTGCAACCGGCTTAGCGTGCTTTATTTTCCGTTTTCTGAGACGACCCCTGGGTGGTCCGCCGCCGATACACCTGCCGGGCCTGCAAGACAACATTCAGGCCCCAGCTACCGGAGATGGTGGACGGATTCCGTATGACACTGCGGCTGCATGAGTACGTGGAGAAGGAATCCTTCAACCACCCCTACACCTTTGTGGCGGCACAGACCGGCCTGGACGAGAAGACGGTGCGCGACATCTTCAACGCCCGCGCCGAGTTCCTGGGGCGCTGGCACCGCTTCGAGACGCCCCGCATCCTGGGCATTGACGAGCTATACCTGAACAAGCGCTACCGCTGCATTCTGACCAACATTGAGGAGCGAACCCTGCTCGACCTGCTGGCCACCCGCCGCCAGGACGTGGTGACCAACTACCTGATGAAGCTGAAAGACCGGCAGAAGGTCGAGATCGTCAGCATGGACATGTGGAACCCCTACCGGGCAGCGGTCAAGGCTGTGCTGCCCCAGGCCCGTATCGTGGTCGATAAGTTCCATGTGGTGGCATGGCCAACGATGCCCTAGAGAGAGTGCGCAAGGGCCTCAGAAAGGAGCTGAAACCGTCCCAGAGCCGGACTCTCAAGGGAGACCGGAAAATCCTGCTGAAACGCGCTCACGAAGTCTCAGACCGGGAGCGCCTCATCATGGAGACCTGGACAGGCGCGTTCCCGCAACTGCTGGCCGCCTACGAGCACAAGGAGCGCTTCTACGGCATCTGGGACGCCACCACACGGCTCCAGGCAGAAGCCGCCCTGGACGAGTGGATAGCCACCATCCCGAAGGGCCAAAAGGAAGTCTGGAGCGATCTGGTCAGGGCAGTGGGAAACTGGCGCGAAGAGACCATGACCTACTTCGAGACGGACATGCCCGTCACCAACGCTTACACGGAGCCCATCAACCGACTGGCCAAGGACAAGAACCGTGAAGGGCGCGGTTACTCCTTCGAGGTGATGCGGGCACGAATGCTCTACACCACGAAGCACAAGAAGAAGGCACCGACTGCGAAGGTCTCTCCTTTCTACAAGAAAACCATCGGTTACGGACTGCCGGACTTCGCAGAGGAACTCAACTACGGAGTCGATCTATCAACCATCTGAGGGTGGTATCAGATTGATGGGGTGAAGGTGCCCCATCAACCATTAAATCCGTATACCCAAAATAAGCAGCTGATATTAACTCAGCGATGATGTCTTACCCTTACTCATTCACACGCGCTAAAGGTTACCAACTTTATTAGTACGCTTTTATCCAAAAAATCTCATCAGGGCACCAAAAGTTACCAACTTTATTTTTTCATGCGATTTTTTCAAGACGATAAAATGCGGCTTAGCGAGCAGATTTGTTACCAACTTTATTAGCACGCCACACTACAACATCAAACCAACACTTGGCGAGCGCGTAATCCTCACTCGCCAAGTGTTTACGCCGCTCAGGAAACACATATAAAAAAGCCTAGCATTTTGGGCTCAGCTCAAGAGGCTGGGGCTTTTATTAAGTCCAGAAATTTTATTTAACGCAGCAACTGCATAACTTGCTGAGCATGCTCAGCATTTTCAGTCGCCATGACTAACTTACCTTCAGTCATAGGCTGATCAATTCTTGCTACGCCAATCAGTTGTCTTTTCACGCTGATTAATAAAAAATGACCTTTGGCTCGTGTACTCACCTCAGATAGCTTCGCCCGACCTTGTTCAGTCATATCAAAGATAATGAACCTTTTACCATCCTTAGCAATGACTGGGGTAACACCTTGCATATCTTCTTGAGTAAATATTGGCTGTGGCAAAGCGTAGAGTTTTTTATCTTCACCTAAATCCACAGTTAATAACTCAGGCTCCGCCTTCAGTTGAGCCAAGTGCACGGTAATCAGCGTCTGCTCAGCCTGTTCTGTCGACTGCTGCTGACTCGATTGTGAGCGCTGTGCAGGGGTTACTGCAGACACCTCTGCTGATTTTTTACCATTCGCAGCATCTGACGATGGTCCTGCACCTTGATGTTGGCAGCCTACGACCAACATGAATCCGAATGCCAAACCGGCAAATTTTAGTGACAGGTTGCTCAACATAGTCTCTCCTATAGCAATAGAGCATAATTTACACTATTGCTTATTCTTAACAGTTGTTACTGATTAACAGCAGAGTCTTGCAGGATGATCTCTACCCTAGGGTTAGGTGCTAAACATCTCATTAGTTCAGCTCTTTTAATGTTTCCATACAGCTAAGCGGTGTTAGGGGTTACTGTAATACGCTCAGCAGTAAGTTACTTATATCACGATCAATTCCAGCCACGAAAAAAACATAGGCATCCATTTATAATACTGCTAAATACTCTTAGTCTTTGGGAAATTGGCTCATAATACGCGGTAAACTATTAGCTAAATAGACTCCAGCGGAACACTCAGTGCCCAACACCCTAGTTACACCGCTTAATAGCGCCTTACAAAAAATAGTCAGCGATGCACAGTTAGTTGCCAGCCGATTACCTGGGCTGCCATTGCAGCTGTGGCTGATCGACCCCAGCAGCATGCAGCGCCAGTTTAGTCCGCAAGAAACTCAGCAACTGCTCGACCAGCCACCCTACTGGTGCTTTTGCTGGGCCAGCGGCTTGGCGTTGGCCCAATGGATTTTGCAGCATCCAGAACACGTGGCAGGGAAACGAGTGATTGATGTCGGTGCAGGTAGCGGCATTGTCGCTTTAGCAGCCAAGCTCGCCGGTGCCAGTCACGCTGTTGCCTGTGATTTAGATCCCGTCGCGCTGCAGGCCTGCCGCGCCAATGCCGAACTTAATCAACTGCAGTTGAGCTACAGCGCAGACTTATTTAGCGAGTCGGTAGCCTACGACCTCTTGTTTGCTGCTGATCTGCTTTACGATGCAGCCAATCTAACACTACTCGAACGTTTTCCTGACGTTGCCCAGAAAATCTTTATTGCTGACTCTAGGCAACGTAATTTTCAACACCCACTGTTTATGAAAAAACACATTTTATATGGGGAAACCCTGCCTGATCTTGCCGAACCTGAAGAGTTTCGCCAAGTAAGCCTGTATCAATCCATTTAGCTGATGCCTACAGCGTGACTATCACACCGCCACAATAACTATTCGCAACGCATAGTTAAGCCTCTAGCGCCAAAGCAACGCCGACTGACTTGCTGGCTGATATAAAACCGCGCCTGCACGCATCGTTAATTAAGCTGGGGTTTTAGATTTTTCTAAATCAGCCACCCAATCCAACATGATTTGATGCATAGCAGGATTAGGCGCTTCTAGAAAACTAATGGCAAAACGATCATCCAGTTCACAAACACCAATCGAACGAGGCCGCGGAGCCATCGCCAAGGGATTTGGCAGTTTAAGACCAAAACAAAATATTAAATTCTTAGCAGCCTTAATATTCTCAGCAATTTCACCATCTGGCAGCGAACTGGTGTGCGCATAATGATCAAACTCAGCAATAAAACAAGCGCGTGCATCCGCTTCAACTTTGTCACGGAAAAAGCTAATAATCTCATCCACAGACGTGCAGACTGTATCGATTTTAAGAATATCCAAGTGATGAGTAGGATACTTGTCCATAAAAAGAGTGAATTGCATGTGATAAAATCTCCTAAAGGATCAGGCCAATCAGGACGTCCAACAGCCGCATAAACACAACACAGCTAAACTGTGTAGTACGTACCAAAGTCAGCCTTGACTTAGCTCTGTGTGAGCATTAAAAGTTAAACACTTTACTATTTTCACAACGCATCATTTGTGCCATTGCTGCAGGCTGGGCGACACTGACACCGGTGCGTAGATCCTGCTCTTGATAGGCGCTATTGGGCAGGTAAAGTGCACAAACAGCCACTTGGCCGCCCGCCTCAATGATTTGCTGTAACAAACCTTCAGGCTTCATACCCTTCGGCGCCAATGCTGTTGCGCTCTGGTAATCACGAATGGCTAGGTCACCCGCTTTATCACACAGAAGGATAGTTAACTGCATACCCTGCTCTTGCATAGCACGCGATAACACCATGGCCATACCTTGTGTTTGTAGTGAAGCACTGGTCACAATAACCACTGCCTGCTCTGGTTTACCTGCTCGCTCTGGCAGAACAGCTTGCACTATATTTGAAGATGGGTTTGAGGTCTGCGTCATAACATGTTCCTCTTTAGGCACTTGCGCAATGCAAGCGGCACTTTGGTTACCGCAAAAATAAAATTAACGCCAAACGATAAGATTCATGCATCAACGCGCCACTCTTCAGAACTTGATGGCACCCTATATTCCACTTATCACTAAAGCATTAGTTTTAATTTCTTCAAAATACTATACATTATGATATACTGTATTGCACACAAAAAAACACCTGCATGTCGAGTATCAACACGCCGCTCTAGATTGACATGCATGGCACTGTAATGACCACTAGAGGTTATGACAGTGCCATGCAAACCACCGATTTAGCAGCCTAATGTTGCAGCACTGATCCTTGCGGCCTATAGCCAGCGAAAAAATGAACAACTGATGAGTCAAGGGAGGCTCTATGAGGACGTATTTGATTCGTCTATCTCTGTGGCAGATGATCACTACGATCATGCTACTGATGCTTGGCACTCTGCCAGCAATGGCATTGGACCGCTCAGCCCCCTCAACGGCCGATCATAACCAATTTAAACAACTGCAAGGGCCTTTTACCTCAGGGCCCGAAGTGACTAAGGCCTGCTTAGAATGCCACACTGAGGCAGCTAAACAACTGCAAGAAACAACACACTGGACATGGGAATATAAGCATCCAGAAACAGGACAAATACTCGGTAAACGCAATGTAATCAATAGTTTTTGCGGTTCAGCGACATCCAATGAGCCGTTCTGTACCAGTTGTCATACCGGTTATGGTTGGGATGATATGCGCCAGCTACCGCCAACTGATGGCAGTAACGTAGACTGCCTTATTTGCCATGACACCACTGGTGGCTATAAGAAATCACCCATCGCTGCCGGCCACCCTATATATGAGTTTGTTGATCCACTCGACAAGTCGCTGACTCGAAAAACTGACCTTGCAAAAATAGCGCGCAATATAGGCGCCACTAGCAGCCGCAACTGCGGCAGTTGCCACTTCTATGGCGGTGGTGGTGATGGTGTTAAGCACGGTGATTTAGACTCCTCTTTACTGACTGCTCCGCGCGCGCTTGATGTGCATATGTCGAAAGACGGTGCTAACTTAGCTTGTGCCGACTGTCATACCACCTCCGCGCACAGTGTGACCGGCAGCCGCTATCTGACCAATGCCCGTGATACCCAAGGTATTGATGTACCCGGACATACTGACCAAACTCGCGCCTCATGTGAATCCTGCCACGGCTCGGTACCACACCAATCGTCTAAATTGAATGATCACGTCGATCAAGTGGCTTGCCAGACCTGTCATATTCCTGAATTTGCACGCGGTGGTGTTGCCACCAAAATCTGGTGGGACTGGTCAACAGCAGGACAGTTGGATAAAGACGGCAAACCACAAACCATTCGCGACAAAGATGGCAACCTTGAATACTTAAGCACTAAGGGTAGCTTCCGTCATGGCGAGAACGTGGTGCCTGAGTACCGCTGGTTCGATGGTCAAGCACGCTATACATTACGTGACGACACCATCGATGACAGCCAGCTACCGCTGCAAATAAACAAAATACAAGGCAGTCATGACAATCCAGACTCGCGTATTTGGCCGTTTAAAATCATGTACGGTAAGCAACCTTACGATCCGATTCTGAAGCACTTACTCGTCAATCACGTTTACAGCGCAGACGACGATACGGCGCTCTGGAGCAACTTTGACTGGGCAAAATCAATCAAAGCAGGGACTGAATTTGCTGGCCAACCTTATAGCGGTGAGTTTCAATTTATAGAAACGGAAATGCATTGGCCTATCACGCATATGGTCGCACCAGCCGAAAATGCCCTTGAATGCAGTTCTTGTCATGCTCGTGATGGACGTCTGGCCGCCATTACTGATTTTTATATGCCTGGCAGAGACAGAAGTATTTGGCTTGATCGCGCAGGCTGGGGCATTGCCCTACTCACACTAGTCGGTAGCTTGGCGCATGCTGCTGGACGTTTCTTGGCTCGCCGTAGGAGAAAAAACTAATGAAACGGATCATGATCTACAAGCGCTTTGAACGCTTCTGGCACTGGTGCCAAGCGGGGTTGATCTTTTTTTTAATGTTTACTGGCTTTGAAATCCACGGCAGTTACGAGGTTTTCAGCTTTGGTACTGCGGCTAAACTACATGAACTGGCCGCTTATGCACTGATTGTCTTATGGATTCTGGCGATATTCTGGCACATCACTACAGGTGAATGGCGTCAATATATACCCACCACCGACAAGCTGGGTGCAGTGGCGTATTACTACTTAATCGGCACCTTTACCGGCGCAGAACATCCGTATCGCGCCACTACACAAGCGAAGCACAACCCCCTGCAGCGCTTAGCCTACTTAGGTTTTAAGCTCGGTATCTCTCCGGTTATCTGGATATCAGGCCTGTTATATCTGTTTTATAACCAGTGGGCGGACTGGGGGCTAGGCTGGTTAAGCCTAGAAAACGTTGCTCTAGTGCATACTGCTGCCGCTTTCGCGATGTTAATTTTTGTGATTGCTCACGTGTATATGGCGACTATGGGTAAGACTGTTTTCAGTATGATTAAACCGATGATCACTGGCTACGAAGACGAACCCGAAGAAAAACCTAGCAAAATAAAGTAACACCGCATCCATACACAGCACAGTCACTGCGCCTAATACACCGCAGTGACTGCTGCACTGATCCAACGCCCCGCCAACATTTTCTGCTCTTTACTGAATACTAGACTTGCCACTTGACCTTCACCTGATGGTAAGGTTTATCGTATAAGCTGATTTCAATCGCAGAAGTGATGACCATGACCAACTTACAGACCGTTCAAATTCCTGTTCGCGGCATGACCTGCGCATCCTGCGCAGGTCGAGTTGAACGCGGCCTGCTGAAAGTGGCGGGTGTTGAACAAGCTGTCGTGAATTTAGTCACCAGTGAAGTGATTGTCAGCCTAGCCGAGCCCGTACCTTTAAAAACGCTGGTAGAGGCGGTAGAAGAAAGCGGTTATCAAGTGCCATTGCATGGTTTTGATTACGCGGTTAGCGGCATGAACTGTGGCTCCTGCGTAGGGCGTATTGAAAAAGCCTTGGCGCAAAGCCCGATTGCCATCAGCTACCAAGTCAATCTAGCGACCAAGCAAGCGCATGTACAACTGCTCGCAGGCGAAGACCCAGAGATCATTAGCCAATGGCTGACTGAGCACAACTATCCGGCCAAGGTACTGGCCGATAATCAGCGCAAAGCCGATGACCTGAATACCCGCCAAGAAGCTGAACAAACGCAACTGAAAACGAAATTAAAATACGCGTTCTTATTTGCGACACCCTTATTTATTTTAGAAATGGGTGCGCATTTTATCCCGCCGTTTCATGATTTTTTACAGCGCACGTTTAACACTCAACACCTATGGTATGTGCAGGCTATCTTGGCCGCGCTGGTGTTGTTTGGTCCCGGCCGCGAAATTTTAATCATG
The DNA here is from genome assembly GCF_905120345.1 of Denitrificimonas caeni. Lineage (GTDB taxonomy): Bacteria > Pseudomonadota > Gammaproteobacteria > Pseudomonadales > Pseudomonadaceae > Denitrificimonas > Denitrificimonas caeni_A. Next base: position 24,226 of record NZ_CAJHOA010000008.1, on the reverse strand, counting down.
GGTTGGCACGGCTTGCGCCGTCTTGCACCGGATATGAACTCCTTGGTTGCCCTGGGTACGTTAGCGGCCTTCAGTTACTCATTGATTGCCACCTTTATCCCGTCACTGCTGCCCGAGTCGACAGTTAATGTGTACTTTGAAGCCTCGGCGGTGATTATCGCGTTAATTTTACTCGGGCGTTATATGGAAGCGCGCGCCAAAGGCAATGCGGCAGATGCGATCAAACGTTTAATCAACCTACAGCCGCGTGAAGCGCGCGTGCTGGTCAATGGTAAAAGTCTTGATAAGCCCGTAGCAGAAATCCGTACGGGCGAAATCTTAGACATCCGCCCCGGTGAGCGCATTGCCCTAGATGGCGTAGTGGTTTCTGGAAAAAGTTTCGTCGATGAATCCATGCTCACCGGTGAGCCGCTGCCAGTAGAAAAAGAAACCGATGCCAAAGTGATTGGTGGCACAGTCAACCAAGCCGGCAGCTTGCAGGTGAAGGTTGAACAGATCGGTGCTAATACCGTACTGGCGCATATTATTCGTCTGGTTGAGCAAGCCCAAGGCAGTAAACTGCCGATTCAAGGTTTGGTCGATCGGGTGACCTTATGGTTTGTCCCAGCCGTGATGGTTGCGGCGTTACTGACCTTTATTGTCTGGATGATTTTCGCCCCTTCGCCAGCGCTGAGTTTGGCTCTAGTCAATGCGGTGGCGGTGTTAATTATTGCCTGCCCTTGCGCCATGGGTTTGGCTACGCCTACTTCGATTATGGTGGGTACCGGACGTGCTGCACAGCTGGGTATCCTGTTTCGCCAAGGCCAAGCGCTGCAAGAGCTCAAAGATGTCAAAGTCATAGCGGTGGATAAAACCGGCACCCTAACTGAAGGTAAACCGCAGCTCACTGATTTTACCGTGACCGCTGGTCAACAAGAAGACAGCGTTCTGGCTCTGGTGGCTGCAGTTGAGCAACAGTCCGAGCACCCAATCGCGCTGGCCATTGTGCAAGCGGCTGAACAACGTGAGCTGCACATTCCAGCCATTAACGAGTTTCAATCCATCACTGGCATGGGCGTACAAGCCACAGTCAACGACACGCTAATACAAATTGGTGCTGACCGCTTTATGCACAGTTTGGATATCAGCACCGATGACTTTGCCGCACAAGCCCAGCAATTGGGTGAGCAAGGCAAGTCACCGATGTACGCGGCGATTGATGGTCAACTCGCAGTGATGATGGCGGTCAGCGACCCAATCAAGTCCAGCAGTAAAGCAGCGATTGACCATCTGCATAAGCAAGGTCTACAGGTGGCGATGATTACCGGTGATAACCAATACACCGCCAACGCCATTGCGAAGCAGTTGGGCATTGATCATGTGGTGGCGCAAGTACTGCCCGAAGCTAAAGTCGAGGCAGTGAAAGCCCTGCAAGAAAAATATGGCAAGGTGGCCTATGTCGGCGATGGTATTAATGATGCGCCAGCCTTGGCTGCTGCTGATGTGGGCATTGCGATAGGTACAGGTACTGACATTGCCATGGACGCAGCCGATGTAGTGCTGATGTCTGGGCATTTAACTGGAGTGATCAATGCGCTGGCCTTATCTAAAGCTACTTTACGCAATATCAGCCAAAACCTATTCTGGGCCTTTGCTTACAATATTGCCTTGATTCCAGTGGCTGCAGGGATTCTCTACCCCTTCAATGGCACGCTGCTCTCACCGGTACTGGCTGCAGGTGCGATGGCGCTGTCCAGCGTCTTTGTGGTGAGTAACGCGCTACGTTTACGCGGCTTTACAGCACCCTTGGAGGCCATATGAATATCGGCGAAGCCGCTGCCGCTTCAGGCGTCAGCCGCAAAATGATTCGCTACTATGAAGAAACCGGCTTGCTGGCCACAGCACCACGCAGCGACGCCGGTTACCGCCTCTACAATGAGAGCGGCGTGCAGCAACTGCTTTTTATTAAACGTGCGCGCGATTTAGGTTTTTCTTTAGAGCGGATTAAAACCTTGCTCGACTTGTGGCAGAATACGGATCGACACAGCGCTGACGTTAAAGCCTTAGCGCAGCAATATATGGCCGAACTGGATCAAGATATTATGCATTTGCAAAGCATGCGCCAGCAACTCGCAGGGTTAGTCGATCAATGCCACGGCGATGATGAGCCGGCCTGTTCGATTCTTGACGGCTTAGCACAAGCCAACAGCCCATTAGCGAGCCCAACCTAATGCAACGCCTTGCGGCACTGCTGTCTAGCAACATTTGCACTGTGCTGATGTTGCTGCTGTTAATTTTTCTATCGCTGCCGGCCGCTTTCGCACAGCCTATGTCAGCAGCGCAGTCCAGCAGTATGCACAGCCAGCATGAGTCAAGCGCCTCTGTGGTGATTGATTGTGATGCTGATTGTGCCGGCACTGTGCACCACTGTTGCCTGTATGCGCTGGTCAGCCAGCAAGCACTGCCCATTTTTCAGCCCAACACAGTGCGCTCAAGCCTGCTGTCTTATTTTTTCAGCTCCAGAGACATTACTCCGCTCACGCAGCCACCCAAGACGACTTCGAGTTAATTAATTCATCATTTTTTAATTACGGAGTACGACCATGCAAACATTATTCACTCGTCTGATCTCAATCGGTGCATTCAGCTTATTCGCCAGCCAAGCAGTGGCTGCACCCATCGACGTCACCCTGCACAAAGACCCTAATTGTGGTTGCTGCGTTGAGTATGCGCACTATTTAGAAGACAACGGCTTTAACGTCACCCAAATCGACCACGCCAATATGACCCCGGTGAAGCAACGCTTAGGCACCGCGCAAGCAGCCAGTTGCCATACGGTAGAAATTGAAGGCTATGTGGTTGAAGGCCATGTACCGGTCGCAGCGATCAACAAGATGCTGACCGAACAGCCGGACATTAAAGGTCTAGCCTTGCCTGGTATGCCAATGAACTCACCGGGAATGGGGCCAGAGAAGAAAGGCAGTTTGCAGGTGTTGCAACTGGATGCACAGGGCAAACCGACTGGTATTTATATCACCCTGTAAGTAACCTTTTGGGCTAAAGCCACGACCTACAACCCGAGTCCTTGCAGCTCATACGTTGTAGGTCGTCCCTTCAGGGCGACACAGTACTGCAATAAACTAAAAAATACCCGCCTCTAAACCTGCTGCTAGCGACATCCCCAACTCTTCGCATTGCGCTAAAAACGCCTCATCCCACGGGCCTTTACACAGCAACGGCTCTTGCACTTGCTGCCAGCGTAAACCGGTAAGAATGGTATTGAGCGCACGCAAAGTACCGGTACCATCATGTCCGGCGCGCACCACTAAGGCACAGGCTAAACCTTGTTTCTCTTCTAGAACGGGATAGTAGCATCGATCGAAAAAATCCTTCATCGCCCCACTCATGTAGGCGAGATTTTCCGGCGTCAGCAGAATAATCGCATCAGCAGCCAGCACATGCTCAGGTTCAGTCTGTAATGGATTGACATGCTGCACATCGACATTATCGATATCCGCATGACGTGCCCCCGCCAGTATGGCATCGAGCATACGTTGTAAATTTTTCGATGGCGTGTGAGCAACAATTAATAGTTGTTTACGTAACAAATCAGTCATCTTCATCTCCCTCAGCAATCACTGCTTATGGATGCAATTTTTACTATACCTCAATGCTACTAGCAGTTCTTATTAGCGGCGAAACTGTTGATTTAACCGGGTTAAGTCTGTCAACCACGCAACAAAGCTTCCCTACTGGCTAATATCCTCAACACGAGCAGCAAGGCTCTTGCTAAACTACAACCCATACAAAGCCAACTCAGTCGATAAAGGATAAAGACTATGCGTACTACTCTACAGCGCTTAACCCTAGCCGGTATCTTGCTCGGCTGCCCTCTAATTGGTTTTGCCGAGGAATCAGTGAGCGGCGAACCTGATGTCACTATTGTACAAAAGGGCGATAAAACTGTTGAAGAATACCGTGTTAATGGCTTTTTATACGCGGTAAAAGTAACGCCTAAAAAAGGTAAGCCATACTTTTTAGTGCGTGCCGATGGCAGTGATGGCAACTTTATCCGCGCAGATAAGCCAGAATTACGTATTCCATCGTGGGAAATTTTTAGCTGGTAAGGGAGCTGAGCTTGAGTTTAACTCTCGAATCAGTCGTAATAAACAGATAATGACTTAACGAAAAAGGCGCTCAATTGAGCGCCTTTTTTATCGATCTTGTATGCTTATGCTGAGCGGCCCGCTGTACTCTGATGCCATGAGTTACAACAGCTGACACTGATCATTTATTCAGCGTTAGCAAGCACTGCATAACGACCACAATGAAATAATAACGGCTTCACTTCATTATCCTTTACATGCTCCATACGCAACACACGGCCAACAATGATGGTGTGGTCACCACCATCATAGCGATGCTCAACACTGCACTCAAAGCGAGCAGGGCAATTAGACAGCAGCGGCACAGCGCCTAAACCCTCACAGACATCTAAGCCACTGAACTTTTCTTCTGAGCTGCGCCCAAAACGATTCGACCATTCCTGATGTTCATCGCCCAACACATGCACCGCAAAGTGTTCTGCTTTAGAAAAAGCAGAATAACTATAAGCGTTGCGCCCAATACTCCATAAAATCAATGGAGGATCCAATGAGACAGTATTAAAGCTACTGGCTGTCATGCCAACAGGTTGACCAGCACAATCACGTGTTGTCACTATGGTTACGCCGGTCGCAAAATGCCCTAATGCAGCACGAAGAGATTTTTGATCAATCATTTGTAGTCTCCTTTTAGAACAGATAGCTGTAATTGAGTGAGAGCCAATGCTGTCCCATATAGGGTGAGCTCAAAGCATCAGGCGCAGCACCTTGACCAGAAACCTTATCTTTAAAGGATCGGGCATAGGCTATTGAAAGTTCGTTATTATTTTCGAATGTATAGGTACTACCGACAGTAATATGTCGATGATTCGCTGCTGGGGCCAAGGTCCCGAGAAAGCCATCGCGGCTATGCAGGAGTTGATTGGCATCGTTATAGCCAGCACGTACAGTCAGCTTGCGGTTGATCTCGTAAGCAACACCCACTTTATAGACAGTCTGGTCACGCCAACCGAAGCCAGGACCATTACTGTCGCCAGGGGCACCCGAAGCCCTAGTAACACCGCGATTACCAAAGGCGTTAACATCACTCCATAATATTCTTTGTACATCAGCCGCAAGCGTCCAAGGGCCATTTTTATAGGCTAAACCAATACCGTAATTAGACGGTAGATCTAAATCCCCACCCTCGGCCAGCAGATTTTTAAAGCGTTTAAGCTTGGACATATAACCACGGGTTGCATAACTCAGACCGAGCGTTAAGTCATCGGTAATATTGCCTAAGTAGCCCAGACGTAAACCATAGCCATACGAGTCATCTTTGCCTTCCGGCAAGCCGATACTGCCGGTTCCTCTGATCTCTAACTGTTGTCTGATTAATAGAACACCGATACCGAAGCTATGCTCAGGCGTCACATTTTTGGCATAACCCAGTGTTGCTACCATTTGTTGGAATTCAGATTTAGGCTTTAATAATCCGCCAATATTACTGTCTCTGCCATAAGCCGTGCCTACGCCGTTACCGACCACTGCAAGGCCAACACTGCTGGTTTCATCAAGGTTATAATTCACACCAAATTGAGGAATCACATAGAGGTTTTTATCTCTTGAACCATCAAAGGTTGTTCCGGCAAACTCAGTACCATTATCCACCTTGAGAAAAGCTGCTCCAACATCAGCGCGGTTGCCTAAGCGGGCAATACCTGCAGGGTTGGATGCTAAAACCAAGGAATCTTGAGGTAAGGCCAAAACAACCCCACCCATACCTTCAGACTTCACACCATAACCATGAGGCATCGTGCCTTGCGTTGCTAAAGCAGCATTAAAGGGTGTAGCCGCTAGCGCTAAAAGCACCAGGCTGCCAAGGTGAGTTGATCGATAAGTTTTCATATTAAGACGCCTTTGCCAAAGCAAGACTCTTAAGAAGTTTCTCAGTTTTATCTGCATCATAAAACCAAGGCGCTAAGGTTCGTGGATCATCAAAACCCTTCGCCAGCGTCTCAACCAGTGCTTGGTTATCATTACCAGCAGTAACCACACGCAATAGATTGTCAGTCGGTGGCAAAATAAAGCTGTTGACTAATTTGGCAGCCGATCCCGCATAGGACCAAAACTGCTCAGAAGTATCGTGCTTCCATTCGTCATCAAAGGCTCGGTCTTGATGCTTAATAATGGCTGCTAAATAAACATGTGCACACTTACTGGCATTATTGGATCCTTGCCCTGTCATTGGATCATTTAGAGCCAGCACATCAGCCATGCCGAGCACTGTGCGTCCAGAAGGAAGAACACCGATAGCTTTACGGACAGTGGGTGTCACGCTACCCGCTAGAATGCCGAGATCATCGGTTAAGGTTAGATTTTTGCAGCGATACGCTTCCCATGGAAAGAATTCATGGATTAAATCAACGGCACGCTGTAAATGCTCTTGCGGAGTTTTAACATCATCCCAACAATCCATTGGTCCACCTGGAACGCCTTCTAGGTTAATAATGTCGCAAGGGCCCGAATGCGTTAAGCCAGGGAAATTAATATACTCACCGATACCGGGGCGGATACTGATATTAATTGAGCTGTGGTCTGTTTCTGGCAGCATGCCATGCACATAGGTGAGGGCAATTTTTCTTTGTGGCCTATCGATTTCACTGCGTTCATCGTCGCGTGGGAAGAGTTTATTTATGTCCCCTTTACCACTGGCGACAATCACTAGATCGCTAGAGTCGGCATAAAACTCAAGGTCTTCGATGCCCGCTTCTTGGTAAATTAAATGGCCACCCAGTGCTTCAAACTCCGCCATCCAGCGAGGCATTTTTATTCTTTGATCAACGGCTTGTACCGGCGTTAAATTCACATCTTTCCAGTTAACTTTCCAGTCAACCATAAATGCGTCCGCTTCAAAACCAACACGCACATATAAGCCATTCGCCGCTGGGCACTCATCGTCCCAAAATGACAGCCCGAAATCTCGCTCAATGTCGATCGCCATACCATACATCGACTGACTTGAAGGCACGCGACCCTTTGCAATGTCCTCAGCAGTACGGTTCGAAACGATATTAACCGTATAACCGTTTTTTAACAGACCAATTCCGAGTTGTAATCCAGCTTGTCCAGCACCAATTATTGTTATTGTTCTCATGACGTCGTACTCCGTTATCAATTTAAGGCCAACTTCTGTTTGACATAAATCAATATGGAGCACTGGATTCTTTGCTGATATTCACTCACTGCAACAATTGTGCTGAAAATGCACTTATCTTCTTAATGCGCGCGAATTAATGTATCCCTTGGGCTCTCGCCGTAACGCTTTTTATAGTCGTTAGCCATTCGTCCAAGCTGATAAAAGCCCCAGCGAGTAGCCACATCGGTGACATTTCTCGGCTGACTAGGGTCCAGCAGATCCTGATGCACACGCTGCAAGCGCACATCAAGCAGATAACGCATCGGACTTAATCCAAGAAATTTTGCAAAGCCATAAAATAATGTTCGTCCATTAACACCAGTTATATTAACTAAGGTTTCGATAGTAATGATTTGATCGGGGTAAGCCTGCATAAATTCCGTTGCTTTTTTCAAGTGCCTCGGTAATATTTTCGGACTATTGTCCTTAAGTAAATCACTAAAATTATGCGGATGCCAAGCAAGGAGCGTTGTCATTATATTTTGCTCCAATTGGCTCCTAATTAGCGGCAAATCAAATAACTGAGGAGAGCTTTGTATTTCTGCATATAAATGTTGAATAGCACCGCTCCAAGCTATTCCAGAAGGTTGTATCAAACTCATATCTGCAGAAAACCTTAACTGCCCAGGAATACGGCATCCGAAAATATTAGCAGCATGCCTTTCGAGTGCCTCCTTATCTATTTTAACAACCAACTTACGGCAATTATGGCTCCAGCTCATCTCTAGGGATTCCTGCGGAGAGTGGACAGTACCATTAGATTTATCACTAAAGTGCTCAACTCCATTTATACGAGTTAAATCATTACCTTCAACCGGAAGCTGGATCAAATAGAAGCTCTCAAGCGGTCCTGGTTTAATATTTACATAAGCTCCATAGCTCATATTACTTAAGCTAATCGCACCAATGTTAAAGTGTTCATGACTGTAGTCTAATAATGCATTATGTCTCACTAGCAACTTATGCTCACAAAAAACAGAAGCCACTAAACTCCGCGTTTCATCAAGATCATTTGAGCGCAGTAGTTTAATATTTTTATTTGCTGATTCTGTATCTACTAATCCTAAGCTTTTCCTTGAGTTCATAAGCACCTCAATAAGTAGCCTTTTTTATTTTTATTTTTTCAACTATTTTCTATCTGACAGATAACAGTTCGTTTTGTATAAAACACCAGCCAAGTCTCAGTAAACACCCTAAACCCACTATCATGACCGCAATACTGGCGGGCTCAATAGATTATTTTATAGCCGACGTAAGCAAAAATGGATATTACGTCTTTGCTACGGCAAGCGAGCTCCATTTAGTTACAGCGCTATCCCAGTAGTGCAAAATGCAGCCTTACATCTGAATCCGCGCCGACAAGCCAGAATTACGTATTCCATCGTGGGAAATTTTTAGCTGGTAAAAATCAGGGTACAAAAAAGGCGGCACTGTTGATCAGGGCCGCCTTTTTTGTTACGTCTGGCTGTAGGTGTGCAGTCATGATTGCACACCTACAGATTACTTAAAGACTCCCCCGTCTTACAGCGGCTTGCCTAATATTTCCACGGCAGATGCAGGTACAGGTGATGGCGCGTTTTCATCGCCAATTTCACCATGCCCCACCAAGTCATCGTCATGCTCGGCCATATTCCACGGCAAAATGCCAGGTGAGATATGCAGGAAGTGCAGATACTTCTCAAACTGATCAAGAATATCTGTAATGATATCTTGCTCATCATAACCGTACACATCATAGGCCTGACCACCGCGACGTAAGAACACTTCAGCGCGGTAGTACTGCTCATCGTCCGTTTTGCCAGTGGTTATCGGGAATGAAAAGTCAGGCATGGCATAAGCACGTAAGCGAATTTCATAAATGAACTCCAGCTTACCTTCCTGAAATACTTGAAATTGCGCGCGCAAGTTTTGCTCATCAAAGATAACTTCAGCCACCCAGCCTTTTGCTTCCAGCTCCTGCTCAACTTTTTTCATACCTTGAATACCAGTGGTACGAATAAATTTTTCTACTGCTTCGCATTGCGGGAAATCAACCAAGTTGGCTAATCGTTTTTTCCAATAACCTGGACCCGACTTATAACCGCCTGGAGTGGACTGCATATGCTGGCTCAGACTCATCTCTTGATGCCCTTCAATAATCAAGGCACGCCACATGCCAACCATAGCAATCAGCATAATCACAGCAAAGGGCAAGGCGCTGACAATACTGGCTGTTTGTAAGGCGCTCAAGCCACCAGCTAACAACAAGGCCGCAGCCACGAGGCCCTGCATTGAAGCCCAAAACACACGCTGCCAAACCGGCGTCTGTGTCACACCACCTGATGCCAGTGAATCAATCACGATTGAACCTGAGTCCGATGAAGTCACAAAGAAGGTAATAATCAAAAATATCGTTAAGAACGATACGATCGAAGTGAAGGGCAACAGCTCAAATAACTTAAATAGCGCCACCGCATGGTCGTTCTGCACTTGCCCAATCAGCTCGCTATAACCATCGACCATAATCAGATGCAGTGCGGTATCGCCAAATACTGAGAACCATAAAAAGGTAAAGACAGTTGGCACCACCATTACACCAACGACAAACTGGCGAATGGTACGACCACGACTGATCTTGGCGATAAACAGTCCCACAAACGGCGCCCAGGCAATGGTCCAGCCAAAGATAAACAGCGTCCAGTTACCAATCCAGTCACTCGAGGTATAGGCCTGCAAACTAAAAGTGCGTTCAACAATATTGCTCAAGTAGCTACCCGTATTCTCCATAAAGGTATTGAGAATAAAGACTGTTGGACCGACGGCAAAAACAAACAGCATCAACGCAACAGCTAACACAATATTCAGAATGGATAAGCGCTTCACGCCTTTATCCATACCGGCCACCACCGATAAGGTGGCCAAGGCGGTAATCGCCACCAAGGCAATCAGTTGTACTGTGGTATTAACCGGTATCGACGGCCATAAGTAATTCAGTCCGGCGTTAATTTGCGCCACGGATAAACCCAACGAGGTGGCAATACCAAACATGGTGCCCAAAATCGCAAAAGTATCGACGGTATGCCCAATGGGTCCGTGAATTTTTTCACCAATCAGCGGATACAAAGTGGAACGCATCGACAGCGGCAAACCGTGACGGAAAGCAAAGTAAGCTAACGATAGACCGACTAAACCGTAGATCGCCCAAATATGGAAACCCCAGTGAAAGAAGGCAATCTGCATCGCTTGCTTCGCTGCATCAACGGTAAGTGCTGCTCCTGTTGGTGGTGAGGCGTAATGCAAGACCGGCTCAGCGACACCAAAGAACAATAAGGCAATCCCGTAACCCGCAGAGAAGAGCATGGCAAACCAAGCAAAGAAACTGTATTCAGGCTCGGCATGATCAGGTCCGAGCTTGATATTGCCCCAACTGCTAAACGCCACTGAAACAATAAAAACCAAGAAAATCGCCACAGCCAACATATAAAACCAGCCAAAAGTGGTGGTGATATAGGCCAAGACATCGGCAAACAACGCCCCTGCTCTTTCAGGGTTACTCATGGTACCAACCACCATCAGTACGATGACCAGGACCGAAGGGACAAATACAGGAAGAAGGATGGTAGAAACTTTAGACGACTTATCTGTGGTCGTTTTATCTGAGGTCATAGTAGGAGCTCCTTTATCTATGCTCAATTTTCAGCGCCAATGTCAGTCAGTTTGAGACATATTTACCGTCAGCAATATGCAAAAAAACGCAGCCATTGGTCACGGGTACGCACTTACGAAAAAGTAACCCTGTCACAGTAAAAATTTGTGTGCAATAAAAAATGTCGTTAAAAATCGGCTAAAGACAGCAAAACCATAGCGAAATTTTGCTATTTATAAAGAAGCGTAAGAGGAGCACAACTGTACCTAATAGCCATCTGCGGTGCTATAGATGAGCATTCGCAGATGGCACTTTAACCCGGTACTGCGCTTATGAAGAGCAGCTAATAGATAGATGCTTGCCCCATTGCGGTGGACGCTGCGCGTACTCTGCGCAGCCGCTTTGCTCGATAAAAGGTGTACTAAGAACCTGATGCAATTGATGCAGCGGTGCATAGTCACCGTCTTCAGCGGCTTCGATGGCGATTTGGATCAAATAATTGCGCAGCATATACAGCGGGTTCACCGCATGCATCTGCGTACGTCGTTGCTCTTGAGTCCGCGCATCGTTGGCAGTGCGCGCAATAAACTCACTGCTCCAGTCATCAAACGCAGCTCGATTAATAAACTCATCAGCCATGCTTGTTAGTGCCTCAGCTACCGGCAACTCACCCAAGCGGCGAAAAAACAGCGTGTAATCCGCAGCACTATTGTTAAGCTGCAATAATAGTTTTTCAATCAATGCTGCATCGCTGGCACGCTTATCGATCAAGCCAAGACGCGCACGCATGGCTTGCAAATAAGCCTGCTGCTGGATATCGGCATAGTCATCCAAAATATCTTGTAAGCGTTCAACCGGCAGATGACGCGTCATGGTTTCTGCCAACGCAGTAAGATTCCAATAACCAACAGCCACCTGCTGATTAAAGGCATAACGGCCATGATTATCAGAGTGGTTACAGATATGCGCCTGTTTAAAATCATCTAAAAAAGCATAGGGACCAAAATCAAAGGTCAGCCCGAGAATCGACATATTGTCGGTATTCATCACGCCATGACAAAAACCATACGCCTGCCACAAAGCAATTGTCTCTGCTGTGCGCTTAACGACTGCGCTGAGCATTGCAGCCAAAGGTTGATCCGCGGTTAAGCATTCAGGATACAAGTCATTCAAAACATGCGTCTGCAGTTGTTCGAGCTCGGTATATTTTTGGTTGTAATAGAAATACTCGAAATGACCAAAGCGAATATGGCTCGGAGCCAGACGTAATAAGGTCGCCGCTGTTTCACGCTGCTCACGCCAGACCTGAGTCTGGGAGTCGGTCACACACAGAGCACGGGACGTAGGAATACCTAAAGTATATAAATACTCACTGGCTAAAAACTCGCGGATACTACTGCGCAATACTGCGCGACCGTCACCGCTGCGTGAAAAAGGCGTCAGTCCCGCGCCTTTTAAATGCACATCCCAGTGTTCTCCTGCGTTATTGCGTACTTCGCCCAATAGCAGTCCACGACCATCACCTAAACGCGGTGTATAGCCGCCAAACTGATGCCCAGAATAGACCATGGCGCGCGGCTCGATGTGCGGCCAATGCCACTCACCGCTGGCCAACTGCAGCAAACGTTTATCATCTGCCGTGCTGGGCGGAAGATCCAACAAGGCTAAAGCCTCAGCACTACAAATAACCATTTGTGGATGCTCTGTCGCCGAGGGTGTAACAACGGCAGAAAATGCATTACCTAAGCGCGCAAAACGTGCGTCAAACTCAAGGGTGTCTAGGCTTTTCATCGGATAGGCACTCCAGCTCTGCACAGCACTTAGGCTGTGGGGGCTTGATTATCAGTAAGCGGATTGTTTGGTATGTGAAGCAATGGCTGTTCTTTAGCATCAGTGTTTTTAATAAAAACATCCAACTGATTAAAGGCCATTTCAATATTATGCTCGCGAAAGCTCAACACAATGCGATTCAGAACTTCATCGGTAGACGGGTTACGATCGCCCAACTCACGCACATGAAAGCGCAACTCATGATCGAAAGTGCTGGCGCTGATCCCTAGAAAAAGCACAAGCGGAGCTGGCTCACGCATCACTCGTGGGTTTTCCTGAACGGCCTGTAGTATCAATTTACGCGCCAAATCTAAATCGGTTTCATAGGCCACGCCAATCTTAATAATCACGCGGGTAATAGTGTCAGAAAGCGACCAGTTAATGAGCTGATCGGTGACGAACACTTTATTTGGAACAATGATTTCTTTACGGTCAAAGTCAGTGATGGTGGTGGCGCGAATCCGAATCCGACTGACAGTCCCCGATAAGTTACCAATGGTAACCACATCACCAATCCGCACCGGACGTTCGAATAAGATAATCAAACCGGAAACAAAGTTGGCAAAGATCTCTTGTAAGCCAAAGCCCAACCCCACTGATAATGCAGCGACTAACCACTGCAATTTATCCCAACTGACCCCTAATGCGGATAAAGTAGCGACAAAACCCGTAGCAGCAATGGCATAGGATAAAAGTGTAGTGGTTGCATAGGCACTGCCTTGAGCTAACTGTAAGCGCGATAAAAACAACACTTCCAATAAGCCCGGCAAGTTACGCGCCAAGGCAAAGGTGATCAAGATAATCACCCCTGCGTCCAAGACATCACGCAGACTGATCGGCACCGCGGCACCATTGCTTCCAACATTTTCATAGAGTGTAATATTGTCTAGGTAAGCAAATAAAGATAATAAATCTGCCCACACCCAATACAAGCTAATAAAAAACATTCCCAACAAAATCAGACGTGCTAAGCGTAATGACTGCTCATTAATTTGTGTAATATCCAAGAGCATATCTTCTGTCGCCACTTCACCATCGAGGCCTTCTTTAGGTTGGTTTTGCTTAGCATCTTGAGCACGCTTCCATGCTAATCGACGTGCGGCCAAGGCCAGACCACGGACTAACACGGCTTCTAACAGTACCCAAATCAACACCAACGATAAGGTGTCCAGCAAGCGTCCGCTAAGCTTTAGTGCAGTGTAGTAATAGCCTGAGATCAACGCGGCAGCAAACAGCAGTGGCAAGAGCACGACCACTAAACCAATTAAGCGCCTAAATACTGAAGTGTTATCACTACTGTAACGACGCAACAGCAGGCGTCCCATAATCCAAGACAATAGCAGCAAACAAATCATCAGCAAGACAATACCGATCACATCTTCACTGAGCGCAGCGGGTTGGGCTTCAGCAATAGTCACCACCGCAGTCAACAGTAACGCAGTTAAGCCTAACGAGCGGATATGCGGTTGCAGGAAGACGACTTGTGCACGCGGCCAGCGAAAATGTAACAAGGCCATGCCATTGGGAGCGAGTATTCGGTAAGCGCAATAAAACACCAACCACACCTGCGCCATCCCCCAGAAAGCACGACCCACCTCGACATTATGCCCCTGTCCATCAGCCTGGAGCATCCACCCAATACTTGCTAAAACAATCGTGCCTGGTAAGGCTAAGAGCAGATTTAAAACAATTGCTCGCGGTGTATGCAGCTGACTATCATTACGAAAATGACCAATATCCGCATGTAAATTACGCAGTGCTTGTAAAATCGCTGAGCGCTTCCAAGCCGCTAACAATAGCATCAGCAACAGTGGAATAAACGACCACGCTTGCTTGACTAAACTCTGCCATATTTGACTGATTTCAACTGACCATAACACCGAACTGAGTTGATACTGTAAGCGCGCAGGTGCAGCTTTTAACCAGTCCCAATCCAAAGGTTTATTACTAGGAATCCAAAACATCTGCTCATCAAGAGTCAGACGCAGCGCAGCAGTCATACTTTGCAGCTGTTTTTGATTGAGCTGCAGAGTAATAGATTCGCTTAAGAAGGCATTAAGCTCGCGGTTTAAACGATCCAATAACTCCGCCCGCGAGCGTACTAAATCTAACAAGCTTGCACGCATAGTGGCCTGTTCATCACTCGGCTGCGCATCTTTTAGCGCGTTTTGCACATACTCATCCGGACGGCTGACGGTGTCGCGCAACTGGCGCAGTTCAAATTGATATAAACGCGTATCAGCGATTTGATCAGCCAAGGTACGGTCAAAACTTAACTGTGGCAGCGCTTGTTTTTGCTGATAAAGAATTTTTGCTAATAACAAACTGCCCTGCAAAACACTGATTTGCTCCTCAAGCGCCTGATCCGTTTGCTGGACGCTATCGAGCTGTTGGCGCACCAGTAAATTACGTTGGGTGAGCTGATTACGGCGCTCAGTGATCGTTAGCAAATAGTCGGACAGTTTTAAATTCAAACTGCTTTCGCGCAATAACAAACTGTCTGAACCGGCTTTACTCACTTCCAGTGATAATTCGGCTACGGTTTTTTCAGAATCAGCTTGACGCTTTTCATTGAGTAACGATTGCAAAGCCAGAATATCTTGCTCTTGTCGACGCACCTTATTTAATAAAAAATCATTGCGGTGGCTACCGAGTTCCTGCAATACACTGTTACCGGCTAACTCAGCACGGCGTAAATTGTTTTTACTTTCTAAGGCCAATAGTTCCGCTTTCAGCGCACTCATTCTTTCATTACTGAAAACTTTACTGCCCTCTTTTGCTGTTTTCAGCAAAGCATTGATCTCTTGAATGCGCGTCTGATTACCGCTGATTTCCGCTTGGGCACGCTCTGGTCGAGTTTGTGCGGTAACAATTAGACTATTAGCATCACTCAGTTCTTTCTGCAGTGCTCTTAACTGTAGGTTGCGTTCCGATAAAAGATGCTCAAGTTCGCTTACTGACGCCTGCGCAAGGCGCTTACTGAGGTCATCTTGCGGAGTGGTCAACAGGCGTTGCAAAGCCAGCTGCGCTTCAGCGATCTGCTTAGGAGCACCAGCCAATTGCTCTTGCAACTGTTGCTGAGCTTGTTCAGTGCGCTCAACGATATCAAGCCAAGCTAAAGCCTGCTCTAAGGCTTGTTGCGCCGCTTGTTGTTCAGCTTCTGGTAGTTTACGCGCTGGGAGATCAGTGAGTGCCTGGCGCATATCACTGGCCGTTAGAGCAGCATAGCTCACGCTTAACGGCAAGCCTACTAGACAGCAAATCATTGACAGCATCAGTAACAGTTTTCTATATTTCATCGGCTTAGGATATTCCCGTGAGTTCAAGCAATACAGCACTATGCCTACCCATGCAGTGCTTTATATGAGGCGCGCCAGCATCAAAAAACAGGCAACTCAGGACGCTTACCTTCAGGGAATCTCACCCCAACCTTACTGACCTTATTAGCTTCCATCAGTGCCACGGCCCACGTCAAACCCTGCCATTCAATATGGTCACCTAGCACTGCTTCGCCACCCACTGCTTGAGTAATAAACTCAGCTAAACTCAACTGCGGGCTGAGTTCACCCAGTTGCAAACCGTACACATCAGCAACCGCACCCAATTGCGCATCACCTTCGAGAACAAAGTCGCCGAAGAAGCGCATATCTAAGCCGCGCTGCGGCGCTTTACTGAATAAGCGTCCCAACGCAGGCAAATCATTTTCATGGCCAATCACACATAGAATATCATCGGCCTTAAGACGTGTACTACCGCTAGGGTGCAATAAACAGTTATCACGAAACAGTGCTGCAATTCGAGTGCCTTTCGGCATTTTAAGTTCACGTAACTGCGCATCAATGCACCATTTTTGACTGCCCAAACTGTAAACAAACAACTCCCACTGACTGGTGGCGTGAATTTCCAAACCCACCCGAGAAATCGGTACGGGCGCAGGCGGCAGATCAACTTTAGCTTTACGTGCAGCCCAAGACAAAGTCGAGCCTTGCAGCAACAGCGATACCAGCACAATAAAGAAGGCCACGTTAAAGAACAGTTGCGCATTGGGCAGGCCAGCCACCAACGGGAACACCGCCAAAATAACTGGCACCGCACCACGCAAGCCAATCCAGGAAATAAATACTCGCTCACGCGTATTAAAGCCGCGAAACGGTAAGAGTCCTAAAAACACCGACAATGGACGAGCAAACAAGATCATCCACAAAGATAACAATAAAGCTGGCACCGCAATCGGTAGTAACTCATGCGGTGTCAGTAGCAATCCCAACACTAAAAACATACCAATTTGGCTGAGCCAAGCTAGGCCGTCAAACATGTGCAGAATGCCGTGACGGTTACGAATGGGTCGATTACCCAGCACCATGCCACAGACATACACTGCTAAAATACCACTGCCGCCAACTTCGCCAGAAAAGGCATAAATCATGATACTGCCGCTGACTGCCAGCAGTGGATAGAGGCCATCAGCCACGGTGATGCGATTAATAATTTGCAGCAATAACCAGCCGCCACCCAGACCCAATAACGTACCCAGACCAAACTGGCGGATTAGGCTGCTAAAAAAATCCATACTGAAACTGGTTTCACCAGCGACCAACATGGCAATTAAGGTGACGGTTAAAAACATCGCCATCGGATCATTACTGCCCGACTCAATCTCCAAGGTCGAACCGACCCGTTCGTTGAGGCTTTTACCATTGAGCAAATTAAACACCGCAGCGGCATCTGTCGAGCCAACAATCGAGCCAATCAGCAAACCTTCTAACAGGGTTAAATTAAACAGCCAAGACGCCGCTAAACCGGTTAAGCCTGCGGTGAGTATCACGCCAAAAGTCGCTAAAGACAGGGCTGGCCAGAGCGCCACGCGGAAGGTAGCCACTCGAGTGCGCATCCCACCATCAAGCAAAATAACAGCTAAGGCCAAGTTACTGACTAAATAGGTTAAGGAGTAATCATTAAAGACAATACCGCCCACACCATCGGTACCGGCCATCATGCCAACGCCCATGAAAATAACCAGAATAGGAATACCGACACGCGAGGACACCGAGCTGACCAGAATACTGATAGCAACTAACAACCCACCAACAAAAAATATACTATTGGTTGCTATAGCATCCACAAGCGCATCTCCTTTTTATCAACAAAACAATACAACATGATTTTTAATTCTAACCTGTAGAGAACCGTTAATTTAAAACTTTGACAATTGTTCACCGCTTATCGTCACTGATGTATGGCACTTTGTGCATTTATAATCACTCAGTGACTACTGTACGCAGCCTAACGTCTGGCTTTATATATTGAACACAACGAGGACTACTATGCCCAGCCCATCGAACTCCAGTGCTTGCCAGCATTTAGCCAAGGTATTTGCTCACGATATTCCTTTAACGTCTGCGCTGGCCATTGCAGTACATGACTGGCAGGATCAACGCTTGCAGCTATATCTACCTTTGACTGAAAACCGTAACCATCAAGATTCGATGTTTGGCGGTAGTCTTTATTGCGCAGGGGTTCTCGCTTGCTGGGGCTGGTTGCACTTGCGACTTCGTGATGCAGGTATAAATACCACACATATCGTGGTTCAGGCAGGACAAATTGATTATCCGTTACCGGTATTCAAGAATGCAGCCGTTATTTGTGATGCACCAGATGAGGCAATTTGGACTCGTTTTTTCAATATGTATCAACGTCACGGTAAAGCACGGATCAGTTTAAGCAGCCGTATTTTGACCGAAGACGGCCAAGATGGCGCTTGCTTTACTGGGCAGTTTGTTTTGCATAGTTAAGGATAAGGACATTCCTCAAGCTGGATTAGCATGACCGTATGAGCTGACCATGCCTGCGACCTGCAGATTTGGGCTACTTCAAAGAGCGGACTGTAAATATTTGCGTGTGCCATACTGCGCTATTGCTGTTCTCCAGTTGAGAAACAATCGATTTATACATCTGTGCGAGCTAAAGCCGTTAAACTTAATTTTTATTTTTCAGGTGTCGAACTGTGCAAGCTGTGGATGTAATTATTGTGGGAGCTGGAGCCGCCGGTTTAATGTGTGCACTGACCGCAGCCCAGCGTGGCCGTCGCGTATTGGTGCTTGATCATGCCAATAAAGCCGGTAAAAAAATCCTCATGTCTGGCGGTGGGCGCTGTAACTTCACCAATATGTACACTGAGCCAGATAACTTTCTTTCAAATAACTCGCATTTCTGTAAGTCGGCACTGGCGCGTTACACCCAGTGGGATTTTCTCGAAATGGTGCAGCGGCATCAGATTGCTTATCATGAAAAAAAACTTGGGCAATTATTTTGTGATAATAAAGCCAGCGATATTCTCGAGATGCTACTGAGTGAATGCGCGGATGCTGGCGCGACCATTCAACTCAACACGCCAGTCAATACTATCCAAGCGCACGCTGATGGTTTTACTCTGCAATGCAATAAGCAAACCTTTAAATGTCAATCCTTAGTGATTGCCAGCGGTGGTTTGTCGATTCCAACCCTCGGAGCTAGCGGTTTTGGTTATCAAGTCGCTGAGCAATTTGGCCACAAAATCCTGCCAACCCGCGCCGGTTTAGTCCCTTTTACGATGACCGACCCACAGCTAAAAGAGTTCTGCACGGCTTTATCAGGCACCGCGGTGGATGATTGCGTGGTGCAGTGCAATGGTCAAAGTTTCAAAGAAGATCTACTTTTTACTCACCGCGGACTCAGTGGCCCGGTTATTTTGCAAATATCGTCTTACTGGCAACCCGGTGACAGTATCGGCATTGATTTACTGAGCGATCGAGATGCCAGCACCTGGCTGCTGGAGCAACAAGCGCAGCATCCTAATCTTGAGCTGAAAACCATACTCAGCGAATGTTTTACTCGCAAAATGGCACAACTGCTTTGCGAGCACTGGTTTACTAATACGCCACTCAAGCAATACAACACTAAACAGTTGACTGAAATCGGTGAGCGGCTGAATAACTGGCAACTCACACCCTCCGGCACCGAAGGTTATCGCACCGCAGAAGTTACCCTCGGTGGTGTAGATACCCAAGAAGTCTCCTCGAAAACCATGCAGTCGCAGAAACAAGATAATTTATATTTTATTGGTGAAGTCCTGGATGTCAGTGGTCACTTAGGCGGTTTTAACTTCCAGTGGGCATGGGCCAGTGGGCATGCTGCAGGCAGCGTGATTTAGTCAAATAAAACGCTGCCTTATAAGTCCCACGAGTTTACTTGGTTATTAATTGCCTCAAGCACTACGCTTGGGCAGTTAATGGCTGGTAGAATAGTCAAATATTTATATTTTCTTGAGTTTTGTTATGTCGACCCTCTTTCGTCCTGAGCTGTTGTCACCTGCTGGCACACTAAAAAACATGCGCTATGCCTTTGCTTATGGCGCTGATGCAGTCTATGCCGGTCAACCGCGTTACAGCTTGCGTGTGCGTAATAATGAATTTGACCATGCCAATCTGGCCATCGGTATTAATGAAGCCCATGCGCAGGGTAAGAAATTCTATGTAGTGGTGAATATTTCACCGCACAACGCCAAATTAAAAACCTTTATTAAAGATTTAGAGCCTGTGATTGCGATGGGCCCTGATGCCTTGATCATGTCGGACCCTGGTCTGATTATGCTGGTGCGTGAACATTTCCCGCAGATGAATATTCACCTGTCGGTGCAAGCTAACGCAGTCAACTATGCCAGCGTGAAGTTTTGGCATAGTCAAGGTTTGACCCGCGCCATTTTATCGCGCGAATTGTCATTGGATGAAATTGAGCAGATTCGCCATGAAGTGCCCGAAATGGAACTTGAGGTGTTTGTCCATGGTGCATTGTGCATGGCCTACTCCGGCCGTTGCCTGCTCTCTGGTTATATCAATAAGCGTGACCCCAACCAAGGTTCATGCACTAACGCCTGCCGTTGGGAATATAAAACCCACGAAGCCAAAGAAAACGAGTTAGGCGATATCGTGCATCAGTACGAGCCGATTGCAGCTGTACAGCATGCAGACCCAGCGCTCATGCAAGCCGCTGAACCTATCCTCGGTGTTGGCGCACCCACCAAAGAAGTCTTCCTACTGGAAGAAGCTCAGCGCCCAGGCGAATATATGGCCGTCTCCGAAGATGAGCACGGTACTTACATTATGAACTCCAAAGATTTACGTGCTGTTCAGCACGTGGAGCGCATGGTGCAGATGGGCCTACACTCATTAAAAATCGAAGGCCGGACTAAGTCGCACTATTATGTGGCGCGTACGGCACAGGTCTATCGCAAAGCCATTGATGATGCCGTCGCGGGCCGTCCTTTTGATAAGTCATTGATGGATACGTTGGAATCTTTAGCACACCGTGGTTACACCGAAGGTTTCTTACGCCGCCATGTGCACGATGAATACCAAAACTACGAGTACGGTTACTCGATCTCTGAGCGCCAGCAGTTTGTCGGTGAAATGACTGGTGAGCGTCGTGGTGATTTAGCTGAAGTGGTTGTGAAAAATCGCTTTGCGGTCGGAGACTCGATTGAGTTAATGACACCTCAAGGCAACATCACTTTTGATCTGAAATACATCGAAGATCAAAAAGGCAAAAGCCGCGATGACGCTCCGGGCGATGGCCATGTGCTGTTTATCCCCATCCCAGAAAACGTAAACCTAGAACATGCACTGCTGATGCGTAACCTGACCAGTGGTAACACCCGCGGCGCGTAAGACGTTTTAGCTCTGAGTCTTAGTGAGTCAAATCAACTAGGACTCAGACTTCAACCCTATGCTCAAGTGCGACAAGAAATTCAGTCAGTTGCTCAGCTGGCATAGGTCGAGCGATGAAATAACCTTGTGCTTCATCGCACAAATTATTTTTTAAGAAATCTATTTGCGCCTGCGTTTCAACCCCTTCGGCAATCACCAACAAGTTCAAACCATGAGCCATGGTAATAATGGCTCGAGTAATGGCGGCATCCTCTTCATTATTGGTCAGATCACGAATAAAGCTTTGATCAATTTTTACACTATTGGCAGGGAAACGTTTTAAATAACTGAGCGATGAATAACCCGTGCCAAAGTCATCAATAGATAAGTGCACCCCAAGTTCTCGTAGCTTTTTAAAGGTGGCAATAACATTTGGTGCGTTTTCTAACATTTGACTTTCAGTCAACTCAAGCTCTAGCAAGTAGGCTGGTAACCCCGCTTTATCTAAAGCATGCTGCACCACAGTCACTAAGTTACCTTGTCGCACATGAGCGACTGAGACATTCACTGACACACGAATAGGCATGCCTTGCTGCAACCACAAAACTGCCTGTCGACAAGCCAGATCTAATACTCGTTCAGTCATGGCCGCAATTAAGCCGGTTTCCTCTGCTAACGCTATAAACTCTCCCGGTGCCAGCAAACCACGTTGCGGATGGTTCCAGCGGACCAATGCTTCCGCCGAACGCACAGCGCCATCAGCTAAGGTTACTTTAGGCTGATAGTAAGCCTGCAATTGCCCTTCGTCGATGCCACGGCGTAACTGCTGCTCCAGTTGTAAGCGCTCTAAAGTACTGGCTTGCAACTGATTATTGTAAAACTGAAAATTATCACCACCCAAATGCTTCGCATACTGCATGGCCATATCCGCTTGCCTCAATAATGTAGTCGGCTCGCGGGCATTATCAGGCAAGATACTAATACCGATGGATGCACTAATAATCAGCTCGTTATCAGCGACCGTTAACGGTATACGAATATGCGATAAAATTGATGTCGCTAAACGCGCCAAGCTCGATATCGATACATAGCTATCTAGAATAATTGCAAACTCATCACCACCTAAGCGCGCGACAGTATTGGCCTCAGGTAATAACTGCGTCAGTCGACGACTAATATGTCGTAAAACTTGATCAGCAACTTCCACACTAAGACTGTCGTTGAGTACTTTAAAACGATCCAAATCAATATGCAGTAAAGCCATCGGGCTGTTGGTTTGGCGTGCATGCTCAGCGGCTTGATATAAATGTTTATGGAATAAAGCCCGGTTTGCTAGTCCCGTTAACTCATCGTATTGGGTCAGATAATTTAAGCGTTCATCAGCTTTTCGGCGTGCAGTCAAATCAGTAAAAAAGCCGATAATATGGGTAATATGCCCCTCTTTATCACGCACAATATGAATCTGTAGCCATTGTGGATAAATCTGGCCATTTTTACGTACAGCAACAGACTCACCCTGCCAGCTGCCATGTTCTTCGATGCTTGAGCGAATCAGCTGATACTGTCGACGTACTTCATCAGGTAAATCTGAAGAAAAAATAGAGCGACCTAAGACTTCTTCATGAGCAAAACCTGTCACTATTATGAAGGCTTGATTAACCGCTAAAATTGTATACTGCGGATCTAAAATCACAATACTTTCAGTGCTCGCATCAAACACACTTGAGGCTAACAGCAGTTGCTCATCGTGTTTCTTGCTTTGTGAGATATCACGGCGAGTTCCGAGCATTCGCAGCACTCGGCCCTGAGCATTGCGCTCGACAGCCTGACCACGGTCTTCAATCCACACCCAATGACCATCATGATGCTTGATGCGGTACTCAACGATGTAACCTTCAGTACGCTGCTTCATATGCTCAGTCATTGCTTTGCGCAGCACAGGTAAATCATCAGGATGTAATAGAGGCCGCAAATCACTGAGCACACCACGAACCTGATCATCATCTAAACCAAAAATATCTTTGGTGCGAGTATGATGAATCTCATCACTGACCAAATCCCAGTCCCAGAGCGCTAACTGACTGACATCCAAAGCCAGCTCTAAACGTTCTTGGCTTTTCCCCAATGCCTGTAATGCATCTTTTAACTCGAGGGTACGACTGTTCACACGTTGCTCTAAGCCCGCTTGCACGGTTAATAACTGTTGCTCAACCAGGTGTTTGCTAGCAATTTCTTGTGTCAGCTCGATATTTACAGCATCGGTCTCTTGCTGTGATCTTTGTAAGGTGCGGATGAGCTCCTGATTTTTAGCGCGATGCTGTAAAACCAAGCGCAATAAGCGATTCACTTGTGTAACAGCCGCAGTCATTGCGACCAAGTACATCAGCAGTAATAATCCAAGACCATTCAGTAGCTCAGAGTCTGCGCTTAAATACAGGTAAATAATGGGTAAAAACCCACAAATCACATAACAGACAAACAACCAAAAATTTACTGCAAAAGCAATACTGGATGAGATGGCAACAATGGATAACAGACCTAACAGCAATAACTGCTGACGCAAAGCTTCATCAGGGATAAATACAATCGCGAAAAACGCCAGCACAGAACCTGAAAAGCAGGCACAAGCAAATAGCAGATACAGCCAAATAGATGATGTTCTCTGAACCGGCGTCGCACGTTCAAATAGTCGAGCAGAGGTAAAACGTAGCGCTGCCAGCCCTAGAATTGCCACCATCCACATGCTCAGTAAAGAGACTGTAATTAAATCTGTGTAACTGTTTATCATTGACCCCTAACGGGAAGGATAGACAGACGATGAACAAAAAAG
>NZ_CAJHOA010000007.1 GCF_905120345.1 Denitrificimonas caeni | reverse complement strand
TTACGGATCGCGGTCTTGGTGAGCCATTACCTCACCAACTAACTAATCCGACCTAGGCTCATCTAATAGCGCAAGGCCCGAAGGTCCCCTGCTTTCTCCCGTAGGACGTATGCGGTATTAGCTTACCTTTCGGCAAGTTATCCCCCACTACTAGGCAGATTCCTAGGCATTACTCACCCGTCCGCCGCTCGTCAGCAGAGTAGCAAGCTACTCTCTGTTACCGCTCGACTTGCATGTGTTAAGCCTGCCGCCAGCGTTCAATCTGAGCCATGATCAAACTCTTCAGTTTTAAATCTGATTTGCGTTTTGAGAAAACACTAAACTTGGCTCAGCAATCGCAAATATCTTTTATCAGCGAACTGAAAAAGACAAAAATAATTCTACAAATTTACATTCGCGGAATAACTTGTGTTGCCGATAATCTTGCTGACTATCAAACATCTCACACAAGCACCCACACGAATTGCTTGATTCAAATTGTTAAAGAACGTTTTCGTTAAGTCTTTCGATCTTAGCGAGGAGGCGTATTCTACACTCTCCGAAGTATCTGTCAAGGTTTATTTTCTGGAAGCTTTTAATGCTTCCGTCGAACTCCTTGGTACCTTTGAGGTTCTTTCGATCCTCTCTGGTAGGCCGCGCATTCTACAGCAGAGCGCGAACCTGTCAAGCTAATTTTTAAGTTATTTCCTTAAGAATCAACCTGTTACGTTAAGCTGTGAAACCTTGTTTGCCTAACGAGGTGCGCATTCTACACGCTTTAAAGAACCTGTAAAGCCCGTTTTTGAAGATAGTTGTGTTTTTTTCAAAAAGATCAATATTGCGAACCACAACGTACGGGTTTGCTTTCAATAAGACGCTGACCATCACTACTATAGAGCCAGACCCTTACCGTCCAGCCCTTAGCCAACGCACGAATGCTGTAGCGCTGTCCTGCTTGAAAGTCAGGATAGGCAATATTAACTCGACAACGGCGCTGGCTATCATCAAGAGTGTTGCTGCCACGATCATAAGTTAAACGTATTTGCAGCTGGTGCATACCAGGACTGACTTGAAAGTAGCGTGCATCATTAACCTTAGCGCCATCCGTGCGTTGCGCTGACAGTTGATGCCCCGCTTGTGACTGCACATCAATCCAAGCCATATCTGCATCATGCTCCGGTAAAGGTGCGGCACACGCGCTACAGGCTATTAACAGTGCTGTGCTAATGCTGACTTTCCACAACATAGTCATCTCCTCTATCGATAGACGTTAGCCAAAAAACCAGTAGCAGACGCTGATCGCAGCAATAACCCCTGCCAGCTCTGCTAATAAAGCACAACCTACGGCATGTCGCGCACGCTGAATACCGACTGCGCCAAAATACACTGCTAATACATAGAAAGTGGTTTCGGTACTGCCTTGAATCGTCGCGGCAACCAATGCGGGGAAACTGTCCACACCCTGGCTTTGCATAGTTTCAATTAACATAGCGCGCGCCGCACTGCCGGAAAATGGCTTAACCATGGCGGTAGGTAAGGCATCGACAAAGCGTGAATCCCACTGCAACCAATCTACCAGCCAGCGGATACCGTCTAAACCAAACTCCAATGCACCCGAAGCGCGCAACACACCTACCGCACATAACATAGCAACCAAGTAAGGCAGCAGGTCTTTAGCAACCTCAAAGCCTTCTTTAGCACCCTCAACAAAGGTTTCATATACCGGCACCTTACGAATCATCCCCAAAACAAGAAAGCTCATAATGATGCCAAACAAAGTTAAGTTACCCAGCAAAGACGACAAACTCGCCAAGGCTGTAGCGCTTAAGGTAGCCAATAGCGCCATAAAGGCAGCAAGCAGCAAAGCACAAGGAACCAGGTAGGCTAAAACCACAGGATGCCAAATACGCAACCGCTGCATAAAGGCCACCGATAACAGCCCAACTAAACTCGAAGCACTGGTGGCAATCAAAATCGGCAAGAACACTAAAGTGGGATCCGCCGCACCTTGCTGCGCACGATACATAAAGATAGTCACAGGCAATAAGGTCAGCGAAGAGGCATTGAGTACTAAGAATAGTATCTGTGCATTACTAGCTGTAGTGGCTGAAGGGTTAATCTCTTGTAAGGCGCGCATGGCTTTAAGACCAATCGGTGTCGCCGCATTGTCTAACCCCAAACCATTAGCAGCAAAGTTCAGCGTAATTAAGCCCAACGCTGGATGGCCACGAGGCACTTCTGGCATCAACTTGGCGAAGAGTGGTCCAAGCAGTCTAGCCAGTACATCGACTAAACCTGCCCTTTCAGCAATTTTTAGAAAACCCAGCCACAGTGTCAGCGTACCAAAGAGCAGGAGCATCACATCAACAGAAAGCTTAGCCATATTAAACAGGCTTTCCACCATGGCCGCCCACACACCGGGATCACCACCAAACCAGCGTACCAATCCTGCAATACTGGCAACAATAAAAAAACTCAGCCATAAGCCATTTAACATGCAAGGCGCTCCTAGAGTTGACGGCTCATTTGTGTAGTTAACGCTAAGAGCATTGCTGCCGTTTGTGCATCAGGCTCGCCATCATATAAATCTGGACGGTACTTCATTTGAAAAGCGGCTATGACATTACGTGTGGCCGAATCCAGTTCACCATGTACAGGTACAGCATAACCGACTTGAGCTAATTGCTGCTGAAACCAACTAATCGCAGGCAATTGCTGATTGAAAGTCTGTAGGTGTATCGCCACTGTTTGTGGCTCTGGCCAATGAATTAAACCTTCTTGCGCTAAACGCTCCCATGGAAAAGCCGGACCTGGATCCACTTTACGCTGTGGTGCTATATCACTGTGACCAACAACACTATCGGCAGTTAGACCATGACGCTGCATGATATCTTTCAATAACAACACGAGAGCCTCAACTTGCTTCTCACTCCAAGGCTGCCACTCTCGGCCTTCAGGCGTATCGGTGTAACCTTTATTAACCATTTCGATACCAATAGAGCTTGAGTTCAACCAAGTGCGCCCATTCCACTGGCTGTCACCCGCATGCCAAGCGCGGCGGTTTTCATCCATTAGACGATAAACAGTTGCCGGTTGTTCAGCAATTAAGTAATGACTACTCACATCTTTTCCTGTCAATAAATAGAGCGAGCGCGGCAAATCACTGGAGGTGTAATGCAACACAATAAATTGTACACGGCTGTCATGTCCTACCGATTGATAGCTGTCATCAAATTTTAAAGCTGAACAGCCTGACAATAATAAAACGGCACACAACACGATTCGAAACTTCATACTGATCCTAGTTTTAACTATTCGAAAACAACCTGTGGACTAATATGCTCTACAGGTAAAACCTAAAGCTTCTATATAGTGGCGCACAATACCTTGTTGGTCTGCGCCTTTCAGCAACTGTACTAATATTACTCTGCAGCTAGACGCTGTTTGCAGTACTCTTTTTAGCTATGATCACTGTACAGCACTCTTTATGATGCCAATGAGGATAATAATAATGAAGACTCTGACTGATCATTTAACCCAATATGCTGCCTACCATCGCGATCAACGCAATATCATTACACATTTTATCGGTATTCCACTGATCGTTATTGCTGTTGCTATTTTGCTCTCACGACCAGGTTTTGCTGTGTACGGACTTTGGTTATCGCCTGCACTAGCAGTGTCCATCCTTGCTGCCGTGTTTTATTTACGCTTAGATCTGCAGCTGGGCACAGCTATGACCATATTTCTTGTCATTTGTTTATGGCTCGGAATGTATTGCGCAAAGTTATCCACAGTCACTTGGTTAATGTGGGGGATAGGGAGCTTCGTTGTGGGTTGGATTATTCAGTTTATTGGTCATTATTACGAAGGCCGTAAACCTGCTTTTGTTGACGATATTATGGGCTTAGCTATCGGTCCTTTATTTGTCGCAGCTGAGTTGGCTTTTCTATGTGGCTTACGTATGCCTCTCGAACAGGCTATTGAAAAACGCCTGAACGCAGGCTAAATACATATATAGATAAGTTCGCAACTATTTCAATAAATGTAGGTCTTACCGCTACGACATAATTCAAGGGATTCATTATGGGCTACAACACAAATGGTCATACTCCTGTGATGGGGTATTTACTGTGGATTTTTGGTTTCTTAGGCTCGCATCGGTTTTATTACGGCAAGCCGATTACTGGCACCATTTGGTTTTTTACTTTTGGTCTGTTTTTTATTGGCTGGATTATAGATTTATTTTTAATCCCTGGCATGGATCGACACGCCAATCTACGCTTTTATAGCGGTCATACTGATTACAATGTTGCGTGGATTCTTCTAACGTTTCTGGGCATATTTGGCGTGCATCGTATGTATCAAGGTAAATGGATTACCGGAATTTTGTACTTATGCACAGGCGGCTTCTTTATGATCGGTGTGCTGTACGACTTCTGGACAATGAATCAGCAAATATCCACACAAAATAAAATCTTTATTTCTTCTTTACAATAATTTATCGCCGGCATAAAAAAGCTGCTTAGCGCACATAACACTAAGCAGCTTTAAATACGCACGATAACTTAGCGCTTTTTCGGGCGTGGCCAATTTTCTAAATTACGCTGACGTCCACGGCCGACGGCCAAAGCATGTGCCGGAACATCGGCAGTAATAGTCGAGCCGGCACCGGTGGTTGAACCATCACCTAAATGCAATGGTGCCACCAATGAGCTGTTAGAGCCAATAAAGACATCCTCGCCCATTACAGTTTTGAATTTATTCACGCCATCATAATTACAGGTGATCGTGCCTGCACCAACATTGGTCCGCGCACCAATCTCACTGTCACCTAAATAACTTAGATGCCCTGCTTTAGCGGCTTCACCGAGACGCGTGTTCTTCAATTCAACAAAGTTACCCACATGCGCACGTGCAGCCAATACGGTTCCTGGACGTAAACGCGCGAATGGACCGCAGTCGGCACCTTCACCAATATCAGCACCGTCTAAATGGCTATTGGCTTTAATCACCGCGCCGGCACGTAAAATAGAGTCTTTAATCACGCAATTGGGGCCAATCGAAACATTATCCGCAATCTCGACACGGCCTTCTAAGATCACATTAATATCAATTAATACATCGCGACCAACGCTGACTTCACCGCGCAGATCAAAACGCGCAGGATCAAGCAAAGTCACGCCTTGCGCCATTAAACGCCGTGCCGCACGTTGCTGATAGTGACGCTCAAGCTCTGAGAGTTGTAAACGATCATTGGCGCCCTGCACTTCCATAGCATCCGCTGCTGTTTCAGTGGCGACGCGTAAACCATCCGCAACAGCCATAGCAATAATATCGGTTAGGTAGTATTCGCCTTGGGCATTGCTATTGGATAGACGGCTTAACCAATCGGTAAGGGCCAAGCGCGGAGCAGCAAGAATACCGGTATTACCTTCACAGATTTGTAACTGCTCAGAATTGGCATCTTTATGCTCAACAATCGCTTGTACCGCACCGGCACTGTTGCGCACGATACGACCATAACCGGCGGGGTTATCGAGGTTGACTGTCAATAACGCCATGCTGTCTGTCGAGAGCTGCGTCAACAAGCTTTCTAGCGTAGCGGCCTCAATCAGAGGCACATCACCGTATAACACTAAGGTGTGCTCTGCCTTTAAGTAAGGCACCGCTTGCGCAACCGCATGACCGGTACCTAACTGCTCATTCTGTACGACAAAATTAATATCAGCGGCGGCTAATTGCTCACGCACGGCATCAGCACCATGGCCAATCACCACTTGAATACTGTCGGGTTGTAAGCGTCGCGCTGTTGCGACAACATGCGCTAGCATCGACTGGCCAGCAATCGGGTGCAGTACTTTGGGTAAGGCCGAACGCATACGCGTACCTTGGCCAGCGGCGAGAATAATAATATCCAACGACATGCTATAAATCCTAAATAAAAGTTGTGCAGCGCTTAAAGTCTGAAAAATAAGCAATAAAAAAGGGCAGCCTTAGGCTACCCTTTTTCAGTGTTACGATGAAGCATGATTTACCTATCAACGAACTTTTTTACGCAGTTCGTTAATCGTTCGCAGTTGCGCTGCCGCTTCTGCTAAACGTACCGCGGCGGCTGCATAATCAAAATCAGCACTCTGGTTTTGAATCGCTTGCTCAGCGGCTTTCTTTGCTTCAAGTGCAGCCGCTTCATCAAGGTCAGCAGCACGGATTGCCGTGTCTGCTAAAACCTTAACCATGTAAGGCTGTATTTCGATAAAACCACCAGAGATGTAATACACCTCTTCTGTGCCACCCTGTTTAATCACCCGGACAGGACCCGGTTTGATCGTAGAGATGAGTGGCGTGTGACCAGGCAAAATACCCAAATCACCCATGTGACCATGAGCGATGACCATTTCGACCCGACCGGAGAACAACTCTTCTTCTGCGCTAACAATGTCACACTGGACTGTTCTGCTGGCCATATAAATCGCCTCAGTTTTACGGCTGAGCGGATGTAAATACACCCGCTGCCTTATTGCTCACCATAACGGCTCGCAAATTACATTTTGTTCGCTTTTTCAACGGCTTCTTCGATGCTACCAACCATGTAGAACGCTTGTTCTGGCATGTGATCGTAATCACCATTCAAGATACCTTGGAAACCACGGATGGTATCTTTCAGCGATACGTATTTACCTGACGCACCGGTGAAGACCTCGGCCACGAAGAATGGCTGAGACAGGAAGCGTTGGATTTTACGCGCACGAGATACTAACTGCTTATCTTCTTCAGACAGCTCGTCCATACCTAGAATCGCAATGATATCTTTTAGCTCGGTGTAGCGTTGCAATACGTACTGAACACCACGTGCACAGTCATAATGCTCTTGACCAATGATTGACGCATCAAGTTGACGTGAAGTTGAATCCAGTGGGTCAATTGCAGGGTAAATACCCAAAGATGCAATGTCACGTGATAGAACAACAGTCGCATCCAAGTGCGCAAACGTGGTCGCTGGAGATGGGTCAGTTAAGTCATCCGCAGGTACGTATACCGCTTGAATAGAAGTAATGGAACCTGACTTAGTCGAGGTAATACGTTCTTGCAGAACACCCATTTCTTCAGCCAAGGTTGGCTGGTAACCTACCGCTGAAGGCATACGACCTAACAGTGCAGATACTTCAGTACCGGCTAAGGTGTAACGGTAGATGTTGTCAATAAACAACAGTACGTCACGACCTTCGTCACGGAACTTTTCAGCCATGGTCAAGCCGGTCAAAGCAACACGTAAACGGTTACCTGGTGGCTCGTTCATTTGACC
Organism: Denitrificimonas caeni; assembly: GCF_905120345.1. GTDB lineage: Bacteria > Pseudomonadota > Gammaproteobacteria > Pseudomonadales > Pseudomonadaceae > Denitrificimonas > Denitrificimonas caeni_A. Next base: position 214,488 of record NZ_CAJHOA010000007.1, on the reverse strand, counting down.
GTAAACCAACGCTACTTTATCAAGTACGTTAGAGTCTTTCATCTCGTGGTAGAAGTCGTTACCTTCACGAGTACGCTCACCCACACCAGCGAATACTGAGTAACCACTGTGCTCGATAGCAATGTTACGAATCAGTTCCATCATGTTGACGGTTTTACCAACACCGGCACCACCGAACAGACCCACTTTACCACCGCGAGAGAACGGGCAAACAAGGTCAATAACCTTAATACCTGTTTCTAGAATTTCGTTACCGCCCGCTTGTTCTGCATAAGACGGTGCTGGACGGTGAATGCCCCAACGCTCTTCTTCGCCAATTGGGCCAGCTTCGTCGATTGGATTACCCAATACGTCCATGATACGACCGAGGGTTTTAACGCCCACTGGTACAGTAATAGGACCGCCTGAGTTTACCACTTCTAGACCACGTTTTAGACCTTCGGTCGAACCCATGGCAATAGTACGTACTACACCGTCGCCCAACTGTTGTTGAACTTCTAATGTAGTTTCAACGCCCTGTACTAACAGTGCGTCATAAATGTTCGGGACCTGTTCACGTGGAAATTCCACGTCGATGACGGCGCCGATAATTTGAACGATACGTCCGTTACTCATATCTGGTTCCTCTGAATATTTGAACCGTTCTTAAACCGCGGCCGCGCCGCCGACGATTTCTGAAATTTCTTGAGTGATCGCTGCTTGACGAGCCTTGTTGTAAACCAATTGAAGGTTATCAATAAGATCGCCAGCATTGTCTGTTGCATTTTTCATCGCAATCATTCGAGCTGCTTGTTCGCATGCTGAGTTCTCAACAACCGACTGGTACACCTGAGATTCGATATAACGAACAATCAGTGAGTCCAGCAATTGCTGGGCACCTGGTTCATAAATATAATCCCAAGAACCGAGACGGTCACCGTCAAGATCATCACCATCTACCGCCAGTGGCACTAACTGCTCAACTGTTGGCTTTTGCGTCATAGTATTAACAAATTTGTTGGATACTATATACAAACGATCAAGACGACCTTCAGCAAAGCCATCCAGCATAATTTTAATACTGCCAATTAAGTCAGTAATTGCTGGCTGCTCACCTAGATCAGTGATTGCTGCAACGACGTTACCACCGTAACTACGGAAGAAACTTGCACCTTTTTTGCCGATCACGCAAAACTCTGCTTGAACGCCATCTTGTTGCAAGCCCTTCATATTATTTATCAGGGCCTTGAACAGGTTAAAGTTCAGACCGCCGCACAGACCACGGTCGGTTGACACGAGGATATAACCTACGCGTTTAACCGGACGTTCGACCATAAATGCATGCTTGTACTCACCATTGGCTTCAGCTAAATGACCAATGACCTGACGAATTCGCTCTGCATAAGGACGACCCGTAATCATGCGCTGTTGTGCTCTGCGCATTTTACTGACCGCCACTTTTTCCATGGCACTGGTGATCTTTTGCGTACTTTTGATGCTCGCAATTTTACTGCGAATCTCTTTTGCGCCTGCCATTTCACACCCTTCAGGTTAAGCAAGCGGGAGCGTTAAAGCTCCCGCTGCGGCTTACCAGCTCTGAGTGGCCTTAAACTTCTCGATACCTTCTTTAATAGAAGCATCGATATCGTTATTAAAGTCACCCTTCTCATTGATTTTCGCCATTAACTCAGCGTAGTCACGTTTGAAGAAGGCTAACAAGGCTGCCTCAAAAGCACCCACTTTATTAACTTCTACGTCGGTCAGGAAGCCACGTTCAGCAGCATACAAAGACACAGACATATCGGCGATTGACATTGGCGCGTACTGCTTCTGCTTCATCAGCTCAGTCACACGCTGACCGTGCTCAAGCTGCTTACGCGTCGCTTCATCCAAGTCAGAAGCAAACTGAGCAAAGGCCGCCAATTCGCGGTACTGAGCCAGTGCGGTACGGATACCACCGGAAAGCTTCTTAATAATCTTAGTTTGAGCTGCACCACCTACACGAGATACCGAAATACCCGCGTTCACCGCTGGACGAATACCTGAGTTAAACATGGCTGACTCAAGGAAAATCTGACCATCCGTAATAGAAATTACGTTGGTGGGTACGAACGCAGAAACGTCACCTGCCTGGGTTTCAATAATAGGTAAAGCGGTCAATGAACCGGTCTTACCTTTAACTTCGCCCTTGGTGAACTCTTCAACGTACTCTTCAGATACACGTGACGCACGCTCCAATAAACGACTGTGGAGATAGAAAACATCACCTGGGTAAGCTTCACGTCCTGGTGGACGACGTAGCAACAGGGAAATCTGACGGTAGGCAACCGCTTGCTTAGACAGGTCATCGTAAACGATTAACGCATCTTCGCCACGGTCACGGAAATACTCGCCCATGGTGCAACCGGCGTACGGTGCTAAGTATTGCAGAGCAGCTGATTCTGATGCGCTGGCAGCAACAATAATTGTGTTGCTTAACGCACCCATTTCTTCAAGTTTACGTACCACGTTAGCAATCGTTGATTGCTTCTGGCCGATGGCCACGTAGACGCACTTAATGCCGCTGTCTTTTTGGTTAATGATGGCATCGATAGCCAGAGCAGTTTTACCAATCTGACGGTCACCAATGATCAGCTCGCGCTGACCACGGCCGACAGGAATCATCGCATCGACAGATTTGTAACCTGTTTGTACAGGTTGATCGACCGACTTACGCCAAATTACACCTGGTGCAACTTTCTCAACTGCATCAGTTAATTTGGTTTCGATTGGGCCTTTACCATCAATCGGATTACCCAATGCATCAACCACACGACCTAAGAGTTCTGGACCAACCGGAACTTCAAGGATGCGACCAGTACATTTGGCGCTCATACCTTCGGTCAAACCGAAGAAACTACCCAGGATTACTGCACCAACGGAGTCACGCTCCAAGTTGAGTGCCATACCAAAAATGCCACCTGGGAATTCAATCATTTCACCGTACATTACATCGGCTAAGCCGTGGATACGTACGATACCGTCAGACAAGCTGACGATTGTGCCTTCATTACGGGCTTGCGCAGATACATCAAGCTTAGCAATACGCTGCTTGATGATCTCGCTAATCTCGGAAGGATTCAGTTGCTGCATGCCATGCCCCTCAAATCAGGATTTCAACGCTTCGGCTAACTGGTTCAGTTTGCCGCGGATCGAACCGTCAATAACTAAGTCACCAGCACGAATGTGCAAACCGCCAATTAAAGCGGGATTTACAGTCGCTTTGGGTTGAACGGTACGATCAAGCCGCTTGGATAAGGCGGCAGCCAGTGTTTGGAGTTGTTCTGCGCTCAGTTCAAAAGCAGACTGTACTTCAACATCTAAAGTACGATTTGCTTCAGCTTTAACAGCCTCAAACAGCTCACGCACCATAGGCAGTAAAGTCAAACGGCTATTCTCGCCAAGAACGCTAAGAAAATTACCGAAAGTTTCGTCGATATTGCCTTCACACAGTTGCTTTAGAAACGCGACCTTGCCTTCTCGAGTCAGCGCAGGGTTACCCAGCTGCTTAAGAATGACCGGCTCTGTTACCGCCGCTGCAGATAATGCCAACATCGCAGACCAAGCGTCAACTTGACCTGCAGCCGAAGCGAACTCATATGCTGCTTTTGCGTAAGGTCGGGCAAGCGTATTGATATTTGACATCGCTTGCCTCGCTTAAAGTTGTGCGGCCAATTGTTCGACCAGTTGATTATGAGCGCTTGCATCCACAGACGAACCGAGGATTTGTTCTGCGCCCGCAACCGCTAATACCGAAACTTGTGCACGAAGATCTTCTTTTACGCGATTCACTTCAAGATCAATCTCTGTTTTAGCGTTAGCAATCAAACGTTCGCCTTCGGCACGCGCTTGTTGCTTAGCTTCTTCAATGATTTCACTGGCAGTTTTATTCGCTTTATCAAGAATTTCTAAAGCAGTTTTTTTCGTGTCTCGCAACATTTCTGTCGCTTTTTCTTGAGCAAGCTTTAGGTCGCGCTCGGCGCGTCCAGCTGCATCTAAACCTTCAGCAATTTTCTTCTGGCGTGCATCCATTGCATTCGTAATTGGAGGCCATACGAACTTCATGCAAAACCATACAAAAATAGCGAAGGAAATCAATTGACCAATAAGCGTCAAATTAATATTCACTGATCTACCTCATGCTATTTCGTTGTTTATCTTAAAGATAACTTCGCGCAGTAATTTTTACTGCGCGATGAAATCGCTAGATCAGCCTGCCATACCAGGAGCTACAACGAAGATCAGGTACATAGCCATACCAACACCAATCATTGGAACAGCGTCAAGTAGACCAGCCATGATAAAGGTTTTAGTTTGTAATTGTGGTGCCAACTCAGGCTGACGCGCGGTTGATTCGAGCAATTTGCCACCTAAGATTGCAAAGCCTAAACCAGTTGCTAATGCGCCCATACCGAGGATGATGGCGGCAGCGATAATTACGATTTCCATAGTTACTCCTAGAGTTTTAAGTTTTCAAGTTTACAGTTAAAGTTTTAAGTTAACGCCCGCTTTCGCGTCAATGGCTCTCTTCGTGGGCTGAACTCAGGTAAACGATGGTCAGCACCATAAAGATAAAGGCCTGTAACGGGATCACCAAAATATGGAAGATTGCCCATGGCCCATAAAGCGCCCACTGTACGTAAAACGGCAGTAGCGCAATAAGGATAAACACCACTTCACCAGCGTACATGTTACCGAACAGACGCAAAGCAAGGCTTAATGGTTTGGTAAACAGACCTAATAACTCAAGAAACAAGTTAAACGGGATCAGCGACCAGTGTTTAAAAGGTGTAAACGACAGCTCTTTAGTGTAACCACTGATGCCTTTAATCTTAATGCTATAGAACACAATTAAGAAGAACACACCAATAGAAATACCGAACGTAGCGTTTGGATCAGCAGTAGGTACATATTTAAAATAGGGTAAGCCCGCAGCAGCCGCTAAACTTGGAATCACATCAATTGGGATCCATTTCAGGCTGTTCATTAGCAAGATCCACATGAAAACGGTCAATGCTAATGGAGCAATCAGTGCGCTACGTCCGTAAAAGGTGTCGCGAACCATATTTTGTACAAACTCAACAATCACTTCAACAAAATTTTGTAGACCTGTTGGTACCCCTTCGTTGGCTTTAACAGCCACGCGACGGAATAAAAACAAGAAAACAAAACCCATCAGTAATGACATCGCCATGGTATCCACATGGATCGCCATGAAGCCCATTTCACTGGCTTGCTCTGCAGTTTCTGCAAACTGCCAAGTGCCGTCTAACTTACCATAGGTCAGGTTTTGTAAGTGATGCTGAATATATCCAACAGAGTCTTGTGCCATAAATGCCTCAACCGCTCAACGCTTTAGAAAGCTTTTCGTCAAAAGAAGTGATGTTGCAGACGTCATCTGCACCAAAATATAACCAATGAACACAGCAAGTACGTTCAATGGCTTCACCCCCAAGAACAGCACTGCAAAAAGCAATGCTGTAAGAATTAATTTTCCCATTTCGCCAGCCCAGAAAGACTGAACAATTACAGCTATAGAACGCGCACCAAAATACTGGAATGCCTTGTAGGTAAAATACATATTCGGTAGCAATGCAGTCAGTCCGCCAAGCCATGCTGAGTATGCCGCTACCCATCCTTGTATTAACCAAAACAACAACCCGATCAGAACCGTCATCGCTGCTTGTAACAGGATGACGCTAAACATTGGCTGACGATGAAAAGGAACTTTATTTCGATACGCCACTGTTTGCCTGATTCCTTCGCTATTTTCATTTTGCAATGAATAGCAACAAAATTGCGCGCAGAGTATAGGTGGCTAACGCCGCTCATTCAACTGTCATATCGTTTTTTGCGACCAACAGCTATAAAAAAGTTAGCGTATATGCGCTAAAACACCTTGTAACTCTTCTAATGTGCCATAACTGATAACTAACTGTCCCTTGCCCTTTTGGCCATGCTTAATCTGTACTTGCGTACCTAAACGTTCGGCCAGCTTTAGTTCTAAACGTTTTACGTCAGGATCAAGCGCCGGTTTCTCTACTGCAGGCTTGTCGGCCAGCATATTACGAACCAAGGCTTCGGTTTGTCTAACAGTAAATCCTTTAGCGACAACATGTCGCGCTGCCTCAACTTGCTGATCAGCAGGCAAACCCAACAAAGCACGGGCATGACCCATTTCTAGATCACCATGGCTTAATAACGTTTTGATTTCATCTGGCAAGCCAATTAAACGTAATAAGTTAGCAATCGTGGCGCGTGACTTACCCACCGCATTGGCCACTTCCTGTTGGGTCAGTTCAAATTCTTTTTGCAAACGTTGTAAAGCCACGGCTTCTTCAACGGGGCTTAAGTCTTCACGCTGAATATTCTCAATCAACGCCATCGCAATCGCGGCTTCATCGCTGACATCACGCACTAATGCTGGAATGGTCTCTAAACCCGCTAACTTTGCGGCGCGCCAACGGCGTTCGCCAGCAATAATTTCGTATTTATTTTTAGCAATCAAACGTACAACAATCGGTTGCATGACGCCTTGTGCTTTGATCGACAGCGCCAGTTCTTCCAAACTGGTTTGATCCATATCACCACGCGGTTGATACTTACCACGCTGAATGCACTCTAAATTCAGATGTTGTAACTCGCTGGTATTTACTTGCGCAGCCTGCTCTTGCAGGGTATTGGCTGTGACGCCACCCAGTAATGCATCAAGTCCTCGTCCGAGACCGCGTTTTTTAACCGCCATAATAATTCCTTATGTGCGTGTTGAAGCACGCTGACTGGCGCGCTGGCGACGTGATAACTCACCCGCAAGCGCTAAATAAGCTTGTGCGCCACGGGACTGTTTATCATAGGCCAAGGCCGGTAAGCCATGACTCGGTGCTTCGGCTAAGCGCACGTTACGTGGTATGACGGTGTCATACATTTTTTCACCAAAATGTTCTTTTAACTGATTTGACACATCATTGGTTAAACTTAAACGCGGATCATACATGGTTCGCAAAATACCTTCTATTTCCAGCTCAGGATTCAACTCCGCGGCAATCCGCTGGATACTACCGATCAAGTCGGTCAAACCTTCCAAGGCAAAATACTCACACTGCATTGGGATCATCACTGCATCAGCTGCCACCAGCGCATTAATAGTCAACATACTCAAAGAGGGCGGACAATCAATTAAAATATAATCATAGTTCCCTCGTACTGGTTTTAAAGCCTCCAATAAACGTCGTTCTTTATTGGGTAAATCCAGCAACACCACTTCAGCAGCGGTTAAATCGCGGTTGGAAGGCAATAGTTGATAACCACCATGTTCGGAAAACTGCATCACATCAATCAGATCAGCCTGGCCAGTCAAAACATCCAATACCGAATGCTGCAAACTGTGTTTATCAATACCGCTGCCCATCGTCGCATTGCCTTGTGGATCGAGATCGATCAGCAGCACATGTCGACGTGTGGCCACTAAGGAGGCGGCCAAGTTAATACAGGTTGTGGTTTTACCGACACCGCCTTTCTGGTTGGCAATTGCCAAGACCTTGCCCATATTATCTCCTAAGTTGTTACTGTCGCTGCAAGATCAATAAATGTCGTTGCCCTTGGCAGCCTGGCACTTTCAGAATCTGACAGCTATCGAGATGAAAATCGTCTGGTAATGCTTGCAACTCATCATCGGGATGCACGCCTTTCATGGCTAACCAATGGGTTGTTAGGTCGCCTAAATGACGTGTCCAGTTGCTAAAATCTGCTAACGAACTAAATGCTCGCGAGATAATGCCAGAAAATGCCCGCTCAGGGGTAAAGGCTTCGACGCGATTGTGGATAACTTCAAGGTTATCCAATTTTAACTCCAGTTTCACCTGGGTTAAAAAGCGCGTTTTTTTACCATTAGAATCCAGCAAGGTGAATTTTCGCTCTGGAAACATAATGGCTAAGGGCACGCCAGGCATCCCCCCACCACTGCCAACATCCAACCAATCGTTACCGTACTGTTCAACATAGGTAAGCACACTGAGGCTATCGAGCAAATGCCGCGAGACCATTTCATCTGGATTACGCACGGCGGTTAAATTGTAAGCTTTATTCCACTTAATCAATAAACCCAAATACTGTAATAACAACTGTTGCTGCTGTTCGCTTAACGCAATATTGAGCTGCTGAGCACCCTCAATTAATTCCTGCGCATGCTGTGTAGTAACACTCATGAATCTGGCTGCTCCAAAACTTGCGTCGCTTTACGTTTTTTCAAATGCACCATCAACAAAGATACCGCTGCTTGCGTCACTCCAGGAATACGCGAGGCCTGCCCCAAGGTTTCTGGACGACTGGCCGATAGTTTTTGCTGAATTTCTTTAGATAAGCCAGAAATAACGGCGTAATCAATATCACTCGGTAATTTCACCGCTTCACTGGCACGCAGTTTGGCGATATCGTCCAATTGACGATCAAGGTAACCCGCATATTTGGTTTTAATTTCTAACTGTTCAGCAACCAGTTCATCGGTAATCCCGCCGCCAGTGACCGCGATCAAATCTAGATAATTCACTTCTGGACGGGCTAATAAATTCAATAAATTGTATTCATGCGTCAATGGCGTATTAAATTTCGCCATCACCGCTTCACCTAAAGGCGTGCCGGGGCGTACCCAAGTATCTTTTAAACGTTGTTCTTCTAGGATGATGGCTTCGCGTTTGGCTTCAAATACCGACCAGCGATAGTCATCAACTAAACCAATTTCACGACCCTTTTCGGTTAAACGCATATCGGCGTTGTCTTCACGCAAAATCAAGCGGTATTCCGCGCGTGAAGTAAACATACGATAAGGTTCTTGCGCCCCTAAAGTAATCAAATCATCAATCAACACACCCAAATAGGCTTCATCACGGCGCGGATGCCAGCTGTCTTTACCTTGTGAACGTAAGGCGGCGTTACTGCCGGCTAATAAACCTTGCACACCGGCTTCTTCATAACCGGTGGTGCCGTTGATTTGTCCTGCAAAAAACAGTCCGTGGATAACTTTTGTTTCCAAGCTGTATTTCAAATCACGTGGGTCAAAGTAATCGTACTCAATGGCATAACCTGGTCGAATAATATGCGCATTTTCCATACCGCGAATTGAATGCACTAATTCCAACTGCACATCAAAGGGTAAGGACGTCGAAATACCATTGGGATACAGCTCAGGGGTTTTTAAACCTTCGGGTTCTAAAAATATCTGATGGCTGTCTTTATCAGCAAAGCGATGAATCTTATCTTCAATGGATGGACAGTAACGCGGACCAATACCTTCAATCACACCGGCATACATCGGTGAACGATCAAGATTCTTTGCAATAATTTCATGGGTGCGGCTGTTGGTATGGGTGATCCAGCAGCTAACTTGCTCAGGATGTTGTTCACGTCGACCCAAAAATGACATGACAGGCAATGGTGTATCGCCGGGTTGTTCTGTCATCAGCGAAAAATCAACCGATCGCGCATCAATTCGCGGTGGTGTTCCGGTTTTTAAGCGATCAACCCGTAAAGGCAATTCGCGCATGCGTTTGGCTAAGGCATTGGCTGGCGGATCACCAGCCCGTCCACCTGAATAATTTTGTAAACCAATATGGATCAGGCCACCCAAAAATGTACCTGTGGTTAGAACCACGTTATCGGCAAAGAAACGTAAACCCATTTGCGTTACCGCACCACGCACACTGTCATTTTCAACGATTAAATCTTCAACCGCTTGTTGGAAAATCCACAAATTAGGTTGGTGTTCTAAAATTTCACGAATTGCTGCTTTGTAAAGAACACGGTCAGCTTGTGCACGAGTGGCACGCACTGCTGGTCCTTTACGACTGTTAAGAATTCTAAATTGAATACCACTTAAATCAGCGGCGGTTGCCATGGCACCGCCCAGCGCATCAATTTCTCTGACTAAGTGACTTTTACCAATTCCACCAATCGCTGGATTACAGCTCATCTGCCCGAGGGTTTCGATGTTGTGAGTCAGTAATAAGGTTTTTACTCCCATGCGAGCAGAGGCTAAAGCCGCTTCAGTACCCGCGTGGCCACCACCAATTACTATCACGTCAAAACGGGAAGGATAATCCACCATACACCTCAGGATTGTAGATAAAAACAAATGAACTCAGTGATGCAGTTGTTGCCTGTCGCGATACTGCATTTGCATATAGGGCTATTCGGTTTGCGATAACCCGTTCTAGGACAGCAATAGTATAGATTTTTCCGCATCTTTGCTGAAGGTTTCATCACTAAGCTTTTGCTCTGGGTTGGATGCCAAGGTAAACAGATATAAATTAAGTATAAAGATATAAAGCTTATTATTACTGCTATTACTAGGCAGCCTGTTTTTTGTTGATAACCCATTTAAATCCTTTAGAATCAATACATTGGAATGACTTTAAGGGTGTTGAGAACCCCTCTTAAGGGGGTTGGATAAGGGCCTTAAGCTTGTGGACAAAGCAGCTAGTTATCCACAGGGGTAGTTATCCACAGACTTAGACACCGTTTATCAACCATGCTTAGAGGCGGTTCTCCACAGGGCTTAAGACTGAAAATAAATTAAAAAAAGTTAGATATTGAGCATTTACTGCATCAATAGAGGATGGATTATTATGAAAATTTTAGAAAAGACAGAACGCGTGACGGCAGATAGTCGATAAGCACCTGTATTGCAGAGGCACAATAGCCTGCCAGAACGATGTTACTGGAAGATAATGCTAAGGTTGTATTTATAGAGTAAGCGCTAGAATCGGCATTGTTATAGGCATGTGAAGAGGTGTTACACGTGTTGACCTACGCGACATTATTCATCGATATAGGCAAACACGTATTAGTGCGGATTAATCGCGGCGGATGATGGTGCCACGGTCACCTACCGCATACACAACGCCTGCTTGGGTCGCGCAGACTGAACGTAGACCGGCGCTGGTCATACTGGCTTCAGACGTCCACTGACCGTCTTCTAAGCGCAAGACACAACCGCGTGTCCCTACGACAAACACTCCTGCTTGTTTAGAACCCGAGATTGATAGTAAATCTTCACGCAAACGTGTAGCCATTGTCTGCCAGCGTTCACCATTAAAGTGCGCTAAGGTGCCAGACAAACCAACGGTGTAGATGTTGTTTAAGCTGTCGCCCCAAACACCATAAAGAAAGTTTTCACTGCCGACGTTAAACTCTGTCCATTCTTTACCGTTGTAACGCAGCATCAGTCCGAAATCACCTGGCGCCAGCATCCGTTCATCGTCCCAAGCCCAAAGGCTATATAAGGCTGATTTAGTACCGCTGGGCATACGCTGCCAACGTAAGCCATCGAAGTGTAAGACTAAGCCCTCATCACCGACGGCATAAATTGAATTGGGACTACTGCCCCACATCGCGAGAATGGTGACATCGAGATGCAAGTCAAAATGCAGCGTCCATTGCTCGCCATCAAAGCGGTAAATGCGTCCAAGCTGTCCTGCAGCAAATAGACCATTACCGCTATCCCACAAACAATGCACTGTTAAATCACTTGGTGCGGGTAATTGCTGCCAAATATCATCTTTTAAGCGCAAGACAGTACCGGCTTCACCTACCGCATAACAGCAACCATTGGTTCCCTCACTGACGTTCCACAGTTGTTTTTTACTCGGCGATGACATCACTTGCCAAGGGCTATTTTCTGCAGATTGTGGTGGTGCCAGCGCTTGAGTGAAGTCATCTGCAGCAGTCATGATCGTACCAAAATCACCGACCACTAAGGCTTCACCTGTGGATAAAACAATAATGTCCATCAAGTCATGACGACTATTGCTTTCAAGCTTATCAATGCGCCAGTTGTTCAAGTAATACAAATGCCCCTGATCACCGACAATCAACACGCCATCTTTGTAGGCTTTCATTGCACGTAAGCGCGGCATCGACTCATTGAACTTTAAGGCTTGAAATAGGCCATCTTTGTAAAGTACCAGTTCGCCACGAAAACCACCTTGATCAACAAAGTAACGACCGCCACCTAATAGTAAGCTGCCATCATCGAGAACCAATAAGGTATGAAAACCAGAGCTTAAAGGGTTATCTAAGTTTTTCCACACCCCTTGTGCATCGCGCATCAGCACCGTACCGCCAGCACCCGCGGCATACACAATGTTATCGTCAGCACAGAGCACAGTGCGCAAATTCACATCAGTATTACTCTGCTCCTGCTGCCAGCTAAGCCCATCAAAATGCAAAATGATGCCATTATCGCCGACCGCCCACGCTTGACCTTGCTGATTACCATCGATAGCAAATAGCGGGGTGTTTTCTTCACAAGCGGCAAAGCGCTCAGTCTTCTGATCAATCACACCGCCGCGCAAACTATGCCATTGCTGGCCATCATAGTGTAAAAGACAACCCATCCAGCCCACGGCAAAGATATTATCGAGGCTCAGTCCCCAAATACCGTGTAAAGGTAACTGCGTAGGGACTGTCATGGGTTGCCAGAGTCGACCGTTGCTGTCTGTCGCACCGTTATAGTGCAACACCATACCTTCATCACCCACCACCAGTAAGGTGTTGTTGACGACTAAACCTGACCAGAGCACATCACCATCACCGGCTCCGACTTCAGGGACTCGATGCCACACGGCACGGTTAGGTGCAGCACTATCGGTAGAGAGAAGTTTGCTAAAGAATCGACGACGGCTTGGGGAAGGAGTTTCGCTCATAGCAACATTCTCATGTAAGAAGAGGAATAAAATAGCGTGGGATCAATCTGACAAGACTGACTGTTTTATGATGCTGGAGGATTTGACATACCCAGCAAATCTTGTAGCTGTTGACGTAAGGCGTCTTGTTCTTCTGCAGGTACTTGACTGAGTGCTTGCTCAAGTTCTGATACCGGTAACTCAGCTTGAGTCATATCATGTAACGACTGCACCGCAGCTTCGGCAAAGACCGCCTGTGTATGGGCAATACAGGCCTTGATCATCGGTGCAAAAGCTTGAGCTTCAAGACTGTCCTTGTTTGCCAGAACAATGGGGACGCCGCAATCAGAAGCCGTTGATAATGCCAATGATAGTGGAATTTGTGCAATAGAGTGCACATCCGCTGCAGCCAATGCTTCAGCAAGGTGTCCGCGAGGGAAGACATGGAAACTCTCCGCGCAATGTGGACAGGTCACGCCGGCCATATTTTCCACAACACCAATCAAGGGTAAACTGCGCTCTTGGCAGAAGCGCACTGCTTTTATACTGTCCATCAAGGCCACTTCTTGTGGCGTCGTGGTGAGTAGTGCCGCGACATCATGCCCTTCCAGCATATCGGCCAAGGTAATCAGTTCGTTACCGGTGCCTGGTGGCATATCGATAACCAGATAATCCAATGGGCCCCAATCAAATGAGCCAATTAGATGATGCATAAAGTCGTGCTTGTAGGCATCGCGCCAGACGATAGGGGTGTCGTCACGCTCCATCATAAAGGCTAACGAGCCAACCCGAACGGGGTGCTTTAATCCAGAATAAGTAAATGCTTTTGGCGGTAAACCTTGGGTGCTTAAGCGGATGCGCTCACCAACGAAACCAAAGAAACGACTTTGATTTGGCCCGTGAATATCCGCATCGGCAACCCCGACTCGATAACCTTCAGCAGCTAAACCTGCGGCCAAGTTGGCAGATACTGTGCTTTTACCCACACCACCTTTATTGGCCATGACCATAATAATCTGACCAATTTCAGCAAGGCGCGATTCAATCAAACGCTTTTCGTGTTGACCTTTATCCAGAATGCACTGCTCTTCTTCTGGACAGAATTGGCAGGCATGTCCCCGTTGGCAATCTTCAGGCACTAGAGCCAAAGGATCGCGTGCAGGGAAGTGGGAAACCGACATAGTCGCATCCTTATTTCGTTGGTGTATTGTCGAGACTGGTGTCTAACATAATCCAAGTGTGGGTGACACGCTTGTTACCATCGCGTTCATTGTCGCTACCTTGCCATACAGCAAAGCCCATGGGTACCGTCTTACGTTCAAAGTTAACGTCATACTTGTCGCTGGCTTTATACGGACGTGACATCACCACATGCCATTCATTATCTTTGGTAATTTGTTGCTTAATATAAGCACCGGAACCGCTTACGGTTTGCTGCTCTAAGATTGTGGTGCTGCCAAAACCGCCGGCGGCTAAGTTCTCAATCTGCGGTTGATCAGCGTGCCAATACCAAATATTAACGGGTTGGTCTTTGCCTGTTCCCATCATATATGAGGTATCAACATCTTTAAGGGCGAACTGCACAGCAGCGCCATCACGGAAACGGTCTACTGTGGTAGCACGATCTTCAGTTTCATCTTTCCAGCGCAAGCGAACATATAAGCGCTCGTCAGTACGGGCCACTTGAAAGTAAAGATGTTTACTGCGAGTCGCACCTTCTTCAAAACGTAAATTTACTGACTGATGCACCGGCGGTGCAGCGAGTAAATTAGTGCTATAGGAGGGTATACGATCCCAAATTAAATCATCAGGATCATTTTGACTACGCAGGTAAATCGTCCCTGGAATACGTGATACTTTAACCGTATCACCCGGCTTGACCTGTAAAATATTCGGGTTGAGCTCATTGTGATCAGCCCAGGCACTCGCAGTTATCAATGCGAATGCCAGTGTTAAGGTGCCTTTTAAAAAATAACGCAAGTTCATGGCATGATTCCTCATCTGTAAGGACATACTCAGTCCCACATGGATTGACTGGCTGAGTGTGATGAAGCTATTTTTGATGTTTCTTTTGCGTAGGCACCCACCATTGTTTCCAGTGCCTGTTTTTGGCTATATGCCCAACTCGGCAGTATTTCCAATAAGTGCGCAAGGTTAGAGTCTAGGCCGTGGTGACTTTCTTTAGCGTAACCGGCTCGTACCGCTTGCAAAAACGGGATCAAGTAACGAACTAAAAAATCACGCTGTGCACGGCGGTAAGGTGCAGCATCTTTATCCAGCTCAAGTGCCTGTTTTTCTAAGAAACATAACAGCGCACAAAATTCGAGCATCGCCACTAAGTGATCAGGTTCATCTTGCAGACCTTCATCACCTACTGCTGCTTTTAAACCAAAATTGCTATAGAAAGCCTGCACATTGAGCATAAAAGAGCCAGGAGTTAGGCCCCCGATAAGATGAGCATAAGCACTGGCAACCAAAGGTACCCGAGGTTTACCACGCTTACCGTGGATAAAAGTAGCCGTGTAACCGACTTCCAACTCTTGCAAACTTTCACTCACATTGAGAACAGGCCAAGACTCGTCACCTGTGGTTTGTAAGGCAAGATCAAGTGCTGTCTGTAAACGGCCTTGTTGCAGTGCATCTAGGGTTTCCTCTAACGGGTAATCAAATACAACCGCTGCTAAACGATAAACTGCTTCGCGAGCCTCAGCTTGCTCAGAGCCAAACCGGCCTTGGCTACTCAATGATTGTGTAGATACGCTCATAGATTGACCCTTGCCTTAGCTTAGTTTGAACATTTCAGAGTGTTTAAAACCGATCAGTGTATCCATCAGTTCGCTGTCTTTACCCTCTGCTTTTGCTTGGCGTGCCTCAGCTAAGGTATCCAGTACTTCACTCACGCGAGGACCAAACAGACTCTCCAAGTAAGCCAGTGGAATACGTGGCTCATCCAACTCTTCACCATTTGGACCAAATTTAGGCGGTGAAGTAGGCGGAATATAAAACACGTTAGGCTGTGTGCCCCACTCGGCATGCAGAGGTAAGGCTACTTTGTATTTCTCTACCAATAAATGAATCGGGCCGGCCTCATCATCACGATAGCCAATCCAACGTATACGACCGACACATTGCTGTGCACAAGCCGTTGGTAAGCCTTTCTCGATGCGCGGATAACAGAAAATACACTTTTCTGACTTAGAGATTTCTTCGTTAAAGTAAATCTTTTTATAGGGGCAGGCGTTGACGCAATAGCGATAACCACGGCAGCGCTCTTGGTCAACCAAGACGATGCCATCTTCTTGTCGCTTGTAAATCGCATTACGTGTGCACGCAGCTAAACAGGCAGGGTTTGCACAGTGGTTGCATAAACGCGGCAAGTAGAAGTAGTAACTATTTGGGTAATCACCTTCGCCTTCATCTTCATCCCAGTTTGCTCCCCACGTAGGTTTAACATGTGGGCGCAACCAAGGGTCAGTTCCAGTCATTAGAGCTTCTGTGTAGTTATATTCCCACGGAATACCATAGTCTTCTTGGCTCGGCTGTTTGCCCAATTTGAGCGCACCATCGGCATCAAAACCACCACCCATATTTTGATAATCACGTGGATAGCCTTTACCGGGCATCGTTTCCACGTTATTCCAGTACATAAACTCACGGCCGTTACGGTTCGTCCACATCAATTTGCAGGCTGCAGTACAGGTCTGGCAACCAATGCATTTGTTTAAGTCTAAAACCATACTGAGTTGGCGTTTAACAGTCATAATAATTTCCTCTTAAACGGCTCTTGGGTCGTTAATGTCTTCAGCTTTGGCCAGCTCAATGTCATAGCTGCTCTCATGGATATGCTGGTTAGCGTTCCATTTGGCGTACTGGAACGTTAAGTGTCCCCAGTTCCCCACCAACTCCAACGGTTGTAAGAATACAGCGTGAGACGTGTTCATATTTCTACGGTGAATATACTGATGCGGTTCCCAACCATGCTCCATCATGATGGAGTCATCTGGAATACTTGGATAGAACTTAGCTTGAGCGAAAAAGTCACCGTTGGCGTTAAACAACCGCACAGTGTCACCGTCTTTAATACCTTTTTTTGCAGCCAGTTTTGGGTTGATATAAATATTCGGCTCACCACGTTGCAGACGTAATAAGTACTTATTACTGCGCCAGTTCGAGTGGATACCCCAACGCGCATGCGGTGAGTAGAACTTCAAAGGGTAGTTAGAAGCTTTAGGTCCAGCGTGCAAACGCGCGGTAGGTACCATGGAGTTCAGTTTCTCAAACCACGGATGGTCACAATAGAAGGTAATACGACCGGTCAAGGTTTCATAAGGCGCCTTACCATCGGTTTGCGCAGTAAACGGGTTATAGCCTTCATCCTTTTTAAGCGGCTGGTTTAAACCGGCATGCTCATTCATGGTGATAAAGCCTTTTTCTGCTGCTTCTTCGATGGTGACGCCGCCAAATTCTGGCGAATCCTCGATGATATGTTTAAGTACATCGTAATCCGTATTAAGCACACCATTGCGAGTAAAATCATCATGAATGGTGTGCAGATCACGGGTCACATCACCGTCCTGAATCGGACCGATACCCCGAGCAATAGCGCGTTCTTGAATTTTTTTAGTGAGCAACGCCATGATTTCCCAGTCTGGCTTAGACTCACCAACTGGCTCCACAGGGCGGGTAAATACGTTGGCAAAACGGTGGTAACCCTGAGTACGAATGTCCCAAGCTTCATAGTGACTGGCGGCTGGCAGAATATAGTCGGCCCACTCAGCAGTCGAGTCCATACGTACGTTAATGTTGACGTATAACTCTTCAGCTTGACGTAAATGCTCTTCACGGTATTTTTTTGACATTTTGTTGCGACGGAAGGTGTTGTCAGCAATAGCAATCATGCCTTTAATTTCACCATGGTAAGGCATCCAGCCTTTTTCGATGGATTCATTCATCATCTCTTCCATCTCATCGAGATCGAAGCCAACACGTTCTTTTAATTTTTTATTGTCGAAGTGATTGCGCGCACCTTCCATCATGCCGCCACGTAAAAACTCACCTAAACCACCCGCTTCTAAGCGTGCTGATTTCTTGCCTTCAAAGCCAGCCAGTTCGGACCAACGCGGGTGATTCCATACCACCCATGAGGTATCTAAACCACCGGTACGACCACCGTGACCTGTCAGAGCCAGCGTTAACGCATAACCCCAGCAGGTGTACAAGCAGTTAGAATAACTTGAAGTGATATAACCCAGCATAATAATGGCTTTTTTAGCCTTAGCCAGTAGACGTGCTTCTTGACGCACAATGTCTGGATGAATGTTGGTGTCTTTTTGAGTTTTTTCAGGGGTGTATTTAGCCGCTTCTTTTTTAACTTGTTCAAATACTGTAGTGACTTTGATGCCTTCCACAGTAAAAGTACCTTCAATGGCCGGATCGACATCACCCAGCTTAAGGGTCTTGTCTGCATCCCCCATCGAACCTTTAGCTTTTACTGCTTGCTTAGTATTTAAATCCCAGTGGTAGAACACTTGATCAGAACCACCTTCAAGCAGATCCGCTTCACGCAAGAGTTTGCCATTGTCGATACGCACTAGCATCGGCAGGTCAGTTTGCTCTTTCATAAACTCAGGCTTAAACAGCTTCTCCGCAATGATCACGTTGACAAATGACATTGCTAAGAATGGGTCAGAGCCTTGATGGATTGGCATCCACAGATCGGTGTGAATCGCGCTGGGGTTGTAATCTGGTGCCGTACTGGTAATGCGTGCACCGTTGTATTTAGCCTCCCAGATGTAGTGGGCATCCGGAATACGGGTCGCATTTGGGTTAATCATGCCAAGCATAATGTAATCGGCATCAAACCATGCATCAGAAGTAAAGCTTTCTAAAGGGTTACCGTAGGCTAAATGGGCACCGGTGAGTAAGTCACCAACGACGGTAAAGCCATCCAGTTGAATCCCTCCTACTAGTGCGGCAAAACGTGCTGGGCCGGCTTGACGCACCATCGACTGGTTACCTGAACCTTGGTGAGTTTTAAGTTTGCCAGGACCGTGCTTGACAAAAATATCGATGATTTTATCAGCAACTTCTTCAGTGGCCTGATCCCAAGAGATACGCTGCCATTTACCTTCACCACGCTCACCTGCGCGTTTCAGCGGATAGCGCAGACGATCAGCTTCGTACATTGACGTAGAGTGAATCGCACCTTTTTGGCAACCACGCGGGTTGGCATCAGGGACATTGGGATTGACTTGAGGGTATTTAGCAATTTGCTCTTCACGAATAACAATGCCGTCTTTAACGTAAACGTTCCAAGCACAGTTACCCATACAGTTAATGCAGTGAGCCGCATGACCGACCTTATCCCACGTCCACTCGTTACGATAAAGATCTTCCCAACCTCGGTAAGGGTATTCAGCTGCTAAGGTATCACCCACCGGCTCTAAGCGGTTAAGCGCCCAAACTTTATTGCTAAGCATGGCGCCAGTACCGGTAATACCCAGCCCCTTCAGGAAATCTCGGCGTTTGACCTTCCACATTCCCATGATTATTTCCTCATCGACGGTTATTGCCGCTCGGCCGGGCATAAACACGGTGACGGCATATCAGTGACTTGAACGTCACATTTTAATGCTTAGGCTTGTGCGCGTTATTGATCCGTAATGACAGCTGCAATGAGGCTTAAGCTCAGAATCTAAACTTACAAATAATATTAAATATAAGACGGTTAACTGCATTTGATATATACTTATATATAACTTTGATAATCCATTTATACTACTAAATTTAGCATGAAAGCTTGAACAGCATCACACAATCAATAGCAGATAAATATTTAATGATCTTTACTATGACCTAAGTCAAATCTTCTTTACTCTAGGGCCGATAGATGTTGAAAATAACTTAGCATTAGTTCTAATGTACTAATTACGCTCAACCATCTCCTTTATGAGGAAAGCGACATGCTAAATAAATGGATTCAAGGCTCTATTGCTGCGGCAATGCTTGCTGTGATAGTGCAACCCAGTTTGGCTAACGCCGAGGGCGATGCTGCTGCTGGCGCTGGAAAAATAACCATGTGCGCCGCGTGTCATGGCATTAATGGTAAATCTCCTGCCAATATTTATCCGCACCTTGCCGGCCAATGGGCAGGCTATTTAGAAAGCTCGCTGAAAGCCTACCGTGCAGGTGAGCGCACTGGCGGAATGTCAGCCATGATGACACCACAAGCTGCTGCATTAACTGATCAAGATATTGCTGATATTGCTGCGTATTACAGTGGTCAATAATTATTTTTAGCGCGCAGAGAAACTGCAGCCTATAATTGCCTCTGAAGCGATTAATATCAGCTGATCAATGGACTTTATGCATGATCAGCTGAGTGACCGGCGCAATTCCGGATTTGTTAACGTCATGGATGACTTTAACCAGAAAGGCTTGAGTAAATAAGCACCATATTACATTGGACTTTATTCAGCCAGGTAATCCGTAACAGAGTGCTCATATCAAACGCTAAAACCATACTGCTCGTTATGACTAGCTAGCGCAGTATTTATTTCAGAGTATTACCGCTGCTCAAGGTTATGCTATTCAATGGCTTTGACACTACAATAACGAACGACCTAGTATGGGCTGACCCACTAAGTGAAAGTTTGCCATAGTGGTCTACTTTTACCTTTTACTACAAATGAGCAGTTACAGTTTATCTAAAAAATTTAGTCATCGCCTCAGAAAACCCTGATCCCTTAATTAATAAAATGATCACTATATACTTATTAAGTATTAACTCTTAAATCTCTAATACTTGTAAAATAATTGAACTTTAGTGCTGCAGTCATATCTCAAAAAATAAATTACTAATCATCCATAGAAAACCATTATGAATTAATAGTTTGACTAAACTTACTCATCTATGTAGTTTACTTTAAGGTGCATTTTTAATTAAACAAGGATAATAAAATGAAAGCTGCTCGTTTTTATAATAAAGGTGATATTCGAATTGAAGATATTCCAGAACCCACTATAGAGCCAGGTACTGTTGGTATAAATGTAGCATGGTGCGGGATTTGTGGTACTGACTTACATGAATTTATTGACGGGCCAATATTTATTCCAGCTTGCGGTCACCCGCATCCAATCTCAGGAGAATCTGCGCCAGTAACAATGGGGCATGAGTTTTCGGGTGTGGTTTATGCTATTGGGGATGGTGTAGAAGACATTGAAATCGGCCAACATGTAGTCGTAGAACCTTATATTATTGCTGATGATGTGCCAACAGGCCCCGGCGAAAATTATCATCTATCCCCAAATATGAACTTTATTGGTCTTGGTGGACGCGGCGGCGGTTTATCTGAAAAAATAGCAGTAAAGCGTCGATGGGTACATCCTATTTCTAATACTATCCCTCTTGACCAAGCGGCTTTAATTGAGCCGCTCGCAGTTGGCTACCATGCTTTTGTACGCAGTGGGGCTAAAGCAGGTGATATTGCCTTAGTAGGAGGGGGTGGTCCTATTGGTTTATTGTTATCTGCTGTATTAAAGGCCAAAGGATTAACTGTTATTCTTACAGAACTGAGTGCAAAACGTAAAGAAAAAGCTCAAGAAACAGGCGTTGCAGATTTCATTTTAGATCCCACTCAAGTTGATGTTGCCGAAGAGGTAATGAGAATTACTGAAAACCGAGGCGCAGATGTCGCTTTCGAATGTACAAGTAACAATAAGGTATTGGATACACTTGTTGAGACGACCAAACCTGCGGGCGTTATTGTAATTGTATCCATTTGGAGTCATCCTGCTACAGTCAATGTTCATAGTGTTGTTATGAAAGAGCTGGATATTCGCGGCACGATTGCTTATGTAAATAATCATAAAGAAACTATTAAATTAGTTGAGGAAGGTAAGATTAACTTAGAACCTTTTATCACTCAAAGAATAGAATTAGATGATCTTATTTCTCAAGGCTTCGAAACGCTAATTAACAATAATGAATCAGCAGTTAAAATTATCGTACGCCCATGACTTTGAATAATATTTAATTCTTAGATAAATCAAAAGCGGCCAATGAATCAATATCATTGACCGCTTTTGATTAAGTAAAATAGTAACGGTTTAATTTAAGATTTATTTACTGCAAGTGATGGCTCTCTTGTAATTCATATACAGGTGTATCAAGACCTTCCATTCTAGCTTTTATCTGCAGTGATAAATATTGTGAATAATGTCGCGACTGGTGTAGATTTCCACCATGAAACCATAAGGCTGTTTGCTGTGTTGGTTTCCACATATTGCGTAACTCGCCTTCCCATGGCCCCGGATCTTTCGCGGTCTCTGATCCCATTCCCCAGCATTTACCTACTTTATCAGCCACCTCTTGGGAAATTATTTTCGCTGCCCAACCATTCATTGAACCAAAGCCAGTGGCATACACAATTAAGTCAGCATCAAGCTCGGTGCCGTCAGTTAACACCACAGAGTTAGATTTTATATGGTCAATAGTGACTGCAGATTTAAGTTTTATTTTGCCTTGCGCCACCAGTTCAGAAGCACCTACGTCAATATAATAACCAGAACCTCGACGTAAATACTTCATAAATAGACCAGTATGATCTTCACCAAAATCTAACAAAAAACCTGCATCAGTTAATTTTTTATAAAAGTCGGCATCCAACTCGGCTACTTGTCGATAAACAGGCTCATGAAATTGCGGCATCACTTTAAAGGGAATAGAAGCAAAAGTTAGATCTGCCTTATAGGTCGTCATCCCTTTATCTACAGCCTCCTCTGAATACAAACCGCCTAAAACCACATCCATCAAGGTGTCGGACTTAATAATATGCGTAGATGAGCGCTGTATCATGGTGACATCTGCACCGTTTTCCCAAAGCGCAGCACAAATATCATGAGCCGAGTTATTACCACCCAAAACAACGCATTTTTTACCTTTATACGCTTCTCCACCGGGATGTTGGCTAGAATGATGCTGCTCTCCAGCAAAATTTTCCATTCCTGGGACTTTAGGAATTTGCGGTAAACCAGACATACCTGTAGCTAAAATCAACTGTTTAGGGTGAAGCACTAAGCGCTCACCCGATCGATTTACCTCTACATTCCATTGCTGCAAGTCTTCGTCAAAATCAGCACTGATACATTCTGTTGAACCCCAATAATTTAACTCCATAACCTTGGTATACATTTCCAGCCAATCAGCAATTTTGTCTTTAGGAGTAAATACCGGCCAGTTTTCAGGAAAAGGAATATATGGCATATGGTCGTACCAAACTGGATCATGTAGCGATAAGGACTTATAACGGCTACGCCATGTGTCGCCTGGCTTTGATAGTTTATCAATGATAATTGTCGGCACATCTAACTGACGTAAACGTGCTCCTAAGCCGATACCGCCTTGTCCTCCTCCAATAATTAGACAATAAGGTTGTTCGCTATAGCCTAAGTTAGCTTCCTCAAGCTGGCGTTTCT
Source organism: Denitrificimonas caeni (assembly GCF_905120345.1). GTDB lineage: Bacteria > Pseudomonadota > Gammaproteobacteria > Pseudomonadales > Pseudomonadaceae > Denitrificimonas > Denitrificimonas caeni_A. Next base: position 191,317 of record NZ_CAJHOA010000007.1, on the reverse strand, counting down.
CTAACCAAGTTAGCCGATTAGGATTGGCACCATGTTCTGCACCTTTGGGCCGTAAGTTTTTCCTTTTTTCTGGAAAGTCCTTTAGCTCAACCATCGTGGTCAGTAATGTCCAAGCCTTGCCGCTACGTAAACGTAAATGTCCACGTCCATGAGCGACCTTGGTATTAAAAGTTATCCAAGCCTCTATAACGCCTTGGTTATCAATCGCTTCTTCCTCAAGCTGCCAATCAGACGGCTCAATGTTTTTTAGGGTATGAAGCAGCATCTGTTTAATTTCATCTTGGCCTTCGAGGGTTTTAATATTCCAAGTAAAAGAAACTAAATCTCGCCAATATCCTTGCGCCTCAAAGCAATCGACAGCTTTTTCTATATTTTTTGTTTGCAGTGCTTGATCAAAATTTTGTAGCCAATAAATCACTTGCTGACTTGCAGAAAGATTGGTTTTTACGTCTTGATCTGTCATAAAAATGTACTCCAATATTATTTTTATTGTGCCCTGTCACTGCAATACATCAGCAGATAACAAAGAAATGCTTAAAGTACATTGCACAACGCATGCCAAACTAATAAAAAACATAAGACATTGATATTAAAGGAAATATAATTTAATAAAATCAAAATAGAATTTTTACATTTTGTTTTTTTACACTCTGTAACCTGTTTGCTTTACAACTGTAACCTCAGCTACTAACAAAGAACTATAGAGATTACTGGATATACCCCATAAGCTAAAAACTCATAAAGTATCAATACAATAATACAGTGAGGTTTCTGATGAGCACGGATCAACAGCGTTATCAGCATATAAAGGTCATTCTCAATAGTACTGATTACAACTCTCAGAAAGCACCGTTAGCGCTAGAAAACTCTTTAATTTTGCGCTCATGGCAACGTTGCCTCACTCAACACAAGCTAGATCCAAGCAACCCTCGTCCTGCACGCATAGTAACCCAACAAGTTTTGCGCGAGCATCAAGACTCAGCTGAAGAGTTTCTAAGCGTTGCTCGTGCGGGCGTTGAGCAACTCTACTCACACATTGCCGAGTTAGGTTATGTGCTATTACTCAGTGACCATCGGGGTATTACTGTTCAGTACTTAGGCAATAAAAACCATGACAGCTGTTTGCAGCAGGCTGGGCTTTACCTAGGAGCTGACTGGAGTGAAAAATATGCGGGAACCTGTGCAATCGGTACATGCATTCAAGAATTACAGGCTCTAACATGTCATCGAATTGAACATTTTTACAGCTCTCATATTCAACTTAGCTGTACTGCCGCACCAATTTTTGATGCCAGCGGAGCTTTGTTAGCTGTGCTTAATATTTCAGCCTTAAACTCAGCTATTTCGCCCGCCAGTCAAAATTTCGCCCTACACCTCACACAGCTTTATGCAAAGATCATTGAGAATGCTTATTTTTTAAAATGCTATCACCAGCATTTTATTTTAAAAGCTGATTTCTCTAAGGAGTTGGTCCAAACCAATGGTCAGCTCTTGTTTGCAGTGAATGACAATGGATTCATTATTGCCGCCAACACTGCTGCCAGATCTCTTTTGCAGAAGCAGAAAAATACCACTTCACAACTTACAATGTCTTTGCCTTGTTTACTCGAGTGCAAATGGCACGATATTCTTGCTATTAATTATGAACGTAAAGATGGAGTAAAAGCGTTTAGTACGCAGCTCAGTAAAAAAACTCTTTTTGGCACATTATTAGAACCTAGCGGAAAGGCTAATGAGACTCGAAATTATATTGTAAATAAAGAAGAGTCTGTACCAGGGCTCGATGCTCTCGGCGCTGATGACCCAAAGATACAGCGCACCTTGTCATTGTCTAAAAAGTTACGCAATCGAGATATAAATTTATTAATTCAAGGTGAAACAGGCTCTGGAAAAGAAGTCCTTGCACAAGCGATTCATTACAGCAGTGAGCGCTCAAATAAACCTTTTATTGCTGTTAATTGCGCAGCTCTGCCTGAATCACTGATAGAAAGTGAATTATTTGGCTACTTACCTGGAACCTTTACTGGAGGACGTAATAAAGGAGCTAAGGGTTTAATTCAAGAAGCGAACGATGGGACTTTGTTTTTGGATGAAATAGGCGATATGCCATTAGCTTTACAAACTCGTTTATTACGAGTGCTTGCGGAAAAACAAGTTCTTCCACTGGGAGCCACCAGCCCTATTCCAATTAACCTACGAGTCATTGCGGCAACGCATTGCGATTTACAACAACGTATCGAATTAGGCCTATTTAGAGCTGATCTTTATTATCGCCTTAATGGTGCCAATCTAAAGTTGCCCAGTTTTCGAGAACGAGCTGACAAAGATTACATAATTCAACATATATTAAAAAGTATCAACTCAAGTAGAGGGTCTAAACCAATAACCTTGCGTGGGGATGCCATGAGTGCATTATTAGCTTACAGCTGGCCCGGCAACATCCGGCAATTAGTAAATGCTCTGAAATTTGCTGAGGCGACCTGCGAACATGACGAAATAACCGTGTATGACCTGCCTGAAGAGTGCTCTGTTAACTCCTTTACGCAAACACCTTTAGTCACACAGAAAATCGATTTAGCTATTTATAATACAAATAGATCATCAGAAAACTCGCAAAAAGAGCAATTACTCCACTTACTAACAACACATAAGTGGAATATTTCAGTTGTTGCTAGAGAGCTAAAGATCTCACGTCCTACCCTGTACCGCTGGCTCAATAAATATGATTTGCAGTGATAACTGTTGTTTTATTAATTTTACTTACCGATACAAAAGCTAGAAAAAATTCGTCCTAACAAATCATCTGCTGTGAATTCGCCAGTGATTTCACCCAGTGCCTGTTGCGCCATACGTAAATCCTCAGCTAAGAGTTCGCCGGCGCTGGCTACGGTCAACTGTTGGTAACCATTGGCTAAATACTGCTCAGCTTGTTTGAGCGCATCTAAATGACGACGACGGGCGCTGAAACTGCTTTCTACCGTTTGGCTGTAGCCCATGCAACTTTTTAAATGCTCGCGCAGTAACTCTAAACCGTCACCATTATGGGCACACAAGTTGATGGTGACATGCCCATCAGCATTGCTGTGCATCGCCACTGGCTCGCCGGATAGATCGACCTTGTTACGAATCAAGGTGACTTTTTCTGGGTGTGGCGTACTGTCTAAAAACTCTGGCCACAAGGCAAACGGATCATTGGCCTCGCTGGAATTGGCATCCACCACCAATAGAATTCGGTCCGCTTCATTAATGGCTTTTAAGGCACGTTCAACGCCGATTTTTTCCACTTGATCAGCAGTGTTACGCAAACCTGCAGTATCAGTGACATGCAGTGGCATACCATCAATATGAATATGTTCGCGCAAAATATCCCGCGTGGTGCCTTCAATATCAGTCACAATCGCCGCTTCATAACCCGCGAGACTATTAAGTAAGCTCGATTTACCGGCATTAGGCCGACCGGCAATCACCACGCTCATCCCATCACGCAATAAAGCCCCTTGGCCAGCTTCACGTACCACGTCTTTCAGCTCTTTTTGCACAGCGATAAGCAGTTGTAAAATATGTCCATCGGCTAAAAAATCGATTTCTTCTTCAGGGAAATCAATCGCAGCTTCCACATAAATACGCAGTGCAATCAACTGTTCAGTTAGCGCATTGACTCGCTGAGAAAATACACCTTGCAGAGAACGCAACGCATTGCGCGCCGCTTGGGAGGAACTCGCCTCAATTAAATCGGCAATGGCTTCGGCTTGAGCTAAATCTAATTTATCGTTAAGAAAGGCACGTTCACTGAACTCACCAGGGCGTGCTAAACGGGCACCGAGTTCAACACAGCGCTGCAAGAGCATATCCAATACCACAGGACCACCATGACCTTGTAGTTCTAGAACATCTTCACCGGTAAAGGAGTTAGGACCAGCAAAGTACAACGCTAAACCTTCATCAATGGCTTGTTGGTTATCATCATAAAAAGGGCCGTAATGGGCATAGCGAGGCTTTAATTCACGCTCGGTCATTTGTTGCGCAATACAACTGGCTAGCTGGCCTGAGACTCGAACAATTCCTACTCCGCCGCGTCCTTGTGCTGTAGCAATAGCGGCAATGGTGTCACGCGACATGGGCATAACAATTTCCCTTAACTGTATTCACAAAGCACAACGCCCCTAAAAAGGGGCGTTGTGAACTCAGTTGGTTCGACTAACTTGCGTTAGCAGCCGCCATTGATTTTTCAATCTTACGAGTAATGTACCACTGTTGACCAATGGATAGGAGGTTGTTAACCACCCAGTACAATACCAATCCTGCAGGGAACCACAGGAAGAAGAAGGTAAAGATAATTGGCAATAGCTTCATCACTTTAGCTTGCATTGGATCCGGTGGTGTTGGGTTGAGTTGTTGTTGTACAAACATACTCAAGCCCATGATGATTGGCAGAATAAAGAACGGGTCTTTACTGGATAAGTCAGTCAGCCAGAACATGAAAGGTGCCTGACGCATTTCCACACTTTCCAGCAATACCCAGTACAAGGATAAGAACACTGGCATCTGTACCAAAATGGGTAAGCAGCCACCGAGTGGATTAATCTTCTCTTTTTTGTACAGCTCCATCATGCCTTGTGACAGTTTTTGCTTATCACCCGCATGTTGCTCTTTCAGCGACGCCATTTTTGGCGCAACAGCACGCATACGCGCCATAGACTTGTAACTGGCCGCTGACAATGGGAAGAATGCTAATTTGATTAAAATGGTTAGGAAAATAATCGACCAACCCCAGTTACCTAAAATGCTGTGGATAACGCCCAGTAACCAGAAAATAGGCTGAGCAATAAACCATAGGAAACCATAGTCAACGGTTAACTCTAAACCAGGCGACAAGGTTTTTAGGTGACTTTGAATCTTAGGACCGGCATACAAGGTTGCAGTGGCTTGCGCATGCTCACCTGCTGCAACACTCATTGCAGGGCTGGTATAACCAATGATGTAGTTACCTTTAGCATCTTTACGCGTCGTGACTTGGTTGGTTTGTTCTGGATCTGCAACCCAAGCGGTTACAAAATAGTGCTGCAACCACGCAACCCAACCACCTTGAATGGCTTGATTAAACTTTTTATCATCCATATTGCTCATGGATAATTTTTTGTAAGGCTCATCAGCTGTCCATAACGCAGCACCAAGGTAGGTTGCCGTACCTGTTGCAGTCGTTGATGAAGGATCACCTTGGCCATCACGTTTAAGTTGGGCAAATAAATTACCTTTCCATTCGCGATCGCTTTGATTGTCGACCAGATAGGTTAGGCCAATTTGGTAAGCCTGTTCGTTGATGCATTCTAATTTACGCTGACTGATGTCACGTGCCGAACATTCTGGACTCAAACCACGATGCAAGGTAAAGCGCTTTGTGTAGTTAACACCTTTCTCTTGGAAAGAAAGATCAACATTAAGCTGCTCTTGACCATCTTCTAGGCTGAAATTTTGTTGGGTGACGCTATACAAAGGACGGCCACTAGCACGTGCGTCAGGACCATTGGTACCGACTAAACCACTTTGTGCAACATAAACACGCTCATTGCTATTTTCAAATAACTGCAATGGTATATCTGGATGTGAGGCATTGAGTGGATACTGGCTGAGTTTTAACTCAACAATATCGCCGCCATTAGGATCAATAGCCAATTGCAATACGTCAGTTTGTACATAAATTAAATCATTGTTAATAACGTTGTTGGCCAACGTAGGATCTTGGGCAAACTCATTAATGGCAACAGGTAAGTCATCATTAGTAGCTGCGCTGGCAGTGTTAGTAATCGCTTGATTATTGCTTAAAGCGCTTTGATGAGCTGCACTTGATTGCGTTGTTGCTGCTGTAACTGGTGCCTGGCCGTAGTCTTGATTCCACTGAAGAACCATCATATAAGACACAACAGCTAAGGCAACGAGCAGGATCGTACGTTGGATATCCATGATTACTCGGCCGTAGAAGATGAACAGGAAGGAGGCGGTACGGGATCAAAACCTCCCGCATTCCAAGGATGACAACGTCCAAGTCGTCGCATTGCTAACCAGCCACCGCGAATTGCACCATGCTGCTCAATTGCGTCAATGGCATAACATGAACAACTTGGATAAAAACGACAATGACTTGCCATCATAGGACTGATTGCATAGCGATAGAACTTAATTGGCAAGATCACCAATTTACGCATTGGTTTGCCCTGTTGAATCAGCAAGAGCTGTTTGTAATGCAGGTGTGCGTTGGCGTGCCAAGCGCTTCCACATTTTATCGAACTGTTGACGAAGCTCAATATTGGACAAATCAGCAATACCCCTACGGGCGACAATAACGATATCTACACCGATCAAAATATCTTGATTATGGCGAAAAGATTCTCGTATTTGACGTTTTATTCTATTGCGTTCAACAGCAAGTTTTACGCTTTTTTTACCAATAACCAATCCGAGACGTGGATGTTCGAATTGGTTATCACGAGCAAGTAACAAGACATTTTTGCCTGGAACTTTATTGCTTGCAGAATCAAAGACAGCTTTAAACTGCTGAGGTGTCAGCAGACGCTTTTCTCGGCCAAAGCCTAGATTCATGCTGTGCTCGCTTCGATTATGCGCTCAGACGCTTACGGCCTTTAGCACGACGACGCTGAATGACAGCGCGACCGCCTACGGTTGCCATGCGAGCACGGAAACCGTGGTTACGAGCGCGTTTTAGTGTACTGGGTTGGAATGTGCGTTTCATGATTCGGTACCTGGTGACTTCTTGGGCAAAATGGGTCCCGAAGTGGTCCCCGTTAAATAGGCCGACAATTCTATTGAAAGCTGAGCCTTAGGTCAATTATCTACAGCAATTGTTTATTAAATATCTATCAACTGCTCTTGAAAATTTCCTGTTGCCGTGCGTAGAGAGAGATTATATAAATTAGAAATGAATATATAAAGCTTATTTTTATTGCTATTACTACTGAGCAAGTATTCTGTTGATAACCATAAAAAACTCTTATTAATCATAGGCTTGAAGGAGTCTGATAGTTGTGACCAAGAGGTGCTTTACGTGTGTGTGACCGGCAAATAACCTGTGGATAAAAGGGCTAGTTATCCACAGGTTGATTATTCACAGGGTTATCCACAACTTATAGCACCGGGTCTAGGTTAGGTTCTCCACAGGGTTTAAACGGCCTAAAGTGGTAGATTTAGCTACAAAAATAATGTCCAAACAGCTGTGCAGGCATACCAAAGCACAGCTGAACGTACGAGAAGAAGCCAAATATTATCTAAAGTAATGGTGCCTTTTTCGCCTAAGGCATGGTTTTCTGCTTCAACCGCAGCACGACCGGTTTTACTTAGCAGGTTATTAGCTGGCTCGGTGATACAGAGTAAATCATGCATTAGCGCTCTATTAACCGTAATAAAGTTACCGATTAAAGCGAAACTGGCACTGAGCAGACGTACGGGTAGCCAGTCCAGAATATGCAGTAGACGAGTGGCTAAACCAGCTGCTTGTGGCCATTGCGCTTGTTCTGCGGTCAGTACTAATAAACGATAAGTCAGCGCAGCCAGTGGGCCACCAATCAGGTAATAGAAGATAATGGCAAAAAAACCTTGGAAACCTTGCCAAAGCAAATAGCCTTGCACGGCTTGTAATAGACCATCTGGCTCTTCTGATTGAATTAATAGGTCGCGCTGTGCCGCGAGATTAGCCGCATGCGTATCTTCTCGACGCCAAGCATCTCTAAAGGGGCCTAGTGCTGCACGCACATCAGCGCGGCTTAAGCTATAGAGTACGATTACAAGGTGTAATGGAATCAATAACAAGCCGTATAACACCGATTTTAAGGCCAATAACACTAAGGCTAAACCTAAAATCGGTAAGCTGAAAGCGAGGAGGAAGGCTAATGTATGTTGCTTGGGTAGTAATTTTGAACTGCGTTTAAGCTGTTCGTACCACCATTGGTCTTTTTGTAATGCGGTACGCCAGTGTGATAGTTTTTCAATTAGAATAGTGAGCATTAAAACTAGAAAACTCATGATATATCTCCATCATGTTTAGCCTGTAAACGTTGCCAGATAAATGCTGGGCCTGGATCAGTTTTACGATCTGGAGCGATATCACTGTGCCCACAAATACGCTCTGCAGTGATCACCTGGTAGTGTTTAGTCAATTCATTAACCAACTGATTAAGACTTTGATATTGAGCATCGCTATAGGCTTGATCGTCCACGCCTTCCAGCTCTATCCCTAGCGAGAAGTCATTGCAGCTGTCTCTATCACCAAACTTAGATACACCGGCGTGCCAGGCGCGCTCTAAGCAGCTGACAAACTGGGTTATAGCACCTTCACGACTGATAAAAAAATGGGCGGACACTTTTAAGTCTGCGATGCCAGCAAAGTAAGGGTGAGCGTCGACGGGTAATTGATTGGTAAATAACGCTTCAACCATGCCAGTACCGAATTGACCGGGTGGCAAACTGATGTTGTGGATAACTAATAACGAGATTTCAGCACTGGGCCGCGCGTTATGATTGTCTGATGGCAGATGTCGTGCTCCGTGTAACCAACCGGTTAAGGGATCTAAGGTTAAAGTCTGAGTCGCTTGCATAAAATATCCTGTCGAGCGATAACGGTCGCTGTATCATTTTAGCTTAGATAGTAATAGCAGGATTTAAGCTTTAGACAAGCCTATTAAAGGCGTTGCAGGATAGGTCGATAAATTTTTTTATACCCGTCTGTTAAGCTCTGTACTTTCTATAAATTTTTTGGCGCTGTGTAGCAGAAACAATTAAGGCCGCAAAAGCGGCCTTAATTGTGCAAAGGTTATGGAGATTAACCTTGATGGTACTTGGCAGATAAATCATGCACAGCATTGATAAATGCGCCAGCGTTCTCAGGTTTTACTTCTGGAGTAATACCGTGACCGAGGTTAAAAATATGACCTGGGCCGGAACCGTAGCTTTCTAGAATACGTCCCACTTCTTTCTCAATTGCAGCAGGGTTAGCATACAGAACAGTTGGATCCATATTGCCTTGTAGTGCAACTTTGTCACCAACACGCTGACGCGCTACACCCAAATCGCAGGTCCAGTCTAAGCCCAGTGCTTCAACACCGGTATCAGCCATCGACTCAAGCCACAAACCGCCACCTTTAGTGAATAAGATCACTGGGACGCGACGACCTTCATGCTCACGGATTAAACCATTAACGATTTTCTGCATGTAGGCCAGCGAGAACTCTTGATATGCTGCTGAGGATAAGCTGCCGCCCCAGCTATCAAAAATCTGCACGGCTTGTGCGCCAGCTAGAATTTGCGCATTCAGATAGCTGGTGACAGATTGTGCTAGTTTATCCAACAGTAGATGCATCGCAACTGGGTTTTCGTAGAGCAGTGCCTTACTTTTGCGGAAGTCTTTAGATGAACCGCCTTCGACCATATAGGTGGCTAAAGTCCAAGGGCTGCCAGCAAAACCAATCAAAGGCACGCGACCATTGAGTTCTTTGCGAATGGTGCGCACAGCGTTCATCACATAGCCTAGATCTTTTTCAGGATCAGGAATCGGCAACGCTTCAATGGCTTCGAGGGTATCAACAACTTTTTTGAAACGAGGGCCTTCGCCTGTTTCAAAATACAAACCTAAACCCATCGCATCAGGGATGGTTAAGATATCTGAAAAAAGAATCGCAGCATCTAATGGATAGCGTTCCAACGGTTGCAGTGTTACTTCGCAAGCGATCTCAGCGTTCATGCACAAATCCATAAAGCCACCTGCACGTGCTCGGCTGGCTCTATACTCAGGCAGGTAGCGACCTGCTTGACGCATCATCCATACAGGCGTCACATCCACCGGCTGTTTGAGCAGGGCGCGGAGAAAACGATCATTTTTCAGAGCAGTCATATTAGCGTCCATTAAAAATTAATAGGCTATTGTCGCAAATTTGCGAACAAAAGGCACGATGCAACAAATAAGCTGTGCTATTGCCTTGATTGGTATCAACGGCACAAGATTGTTGCTGAAGGTGTTAGTTTAACGTACGGATTATTATTAAGCATATTAACGAGGGGCTCAGCATGCAAAATTCATTGATCAATAACAGTCAGTTTATCGCTGCAGGTGAGGACGGTGATGGGTCTGCAGTCGCTACACATAGACAATCGCAACAGAGTATCTATCCACCCTTCCCCGCTCATTGCCATTACGTATTATTAGCTATGGGGTGTTTTTGGGGAGCGGAGCGGCGCTTTTGGCAGCAGCCTGGTGTCTACGTTACTGCCGTCGGCTATGCTGGCGGGCATACAGAAAAGCCCAGTTATCCACAGGTTTGCAGTGGTTTAACTGGCCATACAGAAGCCGTGCTCGTGGTGTTTGATCCTGCAGAAATAAGTTTTGCTGACTTATTGCAAGTGTTTTGGCAATCACATGATCCAACTCAGGGCATGCGTCAAGGCAATGATATTGGTAGCCAGTATCGTTCAGCGATTTATTGTATGGATCAACAGCAGCTAGAAGAGGCGCAGGCCAGTTGTGCACATTATCAGGCACGCTTAACTGCGGCAGGCAGTCCAGCTATTACCACAGAAATACGCTTGGCACCGGTATTCTATTATGCTGAAACGATGCATCAGCAGTACTTAGAGCAAAACCCCAATGGTTATTGTGGTTTACGTGGTACTGGAGTGATGTATTGATTTTTCTAGGCTAGAAATTAAAAAACCCCGCGTAAGCGGGGTTTGCAGACTGTCTCCTAACTTCCTTGCTATTAGCCATCTTGGCCTTAATCATTGATCCGTAATGATTAACACGTTCCTTCGTAACTCCTTGTGACCTATTCTACTGATTCTGCTTGAGTTGCACAGTGGCTAAATGACCACACGCTTTGTAAGCTTTTGCTTACATGGTCGGTGGCTCCCATATCAATACTCTGTTTTGTTAAAACTGCTCAGCGTTGAGTAAGTACAAGGATTCACTGCCGGCTTTGACCGAGCTGCTGAGTGATTGTGTACGGGGGAGCAATCGAGCAAAGAAGAAGCGCGCTGTGCCCATTTTGCTGGCATAAAAATCATCGTCTTGTTCTTTACCTTGCGCAGCGCGTGCCATTCGCGCCCACATATAAGCATAAGCGGTGTAGCCAAAGACTTGTAAGTATTCAACCGAGGCCGCACCAATTTCATTAGGATTGCTTTTTGCCTCTGCCAGTAACCAAGCGGTCAACTCATCAAGATTCTCAATGGCTGCTTTTAGCGGTGCAGTGAACTCAGCTAAGTCACTTTCTGCATCTGCGATAAAAGCTTTTACTTCATTGGCGAAATGTTGGTAAAAAACGCCACCATTGGCCACAATTTTACGACCCGCTAAATCCAGAGATTGGATACCATTGGTGCCTTCGTAAATTTGCGTGATACGACAGTCTCGAATCAGTTGCTCTTGGCCCCATTCACGAATATAGCCATGTCCGCCAAAGATCTGTTGGCCATGGATTGTCGATTCTAGACCCATATCAGTTAAGAACGCTTTAGCAATAGGCGTGAGTAAAGCCACCAGTTCTTCAGCGCCCTGCCTTATATCGGCCTCTTCACTGTATTTAGCAATATCCAACTGCATCGCGACATAACTGGAAAACGCACGACCGCCCTCATTCAGGGCTTTCATCGTTAACAGCATACGACGCACATCGGGGTGCACGATAATTGGATCCGCTGGTTTATCTGGAGCAACGACGCCGGTTGGCGCACGGCTTTGGATACGATCTTTAGCGTACTCAATGGCACTCTGGTAAGAGCGCTCGCCTAATGCTAAACCTTGAATACCAACGCCGAGGCGCTCGTAGTTCATCATGGTGAACATGGCGGCTAAGCCTTTATTGGGTGCATCAATAATATAGCCAGTGGCGTTATCGAAGTTCATCACGCAGGTAGCAGAACCTTGAATACCCATTTTATGCTCAATCGAGCCGCATGACAGGCTGTTACGCTCACCAAGCGAACCATCATCATTAACCATCACTTTAGGCACTAGAAAAAGTGAAATGCCTTTAGCACCAGCTGGCGCATCAGGTAGTTTGGCCAGTACCAGGTGAATGATATTCTCGGTGAGATCATGTTCTCCGCCGGTGATAAATATTTTGGTACCGCTGACTTTGTAGCTGCCATCCGCTTGAGGTTCTGCTTTAGTGCGAATGATACCTAAATCAGTACCTGCATGCGGTTCAGTCAGGCACATTGAGCCTGCCCAGCTACCGTCATACATTTGTGGTAAATATTTTTCTTTAAGTTCTTCACTGGCATGAGCGTGAATGGATAAGCACGCACCAGCTGTGAGCATTGGGTATAAACCAAATGAGAGGTTGGCTGAGTTGATCATTTCTTCAATTTGCGCGGTGATCATTTTTGGCATGCCCATGCCGCCAAACTGAGGATCACCACCGACACCCACCCAGCCGCCTTCAGCATAGGTTTTATACGCTTCAATAAAGCCTTTAGGTGTTGTTACTACACCATCAGTCCAAGTGCAGCCCTCTTCATCGCCACTGCGATTGGTGGGCGCAATCGATCCTGCAGAAACTTTCCCAGCTTCTTCTAAAATAGCAATAGCGGTTTCGTTATCTACCGTTTCTGCTAATGCGGGTAGTTGTGCCCAAAGCTTACTTGCTTCAAACACTTCATTGAGCACAAAACTCATATCACGTAAAGGTGCTTTATAGTCGGCCATGAGGCATTCCTCTTTATTATTAGCGCCAGTTCAGCTGTGTAACACGACACAACACAAGGCAATCAGCGGGTAAGAAAAGATTGGATTTTTAGTCTACATTAATAAACTTTTAAAACTAATAGGCTCTTTTTATGACTCAAAGGTTCTATTTTAAAGGATAAAAAAACCCGCTGATGAATAGAGCTGAGTTAACAGCTCGCGTCACACAACGGGTTTTATACAGCTTTACTGACTGCTAAGACTTAATAACTCAGAGCAAAATCTTCTTCAGCCATATCCATCAGGTTGCTTGCACCGGATAACATTGCCGCAACGTGTGTACGAGTGCGTGGCAATAGACGTGCAAAGTAGAAACGTGCAGTTTGCAGTTTGGCGCGGTAGAAGGCTTCTTCGTCAGTCCCCGCCGCTAGTTTCTCTGCTGCGACACGGGCGATATCGGCCCAGAAATACGCCAAGCAGGCATAGCCGCAGTACATCAGATAATCAACCGATGCAGCGCCCACCTCTTCGCGGTCTTTCATTGCCGCCATCCCCACTTTCATGGTGATCTCGCCCCACTCTTTGTTCAGCTCAGCCAGTGGTGTAACGAACTCTTGGATTGCTTGGTTATCTTCGTTCGTTTTGCAGAACTTATGCACAATTTTGGTAAAGCCTTTTAGTGCTTCGCCTTGGGTCATCAGAATTTTACGACCTAGCAGGTCAAGCGCTTGGATACCGGTGGTGCCTTCGTACAGCATAGAGATACGGCTGTCGCGAACGTTTTGTTCCATGCCCCACTCTGCGATATAACCATGGCCGCCATAAATTTGCACACCGTGGTTGGCTGCTTCAAAACCAACTTCAGTCATAAAGGCTTTAGCAATTGGCGTTAAGAATGCCAGCATACCATCGGCGGCTTTACGCTCTTCTTCATCTTTACTGCGTTGCATGATGTCAACTTGCTGTGCTGCGTAGTACAGCATCGCACGGTTACCTTCGGTAAACGCCTTCATCGTCAGTAGCATACGACGTACATCAGGGTGCACGATGATTGGGTCAGCAGGCTTGTCCGGTGCTTTTGTACCGGTCAATGAACGCATCTGTAAACGATCACGTGCATATTCAATACCGCCTTGGAAGGCTACTTCAGAGTGCGCCAAACCTTGTAGTGCAGTACCAATACGAGCGGTGTTCATAAAGGTGAACATGCAGTTCAGACCTTTGTTGGCTGGACCAATCAAGAAGCCTTTAGCGCCATCAAAGTTGATCACGCACGTGGCGTTACCATGAATGCCCATTTTGTGTTCAATAGAACCACACTGCACACCGTTGCGCTCACCGACACCGCCTTCAGCGTTGGGTAGAAACTTAGGCACGATAAACAGTGAAATACCTTTGGTACCTTCAGGTGCGCCAGCAATACGAGCGATTACAATATGCACGATATTGTCGGCTAAATCGTGTTCACCCGCAGAGATAAAGATTTTAGTACCGCTGATGCTATAGCTACCGTCTTCTTGAGGCTCCGCTTTAGTACGCAACATACCTAAGTCAGTACCGCAATGTGCTTCAGTTAAGCACATGGTACCGGTCCATTCGCCGGATACCAGTTTGCTCAGGTAGGTGGTTTGTTGTTCTTCAGTACCGTGGGCGTGCAAGGTATTCATCGCACCGTGAGATAGACCTGGATACATACCCCAAGACCAGTTGGCTTGACCGACCATTTCACTAATGGAGATACCCAGTGATTCAGGCAGACCTTGACCACCGTGCTCAGCATCGTGAGCAAGACTCGGCCAGCCACCTTCAACATATTGTTGGTACGCTTCTTTAAATCCTGTCGGTGTTTTCACACCCTCAGCCGACCAAGTACAGCCTTCTGTGTCACCCACGCGGTTGAGCGGAGCAATCACGTTTTCACAGAATTTTGCACCTTCTTCAAGGATGGCACTGACCATATCTGGTGTGGCATCTTCGCAGCCAGGCAGGTTGGCATAATGTTCTGGGTAGCCTAAAAGTTCATCACGAACAAAACGGATATCACGCAAGGGGGCTTTATATTCAGCCATGGCTATCAACCTCTACAGTGGAGACTTTATTATTAAGTTGGCCTATACGGCGTGTAAGTAGGCCTGTTTCTAGCAGCGCAGTAAAATGATTGCGCATGCTGAATCTAATCAAACGACTGTTTGAAAGTTACGGCGCTATCGTATTCTTGTCAAGCGCTGCTCGCTGACTTTATTTAAATTTTTTACTTAAGCTTGAATATCAATCAGCGTGCCGAGTGACTCATCAGCGCTGGACAGCACGCGAGCGCCTAGCTGATTCATTTGCTTAGCTTGTTCAAGCTGTATGAGTTGTTCCGTGAGATGGGGCGTCTGAGTGACTGGCGCGGCGCTTGCTGCAGGAGTGCTGACGGCATTACTGTTAGATTTGGCAATTGCTTGCGCGGCATTGGCCAAATGTTCTTGACTGGTTTTGATGGCGCAGAGTCCCGCTGAGAATAGATTGCTTGAAATCTGCATATTGCCTCCTGCTGCTAACTGAAAATAAAAGTCGATGCAGCGTTTTTTCAGTATAGAACAAAATAGTCTTCTGTGTCGGGTTTGCAATTAAAGGCTGTTGATCAGCCATTGTGCGAGCTGTTGCGCACGTTGTTGGTGCTGGTTTTTTCGAGTCAGTAGCACCAGTTTTGCTGATGTTTCGACAAACCCCCAAGGAGCAATCAAACGACCACTGGCAATATCACTACGGACTAAATGTTCTGGCGCGATGGCGACACCCAATCCAGCTACGGCCGCCTCTAATAAGTAGTAAAGGTGCTCAAAGCCCTGTGCATAACTTAAATCAGTGCTGCTGAGTTGCTGTGCTTGCGTCCATTGTGGCCACGCTTGCGGGCGCGAATGGGTGAACAGTAATGGCTCATCTAATAGTTGTGCGGCCTCTGCCACGCATAGAGTTGCTGCCTGTTGGTAGCGTGGACTCAGAACTGGACCGATGCGTTCAGTATCGAGGATGTAAGCCTGCATCGTGTCAGGACAAGCTTGGTCTAAAAATATCAAACTGGCGTCAGCATCAGGATGCTGCAGGTTGTTGTCATCCCCTGCACTGGTAATCACCTGTAAGCGTAAGTCAGGTAAGTCGCGCTGCAATTGTTCAAGGCGTGGTATCAGCCAGCGTGCCAGTAAGCTGCCTGGGCAAGCCAGAACAAAAGGCGCTTGTTGGGTTTGCTGACGAATATCGAGGCAGGCGTTGTGAATTTGCGAGAGTGCTGCCGTGCTGGCTTCATACAGACGAGCACCGCTATCGGTGAGTTTAATGCCGCGTCCGTGCTTGCTGAGTAAGGCCACACCTAAGTGCTGTTCAAGCTGTTTAACTTGGCGGCTAACGGCACCGTGGGTGACGTGTAACTCTTTAGCTGCCAAGGTAATGCTTTGTAAGCGAGCACTGGCTTCAAATGCCTTTAAGGCGTTGAGCGGTGGTAAGTTAAAAGAATCAGACATGTGAGTTTTCCTAACCTATTGTTGCAATCATATCGCTTTTCGTAGTGAAGGTTATCAGGTAGTTTAGACGGTATAGATATATTTCTAATTTAGTTAGGGAGTGGGTCATGAGTTCTTTTTGTAATAGCCCTGATACGCATGGTTTGTTTGGTGACTTCGGTGGTCAATATGTTGCAGAAACCTTGATGCCGTTGATTCTTGAGTTAGGTCGTGAGTATGAAAAGGCTAAAGATGATCCAGCCTTTAAAGAAGAGTTAGCTTATTTTCAACGGGATTATGTCGGTCGCCCGAGTCCGCTGTATTTCGCCGAACGCTTAACTGAGCATTGTGGCGGTGCTAAAATTTATCTGAAGCGTGAAGAGTTAAACCACACTGGCGCGCATAAGATCAATAACTGTATCGGTCAGATTTTGCTGGCGCGGCGTATGGGCAAAAAACGTATTATTGCTGAAACGGGTGCGGGTATGCATGGCGTGGCTACGGCAACCGTCGCAGCACGTTTTGGTTTGCAGTGCGTGATCTACATGGGTACGACCGATATTCATCGCCAACAAGCTAACGTGTTTCGGATGAAGCTGTTAGGCGCCGAAGTGCGTCCAGTGGTTGCTGGTACCGGTACCCTTAAAGATGCGATGAACGAAGCATTGCGTGACTGGGTGACCAATGTCAACGATACCTATTACTTGATTGGTACCGTGGCCGGTCCGCATCCCTACCCTGCGATGGTGCGAGATTTTCAAGCTGTGATTGGTAAAGAAACGCGCGAGCAACTACAAGCGCAAGAAGGTCGTCTGCCGGATAGCTTAGTGGCTTGTATTGGTGGCGGTTCCAATGCTTTAGGTTTGTTTCATCCTTTCTTGGATGATGCCAGCGTAAAAATTATTGGTGTTGAAGCGGCTGGGCATGGCATTGACAGTGGTGAACATGCGGCCAGTTTGCAAGGTGGTACGCCTGGAGTATTGCACGGTAACCGCACCTATTTGCTACAAGACGATGATGGCCAAATTGTTGATGCCCACTCGATTTCTGCAGGGTTAGATTATCCAGGTATTGGCCCTGAGCATGCGTGGTTACATGATATTGGTCGGGTTGAGTACACTTCTGCTAAAGATGATGAAGCCTTAGCTGCCTTCCATTTATGCTGCAAACTCGAAGGTATTATTCCAGCACTTGAGTCAGCCCATGCGTTAGCTGAAGTGTTTAAGCGTGCCCCACAATTACCTAAAGATCATTTAATGGTGGTGAATTTATCTGGCCGTGGCGATAAAGATATGCAAACGGTGATGCATCACTTTGAGCAACAGGAGCAGTCAGTATGAGCCGTATTCAAGCTTGCTTTGCCGAACTTAAGCAACAAAACCGCGCCGCTTTAGTGACTTTTGTTACGGCAGGTGATCCAGATTACGCGACTGCAATGCGTATTTTTAAAGGCTTACCGGCAGCTGGCGCTGATGTGATTGAGCTGGGTATGCCGTTTACTGATCCGATGGCCGATGGTCCGGCGATTCAGTTGGCTAACATACGCTCGTTAAAAAATGGCCAAACCTTAGCGAAAACTTTGCAAATGGTTGCTGAGTTTCGCCAAGACAACCAGCATACCCCAGTGGTGCTGATGGGCTACTTTAATCCGATTCATCATTATGGTGTGCCGCGTTTTATTGCAGACGCTAAAGCTGCTGGTGTTGATGGTTTGATTATTGTCGACTTACCGCCAGAGCATAACAACGTCTTTTGTGATCCTGCACAAGCGGCCGGCTTAGACTTTATTCGCTTAACTACACCAACCACGGATGATCTGCGCTTACCTACGGTACTCAATAACAGCTCGGGCTTTGTTTATTATGTTTCAGTAGCTGGCGTGACGGGAACAGGTTCGGCAACCATGGAACATATCGAAGAAGCCGTTGCGCGCTTACGTCGTCATACCGAGCTGCCGGTGTGTATTGGTTTTGGTATTCGTACCCCAGAACATGCGGCGAATATTGCTCGTTTAGCCGACGGTGCTGTTGTCGGCTCAGCTTTTGTTGATCTGGTTGAAAAAGCCAGTAATGCTGATGAAGCGGTGAGCGGTGTGCTAACACTATGCCGTGCGATAGCAGACGGTGTTCACTATGCACGTGACTAGTGCACAGTGAACTTTTAACCGCTGTTATGTGTTAAGGACGCGGGCCGAACAGCTCCATAAGCTGTGCGCCCTGCGGTGCACCTGGGTGCATTTGCAGCATACCTGTTGCATCAATATATAAAATAGCAGGTGTGCCGCTGGCGCCAAGCGTTGCCATTAGTTGTTGATTATTTTCCAGTTGCTGAAGTTGTTTCGCTTCAACAACTTTAGCTTCTTCAGCGGGTACTTTACCGCTTTCATTACCTTGCAGTACTGCTCTTGGATCTTTTGCTGCTAGCATAAAAGCAGCTTTCTTTTGACTGTTCTCACCGAGTGTACCCACCATCACGTGGCGTAACTGTATTTTACCTGCATCAACCCATGGACGCGCATCTTGCCATAAGCGTTTGCAGTACGGGCAGTTGGGGTCAGTAAAGACATAGATGATTTTTTCGGCTTTATCAGAACCGTCAGCAATCCAAGCACTATCTTGCAGTTTTCCCCACATCACTTTGCTTTGTGGACGACTGACTTTTTCTTCCAGTATCGTACCGGTTAAATCTTCACCTTTTGCATTGAGTAAGCTGCCAATAATAGCGTGTTGCTTGTCCTCGGTAACATACAGCGCTAAAGGACGACCATTATAGAGGGCGGTATAACCGGTTAAACCACTTGGCGCATCAAAGCGCTCCAGCACTTGTATACCGCGCTCACGCATGGCTTCTACAGGTGCTGGATAATCTTCAGCTTGAGCAATAACAGGTAAGGTCAGTAGAGCCAGAGTCGGTAAAATTTTCTTTAATAGCATGGTTATTCCTCTATATTGACTGGATGAGTTTCTGTACTGATATGGCGTAACGCATGTTTTAAACTGGCATGCGATAGTTCACCTAAATGATTGTTTTTTAATAGCCCGTCGGCACTGTAGAACAGTGTGGTGGGTAAAGATAATGAGCCTATAGCTTGACCGACACGGCCACCACTATCGAGTAAATTATTATCTAAGCTTAGCTGCTGCTGCGCTAAGAATTTCTCCACTAGACGCTGACCTTCTCCTTGATTGATAAAGACAAAGCGGATATCTGGATTGGCCTGTTGCGCTGCAGCCAGTACCGGCATTTCGCGACGGCATGGTGGGCACCAGGTGGCCCATAAATTAATCACCAGTGGCTTACCTGTTAAGTCTTGCAGTAAAACCGGCTCACCAGCAATATCACGCACGGCTAGATCAGGTATTTTTTGACTGCTTTGTAAGGCATTGAGTACTGAAAAACTAGCGCCCCAAACCAGTAGTCCAACGCATACTCCGATTGCTAAAGGTACGCGTAAGGGGGCTTGTCGCCATGCTTTATATATTCCCACTAATACTGCTGCAATAACGCCTGGTAACAATAAAAAACCGCCATCGCGGATATCAATCATTTGCCAAAGGTTACCCGTGTATTGTTGAAAGTATTGCATTATGAATGCTAGGCGTGCCACTAAAACGCCGCTAACTAGCATGCTAAATAAGGCTGACTCGGGGTTACTCCCACGTTTTCTACCGATTAACCAGCCCGTTAGCCATGCAATAAAAAATGCCGCGTAGAGGAGTGCTAAATCTATTGGGATGGCCAAGGGGCCTAAGTTTAAACTCAACATTAACTGTCCTTTTGTGCGCGGGTTAAGTGCTGTAAAAAATCATTAGCAGACACTTCGCCGGTGATACGCTGTGTGCGTTGCTCCGAGCCTTGAGGATCGATAAATAAAATAGTGGGTGGACCCATAATCTGTAAGTCTTGCATAAGCTGTTGTTGCTCTGCAGTGTTTAAGGTCACATCAACTTGTAATACGCGAAAATCAGTTAAAGCTTGTTGAACATTGGTTTTCGAAAATACTGTTTTCTCCATTATTTTACATGAGACACACCAGTCTGCATAAAAATCCAGCAGTACCCATTTTTCGTCTTGTTGGGCTTGATTAAGCTGTTCTTGCAATTGTTTTATATCAGCAAAGCGCTGCATGCTGTGCGAGCTGGATCGCTCACTCGCTTGTACACCAAAATGGGTTAATGGTTGCAGTGGATCATCCCCACCGACTGCTGAGCCTAACAACATCGCACCACTCCAAATTCCTAGTAGTAAGCTAATATAACGGCTAGAAAAACGCCAAGTCGGTCGTTCAATATTGCCAACCTGTACCGCAATCGCAAGGAGCCAAGCGCCCCATAACGCTAAAAAGACTGGGCCGATTACAATCGGACGGACAACAATAATAGCAGTGGCTAATAATGCGTAGCCAAACACACGGTTAACGCTTTGCATCCAATGACCGGGCTTGGGTAACCAGCGCATACCGATACTAATAGCCAACAATAACGGTAAGCCACTCCCTAGGCCGAGTGAAAATAAAGCTAAACCTCCACGGACACCGTCACCACTTTGGGCGATATAGAGTAATGCTCCAGCCAGGGGTGCAGTCATGCAGGGGCCGACCAGTAAAGCTGATACTGCACCTAAACTGGCTGCACCGACTAAGCTGCCGCCTTCAAGCTTTTGATCCGCGCCTTGCAAGCGTTCGCGGATAAATGCTGGCAGTTGTAAGGTGAAGACACCGAACTGCGCCAGTGCTAAGAGAATAAAAACACCAGCAAAAGGGATTAATAACCACGGTTGTTGCAGTGCTGCGGAGAGGTTATTGCCGAGACTGGCAGCGACTACACCCAGTGCTGCATAAACCAGCGCCATGGGTAGAATAAAGGCCAACCCTAAACGTGCGCCCTGCCAACCACCACTTTTTGAGCCGCTGATGACGCTGGTTAAGATTGGCAACATCGGTAGCATGCATGGAGTAAAGGCCAGTAACAGACCCATCATAAAGAAGACGGCCATATTCAGCAGCAGTCCTGAGCCGGCTAAGCGCTCAGCAATCGATTGATCTTCAGCTAATACTGCATTTGACGATGCTATGGATCCACTGCTATCGCCTGCGAGGGCTTCACCGCCGACTGTGACTGTTTGCGGCGGATAACATAAGCCAGCATCTGCACAACCTTGCCAGGTCACTTGTAAAGGCTGCTGAGCTTGTTGATCTAAAGGTAGCTGAAGAAGTTGCCGATACACTTGAGTCTCGCCAAAAAACTCATCGGAATGCTCAATACCTTGAGGGTACTCAATAGGCAGTGCTTGGCCATTCGCGTCGGTGACGGTAACTTTATCTTTATACAAATAATGCTTATCAGCAATCTGCCAAACTAAAACATTGGGTTCAACATCGTCCATGTATTCAAAGCGAAAGGCTTCTTCAACGGCTAAGAAATCCTGCTGATTACTGGTAAAGGCTTGGGTTACGCTACTGAACAATAGCAGTAAGGCAATAAACATAGAGCGCATAGGTGTTCTTCCTATTAGATTTGTTGCCACTATGCGCTGACTCTATTAAGACAGCATTAACAGTTAAGATCGGCTTAAAGTGTTGTAGGCTGTTGATACTGCGCTATTGTGCGGTGTAGCGTTATTGTTTTGTTTCTCTTGAAGGTTGACTGAGTTATGCATGTTTTGTTGGTCGAAGATGATTTTTTAATTGCCCAAGGCGTGCTGGCCGGTTTGCAGCTACAAGGCTTTACAGTGGATCATATGGAGCATGCTGCCGCCGCTGAACAAGCGCTGCAGCTAGGGCATTTTGATGCCATGATTCTAGACCTTGGCTTACCGGATGAAGATGGCTTGCAGTTATTAACCCGCATGCGCAGTCAGGGTAAAGACTTGCCTGTGTTGATTTTAAGTGCGCGTGATTCAGTACTGCAACGGGTCGCAGGCTTGCAAGCGGGCGCTGATGATTATCTGTTGAAGCCCTTTGATTTACGTGAGTTGGCTGCCCGTTTACACAGTTTGTTAAGACGTAGCAGTGGCCGTAGTACGCATCTGATTGAGCATCATGGCTTGACCTTTGATCCGAGCACGCGAGAAGTGACTTTGCATGATCAGGAGGTGAGCCTATCTCGGCGTGAACAGGCGTTACTGGCTGCATTACTACAAAATCCGGGGCATATTTTAAGTGCTGAACAATTGCAAGACAGTCTTTATGGGCTAGGCGATGGCGTCGAGAGTAATGCCATTAATGTGCATATTTATAATCTGCGCCGTAAATTAGGCAGTGATGTCGTGAAAACTGTACGTGGCTTAGGCTACCGAATCGGAGTGCCGCATGAGCCTGCGTAATCGATTGTTATTGATCCTCGGCGGCACGTTCATTTTATTATGGAGCTTGGCGGCTGTATGGCTGCTCGGTGACTTGCGCCGCGAAGTCACTGTGGCCTTGGACGAACGCCTCGCCTCCTCTGCACGTATGGTGGCCGGTCTCTTAGAGCAGTTGCCGCAGCCATTGCCACCTCATAATACCAATCGATTGAGCGTTGTTGAATTGGGTTTACAAAGTGGCTTGGTGTGCCAAGTGCGCTCTTTACGAGGCGAAGTTTTAGTACGTACTCCCAATACTCCACAGGCCACGCTAGCTGAGCATGGAGTGGGCTTTCATGAGGTCAGTATTGGCAATGAGCGTTGGCGCAGTTTTACTTTAAAACGTCAGCACTTATGGGTGACGACTGCTGACCGCGTTGATGAGCGAGAAACCCTCCAATCGGCTATTTTAATAGCGGCTGCTTTGCCTGTTGCCTTAGCCCTACTTGGTAGCTTAGTGCTGATTTGGTTTGGTATTGGTCGTGGTCTATCACCGCTGCAAAGCTTGCGTTCTGTGTTAGCACAACGTGATGCAGAGGATTTGCAACCGGTCTATGTACGACGTTTACCTAAAGATTTACAACCTTTAGTGGCCACTCTGAATCAACTGTTTGCTAGAATTTCTGCTGCATTGGAACGTGAAAGACGTTTTACCAATGATGCTGCACATGAGTTGCGTACCCCTTTAACCGCCGTGAAGACGCATTTACAAGTCGCACAAATGAGTTCTGGGGATATGGCTCAACATGCTTTACAGCAAGCAGAAAAGGCTGTGGATAGAATGCAAAGTAGCCTTGAACAGTTGTTATTATTGGCCCGCGTTGAAAGTGCGCAAGATTTTGATAAGGATGGTCAAGTCAGTGCGCAGAGCTTAGCTCGGCATGCTTTAGCTGATTTAATCGCTGTGCCAGGCTATCAGCGTATTGACGTCGTTAATGAGTTAACTGATGAAGTGTACGTGGCAGTACCGGAATCGTTGGCGGTGGCATCGTTGCGTAACTTATTGGATAACGCTTTGCGCTATAGCCCAGCAGAGAGCCGTGTTGAGTTGTATATGGCGATGGATCAACAGCGTTTGTTGTTACGGGTTCGCGATGCTGGCGCAGGTTTATCGGTTACGCAGATTGAACAGGCTAAACAACGCTTTTGGCGCACGGCAAATGCACACAGTGGCAGCGGCTTAGGTTTGGCGATCGTACAAGCAGTGACTGAACGCTATGGTGGAGAGCTGCGCTTGCAAGCGGTCCCCACCGGCGGTTTAGATGCGTTACTTTATTTGCCTCTAGGTCAGAGGTAAGCCTGTTATTGACTGGCTAAGGTTTGTTGGCGTTCTTGTTGCTTCGCTTTTTTATAGCTGAGTGCCGCGGCTGGTACTGGCGTAATGGCGCCCGTTTCTAGCCATTTTTTTAGACGGTTGGCATCCGCCATGTGGGTATATTTACCAAAGGCGTCGAGTACGACGAACGCGACTGGACGCTTATTCATTTCTGTACTCATCACCAAGCAATGCCCTGCACTGTTAGTGAAGCCAGTTTTACTCAGTTGAATATTCCAGTTGTCTTTACGCACCAAGGCATTGGTGTTACGAAAGCCTAAGGTGTAATTAGGCTTGCTAAAGGCCACGGTTTTTTCACCCAGGGTGCTAAATTGACGAATCAATGGATAACCTTGCGCCGCTTTAATCATCAGCACTAAGTCATGTGCGCTCGATACGTTCTTTTCTGAGAGTCCAGTAGGTTCAACAAAGCGCGTGTTATACATGCCCAGCGCTTGAGCTTTGGCATTCATAGCCTGAATAAAGGCCGTGTGACCACCGCTATAGTGATGAGCCAGGCTCGCTGCAGCACGGTTTTCTGAGGACATTAAGGTAATCAGTAAGACGTCATGGCGGCTGAGTTCACTGCCAAGACGGACTCGTGAAAACACACCCTGCATTTCTTTGGTGTCTTTAATAACGATAGACAGTTTTTCATCGAGTGATTGTTTGGCATCAAGAGCGACCATCGCTGTCATCAGTTTAGTGACTGAGGCAATGGGCGCAACAAAATTAGGATTGCTGGAGTAAAGAACCTCATTGGTTTTTAAGTCCATTAACAACGCACTGCCTGCGGCAAGATCTTGTTGTGCGCTGGTTTTAATCGGTGCATTGGCTGCATAGGTTTGGCCAACAATGACACAGGTGGCCAATAATCCTGCTTTAATCAGATTAGAAATATTCACAGATGATACTCAAATAAAATAGTTTTACGCTGTGATGCGTAGGATGCCTGCCTTCCTTGCAGTTAAGAGAACCTAGACAGTATATTGGCACAATAAATTCACAGAACCTTAGATAAGGGTGCTGTTTTTCATTACAAGATATGAATAGATTGTGGGTGATTACAGGCTGCTTTTAATATTCAACGCAGTATATATGAACAATGAATCGCGAGGGATAGAGACTGTAGCGTTGTCTTGTACAGATAAAGCATAAAGCCGCCGCACCCATTGCAGGCACGGCGGTTTAGCTTAGATTAGAAGTCTAAGTTAGAGACTGCTAAAGCGTTTTCTTCAATAAAGGCACGACGAGGCTCAACATGATCCCCCATCAGTGTATTGAAAATCTGATCCGCAGCAATCGCATCATCAATAGTCACTTGCAGCATACGACGCTGGCTTGGGTCCATGGTAGTTTCCCATAGTTGATCAGGGTTCATCTCACCTAGACCTTTATAGCGCTGTACACCTAGACGGCGGCTGCCTTCGGCAAGTAACCAATCCAAGGCTTCCTTAAAGGTGTTGACCGGTTGTTTACGCTCACCGCGCAATGCATAAGCATCATCTTCGAGTAAGTTATTCAACTTATTGCCAAGCTCAGTCACGGTGCGGTAGTCGTTACTGGAGTAGAAATCATGATTAAACAGAATATGGTTGGTTAAACCATGCGCTTTAATTTGGATTTCTGGTAGCCAGTAGTTTCTTTCGCTGTCGTGACGTAGACCGACGGTATACACCTCTCCCGATTTTTCCACGGATGACATGCGTGTTTGCAATGCGTCTAACCATGCTTGCATGGCCACTTTATCGCTTAACTGCTCAGGCTCAACGCGCGGCAGATAAATAAAGTGCTCAGTGATTTCTTTCGGGTACAAGCGTGACAGGCGATCTAGGGTTTTCAGTACTGAGCGGTACTCATGCACCAGTTCCTCTAATGCTGCACCTGATAAACCCGGAGCACTGGCATTGACATGCAAGCTGGCGTCTTCCAGTGCTGCATTAGTGAGGTACTCTTCCATCGCCTCATCGTCTTTAATATATTGCTCTTGCTTACCACGTTTAACTTTATACAGTGGAGGTTGAGCAATATAAATATAGCCGCGCTCAATCAGTTCTGGCAGTTGACGGAAGAAGAAGGTCAGCAGCAGTGTACGAATGTGAGAACCATCCACGTCAGCATCGGTCATGATAATAATATTGTGATAGCGCAGTTTATCGATATTGTACTCATCACGGCCAATACCACAGCCGAGAGCAGTGATTAACGTACCGACTTCTTGCGATGAAATCATCTTATCGAAACGCGCTTTTTCAACGTTAAGGATTTTACCTTTGAGCGGTAAGATGGCTTGGGTTTTACGGTTACGTCCCTGCTTGGCTGAACCGCCAGCAGAGTCCCCTTCCACAATATAAAGTTCAGACAATGCAGGGTCTTTCTCTTGGCAATCGGCGAGCTTACCAGGTAGGCCTGCAATATCCAGAGCACCTTTACGACGCGTCATCTCTCGAGCTTTACGAGCCGCTTCACGCGCGCGCGCTGCGTCAATCATTTTGCCGACAATCGCTCTAGCTTCACCGGGATTTTCTAACAAATAATCAGCTAAATATTTGCCCATTTCTTGCTCAACCGCAGTTTTCACTTCTGAAGAAACCAGTTTGTCTTTGGTTTGCGAGCTGAATTTAGGATCAGGTACTTTGACTGAAATAATTGCAGTTAAGCCTTCGCGAGCATCATCACCGGTGGTGCTGACTTTGTCTTTTTTACCTAAACCTTCGGCTTCGATATAGTTGTTTAGGTGGCGTGTCAGTGCTGTACGGAAACCTACTAAGTGGGCTCCGCCATCACGTTGAGGAATATTGTTAGTGAAACACTGGAGGTTTTCATTAAAGCCATCGTTCCACTGCATTGCAACTTCAACACCAATGCCATCTTCTTCACGTTGCATGGAAAAGTGAAATATTTTATTCACGGTGGTTTTGTTGGTGTTTAGGTATTCAACAAAGGCTTTTAGACCGCCTTCATATTGGAATAACTCTTCCTTACCGGTGCGCTCATCTTTTAAATGAATACCAACACCTGAGTTAAGAAATGATAGTTCGCGTAAACGTTTAGCTAGAATTTCCCAGCTGAACTGAATATTGGCAAAGGTCTCTGGTGACGGCTTGAAATGAATACGAGTACCGGTTGCCGTGGTGTCGCCAATCGCAGTCATAGGCGCTTGTGGCACACCGTGGTGATAGGTTTGCTCCCAGACTTTGCCTTGACGGCGAATGGTCATAATCAGCACACGCGATAGTGCGTTAACCACAGAAATACCGACACCGTGTAATCCGCCAGATACTTTATAGCTGTTATCGTCAAACTTACCGCCAGCGTGCAGTATCGTCATAATCACTTCTGCGGCAGATACCCCTTCTTCTTTATGGATATCGACAGGAATGCCGCGACCATTGTCCTGTACGGTGATGGATTCGTCAGGGTGAATGGTAATAGTGATCTCATCGCAATGGCCCGCTAAGGCCTCGTCGATGGAGTTGTCCACGGCTTCAAAAACCATGTGGTGCAGCCCTGTGCCGTCATCAGTATCTCCGATATACATGCCAGGGCGTTTGCGTACTGCATCCAGGCCCTTAAGGACTTTAATACTACTGGAATCGTACGATTGTTCTTCGCTCATGCGGTCACTCCCGATGGTGTAATTTGGCCTTGTTCCACGTGGAACAAAGAGACTGGCGTATCCGTTCGCCAACCCGAACTCATTAATTGTTTATCTACGCAGGTGATAAACACCTGACACTCTAAATCATCTAACAGTTGGCATAATGCTAAACGATGTTGCTCATCCAACTCTGAAGGCAAGTCATCGACAAGGTAGATACACTCGTTGCGTCTAGCTTGAGAGAGCAAGTAGCCTTGAGCAATTCGTAACGCACAGATAACTAACTTCTGCTGCCCTCTTGAAAGAATATCGACAGCATTGTTTTTGTCTATACGAACTCTAAGATCTGCGCGCTGTGGTCCTGCTTGTGTGTAGCCCAGTGTTCGATCACGATCGATATTTTTATTGAGCACTTCTTGTAAATCATTGGTTTTATCCCAGCCTCGAAAATAACTCAATGTTAAACCTGGGAGATCGAGTAGTTTGGCCAGCGTCTCTTCAAAGACAGGTTTTAACTTAACAATATAGGCACGACGTAACTGATCAATTTCATTACTGGCAAGACAGAGTTCGTGATCCCATGCGGCGATAATAGATTTGTCCATTATACCATGACGCAGGCATGAGTTTCTTTGTCTTAGGCTCGTCTGTAAGCGTTGCCATGCTGAAATAAACTGATGTTCCACGTGGAACACCCCCCAGTCTAAGAACTGTCGGCGTATTTTTGGTGCGCCTTCCAGTAAGCGGAAACTATCTGGGTTAATCAGTTGTAAAGGCAGTAGCTGAGCCAGCTGTGCTGCGCTACGAGCGTTTTGACCATCAATACGGATGCGTAGCTCCGACTGTCGATCACGACTGATGCCGAGGTTACTTTGACTGCCATCGTTGTGATTGATTTGAGCAAAGACAGTACAGCTACTTTGTTCGTACTGAATCATCGGCTGTAGGCGTGTGCTGCGAAAAGAACGCGCCATGGCTAATAGATGAATGGCTTCGAGTACGCTAGTTTTGCCGCTGCCATTGTCGCCGTAGAGAATATTAATGCGCGGGGATGTGATCAAGGTCACCGGCAACAGGTTACGGATGCCGGTGATTTGTAGCTGGCTGATCGCCATGCTAAGGGCAACTACAGACGCATGGGCATAACAACATAAGATGCACCGTCGTTGTCAGCCTCTTGAATCAGTGCGCTACTATTGGAGTCAGATAAAACAATACTGATTTGTTCAGACGAAGTGGCGCTGAGCACGTCAAGTAGATAGGTGACGTTAAAACCAATTTCCAAGGCCTCGCCAGTGTAATCAACCGTTACTTCATCTTCGGCAACTTCTTGCTCAGGGTTGTTTGCTTGGATTTTTAACAACCCTGATTCCAGCTGCCAACGAATACCGCGGTATTTTTCATTGGATAAGATAGAGGCACGATTCAAGGCTTCACGTAAATTTTGGCGATCAGCTATGACTGTTTTATCGCCACCGCGCGGTAGTACACGCTCGTAATCAGGGAACTTACCATCGACCAGTTTAGATATAAATGTGAACTCAGCGGTTGTTGCGCGAATATAGTTGCTACCGAACACCACTGTTACTTCAGCGCTTTCTTCCGTCATCAGTCGTGCCAGCTCGAGTACACCTTTACGCGGAACAATCACTTGGTGCTGGATACTGTCCATAATTTGCGCAGGAACTGAACACAGAGCTAAACGGTGACCGTCTGTAGCAACGGCCCTTAGCTGACCTTGTTTCGCTTCAAGTAGCAGGCCATTTAAATAATAACGCACATCTTGTTGTGCCATAGCAAAACTGGTGCGTTCAATTAAACGACGGACATGACCCTGCTCTAAAGTGAAGGTCAATGAACCTGCGCTTTCTTCTGAAGAGGGGAAGTCAGAGGCCGGAAGAGTGGTTAACGTAAAGCGGCTGCGGCCGGCTTTAATTAACACTTTTTGCTCGTCTACCTTAAAGTCAATTAAAGCATCAGCCGGTAAGTTCTTGCAGATATCCATAAGTTTACGCGCTGGTACGGTAATTTCCCCAGATTGAGCAGGCTCGTCTAGGGTGATTCGCGCGACCAGTTCGACTTCGGTGTCTGTACCTGTCATGGATAGATTTTGGCCTTCGATGACCAGCAGTACGTTGGATAACACAGGCATAGTTTGCTTGCGTTCAACAACACCGGCCACCAGTTGCAGCGGTTTTAACAAAGCTTCGCGTTGGATGGTGAAGTGCATGGTTAGATCCTTGCTTAAATTTGCTGATACTGCGGTTAGGTAGTTAACGTGCGCAGTAGGTTTTTATAGTCTTCGCGAATATCTGCATCGGTTTCGCTAAGCTCGGCAATTTTGCGGCAAGCGTGCAAAACCGTTGTATGGTCTCGACCACCAAATGCGTCACCAATCTCAGGTAAGCTGTGATTGGTAATTTCTTTGGCTAACGCCATCGCCACCTGGCGAGGACGGGCGACCGAGCGTGAACGGCGCTTGGATAAAATATCTGAAATTTTAATTTTATAGTACTCAGCAACGGTGCGCTGAATATTGTCAATACTGACCAATTTGTCTTGTAGAGCTAACAGGTCTTTGAGTGATTCTCGAATCAGTTCTACGGTGATTGGCTCATTGGTGAAGTGTGAATGAGCAATCACCCGCTTTAAAGCGCCTTCTAGCTCGCGCACGTTGGAGCGGATACGTTGAGCAATAAAGAACGCGCAGTCATGTGAGAGTTGTACCCTGCTCTGTTCGGCTTTTTTCATCAAAATTGCCACACGCGTTTCTAACTCTGGCGGCTCAACGGCAACGGTGAGACCCCAACCAAAGCGTGATTTCAAGCGCTCTTCTAGCCCATCAATTTCTTTTGGATAGCGATCGCTGGTTAAAATAACCTGCTGATTACCTTCAAGTAGTGCGTTAAAGGTATGGAAAAATTCTTCTTGCGAGCGCTCTTTTTTGGCAAAAAACTGAATATCATCAATCAATAGGGCATCAACAGAGCGATAATAGTTTTTAAACTCATTAATCGCATTGTTTTGTAAGGCGCGAACCATATCGGCGACAAAACGCTCAGAGTGCAAGTAAATCACTTTAGCGTTAGGATTTTTCTGTAGTAAATGATTGCCAACTGCATGCATTAAGTGCGTTTTACCTAAACCGACACCACCGTATAAAAATAGTGGGTTGTAGCCATGCTTTGGGTTATCAGCCACTTGCCATGCGGCGGCACGTGCCAATTGGTTGGATTTGCCTTCAACAAAGCTATCAAAGGTAAAGGAACGGTTTAAGGCACTAACATGCTTAATAGCGCCCTTTACTGCTGTAGCAGGCTCTACGCTAACTCTTGGTGGCGGATTACTGCTGGGTACTGACATTATCGGCACAGGCGCTGCGGGCGCTTCAGTGACAACAGGATGTATCGGTAAATGTGTCTGGAACGGCTCCTGAGTACTCACAGGTGCGCTCACTGCAGGTGCTGAGCTGACCGGCGTGTTGCTGCTGGTGCGTGTCTTAGCCTTACTACCAATAAGTAGCGAAATAGAGGGCGCGTTACCATTATTACGCTCGGCCATCAGTTCGAGTAGACGGTTGATATATTTATCGTTGACCCAATCTAATACAAAGCGGTTCGGTGCAAAAATATGCAGCTCATCACCGACGGCTTCAACTTGTAATGGACGGATCCAGGTGTTGAAATGCTGAGCAGGCAGTTCATCGCGTAAAAAATCGACAGACTGTAGCCAAAGTTCGACAGACACAGAGATCCCTCAAGTAAAACATAGAAGTTACGATCTGCTATTGTAGCTGTCAGAGGAAAAGTTATCCACAGGGCCAATAAAAATAGCTGTCTGTTTATTGGTGATGCACACCCTCGCGCACAGCTCCACTAGTCAATATTAAAAAGACATAATTACGGTGATGCACATGATTACACTGGGAGAGCTATTTGCTTGGCTATTAGTGGCCTTAGCTATCGCATGGCTATGGCGCGGACATGGTGTGCGTGAGCGCGCTTTAAGTTTTGTACGCCAGCATTGTGACAAGCAGCAGGTGCAGTTACTCGACGGTAATGTTGCGTTAAAAGGTTGGCGAATAATCCGCGATGGTAAAGGCCAGAAGCGCTTAGCTCGAGTCTATGGTTTTGAGTTTACCGTGACCAGTCAAGAGCGTCTTGCGGGCACTGTAGCTATGTTTGGCCAGCATTTAGCGCAAATTGAACTGCAGGCCTATCCTATGCCTAGTAGTCGCCATGATGCCCACGGCGCAATTGTTGTAGAAACACAATCTTGTCGCGATATGCCAAATAATAATGTGGTTGACTTGCATCATTGGCAAAATAATAAGCACAGTGGTGATGAACGCTAGAATGTAACGCTGCTCACCACCGTGCGGCTGAAAAACTACTCAGCTTCCAAGGTGAAATCGATACGCTTTAACCAGTCGGCTTCTTTTTCAAAGTCAGCAGCGGTTAATGGGTTGTTCTCCAGCCAGAGCTCTGGGAAACGGATTTGTAAGCTGTTTTCTCCGGCAATCAGTTGTAGATCAGGCACTTCTTGCGAACCACGAATATGGTGTAAAAGAATAGAAAAACGCAGCAGAATACATAAACGTAACAGCTGCTGGCCTTCTTCAGCGAATTCGATAAAACGCTCTTTGGGAATATTACGTCGATGACCGCGCACCAATAGAGCGAGCATTTGTTGGTCTTGTCGTGAGAAACCGGCTAAGTCAGAATGCTCTACTAAATAGGCGCCGTGCTTGTGGTAATGGTAATGGGCAATATCGAGACCCACTTCGTGTACTCGTGCTGCCCAGCTGAGGATGTCGCTGTGCCACTCTTCTTTGAGTTGCCAGGCCTCGGCCACCTGCTCAAGCGCTTGCAAGGCTTTACACTCAACTTTTCTGGCATGCTCAAGATCAACATGGCTACGTTCCATCAGCGCTTGAATTGAGCGCTCACGAACATCCTCATGCTGATGACGGCCCAATAAGTCGTAGAGCACACCTTCACGCAAAGCGCCATCACAAGGCATCATTTGCTCAAGGCCTAACGCATCAAAGATAGCCTCCATAATCGCTAGGCCAGCGGGCAAAATTGCACTACGTTCAGGCTTAACGCCAGCAATATCAATCTTGCTGATATCCGCAATTTTAAGCACTTTACGCTTTAGCCATGTCAGTCCTTGACTGGTGATTTCACCGTTGGTTAGGTTTGCCGCAGCCAATGCTTGGCCAATAGAGCGAATCGTACCTGACGCACCGACGGTATCTTGCCAGCCCATACGGCGTAGGCTTTGCTCAAGCTCCATCAACTCAAGACGGGCGGCTGTATAGGCTTGTGCATAGCGCGAGGGAGTGACTTTGCCGTCTTTAAAGAAGCGCTGGGTAAAGCTCACACAGCCCATCTGTAAACTGCCGCGCAATTGCGATTCAAACTGCTGGCCAATGATAAATTCAGTACTACCACCGCCAATATCAATCACGAGGCGCTTACCTGGAGCATCCGCCAACGTATGAGAAACGCCAAGATAAATAAGACGGGCTTCTTCACGACCGGAAATAACATCAACATCGTGACCTAGAATCTCTTCCGCGCGCTGAATAAACGCTTGCCGGTTGTGCGCAACCCGCAACGAACTGGTCCCGACAATACGGACTGCGCCCTGTGGCAAGCCATTGATCAGCTGGGCGAAACGGCGCAGGCAGTCAAGACCGCGCTCTATGGCGTCATCTTGTAACTCCAGCTCTGCACTGATGCCTGCAGCCAACTGTACCTTTTCGCCAATACGTTCAAGAATACGGATTTCCCGTTGATCCGTTTTGGCCAGCACCATATGGAAGCTATTAGAACCCAGATCAATGGCGGCAATCAGTGGGAAGTGCTTAGGAGCAGAGTTGGGCATACCACTATTCCAAAAAAATAATACAGCTATCCTGCCATGCCATGGCAGATTCGCCAATTTAAATAAGCAACGCAAGGTACAAAGATAAAATAAAAGGAAAATTACTGCAGCGTTATGCAGGGTTACTTTCGTTAAGGGCTAACTCAGGCTATTATTGTTGACACTTTATTTTGCATCCGCGTTACGGAGAGGTTTCATGAGCGATCACATTACCAATATTAGCGATTCGAGTTTTGATCAAGATGTATTGCAAGCTGACGGCCCTGTGCTAGTTGACTACTGGGCGGAGTGGTGCGGTCCTTGCAAAATGATTGCTCCTGTCTTAGAAGATGTTGCCGCTGAGTTTGCTGGCAAAGTTAAAATTTGCAAATTGAATATCGATGATAACCAAGCCACCCCACCAAAATATGGTGTGCGTGGTATCCCAACTTTGATGTTGTTTAAAAACGGCAACGTTGAAGCAACTAAAGTGGGTGCATTATCAAAAAGCCAATTAGTCGCTTTCTTGGAAAGCCACATCTAATTGCAGCGTCAATCGCTCAAATAGGCTGACGTCTAGTCTGTACTTTGTTGATACACATACTAGACGTAAGCCTTTGCAAGTGGTAGATTCCATAAACGTAGCGTCCAAACCGTTACGAAATCTGCGTTGCCGTCGCCGAAATCTTTACGGTTCTGAACAAACAATCGAATGTTCTCCTCGCGGTACGCTTCCCAAGCTAAGTGCTTGCTCATTCCTTCTAAATTATATCATCGTCATTCCCTATGAATCTGACCGAACTAAAACAAAAACCTGTTGCTGAATTGCTAGAACTCGCTGAACAAATGGGCCTCGATAATATGGCTCGTTCACGTAAGCAAGATATTATTTTCTCATTGCTTAAGCGTCATGCGCGCAGTGGTGAAGAAATTTCTGGCGATGGCGTACTTGAAATTCTGCAAGATGGCTTTGGCTTTCTGCGCTCAGCAGACTCGTCTTACCTCGCAGGGCCGGATGATATTTATGTATCACCGAGCCAAATTCGCCGTTTTAACTTAAGAACAGGCGACACCATTATTGGTAAAATTCGCCCACCTAAAGAAGGTGAACGTTATTTTGCATTACTAAAAGTGGACTCGATCAACTTTGATCGTCCAGAGAATGCACGCAATAAAATTCTGTTTGAAAACCTGACGCCGCTATTTCCGACTAAGCGCTTAATGATGGAAATCGGTAATGGCTCGACTGAAGACTTGACCGGACGCGTGATTGATTTGGCTGCACCGATTGGTAAAGGCCAGCGCGGTTTAATTGTTGCACCGCCAAAAGCCGGTAAAACAATTATGCTGCAAAATATTGCCTCCAATATCACGCGTAATAATCCAGAGTGCCACCTTATCGTTTTGCTGATTGATGAGCGCCCTGAAGAAGTGACCGAAATGCAGCGCACCGTGCGCGGCGAAGTGGTTGCTTCAACCTTTGATGAGCCACCTACACGTCACGTACAAGTGGCGGAAATGGTCATCGAAAAAGCCAAGCGTTTGGTTGAGCACAAAAAAGATGTGGTGATTTTGCTCGATTCCATCACCCGTTTAGCGCGTGCTTACAACACTGTTATTCCTAGCTCCGGTAAAGTACTCACCGGTGGTGTGGATGCACACGCACTCGAAAAGCCTAAGCGTTTCTTTGGTGCTGCACGTAATATCGAAGAAGGTGGATCATTAACTATTATCGCTACCGCTCTAGTTGAGACCGGTTCGAAAATGGATGAAGTGATTTACGAAGAGTTTAAAGGTACCGGTAATATGGAGCTGCAACTTGAGCGCCGTATTGCTGAAAAACGCGTGTTCCCTGCGATCAATATCAATCGCTCAGGTACCCGTCGTGAAGAGCTATTAACCAGCGAAGATGAGCTGCAGCGCATGTGGATTTTGCGCAAGTTGTTACATCCTATGGATGAAACTGCAGCTATCGAATTTTTGCTCGATAAACTCAAAGACACAAAAACTAACGAAGAGTTTTTTATGTCGATGAAGCGCAGCAAATAATCTTAGTTTTAGTATCGAAAGCTATGAACGGGTGCCTGCTTGCAGCATAAGCCCCCGTTCAGCGCTTGATCTGCTACGGATACCATCATGCAATATACTGATCTTCGAGACTTCATTCGCGGCCTTGAACAGCGTGGTGAGCTCAAACGCATTCAAGTCCCCGTCTCCCCCGTTTTAGAAATGACAGAAATCTGCGACCGTACTTTGCGTAAAGCTGGACCGGCGCTACTGTTTGAAAATCCTACTGGCTTTTCCATGCCGGTGCTGGGTAACCTCTTTGGTACTCCGCAACGCGTTGCCTTAGGTATGGGCGCTGAGAGTACGTCTGAATTGCGTGAGATTGGTAAGTTGCTCGCAGCCCTTAAAGAACCTGAACCACCAAAAGGCTTTAAGGACGCGTGGAATAAGCTGCCGATGTTTAAAAAAGTCTTGGCGATGGCGCCTAAAGTACGTAAAGACGGAGCCTGCCAAGAAGTCATTATTGAAGGTGAGGATGTCGATTTGACCGCCTTGCCGATCCAGACCTGTTGGCCGGGTGATGCTGCTCCGCTGATTACCTGGGGTTTAACCATCACTAAAGGCCCAAATAAAGAACGACAGAATCTCGGTATTTATCGTCAGCAAGTGTTGGGTCGCAATAAAGTGATTATGCGTTGGCTCAGCCACCGCGGCGGTGCGTTGGATTTCCGGGAATGGTGCCAGAAGTACCCTGATCGTCCCTACCCTGTTGCTGTGGCTTTAGGTGCAGATCCGGCAACTATTTTGGGTGCAGTGACGCCAGTTCCAGACACTTTATCTGAGTATGCCTTTGCCGGCTTACTGCGTGGTTCGCGTACCGAGTTGGTGAAAGCCATTGGCAGTGATTTACAGGTTCCAGCACAAGCCGAAATGATTTTAGAAGGGCATATTTACCCTGGCGAAATGGCTGATGAAGGCCCTTACGGTGATCACACCGGCTATTACAATGAAGTGGATAGCTTCCCAGTCTTTACTGTGGAGCGCATTACCCATCGTAAAAACCCGATTTACCACAGTACTTACACCGGTCGTCCACCGGATGAGCCCGCCATTTTGGGTGTGGCACTCAATGAAGTATTTGTGCCTATCTTGCAAAAGCAATTCCCGGAAATTATTGATTTTTACCTGCCGCCTGAAGGCTGTTCCTACCGGATGGCCGTGGTTAGCATTAAGAAACAATACCCTGGTCATGCCAAGCGCGTGATGCTCGGTGTGTGGAGTTTCTTACGCCAGTTTATGTATACCAAGTTCGTTATTGTGGTGGATGACGATATTAATACGCGTGATTGGAATGATGTGATTTGGGCGATTACCACGCGTATGGACCCCAGTCGCGATACCGTATTAATTGATAATACGCCGATTGATTATCTCGATTTTGCTTCTCCTGTCTCAGGTTTAGGCAGCAAAATGGGCTTGGATGCAACGAACAAGTGGCCAGGTGAAACCTCGCGTGAGTGGGGCACGGTGATCGAGCAAGATCCCGTCATTAAAGCACGAGTTGATGAAATGTGGTCTGAGCTGGGTATTGATTGATGCATTTGAGTCAGAACGATGCAATGCATACAAAGGAAGTAGGTTACGCATGAAAGTGATGTTACAACCGTCAGGGCATGTTATTGAGTTGTTGCCTGGTGAAAAAATTATTGATGCGGCGCGGCGCTTAGGTTTTGATGCGCCACAAAGTTGCCGTAATGGTAATTGTCATATTTGCGCAGCCAACTTAATCAGCGGTAGCGTGCGCCAAGGCGATGATATTTTCCAGTCCGGTGAGTTATTTACCTGCTTGGCGGAACCGTTAAGTGATTGTGAATTGCAGTGGGACGGTGTTCTTGCTGCTCATGAGTTGCCTTTGTGCAAAGTGGCCTGCCAGCTGGTTAGTGTCACGCCCTTGGGTGCTGATGTATTTTCCGTGCATTTGCGTCTGCCCGCTGGCAAAGTCGTACGTTATCATTCTGGTCAGTACTTGTTGCTTGAGCGTGAGAACGGCGAGTCCAGCGCGTTTTCCATCGCTTCTGCCCCGCAGCAAGGCCGCGATTTGGAGTTGCATATTCTCGCCCGTGATAATGTGGCGGTGGATTTACTCAAGTATCTGCAAAAAGAACGTATGGCTCGCGTGCAAATGCCTTTTGGTGATGTGCATTTAGCCGTTGCTGACCCGCGCCCTTTACTGTTGATTGCCGCAGGTACAGGAATGGCGCAAGTGCGCAGCTTAGTTGAGCATTGCCGTGCCACTGGTTTTAGCCAACCGATTCATGTGTATTGGGGCGCCCGAGTGGCTAACGATTTTTATACTCTGCAGGATTTACCGGCGTGGCAGAGTATGAGCAATCTACATTTTCACCAGATCGTCAGTGACGATAGCGGTTGGAATGGACGCGTCGGTCTGCTCTATCAAGCAGTGTGCAGCGATATTCAGCACCTCGGTGACTATCGGGTGATTGTTAGCGGCTCACCAGCGATGGTCTATGGCACTTTTGATGCATTGGTGGCCGCCGGCATGCAACCTGAGCAAATGCACGCGGATGTATTTAGCTACGCGCCACGCGCTGACGCCTAATTTAGTATTAAAGCGCAGCATCTATTGGCCGGCTTGTTGCTCTTTAGCCAGTAACGCGCGCTTACGTTCGACGCCCCAGCGATAACCCGAGATTGCGCCATCGGCACGTAAAATACGATGGCATGGGATCACCAGTGCCAAAGGGTTAGCGGCGCACGCATTAGCCACCGCGCGGACCGCCTTAGGTTTCTGTAACCGCTCGGCAACTTCGCTATAGCTCAAGGTTTGCCCGACTGGAATACTCTGCAACACCGCCCAAACACTTTTCTGAAAGTCACTGCCTTGGATATCCAGAGGGAAATCCAGTGGTGTCTGTGGCGCAGCTAAAAAATCAGTGATCGATTTTAATAAGGGTGCGAGTGCCTGATCGTTTTTGATTAACTGAGCTTTGGGTAAGCGCTGTTGTAAGTCAGCGTACAGTTCTGCTGGCGTATCGCCCAATAAAATAGTGCATACGCCGCGCTCACTGCGGGCTAATAAAATCGTAGCAAAAGGCGTTTTAAAGCTAGAGAACTCAATGATATTTTCTGGTTGCTTCGGCATACAAACTCCTTGTATAAGGCGATTAAACGGTGTTGATGGATGCAGCATGCCCTCTGAACAATACCTCAAAAGCCGCTAAAGTTCGCTCAATAATACGTTGATCAGACACCCCAGCAGGTTGCTGTAAAACATCATGCAGCAGTAATGAGGTGAGACCATGAATATAGGACCAGCTGGCCAGTGCCGCGCTGCGTACCTCTATGCTGTCATGTGGTTGCTGAAGCAAATCTGCAACCATCATTTCCAATCTGGAAAAGGCAAGTTGGCGTGCGCTACTCAGGTGTTCGGGCATGTTTTCAAGCGCTAACTGCGGCCCAAACATCAGTTGATAGAGCGCGGTATTACGGCGTGCAAAACCAAGATAAATTAAACAAAAACCACGCATTTTTTCTGCTATAGACAGCGTCGCACTTTTTTCATTAAGTACCTCTGCCAGCTCTAAGTACCCTTCTGTCGCCAGTTGTGCGAGCAATTCAGCACGATTGCTAAAGTGATGATAAGCCGCAGTAGGTGTGACTCCTAGAGCATTGCAAAGTGCGCGCATTGACAACTTTGCGGCACCCACCTCTTCTAACATTGTGCGTGCGCTAGATAACAGTTGCTCAGCTAAATTGCCTACGTGGTAATGCTGACGAGAATGGCGTTGGTTTATGCTCACAGAAAGCCCCTTAGCCTGCATAAAACGATTTAAGAATAGTTGTATCTTAGCACTGCTTATAATCTTGACAGTGTTAAGATTCAATTATAACCTCAGTAAATAGCTCAGCTGTTAATAACAATAATATTCTGTGGAGTATCAAGATGACGGCAGTTAATCCATGGCTGAAAAGCTATCCAGTCTCTTTACGCGACTATCAAATGCAGGCGGATGTTACGCAAGGCAGTGTGGCTCAGTTTGCCGTACAAGGTGCTAGACAACATCCTGAGCGTCACGCTTTCACTATGGTGTTACCCAACGGCTTACAACAGAGCTTAACGTTTAAGCAGGTGGATGATTTATCCAGTGCTTTTGCGCGCTTTTTAGTCGCGCAAGGTTTACAGCGTGGTGATGTCGTAGCGATCCAGCTGCCCACCAGCTTGCATTATCCCATTGCAGTAATGGGCGCTTGGAAAGCAGGCTTGATCATTACCAATATGAATCCGCTGTACACTGCTCGTGAAGTTGCTCTGCAAATTCAAGATAGCAATGCCAAGCTATTAATTGCTGCAGACCTATTTGCCAACACTGTGAAGCCTGTGGTTGAAGAGTACGGCTTGCAATTGGTGCTGACTTCGATCAGTGATTTTTTTGCCGAACCGTTTGCCAGTGCGATTCGCCAGCATTTAGGTATTCAATTAGAGTTGGCTTCGATTCAGTATCATACTTTTACTGATGCCCTGCACCTCGGTGAGCAGCTACCTGAGGTGCAGCGTGACGCATATCCGATTGCTTTGTATCAATACACCGGCGGCACCACCGGCCGCAGTAAAGGCGCGCCGTTAACTCATGCTAACTTACTGGCCGTGGTAGAAATGGCTCAGGTCTATGTTAATGCCTATGAGATTGCTATAGAGCCTGGTGAGATGATCCTTACAGCACTACCTCTGTACCATATTTTTGCTTTTAACTTTAATTTCTTACTGTTTTTTAAGT
The DNA here is from genome assembly GCF_905120345.1 of Denitrificimonas caeni. Taxonomy (GTDB): domain Bacteria; phylum Pseudomonadota; class Gammaproteobacteria; order Pseudomonadales; family Pseudomonadaceae; genus Denitrificimonas; species Denitrificimonas caeni_A. The sequence continues at coordinate 151,215 of NZ_CAJHOA010000007.1, read as the reverse complement.
TAGGTGCCTGCAATGTATTGGTGCCTAATCCACGGCCTTTAAGCAATCTTAAGCCGGCGTTTGCTCACTTTAAAATAGGCTGGATGACGGGTGTCGACACCTTGTATGCAGGTTTATTGGCTGAGCCTTGGTTTACTGAAACGCCGCTGCACCTTAAGTATGTGGTGTCGGGTGGCACAGCATTAAGGTCCAGTACGGCAACGCAATGGCAGCAGCGCATTTGTCCAATTTTGGAAGGTTATGGTCTGACTGAAACCAGTTGTTTTGTATCGCTTAACCCGCCAACTGATCAGGTCAAATTAGGTTATGTCGGTCTACCCTTGCCTGCTTGTGAGGTGCGTATTGTTGGTGAGGATGGTCAAGACTTAGCCTTTGGCGAGGCCGGCGAGTTAGCGGTACGTGGCCCACACGTGATTACTGAGTACTTAAATCAGCCGCAAGAAAGTCAAGACAGCTTACGTGCTGGCTGGTTCTTTACCGGTGATATGGCGGTGATGGACGAGCAAGGTTTTTTACAAATTGTTGATCGTAAAAAAGATATTATTTTAGTTTCAGGCTTTAATGTTTATCCCAATGAGGTTGAGGGAGTGATTGCTGAGCATCCTGATGTGCTGGAGGTGGCAGTGATTGGTCGACCCGATGACAACACTGGTGAAGCGGTTTACGCTTATATTTGCGTGCGCACTGGCGCGCTCACTGCCGCTGCGATTATCGAACACTGTCGTCAGCAGTTGACCGCTTATAAAGTGCCCAAACACATTGAATTTCGTGAGCAGTTACCGAAGTCGCCGGTTGGCAAAATTTTACGTGCACAACTGCGCCATCCACAATAATAAAAACGAGGCGATCGTATGACATTAGTTACTCAACCGGCAGCAGTTACCCAATCCTTAGCACACTGGCACAGCATGGTGCAGCAAGGTGACTTAACAACATTGTCGAGCATCTTGCATGCGCAGGCGGTGTTTCGCTCTCCTGTCGCACATACGCCTTATTCGGGTGCGCCGGTTGTTACTTTGATTTTAACGACAGTAGCGCAGGTCTTTACTGAGTTTGTCTACTTGCGTGAATTAGCTACTGCAGATGGACTCAGTGTGGTGCTGGAATTTAGCGCTAAAGTGAATGGTAAGCAACTGAAAGGTATTGATATGATTCGTTTCGATGAGACAGGTAAAATTGTTGAATTTGAAGTGATGATTCGTCCGCTCAATGCGTTGCAAGCGCTGGCAGAGGAAATGGCCCAGCGTTTGGCCGCCTACTTACCCAACACATAAACCCTGCTACTTGAGGGCTGCCAAGTCGCTAGCGATTAAGCTAAAATAGCAATGACGCTTGAACTGATCAGTTTCGGCGACTTGTTTTTATCTTGATTGAGGCCGAGAGTGATTATGCGTGAAAAACCAACACCACCAGAAGATTATGAGTGCTGCGAAAGTGCGTGTTCGCCTTGTGTCTGGGATATCTACTACGATGAAATGGATCAATGGCGCGCCGAGCAAGCAGAGTTAAAAAACACTGCAGAGCAGACGGCTAAGGATGCAGATAGCGCTGGATAATGTCACTCCTAAATTGTAAGGAGACTGTTATGGCAACCGGTTGGGCGCATGATGGCGCCGTACAAGAGCAGATTGATAGCACCATTGACGATGCTGTAGAGCGCGTTCGTCAACAGTTGCCGCAAGGGCCGAGTGCTGAGTATTGTCAAAACTGTGATCAGTTGATCGCCGAAGGTCGTCGTCAAGCCATTCCAGGTGTGCAACTCTGCATCGCCTGTCAAACCCTAGAAGATAAGCAGGCTAGCTTTAGCGGTTACAACCGTCGTGGTAGTAAAGACAGCCAGTTACGTTAATTCTGCAGTCTCTCTTGGAGGCTTACTTTACCAAGGATGCAATATGCAGATTGACTGATAATCTAGGCTTATTTGGCTGATGACATCTACTGTATTTATCGACGATGATACTTGATCTTAGCTATAGGTTTTCCCTAGGAAAAAGGACTACACTTTTGCACCTTTTTCATCTGCTCACTGGGGACTAAAATGACAACTGTGCTACTGGTTTTATCGTTCTTGGGCTTTCTATCAATTGTTGCTGAAGATTTTACTAAAATTGATAAGGCCAAAACAACGCTGTTTTTTGGCACGCTGGTTTGGGTGCTGTACTTTATTGCACCGCCCGGTGATCTTAGCACCGAACAATTGATGCATGCGCTGAATGAAAATCTGTTAGAAATTGCCACTCTATGGCTGTTTTTAATGGCAGCAATGACCTTCGTGGCCTATGTGTCGCACAAAGGCGTGATCGATGGCATCGTCAATAAAGTCATGCCTACGCGCATGACTGAGCGTCGACTGATGCTGGTTACCGGTTTATTTGCTTTTGTCTTTTCATCAATGGCCGATAATATTACCGCCACTTTGGTGTGTATTACCGTGTTGCTGAGCTTAAACCTAAGCACTGAGAAACTACTGCGCTACATTGTGTTGGTGGTCTTTGCGGTCAACTCCGGTGGTGCCGCGTTGATTACCGGTGATGTAACAACTTTGATGATTTTTTTAGCCGGTAAAGTAAGAATTGCCGACCTGATTTTACTCAGTGTGCCTGCGTTATTGGCAGTGCTTTTTTTAGCCTTTATCTTGTCGCGTAGCTTAACTGGCGATGTCGTCTTGGTAAAACGCCAGACCGATATTGCCAAAGGTGATCAAATTATCGCTGGACTGTTTCTCGCCACTATTATCGGCACGATTGGCGCTAACGTTGCTTTTGGTATTCCTCCGGTCTTGTCGTTTTTGTTTGGTTTAGCCGTGATGTTTATGGCCGTGCATTTTCTTAACAAAGATGAGGCAGTGCTCGAATATATCCGCAAAATTGAGTTTGATACCCTGCTGTTTTTCTTAGGCGTATTATTGCTCGTCGGCATGTTAAAAGAGCTGCATGTACTGGAGCACTTCCCTACTCTATACGAAAAATTACCGATTGTAATGGCTAACTATTCAGTGGGCTTGTTCTCTGCGTTGATTGATAACGTGCCATTGACTGCTGCCTTGTTGAAATCAGGCATTGAGATGAGCGAAGGGCAATGGCTGACCTTGACCTATTCTGTCGGCGTCGGCGGTTCCTTGTTAGCAATTGGTTCTGCCGCAGGTGTGGTGGCCATGAGTAAAATCTCGGCACTCACATTTGTTGCTTACTTGCGTTATTTTGGTTACTTGCTGTTGGCTTACAGCGTAGGTTTCCTTGGTGTATTTGCGGTTAGCTATTTACTGTAAGCCGTTGCGCTGACGCAGAAATCCGCGACTGAAAGTTGATCGCATTTACTGTCTCAGTCGTGTAACGAGCTGCGTGCTTATGTGTAACGATAACGGGACCTTCGCGGTCCCGTTTTACATCAACCTGTTAATACAGCATGGTTTGCTGCTGGCTCAGGCAGAGTATTCTTCCAAATCCAAGCTGGGAATACATGTAAGTAGACGGCAAAACTACTGCACCTGAGGCTTAATAAAAGTGCTAAAATCGCTATATCTATAAATATATAGCGATTTATTGTTGAGTACAGCCAGATATAAAGACTGCCGGTGTCCAGCATTGAGCGTGATCAGTCTGGCTGCTTTGCGCTGCTGAGAGAGGCTTGTAAAGCTTAGGTTTTGTTTGCAGGTGAGCTGAGCGATGGGTTCGGTGCAGCAAGATACAGTTGCACTGAGGGCAACTGATGGGAGCGGTATAATGGATAGTAAAGCACTCTCTTTTTTAATGTTCAGAGCCGTGCGCGGGGTGATACGCCGTGCGCAAAGCGGTGATTTGCCGTTGTTTGCCTGTACTCTGGGCTTACCTTTTGACCAATATCTAGCCATGATGGCGTATTATTTCCCTGAGCACCTCGCTGATGACGAATGCTCCGAAGCACGTTTTACACTGTTACAAGCCAACATGCCTGCTGATTTTTCTAGGGTACTCGATAAAATTTTAAGCTTATGTGCTGACGCTGAGAATCCGCAGTTGACGCAATGGCTGGCGCACGCAATAGCTTCGGCGGCTTATGGCGAGCAAGCGTTATGGGAGAGCATGGAGTTGGCTAATGCATTGCAATTGCAAGCGTTATTGGCCTGTCGTTTTCCGCAATGGAGCATGCTTAAGTGTGGTGTGATGGGTTGGCAAGCATCGTTACTAGAGCATGCGCCGTATCCCTAGACGCATGCTCAGGCTCACTGCTACCACAGGCAGTGAGCAGAGATTATTGCTGTGTGTTTTAACGGATATCTAAAATGTCCCCAGTGTTGCTGAATGCTAGAAAACTACCAATACCACCGGCCTGAATCGCCTGCACCATCATTTGTAACGGCTGCTCAGCTTGATCGGAGTTTGGTGCGATACCGCCGTGCCCAGACAGACTGCTGACAAACACGACATCCCAGTCTTTCTCCGTCTTCTTCGACTCTTCCAAGAGAGCAGAAAAGCTACTGAGCTCATCCGGACTTTTATCGACACAGACCACAGGGGTTAATGTGCCGCCGAGGCCTTGGGCGAAGTTTTCTTTTTCCAGTTCAGAGGCGTCTTCTGGCAGTTCGGCTTTGGTAAACACAAAGAGCAGCAATTGTGGCTCTGCTTGTGTCTTTGCGGCCTGTAACAAGTCATCATAATTTGCAATAGTCATAGGTGCTCTCTAGAGTTTTGGATGCTGTAGGGCTCGTAATTAACCGCCACTGGTGTTCATAAAACGCACAATTTGTACCTCGCCATCAGAGCTGAAATGGTGTTGCTCAGGCTTGTTGTGTAAGGCTTTATGGATACTGGCCAAGATTGGCTCATCGCTTAATGGGTAACGACGCAGGAGGGCCAGTAAATCCAACGAGTGTTCATTACCTAAGCACAGTAATAATTTTCCTTCGACGGTGAGGCGGATGCGGTTACAGGTGCTGCAAAAGTTATGGCTGTGCGGTGAGATAAAACCAATGCGGGTCTGACTGTAGTCTTTTAAGCGCATATAGCGCGCTGGGCCACCACTGCTTTCGGTGCTATTGAGCATGCTATAACGCTCGGCAATGCTATCGCGCACCTGATCACTACTAAACAGCTCCCGTGCACGGCCGACATGGCCTAAGGGCATCTCTTCAATAAAAGTGATATCCAGTTGGTTCTCAATCGCGTAATCGGTTAGAGCAAGAATCTCATCATCATTGTGGCCTTGAATGACCACACTGTTGATTTTTAAGTTTTTAAAGCCGGCTTGGCGAGCGGCTTGAATGCCATCCAGTACGTGCTGCAAATCACCCACGCGGGTCATGGCTTTAAATTTAGCAGGGCATAGAGAGTCGAGGCTGATGTTGAGGCGTTTAACCCCTGCATCAGCGAGCGGTTGAGCGTACTTAACTAATTGCGAGCCATTGGTGGTCATCACCAGTTCATCTAAACCTGGGATGGCACTGATTTTTTCACACAGACCAATAATACCCTTACGAGTTAACGGCTCACCGCCGGTCAGACGGATTTTACGTACGCCATTGGCAACAAATAACTCAGCACAACGATGAATTTCTTCTAGGGTCAAGATGCGTTGACGGGGTAAGAACGTCATGTCCTCAGCCATACAATAGATGCAGCGAAAATCACAACGATCAGTGACCGATAAACGCACGTAATCTATTTTTCGACCAAAGCCATCTATCAATGTTGACGACATGACGATACTCCTATGGCGAACTATTGCAGAAGCGGCGACGCCGCACCCCGCAAGGTAATGCCCTCGATTGTAGCTTCTCCAGCTAACATTTGCAGGTATTGAGTGACGCTTTTTTGCCAAACGCGCTGGCTCAATTGTGCAGCAATCCGCTCTTTAACCATATGCAAAGGTAGCAGTTCACCCTCGACACGTTGTTCAACCACGACAATGTGAAAACCATAACGTGATTCGATGGGTTGCGTGGCTAAGCCGAGTGGTAAACGTAGCAGCTGACGCTCGAACTCTGGCACCGTCTGCCCTTTCGAGAGTTGCCCTAAGGCGCCTTGTTGTTGCTTCGACGGACAGGCTGAGTGGGTCATTGCCATTGTGGCAAAATCAGCACCGGCTTTGAGTTGCTCAATGATGTTTTGTGCCACTTCCTGCTGAGTACTGCGCTCTAAATCATCCTCAGGGTCGGCAGCGATTAAAATATGTTTTGCTGAGACCAACGGTGGTGTGGTGAAACTACGAGGGTTGTGATTATAGAAGGTTTCCAGCTCGCTATCGCCAATACTTGGGGTACTGATTTCGTGATCGAGTAAACAGCGAATGGTTGCCTCTTCTAGGCTTTCGCTATCTTTTACTGTGACGGTGAGGTTTATTTCTGCGGCACGTTGCTTTAATAGTTCTTGTAAAACCAAAGCCTGTGCAGCAAGAAACACCACCTCGCGCTGCGAGTCAGCGGGGTGGTATTGCATTTCTTGAGCAATCGCAGTGCTGCTGATTTCTACGCCATTGACGCGCACAATCGGTAAGTCCTGATTGCTGGTAGCGATCAACAGAGGCGAGGCACTGGCTGTTACGGCTGCTGGTTGAGCAGCAGCCGTAACTAGAGGGTTAGATGAATGTTGCATAACAATGCACTCCTTAACCTTTTTGACGAACAATTTGGTAGCGACGACCGAGATACCAGATGGGTGCGCTGACAATGTGTACTAAGCGAGTAAATGGGAAGAGCACAAACAAAGTCACGCCAAGGAAGACGTGCAGTTTGTAGATAATGCCTACAGGCGCAATTGCTTGAGCCGCTTTAAGCGGTTGTAGAGTCACAACACTCTGTGCCCAATCACCCAGCATCACCATCACTGAACCATCTAAATGTTGGGTTGAAGCAACAATGGTTAGCAAACCTAGAATCAGCTGCGCCAACAACACAAACAAAATCATAATGTCTGAAGTGCTCGATGTCGCGCGAATGCGTGGGTTATTTAAGCGGCGTTTAATCAACATGATCAAACCGATCAGGCAGAGAACACCGAAAACACCACCGGAGACCATCGCCAGTAATTGTTTGTGTTCGGTACTGATAACATGATGGTAGAGCGCATGGGGTGTTAGCAAGCCAACAAAGTGGCCAGCTAGTACGAAGATAATCCCGACGTGGAACAGATTACTCGCCATGCGCATGCCTTTGCCATCGAGCATTTGGCTCGAGCCTGCGCGCCAGGTGTATTGCGACCAATCGAAGCGTGCCCAGCTACCAATCAAACAGATCGCTAGCGCGATATACGGGTACACGCCAAAAAGTAACAGGTTAAAGTTAGACATAGTGTTCTCCTATACTTTATTAGCAGCGGTAGCGTCATGGCCGAAATCGACCCAATGCAGCGGAACAGCCGATTCTTCACGTGCTTTTTGCGGTGCACTGCTGACACCACAACTTGCAGCTTGATCGCCCGCCATAAAGGTCACCGCTTCTTCTTCCCAGAGCGCATCAAGCGCTTCTAGGCTGTCGTCATACACCTCTTTACTGACTTGCTCGCGCACTTCAGCCACTGCCAGTTCAGGTTCAAAACCGGCAATTTGTAACAGTGCGGTAAAGCAGGCTGCGTAAGGACTCTTCTGTTCCTCTAGGCGAGCAGCCAGTAATGCCAATAAGTGTTCAACATCGGCCAAGCCTGCACGTGCTGTGGGTTCATCACAGTAGGATAAATATTCCAAGTACAGCGGAATATAATCAGGCAACTCTTTGACGCCGATATTGAAACCATCATTTTCATACTGAGCCATCAAGTCGACCATGGCTTGACCGCGGTCCCTTGATTCGCCATGCACATGCTCAAACAACAGCAAAGAAAAATGACGGCCACGATTGAACTGGCTGTGGTAGTTTTCTTGGGTGTCGAGCAGTTCAGTCGTCGTCAATTTATTCAGTAGCGCCTGAACAGCACTACGCTGCTCTGGGCTAATGACGCGTGTAGCGGTAATGGCTGCAGTCAACTCGTCATGAGCGTCAACAACGGCTTGTGCTGGGTAATCTAACAATAGCGAGATAACTTTTAAGATTTGCATACTTAGTCCTCCCACACTTGCACAGTTTTCATAACTTCACGCTTGGTATGCTTTTTACCACCAAACATATTGGCGCTGTCATCGCCGCTGCAGCCACTGCCAAAGCTAAAGCCGCAACCATTGCGTTCAGCAAAGGCATCACTCATGGCCTCTTCACGGTGGGCGGTTGGGATGACAAAGCGGTCCTCGTAATCAGCGATGGCTAAGTAACGGTACATTTCTTCAGCCTGTGCTTGGCTTAGCCCCACATCCTGGAGTGCGGTTAAATCCTCAATGCCATCCACTTGTTGTGCACGCTTATACACACGCATGGCCAAAAGACGCTTAAGCGCTAACTTAACCGGCTTTTCATCACCAGCAGTGAGCAGGTTGGCCAAGTAACGCAAGGGAATACGCAAACTATCCACATCAGGCAGCACACCATTCATGCCGATTTTTCCACTTTCAGCAGCGTTTTGAATCGGTGACAAGGGTGGTACGTACCACACCATAGGTAAGGTGCGGTATTCTGGGTGCAGTGGTAATGCCAGCTTCCAATCAACTGCCAGCTTGTAGACAGGCGATTTTTGCGCCGCAGTAATCACTGAGTCTGCAATGCCGTCTTTGCGTGCTTGGGCGATCACTTTAGGATCATTAGGATCCAAGAACATTGCGAGCTGTTTTGGATACAGGTCGTGCTCGTTGGGGGTGCTAGCCACTTCGTGAATTTTATCGGCGTCATACAGCAATACGCCTAAATAACGAATACGTCCGACACAGGTTTCTGAGCAGACGGTTGGCATGCCTGCTTCAATGCGTGGGTAACAGAAAATACATTTTTCAGATTTTCCACTTTTCCAGTTGTAGTAGATTTTTTTGTATGGGCAACCACTGATGCACATCCGCCAGCCGCGGCACTTATCTTGGTCAATCAAGACGATACCGTCTTCTTCACGCTTATAGATGGCACCACTTGGGCAGGCTGCGGCACAGGTTGGGTTGAGGCAGTGCTCACACAAACGTGGCAAGTACATCATAAAGGTGTTTTCGTATTGGCCGTAAATATCTGCCTGGATATTGTCAAAGTTTTTATCTTTGCGGCGTTTAATGAACTCTCCGCCGAGAATTTCTTCCCAGTTGGGACCCCATTCGATTTTTTCCATACGCTTGCCGGTAATCACCGAGCGTGGACGGGCGGTCGGTTGGTGTGCGACTTCTGGCGCGGTGTGCAGGTGCTGGTAGTCGAAATCAAACGGCTCGTAATAATCGTCAATTTCTGGCAGGTCAGGGTTAGCAAAAATATTCGCTAACACGCGGAATTTACCGCCAATTCTTGGACGAATAGAGCCGTCGCTGTTACGTACCCAGCCACCTTTCCATTTGTTTTGGTTTTCCCAATCTTTCGGATAGCCAATCCCAGGCTTACTTTCGACGTTGTTGAACCACGCGTATTCCATACCTTCACGGCTGGTCCAAACGTTTTTACAGGTGACTGAACAGGTGTGGCATCCAATGCACTTGTCGAGGTTCAGCACCATGGCAACTTGTGAGCGAATCTTCATGGCGTTCTCCTTAAAGATCTTGTGGTAATGGCTGTGGAAGAGCATCGGTATCTGAGCCATCGAGCCAATCGACTTTGCTCATTTTCCGTACCACAACAAATTCATCACGGTTACAACCTACAGTGCCGTAGTAGTTGAAGCCGTAGGATTGTTGCGCGTAAGAACCAATCATGTGAGTGGGTTTTAGCACCACACGAGTGACCGAGTTGTGGTGGCCACCGCGCGTCTTGGTGGTTTCAGAACCGGGGACGTTCACGATACGTTCCTGGGCGTGGTACATCATCACCATGCCTTCTTTAACCCGTTGGCTAACCACTGCACGCGCGGTGAGGGCGCCGTTGGCGTTAAAGCATTCGACCCAATCGTTATCTTCGATACCGGCTTTGCGTGCATCTGTTTCTGACAGCCAAATAATTGGGCCGCCGCGGCTTAAAGTCAGCATCAGTAGGTTGTCGGAATAGGTACTGTGAATGCCCCATTTCTGGTGCGGAGTAATCCAGTTCAAGACGATCTCGGTGTTACCGTTGACGCGCTTACCTTTCACCTGATCAATGGTGCGAGTGTTAATCGGTGGACGGTAGCTCATCAGTTGTTCGCCAAAGGCCTGCATCCACGGGTGATCTTGATAGAACTGCTGACGACCAGTGATGGTGCGCCATGGGATCATCTCGTGCACGTTGGTGTAACAGGCGTTATAACTGACATGCTCATCTTCAAGGCCCGACCAAGTTGGACTGGAGATGATTTTGCGTGGTTGCGCTTGAATGTCTTTAAAGCGAATCGACTCGTGTTCCTTACCGACGGCTAAGTGCGAGTGATCACGACCGGTGAACTCTGAGAGTGCCGCCCAAGCTTTTACCGCTACATGACCGTTGGTTTCCGGCGCCAGTGAGAGCACCACTTCACAGGCATCAATCGCTGAATCAATCTGTGGACGACCTTTACTGATGCCTTCCTCCAGCACTTGATGATTGAGTTGGCCTAAGAACTCGACCTCGGCATCGGTGTTCCAGCTGATACCTTTACCGCCGTTACCTTGGGTGTTGAGTAATGGGCCCAGAGAGGTGAACTTTTTGTAAGTGTTGGGGAAATCGCGCTCAACCACGACCATGTTGGGGGCATTTTTACCCGGTACTAATGGCTCGCCAGAGGTTTTCCAGTCGGTACCGCCGTAGGGCTGCGCCAACTCACCTGGACTGTCGTGCTGTGTTGGAATGGTGACGATATCGTTTTCAACGCCGAGATGACCTTCTGTCAGCTCAGAGAATTTCTTTGCGATGCCTTTGAAAATATCCCAGTCAGTTCTGGATTCCCAGGCGGGATCAATCGCCGCTGATAGCGGGTGAATGAATGGGTGCATATCCGAGGTATTCATATCGTCTTTTTCGTACCAAGTTGCCGTTGGTAAAACGATATCGGAGTACACGCAAGTCGAGGACATGCGGAAGTCTAGCGTGGTCACCAAGTCAACCTTGCCAATCGCTGCTTCTTCAGCCCACTCCACTTCAGTGGGCTTGTAGTCAATGCTGCCAGTGTCTTCGTTCATCACCCCGTGTTTAGGGGTGCCCAGCAAGTATTTGAGCATGTATTCATGCCCTTTACCGGATGAGCCAAGTAGGTTCGAGCGCCAAATAAACATGTTGCGCGGGAAGTTATCTGGATTATCCGGTTGCTCACAAGCAAAACGCAATGAGCCATCTTCGAGGGATTTAACCACGTAGTCTTTTGGATCCATACCGGCCGCTTTGGCTTCACGGCACACGTCTAGCGGGTTGCGATTGAGCTGTGGAGCACTCGGTAACCAACCGCCACGCTCGGCTTGGATGTTGTAATCTAAGGCATGTTTAGGGAACTTAGATCGATCCGCCATGGGCGAAAGAATCTCGTGCATGTCCATGGTTTCATGGCGCCATTGCGAGCTGTGGTTGTAGAAGAAGCTGGTACCGTTCATATGACGTGGTGGACGGCTCCAATCCAAACCAAAGGCTACAGGCAACCAGCCGGTTTGTGGGCGCAGCTTTTCTTGGCCAACGTAGTGTGCCCAACCCCCACCACTTTTACCGACACAACCACACATGATCAGCATATTGATCAGACCACGGTAGTTCATGTCCATGTGGTACCAGTGGTTCATACCGGCACCCACGATAATCATGGATTTACCTTTGGTTTTATCGGCGTTGTCAGCAAACTCACGGGCGACTTGAATCACTTTCTCACGGCTCACGCCGGTAATCGCTTCTTGCCAAGCTGGAGTGCCTGGAATATCCGCTTGATCGTAGCTGCTGGCTACGTTGCCGCCACCCAAGCCACGATCAACTGCTAAACCGGCGGCGCTGATATCAAAGACCGTAGCAACACGCGCTGTAGTGCCATCAGCTAAAGTGATCTCACGGCTAGGAACCCGGCGGAATTGTACGCCTTCGCCTTCAACGTGCTGGAAGTGATCGTGTAAATCGCCGCCAAAGTAAGGGAATGCAACTTCTACCGCATTGCCTTCATCGATCAAGGACAACTGTAGTTCAACATCTTTACCATCGGTGCCTTCACGGGCTTCAATGTTCCATTTGCCCTTCTCATTCCAACGGTAACCGATCGAACCTAGTGGTGAGACGAGTTGATTAGAAAGGCTATCCAGCGCAATGGTTTTCCACTCAGGATTGTTTTCTTGACCAAGATTGCCAGCCAAATCAGACGCACGTAAGAAGCGGGTGGGCTTAAAGCCTGTTTCGAAGTCTTCGAGCATCACCAGCATCGGGAAGTCAGAGTAGCGACGGACATAATCGGTAAAGTACGCACTGGGTTTTTCAAGGTGAAACTCTTTGAAAATCACATGACAAAATGCTTGTGCTAAGGCGGCATCAGTACCTTGTTTTGGGTTGAGCCATAAGTCAGTCAGCTTAGCGACTTCAGCGTAGTCAGGCGTAATTGCAACTGTTTTCGTGCCTTTGTAACGCACTTCGGTAAAGAAGTGTGCATCTGGGGTACGTGTTTGTGGCACGTTAGAGCCCCAAGCAATAATGTAGTTGGAGTTGTACCAGTCAGCCGACTCAGGCACGTCAGTTTGCTCACCCCACACCATCGGTGAGGCCGGTGGCAAGTCACAGTACCAGTCATAGAAACTTAAGCACACACCACCCATCAGGGATAGGTAACGTGAACCCGCTGCGTAGCTGATCATCGACATTGCCGGAATCGGTGAGAAACCTACCACGCGGTCAGGACCGTAAGCCTTGGTGGTGTACACGTTAGCCGCCGCGATGATTTCATTGACTTCATCCCAGTTGGAACGAATAAAACCACCTAAACCACGTTTGCTTTTGTACGATTTGGCTTTGACGGGGTCTTCAACAATGCTCTGCCACGCATCGACAGGTGCTAAAGATTTACGCGCGTCGCGCCACAGCTTCAGTAAGGATTTACGCACTTTCGGGTATTTGACCCGGTTCGCACTGTAGATGTACCAACTATAACTAGCACCACGTGGACAGCCGCGAGGCTCATGGTTAGGTAGGTCAGGGCGGGTACGCGGATAGTCAGTCTGTTGGGTTTCCCAAGTGATGAGCCCATTTTTGACATAGATCTTCCATGAGCATGAACCCGTGCAGTTCACCCCATGCGTGGAACGAACGATCTTGTCATACTGCCAGCGCGCGCGATAACCGTCTTCCCATTCACGGGATTCTTTCCGGGTTTCGCCATGGCCGTCAGCAAATTCACCTTGTTTTCTTTTTAAAAAATGCAGTTGGTCTAAGATGCGACTCATAGTTTTTATCCTCTTGAAAAGCTGCTGTGCAGTGAAGCTTGGCAGCTGATTGCACGCATATGTCTGTAGAAAAAGAGCGTCATTACTTACCTGCCTGCTGGTCAGCTGCGAGCGCAAGATCTACTGATGAAACAATGTATTCTTCGGCAAAGGCGCCCTCGGGCTCTTTCAGCCAGAAAAAGCAGACGATAAAGCTCAGTAGTGCGCCGGCAGCGATAATGAAGAAGAATTGTGAGGGTGTTACAAAGGTGTACAGGGTCAGATAGAACACAGCTCCGACGTTACCGTAGGCGCCTGCCATACCTGAGATTTGTCCAGTGATACGGCGCTTGATGGAAGGAATAATGCCGAACGTTGCGCCTTCTGCGCCTTGTACAAATACTGAGCATAAAATGGTGACTGCGACGGCCACGAATAACGGCCAAGTGCCACCCATTAAGCCCATTAAGGCAAAGCCGATAGCGATACCAATCATGTACGCCAGCATCACGAAACGGCGGTTACCAAAGCGGTCAGACACCAGCCCACCAATGGGGCGGGCAATTAAGTTTACAAAGGCAAACGAGGCGGCGATCATGCCCGCGGTGGTAGGTGTTAGCCCCCAGGTCATTTCAAAGAACATCGGCAGCATTGATACCACCGCCAGCTCTGCGCCAAAGTTGGCAAAGTAGGTGGAGTTCAGAGCAGCGACTGAGTTGAAGTGATACTTGTCATCCTCAGGCACACCTTTACGCAAAATGGGTAAATTGACCTTGAATATCTGGATAATTTGGTAGATGACGATGAAGGCAATCACCGCATGGCAGACCCACGCCCATTGCGCGTCGAGGTAGCCCATTTTTTCAATGCGCCAGACCAGTACTGATAAAATACCGACCATCGGGATGGTCCAAAGGATCAGTTTGATCATATCGGCCCATGTACTGACTTCCATCGCGCTAACTTTACGCGGCTTATGATGCACTGAGCCGACGGGACCATCGGTGATTGCAAACCAGTAATAGACACCATACATGGCCATCAGAATTGCGGTTGACGCAATGGCGTAGCGCCAGCCATCATCACCACCGAAGACGTTCAAAGCAATCATGGGTAGAGTCATGGCTGCGGCGGCAGAACCAAAGTTACCCCAGCCCGCGTAAAAACCTTCGGCAAAGCCAATATCACGTGGCTTAAACCACATGGCGGTCATATGAATGCCCACCACAAAGCTGGCGCCAATTGAGCTGAGTACCAAGCGCGAGACCAGCAGTTGTGTCCGTGTTTCACCAAAGGCAAAGGTGATCGCTGGAATTGCCATGCTGACCATCAGTATGGAGAAGACGCGGCGTGGACCCCATTTATCCAAGCCCATGCCGACGAGGATGCGCGCCGGAATGGTCAGCGCCACGTTGGCAATAGCAAACAGACGCAAATCATCACTGCTCAACCAACCCACGCTTTTCAGCATGCTGGTCGCCAGTGGCGCCATATTGAACCAAACAAAGAAGCAGATATAAAACGCAATCCACGTCAAATGCAGGGCTTTGATCTCTGGTCTTTTGTAGTGGAATAAATCAGACACTTTCATGTTAACGCTCCGTCATCCATTGCGTGTTTATTGACATGATTGAATCAATACTGGGCAGGGTGCGCGTCGCGTCAGGAACGAACTGACATCGCCAAAGGTCATGAAGTTAAATTCCTCAACCCACGCATCCAAAGTTTTACCAATGATGTTGCTGTCGGCTTTTTCACTGTGTCGAGCAAGGACTAACAGGTCAGGCTGCTTGTTCTTTACGGCCTGCAAAATCATTTTTCGCGGATCACCTTCAGCAATCATGACTTCCGTGCTGATACCCAGCTCGTTTAAGGTTTGTGCGGCTTCACGGACGCCTTCGGAAAAATCATATTTGTACTCCAGATAGCGATCTTCATTGACGCCACTGGATCCCAATACATCTTCAACCACGCCCACCAAGGTGATTTTTGGTTTTAGCGCAGCAAACATCTGCAAGGTTTTTTCCAAAGCATGTTTAGCGTTTGTTGAATTGTCGTAAGCAATCATGATGTTCATCAGAAACTCCCAATATTCACATAAGCACGCTGTTTAAGGATTCTTCACGTAGGCATCTTTACGTAGGTAGAACCACCAGTTGAGGACTAAACACAGCGCGTAAAACACCGCAAAGCCATACATCGCAACTTCTGGTGTGCCCGCTTTAATTTGTTCACCGATGACGACCGGTGCCACAAAGGAGCCGTAGGCGGCAATCGCTGAAGTCCAGCCTAAAACCGGTCCGGCTTGTTCGCGGTTATAAATCACCCCAATGGTGCGGAAAGTTGAACCGTTACCAATGCCAGAGGCGGCAAAGAGAATTAAGAACAAGCTAATAAAGGCGAAAAAAAAGCTTTCAGGCTGTACTGAGCTGTAGGCCAGTTGCAGGATGTAACCCAAGGCAACAGAGGCGACAACCATGATCAGAGTGATAATTTGCGTAACTAAAGAGCCACCAACTTTGTCTGAAATCCAGCCGCCAATCGGACGGGTCAGCGCGCCAAGGAAAGGTCCAATCCAAGCATAAGTTAGAGCGCTCGGTGCATTGGGATTGACCACGCGGCTGATGGTGCCGTCAGCGGCCACTTCGTTCATGTAGCCAAAGATCACCGTGATCGATAAGGGCAAGGCCATTGAGAAGCCGATAAACGAGCCAAAGGTCAGAATGTAAAGCACACTCATGGACCAGGTGTGTTTATCCGTAAAGATCGCAAACTGACGTTTAATATTGGGTTTGATACTGCCGGGAATCAGGCGTAGCAAGCCTAGCGTGCTCAACATGATCAGCGGCATGGCCAACCACATATTCAATACGCCCAAACCCATTGGCTTGGGTAAGTAGAGATAAAGACCAATCACTGAAGTGATAAAGCTAATGCCGTATAAACCGAACACCTTACTGAACGCACCGAGCACTGAGCCGGGCTCTGGCGTAATGGGCAGTAAGTTGTTCATGCCGAACCAGCTCACGCCAATCAACGGAATCAGGAACACCAACCAAATCCAACCAGCATTTTGAATCCAAGTGTCGGAGCCTGCAGGGATACGACCAATCAGCGTGCCGCTGTCCTTCATCAGCTCCATCGAGCCACCACCCAACGCACCAAAGATCCCCATGGTCATTACTAAAGGAATGACGATTTGCATGGTGGTCACACCGAAGTTACCTAAACCAGCGTTTAAGCCCAATGCTAAGCCCTGCTGGCTTTTCGGGAAAAAACCGCTGATGTTGCTCATTGAGCAGGCAAATTTACCGCCACCAATCCCCGAGAGCAGTGCCAACAGCTGAAACACCCATAACGGTGTGTTGGTGTCTTGTAAGGCCATCCCAGTGCCAAAGGCTGGGATCATCAACAAAATAGTGGTGAGCACAATGGTGTTACGTCCGCCGGCAATGCGGATCATAAATGAGGCGGGAATACGAAAAGTTGCACCTGCCAAACCAGAAATAGCAGTTAAAGTGAACAACTCAACTGGGGTAAAAGGAAAGCCTAAGTTGAGCATCTGAACGGTAATAATTCCCCACATCAGCCAGATAGCGAAGCCAAGCAGTAAGTTTGGAATCGATAACCAAAGGTTGCGGTTGGCGATTTTTTTACCAGTCGACTCCCAGAACTCGGGGTCTTCCACGTCCCACTTTTCGATATTGTTGCTCATGATATGATGCTCCCAGACACACGTGTTGCAAAAAGGACAACTCTGTTCTGGGCTGAACTCTAGGAGAACGCTGCTCTAATTCAATTGATTTAGGTCAGTATTGTGCTGGGCAAGATGTGCCCTATATGAGCTATATACCTACTTTTAGATACTCGATAAATCTTTATTAATTTCTTTAATATCAGTGGTTTGTGTTTTAAATACGATGTTATTTTAGAAAATAGCAACACTTGGATATAAAGAGGTATGAGGCTAGTCTGAGGTCGCCTACTGCTCAATAATTCGTATAGACACTGCCCGTTCGGCAGATTCATAGGACGATTTACATTGATGACTGAGTTTCCTCTTGTCCGTTTACATCACTCACTGGCGGTGCGCACATTATTGGCGTTTACCTTAATTGTCGCAGTGATGTTGCTCAGCATGTTAGCTGGCATGGGCTTGTCGGACTCAATTCGTGGCGATGCGGAAGCGTTGAATAAAGCCGGTAGTTTGCGTATGCAAGCTTACCGTTTGGCGTTATTAACCAGTGAGGCTGGGGGACAGGATTTATCTGAGTATATTACTGAGTTCGAAGACACCTTAGAAACTCATTCGTTAAGGGCTGCGATTGGCAAAAATACGCAAGCGATACGCTTTCAAAAATATGCTCAGGCTGAGCGCCAATGGCGTCAATTGATGCTGCCTTTATTACAGCAAGTACCTCCACAAAAGCGTGCATTCCGCTTAGAAGTGCCAATCTTTGTTGATCTTTTAGATGGCTTTGTCGGTGCCTTACAGGCTGAGACAGAACGTAAGTTATCTGTTATTCGAGCGCTGCAGGTCAGTGCCTTATTTGTCACGGTGTTGATTGGTTTTATCGTGATTTTAGGCGTGCACAACTCGTTATTGATGCCGCTACAAGGGTTGGTTGAGCTGGCTAAAAATATTGGTCGAGGCTCCTTTGAAGGTCGAGTTAAGTTTATTGCGCAAAATGAGTTGGGGGTGTTGGCTGAAACACTCAATCAAATGAGCAGTGAGCTATCTGATTTGTATGAGAACCTTGAGAACAAGGTGGATGAAAAAACTGCGCAGTTACAGCGCAGTAACCGCTCTTTAGCGTTATTGTTTAACAGCGCTCGCAGCTTGTATAAAACCAGCGCTGATCCTTTGCCTGTTTTGGCAGATTTACTTGAGCCGATTGAACAGACTTTAGGTCTGGGAGCGGTGTCATTATGCTTGACCTCTTCCTTAGACAATCCTAAGCATGAAGCACACAGTGCATTTACTTCTAAACAACAGCACGTTCCTTCTTATTGCACACTACCCAATTGCGCGCAATGTCCAGTGTTTATCAATAAAGGCGTTATTCCCAGCGGTGCTCGCGTGGTCAGTTTTGCGCTCTGTACGGAGCGCGAGAGCTTAGGTGATTTGCGTGTGGAAGTGCCGGTTGATATGCAAATGCAGGAATGGCAAACGTTGTTGATGAATGCCCTTGCAGAACTGTTTTCGGCCTCTTTGAGTCTAAAGCAAATGGGGCAAAATCAAGCACGGATGGCCTTAATGGAAGAGCGTGCGGTGATTGCTAGGGAACTGCATGACTCGCTCGCGCAAGCGTTGTCTTATCAGAAAATTCAATTGGTTCGACTCAAAAAGCAAATGGCTGCTGATTTTTCTAAGGAAGACATCAATCTGACTTTGACGGAAATCCAAACAGGTTTAAGTACGGCTTACCGGCAGTTACGCGAATTACTGGTGACGTTCCGGATAAAACTCGACACGCCCGGCTTGTCTGCAGCGGTACAAGCGACAGTGCAAGAGTTTGGTGGGCATTCAGGTGTAGAGATAAAGCTTAGCTACGCTTTAGAACATTGCCCATTAACGCCAAATGAAGAAATTCATTGTTTACAGATTATTCGAGAAGCATTAAGCAATGTGGTTAAACATGCCCATGCCAGTCAATGCACGTTGTCGTTGCACCAAGATGCCACAGGACTCATTCATATTTGCATTGATGATGATGGTATCGGTATCAATACTACGAGCAGCCCTACCGGTCACTACGGGCTGAACATTCTAACCGAGCGTGCACACAGTCTGTCTGGAAAGATACATATTGGTGTTTTGCAGCCGGGTACACGTGTGCATGTACAGTTTTTGCCGCAATATAAACGCAGTCAGTTAGCGCGGGAGATTGATTTTGAATAATTTGCACAGTCATAGCACACGGATCATGTTGGTTGATGATCACCCGATGTTGCGCCGAGGCTTGAGTGATTTGCTCTCCATGGAAGATGACCTATTACCGGTTGCTCAAGCGGGTTCAGGACAAGAAGCAGTAGAGTTGGCGCTGAAGCATGAGCTGGATTTGATTTTACTCGATCTGAATATGCCGGGTATGGATGGCATTGAAACGATTCGAGCGTTACGCAATGCTGGAGTAGACGCGCGGATTGTGATTTTTAGTGTCTCTGATGACCATGAAAATGTATTAGAAGCTTTACGCGAAGGTGCCGACGGTTATCTATTAAAAGACATGGAACCTGAAGAGTTGATTGAGCAAATTCGTTTGGCTGCGCAAGGCAAACTGGCCTTAAGCTCTGAGTTAACTCAGGTGCTTGCACAAGCCATTCGCGGTCGCTCAAGCAGTACTCAAGCACACCCATCAATGCTAACCAAACGTGAGAAAGATGTGTTAAAGCTTATTGCTAAAGGACATAGCAATAAGATGATTGCGCGTCATTTGGATATCGCCGAGGGCACCGTGAAAGTGCATGTTAAACGTCTATTGAATAAGTTGGGTATGCGCTCGCGCACCGAGGCCGCCGTTTGGGTGGTGGAGAACGAGCTGAATTAAGTATGACGCTTGCAGCGTAATGACTCTGTCATGCTGTACGCAGGATCTGGCGTAGCTGCTTGAGTCACGATTGTCATATGTCTTGGTAAACCGAGCAGGATTTTGTGCGTGTTTTGATAGGCTTTAAACTGTTTTTTCCGCTATCTCCCCGATGCTGTGGATAAATTGTAGAAATTATCCCTAAAGAGGTACTTCGTTAAAGTTGATTCATTTACATAAGGATTTCAAGTATCGTTGTATCTTAATTTATATAACGCTGTTTGGGGGCTTATATGCATCGAGGGAATACTAAAAGCGCGTTAGCGCTGGCAGTCAAATGTGCGCTGATCGGCGCGCCATTACTCAGTGGGATAGGGTTGGCGCAAGCGGCTGATAACGTTTTTAATCTCGGCAACGTGATTGTTACTGGGGCCTCTTATGATCAAAAGACCGCCACTGAAAAAGTGATCAGTAGCGAGGTTCTACAACGTTTTAATCGCGACAATGTTGGTCAAGCAGTGAATATGCTGCCCGGCGTTAGCTTGCGCGAAGGTGGCCCGCGTAATGAGCAAACTGTCAGCGTGCGTGGTTTTGATTCGCGCCAAGTGCCAGTGTTTATTGATGGTATCCCGCAGTATGTGCCCTACGATGGTAACGTCGACTTAGCACGCTTCACTACCTTTGATCTGTCTGAGATCCGTGTCGCGAAAGGTGCTGCCTCATTATTGTATGGCCCTAATATTATGGGTGGTGCGATTAACTTAGTCACACGTAAACCGAGTAAAGAGCTGGAAGGTAACGTGCGCGTTGGCATTGCCACTGGTAGCGAGCGTTTGGTTGCTGCCAACGTTGGCACTAACCAAGGCTTGTGGTATTTACAAGCCGGTTTGTCATATCTTGAAGCGGATAGTTTTAAATTAGGTCGAGGTTTTGATGATGGTAAAGCAACACCGACCGATACCCGTCAGCGCCGTGATAACGCTTACCGCACTGATCAGAAAGGCTCGTTCAAGCTGGGTTTCACGCCCAATGATAGCGATGAATATGCTTTGGGTTATACCAAGCAAGAAGGCGAGAAGGGTAATCCTGTCTATGTCGGCAAAAACACCAATGAGAGTTTACGCTACTGGCAATGGCCGACCTGGGATAAAGAGAGTATTTACTTCTTAAGCAGCACGGCTCTGGATGACAACAACACCATTAAGTTGCGTGCTTATCAAGATAAGTATGAAAATGCGCTGGATATGTACAGTGACAGTCACTATAAAATCCGCGATGAACACAGTCCTTACGACGATAAAACCTATGGTGCTGCGATAGAGTGGGTCAATACCGCAATTGATCAACATGAACTGCATTTAGCCATACATCACAAAGATGATCGTCATAATGATGGACTGAAAAAGTACCGTGATGTCACTCAGTCGATTGCTTTGGAAGACATGATTACTGTGGCTGACACTTGGCGTGTGCGTATTGGTGCGAGTCATGAAGAGCGGGAAGCACGTAAAGTTTATTTGTACGATAAAGGTACAACACGCGCCACCAATGGCTTGCTAGAAATCATTCATGATCTGAATGATAAGGTGGAAGTGTTCGCGAGCATCGCCAAGAAAACCCGTCTGCCAACTTTAAAAGATCGCTATTCAGCGCGTTTGGGTCGTGCTTTGCCCAATCCTGATTTAAAACCAGAAGTAGCACGCCATGCTGAGCTTGGATTGCGTGGTACGCCTTGGCAAGATGCATACGGTGAAGCAACTGTGTTTTACAGTGGCATTCGCGATGAGATACAAACAGCGACCACTCATGTGTTGACCTGCGGTAAAAAAGGCAAAGATGCCTGCGAGCAAGCACAAAATATTGGCAAAACTCGGCATCGCGGAATTGAGTTGTCACTTGAGCAAAGCTTTGGCGAACAATGGCGTTTAGGTGGGGCATACACTTATCTGAAGCGTGATAATTTAAGTGACAGTTCGGTTAAATTGACCGATACGCCCACTCATAAGCTGTTTGCGCATGCCAGTTGGTTGCCGATCGAGCGTCTGGAATTACAGGTTAATCTGGATGCTGAAAAAGGTCGTACCATTGGCTACCGTGAAGCTAAAGGCACCCCTGACAGCTATCCAACCTTATCTGGTTTCGCTGTGGCCGGCTTTAAGTCGACCTATACGATCCAAGACGGCTTAAGCGTTGAGGCAGGCATACGCAACATCAATAATAAAAACTATGAGTACTCTGATGGCTATCCAATGCCGGGCCGTACGTGGTTTGCTGGCGCGAACTATAGTTTTTAATCTGAGTTAACCAAGAGGCAGTCCTATGCAGTTACCCGTAGCAGCAATAGTCCACTCCGGCGATGGCGATGGTGATGCTTTACTCGCTACTGTCTTGGCTGAGTGTCAGCAACAAGGCTGGCGTGTACGCGGGTTAGTGACGCAGCAGGGTAAAGACCCTAATGGGTTGTTGCCGATGGAGTTGCGCGACCTAAATTCAGGCGAAACTTTTGTGATTTCCCAGAATTTAGGTCGCGATTCACGAGGCTGTAATTTAGATATGGGCGGTTTAGCTGAAGCCGGTAAAGTGTTGCGCCAAGCGTTGCATGAGCAACCTGATTTGGTTTTTATTAATCGCTTTGGTTACGGTGAAACCCAAGGCCGTGGCTTAAGCCAAGAGTTTTCACAATTGATCAGTGCGGGCATTCCGGTGTTAACCCTAGTCAGTGAGAAATACCTCGAAGGATGGCATGCGTTTTCGGCGGGACTGGCTCAAACCTTGCCGTTACAGAGCAGTGCGATTGAACAGTGGCTGGCTAGCATTAAGCCGGAGCGCTTATGAAACGTCGTGAGCTACTACAAGGTCTGGTGGCTGGCGCTTTTTTACTGACGCCGCTGGCGCGCGTTGTCGCTAAAACCCTGCTGGAACATAACGGTACGTTACCTGCGCCTGCCGCTATTGAGCGTGTGTTTGCCGCTGGCCCTCCTGCCGCAGTATTTTTATATGTGTTGGTGCCGGAAAAACTGCTGGGCTGGCCAATGCATTTAGCGCCAGCTAACTTAGCGTTTATCCATCCAGAGCAACAACATTTACCTTTTGTCGGCCGTCTAGCGGGGCGTGGTAGCACGGTCTCCTTAGAAAGCTTATTGCTGCTGGCACCGGATGTGATTGTTGATCTGGGCAATGCCGGTGCCACCCAGCGTTCCGCGGCACAACGGCTGACGCAACAAACCGGCATCGCTACTGTGCAAATCGAAGGGTTGCTCGCCCATACTCCGCAACAGTTACGCCAAGCAGGTGCTCTATTGGGTGCCCGTCAGCGTGCCGAAGAGCTGGCACTGTATAGCGAACAGCTGCTGGCGCGGGCGCTACGCTTTGCTGATAAACACGCGCAAAAGCCACCTAAGCTGTATTTTGCGCGCAGTTATGACGGCTTAGAAACGGGTTTAGCTGGCTCCATTCATAGTGAAGTGCTGGAGCTGCTGGGCTGTGAAAATGTGGCGAAACAAAGCGGTCATACGGGTATTGGTCAAGTTTCTCTTGAACAGTTGTTGAACTGGCAACCCGATTATCTACTGACTCAAGACCCAGAGTTCGTCGAATTGGCAACGACTGCATCAGCATGGCAAAGCTTGAGTGCAGTGCAAACAGGACGTGTGTACTGTGCACCGAAACTACCCTTTGGTTGGCTTGATGGCCCTCCTGGAGTGAATCGTCTGTTGGGCGTGTTATGGCTGATGGCCTTATTAGAAGGGCGCTTAGACGGGCCACAATTAAAACAAGAAGTTGCTGAGTTTTTCAGTCTGTTTTATCGCAGTCCAAATAGCTCGGCGCGTCTTTTGTCAGCGCTTGAGCCAACTCAGGTATTAGATTAGCCTCGCGCTGTATAATCGTGCTGTATCAAGCGTCAGCACAGCCCTTTCTCTGTAAGGTTTAATCATGCCTCAACCTGCTAGCATCGATGTTAATCGCTCGTTACCTGCCTATGTGAAAGTTATGCTGATGTTGGTGGCGGCGTTGCTGGCGGCAATTGTTTTGAGCTTGTTAATCGGTAAGTTTCCGTTAAGTCTTGCTGAATTATGGCAGGTGCTCGTCGCACGTATCAGTGGTGAGCCATTGCAAGGTAGCGCTGATACGGTGATTTGGCAGTTACGTTTACCTAGAATACTGGCCGCTATTTTAGTGGGCGCGAGCTTGGCGGTGGCTGGTGCAGCCTACCAAGGTATGTTTCGTAATCCTTTGGTATCGCCGGATATTCTCGGTGTTTCAGCCGGTGCAGGCTTGGGCGCGATTTGCGCCATTTTCTTCAATTTACCGATGCTGCTGGTGCAGCTGTTTGCTTTTGTCGGCGGCTTGTTTGCTGTAGCGGCCGTCTATGCCTTGGCCTCGTTGGTGCGTCGGCATGATCCAGTCTTAGTGTTGGTGCTGGCGGGGATTGCTTTAGGTGCGTTACTGGGTGCAGGGATTTCTTTATTAAAAATTCTAGCTGATCCTTATACACAATTACCCACCATCACCTTTTGGCTGCTCGGTGGTTTGCACAGCGTTAGCCTAGCAGATTTAGCCTACAGCGCCCCCTTGATGCTGCTTGGTTTAACGCCGTTAGTGTTGTTGCGTTGGCGCATCAATTTGCTCAGTTTAAGTGATGATGAAGCAGCCGCACTGGGGGTTAATCTAACGCGTACACGCCTATTATTAATTATTGCTGCGACCTTGATGACTGCCAGTGCAGTCTCGTTTACCGGCATTATTGGCTGGGTCGGCTTAGTAATTCCGCATGTTGCACGCTTATTAGTCGGCCCGCATTTTTCACGCTTATTGCCGGTGGCGCTGCTGTTGGGCGCCACTTTTTTGTTATTGACTGATACGCTGGCGCGCAACATCGCAAGTATTGAATTGCCGCTGGGTATTTTAACCGCCTTAGTCGGTGCGCCGTTTTTTATCTACTTATTAGCGCGTGGTGGTCGCACATGAAGGCTTTATTAAGTGCGCAGGATTTGAGTATTGGCTACGGCAAAAAAGTTGTCGGCGAGCGGATTGATGTCAGTCTCTATGGCAATGAGATTTTGGCTTTACTGGGCCCCAATGGCAGTGGTAAATCAACCTTGTTCAAAACCTTGCTGGGCTTATTAGCGCCATTAGCGGGGCAGGTTTTTTTACATGGGCAACCTTTAAAGCAACACTGTCGTCGTACGATCGCTCAGCAGGTAGGGTATGTGCCGCAAGCACAAGAGGGTCAGTTCGCCTTTACTGTGCTAGAGATGGTGCTGATGGGGCGCGCCGCACATTTGAGTTTATTTGCGCAACCCAGTCAAAGTGATCAGCAGTTGGCGCTGCACATTTTAACCGAGCTTGGCATTGCGCACTTGGCGGCCTGTACTTATCCGCATATCAGTGGCGGCGAGCGGCAACTCACCTTGATTGCTCGTGCGCTATTACAGCAACCCAAAGTGTTGGTGCTAGATGAGCCAACCGCCAGTCTCGACTTTGCTAACCAGATTTTAGTGCTTGAGCAAATCCAACGTTTACGTGCACAAGGTTTGAGCGTATTGCTGTGCACTCATCAGCCCGAGCATGCTTTGCAAGTCGCGGATCGTTTAGCGCTCTTTAAACACGGCCGCATTGAAAAAATTGGCACAGTGGCGCAGGTGGGGCACGCCGAGAATTTAGCTTGGTTGTATAACGTCAGCATTGAACATGTCTATGCGCAATTAAAAAGAGATTTAGTGAAATGATTAAAGCGATTGATTTTGGCCAGCTGTACCGTGAGCATTTAGCCCGCAGCGGTCGCGTATTTAAACCGGCCAGTGAGTGGGATGCGAAAGCGGCCGAAATGCGCACTAAAGTGCTCGATAGCAGCTACCGCACAGAGTTTGTCAGTCGTATGCAGTTCTCTGGCGAGGATACTGTGCTGGATATTGGTTGCGGTCCTGGCACCATTGGTTTGGCCTTAGCAGAGAAGGTTAAACAGGTTTACGGTTTGGATTACAGTCAGGGCATGCTCGATGCCATGCTGGAAAATGCCGCGCAGCTACAGGTTAATAATGTTCAGCCGATTTTAGCCTCATGGGAGGATGACTGGAGTGAAGTGCCCGTATGTGATATTGCCGTGGTCTCGCGCGCCAGTATCGTCGCTGATATGGATGCTGCTCTGGATAAGCTCAACCAACACGCGCGTAAAAAAGTTTATATGACGCAGTTGGTTGGCGGACGCTTTGTCAGTCGAGAAATTGCTGAGCTACTCGGCCGTGAAGACCGCAGTTTCCCCGACCACATCTATATTATCAACATGCTCTATCAGCGTAATATTTATCCAAACCTGGATTATATTGAGTCAGCCAGCCGCTTAGCTGGAGGTAGCAGTTTAGAGGAGTTGATTGATAAGGTGCGTTGGAGTTTTGGCGAACTGAGCCACGACGACGAAGAAAAAATTAGTGCTTGGTATCAGCGTGATCCTGAGTATGCCCAACAGGGCGGCGAGCCGATGCGTTGGGCCTTTATCAGCTGGACACCGCCTGCACAATAATTTAAATGGAAAGCAAATGGAGCGTGCTAAAGATTTAGCTATTGAGGAAACATCGCTATGCTGTGCTCTTGCTGAGCTGATTGATGCAACGGTTGATCTATGCAAGCAGTCGAAGATTGTTTAAAAGGGGCGAGAGATTATGGTTGATAGCACAGAGTTTGGACTGCAGGGACAAATCTGGATTACCGCAGGCGATGAGAGCATGGGCGGTCACGGGCGTATCCATTTACTGTCGAAAATTGCTGAACTGGGCTCGATTTCGCAAGCCGCTAAGTCGATGAAAATGAGCTATAAAGCGGCGTGGGATGCTGTGAATCATATGAATAATCTCGCCGGCGAACCTTTATTGCATCGCACCACTGGCGGCAAAGGCGGTGGCTCGACCACCCTCACTGAGCGCGGTCAGCAATTAATTAGCAACTTTCAGCGTATTGAGCAGGTGCATCAACGTTTTCTTGCAGAACTGAGCCAAGATACCGGTAACATTATTGATGATTTATTTATTTTGAAGAGGCTATCGATGAAAACGAGCGCGCGTAACCAGTTCTTTGGCACCGTAAAATCCATCCAAGTTGGCGCAACCAATGATGCCGTGGAAATTGCCATCAGCGGCGGACACACAATTGTTGCTACCGTCACCTGTGAAAGTACCCAAGAGTTGGGTCTAAAAGTTGGCAGCGAAGTCTTTGCATTGATCAAGGCTTCATCTATTATTTTGGTCAGCGATGCTGCAGACGTGCGCTTTTCTGCGCGTAACCAATTCACCGGCAGCGTTGCACGAGTGCAAACAGGCGCCGTGAATACTGAAGTGGTCGTCACTGTTGGTGATAGTAGTTTGGCAGTGATGATTACCAATGGCAGTGCCGAGAACTTAGAGTTAACCGAGGGCAGTGTAGTGACGGCGATCTTTAAAGCGTCGAGTGTGATTGTCGGCTGCCCATTGTAAACGCTAGACGCTCAGGCTAGATCAGTGTGCCAGCCTATTAAGGCTTTTAAGGCGAGACAGGGAAGTCTTGTTGTAAGTGATTGAGTTCAGGGCGATGGAGCCAAGCGATGGCTTCAACGAGAGCATCTCCCTTCGCGAGTAAATGTATTTCGATGCAGCGCTTATCTTTCAGCGACTCACATCGTTTCACTAAGCCAAGCTCGCAGCAACGGTCAATCAGCATTACCGTAGCGTGATGTCGTGACTGCAACCTCGTCGATAATTCACTTATTGTTGCCCATTCTCGATGAGCAAAACCTTTCAAATGTAGTAAGAGTAGGTATTGCAGTCCGGTAATGCCTTGGCTTTTGCAAATATCTTCACTGTGCTTTTGAAAGGCTCTTAAGCGAAAACGAAAATCTGAAAGGTCTTGGAAATTCTGCTTGCTCAGTTGACTCATTGTATTGTCCCTGCAGTTTTTAAACTTCACTTGTAAGCGCTGAGGGATTGGATTATAACAGATACATCATGGCGTGATATATCTGGAGGTCATCATGAATATGTCATTGATTTTGGGACTGCCTTTTTCTATAAGAAGTTGGTCGCAATTGCAGCAAAAAAACCTATCGATTCCTTTTCTCGCTTGGTTATTGGTGGTGCCTTTATCCTTTATACCTCCAGTGCTTATGTACTATGCGGGGACGCACTATGACGATAGTTTTCTGCCTGGCTTTGCCGATAAAGACTGGCGCTTTATTACTACCACGCTGTTTTTAGCAGAGCTACTGACTTTCTTTGTGATGGGATGGTTAATTCATTCTGTCTTAGAAGGGCATAAGCTAAATGTTAGCTACCATGATGCTTATCTTGTAGCGGCTATTGCGCCCTTGCCGTTATGGCTGTCCGCGTTGGCGTTATTGGTGCCGGTACTGTTGTTTAATGTGCTGGTGGTGGCGCTGGCGCTGGTGGTCTCTACTGCTCTAGTGTATCGAGGCTGTAAGGCTTTGAGCGGTGAGAGTGGTAATGAGATGGCGAACATGTCGGCAACCTACACCATCATTGCAGCTGCCTTGTTGGCTTGGGTTTTACTGCTGGTGATCGTCTGGGCTTACTGATAGCTCTAGTCTGCAGGAAAGGCGCTTTCTTTCAGTGGAGAGCGCTTTTTTGTGCTCAGCTTCGCAGTTTAATGCTTCACGGTAACGGGCTAGAAATTGTACGGTTAGGATGATCGTTGTTCTCCAAAATAAGCTATTAGCAGCTCTGTGTGCTGGGGTTGAGTTGGTAGTGACCGGATTTCCCGCCGAGCTTTTCCAGCAGTTGGAAAATAAGGGGTAGTTGGACAGACATAACTCATTTTTTGAGGTTTTTTGTGCTATATCTTGGCCTAAATTTTTCCAGATAGGTCATCGTATGAGCCACGTTAGCAGTCAATTTGTATCCTTGAATGTTGCTGTCCTAACCGTCAGTGATACACGCACAACAGAAACTGATACATCAGGACACTACTTGTTCGAACAACTCACCAATGCCGGTCATACCGTGGTTGAACGAGTGATTCTGAAGGATAACCTATATCAAATCCGCGCACAGGTGGCGAACTGGATTGCCAGTGACACTACTCAGGTGGTTTTGATCACCGGTGGTACTGGCTTTACCGATCGCGATAGCACGCCAGAGGCCGTGGGCTGCTTGTTTGATCAGCATGTCGAAGGCTTTGGTGAGTTGTTCCGGCAGCTTTCTTACACCGAAATAGCTACCTCGACAATTCAATCGAGAGCGCTGGCGGGCTTGTCTAATCACACGTTGATTTGCTGCATGCCTGGCTCGACCAATGCGTGCCGCACGGCATGGCAGGGTATTTTAGCTGATCAGTTGGATGCGACCCATAAACCTTGTAACTTTGTGGCACATTTGGGTAAAAAAACGGCTTGTACAGGACGCAGTTAAGTGAGCGTGTTAAACGTTGATACGGCGCTGCACATCTTGCTGGAGCAGGCGCAAGCGGCAGACTGCTTAGCGGCTGAGACTGTCACGCAGAAAACCGCTTACTCACCGCACCTTGGCTGACTTTGCTGATCGTGATGCGGCCATCAACTGCTTGCTGAATAATAAAACCAGGAGTTTTTATGCGTCAGGCTGACAACGCTACGCAAGCACTGACTTTACACGCCGCCGACGGCTACCCACTGAGCGCCTATTTATATGCGACCACAGACAAGGTTAAAGGACAGCTGCTGATTGCGGGTGCAACCGGTGTTGGCCAGCAGTTTTATCGCCGCTTTGCCGAGTATGCTCGTGAGCAAGGTTTTAACGTGCTGACCTTGGATTATCGCGGCGTTGGTCAATCGGCACCAACACAGCTGAAAGGCTTTCAAATGAACTTTGAAGATTGGGGGCAACTGGATCTGGCGGCGGCTGTCGAGTTTATGCATCGTGATGATCTGCCGTTATTTCTAGTCGGCCACTCTTATGGCGGTCACGCGCTGGGTCTGTTGCCTAATCATGACAAAGTCAGTCGCTGCTATACCTTAGGCACGGGCGCCGGCTGGCATGGCTGGATGCCGTTGACTGAGCGCTTAAAAGTTCAGTTTATGTGGAATCTGCTGTTCCCTGCTCTGGTCGCGTGGAAAGGCTATTTGCCCTGGAAAATGCTCGGTATGGGCGAAGATATGCCGCTCGCTGTATATCGCCAGTGGAAGCGTTGGTGTGGTATGCCGCACTATTTCTTTGATGATCCTTTAGTGGCTGAAGCAAAAAAGCAGCAGTATGCACAAGTGCGCACGCCGATTACTGCTGCCGTAGCACTGGATGATTTGTGGGCACTACCGGTCTCGCGTGATGCTTTTATGGATTATTACAGCAATGCTCAGTTGATTACCCGTGATATTGATCCGCAAGCGTTTAATTTAAATTTTGGTGCGATTGGTCATATGGGCTACTTTCGGCCTGTGGCGCAGCCGTTATGGGATGAAATATTAGCTTGGTTTGTTGAGCCCCTTGCTGCTCAAGAGAGCCAATAATAGACTCGTTGTTCTGCGCTTAGTGATAGGCAAGCGACTCGCTCAGCGTTGTTGTCGGTGTTTATCGCGCTGTAAGCACCACAAATATTTTTATCTAAATCGGTTAAAAGGTTCCCACTAAGGACTTTGCCACTTAAGCTGTGCACCGTTTTGCTATACCCCGCGCCATGCAGTCTTGTTGTTTGAGAGGTTGTTAACGTTGTCATGGTTAGCCGATATAGCAGTTGAATGATCAGTGCGGAGTTTTTATGAGTGATGGTTTTACCGTAATTTTAAACAGTTATTACACCTTAATTGCCGCCACCGTAGTGCTCTTGGTCGGTCGTGTTTTGGTTAAGCGTGTACGCGTATTAAATGACTTTAATATTCCTGAACCGGTGGTTGGTGGTCTGATTGCTGCGTTATTGGTCTTGGCATTACATCAGTTTAATGGTTTTTCGATTCAAATCGAAAAAGGCCTGCAAGATGGTTTTATGTTGATGTTCTTCGCCTCAATTGGTTTAAGTGCTGATTTTGGCCGACTTAAAGCCGGCGGCGTACCTTTGATTTTATTTACTGCAGTGGTGGCCGGTTTTATTCTTGTGCAAAATATCGTCGGTATCAGCTTAGCGACGATGTTGGGTTTAAAGCCTTTGACCGGTTTGATTACAGGTTCGGTGACGTTAGTCGGTGGCCACGGTACTGCTGCTGGTTGGGGACAAATTTTTGAAAAAGACTTTGCTATCCAAGGTGCGGTTGCTTTAGGGATGGCCTGTGCCACCTTTGGCTTGGTCTGTGGTGGCTTGATTGGCGGGCCAGTGGCGCGGCGCTTAATGAAAAAAGTGCAGGCACCGACTGAAGGTACTGATGAAGGGCCACGAGTAACCTTTGAACAGCCGCAGCATAAACGCTTAATCACCGCCGACAGTGCCATTGAGACTTTGGCGCTATTTGCCGTGTGCTTAGCCAGCGCCTCGTATTTGTCCAGCTTTATGGCGGAACACTTCAGTGAGTCGAACTTTGTTATTCCCACCTTCGTCTGGGCGCTGGCCTCGGGTGTCGTGGTGCGCAATGTGCTCTCTAGTGTTTTTAAAGTGAGTATTTTTGATCGCTGCGTTGATGTCTTTGGTAATGTTTCTTTATCACTGTTTTTAGCCATGGCATTGCTCAGTTTAGAGCTGTGGGTGATTAAAGATTTAGCTGTGCCGTTGGTTATTATTCTCAGTGTACAGGCCTTGTTATTGGTGTTGTTTGCAATTTTTGTCGTGTTTCGAGTGATGGGTAAAGACTACGATGCCGCGGTGTTGGCTGGTGGTTTTTGTGGTTTTGGTATGGGCGCGACGCCTACTGCAGTGGCCAATATGCAGGCGGTGACTGATCGTTTTGGTGCTTCGCATAAAGCATTTTTAATCGTGCCGATGGTGGGCGCGTTTTTTGTTGATATTCTCAATGCGACGATTTTATCAACCATTACGTCGCTGCCGTTTTGGAATTAGTTGTCACGGTGCCGACGCTCAGCGGTTCGCTTGCGCTTGAACGGCTGAGCGACACCTCTACATACCGTTAGCAAACTCGGAGTTACTCATATCGACCGCTGCCTGTACTGTGCGCAGCGCTGTGGCGTAGTGACCGAGGACACCTAGAGCATAGTCAATGCGTGGTCTTAAACGTCGGTCATTATCGTCGATCACTGGGTCTGGATGCAGCATCGAGTTGACGTGGCGCACGATAAGCTGTTCTGGGATATAGCACAGACGGTTGTTTTTAAAGCTTGAGCTGCGCAGTTCGCTGATGGGGTACGAGCCACCTAGGCCGGATGAAACCCCAACCAGTAAGGCCGGTTTATGCGCCAGCTCTTCTTTACTGGCGAGAATGAACAGGTTTTTTAACGCAGGACTCGCCATCCCATGCCATTCTGGAGTAATGACAATGAGGGCGTTAGCCGCTTGTAAACGTGTCGCATAGTCATGCCACAAGCCATCGTTGCGCTCTGGCCATAAGGGTAAAGGGCTGGTGCCTAAATCGATGAGTGAGCAATTGCTGTCGTCGCTCAGTTGCAAATCAATCAAGCGTTGACGAATGTATTCGCCGACCCGTGCAGACTCACTTTGTGGGCGGCCAGAGCCTGAGATGACAACGAAGTTCAGCATTGCAGCGTCTCCCTAATGTATCGAATAAGCTCTGAGTCTAGCGCGAAACAGTCGGCCTGTGCGAGCCTGGAAAGATTGATGCGGGCTGCTGCATCGAGAATATAACAACCCTGGCTAAGCACCCTGGACAAGGCGCGAAAAACGTCGCTCAGCGTTTAAAAAACTCACCTGGTGTACTACCAAAATGTTCGCCAAATGCCGCAATAAAAGCTGAGGTGGATTCGTAGCCACAAGTCAAAGCCACTTCGGTGACTGCTTGCTTCTGTTCTAACAAAGGTAATGCACTGAGCAAGCGCAGACGTTGCCGCCAGAGGCGAAAGGTCAACCCTGTTTGCTGAATAAATAATCGACTTAAGGTCTTCTCCGAAACCTGTAAGCGTTGTGCCCATTGCTTTAACGTATCTGTCGCCTCTGGGTGTTTTTGCAACTGCGTGGCAATTTTCTGTAAACGCTTATCTGCAGGCAATGGCAACATCAGACCCCTATCTGGGGCATGGGTCAGCTGGTCTAAAAGTACATCGGCTAGACGCCCTTCGGCACTCTGCTCATCGTATTCAACCGGTAACTCACCAAAAGCACGAATCAGTTCTTTTAGCAGTGGGCTGACTTCAACCACTTGGCAGCTGCTGGGCGAGTCATGTAAAACGTGAATATCGATATATAAACTACGGATTTGCGTGTGTGCTGAACATTGTACGCGATGCTTAACGCCGGCTGGAATCCATACTGCACGTTGCGGTGGTGCAATAAAGCGGCCCTGTGCAGTAAGCACCTCTAACACGCCACTGATCGCATAGGAAAACTGCACCCAAGGATGGCTGTGACGATAACCTAAGACCTTGTTGGGCAGTGCTTCAGTCTGTCCATAGAGCGGACGTGGCAAGTGCTTTAAGTCGCGAAGATGTTGTTCAAGCGCTGTTTGCATGTCCGTTAACCGATACTCTTTGGCTGACTGGCGTTAGCCGGATTATTTCATATCCAGTAGAGTCGCACCATATTGATTGAATGGTATGATTTATTATGTTCCGCCTACGTATTTTGTTTGATAATTTCACTCTGATTTTAATTGCCGTGGTGCTGGCGGCAACCTTTATTCCTGCGCATGGTGTGGGGGCGACCATTTTCCAATGGTTGACTAATTTTGCCATTGCCTTGTTGTTCTTTTTGCATGGTGCCAAGCTGTCACGCCACGCCATTATTGCTGGGGTGATGCATTGGCGTTTACACCTGTTGGTGTTTGCCTGCACTTTTATTTTGTTTCCGCTGTTGATGTTATCCCTGCAACCGCTGATTCGACCTGTGTTAGGCGATGAACTGTGGGTGGGTATGCTGTATTTAGCCGCTTTACCCGGCACGGTACAGTCTGCGATTGCCTTTACCTCAATGGCACGCGGCAATATCCCTGCGGCGGTCTGCGCTGCTTCTGCGTCCAGTTTGGTCGGTATCTTAGTCACTCCGTTGCTGGTGAAGATGATGCTCGATGCCGATGCAGGCACCACGGGTATGCTGGAAGCGGTGATTAAAATCAGTCTGCAATTGTTGCTGCCTTTCCTCTTAGGTCACTATATGCGCCGCTGGATTGGTAGCTGGATTGATCGTAATGCCCGCTGGTTGAAGAGTGTTGACCAAAGCTCGATTTTATTGGTGGTCTACACTGCCTTTAGCGCAGCGGTGATAGGTGGTTTGTGGCGTGCGGTACCGCCATCATCATTAATCATGCTCGGGGTGATTTGTTGCGTCATCTTGGCTGTTGTCTTGTTCAGTACCACTTGGCTCGCGCGGCGCTTTAAGTTTAATAAAGAAGATGAAATCACTATCGTGTTTTGTGGCTCGAAAAAAAGTATGGCCACCGGCATTCCGATGGCTTCGGTGTTATTTGCCGGCGGGGCGATAGGGCCAGCAATTTTACCGTTAATGGTCTTTCATCAGATCCAATTGATGGTCTGTGCCGTGATGGCGCAACAGTATGCGCAGCGCTGTGAAGAAGACGCCGCGGAGTGTGGTTACTGAGTCGTTGCGCTTAAGCGTAGAGCTGGTAGGTGGTGTTGTCATGACCTGCTACAGCTCTACGGTGTGTGGCTTACCGGTTCGAGCTAAACAATAGACCTCAACCCGTGCAGCGCCATGCTTCAGTAATAGACTGCTGATGATTGAGCATGTGGTCCCTGTGGTCAGTACATCATCGACCAAAACAATATGTTTATTTTTCACCTGCTCTGGCTCACTTAGAGCAAACGCATTATGTAGATTGTCGCGCCGAGCCTTAGCATTCAGACCTTGTTGGCTGATGGTCTCGCGCGTACGTAATAAGAGCTGTCGCGGATTCTCCAAACGTAGCGCTTTCGATAAGCAATCACAGATCATTTGTGCTTGGTTATAACCACGCTGACGTTGCCGACGTTGAGCGAGTGGCACCGCTAATATGAGATCAGGCCGCTGCCCGCCCTCATCAAAGTAATACTCTAAATACTGCACCAGTAAGGTGCTGAGTAGTTGTCCGTAAGGCCAGTTTTCTTGATACTTAAAGCGGCTGATGAGGGTATCGACTGGAAAGCTAAACTGCAGTGGAGTAATAACTTTGCTAAATAATGGCGGATTATGTGTGCAATCAGCGCAAAGCGCCTGATGATTGGGCATCGGTAGTGCACATTGTGAGCAGCGCCACTCGAGCCAAGGGAGTTCCGCTTCACAGTCGTCGCATAGAGCAATTAACCGCTGGCTTGGCGCATCACAGAGCAAACAGGGTTGTTTGTTTTTTAGCCAATGGTAAACCTTAGAAAGAAGATCTGGTTGACAACTCATGGCGTCTCCTTGAATATTATTGCTAATGCATCCTGCATGCCTGAAGTTTAGCAGCCCGCCGCTTAACTGCTAATAAAAAGTTAACGGCCGATAAAAAGGATAATCCATGAACACCAGCCCTAACGCTGTGACCCGCCACGACTGGACACTTGCCGAAGTCACTGCTTTATTACAACAGCCTTTTAACGACCTGATTTTCCATGCGCAAACCGTACACCGTAGGCATTTTAATGCCAATCGTGTGCAGGTTTCGACCTTGCTGTCGATTAAAACCGGTGCGTGTCCAGAAGACTGCAAATATTGTCCGCAGTCTGGGCACTACAACACTGGGCTGGATAAAGAAAAGCTGATGGAGGTGCAGAAGGTTTTAGAAGAAGCCAAGCGCGCCAAAGACATTGGCTCAACGCGCTTTTGCATGGGCGCAGCGTGGAAGCATCCCTCGGCTAAAGACCTGCCCTATGTCTTGGAAATGGTTAAGGGCGTTAAGGCCATGGGCATGGAAACCTGCATGACTCTCGGTAAGCTGGATGAAGCACAAACTAAGGCTTTGGCGGATGCCGGTTTGGATTATTACAACCATAACCTCGATACCTCGCCTGAGTTTTACGGCAATATTATTACCACACGTACCTATGCGGAACGCTTACAGACCCTCAGTTATGTGCGCGATGCTGGGATGAAAATCTGTTCGGGTGGTATTTTGGGTATGGGCGAGTCCATTGCTGACCGTGCCGGCTTATTGATTCAATTGGCTAATTTGCCAGAGCACCCAGAAAGTGTGCCGATCAATATGCTGGTTAAAGTTGCAGGCACGCCGTTGGAAAATGCGGAAGATGTCGATCCATTTGATTTTATCCGTATGCTCGCCGTAGCGCGGATTATGATGCCTAAATCCCATGTGCGTTTGTCCGCAGGCCGTGAGCAAATGAACGAGCAGATGCAATCACTGGCGTTTTTAGCCGGGGCCAACTCGATTTTCTACGGTGAAAAACTTCTGACCACCGCCAATCCACAAGCAGATAAGGACATGCAGTTATTTGCCCGTCTCGGCATCAAACCAGAAGCCCGTGAAGAATATGCTGATGAGGTGCATCAGGCGGCGATTGAACACGCGATTATTGAGCAGCGTGATTCTAAGCTGTTTTACGATGCTGCCACCCATTAAATGACTGCTTGGGCGTGCAGGCTTAACAGCTTGCCGCTCATTACTGTGGCCACTACCCACTCTCTTTATTTTGGATTGTCATGAGCTTTGATCTTGCTGCACGCTTGGCTGCCCGGCAGGCCGATAATCTTTACCGTCAACGGCCATTACTGCAAAGCCCACAGGGGCCTGTGGTACAGATGGATGGCAAAGACTATTTGGCTTTTTCATCCAATGATTACCTAGGTTTAGCCAATCACCCTGCAGTCGTGGAGGCTATGCAACAAGGCGCTGCGCGTTGGGGTGTAGGTGGTGGTGCGTCGCATTTAGTGCTAGGCCATAGCGAACCCCATCATCAACTTGAGCTGGCCTTAGCTACGTTTACTGGCCGTGAGCGCGTGCTGTTAATGAGCAGCGGTTATATGGCCAATTTGGCGGTGATTACCGCATTGGTTGGCCAAGGCGATAGCGTATTGCATGATCGGTTAAACCATGCCTCTTTATTGGATGGCGGGCTGTTATCGGGCGCGCGTTTTAGTCGTTATTTACATAATGATCTAAATAGTTTGAAGCAGCGCTTGCAGCGTGCCCAGGGCAATATTCTGCTGGTCACTGATGGCGTGTTTAGTATGGATGGTGATCTTGCGCCGCTACCTGAGTTGGCGGCGCAGGCCAAAGCCCATGATGCATGGCTAATGGTAGACGATGCCCATGGTTTTGGCGTGTTGGGCGCAACAGGTGGTGGTTTGCTTGAGCACTATGGCTTGAGTGCAGAGGATGTGCCGGTATTGGTCGGCACCTTAGGCAAATCTTTTGGCACCTCCGGAGCTTTTGTGGCGGGTAGTGCAGAATTAATTGAAACTTTGATCCAATTTGCTCGGCCGTATATTTACACCACCAGTTCCCCGCCGGCTGTCGCATGCGCGACGCTGGCCAGCCTAGAGTTGCTGCAAAACGAGCAGTGGCGTCGTGAGCACCTGCAGCAGTTGATTGCGCAGTTTCGTCAGGGCGCGCAGGCCTTAGGCTTGAACTTAATGGACAGTCCCACGCCAATTCAGCCGATTATTATTGGTGACAGCGCTCACGCGATGGCGGTAGCGGCGCAGTTGCGAGAGCAGGGGATTCTCGTCGGAGCGATTCGTCCGCCGACCGTGCCTGCTGGTAGTGCACGTTTACGGATTACCCTAACTGCAGGGCATAGCGCAGAGCAGGTGCAGCAATTACTCGATGGCTTGGCTGCCTGTCAATTGGAGGCAGATGATGAGTAAGCAGATTGTCTTGCTCCCGGGCTGGGGCTTAGGTGTAGTGCCGTTGCAGGCGTTGGCTGAAGAGCTATATGCAGCACTGCCGGACTTTACCGTACAGATTCAAGCGCTGCCGGATATGAGCGGTAAAGAGGCGGCGGCGGTGATCGAGCAATTGGATCAACAATTGCCGAATGACTGCTGGCTGCTGGGCTGGTCGCTGGGCGGTATGTTAGCCACCGCTTTGGCGGCACAGCGCCAATCAGGCTGCGCTGGCTTGATCAGTTATGCCAGTAATGCCTGCTTTGTCGCACGTGATACGTGGCCAATGGCGATGACTGAGGCTACTTTCAGCGCGTTTCACGAGCTGTGTCGTACTGATTTTGCTGCTGGGTTACAACGCTTTACGCTGCTCTGTAGTCAAGGTGCAAAGCAACCACGGCAACTCTCACGGCAGTTGCTAGAGATGGCTCTGTTGGCTGACTCAGCCGGTGCTTTAGCGGGTTTAGATCTGCTGGCTGAGCTCGATAATCGTGCCGCTATTAGCGCCTTTGCCGGTCCGCAGTTGCATTTATTGGCGGACGCTGATGCGTTGTTACCGCCCGCTGCTAGCGCGAGCTTGGCTGATCTAAATCCGTACGCAACCGTTGAGTTATTGGGACAGAGTCATGCCAGTGTATTTGATCAACCACAGTTGCTGGCGCAACGTATCGTTTCTTTTATCATAAGTGGCCAGCATGCTTGAGCGCCCTGCTGCACCGCAATGCAAGCAACAGGTGGCAGCGGCCTTTTCAAGGGCTGCAGCAACCTATGACAGCGTTGCCGAATTTCAACGCGCGGTCGGAGCACGGTTATTAAGCCTGTTACCTCGGCAACAGGCCCAGGTCCCCGTATCGCAGTGGCTGGATATCGGCTGTGGCACAGGACATTTCTGCGAGCAGTTACAACAACGTTGGCCGAACGCACAGGGTCTTGGCCTAGACCTGGCTGAGGGCATGTTAAATGTTGCCCGTAAACGTTGCCCGACACTCAGCTATATCTGTGCGGATGCTGAGCAGTTACCGTTGCAAGATAATAGCCAAGATCTGGTGTTTAGTAGTCTTGCTTTGCAATGGTGTAGCGATTTTTCCAGTGTGCTGAGTGAAATAAAACGGGTGCTCAAACCCGGTGGCGTGTTGTTATTTAGCAGTCTGGCGGACGGCTCGCTGATTGAGTTGCGCAACAGTTGGCAAGCGGTGGATAACGCCTCACACGTCAATCAATTCAGAGCGCTGAGCCAGTATCAAGACTTAACCCTCAGTAGTGGTTTACCGGTGCTGGATCTGCATTGCCATACGCATACCTACCATTACGCCAAAGTGCGTGATCTAACCCATGAACTGAAGCATTTAGGCGCGGATCATCTGCAAGCTGGACGGGCGCAAGGCTTAGTCAGCCGGCAAGGTTTTCAACGCTTATTAGATACTTATGAAGGCTATCGCCAGACTCAAGGCTTGCCGGCTACTTGGCAGGTTATCTATGGCGTATTACGCAAAGAGAATTAACTATGGCGCAAGCTTATTTTATTACCGGTACTGATACTGATGCCGGTAAAACCAGTATTGCTGCCGGCTTGTTATATGCAGCCAAACAGCAACAGCGCAGCACCTTAGCGATGAAACCGATAGCGTCCGGTTCAGAGATGACGGCGGAAGGCTTGCGTAATAGTGATGCTTTGGCATTAATCGCGCAAAGTACAGTGCAGCTGCCCTATTCTGAGGTTAATCCCTATGCCTTTGCTCCAGCGATTGCTCCGCATATTGCTGCAGAGGAAGCCGATGTTGAACTCAGTGTAAGCGATTTATACCGTGCTGCGCAGGTGATCCTGCAGGAGCAAGCCGATTTCACCTTGATTGAAGGTGCCGGTGGTTGGCGTGTACCCATTTCTGCGACTGAGTTTTTATCAGATCTTGCGATCGCTCTGCAGCTGCCGGTCGTCTTGGTGGTCGGCGTTAAACTAGGTTGCATTAACCATGCCCTGTTAAGTGCGCAAGCCATTCTCAATGATGGACTGGAGCTGGCCGGTTGGGTGGCTAATGTGGTGGACCCGAACTGCGCGCGTCTCACCGAAAACCTCGCGACTTTACGGCTGCATATGCCAGCACCGTGCTTAGCAGAAGTGCCACACTTGCCAATTGCTAGTGCGGAATATATCGCTGTATATCTGCAACAGGCGTGCTTGTACTTAATTAATGACACTGCTAAGTGACTATAAGTACGTCGAATAACGCTTTTTTTTAGTGAAAATAATTTCTCTCTAGACTTTATTTAAATGCGCTAGATGGATAGCTACGCCAGTCATTGGTACGTCTTTTCTCATTGTGTGACTTATTCTCAAGCAATAATTCTTATAAAAAATTGAATAGCCACGCGAGTATTTAAAGATGAAAGCGTATCTGCATTGCATGTCTCACTCGCCTTTATTTGGGCATGTGGATCCTGAGCAAAGCGTACTTGAAGAGGTCAATACAGTGATTAGCGACGCACGTCAGCGCATTGCTGCTTTTGCGCCTGATTTAATTATTCTGTTTGCCCCCGATCACTACAATGGTTTTTTCTACGACGTGATGCCATCGTTTTGTATTGGCACAGTAGCGCATGCGATCGGCGATTTTGGCACGCTAGCGGGGCCATTATTAGTGCCGCAAGCTTTGGCTGAGTCATGTGCTACCGCTGTTCTAGAGCGTGGTATCGATAGCGCTGTGTCATATCGTATGCAACTTGATCATGGCGCCACCCAGCCTTTGGAGTTTTTAATTGGTGGTTTACAAAAAATCCCAGTGATTCCAGTCTTTATAAACTCGGTAGCGACGCCATTACCGAGCTTTCAGCGCGCGCGTTTACTGGGTGAAGCTATTGGGCAATGGGCCAGTTTGCTGGATAAACGGGTACTGTTCTTAGGATCGGGTGGACTTTCACATCAACCACCGGTACCGGAGCTAGCAAAAGTTGATGGCTTGATGGCTGACAGGTTAAAAGGTAGCGGTCGACACTTGCCTGCGGATGAGCGTGAGGCCCGCACGCAAAGAGTTATCAATGCGGCAAAAATATTTAGCCAAGATCAAAGTTCATTACATCCGTTAAATCCTGGATGGGATCAATACTTTCTCTCGGTGTTGGAGAAGGGAGATCTGCAAATATTAGATAGTGTTATCAATCAAGAGTTATCAGATCGGGCTGGTAAGTCCACTCACGAGATAAAAACCTGGGTTGCCGCATTTGCAGCATTATCAAGTTTTGGTTCTTACCAGACGACTGATAAATATTATCGGCCCATTCCAGAGTGGATAGCAGGTTTTGGCTCTTTAAGTGCTTATCCTTTATCTAAGTGTTAATTAGAGTAAGAGAATACTGTGTATAAATATAATGATAATAATACAAGTTGCTTTGCCAACGTTGAAGATAAAGGCGTTAATCTAAATATTCACTACCATGATTGTGGTGAGAGCGATGACGTTGTGGTTATGTTGCACGGCTCGGGTCCTGGTGCCAGTGGTTGGTCTAACTTTAATCGTAATATTGAACCCTTAGTCACGAGTGGCTATCGGGTGATATTGATGGACTGCCCAGGATGGGGTAAAAGCGATAGTATTATTTGTACTGAATCGCGCTCTAAACTTAATTCCAGAGTTCTAAAAGGACTTTTAGATAAGTTAAATATAACCCGAGTGCACCTCATTGGTAACTCTATGGGCGGCCATAGCGCAGTAGCATTTGCGTTAGCGTATCCACAAGCAGCCAATCGAATTATCTTAATGGGTGGTGGAACAGGAGGAGCAAGTCCTTTTGTGCCCATGCCAACAGAAGGTATTAAGTTACTGCAGAGCGTTTATCGTCACCCAAGTCAGGAAAATGTACAAAAAATGATGGATGTTTTTGTTTACGATCCTAAGGATTTAACGCCAGAGCTTATTGTCGGTCGATTAGAAAATATTTTAATTAATCAAGAACACTTAAAAAACTTTATTAAAAGTTTAGAACTCAATCCGCGCCAGTTTCCTGATGTAACTGACTGTTTAAGTAGTATCAGTGCGCCAACGTTAATAATTTGGGGGCGTAACGACCGTTTCGTACCAATGGATTTAGGTTTACGTTTGCTCGCTAATATTCCGAACAGCGAGTTACATATTTTTAATAACTGTGGGCATTGGGTACAGTGGGAATATGCGGATCGATTTAATACTTTGGTGTTGGATTATCTAAAAATTAATTAAAGTATTTTATTTGTATATTTATACTCTGTATTTGACTTAGCTAATGACTTTGATGAACTCTTGATCTATATCAAATATAAGCGCTTGCGGGATAATTGAGTAACGCAATGGAGCGCTGCTGGGTGTGTGTACTTCTAGCATTGGGTCGACTTATAAAAAATAAACTTTTGACTCAGTTCAAAGGTTTATCAAGCTCAGAGGTATATATGAGTGTGACCCAAAAACAAATAGAACAATGGGCTGCGAAGCTGCGTGAAGCAGAAGCAAGCAGAGTAGCAATTTCTCCTTTGCGCGAGGAGATCGGTGAAGATGACGATGAGGCTGCTTATGCTATTCAGCGTCTCAATGTCGCTCACGCAGTTGCGAGCGGTCGTCGTGTCGTTGGGCGCAAGATCGGTTTAACCAATCCTAAGGTACAAGTACAGCTCGGTGTTGATCAACCGGACTTCGGTACTCTGTTTGCAGATATGTGCCACGGCGATAATCAGACTGTTGCGTTTTCTTCGGTGTTGCAGCCAAAAGTAGAAGCAGAAATTGCTCTTATTCTTGATAAGGATTTGCCCAATATCGATACCACTTTTGCTGAGGTGCTTGGCGCTACGGGCTGGGTATTACCGGCGTTAGAAATTGTGGGATCGAGGATTGCAAACTGGAATATAGGTTTTGTCGATACTGTTGCAGATAATGCGTCGAGTGGTTGTTTTGTCTTAGGTGGGCCTGCGATTCGCTTGGAAGCAACGGACATGCGTAAGGCTGTCATGAGTATGACGCGCAATGGTGATCATGTTTCTAGTGGTAGTGGTGCGGAATGTTTAGGTCATCCCCTCAATGCAGCAGCCTGGTTAGCACAAACCATGGCGCGTTTAGGCGAACCCTTAAAAGCCGGAGATATCATTTTAACTGGAGCACTTGGCCCTATGGTCGAGGTCAGCGCAGGTGATCGCTTTGAAGCAATAATTGAAGGCATTGGCCAAGTGGCAGTAAATTTTTCAGCTGAGTGATTGATCAGCCCAACTCTAAGAGCATTTTAATATGAAAAAAATCAAGGTAGCTATTATTGGCTCGGGCAATATTGGCACTGATCTTATGATCAAGATCATGCGGCATGGTAAGCACTTAGAAATGGGTGCGATGGTTGGTATTGATCCTAAGTCGGATGGCTTAGCTCGTGCTACTCGTTTAGGTGTCGCTACAACACATGAAGGTGTTGTAGGACTCACTAGGATGGATGTGTTCAAGGATATTGAATTTGTTTTTGATGCAACATCAGCCTCCGCGCATATAGAAAATGACAAGTTGTTACGTTCAATCAAACCCAATATTCGTCTGATTGATCTGACGCCTGCGGCGATTGGTCCGTACTGTATACCTGTGATCAATGGCGAAGAACACATTGATGAGTTAAACGTCAATATGGTGACCTGTGGCGGCCAAGCAACAATACCTATGGTTGCTGCTGTGTCACGCGTTGCTAAGGTGCATTATGCGGAAATTGTTGCCTCAATTTCTTCAAAGTCAGCAGGACCTGGTACCCGTGCCAATATTGATGAGTTTACTGAAACCACCAGTAAGGCAATTGAAGTGATTGGTAAGGCTGCAAAAGGCAAGGCGATCATTATTATGAACCCTGCAGAGCCGCCGTTGATTATGCGCGACACGGTTTTTGTGCTGTCTGAAGCAGCTGATCAAAGTGCAGTTGAAGCCTCTATTTTAGAAATGGAAAAAGCGGTTAATGCCTATGTGCCCGGTTATAGACTCAAGCAAACTGTCCAGTTTGATGTGATCCCAGAAGACCAGCCATTAAATATTCCTGGCCACGGTAAGTTTTCAGGCTTGAAAACCTCTATTTATTTAGAAGTTGAAGGCGCGGCGCACTACCTGCCTGAGTATGCCGGTAATCTAGACATCATGACTTCTGCTGGCATGGCGACTGCCGAGCGTATGGCTGAAAAAATGTTAAGTGAAGAGGCTTAAGAAGATGAGTATTGCAGATAAAAAGCTCTATATCTCTGATGTAACATTGCGCGATGGTAGTCATGCTGTGCGTCATCAGTATTCAATAAAGAACGTGCAAGATATTGCTAGTGCTTTGGATAAGGCGAATGTTGATGCGATCGAAGTCACCCATGGTGATGGTCTGCAGGGTTCAAGCTTTAACTATGGTTTCGGTGCACACACTGACTTAGAGTGGATTGAGGCCGCGGCGGATGTTATCGAAAAAGCCAAGATTACAGTACTGCTAATCCCCGGTATTGGCTCAGTGCACGATCTGAAAGATGCCTATAATGCCGGTGCGCGCTCAGTGCGTATTGCCACGCACTGTACAGAAGCAGATGTTTCTAAACAGCATATTGAATTTGCACGTGATTTAGGCATGGATACTGTTGGCTTTTTAATGATGAGCCATATGGTTTCGCCGCAACAACTGGCTGAACAAGCGCAGCTTATGGAATCATATGGTGCGGGCTGTGTATATATGGCTGACTCTGGCGGGGCAATGAATATGAACGATATTCGTGATCGTATGCGCGCCTTTAAAGCGACCTTAAAGCCGGAAACG
The DNA here is from genome assembly GCF_905120345.1 of Denitrificimonas caeni. GTDB lineage: Bacteria > Pseudomonadota > Gammaproteobacteria > Pseudomonadales > Pseudomonadaceae > Denitrificimonas > Denitrificimonas caeni_A. Next base: position 106,795 of record NZ_CAJHOA010000007.1, on the reverse strand, counting down.
CAAACAGGTATGCATGCGCATCATAATCTAAGTCTTGGTGTGGCGAACTCTATTGTTGCCGTGGAAGAAGGCTGTGATCGTATTGATGCGAGTTTAGCCGGCATGGGGGCAGGCGCTGGTAATGCGCCACTGGAAGTATTTATTGCGGCGGCTGAACGTCTCGGCTGGAATCACGGCACTGATCTGTATCGCTTGATGGATGCGGCTGATGATTTAGTGCGACCTTTACAGGATCGTCCAGTGCGTGTTGATCGTGAAACCTTGGCCTTAGGCTATGCCGGTGTTTATTCAAGCTTCTTGCGTCATGCTGAAGTTGCAGCAGAAAAATATGGTTTAAAAGCCATGGATATTCTGGTGGAACTGGGCCGCCGCCGCATGGTGGGTGGCCAAGAAGACATGATCGTTGATGTTGCTTTAGATTTACTCAGACAGCGCACCTGATAACACGCGCTTAACTGCAACGGCCGCGATCTACCGCGGCCGTTTTCTTATGCTTAGACCAAACAAATCTGCTTGGTCTGTTCATTATCCATCGTTCGTCCTGCTACAACTCCTCGCCAGCATAAGCACAATTTTTTACAGGAAAATTACGGCTCTATTGACATTGATCAATCATCTGCGCTGTTCGGTAAGTGGTAGCTCTTGGCGGATAGTCCGATAGTAAGCAATACCTATAGTTTAGTAGTTGTCTGTTATCCAATTTGAATTTGACTGATCAGTCATTTTTATTGGCGATAATAAGAATCAATCCAAAAATCAATTATAAAAAGAATAATTATGAAAAAAATCAAATTTATACAATGTAATTATCCAAACAGAAATTAATTCTTATCGTCAAACTTAAAAATTTAAGTGGCGATATAAGTAAGTGATTTATTTTAATTAAATTATTAATTAGATAAATATTAATCTTGCTTTGTGAAAAGTATTTAAATGTGGGTAATTATTATGTCGAATATTATGACTAGTGAACAACATGCTCAACGAAAATTGCCTCTTAGGTTTTTAAGAAAACTAGTGAATGTAATTATGGCTCTGATGCCTTGGGCCATAATTGCCGCATTACTTTGCGCTGCTATTTTTATAAAACCACAATCAGTGGGTAGCACTATTATTCCATCAGCTCTTGAGCGCAGAGATCAATTCTATGGTCTTGCTGAGCTAAAAGACGGCTCTGTTTTAGTGAGTGGTTCCTATGGGAAAGTTCTTTCTATTAATAAAGATGGAAAGGTGAGTCGCTTAGACACGCCGACCCGTAAAACTTTACAAGATATAGCCGTTTGGGATTCTACTCATGCTGTTGCTGTGGGTAATGATGGGGTGATTATTTTTAGTGGTGATGCGGGGCTTACTTGGCAGCAAGCTGTCGATGTTCCTCGTTCGGAAGTTGCTAATAAACTTAATCGTGTACGTGTGGGTAACGATGGATTTGCTATTGCTACCGGTGAAATGGGCGCTGTTTTAGCGAGCTATGATTTTGGAGAAAAGTGGCAGCGTGTCCGTGAAGAGGAAGATGTTGCGTGGAACGATGTCGCGATTCTAGATGATGGTCAACTGATTTTAGTCGGTGAGTTTGGCCGGATTTTGTTAGGCCGTGTGGGGAGTGAAGAGTGGCAGGAGGTTGATTCACTTCAAGCCAGTTCGTTGATGTCAGTTAATTTTCGAGATCAGCTACATGGTCTAGCAGTGGGTCTAGAAGGACTTGTATTGGAAACAGAAGATGGCGGGCATAACTGGAACGCCATGGAGGTAGGACTGACTGACCACCTTTTTGATGTCGTGTGGTTGGCAGAACAAAAGCAGTGGTTTGTAACGGGTTCTTTAGGACGTTGGGCCGTCGGAAAAGGCGGAGAGTGGGAGAACGGTATTCTAGATAAGCGCAACTTATCTTGGCACGTCCGTGCATTACCCGTTGGCAACACGCTGTGGTTGGTCGGTGCAAACATTGGTACATGGGACGGCGAGCGCTGGTCTCAGTTGCGTCCCTGAACATATTTAGCCTAATGCAAGCGAGAATATCCCATGATTGAACGTATAGCAGAATTTTGCATCCGGCGTGCCGCCTGGGTTGCTAGTTTATTATTAATCTTAACTTTAGTGTTGGGCTGGTTTGCGTTACATATTGAAGTGCGAACTATCTTCGAAGATATGCTTCCTTCAAAGCATGAATATGTTAAAACGCATGAAAAGTTTAAAGATACTTTCGGTGGCTCAAATATGGTTACTATCATGTTTGAAGTTGATGAGGGTGATATTTTTCAGATACCCGTCTTACAAAAAGTTAGAGAAGTAACTTTAGGTTTGCGAGAAGTATCAGCTGTTAACCAGTATCAGATTACTTCCATAGCATCAAAAAAACTAAAAGAAGTTCGCGCTTCAACTACTGGTATTGAAAGTATACCGTTGATGTGGCCTGATTTACCGACGACCACTGACGCTATGAATGAGCTTAAACAAGCCGTTCTACGTAATCCGCTGGTCTATGGCTCATATGTATCTAAGGACTTACAAGCAACATTAATTACTGTCGATTTTAATGATGATCAAGTCGATTACAGTACTGTTTTTCATCAAATACGTGATTTAATTAAAAAAGTTGAAGGCGATAACGTTCATATTAGGGCGGTTGGCGATCCTATTCTGTATGGCTGGGTAGGGCACTTTTTACCCGAAACAATGCAGCTAGTCGCTTTAGCACTCTTTGTCACTCTCGCTTTATTATTCTTGTTTTTAAGAACCTGGCGTGGCGTTACTTTGCCATTCCTTGCCGGCGTTGTGAGTGCCGCTTGGGCATTAGGGATTTGTAATCTTCTAAATATTAACTTTGAGCCATTAGTTATTGTTGTGGCGATGTTAATTACCTCTCGAGCAGTGTCGCATTCAGTACAAATTGTTAATCGCTTTGATGATGAGATTAAGCTCTTACCGGCCAATGCGGATACTTCAAAAATAGCTGCGCGAGTCTCACTGTCAGACTTATTTCGTCCGGGCATGTTGGGTGTAATTGCTGATGCTGCGTGTATGTCAGTAGTCGCTCTAAGCCCAATCCCTATGCTGCAAAAACTGACGGTGTTAGCTGTGGTCTGGGTGTTGACGCTCACCGTCAGTGCGGTGATTTTAACCCCTGTATTACTATCCTTTATCCGTAAACCGCACGGCACAGCACATCCAATAAACTGTATTCCTATCCTGACAAAGGTGCTTGATTTAGCCACTGCTGTGACTTTATCGCGTGCTCGTTATGTTGTGTTGGCAGGCAGCTTTATTGCTGTAATGGGCGCCGGTTTATATGCACTCAATCTTAAGATCGGTGATGCCAATCCTGGATCACCGATCCTTTGGCCTGACTCTATCTATAACGTCGACTCAAGTGCGATTAATCAGCGTTTCGAAGGCACCGATCGCATGTTTGTGGTACTGGGTGAGGACGGTAATGAAGGGCTGATAAAGAGCAACGAAGCGCTACATGCAATGAACAAGTTTCAGCGCTTTATTGAAGCTCAGCCAGAAGTCGGTGGCTCAGTATCACTGGCAGATGTATTGCCACAGGTGAATGTAAGTTTGCGTGAGGGTAATCCGCGTTATTTGGAGTTAGGTGAGAGCAGCGCAATTAATGGCAGCTTGGTTGCCATACTCGACTCTGTCTCGGAGCCCGGTGATATGTCGCGCTTTACTGATAATCAGTATGCGAACGGCGCAGTAACACTAATGTTCCGTGATCGCCAAGGTGAAACGATTCGTACCGCTGTAGCCCGCATCAAAGAGTTTATTGCTGATAATCCGTTGAGTGAAGGGAAATGGCAGCTGGCTGGCGGATTAATCGGAGTTATGGCGGCGGTGAATGAAATTATTCTCGCCAGTCAAATTGAAGCAATCGCATTAGCTTTATTGGTCCTAGCGCTGATCTGTACCGTGGTGTACCGCTCGTCGATGGCCGGTATGGTGTTTATGGTACCGGTGCTGATTTCTAACATGCTGACGTTTGCTTTCATGACTTGGCAAGGTATCGGTATGAATATCAACACTGTGCCGGTTGCCGCTTTAGGTATCGGTTTGGGTGTGGACTATGCCTTCTATATTGCTGACCGAATTAAAGAAGAAATCGCTATCGGTAAAACTGCTGAAGAGGCTGTGCGTATCTCTCTGCACTCCGCAGGTATGGGTGTCATCGTCACCGCGACCGTTCTAATTTTAGCAACCCTACTGTGGTGGGGATCGTCATTACGCTTTCAGGCAGAAATGGGCTTACTGATGGCTATTTGGCTGACCGTATCGGCTTTTTCAGCACTATTCGTCATGCCGTCTCTTATTTATGTCTTTCGACCTAAATTTATCTTTGGTGACTACCAGAAGGAGCCGGTTGTTCAGTCATCACACGCTTTCGTTTAAGTGGTTTCAGATGTGACAACAACAAAAAGTGCAAAAATAAAAACTGGAGAGCACACATGAAGCAAATAGCTAGGAGTATGCGTAAGCATACAGTGTTAAATAAGTTTGTAATTATCGCTGGACTTGGTGTGATGAGCGCGCCTGTATGTGCCGATGATACATTTAATTATGATGGTTATTTACGACAAGAAATGTCGTGGAATATGAAAAATTGGGCGGATACGCCAGGCTATCAAGACAGCGGCAAACTTTCTATGATGCGTAGTTCTGCTCATATTAATTTGAACTGGAAACCAGCGGATAACTTTTATGTCGTCGCTAAGCTGCTTGGCGTACGCGAAGTTAAAACCAACTTTCTTAAGCATTTAGAAAAAATGGGCGCGAATAATTATCACGAATCAGATGGCCGTGGTGATATTACTGACCTATATGATAAAAATGAAATTCGCGAGCTCTATGTTGATTTCCCTGTTGGCGACCGTACTTGGTTCCGTTTGGGTAAGCAGCAAATTGCCTGGGGAGAAACAGACTTCTTTGCTGCCAATGACCTGGTCCATGGCTTTGATAATACTTGGCGTTCATTCCTCGAACCGGCCAACGAAGAGTTACGTAAAACTAATATAATGGCGAAAGTCAATATTGACGTACCTGAGTATGATGGTGGTCTTGAGATATTTGTACGTCCTGGCTTAGATCGCAAAAAAGATATCGGCACTGAAATTGATATCTATGGTGGTCGCTGGTCGAGTCAGCCTTACGCTGGTGTAGACTTCCGAAATATCACACCTTATAACTTTAGGCATAAAGACGGTGATCGCCGTGATGTAACAGGTGGTTTGCGTTGGACGGGTTTATACGGCAGTACTAATTACTCTGTTTCGTATATGAAAACCTATCATAATTCGCCAATCATGAATGTTTCGCCTGCTATGTTTGCTCCGGGTACTGCCCCTAATGGTGATAAACCAACACGTGGTGTATTTGGTGAAATTATTTACCCAACTATTGATGTTTTTGGCGTTACTGCGAGTCGCTACTCATCATTAGCCGATGCTGTATTTAGTACAGAAGTTGCTTACATAAAAGATGCGCCTTACAACTTCCAAGGCGCAACCCAATCATTTCCAAGCACTGTTGTCGCCGCTGGATTTGATGGCTATACCAAAAAAGATGTTGTTGCATTGATGTTGCGGATGGATAAAAACATTACGGCTACCCAAAAATGGTTAGGCACAGAAAAACCAATGTTCTTCTCTGTGCAAGTGTTTGATAAATGGATACAAAATTATGATAAGGACGATCAATTACTTTACAGCGTAGGCTGGGGTGGTAAAGCTAAAGAACACTCTGTTATTGGTACTGCTATTTTTGACTTGAGCTATAACAATGGTCGTATTAAGCCTAACTTAGTACTGGGTGCCGACTTAAGTAATGGTGGTGGCTTTGCTGTGCCGTCTGTGACATTTGAACTCTCTAGTAAAGTGCGCTGGAAAGTTGAATATGATGCGTTCTGGGATAATAACTACCACAGTAATAAAAAGTGTGGAGCGCCTACAGCTAATAAAGCAACCTGTGAAGAAACCACTCTATTTGGCTACTTACATCACCGTGATCAGCTGTATACCAGTCTGACTTATTTATTCTAACTATAATAAGAGATTATATTATGATGAATTTAAATCATGCTTTACGTGCACCGCTTGTAACTGCAGTCATTATTGTCTCCAGTAGTATGGCTGGGTTATCAACAGCAGCCGAAGTACCAGTGGGGACTGTTATTTCGGCTGCGAATATTGATCAAATTAAAAATGATACGTTTGAAGGTAACACCATTGCCAGCCTGCTGACTGAGAAGATCGAGTGGCGAATTCGAACCAGTGGTATGAAAATTCCTTTAGCAGCATCTAAAGAAGTACCGCTTGATCCACGCTGGGTGAAAGCGTCTAACGAAAATGCGGGTCGTGCCACTATTAATAAAGAAGCGTGCCGTATTGATGGTTGGGGAGCTGGTGCTCCGTTCCCAAATATTGATGTTAATGATCCACAAGCAGCTGAGAAAGTTATGTGGAACTGGCACTTAGGCCAACTTGTAGGTGATGTATCACAAGTTCCAAATTACACTCAAGTATTAATTGATGGTAAAAAAGGTATGCACGCGGAACCTGTTGCTGAGTTCACTCGTTATGCGATGAAAGGACGCTTAACGGGTGACTCTACGGTAGAAGGCGATGGCAGTGAGCGTGGACGTCAATTATTATATTTTAAGTCACCTTCAGATATGAAGGGGCTTGGAACATATAGCGTTAACTACGATTCTGAAAAAGTGAATAGTGTTTGGGCTTATATTCCAGCGGTACGTCGGGTTCGCCAGTTATCAGGTGGCGCTTGGATGGACCCCGTTGGTTCTTCTGACCAATTGCAAGATGACCTAGAAATCTTTAATGCGCGCCCATGTTGGTACCCTGAATATAAGATGCTAGGTAAGCGTAAAGTTTTAGCAGTATCTGCAAGTAAGATAGGCAAAGACATATGGAATAAGGATGCTAAAGGATTTGCTGAACGTTATCCTGTTTTAGATTCAGAGCCGCCCTATTGGAATATTAATGGTAATAATTACGAGGTACGTGAAGTATTTGTAATTGAAGCGATTACACCATCCATTCACCCTTACAGTAAAAAAGTATTGTATGTGGATACGCAGTATCCGCGTATCCATTACGGTGAAGCCTATGATCGCAAAGGTGAGTTCTGGAAATTTATGGAGTTTCATTCCTACTCTAACGTAGCCGATGGCGACATTCGCACGACAGCGGGTGCAGTGATTGATTTCCAGCGCAATCATGCAACAGTTTCGATGATTGATACGTCCACCTGGCGGACAAATTTCCCTGCTAAGGCGGCTGACTTCTCACTGCAAGCGTTGCAGGCAGGTAGTCGTTAAAACGTAGTCATTACTCGTATGTTCTTTATTGCTCGGCACTTGTTGAGTGCCGAGCATCATCTAGTTCGGTTGCGTAACTTCAACGCTTTGTATGTTGGTAGCCGTAGGAGAACCGCATGTCTTTTATGCAAGCTGCACGTCTTCATAAGATTGGTGGTCAGTTTACCATTGACCAGCTTCCTATACCTGAGCCTGGCTCACATGATGTCTTAATTAGAGTCGTTGCTAGCGCTGTAATCCCTAATCTGAAAAATGTAACAACACACTTTCCCGAGTGGTATCCATTTTTACCTTTGCCTGAGTTGCCAGCTATTTTTGGCTTGGATTCTGCTGGTGTTGTTGAATCAGTGGGTTCAGCCGTGAACTCATTTCAGCCTGGCGATCGAGTTTATGTGAACCCTGGTATAGGTTGTGGCCAGTGTCGGTTTTGCAACCAAGGTGATGCGACCCGCTGCAATGCCTACACATTTATGGGCTATTTTGGCTTTGGCGCTGGTTCAAAAGATATATTTAAACGCTACCCTTACGCGGGTTATGGTCAATATATGACGGCACCATGCACCAGTTTAGTGCGCTTACCTGATTGTTTAAGTTTTGCCAATGCAACGCGTTTAGGCTATTTGGGTACTGCTTATTCAGCGATTCGTAAGTCACAGTTGCGCCCTTCACAGAGCATTATGATTTTGGGTGCTAGTGGAACGCTGGGCGTTGGCGCAACTCTTCTGGCCCTTGCCTTTGGTGCTTCTCGCGTTGTTGTGGTGGCGCGTGATACTGAGGCGTTAGAGCGTCTCCGGGCACTGGATCCGCATCGTATTATCGCAATACAAATCAATGAACAGCCGATAGATCAGCAAATACGTGCTTATATTGCTAGTGGTGTTGATGTGATGCTGGACACCTTAGGTGCCAAGGCACCAGCACAGTTATCGGTTGAGGCTATGCGGGCGGTGAGTCGTGGTGGTCGCATCGTGCAAATTGGCGGCGTCGCTGGGCCGATACCCATAGATCCGCACCCGTTTATGTGCGCGCAGTTGCAATATATTGGGTCATTATGGTTTACCCCATCTGAAGGTGCCGAAATGGTGGCCTTGTTTGAATCCGGTATTCTAGATTTTTCCTTGCTTGAGCAGCATAGCTATCCACTAGAAAAGCTTAATCAAGCGCTTGAAGATATCCAAGCACAAGGCAACGGTTTTACTAACTTCCACATTCTTCACGAATAATTTAATAATTTATACAGCGTTACAGCATCTTTATAGTGAGCTTGAAGGAGAACATAAAGTGAATGCACAAAGTATTGTGACGGGTCATGATGATCAAGGTTGTTCATGTGTTATTTATGTCGGTCCTCTTCTCAGTAATGAACCATTCACTTATCAGCCGGGCTTTAGTGCTGCTGTTTTTGGGCAGACCGGCGCAGAGCCTATTGTAGGTTCGAATGTGAGACCTCGGTTATTACCGATAACGAATGTGTTGCCGGTTGTTGCTGGTACTACGGCATTAATGGTTACTTTTCCACCTGTATTGGCCGAAGAAGTACGTCAAAATATAGCACCAGAAGATATTGCTAGTGAACTGGAAGAGCGGCTTCCAGGTTTTTCTCAAGTCTTTGAACCTGATGCGCCCGGCTTTCATCGTACAGATACTATTGATTATGCAGTACTTATTGAGGGTGAGCTGACGCTATTATTAGATAATGGCGAAAGTACTCACTTAAAAGCCGGTGATGTTATTGTGCAAAATGGTACTCGACATGCTTGGCTTAATACTAGCAGCCGCCCCGCTCGAGTCATGTTCGTGATGGTCGGCGCAACAAGGGTCTAAGCTATTTGTCTATTTGATAGAAAAATTGATATATGTTAATTATATAGGGTAGGGATACGATGAGCGATCACTCGCTTGTATATGATCAATACGCCTGCCTTGTTTTGGTTGATAGAATTTTTCGATCTAATCAATCATCACTTATCTAGCGATTGCGATAATAAAAAACAGACCTAGGGCATGTACTTTAGGTTGGATAAAATCGTGTAAATAGAGCTTTTTAGCTGATCAGCTGAAAAAGTTGAGGTATGTTCATGGAACAGTTAAATTTTGGATCAGTAACGCCCCCTAATGCTGTACTGGCTCGCTACGAAGTGTGTCGCACTAACGACCTAGAAGAAGCTCGTCATGGCGCTGCAAAAATCTTATGCCAAAATAATTTATACAATCTTGATACCACTGGCTTATTGAATACGAGTATTTATTATCGGCGTATTGGCGGTATCGGTATTGGACGCATGAGTTATGGTGGTGACGTCACGATTAAACCAGGTTGTTTTGAGAATTTTTCACTAATCCAAATGCCAATTCGCGGTGAAGAAAAGATTGAGCTAGGCAATGATAAAGTTCTGTGTACGCCCCAATCAGGGGTTGTGATAAATCCGTATATTAAATCTATTATTAATCACAGTGCAGGTACTGAAAAATTAATTATTCGTATTGAACATAGTTTACTTGAAAGCACTTGCCAGCAAATATTAGGCCGTACATTACGTGATAATCTTGAGTTTGATGCAGCGATGCCTTTAAATACTCAAGCCGGCGCTCGTTGGTTACGAATGGTTAGTTGGATTTATGACTATCTTTCTGAAGATGAAGACTTACCACCCTTAATGGTTGCTCAGATTGAAAGTAACTTAGTCAATATGCTATTGAGTAATCAACCGCATAATTACTCTGCCGAGCTCTTGAATGATACGCCATCATTAGCACCCTTTTTCATTAAGAGGGTGGAGCGTTATATTGAAGATAACGCGCATGAACCTATTACGATTAATGATATGGCTGAGCATGCAGGTGTAAGTAGCCGCTCATTATTCACAAGCTTCCGACGTTATCGAAATACTTCGCCTATGCGCTACTTAAAAGAAGTACGCTTGCGCTATGTTAATGAAGAATTACAACGCGGAGCTACGGGTTCTGAAACAGTCACTGCCGTTGCTTTTAAATGGGGCTTTAGTCATCTAGGTCATTTTACTACCGACTATAAACGCCGCTTTGGTGAAAGTCCTTCTGAAACATTGGCACGCTAAGTACGTTAGTTTTATTTAAAATAAGTATATCTTTTGCGCTGGATGGATAGTCCTAACATTTTAAGGGCAGTCATATTGACTAAGACGCCATAGGATGACTCTAAACGCGCCGCATAGGGCGGCGTTGATCCAGCCAATAGGTAGAATAAAAATGTCTGAACAGCCTATCATCCGTCGTCGTGTCGTAAAAACCGGAATTAGTGATTCTCGTACGAATAATGCTAAAACCCAAAGCCAATACCAGCCTTATAAAGATGCTGCTTGGGGTTTTATCAATCATTGGTATCCTGCCCTGTTTAGCCATGAGTTGGCTGAAGACCAAGTTGAAGGCATTCAAATTTGTGGTGTGCCGATTGTTTTGCGCCGTGTTAATGGCAAAGTCTATGCATTGAAAGATCAGTGCTTACACCGTGGCGTACGTTTGTCTGAAAAGCCAATGTGCTTTAATAAAAGTACGATTACTTGCTGGTACCACGGTTTTACCTTCGATTTAGAGTCTGGTGAGTTAGTCACTATCGTTGCTAACCCAGATGATAAACTCATAGGTACAACTGGACTGACGTCTTACCCCATTCATGAAGTCAATGGTATGATTTTCGTTTTTGTTCGCGAAGATGATTATCCAGACGCTGATGTTCCTCCTTTAGCGGATGACTTGCCATTTCGCTTCCCAGAAAATAGCGAAATTTTCCCGCACCCTTTGTGGCCCGCGTCACCCAGTGTCCTCGATGATAATGCGATGAATCTTGGTATGCACCGCACAGGTTACGGCAACTGGCGTATTGCCTGTGAAAACGGCTTTGATAACGCCCATATTTTGGTTCACAAAGACAACACTATTGTTCACGCAATGGATTGGGTTCTGCCATTAGGTTTACTACCAACAGCGGATGATTGTATCGCGGTTGTTGAAAATGATACGGGTCCTAAAGGATTGATGCAGTGGATGTTCACTGACAAGTGGAAGCCAGTGATGGAAAACAAAGTCCTCGACCTTAAAGTAGAGGGTTTGAAAGGGCGTTTCTATCGAACCTCTGTTGTCTTGCCTGGTGTTCTGATGGTGGAAAACTGGCCGCAAGAGCATATGACCCAGTATGAGTGGTATGTTCCGATTACTGATGATACTCACGAATACTGGGAAGTTCTGGTTCGCGTTTGTAACACAGAAGAAGAGCGCGAGAAAAACCAGCATCGTTTTAATGTGGTTTACAAGCCGTTATGCCTGCATGGATTTAATGACTGTGACTTGTATGCTCGCGAAGCGATGCAGAACTTCTATACTGATGGCACGGGTTGGGATGACGAACAACTGGTTTCAACCGATGTTTCACCTATTACTTGGCGTAAACTCGCCTCGCGTTGGAATCGCGGGATTGCTAAACCGGGTCGAGGTGTTGCAGGTTCTGTTAAAGATACCAGTTTGATCTTTAAGGATACCGCTGACGGGCATCGCCCAGGTTACCAAGTCAGAAAAATACCAGAAGAGTGATTTAACTCCAGCCAGTACCTAAAAAAGGTGCTGGCTTATTTTTTGGAGGATCTGTTATGTCTGATTTAGTTATACCTGCGAGTCAATTTGTCTTACTTGATGGTGTGCGTTTGCATTATCAGGTCTTAGGTAAGGCGACTGAGCGGTTACCTGTTATTTTCACGCATGGTGGTGGCCCTGGTAGTACTGCTTGGAGTAACTTCCGCCTGAGTGCGCAAGCATTTTCTGCAGACCATCAGTGCTACTTTGTTGATTTTGCCCAGTTTGGTCAGTCACAAATGGTCGCTGTAGAAGGCCCCGTATTTACTTGGCATGCACAGACGTTGCGCGCTTTTATGGATGCTCTCGGGCTTAAGCAAGCGCATTTAGTGAATCAATCGTTTGGCGGCTGCGTCGCTTTGCGTTTTGCTGCAGATAACCCTGAGCGGGTGGCTCGCCTGATTACAATTGGCTCTCAGCCTGTTGATCAAGGTGCGTTGCAGCCACTCCCTCTTTTTAGCAAACATGCTGCGAGCTTAATGAGTGACTACTATCTAGCCGATGGTGGCCCGAGCTTAAATAAAATGCGCATTTTATTGCAAAAGTACGAGCTATTTAACGATGCAAAGCTTGATGAAGAGGCTTTACTGTTGAGGTTTGCAGCCAGTAATAATCCTGATTATATCCAGCTGTTACACACTCCGAACGCATTTGGTGAGTGGGAAAACCTCTTGCCAATTTTAAAGCAGATTGATGTGCCGGTCTTGATGTGTTGGGGGCTGCATGATTGGTTCGGCGGCATTGATGTACCGATGATGATGCTTAATCGTTTACCTAATGCGTCCCTGCATATATTTGGCAAGGCTGCTCACCATTTGCAAAGTGAGTGCTCGGATGAGTTTAACGGCCTTGCTTTAAGTTTTATTGGAGCTCATAAATGAACATGCCTAGCGATATTCACTACTTAGAAATGCATGAGTTATCGCAGCTAATACGAAGTCGTAAACTATCACCTATCGAGGTCACCAAAGCCCAGCTGGCACGTATCGATGCTTTAGATAATGACTTACATAGTTATGCTCGCGTGACTGCAGATATTGCTTTGCAGCAAGCTCAAGAGGCAGAGGATGAGCTAGCAAAAGGTATCTGTCGTAGTCCATTACACGGTATACCTGTTGCTTATAAGGATCTGCTGGATACCGCTGGTGTGATAACCGCAGCTGGGATGCCATTGCATGCGGCGCGCATTCCTCAGCATGATGCGACTGTAGTTGCTCGGTTGCGTGAAGCGGGAGCTGTGATGCTCGGCAAGCTGCAAATGACAGAAGGGGCTTTTGCCGTACATCACCCAGATATTGTTGCGCCGAGTAATCCTTGGGGTGCCAATTATTGGGCTGGTGCTTCATCGAGTGGTTGTGGTGTTGCTACCGCTGCGGGCCTCTGTTACGCATCGATAGGCAGTGACTCTGGTGGTTCAATTCGTTTCCCCTGTGCCGCCAATGGCTTGACTGGCTTAAAGCCAACATGGGGGCGTGTCAGTCGCTATGGTGCCTTTGAAATGGCAGCAAGTCTCGATCATATCGGGCCCATTACCCGTAGCGCGCGTGATACGCTTTTCTTACTGTCGACCATCGCTGGGTATGATCCTTTAGATCCGACTTCTACACCGAGTGTCTGTCTTGAAGTACCCAGTGTTGATGCGAGCTTTAAGGGCTTATGTGTTGGTGTTGATCTCAGCTGGATAAGTGCTGGGGTTGACCCTGTCATTCAGAAGGCGCTCGAGCAAATAATAAGTATTATTTTTGCCGGTGGCGGTAAAGTAAAAAAAATACAGATGCCGGATACGCATCAAATCAGTAGCAATTGGGAAGCGCATTGTGGGGTGCAAAGCGCTGTCGCACACCAAGCAATGTACCCTAAGTATGCCGCACAGTATGGCCCAGCATTGAGCAGATTAATCGATGGCGGACGCCAGCTTAGCGGTATGGATTATCAGCGTATCTTACTTGAAGCGCAGCGTTTTAATGGAGCCATGGATGCGCTGCTTTATGATGTCGATATTATCCTTGCTCCAGTACAGCCGTATGCCGCGCCAAGCCATCAGCAACTGGCTAACTTGGCTCAAGATCCTGAAGCCAATCGACACTTAATTCAGTTTACTGCCCCCTTCAACGTAACCGGTCATCCATGCCTTAGCTTCCCCATCGGTCTGACGGAAAGCGGTCTGCCAATTGGCGGACAGTTTATTGGTCGTAAAGGGGGTGACGCGACCTTGTGCCGTGCCGGTATGGCTGTGCAACAGGTGAGTGATTGGCACCGCTTGCGTCCACCGGTTATGCAGTACGTCGCAGAGAAAGCAGGTCTTGCTGTTTAGTCAGTAGTAATACCCTCTCAGGTTTCTTATTCAAGAAGCCTGATCTTATTTATTTTAATAAATCTCATAGCAAGCGGTACCGCAATACCGCTTGCTATGAGATTTTTCGCGTTTGATATAGATCAAGAAGCTGCGCTCATAGGATAGGCGCGTAATTTAATGGAGCGCGTTCAGGTGTGAATGTTTCCTACTATCGAGATAAATAATAAACAAACCGATAAATGAGCAGCTTGGTTTTCTTCATTATTAATGAAGTGTTGCGGCTCAATTTGTATTCGGTACCTCGATGGGATCCAGCTTATGAATAACTCTATGCGCCAAGTTACCCCTAATTTTTCTGATGACGCTACGCGTGGCTTGAGTGTTGTCCCTAATACACATGTTCTTGATGCTATGACTGAGCAGGAGATGCCCATTGTGAGCGAACCTAAGCGCCAAGTTACTCTTAATTTTTCTGATGGTGAAACACGAGTTTTTAGTGTGGCACCGGGTGAAAATATTCTTGACGCCGCGCTTGAGCAGGATATGCCAGTCCTGTTTCAGTGTCGTTCAGGCAGTTGTTCGAGCTGTATTTGCACGCTAAAAGACGGTGATGCCAACACCCTAGCGGGAGCGAGCTCAACACTTCTTCCTAGTGAATACGGTGCAGGTCAACGTTTGCTATGTGTTAGCCAGGCAGAGACCGACTGTAGCTTTGAATTACCATACAGCAGCGAAGTGGGCTCCAATGCTGCTCACGAAGTCAATGTGTTTATTGATTCGATTGAGCGTATTGCTATTAATGCTGTTCGCTTAACTGTTGAGTTAGCCGATGACGAATGGATGGACTTTAGACCCGGTCAGTTTATGCAAATTGCTGTACCTGGGGTTGGCGTTGTGCGTAGTTACTCACCTTCTAGCACGCAGAAAACTCTACCTAAAATGGAGTTTCTGATACGCCTATTGCCTGATGGGGTGATGTCTAAATATCTTGAGGAAGTAGCCGCCGCTGACGACGTATTAACGCTAACAGGCCCGTATGGAGCTTTCTTCCTGCGTGAAGAACATCGACGTTCACCGCATATTTTTGTCGCAGGTGGCACTGGCCTATCTCCGATTCTATCGATGATAGATACGCTTCACCAAAGCAGTGGACGTAAACCACCGATGTTGCTGAGCTTTGGCAGCGCACACGCTGAAACACTCTTCGCACTTGAAGATATTCAATTGCGTGAGCAATGGTTGCCGACCCTTGAGGCACGAATTTGTGCGAGTAACGGTGCAGTAGAAGGCCAGCACCCAGGAAACCCAGTCAGTGCTTTAAGAGATGACGATGTTAAAGATCCGAATACCGTAGCGTATTTGTGTGGTCCGCAGCCAATGATTGATGCTGCAACTTCGCGTCTGCTAGAGCTTGGGGTAAAAGCAGAAAATATATTTGCTGAGCACTTTGTTGCCAGTAACTAAGGACTTGAATATGAAACTGACTAAAAAATTACCGTTTTCTGCTGAGCAGACGCAATGGTACGAAGAGGCTCGCGCTAAGCTCAATCCTCAGCGTTTGCAAAAGCTGTTATTTGATCTAACCAATATTCATAGTCCAACCGGAGCCACCCGTGAAGCCAGTGAGTTTATGGCTCAGCATTTACAGCAAATTGGTATGAAGTCGCGTTATTACCCGATGAGCAATATCACCGGTAATGTCATGGCTGAGCAGCGTGGTAGCGGTGGCGGTGCCACCGTATTGTTATACGCACCGATCGATACGCACCTTGATCGTGTTCCCGGTGAAGAGATTCTTACTGGTGATGGCCAAGAGGCTGATCTACAGCCTTATGCACAACAAGTAGACGATTGGGTATTTGGTCTGGGCTCTTCAAATCCGAAGGCAATGGTGGCGACCCTGACCGAAGTGGCTACTGCTCTATTAGATGCGGATATACCACTGGTGGGTGACCTGATCCTCGGTATGGCCGATGGCGGTATGCCGGTGGATATCAGTGCGCGTCATGCGGGTATGTCGAATGGCGTGATACACATGCTCAATCGAGGCATGTATCCAGACTTTGCCATCATTATGAAACCATGGAACTGGGTATTTCATGAAGAGCCCGGTATGGCGTGGTTTAAGTTAAAAGTTTATGGAACCCTTGGTTACGCTGGTGTACCGCATAACCTTCCAAATTTTCGCAGCTCAGTCGTGCCTGCCGCTCAGGTGATTACCGAGTTACAACAGTGGATTGTAGAGTACACCGAGCGTAATACCAGTGGCGTGATTCAGCCGCATGGTTGGATTGCTGGGGTACGTGGTGGTGATGTTGAACGTCCATCTTTTCCAAGCGCTGTGACCGAAATTTTCTTTGATATACGGGTTAACCCTCGTGTCAGCCCTGCTGATGTAAAAGCTCAGTTCGCTAATTTTGTTGACGACCTCAAACGCCGTTTCCCTGATCTTGATCTTGATTGGGAGCAGTACGGTTCTGTGCCCGGCGGTACTACTGACCCAGACAACTGGATTATTCAGTCATGTAAGCGCGGTTGGGAATTTATTGAGCAGCGCCCACATGGCATGCCGGATTTACTGGCAGGGCAAACTGATGGTGCTGCTTTACGTCGCTATGGCGTACCCACTGCGCGTATTGGTTGGCCGTGGCCAGCAACGGGTGCGCCCCTGCCGGTCGCTGAAGGTCTTGGTGGCATGGGTGCCACCTACATTCCTGACTTGATGCCGTGCGCAGAAAAAATCCTTTACGCCTTGATCGATACGCTAACCCGTCCTCGTCACGAGCTTGATCTTTAAATATAAGGTTAACCTATGAAAAAGCGTATAAAAATGATTTTCCCCGTACCGATGAGTGACGCCACACGGCCCTTAGTTGAGTCGCAATTGCCGCCAGGTTTAGTTCGCGATGATATTGAAGTGGTCTTTGTTGGTGCTGGTCACGTCATGACCTTGGCGGACAGTTACTACGATATGGCCATTATGGAAGTGGCAGTCATCGAAGCGGGGATGACGGCTGAGGCCGAGGGTTTTGATGCGGTGTGTGTCAATACCGTGAGTGATTCTGGGTTGGCGGCATTGCGTTCACGTTTATCTATCCCCGTTGTCGCTCCGGCCATTACCGCTTTTCATACCGCCTGTATGTTGGGTCATAAGTTTAGCATCCTGACCATGTGGCCGCAGTGGTATCCGTTGTATCGGAAAACCATAAAAGAATATGGGCTTGAGTCGCGTCTGGCCTCAATTCGTTCGATTGATGTACGCCCTGATACCCAAGCGTTATTGCAAGGTAAGGAAGACGTGGTCTTTGCCAAGTTATTAGAGGCCGGTCGGCGTGCGATCGAAGAGGATGGCGCTGATGTGATTGTTCTCGGCTCAACCACCATGCATCAATCGCATGCCTACTTAGCTGAGCATTTACCGGTACCAGTCCTTAATCCCGGGGTGATTGCTTACAAACAATGTGAATTATTGCTCGACCTTGGACTGCGCCATAGCAAAGTTGCCTATCCAAGTCCGGAACAGATTAAGGATAACGCTTTCAGCCATTGAGAGCGTATTAAGGAGATTTAAAATGAAGCTTTTTCAACCTGCGAATGTGTTTACGCCAACCGATTTAACGATTGCCGAGGCATTGATCGCTTTTCGTGATGGCGTTTTGTCCAGCACTGAGCTGGTACAAGCGTGCCTTGAGCGTGCAGAAGAAGGCAAAGAGCTGAATGTCTATGTCACCCTGGACAGCGCAGGCGCGCTTCAGGCGGCAAAATTAGCTGATGCGCAACGCAAAAATGGTGAAGCCCTCAAGCCGCTGAGTGGTATTCCGATTGTGATTAAGGACAATATTCACACGGCAGGACTGCAATGCGCATCGGGTTCGCCAGCTTTTGCAGGGTATATCCCTGTTGAAGATGCACCAACTGTGCGCAAATTACGTGAAGCCGGTGCGATTATTTTGGGTAAAACTAATATGCACGAATTAGCTTTCGGTGCGACTGGGTATAACCCAGCCTTTAATACCGGCAGTGGTGTGGGCGTGCGTAATCCCTATGACAGCTCACATATTGCCGGAGGTTCATCTTCGGGCAGCGCCGCCGCGTTAGGTGCGCGTATGGCTTTAGGTGCTCTGGGTACGGATACCGGCGGCTCATTACGTATTCCGCCGGCACTGAATGGCTGTGTTGGACTGCGCCCGAGTGCTGATCGTTATTCAGATCGTGGTGTCATTCCAATTGCACGCAGCCGCGATACCGTTGGGCCAATCGCGTTATGTATGTCTGACTTGGCGCTGCTTGATAGCATCATTACTGATGAGTATGCGTTGCCATCGATTACGCTCAGCGAGCTACGTTTAGGTGTACCCAGCGAGTTTTGGCGCAACCTTGATGCCGACACACAAGAGCAGGCTGATGCTGCTTTAGCGACTTTGCGTAAACATGGTGTGACGTTAGTGCCGATCAATGATGCGGGTTTACAAGCACTGAATGATCCTGTGGGTTTCCCCGTGGTGATTTATGAAGCCTATGACTGCATGGTTGATTATTTGCGCGAGTATGGCCATGCCATGACTATTGAGCAACTGGCAACTAAAATTGCTAGCCCAGATGTACGTTGGATTTATGACAACTGGGTCTTACCACGCAAAATGCCCTCTGGCGATGGCTTAATTGATGTTAAGCCCGCCTATGACGCCGCTCAGAGTGGCGGCCGACAAGCGCTGCGCGAGCGTTATCAAGAACTCTTCGAAGAACATAAATTGGATGCTTTATTCTTTCCGACCACCGCTATTGTCGCACCGCTGGCCAATGAAGATATTTATTTACCCGAAAATTTTGAACGCTTGATTCAAAACACTGAGCCGTCGGCAAGTGCTGGTATCCCGAGTATTCAGTTGCCTGTCGGTTTAGGTGAGCTGAGCGGTTTGCCGGTGGGCGTTGAGTTAGATGGGCCGGCCGGCAGTGATCGCCGCTTGCTGGCTATTGGACAAGCGCTAGAAAGCATATTTGGCCGCCTTGCGCGTGCTTAACCCCTTGAGCGGTAAGCTCATAGCAGTGGCTGGAGATATTTTATGAGTCAAGATAAGCAATGGCATAACACAGTGGTATTGGTCACCGGTGGTGGTAGCGGTATTGGTCGTGATGCCTGTCTCGCCCTTGGGCGTGAAGGTGCTCGGGTGGTGATTGGTAATCGTAGCCCTGCCGCAGGGCAAGCGGTGGTGGATGAAATTATCAGTGCCGGTGGCCAAGCAATTTTTAAAGCCACCGATGTTGCCTGTGCTACAGACTGCGAGGCGCTGGTGCAATTTGCCGTGGATCATTACGGTCGCCTGGATGCTGCTTTTAATAATGCTGGTCTGCAGCGGGAATTTAATCCCATACATGAAACTCCGATTGAGGACTTGTCGGAGACGATCGATATTAACCTTAAAGGTGTGCTCTACATGATGAAGTATGAAGCCGCCGCTATGCTGAAAACTGGAGGGGGATCTATCGTCAATAACGCCTCTATCTTTGGCTTAAAAGGCATGCCTAATACCGCGTATTACATTGCCGCTAAGCATGGTGTGATCGGCGCGACACGCGCTGTTGCACTCGACTATGCAACGCAAGACATTCGCGTTAATGCGATTTGTCCGGGGCCGATCAAAACGCCAAGTTTTGATCGTGTCACCGGTGGCGATGAGCATATGTATGACGATGGCGTACCGATGCATCGCATTGGTCGTCCTGCCGAAGTGACCAACGCCGTGCTCTGGTTGTTATCCAAGCAAGCGTCGTATGTCACCGGTACAGCATTGTCGGTCGATGGTGGTATGTCTGCAGAATAATGGGCTTTGCTGCCATTGGCGCAGGCTCAAAGGAGAATAATAATGATACAAGCCTTAAGTTATATCGTTGTTGAAACACCGCATCTGGACGCATGGATTGAGCAATCTCGCCACCATGTTGGCTTGCATGTCGACGAGGTTGAGGCCAATCACCGTATACGTTTGCGTGCGGATGAGAAATTCCAACGCTTTGTGGTGACTAAAATTGATGGCCTAGCCACCATGGGTATGGGTTTTGAAGTGCCCGATGCCGCAGAGTTAGCGCGCCTGAGACAAGCCCTTGAAAGTGAAGGCTACCCAATTACCCAAGGCAGCAAGGCTGAGTTAAGTTTTCGTGGCGTGGAGGATATGATGTTTTTCCATGACCCCGATGGTGTACGTATTGAGATCTGTTATGGCCTCGCTGATGCAGGCACGCCATTTGTACCGGGTCGCCCGATTGGCGGCTTTCGTACCGGTGATATGGGCTTAGGGCATGTAGCTTTAATCACTGAGCACTTTGATAAGTTAAGCCATCTGTATCGAAATATTTTTGGTTTTAAGGTCAGTGATCATACCTTTGCACCGTTTCGTGTGGAGTTTTTACACTGCAATCCACGTCACCACACCATCGGTATCGCGCATACCGGTGGCCCAGCAAAAATCTATCATCTGATGCTTGAATACAATGATTTTGACGATGTAGGCCGCGCCTATGATATGGCGCTGACCAACCCTGACAGCATTGGTGTGACCTTGGGTCGACATATCAATGACCATGTCACTTCATTTTATTTAAAAAATCCCGATGGTTGGATGTTTGAGTTGGGCTGGGCCAGCCGCACCGTGGGTCCTGATTGGGAGGCAGAAGAGCTGGAAGGAATGAGCTTGTGGGGCCATGACCGCACTTGGTTACCCGATGACAAGCGTGAAGAAGCGCGGCAAATATTAAAACGTTTAGCGCAGAAAGGTGTACGCGCTCCGGTTGTGACCACTACTCAAACTGCTACTACTAAGGCTCAATTATGACTTTATCGACGACTGCTCCATCCGAAATTGCTAACAGCATCCAAATTGGTGATTACAGCCTGAATTATCACGACCAAGGTCAAGGCGATGTCATTCTTTTAATCCACGGCTCAGGTCCTGGCGTGACCGGCTGGGCCAACTGGCGTGGGGTGATTCCTGTTCTATCAAAGCAGGCGCGGGTTATTGCCCCTGATATGCTGGGCTTCGGCTACACCAGTTGCCCTGCCGATTTAAAACTGAATCCAGCGACTTGGGTTGACTCTCTGGTGGGACTGTTAGATGCGCTAGATATTCAGCGTGTTGCTATTGTCGGCAACTCCTTTGGTGGTGCTATTGCTTTAGCGTTTGCTAAAGCGCATCCCGAGCGTGTGAGTCGACTGGTGCTGATGGGTTCAGCGGGTTTGTCATTCCCTATCACTGATGGTTTAGACAAAGTGTGGGGCTATCAGCCTTCTTTGCAAGCCATGCGTGATTTGATGGAAGTGTTTAACTTTAATCACAGCATCATCACTGACGATTTAGTCAAAATGCGCTATCAAGCCAGTATCCGTGACGATGTACAAACACGCTTTGCGGCACTCTTTCCTGAGCCACGCCAGCAAGGCGTGGAAATGCTGGCGCTCAGCGAAGATGATTTGCGCTCGCTGCCACACGAGACACTGCTTATTCATGGTCGTGATGATCAGGTTATTCCTCTTGATTCCTCCGAGCGTATGTTGCGCTTGATTCCACGCTCACAATTGCATGTCTTCGGTCAGTGCGGCCACTGGGTGCAGATTGAAAAAGCCCAAGAGTTTACTCAGTTACTTGTCAACTTTCTAATCGAACAATCCGTCACTACAGGAGCATAAAGATGAATCGCGAAACCATTAAGGGCCGTTGGGCTGTCGTCTCCTGGGAACAGCTGTATGACGATGGTCGTGTCGTTTTACCGATGGGCACTGAGCTTGAGGGCTTTATTGAGTACAGCGACTTCGGCATGTTTTGTGTTGTTGCTAAAAAGAATCGAGACAGCTTTACCAGTGGTGGTCAGTGGTCTGCCAATGATGCTGAGAAAGCCGCTGCCTACAGTAGCTATTTAACCTATGCCGGTGATTATGATGTTGAGGGCAATACCATCACTCACCATGTGCATTACAGTATTTTTCCTAATTGGGTCGATGGCACGCAACATCGCCATGCTGAGCTCGATGGCGATACACTGTCGCTGACCACCGCGCCTTTAGAGGCAGGGACATCTGAAGCTCGAGTGTCGAAATTAGTTTGGAAACGTAGCACGCTCAACGCTTAATACTCTTAGGTGATCCTTGCTCAATTAGGCTGAGGATCACCTTCTTTGGCTTGATTTCTGCAAGTCTTTTCATACCTAACATCTGTGGTTTTTTCGAGTTACGCACGAATATTCCTGCTTTGCTCATGTCTAGGTTTTTTATTCGTAAATCCTAATGATTTAACTAGATCACTTGAGTCTATATTGAGTTTACTGAGGGCTTATATACATCTTACAACTAGATATAAGACTTTATTTTTGTACACTATCTGCCGATTATAAAACGCTATTATTCAGGGAAATTGGCTATGTTGAAGAAAGCACTATTGGCTGGAGCAGTACTAGGACTAGCAGCGACTGCAGTTCAGGCTAATGATATATCAGGTTATGCGACCTATAGTATCGGGCATGCAATGGCGGATAAGCCAAAAACAGTTAAAGAAATTGAAAGTATTGTTAAAAGCATTGGTGGTCAAACCTCTGCAGATCGTTCAAGTACCGGTCATAAAGTTGTAGTCGGTTTTAAAGTACACCCTTATATTGCTCTTGAAGCACAATATATTGATTTAGGTTCATCAAATTATAAGGCTTCATTCTCAGAGCCTCCTGTGAATGCAAACAGTAAAATTAATTTGAAAACGCAGGGTTTTGGTGGAAACGTAGTTGGAATCTATCCAATTGACGACTTTACTGTCTTTGCGAAAGCCGGTTATCACGCAATGAGAACCAAAGCCTCGTCCACGTTTCACTCAAACGTCGCTAGTATCGCTGATATTTCAGAGAGAAAAACTGTTACCAAGTGGGCACCTTCCGTAGGCATCGGTGCTTCATATGACATGACTAAAGAGCTTGCTGTAGTTGCTGAGTATGAGCTGTATAAGGGTGTTGCTAACAAAAAAGTCAGCGGTGACAACTTAAAGCATGATGTCGATTTCGTTTCAGTTGGCTTACGCTATAAATTCTAAGTCTTATACAGATCTGTCGCTGTAATAGCGGCAGTCCTGTCATTACGCTAGATATGAGATCAAAGTGTACTGGGACATAAAGTATTTATAAATAAAATTTATCAGCTGTTGTACAGCTGATAACTGGATATAATGTCTTGTTGGCGTATACTAAATATCGCTTATAAAAAGTATTATTCAGGGAGTTTTACCATGTTGAAGAAAACATTATTAGCTGCAGTTGTACTCGGATTTACAACGACAGCAGTTCAGGCTGATGAAGTATCTGGCTATGCGGCCTATAGCTTAGGCGAGACTGATTCAAAAGGCTTCAGTACCAATAAGAAATTTGGCCACAAAGCTATTGTCGGCTTGCAAGCAAACCAATATGTCGGTCTTGAAGCACAATATACTGACTTGGGCAAGCCTAAAGATAATTTTCTGGCAATTGATAGCCGTGGCAATGCGTTTAATGCAAAAGGTACCGCCCAAACAAGAGGCTTAGGTGCTAATTTGGTAGGTACTTTACCATTAGATGATTTTAAGTTATTTGCGAAAGTTGGTTACCACAGAATGGAAACCAAGGTTAAGATCAATATTATTGGTCTTGGTAAAGGTTCAGCAAAAGAGCGTGAGTGGGTTCCTTCCGTTGGTGTCGGCGCCGGTTATGCGCTCAGTACGGAGCTTGACGTTATTGCTGAGTATGAGCGTTATAAAGATGTTGCTGATGACTACAACGTCGACTTTGCATCCGTTGGTATCCGCTACAAATTCTAAATAGTGATACAGATCTGTCACTTTAATAACGACAGATCTGCTCTATCGCTAAGGCTGCACTACTAAGTTATTAAACAGTAAATCCTCAACCAGATCCTGCCCTTCTTCTTGATGCAGAATCTGTTGTACTTGTTTTAATGCCGCTTTTCTTACTGCTTCTTTACCCGCTTGCTCTTGCATGTCTTCATCCGTTTGCAGGGCAAACAGTTGGATCAGTTGGTCACGAATCAACGGTTCATGGTACTCCACTGTCGCAACGTTCTCAGCCTTAACCCGTAGAGCAATGTCGGCCTTATAGTATTTCAATTTTGTGCCTGCGCCGTAATTACCGACTAACGCTGGCACTAAGTTGACGTAGGCCGTTTGTGCAGCGATGGCTGGCGCTGCTTCTTGAGCAAACGCTGCATTACTGAGTGATAAAACCAGCAATAAAAATGATAAATATTTCACAGTGACAGCTCCCACCTAAAGTATAAATATGCTCCATATTTTCTCCCCTATGGATGCTCTGTCTAGGGTATAGGATGTGTGTCCTATTTTGCAGTTTAAGTTGTTTTTACGTATTTTTTGCAGTTTGATACACGAGCCTAACGCCCCTTTTTTATCTTGTAGGTACTTTGTATTGCCCTACTATTGGATAGCTTTTAAGCCCTATTCGGCCTATTGCTGCCGCGTCAGCTCCAGTGTTAAAAAGAGTATTCATTGTATTTATCAGTAGCAAAAGTTGAACTCCAAGATCTTTCTCTGCTGCTAAGTCTATCTATGCTCCTTTTGTCAGGACTGAATATGATTAAGTTGACGGTTTTATACGGACACCCGACCCATCCTGAAGTCTTCGAAAGTTATTACACCACGACGCATTTACCTTTAGTAACTGATGTACAAGGGATCCAGCGTGCAGAGCTCACAGTGTTCAATGCCGAGGCAGATGGCTCTTTGCCTGCCTACTACCGCATGGCAGAGCTCTACTTTGAAACGCAAGCACAGATGGATACAGCCATGTGCTCGGCTGCGGGTCAGATTCTTGTTGCCGATATTGCTAATTTTGCCAGTGGTGGCGTCACTGTGCTGGTGGGTCATATTGCGGCGTAATGATTGATTAGCTAATTGATGGGGTGAATTATGACAAATACAGCGGTGTATAACGGACAGTGTTTTTGTGGCGCGGTAAGTTTAACGGTCACGGGTGAACCACAAGCCATGGGCTATTGTCATTGCCAATCGTGTCGACATTGGTCAGCTGGACCGGTGAATGCTTTTACTCTATGGAAACCAGACGCGGTACAGATTAATAAAGGCAGCGAGCATTTAACTCGCTATAACCAGACCCCACAAAGCACGCGCAGTTGGTGCTCGTTATGCGGAGGGCATGTGTTAACTGAACATCCTGAGATGGGCTTAACCGATGTGTATGCCGCTATTCTTCCTGATTTACTGTTTCAGCCCAGTGTGCATGTGCATTACCAAGAAACAGTGTTACGTATGGATGATGGCCTACCTAAAATGCGTGATGTACCGAGCGAAATGGGCGGCAGTGGTGAGCTGTTATCGTCCTAATATTTTTAGACTATCAAGACCCGTACCTTATCGATTAAGTGTTTTTTAAAACAGCTACAAATCATAGTGATCAGGTCGTAGGCCGTTAGACTATAAAAGCGTGCTCTGGATTAAAGGTTATGCTCATCAATAATGCACTATCACTTATAGGCATACAGATTGAACTCTGTATTTTGTGCCCTAGACTCAAGAAAACAACAAGTGAGGTGCGTTATGAAAGCGGTATTGTGCAAAGCCTTTGGTCCTGCAGAGACCTTAGTGGTTGAGGAGTTGAGCAGCCCTGAAATTAAGAAAAATGAAGTGCTGCTGGATGTGCATGCAGTGGGGATTAACTTTCCCGATACGCTGATTATTGAGGGTAAATATCAATTTAAGCCGCCCTTTCCGTTTTCTCCAGGTGGAGAAGCTTCTGGAGTGGTCAGTGCTGTTGGTGAAAAAGTCAGCGATTTCAAAGTCGGTGATCGGGTGATGGCTTTGACCGGTTGGGGCAGTTGTGCTGAGCAAGTCGCGGTGCCTGCTTATAATGTTTTACCTATGCCTGACTTAATGGATTTCACCACAGCCGCCGCTTTTAGTATGACTTACGGCACGGCAATTCATGCTTTACAACAACGTGGTGCTTTACAGGCTGGGGAAACTTTATTAGTGCTGGGTGCTGCGGGTGGTGTTGGTTTGGCCGCCGTTGAAATTGGTAAGGCGATGGGCGCGCGGGTGATCGCTGCAGCAAGTAGCGCAGAAAAGTTAGAGGTGGCGCGTCAGGCGGGTGCTGATGAGTTGATTAATTATCAAACCGAAGATATTCGCGAGCGCTTGAAAACCTTAACCAAAGGCCAGGGTGTCGATGTGATTATTGACCCAGTGGGTGGTGACTTATTTGAAACAGTTTTTCGCTCGATTGCTTGGAATGGCCGCATGTTGGTGATTGGCTTTGCCAGTGGCACTATTCCTACCTTGCCGGTTAATTTACCATTATTAAAAGGTGCTGCAGTCATCGGTGTCTTCTGGGGTTCGTTTGCTCAGCGTCAGCCGCAAGATAATGTGGATAACTTCCAACAATTGTTTACTTGGTATGCGCAAGGCAAGCTTAAGCCTTTGGTGTCGAAAACCTTCGCGTTACAGGATACCGGCAAAGCGATTAAGACACTGGCTGCGCGTAAAGCAGTGGGTAAGCTTGTGATTAAGGTACGTTAAATACCGCCGTGGAAACTCGACAATAAAAGTGAGTGGTGTTACCGCTGCACTTAGTGGTTGCTGTCATCCCCTGACTGGCTTCTATAGCACAATGCTGTCCAAGGTATAGGGAGGACGGTGTTTGTGCTGCTTTAGTGTGGGCCATAAAGAACACTGCTTTGTCTGCGACTTTCATCGTATAGTAGATGCAATTATTTTTTGCTTTATAGGCTGAACAGCATGTTACATCGCATTGTTGTCGTGGGTGGTGGTGCCGGCGGACTCGAATTGGCGACACGTTTAGGGCGTACGTTAGGTAAACGTAAGCAGGCTAAAATAACCTTAGTCGATGCCAACCTAACTCATATTTGGAAGCCGCTATTGCATGAGGTGGCCACCGGCTCATTGAACAGTACCGATAATGAGCTAAATTATGTTGCACAAGCCAAATGGAATCACTTTGAGTTTCAAATTGGTAAGTTTTCTGGCATAGATCGCCAGGCTAAAACTATCGAACTGAGCGCTACTTTGGATGAAAAAGGCCATCAGTTGGTACCTGCACGTAGTCTTAACTATGACACCCTAGTTGTTGCCGTGGGCAGTTTAACTAATGATTTCGGTACTAAGGGTGCTGCTGAGCACTGTATTTTCTTAGATAGCCCGCAGCATGCTCTCAATTTTCACCGGCGTTTACTGGGTGAGTATTTAAGTGCGCATGCTAACGAGAACGATAATAATACGATCAATATTGCTATCGTCGGTGCTGGGGCGACAGGGGTTGAGTTGGCTGCTGAATTACGTCATGCATCGCAGCAATTATCTGCTTATGGCTTGGATAATATTCAGCCTGAAAATATGTGCATTACTCTTATTGAAGCAGGGCCACGTGTTTTGCCAGCATTATCCGAGAAAATTGCTGCTGAAGTGCATCAGCAACTGCTTAAACTGGGTGTGCAAGTTAAGCTTTCTGCAGCGGTGCAAGAAATTACTGCTGAAGGTATGCATACCAAAGATGGTGGGTTTATTCCGGCGTCTTTAAAAGTATGGGCAGCAGGTGTGCGTGGACCTAAGTTTTTAACCGAATTGGATGGTTTGGTGACTAATCGCATTAATCAGCTGGTGGTGCGGACGACATTACAAACAACCTTAGATGATAATATTTTTGCTTTAGGTGATTGTGCTGCCTGTCCAATGAGTGAAGGCAGCGATAAAAATGTGCCTCCACGTGCGCAGTCTGCTCATCAGCAAGCTGGATTTTTAAGTAAGACCTTAGCGCTGAAATTACAAGGTAAAGCACTGCCCAACTATCAGTACCGGGATTACGGCTCACTGGTGTCACTGTCGCAATACAGTGCGGTAGGTAATATCATGGGTGGCTTTATGCGCACGGTTAGCGTTGAAGGTTGGATGGCACGCATGTTCTACATTTCTTTATATCGCATGCATCAAGTTGTACTCTATGGTGTATTTCGTACTGCATTAATCATGCTAAGTGACCGTATTGGCAAGCGTACGCATCCACGAATGAAGCTGCATTAAGTCACTCGTTTGGTATATGCCAATCTAACGGCTGGTGCGCCAGTCGTTTAGATAAGAAGGATCACTGGGTCGGTAGAGAGGTCGTTTGTTTTGCTCACATCTATAGAAGAATTAGACGCGGTACGCTTACGCTGTAAAAACATGGTGAGAAAGCGTGCATTAGCCTCTGGTGGATTGGTTTTACTACCGCTACCTGGCGTCGATATCGCCGCCGATGTGGCGCTGCTGCTTGAATTATTACCCGCCATCAACCGTCAATTTAACTTAACGCCCGAACAGATTAATCGTCTAGATCCGCAGTTTAAAAGCTTTCTTTATGGGGTGATTAAAACCACGGGTACGCGAGTGATAGGTCAGCTGGTGACTAAGCAAGTTGTATTTATGCTGTTACAGAAAGTGGGCGTGCGTCTAACGGCTAAGCAAGCCTTAAAATTTATTCCTTTGGCTGGGCAAGCTGCAGCAGCAGCGTTAAGTGCTAGCGCAATACTTTTGATTGGCCAAGCGCACATTGAAGAGTGTTACGTCATTGCTAAAAAAGCATCCGAATATCAGGCTTTAGTGCATCTCGATGAATAAATTACAGTGTGATGAGTAATAATCATTGACTCAAACCTAAGTGAATTTATGGATCATTTTCAATGACTTGCAAATCTATCAACCTATTGCGTTGATAGTGGATTGATCTGCTTACACCTTAGGTTGTGTTCGTAAAGCCGATAGTAGAGTTGCGCTAAATCTATTTTTATTGATTAGCTAAGCGTAGATGCTTGATTCCGTTGTTTATTTCAATTTTCTACAAGCAAAGACAGCTTAAATTTGCTATTGTTGCATGGGATCAATACTTGGTAATGCAGTTTCATCTACTGTGTGATTTATTCTTTTCATTAGCATAGAGTAATACAGCGTTTAGACGGCTAAAACTATTGAAAATACAATATAAATTTTTCTGTCTTAATAATTTTATTATCTATTAAAGGGGTGCTTTTTAAATATGGATAAAATATTAATTGTAGATGATGAGCCTTTTATTATTGAAGAGCTTGTTGAATTTTTTGATAATGCTGGATTGTCCTGTATTGGCTGCACAAGCTCAAGCGAGGCGATAAGACTTTTTCACGAAGATGAGAATATCATTATTGTTCTTAGTGACTATAGAATGCCAGAGATAAATGGAATTCAGCTGATTGAAATGCTCAATAGATCGAAACGCAAGGAGCGTATTCTTGGCAGTGTCTTATTTACTGGTGATGCCGATAAAGAAGATATAGTGGCAGCGCTTCGTGCCGGAATTTCTGATTATTACTCTAAACCGCTAGATCTTAATTTGTTACTTGAAGGCGTAAAGAAATTACAGTTAAACCTTGCTAGTCAACGTAAAGTATTGAGTGCGCAATTGATTACTGAAAGGTTGTCAGAGATGACTTCAACCCTTCAGGAATTACAGGCAGGTGTTGATAAGTGGAATACTGATAAAAATGATACGACCTCAGGCAGTCAAGAGCTTGCTGAGCAACAGTCGCAACTGCTTGGGTTATCGTTATTATCACCGCGGCAGGTCGAAGTCGCACTGCTTATCGCAAAGGGCATGACTAATTATCAGATTGCATGTGAACTGGGTATTTCTGAAAATACAGTTAAACTTTATGTCTCCCAAGTGCTTAAGGCAACAAGTATGCCAAGCCGAACTAAGCTGGCTATCGCATTGGGCGCTGGTTTCACTTCAAACTAACAACTTTTAATTATTTAGAGTGTTAATAAATATGAGAGTTGTTAGTGTGGGTGCTTTAGTAATCGAGTTATTAATTATAGTCTAACAGTGGTATAACTTCTTATAACGACTTCTCCGTTTTCTTTAGGTAAGTTCGGAACCTGTATCCCCATAATATTAAGCGTTGGAATAATTTCTCTTTTTCGTTCTAAACAAATCTGCAACACATATCGATAATTATTAGATTTTTCATCTAACATTTCTTTAGCGAGAAAACCATAGGATGTTGATCCTAAACTGCCTGATAATTTTTCCCAAGGCAAACTTGCTGTACCTTTAGCCTCTGTGCAGCCTGTCCTCCAATCGCTAGGAAGCCAGCTGGCGTTGATAACCCGCGCGACTTCCGCACTGATCACTCGAGCATATTCATCATCAGCGAGGCTTGGGTCAACTTTAATTGCCGCCCGTCCCGCATCGCTGCTTAGCTGTTTAAAGGTTAAGGTCAGTAATAGTGGAATGCTATAGGCAATAATTGCATACAATGTCACAAAGAACACCACAAAAAGCACTGCAAATTCTATAGCAATAGCGCCCTGTTGTTTTTTCATTGTTGCTGCACTTCTCCCTTTGGACAAGCGTCCTGCTTGTTGAGTTAAGTTTCCGAACAAGAGAGATTACCTCACTAACACAGGGTTATTACAGTTAATTGAACTGACAGTAACATCGGTGCGACCAAGTTCAATGCCTAAGACATCATTAAGAATAGTGTTAAGTAAACCACCAACACCATTAAGGATAGGTTTAAGAAGCAGGATAACGGGCTTTAGTAATATGCACAAAATACCGCTGCACTTTACAGTACTACTAGAGCTCGCAATACTATCACCATCAATACTACTGCTCATATTTATGCCACCTGGCTTTTCTTGTAAAAGCTTAGTTAAGTTATGTTTAACGCATGGGTTCCAATCAACAAGAGCATCTATTAAATTACCACAAAAACGGTAGCCGCCACGTTGAGAGGGTAATAACAAATTCAGAAGACCATGTGGCTCACTATAAGCTTTAAAGGCTTCTGTAAATGTCCCATCTTTCCACATACTGGTTGGACATGTGGTTAATAGGCAGGATCGAGGTATGCTGTTGGGTATAAACCAATCGTGATCTACTAAAGGGGGGATGACTTTTTGACCGTTAATATCATTTTCACTTTCACCATATAATATTAAATTAGTCACGTTTTCAATATGATATAACCCGCCTGGCAATGCGGTTTCTTCTAGGTACTGTATTGCAAGGCTTTCTATCAACCTATCTTGTCCTGCTTGGCTGTAGTCTAGATTAGAATTGTTCACAGCATCAGGTCGACGAAATAATCCGCTGAGCAGATCAAGTAGTCCGCTGACTACACCTTCAACAGTATTACCCAGAGCTAATTTATTGGGTGATGTTGATTCCATGCTTCCGGCAAGCATGTCGGTCAGTAGGACATCGTGTTGTAATGCAGGAATATGTGTTTTACCACTAAGAATAGGAATATGTAGTAGTTTAATAAGTTCATCATTTTGCAGATTGGATTCGCAACTTGCTGAACCAGACCATTTTAATTCATCCGGCAGCTTACCAATACACACATTTAAAATTTTTGATTCGACTGCAATATCTACAGAGGGTGGCTGAACGTTACAGCTTATTTTTTCTAAAGTACCATGCCCAGAGACTAGATCAATCCAGATGGGTAGATTAATACGAGTACCAAGTATTGTTTCAGTGAGCCACTTCAGTGCACCACCTAGAAGATTGCTTGTATCTACGCCAAGGTAGAGCCTAACTTGTGCATTGTAAGCCTGAGTACCAACCGGGCCGACCCCGATTGAGGGTGGCTCAACGATACCTAATTCAACTGTTTGTCCGAGTAAATTTAATCCCGGTATCAATAAGCCTTGCCCTGTCTCGTGGACACCAAGCAATATAGACGTTGAAATAAGATCACCAAGGTTAATGCTTGCATCAAGAGCCGATCCTAATGATCCATCAGTGCTTGACATAAGGCTCACTAGTCCAGCGCTATTTTCATCACCAAATAAGTTGATATTTATATCTTTCAATAAGGGCGCTGCCAGAATTTCTTGACGAAGTATGTCTAGATCGGCACGAAGTATTGAGTCGCTAACAACCTCTGCTGATACTTTTAGAATCTCATCAATACCCAGCAACCCGACTTTAGTGTCAACGAGGTCTATCAAGCCTTGCGGAGTTAATGCTTTAAGTTCATGAATACCTAGGTTAACACCCAATGCTTTGAGTAACCCGGCAGGCGTGATGGTTGCATTGGCTAAGCCATCAGCATCTAGAACAGTCAGGCGCTCAGGATTGACTCCGACAGCTTTTAGCAGTTGCCCAAGCAGCTTGCTATTTTCTAGGCGCAAAAGTTGCGAGCCAACAGTAAAGCTCGCCGTTGGCTCTCCGCGTTCTGCAACAGCAGTGGCCTGTAATCTAATTGTAGAGGGAATGTTGCCGACGAGGCTTTGTGCCTTGATCACCAAGCTTGCTGGAACAGTTTTGGCTGTGGTGACTTTTACAGCGCGACCATTTGCACTATCCAGCTGTGCTTGTCGTAAACCATTGATACTGGAAACTGTTACGCATTGGACAAGAGGTGTTTCGCCACTAGAACCATAGCGATTGGCATTGTCTTTAGCATATCCTTGCACAACACTGATGTCATCACTGGAGCAATTGCCGTTGGTTACTTTCGCTATAGTTTCTAGTGCTGCAGTATCTGCTATTTTTTGTAAGTGACGCTGCTCTAGATAAAGCCGGCCACTATCAAGGACGAGAACAAGGAAAAGTAGAGACATCAGTAATGTTGCCGCGGCCATAATGCTAAAGGCACCGTGCTGACTTTGTCTGCTAGAGCTTAAAGAAAGCCTCATAATGATCACCTGTCCTTGTTTGCAGATATATAAACATTTAAAAAGATATAATAGCTTCGCCGCGTATTTCAGCGGGTAAATTGACTATATCAAAACCAAGCAATGATATTTTTGGCAGTATGCTCGATGGATTATTATGACTGATGCATACACTCCAAACAGGACCGTTTATTTTTATAAAGCTATCAGATTCTTTACAATGTTGAGCCCACTGACTCGGTAGCCAGCTATTTTCAATAACTGCATTGACTGCGCTATTTACTGTTTCTTCAAGGTTTGGAGTGTCTTCATAAGGGTGAAATGTTATAGCTTCACGCAGAGCTTCTGCGGACAGCTCTTCATAGGTGGCGCTTAACAGCAGTGGAAAGGCTAGAGTTACCATGCCGTAAAACAGCATAAAAAAAAGAACAAAAACAATCACAAACTCGATGCTTGCTGCTCCTTCTTGTCTTTTAGTGCTTATAGGCATTAAGTAAACCTTTCCATGAGATACTAAAGAATCTAGTATTTTAGCTTATTTAGTGATTTTGAACTATATATACTTGTATGTAGTTTGTTCGTATATTCTCATCCTTTAGTATGCTTTAATCTAAAGCTAATACCCTGTGAATATTTTTATAAAGTAAAGCCTAGTACTAATTAGAGCGTTGTGAATTTTTTTTTACTTCTATTAAATATAATAACCAGTAAGAAAAGAAAGTACCTGAACACAAAATTAATATCACTGCTCTAAGGGATATCTAGATCATGAAAACGCAAAAGAAAGTAGTGCATAGCTTAACAGCGCTGGCACTAGTGGTGTCTTTGTCTATTGCTGCTGGTTGCAGCGGATCAGGCAAAAAATACTATATGTCAGGCGGGCCATCGCTACCCAGCAATCCTGTCTTACCAAACAATCCTAGTACTGGCGGCACTAATGATGCTACTGGCGGTATTGGTGGTGTTACGGGCGGCACTGGGACTGGGGCTGGCACTGGTACCGGAAGTGTTGGTGGCGGCGGTACTGGTACTGGATCTGTTGGCGGCGCTACAGGTAGTACGGGCGGCAGTATTGGTGCTAGCAGTGGTGTAGTCAGTGCGGTTCAAGAAACTGTAGGTCATGTTGCTGGTAATACTATTTTGCAGCCAGGTGCTGACCTTATTAACAATGTCGTTGATCCTTCGACTGGGCTTTTGGCCCCAGTTACCGGTCTTGTTGACAGCCTGACAGGACAGCAAGGTACGCTTGCTCCTGTTGGCGGTTTATTGAACGGATTGCTGGGTTCTGGTGGCGCGATAGCCCCTGTCACTGGTCTTTTGAATGGCGTCTTAGTGGGCGGTGAAGTAGGAACAGGTACGGTGACTGACCTACAAGGAACCGTTAGTGCGATAACGGGTACTGAGGGCGGACTGGCGCCAGTTAGCGAGTTGGTAGGCACCCTTATTGATCCAGCAACAGGTTTATTATCACCTGTTAGTGGATTACTTGATGGTGTAACCGGTGAGTCAGGTGTTTTAAGACCTGTTGGCGAGTTAACGGGTGCGTTGCTTGGTGATGACGGTGCATTGCGACCGGTTGTAGGCTTGGTTAATCAAGTGGTAGGTGAACTTGGTTTAGCACCGGTGACTGATGGTGTTGGTGCTGTTGTGGGTGGTGTTAATTCATTGGTTGCTGGCGTCACTACAGGATTAGCTGGCGGTGAGCTTGGTACTGGAACCATTAATGAGGTGCAAGGTACTGTTGGAGCATTGGTTGGCGGTACGATTTTAGAACCAGTCGGCGGCTTAGTGAATGGTCTCGTTGATCCTAAAGATGGTTTTTTACAGCCTGTGACGAGTCTAGTTGATGGCTTAACCGGTCATGGTGGTGCGCTTCAACCCGTGGGTCAATTAACGAATGGGTTGATCGGCGAGCAAGGCTTAATTGCTCCTGTAGTGAATGTGACCAATACTCTTTTGGTTGGTCTAGTTGGCCCAGAAAGTGGCTTGCTTGGCGGACTGGTAGGCGGCGAAGGTGGACTGCTGGGTGGCTTAACCGGTGGTGAAAGCGGCTTGTTGGGCGGTTTAGTTGGTGGCGAAGGTGGTTTGCTTGGCGGCTTAACTGGCGGCCAAGGTGGCTTGCTGGGTGGTTTAACCGGTGGCGGTCTATTGGGTGGTGAAGGCTCGGAAGACGGCACCATCACTCATGTTCAAGGGACCGTGGGCACATTAGTGAATGGTACCGCTTTGGCACCTGTCGGTGGTTTGGTCAATGGCTTAGTGGATCCGCAGAGCGGAGTTCTTGCGCCGGTAACAGGTTTGGTTGAAGGTCTAACGGG
Source organism: Denitrificimonas caeni (assembly GCF_905120345.1). Taxonomy (GTDB): domain Bacteria; phylum Pseudomonadota; class Gammaproteobacteria; order Pseudomonadales; family Pseudomonadaceae; genus Denitrificimonas; species Denitrificimonas caeni_A. The sequence continues at coordinate 71,536 of NZ_CAJHOA010000007.1, read as the reverse complement.
TGCGGGTGGTCCATTAGCGCCAGTGGGTCAGCTGACTGATGGTTTGTTAGGCCAAGAAGGCGTACTTACTCCAGTAGTGGGTACTGTTAATGGCCTGTTGGGCGGCCTAACGGGTGGCTTAGTCGGTGGCGAAGGTGGATTGCTCGGTGGTTTGACTGGTGGTAACGGTGGACTATTGGGCGGTTTAACCGGTGGTGAAGGCGGCTTGCTCGGCGGTTTGACCGGCGGTGAAGGTGGCTTACTCGGCGGTTTAACCGGCGGTCAAGGTGGCCTACTGGGTGGTGGCGAAGGATCTGTAGACGGCACTATCACTCATGTTCAAGGGACCGTGAGCACATTAGTGAATGGTACTGCTTTGGCGCCTGTTGGTGGTTTAGTCAATGGCTTAGTTGATCCACAGGTGGGTGTCCTTGCCCCCGTCACAGGCTTGGTGGATGGTTTGACGGGTGCGGGTGGTCCGTTAGCACCAGTCGGTCAATTAACTAATGGTTTACTGGGTCAAAATGGTGTGCTTACGCCAGTAGTGGGCACTGTTAATGGCTTGGTCGGCGGCCTAACAGGCGGTTTAGCGGGTGGCGAAGGTGGCTTGCTCGGTGGTTTAACCGGTGGTGAAGGCGGTCTACTGGGCGGTTTGACTGGTGGCGAAGGTGGCTTGCTCGGCGGTTTGACTGGTGGTGAAGGTGGCTTACTCGGCGGTTTGACCGGTGGTCAAGGTGGCCTACTGGGTGGTGGCGAAGGATCTGTAGACGGCACTATCACTCATGTTCAAGGTACAGTGGGCACATTAGTGAATGGTACAGCTTTGGCGCCTGTTGGTGGTTTAGTCAATGGTTTAGTTGATCCACAGGTGGGTGTACTTGCCCCCGTCACAGGCTTGGTGGATGGTTTGACGGGTGCGGGTGGTCCGTTAGCACCAGTCGGTCAATTAACTAATGGTTTACTGGGTCAAAATGGTGTGCTTACGCCAGTAGTGGGCACTGTTAATGGCTTAGTCGTTGGGTTAACCGGTGGTTTGGTCGGTGGCGAAGGTGGTTTGCTGGGTGGATTAACCGGTGGTACCGCGGCTGGGCAGACCGGCGCGGCTAACAACGGCTTGCTAGGCGGCCTACTGGGTGGTGGCTTGCTGGGCGGTCAGCGCACTCCTAAAGCAGAATAAATTTCTGTCAAGCGCCCACGAAAGTGGGCGTTTTTTATATGGTGTGCTAAAGATTTCAATGTTAACTCTTTAGTTAATTATAGTTTTGGTTAATACTACCTTGCTAATACCAATGATATTTAAAACGGAGTAGAAGGGAATGCGTAACAAGGTCCTTCCGATGCTTATGCTGTTGTCACTTCCAGTCTCGGCGCAAATGCCAGCTTTTCTAAATAGCAACGACGTTGATAACGCATTGCCACAACCTAATTTACCCGCAGACTCTTATAAACCAGTAGTCACTCAGACGAACATTTCAATGCCTCGTCAGCAGCAACTACCCCTCGCCTCGCTGATTTATTTACAAGGTGTGCAGATTGAGGGTGGTACTGTTTATGAGTTTGATGAGATCGCTGAATTATTTTCTAGTTTAATTAATCGTACAGTGACGTTAAAAGATATTCTGACTATTACTGAGCAGATCACCAGGCGCTATCAATCAGATGGTTATGCGTTGTCGTATGCTTACTTACCGCAACAGAATCTTTTAAGTGGCGACATAACTATTGTTTTAGTTGAAGGCTATATCAGCCAGCACGAAATGCTAGGTGCAGTGGGGCCCGTTGAAAAGCGTATTACCGCTATGGTGCAGCCATTATTGAATGAGCGTCCGTTAAAACGTGAAACGTTTGAACGCTATACCTCTTTGATGTCGCAGATTCCTGGTGTGTCTTTGGTGGCGAATGTGGCACCGCCGGACACAACGGATGGTGCGGTGACTCTTATTACTGAAGCGCGTCGTCGACCTTTTGATGCTACTGCGAGTTTAGTGAAAGATAAGGGTGATGATTTTCAAATTATTGCTTCAGCTATCAGTAACTCACAGACGTCTGTGGGTGAGCAGGTTGCGGTAACCGCTTTGCTGCCGCCGGGCAAGGATAATGAGCGTTATGTCCGTGTAGATTACAGCCAATATGTGACAAATAATGGCACTCGACTTGAGGCTTATGCGTCAGGTTATCGTAGCGATCCTACGCAGCGCCTTATTCAATTAACACCTAATAATGCGTTAGATTATTCTTCGCGTAAAAATGATCGTGCTTCTATAGGGTTGACGCATCCATTTAGAATATCCAGTAAAGAAATTATTACCGGTTCTGCAAGGCTTTATGCTGTTGATGATGAGCGTAAGTATAATCTGCTGTCTACGTTGCCGGTGGTGGGTGTCTTTAAGAATGCCTATCATCAAACCAGCAAGATTAGGGCGCTCGCTTTAGAGGGTGACTGGCGCCAAGCTGAAAAGCAGCAAATGCGCTTGTTAAGTGCCGGTATTTATCAAGGCTTAAATGCGCTCGGTGCAAAAACTAGCTTGAATGCGCTTGGCACTCAACTTAAAGATCCAACTGATATTGATTTCACCCGTGTACGCTTGAGTGGTATGCAGAGTAATAGATTTGCTGAGGCTTGGCAGGGTGTGGCGTCTGGTGCCTTATATTGGTCAGAAGATACGTTGCCTGAAAGTGAGCAAGTGGTCTTTGGTGATCGCAACTTTGGCCGAGGCTACCCCAGTGACCAAGCTTATGGTGATAAAGGTTGGGGTATTGGTTATGAGCTAAACTACAGTATTAAGCTTGATGAAGACTGGCTACGCTTGGTGCAGCCGTATGCTGCGGTTGATGCTGCGCGTTCTTGGTATAACCTCAGCGGTGCTTCCTCAAACTTGTCTTCTGCGGCGATGGGTGTGCGCTTAGCTGATCAGAAGTTCTATAATCTGGGTCTTGAAGTCGCGCGTCCGCTTGGTGAAGCTGCGATTGATAGTAAAGATCGAAGCATGCGTTATGGCGTGATAATGAGTTATAGTCTTTAACTGATCGCGCCTGGACTGATTGTTATTTGGATAAAGCTTGCTGTCTTAGTTCTGTGTTTTACATTATTTGGCTAGTAGGTTTTATCAAAATTATATGTAATAAAAAAGGACCTTATATAAGGTCCTTTTTGTTTGGATTGTTTTTTCTAATTAAGCTTGAGCGGGACAACTATTTAAAAGATTGGCTAAGTATCATCTGCTTGTAGCATACTAAGTATGCGTGCTATCAAGTTATGTCGTCACTCTACTCTTTTGGAGCTAGGCTAAAATCAATTGTTCCTAACAACCTCGGAGCATTCCAAGTCTGGTGGGTTCTGACTTTGTTACTGGTTTTTATGGATTATTTTGTTTAATCAACTGAAATTAATCCAAGTTTATTAGCTATATCTGTGAATAGTTTATCTATCCCTCCCCCAAGAGCTGTTGCACCAGCAATAATAACCACGGCAATCAATCCCGCAATAATCGCATACTCAATTGCCGTAGCACCATCTTCGCGTTTGAAAAATGAGCTGATTTTTAGTTGTAATAAAATTAATTTACTTAACATCGTAGGATCCCTCTCTTAATGATCATGTTATGATTTTATAGTAAAGATAACCTTTATCCTTGTCTATATACATTAAGTGTTAGTAATAACTGTATAGTCAGGCTAAGTAGTTATAGGTGTTTCTTGAGTGGTTTTTGCGTGCTAGTATTCAAGGCTTATTTTGGCTGATGTGCCTGATTTTTATAATGAGTGTAAAATATTTTTTTAACTTAAATCTAGGGCTAAGGAGAGCGGCACATGAGTAGTCGTTTAACCATGATCTTGGCGGTCGTTTTGTTTTTTGCGGCAATCGCTGCTGGGTACTGGGGCGTAATGATGAGTAAGCCTGCTGCTGAGCACGTAGTTGCGACTGATCAAACGGCGTCTAACACCCAGGCTGAGCTGCTTGCCAGTATTGCCAAAAATGAAGCGCTCAATGAGCTCTTGAATAGCAGAGCTGATGAGGTGCAACGTGTACCGGTGGTGGTGTTGGTACGCGATGTGAAAGCAATGGCTAAAATTGAAGCAGATGATCTTGCTGAAGAGATGCTTAGAATCGCGCCTCCTGGTAGTTTTACTAATGCTAAGGAATTAGAAGGTTCGGTTGTATGGCGCGATCTTAGTGCTGGGACTGTGCTCAATGAAGCCAGTTTTGCCGTGGGTGGTCCGCTAGGGCGAATGATCAGACCAGATGAACGTGCTTTAGCGATTAATATTGATGAAGTGACCTCTGCGGGTGGGCATTTGCAGCCCGGTGACTACGTTGATGCATTATTATTCTTGCGTGATGATAATCTCAATAGTGATCGTACCGCGCAGGTTGTGATACCGGCACTGCGGGTATTAAGTGTTGGTAGTACTTTAGGTGCATCAACGCAAGGTGAACCGCTTACTTTGCCTGAGACTGACGACGAGAGTAATAAAACCGCACGCTCAAGACGGGTTGATCTCCCGCGTACGGTGGTGTTGGCTATCCCTGAAAGCTTGTTAACGCGTTTTATGCTGGCTACGCAGGCCGGCACCTTACGTCTAGCCGTTCGTAGTGTTGATGAGAAGTTACTGGCAGCTTATCAAAGTGGCGAAGCACCTAGCGCCAAGGTTGAAGAGCTTAAGCGCCAATTATTTCAATTTGAAAAAATAGCGGTTCGACAGGGAAAGCGTCCTCAGTCAGGATTAGCCGCTTCGCCGTCGCGTCAAGCAGCAGGTATACCTGTTTATAGTGGCCGTTCCATGTCCCGTCAAAATCCCTGAATTGCAAGGTAGCAGATCATGAAGTGTAAGATCACCCACAATCTAGGCTGCGCAGCGCTGCTTGCAGCGCTTAGCTTGCTGGTATCCCCAGCGCTTTTTGCAGCATCGCTTTGCTCTACATTAGAGCCTGCCCCCGCTGTATTAGAGTTACGCCAAGGCGTTCATCAAGAGTTTAATTTACCTGTGCCGATTCGCAGGCTTGCGGTCGGCAATCCTGAAATAGCTGATGTTAAAGTGACCAGCCGTAATAGCTTTCTTGTTTTAGGGTTAGCCAGTGGCGTAACTAATATAAGCGTCTGGACGCAGTGCGCAAAAGCACCACGGCAAAGTATGTTGTTTATTGAAGGTGAAGCATTAACAGCATTGACTAAGCCTGTTGGTGTGAATGATGCTCAAGCACCTTTGCCAAGTCAGGTACAGACGGATATTCGTTTTGTTGAGGTGAACCGCACCAAGCTGAAAGAAATTGGTATATCGCTGTATGGTAAAGGATCTAATAGTAAAGTAATCACAAGTCCTGGCAGCGCTATTGTTGATGCCGCAACCGGTTCGATACTTGGCTCAAATGTATTAGGTGATGGTTTTAACATCGCTTGGGGTGGTGGCAGTAAAAAATATTTAGGCGCATTGAATGCACTTGAGAAGAGTGGTTTTGCTTATACTTTATCGCGTCCGAGCTTAGTTGCCATGAGTGGTCAAACGGCTAGCTTTTTAGCCGGCGGTGAGTTTCCAGTGCCTGTTCCTTCAGGTAGCAGCGATTCTATTTCTATTGAATACAAACCTTATGGTGTAAAGCTAAACCTAACCCCTACGGTAATCGACAAAAATCGCATTTACCTAAAAGTCGCTCCTGAAGTGAGTGAGATAGACACTAATCCGAGTAATGGTATTGTCATTAATGGTATTCCTGTACCGTCATTTACTGTGCGTCGCACTGATACCACTGTGTCCTTAGCGGATGGTGAAAGTTTTGTCATCAGTGGTCTCATGAGCACACGTAACAGTGCTGTGGTAAATAAACTTCCAGGTTTAGGTGATATTCCAATTCTTGGCGCTTTTTTCCGTAATACAGAAAATCGCACTGAAGAGCGTGAGCTGTTAATGATTGTGACCCCGCATTTGGTAAATCCCTTCGCAGCAGATGCAAATTTGCCTGAGTTACCGGGTCAGGCACTACGTGAATATGATCCTTCAGCATTCGAAATGTTATTGCTAGAAGATGGTAGTTTTGACCGTCGTAATGGATTGTCATGGTGAGGGTTAAAAAATGATGGAACAGACTTTTCTCGCCTGTGTAGCCGATGATGAAGATATCAACTGGTTACAAAGCAGCCTTTCGACAATGGGCCAGGTGTTACGTACGCCACAAAACCTAGACTCCTTAATTGGATTAATTGAGGCAACAGGTGCAACACTTATATTCGTAAATATTGATCGCACTAACTTGATGAGTCAATGTGCATTGATTGAAAGCTTGCTGGAAGCACGGCCATTAACTGCTGTGGTGGTGGTGGGTGATGGTTTTGATAATGAGCTTGTTATTTCCGCAATGCGAGCAGGGGCAAGAGATTTTATTACTTATGGGCAGCGCAGCAGTGAAGTTCTGGGTCTAGTCCGACGCATAACTGATCGGTTACCTCAACTGCCTTCTCGCCGCGAGCGAGGCGAGCTCAGTGTTATTGTCGGTAATCAACCTGATGCTGATGCCGCATTTGTCGCAGTACATTTAGCTTTATTAATGCAAAAACAAGGTGATCGAGTCCTCTTAGTGGATCTTGGTATTCCTAATGGTGAAAGTCTTGATATTTTAGGCTTGGAACCAGGCTTTACCTTTGATGATGCGATGCGTAACTTACGCCGAATTGATCGCAGCCTAATTGATAATGCTTTTATTAAACATGAAGAAACTGGGTTGACTGTTCTGCCTATTGGCAATATTGGGGCAAGCTTAGATCACTATAACTCTTCTGAGCTTTTTCTACTGATGTCAGCTTTGCGACAGAACTTTGAGAAAGTTATTGTTAATATTTGCGGTCAGACTGATTGCGAGGCTTTGCGTACCTTGGTTGGCTATGCCGACGATATTAACTGGTACTCGAATACCAGTATCTCGACTTGCCGTCGCAACCTTGATTTATTAGCGCATTGGCGTGATAGCGGCATGAAGCTTGATCAAGCGCGTTTAATCGTTGACCGCTATGTTGCGCAAGTTGCCCCTGATGCGCGAACACTCAGTAAAACCTTTGGCATGAGTTTGCGCGGGACTTTATCGCACAATCCTGAGCTGCGCTTAAAGTCAATCAATCAAGGTAAGTCAATATTTGTACTTGCGCCGCGTGATTCCTTAAGTAAAGAGTTAATGAGTTTGTTGGAGGTCGGCGTCAGTCATAAAACGTCGTCCCCTACAGGTTTATTCTCACGTCTCTTGGAGTTAACGAAGTGAAGCGTCAGTCAATGACCATAAAAGTTGGCGGCGTAGACACAGATCTTAAATCTGTGCTGCATCGGTACATTATTGATGCTCTAGAAGATGATGGAGATAATCTCCTAGAAGGTCCTCGAGCGCAATTAGTTCATTTTGTTGGCGATAAAGTTCATGATTATACGCGCCAGCGGCAAATGCCTATATCGCGTTATGAAGTGGACCGCTTGACTGAAGAGCTGGTCGACGAATTGATCGGTTTTGGTCCATTAGAAGTTCTGTTACGTGACCCAACGATCACTGAAATATTAGTTAATGGTCCACATCGTATTTTTATTGAGCGTCACGGCGTTCTATATCAAAGCGAGCTACGCTTTATGGATGACAATCACCTATTACGGGTGATTCAACGTATTTTGGCGCCCTTAGGCCGGAGGCTCGATCAATCATCTCCCATGGTTGATGCACGTCTGCCGGATGGCAGTCGTGTCAATGCTGTTATTCCTCCCGTTGCTCTGGATGGTCCGTGCCTATCTGTACGTAAGTTTAGTCAAGATATGATGAGCAGTAATGACCTTATTGCTTCAGGTTCTATTGACCATAATATTCTTGAATTCTTTACTTTGATGGTAAAGAAACGTTGCAATGTGGTGATAAGCGGCGGTACCGGCACGGGTAAAACAACCATGCTCAATATGCTCAGTCGATTGATTAATGAGCGCGAGCGTATTGTCACTATTGAGGACACTGCGGAATTACAGCTAAAGCACACGCATGTGGTTCGTCTAGAAACGAGACCGCCAAACGCTGATGGCCATGGTGAAGTAAATGCCCGTGACCTCGTTCGCAATGCTCTACGTATGCGTCCAGACCGTTTGATTTTGGGTGAGATACGCGGCATGGAAGTGCTCGATGTTCTTACGGCGATGAACACTGGGCATGATGGCTCGATGACGACTGTGCATGCGAATACCGCATCGGATGCTTTGTTGCGTCTGGAAACTTTAGTCGGCTTTACTGGTATGCAAATACAAGCCAGTACTTTACGGGAAACGATATGTTCGGCAATTGATATTATCGTTCAGCTCACTCGTAACTCCGAAGGCCGTCGCCATGTATCAGAAATTTTAGAAGTTGTTGGCTTACGAGATGGCCATTATATAACAAACACTTTGTTTCGCTCTGAGCCGGGCACGCAGATTGGTTTTATACGTGAGTCTAATAATATGGCAGGTGATAAGTTACGAAATGAGAAATTACGTAACTCTTTTAACCATATCTCTGCTACTGGTGGGTCGAAATTCCAACATCATGGATGAAAGGTGAGCTGAGATGATAAATCTCCCAATTATTTTCTCAATTTTGTTGCTTGCTGCAGGATTTTATTTCTTGCGGCGTAGTGCACGTGAAGGCGCTTCTGAAAAAGTTATAGGGCGTTTGAGTAATGAGTTTATCGCTGATGAAAAAGTTAATATTAGTTTCTTGCAACGTGAGTTGCTTAGAGCGGGCGTTAATCTGGCTTTTTGGCAAGTAGTCCTCTTACTCTCGGGCTGGTTTATAGCGCTAGCATTGTGTTTTTTTATCGGTGGTTGGTTGTTGTTTTTAGCGGTAACTGTGGGCTCCATTATACTGGTGCGTATTTACTTAGTCATAAGGTTCCATCGTCGCTTACAGCGTATGATTAGTCAGTTGCCTCAGCTTCTTGATCATATGATTCGTAGTTTAAAATCTGGCCGCACCTTAGGCGATGGTTTTTTATTGGCGATTGAGAATGCTCAGGAACCTTTGCATGGTGCTTTGCTACGTACACGCAATAGTATTCAGCGCGGGATGTCATTACCTGATGCTGTTAACGATTTTGCTAATCTGTATGATCGCGAAGAATTTCATATGTTAGCGTTATCGATAGCAGTTAATGATCGTTATGGTGGTAATGCCAGCAACGTGCTTGAGAACCTTATAGGACTGATTCGTGATCGTGATCATGCCTCAAGACAACTGCGCGCCTTAACCGGTGAAACACGTGTGAGCGCGTTAGTGCTGGGTGGTTTGCCAGTGGCTATGGCTGGATATATGTTTATAACAAGTCCTGAGTTACTGCTGGGTATGTGGCAGCAAAGCAGTGGTCAGTGGACATTGTTAGCGGCCTTTGCTTTGCAGTTGATTGGCAGCATTTTGCTCTGGCGTATGATGAGGAGTATTTAAATATGAATCCTTTGATAATTGCTGCTCTCCTGTTATTGGCTACTGCTGGATTGTTATTAAGCTTAGTGATACGCCAGAAGATGGCGATGCGTAGTGTGATTGGCCGCTTAGGTGGTGATATGCGCTTGCATACTTTTAATGCGCTCACGAGTCATGTCATACGATCAGATAGTAAGTATTTTGATAGCGAGGCCGTTCAGCTTTTAAACCAATTAGGCTGGCGCAGTGCTCAGCATCGGACTGTTTTCTTTCTAATACAAATCGCGTTGCCGATAGTGTTAGCGTTCGCTGTAATATTAATGCAGTCATTTCTTAGCAAACAAGCAGAGGCGAGTGTGCCTTGGGTTGCTTTAATTTTTGCTGTGGGGATCGGTTATTTAATCCCTAAGCGCGTGCTTGCAAAAATGGCTAAGGCAAGACAAGAGCGGCTCGCGGTTGAGGTATCAACGATGATACCTTTGTTGCGCATGCTGTTTGAAGTGGGTATGACCGTTGAGCAAGCTTTGCGTGTGCTGGCTACTGGTGGTGAAAAAATGTTGCCTGAGTTGGCCCATGAACTAAAGCTTATTTTACAGCGTGTTGATGCAGGTCTAGAGCTGGGTTATGAGTTGCGTGATACTGCTTTTTTGATGCAGGTTGATGAGCTGACAGATTGTTTTACTATCCTTGAACAGTTGATACATCAAGGCGGCGGCGGAATGAGTTCGTTACTCTCTTTGAAGGAGCTTCTTGATGATAGACGTATGACGTCTCTCCAAGAGAAAGTTTCAAAAATGTCAGCAAAAATGTCTATCGTTATGATGCTTTTTCTTTTTCCGGCGCTGTTAATTGTTTTAGCAGGCCCGGGTTTTATTGCAATTATTCAAGCCTTGGGAGATATGGGATGAAACATATCGCAGTGATAATGTTACTCGCTGGAAGTTTAGTTGGGTGTGCGGGACAAGCATCTTCACCCTGGCTTGTGAAGCGTGAAAATAGCAAGCCGAAAAGTTGTCAGCCGTTAACCAGTGACCAAGAGTTAGTGCTTGGCTTATCGCAAGAAATAGCCAGCTCAGGCCGTCTGCATGCTGCTTTGGCCAATCTTGAGCGACTTCCTGAGAATCTGCCTGAAGCACGTTTACGTAAAGCTCAGCTGTTACGTATGTTGGGCCGTAGTGAAGCCGAGCAGTTGTATGCCGACCTTGTTAACAGCTGTTTAGCTGCCGATGCCCATCATGGTTTAGGCCAAATTGAAGTGGCACGTAAAAACTATAATGAAGCACTTCACCATTTGCGTATAGCAACTCGTCTATCACCGGCCAATGATGCCATGCGCAATGATTTAGGTGTTGCCTACCTCAATTTACGGTTATTACCGGAAGCTCACTTTGAGCTGATGACGGCTATGGAGCTTAATGAGACGGATACTCGAGCTGCGCAAAATATGCTGACTCTATTGATCTATCAAGATAAATGGCAACATGCACGAGACTTAGTTGCACGAAAAAAGCTAACGACTGCTCATTTCCGTGCAGCGGAGCAAAGAGCCCGTACGTTGTTAGCTGAAAACAATGAACAAGAAGCTATTGCTGCAGATACTAGTGGCTTAAATAAAGAAACAGCAGCTAAGGTTGCGAAAAAAGCTCAGTCGCAACAAAAAAATGTAAATGCCTCTGTCTCTACTCCTCGGCCGGCGCCTGTAAAACCTCGCGTATCAGTATCGCGTCCCAGTCCTGTAGCGGCACAACCCAGTGCGCCAGTATCGCGGCCTAGTCCTGTAGCGGCACAGCCCAGTGCGCCAGTGTCTCGTCCTAGCCCTGTAGCGGCACAGCCCAGTACGCCAGTGTCTCGGCCTAGTGCTGTAGCGGCACAGCCCAGTGCGCCAGTGTCTCGTCCTAGCCCTGTAGCGGCACAGCCCAGTACGCCAGTGTCTCGTCCTAGCCCTGTAGCGGCACAGCCCAGTACGCCAGTATCGCGGCCTAGCCCTGTAGCGACACAACCCAGTGCGCCAGTGTCTCGTCCTAGCCCTGTAGCGGCACAGCCCAGTGCGCCAGTGTCTCGTCCCAGTGCTGTAGCGGCACAGCCAACTCCAGTTCAAGTCAGTCAGCCGCCTATTAACTCTACGGGTAGTAGTGCCGTTCGTGGCGTTAAAAGAGCGCCTTCTTCAGGTCCTAGACGTATTGAGCCCATCACTGGTTATTAATAGCTAAGAGTATTTACATTGGAGAGTGTTATGAACATAAAGGTACTTTATACGGCTGTTATATTAAGTTTAGCTGGAACTCATGTTTTCGCTGGCTCTGCACAACCATTAATATTAGATAGTCCAGAATTAAAAACTGAAATGTGGCTGCAATTGCAGCGAGAGGGTAATACCGCCTCTAAAAAAGTGCAAACTGCAACACCCGCTGAGCGAGAGCTAGCGATGCAGCGGTTGTTAGACAGTTATAAACATCCCATTCCAGAGTATTATGGCGAAGCTGATGGTGGTAAGTTTAAGCGCTAGTCAATAACGCTTTTGATAAAGTTGCCATTAACATACCTATAAATAAAAATGGTGCATAAGGTAGTGCTTTTCCTGTGGTCGGATTCATCAGAGGAACTGCTTTATGCACGCCACTAGGTAGTTTTGGCCACAGTGGTTTTGATAATGTCCAAATCGCTATTGAGACTGCTGCTCCGATAAAGCATATAAGTACATAGTTACTGTTAGTTGCTATTGCTATTGCCGATAACATTTTTACATCGGCGGCGCCCATATTTCCAGTGATATAGCCTGGTAAGCTTAAGGCTATTGCTAAAAATAGACCGAATATAGCTTGTCCTATGCTTGATTGCGTTAGTGTATTACCTGTAATGAAAATATAAGAAAGAGCAATAAAAAATAATCCGAGTGTAAGTAGATTGTTTATTTTCTTTCTGCGCATATCTTGAATGGCGCATATTAAACCCCATATCAGCAAGCCAATTGATATTAACAAATAAGACATGTAAGTACCGTTATGATTCTTGGTTATTTATATATTAATTATGTTTTTGCAGTTGTTGCTATAAAGTCTACAATGTATTCGTTCTGTGTGGGTATGCGTCAAATACAACACTGAAGCCTCTATGCTTGCGGAGGCTCACAATTGATTATATTTATATGCTCAGATGGCGCGTTTTACATAAAAGCTCTCTTGATTATATTCAGATAATTATTGCAATGTGAGATTTTAATGAAAATATTTTGGCGTAAACGAGATACTTCAAAAAAGGAAATAGCTCTAGACCTGCCCGCTCAGAAGGCGCTAGTAGGTTTGAGCTTAGAGGTTGATAAAAAAGGACAGGTTGTTTGCATCAGTCAAGAATTAAAATCTTTGCTCGCTATTTCTAAAGCGCAATTACCCTTAGCGCTGTCAGCTTTTTTGTGTCAGCCATTTTTTGAAATAAGCTTGCCGGTAGATGAGTGGCCCAACCAGTTATCCTTGGTGTTTCTTGGTCGAGATGGCCGCTCTCTGCATATGCAAGGTGCGTTATTTGCGCAGACCCCGCATTGGCATATTGTTTTGATTGATAATACAACGCTTGTGATGCGTAGCGCAGAAGAGGCGCTACGACGCAAAATTTTGGATTTTACCATTCTGAAGTCTACTCAGCTGCGTGCTTCATCTTCTACGTCATTAAAAGATCTTACCGAGGAATGGCTGGAAGGACTGATGTTACGTTTGCGCTTGCCTTGGGTTTTATTGCTCACACGACAGACGAAGCAGTGGCAGCAATATGCGCAAGCATCCTTACCGGAAGCGAGCTCGATTGCCGGTGTTGTTGAAGAGGCTCGAGATGTTCTTCAAGGGCTAAATCCGAGAACAAGTAGTCCCATTCCATTGGTAATAGGCGTACATCAGACGTCGGTAGTGTTACTCCCTTATGCTGAGCATGATGGTGTGTATCTTTGGCTGATGATGCCAGCTAGTGAGGATAAGAATAAACTTTACGGTCTAGATCATACCGATTGGACTGCCATTCTTTATTTGTTTAGCTGTCCCTTACATTTAGCATTAAGCCAAAAAAATATGCAACGGGTGATCGAGCGCAAGACTTATCTGCAGAAGATCTTGGCATCGGGCTGGTGGGAGTATTATCCCAATCTAAATAAAGTATACATGGATGCCAATCTTGCAAATATTTTAGGATTGTTGCTAAGCGATGATGGCTGTATCAGTTTTGAAGCGGCGATGCAGGCCGTTGACCCCTTAGACCTGCCTGAGTATAGGGATCAGTTAGCGCAGGCGATGAGTACTGGTACTAAGCTTAATATGGCATTGCGTATTCGAGTCAATGGTCATAGCACATGGTATCGGATGATGGCTGAGCGTATTGAGGGTGATGGCGATAACCAACGCTTGTTCGGCTATGCGATGAATATTAATGACTTAAAGCAGATGGAAACAGCTGTTGATGATGCTTGGCAGCGGTTAGAAGGGTTGATCTATAACGCACCTGCGATTGTGTACATTTTAGGCTATCAAGATGAGACTTTTCATCTGAGCTTTTGTAGCGCTAGCCTTGAGCCAATGTTGGGTTGGACTTATGAGCAGCTACAAGCGATGCCGCTAGGTGCGCTTGTTCATCCAGATGATAGTGAAGGTTATTATAAGGGATTAAAAGAGCTGTTACGCACAGGCTCAATTAGCCGTCGTTACCGAATAAGGGACAGCAAAAATATTTACCACTGGATTTTAGATGAATCTAAGTTACTTCGCGATGAACGAGGGCTGCCAAAAGAGGTGGTAGGACTGAGCATTGATGTGACCGATGCGACAGAATCTGCAGAGCAAGTGCGTAAAAGCGAAGAGCGCTACAGAATGTTGGTTGAGGATGCGCCAGCGATTATTTGCCGATACTTGCCCGATTTAACCGTTCTGTACAGTAATCGTCAGCTGTTAACTTCTTTGGGCTTAAGTCCAGATGCTGATAATGATTTAAAGATTAATTTGGGTGATTTTCTTTCCTCTGCGCAACGGCAAAAACTACTCCAGCGTTATGCCCAACTGACACCTGAAAATCCTAGCGGCAGCATCGAAATGTTATTGAATCTGTCTGAGAACGTGCATGTATGGTGGGTCTGGTCAGATCGAGCCCTATTTGATGAAGAGGGCAATCTTATTGAGATTCAAGGTGTTGGGCGCGATAATACTGAGATACACAATGCTCGCCAACAGATCTATCAGAGCTCAAAAATGGCGACACTTGGTGAAATGGCGACTGGGTTAGCCCATGAGATAAGCCAGCCGCTGACAGTGATGCATATGGCATTAACCAATATCTTGAAGCGTCTCGACAGTTCTGAATCTATTGATCCGCAGTATTTGTTTGATAAATTGAAGCGACTGGAAAGCCAGGTGAGTCGCGTGTCTAAAGTCGTTGATCATATGCGTCTTTTTGGGCGTCACTCGGAAATCGAAGGTACCCTGTTTGATCCTGCCGCGGCTATTAAGGATGCGGTCTTGCTCGTGCAAGAAGGCATGGAAAAGGATTCAGTACGAATAACGATGGATTTGCTGCCTTTACCGCAAATCAAAGGTCACGTTGATCGTTTTGAGCAGGTCCTGATTAATTTATTGCTTAATGCTCAATATGCAGCAACGCGCTACTTTAATGAGGCGGGTCGGCAGGCTTGGGTTCATATTTACAGTAAAGTTGAGAACGATATGGTTTGTATCACTGTTGAGGATAGCGGCGGTGGTATACCGGATGATTTGCTTGATCGTATCTTTGAGCCCTTTGTCACGACTAAGCCAGTGGGTAAAGGTACTGGATTAGGCTTATCAGTAAGCTACGGTATTATTAATTTGATGCGTGGCAAGCTGACTGCAGAAAGTGGTCTTTATGGCGCACGCTTTACGATCAGTGTACCAATCGCCCATGACGAGAGCTAAGCAGTGATGCGCTGTTTAGTTGAGTGTTAAATCAATCTTGACTGGGCATGCTTGGTTGCTTGCGGTGATATTTAATTAACAGGGTGTCCCTTAGTGCTCTTGTGGTTGAGTATGCTCGAGAACATGCTCAGCCAGTTTAAGACCCGTCTCTGAAAAAGTTTTGTGGATAAAATCCGCACCCGCAGCACGGATACTGTCCGCATGTTCAGGGTATAAGCAGTGACTGATAATAAAGCCTTTAAAACCACTTTCGCGTAGTTTCTGTGCGGCTAAGGTTTTTGCTTCTAAATCGTTGGCGGCTAAAATGACATATTTTAAATGAGGAGCGCGTAGACGTTTCCAGAACACTGAGTCTTCTGCATCAGCAAATAGACTATGAATTTTCTCTAGTGTTTGTTGTTCAATTTTGATCGGGTCTGAGTCAATACCGAGCACTGAATAGCCTTTATTATGCAAAGCTTTATAGGCTGCCATGCCGGTGCGACCCATCCCCACAATTAGGATTTCATCATTGATATACAGTGGCTGTTCATCGGGATGAAAACCTTTGCGTTCGAGCAAAATCAGATACTTACTCAGTTTTTCATACAGCGTATGGGCAAAGCGATTGAGCGGTGCTGAAACGACAAAGGAAAAGGCGACGGTCAAAGCCAGCGGAATAATCCATTCGGGAATAGCAATACTGGCAACTATCAAACCGAATTCACTGTAGTTAGTCAGGCTTAAACTGGTTAGAAAAGCACTGCGCGCCCTGAGTTTAAACAGCACCATTAAGCCGAAAAACAACGCGCCTTTTAGCGGTAGTGCAATTGCCAGAATCAATGCAAAAATAATCGCTTGCTGATCAGGTAGACCGCCCATCCCTATTTGTAAGAAGAAGCCCACCAAAAAGATTTCTTTGATGCTCCACAGTGCTTTTGAGAGCTCACTGGAGCGTGGGTGGTTGGCGAGTAATGCACCAAATGCCAAGGCACCCAACTCTGAACTCAAGCCAATTTGCTCAAAACCGTAACCACCGACCACCAGAGCCAGCAGCAAGCCCAATAGCACTAGAAGCTCTTCGTGGCCGCTATAATCGACCAAGCGATAAATCAGTGGGCGCAGTAATGGAATACCAAAGACTACCAAGGCCCACATGGATGGTGTTTGTCCGCTGGCAATACTCATGACACACAAGGCAATTAAGTCTTGTACTACCAAAATACCAATTGCGACACGACCATGGAATGCACGCAGTTCACGCTTGCCTTCTAGAACTTTAGCAGCCAATACCGTGCTAGAGAATGATAAGGCAATCGACAGCATAATTGCTGTGTACCAACTGACGTCTAAAAATAAGAAAAAAGCGGGTGCAAAAACTAATGTGCTAATAAAAAAATGCAGCAGCCCACCGCCCATCACTTCTGGGCGAACTAAACTTTTTACTTTAAGTTTTAAACCGACGGTAAATAATAATAGCAACACGCCAAGGTGGGCAATATGCTGTAGAGCAGTAGTACTCTCGATAGATAAGCCAAGATAGTCTGCTGAAGCGGCAATTGAAAAGCCAGCGGCGAGATAGCCAATTAGCGGTGGCAGCCCGATCATTCGAACGCCAATCCCTAAGCTAAAAGCAAAAACAATCCATACAGCTTCAATCACAAAAAATCCCTAGCAGGTGGCAATAAATAGCCTATTTTAGCAAACAACTGTACTCGCCTAGGAATAATTTATCACCGCATACAGTCGTGCGACTGCCTGCTGTATTGTTGGCCACTGTGCCAAGCACTGTAAACATCGCCATTACCGCATCAATCTCCAGCGATATACAATCCACGTTGTGGATCAGCTAAGCCGTAATGCCGGCCATTCCAGCACCGATAATGGCAATTTTAGACGATGGCATAAGGGTTCCTTGCAGGTAAATAGTTTTGCACGGTTATTAAAATGTATGTATAACAAATAGTTGTACCTGTTCTTGGTTATTGTACAAGTATTTTAGGTGGATCTATAGTTTAATGAAGACTAGGGCGTTTTGCTTTTTAATCTTGGTTGGTGTGTGAACGTGCTAGGTCGATTTACTATTGCAGCGTGCAGGAGAAATGAACTATGCGTATTTTAATAACCGGCGGTACGGGTTTGATTGGCCGTAGCTTATGCCAACATTGGTTGGCTCAAGGCTACGAGCTCTATGTTTGGAGTCGTACACCTGAGCGGGTTAAGCGCTTATGTGGTGACGCGGTGCATGCCGTAGGTGAGTTGCATGAGCTTGATCAGGTTAAGCTGGATGCGGTAATTAACTTAGCCGGCGCACCGATTGCCGATCGACCTTGGACGCAAGCGCGGCGCAAACTGTTGCGCGACAGTCGGATTGCTTTGACTGAGCGCTTAGTCAGTTGGATATCTACTTTAGAGCATAAGCCACAGGTGTTAATTTCGGGCTCTGCGGTCGGTTGGTACGGTGATGGTGGCGAGCAGCTATTGACAGAAAACAGCCCTGTACAAAGCCCTGACTTTGCCACGCAACTGTGTGCCGATTGGGAAGCCGCAGCGCAGGCAGCAGAACCACTGGGTGTGCGTGTGGTACTGGTGCGTACCGGTTTGGTACTCACCAGTAAAGGCGGCTTTTTAGCGCGGTTATTGCCATTATTTCGTTTAGGACTGGGTGGTAAGCAAGGTAGTGGTCAGCAATGGATGCCTTGGGTGCACTTAGATGATGAAGTGGCATTAATTGATCATGTGCTGCACCAGCCCGAGGCGCGCGGTGCATACAATGCTTGCGCGCCACAGCCGGTGCGTAATCAAGCGTTTGCCAAAGCGTTAGGCCAGCATGTGAAGCGTCCGGCCATTATGCACGCGCCAGGTTTTGTCTTGAAACTAATGCTCGGAGAAATGGCTGGATTATTATTGGGCGGACAGCATATTCAGCCTGAGCGCACCGTGCATATTGGCTTTGAATTTAAATACGCTAACCTTAAATCAGCGCTTGCTGCTCTCTGAACTGGGGCTAGATAGTCGCAGTGAAGGCTGACCATCACTTTCTATATGAGGGGTGCGAGCAGGTTTTATTTTTGCCAGTCGGCTTACTGCTCTTCGTAGTATTTTAAGACAGCGGTGACCACTTGCATCACCTCCAAATTAGCGATTTCCATGGCTTCTAAGTGCTCTACCGCCGCTTTTAATGCGTCATTTTGGTAGGCTTCCATTGCCTGCTGTCCTTGCTTATGAACGGCTGAATGTGGCCGTTCAATGCGTTGGAATTCTGCTAATTGGCGCAAATCGCGACTGCTATCATTGTAGTACCAGCGACCAAAGCGGCATTCATGATCAGACGGCAGCTGTGGCACGGCTTGCTTTTCTTGGTTAAGGAGGTGGTGATAAACAATAAATTTAAGCGACAGCTCATCAAGGTTGGCCAGCTCAATACCGGCGCGCAAGGCGGATAGCTCGATATCTTTATGCATACGCCCTGCCAAGGTATGCAGACTGCGCATGGCGGCAACAGCGTGTTGAGTGGTCTCATTAAAGCCTTGTGCCAGTTGTCCTTGGCTCTGAATGTAGTCGTGTGCTTGTTTTGTTTCGACTTGGATTTCATTGATCTTGTGGACGATATCATCCGTCGCTAAAGCCGTCCTTTCGGCAAGATGGCGAATTTCACTGGCCACTACGGCAAAACCTCGACCAGCATCACCGGCGCGGGCGGCTTCAATGGCAGCGTTGAGAGCGAGTAAGTTAGTCTGGCTGGCAATGCCGCTAATCAGATCAACAATGCCGTTGATTTCTTGTGAGTGTGCCGCCAGCGTATCAATCTTTTCAGTGGTTTCTAAGAGGCCTTTTTCCATCGCCATTGCTGTATTTTGCAGTTCACTGAAATTTTCTTGGTTGGTGGCTGTGGCGCTGGCGACTGTTTGTGCATGTTGTTGATTACAGTTCATTTGCGCTGCGAGGTATTCAAACGAGTCACCCAAATGGGCGATGGAACTACCGAAGCGAATTAGGTTACTGGAAACGCCGCGATTAAATTGCAGGTGCTGCTGGTGTTGATCAGCCGAGCTTTGCGCGTGTGCTAAGGCGTCTTCCAGCTGCTGGATGTGCTCAAGTTGCTGGGTGTTTACAGCTTGCAGAGTCGTGCATTGTTGTTGTAGTTGTGTTGCTCTTTTCTTCCACTTAAACCACATAGGTAGGCCTCTATTGCTGCAGTTTTGACTGCGGCTTGATACACAAATATGCCCCTTAGAGATGAGTAAAATAGGCCGTGGCGCATGTTCATGACAGTGTTTAACGGTGCAGCATAACGTATAGGCCATGAGCGCCCCTCTTGGTCGGCTGACGGCAACCGACAAAGAGGGGCTGAGCTTAGTGTGAAGTCCCTTCAGCAAATTCGATTTTATTGCCCACGTTGTATTTGCCTGATGGCTTATTCATTGGGATACGCTTGACCTCTTTTAAGGTTTTTGCATCGTATACGATCAGTGCGCCGTCGGTATCCCAAACGCTAAGGATCAGATGGCTACCATCATTGGTGAACTCAACGTGTGCAGCGTTTTTGCCTGGCATTGGGCGTAGCGTATGAGCGATTTCTAAGGTTTGCTTATCAATTAAATGCACAACCTCTTGATTAGGACCAAAAAACACATCGGTCCATGCGTACTTGGAGTTGATATGGCTGCGCATAAAGAAACCTGGACCTTCGGTCGGAATCTCTTTAATCAGCTTCCAAGTTTTTAGATCTAGAACGGAGATTAAACCTTTACTGATATTAGGTGTAGCAAAGACCCATTCACCGTTACGCTTCCAGTAAATACCAGAACCAAGATGTGGCATGCCGGGTAGAGGAATATCGGTGATGGATTTACCCGTATCTAAATCAATGACTTGGCCGCCATGCGCTTTGCGTGAGGTGGCTAATAAATAGCGATAATCTGGGGTAAAGGAGAAATCATCTAAGAAGTCTTGAGCAATGATACGTCGCGGAGTGAAGTCTGGCGTGCCAGCATAGGATAATTCCCAAGCTTCTTTAGTATCTTTTAATGCGACGACAAAGCTATCGCGTGGTGGCGCGGTATACACGGCACTGACCCGTGAGCTGGTGCCATCCGCACCGATCGTTGGGATGCTTTTCACCAGCGTTAGATCACTAGCATTGAGCAGCACTAGATTCCCAGGCAAATAGTTACCGGCCAGTACCCAGCGTCCATCATTGCTGACCGCGAGGTTACGGGTGTTTAGACCCACGCGAGTTTCGGCGATCATGGTGAGGTTATTTAAGTCGTATTTGCTGACCCAGCCATCACGTGAGGCAAAGTAGACAAAACGACCATCCGGTGAGAATTTTGGGCCGCCATGCAGAGCAAAGTGTGATTGAAAACGCGCTATTGATTCAAACGTATCGCCGTCCAATACGGTGACATGGTGAGTGCCAGCTTCCACTACCACAAATAAATTAAGCGGATCAGATGTGTGTTGTGGTGTCGTCGCTAGAGTGCTGAGATCCGCCAGTATATGATGGCTGTTGCGAGTATCAGCGTCACTCCAAGACGGAGGGTTTTCGCTTGGGGTGTAGAGATACTCGACCATATTTTCTATTTGCGCTGGACTGAGGATATCTTTATAGGCAGCCATTTGGCTGGCAGGACGACCTTCGCTAATTGCTTTGCTGGCTTCAGCTTTTTTGATCCGACCTAAACTTTCTGGAAGTAATGCGGGACCTGCACCACCAATGCGTTGTGCGCCATGGCAGACAGTGCAATGTTGTTCATAGAGCTGCTGCGTCTCGGTAAAATCAGTGTTGTCTGCGGCCATTGCGCTGCTAGCAAATCCGAGCACGCCCAGTAAGGTCAGCGGCCGCCAGTCGAAGGTTAAACGCATAATGCTTCCTCAATCTCAGCAGGGATATGACTGATATAAGCGGGGTGACGTACGGGGTGATGGCTGAATAAATCGACCACTTGGCCAATTACGGTTAAGGTCGGCGGTGTCAAGTAAGCGTTATCGGCCATATTTTGTAACTCGGCAACCGTACCGCGTACCACTTGTTGATTGGCATAGGTGCCGTTACCAATCAAAGCTGCTGGGGTGTTGGCAGGTAAGCCGGCGAGCACCAATTGACTGGAGATTTCTTCAAGACTGCTCAGTCCCATATAAAATACTAAGGTTTGATTTGGGCTGGCTAAACTTTTCCAGGGTAGATGCAGTGCGCCGTCTTCTTGTAAGTGACCGGTAATAAACTGACAGGATTGGGCAACGCCGCGGTGCGTTAACGGAATTCCTGCGTACGCGGTGCAACCTGAGGCGGCTGTAATACCGGGTACTACTTGGCAGCTAATCTGTCGCTGTAGAAGAAAATCCAGCTCTTCTGAGCCACGACCAAAAATAAATGGATCACCGCCTTTGAGGCGTGCAACACGTAAACCCTGCTGCGCCAGATCGGCAAGCAGTTGGTTGATTTGTTCTTGTGGCAAACTATGATGACCGCTGGATTTGCCGACATAACGGCGCACGCAACGCTCAGGAATGAGCACCATTAATTCTTGGCTAACCAGTCGGTCATAGACGACGACATCGGCTTGCTGCAATAAGCTCCAAGCTCGCAAAGTGAGCAGGCTGGGGTCACCGGGTCCGGCACCAATTAATGCGACTTCGCCAGGTGCGAAAGCGGCTTGCAGTGCAGCGGGGAGAGCGGTTGTCTGATCCATGTCAGCTCCAAAGTGACTTCAGGTCACAGTAATAAAGTCATCACCAAGGTGTGACACACCTACAGCGCTACGCAGTTAATCTCTGGTAAAACAGTGACGCCTATTTCTTCATCGCTGAGGTAACAGCCGGGGTCTTCAGCCCATAAATTACCAGCAGCCCAAGCACGAGTACGGGTATTACCATTACAAATGCTGAGCCATTGGCATTCACCGCAGCGGCCTTTGACTTGACGTGGGTGTTGGCGTAGTTGCAGCAGTAAAGGGTCAGCGTTATTGAACCAAATATCGGAGAAGTTTTGTTTGCGTACATTACCCAGCGTATGTTGTTGCCAATACGTATCAGGGTGCACATCACCGAGATTATCAATATTGGCGACCCCAGCTCCTGAGGCGTTACCACCCCAAGCACGCAGCATATCTTCCATGTGTTGACGGTGTTGTGGCAGGTTACGCTCAGTCCATTGCAGCAATAAGATCGCATCAGCATCGTTATTGCCGCTGACAAAATCAGTGTCGATACCTTTTTGTACATCGTCCCAAGCGCGATCAAAAATTTGATTCATCGCATCGCGGGTCATTTCCCAGTGCGCATCAATTTTACTGCTGCGTTTGCCACGACCACTGTAATTAAGGTGCGATAAGTAGTATTTCTGTACATCATACTCACGCATCAACTCTAATAAATCAGGCAGTTGGACATGGTTATGCATGGTTAAAGTGGTACGCAGACCGACGCGAATATTATGCTGTCGGCAGAGTTTGACAGCATGCATTGATGCCGCAAAGCCACCTTTCATTTGTCTGAATTCATCGTGTATTTCTGGCAAACCATCAATGCTGATGCCGACATAGTCAAATTCAGCGGCGACAATTTGTTCAATATTGCTTTCGTTGATTAAAGTGCCATTGGTGGAGAGGGCAACATAAAAGCCGTATTGACGTGCATGTTCGGCCAGTTGAAAAATATCGGGACGCATCAGTGGTTCCCCACCACTGAGGACTAAAACTTTGACGCCAGCTGCATGCAGCTGATCAATGACTGCCAGTGCTTCGGCCGTATTCAATTCGCCTTTAAAGTCGATATCGGCAGAAGTTGAATAGCAGTGTTTGCAAGTGAGATTGCAGCGTCGTAAAACGTTCCAAATGACCACTGGCGCGCGGGTGCTGCCAGGCTTTGCTGCACGAGGTGCAGGGCTGTGGCCAGCA
The DNA here is from genome assembly GCF_905120345.1 of Denitrificimonas caeni. Classification (GTDB taxonomy): domain Bacteria; phylum Pseudomonadota; class Gammaproteobacteria; order Pseudomonadales; family Pseudomonadaceae; genus Denitrificimonas; species Denitrificimonas caeni_A. Next base: position 48,347 of record NZ_CAJHOA010000007.1, on the reverse strand, counting down.
ATGGCACGTAGATAAGTGCTGATTCTAAGCATGCTTACTTCTCCTGACGCTGAGCGGCCAATCGCAAACCAGTTTTCTTTAGAATGCGAGTACTGACCAGCATCGTATCAGCGCGGCAGGCATCACCGAGTTGATTACGAATAAGATTTCGTTCGTATTCTATTTGCTCAGCATTCAGGCCGTGCACCATAGCAAATAGATTGTAACGCCAACCCTCTAAACGTGGCCGGCGATAGCAATGGCTAACAAAGTGCAAGTTGCCGACGATCTCGCCTAAGCGGTCGATATGTTCATCATCGACATCCCACACCGTCATGCCATTAAAGGTATAGCCGAGACGATAGTGATTGGGTACTGCGGCAATCCGGCGAATCGCGCCTGTGTCTTGTAAGCGTTGCAATAAAGCCAAAGTGTCATCGACACTGAGGTTCATGCGCTCTGCCATCCATGCCCAGGGGTCAGCAACCAGAGGCATGCCGGCTTCAGTGAGGGTAATCAGTTGTTGGGCGAGTTGTTGATCAGAGCGGGAAATGGAGGCCGACATGGTAGGTCTTCTCCTTAGGTAAGTTCAGCACTGATAAACCGGTTAGGGCTTCAATTTCAGCAATGCTGTGTTGAATCCCTTCAGGGCTGGGGCAGGCTAAAACAAACCACATATTAAAAGCGTGCTCGCGGCGGTAATTGTGCGCCACCGCGGGAATATTATTGAGCAGTTCGGTGACTTCAGCAAAGCGCTGTTCAGGCACGGTCATCGCCGCTAAGGTAAAAGCGCCGCCCAGTTGTTCGATATCAAACATCGGACCAAAACGGGTTAAGGTGCCATCATCGAGTAGTTCTTGTAAGCGCTGACGAATACGCTCTGCGCTGCAGTCTAACTCTTCTGCCAGTGCGCCCCACGGATCACGTACCAGAGGCAAACCATGTTGCAGTCGATTCAGCAGGTGACGATCAAATTCATCCACTAGATTGTCCCCGTTTGGTTATAACGCCCACCGCGCTGTTTGAAGGCACGCGTGCTAAAGAGCAAATGATGTGGGCGTTGTTGCAAATTATGTTGTTGTAATAGCTCGATTACATGAGCTTCGACGGCTTGGCGATCACGGCCATGGACCATACAAAATAGGTTATAGGGCCAGTCCGGACGACGTGGGCGGCGATAGCAAAGATTGACGCCAGGTGCTTCTCCAAGTGCTTCGCCAACTTGGTGAACCCGCTCATCTTCAATGTCCATCACCAGCATAACGTTGGCATTGATGCCGAGCGCGCGGTGCTTAACGACAATACCAAAGCGCCGAAAGAAACCTTGCTCTTCTAAACCCTGGACATGCTCGATAACGGCTTGCTCAGTGCTATTAATCTGTTCAGCAAACACTTGATAAGGACGCGAGGTCAACGCTAGGCCATTTTCCAGCATACGTCGCAGCTGTTGTTGCTGTGCAATCGATAAGGCGCTATTCATGTGGGCACCTGTGAGTTTTTGCCTAAAGCAAAACCGAGATCAATTTGGTAGGCGGTGAGCATTGGTAAATCTAAGGGGGTTAGACCGGTGAGTTGTTCGATTTTTTCTAGCGTTTGATCGAGATGCTCACGGCTGGGACCGGTCAGTACAAACCAAAGATTCCAGTTATGTTCACGTAAATAGTTGTGATTGACTTCATCAAAGGCGTTAATTTGCGCTGCCACTTCTTCAATCCGTGCTTCAGGTACCGCTAAAGCAACTAAAGTGCTAGCGCCGGCACGGCTGTGTTCAAACACCGGACCTACTCGTGAGAGGGCTTTGCGCTGATTGAGCAAAGTGAGGCGCTGCAAGATATCGTCTTCAGTACAGCCCAGTTCATCGGCCATTGCTTGGTAGGGTGCAGCGCAAATAGGTAAGTCATGCTGGAAACGATCCAGCATGCGTAAGCAAAGGTCGTCCATGGTGCAACTCCTATAGACCGATACGGTGCGCTCGGTCGCTAAAGAAGATACCGCTGGGATTGTCGGCGGGCAGGGTGTGAAGTTTTTTCAAGGTTGCGGTATCCCACACTTGTACTTCGCCCTTATCTCGTACGGAAATCCAAATATGTTCGCCGCGCGGAGTGAATTCCATATGGAGCACGCCTGGACCCGGCTCTAACGTAGCGAGAATCTTATGGGTTTCGCTATCAATGACTTGTACATACTGGTTGTCAGGGAAGGCAAAGTTGACCCATATTTGCCGCGCATCAGGACGGGCCATGACAAAAACGGGTTGACCGACTGTGTCAATACTGCCGGATTGCTGCCAGGTATTAGTGTCCATCACCAGTACTTTATGGCGGCCAATGGCCGGTACAAAAGCGTGATCGCCGGCAACGGTCCAGCCTTCAAGATGAGGCATTTTGTACACTGGGAGTTTTTCGCTGCCACGGCCGTAGCCATCTAGAATACGTTTGACACCTTTTTCTGGGTGCCATAAATCCAACAGCGCCATACCATCTTCGCCAAACAATCCAGCGATATAATAGCGGCCATCGGGGGTCAGCATCGAGTCGTAGGGTTGGTCGCCAATATTAGTAAAGCGGGTGATTTCTGGTGTTTTACTTTTACTGAAGTCAGCAATCCAAATTTCACCGGTATCAAATAAACTGACTAAGAATTTTTGCCCAGGTGCGTCCACCATGCCCACCACCCGCGAGCCACGACTGCCATCCGCGACAGTGGTCGCGGGAATATCAGCGACCAGCTCTAAAGTGTCGGCATCGAAGACTTTGACCCCGCCTGGCTCGTAGTTACCCACGGCGATTAAGCGACCGTCTTGGCTGATGGCGCCGCCAATGCTGTTGCCGCCTTGGATAATGCGCTTATCAATTTTAGCAAGCAGCATATCGACTTTGCTTAGGCCACCATCACGACCAAACACATAAGCAAAGCGCTGATCACGCGAGAACACCACTGAGGCATGCGATAAATCACCTAAGCCTTCGACGCGAGCCAGAGCCGTGTTGTGACTGTGCTCAATAATTTGCACGCTGCCAGCGGCACGTTCAATCACGATACCTAAGTCGCCTGTGCCGCGCAGAGGCGTGTTTGGCTGTGTGGCACAGGCGCTGAGTAGGCCCGCTAAAAAGACCGTACCAATTCGACGCATCATGGGGTAACTCCTTGTAACAAACGATCAATCATCCAAGTCGCGTCTTGCTCGTTGAGTAAGGCGTCCCATGGTGGCATTGCTGTACCCGGGCGGCCATACATGACCGTCGCGATTAAACTTTCACGGGATTTATCAGCTAAAATTTGCGGGGTCAGGGCAGGACCGAGACCGCCGGTCATACGCAGGCCATGGCAAGAGCCACAGTCCTGAATCAAGAGGTGTTCGAGTGTCGCTTGCCGTTCAGCAGTGAGCGGCGTAGCCACGCTCGTAGAAAGAGGAAGGAGAGACGCCATGAAAATTCCCAACAAATACTGTACAGCTTTCTTGGTGACCGGCATGACGTCCTCCAACGGTGTTACTTCAGGCTTAAAACCCAGTCAGCGAGGATTTTCGCTTCTTCTTCGGTTACGGCATTAGGTGGCATAGGGATTGGACCCCAAAGGCCAGAAATACCATCCTTAATGTGCAAAGCAAGTGTCTCAGATGCGCCATCAACGTCCGCATATTTAGCTGCGACTTCTTTAAGGGCTGGACCCACCATTTTGCTGTCAATAGTGTGGCAAGCAGCACATGGCTTGGTTTTAAACAGTGCTTCACCATCATTTGCTAATGCTGGTTGTGCAGCGAAAGCTACACCCAGTGCAAACATTGGAATTAAAAGTTTTTTCATAAGTATTCCTCAAGGCTTAGTAAAGGGTGAGTTTTAACTCACCCTTCTTATAGTGTACTCAGTACACGTCGTGTTGAGTATTGTTCACGTTGAATTTACCGGTCGGAGTGATCAAACGCTTGTCTTTGATCACTTTTTTCAGTTTTAAGGTCTTATCGTCAACCACTACGATGGCAGAAACTTCGTCTTGCTGACTCCAGACAGAGAACCAAACTTCATTACCTGCTTCGTTATACTCTGGTTGTAGTACACGTTTTACGCCACCGTCGATGTCAGCCCAGTCGGCAATAGGAAGTACTTTGTAGCCTGCAGCGAGGTTTTTGATATCAAATACAGCCGCAGACTGGCTGATTTTTTCATCTGGGTTAAAGGTGGTATCAAGATACAGATTGGTCGATTTCGGGTGAGTTTTGATAAACAGCGAACCACCCCCTTGACCTTTCAGGGTTTGTACAACTTTCCAGGCTTGATCAGGATGTTTCTTTGGATCAGTACCAATCAGAGAAATAGTCTCATCACCTAAGTGACTGGTTGCCCATACTGGACCAAACTCAGGGTGCACAAAGTTAGCACCACGGCCTGGATGAGGGATTTTACCCACATCAACCAAGGCTGCGAGCTTACGGTCTTTTGAGTCGATCACCGCGACTTGGTTGGAGTTGTTGGCCGCCGTCATAAAGTAACGGTGTGTGCTATCCCAACCACCGTCGTGTAAGAACAGTGATGCACCAATACTGGTCGTGGTGAGGTTATCAATATCTTTATAGTTGACCAGCAAAATACGGCCGGTTTCTTTGACGTTGACAATAAACTCTGGGTGTTCGTGCGAAGCAATAATCGCCGCGACACGTGGTTCTGGGTGATATTCCTGAGTGCCAACGGTCATACCGCGAGTTGAAACGATTTGTAGCGGCTCAAGCGTTTCACCATCCATGATGGTGTATTGCGGCGGCCAGTAAGAGCCAGCAATCGCATACTTATCTTCATAGCCTTTAAACTTAGATGTTTCTACTGAACGTGCTTCGATACCCACTTTTACTTCGGCAACGCGCGTCGGCTCTTCCATCCAGAGGTCGATCATATCGATGCGTGCATCACGGCCAATCACGAACAAGTAACGACCTGATGCTGAGATCCGCGAAATATGCACCGCATAACCGGTTTCAATGGTTTTAATAATTTCCTTGGTGTCACCATCAATCAACGCAATCTTACCGTCATCACGCAAGGTGACTGAGAAAAGATTGGGAAGGTTGAGTTTATTCATTTGTTTGGTTGGACGGTCTTCTGGCTTAACCAATACTTTCCAGGATTTTTTCGTTTCAGGCATGCCCCACTCTGGTGGAGTTGGCGGCGTATGCTGAATATAATTGGCCATCAAAGTGATTTGCTCTTTGGTGAGCTCACCTGATGTTCCCCAGTTCGGCATACCGCCCGGAGATCCGTACGTAATCAAAGCCTCTAAGTAGGCTTGTCCGCGAGATTGGGTAATATCTGGCGTGAGTGGCTTACCTGTTGCGCCTTTACGTAGTACGCCGTGGCAACCCGCGCAGCGTTGGAAGTAAATCTCCTTGGCCATCTCAAATTCAGAATCAGAGAGGTCAGGGGCGCCCGCAGTACGTATTGTTTTAATACTTGCAGGGTCAACAGTTGATGCGGCGCCTTTGTAAGCTGCTTCAGCTTCTTCTGGATTTGCTGCAGCGTGCGCTATTGAAAAACTCAATAGCGACATCGACATAGCGGCCACGATACCCGCCAGAAGTGGTTTGCCTTTTGTAGACATAGATTAATCTCCTTTTGAATGACTTTACTCTTTTAAAACCTGTGGTTTATTTGAGCTTTAAAGCCATCCTGTTTTCAATGAGTGGCTGTTTGGCATATCCCGGGTAAACTGTGCGTGCAGTCACATCCTAGACAGGCAGGCTAACAATGCGCTTGACGGCAATCAAGATTCACTATTTGAGCGGTTGAGAAGGGACCTATAAGGCAGTTAACGTAGTCATAACCAAGTGAATAGGTAGGGTATAAGCGTGAATACAAGTCTTAAACAAGATGCTTTTGTACGTTCTGATGAGCCGTTTTACCAGACTCTTGGTAATGAAGAAACGGTCTTTCGGCATGCTTGGCAACATGGGATGCCAGTGCTGATCAAAGGCCCGACTGGCTGTGGTAAAACGCGCTTTGTGCAGCATATGGCGCACCGCTTAAACCTGCCTTTATATACCGTAGCCTGCCATGATGATTTAAGTGCTGCTGACTTGGTCGGTCGTCACTTAATTGGTTCTGAAGGGACCTGGTGGCAAGATGGCCCACTGACCCGTGCGGTACGTGAAGGCGGCATTTGCTATTTAGATGAAGTCGTTGAGGCGCGACAAGATACCGCAGTGGTTTTACACCCGCTAGCCGATGATCGCCGTGAATTATTTTTAGAGCGCACCGGTGAAGCCATTAAAGCACCCCCTGGTTTTATGTTGGTGGTGTCGTATAACCCCGGTTACCAAAATTTATTGAAAGGCATGAAACCCAGTACCCGTCAGCGTTTTGTCGCTTTGCGTTTTGATTATCCAAGTGCTGCTGAGGAGCAAAAAATCGTTGAAATTGAAGCGGGTGTGGATGCTAAACTTGCGGCGCAAATCGTCCGTTTAGGGCAAGCGTTGCGTCGTTTAGAAAATCATGATCTTGAAGAAGTTGCTTCTACGCGCTTATTGATTTTTGCCGCACGTATGATCAAAGCTGGTATGCCGGTGCGTGAAGCCTGTCTAGCCTGTTTAGCTGAGCCGCTCAGTGATGATCCGCAAACAGTCGCAGCATTAATGGATGTCGTCGATGTCCACTTCGAGTAAGCAGCCCCAGGCTGCAGTGGTGCAGCCTGCTGCCAGTCATGCCTTGCCGGGTGATTTGGCCATGTGGATTTTTATCCTAGCTGAGCTGGCCGCTTTTACGCTGTTTATTATCGCTTTCAGTGTCACACAAATGCTCTATCCAGAGATGTTTCAGGCGGGACGTGCGCAGCTCGATCCGTCGACCGGTTTTGCTATGACGGTGGGTCTTTTGTCTTCAGGCTTTTTAGCGGCCTTGGCCGTGGAGCGAGTACGGGCTAATCGTCCGCGACAAGCATCGCTGTTGATAGTGGCAGCGATTGCTTCGGCGATGGTGTATGTGGTGCTCAAACTCAGTGAATACACGCATCTAGCCAATGCGGGATTTGATCTTGAATACAATATGTTTTTTACCTTGTATTGGCTGCTGACGCTGTTTCACTTCTTACATGTGTGGTTAGGCTTATTGGTCTTGGCTTTTTTAGCCTGGCGCTGTTTTAAGCTGGGTTATGATGCTGAGAATCGTAGCGGTATGGAGTCTGGTGTGATGTATTGGCATATGATCGACTTAGCCTGGGTGATTATCTTTCCACTCGTGTATTTACTGGGGTAGGACGACAGCATGTCAAATACAAAAGTGTTGATTTTCTGTTGGTTAGCGTTGGTCGCAGCGACTGCGGCAACGGTGTATTTCGGTGCCAATGCGATGACTCTCGGTAGCCAGGTCGGTGCGGTACTAACGGTCGCGGTGATCAAATCAGGTTTGATTATTGATGGCTTTATGGAGCTGCGTCATACACAAACACGTTGGCGGGTCATCATGTATGGCTGGCCGCTGGCAATGAGCGTGATTATTGCCGCGACCTTGTTGATCCCCTATTTTATGGCGTCATAACCTGCGGTAGCTGTTCTGCCAATTTATTCACATCCAAGGGCGCACGGAGAAAACCGTGTTGACGCCCATCAGGACTGATGACTGCTAAGTTGCCACTGTGGTCGACGGTGTAGCGTGGTTTGCTGGTGTCGCCAGGAATAAAGGGAATACTTAGTGCGTTACTGAGGGTTTGGATATCGGTTAATTCACCAGTTAAACCAATAAATTCAGGGTCAAAGTACTGTAAATACAGTTTCAGTTGCTCTGAGGTATCACGCTGTGGGTCGACGCTAACCATCAATATTTGCAAGTTGCTTTTGATGTCTTCGGGCAGCAACTTCTTCAGTTGGCGTAATTCTGCCAAAGTGGTTGGGCAAATATCAGGGCAAAAGGTATAACCAAAAAATACTAAACTCCATTTGCCAGTCAAGGCTTGGGTATCCTGTAGTGCGCCATCAGTACGGGCGAGCTGCAGAGCGGGCAGTTCACGGCTCTTAGGTAAAATAATAATCCCGGCCTCGCGTATGGCTTGCGAACTGTCCCCATCGGCTGTTAAATAATTGCCGACCAGTAAGCCAATTATCACCGCAAATAAAATGCCTATGATGCTTAAAATAAGCGTTCGGCCTTTACTTAAATACGACATAAAATATCCTTAATGATAGGTAAATCTGCGTGTCACCAGCAGGAATGCTTCTATTATAGGATGAACTTTGCCTCGCGTGCTTGTGTCGAGATGACACGCGCCCACAGAGTTGCTTTGATTGTGTGTATGGTTGTTAATGTTGTAGTGTTTGCTGGCACATAAATAAAGAACAAGCGGCAATATCTATTTTGCTCTGAGAGCGGTCAAGCTGTGCAGTGTTTTATTTGTAGCCTGTTACACTGTGCCACTTAAGTTAAGGAGCTCGCCATGTCTGCTCATCCGTTTGCTGCATTGACCCCAGATTTAGTTTTGGATGCGGTCGAAAGCTTAGGGTTTTTAAGTGATGCACGCGTGCTGGCGCTCAATAGCTATGAGAACCGTGTGTATCAAGTCGGTATTGAAGATAAAGCACCTCTAATTGCCAAATTTTATCGCCCAAAACGTTGGAGCGATGCGCAAATTCTTGAAGAGCATGCCTTCTCGTTTGAGTTGGCTGAATGTGATGTCCCGTTGGTTGCGCCCATGCAACATAACGCTCAGAGTTTATTTGAGCATGCTGGTTTTCGCTTTGCCCTATTTGAACGCCGCGGTGGCCGAGCGCCTGAGCCGGGTAATTTAGATCAATTATATCGTCTTGGACAATTGCTGGGACGTCTGCATGCAGTGGGCGCCAGTAAGGATTTTAGCGAGCGTCCAGAGTTGAGTGTGGCCAGCTACGGACATGCTTCATTTGAGCGCTTATGCAGTGGCGAACATGTACCAAAAAGCTTGCGACCGGCATGGGAGTCGGTGGTGCGTGATTTATTGATTAAGGTCGATGCGTTATTTGCCGAGCACCCCTATACCGCCATACGTGTGCACGGCGATTGCCATCCCGGTAATTTACTGTGCCGCGATGAAAGTTTTTTTATCGTTGACTTAGATGACTGCCGGATGGGACCTGCTATCCAAGATCTATGGATGATGCTGGCGGGTGACTATCAAGAACGCTTATCGCAGTTGTCAGAGTTGGTCGAAGGTTATCAAGAGTTTTATGACTTTTCGCCACGTGAACTGCCGCTGATTGAAGGCCTACGTGCGTTACGGCTATTGCATTATAGTGCATGGCTAGCGCAACGCTGGGATGATCCTGCGTTTCCACAAAGCTTCCCTTGGTTTGGTAGCGAACGCTATTGGGGCGAGCAGATTTTGATCTTACGTGAGCAGCGTGCCGCTTTAGATGAGCCTTTTTTAAAGCTTTTTTAAGCGCAAGCAAGACAGTCGTAGTGTTGCAGCCTAGAATAGACTGAATTTTTAGTTAGCTGGCTAACAAATATGAGCTTTATACCTAATACACGTCGCGGTTATGTGCTCGGTCTTTTGGCCTATAGCCTCTGGGGCATGTTCCCGCTTTACTTTAAAACCTTAGATGGCTCGCCTGCCGACGAGGTGATCGTTCATCGTGTGCTGTGGTCAGCGCTGTTCAGTGCGAGCCTTTTATTGATATGGCGACATCGTGGCTGGTGGCAAGAACTGTACAGCCATCCTAAGCGCTTTATGGTTTTAGCTGTTTCAGGTGCGCTGATTGCGACAAACTGGACGCTGTATGTCTGGGCCGTGCACAATGACCAGATGGTGGAAGCCAGCTTGGGCTATTACATCAACCCGTTAGTGAATGTCTTATTAGCTATGCTGTTTTTACGTGAGCGTTTACGACGCTTACAATGGCTAGCGGTTGCCTTGGCGGCGATTGGCGTGGGGCTGCAAGTTTGGAGCCTGGGTAAGATACCTTGGCTGTCTTTGACCTTGGCCTGCTCATTTGGCTTGTATGGATTGATTCGTAAGCAAGCACCGGTGGCGGCATTACCGGGTTTGACCATTGAAACTTGGATGCTGGTGCCAGTAGCGTTAACGTGGCTATGGCTCCATCCACAAGCAGCCAGTATGCAACGTGAGTTTTTAGGCAGTGGACAGATGTTTTGGTTAGCTTTATCTGGGCCTGTGACCTTAATACCACTGTTGCTCTTTAATGCAGCCGCGAAAAATTTGCCTTATGCATCCCTGGCTTTTTTACAGTACATCACCCCGACAGTACTCTTGCTGTTAGCTGTGCTGTTATTTAAAGAGCCCTTTGCAGCCGACTCATTTATCTTCTTTGGTTTTATTTGGACGGCTTTAGCTGTGTATAGCTGGGATGCTTTACGCGTTTTAAAGCATGGTCGTCAGGCATTGCCAGAAAAGTAATCAACAGGCGTAAACCTTTATAAAACAAAGACATGCGGTTTCTATCAACAAGTTATCCACAGAATGGCTGGCTTGTTTTGTGTACAGTTTAAAAGGTCTGTGTGTTTATTGATCAGTCGCCTGCAAGTCAGAGCAGGTCAGGCTTAGCGCAGAGTCTCCCCAGCTTATCCACAGCACCATGCATGCTTAAAGTGGATAAGTTACTAATGGTTTGTATCGTCTCTGCTACAAGAGGGATTGATAGAGAATAAAAGAGCCGATCGAGAGGTAGATCAGGACAAAACCATAAAAACTAAATGGGTTATCGTATTTGTAGTAGTAGTGACTGCGCAATCCACAAGCGCCGGCAATAATTTTACCGCGCAACAATCCCCATAGAGCAACAGCAATGATAATAACTCCAAGCAGTGTCAGTAATTGTGATGGCATTATGGGCATCCATTGTTATCGCGTAGATACAAACCAACCTTGCCGCATTGTTAGGTGAGTTGTGCAAGCTGTCAATTTATTTTAGCGTTGATATTGAATGTGGATCGAGTGATCGGCGCAGTTCTACAGCTGTTGTGTTGCAGATGCTTAGGTTTCTTGATCAAAAAATAGACAGTACGCTCTAAACCAGACAGGCTGTGGCCTGTGGCTAGGGGTGAACAGGTTATCCACAGTATCGTCCAGTGGCTTTGTGCACAGTTTAAAAGGGCTGTACGTTTATTGAGCAGCTCTCTGAAAGCCACGTCAGCTATGGCTCTACGCTGAGTCTCCCCAGCTTATCCACAGCCTCATACAGCTTCTAAGTGGATAAGCTGGGGAGTTAACTGAGGCGTAGCGCAAATATTTTAGATTGACTGTGCATGGCGCAGAGTTTTGTCATGTGGATAAGATGATGGTATGCATTGATATAAAAATATGGTTAAAAAACAATCAGTAGGCTGTAAGCCTTGTAGCATATAGCCTCTAGACATGGATGAACAGGTTATCCACAGTACCGTCCAGTGGCTTTGTGCACAGTTTAAAAAGTCTGTGTGTTTATTGATCAGTCACCTGCAAGTCAGAGCAGATCAGGCTTAGCGCAGAGTCTCCCCAGCTTATCCACAGTATGGTGCACGCTCTAAGTGGATAAACTAGGTGGAAAATTATCGACGCTGGTTAGACATTCATGAATAACTCTAGATTCTTATATTTAGTGCAGTGGATAAGCGACAGAGATATACAGATGAAACTGCTTGGTTAAAAAATAATCAATGAGCTGTAGCCTTGGTAATACATGGCCTGTAGACATGGATGAACAGGTTATCCACAGCACCATCCCGTGCCTTTGTGTACAGTTTAACAACGCTGTACGTTTTTTGAACAGATCCCTGTACGCCCCGCCTGCTCTGCTTTAGCGCCGAGTCTCCCCAGCTTATCCACAGTACCGTGCACGTCATAGGTGGATAACATGCGCATGGTCAATTTTATGCACACACTCTACAATTAGCGACTTACTTAGATTTAGAAGCTTTCTTATGTCCTTATCAACTTGGCCGGTGCGCATCGCTACGCACATTCAGGCTGCTAATGCTGTTTTGGGCCGAGCCTGTGCTTGGCTCACTTTATTTTTGGTGTTGGGAACTGCTTGTGTGGTGGTCTTGCGTTATGCCTTTGGTGTCGGCGCAACGGCGTTGCAGGAAGCGGTGATGTATGCGCATGCGCTGACGTTTATGGGGACTGCCGCTTGGGCCTTGCAGCGCGAAGCGCATGTGCGAGTGGATATTTTTTATCAAAACTTCTCCGTACGAAAAAAAGCCTTAGTCGATAGCTGTGGTCACCTGTTTCTGCTGTTGCCGATGTGCTTATTTTTAGGCTGGAACAGTTGGGGCTATGTGGCTAACTCTTGGGCAATCCATGAAACTTCGGGCGAGAGCGGCGGCTTAGGTTTTATGTATCTACAAAAAAGTATTATTTTATTATTGGTGGTGAGTTTACTGCTGCAATGTTGCGCGGACTTGGTGCTGTTTGCTCAGCAACTGCTGGCGCCAAGCTCAGTTAAGGATGTGCAACATGACTGAAGTATTGGCGATTGGCTTATTTATCACTATTTGTTTAACTCTGGTGTTGGGTTATCCAGTGGCTTTTGTGCTGGGCGGCGTATCTTTATTATTTGCCGTGCTCGGGATGTTAACCGGTGTTTTTGATCCGGTCTTTTTGCAAGCCTTACCCAACCGCTTATTCGGCATTATGAATAACCAAACCCTGCTGGCCGTGCCGCTGTTTGTGTTTATGGGCGTGATGCTTGAGAAGTCACGGGTGGCGGAAGACTTACTGGAATCCATGTCGCGCCTGTTTGGCACCTTACGCGGTGGTTTGGCCATTTCGGTCTGTGTCGTCGGAGCCTTATTGGCTGCCAGTACCGGTGTGGTCGGTGCCACGGTGGTGACTTTAGGGTTACTGGCGCTACCGACTATGCTGCGCCGCGGTTATGACCCTGCGGTCGCAACCGGCACTCTAGCTGCAACCGGTACCTTGGGGCAGATTATTCCACCGTCGATTATTCTGGTGCTGCTCGGTGATGTGCTCTCCAGTGCTTATCAGCAAGCGCAAATTCGTATGGGTGTGTTTACTCCAAAAACCGTTTCGGTCGGTGACTTATTTATTGGTGCGTTAATTCCCGGCATGTTGTTGGTGGGGATGTATATCGCCTATTTGATTTTTGTTGCAGTGACTCAGCCGAAGAAACTCCCAGCATTACCGCAAGAAGCTTTAGGGCCGATCGAATGGGGACGCTTATTTAAAGCCTTAATTCCGCCCTTGGTATTAATGGGTTCGGTATTGGGTTCGATTTTAGCCGGTGTTGCGACGCCAACTGAGGCGGCGTCTTTGGGCGCAATTGGTGCTTTAATACTGGCACTGCTTAAAGGTCAATTTACTATTGCCCGTCTGCGTGAAGTGTCCTTTGGCACCGCTGAAATCAGCGCCATGGTGTTTATGATTTTAATTGGTGCCTCGCTGTTTTCGTTAGTGTTTCGTGGCTTTGGCGGCGATGTGATGATTGAAAATGTCTTTGCCCAGTTGCCAGGTGGCGTACTGGGTGCATTTTTTCTTGTCATGCTGGTGATTTTTTTACTGGGCTTTATTCTCGACTTTATTGAAATCATCTTTGTTGTGGTGCCGATTGTGGGGCCGGTGTTGCTGTCGATGGGCCTGGATCCAGTCTGGCTGGGGGTGATGATTGCTTTAAATCTGCAAACCTCGTTCTTAACGCCACCGTTCGGTTTTTCGTTATTCTATTTGCGTAGTGTCACTCCGGCATCGGTACCGACCAGCACTATTTATCGCGGTGTTTTGCCCTTTATTGGCATTCAGCTGATGATGCTAGTGATTGCCTATGTGTGGCCAGGCATTATTACTTGGTTGCCTAACCAGATTTATGGCGGCAACTAAGTGGATTACACTGGGGAGCTAAGCATGCAACAGAGCATTACGCCGATGACTTTTTCTGGCTTAGCGGGCTGGCGTTTACGCTTTGGTCAGGCGCAACTGGATATCTGTCAGCAAGGTGGGCAAATTCTCAGTTATTTCCCTGATATCGAGCAGCCGCCGCTGATTTGGCTGAGTGACTGTGCGGAGTATCAGCAAGGCCAGAGCGTACGCGGTGGTGTGCCAGTCTGTTGGCCGTGGTTTGGCGATATTCAGCGCAATCCGTACGCGCTACAAAAGATGACCACTGCTGACGCGCCGTTTCATGGTTTGGCGCGTACTTTAGATTGGCAGTTGTTAAACAGCAGCGCTGATAGTCATAGCGTGCAAGTATGTTTGCAATTGGATGCCAGCAAGGGTTTAGCCAGCTGGCCGCATGCCGCTACTGTGCAATTGCATGTTGAACTGGGCGAGCGCTTAACCCTCCGTTTGGATAACCACAATCTGGGCGCGCAACCGTTGGCGATCAGTCAGGCGTTACACACGTATTTTGCTGTCAGCGATATTCACCAGGTTAAGGTGCAAGGCTTAGAGGGCTGTGCGTATTATGAAACCCTTGAGCAGTGGCAGCTGCGCGAACAAGTGGGTGCGCTACGTTTTAGCGGGGAAACTGATCGCGTCTATCTGCAAGTACCTGAGCATCTGCAGATTGTCGATGCCGGCTGGCAGCGTCGTATTCATTTGCGTACGCAAGGTTCACGCTCGGCGATTGTCTGGAATCCTTGGATCGCTAAAGCACACACCCTCAATGGTTTCGCCAGCCATGCGTGGCAGCAGATGCTTTGTCTTGAGAGTGCTAATGTGCTGGATGATTATGTGTTGCTGGCGCCGGGCGGGCGTCATCGCTTACAGCTGGAGTTGCAGAGTACTGCTGAGTTTTAAGGTCGTCTAGCAGAGGATTTTTTCTGTCAACGATGAATGCATCTGCTAGGCTGGGTCATCCGTTAACGGGAGAAAACCATTGAGTTCAAATGATCACTGGATGCAGCGCGATTTAGCCGTTCTCTGGCATCCCTGCACACAAATGAAAGACCACGAAAAACTACCTTTAGTGCCGATTCGTCGCGCCGAAGGTATCTGGCTGGAAGATTTTGACGGCAACAGCTATCTCGATGCAGTGAGCTCATGGTGGACCAATATTTTTGGCCACTGCAACCCACGGATTAATCAGCGGATTAAGCAGCAGTTGGATCAGCTTGAGCATGTCATGCTCGCTGGTTTTAGCCATGGCCCAGTGATTGAGCTGTCTGAGCGTTTAGTTGAGATGACGCCGCCGGGTTTAGAGCGCGTGTTCTATGCCGATAATGGCTCGTCGGGTATTGAAGTGGCACTGAAAATGAGCCATCACTATTGGCTTAATTACGATCAGCCACAGAAAAAGCGCTTTGCCACCATTACCAATGGCTATCACGGTGAAACCCTCGCGACCTTGGCGGTGGGTGATGTGGCGTTGTTTACTGAAACCTATAAAGCCTTGCTGATGGACTGCATTAAAGTGCCGAGTCCTGATTGCTACCACCGTCCAGAAGGGGTCAGCTGGGAAGCGCATTCACGCCTGATGTTTGAGCATATGCGCCAAGCCCTTGCTGAGCATCACCAGGAGCTGGCTGCGGTGATTCTCGAGCCGTTGGTGCAGGGTGCGGGTGGTATGCGTATGTACCATCCGGTTTATCTGACTCTGCTGCGTGAAGCCTGCGATGAGTATGGCGTGCATTTGATTGTTGATGAAATTGCCATGGGCTTTGGTCGCACCGGTACGATGTTTGCCTGCGAGCAAGCCAAGATCACCCCTGACTTTATGATTCTGTCGAAGGCGTTAACCGGTGGTTATTTGCCGATGGCGGCGATTATGACCACCGATCAGGTGTATCAGGCGTTTTATGATGAATACGACACTATGCGCGCGTTTTTGCATTCGCATACCTACACCGGTAATCCTTTAGCGTGCGCTGCTGCGTTGGCGACCCTAGATATCTTTGCTGAAGACAATGTGATTGAGAAAAACCAAGTCTTAGCCAAGCATATGGGCGAGGCGACTGCGCACCTGAAAGAGCATAAACATGTGGCCGAAGTACGCCAGACCGGCATGATCTTAGCCATTGAAATGGTTAAAGATAAAGCCACTAAAGAGCCGTTTGCTTGGCAACAACGCCGCGGTCTTAAGGTCTTTGAGCATGCGATGGCTAAAGGTGCTTTGCTGCGTCCTTTGGGCAATGTGGTGTATTTTATTCCGCCGTATGTGATCACACCTGAGCAAATTCACTGGCTGGCTGAAGTGGCGACCGAAGGTATTGATCTCGCCACGCGTGATTAACGGCTAGACGCTCTGTAGAAAACCACGCACCATAGCGTGGTTTTTTATCGTCGGAGTTTAAAGATGTCGCTACCGCGTTTTTTTGTTGCTGCGCCATTGGCGTTGGGTCTGCATGATTTGCCAGAAGCGCAAGCGCACTATCTCAGCCGCGTGCTGCGCTTAACTGCGGGTGCTGCTGTGCAGTTGTTTGATGGTAGCGGTCAAGAATATATTGGCGAGCTGAGCAGCGTGACGAAGAAAGCCGTGCAGGTGGATTTGCGCGGCAGCCTTGCCGGGCTACCGGAGTCGTCTTTACATATTCATCTCGGCCAAGGCCTATCGCGTGGCGAACGCATGGATTGGGCCATTCAAAAAGCCACTGAGTTGGGTGTAGCAGAGATTACGCCGCTCTTCACAGAACGCTGTGAGGTGCGCCTCAACGATGAGCGTGCACAGAAACGTCTAGAGCATTGGCAACAGATTGCCATCAGCGCCTGCGAGCAGTGTGGGCGCTCTAAGGTGCCAGTCATACATTCGCCGCAGTCAGTTAAAGACTGGCAAGCTCAGGTGCAGGCAGATTTGAAATTAGTCCTGCACCCAGTCGCGCAGCCATTAACTGAGCATACCGCACCAAGTACTTTGGCTTTCTTAATTGGTCCAGAGGGTGGGTTAACTGAAGATGAGGTTGCGCAAGCAGGGCAGCATGATTTTCAACCTGCACGTCTAGGTCCACGGGTGTTGCGCACGGAAACAGCTCCGGTGGTGGCGTTAAGTGTGGCGCAGCAGTTATGGGGTGACTTTTAATCCGTGTCATAGCGTTAAGCTGATGTTGAGGCGCTGTATTGTGTTGGTTGCTAGCAGAGTATCTCGCTTGTCAGGCAAGCACTACAGCGCCCGCCGCTAAAAGATCTTGAGGGTGATTAGCAAACACCCATATCCAGCTGTAATACCGTCAGGCCTGCTTTCGACCAGCCCCACCAAGCGCCGGCGAGGAGTGCCAGCAAGATTAAGGTTGAGGCAATAATATACAGATGTTTTTTCGACATGCTAGTACTCCTGCTAGCGGCTTGTTTGCACCTTAGTGAAGGCGACAAAACGCTCACGAATGGGCAAGTTAAGTAGCGCAGCTATCACGCTTAAAATAATTGAGAGTTGCCAGACTAACGAGTAACTGCCAGTTTGGTCATACGCTAAACCGCCCAACCAGCCGCCTAAAAATGATCCTACTTGATGGAATAAAAAGACGATACCGGCCAACATCGACAAATGGCGTACGCCAAACATAGTGGCAATGGTGCCATTGGTTAACGGTACTGTAGACAACCAGAGTAAGCCCATCGCCACCGCAAAGGCATAGGCTGAGAATTCACTGAGCGGTAAATAAAAGAACAAAGCAATGGCAATCGCACGTAAAAAGTATAAAGCCGCCAGTAAGTGCGGTTTTGAGTAGCGTCCGCCAAGCCAGCCTGCGCACCAAGTACCAGCGATATTAAATAACCCGACTAAGGCTAGTACCGTGGTGCCAGCTTGTGCCGGTAGATGTTGGTCGATCAAGTAGGCTGGGATATGGATGCCAATAAATACCACCTGAAAGCCGCAGACAAAGAAGCCTAACGACAACAGCCAGAAATCGGTATGTCCAGCCACCTGTTTTAATACGCTGCGCAGTGGCAGCTTGTCACTGTCATCGGGTGCAGTGGCAAGGTCTTCCTTTAGCATGCGTGATAAGGGCAGTAGTAGCGCAATAAGCCCAGCACAGACCAACAAGGTCGACGACCAGCCCAACCATTCCAGTAAGCCTAAGGTGCCAGGTAACATGACAAACTGACCAAAGGAGCCTGCAGCGCTGGCCATGCCCATGGCCATACTGCGTTTTTCTGGCGCCACCGAGCGTCCTACTGCGGATAGCAGTACGGCAAAGGAGGTACCGGACAAGCCAAAACCAATTAATAAACCAGCACTCACAATCAATGCTGAAGGCGTGCTGGCATAGG
Source organism: Denitrificimonas caeni (assembly GCF_905120345.1). GTDB lineage: Bacteria > Pseudomonadota > Gammaproteobacteria > Pseudomonadales > Pseudomonadaceae > Denitrificimonas > Denitrificimonas caeni_A. The sequence goes on along the minus strand of NZ_CAJHOA010000007.1, from coordinate 30,260 downwards.
CCATTAACACCAAGCCCAGCATATACGCGAGGGCACTAAAAAATACCGTGCGCTTGACCCCGTAGCGATCGGCAAAGGCTCCGACAAAAGGCTGCAACATGCCCCAAATTAAATTCTGAATCGCGATGGCAAAGGCAAAAATTTCACGGCCCCAACCAAACTCAGTACTCATCGGTTGTAAAAATAAACCGAAGGCGTGACGAATGCCTAACGACAGCGCGAGGACAATTGAGCTGCCAATCATTAACAACAGGGCATTGCGCGCAGTACTGCTCATCACTACTCGATTTAGATGTATAAAAGCTGCTTAGCATAAACGACTGGCTGGCAATCTATAAAGGATTAAGTGCTGCAACGGCTGAATCATAATACGCAACAGATACGCGAGGGAATCAGCTGAAAATCAATAAATAACAGCGCTCGTTGCACCCTTTCAAAGAGTCAATGCACTAGACTAGCGACCATTCTTTTATCTTCTTTATTTTTACCTTGATCCCTGAGAGGTTATCTGTGACTGCTGTCTTGTACAATATTTTATCGTCAGTGCTGCCTATTTTATTGTTTTTAGTAGGCGGCTATGGCTTAGGAAAAGTATTAGCAAAATTTATCGTGCACAGCGCCGTCAAACGTATCACACCAGTGGTGTGGATTATTCTGTTTGTGATTGGTTTGGAGTCGGGTGAGGCGTTTAGCTCGCTGGCATCAGGGTTGAATATCCTTAAACATGCCGCGGTGTATGCTTTTACCATCAGCGCGGTAGTGTTTGCGCTGATCATGCCATTTAACCGTAAGCGCTCTGCAGAGGATGTCGAGCCTAACTCGTGGGCGGCACTCTGGCATCCGCTTAAAGAGTGTTTAATAGCCTTTAGCTTAGTGTTGTTGGGGGCGTTTTTTTACCGTTTACACTGGCATGAAAACCAGCTCGGTGAGGTGCTGTTTAATATTTCCTACTGGCTGTATGTGCTGCTGTTATTGATAGGCTTAGATTTGGCGCAAGTCTCGATCAGTCGGTCTTGGTTGGCGCCGCGGGTGCTGCTGATTCCCTGCTTAGTGATGATTGGTTCAATGCTGGCTGGGGTACTTATTAGTCTAATAACCGGCGAGCAACTGGCGGTAGCTCTGGCATTGAGCACAGGTTTTGGCTGGTTTAGTTTGTCCGGTGCCTTGGCTGGACAATATTTAGGCGATGCTTACGGTAGCGTGGCCTTACTGAATGACTTGATGCGCGAGCTGATTGGCTTAACTGTGGTGTTTTTATTAGGCAGTAAATATGCCAATAGCAGCATCGGTGTGTGTGCGGCAACGGCGATGGATACGACGTTACCCTTCGTGCGCAAAGCCTGTAATTACGAGTATGTGCCTACGGCAATCATTAGTGGTTTAATTCTCACGATTGCCGCGCCATTCTTTATGCTGTTCTTTTTAAGTTTGGCGCGTGTTTAATCGATTGCTTGTGTTTGGTTTTCACGGTGTATTGGGCATGGTGAAAGCTAAATATGCAGGTTAGTGCTGTTCGCCAACAACTCAGTAAAGACCTCTCTGGGCATCGGGCGACCAAACCAGTAACCTTGTCCTAAAGGGCAGTTTTGCTCTTGTAAAAAGTCCATTTGTTCCTTGGTTTCTATACCTTCGGCTTGTACTTCAAGACCAAGACTGTTGCCGAGCGCGATCACTGCACGAGCAATAGCAACATCTTCGAGGTCTGCGGGTAAGTTACGGGTAAAACTCTGATCAATTTTTAGCTTATGTACCGGCAAAGACTTTAAGCGCGCTAGCGATGAGTAGCCGGTACCGAAATCATCAATGGCTAAATGCACCCCCAGCACGCGTAACTCTTGCAGGATTTTATCAGCGCTGTCTGGGTCTTCCATCACTGCGCTTTCGGTCACTTCTAGTTCTAAATGCTGTGCGGTAATATTAGCTTTTTGCAAAGCGTTAGCCACTGTTGCTGCCAGCAGCGGGTTGGATAAGGAGCGGCTTGAAAGGTTGACTGCGACAAACTGCATCTCAGTCCCAGCATCGAGCCATTGACGCATTTGTTGACAGGCATGCTGCAGTACCCACTCATCAATAAAGCTAATCAGCCCATTTTCTTCAGCAATCGGAATAAAATCATTCGGTGCTATTAAGCCGCGCTCAGGGTGGTTCCAGCGTACCAACGCTTCGCACCCGACTAACTTTTGTTCAGGCATTGCATAGACAGGCTGATAGTAGACTTGCAGTCCATCGCTTTCTAACGCATGGCGTAATTCGCTGGCAATACGAATGCGCTGTAGTGCTTGTTCGGTCAGTTCACTGGAATAAAAAGCAAAAGTGTCGCGGCCACTTATTTTAGCTTTGCTTAATGCTGAGTCGGCATTACGCATGATTTCTTCAACAGTGTTACCTACTCTTGGAAACATGCAGATGCCAACGCTGGCACTTATAAAAAGCTCATTGTTATCCAAAACAAATGGTTCTTTGCTGATTTTAGTGATTTTTTGTGCCAGCAACACCGCTTCAGCCGGTGTGGTAACTGTCTCACTGATGAGTACAAATTCATCGCCACCCACTCTGAATAATGTGCAGTTTTTGTTGATGTGTTTAGATATGCGCAGAGCTACCGCTTGTAACAATTGATCGCCAAGGCTATGGCCTAAGCTTTCGTTGATATTTTTAAAATGGTCTAAATCGATTAAGAAAAGGGTACTGTTTTTTTGCAGCTCTATCGCAGTTTTTAACGCTGTTTTTAAACGTTCGTACAAGTGTGAACGGTTCGGTAAACCGGTTAGCGGATCATAAAGTGATAGGTAATTGAGTTCCGACTGGGAGTCTTTGAGAACCGAAATATCTGAGAAGATCGCGACGTTATGTGAAATAAAACCGTTTTCATCACGGATCAGTCGAATCGTTTGGTATTGAGGCAAAATCTCACCGCTTTTACGACGGTTCCAAATTTCGCCACTCCATTCATTAGTGGCTTCTAAGGTTGTCCATAAGGACTTATAAAATTCTTGTGTATGACGACCAGACTGAAATATCCGTGGCGTTTTCCCAATCACATCTTCTGCGCTGTAGCCAGTAATATGGCTAAAGGCTGGATTGATATGCACGATAGTATTGGTGTGGTCAGTGATCAACACCCCTTCATGAGTGCTTTCAAAAACCGCATTGGCTTGTTTTAAACGTTCTTCTGCGCCACGTTGTGCGGTGATATCTTGAGCAATACCAATAAAACGGACAGGCATCCCTTGGGCGTTTTTGATTAAGCGGCCGCGTGAGCGTATCCAGCGATGGCTGTTGTCTTTATGCAGCATGCGGTAGGTGCTGTCATAGTTGCCATCACCCTCTGCAATAAAGCGCATCACGTTGCGATAAATACGTTCGCGCTCTTCTGGAATTAAGCGGCTTTGCCACGCCAGTTGATTGCTCCCAAACTCTTTTTGGCTATAGCCTAGGTTGCTGCAGTAGGTCGCGGAAAAGAACACCTCTTGTTGCTCATTGAGACTCCAGTCCCATAAGGCTTCTTGCGCCGAGTCTAAGGCCAGTTTCAGGCGTTCTAAGCTGACTTGTGCATCGACCTGTTGGTTGGTTTTTTGTTTGCTGTGCCACTGTAGAGCAATAAACCAATACAACCCTGACATTAAGGCAAAGAGTGCAATATTGATCAGCTGTAATTGTGCGCTATTCTCGGCAGTTGCTGCCGACAAAGAATGTAAAGCAAAGCTACCCAGCGCCCAGCTCATTCCAAGCAGTGCATAAGCTAACAAGTACTTTAATAGGCTAGGTTCCAGCTTCATTTTGACTGCAAACTCAGAATAAGAGATTTATCAGATTATATACTGAACAGCTGTGAGACAAGATAGCTTAATGGAGTATACAAATAATTGATGCTGAACTAGTTTGTCGAGGAATAATTTTTTGGCAAAAAAAAACTCATTCAAATTGAATGAGTTTTTTAAATATGGTGCCCGGAGACGGAATCGAACCGCCGACACGAGGATTTTCAATCCTCTGCTCTACCGACTGAGCTATCCGGGCTCAACGGGGTGCAATTAAATAGATTTATGGGTCTACTGTCAAGCACCTTAGTGAAAATAGTTTTTATTCGCTAGGCGGCACGTAACCCTCAGCCTTGGCAAAGTCCTCACCGGCGAAGAATTTATCCATTTCCGCCATAAGAAATTTACGATCATCGGCATTCATCATATTCAGATGACGCTCGTTAATCAGCATGGTTTGATGGCTCTGCCATTCATCCCAAGCTTGTTGAGAGATGTTGTTGTAGATATCTTCACCTTTACTGCCAGGGAAGGGCGCGCGAGCTAAGCCGGCGAGTTGTTGCTGATGTTTACGGCACATAACCATACGAGTCATCTTAGATCTCCTGTTGCAACTGAATAAGTGCGCGCTTAATCAGCTCTTTGATTGGAGCTGCTAAACCTAAGCGCTGAGGGTTGATGGGGTTATACCAGAGCCAATTGTTTTCGGCTACGCTAAGTGGCCCACTGCTCTGTACGCGGATCAGCCAAGGTTCAATGTCTAAATGGAAGTGACTAAAGGTATGGCGCAGTGGCGTTAAGCTTTGCTGTTGGGGGGTATGCAGCTGATGCTGTTGTAAGAGCGGTTCAAGCAAGCTGATATTGCTAAGCTCTGGCAAACTCCATAAGCCGCCCCACAGGCCTGTGGTGGGGCGCTGTTGTAAAAGGATAGCGTTGTCTTGGTTTATCAGCAGTGGCATGGCTACGCGCCTTACGGGTAGCTCTTTGCGCGGGCGTGGTGCCGGTAAGAGGTGTTGTTGGTTTCTTTGATAGGCGAGGCAACCGTTGAGTACCGGACAACGCGTGCATTGGGGCTGTTTACGTGTGCATAGAGTTGCACCTAAATCCATCATTGCTTGCGTGTACTGGGCGACATCTTGCTGCGGGGTGAGTAACTCAGACAGCTGCCATAGCTGTTTACTGGCTTGACTGCTGCCAGGATAGGTTTCTAGAGCGCTATAGCGAGCGAGTACGCGCTTCACGTTGCCATCAAGAATAGGTGCGCGCAGGCCCATGCTGAGGCTGGCAATAGCGCCGGCAGTGGACGGACCAATACCCGGCAAGGTGGCTAACACTTCAGCGCTACGTGGAAACTCACCCCCGTAGGTGGTACAGACCAATTGCGCGGTTTTGTGCAAATTACGCGCTCTAGTGTAATAACCTAGGCCGGTCCACAGGTGCAGCACTTCATCGAGTGGTGCGTCAGCCAGAGCTTGTAGGTTGGGCAAGGTTTGCATAAAGCGGGCAAAGTAATCCAGCACAGTACTGACTTGAGTTTGCTGCAGCATAATCTCGGAGATCCACACGCGGTACGGTGAGATGTCCTGCTGCCAAGGCAAATCTTTGCGGCCGTGGACGCTATGCCAAGCAACAACCGCGGGGCCAAAGGCGTCTGGACTCATCGTTTAAATAACCCTTTAAGCGCATCTTTTAATTCTGGACTGACTTTGTCGCCGAGTTTTTCATTAAGCTTCTCGGTGAGTTTTTCACCGGCTAAGGTGGCGGCGATTTTACCTAAGCCCTCTTGATCAATACGGCAAGCTTTAGCACCGAGCTCCAGAGGTCCGCGGCAACGCACTGGCCATTCTAAACCGACATAACGCTGATTCACTTGGCAGGCGGGGTCCGGCATAGGATGGGTGTCGCCTTCAATAATGATGCCCAAATAGTAATCAAGACTTAATACGCGTAAGTCGATATCACCTTGGCCTTTAACGGTAATGCCAGGGATGGCGACACGTAAGTCTGGGTTGTTGGCGAGACCATTCTGGATATTCAGCTTGCCATGCAGCTCGTTGAAGGCAGTGTCTCTTGTTGCCGTGTTGGTGCTGAGTGCTTTGCGATTTAAGGTGGCAATACCGATGCACAGTTGACGCTCAAGATTAGCATCGGGCAACACACCTTTATGCAGTGCAAAGTCTAGCTTGCCATTGAGGTGATTAACCCAGTCCTGTTGACTATTGCCACGGGTGCGCAGGTCAGTATCAAGATCGAGCAGTCCGGTGATGGTCACTTCATGCTCAAGGGTCTGCAAAATCTTTTCAACGGGAATATTGTGCGTGGTTTGCTTGAGGGTCAACAGCGGCGGCTCAGCTTTAGTATCCACGCTAGCGCTGGTCTTAAATTCACCGTTAAACAGATTACCTTGTAAGTTATTTAACGTGATAACACCTTGTTTGGCGAGCAATTTAAGTTTGGCTTGGGTGATTGGGAATTTGCTAATGGTGAGCTCATTAAAGGCTAGTTCCAGATCAGCATTGATTTTGCCGAGACGTTCGATAGGCAACTGTTGCTCGGTGCTCCAAGCAGATTGTGACGGTGTTTTAGGCAATGCGGTCGTGCCACTACTGCCGGCTTGCTCAGTTTGTTGTTTAACTTCTGCTTGCCGTTCGGTTGGTGCTTGTTTTTTGACGGGTGGTAAATAACGATCGGCATCCAATTGATCGCCTTGCAGCTGCACGTAAAGGGTGTTGTTAACGAAGTCTTTAATTCCCACGCTACCGGATAGGGCTGTTTGATCAATGCTCAGTGCCATTTCGTTAAATAGTAAACTGTTTTTGCTACCTTGCAGACGACTATTAAATTCAAAGTGGCTTAAGGCTTTCTTATCGGCCATTTCTGGTAACTCAATGCCAACACCACTGAGAAACTCTTGCAGGTTCAGTGGCGCAATCGACAATGCACCGCTGATCTGAGCTTGTTTATCAAGTTGCGTGGCTTGCAGTTCGCCGAGCGCTTTGAGTTGATTAATCGACAGCTTGAGATTATCTCCGCGTGCGACTTGGGCGCTTTGGTCATACAGTAGATTGCCGCGTACAGTGAAATTGGCAGTTTTACCATTTAACGGCTCACCGGCAACTTCACCCGATAGTTTCATATCATCGAGTAGGTAACGTTGTAATGCTTGATCAATACTTACTTTGCTCGTGAGTTCGATGCGTGCGCGAATCAGTGGTTTAGTATTGCCTAAAAAACCTGAAAACTTTAGCGCAATCGGCTGGTTATCGCGAATAGCGCCGGTGGTCAGCTGTACACTTTCCAGGTTGAACTGTTGACCACTTTTCTCATCGTGGTAATCAATCCGCGCGCCATTAACAATCAAACTATTGATGTCCAGTTTCAGCGGTGTGTTGGGGGCAACAGCTGATTCAGTCGCACGCGTGGTAGTGGCGTCCTGCACTTGTTGTTCGGTAGCTTGTTCAGGGTTTTTGTGCGGCTTACCGATATGCTCCCAGTTGCCCTGACCTTTGGCGTTACGGTGCAGGCTGAGATTTAAACCGTCGATACGGATATCGCTCATTTGGATTTCTTTACGCAGTAACGGTAGCACTTGTACGGAAAGACCTAACAGTCGTAAGTCGGCAAATGGATCTTCAGGTGTGTCGGCGCTCGCAACTTTGGCATCGGTAATCTCAATACCCAGCCAAGGAAATAAACTCCAGCCAATATCGCCGTTGAGTTCTAACTCAAGGTTGGCATGTTTGCGTGCTAGCTGGCGGATTTCATCTTTATAATCGTTGGGATCAAAAAAATGAGTTAGGGCAAATCCAGCCGCTACTAACAGGAGTAGCACACCTAGCAGTAGCAGACCGATAAGCTTGCTAAAAGATTTCACGGGCCGATTCCTTGTGGAAAATAAACAATAGTGCCTGCTGTTGAGCAGGCGGGTAAATCAATACGATGTGTCACATGCAATCATGCGTGAGTAGCGATGACCAGTGATTTTTTCTTAGCCAGTTGCACAAGTTCCAGCTGATCATTAGGGATCACGACCTGCAGTATTAGTCCTGCTTCGCCAGCTAAACGCGTCGCTTCCTCGACTAAACGACGGGCTACACCGCGGTTACGGGTTAATTCTCGCACGCATAGGTGCGATAATAACCAACGATCGGCTTGTTTATCCAATAAAGCAGCACCCAGCAGACGACTATTGAATCGCGCGGTGACCAAGGTGCTCTGATTGAGTCCGTGCTCGGTCAGAGCTGCAGCATTAGCATAAGGTGCAAGTAGCCAATGAGGTGCGTCGGCATAAATTTTTTCAAGGTCGGCGAGGTCTTGCTCGCTGGGTTGCTCAGCGCTTTCAAAGTAAACAGGCATTACAAAACTCCTACAACTGATGGCTTAGTGTACCGCTCAAAAACGTCTATCGGTAGCGGTCATCGTCGTTGCAAGCCTATAATAAGCAACTAATGGTACAAGTTGGCCGTATCGTGCGGCTTTTAGCGGTGGAGTAAATCATGACCGAACGTAAGGTTTCTGTTGAACGTAATACACTTGAGACCCAAGTTAAGGCCACAATTAATTTAGATGGCACTGGCGAGGGACGTTTTGCAATTGGTGTGCCTTTTTTAGAGCACATGCTTGATCAAGTTGCGCGCCATGGTTTGATCGACTTAGATATTGAGTGCACCGGTGACTTGCATATTGATGATCACCACACCGTCGAAGATGTGGGTATCACGATTGGTCAAGCTTTTGCGAAAGCGGTCGGTGATAAGCGTGGTTTGCGCCGTTATGGTCACTCCTATGTGCCGATGGATGAAGCGCTGTCACGTGTTGCTTTAGATTTTTCTGGCCGTCCTGGTTTGCAAATGCATGTGCCATTTACTCGCGCAGTCGTTGGCGGCTTTGATGTGGATTTATTCCAAGAGTTCTTCCAAGGTTTTGTCAACCATGCTCAGGTGACTTTGCATATTGATAACTTACGTGGCATCAACACTCACCACCAGATTGAAACAGTGTTTAAGGCTTTTGGCCGTGCGCTGCGAATGGCAGTGGAAATTGATCCACGTATGGAAGGTCGCATGCCATCTACTAAAGGCAGCCTGTGATGCAAACCATCGCCGTAATTGATTACGGGATGGGTAACTTACACTCTGTCGGTAAGGCGCTCGAGCATGTTAGTTCTGCGCGAGTGCAAATCACCAGTGATCCACAAGTGATCCGCGATGCTGATCGTATTGTCCTGCCCGGTGTCGGTGCAATTCGCGACTGTATGGCGGAAATGGCGCGGCACCAGTTGCTCGATGTGATCCGTGAGGTCAGCAACGACCGTCCTTTTTTAGGGATTTGTGTCGGTATGCAAGCTTTACTCGATAGCAGTGAAGAGAATGGTGGGGTGGACTGTCTAGGCTTATTTCCTGGGCGAGTACGTGCTTTCGGTCCAACGCTGTATCAAGGCGAGCAGCACTTAAAAGTGCCGCATATGGGCTGGAATACTGTTGAGCAACGTTTGCCGCACCCGTTGTGGCATAACATTGCTGATCACACGCGCTTTTATTTTGTGCACAGTTACTATGTTGAGGCTGATAACTCACGCCAAGTGGCCGGTAGTTGTCAGTATGGCGTCGAATTTGCGGCTGCCTTGGCTGATGGAGCACGCTTTGCTGTGCAATTTCATCCAGAAAAAAGCCATACTCATGGTTTGCAACTTTTACAAAATTTTGTGGCTTGGGATGGGCGCTGGTAGCGTCAGGTTCTGAGTTGATTAATTACTTTAACCGTTAGGCAGGCTGATTTAATGCTGATTATTCCCGCGATTGATTTAAAAGATGGTGCGTGTGTTCGACTGCGCCAAGGGCGTATGGAAGATTCTACTGTTTTTTCTAATGATCCAGTGGAAATGGCCGCGAAGTGGGTTGAGGCGGGTTGCCGTCGCTTACACTTAGTTGACTTAAATGGTGCTTTTGAAGGTCAGCCTGTGAATGGCGACGTGGTCAAAGCGATTGCGGCACGTTACCCTAATCTGCCGATTCAAATTGGCGGTGGTATTCGTAATTTAGACACCATTGAGCACTATGTGAGTGCTGGCGTCAGTTTTGTGATTATCGGTACCAAAGCGGTGAAAGAGCCTGAGTTTGTCGCTGAAGCGTGCAAAGCCTTCCCGGGTAAAGTGATTGTTGGCTTAGACGCGATGAATGGCTTTGTGGCAACTGATGGTTGGGCTGAAATCAGCGAGCTGCAAGTGGTTGATCTTGCTAAGCGCTTTGAAGCTGATGGTGTCTCCGCGATTGTCTACACTGATATTGCTAAAGACGGGATGATGCAGGGCTGTAACGTTGAGGCTACTGCTGCGTTAGCACGCGCTACCCGTATTCCAGTGATTGCTTCAGGCGGTATCCATCATATTGGTGATGTGCAATCTTTATTGGATGCACGCGCGCCTGGTATTGTTGGTGCTATTACTGGCCGAGCCATCTATGAAGGCACGCTGGATATTGCCGAGGCACAAGCCTTGTGCGATAGCTTCAAGTAATTCTTCTTAAAAAGCCCTTTTAAACAAGGGCTTTTTTTATAACAATACAGCAACTTAATCGAACTCTGTGGAGAGCAGCATGACGCTCGCGAAACGTATCATTCCTTGCCTTGATGTTGAAAATGGCCGTGTGGTAAAAGGCGTAAAATTTGAGAATATTCGTGATGCTGGCGATCCGGTAGAAATTGCCCGTCGTTATAACGAGCAAGGTGCTGATGAGATTACCTTTCTTGATATTACCGCCACGCTAGAAGGCCGTGACACCATGCTGCAAACTGTAGAGCGCATGGCCAGTCAGGTGTTTATTCCGCTCACTGTCGGTGGTGGCGTGCGCACCGTCAACGATATCCGTAACTTACTCAATGCTGGTGCGGATAAGGTCTCGATCAACTCAGCTGCAGTATTTACCCCTGAGTTTGTTCAGGAAGCGGCGCAACACTTTGGTTCGCAGTCGATTATTGTCGCGATTGATGCCAAGCAAGTTTCAGCTGTTGGTGAGCCGCCACGCTGGGAAATCTTCACTCATGGCGGTCGCAAACCAACTGGTATTGATGCGATTGAGTGGGCGAAAAAGATGGAAAGCTTCGGTGCCGGTGAAATTCTGCTGACCAGTATGGATCAAGACGGTATGAAGAATGGCTTTGATCTGGGGGTCACTCGCGCAGTCAGTGAGGCCGTCAATATCCCCGTGATCGCATCGGGTGGTGTGGGTAACTTGCAGCATTTAGCTGATGGTATTTTACTCGGTAAGGCTGATGCAGTATTAGCAGCGAGTATTTTCCACTTTGGCGAATACACTATCCAAGAAGCAAAAGCCTATTTAGCCAGCCAAGGTATTGTGGTGCGTTAAAGCTCACTAACCCTTGCTCGCACGAATAAAAAACGGCATCTGAGCGACGTGCTGAGATGCCGTTTTTTATTGCCTCCTGTGGGGCGAGTACAGATTACTTAGCGCTAGTGGTTTTCAGTACATTCATGCCTTTCAGCAAATTTATCGCCTGATTGATTTGGTAGTCTTCATCCTGCAAGCGTGGCTTTTTATCTTTATCCGCTGTGCCGCGCTTATCAGGGCCGCCATTACCGTTGCCCAAGTGGCCGGCTAAGTCAGCCTCTTTAATACCTAGAGAGCTGTCTTCTTGGCTGATTTTTGCTCGCTCCACGAGGATGTCTGGAACAATGCCTTGTGCCTGAATTGAGCGGCCTTTGGGCGTGTAATACAACGCTGTGGTCAGCTTCAGGGCGCGGTCGTTATTCAGTGGTAACACGGTTTGTACCGAGCCTTTACCAAAGCTATCAGTCCCCATCAATACGGCACGTTTATGGTCTTGCAAAGCACCTGCAACAATTTCTGATGCTGATGCACTGCCGCCGTTGATTAAGACAACCAGCGGTACGCCGGCACTGGCGTTAGCCGCATTAGCAGAAAAGCGCAACTCGGCATTGGCTAAGCGACCCTTGGTGTAGACGATTAAGCCAGAGCTAATAAAGTGATCGGTCACCTCGACTGCGGCTTGCAAGACACCACCCGGGTTATTGCGCAAGTCCAAGATCAACCCTTGCAGCGGCTGGCCTTTATTATCTTTCTTTAAACTGCTCAGCGCTTTCTCAACTTCGCTACCGGTATTGACTTGGAATTGGCTGATGCGCAGAAAACCATAGCCCTCTTCTAGCAGCTGGCTTTTTACGCTACGACTTTTAATCACTGCACGCTTGAGGTTGACATCAAAGGGTTTGCGGCCATCGCGTACGATGGTTAAACGAATACTGGTGTCAGGCTTGCCGCGCATTTTGTCGACGGCTTCCATTAAAGACAAACCCTTGGTGGGTTGATCATCAATTTTGATAATTAAATCCTGAGCTTCAAGACCTGCTGCAGCGGCAGGTGAATCATCAATCGGAGCAATGACTTGCAGCACGCCATCATCTAAGCCAACTTCAATGCCTAAGCCGCCGAACTCACCGCTGGTGCTTTCTTGCAGTTCACGAAAGGCTTCAGGTTCTAAATAACTGGAGTGGGGATCTAAATTGCTGAGCATGCCTTTAATGGCGTTCTCAAACAGAGTTTTATCGTCAATGGGCTCGACATAAGCCGTCTTTATCCGCTCTAAAACTTCGGCAAAGGTGCGCAGGTCATTGAGCGGCAAGACTTCGCTGGGAGCCGTTGCATCTGCAGAGTTGGGTACCGCAAGTGCTGGCGTATTGATCAAGCCCAATATCAGCAAAGTGCTTAATATAGCCGAAGCCAAAGATGTTTTAGTAAAGGGCATGACGTAACTCCTAGTTAGTTTTGGCATTCCATTAGCCTTGTGTGCGACACCACAATGTTGGGTTGGTCGGCTGACCTTTTTGTCGTATAGCAAAGTAGAGGGCTGCTTGGTCATTGCCGCCAGTATTACCCACGGTCGATATTGCTTGACCGGTTTGCACAATATCACCCGGGCTGCTTAATAGGCTTTGATTATGGCCGTAGAGGCTGAGGTAACCATCCCCGTGATCAACAATAATCAGTAATCCAGCACCGCGTAACCAGTCGGCGAATACTACACGACCTGAGTGGATGGCGCGTACTTGTGTGCCGGGTTGCGAGCTAATTAATACTCCGTCCCACTTGCTACGGGTATCACCGCGAGCGCTGCCGAAGTTGGCAATCAGACGGCCGTTCACTGGCCAAGGCAGTTTACCGCGGACACTGGCAAATGAGCCGCCGTTATGGGTGACTGCAGTGGACACCATGGGGCTTTTGGGCTGTTTGCTAGGGCTGCTGAATGGTCTGCTAGCAAGTAGCTCTTGTGCTTGCTGGCGTTGCTGTTCAGCGATGCGTTGTTGACGCTTACGTTCGGCTTCTTGCGCTTCCCTCGCTTGGCGTGCCAGTGTTTCTTCGATAGTTTTTAATACTTTATTCAGCGCGTCTTGATCGGTTTGCCGTGTTTTCAGTGATTGCGTTTCTTTACGTTGCTGCTGATCAAGCGTGGCGACTTTTTGCTGGCGTTGCTGACGTAACAGCTTAAGCGTTTCTTGTTTGCTAAGCAGAGCGTTTTGTTGTTCGGCGAGCGCTTTTTGTTGTTTGCTGATTTCTGTGGCAATGTCGTTTATTTGGCGCAAAGTATCATTAAATGTATTGATTTGTTGTTGGCGCGCTTTGCCAATATATTGATAGTAGGTCAGGTTGCGGGAGAATTTTTCCGGTTGCTGCTGATTCAATAATAATCGCAGCGGTTCTTGTTGGCCTGCTTGGTAGGCTGCGCGCGCTTGAATGGCAATCAATTCTTGCTGCTCAAGCCGTGAGTTTTTTAATTGAGTTTGCTGTTTCTGCAGTTCGAGTAGCTCTTGTGCAGTAGCTTTTTCCTGCTGTTTCAGCGTATTAACTTGCTTCTCTAGCTCGCCAATTTCAGTTTCGGTTTTTTTCAGAGCCTGTTCGGCAGTGGATTTTTCTTGCTGAATTTTGCTTAATTGTTTTTTCAGCTCAGCAATATCTTTTGCCGCCTGGGCAATCTGTTGTTGAGTTTGCGCACGTTGATCATCTGCCACGGCAACAGTGAATGCACAACTAAGTAAAATAAAGAGAAATGTGCGCAACATGGCGGAGATTAACCTGAACGAGACAAGGGTGTGATTATGCCTAAAAATAGCGCAGCACACAGCCTGCTAAGTTAGAAGATTAAACCCGAGTGTAGCGCTGAGTACAGTCACTACACTCGAGTTAGTCGTGTTATTTCAGCTCAACAATACTGCGACCTGTCATTTCAACGGGAATAGGTAAGCCCATCAGCGTCAACATGGTCGGCGCAACATCCGCCAATACACCACCGACACGCATGCTGGCAGGACGTTTGCCAACATAAATAAAAGGCACCGGCTCGCAGGTATGCGCAGTATGCGCTTGCCCAGTTGATTCATCCTCCATTTGTTCAACGTTGCCATGGTCGGCGGTAATAAGCGCTTCACCACCAACCTTATCTAGAGCCGTAACAATACGTCCTACACATGCATCGAGGCACTCTACAGCTTGTACGGCAGCGGAGAACACACCCGTGTGACCCACCATATCGCCGTTGGCATAGTTGACGACGATGACGTCATACCGCTGTTTTTCAATGGCTTCAACAATGCGGTCAGTGACTTCAGGTGCGCTCATTTGCGGCTGTAAATCATAGGTGGCGACATTCGGTGATGGAATTAAAATACGCTCTTCTCCAGCGAAAGGCTGCTCACGACCGCCAGAAAAGAAGAAGGTAACATGGGCGTACTTTTCTGTTTCGGCAATACGCAGCTGGGTTTTACCAAGATTAGCCAAGTATTCACCCAGTACATTAACCAATGCTGTGGGGGCAAAGGCGCTGGGTGCGGGTAAATTAGCAGCGTACTGAGTGAGCATCACAAATTGACTCAGTTGTGGCAGACGTTGACGATTAAACCCAGAGAAATCTTGATCTAAAAAGGCATGGCTGAGCTCGCGTGCGCGGTCAGCACGAAAGTTCATAAAGATCACGCTATCGCCATCCTCCATTCGCACTGGCTCACCAATGCTGGTGGCTTTAACAAACTCATCCGACTCCTCGCGAGCATAGGACTCAGCCAATGCCGCAGTAGCACTAGCGGCTTGATGAATGCCTTGGCCGTCTACCAACAACTGCCACGCTTGTTCGACACGATCCCAACGATTGTCACGATCCATCGCATAGTAGCGACCAATCAGGCTGGCGATACGGCCTTTGCCCAGCTTGGCGCACGCCGCTTCAATCGCATCAATCGACGGCTGTGCGCTACGTGGCGGGGTATCGCGACCATCTAGGAAGGCATGTAAATAAATTTTTTCAGCACCGCGTTGTGCGGCCAGCTCAAGCATTGCAATGAGGTGATCTTGATGACTGTGTACACCGCCTTCAGAGAGTAAACCTAAAATATGCACGGCTTTGCCATGCTCTACCGCTTGGTCGACTGCTTTGCTAAGTGCCGGATTAGTGAAAAAATCACCATCCTTAATGGCTTTAGTGATTCGGGTAAAATCTTGATACACCACGCGTCCAGCGCCGAGGTTCATATGGCCGACTTCAGAGTTACCCATTTGTCCGTCGGGTAAACCGACATCCATACCACTGCCAGAAATTAGGCTGTTGGGATATTGCGCCCGCAATTGGTCATAGACGGGGGTATTAGCGCTGTAAATGGCGTTGTAGTCAGGGCAGTCGCTATGACCAAAACCGTCGAGAATAACCAGAACTAGAGGTTTAGGCGTGGCATGCATAAGGATTAGCTCGCAAGTAAATGACAGAATATAGGCTAAGTTTAGCTGGATGTGCTCGGCGCGTCATTGTTAGTGGTTCAGAGAATGCGTAGGTCTGTGTATACTTTGCCAATTCTAACGCTTTGGATACTAATTATGATTGCTGACACGCTTGCCAAGTTTCTTGAGTTTATTACTGTTCACTATGTGCTCAGCGGCGCATTTTTAGTGCTTGTTGTCCTGCTTATCCTGCAACAGGCCCGTAACTCGGGGCGCAATTTAAGTTCGCGTGAACTCACTGCTATGGTGAATCGAGATGAGGCATTTATCATCGATATCCGACCGAAGAAAGAGTTTGCAACAGGACATATTGTTGGTTCAGTCAATATCAGCAATGATCAGCTGAAAACCCGAATGGCTGAGCTTGAAAAGCATAAAGATAAAACTATTATTGTGGTCTGTGCTTCTGGCATTAATGCCGGTGCAGCGTGTTCAGAACTGAAAAAGGCAGGCTTTACTGTGGCACGCTTATCCGGTGGTATTACGGGCTGGCGCAGTGAAAACCTGCCTGTGGTGAAATAAAATGGCTAAAGTAATGATCTATTCAAGTGACTGGTGTCCTTTCTGCATTCGGGCAAAAAATTTGCTCAGCAGTAAAGGCGTCGCTTTTGAAGAAATAAAAGTGGATGGTAAAGCTGATTTGCGTGCGCAAATGGTTGCAAAAGCTAAGCGTACATCAGTACCACAAATTTGGATTGATGAGCTGCATGTCGGCGGTTGCGATGAGCTTTTTGCGCTTGAGCGTGCTGGTAAACTAGACTCTCTATTAGCCAGCTAGAAAACCATTCGTCGTTACTGTACAAGATGCGCTAGTTTATTAGATAAGCAGTTCATTTAACTATTATAGAATTAAGGGGAAAAACACCGATGAGCGAACACAACAACACTGTAGCTGCACAGGAAGAGCCAACTTCACAGTTTTCTTTACAGCGCATTTATGTCAAAGATTTATCTTTTGAAGCACCAAAAAGCCCAGAGATTTTTCGTGAAGAGTGGAATCCTAGCATTGAGCTGGACCTTAATACCCGTCAGCGCGGTTTAGAAGGCGATTTCCATGAAGTAGTCCTGACTTTAACCGTGACCGTTAAAACGGGTGAAGAAGTGGCTTTTATTGCTGAAGTTCAGCAAGCGGGTATTTTCCTGATTCAAGGTCTAGATGCTGCTTCTAAAGGGCATGCACTGGGCGCATTCTGTCCAAATATTTTATTCCCTTATGCGCGTGAAACTTTAGATAGTCTAGTGGTGCGTGGCTCTTTCCCTGCTCTGATGCTGGCTCCTGTTAACTTTGATGCGCTCTATGCGCAAGAGTTACAGCGCATGCAAGCCGGTGCAGACGTTCAAGCTTAAGTCTCGAATACTCTAGCGTTTATGGAGCATGCTCGATAAGCGCTAGCGGCGCTATGGTTGTAGGGTTGGGGGTATCAGTGAGTAAAGTGAATGTGCTGGTTGTTGATGATGCCTCGTTTATTCGTGACTTGATTAAGAAAGGTCTGCGTAGCTATTTTCCCGGTATTCAAATTCAAGAAGCCGTGAATGGGCTGAAAGCGCAACAGATACTCTCAACGCAAGATTTTGATTTGATTTTGTGCGATTGGGAAATGCCAGAAATGAGCGGTCTAGAGCTGCTTGAGTGGTTCCGCCAGCAGCCGCAGTTTAAGACTGTGCCGTTTATTATGGTGACCAGCCGTGGCGATAAAGACAATGTCGTACAAGCCATTCAGGCGGGTGTGACCGACTACGTTGGTAAGCCTTTTACTCAAGAGCAGTTAACCAGCAAGGTCACTAAAGCTCTAACGCGTAGCGGGCGGTTAGCGGCATTAACAGCCTCTGCTCCGAGCAAAATATTGAGCACAGGTGTGGCGAATGACTCTTTATCGGTGTTAACTGGACAGACGTCTGTCGCGCCATCAGTCTTAAAAAAGCCGACTAGCTCACCTTTACTCGCTGCTTCTCTAACACCGGTTTCTGCAGCAACAAGCAGTAGTACGGTACGTGAACAAGGCCAAGGTCGGTTGCGTTTATCTAACGGTGAGTTTGCTTGCGTGATTAAAGCGCTAAGTTTGAAGGATGCACTGGTGGTGGTTAAACGTGGTAACACCTTACCGCAGATTTTGGACAGCGCTGTACTCGATTTAGAGCAAGGCGAAGAAGCTGAAGTGGCGCGTCTTAATGCTTATGTGCACGCCGTTAGTGCATTAGAATCACGACCTGATAGTGAATGGTTGCAAGTGACGTGCCGTTTTGTCGACAGTGATCCTAAGAAGATGGATTACTTATCGCGTTTAATTGCACGCGGCACCACACAACGGCATTTTTCTCCCAGCGCATAAGTGCGATTATGCTTTAAACGAATAGTAGCCTGTGGTTCAGTTCATCTGGGCATATTTTCTTTGATTGCGTTCTAACATCACTGCGAGCGCTACTATATTGCCTTGCAAGGCATATTTTGGGCATAGATTATGTGTAAAAAAATTCTGCTGCTGACACTTTTAACGCTACTGAGTGGTCAGAGCTTTGCTTTCACTGTTTATAAATACACCGATGAAAATGGTGTTGTAACTTATACAGATAAAGCCAAAACAGGCGCTCAAGTATTTGTCTTTAACGACCGTATGGTTGAGCGCCTCAATAATGATGTAAAGCTGGAAACCAAGAAGCACGCCGTAGGTGAAACGCTGCTGGTGCGCAATGATTTATATGCGCCAGTGGAAATTGAATTAACCCTTGAAAAGCAAATTAATCTTGCGGGTGAGATGAAGTCACCGATTCGTTTGGTGATACCAGCACGCAGTAAAAGTAATGTATTAACCTTGGTACCTACAGACGCAGCTCGGTCGATGCATTACACGCCTAAGCTGCGTTATGCCTTAGGTGATCCAGGCTTATTACCTACGACTGATCAATATCCCCTGCCGTGGCGCGGTGGCCCATTTCGCTTAACTCAAGGCGCGAATGGTAAGTACAGCCACTTCACCCCTAAAGGTCGTTATGCGCTAGATATCGCTATGCCTGAAGGCACGCTGATTGTGGCAGCCCGCGCAGGCGTTGTGGTGACCACTGAAAGCCAACAAACTGGGCGCGGAAATAATCCAGCCGGCAATTTTGTACGTATTTTGCATGACGATGGAACCATGGGTGTGTATTTGCACTTGCAAACAGACTCAGTTAGCGTCAGCGAGGGCCAGCGCGTAGAACAAGGTCAGCTGTTGGCGCGCTCTGGTAATACCGGCAACAGTACTGGGCCACATTTACATTTTGTGGTGCAACGTAATGTCGGACTGGCCGTTGAGTCCATTCCTTTTGACTTTAACCAGCCGATTAACAGCTTGCCTAACTTTGCCGTGGGCGGCGAGTAACAGGCATTTAATACGGCCTGTTGGGCATGTCATTTTGCTTGGGATCTTGGATGAGTAGGTTTAAGCTGCAAAAGCATAATGCGCAACAATACCCAAAAAGATAGTAAAGCCGGCCCAGTGATTGTGCAAAAATGCCTCTAGTGAGGATTGTGCATCGCGTTGACGCGTATGGATAAACTCCCAAGCAAAACAAGCGACAGCAGCCAGTAAGCTCAGATAAAAATAACCGCCTAAGGCAAAACTATTACCTGCGAGCAGCAGTAATAATACAGCAGCGCTTTGTAAGCTTAGAATAATCGTCCGATCTGCTGTGCCAAAGAGTACCGCGGTGGACTTCACTCCGATTTTTAAATCATCCTCGCGGTCGCTCATTGCATAGTAGGTATCGTAGGCAATGGTCCACAACAGATTAGCACTATAAATGAGCCAAACGGCTGCAGGAACTGAGCCTGTCTCGGCGCTAAAGGCTAATAAAATACTGCATGAATAAGCAGCACCTAACGCCACCTGAGGGTAATAGGTGTAGCGCTTAGTAAAAGGATAGAGCGCGGCTAAGCCAACAGCCAGAAAGGCCCAATAGAGGGTTTGGCTGTTGGTGAAGAGCACTAAGCAAAAACTGATAGCAATTAAAATAGCAAAAGTGATTAACGCTTCTTTAGCGCTGACGCGTCCAGTGACAATCGGGCGGTTCTTGGTGCGCGCAATATCACCATCAATACCGCGATCGGCAAAGTCATTGATCGCGCAGCCCGCTGAGCGCATTAAAATAACGCCAAGAACAAAAATAACTACATTTTTAACACTGGGCGTGCCATCGCCGGCAATCCATAGCGCCCATAGTGTCGGCCAGAGCAATAGATAGATACCAATGGGACGATCTAAGCGCATCAACTGAATAAAATCCCAAGCTCGAGGGTGTAGACGATTAAAGGACTTAAGCAGTTTGATATACATAAAAGACTCCGCGGTATGGGGTTGGCTGAGTTTAACGTGGATTAAAACGATTAAAGTCTGAGTGGCCAGTATCTTGCCAAAGTTGTGGTAGAAAAACCTCAGCGACCAGTACGCCCAATCCTTGATTTTGGAAGCGTGAGCGTCGAGCCCATAATTGAGTCGTATGTGTAGCATGCTGTTGAGCCTGCAAGGGCAGTTGCAGAGGTGATATCTGACAGATGTGCATCGTGCCACGGCTAAAGGCTTGGTGGCTAAATAATAGTTCTCCCAGTGAGCGAGTGCCCAACTGGCTGATATCAAAATCTGAGTCGTGCAGCTCTGTTTGACTGGCCACGCTACGAGCAAAGACCCAAGGTTGCGTGCCATCACATAAAAAAACCTCGCGTACCCAGCCACAGCTGCTGCTAGCGATGTTTAATGCCTGGCACTCATCGTCTGTCAAGGTTTGCCAACCTTGCGCCAGCAACTGTACCGTGAAGCTGCTGTGGCATAATTGCGTCAGGCGTTGGGTTAGCGAGCCTTGATCAAACAGCCAGTCATTTAATGCGGCGACCGCGGTTGGGTTGGTGTGCCAGTCAGTGGCAGTAGTGATTGAGGTATTGGAGAGCACAGTGCTGCTTACTTGCTGAAAATATGCTGCCAGTTTAGCACGCATTAATCGATGATTTGCGTCCAACTGTTCGTGGATCAACACGGCTTAATGCTGTTGTTAAGGCATGAGTGCACAGAAATACGTTGCTGATAGTAAAAATCATAGCGAAATTGTAACGTGGCTCTGGTCAGTATGTGACTATCGTGCGATCCTTGGTCGATATTTATTGGCTTATTGGAACTGTTTAATGAAATTTCGTTTTTTACTCTGGATGCTTGGTCGGATGATGAAGAAGGCCAGCAAAACTAATCCTGCTTTTCAACAGCAGCTGGACGGTAAAGACTTAACCTTTATGTTGCATACTTTGGATGGCAAGGTTGCGCGGCATTTTGTGGTGAAAAATAATCGTTTAGAAAGCCGCTCAGGTGTGGCGCACGAGCCGGCATTTTCGATTGGCTTTAAAGATGCCGCCTTTGGTTTTGCCACAATGAATGCGAAAAACAAACAGTTGGCATTCATGCAGGGCATTCAAGATAAAAATATTCAGATTCAAGGCAATACCATGTTAGTGATGTGGTTTCAGGGCTTAATGAAGTATTTAGTACCCAAGAAGCCTAAGCCTAAAGCTGACTAAGTCTGTTGAGCAGCGCACTTATTGCAAGCGTGCTGCTGTTTGTTGTTATTGCTGCTCGTTAAATCTATATTGCAACGCCTCGGCGAGATGACTACGAGCAATGGTCACGGTGTTTTCTAGATCGGCTAAGGTTCGTGCTACTTTCAACACGCGATGAGTCGCGCGTAATGATAAGTTTAAACGCTCGCTGGCTTGCTCAAGCCAAATACGGTCCTCATCCTGTAACTGACAGTGCTGGTGTAAAGAATTTAAGTCCAGTTGCGCATTACTGCAACCTTGGCGCTTTAGCTGCCTATCGCGTGCGGCACAGACTTGTTTAACCGCTTCTGCAGAGCTGAGTCCCTGCTCTTTCGGCTGACTCAATGAGGTGGTTTCACGGGCGACGCTGATATGCAGGTCAATCCGATCGAGTAAAGGGCCAGACAGCTTATGGCGATAACGCTGTACTTGTTCTGGGCTGCAGCGACAACGGCCGTTGGGGTCTCCAAAATAACCACAAGGACATGGGTTCATCGCTGCGACTAATTGGAAGCGTGCTGGAAAACGCGCTTTGCTGTGGGCCCGGGCAATCACAATATAACCTGACTCTAAAGGCTCGCGCAGTACCTCAAGAACTTTGCGATCGAACTCAGGTAGCTCATCTAGAAATAAAATACCTTGGTGAGCTAAGCTGATTTCCCCGGGTTGTGGACGACTGCCGCCGCCGACTAAAGCAGGACCTGAGGCGCTGTGATGGGGTTGTCGAAAGGGCCGCTGTGGCCAGCCACGTAACGGCTCAATATTAACCACCGACTGTACTGCAGCGACTTCCAAAGCCTCTTGTTCAGTCAGCGGTGGTAATAGACCGGGGAGACGACTGGCCAGTAAGGTTTTTCCCGTACCGGGTGGGCCACTGAGTAATAAATTATGCCGTCCTGCAGCAGCCACTAGCAACGCACGTTTGGCTGCTGCTTGGCCTTGTACTTCGAGAAGGTCAGGGTAACTGGTGGCTTGTGGTAGTAAGCCTTGTGATTGATAAGGCTTTAAAACAGTTTGTTGATTAAAGTGACTGACCAACTCCAGCAAATGGTCAATCGCATAGACTTTTAAACCCGTGGCTAAACAGGCTTCTTCGGCATTGGCTAAGGCAACCACTAAAGCCCTTCCTGCAGCACGTGCTGCTAGCGCTGCTGGTAGCACACCACGCACGGGGCGCAGATGACCAGAGAGGGCCAGTTCTCCTAAACACTCAAAACCATCAAGACAACCGCCGGGCAGTTGTGCACTGGCAGCCAATAAACCTAAGGCAATAGCTAAATCAAAACGGCCGCCCTCTTTAGGCAGATCAGCAGGCGCTAAATTAAGAGTGATACGCTTGCGTGGGAACTCAAGTGCGCTATTTAAAATCGCACTGCGTACGCGGTCTTTGCTTTCGCGTACGGCTGTTTCGGGTAAGCCAACAATGGTTAGCGAGGGTAAACCGTTGGTTAGATGAATTTCTACACTAACAGCAGGCGCTTCAACACCAATTTGTGCACGGCTGTGAATAATAGCGAGTGACATAGATCCTCCTTGATCTTCATTACAGAGCAGCTTTATCTGGCAAGCGGCTAACCGGGTGTTGCTTATATATTAAGGTGCAGTGTGTCTTAGCTGCTCTTCCAGAGCAGCAACTGTGCTTTCCAGCGCTTCTAAACGGGCACGGGTACGCGCCAGAACAACCATTTGGCTGTCAAACTCTTCCCGACTGACTAAGTCGAGCTTGCTAAAGGCGCTTTGTAATAGTGCTTTAAGCTGCGCTTCAACTTCAGCACGTGGTAGCGGATTTTCACTGCCCAGCAAACGTGCGGCATGGGTACTGATACTGTCAAATAAGGCCTTAGGCGGTAACATAAAAACATTCCTTAATCATGATGGTTTTAGTTTAGCACGTCAGCGCAGATATGAATGTCGATGAAAACTAAGAGAAGCGCTGCAATCTTGGGTATAATTTACAGTTACTGATAGGCTGTGCAGATGTTTTTACAAAAAAGCGTATTGTATTTCTGTGTCTGCTCAAATATTGTCAGTAGCTGCTGTTTCACTGACTGTATAAATGCGTGATGCGCGCCAGTCCAGATCCTTAATACGTAGATGCTGAGCCTAAGCATGTTAAAAATTGGCTTGAATGATAAGTCATTTAATCTCGGAGATACTGTATGAAATTAGTTACCGCCATCATCAAACCCTTTAAGCTGGATGATGTACGTGAAGCATTGTCAGAAATTGGCGTACAAGGTATTACAGTGACTGAAGTGAAAGGCTTTGGCCGGCAGAAAGGTCACACAGAGCTGTATCGTGGCGCAGAATATGTTGTTGATTTCTTACCTAAAGTGAAAATTGAAGTAGCGATTTCTGCTGCGCAGCTCGACCGTGTGATTGAGGCTATCAGCAAAGCTGCCAATACAGGCAAAATTGGTGACGGTAAAATCTTTGTGGTCAGCTTAGAGCAAGCTGTACGTATTCGTACTGGCGAAACGGGCTCCGACGCTATTTAATCAGATAAATTTTATCGGTTTACTGGGTGCGCGCTGCTCTTTAACGCTGTTTTACCCTGGTGTATCAATACGACTAAGGCGTAGCTCTTGTGGGGTTGCGCCTTAGTGCTTTTTACGGCTTATTATAGGCAACGCGCCGTCTAATCCAGCGGTTTTTAGAAATATTAAAAAAGAATTTATTATCGTGGTTATTTTCTTTTTATCACACTAGAATGCGCGCCCAACGCATAACCGGTGATTGCCAGTTGGCTGCTTTAAGTGCGCTGTGCACATCTTATTGCCATCCAGTATCGCTAGACATTATGCTAAACCCAATTTAGGCGCTAAATTTTTTTGGCGTTAGATTTAAAACTATCTTGCTGAAGGCAGGCTTGAGGTTGACTATGTTTGATGAAGAAATAGAAACAGAAGAATTAGATGCGGGCGATGATAGCGACGTTGATGCTGATGATTTAGATATCGACGACGTTGATGACGATGTCGAAGACGTTGATGATGTCGCTGACGATAGCGTTGATGATGGTTCTGATGCGGTGGTCACACCGTCACGCGCAAAAGCCAAGGCGGCGGTGAGTGTTGATGACTTGCCGTCTGTCGAAGCTAAGCAAAAAGAGCGTGATGCCTTAGCTAAGGCGATGGAAGAGTTTTTAGCGCGCGGTGGTAAGGTACAGGAAGTCGAAAACAATATTGATGTATAAAGCATGTGTAACTGACGCTTAATTGCAAACGACCCAGATCGAGAGTATCGGCTGGGTCGTTTGCAATCTGTACTTAGGTGACAGTTAGTCGCCTTTAAGTGCTTTATAGCGCTCGGCTAATTCAGCGCGAATTGCACGGCGCTCTTGCGCGTTAGCAAAGCGTCTGATTTCATCTTCACCGCGCGGTATCAGTTTAGGTACTTCAACTGTTTGCCCATTTTCATTAATCGCCACCATAGTAAAAAAGCAGCTATTGGTGTGTCTGACCAGCTTGTCACGAATATTTTCCGTGACTACTTTAATACCGACCTCTAAAGAGGTTCGCCCTGTGTAGTTTACTGTGGCCAGAAAAGTAACCAGCTCGCCGACATGAATAGGTTGACGAAAGGTGACTTGGTCGACCGATAGCGTGACGACATAGCTACCTGCATAACGACTGGCACAAGCATAGGCGACTTCATCTAAGTATTTGAGTAAGGTACCGCCATGCACATTACCAGAGAAATTGGCGTTATCTGGTGTCATTAAAACAGTCATGGTCAGTGTTGAAGATCCGGGTTCCATAGCGCTCTCTTTTTGTTGTGTTGGGTGCAATAAACCTATGCACTTGAAAAAGCAATGCTACCTTACTCTGATCTTACTTAGCTTTCCAGCCAGACGTCACGTACCCAATGCCAGACGCTTTCCCATGTCTCGTCGAGCATCTCCTGCGTCTCTGAGTCCCAAGCAAACACTTCTCCGTCTTCCTCGACGGCGTAATACAGCGGTGGGTCATAACAGACAGGCACCAAGTGGCGTGGTAAACCAAGATCCCACGCTGTAGCTGTCACGTCAGGCAAATAGGTATGAGAGTGAGGGTCGCTGGCGGTAACAGGCTCGAGGCGGCCATAAACAACGTCGCTGACGGTCAATAGAAATTCGCGTAAAGCAAAAGGTAGGTGAATCAAAATTTGCTCTTGAATCTCTACGAGGGTTTCTTCTTCGGGTAGTTCTAACGCAACAGGGACAGGCTCATTACGCTCACGTAACTCGTCGATGACTTCTTCCACGGCATTCTCACTCGATTAATTGCGGGGCAGCATTGAATGCTTACAGCGGCGCCGTTAGAGGCTACCGCTGCAGATTCGTGTTGGAAATTTAAGCGTTTTGGCGAATGCCAGCGATTAACCAAGGTTGGTTGTCGCCCTGTTGACGCTCCATGCGCCAGCTTTCCGAGAAGGCTTCACCTTGATCAAAGCGTGACGTTTTCGCAACACCGTGGAAGGTCAACGTAGCAATGGTGACACCGTTTTCCTCATCAACACCATCCAGTTGTAAGCTCAGGTCGTCAATATAGGTGGACTGCATCTCGTCACCGAGGCTGCTGCGCTCATTGGTTAAGAATGTCAGCATTTCCGGAGTAACGAACTCGGCAATCTGTTCCATCTCATTGGCATCCCAATGCTGTTGCAGAGAATTAAAATGGCCTTCTGCCGCTTGTAAAAAGCTGCTTTCATTAAACCAGGCAGGGGCATTGATCACTGGCTTTACAGTCGCTGCGGCTGACGCGGTACTGCCAAAGATATTTTGTGTTGGCGTATGTGCTTCACGTTGCATAGCTGGACCACCAGCGGTCGCTGCTTGCGGCATTTGCCTGCGACGGCTGGCAATCAGCTTAAAGATGACAAAAGCAATCAGGCCAAAAATCAGCATATCCATGATTTGTAAGCCTTCAAAGGCTCCACCCATAAACATAGAGGCCAGCAGGCCGCCAGCAGCAAGGCCCATTAACATACCGCCGATGCCTGGTCTGGCACCAGCCGCTGCCGCTTGTTTACCCGGTGCTTGTGTTGCAGCAGGTTTTTGCTGTTGTTGTTGTGTTTGACGGTGCTTCATTGATCCAAATGATTTGCCACCACCAAAACGACGTGCGTCAGCGTCTAAGCTGAACGTTAAGCCTAAGCACAGGGCTAAGGCAATACTGAGAAAACGTTGCATATAAAGTACCTTTTTATTGTCAGTTAATTTAATAGGTCGGCACTGGTGCATGCTGCGCGTGCTGACAGGAGTAGGGTTATGACATCAGTGCTCTCTACTAAGAGCAAGCCGCGACAGTTAATCACGCCAGTTATACAATTCTTTTTCTGATATTTCGTGCATCAGAGTGATTTGTTTCTGGAACGCTTGCATGGAATCCCAAATACGCTGGTTCAGATCACTTTTACTGGCTAGGTTATCCAGTACTTTAGCTGACTCTGCTTGCATTGCTTGCAATACTTCATCAGGGAAGCGGCGCAATTGTACATCCGCCTCTTTAAGCTCAGCTAAGGCGCGAGCATTGTTCCAAGTAAAGTCATCGAGCATATCGGCGTTACCTGCACGAATGGCTTCAGTGACGATAGCTTGCAGATCACTCGGTAAGCTGTCCCATGCTGCTTGATTAATAATCAGCTCCAGCACCGCTTGTGGTTCTTGCCAGCCGGGGTAGTAATAGTATTTGGCCGCTTTATGCAAACCAAAGGCTAAGTCGTTATACGGGCTCACCCAGTCTGATGCATCAATCGCATTGGTTTGCAGTGCGGTAAATACTTCGCTACCTGGCAGATTGACCGTGGTTGCGCCTAAGTGATTGAGAACTTCGCCGCCTAAACCTGGCATGCGAATTTTTAAACCTTTAAGGTCATCTAAGCTATGAATTTCTTTGTTAAACCAGCCGCCCATTTGCATACCGGTGTTACCAATAGCGAAGGGCTTAACGCCAAACGGGGCATAGGCTTCTTCCCATAGCTTCAAACCGTCACCTTTATGCAGCCACGCATTCATCTCAATGGCTGATAAACCAAAGGGTACAGAGGTAAAAAATTGTGCGGTATCTGTTTTACCTTTCCAGTAGTAGGCTGCGCCATGGCCCATTTGTGCAGTGCCACGGGAGACCGCATCAAACACTTCCAGTGGCGGCACCAGCTCACCACCGGCGTAGACTTTAATGGTCAAACGACCCTTACTCATACTGTTGATACGTTCAGCCACGCGTTCAGCAGAGGTGCCTAAGGCGGGGTAGTTTTTCGGCCAAGCCGTCACCATTTTCCAAGTGAATGTTTCTTCTGGGATAGCAACGCTATCTGCTTGACTGGCTGGCTCTTGGTTGCAGCCCAGTAGGGTAAAGCAAGCCGTGATAATGGCTGCAAAAGTAAAGCTCTGACTATGCTTCATGTAGGGTCCTCGTTGAGCTCAATATAAAAGTGGATGATCGTTATAATGGTTGCAGTTTGGCATACGCCACCATCAGCCATTTGATACCGTCGTTAGCGAAGTTAACTTGTACACGTGCTTGCGCGCCAGCGCCTTCAAAATTCAAAATAACCCCTTCACCAAATACCGTGTGGCTGACGAATTGGCCAAGCTTGAATTCTGTTTGTGGTATTTCTGTACCACTAAATAGGCTACTGGTAGCGTGTTGCACCTGACGGTTGCTGTGATACGGACGGCTGACACTATTATTCATCCGCACTTCTTGTAAGAGTTCGGATGGGATTTCACGAACAAAACGCGAGACTTTGTTGTACGTTTCAGAGCCGTATAGACGTCGTGTTTCGGCACACGTCAGATACAGTTGTTGCATGGCGCGGGTAATACCCACATAGGCTAAGCGCCGCTCTTCTTCTAAACGACCGGGTTCTTCTAGGCTCATTTTGTGTGGAAACAAGCCTTCTTCCATACCGGCAATAAAGACAATCGGAAACTCCAGACCTTTAGCGCTATGCAAGGTCATCAGCTGCACCGCCTCGGTAAACTCATCAGCTTGGGTGTCGCCGGCTTCCAGTACCGCATGGTCTAAAAAAGCCACCAGTGGCGGTAAGTCATCGTCGAGATCGTCATTCTTTTTGAAGTTGCGCGCTGCGCTGACCAGCTCCTCAAGGTTTTCCACACGTGCTTGGCCTTTTTCGCCTTTTTCTTCTTGGTGATACTTGATCAGGCCCGATTGCTCTATAACGATTTGCGCGACGGCATGTAATTCGCAATCGTGGGTCTGGATGGCTAATTGCTCAATCAAATCAACAAAACCCTGTAGGGCATTACTGGCGCGCCCCGCTAGAGCTTTTTGGCTAATCAACAACTGCATCGCTTGCCATAACGACACGTCGTGTTCGCGTGCTGCTTGGCGGACTGTTTCGATGGTTTTTTCACCAATACCACGGGTCGGTACATTGATGACTCGCTCAATTGCACCGTCATCATGACGGCTACGTAATAAACGCAGATAAGCTAAGGCGTTTTTAATTTCCAAGCGCTCAAAAAAGCGCTGGCCGCCATAAATACGGTAGGGCACTGCCGCACTTAATAATGCTTCCTCTAGAACACGAGACTGAGCGTTGGAGCGGTATAAAATAGCAATATCACTGCGTGCTAGCTCACCTTTACGTAGCGCTTGCTCAATGCACTCAACGATATAACGCGCTTCATCATATTCGTTATAGGCGTTATAGAGGCTGATGGGTTCGCCGTCAGCACCTTCTGTCCAGAGTTCTTTGCCAAGCCGACCTTGGTTGTTATCGATTAAAGCGTTGGCGGCTTTGAGGATATTGGCAGTAGAACGATAGTTTTGTTCGAGACGAATACTTTGCGTATTTACAAAGTCGCTGGAGAACTGTTGGATGTTTTCAATTTTTGCGCCACGCCAGCCGTAGATGGATTGGTCGTCATCACCAACCACCATTAAGCTTTTGCCGCCTTGTGCCAGTAAACGTAACCACGCGTATTGTACGGCGTTGGTATCTTGAAATTCATCGACGAGAATGTGTTGAAAACGTTGTTGGTAATGCTGCAGCAGACCTGGGTTGTCACGCCATAAATCTAGAGCACGAAGCAAGAGTTCGGCGAAATCAATAGCGCCAGCACGTGCGCAAGCCGCCTCGTAAGCCGTATAGATCTGCAGCATGGTGGCGAGAAATAGATCGCCACCGGCTTGAATGTGCTGCGGGCGTAAGCCTTCGTCTTTTTGTCCGTTAATAAACCATTGCGCTTGGCGTACTGGCCAGCGTTGTTCATCCAGCTGCAGTTCGCGCATCACACGTTTGAGTAAACGCTGTTGATCATCGCCATCAAGGATGCTGAAGCCTTCGGCTAAACCGGCTTCTTGCCAATGTGCACGTAGTAAACGGTGGGCTAGGCCATGGAAAGTACCAACCCACATGCCCGCAGGACTGATCCCAAGTAGGTCTTCAATGCGCAAGCGCATTTCCGCAGCCGCTTTATTGGTAAAAGTGACCGATAAAATACTGTGTGGTGAGGCACCTTCAACTTGGATGAGCCAAGCAATACGGTGGACTAATACCCGTGTTTTACCGGAGCCAGCGCCCGCCAAAACACGTTGTTGACCAATGGGCGCAGCAACAGCTTCACGCTGGGCTTCGTTGAGGGCGTTTAATAAGTGTGAGATATCATCATGCATCAGAGTATTCTAGTGGGCGATACGATTAAGGGCAAACACAATGCAAGCATAAAAGCTTTTATGAGTTAAGCTGATGGTCTAGGGTTTATTCGCTCTGCGTAAGGTTTTTCGCATTCTGGGCTTGTGGACAGTAGGTCAATACGATTAATGTTGGCTGCTAAAAATTAAACGGATGTTTGCATGCTTTACATGGGCAACATTCAAACTCTACCTATCCACATAAGTTGAGACAGTGAAATGTCACGACATAACAATAAAACTGCTAATGGCAACGGATAAAAATATGCTGGAAAGTGGTACTTGTAAGCCTGCTTTTTGGAGACTTGATGCTGATAGTATTCGAGTGCTGTATCACGGCTTGCAGATTCCTACCGTATTGATGTTGGTTTGCGGTATCAGCGGCGTATGGTTATTACGCAACACCGCTCAGCTGGGTTTACTGAGACCCTGTAAATGATTCTGTGTAACTGCCAAGGTTAAATATAATCCGTTAAGCGGTCTTCAAATTCAATCATAAATC
>NZ_CAJHOA010000006.1 GCF_905120345.1 Denitrificimonas caeni | reverse complement strand
GGTCATCGTCAAGTTTGAACAGTAAAACCCCAGATCAGCAATGATCTGGGGTTTTTTTATGCCTCGAAGAACATAAAGCCCGCGCCCGTACAGTGGTTGTGGAGCGTTATGCCACATACGCAGCACCAACTACGCTGTCTTCGTCTATGAGCAGTCCTGCAAGGCTTCCATTACGTTGTTAAGCCACAAATAGTGTCATGGTCGCTTGTTATCACCATAGTCCAGTCGCTGGCTATGTATCGTCATCTATTGATGCAGGATGCCTCGCGCTAGATGTTGACGGCAGTATGTGAATCCAGACTAACCAGATAATCAATACATCGAGCACGCTGAACGCTTGCTATAGATAAAGATGTACCGATTCGAAGACGATCATGCTCGACTGGCCAAGATAGAAGAGACTGATCACGCGCACGATAGTTAACAATTGCACTGCAAAAAACCCGGCAAGAATGCCGACGACTCGATGCTTCCACATAACTAAAGAGGGGCGCCTAAGCGCCCCTCTTTGTTTCAGTTATTAAGTGATCTGTTTATAGTTTTTCTGTTTACGTATCGTTACAAAGCCTGCTGCAGCGAGTAGCGCTGCAAGCATGATCATCGACCATTCTGAAAGGGTTGGGATCCCTTCAGCAGTAATTGGTGGAGTAATTGGTGCGGGGCCTGGGCCTGGATCTGCTCCAGCGTAACCGGTACAAACTGGAACGGTAATGATGTTTTTATCTGTGGTAACGGTTTCGCCAAATGACAAGGCTCTTCCCACCAATGTTGCATTATTCCCAAATGTAATGCCTGCGTCGTCAATGATAGAGCCTAGAAACGTTGTGTTTGCGCCGAGTGTCGTGGCGCCGGTGGGAGCCCAGAATATATCGTTTTCGCAGACCCCGCCCGCTGTGACAATCTTAGCGTTGGCTGCAGGATTCAATGCTCCGCCCGGTCTGAAAATGTAAACACCTGGACCATTAAGTTTCACTTGCGTGCCGGTGGTTATATTCATAGCGCCGCCGCTGGAATAGCAGCCCGGCGGAAATACTCCTGGTCCTGAACCCACATTTATAGCGTTTAAAGCAACAGCGCCAGCGCCGAGTGACGTACAAGCTTGACCATTCAAGTTTGCCAGCGCCAGGCCTTGAGCTGAGCCTGCTGTGTTATATGGAATATCGGCAACGTGTGTCGTTCCACTCACGGTTGGCACCGATGTAGGACCTGTTGTATACCCAAGATCGCCTGTGATAGTGGTGCCTGCTGCGGTGTTGGTGTAGGTGCTGGAAAGAATGCCATAGGATGCAGCAGCTCCAAGATTTGGCGCTGTTGCAGCTTGAGCGGCCCCAGACACCAAAAGCAATATGACACTTAGGCTTGCCAACAAACCACGGGGTATGTGACGGTGCATGGGATTTATTGCGAGAAAGGGAGACATAGTGAAATGGGGCTGTGGTGCATCTGTAATCTGACCGTTCATCGCAGTTTCCTTTACGACTTGTAAGTCATTAATACCGTTTAATGTCTTTTTTTATTCTTTGATTTAGCTTGTCTATTCGTCTCATTATACGAAGTGGTTAAGCATAATTTTAGACTACCATTTACATTAATAATATGATAGAAAAAAATAAATTTTGACTGTTTCAAAGTCAAACTTATACCTGTACGGAGTTATGCTTACAGACACTGCAAAGTCGACGTTTACCTACTGCAGTGTGTTCACTGTACTCAGGTTAATGAGCATGCGCAGATCTATCATTCAAAATACAGCTGGCTTGGTCTAATCAGCCACGTTGAATCAACTGTTTTCTTAAATGATGATGATCATGGCAGCGATCACAGGTTTGTTGCAGTATATGATTATTATATACACTGAATACTGATATTATCAATAAAACGATAATAAATAATATTAACTATGGTAGTTAGTGTTAATAGGTTAAAAGAGTTGACGCTTTATATTTGAGGTATATAGTTGCTTTTAATTATAATAACTTGAAGCTAATTACTAGGGTCTTTAGCTTTGCTTTAAAAAGGAAGTTTTATTGTGCAGGGACGTTTTGATAAAAGCATTTTCCGAAGAAGAGCTAAAAAAGATCCGAAAAAGTGGCTCTTTTTTGCTGTGTTGGCGGGCTATTTTATAGGTGTGCTTTTCTATCTAGTGGAAGATACGCAATCTGCTGGGTTGAGAGATTCTTCGCTAGATATTGAAAAATCAAAATTTATAAGTGAGTTATTAGCCGAAACGATAAGCGATAAAATCGAAGAGACGTTTTTTTTTAGCACTAAAAATAATGAGCAAGAAGAAAATGGGGCGGACTCTTTAATCAATGAGATTAGTAGAGTGTTTGGCGGTATAGCCAAACAAAAAACGGTAGTCTGGCAATGGAAAAGTGAAAAAGAACATAGAAGTGGCTCATTTACTTACACTGAAAAGAAAAGCATCAATACCAGCGACGTGTGTAGTAATTATAAGGTGGGTTCACTTGTCTATCGAGACTGTCGTAAAGCGGCAAAAAAATACTTTAAAGACGCTTGCGCAAGCTATTACAAGGCCGCCTGTGCTGCTGCGGATACGATTCTTTAAGCGCTGGGTTGACCTGTATATTAATGCATAATACAGATCATAGGGTATTTTATATTCTTGCCGGAAATATTGATGTCTGATAAAAGTTAAGACTCATTTTAACTGCATTCTATATGGAATCATTTTTATGAAAAAAATAGCCCTTGTATGTATTTTATTTTTTCTTGGAACTCTCAGTGCTTACGCTGCGGGTATGTATCTCAATGTCACCAATAACACGGGATATGCTGCGTATCACCTCTATGTCAGCGATGTTGGTAGCGATGAGTGGGGTGAGGACGTATTAGATGTTGATGTGTTAGAGGATGGTGAGACGATACGAGTTAATATTAATGGTTACTCAAATCCAAAGTTTGATGTACAGCTTGAAGATGAAGAGGGTGATACTTATACCCTTCGAAACATTAACGTGAAAAAATATGACTTAGTTTTTACGTTGGATAACGTCGATTAAAATATATATTCGCTATGTTGAGTGAAAATAGCTGCTGCTAAAACGGGTGGCTATTTTTTGTCTGTTGAACAATATTAAATAACCAAGAGGTGCGTTTAGCGCCTAGTTAACGGCTGCTGGATATTTTTACTAACTCGCCGCCTTCAAAGCGCAAGTAGTAATACATACCACCTTTGGGACCATACACCCATTCTTCGATAGGTAACTCATTGCGGTTGTAATCGGATCCTGTATAGCCTATCAGATCTCGCGTCACCGGCTCGCCGCAAGTTCGTAACACGGTAAATGCGCGGTCGCCTAAGCTTACCAACTTCGAGCCGCAGCGAAAGGTGCTGGCTATGACGGCCGAGCTTGTTAAACCCAGTAGCGCAGATAAAACTATCGCTATAAATACTCTCATTTGATGCTCCTGCAATACAGCGTGTTAGATTCTTTACGCCATTTTCTTAATTATGGATACAGCATATAGCAACAGTCTCGTCACATGCTGCCTAAGTGTAAGGTGCTGATAATGGCGCCGTCAGCGTTTGCTTTGCCGGTGCTGACATCAATCAAATAGACGCGCTCTGCATCTAACTGTGCCTGTTCAATTAAATACTCTTTAATACTGTTGGCTCGTGCTTGCGCTAGACGTCGCAAACCCGACCTGTTTTTCGCATAACTGGCTAGCACTGCAGTATGCATCTGCTGTGCGCGCTCTGTCTTATCTAAATTTGTCCATTCAGTTGGAGGCTGCTGTTTTAATTGAGATCGATAAATCCCTTCAAGCAATACTGGTTTTTCCTCTTCGGGCACCTCTAACTCCTCTTTATTAGATGCAATCTTAGTACCTCGACGCTGTAAAACACTATACCAGGCGTTCTGGTAGGCTGCGTTTAAACGCATCTGTACTAGGATTGGAGCATCTAATTCCGCGCGACTACTGCCTTCGACTTCCAAGCGTAATTGCGGACGCTCCTGCAGTGCTTGTGCTAGCGTGTCTAGGCTTTTTGCCGCCAGTGGACTGATGACGGACTGACCTGGTAAAAAGGCCACTTCACTTAATTCTTGTGCATTGCTATTGGCTAAGCCGGCAATGAAGTTAAACGGTGCTGATACTGCGCGCTTCAGTAAATTACGCAAGGTTTGCCAAACAATTGGGCCAACTTTAAACTCAGGATTATTTAAATCACCTTGTACCGGCAAATCCAGCGCAATTCGCCCTTTACTATCTTTCAGTAGGGCGATCGCTAAACGCACCGGTAAATCCACTGCATCGGGACTGTCGACGCGCTCACCGAGCTGCAGCTCCTCAAGCAGCAGTTTATTGCTGGCATTCAGTTTGCCGTCGTTGATTTGATAATGCAGGTCTAGGTTAAGTCGACCTTTATGAATTCGATAACCAGCAAATTTTCCTGAGTAAGGGGTTAACGTAGTAAGTTCTACATGCTTAAAAGCGGTAGTGATATCGAGTTTTTTTAACGGATCAAAAGGGGTCAGGCTGCCCTTAATTGTGACTGGCGCATAACGATCAACTTTACCTTGGATATCAACTGTTGACACGCTATTGGTTTGATTGTCTAACGTGCCGATAGCACCGTTGAGCTGTTGAATCGCCGTAGCAAAATTGGGGGTGAGACTAAAATCAGCAAAGTTAGCCGAGCCATCTTTAATTTGAATACCGCCAATATGCATTGCAAACGCTGGGCTGTCGCTTACTTGCTCGGCCGCTGGTTTCTCCGGCTGTGGAATGAGTAACTCACTGATATTGGTAGTGAGATTTTCATTAATAATAAAGCGCGCATAGGGCTGCTGCAGAATGAGGTTGTCAATCGATAGTGACTGTTGCTGAAGTGTGTATTGAATGCCATTGATAGCCACTGCCTGCCATTTTAAAAGTTCACGCTGGCGTAGAGTATCGCGCATGTGCAGCTGACTGATTGCAGCGTTACCTTGTACCGCTAGTTTTAAATGATCTGAATCACTGACTTGTAGCTTTAGCGCACTGCTTAGCAGACCACTGCGCAATTCAATGTGCGCATAAGGGCTGATCCAAGCTTGCGCAGGACGTAAATCCAGATCGCTACTGTTGAGCGTCATATCAATCTGCAGAGGTTGCAATAACACCTGTGCGCTACTGCTTAAACGGCCTTGCTCACCGACTTGGGTAGTGAGTTCAGCATTAAACGGTGTCTTGGCTTGGCTATCAAAGTCTTTAAGATGTAGATTGAAATCAGCCAGCTCGAGTGCTATCGGTTCGCTATGACTGTTATCCGCTAGATGAAATCTATGCTGAGTGAAGTCAGCCTGTTTAACGATAATTTGCCAAGGCTTGCTGTTGTCGTTGCTAGCTTGCTGATTTGATGATTCTGGCGCACTGGGCAAGAGTTTTTGCCAATTATTGCTACCATCTTTAGCAATTTGCGCCCACGCCTCAAGCTCTTTGCTGCTGGCTTTGCCGATACGTAGTTTTTGCGCCGCTAAATCAAACTCTGTATCGCTGATTTTTAGCTCAGCCAAACGCATTAAGGGCTGTTTATCTTGGTCAAGCGCGACCGAGTGTAACTGCGCGCTGAGCTGTTTAGTCTTAAAATTTAAAGTGTCTTCCAGTGTCAGCTCATAATGGCTATCGAGACTCAGACGACCTTCTTTCAGTTGCGCACTGAAGTGCTCGCGTACATAGGGCCACCAGCTTTTTAGTTTGGCGTTTTTTAGTTGAATATGGCCTTGTGAGACCAGTGGGCTGAGACGTATAGCACCGGTGAATTGCAGCTGTGTACCGTCATTGGCTTGTGCGCTGAGCTGCAGATCACTGTTACCGGTGGGGCGGGTATCAAACTTATTTAGAGTGATGTTTAGATCAGCGAGGGTGACATCCACTGCGTCATGTTGGCGTTGGTCACTAAAACGCAATGACCCTTGTTGCAGTTGCAGTTGATCAATCAGCACGGCCAGAGGCGTACTGTCTAGTTGTTCAGGTACGGCTGGAGCGACGGGGAAAGTAAACAGCTGGGTAAGATTGAGCTCACCTTGTTTATTGTAAATAACCTGCACATTAGGCTGTACTAATTGCACATCCTGTAGATGTAGGGTTTTAGTCCATAAGCTATCGCTGGCGAGCTTGCCATATAGAGATTGTAAGCTCAGTTGTTCAGTGTCTGCTGCACCGATGCGCAGGTCCCAAGCAAAGAGTTCAAAGGTAAAAGGATTAAATTCTAGACGGTGCAGATGAGCAGGGCTGTTAGCGTACACAGTCAGTTGCTGATTGATGGTTTTTAGGGCAATGCTAGGAATCAGTAAAAAACCCAACCAGCTATAGAGCGCTAGACAGCTTACTAAGGTAATGATGAGGCGCTTTAGTCCTTTGAGCATCACTGCAACTCCTCAAGTCGACGGTATCCATAGTGTAGGCAAAATACGCGCAGAGCAGTAGATTGTCGTTTAGGTGATTGCGCATAGCGATAGCGCAGAAGGGTTTATTGGCAGAGATGTACAGCATCGACCTGCAGTTCAATCCAGGCCGATGCTGTTATAAGTTAACGCAACTTAGCGTTCAATCGCTAATGCTACGCCTTGACCGCCGCCAATACACAGGGTGGCAAGACCTTTTTTGGCATCACGGCGTAACATTTCATGCAGCAGCGAAACAAGAATACGGCAACCTGATGCACCAATCGGATGGCCGATGGCAATTGCACCGCCATTGACATTGATTTTAT
This sequence comes from Denitrificimonas caeni, assembly GCF_905120345.1. GTDB lineage: Bacteria > Pseudomonadota > Gammaproteobacteria > Pseudomonadales > Pseudomonadaceae > Denitrificimonas > Denitrificimonas caeni_A. Next base: position 233,176 of record NZ_CAJHOA010000006.1, on the reverse strand, counting down.
TGGTATCCCAGCCTAGTTCTTGATTCACGCTTAATGATTGTGCGGCAAAAGCTTCATTGGCTTCAATAAGGTCCAAGTCGGCGATGTTCCAGCCTGCTTTGCTCAGGCATTTCTGTGTGGCTGCGACTGGGCCGATACCCATAATGCTTGGATCAACACCCGCATTGGCATAAGCAACAATACGTGCCAAGACAGGCAGACCCAGTGCTTTAGCTTTTTCGGCACTCATTAACATCACCGCTGCGGCACCATCGTTGAGCGACGAGGCGTTACCCGCAGTGACTGAACCGTCTTTTTTAAAGGCAGGACGTAGTTTCGCCAGTGATTCAGCTGTTGTCCCCGCGCGAGGTTGCTCGTCGGTGTCGAAAATCAGTGGCTCACCTTTGCGCTGAGGAATGCTCACTGGAGTGATTTCGCTGACAAAGCGACCCGCAGCAATCGCGGCAACTGCTTTTTCTTGTGAGGCTGCGGCAAACGCATCTTGTTGCTCGCGGCTTAAGTTGTATTTTTCGACAAGATTTTCAGCCGTGATACCCATATGAATATCATTGAAGGCATCCCAAAGGCCGTCTTCAATCATGGTATCGATAACTTTAGCATGACCCATGCGTAAACCGGTACGCGCACCTGGCATCACATAAGGTGATAGGCTCATGTTTTCTTGGCCACCGGCGATAATCACTTCAGCATCACCGCAACGGATAGCTTGCGCCGCTAAATGTAACGCTTTGAGACCCGAGCCGCAGACTTTATTGAGGGTGAAAGCTGGGGTGCTAAAGGGTAGACCGGCGTGGATAGCCGTCTGTCGTGCAGGGTTTTGCCCACTGCCTGCCGTAAGTACTTGGCCGAGAATGACTTCATCAACTTGTTCAGCAGCAACGCCTGTTTGCTCCAGTAGACTGCGAATCACAATCGCACCTAATTGCGGTGCTGGAATAGAGGCTAAACTGCCTTGAAAGCTACCGACAGCGGTGCGTGTAGCGGCAACAATAACAACTTCATGCATGGGGATATCCTTTTGCTACGGTTTAAAAGCACACTGATAAATACCTTTTTTATTATGTTTATCAGTGACGGGTGAAAACCTTTGTCTATGTTTTGTTTAACCGCGATGGCGGTTTCTAAAAAAATTAATTAAACCTTGGGTTGAAGCATCCGTTACAGTGCTTAGTGTTTGCGTAGTTAAGCGTTGATAGACATCTTCGCCTAGCACTTTACCCAGTTCAACACCCCATTGATCAAAGGCATTGGTCCCCCACACGACACTCTGGACAAAGACTTTATGCTCGTAGAGGGCAATTAAAGCGCCGAGACGACGTGGGCAGACACGTTCCAAAACTAAAGTGTTACTGGGACGATTACCTGGAATTTCTTTATGGGGTGCTAAACGCTGCACTTCACTTTCATCGAGACCTTTATCTCGCAGTTCTTGCGCGGCTTGCTCGAGGCTTTTACCTTGCATTAAGGCTTGGCTTTGCGATAAACAGTTCGCATACAGCCACTGGTGATGATCAGCAATTTGATTATGGCTGACCACCGGTACAATAAAGTCAGCGGGCACTAACATGGTGCCTTGGTGCAGTAATTGGTGATAGGCATGCTGACCATTACAGCCCACTCCACCCCAAATCACTGAGCCGCTAGGATATGTTAAAGGCGAGCCATCTTGGCGTACATGTTTGCCATTGGACTCCATATCCAGCTGTTGTAAATGCTGGGTGAAATTACGCAAATAATGGTCGTAGGGCAAAATAGCTTGGCTTTGTGCTTGCCAAAAATTGTTGTACCAAATACCAAGCATCGCCATGATCACGGGCATATTTTCGGCAAAGGGCGCCTCTTGGAAGTGTTGGTCCATGCTCCATGCGCCTGCCAATAACTCTTTAAAGTTGGACATGCCGATCGATAATGCAATCGGCAGGCCGATCGCTGACCATAATGAATAACGACCACCGACCCAATCCCAAATGGGTAGTATATTTTCAGGGGCAATACCGAAAGCTACTGCAGCTTCAATATTACTGGATACCGCAATAAAGTGACGATCCACACAGGTCTCAGTACCGCCTTGGGCAAGGTACCAACTGCGTGCTGCTTGAGCATTTTTTAAGGTTTCGAGGGTTTTAAAAGACTTACTGGAAACAATAAATAAGGTGGTTTCAGCATTCAGGCTGTTACTCAGTTCGTGAAACTCACTGCCATCAATATTGGCTAAGAAATGGCAATGCACACCTTGCTGGGCAAACGGTAGTAGCGCTTCAGAGACCAGTTGGGGGCCTAGAAACGAGCCGCCAATACCAATATTAACGATATCTGTAATAGGCTTTTCGCTGTAGCCGCGCCACAAGCCGTTGTGAATGCGGTTGACCATTTCGGTCATGCTGCTGAGCACATTATGAATCAACGGAATGATATCCTCGCCATCCACCACTAGCGTATCGCCAATGGGTCGACGTAAGGCCGTGTGCAGTGCTGGGCGTTGCTCCGAAGCGTTCACAGATTTGCCATTAAATAACGCTTGAATGGCGTTTTGCAGATGGCTTTGTTCGGCCAGTTGCATCAGCAAATCTAGAGTGGTGTTATCCAACAAGTTTTTTGAAAAATCTAATAGCAAACCATCGTGGTTTAAAGAAAAACGCTGAAAACGCTGCGTATCTGTCGCAAAGGCATCCTGCATGCGGAAATCCTGCATGGCGTCGCGCTGTTTAAGCAACTGCTGCCAAGCGGGGAGTTTAGATGCATCAAAAGGCTGTTGGTAGTGGGTCATGACACCGATCTACTTATATTAAAAAAATGGGTGGAACCGGTCCACCCATTATTGAATGCAAGAGGCTTAGGCCAACTGCACAGGAATTGCATTACTGCTATGGCTCAGTGAACCATCTTTACCCATATAGAGTAAACGTGGCTCATGAGTAGCGAGCTCGCTCTCTTCATAGTTGCAGTAAGCGCAAATAATTAACACGTCACCGACAGCGGCTTTATGAGCGGCTGCGCCGTTGACCGAGATGATCTGGGAACCGGCTTCGCCACGAATCGCGTAGGTGGTGAAACGTTCGCCATTGTTGACGTTATAAATTTGGATTTGCTCGTACTCGCGAATCCCCGACTGATCTAACCAGTCGCCATCAATGGCGCAAGAGCCTTCATAGTCAACGACGGCATGGGTGGTAATTGCGCGGTGCAATTTCGCTTTGAGCATAATGGTTTGCATGGTGTTTTCCTCTTCGACGTAGCGCAGTACTGGTAAGTTAAGCGCCAGTACTCGGCGTCTGTCGTTATTACAGATCAAAAATCAGATTGTCGATTAGGCGTGTGCTACCGAGATAAGCGGCAGCTAATAAGACCAACTGAGTGCTCTGCACAGCAGCGGGTTGTAGGCTTAGCGCATCACGCAGTTCTACATAATCAAGACGAAAGCCTGCGACTTGTAGATCAATGTTAAGTTGCTCAAAGAGCGCTGCGTAATCACGGCGGCCATTTTTTATTTGTGCTTTAACAGTCTGCATGCACTGATGCAAAGCAGGAGCGCTGGCACGTTGTTGCGCGTTAAGATACCCATTTCTTGAAGATAATGCGAGGCCATCTGTATCACGAACAATGGGAACGCCAAAAATTTGCACTGGCATATTTAAATCAGCAACCATTTTTCGGATGACCGCCAGTTGCTGATAGTCCTTTTCGCCAAATAGAGCCATATCGGGTTGCGCCATATTCAGCAGCTTGCAGACCACAGTGGCTACGCCATCAAAATGGCCAGGACGACTGCCACCACATAAACCCGTAGACACACCTGGCACGCTGACAATAGTGTGCTGCGTCATTCCCTGCGGGTACATAACCTGTGCATCAGGGGTGAACAGCAGATTACAACCGGCTTCGAGCAGCTTACTCTGATCTGCGGCTAAAGTACGTGGATAACTGTCGAGATCTTCGTTTGGACCAAACTGCAACGGATTGACAAAAATGCTGGCGACAACGAAATCAGCGCGCTCAACGGCCTGTTTGACGAGGGCGATATGACCCGCGTGTAAATTACCCATGGTGGGTACCAAGGCAATGCGTTTGCCTTCACTGCGTGCGCGGGCAATGGCGGCGCGTAACTCTGGCAGCGATTGTACTGTATTCATGCGTGGAACTCGTGCTCTGCTGCTGGGAATGATTGGTCTTTAACCGATTGGGTGTAGAGGCTGATTGCGCCCGCAATACTGCTTTGCCCTTGCATAAAGTTGCGTACAAATTTAGGCGTACGGCCACTTAATGATAAGCCCAGCATGTCGTGTAGTACCAGAACCTGGCCATCAGTACCAGGGCCGGCGCCAATGCCAATCACCGGCACCTGCACGGCGCGACTGATGCGTTCTGCCAGTTCACTGGGTACACACTCTAACAGCAGTAAGGCTGCGCCCGCTTGCTCAAGGGCAATGGCTTCATCCAGCATTTTTTGTGCTTGTTGCTCGCCACGACCTTGCACTTTATAACCGCCAAAGACATTGACTGATTGCGGGGTTAGGCCTAAGTGCACGCAGCAAGGAATGCCGCGCTCGGCTAATAAGCTCACGGTGTCTGCTAACCAAGCGCCGCCTTCAAGTTTGACCATGTGCGCGCCGGCCTGCATCAGCTTGGCGCAGCTTTGATAGGTTTGCTCAAGGGTTGCTGCGCTCATAAAGGAGAGGTCGCTAAGGATCAATGCACCTTTATTGCCGCGTTTAACCGAAGCCGTGTGATAGGCCATATCTTCAATGGTCACGGGTAAGGTGCTGTCGTGACCTTGCAGAACCATGCCCAACGAGTCGCCAATTAATAAGATTTCGACACCTGCGGTACAGGCAGTGGCGGCAAAAGTCGCGTCATAACAGGTCAACATGGCAATTTTTTCGCCGCGCTGTTTGAGTTGTAATAAGGTTGTTAGGGTGACATCAGACATGCAAGGAGTCCTCTTTGGTACCTTTATGGGTACTCGTATCAAGGTGATTATAGTCCTGACGGCTTCGCTGTAAGTCAATCATTTCTATGCTTATTGGCTGCCATAGAGGTACCAAGCTGAGGCGTATGCAGGCGCTGCAGGGTTGGGTCAATAGGGCAGTTGCTTAATAAATCCACCAGTCGGCGACCATCGGGTAGTTGCAAATCAGCAGGGCAAAGCTCTGCTAAAGGCAGTAAGACAAAAGGTCGAGCGTGCATATGGTAATGCGGAACACAAAGACGCTCATCGTCAATAATATGCTCACCGAACAGTACAATATCCAAATCCAGCGTGCGTGGGCCCCAGCGTTCAGCTTTACGTTGACGGCCTTGATCAAGCTCGATCGCTTGTAATTGATCGAGTAACGCATGCGCTGTTAAATCAGTTGCTAAGTGTGCGACTGCATTGGTATAGCGCGGCTGGTCACTTGGACCCAGTGGCGCGCTGGAATAATAGGCGGAGATTGCGACTAAACGCGTTTCTGGCAGTTGTGCTAGAGCTGCTAGCGCTGCATCCAGTTGCTGCACAGGCTCAGCTAAATTGCTGCCTAAACCAATATAAACCTGCTCCATTACTCGTGACCTGGCGCCATATGGTCGGGTTTGCTGGTGCGTGGTTTGCTGCGTCGACGTTTGCGTGGCGCGCTACTTTTGCTGGATAAGTTGCTAATCATCTCGCGGCGCTGACTGTCGCTGGCATCTTGATACGCTGTCCACCAATCACCCAGCCCTTCAGTGGGCTCGCCAGCACTTTCACGCAATAGTAAAAAGTCGTAACCGGCACGGAAACGAGGGTGTGCTAATAAAGTGTCAGCGCGTTTGCCTGCGCGGCGTGGTAAGCGTTCTTGCATATCCCAAATTTCACGGGTGGGCATACTAAAGCGTTTTGGCACGGCGATGCGCTGCACTTGCTCGAGTAGGACTTGGTGCGCCGCTTCTTGCATGGCCGGTAGCGCGTGCATGCCATCATTTTGCAAGCTGATCGCGCGAACTGTGAGCGACGGCCAGAGCAATGCTGCAAATAAAAATGCAGGTGTGACAGGGCGATCCATATTGACGCGCTTGTCCGTGCTCTTAAAGGCGTTGCGCAGTAAGCGATCAACATTCTCTGGTTGTCTTAGTAGTGCTTTAGCTGTGCCGGGGAACAGTTGGGCGAATAAATCGTACTCGCAGAGCAGTTCATAGGTGCGTACAGCGTAGCCACTGAGAAAGAGTTTGAGTACTTCTTCGTAAAGACGCGCCGAGGGGATATCCGCTAATAAATGCGCTAAACGGCGAATCGGTTCGGCGGTACTGTCTTCAATCTCAAAGTCCAGTTTGGCGGCAAAGCGAATGGCGCGCAGCATACGAACAGGGTCTTCAAGGTAGCGTTGTTCTGGGTCACCGATCAGACGGATTAAGCGACGTTTAATATCGGCAAAGCCCGTACTGTAATCGTGAACTTTTTCGTTGCTGACATCAAAGTACAGGGCGTTCATGGTGAAGTCGCGGCGCTGGGCGTCATCTTCCATGCTGCCGTAGACGTTATCACGCAAAATACGACCGCTGACATCATGCGCCGATTGATCGTTGTTCGCGACATCATCATCTTGTACGTGATTGCTACGGAAGGTCGCAACTTCAATAATTTCGCGACCAAAATGTACATGCACTAGTTTAAAGCGTCGACCAATAATACGTGAATTACGGAATTCGTAACGCACCTCTTCCGGAGTCGCATTGGTGGCGACGTCAAAGTCTTTTGGCGTTACACCGAGCAGGGAGTCACGTACGCAACCGCCGACTAAGTACGCTTGGAAGCCCGCATGCTGTAAGCGTACGGCCACATTGGCGGCGTTACGACTGAAGTCTGCACAGCTGAGACGGTGCTCATGGGCTTCCAGTACGGTGGGTTGTTCGGGTTCTTTGCGCTGGCGTGAAAGGCGAAAGGGTTTAAAAAGCTTTTTCAGCATAACAAGGCCTGTTTGCGACTCGCGACAGAAGGATAATTCATAAACGCTGTGCGCAACAAAATCAGCGGCAAAGAGTGCAGTGCGGCCTGTGCGATGAAACGAAAAGAATTATTGTATTGTGAATGGCACATCATGGTTAACGATTCTACCACCGCTAGAGTGCGAGGTGAACGAAGAAAATGCTTAAGCGTCTTGGAGTGTTGTGTGTAGTGATCAACAAAGAGGAGGTAAGTGCTTGAATCGATAATGTTACGGGGGAAGCCTTGGCTTCCCCCGTAGAGTATTCATTGCGTTGTTTTTATTGTTCTAGGCACTGTTGTTATTGTTTTTTGCCTGCTTTTTTTTACAGCTCACATTAAGCTGTAGAAAAGTTAACGGATTGCTTTGAATGCTGACGCGATTGTTGCAAACTCAGTCGATACGGGCGCTGCATTATTAACTGCAGTTTTGTTATTCTCGGATCATCTGTGTTACTACAATCTTTATCCTCTGCAAAGTAATCAGTTAGCTGCGTCTCCCATGCTGTTGTTTTTATTGTGCTGGAGCCGTTACGTCTTATTCTTATTATTGGTTGGTGTTTGTTATTGTTGTTGTACGGATATATAAAGCATGAGGCGTGCCAACTTTAATAATTACCTTGTAAATCAACGACTTAGTGTTTTTATCGTATATTCACAGGGTTTTTGAATTTTTGTTTTCATTCAGAGTGTTACCGTCAGTCACGGTAAGTGTTACGTCATGTGGGCGAGGTAACAGTTTTGTTTAGAGAGCTGTTGTATTGTTTTGCGTGACGGTAATGCCATCGGTTATCAATTGCGTTAAAACTTTTATCTCGCCGTTGTTTAGGCGTGCTGTGACACCTGCAGTTTCATTGAGCAGTATCAAGTGACTAATTATCTAGAGTGTTATGCTTAAACTTGAGTTATCGAAGCCATGGCGACTTTTTCCTCAGTCGCCATGCCACATTGATTGACAGGAGTTAATTATGAGTAAAAATGCAAGTTTTTTTATGCCGGTTGTCTCGTTATTCGGGGCTAATGTGTTATCCGAGCTGCCTGATCGCGTGAACTCTTTAGGCGTGGGAAAGCCGCTGATTGTTACTGATAAAGGTATGACCGAGCTGGGTTATACCAAGCGTGTTACCGATTTGCTTGAGGTGGCGGGTATTGAGTTTGCGGTATTTGATGAAACCGTACCTAATCCAACGGATGACAACGTTAAGCAGGGTTCTCGTGCTTATAACGATAATAAATGCGACATGTTGATTTCACTGGGTGGTGGTAGTGCTCATGACTGCTGTAAAGGTGTTGGGCTGTTAGTGTCGAATGGAGGTGTCATTTCTGACTATGAAGGAGTGGATATGTCGAAAAAACCACTGCCTCCTTATATAGCTATTAACACTACAGCAGGAACGGCCAGCGAGTTGACGCGCTTTACGATTATTACCAATACCTCCAATCACGTGAAAATGGCGATTGTTGACTGGCGTGTGACACCTGATTTAGCGATCAATGACCCGTTGTTGATGTTGAATATGCCGCCGTCACTGACTGCCGCAACGGGTATGGATGCGCTGACGCATGCGGTGGAAGCCTATGTGTCAACTGATGCAAATCCGGTGACAGATGCATGTGCGCTGCAAGCAATACGTTTGATAGCCCGATATTTACGGGTGGCTGTGGCGCGTGGCGATGATCTCGAAGCGCGTGATCGTATGGCCTATGCGCAGTATTTAGCAGGTATGGCCTTTAATAATGCCGGTTTGGGTCATGTGCATGCGATGTCGCACCAGTTGGGTGGCATGTATGACTTGCCGCATGGTGTGTGTAATGCGTTGTTACTACCGCATGTCTGTGAGGCTAACTTAATGGCCGCGCAAGAGCGTTACGCTGATATTGCTGAAGCCTTAGGTGAAAATACTTACGGGCTAGCTGTGCGTGAAGCGGCAGCAATGGCTGTGGTAGCGATTCGTTGTTTGTCTGCGGATGTTGGTATTCCAAGTAATCTCAGTGACTTAGGGGTTAAGGATGAAGACATTGAGACGATGGTGACGCATGCGCAGCAAGATGTTTGTGCTGCAACCAACCCAAGACGTTTAAATGATAAAGAAGTGGCGGCGATTTTCCGCGCTGCGATGTAACTGATTACGCTTAAGAGTGGCGTGCGTTGTTGTGAGAATGCTGGACGGCGAGGTATGGCCTACTTCGCTGTGGAGGTTCAACTCCGGCGCGATGTCATTCGCGGCTCCACTCACTACCTTTACAGCAAAGTGCCTGTTGATCATCGATGTTGTTAGCAGTTTAGGCCTGTGCAATAGCAAACAGCACCGATTTTCAGCAGCACTTTACTTACCATGGCTTAAGCATGGGTCATTTGTCGGCAATGGTTTAAAAAAGCATTGAGCTGTGGTGATAAGGTTTTGTTGCGGTGGTAAATCAAAAAGAAGCGTCGTGTCAGTTCTGGCAGCGTAGTACTCAACTCAACTAATTCACCGCTATCCAATAATCGGCTAACGATCGCGCGTGATAAACACGCTAAGCCTAAACCAGCTGCTGCAGCGTGCTTAATGGCTTCTGAATTGCTCAGTTCTACGGCTGAGCGCAGTTGATGTAAGTGCGGTAGCAGTACGTGCTCGACAGCTTCCTGAGTGCCTGAGCCCGGCTCGCGTAACAACCATAAGGCGTTTTGTAAGTCGCTCAGTGGCACTTTACGCTGTGGATCGCCTTGTAAAATAGGATGCAGGGCTGCGCAGACAATAACCAGTTCATCGTCTAACCAAGGCTCCACCACTAGATCAGGCTCATGGCATGGGCCTTCGATTAAGCCGATATCGACCTCAAAGTGTGCTACTGCGGCGGCAGTGGCAGCGCTATTGGCAATCATCACGCGTGGATTGCGTTGTTTGCTTGGCGTCGCTTGCGTTGCCAGTAACGTGGGTAACAGATAAATGCCAATGGTAGTGCTGGCGCCGATGTATAAGCCTGAGCCAGGGGTATCTGGACTGCTAAATTGCTGCTCAATGGTGTTCGCAGCATCGAGCATTTGTCGTGCTTGCGGTAAGAGTAAACGACCATTATCGTTCAATACTAAGCGCTTACCCACGCGATCAAATAGCTCAATACTGAGCATGTTTTCTAATTCTTTTAGCGCTGCGCTGGTGGCTGATTGCGACAAGGCAATACTTTGCGCAGCCGCGGCAGTGCTACCGGATAAGGCCACTGCAGTAAAAATCTGCAATTGGCGCAAGGTGATTTGCATGCCGAAACCCTCAAGACAGACTGTTATTAACCCGTTATACCGTTTGATTATACCTATATAATTCGTTTTATTGTTTAAGCGCTGATCTTTACACTGTTTTCCATCGGGTGCTGATACAGACCTTCAAAGATGATGAGAGCGTTTAAAATGTTAGCGTTAGAAAAGAAAAACACCGATATGCTGGATTGCCTGCCGCAATGGCTGCAATTGCGTGCTGATTTGATCCCAGGCTTAGCGTTGTGTGCTGTTTTATCTGTTGGCGCCATGCTGTTAGATCGTGTGCCTTGGCTGCAAGCGCATGGATTGTCTGCATTAACTTTAGCAATTGTGCTGGGTTTTGTTGTAGGTAACACTGTGTTGCCCAAAATAGACAATCTTTGTGCACCTGGAGTGGTGTTTGCTAAACAGTATTTGTTGCGTTTAGGCATTATTCTTTATGGCTTTCGTTTGACCTTTCAGGACATGGGCTATGTTGGCCTGACCGGTGTCATAATTGATGCGTTAGTGCTGACTACAACCTTTAGCTTAGCGGTGCTGCTGGGGGTGCGCTTGTTTAAATTAGAGCGCGGTACGGCGATGTTGATTGGTATAGGTAGCTCTATTTGTGGTGCTGCAGCCATTATGGCGGCAGAGCCGGTGTTAAAAGCACGGGCTGAGCAGGTTACTGTGGCGGTCTCTACGGTTGTGGTGTTTGGTACTTTGGCGATCTTTGTCTATCCGTTACTGTACAGCTTAAATATACATTGGCAGTTTCTCGACACCACAGATTTTGCTTATGGCTTGTTCGTCGGCTCTACCATTCATGAAGTGGCCCAAGTGGTCGCCGCAGGAGCCGCTATTAGCCCTGCAGCTGCGGATACCGCGGTGATTGCTAAGATGGTGCGGGTGATGATGTTGGCGCCATTTTTGATCGGTTTGGCTGTGTATTTAGCGCGAGCTAAGGCTGCGCAGACGACTCAGCAACAGGGTAGGAAACAGGGTGTTTTAGCCGGTGTCAGTGTGCCATGGTTTGCCTTTATCTTCGTCGCTGTCGCAGGTTTTAATTCTTTACAGCTGATGCCTGAGGCGACTTTGCTGCATATTACCCAAGTGGATACGGCGTTATTAGCGATGGCCATGGCCGGGTTGGGCTTAACCACTGATATTAAAGCGATTCGTCGCGCAGGTTTTAAACCTTTAATGCTCGCCAGTCTGTTGTTTACTTGGTTGATTGTCGGCGGTGCGACGCTCAATTACGTTATCAGTGCCGTACTTGTCTAAATATATTAAGTTCGCGTTACTGCTAAAAAACCGTGCTCTACACGCTTGATTAAGAGGCGTGTAGAGCACGGTTTTTTAGGCTTAGGGAAACAGGTCTAACAGTGATCAGTTCAGTCTCAGTGGGGCATCGGTAGTCGCTTAGAGGTCATCGCAGACATGGTTTTTATTCAAATCATCGAGGTCGAAGTCTTCTTGCATGGCTTGTACGCTTGGAAAAGCACCACCTAACTGCGTCATACATTTTTGCATGGCTTGAAAATTAGGATTTTTTTGCATGTCTTTAGCAAAGACGATCGCGGTATCTTGGGCTTTTTGACGTTGCCCGGACTGACACAGTTGCTTTATTTGATCGACCATTTTCTCACTATTTTTTGCCATACCTTCTAAATAGCTCGCATCAACATTTTCAGCCATGCAGCTTTGCATTTGCATCATTTGCTGCATCATCTGTTCATGCTCGTTGGCGTGCGTGAAAGGGCTGGCGATTGCTGTGATGCAGAGCGTAGCGGCTAAGATAGAGTACTTGAGCATGGGCTTTAACCTGTATTTGTTGTGACTTTAGTGTTTGAGAATAGGCGATTTATCTGTGCTTGCCCAGTTTTAAGACTAAAAACATGGGTAGACCAAAGGCTGTAATGATTGGGCGCAGGTAGCGCAGTTGCTGGGTTGGCTGACGAATCTGGCTTGCCTTATGCTAACTGTATATAATGCCAGCTATTGTTGTTAGGCTGTTGCTCGCTAATACGCGCTTTTTATCGATAAGGAACGACTGTGATTGGATTTCTACGTGGCACGCTTCTTGAAAAACAGCCGCCGCATGTGCTGCTGGATGTGAATGGTGTTGGCTATGAACTGGAAGTGCCAATGACCACCTTATTTCAACTGCCTGTTGTGGGCGAGCCTTTGCAGCTGCATACACATTTAGTGGTGCGTGAAGATGCACAGTTGTTATATGGCTTTTATACCAAGCGTGACCGCACTTTGTTTCGTGAGCTAATCCGGTTGAATGGGGTCGGTCCTAAGCTGGCGCTAGCACTGATGTCAGGTATGAGTGTCGATGAGCTGATTCAATGTGTGCACGCCGAAGACACCAGTCGCTTGATGAAAGTACCTGGCGTCGGCAAAAAAACCGCTGAGCGCTTATTGGTTGAATTGAAGGATCGCTTTAAAAACTGGGACAGCACACCGTTGGCGGGGCAAAACGGTATGGAACCTAGCGTAATATCTACAGTCACAAGCGCGCAGAGTTCAGAAAAAGATGCGGTCAGTGCCTTGGTTAGTTTAGGCTTTAAACCTGCCGAAGCCAGTCGCGCAGTGAGTGCCGTATTGGAAGATGGACTCAGCAGTGAAGACTTAATTCGTCGCGCACTGAAAGGCATGGCGTAATTGAGCCACATTATTTGGGATAACTGCAGTTTATGATTGAAGCTGATCGCCTGATTGCCGCGGCACCCCGTGAGCGCGAAGAACATATTGACCGAGCGATTCGTCCGTTAAGTTTGGCTCAATATATTGGCCAGCCGAGTGTGCGCGAGCAAATGGCCTTGTTTATTGAAGCGGCTAAAAACCGTCAAGAGGCGCTCGATCATACCTTGATTTTTGGCCCGCCCGGTTTAGGCAAAACCACTCTGGCTAATATTATTGCGCAAGAAATGAATGTGTCATTAAAAAGCACCTCGGGCCCAGTGCTTGAGCGTCCCGGTGATCTAGCTGCGCTCTTGACCAATTTAGAAGAAGGCGACGTGCTCTTTATCGATGAAATTCACCGTTTGCCGCCCATCGTTGAAGAAGTATTATATCCAGCGATGGAAGACTTTCAGCTGGATATTATGATCGGTGAGGGGCCCGCCGCGCGTTCAATTAAATTAGATTTACCGTCCTTTACGCTGGTCGGTGCGACTACCCGGGCTGGCATGCTGACCAACCCATTGCGTGACCGTTTTGGCATTGTGCAACGCTTAGAGTTTTATAACGACACTGATCTGACTACTATTGTCACGCGTTCAGGCGGTATCTTAAAAATGCCGATTGAGCATGAAGGTGCTTATGAAATTGCCCGTCGCGCACGCGGCACACCGCGGATAGCCAACCGTTTGTTACGTCGCGTGCGCGATTTTGCGCAGGTGCGCGGTACTGGTCATATTACCCAAGCTATTGCTAATCAGGCGTTGAACTTACTGGATATTGATGAGCATGGTTTTGATCACCAAGACCGACGTTTACTGCTGGCCATGATTGAGAAATTTGATGGCGGTCCAGTGGGAATTGATAGTTTGGCGGCAGCGATTAGCGAAGAGCGTCATACGATTGAAGATGTGTTGGAGCCCTATTTGATTCAGCAAGGTTTTATTATGCGTACTCCGCGTGGCCGGGTGGTTACACGCCATGCTTACTTGCATTTTGGCTTAAATTTGCCAGATCGTTTACAAGATCTCACTCTGTTGGAAAAGTACAGTGATGAAGAGTGAAAATATACCTGTGTTTTTGATTGGCAATTACCCAAGGTGGCATTAAAGTATGCGCGCATTAACAGCAGCATCGCGGTTTACCATTCCTTGTCGTGTCTACTACGAGGATACGGATGCAGGCGGCATCGTCTATTATGTGAATTATCTAAAATTCATGGAGCGTGCTCGCACTGAGCGTTTGCGTCATTTAGGCTTTTCCCAAGCGCAAATGGCCACCGAAAATCTATTGTTTGTTGTGCATTCCTCGCAAGCACGCTATCACGCTCCGGCTCGTTTAGATGATGAGCTGCAGGTGAGTGTGCAGGTGGAAGTATTAAAACGTGCCAGTTTGAAATTCTATCAGCAAGTACGCCGTAGTCATGATGATGTGTTGCTCTGTGAAGGACATTTCACCATTGCCTGTGTAGGTGCCGATACCCTAAAACCTCGGGCTATTCCCGAACTGTTATATGCGGCCTTTAATGCCGATGTGCAAGATTTTGCAGGAGAGTAAGCGTGGAAGCGAATGCCGTTGATCAGATGTCAATGTGGAGCTTAATTAGCAACGCCAGTCTGGTTGTTCAGTTTGTTATGTTGATTTTAGTGGGAGCCTCGATCACCTCATGGGTGATTATCTTCCAGCGCAGCCAATTATTGCGTACTGCGCGCAATAGCTTAAACATCTTCGAAGATCGCTTTTGGTCGGGTGTGGATTTATCCAAACTGTACCGTCAGGTCAGTACTGATCCTGATCCAGACTCAGGCGTGGAGCAGATTTTTCGCGCCGGTTTTAAAGAGTTTTCTCGCTTAAGTCAGCAGCAAGGGGCGAACCCCGAGTCAGTGATGGATGGCGTCGCGCGTTCGATGCGGGTGGCCATTTCCCACGAAGAAGAAAAGCTTGAACAAAGTTTGCCTTTCTTAGCAACGGTTGGCTCAACCAGTCCTTATATCGGTTTGTTTGGTACGGTGTGGGGGATTATGAACTCTTTCCGCGGTTTGGCCCAAGTGCAACAAGCCACGCTGGCAACCGTAGCGCCCGGTATTGCTGAGGCCTTGATTGCGACGGCAATTGGTTTGTTTGCTGCGATTCCTGCGGTGATCGCTTATAACCGCTTCGCTGCACGTGGTGAAAACTTGATTGCGCGTTACTACACCTTTGCTGATGAGTTTCAAGCCATTTTGCATCGTAAAGTCCACTCTAAAGAGGATTAAGGTGCCCCATGCACAGAGCAAGAATTCGTAATCGTCGCAAGCCCGTTGCAGAAATGAACGTGGTGCCCTATATCGACGTGATGCTGGTGTTATTGGTGATCTTTATGGTCACCGCGCCCATGCTCAATCAGGGTGTAAAAGTGGATTTGCCGCAAGTCAGCAGTGAAGTGTTGCCACAAGACAATAATTCGATTGTGCTGACGATCTCGATTAAACCGGATAAAAGCTACTACTGGAATACCAGTACTGAAGTGGATGTCGACACGGTGCAAGATAAAGCGGTTGAACTCGCGCAGATGGTCAATGCCGCGCGCGCTATTTTGGCCGCTAATGCTGCCCAAGGTAAAAAAGTACAAGTCTATGTGCGTGCTGACAAGACGGTCGATTACGGCAGTGTGATGGCCGCAATGGGTGGTTTGCAGCAAGCGGGTGTGACTGACGTTGGCTTAATTACTGAGGCACCTTAATGCGAGAGCATGACCGTTCTTCTTCGGAAAACCTGTTTTGGCCGGTGGTGTGGGCGGTAGGCCTGCACGCGCTGCTGTTTGCATTTTTATTTGTTAGCTTTGCTAGAACTCCGGATTTGCCACCTGCGCGACCGGTGATTAAAGCCACGCTCTATCAATTAAAATCGCAAAGCCAAGCGACCACGCAAACCAATCAAAAAATTGCCGGTGAAGCTGCGAAAACATCCGCGCCACGTTATGAGGTTGAGCAACTGGAGCAGAAGAAAATTGAGCAAGAAAAAATAGCGGCTGCTGCGAAAGCTGCGCAGGCGCAAAAAGCCGACGCTGCGAAAGCAGATGCACAAAGCAAAGCTGAGCAGGCGCGTAAACAGGCCGAGCAAAAAGCTGCTGAGGCGCAAAAGCAGGCGCAAGCTAAAAAAGAAGATCAAGCAAAACAAGCCGCAGAGAAACTAAAGCAGGCAGATGTTGCCAAAATCAAAGCGGCTGAGGATGCGAAGAAAAAAGCAGCCGAGGACGCCAAGAAAAAGGCAGCTGAGCAAGCGAAGAATAAAGCCGCTGAAGACGCGAAGAAAAAAGCGGCTGAAGAGGCTAAAAAGAAAGCTGCAACAGAGGCTGCTAAAAAGAAAGCCGCTGATGATGCGAAGAAAAAAGCTGACGACGACAAGAAAAAGCGTGCCGCTGAAGAAGCGGCTAAACAGAAGAAAGCTCAAGAAGCCTCACGTAAGTCTCTTGAGGATAAAAAAGCCGGTGCTTTAGCGGAGTTGTTATCTGCAGATACGCAGTATCAGCAAACGGTTGCTGATACGGTAGGTTCGCAAGTGGCCGGTAGTCTTGATGATTTGATCGTGCGTTTAGTCAGTGAGCAGTGGGTGCGACCCCCGTCGGCTCGTAACGGAATGGCGGTGACGGTATTGATTGAAATGTTACCGGATGGAACCATTACCAATGCCAGTGTGACTCGCAGCAGTGGCGACCCAGCCTTTGATGCATCGGCAGTCGCTGCGGTACGTAATGTGGGACGCGTCCGAGAAATGCAACAATTGGACCGTAAGACGTTTGATAGCTTATATCGCAAACGTAGTGCGGTGTTTAAACCAGAGGATTTAAGTCTGTGAAAATATTAAAACGATGGTTGTTATTGAGTGCGCTATTTTGCGTCAGCATAGTGCAAGCGGCGGATCCTTTGCTGATTTCCGGCGGCAGTGACCGTGCGATCCCGATTGCCGTGGTGCCTTTTGGCTGGCAAGGCGGTAATGTGCTGCCAGAAGATATGGCGCAAATTATTGCAAATGACTTGCGTAACTCCGGCACGTTTGAGCCGATTGCTCGACAAAATATGATCAGTCAGCCGGCGCAAGCCAGTGAGGTGATTTTTCGCGACTGGAGTGCAGTCGGTGCGCAGTATGTCTTGGTGGGTAAGATCACGCCGAACGGTGGACGCTTACAAATCAGTTATGCCGTGATCAATGTTAGTACAGAGCAAGTGATGGTTAGTGGTTCAGTGGCTGGCGCAGTTGAACAACTCCGTGATCTGGCTCACCATATTTCTGATCAAGCCTACGAGAAAATGACCGGTGTTAAAGGTGCGTTCTCAACACGTTTGTTGTATGTGACAGCAGAGCGTTTCTCGGCCAGCAACACTCGCTATACCTTGCAGCGTTCTGACTATGATGGTGCGCGAGCAGTAACCTTGCTGCAATCACGCGAACCGATTTTATCACCCTCGTTTGCTCCTGATGGTAAGCGCATTGCCTATGTTTCCTTTGAGCAAAAACGCCCACGTATTTTTGTGCAGAATATAGAAACAGGCCATCGTGAACAAATCAGCAATTATGAAGGCCTCAATGGCGCGCCGTCTTGGTCACCGGATGGCAAACGTTTAGCTTTTGTTTTATCACGTGACGGTAACCCTGAAATTTATGTCATGGATATGGGCTCGCGCCAAGTGCGTCGCGTGACCAATCATGCTGCCATTGATACTGAGCCTTTTTGGGGTAAAGATGGACAAACCATTTACTTCACTTCGGATCGTTCAGGTAAACCACAAATTTATCGGATGAATATTAATGGTGGAGCGGCAGAGCGTGTCACCTTTATTGGTAATTACAATGCCAACCCGAAATTATCAGCGGACGAAAAGACCTTGGTGATGATTCATCGTCAAGAAGGTTACGCCGTATTTAAGGTGGCAGCGCAAGATTTACAGCGCGGCAGCTTAAGAATTCTATCTGATTCAAGTTTAGATGAGTCACCTACTGTTGCGCCCAATGGAACAATGGTAATCTATGCTACCCACCAACAGGGCAGGGGTGTCCTGATGCTTGCATCTATCAATGGGCGGGTGCGGCTCCCACTACCTAGCATACAAGGCGAAGTCAGAGAGCCTTCATGGTCCCCTTACCTAAACTGATGATGGGTTATCTGTTAACTAAAACTAATATGTTGTTTTCTTGGAGCTTGTAAAATGGAAATGCTTAAATTCGGTAAATTTGCTGCTTTATCTTTGGCTTTAGCTGTTGCAGTAGGTTGTTCTTCAAAAGGCGGCGATGCTAGCGGTGAAGGTGCAATTGATCCGAATGCCGGTTATGGCGCAGACACAGGTGCTGTCGATGGTAGCTATGGCAGCGGTAGTGAAGAAGCGGCATTGCGCGCAATCACCACGTTCTACTTTGAATTTGATAGCTCAGACCTAAAACCTGAAGCCATGCGCGCACTTGATGTACACGCACGTGACTTGCAAGGTAACGGTGCACGCGTTGTTTTAGAAGGTCATGCTGATGAGCGTGGTACTCGCGAATACAACATGGCACTTGGCGAGCGTCGCTCTAAAGCGGTACAGCGTTACCTCGTTCTGCAAGGTGTTTCACCTGCACAACTGGAACCAGTATCTTACGGCGAAGAGCGTCCAAACGTAGTGGGTCATGACGATAGCGCATGGTCACAAAACCGTCGTGTTGAATTGCGTAAGTAATAGGTAATACGAATGATCCGCTCAACCCTGATAGCCTTGGCCCTCAGCCTGCCGAATTTGGCAGTTGCTGCGATCCCAATCACTGATCGCTCAGCCTATGAGCAACCGTATGCTGGCGCAGATCAGGGTATGAGCGGAACTGCGACTGGAGGTGGTGCTACGGCACCACTTTCAGCTCAAGGTGAGTTGTTTATGCAGTTACAGCAGATGCAAGAAGAGATTGCAACGCTGCGTGGCCTGCTTGAAGAACAACAGTATGAACTGAGTAAATTACGCCAAGAAAATCTTGAGCGTTACCAAACATTAGACAGTCGCTTAAATGAGGGTGTCGCTGCACAAGCGCCAAGTCCATCTACAGCGCCTGCTTCGTCAGAATCCAGAGCTGGCGCGCCAGCAGCACAAGAAACAGCTGGACAAGCCGACCCTGAGCAGGAAAAGCTCTATTACGAAGCGTCCTTTGATTTAATTAAAGCGCGTGATTTTGATAAAGCGCAGCAAGCATTTAGTGCTTTTTTGCGTAAGTACCCCAATAGCCAGTACGCCGGTAATGCGCAGTATTGGTTAGGCGAAGTGCATTTAGTGCAAGGTGACTTGCAAGCAGCAGGTAAAGCTTTTGCTTTGGTCAGTCACAGCTATCCTGAACACAATAAAGTACCCGACTCTCTGTATAAGCTGGCTGACGTTGAACGTCGCTTAGGTAACGCAGATAAGGCGCGCGGTATTTTACAGCAGGTGGTTGCACAGTATCCCAAAAGCTCCGCAGCACAATTAGCTCAACAAGATTTAGGTAAGCTTTAACACACTGCTTTGATCAGCACGTTCGCGCTCGGCGTGGGTCCGTGCTGTGCAGTGCCTCATTCAGCAACGGAGGCGGACGGCCTGTTTTGCTGTCGCGCCCGGCGCACATAGTATGCAAAATACCTTACGTATCACCGAGATATTTTATTCGCTACAGGGCGAAACACGCACCTCTGGTTTGCCCACGGTTTTTGTCCGTCTAACGGGCTGCCCTTTGCGCTGCCAGTATTGCGATAGCGCCTATGCCTTTACTGGCGGGCACATCTTTTCCCTCGAAGCAATTCTAGCCCAAGTGGCAAGCTATAAGCCGCGCTATGTCTGTGTAACTGGTGGTGAACCACTGGCGCAAGCTAATGTTTTAAGTTTGCTGGGGCAACTTTGCGACGCCGATTATCAGGTCTCGATAGAAACCAGTGGCGCATTGGATATCAGTGGTGTTGATCCACGAGTCAGCATTGTACTGGACTTGAAAACGCCTGATTCTGCAGAGTCACAACGCAATCTGTATCAGAATATCGATTTACTCAAGAGCCAAGATCAAGTCAAGTTCGTGTTGTGCAGTCGTGCTGATTACGATTGGGCGGTGACCAAGTTATTGCAGTACAACTTGGCTGCGCGGGTCAGTGATGTATTGTTCTCGCCCAGTCAGGGGCAGCTGAGTCCGCGTGAGCTGGCCGATTGGATTGTCGCGGATAATCTACCGGTACGTTTGCAGTTGCAATTGCACAAGCTGCTGTGGGATGACCAGCCCGGCCGATAGTGCTGTTGCTGAGGATCTCAGCGGCTCATGTCAGCCAATCGCGCTTGAAAAATGATAAAAGGGGATGATTATGAGTAATAAACGAGCCGTTATTTTATTATCCGGTGGTTTAGATTCTGCTACGGTATTGGCTTCAGCGCGCGCACAAGGCTATGACTGCTACACGATTAGTTTTGATTATGGTCAGCGTCATCGCAGTGAATTAGAGGCCTCACGCAAGATTTCAGCGGCTCTAGGGGCCGTTGAACATAAGGTGATTGGGATCGACTTAGATGGCATGGGTGGTTCAGCACTGACCGATAGCCGTCTTGAAGTACCAGAAACGGCGAGTGATGGTGAGATTCCTATCACCTATGTACCGGCGCGCAATACTGTATTTTTATCACTGGCATTAGGCTGGGCGGAAGTGCTGCAGGCTTATGATATTTTTATCGGTGTCAATGATGTTGACTACTCCGGCTATCCTGACTGTCGGATGGAGTTTATCCAAGCATTTGAGCGGGTGGCTAATTTAGCCACCCGTGAGGGCGTTGAGGGTCGGCCGTTTCGCATTCAGGCACCCCTGCAAAGTATGAGTAAGGCTGATATTATTCGGCTTGGTGCGCAGTTAGGGGTAGACTACGCGCTCACCGTATCCTGTTATCAAGCCGATCATGATGGTCGAGCTTGCGGAGTCTGTGAAAGTTGTCAATTGCGTAAACAAGGTTTTATAAACGCAAATATTAATGATGTAACGCGGTATTTTTGACAAAAATAAAATTTATGCTTGCTCTGAGCTGAAAACCCCGTATTATTCGCACCCCTTCCGGGTCGTTAGCTCAGTGGTAGAGCAGTTGGCTTTTAACCAATTGGTCGTAGGTTCGAATCCCACACGACCCACCAACTTTTCTGTTGGCATCATTTTATCGTCAGTATTGTGTTGTATCTTTTTTAAATTAATAAAAAATACACGTGTTAACATTGCGCTAATGTGCGCTGTGAGGACTGACATCAATGACGCAAATTTCTGAACGTATTTTGGTTCAAGCACACTTGGCAGCCAAGCAGGTTGAAAAACTCACGCCTGAACAAGAAGCTCATTATGCTGAACGTATTATTGCTGAACTGAAAGCACAAGATGCTGTTTTAGTCGCGCATTACTATTGCGATCCAGTGATTCAAGAACTGGCTGAAAAAAGTGGTGGCTGTGTGGCTGATTCACTAGAAATGGCCCGTTTCGGCAGTCAGCACAGTGCGCAAACACTGGTTGTTGCCGGTGTGCGCTTTATGGGTGAAACCGCAAAAATCCTTAATCCTGAAAAACGTATTTTGATGCCCACTTTAGAGGCAACTTGCTCGTTGGATTTAGGTTGTCCAGTGAAAGAGTTTTCTGAGTTCTGTGATCAGCATCCTGAGCGCACTGTAGTGGTGTACGCCAATACCTCAGCGGCAGTTAAAGCCCGTGCTGATTGGGTCGTCACTTCTAGCTGCGCCTTAGATATTGTTGAAAGTTTGATGGATAACGGGGAAACCATTCTCTGGGCTCCTGATGTGCATCTAGGTCGTTATATTCAGCGTGAAACTGGCGCGGATATGCTGCTTTGGGACGGTGCTTGTATTGTCCATGAAGAGTTTAAGGCTAAGCAGTTAGCGGATATGAAAGTATTGTATCCGCAAGCAGCGGTACTCGCGCATCCGGAATCGCCGACTGCCGTGTTGGAACTGGCCGATGTGATTGGTTCGACTACACAATTGATTAAGGCCACTCAAGAGTTGCCTAATGAGCAATTTATTGTTGCGACTGATCGCGGTATTTTCTACAAAATGCAGCAGTTAAGCCCGCACAAGAGCTTTATTGAAGCACCAACCGCAGGTGAAGGTGCGGCGTGCCGCAGTTGTGCAAACTGTCCGTGGATGGCAATGAACACGCTCGAGGCTTTGTTACTGGGTCTGCAAAATGGTGATAATGAAGTCATTGTTGACCCAGCGATCATTCCAAAAGCTGTACGCCCTTTGCAGCGGATGCTCGACTTTACTCGCGATGCGCAGATTCAGCTGAAAGGTAACGCTTAACTAGAGACAGCCTGTGGGTTCACTGTTATGACACGGATGTTTATCTACTTTACTGGTTTATAAGCCAAGCAAGCGATAGCTCACTTGTAACTGCTGATGAGATGGCGAGGCTGAGTCGGTTCAGCCTCCAGTTTTTGACGTAAATGAGCCGTATGCGCCCGTATTCGTCTTTAACGAACGAATGCGGGCGCTATACCATACATGGCCATCCATGGCTTGGCTTGTTGTGCCACTAGCGCTGCAGTGCTTAAGCGGCTAACTCACCGGCTGGGCCGAAAAACTCATAGTTAATGTCGCTATCTTCTACATTACGCGCTTTTAGTAAACGCCAAACATGCGAAAGCATCGGTGTTGGGCCGCAGATGTAAAATTCACTTTGACGTGCGCCTACAAGCTCATCAAGTAATGCTTGATCAACAAAACCTTCACCTTGATGCACCTGATGCTCAAGATCATGTGCTGTCGGTTCACTAAAGCGCACGTGAGTCTTTAGGTTGGCATGTTGTGCTTGCAGAGTTGCAAGTTCGCTAGAGAATGCACGGACAGTACTGTTTAAAGCACACTGAATAAAAATAATTTCTCTATCGCTATGTGCAGCCAAAGCACTATGTAACATAGAGAAAACAGGGGTTATACCTACGCCGCCAGCAATAAATACCAATGGGCCTTGTGCGTGCTGCGGTGCTTTAAAGGTGAACTCGCCACAGGGTGGGGCAAGCTCAACAACATCACCGACTTGCAGTTGATCGTGTACGAGTTTTGAGCATACGCCATCTGGAGTGTCTGGCTTTAAAGCGACTTCGCGCTTGACACTGATTCTGTAGTGATCTTCACCTGCAGGGTTGGATAAGCTGTAATTGCGCATAATTGGCATACCGCCTTCAGGTGTCACACGCAGGGTGATGTACTGACCCGGTAGATGAGCCTGCAATGCTTGACCATCTTCAGCAGTAAAGTAAAGCGAGACAATATTATCGCTGGCTTGCTCACGTTTGCTGATTACAAAACGCTTGAAGCCGGTCCAGCCGTACTCGGCTTCTTGGTCAGCGTAGATTTTCTTTTCACGAGCAATAAATAAATCAGCCAGCTGATTATAGGCTGCGGCCCATGCATCGATAATATCAGGGGTGGCCGCGTCGCCTAAGACTTCCTTGATAGACGCCAGTAAGTTTGCCCCAACAATAGGGTAATGCTGTGCTTGGATACCAAGTGATGCATGCTTTTGTGCAATCAACTCAACAGCGCTGGCTAAAACACTGGGGTTTTCAATGTGCTTTGCATAAGCACAGATAGCAGCAGCTAAGGCCCTTTGTTGTCCACCAGTATGTTGGTTGGCGGGGTTGAAAAATGATAATAC
This sequence comes from Denitrificimonas caeni, assembly GCF_905120345.1. GTDB lineage: Bacteria > Pseudomonadota > Gammaproteobacteria > Pseudomonadales > Pseudomonadaceae > Denitrificimonas > Denitrificimonas caeni_A. Next base: position 209,677 of record NZ_CAJHOA010000006.1, on the reverse strand, counting down.
CTCTGGGTTTTCACGAAACATACGTTCATAAAAATGACGCGTCAGAACTTCACCGTTTGCATCGAGTACAGGGACTGTTGCTTTGATAGTAGCCAGTTGGTTTGCTGTGAGCATTAGTTCATCCTAAAAGTGGTGTTTTACATACTTGTTTTAAAGTGGCATCCTAAATGCCTCTTTTAGATAGGTCAAGTCATGCAGCTTTCTAGACACACAGATTTTTCGCTACGGGTTCTTATATATCTGGCATTACAGAAAGAGACGGCACCGGTTACGGTGCAGAAAATTGCAGAAGATTATGGGATTTCGATCAATCATGTCGCTAAAGTGGCGCAAACTTTAGTGCGTTTTGAATATGTGCAAAGCTTGCGTGGGCGTAGTGGCGGATTGCTGCTGGCGCGACCAGCGGCCAGCATTAGTGTGGGGCAAGTTGTACGGGATGTGGAAAACTTAAAACTTTTGGATTGTTTTGGATCCGGCTCAGAATGCCCAATTGAACCTGTATGCCAGCTAAAAAATATTTTACATAAAGCTCAACATGCTTTTTTAACAACGCTGGATGAGTACACATTGGCCGATCTTATCGGTCGGCGCGAAGCACTAGAGACACTCTTGTTTAAATCGGGTCCTTTATAATTTTGCATCTTAGCAACTAACCGCAACCATCACCGTCTAAACAGTACAAAAGAGCGTATCGATGGATACATATCCTATCCACAGCAGGGCATACAACATATTTCGGCTGCACGACCAGAAAAAAGTATCCAGCTCTCATCTAATTGTTGGTTTTCTGCTGCTGGGCAACTAAATGCATGGTGCTTATTTGAAAGTGTAATAAACTCCAACCTCCAGTAACCATCGGTATACGATGGAGTTGCTGATTATTGATTAGGATGAGGTGTGATTTGACTACTTTACACAAATGTATTGCGCTGGCCGGTGCGCTGTTATTAACGGGCTGTCAAGCCGTTAACACCACAGGCTCGAGTGCAGTGGGTGTCGATCGTAAACAGTATATGTTCAGTATGCTGAGCACCAATGAAATCAACCAAAGCTATGCGCAAACCTATCAAGAAACAATTCAGACCGCGCAGAGCAAAGGTAAACTGGATACACGCAGTAACAATGCTAAACGCTTGCAAGCGATTGGTCAGCGTTTGATTGCTCAGGCGGGTTATTTCCGTGCTGATGCGCAGCAGTGGGATTGGCAGGTGAGCTTGATTGAAAGTCCTGACTTAAATGCTAACTGTGGTCCCGGCGGTAAAATTATTTTCTACAGCGGTATTATCACTAAACTGCAGTTGACGGATGATGAGATTGCTGCGGTGATGGGGCATGAGATCGCTCACGCTCTGCGTGAGCATAGTCGTGAGGCCATGTCCAAGGCCTATGGTATTGAAGTGGCTAAGATAGGTTTAGGCGCTGTGTTAGGGGTGAGCCAAGACACATTGGCACTTGCTGAAACCGCCGTTGAATATGGCATGACCCTTCCCAATAGCCGTGGCGCAGAAACTGAAGCGGATCTACTCGGCATCGAGTTGGCGGCGCGTGCGGGCTATAACCCAAATGCTGCGGTCAGTTTGTGGAATAAAATGGAGCAAGCCAGTCAAGGGGCTCCGGCTGAGTTCATGAGTACCCACCCCTCTTCATCAACACGCATTTCTAACCTGCAAGCCAATATTCCTAAAGTGATGTCATTATACGAGCAAGCACGTAAACGCTGATTGGTGTTCGCTATAGGTTGCCAGCGCTGTGTTAGACAGACTGGCAGCCGCTCTTTATCTCTATTTTTGAATCTAGTGTTACTGGCCTGGGCATAAGGTCAGTCTGATTATTTGCTCGCTTTCAAAATCACAAACTTAGCATTCGCCGCGACGTGCTCGACCTTGCCAAAGAGTCGTTTAAGCGTGACGTGATAGCCCAAGTGACGGTTGCCAACGATCCATAATGCACCGTCTTTTTTCAGCGCGCGATAGCTTTGTTGAAACATACGTCTGGCTAAAAAATCGCCGACCACCTGCTGTTGGTGAAAGGGCGGGTTGCATAAAACCACGTCCAGCGTTTCAGGCTGTTCGGCGCCCAGACCATCACCGGCATAGATTGTTACCGGACGCTCGCCTAAGGCTTGCTGCCAGTTTTCCTGCGCCGATTGTACGGCCATGTAGGACTCATCCACCATCCGTAGCTGTGCCTGTGGATTGGTTAAGCCACAGACGATACCAAGTATGCCATTACCACAGCCGAGGTCGGCGACTTGAGCGTTACCTAAGCCCGTCGGTAAGTGTGGCAGAAAAAAGCGCGTACCAATATCTAGAGCTTCGCGACAAAAAATACCAGCATGATTACGTAAAATAAGTTTCGGCTTTTCTAATAGATACTCACTTGGATAAGGTGAGCTAGCCTGCGCTTTGCCTGTGGCGGTGACAAAGAGTAAGCGCGCTTTCTTCTCGGCAAGGCTGGCTTGTACCGTGCCAATATAGCGTTCCAGTAAATCACCGGCTGAACGGGGCAGGTGTTTGATCATACCTGCAGCAATGATCAGCGTATTTTGCTGAATCTGACTCTGTAGACGGATCAGTTGTTCTTCCAGTAACGCTAGAGTTTTCGGCACACGAATCAGCACGCAATCATAGGGGCCGTTAAAGGGCTGATCGGAACGGATGATGTCGACAGTGTGTTCGGTTAATTGATTAAGCTCAAGATTTTTACGGAGCGCTTGGTGGGCTAAAAATGAGTCGCCGCTGCTCTGCACTTGCATCTGTTTGCACAGACTCGCAGCGAGTGCGCCGAAGCTGTCGTTAAGCACTAAAGTGCGTGCATTGCTCGGTAGTGTGCAGTTACTGAGGTGTTTGAGCAGGTATTCGTCAGCGGCATCGAAAGCTTGCAATGGGCTGTTGTTTTGCTCTGGATAACGCAGCAAATCGAGTTGGGCAAAGTGGGTGTTGAGTATAGGCATAGAGATCGCAGGTGTTTGTTTGGCCATAAGTGGCGTATTAATAGGGCATACGTTAGTTAATGAGGTGCAGTATGAACGTGGCGCAAGAAAAGTTCACCCGGCAAACCATTACGCACTTGCATACATGGACACCGAGCTTGTTTAGTTTTCGTTGTACCCGCGATGTGGGTTTTCGTTTTACTGCGGGACAGTTTGCTCGGTTGGGTGTGCGTAAGGCCAGTGGCGCTATTGTTTGGCGTGGCTATTCGATGGTATCCAGTCCGTTTGATGAGTTTTTGGAGTTTTTCTCCATTGTTGTGCCGGGCGGGGAGTTTACCAGTGAGTTGAGTCAGTTGGCGGTGGGCGATGAGATTTTAATTGAGAAGCAAGCGCATGGCTTTTTGACTTTGGATCGTTTTGTCGATGGCGATAATCTTTGGTTGTTGTCGACGGGAACCGGGGTCGCGCCGTTTTTATCAATGCTGCAAGATTTTGAGGTGTGGCAGCGCTTTCAACGGATTATTTTGGTCTATAGCGTGCGTACGTCGGCTGAATTGGCGTATGGCGATTTGTTGGCGGAGATCGTGACGCGAGAGTATGTGGCTGGGTACGCTGATAAGTTTACCTTTGTGCCGGTGGTGACGCGTGAGGCGGTATCAGGTTGTTTGGGTACACGCATTACCGACCTGTTGATTTCAGGTGAGCTGGAGCGCTTTGTTGACTTACCGATGGAAGCTGATAATTCACGGGTGCTGTTGTGCGGTAATCCAGAAATGGTTGAGGATTGTCGGATGCTGCTGCAGAAACGCGACATGCAGTTGTCCTTAACGCGTAAACCGGGAGCCGTGGCTGTTGAGAATTATTGGTAACCTGCAGTCGTTTGGATCATGCTGTGTGTTTGAACATCATATAAGCTGTTCAAACATATAAACTTAATACGATATACTCGTCGTCTAGGTATAAAAAGCGCTGCTTAAAAACTAATAATAATGACTATATTGAGAGCGAGTCTATGGTCAAGACGAAATACCTTGGTTTTCAATCAGTCAGTCTAATTATGGCAATGTTATTCTGCTGTGTGACGCAGGCGGGCGAAAACATTCCGTTAGTTAATACAGGTACGACGCCCAAATCACTCGATAGGCCTGTAGGGAAGGTCATTCTTACGGTAGATGGGCTGATCAGTCACCACAACCTCAACACAAAAGCTCAATTTGATCTGGCGATGATTCGGGCGTTGCCAGCCTCGACTCTTTACACCTCCACTGTGGTAACTGATGGTGTCAAACGTTTTGACGGCGTGCTAGTGCGTGATCTTTTTGAGCTGCTTGGCCTCTCTGATCAGGCGTTGCATGTCGACGCCAGTGCCTTAAATGATTACCTTGTCGAAATACCCTTAGCCGATTTTTATGAGTATGACGTGCTGCTGGCCACGCATATGGATGGTGTACTGTTAAAGCCGATAGATAAGGGGCCGCTATGGATTGTTTATCCCCGTGATAGTCGCAGGAAATTACAAGATATTCGTTATGACTATCGTTGGGTATGGCAGCTAAAGCACTTAAATATACGTTAAGGCTCGGTAGTTATGACGCGTACTAAAAAATTATTGATACGTTATATATTGCCTTTAATTACTATTATATTGCTGCTGGCATTATTAGCGGTGGCACTCTTTCGATTGTCTGTTATTCAGCGTGAAATGCGTTATAACTCTAACGCTAATATGGTTTGGGTTGTTTACTATACGCACCTTGAAAGCTTGCGCTTAAGCGATGTGATCCAGAAAAAAGCACTTAACCCTGATGCAAATGTTGATTTGCTGTTTCGCTATCAAATGCTGTTAAGTCGTTTAAATTTACTGCATGACGGTCCGCAGTCAAGATTTTTCGATGAGGTCGGTTTGTTAGCCGAACTGAATACGCAGTCTGTAATGCTGCGACAGCTTGAGCCGCTATTGGGCGCAAGCCCTTTAAACCAAGCGCAACTAAAAGACTTACAGCACGCTTTGGATGAATTTAGCGCGTTTATGCTAAAAGCATCAGGGCGGGCGATGACGGCGCAGTGGGAAGAACTCGGTGCCGGTGTTGATATGAATCGGAATGCTGTGTTGGCTATTATTGTTATCATCATTGCGATTTTGTTTTGTAGTTTGTTTATTTCTTGGCAGTTGTTGATTGCGCTTAAACGTAGCCGAGAAAATGAACGGGTTAAACAGCAGCAGCTTGAGCTGCAAAAACAGTTAGAGCATGAGCGTAAAGTCAGTGAGCTTTACCGCAGTTTTGGAGGAATGGTCTCTCATCAGTTTCGCACTCCTTTAGCTATTATTGATGCAAGCATGCAGCGCTTAATTCGTGCTGCTGAACGTATGACGCCTGCGCAAGTGGTTGATCGAGCTGTCAAAGTAAAAGCAGCCACTGAACGCTTGACGCATTTAATTGAAAGTATCTTAAAGGCGGATCGTTTGCTCGAGCAGGTCGATATGCAGTTGCAGCGGTTTTCTTTAGCTGATTTAGTTCGGCAAGTCATTGATGAGCAGGCTTTCTTAAGTGTCAATCGTCAGGTGAGCTTTTCCGCTCAGAGCGGCAAAGACCTGCAAGCACTGTGTGATCCAGTGTTGGTCAGTGAAATTATTGGGAATTTTTTATCAAATGCTGATAAATACTCATCGGCTGATACAGCGATTGCAGTGTATATCTATCAGGAGGATCGCTGGGTCTGCTGTCAGGTTCAAGATCAAGGTCGAGGGATCTCGAAAGCTGATCTGCCTCATATCTTTCAGCGCTACTTTCGTGCAGGTTCAGTCGCTGATGTGGCCGGTACGGGTATCGGACTGTACGTTGCCGCAGAGCTTGCTGCGTTACAAAGAGGTAAGGTAACGGTGCGCTCGGATGAAAATAGCGGTTCAATATTCACCTTGTGCTTACCTCATCACTTTAATAAATAGTAGATTAAGGCATATGGAAAACTCACTAAGCCCTGCTGACACCATCATTCTTTGTGTTGAGGATGAAGTTGACCTGCGTGAGATCTTGGTCGAAGAAATGCGCGATGCCGGTTATCAGGTGATCGAGGCCTCTGACGGTAAAGAGGCCCTTGTTGTTCTACAGCAGACACGCCCCAGTTTGATTTTATGTGATATTGCGATGCCGCGAATGGATGGCTATCAGCTTTTGCAACATATTCGAGTACAGCATTCAGAGCTGGCTGATGTCCCTTTTATTTTTCTGAGTGCGCAAGACCAGATTGGGCAGATCGTCAGTGGTAAGCATGCAGGGGCAGATGATTACTTAGTCAAACCCGTAAATTTTGATCTGATGCTCGCGACAATTGATGCGCGTTTACGACAAGTACAGCGTTTACGCAGTCAGTTGCAAACCCAAGTCGTGCCGATAACTAATGCAGCAGCAGGGCCAGACGATGGCGTAAGTAAAGTTTTTCAGCGTATCTCAAAAACCCTAGATTTTATTAACTCAGGTATTGTTTTGCTCGACGCTAATGCGCAAACTTTATTGATGAATAACACAGCTAAAACGGTGATCAATAAAGCACTGTGCCCTGACATTACGGCAATGGTTAAGCTCAGTAATGAGCAAACGATATGGCAGCATGCGGCTATTCGACAAGCCATCATTGCGAGTAAAAATGGTGATGATTATATCGACTTTTTATCGCTCGCCTGTCATACAGGGCAGCGCGATGTCTTACTGACGATCTGCGCCTTAAAGGCTGAATCGACTTATAGCGATGAACCTGTCGTCGCACTGTTCTTCAGTCATAGCGGTAATAATGCATTGGTTCCGTTTAAGGCGTTGGAAGCGCTATTTCAACTCACTCCGATGGAAAGCCGCGTTGCTTGGGCGTTTGCACAAGGCATGCGCTCAGAAGAAATTGCCCAGACTTTTAGTATTTCGATGACGACAGTGGCTTTTCATAAACGCAATATTTTCCAAAAAACCCAAACCAATCGACAGGCTGACTTGGTGGCTTTACTGTTAACGCTGCCGACCACGCCTTCTGTCATGCAGCACTGATAAGCGAATAATGCGACCTGCTTGGCAAATTTAAGTTGAAAGTTGACTGCTGAGTCAGCCCGTTCGTTTAGACGGTTACCGCAACAGATAAAGCCGATAGTCTGTATCCCTAACACTTTATGCTGATGCAGTAAGGGGGCCGTCATGTGGGATTTCAGCTTAGGGACGTCGATTAATTTACTCGTTCGCACTCTGCCTTTTATATTACTGCGCTGTGCAGTGTATTTCGGCATTACCCTGGCATACATTTTAATGACCGGTGTCGGTGCTGGAGTGGGTTACGGAATTGGCGGCTTTGGAGACGAGAGTTTTCAAACAACGACAACGCTTTGGGGCGGTGTTATTGGGTTTGGTATCGTCGGAACCGTACTTTTTTTTGCGCGCGAGTACCTTTTATATACCGTTAAAGCGGGTCATATTGCTGTGTTGGTGCGCTTGATTGATGGTGAGGAACTGCCTGAGGGACGTTCGCAAATTTCATATGCCAGCCAAATCGTTAAACAGAATTTTGCACAGACCAATGTGCTTTTCGCTATGGATTTGCTGATTAAAGGTGTAATTACCGCCATCACTGGTTTAGTGCAGGGCATTACCAGCTTTTTACCGATTCCTGGACTGCAGCAACTCATGGGTGTGGTCAAAGCCTTCTTGCGCATTGCCGTGGGCTTAATTGATGAGATCATCCTCGCTTATATTATTCGCACCAACAGTGACAATCCTTGGCTTGCTTCACGTTCAGCGCTAGTGCTGTATGGGCAAAATGCTACGGTAATGCTGAAAAATGCAGCGTGGCTGACACTCTTCACCTACGGCTTATCATTCGGCGTCTTCATTATTATGCTCGCGCCTGCCGCCGCCTTGGTGTACATCATCCCCGGTGCTTGGTCAGCAGGCGGAATGGTCTTTGCTTTGCTCTTTGCTTGGGCAGTAAAGGTTGCAGTGATTGAGCCATTTGCTATCGCATGCTTATTGCAGGCTTACTTTAAGGTCATTAACGAGCAGACGCCAAGTCCCGAGTGGGAAGCGCGTTTGGATAAAGTGTCGAATAAATTTGGTGAGCTTAAAGGTAAAGCGCAAACTTGGGTTCAACCTGCCAAAACCACTACACCTACAGCTGAAGTGGCAGAGTGATTGGCCGCGCGGTTTAAGAGGACGAGAGTATGAACGCACAGGTTTTCCTTATTCTTGTTGTTGGTCTTCTATCGCCCTTAGCTGTACAGGCGCATGAGGTTTACCAAAACGCTTTAATGCGCATGGATAAAACCGCTCAGTTATTTGTCGCGAGTAACAATTATAGTGAGCAGTCCGTTGATGAGCTTACGGGGTCTCACTATTACTCTAAGAAAACCTTTCCAACATTTTCAGAAAACACTGCGCAGGCGTCCCATATTGATGCTGATCTGGATGCCTTGACTCGCGCCATTTTGATTCTCGACGCGCAAGAAGTTGAGTTGCCGCATGTTCGCTATCAGATCAACTACAGCATTAATACTGATACTGAGATACCTGAGTTAAAGCACCATTACATCGAGGTCAGCCGGTATAACTTAGGTCCAGCACGGCATCATGATTTGTTGCAGAATTTAGATGCGGAAAACGTGGCCCGTCTAGATGAGTTTGGTGTGGGTCCACATGTCAGTTGGCGCTTTGTTATGGCACCCGTGATGGGCATGCAAGCTGCTCTACTCTACGCTGCGCGCAAAGAAATCACTGACGAGGCAGCACAAAAAACGATGTGCTTTGCGCTATCCTGTTTAGCTTTAGAGGCACCAGAGCTACCTCAAGGACAGGTTCAGGTTTTGACGCCGCAGTCTGTCGCCCCTGCTCAATACCGTACAGAAAATCCTTATGGTGGGACACAACCCGCTCGGGTGCTTGAAGAGCTCTGGACTGAATTCAGCTCTGATGAGCCTTTGCCCTACAGTAAGGATAATCCGCAGTTTGTTTTTGTGATCTCCAGCAATGTCATTGGACAAGACAGCTTGGCCCTCGGTACGGGTTTGCAAACGATGGTCTTAGACGACGCCATTGCTAAAATTTGGTTGCAACGTTGGCACGTCGCCGACATGCAAAGCGAACTGACACAAGTTGTTATTTTAAGGTGATGCAACTATGCCAATGAGCAATTTTGTTTTATCTGTGCTTTTGCTGGCTAGGAAGAACACTCGAATAGCCGGTCTGGCCGTATTAGCAGTGCTGGTGAGCAGTTGTGCGAGCATGAGTGAACAAGAGTGCTTAACTGCTAATTGGCTGGATCAGGGCTTTCGTGATGGGCGCAATGGTGAGCCATTAACGCGCATCGAAGATCATCGTCAGGCTTGCGCAAAAGTAGGTGTTAGACCTGATCAAAGGCTTTACTTGCAAGGGCGTGATCGAGGGATTCTACATTACTGTACGTCAGACAATGCCGTTCAAGAAGGGCTTCTCGGTCGGCAATACCGTAACGCTTGCCCTGCTCACTTAGAGCACAGGTTTTTGATTTTTTATGAGCGGGGCAAGCAAATTTATGATGCTGAGCAATATATAGAGAAACTAAATAAGCAAACCAACCAACTAGAGCAGGCCTTAAAGCAAGAAGAGAATAAAGAGCAGCGCAGCTATTTACGTCAGGAGTTACGCGATGTAGATCGGCAACTACAACGCGCTCGTGAAGACCTGCGCTACCTCGAAAGACGCTTGCGTTATTGAGTCGTGAGATGGCCTTAATCACAGCGCTAAAGACCTTATGCCTCTGGAGATTATTATGCGTAGATTTTTAAATAAACTGGTGTTTGCTGTAGCAGCGTTAATGATGACCGCAGCTGTAGCAGCGACGCCACTGAGTCGAGCACAGGTGGAAAACTACATTGCCTCTTTTGCTGAGGCACAAACTTTTGCGGAGAAGAATCCGCTTAAGCAAAAAGACATCGATCGCCACCGGCCCTTAGTCTCAAGCGTTGAGTTGCTGGCTAAAGACTCACTGCATTACCAAGGTTTGAGCAGCATTGCACAGAAATATCATTTTCGTAATTTAGAGCAGTGGGCCGATGTGGGTGACCGCGTCATGCATGCCTATTTTATTGCTAAAGAAGGCTCAAGTGTGGCGTTTATCAAACGTAATTACCAAGAAGCTGAAGAGCGGATCAATAACAATCCAGACTATAGCGAGCAGCACAAAAAAGGCGTGTTAGTGGGGATGAAAAAAGGTTATTTACGCAATGTGAAAAAAATCCAAGAGGCACAACCTGACTTACCTGCAGTCACTGGCCTTATGGATGAGATTGCACCGCTTTATAAATAGCTGCGTTTTGTGTTTTTTTATCATGAAAACGCATGGCGCCTTAAACATAAAGGTGACTCTGATGAAAATTAATCTCCTATTGAGCGTACTTGTAAGCTTGCTAGTCACGGGCTGTGGCGAGTCCAATAGCGCTAGTCAGCCTGGATTATCCAAGCTTTATCAAGAACACTTTAAAGACGCTTGGGCGGTCAGCAATCAGGGCAAGCTGCCACTTAATGAGTGTGCTCGAGTGGTCGGTACCGCGGTCGGGATGGTCATGGCTAATAGGGATGAGAATAATCAAGCGCAACAAGCCTATGAAGCCTGTTATGTCGATGCGTTTGTTAATTATGCCAATGTGTATTTCACTCTAGATGATAATGCAAAAATTGAACGTGATAATACTCCCCAAGGTTGTTTGAAGTTCGCGCAGTCGCTACGCATGCATAAGTCTATTGTCGGTGGTTTTGCTGACAAGTTTGCCGTGGATACTAACGCTTTAGATCAGCGCATACGCAGCGGGTTAAGCGAGACTGCAGCGTTATGTCTTTGATTGGTCGGCTATTAACTGACACATACTGTTGAGTGAGGTGGCGATATGAAACCGCTCTATTCGTTTTTACTGGCAGGATTAGTGGCTGCAACAGCTAGCGCAAGCCTAGCTGCCGAGCAAACAATGATCGTACTGGATGCTTCTGGATCAATGTGGGGGCAAATTAATGGTAAACCTAAATTACAAATTGCCCGTGAAGCATTGGCCACCGTATTAGAGGGTGTGCCAGCCGATATGGAATTGGGCTTAATTGCCTATGGTCATCGCACAAGAGGCAGTTGCAGTGATATTGAAGTTGTAGTTAAACCCGCAGCCGGAACAGGGCCTGAGATTACTCAAGCTGCAGCTAAGATGAAGTTTTTGGGTAAAACGCCGCTCTCCGCTTCAGTGCTGAAGGCCGCTGAAGAGCTGCGTTACACCGAAGATAAAGCCACTGTGATCTTAATTACTGATGGTTTAGAGAACTGCCAAGCGGATCCTTGCGCGGTGGGGGCCGAGCTGGCTAAAAACGGCATCGATTTTACCGCGCATGTGGTTGGCTTTGATTTGACAGATGCGGAAGGTAAGCAAGTGGCCTGCTTGGCAGAAAACACGGGCGGCCGCTATGTGTCTGCGGCGAATGCCGATGAGCTACGCGATGCGCTGCTCAATACGATGGTGCAGCCTGCGAAAAAGGATACACCCAAAGAACCTGAACCTTTGCTGTTACCTGAAGCGACATTAGATCCTGATGAGAGTGTTGCAATAGGCGGCGACATTAACGTCAAATGGACGGGGCCGAATGCGGAAAATGACTATATTGATCTCGTCCCACAGAATTATAAAAAAACCTACGATGAGCTGACCTTCACGTACACCAAAGACGGTTCACCACTCACTGTGCGCGCAGCTGGCAAGCCGGGTACCTATACCGTGCGCTATATCTGGCGTGGCAGTGATAATAAACGTCATGTGTTAGCCGAGGCTGCAGTAGCAGTAACGGACAGCGATGTGGCCTTAGTTGCGCCCGATACTGTGCAGGCAGGCGGCATGATTGCTATCCAATGGAAAGGACCTGCCAATGAGCGTGACTACGTCGACTTAGTGGCAGACGGAGTTAAGAAAACCAGTGGTGAGCTGACCTATGTGTATACCAATACTAAGACTGAGCCCGAGGTTGAACTGCGCGCACCGACTAAGCCTGGCGTCTATAACATTCGTTACGTATTAAACGGCGAGGAGCAAAAGCGTGTTCTAGACAGCATCCCCATTACAGTGACTGAAGCTACAGCCTCAGTTTCTGCGCCCGAACAGATCGAAGCAGGTGCTGTTATACCGATCTTTTGGACTGGGCCGGCCGGTGAGCGTGACTATGTTGATATCGTTCCCACAGAGCACAAACGTATTGGTGGTGAGCTGACGCTCTTTTATACAAAAGATTCAGAGGATGGCGAGTCGCATGAACTGCAAGCACCGACCAAAGCGGGTGAGTACCAAGTGCGTTATATCTTACGCGGCTCAGGTGCTGATCGTGTCCTAGTGAAACAGCCATTTACCGTCATCGCTGCTGATGGCAGTGTTAGCGTACCTGAGAGCGTAGTAGCGGGTTCGGTTATAGCAGTGGAGTGGACCGGGCCTGCTAACCATGATGATTATGTGGATATTGTCCCCGTTGACCATAAGCGCATTGGTGGTGAGCTGACCTATTTCTATACACGTAACTCCGAAGAGGGTGAGCCTGATCAGCTAAAAGCACCGACTAAAGCGGGTGAGTACCGCGTGCGCTATATCTTACGCGGCGCCGGCGCTGCGAGTGTGTTGACTCAGCAGACCTTTACCGTAGTCGCCGCTGAGGGTGGCGTTAGCGTACCTGAGAGTGTGCCAGCAGGCTCTGTCGTGCAGGTCGAGTGGTCAGGCCCAGCTAACTATGATGACTATGTGGACATTGTCCCGGTTGACCATAAGCGCATTGGTGGTGAGGTTACATTTTTCTATACACGCGACTCAGAAGAGGGTGAGCCTGATCAGCTGAAGGCACCGGCCAAAGCGGGTGAGTATTACGTACGTTATATCTTGCGCGGCTCGGGTGCTGCGAGTGTGCTGACTAAACAAGCGTTTACTGTTAGCAAACCGGATGGCAGTGTCTCTGTGCCTGCTAGCGTCAAGGCTGAGTCTATGATTCCGGTTGAGTGGTCAGGTCCTGCTAATCATGATGACTATGTGGACATTGTCCCTGCTGACCATAAGCGCATTGGTGGTGAGCTGACCTACTTCTATACACGAAGCTCAGAAGAGGACGAGCCTGATCAACTGAAAGCCCCGTCTAAAGCCGGTGAGTATCAAGTGCGCTATATTTTACGCGGCTCAGGTCAGGCAGTCGTACTGGCGAAACAGGCTTTTACAGTGACAGATAACTAAATAAAAACGACCCATGGGTTTAACCGTGGGTCGTTGTACTGTTTATTTTACAGGCTCTTTTAGCTGCAGTCTGGCAGAGCTGTTAGCTTTTATTTTGTTGCTGGAGCAAGTCGCGGATTTCTCTGAGTAGGACTTCTTCGTTGCTCGGTGTTGGCAGTTCTGCAGGAGCAGCGGGCGCTTCTTCGGCAATCTCTTCTTCATGTTTGAGACGGTTGATGACTTTTACGCCCATAAAAATAGCGAAAGCTATGATCACAAAGTCAATAATGCTTTGAATGAATTTTCCGTAGGCCAGCATCACTGCAGGTAAGTCACCTTCAGCGGCTTTTAACGTCACCGCCAGATCGCTGAAATCAACACCTCCAATCATAACGCCCAGTGGCGGCATGATGATATCGCCCACAAATGAACTGACGATTTTTCCGAAAGCAGCACCGATAATAATACCGACAGCCATATCGACAACGTTACCTTTGACAGCAAACGTTTTGAACTCTTTAAGAATGCTCATGTTTTGTTTTCCATGCCGAAAATTATTTAATTAATGCTATGTGACAATATGTCACATTATGTTGCTCATTATAAAGGGCGTCTGCGGCAATATTTTATTTATTGTTGCTTAGCACTAAAAGTACTTTAGCTTATTGGCTACGAGCGACGGCGAATTTTGCCAGCTCGATCAGAGCATCACGGTAACCTGAGGCAGGAATAGGGTCGAGACAGTTGATCGCGCGTTGTGCGTAATCCTGTGCCAGTTTAGCGGTGTAATCCAGTGCGCCAGACGCTTCAACTGCTGCGCTAATGGCCACAAGGTCTTCAATACCACCCTTTTGAATGGCTTGGCGTACTAACGCTGCTTGCTCTGGGGTACCGTCACGCATGGTTGCAATCAATGGCAGGGTCGGCTTACCTTCGGCTAAGTCATCACCCACGTTCTTGCCAAGAGTTTCTGCGTCGCCGCGATAATCGAGTAAGTCATCGACCAATTGGAAAGCAATACCAAGGTTGTCGCCGTAAGTGCGCAGCGCTTCGGCTTGTTCTGCTGGTGCGCCAGCTAGAACAGCAGCACTATGGGTGGATGCTTCAAATAACATTGCGGTTTTGCCACGAATCACTTCCATATAAGTGGTTTCAGTGGTGCTGGCATCGCGTACTTTTGTCAGCTGTAGGACTTCGCCTTCAGCAATCACACGAGTGGCTTGTGAGATGATTTCCATCACTGGCAGCGAGCCTAAGCGCACCATCATTTCAAATGAGCGCGCATATAAGAAATCGCCAACCAAAACGCTGGGTGCGTTGCCCCACTTGGCGTTGGCAGTCGAACGGCCACGGCGTAAGTCAGATTTATCCACCACATCGTCATGCAATAGAGTCGATGTGTGCAAAAATTCAATAACCGCCGCAAGCAGACGTAAATCGTCATCATTCTTCCCCAGCGCATTACCGGCCAGTAATACCAGAAGGGGGCGTAGGCGTTTGCCGCCTGCGGAGATGATGTAATCGCCGATTTTTTCTACCAAAGGGATCCGTGAGGACAGCTGTTGTTTAATGATGCTGTCTACTGCAGCAAAATCTTCAGCGACGATTTGGTAAAAAGCCTGTGGTTGCATGACCCTGCGTACTCCAATATGGTTGTGCGGCATGCTATGAGGCGCGCGCCTATCTGTCAAGGCGAGCGCATCGAATGCTTGCGTCTAGATTGATCTGTGCGTACAATTCGCGCTCCTGAACTTTACTTGGGCAACTCCCTGCCTTACGCAATTGCTAGTGTGTCTTAATCCAATGCACAGCAGCCATGCCAACCGATACTGATTATTATAAAGCGTTGGGTGAGCAGGAATAACGGAGATATGTGATGTACGCAGTAATTGTAACTGGCGGTAAGCAATACAAAGTCGCTGAAGGCGAATTTTTGAAGATTGAAAAATTGGACGTACCAGTCGGCGAAGCTATTTCGTTTGATCGCGTTCTATTAATCGGCAATGGCGAAGATGTGAAAATCGGTGCGCCAGTTGTTGAAGGTGCTAAAGTGACAGCTGAAGTGATTGACCAAGGTCGTCACGATAAAGTAACTATTATCAAGTTCCGTCGTCGTAAGCACAGCATGAAGCGTCAGGGCCACCGTCAGTGGTTTACTGAAGTTAAAATCACTGGTATTCAGGCTTAATTGACTGAACCCCCAAACTGATGGAGTGTTGATCTCATGGCAACGAAAAAAGCTGGTGGTAGTACTCGCAACGGTCGCGACTCGGAAGCTAAACGCTTAGGCGTTAAGATGTACGGCGGCCAAACTGTGAAAGCAGGAAATATTATCGTGCGTCAGCGCGGTACAGAATTCCACCCAGGTCCTAATGTTGGAATGGGCAAAGATCACACCTTGTTTGCTAAAGAAGCAGGCGTGTTGAAATTTGAAGTTAAAGGTGCTTTTGGACGTCGCTACGTTAGCGTAGTTTCAGCCTAAGTAGCTTTACACGGAAAAGCCCTGTCATTTGACGGGGCTTTTTTGTTTGTGCAGGCAGTAAAGACGGATTGTCCGTGCTTGTTGTATCCTGCGTCTATATTTATAAGCCTGCGGGCTCGCGGGAGGCACATTAATGAAGTTCGTCGATGAAGTATCGATTGTGGTAAAAGCTGGTGATGGCGGTAATGGTTGCATGAGTTTTCGCCGTGAAAAGTTTATTGAGTTCGGTGGTCCAAACGGTGGTGATGGTGGCGATGGCGGCTCTATTTATATGGAAGCTGATATCAACCTCAATACCCTGGTCGATTACCGTTATACCCGCCGCTTTAATGCGCAGCGTGGTGAAAATGGTCGTGGTGCTGATTGTACCGGTGCGGGTGGCGAAGATACCATCTTAAAAGTACCGGTGGGTACGACTATTATTGATGCTGATACCCAAGAAGTTATTGGTGATTTGACCGAAGATGGCCAGCGTATCCGTGTTGTTGAAGGTGGCTGGCATGGATTGGGTAACACCCGCTTTAAATCCAGTACTAACCGTGCGCCACGGCAAACCAGTGATGGTAAACCGGGCGAGTTGCGTAACCTGAAACTTGAGATGAAAGTGTTGGCTGACGTTGGCTTGTTAGGCTTGCCTAACGCTGGTAAAAGCAGCTTTATTCGTTCTGTTTCTGCAGCTAAACCGAAAGTAGCGGATTATCCTTTTACGACTTTGATTCCAAATCTTGGTGTGGTCAGTATTGGTCGTTACAAAAGCTTTGTGATTGCTGATATTCCCGGTGTGATTGAAGGCGCGGCAGAAGGTGCTGGCTTAGGTATTCGTTTCCTTAAGCACTTAACTCGCACCCGTTTGTTATTGCACGTGGTTGACTTAGCACCGATTGATGACAGCGATCCAGCGCAAGATGCACAAATCATTGTTGATGAAATCGAACGTTTCAGCCCGTCTTTGATCGAGCGTGATCGTTGGTTAGTTTTGAATAAAGTGGATCAGTTACTGGATGACGAGCGTGAGCAGCGTAAGCAAGCTGTGATTGATCAACTGGGCTGGACGGGTCCTGTATTTATGATCTCGGCGCTCGATGGTGAAGGTACTAAAGAGCTGGCGCAAGCCATGATGCGCTACTTAGAAGAGCGTGATCTGCGTATCGCTGAAGATAAAGACTATGCTGAGTACCTTATTGATTTGGATCAGCGTATTGAAGATGAAGGCCGTGCGCGTCTGCAAGAGCTCGATGATAAACGTGCGCTACGCCGTGCGGGAGTTAAAGCCATCGAAGATGTTGAAGATGACTTTGATGATGAAGATGACGAAGAAGATGATGAGGACGGCGCAGAGATTATCTACGTTAATCATTAACTGCTAGGTCGACTCAGTGGGCTGTTAAGACAGCCTCTGAGTGTGAAAAAATTAACAGGATTGTGTGTTATGCGCGATAAAGTGACAGGCGCTCAGCGCTGGGTAGTGAAAATTGGCAGTGCTCTGCTCACTGCTGATGGCCGTGGTTTAGACCGTAATGCTATGGCAATTTGGGTGCAGCAAATGGTAGCGCTGCGCCGGCAAGGAATTGACTTGGTGTTGGTCTCGTCAGGCGCAGTGGCTGCGGGCATGAGCCGTCTAGGTTGGCTTGAACGACCTCGTGCGATTCATGAGTTACAAGCAGCGGCGGCTGTCGGTCAGATGAGCTTGGTTAAAGCGTGGGAAAGTAGCTTTGCTGAGCACAATGAGCGCACGGCACAAATCCTGTTAACTCACGATGATCTGTCTGATCGCAAGCGCTACTTAAACGCACGCAGCACCTTGCGTACCTTGCTGGAGTTAGGCGTCATTCCAGTGATCAATGAAAACGATACGGTTGCCACGGATGAGATACGCTTCGGTGATAACGACACCTTAGCGGCATTGGTGGCTAACTTAGTTGAGGCTGACTTGTTGGTGATCCTCACCGATCGTGATGGTATGTATGATGCTGATCCGAGTAAAAACCCTGATGCACAAGTGATCTTTGAGGCACGTGCTGATGATCCACGTCTCGATGCGATGGCGGGAGGTAGTGCTGGAGCCTTGGGGCGTGGTGGTATGCAGACCAAATTACGCGCAGCACGTTTAGCGGCTCGTTCTGGAGCCTATACCGTGATTGTCGGTGGTCGTCTTGAGCATGTTCTGGATCGACTGCATGATGGTGAACGTCTAGGTACATTGCTGACACCTGAGCAGTGCCGTGATGGTGCACGTAAGCAATGGCTGGCTGGGCACTTACAAACACGTGGTACTTTGACTCTGGATGCGGGTGCGGTAAAAGCCTTAACCAGTGACCACAAAAGCTTATTACCCGTCGGTGTGACTGCCGTTGCAGGGCATTTCTTGCGTGGCGAAATGGTCGTTTGTGTTGATGCACAAGGTGCGGAAGTGGCGCGTGGTTTAAGCAACTACAGCGCTGCAGAGGCGACCAAGATTATTGGTCTGTGCTCAGAAAGTATTGTTGAAACGCTAGGCTATATGGCTGAAGCTGAGCTGATTCATCGTGATAATTTAGTGACGCTATAAAAAGATAACAGCTGAGTTTGTAGGGCTGAACTGTGACTGATTGAGTCAAGTACCGATGAGAAACAACGTCATCGGTACTTGTTTAGTGTGAGTTTAGTCGCCACGCTGCCAGTGGTTGGTCACCGGATAGCGACGATCACTACCAAAGCTGCGTTTACTGATACGAGGGCCCAGAGTGGCTTGTCGTCGTTTGTATTCGCTGATATCGACTAAACGTAAAACTCGCATTACCATCTCTTGTTCAAAACCTTGCGCAATAATCGTTTGCGCCGATTGCTCTTCCTCGACATATAAGCGTAGGACTTCATCCAGAGTCTCGTAGGGCGGCAAGCTGTCTGCATCTTGCTGGTTGGGCGACAATTCTGCAGATGGCGCGCGAGTAATCACACGTTCAGGAATGACAGAGCTTAAGCTATTGCGGTAGCGAGCTAAACGGTACACCAAGCATTTTGGTACGTCTTTAAGCAGGGCGAAACCACCAGCCATATCGCCGTAGAGGGTTGCATAGCCCACAGCTGTTTCGCTTTTATTACTGGTGGTCAGTACCAAGTAGCCGTTCTTGTTGGAGAGCGCCATTAAGATATTGCCGCGGCAGCGAGCTTGTAGGTTTTCTTCGGTGGTGTCATTGGCGGTGCTGGGCATATCAGCAAAAACTGGCGCTAGGCTCTGGCTAAAGGCTTCAACCATTGGTGCGATGGCGATGGTTTTATAATCAACCGCCATATTGTGTGCTTGTGCCGCGGCGTCATCTTGGCTGATTTGTGCGGTGTAATGGTAAGGCATCATCACTGCTTGTACTTTGTCGGCACCCAATGCATCGGCGGCAATCGCCAACACTAAGGCCGAATCAATGCCACCTGACAAGCCCAGTAACACACCTTTAAATCCATTCTGTTCTACGTAGTTGCGCAGGCTCAGCATCAGTGCTTGATAAACGCTGGCCTCTTCGCTGAGTAAGGGTTCGCAGATGCCGCGCTCGACGTGACTGGTCGAGTGAGTAAATTGCAGTTCCACCATGCACAGCTCTTCGGTAAAAGCTGGCGCACGTTGGCGCAGGTTACCTTGTTCATCAACAGTGCAACTGCCGCCATCAAAAATCAAATCATCCTGCGCGCCAACTTGGCTGGCATACAAAATAGGCATCTGTGCATGCTGCGCATGATGGCTGAGCATGCGCTCACGCTCAGCTTGTTTGTTGAGGTGGAAGGTTGAGGCGTTAAGGCTGACGATCATTTTGGCTTGTGCTGTACAGGCTTGTTCAATAAATGCCGATTGCCAAATATCTTCGCCAATACCAATGGCAACTTTTATCTCATTGATATCGATACACAGCGCTTGATGACCAGGCTTAAAGTAACGCTGAGCAAAAGCGGTAGGGTCGTTGGGGAAGAACTGTTTTTTATAGACCGACTGGATCTTGCCTTGATAAAAATGCGCACAGCAGTTGTAACGAGAGTCTTGCTCAAGCCAGGGGTAGCCGACTAAGACATGCAAGTTATGCGGCAGAGCAGTACAGAGTCTCTCTAAAGCGCGTTCAATGCGTATTTGCATGCTATCGCGCAGCAGTAAGTCTTGTGCGTTATAGCCACATAGTGACAGCTCTGGGAAAACAACCAGGTCCGCCTGCTGGTGATGCAGAGCCTGTACGCTTGAATCAAGAATACGTTGTAAGTTGCCATCAATATCGCCAACCCGCATATTCAATTGTGCCAATACGGCGCGCAATACAGTTGCCATGCTCAACCCCTTAAAAATGATCAAGGTTGCAGTTTAGCAAAGCCAAGCGATTACAGGGTTGTTACTGCAGATAAATGATAATTAAGAGTTCTGATTTGTGAGTTTCGTTGTATTGTAGTCAGTTGATATGGCGCACAGAGATCCAGTTACAGGTTAATCAAGAATCAAAGCGGACGGGTAAACCTCCGGTTTGAGGCTTTATTAGGTTGCAGCTGATCAGGTCAGAACTGTGTTTAATAACTGTTTTAAAATAAGAGAGAGTGGCTATGCAGTTAAAAGATAAAGTAATTATTATTACAGGTGGCGGTCAAGGTTTAGGTCGCGCCATGGCGGAGTACCTTGCTAGTAAAGGTGCACAGTTGGCATTAGTCGACCTGGATCAAGAAAAACTGAATGCTGCTGTTGCCGCGTGCCAGAGTGCGGGTACACAAGCACGTGCTTATATTTGTAACGTGGCCAATGAAGAGCAAGTCACCGATATGGTTGCGCAAGTTGCCGATGACTTCGGTGCTATTCACGGTTTGGTAAATAATGCTGGTATCTTGCGCGATGGCTTAACCATTCGCGTTAAAGATGGTGAAATGACTAAAATGAGTCTAGACAACTGGCAAGCGGTGATCGACGTTAACCTTACTGGTGTCTTTTTATGCACCCGTGAAGTGGCAGCGAAAATGATTGAGTTAAAAAGTCAGGGCGCAATTGTTAATATTTCTTCAATTTCTCGCGCTGGCAATATGGGCCAGGCTAACTACTCCGCGGCCAAAGCCGGTGTTGCTGCAGATACTGTGGTCTGGGCTAAAGAGTTGGCGCGTTACGGTATTCGTGTTGCAGGCGTTGCTCCGGGCTTTATTGAGACGGAAATGACATTAAGTATGAAGCCAGACGCTCTAGAGAAAATGACCTCCGTTATACCTCTGCAGCGCATGGGTAAACCTGAAGAAATCGCTCATTCTGTGGCGTATATTTTTGAAAACGACTATTACACTGGTCGCATTCTTGAGTTGGATGGCGGCTTGCGCTTGTAACAAATACTTGTTCCGAGTTGTACAGGTGTGCCGAGCACCTCTTGCTTAATGAATACCTCGCAGATGCGGCGACAAGCATCGCCATGGATGGCATAGCGCCCGAGTTGCGCTTGCAAAGCGCACTCAGGGAAAAGCGGCACTGGTGAGGTGTTCTTTTAGATGATCTGTCAGTTACCCTTAAGAGGCGGCTTACCAGCCCACACCAACACCAAACAAGTAGCGCCGATCATTGAGATCGCCATATTGACTCGAGACCTTATTCCACTCAGCTTTTAACGTTAGCGCCGCCCAACTGTTTAGCTTATAACGAAGCCCTGCTTCACTTTCCAGAACGTACTCAATATCACTGATAAAAGGCATGCCAAAGTCACCCTTGGTATACACCTCAAAAACTTTACCACCGATATAACGATTGTAATCCCACGATGCAGTACCTGAGTTGAAACTTTTCTTATCGCCGGACGCAAACTCAAATTTATTGTGATTAAACAGCCCCGTCAATGCAAAAGCGCCCAGTTCATTATCCCAAAACTGGTAACCCGGACCGGTACCGTAGGTGTGCTGTTTACGTAGGTCTTCAATATGATCGTTAATGTATTTAATTTTATTTTTCCAGAACCACTGCTCAGTAATAAAGCGATCTAAGGCATAGCTGGCCTCAAAATGTTCAGTTTTCGTCGCACTGTTCTTCGTTTCATAATCATATTCGGTGTCTAGAGCATGTCGCCATAAACCGTGTCGAAGCTCGGTGCTGACATCGAGGCCATAATCCTCGCTGTTATTTTCTTTTTTCTTGTAATCAGCCGAAAAACTAATCGAGCCTTTCCAGCGTAAATCCTCAATAATCGGTTTAGGTGTCATCAATTGCTCAATATCAGTCAAAGCAATGGTTTTAGGTGTGTCCCCATTGATTAGAGTGACATTGCCTTCCGGCGCGGGTCGTAACGACTTACTTGACTCGCTGGTAAATTTATCCAACTTAACCAGCAGGGGTTGCTCAGATTCTAGGGTCGCAATTTTGTTAATATTTAGCGTAATGGTATTGGCATAATCAGTGTCTAGTAACAGTTTGCCGCTATCTAACAGCACAATACGGCCCGTCAGACGATCACCATTTTTAAGCCATACCGTATCCGCTTGCGCAGATAGAGAAAATGAAAACCCCACAATAAAAGCACACACAGTGAAAACACGCATAATAAAAAGCTCGAAATTAGAAAAAATCAGAAGTGTTGTACAGTGCATAGTTTAGCGTTATGCAGTAATAGACACATAATAAAAAATAGGGTTCAGTCATGGATATAGAAAATAAACAGCAGATGCGGATCATCTTGTATATCCTGCTGTCCAAGATCCCAGAAGGACGCTTGGTCACTTATGGACAGCTTGCTAAAATGGCCGGTTATCCCGGCTTAGCGCGTTGGGTGGGCCGAGTACTCAGCCAATTACCTGATGATACTCAACTGCCTTGGCATCGCGTGGTTGCTGCAGGCGGACGCTTAAGCTTGCCGCAAAACACCCGTGCCGGAGACGAACAACGGCAGCGCTTACGATTAGAAGGGATATTCGTCGAGCAAGATCGTGTAAAATTAGTCAATTATCAGTGGCAGCCTGATGCTGCCAACGAGTAGAGTGCGCCTTTAGCAATGAAAACAGTCACCCATGTCCAATAACAGTTGGCGTACAGCCCTGCAGGCTTATTCTAATCCGGCCGTCTTAGCCTTATTACTACTCGGTTTTGCTGCCGGCTTACCCTATATGCTGGTTTTCTCTACGCTTTCGGTTTGGCTGCGTGAAGCTGGCGTAGCCCGTGAAACCATTGGTTATGCCAGTTTAATCGGTTTAGCCTACGCTTTTAAATGGGTCTGGTCGCCGCTGCTCGACCAATGGCGTTTGCCCCTGTTGGGGCGCTTAGGTCGGCGTCGCTCTTGGTTGGTCTTTTCACAAATCTTGGTCGCTATTGGTCTGGCCGGTATGGCGCTGAGTAACCCACAAAGTCATTTGGCGGTGTTAATTGCCTTAGCTGTACTCGTGGCCTTTGCTTCGGCGACGCAAGACATTGCCGTCGATGCCTATCGCTTAGAGATTCTCGATAACACTCGCCAAGCCGCTTTGGCGGCCAGTTATATGGCCGGTTACCGTGTCGCAGCGCTGCTCGCCACTGCCGGTGCTTTATATTTTGCCGAATGGTTTGGCTCAACGGGCGTGGAGTATCGACATGCTGCTTGGGCTAGCACCTACTTATTATTTGCCTTACTGATGTTGCCTGGTTTACTCACCACCTTATGGATGAAAGAACCTGAGCTGGCCGTGCAAACTGAAGAGGCCGTGAACCGCTATAAGTTGCGACATCAACTGATCTCTGTGGTGGTGTTGATGGTGTTGCTGATCTCGGTGCCAGCGATGATGACCCAGTTTTACCATACTGATTTTCATGCGTTAGTCTCTGGGCAATCGGGTCTGGATGATCTTTTCTACAGTGATCGAGCCTTTTTACGCGCGTTGCTCTACACCATCTTGACGGTATTTTGCTTGTCCTCGATTGGTCGTAGAGGCCTTGCCCCGGTGCTCACGCCAGTCAGTGACTTTGTGGTGCGTTACCGCTGGCAGGCGTTTTTATTGTTAGGACTGGTGGCGACCTATCGTATGTCAGACACAGTGATGGGCGTCATGGCGAACGTATTTTATATCGACCAAGGCTTTAGCAAAGATCAAATTGCCGGCGTCAGTAAAGTCTTTGGTTTGATTATGACCTTGCTCGGTGCTGGTATTGGTGGTGTGCTGATTGTGCGTTTTGGCATTATGCCGATTCTATTGATTGGCGGAATCACCTCTGCTGCGACGAACTTAATGTTTGTGCTGCTCGCAGGGATGGGGGCTGATCTCAATATGTTGATCATCACCATCTCCTGCGATAATTTTAGCGCTGGTTTAGCGACCGCAGCCTTTGTGGCCTATCTATCGAGTTTGACCAATCTGCGTTTCTCTGCCACGCAATATGCCTTGCTCAGTTCAATAATGTTGTTATTGCCACGCTTGATCGGTGGCTATTCCGGCGTCTTGGTGGATAAGTTTGGTTATGAGCAGTTCTTTCTAATCAGTGCTGTCTTGGGTTTGCCTACCATTGTTTTTATTATTTGGCAGTGGCGAAGTGATCGACGTAAAGAACACTCCAGTCCTTTGGATAGGGTCAATGCCGAAGACGTTTGATGTATTTTGTTACATGATCTGAGTGGTGCGCCCCTTGAGATTGAATGTGTTAGGGTGCATTAAGTAACTATATCCACATGTAAAGGTACGCATAATGCGTGGTTTGTTTTTAGTGTTTTTAGCTTTTCCATTGTTAGAGCTGTTTGTGATGATTCGTGTTGGCTCAAGCATTGGTGCAGCAGCAACCTTGCTATTAGTCTTGGCCAGTGGTGCGTTGGGCGTGCTTTGTATCCGCTTGGCGGGATTGACCACAGCATTAAGTGTGCGGCAACGGATGGCGCAGGGTGAAGTGCCGAACCGCGAAATGCTCAACGGCTTGTTGCTGGTGGTGGCTGGTGGCTTGTTGTTTTTACCCGGCTTTATCAGTGATGTGGTGGGCCTAGTTTGCTTGCTACCCATCACGCGTCAGTGGCTGATTAATCGTATTGGCCGGCATATGACCCAAAGACCTGCGCAATCGCAGCAGTTCTACACGCAAAGCAGCACCTACACTGAGCAGCGACGCGGTCCAGAAAACCGTCCCGCGCAGATCATTGAAGGCGAATTTGAGCGTAAAGATCCTTAAGCGCTGCATTGCGCCTCTGGTAAAAAAATATCAGGGCAGCCCTTGAAATACGTAGAGGCGCCCGCATATAACAAACACTTACAAATTCTGCATTAGCAGATCATTGTGTATTGTGCCTATGGCGCAGTACACGCCGGTTTGCCGGACTTAATAAACGTGCCGATGAGTGACATCGGTTGATGTAACTAACCCGTTGGGAGAGATCGACAATGAAGCTTCGTCCTCTGCATGACCGTGTGGTAATCCGCCGCAGCGAAGAAGAAACTAAAACCGCCGGTGGCATCGTGCTACCTGGTTCAGCGGCTGAAAAACCAAACCAAGGCGAAATTGTTGCCGTTGGTACAGGTCGCGTTTTAGATAATGGTGACGTACGTGCAATCGCAGTAAGCGTAGGCGATAAAGTGGTTTTTGGTCCTTATTCTGGTAGCAATGCTATTAAAGTTGATGGCGAAGAACTGCTGGTAATGAGCGAAAGCGAGATTCTCGCGGTTGTTGAAGCTTAATTTATACCCTTGCGTTTAATGACACAGAATTGAGGAACAGATTTCATGGCTGCTAAAGAAGTAAAATTCGGCGATTTAGGCCGTAAGAAAATGCTTGCTGGCGTTAACGTTTTGGCTGACGCGGTCAAAGCAACTTTAGGCCCAAAAGGTCGCCACGTTATTTTAGAAAGAAGCTACGGCGCACCATCAATCACTAAAGATGGCGTTTCTGTTGCTAAAGAAATCGAACTGAAAGATCGTTTCGAGAACATGGGCGCACAGCTGGTAAAAGACGTTGCTTCTAAAGCTAACGACGAAGCCGGTGACGGTACCACTACCGCAACAGTACTCGCTCAAGCCATTGTTAACGAAGGCTTGAAAGCAGTTGCTGCGGGTATGAACCCAATGGATCTGAAGCGCGGTATTGATAAAGCCACTATCGCGATTGTTGAGCAAATCAAACTCATGGCTAAGCCATGCGCTGATAACAAAGCCATTGCTCAGGTGGGTACTATTTCTGCCAATGCTGACTCATCAATTGGTGACATCATTGCGGAAGCAATGGACAAAGTTGGTAAAGAAGGCGTTATCACTGTTGAAGAAGGTTCAGGCCTCGATAACGAATTGTCTGTGGTTGAAGGCATGCAGTTTGATCGTGGTTACCTGTCTCCATACTTCATCAACAAACCAGACACTATGGTTGCCGAGCTAGAAAGCCCGCTGTTGCTGTTAGTTGACAAGAAGATCTCTAACATTCGCGAATTATTGCCAGTCTTGGAAGCCGTGGCCAAAGCCGGTCGTCCATTGCTGATCGTTGCTGAAGATGTTGAAGGCGAAGCCTTAGCAACATTGGTTGTTAACAACATGCGCGGTATTGTTAAAGTCGCTGCGGTTAAAGCACCAGGTTTCGGCGATCGTCGTAAAGCCATGTTGCAAGACCTGGCGATCCTAACGGGCGGTACTGTGGTTTCTGAAGAAGTGGGTCTGAGCTTAGACACCACAACTTTAGAGCACCTGGGTAATGCTAAGCGTGTTGTGCTGAACAAAGACAACACCACCATCATTGATGGTGCCGGTAATCAAACGGATATCGAAGCACGCGTGCTACAGATTCGTAAGCAGATTGAAGAAACATCTTCAGACTACGACAAAGAAAAACTGCAAGAGCGTCTGGCTAAATTAGCTGGCGGTGTTGCGGTGATTAAAGTTGGTGCAGCGACTGAAGTTGAAATGAAAGAGAAGAAAGCGCGCGTTGAAGATGCTCTGCATGCAACGCGTGCCGCGGTTGAAGAAGGCGTGGTACCTGGTGGTGGTGTAGCACTGGTGCGCGCACTGCAAGCGATTTGTGATCTCAAAGGCGACAACGAAGATCAGAACGTAGGTATTGCTCTACTGCGTCGTGCGGTTGAATCACCACTGCGTCAGATCGTTGCTAACGCTGGTGACGAGCCAAGTGTCGTGGTTGATAAAGTCAAGCAAGGCGAAGGTAACTACGGTTACAACGCTGCAACTGGCGAGTACGGCGATATGATTGCGATGGGTATTTTGGACCCTGCAAAAGTAACCCGTTCAGCTCTGCAAGCCGCAGCGTCAATCGCTGGCTTGATGGTAACGACTGAAGCCATGATCGCTGAAATCAAAGATGACAGCGCACCTGCAATGCCTGATATGGGCGGCATGGGTGGAATGGGCGGTATGATGTAAGGTTTTTTACCTTACTATTACGCTCTAAAGCATCAAAAAAACGGCTACTCAGTGATGGGTAGCCGTTTTTTATTGGGCGCGATAAAAGTGGGTTAGGTTACAAAGGGTAGTCAGCCAATTGGCGTGCAATAAGGATGCGCTGCACTTCGCTGGTGCCTTCATAAATTTGCGTGATACGCGCATCACGGTAATGACGTTCTACCGCGTAATCTTCTAAATAACCGTAGCCACCATGAATTTGAATGGCTTTGGAGCAGACTTTTTCAGCCATTTCCGAAGCAAATAGTTTAGCCTGTGACGCTTCGGATAAGCAGGGCAGACCAGCGGTCCGCAAGCGCGCAGCATAGAGAATCATATGCCGTGCCGCATTAATTTGCGTATGCATATCAGCCAGCATATTCGCGATACTTTGGTGCTCAGCAATAGGTTTGCCAAACTGTACCCGCTCGCGAGCGTAAATCAACGCGGCTTCAAAAGCGGCACGGGCAATACCGACGGCTTGTGCAGCAATGCCTAAACGTCCACCTTCTAAGCCAGACAGCGCTAAAGCCAAGCCTTTACCCCGTGGACCCAGCATATTTGCTTTAGGGATACGGCAGTTAACCAAGCTAATCGCGCAGGTATCAGAAGCGCGTAAGCCCATTTTCTGCTCCATGCGCTCCACTTCAAAGCCCGGTGTATCTGTGGGTACTAAAAACGCCGACAAGCCTTTTTTACCCAACTCAGGGTCAGTCACGGCAAAGACAATGGCCAAGCCCGCACGTTTAGCATTACTAATAAACTGCTTGCTGCCATTGAGCACCCAGTGCTCGCCATCTTCCACCGCTTTGGTGCGCAAATTATTGGCTTCTGATCCGGCCTGTGGTTCGGTTAAGCAGAAGCACGCCAACGTCTGCCCTGAGGCTAACTGCGGGATCCACTCTTTCTTTTGCTCTTCAGTACCCCAGTTGAGAATCGGTGTGCAACCCACTGAGTTGTGAATACTCATCACCGCGCCTGTGGCTGCGCAGCCTACTGAAATTTCTTCTAAGGCAAGAGCGTAACACGTGTAGTCGATATAGGAGCCGCCCCATTCTTCAGGCACAACCATGCCTAAAAAGCCCAGCTCGCCCATTTGCTTGAGCATGCCATCATCGAGCCAGCCGGCTTTTTCCCATGTGGCGGCGTTGGGTGCCAGTTCTGTTTTAGAAAAGTCCCGTGCCATATCACGGATCATACGTTGCTCTTCAGAAAATTCGATATCATGCATTGTGAGATTCCTTTAATACACGCATTGGCTTACGCAGAGCGCGCTTTAAAGCCTGCAAACAGCTCATCGAGTTTTGTGTGTTCTAAGTCTTCGATGGTTGCCGGCTGCCATTGTGGGTTTTTGTCTTTATCAATAATCAGGGCGCGCACCCCTTCCATAAAGTCGCCTTTAGTAAACCACTGTGAACCAAGGTGATATTCCAGACGGAAACAGTCAGCCAGGGACAGTTGCTTGCCGCGCCGCAGCATTTCTAAGGTGGTGGCCATGGCTAAAGGTGAACGCGTCTTTAATGTGGCTAAAATATCATCGCGCCATGCTTGAATGCTGGCGTCGGATTCGCTGGCTAATGAAGCGATAATTTCAGCGATCGAGTGGTGGGCAAAGTGCTTATCAATGGCTGAGCGTACAGCGGTCAATTGCGCGCCTGACGCGTGTTTGCTGGCTAAGGTATTCAATAAACTACGAATGGCTTCTTGTGAAGAGTGACCCCATTGCATAGTGTCCAAGCAACGATCCAGTTCGCTGATTTGCTCTTGGTGTAAGAACCAATCTGCCAAGCCGAGCTGCAAGGCATCAGCGGCGCCGACGGGGTTGCCAGTCACGCCCATATAGGTGCCGATTTCACCGGACAAGCGTGAGAGAAAGTAGCTGCCGCCGACATCAGGGAAGAAGCCAATACTGACTTCTGGCATGCCAAGACGGGCTTTTTCGGTGACGATACGAAAGCTTGCGCCTTGCGCCAGACCCATACCGCCGCCTAAAACTAGACCATCCATCAGCGCGATCATAGGTTTAGGGTAGGCATGAATCCATTGGTCGAGCGCATATTCTTCGCTAAAGAAGGTCGCGTTTAAGCTGTTGCCTTGTTTTGCATTGGCATAGAGTTCGCGAATATCACCGCCGGCACAAAAGGCTTTATCGCCGTTGGCACGCAAGACCACTGCAACCACTTCTTCATCAGCGGCCCACTCATCCAGTTGTTGTTGGATGCCGCGCACCATCTCAAGATTAATCGCGTTAAACGCGCTGACGCGATTGAGGGTCAGGTGACCCACTCGGTTGCGAACATCAGTCAGTAGTAGTGCATGCTGATCGTGCATGGCGATCACTCCTTTAAATACAGTTTGATAATGGCAGAAAAATCGAGGCTGCCGTGGCCTTGTAAGCTAAAGGCTTGATAGAGCTGTTGTGCCGCCGCGCCCAGCATCACCGGTTGCTTGCTGAGACGTGCCGCTTCTGTGGCTAAGCCTAGGTCTTTAAGCATTAAGTCGCTACCAAAACCACCACTATAACCGCGACTGGCTGGTGCGTTCTCTAAAACATCTGGGTAAGGGTTATTGATTTCAGAACTCCAGCAGCGACCACTGGAGGTGTTAATAATCCCAGCAAGGACTTTGGCATCCATACCTAAGGCCACACCCAGCGCCATCGCTTCAGCCACACCAACCATGGAAATACCCAGTAGCATGTTATTGGCGACTTTTGCCACTTGGCCATTACCGCTATCACCGCAATGGGTAATGTTTTTGCCCATGGCTTGCAGGATCGGCTGTATGTGCTGTAAATCTTCGGCTGCAGCACCGACCATAAAGGTTAGGGTCGCTGCTTGCGCGCCGGTTGTGCCGCCGGAGACCGGTGCATCAAGCATGGTGTGTCCCGCTTCTTTTGCAATTTTTGCCACTTCACGTGCGCTGTGCGGATCAATGGTTGAGCAATCAATTAAATAGGTTGGTTGACTCAGCTGCTCAATTAAACCTTCACTGCCAAGGTAGACACCTTTAACGTGGACAGCGGCCGGTAACATGGTAATGAGTACATCAGGAGCGGCAGCCACCAGCGCTTGTACTGAGGCGCAGGCTTGTGCACCTTTTTCTGCCAGTTCGCTAACGGCGTTGCTGGACAGGTCAAAAACGCTCAGTTGGTAACCTGCTTTAAGTAGGTTACTGGCCATTGGACTGCCCATATTGCCGAGGCCTAAAAATCCGATATGCATGGTTGATCTCCGCTTATTATGATTGTTGCGAGTGTCGATGCTAAGTAGGTTAAATTTTAATCTTCAGTGCAGTAACTCCGCCTGACTGTTGCGCCAGGCGGGAGTGACTTATTTCAAGCTGATGGTGGTGTTGAGTGCGCCAACCGCTTCATCTTCATCAAACCAACGGGCGGTGACTGTTTTAGTTTGGGTGTAAAACTGCACCACTTGTTTGCCGTACGGACCGAGATCACCCAGCTTAGAGGCGCGTGAGCCAGTGAAAGAGAACATCGGTACCGGTACTGGAATTGGTACGTTAATGCCCACTTGGCCCACATCAATCTCTTCTTGGAAGCGACGTGCGGTGGCACCCGAACGAGTAAAGATAGCGGTACCGTTACCGTTAGGATTGGCATTAATCAGCTCAATGGCTTGCTCTAGCGTGTCAGCCTGCATCACGCACAACACTGGACCAAAAATTTCTTCTTGGTAAATACGCATTGAGGTGTTTACGCCAGAGAAGATAGTGGGGCCAACAAAGTTGCCTTGCTCAAAACCTGGCACGCTTGGGTTGCGACCATCCAGATCCATCTGTGCACCTTGGCTGGCGCCGCTCTCAATCAGATCGCTAATCCGTGCCAAGGCTTGCTTGGAAATCACTGGTCCCACATCGGTACCTGCTTGGCAGCCGGCATTCACTTTGAGCGTTTTAGCTTTGGCGACCAATTCTGGCAACCAACTTTGTGCTTCGCCCACCAATACAATCACTGGCAGCGCCATGCAGCGCTGACCGGCGGCGCCAAAGGCCGCACCGGCAATCGCATTCAGCGTTTGTTCTTTATTGGCATCAGGCATCACCACGCCGTGGTTTTTAGCGCCCATCATGCACTGCACACGCTTACCGGCCAATGATGAGCGATTGTAGACATGGGTGCCGACATGGGTGGAACCAACAAAGGAGACTGCTTTGATATCTTGGTGATCACAGATACCGTTGACGGCATCGGGGCCGCCATGAATTACGTTGAGTACCCCTGCTGGGATACCGGCTTCTACAGCCAGTTCAACCAAACGCATGGTAACCATTGGATCTTGTTCAGATGGCTTAAGAACAAAGGTGTTACCGGTGACGATGGCCATTGGGAACATCCACAGTGGAATCATCGCGGGGAAGTTGAACGGAGTAATACCGGCACAGACACCCAGTGGTTGCAGCAGTGTGTAGGTGTCAACGCCATTGGCGACGTTATTGGCGAGCTCGCCCAATTGTAGGTTACCAATCGCCGCCGCGTGCTCTACGACTTCTAAGCCACGAAACACATCGCCTTCAGCATCGGCTAGGGTTTTGCCTTGCTCGGCAGTTAACAGGGCGGCCAGTTCTGCCATGTTTTCACGGATCAGCTGCTGGTACTTAAGAAAAATACGTGCTCGTGCACCGATAGGGGTTTTGCGCCAGGTTTTAAAGGCTTTCTTAGCGCTGGCAACGGCCGCATGAATTTCTTCGGCAGTGGCAAAAGGAACTTTAGCTAACACTTCTTGCGTGGCGGGGTTGATCACATCACGCCATTGCTCAGTTTTGGATTCAACAAACTGACCATCGATAAGAAGTTTAATGGTTGGGACTTGAACAGCTGTCATATTGGTACGCCTCAGTATTAAATTATTTTTGTGATTGACTGACTAAATGTGCTTTCATGCTAGCAGTGCATTTTTGCTTGCCGCAACCCTGCTGATTGCAGATGTGCTCTGCAAAAATGCACACTGATACTAAAACCTTGTTGAGGACGCTATGGATTGGGAACAGTTACGGTTTTTTTTAGAATTGGCTAGGGCGGGGCGCTTAGTGATTGCGGCGCGACGCATGGAAGTCGATCACACCACGGTGTCGCGCAAAGTCCAAGCGCTGGAGAAGAGTTTAGGGCGGGCGTTATTTTTACGTGAGCATGAAGGCTACAAGTTGACCGAGGCTGGGCGCGCGTTGTTGCCTCAGGTTGAGGCGATGGAAAGTGCGTTTGTCGGTATTTCTGATTCTTTACCCAATTTGGGTGAGCAGCTGTCGGGGCATGTGCGTATTGGCGCGACCGAAGGCTACAGTACCTTGCTATTGGCTGAGCATCTCGCCGAGCTGGGGCAGCGCTTTCCGCATTTGAAAGTAGATTTGTTAGCCTTACCACGTGCTGTGCAGTTATCGCGTAACGAAGCGGATATTGTTATTACTTTAGAGCGTCCCGAGCGTGGGCCTTTTATCATCACACGCCTCACCGATTATGCTTTGCACCTGTACGGTAGTGTTGATTACTTAGCCCAGCATCCTGAGATTACTCATCGTGAACAGTTACGTGAACATCGCTTTGTCAGTTATGTGGATGATTTATTATTCAGTAAAGAACTGATGTTTCTAGATGAGTTGGTCAAGCCCAGTAGCGCCAATTTGCGCAGTACCAGTATTTTAGCCCAGCAGCAAGCTGTAGCGGCAGGCGCAGGTTTAGCTATTTTACCGGCCTTTGCTGCCTGTAAAGAACCGCGTTTACGTCGTGTATTGGCTGCTGATGTGAGCTTTACCAGAACGTTTTGGATGCTGATGCCCATTGAACTGAAAGATATTGCGCGCATGCGTACAGTGTGGAATTTTTTGCGAGAACAAGCAGAGATCCAACAATCGATAGTGTTGCCGCAGACCAAAGCCATGGAGGAGTCGTGATATGCGTATGCAGCGCTCAGGAACAGTTTCAGCGGTAATGGTGCGTGAAGCACTGTATGCACCATTGCAGCAGGGCTGGACCCTAGAGGATTTATTAAATGGTACCCCCTTTGACGCGCAGATCATGGCTGACGATGCTCAGCGTGTACCGGTCAAGCACTATGCGCGCCTTTGGCGACGTTTACGGCGCACCATCCAAGATGAGTTTTTTTTAATGGATCAGCGCAGCATGCGCCCCGGCAGCTTTGCTTTTATGTGTAGCATGGCGGCGCAGCAGACTACGGTGGGGCAAGGTCTGGAAGTGGCGTTACAGTTTTTAACGCTGATCTTTGCCGATAAACGCGCGGTGCTACGCACCCAGCAGAGTATGGCCGCGGTGGTGTTACGTGAAGAAAGTGCGCAGCCCTCACGAGCGTTCACCTATTTTACGTTTTGGATGTATGTGCATGGCTTGACCTGTTGGTTAGCTAACCAACGTGTGGCGTTGTTATCGGTTGATTCGCGCTGCCCTGAGCCTGAGTTTATTGATGACTATCGGGTGATGTTTTCTGACAACCTACGTTTCGATTGTCGACAATCACAAATATTGTTTTCTGCGGATATTTTAAGTGCGCCAATTAAACGCAGTGCACAAGACTTGCAACGCTTTTTGCGCCATGCCCCCAATAACATCATGGTCAAATACCGTGATGAGCAGAGTTTAACCAGTCAGATTCGTCGTCAGCTGCTCAATAGTGATCCTAAGCACTGGCCTGATGCGATCGACTTAGCTGCCGATTTGTTTATGTCGGTATCCACTTTGCAGCGCCGCTTAAACGAAGAAGGTCAGAGTTATCAGCGGCTTAAAGATGCAGTGCGCAGTTCGCTGGCGATCAAATGGCTGGCTGATGAGCATTATACTTTTGTCGATATCGCTGGTGCTTTAGGCTTTGCTGATGTGAGTACTTTCTACAAAGCTTTTCGCAAGTGGACAGGCACACAGCCTAGCCATTACCGCTCAATATTATTGGATAAAAATAAATAATTGGCAAAAACGTTCAAACAGTTTGATGGATTTTGCTATTGCTTCTAAAGCTGGCTGGGGCTGACTATCGAAGTGTGTACCTTGCAATGTCAACAATAATAAAAGTTGGAGCGTGCCATGAACTTAGTAAAACAAGACTACTTCCAAGCCTCAAAAGAGTTTGATTTTGACGCAACTGTTAGCAATGCCATTAGCGGGAATTTTACTGCAATGAACGCCTGTTATGAGTGCTGTGATCGGCATGCAGGCGCCGATGCTGTGGCTTTAATTCAAGAAAATGCCGATGGCAGTTCCAGTCGCCACAGCTATGCCGAGTTACGTGATCAGTCGGCCCAGTTTGCTCATTACCTAACCCAGCAGGGTGTGCAAGCGGGCGATGTGGTCGCGGGTTTATTGCCGCGCGGCCATGCCTTGGTGGTCACCATCTTAGGCACGTGGCGTATTGGTGCCATATACCAGCCGCTGTTTACGGCTTTTGGTCCAAAAGCGATTGAGCACCGTTTACAGAATTCTGCCGCCAAACTGGTCGTCAGTGATGCGGCGAACCGCAGCAAGTTGAGTGATGTTGAACACTGTCCTGCGGTGATGACAGTGACTGATGCACAGGGTGTCGGTTTAGTCAGTGGGGATTGCGATTTTTGGTCGGCATTAACTTCTTTATCCACGGACTTCGAGCCTGTGCTGCGCAGCGGTGATGATCCGTTTTTGTTGATGTTTACTTCCGGCACCACAGGCTTAGCTAAACCTTTAGAAGTGCCATTACGCGCTATTGTCGCGTTCCAGCGCTATATGATTGATGCGGTTGGCTTGCGGGCGGAGGATTCCTTTTGGAACGTGGCAGATCCGGGTTGGGCCTACGGGTTGTATTTTGGCATTACTGGGCCGATGTCGATGGGCTTACCGGTGTTATCGGTGGCCGGTTTATTTAACCTCGACCGCTGCTTAGAGATTGCTAGGAAATATAATGTTAACAATCTTGCTGGTGCGCCAACAGTGTTTCGCATGTTGATTGCCGCGGGTGGCAAAGTGGCGGATCAATGGCAAGGGCAGTTGCGTGTGGTCAGCAGTGCCGGTGAGCCGCTCAATCCAGAAGTGATTCGTTGGTTTAAGGAGCATTTAGATGTGGCGATCAATGACCATTATGGGCAAACCGAAATGGGCATGGTGTTATGTAATCATCATAACTTAGAGCATCCGCTGCATATGGGCGCTGCCGGCTATGCTTCGCCGGGACACCGAGTCGTGGTGTTGGATGAAAACTTTAATGAACTGCATCCTGGTGTGCCGGGTATTTTGTCAGTGGATACTGAGCAATCACCGATGTTTTGGTTTAATGGCTATAAAGACATGCCTACCACGGCATTCCAAGGCCGTTATTATTTAACCGGTGATACCGCGGAGCTCAATACTGATGGCAGTATCAGCTTTGTTGGGCGTTCTGATGATGTGATCACCACTTCAGGTTACCGTGTTGGCCCTTTTGATGTGGAAAGTGCGTTGCTTGAACACCCCGCAGTAATTGAAGCCGCAGTGGTCGGTAAACCCGATGCGCAACGTACCGAAATCATTAAAGCCTTTGTGATTTTGCAAGAGGGCTATGAGGGGACGCCAGAGCTGGCAGAAGAGTTGCGTATCCATGTGCGTAATCGCTTAGCTGCGCATGCTTATCCACGTGAAATAGAGTTCCCCAATGAGCTGCCAAAAACACCCAGTGGCAAGGTGCAGCGCTTTATTTTGCGTCTCAATGAAGTTAATAAATACCATGAACAACAAGCCGCTAAACAAGCCGCCTGTTAATTTTAAGGACCCACTATGCGTGTAGCAGAACATACATTTGTCATCACTGGTGGCGCTTCAGGGCTCGGCGCGGCCACCGCCCAGCACCTGGTAACGCAGGGCGCCTCGGTAGTGTTGCTGGATATCAATCAGCAAGCGGTTGTTGCTCAAGCTGAGGTGCTGGGTCCGCACGCGCTGGGTCTTGCTTGTGATATTTGCGATAGTGAGCAGGTACAGCTTGCATTGGACGCAGCGACTGAGCGTTTTGGTGCACTGCACGGCTTAATCAATTGTGCAGGGATTGTTGGTGCACAACGGATTTTAGGCCGCAAAGGTCCACATGATTTAGATGACTTTTCGCGAGTGCTACAGATTAACGTGATTGGCAGCTTCAATATGCTGCGTTTGACTGCACAGATCATGGCCAATAATCCAGTCAACGAAGAAGGCGAGCGCGGGGTGATTATCAATACCGCGTCAGTCGCTGCTTACGACGGTCAGTTAGGACAGGCTGCTTATGCTGCGTCTAAAGGCGCGATTGTCAGCTTGACCTTACCGGCGGCACGTGAACTGGCTGGTTTTGGTATTCGCGTGATGACTATTGCTCCAGGTGTGTTTGAAACACCGATGATGGCAGGCATGACCGATGAAGTACGAGCCAGTTTATGTGCGGATGTGCCGTTTCCAGCGCGCTTAGGCAAACCCGATGAATATGCTGCTTTAGCGCAGCATATTATTGAAAACAGCATGCTCAACGGCGAAGTGATTCGTATCGATGGTGCTTTACGTATGGGAGTTAAATAATGAGTGCGCATGATCCTGTAGTGATTGTCAGTATAGCCCGTACACCTATGGGTGGTTTTCAGGGGGCTTTACAGAATGTTACCGCCACTGCGTTGGGGGCGGCGGCAATTAAAGCGGCGGTGTCTCGTGCGCGCATTGCGCCAGAGGCGGTGCAAGAAGTGCTGTTTGGTTGTGTACTGCCGGCCGGTTTGGGGCAGGCACCAGCACGCCAAGCGGCATTGGCTGCGGGTCTGACCGACAGCACAGTGTGCAGCACGGTGAATAAAATGTGCGGTTCCGGAATGCAGACAGTGATGATGGCGCATGATGCTTTGTTGGCGGACACTGTTGATGTGGTCGTGGCAGGCGGTATGGAAAGCATGTCTAATGCACCATACTTGCTGGATAAAGCCCGCGCCGGTTATCGCATGGGGCACGGCAAAGTGATTGACCATATGTTTATGGATGGTCTTGAGGACGCTTACGACAAAGGCCGTTTGATGGGTTCTTTTGCCGAAGACAGCGCACAAGCACATGGTTTTACCCGTGAGCAGCAAGATGATTTTGCTGAGCAGTCGCTGACGCGTGCGCAACAAGCGATCAGTAACGGTCATTTTATTGACGAAATTACGCCGGTTACCGTGCAAGGTCGTAAGGGCAGTGTCACCGTCAGTGAGGATGAGCAGCCACCCAAAGCTGATCTAAATAAAATTCGTCAATTGCGTCCGGCCTTTAGTAAAGATGGTACGGTGACTGCAGCCAACTCCAGTTCTATTTCTGATGGTGCCGCGGCATTGGTATTGATGCGTCAAAGTGAGGCGCAACAACGGGGTTTAACGCCCTTAGCGGTGATTCGTGGGCACAGTGCCTATGCCGCAGCGCCCCATTTATTTACTACGGCGCCAGTAGGGGCCATTAACAAACTCATGGTGCGTACGGGTTGGGATCTGGCTCAAGTGGATCTGTTCGAAATTAACGAAGCCTTTGCAGTAGTGACTATGATTGCTATGCGAGAACTGGACTTATCAGCAGATAAAGTCAATGTTCATGGTGGTGCTTGTGCTCTGGGTCATCCGATTGGTGCATCGGGAGCGCGCATTTTAGTGACCTTAATCGCGGCCCTTAAACAACAGAATAAACGTTATGGTGTGGCAGCTATTTGCATTGGTGGTGGTGAAGCAACGGCCGTTGCTATTGAAATGCTTAATTAATACGCATACTTTTAATGGGGTAAGTGAGTCATCCATTAATTGCAGAGGAATGTAATTTATGACACATGCAGTAGAAACCTATCAGAAAGCTCAGCACTTACAATTGACCGACAAGCTGGTCGTGCAAATGCGTGGGCATACCGCTTTACTGACTTTAAATAACCCATCAGCCAATACTTGGGATGCCGATATGTTGTTGGGGGTTAAACAGCTGATTGAACACCTCAATGAAGATAAGGATATCTATGCATTGGTGATTACCGGTGCGGGCGATAAGTTTTTTAGCGCGGGTGCCGATTTGAAATTATTTGCCAGCGGTGATAAAGCACTGGCGCGTAAAATGGCCCGGCGCTTTGGCGAAGCTTTTGAAGCGCTAAGTAATTATCGGGGTGTGACCATTGCTGCGATTAATGGTTATGCCATGGGCGGTGGACTAGAGTGCGCATTAGCCTGTGATATTCGGATTGCCGAAGAACAAGCGCAAATGGCTTTGCCGGAAGCGACTGTCGGTTTATTGCCTTGTGCCGGCGGCACGCAAAAGCTAGCTTGGATGGTTGGTGAGGGCTGGGCCAAGCGGATGATTTTATGCGGTGAGCGTATTAATGCGCGTACTGCTGAGCGTATTGGTTTGGTCGAGGAAGTTGTTGCGCAAGGCCAAGCGTTGCAAAAAGCGTTGGAGTTAGCTGACAAAGTTGCCCAACAAAGTCCAGTTTCTGTGCGTACGGTGAAACCTTTAATTCAGGGTGCGCGTACACAAGCGCCTGATCATTGGCTGCCGGCTGAACGTGAAGCCTTTGTTGATTTATTTGATGCGCAAGATACGACTGAAGGGGTTAGCGCCTTTTTAGAGAAGCGCAAGGCGCAGTGGAAAAACTGCTAAGCCAGTAAACTGCTGAGATGAGCCGCAAATGCCATTGCATGGATTATATGCCTTGGTATTTGCGGTTTTTTTGTTTAAGATCTATAAGACCTAAGGGGTATACCGCGCTAGCAAGAATCAATGTCGAGCGCAGGTTTAGCTGGGCCGCTGTGCGCGTTGCAACAGCGGCCAGATAGAGCGTATTAGCCTTGTGATAGCAGCTGACGCAGTTCAATAATAGCGGCGTTAGCACGTGAGATATAGTTGGCCATGACCAATGAGTGGTTGGCTAAAACACCGTAACCATCACCGTTTAGGATCATCGGGCTCCATAAAGACTCTTGTGCCGCCTCTAATTCACGAATGATTTGACGTACGCTAACAGTGGCATTCTTCTTCGCGATCACATCAGCAAAGTCAATTTCAATGGCGCGTAAAAAATGCGACAGCGCCCAAGCTTGGCCACGCGCTTCATAGAACACGTTGTCAATTTGTAGCCACGGCGTTTTGATAACTTCTTCAAAAGCATCTTTGCCACTTTGTGCTGCGGCTACAGCGGTGACTGGTGCTGCATCATCTTGAGTCGAGCTGTCTTTATTGATTTCAATATTTAAACGCGCTTTACCAACGCTGGCGGAAAGGCGCTGTGACAGTGAGCCTAATCGGGTAGCAACATCGCCGAGCCAGTTATTCAGGTTGTCGGCCCGTGCATAAAACTGCGTGTTGGTTTTCTCAGGGTCACTTAAGCGATTTAAGTAGCGCTCTAAAGACTTGATACCTAAACGATATTCATCTTCTGTCGCCGGCAATACCCAGCTTTTATTATCAAAGTTAAAGCGTGGTTCAGCTTTAGCAAGATCAGCATCTTCAGCGGATTGAGACTGTGAGCGCGCGAAATCTTTGCGCAGAGCACGCGATAAATCACGCATTTGGATCAAGACACCATATTCCCACGATGGCATGTTATCCAGCCAAATACCGGGTGGAGAAATATCATTGGTTAAGTAACCACCGGGTTTATCCAACAAAGTACTGGCGACCTGTTTCAGGGTTTCTACGGTGGTATAGCCGGTCACTATAGGCCGTTGCGCTTTCTCTGCAGCGTGTTGGGTGTGCTCTTGCACAGAGAAGAAGTCAGGTTCTTGACTCCAGTACCAGCCAATAATAATGGTGGCAAGTAAATAAACCACCACCACAGTAAGTACAGTACGGCTAAACCAAATACCACCAAGATAACTTTTCACATCATCAACAGAGTCATTGACTTGGTCTTGAGCGTCTCGTGTACGTTTTTTCCAATTGAGCATGCTTGAGCCCTTTTATTATGCATCGTTAGCAGTCGATATCATGCTGCTGTGTGTATGGAGTGTACTATAAAGCCTGTTCGCGCTACAGCGAGCACAATGCAATTGTATGAGCGTCAGCAGTACTTATTTAGCGCTGTAACTGTTTTGAATACACTTTAGATGCAGCCTTGCGCACATTGTCGAGCAGTGCGTCATTAGGATAGCCATCTGCAGGTAAGCCTTGTGCTTGCTGAAAGCTGCGTACCGCTTGACGTGAGTTGACACCAATAATGCCGTCAGCATTACCGCTACTAAAACCGAGTTGGTTAAGCAGTGTCTGCAGCTCAATACGTTCTTTGTGGCTGAGCATGCGTTCATGTTTAGGCCACGCCGCCGGTGTACGGTAATCACCTTGCAGAGCATTGGAGAGTAAGCCAATGGCCAGCGCATAGGAGGTGGAGTTGTTGTATTTTAAAATACTGCGAAAGTTATCCAGCAACAGATAAGCAGGGCCTTGATGGCCGCTTGGCAAGAAGAGGGTAGCGCTCTGCTGTGCTAAGTGTTTTCTATTGATCTCGTCGCTGCGTAACGTCACGCCTAAAGCAAGCCATTGGCTTAGACTTTTGCGCTGTTCGCCATCAGCCATCGCATAATCAAAGCCGCGCGTTGGTAGTTGCACTTCAAGCCCCCAAGGCAGGCCATGTTGCCAGCCAGACAAGCTCAAATAATTGGCTGCCGAAGCCAGCGCATCAGCGCTTGAGTTCCAAATATCACGACGACCATTGCCATCAAAGTCTACTGCGTACTGGCGGTAGGTGGTTGGCATAAACTGTGTCTGACCCATAGCGCCAGCCCATGAACCGAGCATGCCGTTCGGGCTGATATCGCCTTCTTGTAAAATATGCAGAGCAGCGATTAACTGACTGCGCCAAAAATCGCTGCGTCGACCTTCGTAGGCGAGCGTGGCTAGCGAGCGGATGACATTTTTGCTGCCGATTTGTCGGCCAAAGCTGCTTTCCATGCCCCATACCGCGACTAAAATACTAGGCTCAACTTGGTAGCGCGCCTCAATGGCTTGTAGTGTTTTTGCTTGTTCGGCCAGTAAGGCTTTGCCGCGCGCCACACGCCACGAGGAAACCGCACTGTCTAAATACTCCCAGACGGGACGGCTAAACTCGGGTTGGCTTTGATCTGCAGCGATCACTTGTGGGTCGGGACTGAGCCCAGCAAACGCTTGCTCAAATAATAGCGGAGCGATACCTTGGTTAACGGCTTCCATACGTAAGCCTGCGCGCCACTGGGCAAAGCTTTGTTGGACCATTAAAGGTGTATTGTTGGTTGTTACAGCAGTTGAGACGCTTGGAGTGACCAGTGGCGCAAGAGTATTGGCACTGGCTTGACTGGCAAGCAGGCCGACCATAATCAAAATAAAAAAAGATGATAAGCGCTCAAACATGGGTAATCTCAATA
Source organism: Denitrificimonas caeni (assembly GCF_905120345.1). Classification (GTDB taxonomy): domain Bacteria; phylum Pseudomonadota; class Gammaproteobacteria; order Pseudomonadales; family Pseudomonadaceae; genus Denitrificimonas; species Denitrificimonas caeni_A. The sequence continues at coordinate 168,439 of NZ_CAJHOA010000006.1, read as the reverse complement.
GGTGTTAGGGCTCAACTTTAACATGCTGAGCGGTATTATAAATACAGTAAAAAAGAAGTATAAAGTAGAGCAGAAAAGCACGACAGTAGGCAGTCTTAAGCGGCTAAAAAAATAAAAGCCTCTGAGTTGTTAAACTGAGAGGCTTTTTGGTTGCGGCGATAACTGCCTTTACCTTTTTTAGACTGCTCTTGACGGCTGCGAAACAGCGGTTGAGCAATAATAGACTTGGCTTTATTAGGGCGCTTTTTAGAACGCTTGCTCATGGTCGTACTCCTTGCGAACATTGGCTCGTAGTGGGGTGTTGAGTGCTGTTTAAGCACTATTAGTATTCTACTCTGATGTATGGATGTCCAGTAGTTTTTATTTGTCTATCTCATCAGACAGACTGCACTGAAAAAAGTGCAATCGCTGATGAAATAGAGTCGTCTATTTAGGCTAAACGTTTATAGCGCACACGCTTAGGCTGTGCCGCGGCATCGCCCAAACGTTTTTTGCGATCGGCTTCGTATTCAGTATAGTTGCCTTCAAAGAACACCACGCTTGAGTCATCCTCATACGACAGAATATGCGTCGCGATACGGTCAAGGAACCAGCGGTCGTGCGAGATCACAATCGCTGAACCAGGGAAATCTAACAGCGCTTCTTCTAGCGCACGTAAGGTTTCCACGTCGAGGTCGTTGGATGGCTCATCGAGGAGCAAGACGTTAGCGCCTTGTTTAAGGGTGAGCGCCAAGTGCAAACGACCGCGCTCACCACCGGACAGGTCTTTAACAAACTTCTGTTGGTCGGCGCCTTTAAAGTTAAAACGGCCCACATAACCGCGTGAAGGTACTTCATAGTTGCCAACTTTGATCATGTCGTAACCGTCGGAGATTTGCTCCCAAACAGTTTTGGAACCTTCAAGGTTGTCGCGTTGCTGATCAACACTGGCCAGCTTGACCGTTTCACCGATGATTATTTCACCAGAGTCTGGCTGTTCTTTACCCATAATCATTCTGAATAGGGTGGATTTACCCGCACCGTTACCGCCAATCACGCCAACAATCGCGCCTTTGGGCAGAGTAAAGGATAAGTTATCAATCAGCACGCGCTCACCATAGGCTTTGCTGACGCCATTGACTTCAATCACTTGATCGCCTAAACGCTCGCCGGCAGGGATATAAATCTCATTGGTTTCGCTGCGTTTTTGGAACTCTTGTGATTGCATTTCTTCAAAGCGTGCTAAACGTGCTTTAGATTTGGACTGACGAGCTTTCGCGCCTTGACGTACCCATTCCAACTCGGCTTTCATTGCTTTGTTGTGCGAGGATTCTTGCTTCGCTTCTTGGCTTAAACGGGCGGATTTAGCTTCCAGCCACTGTGAATAGTTGCCTTCAAAAGGAATACCTTGGCCGCGGTCCAGCTCAAGAATCCAGCCCGCAACGTTATCGAGGAAGTAACGGTCGTGGGTAATGGCGACGACAGTGCCGGTGAAATCATGCAAGAAGCGCTCAAGCCAAGCGACTGAGTCGGCGTCCAAGTGGTTGGTTGGCTCATCCAGCAGGAGCATATCGGGTGCTGATAACAGCAGGCGACAGAGAGCAACACGGCGTTTTTCACCACCGGATAAATGCTCGATTTTCGCATCCCACGCTGGTAGGCGTAGGGCATCCGCCGCGACTTCCAGTTGGCGTTCAATGTTGTGGCCATCACTGGCTTGCAGAATCGCTTCCAGTTTGGCTTGTTCCGTGGCCAGTGCATCAAAGTCGGCATCAGGTTCGGCGTAGGCGGCATACACTTCATCTAAACGAGACTGTGCGGCTTTAACTTCGCCCAATGCTTCTTCAACGATCTCACGGACAGTTTTTTGTGGATCCAGTTGTGGCTCTTGCGGTAAGTAACCGATATTTAAGCCCGGCATTGGACGTGCTTCACCGTTAAATTCGGTATCAACACCGGCCATAATGCGCAGTAAAGTGGATTTTCCTGAACCGTTTAAGCCGAGCACACCAATTTTAGCGCCGGGAAAAAAGGATAGAGAAATATCTTTTAGAATTTCGCGTTTAGGCGGCACAACTTTGCCGAGACGGTGCATAGTGAAAACATACTGAGACATGAGCGACCTAACTAGTTAGTGGGTAAGTGATTGGCCTTGCGTCTGTTACAAAAAAGACCTGCCATAAAGTGGATAGATTGTAGCGTTTTGCCGAATATTAAACAGTAGTGCGCAAACCTGTCCCTAAATTTGCGCTAGAAACTAAAAAATAAGCAAAATCAGAATATTTTTATTTACTATAGGTAACTGACTCGAAAACAGCATTAAAGCTTGAGACGCGCCGCGCTCGTTTCGTGGCAAGCGTAGCCATGGATGACGCAGCGCCCGCATCGGCTCAGAAAGACCCGCTGAGGGAAGAACGATACTAGCGCGGTGAGTCATACGGGACATACTGCTGGCAGCTTTTGATTTTCGTGCAAACTCACGTGTGTGCAATGCCGTCGAGGACGGTGATTTGCTGTCATAAATCCTGCGTGAGTAAGACTTATTGTCAGAGTGATAGCCTTTCATGTGCTATGAACGTTTAGATAATGTAGAATCCGCTCTTATCTATTTTATTAGCCTTGTTGATTCCATGAGGACCGCTATGTTCAGCCGTGATTTGACTATTGCCCGATATGACGCCGAACTTTTTGATGCGATGGAGAAAGAAGCCCAGCGCCAAGAAGAGCACATTGAGCTGATTGCATCTGAAAACTACACCAGCCCTGCGGTAATGGAGGCACAAGGTTCTGTGCTGACCAATAAATACGCTGAAGGCTATCCAGGAAAGCGCTACTACGGTGGTTGTGAGTACGTTGATATTATCGAACAGTTGGCGATTGATCGCGCGAAAGAATTGTTTGGTGCTGATTACGCGAACGTGCAACCGCACGCCGGTTCACAGGCTAACTCTGCGGTGTACTTAGCTTTACTGGAAGGTGGCGACACTATTCTAGGTATGAGCTTGGCGCACGGTGGCCACTTGACTCACGGTGCTAGCGTCAGCTCCTCAGGTAAACTGTACAATGCGATTCAGTACGGGATTAACGAAGCGGGCTTGATTGACTACGACGAAGTTGAGCGTTTGGCTGTAGAGCACAAACCAAAAATGATCGTTGCCGGTTTCTCAGCCTACTCACAAGTGTTAGATTTTCCACGTTTTCGTGAAATTGCTGACAAAGTGGGTGCTTACCTCTTTGTTGATATGGCTCACGTGGCGGGTTTGGTTGCTGCAGGTGTTTACCCCAACCCAGTGCCTTACGCTGACGTTGTGACCACCACGACGCACAAAACCTTACGTGGTCCACGTGGCGGTTTGATTCTTGCGCGTGCCAACGAAGCCATTGAGAAAAAACTCAACTCTGCAGTGTTCCCAGGTACTCAAGGTGGTCCACTGGAGCACGTGATTGCTGGTAAAGCAATTTGCTTTAAAGAAGCACTGCAGCCTGAGTTTAAGCTGTACCAGACGCAAGTGATCAAAAATGCACAAACCATGGCCAATGTCTTTATTGAGCGTGGCTTTGATGTGGTGTCAGGCGGTACCTTTAACCACCTGTTCCTAGTGTCACTGATCAAGCAAGAAATCACCGGTAAAGATGCTGACGCAGCATTGGGCGAAGCCTTTATTACCGTGAACAAAAACTCTGTACCCAACGATCCCCGTTCACCGTTTGTGACTTCAGGTCTGCGTATTGGTACACCAGCAGTCACTACGCGCGGCTTTAAAGAGGCTGAGTGTGCTGAGTTGGCCGGTTGGATTTGCGATATCCTCGATAACATGGGTGATACCTCTGTTATCGATGCAGTTCGCGAGAAAGTAAAAGCAGTGTGCGCGAAGCACCCTGTTTACGGTAACTGAGTCATCGCTTGAATAGAAAACCCAGCTTCGGTTGGGTTTTTTTATGCCTGTTTGATCTGCCGGTGGCTCTATGTATGAGTGCAAAGCAGAGCAGAGTTTGCGCAGTGATGTGTGTGGATATAAAAGCGACAGCGGCGCTGGATAGTGCATGGTAAGAGTAGAAAATAAATAAATTAGCAGAAAACCTTTGCATTGAATGCTAATCTTTCGCATTATTGTTGCCTGAATTTGATGATAATCAACTCTGCTCTAACTCCTTAAGGATATCTTTCAATGCGTGGTTTTTCTTTTGCTCATATCAGCGTGCTGGCTTTAGCTATTAATCTGGCGGCTTGCGGCGATAGTGAGTCAACCCCTGTTGCCGCACCTAGCGCCGCACCAGTGGCTGCAACTGTTACAGCAGTACCAGCAACGCCTGCTGCCGATGTGCAGGCCGTGAGCCGTGAGCAAGTGATCAACCATTACGCTGAGATTGCCCATGCAACGTTTGCCGACGCTCTGACGACCGCGCAGGCTTTGCAACAGGCGGTTAAGGCGTTCTTGGCGGCACCCAGTGCCGACACTCAACACGCGGCAAAAGAAGCTTGGTTAGCCGCGCGCGTACCCTATATGCAATCTGAAGTATTCCGCTTTGGTAACGCTTTAGTGGATGAGTGGGAAGGGCAGGTCAATGCATGGCCGCTCGATGAAGGCTTAATTGATTACGTCGATGGTGATTATCAGTATGCCTTAGGCAATGACGGTGCCACAGCGAATATTATTGCCAATCACAGTATTCAAATAGGTGAAGAAAAAATTGATGTCAGCGAGTTAACCGCTGAACTACTGGCTGGATTGAATGAGCTTGGTGGCTCTGAAGCCAACGTGGCTACGGGTTATCATGCCATTGAATTCCTCTTGTGGGGCCAAGACCTCAATGGTACTCAACCGGGTGCTGGTGAGCGGTCATATACCGATTATTTAACCGATACGAATTGCACTGGTGGCAACTGTGAGCGCCGTGGTCAATATCTAAAAGTAGTGACGGAATTGTTAGTTGATGATTTAACTGCAATGACCGCACAGTGGGCTGCTGATAACCCAGAAAACTACCGTGCCGAGTTGCAAGCAGAAAGCACTGAGCAAGGTTTGCGTAAAGCTTTTTTTGGTATGGGTAGCTTAAGCTTAGGTGAGTTGGCGGGCGAGCGGATGAAAGTGGCTTTAGAAGCCAGCTCAACTGAAGATGAGCATGACTGCTTCAGTGATAACACCCACAATTCGCATTTTTACAATGCCAAAGGTGTGCGTAATGTTTACCTAGGTGAGTATAAAAAAGTAGATGGTAGTGTGTTGACTGGGCCGAGCATTGCGCAATTGGTTCAGTCTGGCGATGCTGGCGCTGATCAGTTACTGCAAGAGACGTTAGCTGCCACAGAAAAAAGCTTGCAGGTGATGGTTGATGCAGCTGAAAATGGCATGGCGTTTGATCAGATGATTGATCCTGAGAACACTCAAGGTCAGCAAATTGTGCGCGCTGCGATTGCCGCTTTAGTTGAGCAAACCACTGCGATCGAGCAAGCGGCTTTGGCCCTAGGTATTACTGAGCTGAATCCAGATACTGCTGATCACGCGTTTTAAACTGCAGATGCAGATCACTGCTCGTGCTTACTTTAAGCCGTTGTAGCACTGCTAAGATTGACCAATACTGAATGCCGACGTCTGTCGGCGTTCTTATTTCTATAGCTGTTTTTAGGTTGTTGGCATGAACGTTTTTGTATCGATATGTTTGCTCAGTTTAACTGGCTTAGGCCTAGCACACGCAGCGACAGATCTGAGAGCCTTTGATCCGCAAGAGCGCTTTTCTGGTGGCAGTACAACCGTCAATAAATTTGATGCGAATGCTTTTTCTTTGCCGTCGGCTAATTTAGCGCCGACCCGGCGTTTAGACTTTAGCGTGGGTAATAGTTTCTTCCGTAGTCCATGGGTTATTGCGCCGGCAACGACCACCTCGCGCGATGGCTTGGGGCCACTGTTTAATACCAATGCCTGCCAAAACTGTCATATCAAAGATGGCCGCGGCCATCCGCCTGGACCTGATGCTGTCAATGCAGTGTCGATGTTAGTGCGTTTATCCGTTCCAAGTAGCGTTGCCGACAAGGCGCTGTTGGCAAAAAAAGGTATTGTCCCTGAGCCGACTTATGGCGGACAGTTACAAGATATGGCGGTGCCTGGTATCGCCCCCGAAGGTCGAGTACGTGTGACTTATACCCCGTTGCCGGTGACCTTTGCCGATGGTAGCGTGATTGAGCTGCAGCAACCGAATTTGCAAATTACGGATTTGGGCTATGGCCCGCTGCATGCTGATGTATTAATGTCTGCGCGGATTGCTCCGCCGATGATTGGTTTGGGTTTGCTTGAGGCCATTACGGAGCAGGCTATCTTAGCTAATGAAGATCCTGATGATCGTAATGCGGATGGTATTCGTGGCCGTGCCAACCGAGTGTGGTCGCATGAGGCGCAAGCGCTACAAGTTGGGCGTTTTGGCTGGAAAGCGGGGCAACCGAGTCTGCGTCAGCAAAATGCCGATGCCTTTTTTAATGATATGGGGCTGTCAACGCCTCTACTCTCGGGTACTGCTTGTACTGATCAGCAAGTGGATTGCTTAGCGGCACCGCAGGGTGGTACGCCTGAGGTGAATGAAAAAATTGAAGCACAGGTGCTGTTTTATTCGCGCAACTTAGCCGTACCGGCTCGGCGTAATGCGGACAGTCCTGAGGTGTTAAAAGGTAAGCAGCTGTTTCAGCAAGCCAATTGTCACAGCTGTCATACGCCGCGTTTTGTTACTGGCACAGAGGCGGCCGAGCCTGAGTTAGCTGGGCAGGTGATTTTCCCTTATAGCGATTTATTGCTGCATGACATGGGTGACGGTTTAGCTGATCAGCGCCCTGAGTTTCAGGCCAGTGGCCGCGATTGGCGGACGCCGCCATTATGGGGCATTGGTTTAACTGAAGTCGTCAGTGGCCATACGCGCTTTTTACATGATGGCCGTGCGCGTAACCTATTGGAAGCGGTACTCTGGCATTCAGGTGAGGCAGAAGCGTCTAAGCAGCAGGTGTTAAATTTTTCACAATCTGATCGGCAAGCCCTCTTGGCTTTCCTGAACTCTCTTTAGGTGCTTCCTATGTTAAAAAAATTAGTCTATGCGTTGGCGGGTGTGAGTTTACTGGCCTGTTCTAGCAGTGATGATCCGTATCAGCAAAGCAGTGCGGCGCTGGGCGAGCAGGTGCTTTACCGTGCTCATCAGCAATGGCAGGCGAGTAATCAGCAGTTGGTCAACAGTGCCAAAGAGTTTTGTCAGGGCGAGCAAAACCTCGCACAAACCCGTGATGATTTTTTACAAGCACAGCACGCTTGGGCAGCATTGCAACCCTTATTGATTGGCCCGCTCAATGAGGGTAATCGAACCTGGCAGGTGCAGTTTTGGCCAGATAAGAAAAATCTCGTCGCGCGTCAAGTTAAACAGTTTTTAAAAGCCAATCCAGAGCCGACTCTTGCTGATCTACAGCGCGGCAGTGTCGTGGTGCAAGGTTTAAGTGCATATGAATACTTGGTTTTTGATCCTGAAATTGATTTGGCTGATGCCGCACAAAAACAGCGCTATTGTCCACTATTGCAACAAGTGGCCATGCATCAGCAGCAGTTGGCTGACGATGTCGTCAGCCAGTGGCAGGGGCAGGACGGCATGCTGGCGCAATTAACCGATTTCCCTAATCAGCGTTATGCTGAGCCACTGGAAGCGTTAACGGCCATCTTACAAGCGCAGGTGATCAGTCTTGATGGTCTGAAGAAAAAGCTGGGTACACCATTAGGGCGCAGTGATAAAAATATTGCACAGCCCTATCAAGCACAGTCTTGGCGCAGTCAGGCCTCGTTAAGTAATTTGTCGGCTGAAATTGAGAGTGCTTTAGCCCTCTGGCAGGGTGTTGATACGCATTCTTTACGTAGCTTATTAGCAGCAGAGCATGCTGATTTAGTCAAACAAATTGATGCTGCATACTTGCAAGCACAGCAAGAATTGGCCGCCTTTAAGCAGCCGTTGACGGCATTGTTGGCCGATGAGCAGCAGCGCCAAGCTTTATTTACCTTATATGACAGCTTTGATCGTTTGCACCGTTTGCATGAGAAAGAAGTGGCACGCGCCTTAGGTGTTCAACTGGGTTTTAATGCCCACGATGGTGATTGATGATGCAACGCCGCACCTTCTTAGCCGCCAGCTTGGCGGCCTTGGCCGGCACTGCCGTGCTGGGCTGGCGCTTGTGGCCGCAAGGCCGCCAGCCGTTACTGTTGTCGGCCCGCGATAATGCTGCCGGTGAGCACTTTGCTGTGGCCTATAGCTTATCCGGTGAGCAGCTGTTTGCGACACAGGTGACAGAGCGTTGTCATGATGTCTGTATGCATCCGTTTTTGCCTTTAGCGGTCTTTGTTGGTCGTCGGCCGTCCATTGAAAGCTATCTAATAGATCTGCAAACTGGGCAACTATTGCAAACCTTTAGCACGCCGAGCAATCGTCACTTTCAAGGCCATGCGGTATTTGATGCACGCGGTGAACGCTTGTATAGCACCGAAAATGATACCGATCAGCCTGGGCGTGGTGTGATTGGTGTCTGGCAATTGGACGCCACACAGCGTTTGCAGCGCGCTACCGAGTTGTCCAGTCATGGCGTGGGGCCGCATCAATTGCTGTGGCTGCCAGACGGTGAAACCTTAGTGGTGGCCAACGGTGGTATTCGTACCGAGTCGGGCAGCCGTGAAGAGCTCAATCTGGATGCTATGGAGCCCAGTCTTGTCTTGATGAACACGACAGGTGAATGTCTGAGCAAAGAAGAACTGGCTGACCCGATGAATAGTATTCGTCATTTAGCGGTGGCCAGTGATGGTACTGTGATTGCTGTGCAGCAATACCAAGGTGGCATGCAAGAGCGGATTGATTTGCTTGCGGTCAAACGCCCTGGGCAAGCCTTTGCGGTGTTTCCGGTTGCTGAACAGCAGCGCAGTAGTATGCAGCAATACGCGGCCAGTGTTGCCATTCATGCTGAGTTACGTTTAGTGGCAATGACCGCGCCGCGTGGCGGGAGGGTGTTTATTTGGGATTTAGACAGTGCAGAATTACGCTTGGATGCGCCTTTTCGCGACTGTGCCGGTGTTGCTGCGAGTGAACAAGGTTTTGTGGTCACCACTGGGGTCGGGCGTTGCCGTGCGTATGATTGTCGCGCTGCCACTATCCGTATGCAGCCGCTGAATCTGCCCGCAGGATTATGGGATAACCATGCGCTGCTGGTCTAGCTAAAACTGTACCGCTGAGCCTCTTGACTGCAGCGGTACAGTTATTGATTTACGGCAGTGTTGCGCTGCTATAGAAGGCTTGCAGTGCGGTGATCAAGTAGCTTAAATCTTTGCTACCTGCCAGCTCACGAATCGAATGCATAGCAAAAGTTGGCACACCAATATCAATGGTTTGAATGCCCAGTTGACTGGCGGTAATCGGACCAATGGTGGAGCCACAACCGAGGTCGCTGCGGGTGACAAAACTTTGCACCGGTACTTCGGCCTGTTGGCAGAGCAGCTTAAAGAAGCTCGAGGTTTCGCTAGTGGTGGCATAACGCTGGTTGGCGTTAACCTTGATCACTGGACCTTTGTTGAGTAGTGGGCCGTGGTTACTGTCATGTTTATCGGCGTAGTTGGGATGAATACCATGGGCGTTATCTGCAGAAATCAGCAGTGAGTGCTGAATGCAGCGGACAAAAGCCTCTTCCGAGCCCAAGATCCGGCGCAGCACTTGCTCTAGAAATGGACCATCGGCACCACAAGCAGAGTTAGAGCCTACTTCTTCGTGGTCAGTACAGACTAACACCTGGGTGTGTTGTGCGTCGCTGTTGAGCAGTGCTTGTAAACCGGCATAGCAGGACAATAAATTATCCAAACGCGCACCGGCGATAAAATCTTGCTTGAGACCAATCAATGCCGCCGGTTGACTATCGTAAAAGCACAATTCATAGTCCAGCACGTTGGCATCGTTAATGCTGTGCTCACGCTGCAGTTGCTCGGCGAGTAATGCGCGGAAGCCTTGGCTGTCGTCATCCTGCAATTGCGCCAAAATCGGTGGCAGTTCAGTTTGCGCGTTAATCGCCCAGCCATTATTGGCTTCACGGTGTAGGTGAATAGCTAGACTGGGAATGCTGGCAATCGCCTGTTTAAAATCCACTAAACGACTGTGCAATTGCTCGTTGTGTTTAAAGGTTACGCGCCCGGCCAGTGATAAATCACGGTCAAACCATGGGCCGAGTAATACGCCACCATAGACTTCCACGCCCAACTGCCAATAACCGTGACGCGACAATTCCGGTTGCGGCTTAACTTTTAAGCAAGGGCTGTCGGTGTGTGCGCCGACCATGCGAATACCTTGTTCGACAGGATCATCTTGGCCCAGTTGAATGGCAATAATAGAAGAGTCATTGCGGGTGATGTAGTAACGCCCCTGAGGTTGCAGTTGCCAGGTTTCACGCTCATCTAACGCTTGATAGCCTGCAGCTTGCAGCGCTTGGCACAGGCTTTGGGTGGCATGAAAAGGGCTCGGTGAAGCGTGTAGAAAATCCAATAAACCCTGACTGGGCGTGTTGACCATGATAACTCCGACAATTAAATCAATCGCAAAAGCTTAGCATTATTGGCTCGGCGAGGCGACTTGAGGCTGTATTGGGCGAATTAATGCGTATTTATAGGTGTTATCAATAACTAAGAGACGCTACCGATACCTACAGATCAGTCTCGTAGAGGGTGTTTAATCGGCCAAAGTTTAATCGGCCAAAGTTTAATCGGTGCGCCTGTCTCTGGCCATAATAACAACTGTTGCTGTTCGCTAAATTCCCAGCGCTGGATACCTGCTAAATAGGCTAAAAAGCGTTGTTCTTGCTCCATCAGTGCTGGTGCGCAGAGTTTGCGAGTTGTAGCAATATTATGCAGGGTCAACTGATTTTTATTGAGCTGGTACTCGGCAAACCAAGTGTTACAGCCGGCTAGACCTGAGGCACGCTGGCTATCAACCAGTGTTAAGGTCAGCATGCTATTGTCAATCAGCGGACGTTCGCCAATCCATTCGACTTGGTAGCTTTGTGAACTCTGTAATTGGGTGCTGGGCTGGTTGCTGCAGGCGCTTAAAGAGATAAGCGCGCAGGTAAGTAACAGTGATTTCTTCATACTAAGCTGATTCCGCAGGGTGATAGAGCTGATAATTAGGCTTCAGATTGTTGGCAAGTACGGCACAGGTGACGCCCGTGACGGTTAACCCAACCTAACTCCTGCAAACGTTGTTCAGCTGCAGGCTGTTTGGCGGCATTACCGAGGCTGGCGTCCACTGCAAACTCTAATGCCAACAAGCTACCACAGCCGTCGCATTGAACTTGCCATGTATGAATGGCCAGTTCTTTAAAGACTGGGCCAGTCGCAACCGCCGTCCATTGACCGGGTGGGTTGATCAGATGACGTACTTTGCTGACTTGCAAACGCATACTCAGTGACTTGCTGCCTTTAAGGGTGACTTGCAAGGTATCACCGGTTTTAATCGAACCACCTTTACCAGTGACTTGGTATTGACCGGGGGTTAGCGCACGGCACTCAGTTAGGGTGTGTTGTGGATTAAGCAACGTGTAGCGAAAATCGTGTTCGGCCATGCCGATCTCCAAAGTGTAATGAGGTCAATTGGTGCTTATTCAATACCGAGCTTTTTCAAGCGATAGCGTAATGAACGAAAGCTTAAGCCTAGGCGCTCTGCGGCGGCAGTGCGATTCCAGCGTGTTTCTTCTAGCGCTTGAGTAATCAGCTTGCGCTCAATATCTTCAAGGTGCAGTTCTAGGTTATCAATATGCTCAAGTTCACGCTGGGTTAAATCGGGTTGCGCTACTTGTGTTGCTGACGGCTCTGATTGCTGGATCTGTATATCATAGTCATGAATAAACTTGCCTTCAGCTAGGGTATAAGCACGTTCCAATATATTTTCCAGTTCGCGTACATTTCCAGAAAAAGCATAGCCCTGCAGCTTACGTAATGCCTCAGGATGAAAGCGCACTAACATACCATCAGTATTGAGACGCTCTAGAATGGACTCGCTGAGTCGCTCAATATCCTCAGGACGTTCACGCAATGGCGGGACAGTCAGTTCAATGACATTAAGGCGGTAATATAAGTCTTGACGGAAGCGTCCCGCGGCGACTTCATCGGCGAGGTTTTTATGTGTGGCGCTTAAAATACGCACATCGACTAAATGTTCTTGTTGGCTGCCAACTGGACGAATAGCTTTCTCTTGCAGTGCACGGAGTAATTTAACTTGCATTGATAAAGGTAGATCAGCTACTTCATCTAAAAATAAGGTACCGCCGCGTGCTGCTTCGAATAAGCCAGGTTTATCTTCGTTAGCCCCGGTAAAACTACCTTTTTTATGACCGAAAAACTCACTTTCCATTAATTCAGCAGGAATCGCGCCGCAGTTGATCGGGATAAAAGGGTGTTTGGCTCGAGCCCCTTGCAAGTGAATTTGACGGGCTACCAGTTCTTTGCCGCTGCCTGACTCACCACTGATATACACTGGTGCTTGGCTACGCGCTAGCTTCGTAATCTGACTACGGAGCTTTTGCATCGGAGCGGATTGCCCGAGCAGCGGTCCTTCCGTGATAGATGTCGGGACTTGTGCTTCACGTAAGCGTAAAGCGCTGTTGACCAATTCACGCAAGCGTAGCAAGTCTACAGGCTTCGTAATAAAGTCGAAGGCCCCAGCTTTCAGTGCTTGTGTCGCGGTTTCTACACAGCCATAGGCGGTAATCATCGCGATCGGCGTATCACTGTAATTTTTTTGTACAAACTCAATAATGTCTAAACCCGTGCCGTCGGGCAGGCGCATGTCAGTGAGACATAAATCAAAGTGTTCGCTGTTCAGCCATTGATAGGCTTCTTTAACATTGCACGCGCTACGGGTATCCAGGTTCATGCGGCCGAGGGTGATTTCTAATAACTCTCGAATATCAGGCTCATCATCAATGATTAGGGCAGTAAGTTGGCTCATGGTTTATGTGCTCAAGGTATGCGGATGGGCAAAGGTTATTCGAAAACAGCTGCCGCCGCTGTCACGGGGGGTGAAGTCTAGGCGAGCTTGATTGCTTTCGCAGAGCTCTCGAGAAATATATAAGCCCAGTCCTGTGCCTTTGTTTTCTGTCGTGAAAAAGGGTTCAAAGATACTGTGTTGCTCAGCAAGAGGCACCCCAGGTCCGTCATCGTGGACTTCTAACGTGGGTAAAGCTGTTTTTGGGTGCCGGTACAGATGCAGCCAAACCTGACTTTGCGGATTGAGCTTCTTACTGTAGCGCATACCGTTTTCGACTAGATTCATGAGCACTTGGTTCAATTGATCGGGGTCCATACGCGTGTGTAAATTGCGACCTTTAGTGGTTAAGTGCAGCGCCCGAAGAGGTGCCGCATTACTTCTGAACTCACTGACGAAACTGTTGAGCCAAGACTTTAGGTCAAGCCATTGTGGCTCAGCTTGACGTTGCCTGGATAATTGCAAGACATTTTCAATCACTGTATTCATGCGTCGTGATTGATCTTGAATAATTTGTGTTAAACGCTGATCAGCGACATCGAGGTTGGGTGATTCATGCAGTAATTGTGCAGCATGGCTGATGGCGCCTAAAGGGTTACGAATCTCATGAGCAATACCTGCGGTTAGGCGCCCTAAAGACGCTAGTTTGAGCTGCTGGGCTTGCTGGCTTAGGAGTGAGCTGTCATCAAGGAAGACTAAAATTTGTAAATTATTGTTGTGTTGCAATTTGACAAAAGTCGCCTGCAGTTGCGCACCGTTTAGTGCTGATTGAATCGGGTTGCTATGCAGGGAGGGGTTGTTGCGCCATTGCTCAAAGTGGCTGATTAACGTAGGAAAATAAGGGTCCACAATGCGACCGATGAGTGTTTCGCTACCAATCATGGTGAGCGCTGCATGGTTGGCTTGTAAAACGCGATGCTCAGCATCCAGTACTAAAATGCCAGTGTGCATGCGTTGAATAATTAGCGCGCTGATCTCTTCTAAATTAGCGACATCGGCGGCTCGTTGTTCGGCTAAAAATTCGCTAGCACGTAGACGGCGGCTGAGGCCTTGGACAAAGAACGCGGCGGCAAAACATAGCGACCCTAAAATACCTGCCTGCATATATTGGTTACTGGCTGCGGTATGGGAGATGCTTAAATAAAATGTCAGATAAATAATACCAGTCGCTGCGACTGCAGCAATTAAAATACCAATACGGCCGCGCAACAAAATATTGGCGACTGCCACCGCGACAATGATGAGGTTACCAATCCCGCTGGGTGTACCACCCGCTGCGTAGAACAATAAACTGAGTTGCGCGACATCAAATAAAGCCAGACTAAACACTGGTAGTAAGTGGTCAGTGCGGTGCATGCTGGCGATAGCTATAATATTTAAAATTAAGTAAACCCAGCTGCCATAATAAAACAGCTGGGTATGGGTGATATCGAGTAAATGTCCATCTAAATCACTAGAGACCAGCAGTACTAAAGCAAGGCCAATTAATAAGCGATAGAAATGGTAGAGGCGCAAGATGCGCTGCCCTTGTTGCCCAGAGACAGCAAGATGGTGTTTAGTCACCGGTTTGAGGACCGTGTTGAAGGTGCTCAACACTGCAATACCATTGCTGGTTTTTTTGTATAGCGCGATTCTGCGGTAAATGCACATGACAATGTGCGCAGCGCACCATGCTCTGACTTTGCATGGACTGTGTGGGTGTTATTTTGCGACTATTAAAGCGCCGCCACAGCCAAATACCGCCGCCAATAACGATGGCCAGTAAGATTAAACGAGGTAAGCCCATCGCGTTGCTCCTTGATCACATAAACAGTCTATTAATGCAGGCAGTGTACCTGTTTTTTTGTCTGCCGTGCCGTCCTTGGCAGATTGCTTGCGTGACTTAATCGTGATGCGTGTCGGCAGCCAGTTGTATGCCAAGAGCGCGCATATCGGAACCACTGGGGGCTTGGTAGACGCGCAGGTTGAATTCAGGCGCAATAGCTAACAGGTGATCAAAAATATCAGATTGAACACCTTCATATACCGTCCAAGCGGTGCTGGTGGTAAAGCAATATACTTCCAGCGGTAAACCTTCTGAGGTGGGACTGAGTTGGCGCACCATTAAGGTCATTCCATTTTGGTGGATGCCCGGATGGTTGCGCAGGTAACGCTCAACATAGGCGCGGAAGGTACCGATATTAGTCAGCTTGCGTGAGTCTAGCGTATCGCCGCTGCTGGATTTAACATGGCGTTCATTCCATCGGTTAAGTTCGTTGATTTTGTCATCAAAATAGCCTGTCAGTAAGTTAAAGCGCTTCAAGTGCTCGAGCTCTTGCTGGGTGAGAAAGTGAATACTTTGTTGGTCCAGAAATAAACTGCGTTTAATCCGGCGACCACCGCTTTCTTGCATACCGCGCCAGTTCTTAAATGAATCACTGATAAAACGTTTGGTGGGAATGGTGGTGATGGTTTTATCCCAGTTTTGTATGCGAACCGTATGCAGGGCGATATCGATTACGTCACCGTCGGCGTTGAGTTGTGGCATTTCAATCCAGTCGCCGACACGGATCATATCGCCTGAGGAAATCTGTACGCTAGCGACCAAGGACAGTAGGGTGTCTTGGAAAATTAACATCAGTACCGCAGCCATCGCTCCTAACCCAGAGAGCAGAATGAGCGGTGAACGGTCAATTAAAGTGGCGACAATTAAGATGCTAGCAATAGCATAAATAATAATTTTAATAACTTGTAGATAGCCTTTAATCGGCTTTAAATGCGCATTTTTGCGGCGCATATACAGCATATTAATGATTTCTAAAATAGCGCCCAAAGCTAAAGCAATGGTCAAAATAATAAAACCGCCGGCGACGTTTTTAATGACTGTGATGACCGCTTCAGGCAAACCCGGAACTAATCCTACGCTGGAGGTGATAATTAAGGCTGGGACGATATTAGAGAGACGCTTAACCACACCGAAATCGTTGTTATGGGCGCCGCCGATGCGACCCAGGAGATTATAAAAGCCGCGAACTAAAATATGTTTAACCAGCCAGTTGGCTAGAACGGCCACAGTAATCAGCGCAAGCAAGGCAACCAAAGTTTGTAGTTGTGGATGCTGGTTAAGTACATCCAGCCACGCCGTCATATCTTCTTGCATATTGCACTCCTAAATAATTCTAAAACTCGGCGCCTAAGATTAAAGCTAAGGCATAGCAGAGCTGTGGTGACCTTAGCGATCACGCTGAAGGGGTTATCGACTGCACTTGCAGGGTTAAATAGCCATCGGCTACACGAGCTTGCAGGGTTTGTGCAGGTTGTACAGATTGCACGCTACGAATGATCTGCTGCTGATCGTCTGTCGTGAGAATGCTGTAACCGCGCTCGAGCGTCGCTAGAGGGCTGACTAGATGTAGGGTTTGTAGCAGCGTATGCAGGCGCTGTTGTGCTTGCTGAAGGCTCAGTTGGCTGGCACGAACTAAACGTTGCTGCAGTGTATTAAGCAGTTGCTGCTGAGCAGATAAAGCGTCTTGAGGATGCTGCACTGATAAGCGTGACTGCAAATGACTAAAGCTTTTTTGCTGTTGCTGTAAGTTGGCTTGTATAGCGCGCTGCATGCGTAGGCTTAAGTCATCCAAGCGCTGATGATGTTGCTCTAAGCGCTCGCGTGGATGACGTAAGCGCTGGCGCAAGTGTTGCAGTTGGATACGTGAGCGGTTAAGCGCTTCATTGATTCGTAGCGCTAAACGACGTTCAGTACTGCGCAAATGGTTAAGCAACTCACTGCGATCTGGCGCTAATAACTCAGCAGCGGCCGAAGGGGTAGGCGCACGTAGATCGGCAACAAAATCACTGATCGAGACATCGGTTTCATGGCCGACAGCGCTGATAATTGGGGTTTGGCATGCGGCAATAGCACGAGCCACTGCTTCCTCATTAAAGCACCAAAGATCTTCTAAGGAGCCGCCGCCGCGAGCCAAAATAATAGCATCATAGTGTGCGCGTTCGGCTAGAGCTAAGGCGTTAACAATTTGTGCTGTGGCTTCACGGCCTTGTACTGCGGTGGGGATTAAAGTCAGCTGTACGTGAGGAGCGCGCCTAGCGAAAACGCTGACAATATCATGCAGTACCGCACCTGATGGCGAGGTGATGACGCCAACCCGCTGCGGGTACTTAGGAAGGGCACGTTTGCGCTCTTGAGCAAATAAGCCTTCAGTTTGCAGTGCTGCTTTCAGTGCTTCAAAAGCTAAGCGCAGCGCACCATCGCCAGCGGCTTCAACACTGTCGAGAATCATTTGATAATCGCCACGACCCTCATAAAGAGAGACTCGCCCGCGTACTCGTACCAATAAACCGTCACGCAATAGCTCGCGAACACGGCTGGCTTGCTGGCGGAAGATAGCGCAGCGTACTTGGGCATTGTGGTCTTTTAATGTGAAATACACGTGTCCTGATGCCGGTTTGGCAATATTAGACAGTTCGCCTTCAACCCAGACTTGCGGGAACACATCTTCAAGCAGTAAACGTGCGCGTTGATTGAGTTGGCTGACGGTTAATATTTCACGGTCGAGCCCTAAACGCTGAAAAGGATCAGTAAGCATGTTGGAATAATAAAGCAAGCGCATGCCATATGCGAGTCTTGTCAGTGCACTGCAGCAGTGTTAGACGCAAAGAGTTTAGCTTTGAGCTTGGTTAAATTCTGGTTATATGGTATAAAACGCGCCGCTTTACTTGATTTGTTCGAGTAAGCTTTAAAATCCACACACATATCGACACGAGTTTCTGGGTGCCTTCGGGTTGAAAGTCGGGATATGTGGAGGCCTAACCCTTTTTATTATTTAGGAATGATCATGACTGAACAAGTCACTATGCGCGAAATGTTAAAAGCTGGTGTGCACTTCGGACACCAAACTCGCTACTGGAATCCAAAAATGGGTAAGTACATTTTTGGTGCGCGCAACAAGATTCACATTGTGAACTTAGAAAAAACTTTGCCAATGTTTAATGACGCTATGACTTTTATTGAAAAGTTAGCGACTGGCAAAAACAAAATTCTGTTCGTTGGTACTAAGCGTTCTGCCAGCAAAATCATCGCTGAGCAAGCAGCACGTTGCAACATGCCTTACGTTAACCACCGCTGGTTAGGTGGTATGTTGACCAACTACAAAACCATCCGTGAGTCAATCAAGCGTCTGCGTGAGTTAGAAATTCAAGCAGAAGACGGTACTTTTGAAAAGCTGACTAAAAAAGAAGCTTTGATGCGTACTCGTGATTTAGAAAAACTTGAGCGCAGCATCGGTGGTATTAAAAACATGGGCGGTTTGCCTGATGCAATGTTCGTTATCGACGTTGATCACGAGCGTATTGCCATTAGCGAAGCTAACAAGCTGGGCATTCCGGTGATTGGTGTTGTTGATACTAACAGCAGCCCAGATGGTGTTGATTACATCATCCCAGGTAACGATGACGCAATCCGTGCCGTACAACTGTACCTCGGTACAGCAGCTGACTGCGTTTTGCGTGCCCGTCAAGGTACTGCAACGACCGCTGAAGAATTTGTGGAAGTGGTTGAGGGCTAAGGCTCCGCACGTCCACCAGTGACACAAAAAGGGGGCTAACTAAGCCCCCTTTTTGCCAGATTTAAGAGGCAGTTTGCAACTGCTGTATAGACTGAATTAAAGAGGATTGTGAAGATGACTCAGATCACTGCTGCTATGGTAAAAGAACTGCGTGAGCGTACTGGCCAGGGCATGATGGATTGCAAAAAAGCACTGGAAGTTTCTGGTGGCGATATTGAAAAAGCCATTGATGATATGCGCGCTGCTGGTTCAATTAAAGCTGCAAAGAAAGCCGGTAACATTGCTGCTGAAGGTTCTATTGCTGTTAAAGTAGCCGACGACAACAAAAGCGCTGCGATCATTGAAGTGAACTCACAAACTGACTTCTTAGCATTACAAGATGACTTTAAAGGCTTTGTTGCAAGCAGTTTAGACGTTGCTTTTGCTAATAAAAACTTAGATGTTGCTGCGTTAATTGCTGCGCAAGAGCCTGCACGCGAAGTGTTGGTTGCTAAATGTGGTGAGAACGTCAATATCCGTCGTTTGACGCGTGTTGAAGGTGATGTATTGGGTGCTTACTTGCACGGTAACCGTATCGGTGTTGTTGTTGCTTTGACTGGCGGCAATGCTGAACTAGCGAAAGATATCGCGATGCACGTTGCTGCAAGCAGCCCGCAGTTCTTGGATCCAACCCAAGTATCTGACGAAGCAGTCGCTAAAGAAAAAGAAATCTTCTTAGCGCTGAACGAAGAGAAGATCAAAGGCAAGCCAGACAATATCGTTGAAAATATGATTGCTGGACGTATCAAGAAGTTCTTGGCTGAAGCCAGCTTGATTGAGCAGCCGTTCGTTAAAAACCCAGAAGTAACTGTTGGTAAACTGGCGCAACAAGCCGGTGCTACCATCGTTTCTTTTGTTCGTTTTGAAGTGGGCGAAGGTATCGATCGTGGCGAAGAAGTTGACTTCGCTGCTGAAGTTGCTGCTCAGGTTGCTGCTTCGAAAAAATAAGCGCTCGCTTAGATCTATAAAAAGGCTGCCCGCAATCGCGCGCGGCCTTTTTTATAAAAAGACACTGTGCTTTGCAGTACTGTCTTGTAGCATAATGAAGAATAAACAGCACTGTTTGCCTTAATTGTGGTCAGATTGCGCCACAGTGGTTAAATAATATCAGCAGGAGATCGAGAACATGGCCCAACAAGTCGGTGGACGCCAACCGCGCTATAAGCGAATTTTACTGAAACTCAGTGGTGAGGCCCTAATGGGGACCGAAGAGTTTGGTATCGATCCTAAAGTGCTCGATCGCATGGCCTTAGAGATCGGCCAGTTGATTGGTATCGGTGTGCAGGTGGGTCTGGTGATCGGTGGCGGTAATTTGTTCCGCGGTGCAGCATTGTCTGCGGCAGGCATGGATCGTGTGACTGGCGACCATATGGGCATGCTCGCGACGGTGATGAACTCCTTGGCCATGCGTGATGCCTTAGAACGCTCTAATATTCCTGCGTTAGTGATGTCTGCCATTTCTATGGTCGGTGTGACCGATCACTATGACCGCCGTAAAGCTGTCGGCCATTTAAAGAAAGGCGAGGTGGTGATTTTCTCAGCCGGTACCGGTAATCCATTCTTTACCACTGACTCTGCAGGTTGCTTACGCGGTATTGAAATCAGCGCTGATGTAGTTCTTAAGGCAACAAAAGTAGATGGCGTATATACTGCTGATCCTTTTAAAGACCCTAATGCAGAAAAGTTCGAATATTTAACGTATGACGAAGTGTTGGATCGTAAGTTAGAAGTGATGGACTTGACGGCTATTTGTTTGTGTCGTGACCATAATATGCCGTTACGCGTTTTTAATATGAATAAGCCCGGCGCACTCTTAAATGTTATTTTAGGTGGCGCTGAAGGCACCTTGATCGAGGAAAATAAGCGATGATCAATGAGATTAAAAAAGATGCACAGGCACGTATGCACAAGTCTGTAGAGTCTTTACAGACTGCCTTTGCAAAAATTCGTACCGGTCGTGCGCATCCTGGCATTTTAGATACAGTGATGGTGTCGTACTACGGCAGTGATACGCCGTTGCGTCAAGTCGCTAACGTGATCGTGGAGGACTCGCGCACATTGGCTTTGTCAGTGTTTGATAAAGGCATGATTCAAGCCGTTGAAAAAGCTATTTTAGTGGCTGATTTAGGTCTGAATCCAGCGACTTCTGGTACCACTATTCGTGTGCCGATGCCGGCGCTGACTGAAGAAACCCGCAAAGGCTACACTAAGCAAGCACGCCAAGAATCAGAAAACGCCCGAGTTGCCATCCGTAATATCCGTCGTGATGCATTGGCACAGTTAAAAGATTTAGTAAAAGATAAAGAAATCAGTGAAGACGAAGAGCGTCGTGCAGCGGATGATGTGCAAAAAGTCACCGACCACGCTGTTGAAGAAGTCGATAAGCTGTTAGCAACAAAAGAAACCGATTTAATGGCAGTGTGATACAGAGGCTGCGTTAATGAACAAAGCAATGCAGGATGCCCCAAGTGTTGTTCCTCGCCATGTGGCGATTATCATGGATGGCAATAATCGCTGGGCAAAGAAACGCTTTTTGCCAGGTGTTGCTGGGCATAAAGCGGGTGTTGATGCTGTTCGTGCAGTGATTGAAGTGTGCGCTGAAGCTGGTGTAGAAGTATTGACGCTGTTTGCTTTCTCCAGTGAGAATTGGCAGCGTCCTGCTTCTGAAGTGGGTGCTTTAATGGAGTTGTTCCTTGCGGCATTACGCCGCGAAGCGAAAAAACTCGATAAAAATGGCATTCGCTTAAGCATTATTGGTGATCGTTCGCGTTTTCATCCTGAGTTGCAGGCAGCCATGCATGCAGCTGAACAGCGCACCGCGCATCATTCTAAATTTCTCTTACAGATCGCTGCTAACTATGGTGGCCAGTGGGATATTGTTCAGGCTGCCCAGCAGTTGGCACGCTCTGTGCGTGACGGGCAGTTAGAACCCGATAATATTACCGCCGAGCATTTGCAAGGATGCTTAAGCACAGCGTCGCAACCGCCCCCAGATTTGTGCATACGTACTGGCGGTGAGCATCGTATCAGTAATTTTTTACTGTGGCAGTTGGCATATAGTGAGTTGTATTTTTCAAGCTTATTTTGGCCCGATTTTAAGCATCAAGCGATGCGCGATGCGTTAGCTGAGTTTTCTTCACGACAGCGCCGTTTTGGCAAAACCTGTGAACAAGTGATGGCTGAGGGACGCACAATATGCTCAAACAACGAATAATAACCGCCTTATGGTTAGTACCTTTAGCGCTGTTTGGTTTTTTTCAGCTTGAAGGTTACGCTTTTTTAGCTTTTATCACTGTTATCGTTGGCCTGGCTGGTTGGGAGTGGGCGCGTCTAGCGGGCTACCATACGCAAGGACAGTGTGTTGCTTATGCGGTGCTGGTGGCTTTTACTTTGGTGTTGCTGAGCAACCTGAGCGCGCTGTTATTGCCGCTGCTTTATCTTGCTGCGGTCTGGTGGCTGCTGGCTATTGTGATGGTGATAACCTTCCCGCGTAGCATTGGCTTCTGGGGTGGCAATCTTGGTAAGCGTTTTATGGGTTTGCTTATCCTTGTCCCTGCAGGTTTAGGATTATTGGTTTTAAAGACCTTGCCGCAAGGCAATAAGCTCATTTTAAGCCTAATGTTATTGGTTTGGGGCGCTGATATTGGTGCGTATTTCTTCGGTCGTGCTTTTGGTAAACGTAAGCTGGCACCACGAGTCAGTCCCGGTAAAAGTTGGGCAGGACTGTTTGGTGGATTGCTAACCAGTCTGTGTATTGCTACCGGTTTAGCCGTGTATTTTCAGGTTGCTGCCAGTCAATTTGCCTTCGTCCTGCTCGGGGCTGCTGTCGTGGTACTGTTTTCTGTGGTGGGTGATCTTACCGAAAGTATGTTTAAGCGACAGGTGGGGATTAAAGACAGCAGCCAATTATTACCCGGTCATGGCGGGGTTTTAGATCGCATTGATAGTCTCACAGCCGCTGCGCCTATATTTGCCTTATTGCTGCTATTAACAGGTTGGATATTATCTTGAATCGCGCGCTGCCACAGCTTCAGCAGGTGACTGTTTTAGGTGCTACAGGTTCGATTGGTAGCAGTACACTTGACGTTATCAGTCGGCACCCAGAGCGGTATCAGGTTTTTGCACTGACGGCGCATACCAGCATCAATAAATTAAAAGCCTTATGTTTAGAATACCGTCCGCGCTTTGCTGTGGTCGCTGATACAGCTGATGCGCAGCGCCTGCAGAGTGATTTGCGCGCAGCCGGTGTTGCGACCGATGTGTTGGCTGGGCCGCAGGGCTTGTGTGAGGTAGCAGCGCACCCTGAGGTTGATGCTGTGATGGCGGCGATTGTCGGCGCAGCCGGTCTAGAGTCAACTATGGCTGCGGTGTGTGGAGGTAAAAAAATCCTGCTGGCTAATAAAGAAGCCTTGGTCATGTCTGGCGCACTGTTTATGCGCGCTGTGCGTGAGCATGGGGCGCAGTTATTGCCAATTGATAGTGAGCACAATGCGATTTTTCAGTGCCTGCCTTGCAACTATGCAGAGGGTTTGGCGCCGGTCGGTGTACGCCGAATATTGTTAACCGCGTCAGGTGGACCTTTTCGCAACAGCAGCTATGCAGAGCTGGAGCGGGTGACGCCGGCGCAAGCCTGCGCACATCCGAATTGGTCGATGGGGCAAAAGATTTCCGTTGACTCCGCCACTATGATGAATAAAGGTTTAGAGTTGATTGAGGCTTGTTGGTTATTTGCCGCGCGCCCCGATCAAATTGAAGTGGTGATCCATCCACAGAGTGTGATTCATTCGTTGGTGGATTATGTCGATGGTTCGGTGTTAGCACAATTAGGTAATCCTGATATGCGTACCCCTATTGCCCATGCTATGGCTTGGCCGGAGCGCATTGCCTCAGGTGTTGCACCGCTGGACTTATGTGCTTTGGCGCGGATGGATTTTATCGCTCCAGACTTTGAGCGGTTTGCCTGTTTGCGCTTAGCTATAGCAGCCGCGCAGGCAGGGGGTAGTGCGCCTATTGTGCTCAATGCTGCGAATGAGGTGGCTGTGGCTGCTTTTTTACAAGAGCGTATTCGCTTTACACAGATTCCTCAGTTGATTGAGGATGTGCTGGGTTTAGAACGGGGTAGTCAAGTTGATAGCCTTGAAGGTGTGGTAGAAATGGATCAGCAAGCACGTCAAAACGCTAATGCTTGGTTAAGTAAACAGTCGATCAGTGCAGGTGTAAGAGCATGAGTGGTTTGTACATGTTAATTGGCACCTTGGTCGCGCTTGGTGTATTGGTCACTATTCATGAATATGGCCATTTTTGGGTAGCGCGGCGTTGTGGCGTTAAGGTGCTACGATTCTCTATTGGCTTTGGCACACCGTTACTGCGCTGGCATGATCGCCATGGTACAGAGTTTGTCATTGCTCTGATTCCGTTGGGTGGTTATGTCAAAATGCTCGATGAGCGTGAAACGCCCGTTTCTGAAGCAGAGCAAAGTCAGTCTTTTAATCGTAAAACGGTTGGGCAGCGCATTGCGATTGTCGCAGCAGGTCCCGTGGCTAACTTTGCACTAGCCTTTGTCCTGTTTTGGTGCCTTGCTATGCTCGGCAATCAGCAGGTTAAGCCAGTGATTGGCGAAGTCGTAGTGGGTGGGTTGGCGGAGCGGGCAGGCTTGCTCAGCGGGCAAGAAATTATTGCGGTCGATGGTCATGATGTAAGCGGTTGGGCTGATGTCAATTTACAGCTGATCCAGCGCGTTGGCGACAGTGGTACTGTGCTGATTGAAGCGCAAACCGACGCTAACTCTGTTACTAATACGTACAGTGTTACTTTAGACAAATGGCTGTATGGCGCCGAAGCACCTAATCCAATCGATGAATTAGGGATTCAGCCTTGGCGTCCGCAGGCGACTGCAGTGGTGGCGCAACTCGATCCTGAAGGGCCTGCGCAATACGCTGGTTTACAGTTACAAGATAAAATTATTGCCATTGATGGCCAAGCGGTCAATGAGTGGCAAGCAGTCGTTAACTATGTACAAGCGCGTCCTGATACCGAGGTGCAGCTGAGTATTGAGCGTGCGGGTCAGTTATCTGATGTGCGCGTAGGCCTGACTGCGCAAGGTGCTGATGAGAGCAAACGTGGTTATTTAGGTGTCGGCGTGGCCGGCGGTGAATGGCCTGCAGATATGCTGCGCGAGGTGCGTTTTGGCCCTGTTGACGCTGTCCTAGCTGGTGCGCAGCGTACTTGGACTATGAGCGCTTTAACTTTTAGCTCGCTAAAAAAGATGCTATTTGGTGAACTCTCAGTAAAAAACTTGAGTGGGCCGATAAGCATTGCTAAAGTGGCCGGTGCTTCGGCTGAAAGTGGCTTAAGAAGCTTTTTGAACTTTATGGCTTATTTGAGTATCAGCTTAGGCGTATTGAATTTATTGCCAATTCCTGTGCTTGACGGCGGACATCTGTTATTTTACTTCGTTGAGTGGGTACGCGGACGACCTTTGTCGGAACGTGTGCAAGGTTATGGCATGCAGATCGGTATCGCTTTAGTGGTTGGCGTGATGCTGCTTGCGGTATTTAATGATTTAGCGCGTTTGTAAAAATAGTGATTCGCTGCAGCGCAGCGGGTTTTATATATATCGTTGAAAAGAAAGGTTTGCATGAAACGTCTGCTGCTACCTGCGGTAATATCCGCGCTTATAATGTCTGAAGCTCAGGCTGCACCCTTCACTGTCTCTGATATCCGTGTTAACGGTTTACAGCGCGTATCTGCTGGCAGTGTCTTTGGTGCTTTACCATTAAACGTTGGCGAATCTGTGGATGAACGGCAGTTGGCTGAAGCAACCCGTTCGCTCTTTAAAACAGGTTTTTTTGAAGATATCCAACTGAGTCGCGATGGCGATGTGTTGATTATTACCTTGCTTGAGCGTCCTTCAATTTCTAGTTTAGAAATTGAAGGTAATAAAGCCATCAGTAAAGATGATTTACTCAAGGGTTTAAAACAATCGGGTTTGGCTGAAGGCGAGATTTTCCAACAAGCCACGCTAGAAGGTGTGCGTAATGAACTGCAACGTCAGTACGTTGCTCAAGGTCGCTATTCAGCGAACATTGAAGCGGAAGTGATTCCGCAGCCACGCAATCGTGTCGCGTTGAAAATTAATGTCAACGAGGGCTCAGTTGCCTCGATTCAGCATATTAACGTGGTCGGCAATAAAGTCTTTAAAGATCAAGATTTAATCGACTTGTTTGAGTTGAAAACCAAAAACTGGCTGTCCTTTTTCCGCAATGATGATAAATATGCGCGGGAAAAACTATCAGGTGACTTAGAACGTTTACGTTCGCATTACTTTGACCGTGGTTATATCAATATGGATATCACCTCAACGCAAGTGTCGATTACACCCGATAAAAAGCATGTTTATATTACGGTTAACGTTGATGAAGGTCAGCAGTACACCATTCGTGATGTGAGCCTTTCAGGCGACTTGAAAGTCCCAGAGGCAGAAGTTAAAGCGTTGATCTTGTCTCGTGAAGGACAGGTGTTCTCACGTAAAGTGATGACTACCACGTCTGAACTGATAACCCGTCGTTTAGGTAATGACGGCTATACCTTTGCTAACGTCAATGGTATGCCGCAAACCCACGATGAAGACAATACGGTGTCTTTGACCTATGTGGTTGACCCGGGCAAACGTTCTTATGTGAACCGAGTAAACTTCCGCGGTAACACTAAAACTACCGATCAGGTCCTGCGTCGTGAAATGCGACAAATGGAAGGCGGTTGGGCTTCAACGTACTTAATTGATCAGTCTAAAACTCGTTTAGAGCGCTTAGGTTATTTCAAAGAAGTCAACGTTGAAACACCGCAAGTACCTGGTACTGACGATCAAATTGATGTTAATTACAGTGTTGAGGAGCAGCCATCAGGTTCGATCACTGCGAGCGTTGGTTTTGCGCAAAACGCCGGTTTGATTCTTGGTGGATCCATCAGTCAAAGTAACTTTTTAGGTACCGGTAATAAAGTTAGTTTAGGTTTAACGCGTAGTGAATATCAAAGTAACTACAACTTTAGCTTTGTTGATCCGTACTGGACAGTCGATGGCGTGAGTTTGGGCTATAACGGTTTCTACCGTTCGACCGATTACGACAAGCTCGATGTTGATGTCTCCAGCTACTCAGTGGATAGCTTAGGCGGTGGTGTTAATATTGGTTATCCAATCAGTGAAACTGCACGTTTGAACTTTGGACTGAGTGCTCAGCAAGATAAGCTGAAAACAGGGAGTTATACTGTTGGTGAAATCATTGATTTTATTGACAAAGAAGGCAAAAATTACACTAACTTTAAAGCCTCTGCCGGTTGGTCTGAATCAACACTCAATCGCGGTCTGATGGCGACTCGTGGTCATTCACAAAGCCTGACTTTGGAAACTACAGTGCCTGGCAGTGATCTATCGTTTTATCGTTTAGATTACCGTGCACAAATTTTCCAACCGTTAACCACGAATTACACGTTACGTTTCCATACTGATCTTGGTTATGCGGAAAGTTATGGTTCAACGTCTGAGTTGCCATTCTACGAGCATTATTATGCGGGTGGTTTTAACTCGGTACGAGGATTTAAAGACAGCAGCTTAGGGCCACGTAGTACGCCTAATCCGAATGACTATGATCAAGATAACCTGCCTTTTGGTGGTAATATTTTGATTCAAGGTGGTGCGGAGTTACTTTTCCCAATGCCGTTTGTTAAAGATCAGCGTTCACTACGTACTGTTCTATTTTGGGATGTCGGTAATGTCTTTGACACCCACTGTAGTTCTGCACAGAAAAATCGTAATGAGTCAGGTTGTGGTATTAAGTACGATAACTTAGCCAGTTCGGTGGGTGTTGGTTTAACATGGATCACTGCGCTAGGACCGTTAAGTTTTAGTTTAGGTGTACCAGTGAAAAAGCCAGACAATGCTGATACTCAAGTGTTCCAGTTCTCGCTGGGTCAAACATTCTAATGTAGCTTCAAATCTATTAATAACAGCATTTTTTAGGAGTGCATCGTGCGTAAGTTGACTCAACTTGTTTTACTGACAACTGCTTTAATAAGTGGTCCTGTCTTTGCAGAAATGAAAATTGCTATTTTGAACTATCAAATGGCGTTATTAGAATCTGATGCGGCGAAGAAATACGCTGTCGATGCCGAGAAGAAATTTGGGCCACAACTTTCTAAGTTGAAAACCTTAGAAAGTGATGCCAAGCGTATTCAAGATCGTTTGATGAAAGATGGTGAGCGCTTGCAGCAGGCTGAACTTGAGCGTTTAGAGCTTGAGTTTAAGCAAAAAGCACGTGATTTTCAGAGCCAGTCTAAAGATTTAAATGAAGCTAAAGCTTTAGCCGATCGTGAAATGCTGGAAAAGCTTAAGCCAAAACTGGATAAAGCCGTTGAAGAAGTCCTGAAAACGGGTAACTACGATTTGGTTCTTGAGCGTGGCGCAGTGGTAGATGTCAAACCGCAGTATGATATTACGCTGCGTGTTATTGAGCGCATGAATCAGTTGCGTTGATATGATGCCATTACAATATACTCTAGCTCAGTTAGCCGAGACCCTCGGCGCTGAGCTGCGCGGTGATGGGCAGAAAACTATTTTCGGTTTGGCGACTTTACAGGATGCCACAATCGATCAGTTAAGCTTTCTAGCTAACGCCCACTACCGTAAACAGCTTGAGCATACACAGGCGGGTGCGATGCTATTATCGAGCGGTGATGCTGCGGACTATTCAGGTAACTGTTTAGTGGTGGCGGATCCGTATTTGGCCTATGCCAAGCTGTCGCATTATTTTGATCGCACGCCGAAGCAGCCTGTGGGGATTCATCCCAGTGCAGTGATTGCGGAAAGCGCTTTAATCGACTCGACAGCCTGTATTGGTCCGGGTGTGGTGATTGAAGAGCATGCCGTGGTTGCTGCTGATGTGGTGATTGGTGCGCAGTGTTTTATCGGTGCACGCAGCAGTATTGCCGAAGGTGGTCGATTGTTGCCACGTGTCACGCTATATCATGATGTCACCGTTGGTGCGCGCGTGGTGATTCAATCCGGTGCAGTGATTGGTGGTGAAGGCTTTGGCTTTGCTAATCATCAAGGTGTTTGGCATAAAATTGCGCAAATCGGTGGTGTAACCATTGGTAATGACGTTGAAATCGGTGCCAATACTACCATTGACCGTGGTGCTCTCTCGGATACCTTAATTGGTAACGGGGTTAAATTAGATAACCAGATCCAAATTGCTCATAACGTGCAAATTGGTGATCACACAGCCATTGCCGCTTGTGTAGGTATTTCTGGTAGTGCAAAAATCGGTCGTAACTGCATGTTGGCCGGTGGTGTGGGGTTAGTCGGGCATATCGAAATTTGTGATGGCGTATTTATTACTGGGATGACCATGGTGACGCATTCAATTAGCGAACCGGGTGCCTATTCTTCGGGTACAGCTATGCAGCCGGCTGCTGACTGGAAGAAAAATGCAGTACGCTTCCGTCAATTAGATGGCTTAGCTAAACGTGTTCGCACATTAGAAAAACATAGTCAGAAGTGACCTCTGATATGGTTATATCATCTGATTCTTTATCGACCTTTTTAGCTAATCAGCTTTAATTTAGCGCATTAAGTGCCGTTCAGTTACAGGTGGTAGGTTTGTGCATATGGTATTCACAGCCACACTTATTTGATCAAGGCTTTTATATATGATGGACATTAATGAAATTCGTCAATTGCTTCCGCACCGCTATCCTTTTTTATTAGTGGATCGCGTATCTGCTATTGATTTAGAGCAGAAGACGATCAGTGCTTATAAGAATGTGAGCATCAACGAGCCTTTTTTTAACGGCCACTTTCCACAGTATCCGATTATGCCGGGTGTGCTGATTATTGAAGCTATGGCGCAAGCAGCTGGCGTGCTGGGCTTTAAGATGATGAATGCCTCGCCGGATGATGGCACTCTGTATTACTTTGTGGGTTCTGATAAGTTGCGTTTCCGTCAGCCAGTCGTACCAGGTGATCGCCTCGATTTACGGGCGAGCTTTATCAGTGCTAAACGTGGTATCTGGAAGTTCAATTGCCAAGCCAGTGTTGGTGATGTCATCGTATGTTCGGCTGAAATTATTTGTGCGGAACGAAAAATATGAGTTTAATTGATCCTAGTGCCATTATTGATCCGTCGGCTAAGCTTGCGGATGATGTGACTGTCGGTCCCTGGACGATTATTGGTCCGGAGGTTGAAATTGGCGCAGGATCAATCATTGCATCGCATGTGGTGATTAAAGGCCCAACTCGAATAGGCTGTAATAACCATATTTATCAGTTTTCCTCGGTCGGTGAAGACACCCCAGATTTAAAGTATCAAGGTGAAGCCACGCGCTTAGTGATTGGCGATCATAACGTGATCCGTGAAGGTGTCACTATTCACCGTGGTACTGTGCAAGATCGCTCCGAAACAACGATTGGCAATCATAATTTGATTATGGCTTATGCTCATATTGGTCATGACAGTGTGATTGCTAACCACTGTATTTTGGTCAATAACACCGCGTTAGCAGGGCATGTGCACATCGATGACTGGGCCATTTTGTCCGGCTACACCTTGGTCCATCAGTATTGTCATATCGGTGCTCATAGCTTTACTGCGATGGGCACTGCTGTAGGTAAAGATATACCGGCCTTTATCACTGCTGCTGGTAACCCTGCTGAAGCACGCAGTATGAACTTTGAGGGCATGCGTCGCCGCGGTTTCTCTGAGGAAACCATTCAAGTATTACGACGAGCTTATAAAACAGTTTATCGCCAAGGTTTAACGGTTGATGAGGCTTTGCAAGCATTGACTGAGGGTGAAGCAGAGTATCCAGAAGTGGCGTTGTTTTGTCAGTCTATTCGCAACTCTTCACGGGGTATTACCCGCTAATGACTGAGTCGTTGCCGCAGCCTTTAAAAATCGCTTTGGTAGCAGGTGAAGCATCCGGCGATATCTTGGGTGCGGGTTTGATGCAGGCTTTACATCGCCACTGTCCTCACGTTGAGTTTATTGGTGTCGGTGGTCCTTTGATGGAAGCGCAAGGCTTAGCGTCTTATTTTCCGATGGAACGTCTATCCATTATGGGCTTGGTCGAAGTAGTCGGTCGTTTGCCTGAACTGTTATCACGCCGTAAACGTTTAATCGCTACTTTAAAACAGCAGCGGCCTGATGTTTTTATTGGTATTGATGCGCCGGATTTTAATTTAAACATCGAATTGCAATTACGTGAGGCTGGGATTAAAACCGTGCATTACGTCAGCCCTTCCGTGTGGGCATGGCGACAAAAGCGTGTGTTTAAAATCCGCCAAGGTTGTGATTTGATGTTAACTTTACTGCCCTTTGAGGCACAGTTTTATCAAAAACATCAAGTGCCAGTGCTCTTTGTCGGACACCCATTAGCCGACAGCGTTGCTATGGATAATGATACGTTGCCGGCACGCGAGCGTTTAAGTTTGCCCGCCGATGCGCAAGTGGTGGCCTTGTTGCCGGGCAGTCGTGGTGGTGAAGTGGCTAAATTAGGTGCGTTGTTTGTTGATACTGCACGCTATTTGCTATCTGAAAAGCCGCATTTGCGCTTTATTATTCCTGCCGCCAATCAAGCGCGTCGTCAACAGCTTGAGGCGATTTTAGCGCCGATGCCTAATCTGCCGATTGAGATTCTTGACGGGCAATCGCAAACAGCATTACAAGCCTGTGATGCGGTCTTAATTGCTTCAGGTACAGCGACCCTTGAAGCTATGTTGTTCAAAAAGCCGATGGTGGTTGCGTACAAGTTAGCGCCGTTAAGCCATTGGCTGTTAAAAAAGATGGTGAAAAGTCCTTATATCTCACTGCCTAACTTATTGGCGGCGGAGATGTTAGTGCCTGAATTTATTCAAGAGGCTGCGACACCTGAAGCGTTAGGTCAGGCGGTCTTAGAGCAATTGCGTGACGGCTCGCAACAAACCCAACGCTTTGCTCAGTTGCATGAGTCTTTACGCTGTGATGCCTCTGAGCGCGCTGCACAGGGTGTTTTACAGTTACTAGGACGCAGTTGATGCAGTTAGATCTACTTAAGCAATCCTGTGTTGGCAAGCTTGTTGCCGGTGTGGATGAAGTCGGGCGCGGACCCTTATGTGGACCTGTGGTCACTGCTGCGGTGATTCTTGATCCGCTGCGTCCGATTGCAGGCTTAAATGATTCAAAGAAGCTCACAGAGAAAAAACGTGAAGCGTTATTTGTTGAAATTCAAGAGAAAGCGTTAGCTTGGTCAATTGGCCGTGCTGAAGTTGAAGAAATTGATCGTTTGAATATCTTACAGGCGACCATGCTAGCCATGCAGCGCGCAGTCGAAGGTTTGTCGATTCGCCCTGACTTAGCCTTAATTGATGGTAATCGTTGCCCACAGTTGAGCATGGCGGCTGAGGCGGTGGTGCAGGGTGATGGTTTGATTGCAGAAATCTCGGCTGCTTCGATTTTAGCCAAAGTCAGCCGTGATCGCGAAATGGCTGTACTCGATGCACAATATCCCGGTTATGGTATTGCCAAGCACAAGGGCTATCCAACCCCAGCCCACCTCAAAGCTTTGCAAGAGTTAGGCCCAACTCCAATCTATCGTCGTTCATTTGGTCCAGTGCGGCGTTTTTTTGAAGCTAACTGACTAACTGCCTCTCTTTGCCGTTTGCCGCACGGCAAGCACAATCCTACGCAATGCTCTGCAAGGTATTGAACATAAGTGCAGATGGTGTATTGGTTCATACTACTTTTCTCTCAACACGCCTTTCTCGGGTGATTCGGGCGCAGCGCTGTTGATGAAGCCTGGCTGTTTTGATCGAGGGGCCAAGGCTTCATTGCGGCGTACAGCATGCAGCGTAATTCAGTAATAACATCGACAGAGCAGATCAGGCGCTGCAGGAAACACCTGATCTGAGTAGATTGATTCGGTTATTCAGCAATCTTCAGTTCACGTGATTTAGTGTAAGCGTAACGAATCTTTTCATATTCAAAAGGTGAGTTCATTTGGCCATAGCGCAGTTTAGTGATATAGCGTTGGTCAACAATTTTCAGAGCAAAAATTTCCGGATGACGCTCACTTTCTTTGGCGACATTTAGCCAATTGACGGTGAAATCTAGCGTGTAATCAGCAACGATACCACTGGTGTCGCGCACGTTTGATGGGCCCAGTAGCGGTAGCATCAGATAAGGGCCGCTGGGGACGCCATAGTAGCCTAGGGTTTGTCCAAAATCTTCGCTGTTTTTAGCTAAACCCATTTTGCTAGCAGGATCCCAAATGCCGCCGATACCAAAAATCGTATTAAATAAAATACGCGCGGTAGTTTCCATCGCACGGTGGCCTTTAAGCTGCAGCAGGCTATTGGCTAAGGTCGGAATTTCTCCTAAGTGACTAAAGAAACTACTGACTCCTGTACGTAAAAAATGCGGAGTGACCTTGGTATAGCCTTTTACTATGGGCAAAAATACCCATTGATCAAAGCGGTAATTGAAGTGATACACACGTCGGTTCCATTGCTCCAGCGGATCACTGATATTCAAAGCTTCTAGGGTGGCACGCTCAAACTCATGTTGCTTCAGAGCTGAGTTGAACTCTAATTGTTGCAATGGGTTTTTAAAACCATCGGGATCAATAGTTTGTGCCCAACTCTGTTGTGATAGTGCCAATAATAACGCACTGGCGGCCCAATAGCGGCGCAATAGTGGGGGTTTATTCATGGAAGAACTCCAGTATATCGGCAGCATTATCGAGATAGTCTAAGTTGCCGAGGTGCCCTCCATAAGGGTAGAGCGTCAGGCGTTCGGCAAAGTGTTGTTTTAGAAAGCCTAAGTCGCCTTGTCC
Source organism: Denitrificimonas caeni (assembly GCF_905120345.1). Lineage (GTDB taxonomy): Bacteria > Pseudomonadota > Gammaproteobacteria > Pseudomonadales > Pseudomonadaceae > Denitrificimonas > Denitrificimonas caeni_A. The sequence continues at coordinate 134,978 of NZ_CAJHOA010000006.1, read as the reverse complement.
TAAAATGATGTCATCGGCATTGTGCATAACACCAATTTTTTTACTGCTACTCAGATAGTCAGTTAGAGCATAGAGACTGCTGGCCTGAATGAGTCGCTCTAAATCAGCATTATCTGCTGCGACTTGCGTAGCTTGTTGATTATTGAAATGGCTGTGCCAAAAAGGTAATAGCTGTTCTTGCAGATAACATTCGAAATCACAGAGGAGTGCGCGCTTAAAAAACGGCGTTAAGTTGGTGCCGTCATTAATTTTTTGCTGCGGTGGGGTAATAATGCCGCGGCGATTAATTAAGTCCGATGTGAAATTGATGTCGGCCGAAAAAAACCTAAAAGCACTACCAATTAACATGGCTAGTTCGTTCTGATTAAGTTTTTGCGAGGAGTTTTGTAGATCAAATAACATCGCCTCACTGAAATCAAAACGCCCTTTGCTATTGAAGTAGCGGGTCAGTTTATCCAGCATGAGCTGATAAAAGGTACGCGTCTCAGATGTACCTACTACCTGGGTATGTACTAAGCGGCTGAGATTATTGACTGAGGTATATAAGTTAACTGGCGGGTTCAGTAGTAGCACGCGCTTAAAGTTAAATGACTGCTCTTGTTCATCGAGATGACTGACGAATGCTGCTTGTAAGCCTCCCAAGCTATAACCTGTTAAATGCCAGTCGGTTACTTGAAGTGTGCGTTGTTGCTTTTTAATGGCCTGCATCACCGTATATAAATCACGTGCATCTTGCGGTGAATAGCCTGGAGTCGCGTAGCGTGACGCGCCCACCATAAAGTCATAGGCGGTTGGTGAGGAGATTTGCGCGACATGAAAACCTGCGCCATAAAAGAGTTTTTTTAGATACTCTGTGGTGTTGCTTGAATAGTGTGCACCGGTACCTGCGATAATAAAAATTAACGGCGCAGGGCCTGATTGCTTGGCGAGGCGATAATGAAAGGTCTTTACTGGCCAGAAGTTACTGGGCAGGGTGAACTCTCGCTCTGGGCGCAGACGTAAGCTGTAATCTCGTTGCCGAATATCGGCATCGTCAGGGAGCGCGGGACGTAAGGCGCTGGGTGTACCTGCAATGCTGGCTTCAAATGCGTTAGTGAGCGGGAACTGATAGGTTGTTGCGACTTGTTTTGCTTGAGCATTTAACGATAGCGCGCAGAGTAGACTCAGCGCTATGTAGAGCGGTGTTAACAAGCGTTTAAGCATGGCTGATTCTCGCGAGGGGCAGGGGGGATGATGCGTGATAGGTCTCTTATTTGGCTAGTGTAATGATTGTTGCTGCTGTGTGGTGATTTTTATACATAGACATCAGCAGGGCTGAGCATAGCCGGCAGTTAAGCACGGCTATGCTGAGTTGTTTACATTACCCGCTGACCCGGGCGTGCACCTGCATCAGGGCTGAGTAAGTGAATTTCTTCACCGCCAGGACCTGCAGCGAGCACCATGCCTTCTGAGACACCAAATTTCATTTTTCGTGCGGCGAGATTAGCCACATATAAAGTGAGACGACCTTCTAATACAGACGGATCTGGATAGGCGCTTTTAATACCAGAAAAGACATTACGTTTGACGCCGCCAAGATCAAGCGTCAGCTGCAGAAGTTTATCCGCACCTTCAACAAAGGTTGCTTTTTCGATCAGAGCAATACGCAAATCCACGGCAGCAAACGCATTAAAGTCGATTTCTTTGGCCAGAGGTTCTTTCTCAAGCTCACCATTGCTGGCAACTGTTTCAGGGTTGGCGGTGTTTTCCATTTCGAGTAAGTCTTCTTTTGAGGATTCAATCATTGCTTCAACGTGCTTAGGATCGACACGGGTCAGCAAAGCACTAAACGGATTCAGCTGATGGGCACCGAGCGCAGTACCTAAATTATTCCAGCTTAGAGCCGGCACATTGAGGAAATGCTCAGCATCAGCAGCCAGTTTTGGCAGTACCGGCTTTAGTAAAATAATCAATTGTTTAAACAGGTTAATCGCTTGTGAGCAAACGGCTTGCACTTGCGCTTGTTGGCCGTCTATTTTACTCATGGTCCACGGTGCTTGCTCGGCAATCCATGCATTAGCCGCATCCGCTAAGGCCATGATTTCGCGCATGGCACGAGCAAAGTCACGGGCTTCGTAGGATTTGGCAATGGCCGGTGTCGCCTGTTGGAACTGCTCCCACAACTCTGGGTTGGGCATCTCGGCGACCAACATGCCGGCGTTACCTTTTTGAATAAAACCGGCGCAGCGACTGGCAATATTGACTACTTTGCCCACCAGGTCTGAATTCACTTTTTGAATAAAATCATCTAAGTTAAGATCCAAGTCTTCAACACCACGACCCAGTTTGGCAGCGTAGTAATAACGTAAGTATTCTGGATTTAAATGATCCAAGTAGGTTCGTGCTTTAATAAATGTGCCGCGCGACTTAGACATTTTGGCACCGTTAACGGTCAGGTAGCCATGTACATTAACGCCGGTCGGTTTACGGTAATCGGCACCCTCCAGCATTGCTGGCCAGAACAGTGCGTGGAAATTAATAATATCTTTACCAATAAAATGATACAGCTCGGCGCTCGAGTCTTTATTCCAGAAGGCATCAAAGTCTAAGTCTGGGCGGCGAGTGCAGAGGTTTTTAAAACTGGCCATATAGCCGATGGGTGCATCCAACCAAACGTAGAAGTACTTGCCTGGCGCACCTGGGATTTGAAAACCAAAATACGGCGCATCACGAGAAATATCCCACTCTTGCAAACCGCTATCCAGCCACTCAGCCAGTTTGTTGGCGACTGATTCTTGCAAGGTACCGCTACGCGTCCACTCTTGCAGCATCGTTTGGAAGTTGGGTAGCTTAAAGAAGTAATGCTCAGAATCTTTTAAAACTGGAGTTGCGCCAGAAATTGCCGAACGTGGATCTTTCAACTCAGTCGGGTGGTAAGTCGCACCACATTTCTCACAGTTATCACCGTACTGATCGGCTGTCGCACATTTTGGGCAGGTGCCTTTAATAAAACGATCAGCTAAAAACATGCCTTTTTCAGGATCGAAATACTGGGTGACTGAGCGCGTGGCGATATGACCAGCGGCTTGCAGACGTTGATAAATTTGCTCAGACAGTTCGCGGTTTTCTTCACTGTGGGTGGTGTAGAAATTATCAAAATCAACCAAGAATTCGTTAAAGTCAGCGCTATGCTCAGCGTGCACATTGTCGATTAACTGCTCAGGAGTAATGCCTTCTTTTTCCGCGCGCAACATAATGGCAGAGCCGTGAGCATCATCAGCGCAGACATAGATGCATTGATTGCCGCGCATTTTTTGAAAGCGAACCCACATATCGGTTTGAATGTATTCAAGCATATGGCCAAGATGGATGGAGCCGTTGGCATAGGGCAGGGCGCTGGTCACTAAAATTTTGCGGGCTTCGCTCATGGTCTTCCTAACTACTAAAAGTGAATAGAAATAAGCCGACTACTATATAGGCAATGGCTGTTTTTTTCATCCTTTGCGCAGTGCGAGCTTGCCGACGATTAAGGTCTTAGCGCTCAGATTAGGCTAGAATGTCTATCAATTAGTTTATTCTTGCAGTGGAGAACGTCATGAGTGCAGTAACCCGTGCCGCGGTTGAAGAAACCTTAAGCCGCCTGATTGATCCCAATTTAAATGCTGACCCGGTGAGCGCAGGTTGTGTGCGCTCCATTGATATTCAAGGTGATCGCGTTAGTGTGCAGCTTGAGTTGGGTTATCCAGCTGATTTATTTAAAAGCGGCTGGGCACAAATGTTGCAAATGAGCCTAGAACAGATACCCGGCGTAGCTCACGCTGAAGTAAAAATTGACACCGTCATTCAGGCCTACCAAGGGCAAATGGACGTGCCAACTTTGGCTGGAGTTAAAAATGTAATTGCCGTTGCTTCTGGCAAGGGCGGTGTCGGCAAATCAACCACTGCGGTAAATTTGGCTTTAGCCTTGGCTCGTGAAGGCGCGCGTGTCGGTATTTTAGATGCGGATATTTATGGCCCCAGCCAAGGCATTATGCTGGGCGTGGCCAGTGGCACTCAGCCTAAAATACGTGATGAAAAGTTTTTTATACCGATTCAAGCACATGGTATATCAGTGATGTCGATGGCTTTTCTGACCACAGATACGACGCCGATGGTGTGGCGTGGCCCGATGGCCTCTGGCGCTTTATTGCAGATGATCACCCAAACCGCTTGGGATAATCTCGATTACTTAGTGGTTGATATGCCGCCAGGCACCGGTGATATTCAATTGACCTTGGCACAGAAAGTGCCAGTCGCAGGTGCAGTGATTGTTACCACACCGCAAGATATTGCCCTGTTGGATGCGCGCAAAGGGATTGAGATGTTCCGCAAAGTGAATATCCCAATTCTAGGTGTTGTGGAAAATATGGCCGTGCATATTTGTTCAAATTGCGGCCATGCAGAGCACCTATTTGGTGAGGGTGGCGGTGAGCGTTTGGCGCAAAGCTATAATGCTGAATTATTGGCGTCTTTACCTTTGTCGATGGCCATTCGTTTGCAATGTGATGATGGTAAGCCGACCACGAGTGCTGATCCAGAAAGCCAGATTGCAATGATTTACCAGCAATTGGCACGTACTGTCGGTGCCCGTATCAGTGCGCTCAATCAGAAAAAATCAGCCATGCCGTCGATTGAAATCAGTGACGATTAATGGTTTAAAGTTGCACAGCCAAGGCGTGTTGCGATACACGCTTTGGTCTTGTTAAAGGAGAGTAAAATGAGTTTTACCGTGTATCTTTCTGGAGAAATCCATAGCGCATGGCGCGAAGAAATTCGCCAGGGTGCAGAGACGTTAGGTTTAGATATCATCTTTACTTCGGCGGTAACTGAGCATGAGGCCAGTGATGCCGCTGGTGATCACTTAGGTGCGCAAGAACAGAGCTTTTGGCGTGATCATCAATCGGCTAAAGTGAATGCTATTCGTACTAAAACCTTGATTGAAAGCAGTGATTTAGTCGTGGTGCGCTTTGGTGATAAATACAAACAGTGGAATGCCGCTTTTGATGCCGGCTACTGTGCAGCGCTGGGTAAACCTTATGTGACCTTGCATGCTGAAGATATTATTCATCCGCTAAAAGAAGTGGATGCTGCCGCAATGGCGTGGGCGACAACACCCACACAAGTGGTAGAAATTCTGCGTTATACCACGCAAGCCTAGTCTAGTTTATTTTCTTAAATACCAGGCGGTGAGTCGTTGCCGCCTGTTCTTTGCCCTATTCTGGGCGCGCTAAAGCGGCAATAATACGCCGGTCAGTCAGATAATTGACAACTCAGTATTATCTAACCTTATGATTTATAACGAATTTCTATCTTGGCATAAGTATTGCTTTGTAATAGGCAAGATTAATCACAAGTAGGTGTTGCGTTATGAGCATCAATTTCAGTAAAGCCCTTGGTCTCCATGAGCAAGCACTCGGCTTTCGTGCCCAGCGCGCTGAAGTGCTGGCCAACAATATCGCCAATGCTGATACGCCACACTATAAAGCACGTGATTTGGATTTCGCCAGCGTGCTGTCGGCACAAGCCGATCAGCAGGCACACAAGCAGCCTTTGATGCAGAGAACCAACAGTCAACATTTTGACGTTGAGCCGTTGTCGTTAGCTGATCCTGCTTTACGTTTTCGTAATCCTCATCATGCGTCGATTGACCAAAACAGCGTTGATTTGCAGGTTGAGCAATCGACCTATGCAGAAAATGCGGTGCAATTTCAAGCCAGCTTTACGCTGTTGAATAATAAATTCAAAGGGTTGATGACAGCCCTGCGCGGCGACTAAGGAGTAGCTAATTATGTCTCTTTCTAGCGTTTTTCACATTGCCGGTAGCGGGATGAGCGCACAAAGTACGCGCTTAAATACCATCTCCAGTAATATTGCCAATGCTGAAACCGTCTCTTCCAGTGTGGATCAAACCTATCGCGCTCGACATCCTGTATTTGCCACGGTTTTTCAAGATAATTTAAACGGTGGTCAGGGTCAGGGCTCCCTGTTTGCTGATCAAGATCAGGCCGGCCAAGGTGTGCAGGTGATGGGCATTATTGAAGACCAAAGTGCTCTGATGCCGCGCTACGAACCTGATCATCCATCGGCGAATGCTGATGGCTATGTTTTTTATCCGAATGTAAACGTCGTCGAGGAAATGGCTGACATGATTTCCGCCAGTCGAGCGTTTCAAACCAACGTTGAAATGATGAATACGGCCAAGCAGATGATGCAGCGCGTACTCACATTGGGACAGTAAGCCCGAGGAGTCAGCAATGAGTGCAGCAGGCGTCAGCGCAGCCGGTGCCGTGATGGATCAATACCAACACGCAACCAAGGCCGGCGGCAAAGAAGAATTAGGCAAAAATGAGTTTTTGGAATTGCTGGTAGCACAGCTCAACAACCAGAACCCATTAGAACCGCAAAATAACGGTGACTTTATTGCTCAGTTGGCGCAATTCAGTACCGTAGAAGGGGTTGAAAAACTCAATAGCAGCATGCAAACCATTTTGTCCGGTTATCAGTCATCGCAAGCGCTGCAGGCCTCATCTTTAGTGGGACGCAAGGTCATCATCCCTAGCGAAAAGGCGGTGGTGGATACCTCGGAAACCTTTAAGGCCAGCATGGTTCTGCCGCAAAGCAGCAGCAATGTCTACGTTAACGTTTACAGTGCTGATGGCAGCTTAGCCACGCGGATTAACATGGGCGCGCAAGAGACTGGTAATGTCAGCTTTATGTGGGATGGCAAAAACAGTGACGGTGAAACGATGCCGCCGGGTACCTATAAATTTGAAGCGCAAGCCAGCATTGATGGGGAAATCAAGGGCCTGTATACCTTGCTGCCAGCCAACGTTGACAGTGTGACCTTAGGGCATGGTAACGGTGAGTTGCTATTGAATTTAGCCGGACTGGGCTCTGTGCCTTTGTCCCAAGTACAGATTATTGGTCAGTAAATTTAGCAATTTGCCCACGGTCGGATGACCGGCAAGGAGAAGAATATGTCATTTAATATCGGCCTCAGTGGCTTACGCGCCGCTTCGAAAGATCTTAATGTTACCGGTAATAATATTGCTAACGCAGGCACTGCAGGTTTTAAACAGTCGCGAGCTGAATTTGCTGATGTTTACGCTGCATCAATGTTAGGTACCGGTAAAAACCAGCAAGGCAGTGGCGTGTTATTGTCTAATGTGTCGCAACAATTTAATCAGGGCAATATTAACTACACGCAAAATGCTCTGGATTTAGCCATTAACGGTAATGGTTTTTTCCAGGTCAGTAACAACGGTGCGCTCAGTTATACGCGTGCTGGCTATTTTGGCACTGATAATCAAGGTTTTATTGTTGATAATTTTGGCAACAATCTGCAGGGTTATACTCTTGATAATAATGGTGAACTAGCAGGCGGTAAAATCAATAATTTGCAGATTAAAACCACCAGTCAAGAGCCCAAGCCCACTAGTAGTGTGCAACAGTCATTTAATCTAAATTCGACGAATGATGTGCCGCTCAATACACCGTTTGACGCTACTGATCCAAAAAGCTATAACTCATCAACCTCCACCAATATTTACGATACCCAGGGTAATGCTCACGTACTGACCCAGTATTTTGTAAAAACAAGTGCTAATAACTGGGATATGAACGTTTTAATTGACGGCGTAAACCCCGATACAATGGTTGCTAATTCGCCCATGGTAAGTCAGTTGGTGTTTGATAGTGCGGGTAAGCTGCAAACGGGTAGTACAGTGAATTTAGATAACTGGCAACCGATTGCTTTAACGGGCAGCAACCCACCGGTGCCTGCTGCTAATGGTGCCGTAGTTAACCCAGGCGGTCTGACATTAGATATGAGCAATGCCTCGCAGTTTGCTAATTCGTTTGCGGTCAATGCTGTTTCTCAAGATGGCTACACTACGGGTGAGTTAGCCGGTATCGAAATTGATGACAGCGGCAAGATTTTTGCACGTTACACCAATGGCCAATCTAAGGTGCAAGGTCAAGTGGTCTTGGCTGACTTTGCTAACGTACAAGGATTAATACCCGTAGGTAAAACTCAGTGGGTACAATCGTTAGCCTCGGGTGAGCCGGTACGTAACCCCGGTGGCACCGGTACCTTAGGCGCGATTCAAGCAGGGGCCTTAGAAGACTCTAACGTAGAGTTATCTGATCAGCTGGTTAACTTGATTGTGGCGCAGCGTAACTACCAAGCCAATGCGAAAACCATTGAAACGGAAAGTGCGATTACACAGACCATTATTAACTTGCGTTAATCACACTGAGCTTTTGCAAGCATAAAAAAAAGCGCGCTATGGATAGCGCGCTTTTTTGTGTTAAATCGTTTATTTATCGACACGCTTAATGGCATTGATAACAATTGGATCGGTAGGCACATTTTGATGCATACCGTAGGTGCTGGTTTTAACTTGCGCGATTTGATCAACAACATCCATACCACGGACCACTTTAGCAAATACCGCATAGCCAAAGTCACGGCCACTATGGTTTAAAAAGTCATTGTCAGCATGGTTAATAAAAAACTGCATGGTGGCAGAATCAGGTGCTTGGGTACGCGCCATCGCCACAGTGCCACGGTTATTTTTTAAACCATTATCCGCTTCGTTTTTAATCGCAGGCTTGGTTGCTTTTTGCTGCATAAAACTATCAAAACCACCGCCTTGCAGCATAAAGCCTGGAATCACCCGGTGAAAAATAGTGCCGTCATAACGCTCAGCATCAACATAATCAAGAAAGTTAGTGACTGTGATGGGGGCTTTTTCTGCTTCCAGCTCCAGTTCGATTTCGCCAAAACTGGTGTTGAGTACAACGTGGGGATTATCAGCAGCAAGAGTATGACTTGCCATAAACAACATGCAGCTGGTCAGTAGTAGTTTCTTAAGCATAGGATTCTCACTTTATCGATTTTAAAAAAAGCCTGTCGCGCACGATTAAGCGTACTGGCTGATCAAAGGTATAATGTCGCACGGTAGTTAACTCAGGAGCAGTTTAGCATGGGGTATTTGTGCAATATATGCCATCTTTCAAGCATGTTGAGATCAGTCAAGATTGGTCTTTGTAATTAAGCGCGTTGCCAATCGAAACTCAATACTTGGGCAATATTTTGTGCATCAAGAAGGTGCAGTAAAACGCGATCCAAACCCAGTGCAACGCCTGCACAGTCGGGTAAGCCGTGTTCTAGCGCAGCGATTAAGTGGGCATCGTGAGGGCGTTCAGTGCCTTGCAGTTCATGCTGGAAGCGTTGTAACTGTTGCTCGGCATTGGTGAGTTCTTGATAGCCATTCGCTAATTCCATGCCGTTAAAAAATACTTCAAAGCGTTGCGCGATCAGGACGCCTTGCTCATTGTTGGCTAGTTTTGCGAGCGCTGCTTGTGACGCGGGGAACTGATCAATAAATACTAAGGCATTGTGCGGTAACGCCGGCTCAACCTGATGGCTCATAATTACATCCAACCAACCATCACGATCCAGCTCTAAATCAGCATTGGCCAGTTGTTGGCCGCGCTGTGCAATAGCGTCATCGCTACAGTGGTGCACATCCAGTTGTGCGTACTGCTGCAGTGCTTGAGCGTAGGTTAGATGTAAACAGGGTAACTCGCTAAAGCGTGCAGCCAGTAATAGTTGCAGTAATTCAGCCACTTCGTCCATCAATTGCCGATGAGTCCAGCCGACGCGATACCACTCCAGCATAGTGAACTCTGGATTATGACGTTTGCCTGCTTCGCCTTCGCGGAATACTTTGCAGATTTGATAGATATCACCATAACCCGCACACAGTAGGCGTTTCATCGCGTATTCAGGTGAGGTATGCAGCCAGCGCTGTCCTGCTTGTATCGGTATGATATTAGGGTCGGCAACCGGTGCTTGTGATAGTAGTGGTGTTTCGACTTCCAGTACGGAGCGCGCATGGAAATACTCACGAATATGGCGGTATAACTGTTGACGTGCCACTAACGCTGAGCGCGGTGCGCTGGGTAACCAGGTGCTCATAGCTGAGATTTATCCTGTAATAAATAAGGGAGCAGCATGCTCCCTCAATACGCTAGCGTAAAAAACTTATGCGCGACTGATATATTCACCGCTGCGAGTGTCGATTTTCAGTTTCTCGCCTTCGATAATAAATAAAGGCACACGTACCACTGCACCGGTGGTGAGGGTAGCTGGTTTGGTGCCGCCTTGTGCGGTATCACCCTTTAAGCCTGGATCAGTTTCCAGCACCTCCAGCTCAACAAAGTTGGGCGCTGATACTGAAACCACCGCGTCATTATACAGAGTGACGATATAGACCACCTGTTCTTTAAGCCATTTAATGGTGTCGCCTAAGGCTTCACGGCTGGCGCCCAGTTGTTCGAATGAACCGTCGGTGGCCATAAAGTACCAAAACTCATCATCGCTGTATAAATACTCCATATCCCGATCAACGATATCAGCGCTTTCTAAGCTTTCGCCAGACTTAAAGGTACGTTCCCATACCCGTTGTGTGCGGATGCTGCGTAATTTTACGCGGCTAAATGCTTGGCCTTTGCCGGGCTTAACAAACTCGATATCAATCATGATACAGGGTTCGTTATCCACCAAGACGCGCAGTCCTGGCTTGAATTCGTTGCTAGAATAGTTTGCCATAATGCAATCCTGTCGTGTTTAAGGTCCTGTGAAATGTCTAGTGTAGCGCAAACCAAAAAGTTTTTTCCCCGCCGGGACTGGGGGGAGGTATTGGCTCAGTCCCTGCGTAGTTCTGATGAGCTGCTGGCAGCGTTAGAATTACAGTCGGCAGATTTCCCTAATGGGTTGAGCCTCGCCAAGCAATTTCCGCTGCTGGTACCGCGCCCTTTTGTTGAGCGAATGACTAAAGGTGACCCGCATGATCCGTTGCTATTGCAGGTGTTACCGTTGGCGGCTGAAGATCAGTTGCATCGAGGCTTTACTGCTGACCCGTTGGGAGAGCAAAGCGCCAATGTGGCAACTGGGGTGATTCATAAATACCATGGTCGTGTGCTGTTATTGGCTGCCAGTGGTTGCGCGGTGAATTGTCGTTACTGTTTTCGTCGACACTTTCCCTATAACGAGAATCGCTTAAATCATGCACAGTGGCAGTCCGCGTTAGATTATATTGCTCAGGACACAAGCATTAGCGAGGTGATCCTCAGTGGCGGTGACCCGCTGATGCTGCAAGATGAACGCTTAGCGGATTTAGTGGACAGCATTGCCAATATTGCGCACGTACAACGATTGCGCGTGCATTCACGTTTACCGGTGGTGATTGCCGAGCGCTTAACTGATCAATTGACTGATATTCTGACTCGCACGCGTTTGCGCAGTAGCTTGGTGTTGCATGTCAATCATCCGCGCGAACTGACGCCTCTACACGCCGAGCGCTTAGCGAAAATGCGCCAAGCAGGGGTGACTTTACTCAATCAAACAGTATTGCTCAAAGGCGTCAACGATAACCTAGAAGTGCTGATTGAACTGAGTGAGCAGCTGTTTAATCATCACCTGTTGCCGTATTACCTGCATGTTTTAGATCGAGTACAAGGCGCGCAGCATTTTGATGTGTCGAGTCGTGCCGCCTATGCGCTGTATCAGCAGATGTTAACTAGGCTACCGGGTTATTTAGTGCCGAAATTGGTTCGGGAGGAAGCAGGGCAGCCACATAAAACGCCTTTGCATGTTTTTTAAAAGTTCTTACTCGACAAATCCACCGCAATTGGGGCTCAGCTTGCTACACTGCACATTGCATTTATTAAGGTTAGAAGATTTTTGTGAGTACACCAACTGATTTTGCCAGCTTGCCGTTACCGGCGGCACTGTTAACTAATTTAGCTGATCTTGGCTACAGCAGCATGACCGAGATTCAAGCACAAAGCTTGCCGGTTATTCTCAAAGGCATGGATGTGATTGCCCAAGCCAAAACCGGTAGCGGTAAAACCGCAGCCTTTGGTATCGGTTTATTATCGCCGCTTAATCCGCGTTATTTTGGTTGCCAAGCCTTAGTACTGTGTCCAACCCGTGAGTTGGCTGATCAAGTCGCGAAAGAAATTCGTCGCTTAGCCCGTGCTGAGGGCAATATTAAAGTATTGACCTTGTGCGGTGGTGTGCCATTTGGCCCACAAGTTGGCTCGCTGGAGCATGGTGTGCATATCGTTGTTGGTACGCCGGGTCGTATTTTAGAGCATGCGCGCAAAGGTACGTTGGACTTATCCGGACTGAATACTCTGGTGCTGGATGAAGCTGACCGCATGTTGGATATGGGCTTTTATGACAGCATTGCTGACATTATTGAGTTCACTCCAAAGCGTCGTCAGACTTTATTGTTTTCGGCAACTTTTCCTGATGGTATTCAGCAGCTGGCGGCGAATTTTTTACGTCAGCCGCAGCATATTAAAGCGGATATTGAGCATGCTGAACATCAGATTGAGCAACATTTCTACGAAATTATGCCGGAGCAGCGTCAAGCCGCAGTCGAGCGGATTCTGCGTCATTATCGCCCAGAAGCGTGCGTGGCGTTTTGCTTTACTAAACAGCAAACTCAAGAGTTGGCGGATTATCTTAACAGCCAGAAAATCTCAGCTTTAGCCTTGCATGGTGATTTAGAGCAACGCGATCGTGATCAGGTCTTAGCGTTGTTCAGCAACCGCAGTTGCAGCGTGCTAGTCGCTACTGATGTGGCTGCGCGTGGTTTGGATATTGACGCTTTGCCGATGGTGATTAACGTTGAGCTGGCACGTGATGCTGAAATTCATACGCACCGCATTGGTCGTACGGGTCGTGCTGGCGCTAAGGGTATCGCGATCAGCTTAGTCGGGCCTAAAGAAGGTATGCGAGCGAATGCCATTGAAGAGTTGCTGAAAAAGCCGCTCAATTGGCATGCGTTGAATGGTCTGAAAGAGTCTGATGGTCAGTCATTATTACCGGCGATGGCAACCTTATGTATTTCTGCTGGCCGTAAAGATAAATTGCGTCCGGGCGATATTCTCGGTGCATTGACTGGGATTGGCGGTTTGACGGGCGCACAAGTGGGTAAGATTGCGATCTTTGATCATCAAGCCTATGTTGCTGTCGAACGCTTATTGGCACGACAAACGCAGCAGCGTTTAGAGGAAGGTAAGATCAAAGGGCGTAGCTTAAAAATACGCGTCCTTTAATCCGCTAGGAAGGCTGGCGCTCTGTTTGAGTGCTGGCTAGCTTTGCTGGCGCAGAGGTGTCAGTAAATCGCTGAGACCGTTATGGTCGATCTCGTGCATCAGCTCAAGCAGTCGTCCTAGATCACTTTTGGGAAAGCCTTCACGGGCAAACCAATTGAGGTATTGGCCGGGAAGGTCGGCAATCAGTCGACCTTGGTATTTGCCAAAGGGCATTTGCGTGGTAACGAGGCGTTGTAGGTCTTTAGCTTGCATGGGTTTCACTGTAGGACGGTGGCTAGGCTTGCTATAGTCGCAAATATTGCTGTGCAGCGCATGCTGGCAAAGCGTTCGATGAACATTCGGTAAGTCTAGCACTTACCTTTATTGTTGAAGAGAGTTGAAATGATTGTAAAAGGTTTGCGTAATGGCTTAGGCCAATTGATTATTTTTGCAGATTGGCTGACCCGACCAAAACCGCTGCAGCGTACTGCCGAGAAACAAGCGGAAGTGGATGCAGCAACGGCAAAATTGGCTTTGTATCAGTTTAAGGCCTGTCCGTTTTGTGTAAAAGTACGCCGTGGTATGCATGCTTTAAACCTGAAGATTGAGTTGCGCGATGCGAAGAATAATCAGCAGTTTCGTCAAGAGCTAATGGAGCAGGGCGGCCGAGTTAAAGTACCGTGCTTGCGTATCGAAGAGGCTGGTGAAGTGCGTTGGATGTATGAATCCAATGATATTATTGCCTATCTGAAAGAACGTTTTGCATAGATGCTAGGGTTCATCGTGCTTCGGCACTAGGTGTTAGTCTGTCGATGAGCTCGTCGCCAGAGTTCAACTCTGGCGCGCGTCCGGATTACGCCAAGAAGGGGCATTGAGCGAAGAGCGTCACTAACACGGTGCGGCATGCTCGCTGCTTTTGATATGTGCCGAGCACAGGTAGTGACTGGTAGCCCATCAAATAATTGCAACTATTCTTAATAAGAGTTATTAAAGAATAGTTTCTAGATTGATCTGATCACTGCGCTGAATGTTTTCCGTCAGCGTACGGCATAAGGTTAAAAACGTGCTCATCGCATCGGTTTGATATTTATGCTTATGCCAAATAAAAGTGAACTGGCGAGACAGGTTGAGCTCTGGCGTTTCAATGGCCACTAAGCTGCCGCGTTTGAAGGCATCACGCAGTGCCAGGCGCGAAATACAGCCGATTCCTAAGCCTGATTCGACCGCGCGCTTAATCCCTTCTGTATGCTCGAGCTCTAAGCGAATATGCGGCGTGTGCTGACGTTGCAGAAAAGCTTGCTCAAAGGCCAAGCGCGTTCCCGAGCCTTGCTCGCGAACAATCCAAGCTTCATTGACCAGCTCCTTTAAACTGGCATGCCCTTGCTGTGCCAACGGGTGTTGCGGTGCGCAAAAAACGACCAATTCATCGGCAATCCAAGGTTCCGCAACAATATTACTGTCTTGGTAATAACCCTCGATTAAGCCTAGGTCGAGTTGATAACTGGCGATTTGCTGGACAATTTGCGCAGTGTTATGCACATGTAAGCGCACTTTGCAGCTCGGATGCTGCTGCATAAAATGGCCAATCAAAAGCGTGGCTAAATAATTACCAATGGTCATGGTGGCGCCCACCGATAAGGAGCCGAAGCCATGATTGCCCGTTAGTAAGCCTTCTAGTGCTTGCGCTTGTTCTAGCAGCGCCTGCGTACGAGGTAACAGCTGCAGGCCTAAGGCATTGATTATTAAGCGTTTTCCGGCGCGGTCGAATAACAGGCAATCATAGCTGCGTTCAAGTTCTTTTAATGCAGTACTGGCGGCTGATTGTGACATCGCCAGCTCTTCTGCAGCTTTGGAGACGCTTTGATTCTGGGCGATCGAGGTAAATACTTGCAATTGGCGTAGAGTAAATCGCATATCTATATTCCTGATATGATTTATACATATTATCAATTTAACAGATTAAGCTTTTAAACTTACACTCTAAATAATCTTTTCTTACGTTGGAGCGTGTTATGAGCAATTTGAATGTTGAGCAGGTGTTAAGCGTTCATCACTGGAATGACACTTTATTCAGTTTTAAAACCACCCGTGATCCTGCTTTACGTTTTGAAAACGGACAGTTTGTGATGATTGGTCTTGAAGTTGAAGGTCGTCCTTTGATGCGTGCCTATTCAATTGCCAGCCCCAACTATGAAGATCATTTGGAGTTTTTTAGCATTATAGTGCCCGATGGCCCGCTCACTTCGCGACTGCAGCACTTAAAAGCTGGTGATAGCTTAAAAATTAGTAAAAAACCTACCGGAACATTATTGCTCAGCGATTTGCGGCCCGGTAAAAACCTGTATCTACTCAGCACTGGTACTGGCTTAGCGCCTTTTATCAGTGTGATCCAAGATCCAGAAACCTATGAACGTTTTGAAAAAGTAATTTTGGTGCACGGTGTGCGCTATGTCAGTGAAGTAGCCTACAGTGATTTTATTACTGAAAATTTACCGCAGAACGAATACTTTGGTGAGCAGTTACGCGATAAGTTGATTTATTATCCTACAGTGACCCGTGAACCGTTTCGCAACCAGGGACGTATTACCGAATTGATGCGTAGTGGTAAGTTGTTTGCTGATATTGGCTTACCACCGATTAATCCTGAGCATGACCGTGTCATGATCTGTGGGGGTCCAGCGATGCTAGATGACACCAGTAAAATGCTTGATGAGTTTGGTTTAAAGGTGTCACCGCGTTTAGGTACGGCGGCTGATTATGTGATTGAACGAGCGTTTGTTGAGAAATAACGACGAGACGGACTCTAGGTTATACTTGCCCTGATTAAAAACACCGCCTTCTGCTGGGGCGGTGTTTTTGTTTTTACATCACAGCAAGATGATATTTAGCGCAGTACACCAAAAACTTTTTTCGCGATATCCGTTGCAGCTTGTGCTGGGTTTTGGCGGATAGAGGCTTCTTGTTCAGCAATAATGGTAAATAGACCGTCCAGAGCTTGTTCAGTGACATAGTTCTCGATAGAGGCATCTTTAGCATCAATCACGCCATAGCTCGCTGCTTGTCCGGCAAAGTTATTGTATTGCTGTGTCAATCCGGAAGATTGCGTGACGCGCTGGATCATCGGTAAGAAGTGATTGCGCAATTGCTCACGACTGCTGCGATCAAGATAGGCGGTAGCTGAGTTATTTGGACCCTGTAAAATGCCTTTAGCATCGTTGATGGTCATTTTTTTAACCGCATCCAACAACAGTTCTTGAGCGTGTGGCATCGCGGCTTCTGCAGCACGATTCATACTGTCTTCTAGCGCCGTTACTTGCTTGCTTTTGCCAAGCATTTTCATGGCGCGAGCGGCTTTGCCAAGGTTACCTGGCAGTTCGATGCGCACCTCTGGGTTGTTACTAAAGCCACCGGGTTGACCCAGTTGTTGTACCGCAACGCGTGCGCTTTGCTCGAGCATGGCTTTCATGCCATCGCCGGCTTGATTTTGGCTTAATTCGTTTAACGATAAAGCACAGGCTTGAGCGGCAAACAGCAGCCCAATACATCCAGCAAAGTAGGCACGCATAGTTTTTTCCTCAGTCAATAAGCGCTTATACCGCGCTTTTAAAGGCCTGCTCGGGAAGCAGTGCTGCCGCTTCACGATCCAGCACAATCGTTAAGTTGTGATGTTGTTTCAGTGCTGAGGCCGGTAGCGCCTCATCAATGTTGCTGTTAAATAATTGCGCCATGATGTCCGTTTTATTGCGACCGGTGGCCACTAAAATAATCTCTTTGGCACGCAGAATATCTTGGATACCCATCGTAATAGCATGTGTTGGCACTTCGCTTTTTTCAGTAAAGAAGCGACCATTATCAATTCGAGTTTGCTCAGACAGTTCTACCACATGAGTGCGGCTGGCAAAACAGGTATGTGGCTCATTAAAGCCAATATGACCGTTAGAGCCAATACCCAATAGTTGTAAGTCCAGTCCACCCATGTTTTCAATGGCATGCGAGTAGGCTTGACAAGCGGTTTCGATATTACTGGCTAAGCCGTCCGGCAAATGAACGTTTTGTGCCGGTATCTTGAGTTGATTAAATAAGTGTTGATACATGTAGTAATTATAACTTTGTGGATGCTGTGCATTTAAACCAATGTACTCATCCAAGTTAAAGGTAATCAGTTGCGACACGTCAATAGGCATCTGCTGCAGAGCGCTTAACAACTGAGCATATACCGGTTCCATGGTGCTGCCCGTGGCCAATCCCATCACAGCAGCAGGTACTGCTTTTATTTTTTCTAGAAGACGCTGTGCGGTGTAAAGGGAAACCTCGTCTACTGTCTCGAAAATTTTATACATAATTAAAGATCATCAAATAGGGAATAAATGAGTACACCCTGTACTCAGCTATGAATTATAACGGTGTAAGCCTTGCTGTATATAGTGTGAGCTGATGAATAATGTGTATCAAGAGAAATAATATCATTTAATAGGTCATTAGTAGGTATAGAGGATGCTTGCTTATCCTTTGTTATACAGTTCGAATTGTATGACAGTTATCGTACCAATATGTTCTTTACCGTTGTAATACTGCTCTACGAAACTCACCGGGCGTTTGTTGCGCCCAACGTTTAAACGCACGTTGAAAGGCCTCTGGTGAGGAAAAGCCCAGCAACCAAGAAATCTCACCAAAGGTGAGATCAGTATCACGAATATAACTGCTGGCCAGATCAAAACGTGTTTGATTCACTAACTGACGAAATTGTGTGCCGTGCTCAGCCAGTTTGCGTCGCAGTGTCCACGTCGGCATATGTAGTTTTTGCGCGATCTGTTCAATAGAAGGTTCACCATTTTTCAATAATGGCGCGATCAGTTGGCTGACTTGTTCGATTAAGCTGTAGGTCCGTGTTTTTAATGCCAATTGTTCCTCACATAGCTGCAGTAGCGCATACCAAGTACTGGGGCAATGCTCTGGGTTGCTCAATGCGAGGCTGTTTTGACTTAAGCGGATGCGATTATGTTTGGCGTTAAACTCGATTGGGCACTGTAAGTAGTTGGCAAAAGCAGCGGCGTAGCTGGGTTCGGGGAACTCGATTTGCAGCAGTTCTATTTCAATCTCACGCTGACAGACTTGGCTCAATTGACTGATCCAACCCAGTAATACCGACTCTACGACAAAACAGTTATAGGCGTTGTAGGGCGCGATTGAATAGAAGCTAAACCATGCACCTTGATGATCTTCCTGAAACTGGCTGGCACCCCGATAGTTTTGCGCGTACAACAGCTCAAAGCGACTGATACAGCGCGCTGCGGCGCGTACTGTCGGCGCTTGTGCTGCGGTTACTCCAGCTAAGCCTAAATGCGATAGTAAAAGCTGCTGTCCAATCGCTAGACCTAACGCAGGGTTGCCGGTGAGTTGGATCGCCGCATGTCCTAAGCGCATATAGCGCGGAATAGATAGCCGTGTATGGGGTTGTGCGAGTCGCTCAGGATTAAGTTCAAAGCGCTCAAACAGGTCTGCAACATTATATCCATGCTGTTCTATGGCTGCGGCGATGCTATGTACAAAGCCAACAGATAAATCACCTAAACGCATATTTGCTAATGCTACCTTTCTCATTACGCGATACCTTGATACCCAGTCAGTGTTTATTATAGTCATTATTCTGTTTATTAGGGTCATTGAGAAGCGAGGGCGGTCTGTCTATTGTGTTAGCTAATAATTGACTGATGACTGCGCTTTCTGTGCGTTAGAAAAAATCAGCATTCTGTGTTTGTACCTGTTTTGGAGAGTCTTGATGTCAAATCCACATTACCCACATTTGCTGGCACCGTTGGACCTTGGTTTTACCACGCTAAAAAATCGTGTGTTGATGGGCTCGATGCACACCGGCCTTGAAGAGCGTCCTAATGGTTTTGAGCGTATGGCTGCGTACTTTGCGGAGCGTGCGCGCGGCGGTGTTGGCTTGATGGTGACCGGTGGTATCGGTCCGAACGAGGAAGGCAGTGTGTATGCTGGTGCGGCTAAATTGAGCACGCCTGAAGAAGCTGAGAAGCATAAAGTGGTTACGCAAGCCGTGCACGATGCTGGCAGTAAAATTTGTATGCAAATCTTGCATGCAGGTCGTTATGCCTTTAGCCCAAAATCGGTGGGTCCCAGTGCTATTCAAGCGCCGATTAACCCGTTTAAACCTATTGAATTGGATGAGGAGGGCATTGAAAAACAAATTAAAGATTTTGTGAACTGTGCCGTACTGGCGCAATCGGCGAACTATGATGGCGTCGAAATCATGGGGTCTGAAGGGTATTTCATTAACCAGTTTCTGGCTGAACACACCAACCAGCGTACTGACCGCTGGGGTGGTAGTTACGAAAACCGCATGCGTTTAGCAGTGGACATTGTCCGTCGTGTACGTGAAGCGGTTGGCGCAAATTTTATTATTATTTACCGTCTGTCAATGCTCGATTTGATTGAAAAGGGTAGCAGTTGGGAAGAAATTGTGCTGCTAGCCAAAGCCATTGAAGCGGCTGGCGCAAGTATTATTAATACCGGTATCGGTTGGCATGAGGCACGGATTCCGACCATTGCCACTAAAGTTCCGCGGGGAGCGTTTACCAAAGTAACAGCTAAATTGCGTGGCGAGGTCTCGATTCCGTTAGTGGCGACCAATCGAATTAATACTCCAGAAGTGGCTGAGCGTGCTTTGGCAGAGAATGACGCCGATATGATTTCTATGGCGCGCCCATTCCTAGCTGATCCTGAGTTTGTTAATAAAGCGGCGGCTGGTAAAGCGGATGAAATCAATACCTGCATAGGTTGTAACCAAGCCTGTTTAGATCACACCTTCAGCGGTAAATTGACCTCGTGTTTAGTTAATCCTCGAGCCTGTCATGAAACTGAACTGAACTATATTGCCACCACTAGAGTAAAAAAGATTGCTGTGGTGGGTGCTGGTCCTGCAGGTTTGGCAGCGGCAACCGTGGCCGCAGAGCGTGGGCATGCGGTGACTTTGTTTGATTCGGCCAGTGAGATTGGCGGGCAGTTTAATGTTGCTAAGCTGATTCCGGGTAAAGAAGAGTTTTATGAAACGTTGCGTTACTTTGACCATAAGCTGCAGTCGACCCAAGTCAAGGTGCAGCTCAATAAACGCGTTACAGCTAAAGAATTATTAGCCGAGGGTTTTGATGACGTGATCTTGGCGACTGGAATTGTGCCGCGTGTGCCGGATATTCCAGGTATCAAGCACCCGAAAGTGTTGAGTTATTTGGATGCGATTTTAGGACGCAAGCCGGTCGGTAAAACCGTTGCGGTGATTGGTGCTGGCGGTATTGGTTTTGATGTTTCCGAGTTGATAACCCACAGTGGTGAGTCGAGTAGCTTAGACCGTGAGGCGTTCTGGAAGGAGTGGGGCATTGATCTAGGTTTAGAGGCGCGTGGTGGTATTGAAGGGGTACAACCACAGCTTGAGGCGGCTGCTCGCCACGTGTATTTGCTGCAGCGTAAAAAGAGCAAAGTAGGCGCTGGCTTAGGTAAAACTACCGGCTGGATTCATCGTGCAGGTTTGAAAAGTAAGCACGTAGAGATGCTGGCTGCAGTTGAGTATCTCGGTGTCGATGATGCGGGTTTACATGTCAGTATAGACGGTGGTGAGCCACAGGTTTTAGCAGTCGATAATGTGATTCTTTGCGCAGGGCAAACGCCGTTACGTGAATTGCAAGCTGAGTTGGAAGCTGCTGGTGTAGCTGTGCATTTAGTCGGTGGTGCTGATGTCGCTGCTGAGTTGGATGCGAAGCGCGCCATCGATCAAGGTTCGCGGGTAGCTGCTGCCGTGTGAACTGAATAGTTAGAGCTAAAACAGCGTTGTCGGCGAAAGCTTGCAGCGCTGTTTTTGTTTTAAGTGCTCTGAACTTAGACGGGTGATAAAGTTTTAATTGTCTAGGCTGGTAAAAAAGTCTGGTTTAAAACCTTAAACGCTAGGCTGAATCGGGTAAACTCTGGCCCCTAAACAAGGACGAGCCGTTCGTAGGCGCGAACGGTTCGTCAGCCGGTTCGTGTGCAATGCGCTTGCTTAACGTTTGCCATGTACCACACAGTAGTCGGAGAAAGCGATGTATAGCACGCAGCTGATTTATATTGTTGATCCTATGTGCTCGTGGTGTTGGGGCTTTAATCCAGTACTGCAACAGGTGCTTAAGCAAGCCCAGGCAGCAGGGGTTAAGGTCACTTTGCGCGTGGGTGGTTTGCGTACAGGACAACAAGCTGTGCTAGATGACAGCAAGCGCGCTTATATTTTGCAGCATTGGCGCGCAGTGGCAGACAGTACAGGGCAGCCATTTGATTTTGCTAAAGCGTTGCCCAGTGGTTTTCTTTATAACACTGAACCCGCCTGTCGAGCGTTAGTGGTTGCTCGTCAACTGGATGAAGCACGAATGTTTAACTTGCTCGATAAGCTGCAGCAGGCTTTCTACCAAGATGCTGAAGATATTACCCAGCCTCAGGTGTTGCGAGAGTTGGCGGTGGCGGCAGGTTACCCTAGCGAAGCTTTTTGTGATGCCTTCGATGCCGCCGATACGCAGGCAGCCACCCAAGCTGATTTTACTTGGGTACGTCATTTAGCGGTCAGCGGCTTTCCGACGTTACTGGCCCAGCATCAGCAGCAGTACGCTCTAATTACCAATGGTTATCAGCCTTATACGGTGCTTGAACCTCTTCTAAGTCGTTGGATCTCAATTAATGCAAGTACCTGATCAAATCAGCTGGCCAGACATTCGTCGCTTGGCTGTGCAGCATAAACGCAGTTTGATTCTGGCTAATATTCTCGCCGTATTAGCAACTCTATGCAGTGTGCCTATCCCTTTATTACTGCCGCTATTGGTGGACGAGGTGTTGCTCGGACAGAGTGGGAAAGCATTACAGTTTATGGATCGCTGGTTGCCCAGTGACTGGCAGCAAGCGGTGGGCTATATTGGTTTTATGCTGGCTTTGACGTTTGTCCTGCGCTTTAGCTCGCTCTTGTTTAACGTTGGTCAGAGTAAGATGTTTACCCATCTATCCAAAGATGTGGTGTATCAGATTCGGATGCGCTTGCTGGCGCGGCTGAAACGTATTTCTCTGCGCGAATATGAAAGTTTAGGCAGTGGTACGGTGACCACGCATCTGGTCACCGACTTAGACACCTTGGATAAGTTTATTGGTGAAACTCTAAGTCGTCTCTTAGTTTCGATGCTGACCTTGCTTGGAACTGCTTCGGTACTGCTGTGGATGAATTGGCAATTGGCACTGTTGATTTTATTACTTAACCCCATTGTGGTGTACTTTACGATCAAGCTTGGTAAGCGTGTTAAACACTTAAAAAAGCTTGAAAATGACAGTACTGCGGTGTTTACCCAAACCTTGAATGAAACCTTAGATGCTATTCAAGAGGTACGAGCGGGAAATCATCAAGGTTATTTTTTTCAACGACTGTTGGATCGTGCAAAAAATGTGCGTGATCGTGCGATCAATTCACAGTGGAAAACTGATATTTCCACACGCGCTAGTGGCCTGTTGTTCCAATACGGTATTGATATTTTTCGCGCGATAGCGATGCTGACCGTGTTGTTTTCTGATTTATCGATCGGGCAAATGTTGGCGGTATTCAGTTACCTGTGGTTTATGATTGGGCCTATCGAGCAGTTACTTAACTTGCAATATGCCTTCTATGCTGCAGATGGTGCAATGGTGCGGATTAATCAGCTGCTTGAGCGCCAAGATGAAGTGGATTACCCCGCTAATAAAAATCCTTTTGCTGGGCATAAAACGGTACCGATTAGCGTTGAGAGGCTACAGTTTGCTTACGCTGAAGAGCAGGTTCTGGATCATTTAAGTTTTAATATTGCTGCTGGCGAAAAGGTAGCGATTGTTGGCGCCAGTGGTGGTGGTAAAAGCACTTTGGTGCAGTTGCTGTTAGGTCTCTATAGTGCTCAGTCGGGGCAGATCCGTTATGGCGATGCCAGCTTACAAGAAACAGGCTTAGCCTGTGTGCGCGAGCATGTTGCAGTTGTCCTGCAAGCACCGGCATTGTTTAATGATAGCTTGCGCGCCAACTTATGTATGGGGCGTGAGCGCAGTGATGAGGCGTGCTGGCAGGCCTTGGCGATTGCTCAGTTGGCAGATACTGTGCGTGCCTTACCGAAAGGCCTGGATAGCATTATAGGGCAAGCTGGGGTGCGCTTGTCAGGTGGACAGCGTCAGCGTTTAGCCATCGCGCGAATGGTGCTGAGCGATCCGACGGTGGTCATTTTAGATGAAGCGACATCGGCTTTAGATAGCGCTACTGAGTTTGCTGTGCACCAAGCCTTGAGTCAGTTTCTAGAGGGGCGTACCACGCTGATTATTGCGCACCGTTTAAGCGCAGTAAAGCAGGCTGATCGAGTTTTGGTGCTGGCTAACGGTCGTGTAGCTGAAGATGGTACTCATCAACAGCTTATTGCTCAAGAAGGCTTGTATGCCCAGCTGTATGGGCGTTTGCAGTGTTAGTTTTGCAGTCGTGAAAATGCTGAGTTTTAAATTAAACACAAAGTTATAAAATTAAGTTGACTTGGGAAAGCTTTAAGCCTATTCTACGCCCCGTCCACGAAATGGGGCTATAGCTCAGCTGGGAGAGCGCTTGCATGGCATGCAAGAGGTCGACGGTTCGATCCCGTCTAGCTCCACCACTTCTCAATCATATGAAAAGTGGCATAACATGAATGTGTTATGTTTTAGAAGGTTTTGTCCCCTTCGTCTAGTGGCCTAGGACACCGCCCTTTCACGGCGGTAACAGGGGTTCGAGTCCCCTAGGGGACGCCAATATTTAAAAATTATAGTTTATTTAAACTCCTGCTGATAGATATAAGTTGTTAGCAAAAAGGGTAATATAGTAAGCTATCTGAACGCTTAAAGCGTTTAGTTAAGTTATTCACTAGTAAACATTTTAATATGTTTATTTAGAAGGATTTGTCCCCTTCGTCTAGTGGCCTAGGACACCGCCCTTTCACGGCGGTAACAGGGGTTCGAGTCCCCTAGGGGACGCCATATTTAAAGATTAAGTCTTTAAAACAAAAAAACCAGCCTAGTGTTGGTTTTTTTGTTTCTGTGATTTATCGCGGCTAGTAATATTATTTTGTGTAAAACGCGCCTTAAAATAGCGCGTCATCACTGCGGCGAGCTTCACGCTGTAATTGGTAGACGAAACGCTCGATAATGCGTTGGCTGGCGCCGTTCAGAGCATGAAACTTAAAACCTGCCAATGTTGAGTTGCTTTCTTCATCGCTGGATAAATGGCGCAACTCAGCGCTTAAGGTGATATTGCCACCCGGTAAGAGTATAGAAAAAGTTTCGTAGAGTTGGCCGGGTTGTAGCGGAGTGATGGCTGATTTTATATATACTTTGCAACCGGTAGCGGAGATATCCAGCAGGCGGCCGCTTATAGGGTTAATCAGTTTTGCGCTATTAATGTACACTTCCAAGGATTGCTCGGGTAACGTGTCAGCGCGGTAAGCGTCGCGTCGTTGATGATAAATGATCTCTGCTGGCAGGGTGAGCCAGTAGCAGGGCGCTTTATCAAGCGTATCGGCAAGCGCTGGTTGGCTGTGCGACCAAGTAATGCAGACGCCATCTCGGCGCGTCATAACTTTAAAAGCTTCACCGTTGAGTAAGTGTCGCTCGCCAGTATTGGGGATCAGTTCATCAAAAGCGACACGGTTGTTTTCGCGGTCGACCTCAACAATGTAGCTCTGGTACACCTGTTGGCGATCATTGAATTGTATTTCTAGAGGGTCACGGTTCTGCATAAGAGCGCGAAGATGGCCGGTAATCTCTATGGGTGAGGTGAGAAGCTGAGGCGGCAGTGCAGCCGTGTCGTCAGAGCGTAAGTCAGAGGCCATCCGTATTTCCCTTCCCTTATCTGTCTTTTTATCTGTGTGGTGTCATTGGATGGGGCGCAGTATAGCAGTAATTTTTAACCTGCTTTGCTTGATTGCTGACTGTTTAAGCTTGGCTAAAAGGACGCTGTTTGCTGCTGTTGGTGGCGCTGCCGGTTTTGTCATACAGCGAAGGGGTGTCTGTGCCTCGAATAATATTAAGCATGCTATTAACGCTGGTTTGATTGCTACGAATTAAGCGGCCATTGCGAAGGTTAGCTTGTTGGCATTGATCAAGCAGTGCGTTGAGTTGTGCGCTGCTGTCTAACAGTTGTGGGCCAATGGCTGAATGAGCAGCAAGCGCTGTTAGGCCTTGCTGGTCGGCGCTTAAATTGTTTTGGCGTAGTAATTGACTACGTTCGTGGCTGTGCTGTTGCAAAGCCAGTAAAGCAGGTTGTTTTTGCGTCAGCAGCTCTTGCAGCGCGCTTAGATCGCGCTCGCTTAATGCGCTAAACTCGTGTTCGAGGAGAGTCAGTAGCTGCTGTGCTGTCTCAATATCCTTTAGCAAAAGTTCAAGTAGGCGCTGATCAGACATGGTGGCTTTTATCTACTGTTATAAATGGGATTGCTGAGCGTTACAGCTGAGCTTCTAAATCAAGTAGTTTGCTGGCAACCCGCTCACTATCAACTTGGTAGCTACCGTTGGCGATAGCTTGTTTCAGTTGTGCGACTTTTTCAGAGTCCACGCTAGGCGTATTGCTCATCTTTTCAGAGAGACCCTGTAACTGGCGTGCATCTTTGCTCAGTTGCACTGACTCGCCTGAGGCTGGAGCTTTAGTTGTTTGCTCAAGGCTGCTGTTTTTAGCAGTGTCTTGTGCATGTGTTTGTGCAGGGCTATGTTTTAAGCCTTGAGCCGCTGGCTTATTCAGTCCTGCCGTGTTGTGTGGGCGATTAAATTCGATAGCCATATGGATAAACCTCAAATACTGTATTGGAACACTTGCTAAGTAATCGGCCGTTATTTGAGAAACTTTAGCGCCTAATTTTATAGACGAAAGTAACTGCCGTTGCTCTAGGCTATTTGAGACTGAGAGTCAGTTTTAAGTGGTTGTTACTTTACTGCAGACGGTTTTACATTGCCACCTCGACTTGACCGGGTGCGGTAACGCGAGCATGTACAATGCGCTTTGAGCGGGTATTGCGTACGCGAATTTGCTGGCCAATAGCACCTTCTTCTAAGGCGGTGCCAGGCATGCGTACAAACATGGAACTACCCTGAGCGCTGATAACCACTTCGTCGCCTTTATTGATCGCTGCTGCGGCTTTTAAATAGTTGGCTGAAACAACCTGATTAGGCTGCATGGGGCGTGTGGTTTTTTGCCCGATAACATTTTCAAGATTAAGTATATAGCCTTGTCTTAGGCTGCTAACATCACGTTCAGAGAGCTGTACATCAGCGGCTTGAACGACGCTGTTACGAGGCAGCGAGCGTAAAGCGATAGCGACTTCTCGATATAAATTAACATGCCCAGGTACGAAAATCGTCCAAGGTGCATTGCTGTCACAACGCACACGAATCGTTACTCTTCCAACCGGTTGTGCTGGGCTTTCTAGGCTGGCTTGTAGAGGAATTGAGCAAGCGGGCAAACGTAGGCGAGGGTCCAGACGGCCAATGGTTACGCTATGGCGGCCAGTGATTGTATTGTCCGCTAGATATTGACTGGTTATTTCCTCAAGAAAAGCCTGACTGGTGCCGATAATTTGTTGTTGGGTGCTTTCTGCGCTGATGCACAGCGCGGGTGTGATGAGTAGACATAGCAGAATAGCTTGGAGAAAAAGCTGTTGAAGTTTGGCTATGCGCCAAGAAAATGCCGTATATAAGTTCATAAGAAGACTAAAGCAATAAATATGCCGTATTTTAGTTTTTATCGTGCAACAGTGTAAGAAATGTTAGGAGCCTAAGTATGGCCAGTGTATTGGATTCAGTAAACCAGCGAACCCAGTTGGTCGGGGAAAACCGTTTAGAGTTGCTGTTGTTTAGGCTTAATGGTCCACAGCTATACGGTATTAACGTGTTTAAGGTGCGTGAGGTTTTGCAGTGTCCCAAGCTCACAGTCATACCCAAATCTGACCCTGTTGTGCGGGGTGTGGCCAGTATTCGTGGCCGGACTATATCAGTGATGGATCTTGCCTTAGCGACGAGTCGTAAAGCCTTAGAGAAAGCGGGCGAGGGCTTCGTGATTATCACTGAGTACAATATGCGCGAGCAGGGTTTTTTAGTCAGTGCCGTTGAGCGTATCGTTAATCTTAATTGGGAGGCTATTCATCCGCCACCAAAGGGGACAGGCCGCGACCACTATTTGACTGCAGTGACGCACCTCGATGGTCAGATGGTTGA
The DNA here is from genome assembly GCF_905120345.1 of Denitrificimonas caeni. Classification (GTDB taxonomy): domain Bacteria; phylum Pseudomonadota; class Gammaproteobacteria; order Pseudomonadales; family Pseudomonadaceae; genus Denitrificimonas; species Denitrificimonas caeni_A. The sequence continues at coordinate 107,582 of NZ_CAJHOA010000006.1, read as the reverse complement.
GGTGATTGATGTTGAAAAAGTTCTTGCTGAAGTCTCGCCCACCTCTGAGGTTATTTCCACTGAAACGCTGACTGAGCAAGTACGTATCAGTGCACTGAGCAAAAAAATACTAATTGTTGATGATTCGACCGTTGCCCGTAAGCAAGTGCTGCGCTGCTTGCAAGCGGTTGGTGTTGAGGTGATTGCACTTAATGATGGCCGTGCGGCGTATGAGTATTTGCAAGAGATGTTGGCAGCCGGAAGAAGCCCTGCAGAAGAGTTACTAATGATGATCTCTGATATTGAAATGCCAGAGATGGATGGCTACACCCTCACTGCTGAAGTGCGTAATGATCCACGTCTGAAGGATTTACATATTTTGCTGCATACTTCGTTGTCTGGAGTGTTCAATAAGGCAATGGTCAAGAAAGTCGGTGCGGATGATTTTTTAGCTAAGTTTCGCCCAGATGATCTGGTTGATCGTGTTGTTGAGCGCATAAAAATCGCTGATGCACTATAGTTGCGCGATACTTTTGTGCGTATGTATAAATACTTCTAAAGCTCTATTTTAAAAGGCGGTGAATGTGTCGGTCTCGCAAGCTGAGTTTAATGTTTTCAGACAGTTCCTTGAAGAGAAGTCAGGCATCGTCTTAGGTGATAATAAGCAGTACTTAGTCATCAGTCGCTTAAAAAAGCTGCAGCAAGAGCAAGGTGTTAAATCACTGACCGAGTTGATGCTGCGGATTCAGGCGCAGCCGCGTGGTCTCTTACAAGAGCAGGTTGTGGATGCCATGACCACCAATGAAACCCTATGGTTTAGAGATGCCTACCCGTTTACAGTCCTGAAAAACAAAGTGTTGCCTGAATTGTTGAAAAAACACCCTAACCAGCGTTTGCGTATATGGTCAGCTGCTTGTTCTTCAGGACAAGAACCTTATTCGTTATCGATGACGATTGATGAGTATGAGCGTAGCAACTTAGGTCAACTGCGTGCGGGGGTGCAAATTGTTGCGACAGACCTGTCGCCAACGATGCTGCAGGCTTGTAAAGAGGGTGAGTATGATGGCTTGGCAATGGCCAGAGGTTTATCAGATGAGCGCTTGCAGCGTTACTTTGATAAGACGGTAAAGGGCCGTTGGGCCATTAAAGCGGCGATTAAAAGTCGTGTTGAGTTTCGCTCATTAAACTTATTAGACAGCTATGTCATGCTGGGTAAGTTTGATGTGGTTTTTTGCCGAAATGTGTTAATTTATTTTTCCGCAGAAGCCAAAAAAGATATTTTGACGCGTATCCATGCCACCCTAAAACCTGGAGGCTATTTGTTTTTAGGCGCCTCTGAAGCCCTGAATAACTTACCTGAACTGTATTGCATGGTGCAGTGCAGTCCAGGCATCATTTACCAAGCACTCTAATACCAAAACGGCCTATTTAAAGGCCGTTTTTATCGTTATTGTTTGAAAAATGCAAAACTATCAGCGCGTGCCGCAGGCCAGAAACGCTGGAAGACAATGTGCTCGGGCAATTGCTCTGGATTGAGTAAATCACCCGGTTGCAGGTAAGGGTGTAAGGTCGCTAATGAGCGTACCAAGGTCGGCGAGATACGACGAATAAGATGCTCAGGGCCGAGATCTTTTGGATGCTGTAAGCCGGCTGCGGCAACCAGTTCACCTAAAGTCGCTACGGTGCGCGCGTGGAAATGATGTACGCGCGTGCCTTTATCGGGTACATCAAGGCCTTGCCAGCGTTTTGGATTTTGCGTGGCAATACCTGTCGGACAACGGTCCGTATGACACAGTTGTGATTGAATGCAGCCTAAAGCAAACATAAAACCACGCGCTGAGTTACACCAGTCTGCACCTAGCGCTAAAGTGCGAGCGATATCAAAGGCTGTGATGATTTTACCTGCCGCACCGATTTTGATTTTATCACGCAAACCAATACCCACTAAAGTGTTGTGCACGAGCATCAGACCTTCGCGCATCGGTGTACCAATATGGTCAGCAAATTCCAACGGAGCTGCGCCAGTACCGCCTTCGGCACCATCCACGACAATAAAGTCAGGGGTAATGCCAGTGCTGAGCATGGCTTTGGCAATGGCAAACCATTCCCATGGATGGCCGATTGCCAGTTTAAAGCCTGTCGGTTTGCCTCCGGATAAATCGCGTAATTGCGCGATAAAGTGCAGTAATTCTTCTGGAGTGGAAAAAGCAGAATGGGAGGCCGGTGAAATGCAATCTTGGCCTTCAGGGACACCGCGTGTCCGAGCGATCTCGGCGTTTACTTTAGCGCCAGGCAGCATACCGCCATGTCCAGGTTTTGCGCCTTGAGACAACTTTAATTCAATCATTTTGACTTGATCGAGGGTGGCGCGCTCGGCAAAACGCTCTGGACTAAAGGTGCCATCAGCATTGCGAGCACCAAAATAACCAGAGCCCAGCTCCCAGACCATATCGCCGCCCTGTTCGCGGTGATAGCTGGAAATCGAGCCTTCGCCAGTATCGTGGTAAAACTGACCGAGACGAGCACCTTTATTCAGTGCTCGAATGGCATTGGGCGATAAAGAGCCAAAGCTCATCGCGGAAATATTAAAGATGCTGGCGGAGTAGGGCTGCTTACAATCTGGACCACCAATACTGACACGGAAATTATGATCGGTAATTGTTGTTGGGCTGATAGAGTGGTTAATCCACTCATAGCGTGTGCCATACACGTTTTTTTCAGTACCGAAAGCGCGCGTTTCAAGCTCAGATTTGGAGCGTTGATAGACTAAAGCGCGCTGATCATGTGAGAAAGGCACCTCATCATCATCGGCTTCAACGATATATTGGCGCAACATGGGACGTAATTCTTCAAAGGTATAGCGAATATGCGCAGCAATTGGATAGTTACGCCGTAAGGTTGAATGCGTTTGCTGCATATCGATAATGCCTAGCACAACTAAAGCGATACAGAGAACGCTAAGCAGTAACCACCACGGGTTGGCAAAGGCCAAGAGTAGCGTTATCAGGCTACCGAAAATGGCTGCAGCAAAGACTGCGTAACGAATAACAAGCATAAAGTCTCCAGTAAGTGAGTGCTATGGCACCCTAACTAGCGATGCTATAGCGAACCCTGAGTGAATTACAGTCGCTGCGCAGCAAAGGTGTCGCATTGACTGACACTGCCGTATTTATAACCCTGGCTAAACCAACGCTCACGTTGTGCCGAGGTGCCGTGGGTAAATGAATCCGGTATTACCTGGCCGTGAGCCTGTTTTTGTAGGCGATCATCGCCAATCGCTTGTGCGGCATTCAGCGCGTCTTTTAAGTCGCCAGGTTCAAGCCACGCATGACGTTGCTGAGCATGATGCGCCCAAACGCCAGCAAAACAGTCGGCTTGTAATTCCTGGCGTACCAGTAAGCCGTTGTCGCCAGTGACGCGCTCGCCACGCTGTTGAGCCGCCTGTACGCGAGCCGAAACACCCAGTAAAGTTTGTACGTGATGACCCACTTCATGAGCGATGACATAGGCTTGGGCGAACTCGCCGGTGGCGGCAAAGCGTTGTGCCATTTCTTTAAAGAAGGATAGATCTAAATACACCTGTTGATCGCCAGGACAGTAAAAAGGACCGACAGCCGCATCGGCAAAACCACAGGCTGAACTGACACTGCCGTTGAATAAAACCAGTTTAGGATCTTTATAGGATTGACCTGCCTGCTGAAACAGCGCGCGCCAGGTGTCTTCAGTGTCACCTAAAATAGCGCGGACAAAATCACTTTGAGCATCATTACGAGGGGGCGCTGGCTGGCTCACCGCACCTGTATTAATCCCGCCTTGGCCAAGCGCTTGCTCGGCAAGATTGCCGACAATTTGCAGCGGATCTTGGCCACTCAGTAAGCCGATAATAACGATCACTGCAACCGCGCCTAAGCTCAGGCCTTTGCCGCCCAACGAACTGCGTTTGCCACGTTGGTCGACGACGTTGTCACTGCGACGTGCTTTTTTCCAGCGCATAAGAGATCCTCTGCTTAGCTCAACCGACTCACGACTAAGACGTGTGCCATATAATGCTTTCTATACTGCCGTCGGCGCGGACCTGTAACCAGCTGTCAGCGTCGGCTTCGCCATCAGCTTCTTGCCAACTACCCGGAGCACAGCGCACATTGACTTGGAGGAGGTCTGCGGCAGTTTGAGCACATTGCAGATCATCAGCCCAAGGGGTGCTATCGCTTTCTAGTAGCAAACTGTGCCATTTACCGACTGCTTGCTCAAACCAAACCACTGCAATGCCAGCACATTGGCAGCGTGAGACACGTCCTTTTTGCTGCCAGACACAAGGCGCATCCAACGCTGCAGTCAGCCACGTACTAATGGCTTCACGGTTGCTATCTTTTATGTAAATTTCAATATCGGGTTGGCGCATCAATTAGGTTTCCGTTTTTTCGATCCAATCATAACGAATCGCGACTGTTGTCGTGAGTGTGTTTTCAATCACTGCCTCGCGTCGTTGGGCGTTAGCACGCCAACCGTGCGGGGTCATCGCTAACAGATCGCTACGTGCTTTAGCATCGTTTAGAGTAAGGGTAAAGCGCAAGGTTTCACTGTGTACGAGCTGCATGCCTGCAGGGATCAGCTGTAAGTGTTTACTGTCATCATAACTGCGAACTTCATCATACAGTTGTTGACGTAACTCTAGCAGGTGATCACTGCAGGGTCCCATTCTTAATAACGCGCCGCCCGGGGCGAGTACGCGTTGTGCTTCTTGCCAATCGAGAGGACTGAAAATACTGGCAATAGCTTGGCAACTATTATTAGCTAAGGGTAAGCGTGCCATGCTGGCGACCAGCCAAATGGTGCTGGCATCACGCTTACAGGCCTGTTTTACTGCTTCACGGGAAATATCTAAAGCATAGCCTTGGCTATCGGGCAGGGCTTTAGCAATATGCGCGGTGTAATAGCCTTCACCACAACCAATATCCAGCCACTGTTTTGGCTGACGCTCTTGCATGAGCGCAGCAAAACGTTCTGCTAAAGGAGCGTAATGATCGGCTGAGAGGAAATTGCGACGCGCTTGCACCATCGCTGGATTATCACCTGGAGCACGGCTGTTTTTATGTTGGACTGGTAATAAATTGATATAGCCTTGGCGGGCACGGTCAAAGCTGTGCTGATAGATGCAGCGCAAGCTGTTGTCATGCGCGGTCAGTGCCGCTTGGCAGATAGGGCAAATAAGCATGCCAGTCACCGGACCTTAGAAGATTAAGAGAGGTATTAAAATACGCATGTGTCTACGCACTATTGTGCAGGACAACGCTGCGTAGGACAGTAAGTTTTTTATATAGTGTAGTGAAACAGCCTCTGTTTTGTAAGCACTGCGGGGATTACTGTTAGAATGTGGCAGCGATTTTATTGAGGTTGTCTGATGGATGATTTGCGTTTTGGCGGCATTGCCCGCTTATACGGCGTTGCAGGCTTAGAGCGTTTAGAGCAAGCGCACGTTGCTGTGGTGGGTATTGGTGGCGTTGGCTCTTGGACCGCAGAAGCATTAGCGCGCTCAGGAGTGGGCGAAATCTCTTTATTTGATTTGGATGATGTCTGTATTACCAATACCAATCGCCAAGCACACACCTTAATAGACACTATTGGTCAAACCAAGGTTGATGTGATGGCGCAACGTCTGCTGGCGATTAATCCGGCCTGTAAAGTACATGCTGTCGCGGATTTTGTGAGCAGAGAGACGATGGCTGAATACATCACTGAACAGCTCGATTGTGTCGTCGATTGTATTGATAGCGTACAGGCCAAGGCCGCGCTGATTGCGTGGTGCAAGCGCCGCAAAATTCAAATCATTACCACGGGTGGTGCTGGTGGACAGATTGACCCGACGCAGATTCGTGTGGGTGATTTAAATAAAACTTTTAATGATCCGCTCGCCTCTAGGGTGCGCTCATTGCTACGCAGTGATTACAATTTTTCCCGCACTGCAACCAGTCACTACAGTGTACCTTGTGTGTTTTCTACCGAGCATTTGTGTTACCCCAACCCGGATGGCAGTGTCTCCAAGAGTAAAAGCTTTGTTGGTGATGGCGTGAAACTCAATTGTGCGGGTGGTTTTGGTGCGGCGATGACGGTGACTGCAACCTTTGGTTTAGTCGCTGCGGCACGAGCGATGGATAAATTGGTGGCTGGCGCGCGCAGGCCTGCAGAGCGCCGCGTTATTGAGAAGTGATCGAAGCAGAAGCATTTCTGCGATCCATGACTGTGCTATCTTCAGCAGACACTAAAGTATTGAACTAACTCACAGTTTTACCTTCTTAAGACGGTAGCCAGTTAATAGGGTCGGCTGTTAAGATCGTGACCTTTGAACACCAAATAAGCCGTAAGGCGTAAGGCAAGGACATTATAATGAAGTTACATCGTTTAGCGGCTTCGGTTGCTGTGCTCACCCTCGTGTTAGCAGGTTGTGATAACAAAGCAGCGGTAAGTTCTGATTTAAAAACACCAGCGCAGAAAGCCTCTTACGGTATTGGTCTTAGCATGGGCAAAAACCTCAGCCAAGACGGTATGGATGATCTTGACTCGCAAGCAGTAGCATTAGGTATTGAAGATGCTTTAGCTAAAAAAGATCAGCGTCTGACTGATGAAGAATTGATGGAAGCCTTTGGTTTCTTACAGGCGCGTGCACAAGAGCGTACGTCTGCATTGAATGATAAAACAGCCAAAGACGGTGCTGCTTTCTTAGTAGAAAATGCTAAGCGTGATGGTGTGAAAAGCACCGAGTCAGGCTTGCAGTATGAAGTGGTTAAGAGCGCTGAAGGCGCGCAACCTAAAGTCAGTGATGTCGTGCGAGTGCATTACACCGGTACTTTGGTTGATGGCACTGTGTTTGACAGTTCAGTCGAACGTGGCGAGCCCGTTGAGTTTCCTGTCGGTGGTGTGATTCCTGGCTGGGTTGAAGGCTTACAGTTGATGAAAATTGGCGAAAAGTACAAGTTCTATATTCCAAGTGAATTGGCATATGGTGCACAAAGCCCAACACCTGATATCCCAGCGAACTCCACTTTGTTGTTTGATGTTGAGCTGCTAGATATCGTTGGTCAGCCTAAGGCTGAAGATGCTGGTGCAGTTGAACTTGAAGCAACTGAACCTGCGGCAGTGACTGAAGAGTAATATTTTCTCTTCGCTATAAAACGCCTCGCTCTTATAAGCGGGGCGTTTTTGTTTGTGCGCAATAAAATATATCGTTGGGGCGGAGTCGTTAGACCCCGATTAAAAATAACTACGGCTGACTTAGACTTAACTGTTTGTCGCATGAGGCATTTGAGTGCCGGGGTGTGTTGTTGCCTGCCTATGTATTTTTCAGCACTGTGGCGTAGTATAAGACATTATTTGCAGCTGATTTGGATTGGGTAACGCTATGGATATACAAGTGATTGCGCGTGACGGTAAACCTGAGTATGCGGTGCTGCCATGGGAGCAGTATCAGCAACTGTTAAGGGATGCTGGACGTGATAAGCCAGCAGCGGAGACCCCGCAACCTTTAGCCAATTTGCGTGAATTAAAAGCATTGCGTGAACAAGCGGCTTTAACCTTGGAAGATGTAGCGCGTGAGGCGGGTATTAGTCCGCATTATTTGCAGATGATTGAGAGCGGTGAGCGCGAAGTCAGTGATGTTGTAAAGCGTACCTTAGCTCGAGCCTTAAAAGTGTCCGGCTGGCAAGATGAGTGATGTCTTGATGCTTAGCGCAGAGCAGCACAGCGGTTTATTAAAACTACTGGCGGCAACGCAGCGACAGCGTGGCGTTATTACCTATCGGCAAGTTATTGAGCAATTACAATTGCCAGCGCCGAGCGTGCGGCGCTTAGCCAGCGCATTAGAACAGTTGGCGTGTGCCGATCACGCACAGGGCTGGCCATTGCGCAGTGCGTTGGTGGTCAGTCAAGCACAGCCAGCGCATCCTCAGCTGGGTTTTATCCAGTGTGTGCAAAAACTAGGATGTTTTCAGGCGACCATTGATGAAGCCAATGTCGCCGCTTGGCTCAGCGCCGAGCTGGCGCAGGTGTATCTATTTAGCTATCCAGAGGTGTAAATATGTTATTTGCTAAGTTACGTGCGCAGATCGGTTATGCCATTGCTCGCAAGCTGTTTAATCAGCGTTGGGCAGTTGAAAATAAGCGAGTATGGCCATGGATGCAAGAACGCTTTGCGCGTATGAGTAGCTACGATGATGTGTCGGCGCGTGCGTTTTATGGGCATGTGTTGTTGCATCGTGGCCAGGGTTTAGGCGCCAAAAATGAAGGTTTGCGCTTGCTGCGTTTAGCCGCAGAAGCCGGCGATGCCAAGTCAGCTTATCAGTTGGGCCTATACAGTTTAAAGGGTGCGATAAATCAGCCTGCTGATGCTTTACAAGCCGCTCACTGGTGGGAACTGGCCGGACGTGCTGGACATCCATTAGCGCTACGACGTTTATTGGAACTCTATGAGCAGGGCGGACCACAACTGCCTGCTAGCGTAGAAGATGCGCAAAGGATCAAACAGCAGTTAGCGATTACCCAGGGTTTAGCATAAGACCGAGGTGTCGCACTGCTTGAGGCTTAACTTGGTGTTGCGGACATGTCCTAGAAATAATTATCCCGCCATCGAGGCGGGATAATTATTTTACAGCAAGAGATCAGCTGATTTTATTGACGGCTGGCGACGGGTACTAAGCTCAACCAGTCCAATAAAATCCGTCCGGTTTCAGCTAAGTAAGCATCTTCTTCTGGTTTGGTTTTCTTATCTTTTTCAGCCGCTGCAACGTGATCTTCTTCATCGTCTTTGATCATCGTTTTCAGTTGCTCTTCACCTTTCTTAATACGGCGAGCATTTTCAATATCGAGTTGTTTTTTCTCGATTTTGGCATACTGCGCACGACGCTCGACTTCATTTAGACTGACTTCAGTGTCTTGCATTAAGCGCTGAGTTAAGGCTAAACGAGCACGACTAAAGACAAAGTCTGGATCTTCATCGGTACGCGCATCGTGACGCGCTTTAAGTTCGGCAATAAACGGTTTAAATGGATCATTGGCCGGTTCTAAAGCGGGCTTAATGCTATCCCAAGGCATGGCTTCAGGTAAGGCGCTTTCACCAATCTCAGTAATATCCATATCGGCTGGGTAGCTGATGTCAGGAATCACACCTTGGTGCTGGGTACTTTGACCTGAAACGCGGTAGAACTTGGCTAAGGTTAACTTCAGCTCACCATGATTCAGTGGCTGGATGGTTTGCACTGTACCTTTACCAAAGGTTTGTCCGCCAATAATTAATGCACGGTGATAATCTTGCATGGCACCGGCGAAAATCTCTGAGGCAGAGGCGGATAAACGGTTAACCAAAACGGTTAGGGGACCCTTATAGAAGGCACCTTTATGCTCGTCAGCCAATACATCAATGCGGCCATCACTGTTGCGCACTAGCACGGTTGGTCCTTGCTCAATAAATAAGCCAGTCAGTTCCGTTGCTTCTTGTAATGAGCCACCGCCGTTGTTGCGCAGGTCAATGACAATGCCTTCAACCTTTTCTTTTTGCAGTTCAGTGATCAGACGTTTGACATCACGAGTGGTGCTTTTGTACTCAGGATCGCCAGCGCGGTAGGCCTTAAAGTCTAAGTAAAACGCTGGGATTTCAATCACCCCGAGTTTATAGTCACGACCTTCTTTGGATAGATTGAGAATCGACTTTTTCGCCGCTTGCTCTTCTAACTTGACCGCTTCACGCGTAATAGTGACGGTTTTGCTGGTTTGATCAGTGGGCGCATTACTCGCTGGAATAATTTCCAGACGTACTTGCGAACCTTTTGGACCACGAATCAGCTTAACCACTTCATCTAAACGCCAGCCGATGACATCAACCAGCTCTTTATTGCCTTGGCCGACGGCAATGATTTTGTCGGCAGGAGCAACCAGCTTACTTTTTTCTGCGGGACCAGCAGGGATTAAACGAACAATTTTCACGTGCTCATTATCACCTTGCAGCATGGCACCAATCCCTTCAAGCGAGAGGCTCATGTTGATGTCAAAGTTCTCCGCGTTATCCGGTGACAGATAGGTGGTATGCGGGTCATAGGTTTGCGCAAAAGCATTGATGTAGGCTTGGAAAACGTCTTCGCTGCGCGTTTGTTGGAGACGCTTCTTTTGGTTTTTATAGCGTTTGACCAATAGTGTCTCAATCGCTTGCGGTTCTTTATTAGCGATTTTTAAGCGTAATACTTCATCTTTTAAGCGCTTACGCCATAAATCTTTGAGTGCGTTCTCATCAGGCGCCCATTGGGCTTTTTCGCGATCGGTCTCAAACGATTCGGCGATGCTAAAGTCAATTTTAGCAATCCCTTGGTTCAGTTCGCCCAAGGCGTAATCTAAATATTGGTCTAAACGAGTCAGTTGTTGATGATACATCGCATAGCCTGGCTTGAGGTTGCCGGCTTTAAGGAAGTCATCAAACTCTGTTTCCCAGCGATCAAACTCTTGAACATCCTTTGCGGTAAAGTACATTCGCGCAGGGTCAAGCATCTTTAAGTAGCCTGCATACATTTTACGTGAGCGGGCATCATCCAAAGGTGGTTTGCTGTAATGATGGCGCTTAAGCAGCTCAACAACATTAAGGCTGGCAATCATTTGGTCGCGATCGGGTTGTAAATAGTCCCATTGTTGTGCTTTGCTCACTGCATACGCAGCAGGTAAAGCTGCTAGTCCAATGACTAAAGCCAAGGCTGAGCGAGTTAAAGTGTGCTTCATGCTGATTCTTCGTCTGAGTGAGTAATGACACATGTTAGGCCACCTAAAGTGTTTACAGTTCCATTGTAAGCTGTATTCAACCAATAAATAGCTATAGGTTATGTTTATGATTACTGATATGGAGGCACAATGAAAGCATTACAAGGTAGTGAAGGTCGTCCACGATTAATTGAGTGTGCAGCGCCGATCTGTGCTGCTGGTCAAGTACGTATTCGAGTTGTCGCGGCGGGTCTTAACCGTGCCGATTTACTGCAAGCAGCAGGTTTATATCCACCACCGCCAGGCGTCAGCGATGTGCTGGGTTTAGAGTGTGCTGGGGTCATTAGCGAAGTCGGTGAGGGCAGTGCTTGGCAGGTGGGTGATCGCGTCTGTGCTTTATTAGCAGGCGGCGGTATGGCAGAGGAAGTGTGCGTCGATGCGCGTCATGTGATGCCGTTGCCGCAAGGTTTAAGCATGTTAGAAGCGGCTGCTATTCCTGAGGTGTATGCCACCGCTTGGCTCAATGTATTTCAGTTGGCGCAGGTGCAACCCGGTGAGAAAGTTCTATTGCACGCTGGGGCTAGTGGTGTTGGTTCAGCGGCGATTCAGTTGTGTAAAGCCTTTGCTAGCCCGTGCTGGGTCAGTGTTGGCTCGGCTGAGCGTTTAGCCTATTGCCAAGCACTCGGTGCCGAAGGTGGCGTGGTACGTGGCGATAGCATTGACGGCTTACAAGATTTTGCCCCCTTTGATGTCATTCTTGATCCGGTGGGTGCCAGTTATGCCGCACAAAACTTGAAAATGCTGGCGCTGGATGGGCGTTGGGTGAATATTGGCTTGATGGGTGGTCGCCGCGCTGAATTGGACTTAGCGCAATTGCTGGGTAAACGTATTCAGTTGATTGGCTCTACCTTACGCAGCCGCAGTGATGCCTTTAAAGGCGAACTGGTCGCGCAGCTGACTGAGAAAGTTTGGCCATTGTTTGCCAGCGCTGCGCTACAAGCGCAAGCGGATGAAGTGTTTGCTTGGACAGATGCCGAAGCAGCTTTTGCACGACTGGCGAGTAATCAGGTTAACGGTAAAGTGGTACTGCAGATCTCAGAAGAGTAAGCAGACGGTACGCTGCCTGGCGCGAGAGGATGTTAGTCCTTGGTGACGCGCTAGGCAGGGTTATTCTGTTATTGCTACAAGCTGAATGCTTGCCATGCGCAGTAGAGCGCGAACGCTAAAAAACCTGTGGCAGCCAGAGTGCGGATCAGTTTGAGCGGTAAGCGTTCCGCGGCAAAATTACCGACTAGCACAACCGGTGCATTGGCCAACAGCATACCAATGGTGGTGCCGCCGATGACCATCCAGAAATACTCAAATTGTGCGGCGAGCATAACGGTAGCGACTTGAGTTTTATCACCCATTTCGGCAATAAAGAAAGCAATCACAGTGGCGATAAAAGGACCGTGTTTGACCGCAATCTGGCCGTCATCATCGAGTTTGTCCGGCACCAACGTCCAAGCCGCAACGGCGAGAAAGCTGGCAGCCAGCAGCCACAATAATGTCGATTCTGATAAAAGTTGAGCAATTTGGTGGCCAAGACTGGCGGCCAAGAAATGATTAGCTAAGGTTGCGATTAAGATGCCGGCGATGATAGGAATAGGTTTGCGATAGCGTGCAGCCAGCAGCAGGGCAAGCAATTGGGTTTTATCACCGATTTCTGCTAAAGCAACAATGCCGGTGGAGACCAGTAGGGTTTCAAACATCGAATAGACCTTAGGGCGGACAGATTAGACAACCATGACACACACAGCCTTGCCACCCGGTAAGGTTATGTATGTCATGGGTCTCGTCAGCCACAGTAATGCGCTATAACACTATGCGTATCAACTGAGGTGTACACGCCATGATCGGTTGATCAAGTATGTTGACGTGCACGCTGTGGATCATTCCACAGCAGACTACTCCCCCAAGACGGCGATGATACTAAGTAATTTTTACCTTTAAAGCAATGGGCTTTAGCCGTATTAGCGCGGTGTATTATCATCTTCGGTCACTTGACGGATCGAAAGACTGATTTCTACTGAGCGTACCCGTTTGGCAGTGTTTTCAGACAAAGAGTGCAGCTTGAGGTATAGCTTAACTGATCTCACGGATTGCTTTGCAACCCATCCCCCTTGAACAAGATTTGCAACAATGCACAGGCCAAGCAACCCAATAGTAGGTAGATCCTTTAAGAGGATTAGGCTTTTTGCAAATATTGATAGAGTAAAAGAGGCGCTCTGCAGTGATAACGCGAGAAAGGCCATTTAAATGCACGGCTTGGCTGTTATGCTCTTTCTTTTTTAAATATGCAGTGGCGCAGTTCTGCAGTTTTCTTCAGCCTCTTTATAGTTGGCAGTAGACCCGTAGTGATGGTGGGGTAGGAATCATAATGATAAAAGTAACGCACTTAACCAAACGCTTTGTGCAAAAGGTGGCGGTGGATGACCTGTCATTTACCATTGAGCCGGGTGAGGTGGTGGGTTTTTTAGGTCCAAACGGTGCCGGTAAATCCACCACAATGAAAATGCTGACCGGGTTTTTACCCCCCTGTGAAGGTAAAGTTAGTATTTGTGGTTTTGATATTGGCAAGCAGACCTTACAAGCGCAGCGCCAGATTGGCTATCTGCCAGAAGGTGCGCCCTGCTATGGCGATATGACAGTGGCTGAGTTTCTACATTTTATTGGCCAAATTCGTGGCTACCGTGGTCAAGAACTCAAACAACGTATCGCTCGAGCCATTGCTCTAGTTGAATTGCAACAGGTGGTTGAGCAAACGATTGATACCTTGTCTAAAGGCTTTAAACGTCGTGTTGGTTTAGCCCAAGCCGTGCTGCATGATCCCAAAGTATTGATTCTTGATGAGCCCACTGACGGTCTCGATCCTAATCAAAAACATCAGGTGCGCAAGCTGATTAAAAGCTTAGCGGTGAATCGTATTGTGATTATTTCCACCCACATTTTAGAAGAAGTCAGTGCCTTGTGTACGCGAGCAATGGTGATCAGTCACGGTCGTTTGTTGGTGGATGAAACGCCTTATGAGTTACAAAGTCGTTCGCGTTATCACCAAGCTGTAACGATTTTGGCCGAGCAGCCGGTGGATCGCTCATTATTGCAGGCGTTACCAGGCGTTGCAGGAATAGAAGATAATCCGTTGGATGGCAGTATCACTGTATTAGCCGAAGCGGGTCAGGTGATTTTTCCAGTAGTTAATCAATTAATCCATGCGCAAGGCTGGCAAGTGCGCGAATTGGAAGTGGAGCGTGGCCGTTTAGACGAAGTGTTCCGTAGTTTGACCCGTGGAGATGCCGCATGAGACAGCTACCTATTATTTTTAAACGCGAGTTCTCCAGTTTTTTTGCCACACCTTTAGCCTATGTGTTTTTGCTAATTTTTCTGGTGCTCTCCAGTGTTTTTACCTTTTACTTAGGTGGTTTCTACGAAAGCGGTCAAGCCAACCTCAATCCGTTCTTTAACTTTCATCCATGGCTGTATTTGTTCCTCGTGCCGGCGCTGGCGATGCGCATGTGGGCGGAGGAACGTAAAAGTGGCACCATTGAATTGTTGATGACTTTACCCATTACTCGCTTTGAAAGCGTGGTCGGTAAATTTTTAGCCGCGTGGGTATTTGCCGGTATTGCCTTATTGCTGACCTTTCCCATGGTGCTGACGGTGAATTACTTGGGTGATCCTGATAATGGCGCGATTTTGACCGGTTATGTCGGCAGTTGGTTGTTGGCTGGCGCTTACTTATCCGTTGGCTCCTGTATGTCGGCGTTGGCAAAAAATCAAGTAATAGCCTTTATTTTGACCGTCAGCGTATGTTTTGTCTTTGTCGTCAGTGGTTTTCCATTGGTGCTCGATGCTTTTAATGGCTGGGCGCCGCAATGGTTGCTGGATGCAGTGGCGTCTTTTAGTTTCTTAACGCGCTTCCAAGCCATCAGTAAGGGCGTGATTGATGCGCGTGATCTCCTGTATTTCCTAAGTTTTATTGCAGCTTGGTTGATGGCTACTGCGGTAATGATTGATTTGAAGAAGGCGGAGTGAGCATGAGACGATTAATGTATTCCAGTGTTGGCTTAGCACTGATTGCGGTGGCGTTTGTCGGTTTTAATGTGCTATCCAATAGTTTGCTTAAAAATACTCAGCTGGATTTTACCGAACAAAAACTCTACACCCTCTCCAGTGGTACCAAGCAGTTACTGAGCGAACTGCAAGAGCCTGTCAGTTTGCAGTACTTTTACTCCAATAAAGCCACTCGCGACGTCCCGATGTTACGCAACTATGCGCAGCGGGTTGAAGAGTTGCTGGATGCCTATGTGCGTATGGCCGATGGCAAACTGCACTTAGAGGTGATTGATCCAGAAGCTTTCTCGGAAGATGAAGATCGTGCAGCAGCTTTAGGCTTACAAGCGGTGCCTTTAGAGCAGGAGGGGGCGCAACTGTATTTCGGTTTGGCTGCACAAAATACTCAAGGTGATCAGCAAGTGATTCCGTTTTTCGCCTTAGATCAAGAAGAGTTACTGGAGTATGAGTTAAGCCGTTTAATTAGCAGCTTAGCGCAACCTGAACGTCCAATAATTGCTGTGTTATCTGGCTTACCGCTCAGTGGCGGTTTTGATATGCAAGCAGGACAACCGCGGCCATCTTGGACCATTCTTGAAGAGGTGCGTCAACAATTTCAGATTGAAAGTTTAAAGAATGATATTGATCTGATTCCAGAACAGGTCAGCACCTTGCTCTTGGTGCATCCGAAAAACCTCAGCGAAGCGACGCAATACGCCATTGATCAGTTTGTGTTGGGTGGCGGTAAGTTATTGGTTTTTGTGGATCCCTACAGTGAAGCCGATACCGGTATGGGCATGCCGGGTGAGTTGGCTGTGGATAAAGGTTCAGACTTGCCGGCGCTGTTTAAGGCGTGGGGTTTGCGTATGCTGCCGGATCAAGTCGTCGGTGATGGCGCTTATGCTATGTCAGTTGCTGTGGGTCCGCAGCAGCGTGCGGTACGGCATCTGGGCTGGTTAACCTTGCCCAAAAAAGCACTTGATAGTACTGATGTACTGACCTCGCAACTCAGCAGCATTACTTTAGCTACAGCGGGTATTTTACAGCCGCAGGACGGCGCGAAAACACTGTTTACGCCGTTATTGTACAGTTCTGAATA
Source organism: Denitrificimonas caeni (assembly GCF_905120345.1). GTDB lineage: Bacteria > Pseudomonadota > Gammaproteobacteria > Pseudomonadales > Pseudomonadaceae > Denitrificimonas > Denitrificimonas caeni_A. The sequence continues at coordinate 91,681 of NZ_CAJHOA010000006.1, read as the reverse complement.
TGCGATGCCATTTGCCACAGAGCGCTTTGCTATGCTGGAAAATCCAGAAGAATTACTGGCGGAGCTTGAACCCACGGGTGAGCGTTATGTGTTGGCCGCACGCATCTCTGGGCCAGCACAGACAGCTTTTGCTCAGGGGATTGAAGGGCGCGAGCAAGGGTTGCAAAGCGCTGACAATATCAATGTCATTGTCGTGGCTGATAGCGATATGCTCAGTGATCGCATGTGGGTGCATGTGCAAGATTTCTTTGGTCAACGTTTGCCACAACCTTGGGCAGATAACGGCAGTTTTGCGATTAATGCGCTGGATAACTTGTCCGGTTCGGATGCCTTAATTAATATTCGCTCACGGGGCAATTTTAATCGTCCCTTTACCATGGTCGATACTTTACAGCGCAGTGCACAAGAACGTTTTCGACAAACAGAGCAAGAGTTACAAAACCGTTTAGCCGCCACAGAAGAAAAGCTTTATGTGTTACAGCAAGCCATAGATCCAGAGCAACACTTAGAGCTGACTGATGAGCAGCAAGCCACTGTGCAGCAGTTCTTACAAGAGAAGCTGCAGTTGCGTAAAGAGTTGCGCGAAGTGCGTTACCAGCTCAACGCTGATATTGAGTCGCTGGGTACTAAACTGAAGTTCTTTAATATTGGGGTGATGCCAATCTTACTGACCTTTATGCTGATTATGCTCAGTTTGTCGCGACGTATTCGGCGGATGCAGGTGCATTAAGCTAGGGCAGAGCAGAGACTGAGTCATAAAAAAGCCAGAGCCATACAATAATGGCGTCTGGCTTTTTTGGCCAGTGGTTAGATGCGGAAGCTGTCCACCAGATGTTTTAAGCGATTGGCTTGTTGTGCAAGGTCTTCACAGGCACGCAGGGTTGCTTGTAAGTTTTCTACGCCCTCTTGATTCAGTGTATTGATTTCGGTGATATCGATATTGATCGATTCAACCACTGAGGTTTGCTCCTCGGTCGCTGTGGCTACGGACTGGTTCATGCCGTCAATGTCTTCGATTTGCTTGGTCACTGTACCTAAAGACTCTCCGGCTTGATTGGCAATAGTGACGCTGTCTTCACTATGGCGCTGCCTTTCAGTCATCGTGGTGACTGCGTCACGTGAACCGACCTGTAACTCTTCGATCATTTGTTGGATTTCTTGCGCGGATGTTTGAGTGCGATGCGCCAGATTCCGCACTTCGTCGGCCACCACCGCAAAGCCACGGCCCGCTTCACCTGCGCGCGCGGCCTCAATCGCGGCGTTGAGAGCAAGCAAGTTGGTTTGCTGGGAGATGCTTTGAATCACTTCAAGTATCTGGCCAATATCGACTGTCTTGCTGTTCAGTATCTCAATATTGCTGCAAGAACCGCTGATTTGTGCAGATAGAGCGTTCATGGACTGAATGGTTTTGCCGAGAACTTGACGACCGTCTTCTGCTTGTAGACGCGCTGAAGAGGCGTGATTGGAAGCATCTGCGGCGTTACGAGCGATTTCCTGAGTGGCTGCACCGAGCTCATTAATCGCGGCGGCAACACTGCTGGTTCGGCTGGCTTGCTCATCGGAGTTGAGCATCGAGGCGTTGGATGCGTTAGCCACCAGTTTAGCCACCTCATTCACCAGCGTGGTCGCGGACGACACTTCGCTAATGGAGCTGTGAATACGTTCAACAAACTGATTGAAAGAGCCAGCAAGTTGGCCGAACTCATCGTTTGATTGGATCTGCAGACGCTTGGTTAGATCCCCTTCGCCTTGAGCGATATCACGCATTGCTTGACTCATGGTATGGAGCGGTTGCATTAGGACGCGGATGAGCATACCCAGCAAGGTAATAATAATGATCACGGCAATAATAGTGGCAATGATTGCTGAGGCGCGAAACTCGCTGAGCATTTCATAGGCTTGGTCTTTATCAACGGCTAATCCAATGTACCAATCCACAGTCGGTAGGCCTTTGATCGGTGCGAAGGTTAGAATTTGTTCCGTACCATTCAGTGAGGTTGCGCTCATACTGCTGTTAATCAGCGGTGTACGGTCTGGATAAACGTGTTTAATGGACTTGTTAACCACTGTGCTGTCAGGGTGAACCAGTATTTTGCCGTCGGCGCTGACCAAGAAGGCATAACCCATGCCATCAATTTTTAAGCTGGCCAGTGTCTTGGTAAGCGTTTCTAGACTTAAATCTCCACCGACCACGCCGACTCTGTCTGCTGGAGTGGCAATAGTAATTACGAGCTTATTGGTAGAGACATCAATATAGGGCTCTGTCAGTGTGGTTTTGCCAGCGCTACTGGCATCTTTATACCAAGGCCGAGTACGAGGGTCGTAGTCGTCAGGAATGGTATCTTTAGGTCGTGAAATAAACTGCCCGCTGCGCGTGCCGAGATAGGTGTACAAAAACGTATTGGCCAGTGCTTTTTGCTCAATTAAGCTAATGACCTGAGCGTCTTCACTGTCACGAGCTACAGATTGTGCAGTGCTTTCTAGCAGTAGGATACGTCCTGATAGCCAGTTTTCAATCGTGCTCGAGCCAAGATTGCCAATTTCATTAAGGTAGTTTTCTAGGTCATTTTTAATTGCATTGCGCTGTAAATAATCGTTATACAGGGTAAACACTGAAAAGGCTGTTATCACTACCAGTGAGGCGGCGAGAAGAATTTTGTGACTGAACTTGAGGTTTTTAGTCATGGACATGCTTCCAGTAAGCTAATCGGTGGTTTTCTCTTACAGGAAACTGTTGATGAGCAGTTTATAAATAAGGGTCAATAGTATTTTATCGGCAACGATCTAAAAGGCTTGAGTTTGGATCTATAGTTTAATTTTTGACCAATAGCACAATAAAAAACCACTACCAACCCATGCTATGTACACGGCTGGTAGTGGTCGATTTATTTCAGTAACAATTAGCGGCTTTTCGGTGGTGCCACTAATAAATCTTCTGTCGGTGTTTCACACTGAATCTTATGACCCAGCAGTGCTTCAATCGGCGGCAGGGCATAGGAGTCATCTTCGCCGGCAAAGCTGATCGACACGCCGGTGGTGCCAGCACGACCGGTACGACCGATACGGTGTACATAGTCATCTGGATCTTCCGGTAGGGTAAAGTTAACGACGTGGCTGATATCGTCGACATGGATGCCGCGACCGGCAACATCAGTCGCTACTAGTACGCGTAGCCGACCGGAACGGAAATCTTCCAATACTTTAATACGTTTATGCTGAGCCACATCACCGGACATCTGTGCCGCGCTAATACCATCGCGAGTCAGACGCTCTTCAATACGACGCACTTCATCTTTACGGTTAGCAAAGACGATCACGCGCGGCCAGTTGTTATTCTGAATCAGGTTGTACAGCAGTTTGTATTTGTCACTGCCGGCAACGGCGTAGACATGCTGTTCAACTGAGTCACTGGCGACTTGTTCGGGTTCAATTTCAACAATAGCTGGATCTGTAGTCCATTGCTTGGACAGGTTCATCACGTCTTCGGTAAAGGTCGCCGAGAACAGCAACGTTTGACGCTCTTCTTTATGCGGTGTTTGCCGAATAATTTGGCGTACTTGAGGGATAAAGCCCATATCCAGCATGCGGTCAGCTTCGTCCAACACCAGTACTTCAACCATGTCGAGGTGTACTTCACCGCGCTGATTAAAATCGAGTAAACGACCTGGCGTCGCCACTAGAATATCGCAGTAGCGCGATTCCAATAACTTGCGTTGCTTGTCAAAGTCCATACCGCCAACAAAACTCATAACATTGAGGTTGGTGTATTTGGTTAGAGCAATGGCATCGTTAGCAATCTGTACTACCAGTTCACGGGTTGGTGCGATAATTAACGCACGCGGTTCGCCCATATAACGCTCATCTGGTGGACGCGTTTGCGTCAACTGGCTGATCGTCGATATTAAAAATGCTGCGGTTTTACCAGTGCCCGTTTGCGCACGACCAATCGCATCTTTACCCACTAAGGTGTGACCTAAGACTTGCGCTTGAATTGGAGTGCAGTACGGAAAACCTAAGTCTTGAATGGCATGCATCAGTTCAGGAGCCAGCGCGAAGTCGTGGAAGCGGACTTTACCTTCTGCAGGCTCAACCTCAAAGTCAGTCAATGACCAAGGTATTTGTGGTATGTGTGATTTTGCAGGTTGGGCTTTCTGTGGTCGAGGCTTTTTAGGCAAAGGTTTGCTCTGCTCTGCGCTATGCTGAGCCGGCTTGGTTTCTGACTCAGGGCGGGGCGCTTGTGGCGTAACCGCAGTCTCTTTGGGCGCTACGGTTGGCTCTGGGTCTTTTTTGAAAATACTTTTAAGTGCTTTAAGCACGGCGTTCTCTTATTAATAGCTTATGAATACTCTGTAGTGTAAGCCATAGCAGCGCTTTGTAGAAATTGTTTCACTGTTGCTGACTTGTGCGGTGTTGCTGATGGCGTTATTGCTGGCCTTCAAGAGTCTTGCAGCGCTATCTGCGATAGATAAAAGCTCAGTTGGCACGCATTAGTGCACCCTGTCATGTGGGTTAATGATCAGTTTTTTGAGCTAGTTGAGTGATATGCGGGCGCTGCCTTGGCGTATTTTAATGTGCCAGGCAGCGTTTCAAACTATAGTTATTGCGCGGATACCAAGCTGTAGCGCAGCTTAAACAGGTCTAATCGTTGTTTAGCATTGGCTTGCCAATTAAGACTAGGATGTTGCAACTTAATCTCGGCAAACATACCGTATGTAGCATCAGCGCTCACCTCAATCTGCACCTCTTCGGCTAGATCGGCTAAACGCTCAAGCAGCACGCGGCGCATAGCATCTAAACGTAATTGTGGTTTAAAAATCTTCCCTACCGCGGTCACTGGGATGTGTTCGAGTAACCAAATATCTTTAGGAATTGCCGCACGTTCGTGAATCGTGTGTTGTGCATGCTGCAGTAAGTCTGCGTTGCTGGCGCTGTGTCCAGGTTTAAGCTGGATATACACCGCCGGCAGCTCGCCAACACGCTCATCCGGTTTACCGACCGCTGCAGCCACCGCCACCGCTGGATGTTGATACATGGCTTCTTCAATCATTTGTGGGTCAATATTGTGGCCGCCACGAATGATCAAATCTTTACTGCGCCCGGTTAGCCAAAAATAACCATCGGCATCTTGGCGGCCTAAGTCACCGGTATTAAACCAGTCGCCATCCAGCCAAATGTCTTGGTTATTCGACTCTTTTAAGTAGCCTTTAAAGACGCTGGGGCCACGAATGCACAGCTGGCCCACTTCATCGGTAACTGCATCACGGATGAACTGACCCTCTGCGTCGATGATCTTAATCACCACTTCGCAATAAGGCATACGCAAACCAATTGAGCCGGGACGCAGCTCGCCGCCTGCTGGGCTGGCGCAGCTGCCACAGGTGCCTTCGGTCAAGCCATACCCTTCAATCAGACGCACGCCAGTGCGTTGCTCAAACTGGCGAATGAGTTCAACCGGCATCGGTGCTGCACCACAGAGGGCATACTTCAAGCTGGATAAATCATGGTCTTGACTGGGTACTTCGAGAAGCGCTGCGTAAATAGTTGGCACGCCACTGAAAAAGGAGACTTTATGGCGTTCAATAATTTTCCAGAAGTTTTTCAGCAGTGCCGGAGTGCGATAACCTTGTGGGGTGGCCAGTAGTACCTGTGAACAGGTTAAGAACGGCGTTAAACCAGTGACAATTACGGCATTAACGTGAAATAAAGGCAATCCACATAGCGCCGTATCACTTTGATCGAAGCCCGTGATCAACGACATGCTATAGGCCATGACTACTTCATTATGGTGGCTGTGCGGCGCTAACTTGGGCGTGCCAGTGGTGCCGCCAGTGTGGAAGTAACTGGCGATATCGTCGGGATGAAAAACGCGCTGACTTTCCAGATGGTCGGCGGGGCACTGAGCAATCAACGCATCAAATTCCAGCACACCCTCTGGCAGCGGGCCGCGCATCGCTTTGATTGCAGTTTGTTGTGGCTCAGGTAAAAAATTGGCCAGATCGACAACAATAATGGCTTTTAAATGGCTGAGTTGATCGCGCATCGCGGCGACTTTGCCCCAGAGTTCGGTGCCAGGGAAGGGGGCGAGAGTTACCAGAATCTCAGACTTGGACGCCTTAATCAGCTCGAGAATATGCTCTGCATCGAGTAACGGATTAATGGCGTTAACAATTCCTGCGGCCTCGCCACCCCAAATGCTGTAGTGAGTGTGTGGCAAGTTGGGTAATAAAAAAGACACCGCTTGATTTTTAGCTAAACCAAGGCGGTGCAAGGCATTAGCTGTTTGCGTGATTTTTGCAAACAGCTCTGCGTAACTTAAGGTAAAAGGCTGCTCATCATCACTGCCTTGCAGTAAAAATGTTAGGGCCGTGGCATCGGGCGCGCGCTGTGCGCTACGCCCGATTAACTCATAGGTGCTTTTAGGTAGATCACGTTGTGCCAGTGGTGTGCGTTCAATGGTTTGGATGTCTGCCAGTGAACGAATCTCTTTTGCCGTTATCGTCATACTGCACCTTTTATTATTATCAATGATGTCTGCTGTAAGCGCTGATTAGGGCTGTGTTCTTACTGTAATTGTGTGCTGAGCCAGTTACCGATATCAGTAATTTGCTCTTGGCAAACCGCGTGTTCCATTGGGTAGTCTTGCCACGATACGGGCACACCCCAAACATTCAGTTGTTGCTGTACGGCTTGGCCCATTGCAAAGGGTACGACTGGGTCGTTGCGGCCATGCATACACAGGGTGGGGGTGCGTGCCTGTAGAGGACTGATTGCGCTGACGTTCTCAAAGGTGGGGGCGTAGGTAGATAACGCCAGAACGCCACCCAAGGCTTCATTCCAGCGTAAGAATGCCGTGTGCAAAACTACAGCGCCACCTTGTGAGAAGCCGGCTAAGAATAGACGTGTGGGGCTGATGCCGCTGTCGCGCTGCTGTTCCATCAGGGTGATCAGTTGTTGTGCGGAGGCTTCCAGCTGCTCGCTGTTAATCGCGCGCTTACCAGGGCTGATGGATAAAATATCGTACCAGCTGGGCATCACGTAACCGCCATTAATGGTCACTGCTTGAGTGGGTGCTTGCGGCAAAATAAAGCGCATACTGGGTAATTGCGGCTGCAGCATGCGCGCCACTGGTTCAAAGTCAGTGCGGTCAGCACCTAAACCGTGTAACCAAATAACGCAGGCGTCAGCGGGCTGTAAGGATTCAACAATTAAGGCATTTTTGATCATGAATAAGTCTTCTTAAAGGGTTTCGAAACGGCTCATACTGCGATTTTTCTGCACATTGTCCGCGTTAAAAATTTGCCCGTTCATGGCAATATAGATGCCTGAGTCTAAGCATTGCAGCACGCCAATAGCAAAACCTAAATTAAAAGGCGCATCGCTTTTGCGCATACGCGCCGGTTGCATAGCTCCGGTAAAGACCACGGTTTTATTGGTGACAGTGCCTAAGTGTTGGGCGCTTAATGACATGGTATCAGTGCCATGAATGATGAGAATATGTTGGTGCGGGCTGTTATAGACCTGCTTACGGAGTAATTCGCGATCGACATCGGTCAGTTCAAGGCTGTCTTTTTTTAGCAGACTGTCGACGCTATAGGATAGATTAACGCCAGCTTCTTGCAACAACTCAGATGCCATTGGCTCGCCAATGGCAAACTCAGATAGTGCATCATGATAAATTTTATCAAAGGTGCCACCTGTAGTTAGAATATGAATATGCATCAGATGAATCCGTATCAAAGGGTGTTTGTAGCGGATTATTGCTTAGGTTGCGCTATAAAAGCCACATAGAGACAGAGGACGGTATGACCGCAGCATTACAATCCGCGTGGTATGTGTACTTAGTACGTGCGGCCAATCAGGCTTTATATTGTGGGATCAGTTTAGATGCGCAGAAGCGTTTTGCTCAGCATTGTGCAGGGAAGGGTGCGAGGTTTTTTTCGACCAGTCCAGCGCAGGCGTTGGTCTATATCGAAGAGTGTGCCGATAAATCTACGGCATTGAAGCGTGAGCTGGCGATTAAACGTTTACCTAAAGTCGCTAAAGAACAGCTGTTGCTGGCGTCAAGTAATCGGTTATTAGTTAAGGCGATGATGACAGATACGCCTCGCTAGCAGATAGCCAGCGAGGCGTGTCGTTTACTGGTAAGCGCCTGGGATCGGACGTAGATTAATTTCTACTCGACGGTTTTGTTGACGACCTTGTGCGCTGTTGTTATCAGCAACGGGTTGGTCTGGACCGACACCGCGAACGCTCATGCGCATGCCGTTGACACCTTGGTTGCGCAAGTAGTCGGCAACACTTTGTGCACGACGTTGTGACAGGTTCATGTTGTGCTGATAGGGACCAGTACTGTCAGTATGACCAACGATCTCAATGGTATTTTGATCATATTGGTTAAAGGATTGCACTAGGTTGTTGAGCGTGCCATAAAAGTTGCCTGAGATGGTCGCTGAATCGGTGGCAAAAGTGACATTGCCGGGCATCACTAGAGTTAAGTTATCGCCATCCCGTTGTACATCAATGCCTGTACCTTGCATGCTGCGACGCAGTTCAGCTTCTTGTTTATCTGCATAGTAACCATAACCTGCACCGGCTGCACCGGCGACCGCAGCACCAATTAGAGCGCCTTTACCGCGGTCTTTCTTGCTGGAAGTGGCGGCACCAATAACCGCACCACCAAGTGCACCTAAACCACCATAAACGGCTGTTTTGTTCGAAGTACCTTGTTGTCCCTCATAAGGATTGTTATTGGCACAACCCGCCAGCACAACAAAGAGGCTGGTGGCAATCAGAGTGCGAGATGTTGAGAGTTTTAGCATGGTCAATTCCTTAGAGGCTTAATGGTAGAGTAAGCAGCTTTATTCTTTATTCTATGCAACTTAGACCGTCTTTATCAAAATAAGTTTTAAACAGCTATAAAGGCACTGGTGATTCGCTGCGTATTTCCTTGCACCGTTGAGCGTCAGCCCCTTGCACGCCATGTTTTTACCCTCGAGTCGAGCGAACATCTTGCTACAGCACTGCGCCGCTTAGCAGTGATAGTCGAGCGGCGATCCAGTATTGGGTGCATGATTTATCAGGCTTTAAAGTCTTGCCGCAAGAAGAGCAAGATGCATTAGTCTAAATGTCTGCTGAGTCGCTGCACTGTTTGACAGTGCAGCTGGCTTATTTCGCTAAACCGTCGGTTCCGTTTTGCGCTGTTCAACCCAGAGTAACGTGGCACCGGCAATCGCTGCGGGCATGGCAATCAGATTAAAAAAAGGCACCATTAGCGCTAAATAAGTGATGCCGCCAAAGCCTAAACTGAGCCAGCGTTTGCTGCGCAGCCATGCCAGCATCACTGTCCAGCTAACTTTATTATTATCAGCTGGGTAGTCAATATACTGCACCGCCATCATCCAAATATTAAATAACACCCAGAGTGGTGCTGCAATAATATTGACTCCAGGTATAAAAGATAAAATCAATAAGCCCAGTGCGCGAGGCAAGAAATAGCCCAGTTTACGCATTTCCCGCCACATCGTGCGCGGTACCATTGCCAGCAGTTCACCCCAGCTAAAAGGCGGGAAATGATCTTCTCCGCGAGCAATGACCTCAACTTTTTCAGCGAGAAAGCTATTAAAGGGCGAAGCAATCAAATTGGCGATGGTGGTAAAGGTGAAAAATATAATCAACAACACTAACACTACAAACAGCGGCCACAAAATATAGTCTAAAAATGATAACCAGCTGGGTAGATTAGGCATTAGTTGTGCAACCCAGCCATTAAAGCGTTGTACTGCAAAGTAAATCAATCCGAAAAAAACTGCGATATTAATTGAGAGTGGTAATAAGACGAAGATGCGTAAATCAGGACGCATAATCATTTTAAAGCCCGCATTTAAATACTGGGGGCCGCCAAGAGGTTGAGCAGGCATAGCATGTTTCCTATCCGAGTGGCATGAGAAGTGTTGTTGGTAGACGATATGGGCAGAGTCAAACAGTGATTAAGTGGTGTAGTCTGTGCATATTCACCATTAAGGTTAGAGTTTGGAGCGCGAGTCTGCAAACTGTACTCTATGACACATTATTTTGCCTTAGGTCCCTTGTTAGGAGTTATTTATGTCTGAAGTTCGTCACTCCCCTGTGCTTATTCTTGGTTCTGGTCCTGCCGGTTACAGTGCTGCGGTATACGCTGCGCGCGCTAATTTAAAGCCGCTATTGATTACGGGAATGCAAGCGGGTGGACAGTTGACCACCACCACTGAAGTGGATAACTGGCCAGGCGATCCTGAGGGCCTTACCGGTCCGGCGTTGATGCAGCGTATGCAAGAGCATGCTGAGCGTTTTGAAACAGAAATTATTTTTGATCATATTCATACTGCACAACTGCAAAGTAAGCCTTTTACCCTGATCGGTGATAGCGGTACTTATACCTGTGATGCACTCATTATTGCCACCGGTGCCAGTGCACGCTACTTAGGCTTGCCGTCTGAAGAAGCCTTTATGGGGAAGGGTGTGTCTGCTTGTGCCACCTGTGATGGTTTTTTCTACCGTAACCGCGAGGTAGCAGTGGTTGGTGGTGGGAATACGGCGGTTGAAGAAGCGCTGTATTTATCTAATATCGCCAGCAAAGTCACTCTGATTCACCGTCGTGAGACCTTCCGTTCTGAGAAGATCTTACAAGATAAACTGCAGGCACGAGTGGCTGAAGGCAAAATCGAGCTGGCGCTGAATGCTCAGGTTGATGAAGTGCTCGGTAATGAGATGGGCGTGACAGGTGTACGTTTACTCAATAACGATGGCAGCACGCGTGAGCTGACGGTCGATGGCTTATTTGTCGCTATTGGGCATACGCCGAACACCAGCTTATTTGAAGGCCAATTGGAATTGAAAGGCGGTTATATGGTGGTCAATGGTGGGCGTGACGGTAATGCCACTGCGACCAGTATTGAAGGTGTCTTTGCCGCTGGTGATGTGGCCGATAATATCTATCGTCAAGCGATTACTTCAGCCGGTGCCGGCTGTATGGCAGCATTGGATGTGGAAAAATACTTAGAGCAATAAGTATGTGCTAATCCAGTTGCGTTACAAAAAAGCCGCTCTTGCATACTGAGCTAACCCCGAAAAGTTGGACTAACTTTTTGGGGTTTTTTTTGTTGCTTGACGTTGATTAAACTTCGCCAGCCAGCTTACGGTCGTATTTAAAGCGCCAGCTGGTATACATTAATGCGCTGCAAAATAGCAGTACGCTTAAAAATGTCTCGGCGTAACCTAACCAAGCATTGCTTGTAGAGAAGCTGGCCAGCACGCCGTGGACAAAGTAGATGTTAATTAGAATACAGGCCCAGATATGCGTTTTGGTTGAACCTAAGAGCATGCCCAGGGCCACGATTATCAACGGCACAAGAGCAAAGCTGATAATCGCCAAAGCGCCCAGGCCTGGGGTGTTATGCTGGTTCGTGAAAAACATATTCCACGCGACCAAGAGCACCGCTAATGCAGCCAGTGAGACTAAGCTGATGATGCGACTGATGCGCAAGCGAGGCTCTAGCCAGCTGAGTTCAGGTAGCGGTTTAGGGCTTTTTTTAGCCACGGGGCGTCTCCAGTTGTTGGGCAAATTGCGCTAAGCGCTTACCTAAGGCAAGGCATAGACTGATTTCATCTTGATCCAGCGCACGCTTGCTATCGGCACCGGCAACATGGCTTGGGCCGTAAGGTGTGCCGCCGCTTTGTGTATTGATGAGGGCCGGTTCGCTATAGGGGAGGCCGCAGATCAACATGCCATGGTGCAGCAAAGGCAGCATCATGCTGAGTAAAGTACTTTCTTGACCGCCATGCAGGCTTGAAGTGGAGGTGAAGACGCCTGCCGGCTTATTAACAAGTTCGCCGGTTAACCACAGGTTGCTGGTGCCATCTAAAAAATACTTCATCGCCGCGGCCATATTGCCAAAGCGAGTCGGGCTGCCTAAGGCTAAGCCCGAACAGTTTTTTAAATCATCGAGACTGGCGTACATCGCACCTTCAGTAGGAACCTCTGCTGCAACGGCTTCGCACTCGTTGGAGACTGCTGGTACGGTGCGTACCCGCGCTTCCATCCCGCCTTTTTCGATACCACGGGCAATATGCCGTGCCATGTCAGCTGTAGCGCCATAACGACTATAATAAAGCACTAAAATATAGGGTGGTGTCATGGCAAGATCTCGAGTAGATTCTCCAGTGGGCGACCCAGCGCAGCACGCTGACCAACGACTAAGACTGGACGTTGCATCAAAATCGGTACTTGCACGATAGCGTCAATTAATTGTGCTTCGCTTAACTCTGGATTATCTAGCCCCAACTCTTTATAGGCGGGCTCACTGGTGCGCACTAAGTCACGAGCAGGGAGACCCAGTTGCTCTAGCAAAACAGTTAATTGTTGTGCATTCAGAGGCGTCTCTACATAGTGCACAATATTAGCCTTGATGCCGCGCTCCTCAAGCAGCGCTAAGGCGTCGCGTGACTTACTGCAGCGTGAATAGTGGTATAGGGTTATATCAGTCATAACAGTGACCTCAAAAAAACGTATGAGGCATTCTAGCAGGCTAAGCGGCTTGGGCGGTATGCCTTGGCAGAAGAGAGAATAATTTTGAAAAAATACCTTAGAATCGTTTTTATTCTGATGCTGACTGCATGCAGTCAGGCGGAGCCACTTGGCACTGATCAATATGGCAAGCAGGTGCCGGAGTCGTTACTGGCTGAGCAGTGGCTGGTGATTAACTACTGGGCGGCTTGGTGTGTGCCGTGCCGTAAAGAAATTCCCGAGTTGAATGCTTTGCATGATGAGTGGCATAACCAGGGTATACAGGTATTAGGGGTTAACTACGATCAGTTACAGGGTGAGGAACTGTTAGCTGATAGCCAGCAGTTAGGCATTGAGTTTCCAGTGCTCAGTACCAATCCAGCATTGCGCTTTAATCTGCCTGATGTTCGCGGCTTACCAGTGACGTATATTGTTAATCAGCAGGGACAGCCCGTCAGCCAGTTGCGCGGTGAACAAAATGCCGCGAGTATTCTTCAGGCGTTGCGCGAGGCAGGGTGGTCAGCGCCTTAATGCACTGACCTGGCCGAGTAAAAATGAGTTAAAGCGCTTTTTTACGGTCTTGTAAAGCGCGTTGCATTTCACGATTAGAGTCACGTTCTTTTTCCACGTGACGCTTGTCGTATTCTTTTTTACCTTTACCCAAGGCAATTTCACATTTGACCAGATGGTTTTTCCAATACAGCGCCAAAGCGACGCAGGTGTAACCCTTTTGCTGTACGCCGGAAAAAAGCTTATCCAGTTCGCTGCGGTGGAGTAATAGTTTACGCGTGCGCGTTGGGTCGGTAATCACATGGGTGCTGGCAGCCGTCAACGGACTGATATGACAGCCCATCAGCCATGCTTCATCGTCTTTGAGTAAGACGTAACTGTCCACCAACTGTGCTTTGCCAGCGCGTAAGCTTTTAATTTCCCAGCCAGCCAGAGCAATACCTGCCTCCATACGCTGCTCGACAAAGTAATCATGAAGCGCTTTTTTATTGAGCGCGATGGTGCCTTTCGGTTGTTTTTTATGTTTAGCCATAACGAAGGATTATAAGACGTTATGCGGCGTCTGGCGAGAGGCTGCTAAGGAATCTTTATGGTTTACTTGAGAGGTAGCCATGAATGCACGACAATAGTGTTTTATTTGATGCGTTATGCAGCCTGTTATCGGAGATTGCCAGCCTTACTGGAAAATCATTGTGCTATGGCAGGACGGTTTTTCGATAATGTGTAATCTAAGGCGTTCGCAAGCGATTTTTTGATGGATAAAGACTAACTATGGCCACGCACATTCAACGTTCTGCTCTGCTGCCGTACAGTGCCTCTGCATTGTATACTTTGATTAACGATGTCGACAGTTACCCGCAGTTTTTACCTTGGTGCTCAGCCAGTGAAATCTTGGAGCAAGGTGACGACTTTATGCGAGCAGCCTTAGTGATTGCTAAAGGTCATTTGTCGCAGCGCTTCGTTACAAAAAATACCTTAGTGCCTGATCAACGTATCACTATGGCATTGGAAGAGGGCCCGTTTAGTCAGTTACAGGGTGTTTGGGAATTTAAAGCACTCGGTGACAAAGCGTGTAAAATCAGTCTGGACTTAGAGTTTGATTATGCTGGATCCATTATGAAAGCGACATTGGGTCCTTTGTTTACTCAAGCCGCCAATACCATGGTGGATGCATTTTGTCAGCGAGCGAAAGAACTTTATGGATAAGCAAATAATTACCGTTGAAGTCGCTTACGCTTTAGCGCACAAGCAGAAAATTGTACAGCTGCAGGTGCCGCAAGGCACTACTGCGCGCGAAGCAGCTATACGCTCAGGGCTGGATAGCGAGTTTGCAGATTTAGACTTGCAGCAGAGCCCTTTGGGTATTTTTGGTAAAGGGGTTGCGCGCCCAGAAGAGTATTGTCTTGAGGACGGTAATCGCGTCGAGATTTATCGACCGTTACTTGCTGATCCGAAAGAGGTCCGCAAGCAACGTGCAGAGCGAGCAGCACAAGCTAAAGCAGCAGAAGCGGCGCAAACCACTTCTGCTGAGTAATAGCTGATGTCAACGGCTTAGAGTTCGTCGTCTTCTAAGCGTGACTTTGGAATAGGCGCTGCTTCAGCATCGTCAACTTCGCGTTGAATTTGCTCTTGTAATGAGCCGGGTGCTGGCGCTGGTACGTTGTTTTGCGGAATGACAATAACCGTCTCTGCACTGCTCTCAGGCGTCTCAGTGAGACTGCTTGCTGTTCCGGATTCGCCGAGAATAGCTTGGTCACGACTGATCCCAGGAACAAAGTCACCGGATAAACCTTGCAGTTGATTATTATCGTCAAAGATTAAACCGATGCGCTCTTGTTTGCGTGTTCCGCCTGCCACTTGGATACTGTATAAGTAATCCCAGCGATTGCTATGGAAGGTATCAGTAATCAATGGCGTGCCCATAATAAAGCGCACTTGACGGGTAGTCATACCAGGACGTAGCTGGTCGACCATATCTTGAGTAACAACATTGCCTTGCTGGATATCGATTTTATGGACGCCAGGGAATGAGCATCCAGCCAGTACCAATAAGCCGGCAAGGGTAAAACTGCGAATAATACGTGTTCTATTTTGCATTGGAGACGGACTTCCACTATCGTGAATAAGTAACAGATACGCTGATCATACCTGCATTGTGCGCCTCAGCGAAACCGCATTAGTGAGAAAACGACTATGGCTGAAAATATTGAATTACGTAAAGCGGGTTTAAAGGTAACTTTACCGCGCGTTAAAATCATGCAAATTCTAGAAACATGCGAGCCGCGCCATATGAGTGCGGAGGATGTATATAAAACCTTAATGGACACTGGCGAGGATGTGGGGCTGGCTACGGTCTACCGTGTGTTGACGCAGTTTGAAGCGGCAGGCTTGGTGATCCGCCATAATTTCGATGGCGGGCACGCGGTATTTGAGCTCGATGATGGTGAGCATCATGACCATATTGTGTGTGTTGATACCGGTGAAGTCTTTGAGTTTTTTGACGAAGAGATTGAAAAACGTCAACATAAAATTGTTGACGATCTGGGTTATGAGATGATTGATCATAATTTAGTGTTGTACGTTAAAAAGAAATAATTGTGTGCTGTATCGGGCGTAACACACCGCAAGTTAGTATTTAGTCTGATTCGCGGTTAGCGTCTATATTAATCACCCATGATTTTAGGCGCATGACTTTGTCTAAACATAGGCTCCCCGCACAGGTTTTGACTGAACGTTTTTATCAACCACCGGTTCCGGTCGGTTATATTCGTCGTCCACGCTTGTGTGAGCAGCTTAACCATGGCTTACAAGGTCGCTTGCTGTTGGTGTGTGCTCCTGCAGGCTTTGGTAAGAGCGCCTTAGCCAGTGAGTTTTGTGAGCAGTTGCCTGAACAGTGGCGCACTGTATGGTTGGCACTAAGCCCGCGTTACCGAGATCCAGGACGTTTTTTTGAAACCTTCTTAGCGGCTCTACACAGTGTTTCCCCTGATATTGCTGAACAGGCTTTGGCGGCTTTAAAAACCAGACAAAGCCACCAAGCTTTTCCTTATGAGGCTTGGTTGGATGATCTTCTTGATGAAATCAGTGATGACTTAGATAGCAATGCTCCGGTACTGATTGTCTTAGATGACTATCATTTGGTGCAAAGTGAAGTACTTGATCGCAGCTTACAATATTTTTTAAATCATCTGCCTTTGGGCTTACTGCTGTTGGTTAATAGCCGCCAGCGTCCTAATTGGCATTTGGCTCGCTGGCGTTTATCCGAATATATTGTCGAAGTCAGTGAGCAAGACTTGCGCCTTAATTCAAATGAAGTGCAAGCGCTGCTCACTGAGCAAGGGCATGCACAAGTCGAGGTGGCTGTTTTACAAAATATCTTGTCACGCAGTGAAGGCTGGGTGGCGGGTTTGCGTTTATGGCTATTGGCTATGAGCTCGGCTGATGATGAGTATGCTTTGTTAGCGGGGCCGCATGGAGCGCAGGGCTTGATTCGAGATTATTTGCTCGAAGAAATTATGGCTCAACAACCCGAGTCGATTAAAGCCTTTTTATCGGCGACAGCGGTACTGGAGCGTTTTAATACCAGTCTCTGCGATGCGGTGCGTGAGGCACATGATAGCGCTGAGATGATTGAGTTTTTATTAGCGCATCAGGTGTTTTTAGTGCCGTTGGATGAGCGTGGCGAGTGGTACCGTTATCATCATCTGTTTTCTGATTTGTTGCAGGCACAAAAGACCTCACAGACACAAGTTCTGGGCCTGCATGCGCGTGCCAGTGCTTGGTTTGCCGAGCAGGGCATGCTCAATGAGGCGGTTGAGCATGCTTTGTTAGCTGAACAGCCGCAGGTGGCTGCTAGCTTGGTGCAAGGTAGCGCCGAAGAGCTGTTATTGGCTGAGCAAAATATCAGTATGCTGTTGCGTTGGAAAATGGATTTACCTGATAGTGTTTTAGCCAGCACCCCGCGCTTAATTGTTTTGTATTGCTGGGCTTTAGGCTTGGCGTGTCAGCTGGATGCCGCCGATCAGCTACTGGCACAATTAAGTAAGTTTTTACCGGCGCCGAGTCAAGCTCAACAGCGTAGTTTATTGGCGCAATGGCAAGCGTTACAAGGCTTGTTAGCGCGCGGCCGAGGTGATGCACAAGCAGCTTGGCAATTTTGCAGTGAAGCGGTATTGGATTTGCCCTCTGAACGCCATGGTCAGCGACAAATTTGTCTCTCTGTCCTGAGTAATATTGCTATTTTACGGGGTGATATTCAGCACGCGCGTCGACTGACGCGGGATAATGTTGAGTTTGCGCAACGTATGGGGTGTCGACTTTATACTGCTTTGGCACTCTATGACCGAGCCCGCGTATTGCAGGTTCGAGGACAGATTTATCGTGCATTGGCGATGGTGCGCGAGGCTTTGCAATTGTTGGCGGATACACCCCGCGAGCGTGTGTATGCTGTACGTGCTCGTTTAACCATGTATGAAGGCTTTTTGCTAGGGATACGAGGGCATATTGCAGAGGCGCGAGTAAAGCTGTGTGCTGGCATCAGTGAGGCGCATGCGTGTCGCGATGTTAGTGTGCTGATTGGTTATCGGATGCAAGCAACCCTAGAGGCTGTCAGTGGGCGTGAGGCGGAAGCTTTTGAGCAGTTGGCTGAAGCTGAGCGAATGATGCACCGATGGGATGTGCCGAGTATTTATTATTTAGCCATGCTGACGTTGAGTAAGTGTGAGTTGTGGTTGCAGCAAGGGCAGTTTGAACTGGCACAGTCTTGGCTTGAGCGTTTATCAGCGACCTATAATTTACAGCAGATGGATAAGGCATCAGAGTTTCATCCACAACTGGCTTTGCATGTTGAGTTGCAGATGGCTTTGTTGGAGTCTGCGACTCAGCAGGAGGCATCTGCTGAGCGGCGTTTGCACGCACTGATTGTGTATGCCCAGCAACATGAGTGTGTGGTGATTGAGCAGGCGGCTCAGGTGCAGTTATGTGTCTTATCGTTAGCGCAAGGCGTTACTGTGCGGGCTGTTTGTGCATTAACCGCTGCTTTGCAGCTAGCACAAGGCGGCGCTGTCTTGGCTTTTCAATCGTTGTTTACCCTGCATCCGCAATGGTTGCGTAAACAGTTGAATCAACGCCCTCAAGATTCCGTTCGTGATGAACTGCTTGCGGCTTTACCGCAGGATACTGAAAATACGGTGTCTGCTGCGCAGCTGGCGCAATATGAGGCGTTAAGTGCTCGTGAGTTGGCTGTGTTGCAGCTGATTGCGCAGGGCTGTTCTAATCAAGAGGTGAGCGATAAGTTGTTTATTTCGCTGCATACGGTGAAAACTCATGCGCGTAATATCAATTTTAAACTTGGTGTTGAGCGCCGTACCCAAGCCGTTGCGCGAGCGCAAGCATTGGGTGTGTTGGCCTGATTTTGATCTGACTGCAATGATGCTCGATTGGCGCAGGGCTTGCAGTGGGAGGTATTGTGGGCGCACGCTATGTCACCGTCTTGCGCAGTAGGGCAGGACGGTGACAGGTATTTAGAGAGGCTTATTGCTGGTCAGCGTAGACCTGATCGAAGATGCCGCCATCATTGAAGTGAGTCTTTTGGATTTCAGTCCATGTGCCGAAAGTAGCTTCTACCGGCATAAAATCAACTTTAGGGAAGCGATCGGCAAACTCAGCAAGAATCTCTTGATTGCGCGGACGTAGGTAGTTGTTGGCAGCAATGCGTTGAGCTTCATCTGACCACAGATACTTTAAGTACGCTTCAGCAATATCGCGAGTCCCTTTACGATCAACGACTTTATCAACCACGGTCACCGGAGGCTCAGCTTCAGCGCTGACACTTGGGTAGACCACTTCAAAACCGCCGCGACCAAATTCACGAGCGATCATCTCTGCTTCGTTTTCAAACGTGATCAACACATCACCGATTTGGTTTTGGATAAAGGTACTGGTCGCAGCGCGACCGCCGGTGTCCAGAACAGGCGCTTGTCTAAATAACTTACCTACAAAGTCTTTGGCGTCTTGTTCACTGCCGCCATGCTTTAAAACGTAGGCCCATGCTGATAAGTAGGTATAACGACCGTTACCCGATGTTTTTGGATTAGGAACGATAATCTGTACACCATCTTTCAGCAAATCAGGCCAATCCTGTAGGTTTTTTGGATTGCCTTTACGAACAATCAATACTGTTGCTGAGGTAAAAGGTGCGCTGTTATTGGGTAAACGCTCGGCCCAGTTTTCTGGAATTAATTTGCCGTACTCATACAGCGCATTGATATCCGTAGCCATATTCATGGTAATCACATCAGCCGGTAGCCCATCAATCACTGAGCGCGCTTGTTTGCTGGAACCGCCATGTGACATTTGAATTTGTACTGCTTTATGGCCTTGTTCTTGCCAGTTCTTTTGGAAGGCAGGGTTGTAATCTTTATAGAAATCGCGCATTACATCGTAAGAAACATTTAATAATGGCGCTGCATTGAGTGCGGTTGCGGCGCTAAAGCCTAAGGCAAAAATTGAGGCAGTGAACAAACGTTTCATATCGCGATCCCTTGGGAGAAGAGGAGAAGGCAATCACTATAGGGGGTACTTGTTATGCTGTAAAAGAATTAGAAGTAATTTTGATATGCTTTTATTGAATAAAAAAGCCCTCGCTAAGAGGGCTTTTGAACACTATGTAGCTTTACATATTGGGGTAATTAGGGCCGCCAGTACCTTCCGGTGCGATCCAGGTGATATTTTGAGCAGGGTCTTTAATATCGCAGGTTTTACAGTGCACACAGTTTTGTGCGTTGATTTGAAACTTCTGCTCACCGTTCTCTTGCGTGACGATTTCATACACCCCAGCAGGGCAGTAGCGCTGCGCAGGCTCATCATACATCGACAAGTTTTTACCCAATGGAATACTCGCATCGGCCAGTTTTAAGTGGCATGGCTGTATTTCTTCATGGTTAGTGTTCGACAGAAATACCGAGCTGAGTTTATCGAAGCTCAGTTTGCCGTCGGGTTTAGGGTAAACAATTTTCGTTGACTCAGACGCCAGCTTGAGCTTGGCATAGTCTGGGGTGGTATCCCGTAGGGTAAAAGGTATTCTACCGCCAAAAATATTTTGGTCGATATAGTTAAATGCCCCACCCAATACTGCACCGTACTTATGGATTGCTGCGCCAAAGTTACGGCTGCAGAACAGATCCTCATACAGCCAGCTTGATTTAAACGTATCAACATATGCCGTCAGCAGATCACCACCTTCACGTCCTTGCAAAATAGCATCCGCAGCAGCGTCAGCCGCCAACATGCCAGACTTCATTGCAGTGTGGTTGCCTTTAATTTTGGCAAAGTTCAGAGTGCCTAAGTCGCAACCGATCAAGGCTCCACCTGGGAAAACCATTTTCGGCAGTGAATTGAGGCCGCCTTTAGTCAGCGCGCGGGCGCCATAGGCTACGCGGGTGCCGCCTGTTAAGTATTGACTGATCACTGGGTGGTGCTTGTAACGCTGGAACTCATCAAAAGGTGATAAGTGTGGATTGCTGTAGGATAGGTCAACAATTAAGCCCACGACCACTTGATTGTTTTCAATGTGATAGAGGAAAGAACCACCTGGATTGTCATTGTCGAGAGGCCAGCCTGCGGTGTGCACCACCAGACCTTCTTCATGTTTAGCAGGGTCGATATCCCAGATTTCTTTGATCCCAATACCGTAATGTTGAGCATCTGCTTCGCTATCAAGGTTATAGCGTTTGAGCAGTGTCTTACCAATATGACCACGGCAGCCTTCAGCAAATAAAGTGTATTTCGCGCGCAATTCCATCCCCGGCGTGTAAATACCTTCTTTCGGATTGCCTTCACGGTCAACGCCCATATCGCCGGTTAAAATACCACATACAGCACCGTCTTCATTGATCAGGGCTTCTTGGGCGGCAAAGCCTGGATAGACTTCTACACCGAGATTTTCTGCTTGCTGAGCAAGCCAGCGGCATAAATTACCCAGAGAAATAATGTAGTTGCCTTGGTTATGCATCGTTTTCGGCACAAAAAAATCAGGAATTTTTTGTGCTTTTTCAGCATTTTTTAGTAAATAAATGTCGTCACGTTTGACTGGCGTATTGAGTGGCGCACCTAATTCTTTCCAATTTGGAAACAATTCGTCGAGCGCACGGGTCTCAAAAACAGCACCAGAAAGAATATGTGCACCAACTTCGGAGCCTTTTTCAACGACGCAAACACTGATCTCTTGACCGGCTTCTAAAGCCTTCTGCTTGAGTCGGCATGCGGCTGAAAGGCCTGAAGGGCCTGCGCCGACGATGACGACATCAAATTCCATAAATTCGCGTTCCACAAGCTATCTCCTACTGACACTGTTCATTATTTTATTTTGGTAGGCTCGGATCTTTCACTTATTATCGTGATGGTTTTTGTGCATTATATCCATCACTGCGCGTTCTTCCAATACAAACGCTCGTTTGAATTTTTAAAGCTCTGCTAGTATAAATATGTAAAGGTTGAGCACAAAGGTTGCATTGTTGTATTGACCGACCTAAGTCTTACGTTCAAGATAGCAGAAGTTTTGTGCTTATCTAATGAGTTGGTTATATATTCAACCAAGCGCAGCACTCTGGCCAGGCTTGTCTTGGCGACATTTTTTATTCACCCGAGATAACGAGGAATCCATGAAGGTTCTAGTAGCTGTCAAACGAGTGGTAGACTATAACGTCAAGGTCCGCGTGAAAGCGGACAACACTGGCGTTGATCTCGCCAACGTTAAAATGTCTATGAATCCTTTCTGCGAAATTGGCGTTGAAGAAGCCATTCGCTTAAAGGAAAAAGGTATTGCAACTGAAGTAGTTGTAGTTTCCATTGGCCCTAATGCTGCTCAAGAGCAACTGCGTACTGCGCTGGCTTTAGGTGCTGATCGTGCCATTTTGGTTGAATGCAATGATGAGTTGCGTTCACTGACTGTGGCCAAACTGCTTAAAGCAGTGGTCGATCAAGAGCAACCCCAGTTGATTATGCTGGGTAAGCAAGCGATCGATACTGATAACAACCAAACCGGTCAAATGTTGGCTGCGTTAACAGGTTATGCGCAAGGTACTTTTGCTTCTAAAGTTGAAGTAGCTGGCGATAAAGTTAATGTCACTCGTGAAATCGATGGTGGTTTACAAACGGTCGCGCTGAACTTGCCTGCGATTGTTACCACTGACCTGCGCTTAAATGAGCCACGTTATGCATCTTTGCCTAACATCATGAAAGCTAAGAAAAAGCCGCTGGAAATTATCACTCCAGATTCTTTAGGCGTTTCTACTGCATCCACAGTCACCACTTTGAAAGTTGAAGCACCTGCCGCGCGCAGTGCTGGTATCAAAGTGAAAGATGTGGCTGAACTGGTCGAAAAACTGAAAAATGAAGCGAAGGTGATTTAATGGCTATTTTGGTTATTGCTGAGCACACTAACGTCGCTCTGGGTGCTGCTACCCTGAACACCGTTGCGGCGGCCAAAGCTATTGGTGGCGATATTCATGTACTGGTTGCTGGTGCTGAATGCGCTGCGGTTGCAGAAGCTGCTGCAAAAATTGATGGCGTGAGCAAAGTATTGTCAGCGGATAACGCTGCATTTGCTCATCAACTGCCTGAAAATATTGCCCCTTTAATTGCTGAAGTGGGTAAAAACTATACGCATATTCTTGCCTCTGCCACCAGTAATGGTAAAAACATACTGCCACGCGTTGCTGCGTTGCTGGATGTGGATCAGATCTCTGAGATTATCGCAGTAGAAAGCGCTGACACCTTTAAGCGCCCAATCTACGCCGGTAATGCGATTGCTACCGTGCAATCTAATGCAGCGATTAAAGTGATTACCGTACGTGGTACAGGTTTCGACGCAGTTGCTGCTGAAGGCGGTTCTGCTAGCATTGAAGCGCTTACTGTTGGCGGCGATGCAGGTATTTCTGCGTTTGTTGGCGAAGAGTTAGCGAAATCTGATCGTCCTGAATTAACGGCTGCGAAAATCGTTGTTTCTGGTGGTCGTGGTATGCAGAACGGCGACAACTTTGAAATGCTTAATCGTGTTGCCGACAAACTGGGCGCTGCGGTTGGTGCTTCACGCGCGGCGGTTGACGCAGGTTTTGTACCTAATGATATGCAAGTCGGCCAAACAGGTAAAATTGTTGCGCCAGATCTGTATATCGCTGTTGGTATTTCCGGTGCGATTCAGCACTTGGCGGGCATGAAAGATTCTAAAGTGATCGTTGCGATCAACAAAGATGAAGATGCACCGATTTTCCAAGTGGCAGACTACGGTTTAGTTGCGGATTTATTCGAAGCTATTCCTGAGTTAGAAAAAGCCCTGTAAGACTGATTCATCGGTAGAGAAACCCGCTTTTTAGCGGGTTTTTTTATACCTGTTTTATCACTTTAATAGTGCTTTAGAGCTGCTGTTGGTTTGCCGTCTTATTTAAAGTGACCACTGCTATAGCGTTGTATTAATAGGCATAGCGCTTGTTGCTACTAGGCCGTGTAATATAACTGCCTTGATAGAGAAAATGGTTAACAGGGGTGTTATGAACTGGCGATTTGTAGTTTGTGCGGTATGGGCGGCAGTCAGTAGCACGGTGCCTCGAGTGCTGTATGCTGATCAGCAGGCCTGTGAAACCCTAGTAGCGGTGAGTTATTTTACTGTGCCTTTAGCAGTTGAGGATCAGGATGATCAACAGGTGCAGCGTAATATCAGCCTTGAGTTCTTAAAGACTCTAGCGAAGAAAACACAGTTGAGTATTAAAGTTGACGCTGCTGAAGGGCAAAAAGCCTTGGCAGAGGTGCGTAGCGGTCGTGTTGATCTGATTATTGGTGTAAGCCTAGAGCCTGAGAAAGATCCGCGATTGGATTATTTGTCGCCGGCCTATGCACAAAAAACGTACCGTCTATGGCTGCGAACAGGCGAACAAGTGTCACTCAAGCAATGGCCTGAGCTTTCGGGCTTGCGTGGTGTACGAGTTATGCCACCGGCACGTTTAATAGATTTTGATCTGCAAGCGCAGCTATTGAACTGGCCAGTACGCACTGCGCAGAGCCTTCAGATAGCCATTGCTAAGGTGCAGGAAGGGCGAGCCGATTATGTGGTAGCCGAACAGCAGTCTATGCAGCAGTATCTTGTTGAAAATGATTTAACACGACGTTTTGAAGCAATTGATCCGCCCGTTGAGACTCAAAGGCGTTTTATCGCGATCGCTAAGGATTCAGCCTGTAATACTGCAGGGTTACGCAGTACCTTAAACAAAGCGCTTGCGCAGCTGGTTGAGACACAGTAACCGTCAGCATCAGTGACAAAAAAGCCCAGTACGCAGGAATCACGTACTGGGCTTTTTTATGCCGCTGCTGTTAACGTCTTTGTTGCAGTGCGGCAATCCGTACTTCTAAAGGTGGGTGGCTCATAAACAAACCTGCTAGACCTTCCTTTAAGCCACCGCTGATACCAAATGCCGTTAAGGCTTTAGGCATCTCTGATTCGATACCTTGTTCAGCGCGTAAGCGTTGTAGAGCACCTATCATCGCTTGTTTACCGGCTAGATCTGCTCCAGCTTCATCGGCACGGAACTCGCGACGACGGGAGAACCACATCACGATGGTGCTGGCTAAAATACCAAGCACCACTTCAGCGAAAATCGTCGCGACAAAATAACCAATACCACGACCCTCTTCGTTTTTAAGAATGGCTTTATCAACAAAGTCACCAAAAATACGCGCAAAGAACATCACGAAAGTATTGACCACACCTTGTAATAGCGCCATGGTCACCATATCGCCATTGGCCACGTGACCAATTTCATGGGCTAATACGGCTTTAATTTCATCTTGTGAGAAGCGATCCAGCATACCTTGGCTGACCGCGACTAAGGCGCTATTGCGGTTCCAGCCAGTCGCAAAGGCGTTGGATTCGTGTGCAGGAAAAATGCCGACTTCTGGCATGCCGATACCGGCTTTGCTGGCCAGTTCTTCAACGGTATTGACTAACCATTGTTCTTGACGTGTGCGTGGTTGATCGATCACTTGCGTACCGGTACTTCTTTTTGCCATCCATTTAGAAATAAACAGGGACACTAAGGAGCCGGCAAAACCAAATACGGCACAGAAAATTAACAAGTCACCATGGTTCTGGCCTGTAAAACGGTCTACACCCAGTAAACTGAGGGTAACACTGGCAATTAACAATACTGCAATGTTAGTTGCTAAGAATAAAAAGATACGCATCATGTGCGAAAAACTCCAAAAGTGTAAACAGATGAACTATATAAGGGCTGCGCGGATGCGCTTCAAGGGGCTGACTGTTGCAAGCTGTGTCAAGTGTGCTGAGTTTGGCGTTGAAAGAACAGCTGCATCAGTTCAATCACCGCTTCGCTACGTTCAGCTTTCAGGGCTGCACGTAGTTGATTGGCTAGACTTGCTTGCACGCGGCGAACACTGGCAGGCGCCTGTTCAATCGTTGCAGGCAATGCTGTAACCGCGCTACTGAGACGTAAAAAAGCTTTTTCGCAGAGTTGAATCTGATCTAAAGCTTCGAAACGAACGGTGCTTTTGTAACGCAAATAGCCTTCTTCAGCGAGCCATAAAAAAGTACTTAAGCAGCGTTGCTGGCGGTCACTGGGCAAACCAAACTCTTCAGGCGCTATATAACCGATTAAATCATCGAAATATAACGTGATTTTGTTAGGAAAGGCTTGGTAAAGCACAACCAAACCTTTAGCTGCATCCGTGTAAAAATCGTCAATATGAAGGTCCATGCACACTCACTGACGATAAGTTTTTAAGAAGTTGCCAATTCTGCCAATGGCTTGTTCAAGATCATCCACGCGGGGCAGCGTCACTACACGAAAATGGTCCGGCCAAGGCCAGTTAAAGGCGGTGCCCTGTACGACTAAGAGTTTTTCTGACAGCAGTAAATCCAGCACGAATTTTTCATCATTGTGAATCGGGCAGATTTTCGGATCTATTTTCGGAAAAGCATAGAGCGCACCCATTGGCTTCACGCAGCTGACGCCAGGAATAGCATTGAGCAGCTCCCACGTACGGTTACGTTGTTCAAGTAAACGACCGTTAGGTAGCACTAGATCGTTGATGCTCTGGTAACCGCCCAATGCGGTTTGAATGGCATGCTGAGCAGGAACGTTAGCGCACAAACGCATATTGGACAAAATATCCAAACCTTCAATATAGCTGCGGGCACGGTGCTTAGGACCAGAAATAGCAACCCAGCCAGAACGAAAACCAGCAATACGGTAGGATTTAGACAGACCATTAAAGGTTAAGCACAACACATCTGTGGCCAATGATGCTATGCAGATATGTTCGGCGCCATCGTATAAGATTTTATCGTAGATTTCGTCAGCTAAAACCATCAGGTTGTGCTGGCGAGCCAACTCTAAAATGTCGAGCAGTACTTCTTTTGAATACACTGCACCGGTTGGGTTGTTGGGGTTGATCAAAACAATGGCTTTGGTGTTGCTGGTGATTTTTGAACGCATATCAGCAATGTCTGGAAACCATCCGGCTTGCTCATCACATAAATAATGCACAGGCTTGCCGCCAGCTAGGCTGGTAGCTGCAGTCCATAGAGGATAGTCTGGAGCAGGTAGCAGGACTTCATCATTGTTGTTTAGTAAGGCCTGCAGCACCATAACAATCAGCTCAGAGACGCCATTGCCGAGATAGATATCTTCAATACCAATGCCTTCAACGTTTTTTTGCTGATAATACTGCATGATCGCTTTGCGGGCGCTAAATAAGCCTTTAGAGTCGCTGTAACCTTGCGCATTAGGCAGGTTGCGCATGACATCTTGTAAGATTTCTTCTGGTGCTTCAAAGCCAAACGGTGCAGGATTACCGATATTGAGTTTGATAATGCGTTGGCCTTCGTCTTCAAGACGTTTGGCGTGCTTAAGTACTGGGCCTCGGATGTCATAACAGACGTTAGCGAGCTTGTTCGATTTGCTGAACTGCATGATGTTGAGTATCCCGAATAAAATAGGTCAATAAGGGGGCGTTCTGTCGATAAGAAGCGATTTTGAGCGCTGTCGCATAAGTAGCCCGAGCACCCATGCTGCATTTAATCAGCAAGTCATATAGAGGCGCTTAAAGATGCCTATCATACGACTGTGTTGGCAAAGGTGAAAGGGAGCGTTAGGTTTATGCTAAGGCTTTAATTGGAGAATATGATGAAAAAGATTGAAAAAAGCCTAGAAGAGTGGCGCGAGCAATTATCTGATGAGCAGTTTCGTGTTTGTCGGATGGCCGGTACTGAGCGGCCCTTTACCGGTGAGTATCAGGCACCGAAGTTCAGTGGTGTGTTTCATTGTGTCTGCTGTGGGCAAGCGTTATTTGACGCTCAGCACCAGTTTGATGCGGGTTGTGGCTGGCCCAGTTATTGGCAGGCCATTAGCCCGACGGCGCTGACGGAGAATGTTGATAACAGCCTCGGTATGCAACGTGTAGAAGTGGTCTGCTCCGGGTGTGAGGCGCACTTAGGGCATGTTTTCCCTGACGGTCCTCAGCCGACCGGCTTGCGTTACTGCATTAACTCAGTGGCCTTACAGCTAGAGCCAGCTGTCGTTGATTGATCCATTGTACGCAAGGGCGTGCAGTTAATGCGCAGGCGAGAGCCATCGACCCATAAGGAGGGCGTTGTGTCTGAGTTATTGAGTGAGTTTTTACAGCGTGCCAATCAAGTCTTGCTGCAGATTGAGCCTTTGTTACCTAAGCCCACTGAGTCGGTTGACTGGAATAAGGTGTATGCCGCGAGTTGGCAGCGCAAAGGCAATAACAGTTTTTTTCGACCGATTAAGATAGGTGCAGATATTCAACTGTCTGACTTATTAGGTGTCGACCGCCAACGCCAACAATTGCTGGGCAATACGCAACAGTTTATGCGTGGTTTTCCAGCCAACCATGCGTTGCTATGGGGCGCGCGCGGCACCGGTAAATCTTCTTTAGTGCGTGCGCTGCTGGCTGAATATGCCGAGCAGGGTTTGCGCTTAATCGAAGTAGAGCGTAATGAGTTGGCTGATTTACCGTTGATTGTTGAATCGCTAGCGGGTTTGCCGCAGCATTTTATTGTGTTTTGCGACGATCTCTCTTTTGAGGCGGGTGAGGGCGACTACCGCATTTTAAAAAGTGTGTTAGATGGCTCCTTAGAGCGTGCACCAGATAATGTATTGTTGTACGCCACCTCTAATCGTCGCCACTTAT
Organism: Denitrificimonas caeni; assembly: GCF_905120345.1. Taxonomy (GTDB): domain Bacteria; phylum Pseudomonadota; class Gammaproteobacteria; order Pseudomonadales; family Pseudomonadaceae; genus Denitrificimonas; species Denitrificimonas caeni_A. The sequence continues at coordinate 63,405 of NZ_CAJHOA010000006.1, read as the reverse complement.
TACCTGAGCAGCACAGCGATAATCAGCATTGGCAGCATGGTGACGGTGGTGAGTTGCATCCCAGTGAAGCAGTGGAGGATAAAATTGCGCTATCTGATCGTTTTGGTCTGTGGTTGTCGTTTTATCCTTTTAGCCAAGAGCATTATTTGGATGTGGTGCAACACTGGATCGCTGAGTATGCACGTCCAACACAGCTGAGTTGGCAGTTCAGTGAGGACGCGGCGAAAGAGGCGATCAGTTGGGCACTGGCACGCGGTAACCGTAATGGCCGTTGCGCAGCGCAGTTCGCGAAACAATGGGTTGGTCTGCAGCTATTGGAGCAATCGCTCTAGTTGCGCCGAGGTGGTTGTTGATTTATTGCCGACCGTCTGTTGGGTAAATGCCGTGCAGGCTCTATACTGCGCGGCTTGTTTTTAAGGGGATATTGTTATGGTCACGCCGCACGTCGAACAGCATTTACAGCTATTAGCGCATTTGCGCACTATTTTAGTCGCAGTTGCCGATGCAGAAGTGGTGCCAGAGAATCATCACGCGTTATTTTTAGAACGTTTTGATGAGATGGTGCTGGACTTGCGTGAAAGTACAGAAGACTTATATGTTGGTCAGGATATTATCAGTCAGGTTTTTCAACGCTATCCGCAAATTGCACATTTAGTCCCGCGTGATCTGTTGTGGTTCTTTGGCGGTGACTGCTTACATTTTATGCCGGATGAAGAGATTGAAAAATATCAGGAGTTAGAAGATCGCCGTTACCAGGCGCTAGAGAATGGCGAGGATTTTGATTGGAATCATGAGATTCAATTAATGTTTATGCCAGAAAGCGCTCCAAAGCATTGAAATACAAACTATTTTCATAATAGTGCTTGACGGAATAATAGATCGTACGTAATATACGCGCCACTTCCAAGCAATACTGCAAACAGCAAAGGTTTAGGAAGTTGCAAGCTGTAACAAGCTCAAGGATGCGTCCCCTTCGTCTAGTGGCCTAGGACACCGCCCTTTCACGGCGGTAACAGGGGTTCGAGTCCCCTAGGGGACGCCAGTTTTTGCGGAAATAGCTCAGTTGGTAGAGCACGACCTTGCCAAGGTCGGGGTCGCGAGTTCGAGTCTCGTTTTCCGCTCCAAATTTGGCGTCAAGCTAAAGAAAGAAAGAGCCTAAGGGCTCTTTTTTTTCGTCTGCTGTTTGAGCCCTTGATTCTACTGGCTTTGCTCACTTTTCTCTGTGCCGTTCTGGCTGCTTTAAAATATTTTGATTCGACTGGTTAGCGTTTCTTCTAAGGCTAATTAGTGGCGTTAAGTTGTGCTTTTTTCAATCGGTGAGAAAAGAGGTATCGATTGATACGGCTTTTATCAGGGTTAGGCTATCCTGTGTCTTACATAATGCGGCGAGAGCGTGTCATTATTTTATTGGTCGGTGACGACAAGACGAGAGAGACGTTCGACTTAAAGACAGCCAACTACTTTGACGCTGGAGATCGTTAGAATCTTATGACATCGTTAAAAACGCTATTAACCTTAGCCGCGCTAGTGACTGTGCTGTGTTTCAACAAATCTACGTTGGCCGAGCCTCTGAGTATCGGTGAGGATATTCCCTACAGTGTGTTAGTGGATGTCAAGGGTGCGTTCACATTTGCGCAGGCTGAACAGGCTTTGCGTTACGACACTAGAAAACAGCAAGCAACTCTTTCTCGCGGTTATACCCGGGATACGTTTTGGCTTAGATTTGAGCTCACACAGACAGTGTTCAATCAGAAGGAGCGCTGGCTAGAGCTGGGCCCTAATTTTGTTGATGATATTCAGTTATTTTTTCGAGAAAAAGGCTCGGATGTTCCTTGGCAAAGTCGCCAAACTGGCGATCTACTCAATAGTGTCAGCGATCTAGATTATCGTAATCCAGTCTTTTTACTGCCAGCACCCAGTGCTAGCACAGATGGGTATGAAGTGATTATGCGGGTTCGCAGTACCAGTACCGTTATTTTAGCGGCTACTGTATGGACGCCGGAAGAGTTTCTTGGTTATGCCACGCGCAGTACATCGTTCTGGAGTTTCTACTTCGGGTTGGCCGCGCTTAGCAGTCTGCTGGCGTTAGTCTTGGCTGTCATGTTGCGTACGCATTTGCTCTGGACTGCTACTGCGTTTTCAGTGGCTTATGTCTTTGTCGCAAGCATTCAGGGCTATGTTAATTGGATTTTTCCGTCCACTGCAATTCCATTGCAACATTATGCCACCAGCGCGCTGGTATTGATTTCTTTTGCAGTATTAATGTGGATGAGCAGCGAAACAATCAATCTTAGAAAGCACTTGCCGTGGGCGCATAAGATTTTGATGATGGCATGTGGCGTCACTTTGTCGTTGTTGGTTTTGATACCTTTAGATCAATATGAGCTGGCGATTAAGATAAAAACAATTATCTTGCTGATGACTTATACGTTATTTATTTATTCGGTCTTTCATATCTGGGTCAGAGATAAGTTTCCATTGTCGACACTAGGGCTTGGAATAAGTCCTATGCTTTGTATGATTGCCAGCCTGTTTGGAATTTTCTCTGCTTTTGGATGGATTCCTTTTTATCAGCAAGTCTATGTCATTTGGCAATACGTATTGGTTGAGAATATGTTGTTGGTGCTTGCTATCAGCGTTTATCGCATACGGAAAGTGAAACAAGAGGAATTTGAACGCCAAAAGCTGGCCAACGACTTAGAAGCAGAGCGGGAGGCCAGCTTTAACCAGCGTCAGTTTATGGGGACGGTATCGCATGAGTTTCGCACCCCCTTGGCTATTATTTCTGCGGCATTAGAAAATTTGCGACTCTCTGAGTGTGAGGTCGAGAGTTCGCGTCTTGCACGTTATCAGAAGATAGCACGAGCGAGTGAGCGTTTGATTCAGCTTACCGATAACTGTTTGGCAGATGCACGTCTATCGGCTGATGCAACAGCGCTGTATCTTGAACCGACAGATTTGATGCGGTTGCTTGTGTCGGCAGCCTCACTTGTGCAAGTTTCTGATACACATCAGTTGATGTTAACGGTGAATGGCCGAGCGACTGCAGCCGAGGGCTTCAATTGTCAGGTGTTGGTCGATTCCGCCATGATGAGAATTGCCATTTCTAACGTGATCGACAATGCCGTAAAGTACTCCAATGGTGGCGAAATTAGAATTGATTGCAGCTTATCGGATGCAACCGTATCAATTCTGATTTGTGATCAAGGCACGGGTATTGGCAATCTGGACTCGGACGGCCTCTTTCAACGCTATCGTCGCGGCAATTCATCAAAGCATGGAACAGGATTAGGTTTATTTGTTGCCCAACAAATCGCTTATGCTTCAGGTGGCAACCTAAAGCTTGTAAGTAGTAGTGCTCAGGGCAGTTGTTTTGAATTTACTTTAGAGCAGGCAGCAGAGGGATTAACATCAGATGAGCAAACCTAATATAGCTGTTATTGAAGATTGTGCTGATCTACGTGAAGAACTGAGTTTTTTTCTGACGCAAAAAGGCTACAGCGTTTGGAGTGTTGGTAGCGCTGAAGTATTTTGGAAAAAACTGCATCTGAGTTCAGCTGATATCGTTTTGGTTGATATTGGCCTGCCAGGTGAAAACGGTTTTAATGTGGTTGAGCAACTGGGGAAAATGCAAAACTTTGGCTTAATCATTATCTCTGCTCGTGGCAGTCAAGAAGACAATAATCGTGGGCTACAAAGTGGTGCAGACCTGTATTTGGTGAAACCCATTAGTTTTTCGCATTTGATATCGTCTATCGATGCGTTGTGGCACAGAATGCAAAGCAACAAAACTTACTCTGTTGGCGCAGCTGATAACGTTGAGCGTTGGGTGTTAAATATCCAAGCGCGAACTTTAACATCGCAAGCCGATGGTGAACTTAAACTTTCACCGCAAGAATGTAATTTGGTTGCAGCACTGAGTGTTTCGCCACAGAGGGTTTTTACTAAAGAGGAACTGCACAGCCTACTGTTTCAATACGAAGAAGACAGTGATGAGCACCGTATTGACGTGATTCTTAATCGGCTGCGTAAAAAAGCGCGTGAGAAAAACTTCAAATTACCGATTCACTCAATATTCGGTAAGGGTGTGGTGTTTACCGGTCACGTAATAAGTTAAGCGAAACCAAGACTTTTGAGAGAATTGAGAATGATGCACTGAGATTTTCTTTCGTAGACTGCCCGTAACAGCTGTTTATGCAAACGTGAGGGTGGTGTGATGAATGATAAGGCCCTATCAATATCTGAAAGGACTCACTAAGTGGCCTATTGCAGAGTGGTTTTTTCCTGCTTTTTTCTTTGGGCCATGAGTGCCACTGGACACGCATCGACGGTTATAGACGTTGGTCAAGAAACAGTTCAGTTGACCAACTTCTCGATAGAGTATTTTATTGATGAGTCGCAGGCACTCGACTATCAATCCGTTGGTCAGGAGACGTTTCAGCAAACAACGAACACCACGACTCTTGGAACTCAAGCAACAGTCACCTGGTACCGAATTAATCTCTACAATTCAAAGCAGCAGGATAAAACTCTTTTCTTAAATTTACCCAAGGCTTATCACGTACGATCGATTCAGATATTCGAAGGGCGCTCGAAAAATCTCATCAATCAAGCCTTGATTGATCTCAACCAAGCAAGTGATCATCCGCTGATGTACCGCGGAGCAGTTGTGTATCCTTTCACTGTGCCAGCAGGGGAGACTACCACTCTTTACGTTCGCAGCCATGTCTACTCTCATCAATGGTTTTCGTCAGAAATCTACGATGAAGAACACTCTCGCCGATCGCTTGTGGGAGGGCATCTAGATATTGCTCTACTGGTTGGAATGATGCTGGCATTGGTGTTTTACAACGGCCTACTCTATTTTGCGACCAGCAGAAAAGAAAACATTCTCTATTCTCTATATCTGATCTCAGGGCTGACTTGGATTGCACTGTCCTATGGTTTGATTAGCAAAGCGTTTAATGTCTATGGCGATAGTCTTTTTATCTTGAATCTTTCGGTCTTCACCATGCCGATTTTTCTATTGCTGTTCATGATGGCCATTTTTGAGACGCGTAAACTGTATCTTAAGGAACATCGGGCCCTGCAGGGCGTCTTGCTGTTGCTACTGGCTTCGTTTGTATACGGCTTATTTGATATTACGCAGGCATTGAAGCCGGCGACGGGTTTGGCTGCACTCATGATGGTGGTGACTTTTTCGGTGAGTATCTCGCTGTTTCGCAAGAGAAACCTCTTGGCCAAGTTTTTTTTAATTGGTCATACATTTTTTATCATCTTTAACGGTTTTGCTGTGATGTACTACATGGGGCTCGTTAAACCCAACTACGTAAATAGTCACGGTGTCGGGATTGGCATCGTGCTCGAAGCGCTCACGTTGGCGTTTATTATTTCGTACAGAATAAAAGTACTGGAGGATATCCGTTCCAAGCAAGATGAGCTAAAAACACAAGCCTCTACGGACCCGCTTACTCAGCTGTATAACCGCCGCTATTTCATGACTGAAGGCTGCTATATGCTCAAGAAAGCAAAAGAAAATGGCACGCCAATATCAGTTCTTACTATCGATATTGATCATTTCAAGGCAATCAATGATAACCATGGGCACCATGTTGGTGATTTGGTTTTAATCGGTGTGGCGAGCGTTTTCCAGCGTTGGAGTCGTGATAAAGATTTAATTGCGCGGTTTGGCGGTGAGGAGTTTGTGGTTCTTCTACCCAGCGCGGATTACACAGAAGCTCTAGAGTGCGCGCAGCGTATTCGTCAGGGTATTGAAAAGCATACCTTTCAAGTCAGTGATGCCTTAAGCCTTCAAGTTAGGGTAAGTATTGGGGTCGCACAAGTGGATGTTACCACCTTGGAGTCGCTAGAGAGCGCTGTTAATCGAGCCGATAAGGCGTTATATCAAGCAAAATCCCTTGGTAGAAACCGTGTCTGTGGGGCTGAGTTGCAAGCTGCGTAGTGGGCGATCTCCCTCGAAATCAATAGCAGTTGCTGACTGCTATTTGATAAGTGTTCTGATTGCGTTACTTGCCTAAAGTATCTATAAATATCTTTTTTATTACGCGTATAGCCAGTTCCATTTCACGTTCTGTATAGGCGGCAAATCCAAGCAGAAACCCTGTCTGTGCGGGTGTTGTGATGTATAAGCTAGACAAGCCAGTTAGAGCAATACCCTGTTGTTGAGCCTGTTTAATAACGACTTCTTCACTCAGGCCGCAGGTCAACACACAGGGCATTTGCATGCCACCTAGAGGCGGCAATGGTTCGACAAAGTCTTTCAGCTGTGTACGCACGAGTTGCTCAAGTACTATTAATCGTTTGGCATAGACTTGACGAATTTGCCGAATATAGGCTCCGAAGTGACCATTTTCAATAAAACGAGCCAGGGTTAGCTGGGAGATTGCCGCCGTATGCCCATCTTGCAATGTTCGTGCAGTGGTCATCGGGGCGACGAGTTGTGTTGGTAAAATCATGTAGCCAATGCGCACACCAGGAAAGACAGACTTGGTAAAGGTACCAATATAAATAGTGCGCTGATAAGGGTCTAAACCTTGCACGCAGGCGGTCGGTTTTCCCGCGTAATGAAACTCACTGTCATAATCATCTTCAATGATCCAGGCTTGATTGTGTTCTGCCCACTCAATGAGTTCTAAGCGACGCTCAAGCGATAATGTCGCGCCTGTAGGGTATTGGTGCGAGGGTGTTAAAGACACTGCTTTTGCTGGCGTGGGGTGCTGTTTTAATAGTTCAACACGTATGCCGTGCTGATCTACCGGAATAGGCACAGGGATCAGCCCGGCTGCCTTAAAAGCTTTACGCGCACCTTGATACATAGGGTTTTCAGTAAAAATATGATCACCCGCATCTAATAAAAGCTGTGCACAGAGGGCGATGGCTTGTTGTGAACTGGTTAAAATTAAAATACGTTCTGCTGTCGCATGAGCGCCACGTTCTAAATTCACATAGTGAGCAATGGCATGCCGCAGTTCTTTAGTGCCTTGCGGGTCGCTGTGCTGTAACGCTTTAAATTGATACTCTCGAATCACTTGTCGCCCTAGACGCTCCCACAGCGGCAGTGGGAATAGGCGTGTTTCAGGGATGCCCGGAGCAAACGGGCGTGGCGTTAATGCCTCTCTAACCCCTTTATTGTTGAGCATGCCTTGCCCGCGTTTGCTTAACTGAATGGCTGGTTGTTCTTTAGGCTGCGTAGCGATTTTGCACTTGGGTCTATGCAGTTGCGGTACCTCTGCTACAAAGCTGCCGCTGCCAACTTGGCGTTCAATATAGCCCTCTGCATGCAATAAACTATAGGCATTTTCGACCGTATCACGTGAGACGTTCAGCGACAGAGCTAACGCACGAGAAGCGGGTAAGGGATTACTTGCTGGCAATGCGCCATCCAGTATTAGCTGACGTAGTGCCCGCTGAATGCGCAAATACAACGGGTATTTTGCATAGGCTGGATGCAACAGCGCTGCTTTGACGGACTCCAACTGTGAGTGCTTAAACAAATGGTATGCCTATCATCTATTAAATGGATGGTTACATCATGCCAAATGCGGCATATAAAACAACTCTTCTTCGCGTGGCTTGCGCGATTTAATGGTGATGCCCTCTGAGCGTTTTTGCACAGATAGGCTGAACCTTTAAAAGGCTAAATGCCGATTAATAGGATGAGTTGTGAGTACATCAGTAGTGAATAAAAACAAACTGACGGATTACTGGAACCCAGTAATTGCTGGGCTGGTTTCTGTCTTGGTCAATTACGGTGGGACCTTTATTTTGGTTTTCCAAGCCGCTCATATTGCTGGCTTAAGCCCAGAGTTAACCGCTTCTTGGGTTTGGTCAATTTCAATTGGTGTTGGGATTACTGGGATTGTATTAAGTTGGCGCTACCGCGAACCCATTATCACCGCATGGTCTACCCCAGCCGCGGCGTTCTTGGTTGTCGCTTTAGCCTCAACGCCTTATGAACAGGCGGTTGGTGCTTACCTTATTTCCGCTTTGGCTTTTCTTATCCTTGGTCTTTCAGGTTATTTTGAAAAAGTGATTCGACTGATTCCGTCGAGCATTGCCTCGGGTTTATTGGCAGGGATTCTCTTGCAGTTTGGCATTAATGCTTTCTCTGGGATGACGCTTGAACCTGTTCTGGCGGCCTGCTTAATTGTTGCTTATCTTCTCCTTAAACGTGTGACTGCACGGTATGCAGTGGTTGGTATTTTAGCTCTGGGCTTAATACTTCTGCTTCTTCAAAATCGCGTAGATTTTTCTGGAGTTGAGTTGCAGTTTGCCGTTCCTATATTCACAACGCCATCGTTCTCATGGCATGCATTGTTGAGTGTCGCGCTGCCGTTGTTTTTGATTACTTTAACCGGTCAGTACATGCCAGGCATGTTAGTACTGCGCAACGATGGCTTTAAAACCAGTGCCAATCCCATTGTGGCTTTAACAGGATTAGGTTCATTACTTATGGCACCTTTTGGCTCGCACGCTTTTAACATTGCGGCTATTACTGCGGCGATCTGTACGGGTAAAGAAGCGCACGAGGAACCCTCTAAACGTTGGGTTGCGGGTATTGCTGCTGGTGTGTTCTATATTGTGGTGGGCTTGTTTGGTGTCACTTTAGCGTCTGTATTTATGGCGTTACCCAGTGCTTTTATTACCACACTGGCTGGACTGGCATTACTTGGAACGATTGGTGGCAGTTTAACCAATGCTTTGTCAGACAGTAGGACTCGCGAAGCTGCGCTGATAACTTTTCTTGCTTCAGCTTCTAATATTCAATTATTTGGTATTGGCGGTGCGTTCTGGGGCTTGTTAATCGGGTTGATTGCTTATGCAGTACTCAATGGGCGTGTACTGAATTTAGTATATAAAGCTGTGACAGTGCAATCACATAAAAAGTAAGTGAGTAGTTGTTTAATATCCGATAGAACTGTAAATAATGAATAAAAAGCAGAGTTACCTTATGCCCATCTATGCCTATGCCCGTTAAAATGTGTCTTGTGTGCGTGACGAAGGTGCTCAGCTTGGGGCTGCCAGAACGGGTGGCGAGTTGAAGTTTAAGGAGATGTGAAACTCCGTGGTAGGTGATCTGTATGCCCCGTGGTGTGGGCGACGAGGCGTCGTGAGTCGTCTCTCTATTCTGACTGTGTTTTTATCTGATATCAGGAGTTTATGAATAAATGGACATTATTTATCCAATGTTTGCACTTGTGGTTCTTACATTTATTGTCGGGTTTAGTACTGGAATATCTCGTCTAGTGAGTGCTAAAAAAGGGCTTGTAGACCCGAAGTACTTTAGATTATTCGCTGGACACACTCCACCGGACAGCATGCTTAAACTGGGGCGCAATTTTTCGAATCTTTTTGAGGTTCCAGTATTGTTCTATGCGGTTGGTATTATTAATCTTACTTTAGGTTTTAATGACAAGTTGATGATCGGGTTTGCTTGGGCTTTTGTTATTCTTCGGATAATTCACTCGATTATCCATGTCACTTATAACAATCCAATGCATAGGTTTTTAGTGTTTTTATTATCAAGTAGTATCGTTTTAATTATGTGGATACAGTTGGTTACGACCATCATTTAACAACATAATAAATAAAGCAACACGGACGTAAAAGACGTACCGTTTAGGCGGACGTTATCCGCAAGGAGAGTGTAGTGTTTGATGTAGTAAGAGCAGTTTTTCCTGATGACTTAAAGAAGGTTCTTGATCTTTACCACGAGTATGTCAACAGCACCTCGGCAGATCTTTCTTTTCAAGGTAACGATGAGGAGTTTAACCAGCTACCTGAAAAGTATAGTTGCGCAGAGTCAAAGATTTTCTTGCTGAGGAAAAATTGGAAGCCTGTTGGCTGTGCTGCATTTCGGCAGCTGGATGCAACGACCTGTGAAATGAAGCGCGTTTATATTCGACCAAGTGCTCGTGGGAGCAATATGGGGGCTAAGCTGGTTGATCGGGTATTGCAGGAGGCGATTCTCAGTGGATACAATAAAATGTGTCTAGATGTTCTGCCAGAGTTCAAGACGGCCTTGAAATTGTACAAATCATATGGGTTTATTGAACATCCACCTGTAACGAATAACCCTGTTCCAGGAACACACTTTTTAGGATTGAATTTAGACTTGTATAGCCAAGCATTACAGCGGAGGAACCACTGAATGCAGGGTTAAGCGCTCAAATCATTACTGTCGTAATAAAATGAGTATAATTGTTTATTTTTCTACCTGTAGTGCAAGGACGCTTAAACCTCATGAACTCAACCCCTTTAGCGAATAATGCAACGCATCTAGTGGTTCAATCATCGCCTGCTTTGGCGCAAGCGCGAAGCGAGTATATGGCCGCCTCTCAAGCGCACACACAAGCGCTTGCGCTATGGCATAAGCGCATCATATACGCTCAATGCCTCGTTGCTGGGCTGTTATTTATTCGTTGGTTGTGGGGCCATTCGCTGCTTGGTGCGGCATTTATGTCCCTTTTGGTGCTATGTGTACTCACTGTGTTCCATGTTTTTGTCGGTTTATTGACGCGTGCGGACAAGAAACGCTTGGTGGCTGCTCAGAGTCATCTTGCTAAAGTACGAAAAAACGAGGTGGAGAGCTATCTCACAGGCCTGAATCAGGGACGCTATCAATGGATTCAGCGGGGTGGGGACTATCTCGCGCTTCTTGCTGATGCCGGTTTACTTTACTATTTTGGTTCTGTGAGCAAGGACCAGCATGTGCTGCTTGAGCCACAGCGTACGGTTTTGCAGGTCAGCGTTGCCGCTGAGCAGCACGTCAGCGAGCGTACCATCACTAAGACGACTCATGGCCGACGGCCGATCTTCATGCCCAGTCAGCATATCGGCATGCTTGGCAAAGGGAAATCTAAGACAGAAACGACCACGCAGACAAGTGTCACCACGACTTACACTCTGGACATACAGATACAGCTTGCCTCTGGGCAGCAACCTGTTTGGATCACGCTTCCTTTTGGCCTTGACGGTAAGGGTGCTGATAACTGGAAAACACTGGTGAGTCAGTTAAAGTGAGGAGCTTGATCTAAAGGACTGCTCATTGATATTGATGGCAATGGCGGTGTATGTGCTTGCTCGACTTTACAATTTGAGCATCAAATATATGTTGCTGAAGAAGCGGATTTCAATCTGGCCTACATCCTTGGTGACGGTATGAGAACCGCTATGCCACTACACAACCTATACTTAGGCGTTATAGCATCAATCAGCTACAGCGCTGTCAGTGCTATTCAGTGCTACAGCGGCAGCACTTGGGTCTCCTTGACCTCTTCCATTACGATGTAGCTTTTAGAGTGTTTCACTCCCGGCAAGGTGAGTAACATATCTCCTAATAGAGCACGGTACTCTGACATTCCGTCAATACGAGCCTTAATCAGATAATCTGAATCACCGGATACCAAGTGGCAGTCCAGAATATAGGGCAGTTTAACCACCGCTTCGTTGAATTTCTGAAAGGCATCGGGAGACTGGTATGAAAGAGATATTTCTACAAACACCAACATCCCAAACCCAAGCGCTTCAGGATTCAGACGGGTGTAGTAGCCCTCGATGAAGCCATCCTTCTCTAAGCGCTTCACTCGCTCGATACAGGGCGTAGAACTCAAGCCTACTTTTTCAGCCAGATCCACGTAGCTAATACGTGCATCTTTTTGCAGGATCCGCAAAATATTTAAGTCCAGACGGTCCAGTTCGCGTTTTTTTGTTTTTTTCATAGAATCGAGCTTTCCACTGTTATTTTAATTTATTTTAGGTTTTTACCCTATTTTAATGAAAAGTTCAAAATATTAATCTCGTATTTATTCTCTAGAATAGGCAATACAAATACTAACAAAAACACGATATTTCGAGGTTAATCATGCATATTGCAATTTTAGGTGGTGGTGTTTTAGGTGTGGCCAGTGCGTGGTATTTAGCGAAATCCGGGCATCAGGTTACAGTCATCGATCGTCAAGATAGCGTCGCTCAAGAAACCAGTCTTGGTAATGCCGGCATGATTTCCCCTGGGTACAGTTCTCCTTGGGCTGCTCCAGGCGTACCCATCAAAGCGATAGGTTGGATGCTGCAAGATCTGGCTCCTTTTATGATTAACGTCAAAGAGTTAGACGGTTACACGTTATCTTGGATGACCAAGATGCTGGCCAACTGCAACACTCGATCTTATCAAACCAACAAAGCTCGTATGTTACGCATTGCCGAATACAGTCGCGACTGCTTCGTGGATATCCGCAAAGAGTTGAACCTTGATTACGACGGTCGGCAGCTTGGTACTTTGCAGTTATTTCGTAAGCAAAAACAAATTGACGCTCTACAGAAAGATATACAGATATTAAAAGAGTTGGGTATTGAGCATCAAGCGTTGGACATGAATGGATGTATCGAATACGAACCTGCTCTGATCCATGCGCAGGAAAAATTTGTGGGCGGTTTACGCTTACCCGGTGATGAAACGGGCGATTGTTTCAAATTTACGACCTCGTTGGCCAAAGAATGCGAAAAGCTCGGTGTGGTTTTTAAAATGAACACGCGCATTGAGCGCTTGAATGAGAGCGATGGCAAGATCGTTAGCGTCACTACAGATACGGGGGCGGTCACTGCTGATGCGTTTTTATGTGCATTAGGTAGTTATTCACCACAGATACTGAAGACGGTGGGTATTAATGTGCCCATTTATCCCATTAAAGGTTATTCGTTAACACTGCCAATTGAAGATGAAAGCCGTGCGCCACAGTCCACTATTATGGATGAAACCTACAAAGTAGCCGTTACTCGTTTTGAAGATCGTATTCGCGTGGGTGGTACTGCCGAGATCGCTTCCTACAACTTGGATCGCCCAGATAAACGTCGTGCCAGCGTGGACTTTGTGATTCAAGATATGTTTCCAGGTGCTGTTGATGTGGCAAAAGCTGAGTTTTGGAGCGGTTTGCGTCCGATGACGCCCGACAGTACGCCAATACTTGGGGGCACCAAATACTCTAATTTGTTCTTAAACACGGGGCACGGCACCTTGGGATGGACCATGTCGTTAGGCTCAGCAAAATTTGTAAGTGACGTTATAAATAAAAAAACACCTGATATTGATCCAGAAGGTTTATCGATCGAGCGCTATTACGCTTAGATGAGGTCAGACGAGTTAAGAACAATATGGGACCTGTCGATGTGGAAATCGCCAGTCAAAATAAAGAATTTTACCTTGAGTGTTGAGAAAATTATTATGGGTAGAGCAGCCACCGCCACTATAAATTTAGCGGCCTTCCGAGAAAACTATCGTTTAGCCAAGTCCGTTGCGCCACAACAAAAGGCTGTAGCTATCATTAAAGCTGACGCATACGGGCATGGCGCGGTTAAGCTTGCTTTGGCATTGGAAGACGAGGCAGATGCGTTTGGCGTCGCCTGTATTGAGGAGGCACTTGAGCTAAGAGAAGCAGGCATTGGCAAACCGATTCTCTTGTTAGAAGGGTTTTTTACTGCAGATGAACTGCCGATTATTAGCGATAATAATTTTTGGTGCGCCGTGCATAGTCTTGAGCAAATCGACATTATTGCCCAGGCACGGTTAGCTCAACCTATTGATATTTGGCTAAAGATGGATAGTGGTATGCACCGCTTAGGTGTTTTACCGAAAGATTATCGTCACGCGTTTGCAAGGCTCAAACATATAAAACAGGTGAATAACATTGTTCTCATGAGTCACTTTGCTAGTGCTGATGATTTTTCCAGTGCTGTCACTGCGCAGCAGGTTAGCTGTTTTGATGACATTAGCCGTGAGCTAAATGCTCCAGTAAGCATCGCCAATAGTGCTGCCACCTTAGGGCATGAGAATGCTCGCCGTGATTTTCAGCGGCCTGGAATCATGCTCTACGGTGCCACACCGTTCGATGCCCCACATCCACTGGCTAATCAGCTCAAAACGGTGATGACGCTGACATCAGAGGTTATTGCTATACGCGATTTAGAGCCCGGCGATGGCATTGGTTATAGCCATCATCATGTCTGTGATGTGCCAACAAAAGTGGGCACGGTGGCCATAGGTTACGCCGATGGTTATCCGCGTCATGCTAAAGACGGCACTCCTGTGATTGTCAATGGGCAACGAACGCACATTATCGGACGTGTTTCTATGGATATGCTAACCGTAGACTTAACCCATATTAATGGCGCAAAAGTGGGTTCAAAAGTAGAGTTATGGGGTGAAAACCTGCCTGCAGTAGAGGTCGCTTGTTATTGCGATACGGTGGCCTACACTTTATTTACCGGCATTACTCGCCGCGTGCATAAAAAATATATTGACTCGTTTTAGTCGGCTCTTGATCACTACGTTTCTGTAGTGATCAACTGTTTCTAAATGTTTTTTAGATTATCTTATGTCTAGACCGACGATAGCTCATTAGGGCCAGAGGACTTATCAGTAGCCTTTATCTAATGCCGTTGGTACTGCTTTTAAATTGAGTTGTGAATAATAATTATGATGAGTTTTTCTCATCGTTAATATTTGTATGTGCGCTCGTTATAGCACCTGATTAGTTATCTTTAATCATTGGATTACTGCGCCTTATACGCCACATATGTGTGAATATTACTCGTCTATCTTTGTGTTTTTTAAACCATTCTGACTCCATTCAAAGAGTCAATCTTAAGCATGTAAATTTAATGCTTATCGTTTTTTTCGTGATGAAGCAGATCTGTATCAACTATAAAACTGTCGGAATTCATCTGGTTTTTGAAAGAAATTGATTTAACGCAAATTAGCCTTGACAGTGCCATTTACTTAATTGAATATGTTTTCAAAGAACTCCTGGTCACCTGTGGAGATCTTTAGAAAACAACAACAATAATGATTGAGTAATGGGGTTCTAATTATGACTATGCCTGATGCTATCGACTGGCAAGCGCGCGTGCAGACGCTAGAGTTTCGCCAAGGGCTCTTCTTCGATGGTAGTTTCCATCCCGCACTTTCTGGGAAAACCTACAGCTCTACTAATCCTGCTACGGGTCAAATCCAAGACGAAGTCGCCTCAGGTGATATCGCCGACGTTGACCTTGCAGTGGCTTCGGCACGCAAAGCGTTTGAACGGGGAGAGTGGTCATCGGCTGCGCCTGAGACACGTAAAACTGTTTTGCTAAAACTTGCAGACCTTATGCGAGAGCATGCAGTGGAGTTGGCTCTGCTTGAAACCCTCGATATGGGAAAACGAATACAGGATGCCTTCGAGGTCGATGTGCCCAGTAGCGCTGCTACGGTGCAGTGGTACGCAGAGGCTGTCGATAAAATCTACGGTGAGTTGGCACCTTCTGGACCGGGTAGTGTTGGCATGATCGAGCGTATGCCATTGGGCGTCGTGGCTGCGATCGTTCCTTGGAACTTTCCTTTGACGATGGCAATCTGGAAATTGGCTCCCGCTTTGGCTGCCGGTAACAGTGTCGTACTCAAACCTTCCGAGCAATCACCACATTCAGTTTTGCGACTCGCAGAACTTGCGATTGAAGCGGGTCTGCCATCAGGTGTTTTTAACGTTATCACCGGTCTTGGCTCTATTGTCGGGCAAGCTCTAGGACGTCACCTTGATGTTGACTGTCTGGCGTTTACTGGCTCTACCGAAGTGGGTAAACAGCTGATGAAATACTCTGCTGAATCCAATATGAAGCCCGTCTGGTTGGAGTGTGGCGGCAAAAGCCCTAATCTCGTTTTTGCTGACACAGACGATCTCGACATGGCCGCGGAAATGGCGTGCTACGGTATTTTTGGCAGTCAGGGGCAGATTTGTTCAGCGAATTCGCGACTGTTTGTTGAACGTAGCATCTATGAGCAATTTCTCCAGTTGTTACGTGAAAAATCAAAAGCCTATATTCCAGGCGACCCTCTGGATTCTAAGTCTGGTTCTGGCGTTATGGTCGATCAACGCCATGCCGACAGTGTTCTTCGTTATATCGCCATTGGTGCCGAGGAAGGACAGATTGTTTTCGGTGGCGAAGCGGGTCCTCTTCCCGCATCTGTCATGCCGACAGTTATCAGTAGTGTGAGTAATAGCAGTCGCATTGCTCAAGAAGAGGTTTTTGGCCCGGTGTTAGTGGTCATTCCTTTTGAGGATGAAACCGATGCTGTGCGTATGGCAAATGACAGTTGCTATGGACTGGCAGCTTCCGTATGGACCGGTAGTATTTCTCGAGCTCACCGGGTTGCCCGACAGTTACGAGTAGGCACGGTCTCCGTTAATACGATGGATGCTATAAGTTTAGCCACCCCTTTTGGCGGCTTCAAACAGACCGGTTTTGGTCGCGATCTCTCGCTGCATGCTTTTGATAAATATTCTGGTCTGAAAACCACTTGGATTCATTACAACCACAAATAATGCCTTGAGCAGGAATCTTATTATGACTACTTATAACCATAAAGAATTGTTGGCCGCTGATCGTAAAACTTTGATTCACCCTTACTTACCGGCTAGTCGTGAAGACCGAGTAATAATGACCGAAGGGAAGGGTTGCACTCTTATTGATACCGAGGGTAAGGACTATCTGGATGCTACCGGTGGCTTGTGGTTAGCGCAAATCGGCCACGGTAATGAAGAAGTCGCTCGCGTAGCTTATGAACAGATGCAGACGTTAGAATATTTCACCAGCTTCTGGGAGTTTTCTAACGTGCCGTCTATCAAACTAGCAGAGCGTTTAGTCAGTCTCGCTCCAGATAATATTCAGCACGTTTATTTTACCAGCGGTGGTTCTGAAGGGAACGAAGCAGCGATTAAAATGGCACGCTACTATTTTCACCGCCGTGGTGAACCTAATCGAACTTGGATTTTATCACGTCAAAATGCTTATCATGGCGTGGCTTTTGGTGGTGGAACGGCAACAGGTTTTCCCGTTTTCCATACTGGCTTTGGTCCTTTATTGCCGCAAGTGTCGCACTTAAGTACCCCTTGGCCTTACCGGACTGAACTGTATGACGGTATGGACCCAACAGACTTTTTGATCAACGAACTTGAAGCACGAATCGCCGAGATTGGTGCAGAAAACATTGCCATGATGTTGGCTGAGCCAATCATGGGCGTCGGCGGAATGCTGGTACCGCCGGCTGATTACTGGTCTCGTGTCCGTGAAGTGCTGACCCGCCATGGCATTCTTTTGGTCTTTGATGAGGTCGTTACAGCCTACGGTCGAACAGGGCACTGGTTTGCCGCACAATATTACGATATTCAGCCCGATATTATTATCACCGCAAAAGGCATTACCAGTGGTTATATCCCATTGGGTGCGGTACTCGTTTCTGCTGATATTGGTGCTGTGTTGCAAGATGATTTCGGTTTCCCGATGGGATACACCTATAGCGGCCACCCAACTGCATGTGCCGTAGCACTGGCTAACTTGGACATTATTGAGCGTGAACAGTTATTGCCTGCAGCGGTGAAAATGGGTGCGTTTATGGCGCAGAAACTTACCGAAGCAGTGGGTGACTTACCGATTGTCGGTGAAATACGACAGCTGGGAATGATGTTCGCTATTGAGCTTGTTAGTGATCGGCAGACACGCAAACCGTTAGCGATGTTGCAGCCGTCTATTCCAGACATCATTCGTCGTGAGCATGGGGTGATTGTCCGTGATTGTGGTCACATGCTTGTGATGTCGCCACCGTTGATCCTGACTGAGGACGAGGCATTGTCTATTGTCGAATCTCTTCGGGAGGTTCTGGTGCGAACAGGTACCGACGGTGTGGTGAAGTCACGTCAACGAGAAGCGGCGCTTGCCTAGTCATTTTATCTGACACAACGGTGGCATCAAAATATATCTGCTGTCACCGTTGTATGCTAAATAAAATAATTCCAAAGTATCGTTCGGAGTACAAGTTATGGTAACAATAACAAATAAATCCACAAACAAACTCCTCCATTCTGCTCAATCCACTGAGGGTTTCAAAAAGGTTCTAGGTATACCTGCGCTAGTACTGTTTGGTTTGGCGTACATGGTTCCATTGGCCGCTTTTACAACCTATGGTTTAGTGACGCAAATAACAGCTGGGCACTTACCGACTGCTTATTTAGTGACTTTGTTAGCGATGCTATTTACCGCATATAGTTACGGTAGGATGGTGTATGCGCACCCTTATGCTGGATCTGTGTATTCCTATACAAGGAAAACCTTCGGTTCCAGTTTAGGCTTTCTTGCCGGTTGGACGCTGCTGCTTGATTATATCTTCTTGCCCATGCTCTGTTATCTACTGATTGGCATTTACATGTCAGAGTATATTCCGCAGGTTCCAACAACCGTTTGGATCTTGGGTTCTATCGCTTTGGTCACTGTATTAAATATGATTGGCATCAGCTCCATCACTCGAGCCAATTGGGTGCTGATAAGCGCTCAGCTGATCTTTATCGCAGTGTTTATTGTTATGGCGATTAGTAAGCTGAATGGTCAAGTGACGTCTGCAGAGTTGGTTCAACCGTTTTATGGTGAAGGGTTTTCTTTCAGCTCAATCATGGCTGGCGCTGCGATTTTATGTTTGTCATTCCTTGGCTTCGATGCTGTATCCACTCTAGCAGAGGAAACCGATGATCCACGTCGTCGCTTGCCACTTGCTATCATGCTGGTTACTTTAATTGGTGGCTTGTCATTTACTCTAGTGTCCTATGTAGGACATATCGTATTTCCGCAATGGGGGTTATTCACTAACGTAGATGCCGCGGGTCTGGATGTGATGCGCAGTGTGGGTGGCGAGTGGTTGGTGACTTTCTTTACTGCAACTTATGTGGCGGGCTGTTTTGCCGCAGCGATGGTGTCGCAGGCAAGTGTTTCTCGCATCCTGTTTGCCATGGGACGTGATGGTATGTTGCCTAAGGCGTTCGGAACGCTGAAACGACGAGTACCCGTTTTTGCGATTTCAGTCGTGAGTATCATCTCTTTGTTAGCTGTAATTATCAGTCTCGACTTGATTGTTACACTGATCAGTTTTGGTGCCCTAATCGCTTTCTCTGCAGTGAATCTATCGGTGATCAAGCATTATTTGATAGATGAGCGGCTCACCGGTACGAAGCATTTGTTGCGTTATGGTCTGTTGCCTGGCATTGGATTCTTATGCTGTATTTGGCTCTGGACCAGCCTTTCAAGTGCGACTTTTACTCTGGGGCTGGTTTGGTTGGCAGCTGGAGTCGTGTACTTGGCGGTGCTGACTCGAATGTTTACAGTGAAGCCACCCGAGTTAAAGGTCGCTGAAGCACTATAATAGTTCTATGTGCTACAAAAACGGGGCTTGTCATACTATGATAGGCCCCGTTTTCCTATCTGTTTACTTGATAATGGCGCAGCCGGTTGCTTCGCTGGCGTAATCGAGCATCACTTGCAACGCCCGTTCGAGAGTTATGTAGTTATTGCGCGATAGCAGTTGTACGCTGAGACCGTCCTCAAAAGCGACCATACGAATAGCGCAGTCGTGCGGATCGCAGCTCATCTTGAACGATCCATCGGCGACGCCTCGCTTAAAAATCTCGAGATAGCCATTCTGCACTTCTTCTTTCCATAGTGTTGCCATCAGCTCAGCGTGCGGTTGGCTGCGGACCGCCAAGGAGTGCAACTCATAGAATAACCGGAACACTTCGTCGTCCGAGTTTTCAGGCAGACCCATACTGATCATGCGATACAGTAACTGCGCAGGAGATTCAGGTAATTCGAGTAAAATTTTTCGTTTTTCAATGAAGGCTGCAATCTGCGATTGGTGAACAGCAAAGACCAGTTCTTCCATGTTAGGGAAGTAGTAATGGATCAGACCGATGGAAAGCTGAGCTTCGCTAGCAATGTCTTTAAGTCGCAAACTGGCGACTCCGCGACTATTGATTGCCCGATGAGTTGCCTGAATTATTTCCATGCGTCGTTGGCTCTGATTCTTGGGTCTAGCCATAATTCTTTGTTTAACCTCTAGGTTTTAAATCTGAATTAATCGAATCGATCAGCATCGAATCTTTGCTTTGAAAATATTTGGATAATGCATTCTGCGCTGCTTATATTCAAACTCGATGGGGACTTTTTACTGGATTTTTTATCGGTTTTTTGCAGAGCAAAGTACGACTAATAATAACAGCATCTAAATATTTCAGTGCTTTAACTCACTTATAGTGACTGTTGTGGTGCACATGTATGACAATTTTAGAGTTTTTCGATAATGCGCCAGTTATTCGTTTGCTTGACCCATTGTCTCAATAGTGGCCGCTTGGTGAGGTTGCCTATGATGTTTTAGATCGAGTTACCGCTTCCTGCTGCACTCCAAGAAGTGTTGCCGGAAGCGGTAATAGCGTATCAATAGCGTCTTACTTTAAGGTTTTGATTTTTCCAGAACGTAACGGCCTGGGGCTGCCTCTATTGGTGGATATTCCGCACTGCCCATGTCCGTTACGGCAGGGCGCTTCTCACCGCTATGTTTGTCCAGCCAAGCAAACCAATCAGTCCACCAGCTACCAGGATGCTCTGTGGCTGATTTGAACCAAGTGTCAGGTGATTTCGATAGGGTTTCATTGACCCAGTAATTACGTTTCTTTTTAGCAGGAGGGTTAATGACCCCGGCGATATGCCCTGAGCCACCGAGAATAAAGCGCTTGGGGCCGCTGAGTATGGCAGTACTCGCATATGTGCTACGCCAAGGGACGATATGGTCGTCCTGGGTGCCAAGAATGTAGGCTGGCGCTTCGATAGTGTTTAAGTTCAGTTTTACCCCGCATAGATCCAGTTCGCCAGATTTTAAATCGTTTTGCAGGTACGTATGGCGTATATACCAGCAATACATAGGGCCGGGCATATTGGTGCTGTCGTTATTCCAAAATAGCAGATCAAAGGCTCTAGGCTTTTGACCTTTGAGGTATTTGTCGACGTTGTAATTCCACCACAGTTCGTTAGGCCGCAAGAGGGAGAAGGTGTTGCCCATATCCTCACCGGTGAACAAACCATATTTACCATCTTGGCCGCCGATGGTGCGCTCTTTTTCGGCAACCATTTTTTCATCGACAAATACGTTGATTGGGCCTGTATCTAGGTAGTCAAGGAAGGTGGCAAATAGACTTATGCTGGCTATATCACGATCACCACGCGCAGCTAGAACCGCTAGAGCACAACTGAGTAGGGTGCCACCGATGCAGAATCCCATGGTGTTAAGCTGGCGCTCACCGCTAATCGCTCGAGTCACCCGCAGGGCGCTAATGACGCCATCCTGAACGATCTGATCCCAGGTCACATGGACGTGTTGCTGGCCAAAGTTGCGCCAAGAAATTAAAAATACCTGATGACCCTGCTCAAGAAGATGACGTACTAGAGAGTTTTCGGGTTGCAGATCAAGCACATAGTACTTATTGATTGCTGGCGGTACGATCAGCAACGGTTTTTTGTACTGGGTTGTGCCAATTGGTGTGTACTGTATCAATTGGAACAGTTCGTTCTCGAATACAATTGCACCTGGCGTGGCTGCTAAACTTTTGCCGACTTCAAAGTGGTCTTTGTCACTCTGACGTAATTTGCCGTCTTGTAGGTCGCTGGCTAAGTGTAAGAGGCCACTCAAGAGGCTGACTCCCTGAGTTTCAAATGCACGCTTGAGAGCGTCAGGGTTGCTCAGTAGGAAGTTGCTAGGGGCGTTGGCGGCAATCATCTGCTCGACAAGATAATATAAACGATCCTTGGATTTTTTATCGTCAATAGGCAGTAAACCCAGCAGTTTCAGTAGAAAGCTTGAATTAAGCAGGTAGAACGTTGCGAGTGAGCCAAATACGGGGTTATTCCAATTTTCGCTGGAAAAGCGTCTGTCTTTGAAACTGAAATCTTGTTGACTTAACATTTGCTGGCCGAGTTTCATCCAGTCTTGGTTGAACTCAGTTTGCAGTAGCTCAAGTGATTCGCTTGGCACATTGAACCACTCACTGTTGTCGCAATCTTTGAACCAATCGTGTTGCATGACCCCGAAACGTAGCTGTTGCAAGCACAGGTTCGCGACAAAAGGTGTCTGACCTGACCAGTAGGAGTATAAAGAGTTTTGGTTTATGTCCATAAATATGAAAAATCCTTATTAATTATACTTTTAGAAGATGAATGATTTATCTCAGGTTTTTAAGGCGGCCCATGTTTGAGTGATTAAAGTGTCGCTAGTGAATTTTTGATTGTGCGCAAAAATAGTTTAGGAGCTTTCTTTAGCCGCTATGGGATCACCCGATATGCAGCCCTAGGAAAGAGCTGCATATGCTTGCTTTATTAGCTTTACCAACAGGGGGAACAATAGTTTAAGAAGTCAATAAGGGTCGGCCTTATTACTGCATGTTCATACCGCCGTTAAGGGTGAAGTCAGCACCACTGGAGAAAGCCGCTTCATCGGATGCTAACCAAGCGATAATTGAGGCAATTTCTTCCGGCTGTCCTAAGCGACCAACGGGAATTGTAGAAATCATACCCTCCAAAATATCAGGTCGAATAACCGCGGTCATATCTGTCTCGATATAACCAGGAGATACCGTATTAACTGTTACGCCTTTGCCGCTGAGTTCACGTGCGAGCGCCATGCTGAAGCCGTGCACACCTGCTTTGGCTGCAGAGTAGTTTGTTTGACCAAACTGACCGCGTTGGCCGTTAATTGAGGAAATGTTAATAATCCGTCCCCAGCCTTTGTTTAGCATGCCTTCAACAACTTGTTTGCTTGTGTTAAATAAGCTGTTGAGGTTGGTGTTGATCACTGCGTTCCAGTTTTCTGGGGTCATTTTACGAAAGGTGCCGTCACGAGTGATGCCGGCATTGTTGATTAATACGTCGATTGAACCGACTTCTTTCTGTGTTTTTTCGAATCCTTTAGATGTGGATTCCCAGTCAGCAATATCGCACTCTAAAACGTGGAATGTGTAACCTTCCTCAGACTGTTGGGCGATCCAAGCGTCTTTGCGCGATGAAGAAGGACTGCATCCGACTACAACGGTAAAACCTTCATCATGCATGCGTCGACTTATAGCTGTCCCTATGCCGCCCATGCCACCTGTGACCACTGCAATGCGTTTTTCATTGCTCATAAACCATCCTCCATTACGTTTATTTTGATTTAGCATTACTAATCTACCTTAATATTGCTAGATATTTAAGTGGACGATGTATTATTGCTAAATATTTAAGTGAAGAATGTATGATTTTTAGGTGGTATTGATCTATGAGTTAAAGGTAATTAGCTTCTTTAAATGATGTATGTCGGTTATTGCTTGTCGGCCATGCAGGACGGCAGATGCGCCGATAGAGTAAGATAGTATGCTTATGCATGCTATCTGTGAGAATTTTTATCCATGTCAGACAACAATCATTCCCAGCCACGTTTAATCAAGAAGTATGCGAACCGTCGCATGTATGACACTTGTACTAGCACGCATGTGAATGTCAATGATATTCGTCAGTTAGTGATCGATAACGTTCTTTTTCAGGTTGTTGATGCCAAAAGTGGCGAAGACCTAACGCGAAGCATCCTTTTGCAAATTATTCAGGAGGCGGAGAATGACGGTGAGCCAATTTTCTCTAGCGATATGCTCCAAGGTATTATTCGATTTTATGGCCCACTGCAAGGTGTGCTCGGTAGTTACTTAGAGCAAAGTATTCAAACTGTGGTTGATCTGCAGACAAAAGCGAGTGTGCAGTCATCGCAAGCTTGGAGTGAGTTTATGCGTACGAAGACTCCAGTGACGAGCGATTTGATGAGCGATTACATGGAGCAGTCGAAAAAACTTTATCAGAGCACTCAGAGCTTGTTTGGTCTATTTGGTACGACTTCTTCACGCAAGTCAGAGGACGCTGATGTTAAAAAAGATGATGAATAGAGGTCACTTCAGATACTGACAGTGAGTATCCGTACAGCTGTGCGGGGTTTAGATTGAGACGATTATAGCGGACTGTTTCTGATGAGCTGCTGGGGGAGCGCAATGTCTGTGAGTTATATTGTTATCAATGGCTTGAGAGAGTGACTGTTTAATTAAAAAAGGGAGTAGCGATGCAGCGCTACTCCCTTTTTGTCGATCGGATCTGTTGAGCGAGATTTTCAATATCTCGCAGAAGAGATCTTACTTCTTTGCTGCAGCTTTAGGACTTTCAGTTGCGGCAGTTGCTGTGGCAGTTGCTTTACCTGCAGCAGATGCGGCAGCGGCAATACCTTCTTCAGCCATTTCAGAGGCTTGTTTAGCAGCCTTTTGAACGCTGTCATAGGTGCTGCCAACAGTTTCTAAAGCAGTTTTGAACATGGCAACAGCAGGCTCAGCACCGGCTGGTGCGTTTTTGCTGAGTGTTTCAATCAATTCCTGAGTTTGCTGACTGGTTGCATCAACCTGACTTTCAGCAAGCTTAGCAATGTCTGCTTGGGTCTTAGAGATCAGCTCGTATACTTCACGATTGAATTCCATTAAGCGCTCAGCTTGTGCTGCAGGCTGTGGTAAAGCTGTCTGCAAGCTAGCTAGATCCTTTGGATCAGTAATAGTTAGCATAGACTGTAAGCTTTCGAACTGCTCACCGCTTGCTGCACGCAGTGATTTAAGTTGCAGTTGGGTCAGCTGCTCAACGCTTTCAAAAACCCTGCTGCTGATTTGTTGTAGCATTTCCAGTTGAGCTTTCTGTGCGTTTTGGATTTTTTCTGAATTAAATAAAGACATATTCGTAGTTTCCTAATAGTTGTATTGCCGAGTTCGACTTAATGTGTTTGAGCTGTCAGATGCTCAGTCATGCTATTATGTTGCACTGCAAAAAGATTATTTGCAACTGTTTTTTTGTGCGCTGCACAAAGAAGTTTCTTTAGCTTGCCTGATCACGCTATAACAGTGAGTTGTCATGATGTTTTCAATTCATTGTTGGGTGAGGTAGAGATGAAAGAACCCCGCATGTAGGAGACACATATGAACGATAAAGGTTTTTTTACACAGGAGAAGGAGCGCTTTTCTTCTTTGCAAACGCTACTTAAACACTTGAGTCAGTTGCAGCGTTTGCAATTTGATAATCTCCTTACAGCCTCTGAGCAGCGTTATCAAACTATTCTCTCACCGCTGCGTGAAGGGCAGCTGCGCCAACCGAGTCCCTCTGAATGTTTAGAGTACTGGATAGACTTTTGCCAACGTAGCGTGCTGTATTGGGATGCACTGCGTCAGCGTGGTGATAATACGTTGGCCTATGAGCGTGCAGGCTATCCATTACTGCTGAAATTCCCCTATGAAACACTCATTGATGGGCGTGATTTGCCTCGTCCAGTTAACTATTCATTATTGAGAGTTATTCCTGAAACTGATCAGCTGAACGATAGGGAGCGTGCTCCCGTTATTGTTATTGATCCGCGGGGTGGGCATGGCGCTGGCATTGGTGGTTTTAAGCAAGATTCAGCGGTTGGCGAAAGCTTGCGAGCAGGGCACCCAACCTATTTTATCGCTTTTAGTCATTGGCCAGAGTCGGGTCAAACGT
Source organism: Denitrificimonas caeni (assembly GCF_905120345.1). Lineage (GTDB taxonomy): Bacteria > Pseudomonadota > Gammaproteobacteria > Pseudomonadales > Pseudomonadaceae > Denitrificimonas > Denitrificimonas caeni_A. The sequence continues at coordinate 37,956 of NZ_CAJHOA010000006.1, read as the reverse complement.
TGCATGACGTGGGTGCGGCGCAGGCTCGTTTTCTTGAGGAAGTGATTCATCGCCACCCCAATGCAGATAAGCCGATTGTGATTGGCAACTGTCAGGCCGGTTGGGCGCTGATGGGACTGGCGGCAGCGCGACCCGAGTTACCAGGGTTAGTGATCATTAACGGTGCGCCACTGTCGTACTGGTCTGGTGAAGAAGGACACAACCCGATGCGCTACTCGGGAGGCTTACTTGGCGGTGCTTGGATGACTCGATTAGCGAGCGATTTAGGCAATGGTCGTTTTGACGGTGCGTGGCTGGTAAGCAATTTTGAAGGCTTAAATCCAGCCAATACCTATTGGAATAAGTATTACAACCTGTTTAGCAATATCGATAGCGAAGTACCGCGATTTCTTGACTTTGAGCGCTGGTGGGGGAGTCCAACGCTACTCAATAGAGAGGAAATTGAGACGATTGTTGATGATCTTTTCATCGGTAATCGTCTAACCGGTGGCCTAGGAGCGCAGAGCAGTGAGGTCGATCTGAAGAAAATTGAGGCCCCTGTGGTGGTCTTTTGCTCCTATGGTGATGACATTACGCCTCCACAACAGGCGTTAAACTGGATTGCTGATATTTACCCGAGTGATCTTGCACTGCGAAAAGCGGGTCGTACTATTATTTACCTGAAACATGCCAGCGTGGGGCATTTGGGGATTTTTGTGTCTGGCGCTGTAGCGCGTCGCGAGCATCGCGAGCTGCTGGATGCGAGCGAAGCCATAGGGCTACTGGCACCCGGACTTTACGAAATGATTATTGAAGACATGCCTGCTACACATGAGTCCGAGTCAAACTATGAAGTCTATTTCGAGCCTCGGCGGATCGTTGATATTTTGAGCGATGACAATAGTGAGCGGGAAAGGGATGATGAGCGTGAGTTTGCCATGGTCGACCAAGTTTCACAGGTCAACAGTACGCTTTACGAGTGGTGTGTACGACCTTGGTTGATTCCAGCAATGAATGAGCAATCCGCTGAAATGATACGCAAGGCGCACCCGTTCCGCATGCAGCAGTATTTAGCCAGTAGCTTAAATCCAAGCTTTAGCGGATTGGCGGGTAGTGCGCCTCTAGTACGTGCTAATCGTCAGCTGGTTTCTCCTAATAACCCATTGTTAGCTTGGCAACAGAGCTTTTCTAATTTAGTTGAGGCGCAACTAAACGGTTTTCGTGATGTGCGTGACGCTTGGCAAGAGATGAAATTCCATGCTGTATACGGAGCTCTAGCAACGTTAACTGGCATGCAAAAACCTGATACCCAGCAGAGTGAGAGCCAGTTAGAGGATCAGAGCGTCACTGAACACTTGCGTCAATCGCTGACTGAGGGCGGTGGATTGCAAGCCTTGTCGAGAATCTTGCTATTGCTTGGTTATGAGAGTGGCAAGTTCAGTAAAGACCGTGTGCAGCAGCTTGCTGAGAAAAGCCGCAGTCTAATGCAAGAGTTCGACATGGATTTCAGCAATATTCGCGAGATTATCGACCAGCAAGGATTATTGGTTTTTGCTCTTCCTACAGAAAGTTTAGCAACTTTACCGCAACTGCTGGTTGATAATGAAAAGCGCAAAGTGTTACTCGATACAGTGATAGAGCTGGTACCTGAGCTATTGACGGCTGAGGGAACTGTTGGTGAATTGTGGCGCCAATTGCACCAGCTGTTTGATCAGCCCATACCTGCTTTTGTTCAGCCCATACCTGCTTTTGTTCAGCCGAAGGCGCCTGCCTCGTCAGTTGCTATCGATAAGACAGAGCCTGTGTTCCAGGTTAAGGACGCAGTAACTACGGCGCAGGTTAAAGAGGCTGTGAACAAGCCAGTACAGAAGTCCAAGAAACGCCAAAAAGCGCAAGCTAAGAAACAGCAGCTGTTAGCCTCGACACCTGAGGCAAAAAAAGACAAATAAGGGGAGCCAACTGTGCGCTGTGAGTTATAGCGCGCAGTACCTATTGCCCAGTACCTACTTTCGTCAGTTGTCTCAGTAGTGCTGGGCTTTTCTAGAGTTAAGAAAGGTTATGTCAGATTTACGACCAATGAATCTCATGTTCTAGATCGAGTGAGGATTCCACCCCTATGTTCTCATAGTGCTCATCCAAGAATTTCTTTGCAGCCTCACGCCCGATATCACGCAAGTGGGTTAAAAACGACCACTCAGAGTTCATCTTGCTGGAAGCTGACAGCGGATTTATTTTTTCCGTGGCTTCGATACGGTGCACTAAAATATTTGCATAATGATCTGCATCGAGTTTGTTTTCTTTAAGTAGACGATGCACGAACTCAATGCTACGCAGCTCTCTGAGTAATGACGAGTTAAAGGAAATTTCATTGATGCGGTTCTGTATTTCTCGTGCAGTTTTTGGTACTTCGAGACGCTCAATTGGGTTAACTTGAACAATGACGATATCCTGAGACTCTGTTGTTTGGAACAACGGGAACAGAGGCGGGTTACCGCTAAAACCACCATCCCAATAGGGTATACCATCCACTTCAACCGCTTGGTAAATGGTCGGCAAACACGCGGAGGCTAAAATCATATCTGCCGTTAGTTCGTGGCCTTCGAATACCTTAATCTTGCCCGAGCGCACGTTAGTGGCGGCAATAAATAACTCTATATCTTTGCATGCTCTGATTTTTTCAAAATCAATCGTGCTTTCAACCAGTTCACGTAGCGGGTTGAACTTGAACGGGTTAGTCTCATAAGGCGAGGCAACTCGGCTCATAAAGTCCATCATAGCGTAAGCTGGCGAGCCACTAATATCCCAGCTACCCGTCAAAATACCCAGGGGGCTGCGCTTAATAGGACTAAACATGGATAAATTTGATATCTTACACCAAAAGTTTTTAAGCGACTCGCGTGCGCCCTCAGCGCCGCCTTCCATAAAACCTTGAGTAAATACGACAGCGTTCATTGCGCCTGCGCTTGTGCCTGAAATACCCTGCACATTGATGCGCCCGTCTTCCATGAGGTAGTCAAGCACTCCCCAGGTGAACGCTCCATGTGAGCCGCCACCTTGCAATGCAAGGTTAATCGATTTTTTACTCATCGAGATTTTATCCTTTATATTTATAGGTCAGCTAAAACGCAGTATTTTCTAATAATAAAAACTGAGAGTTCAAAGCTATTATTGCGCAGTCCAGCCACCGTCAACAGGAAGTGTAGAGCCGGTAATGGATGCCGCATGATCGCTACAGAGAAATACAGCAACAGCAGCAACTTGCTCAACAGTGACAAATTTTTTCGTGGGTTGTGCTTTGAGCAATACATCTTGTATCACTTGCTCTTCGGTAATTCCGCGGGCCTTAGCTGTATCAGCCACTTGTTGCTCTACTAGTGGAGTCCAAACATAACCAGGCGCAATCGAGTTCACCGTAGTGCCGAACTCAGCAAGCTCTAAGCCAACAGTTTTCGTCAGACCAGCAATACCATGCTTGGCTGCAACGTAGGCAGACTTATAAGGTGAGGCGACTAAAGCGTGCGCCGAAGCGGTATTGATAATACGACCCCATCCACGTTTCTTCATGCCGGGGGTAACAGCTTTAATAGTATGGAAAGCTGATGTGAGGTTAATGGCGATGATGGCATCCCACTTCTCCTCAGGGAAATCCTCGATCGGCGAGACAAACTGGATACCAGCGTTGTTCACTAGAATATCGACAGAACCAAAAGTTTTGTCGGCTTCAGCGATCATCGCTATAATTTGCTCTGATTTAAGCATGTTGGCTGCGGAAAAGAGCACCTTGGTACCAAAATCATCTTCGATTGACTGTCTTACAGCTTCATTATCTTCTGCACTACCGAGGCCGTTAATCATTACATTAGCGCCTTGTTCAGCTAAACCACGGGCTATCGCTAAACCTATTCCTGAAGTAGAACCTGTTACTACCGCATTTTTATCTTTTAGCATTATCTATCCCCTGATAAAGTTTATACACTGCATCAATACTACAGTTGCAGCACTCTAGTACAGTCAATTAGACAGTGATTGCGTTTCTTGCCTTGGCTGAATCTGGCGAATCATCTAAATATTTTCTACTGAACTGCAATCCTGCGGGCGAATAAGTCCATCACCATCGTCAAGAATAAGAAGCCTTCTTGGCTGTGAATATAGATGATATTTCTCACCCGCCGCTGGTTCGGCGCGGCCACATTTGGTACCGAGCTCAGCAAGATCAAGGTGAATGTTGCGATAGCCATGACACGTTGCACTTTCAAGCCAGTAGATTAGTGGGCTATTAAGCTTGCTTTCAGATTCAATCAGTAAACTTGAAACAAACCCAATGTGAGTTTGTTTTATGCCTAATCTACGTACCAGTGTCATGCTTTTTATACTTGTGACGTTTCAGCTCAGTTTCTTGAGCCTAAGCCCGAGTTATGAGCAATTACTGACACTAAGTGGATACCTTGCCATTAATTTTATGTCCATTACCCTGCTGCTGGCCGCTCGGCCTCGTTGGCTGGAAATGCCATTGGGCGGTCTGGATAAAATGTATCAGCTGCATAAATGGACCGGTATTCTGGCCGTTACTGCGGCGCTGGCACATTGGCTGATAGAAATGGCCGATGATGCGCTTGAAGCTATATTTGGCAAGGATCGAAGCTTGCACGAAGCTGACTTCTCTGGACTGTTGGGCAGCCTGCAAGATGGCGCGGAAGACTTGGGTGAACCCGGCTTGTATCTGTTGCTGTTTCTGGTTGCGATTACCCTCACTCGCTGGGTGCCTTACGTGTATTGGCGTTACTTGCACCGAGTGATGCCACTGATTTATCTGGCACTAGTATCCCATGCGTTATTGTTGGCACCGCTAAAATGGTGGCAACAGCCCACCGGTTGGCTGATGGCGCTCTTGATGATGGGTGGGGTGATCGCCAGCGTGCAATCTCTGACGGGGAAAATCGGTAAGCGTCGCAGCTACAAGGGCTTGGTGCAGGCGGTTAAGCAGACATCCGCCAACATCACTGAAGTGGTGTGTAACATGGGCAAGCGCTGGCCTGGGCATCGAGCTGGACAATTTGCCCTGGTGACTTTTGATCGTTTCGAAGGCGCACATCCTTTTAGCTTGTCGAGTGCTGATAATGGCAGCGGGCAGCTCAGTTTTCAGATCAAGGCGCTGGGCGATTACACCCGTGCACTCCCGCAGCAACTGCACAATGGGCAGGCGGTGACGCTAGAAGGTCCTTATGGTCGTTTTAACCCCGAGAAAGGCAGAAAAAATGCCCAGCAGATCTGGGTGGCGGGCGGTATTGGCGTGACACCCTTTCTGGCTGCGCTGGAAAACCGTTTGATTAATAGCGAACAAGGAACTCCCGCATTGACACTGCATTACTGCACGGCTGGGGCCGCAGAAGATCCCATGCTGACTCGTCTAAAACACCTGACAGAGCAACTTACGGATATAACACTGCATATCCATGACAGTCAGCAGGGACAGCGTTTGAGCGCGAACCAGCTGCAGATCCATGGCCTTAAGGTCGATATTTGGTTTTGCGGGCCGCAAGGTCTGGCCACCGCTCTGCGCAGCGGGCTCAAGCAGCAGCGCATTTCCTTGCGCTTTCATCAAGAATGTTTTGAATTTCGCTAAAACTCAAGTCAGAGCCGTTACTGTTGTGTAATGGCTCTGACCTGTTTCTGCGGAGCGGGTATCTGACCTGAAAAACGCTAAAGAAAACTAGGTTCTTATCCTGATTTTCTCAGTCGTAGTGCGTTAAACACCACCGAAGCAGAGCTTAAGCTCATCGCCAGTGCGGCAAACATTGGCGAGAGTAATAGCCCCACAAACGGATAGAGAACGCCAGCAGCCAGAGGTATACCAAGAGCGTTATAAACGAAGGCAAAGCCCAGATTCTGTTTCATATTGGCCACGGTTAAATCTGAAAGGTGACGGGCAATGGAAATACCGCGTAAATCACCTTTGACTAGGGTGACCTGCGCACTACTCATTGCTACGTCGGTACCGGTTCCCATGGCAATGCCAACATCCGCTTTGGCCAGCGCTGGAGCGTCGTTGATGCCATCACCTGCCATAGCGACAATCCGGCCTTCTGCTTGCAGCTTGCTGACCAAATCAAGCTTGTCAGCGGGCTTAACGTCACCGTGTACCTCATCAATACCCAGTTGTTTAGCAACTGCTTTGGCGGTAGCGAGGCCGTCGCCGGTTGCCATAATCACGCGAATCCCTGCGGCTTTCAGATCGTTGACCGCTTCTGAAGTGCTTGACTTGATTGGATCTGATACCGCCAGCAAGCCAACTAATTGACCTTCGCTCGCCAAGTACATAACGCTAGCACCCTCGCTGCGCAGTGCATCTGCGCTAGTTGACAAGGTATCAATACTGATATTTTCTTGCTGCATTAAGGCCGTATTGCCTAAGACCAGCTTAGTTGTATCGACCATGCCACGCACACCGATGCCGCTGCCAGATTCAAAATCATTAACAGCGCTCAGAGTTAGACCGCGTTCACGTGCAGCATTGACAATGGCTTCTGCCAGTGGGTGTTCGCTGCCCTGATCAAGGCTTGCGGCGAGACGTAATACTTCATCGGCACTGCCACCTTCTACCGGCAGCGCTTTATTAAAAGTGGGTCGCCCCTCGGTTAGCGTTCCGGTTTTATCAACGATCAATGTGTCGACCTTGCGCAGGTTTTCAATGGCAGCAGCGTCACTAAACAAGACACCTTGGCTTGCGCCACGTCCTGTTGCCACCATAATCGACATCGGGGTGGCGAGACCAAGTGCGCAAGGGCAGGCGATAATTAATACCGAAACGGCATTAATAAGGCCATAGACCCAACTCGGTTGCGGACCCAAAAATCCCCAGACAAAAAATGTCAGTACCGCGATCAACACCACCGTCATCACAAAGTAGCCCGCGACCAGATCGGCCATACGCTGCATGGGTGCGCGCGAGCGTTGAGCTTGGGCGACAAGCTGTACAATTTGCGCCAATACCGTTGCCGAGCCGACTTTCTCCGCACGTATTATCAGTGCGCCGGAGGTATTCATGGTGGCGCCAATCACCTTATCACCAGGTCGTTTACTGACGGGCAAAGGTTCGCCAGTCAACATTGACTCATCAAGCGAGCTGGAGCCTTCTTCGACTACACCATCAACAGGTACTTTTTCGCCGGGACGTACGCGTAATTGATCGCCCTCATGAACATGCGTTAAAGGTATATCTTCCTCTGTGCCATCAGCATTAATCCGGCGGGCTGTCTTCGGGGCGAGGCCGAGCAATGCTTTGATCGCCGTTGAAGTTTGCGAGCGGGCGCGTAGCTCAAGCATTTGCCCGAATAATGTCAGCGAGATAATAACCACTGAGGCTTCAAAATAAACCGCAATCCGTCCCATCGACATAAAAGTCTCTGGGAACACACCAGGGGCAAGAGTTGCGACAACGCTGTAAATAAATGCAGCGCCTGTTCCTAGGCTGATCAGCGTCCACATATTGGGGCTGCGGTTCATGAGTGACTGCCAACCGCGGATGAAAAACGGCTGTCCAGCCCAAAGCACGACGGGCAGTGAAAAAACCAGCTCGATCCATGTTTGCGTGGTTATGTTGAACAAGCTAAGTTGATGGCCGAACATGGCGAGAGTGGCGACGATAAGCGTTAATGGTAGTGTCCACCAGAATCGTCGAGTGAAGTCTTTGAACTCTGAGTTATCGTCATCCTCCAAACTTGGCATCAGCGGCTCAAGCGCCATACCACATTTAGGACAGCTGCCTGGATGATCCTGCTGAATCTCGGGGTGCATTGGACAGGTGTAGCTCGTAGCAGATGCAAGCTCATTCAACGGTTGCTCAGCAGGTGTGCTTGGGTTGCTGTACTTCTCTGGATGCTCCTTAAATTTGCTGTGACATTTAGCGCTGCAAAAATAGTAAGCATGGCCTAGGTGTTGAAGATGGTGCGGCGAGTCTGCTGTTACCGTCATCCCGCAAACAGGATCCTTTAATTCAGTGGTTGCGGACAGAGAGGGCGCCGCCTGATGCTGCTGATGGTCATGAGGTTTTACGTTGTGCTCAGTCATGCTGTTTACATCCTATTTTAGAGGCAAATAGAAGAACAACATGCCCAAGACCTTACTCTTGTCGTTGGCTGATATCCTTCTGAGTCGCTAACACATGCTGTGGCCAAGAACTCTTAATATAAGCAAGAACCGCCCGGATGTCATGATTGCTTAGTAACTGGTTATAGGCTGGCATATCACTGACATAGCCATCTGGCGCTGTCACACCAGGCACTAAACCGTTTTTGGTAATATCAATTAAAACAGCATCGGCATGATGCCAGGTGTGCCCGCTCTGATCATGCGGTGGTGCGGGTAAGCGGCCATTGCTTTTGCGTATTCGCCAATCAGGCTGTCCCTCTAACTTGGCACCATGACAGGATGCGCAGTTTTTAGCATAGAGGTGTTTACCGCTGGCTACGAGCTGTTTATCGGATGGATTAATATAAGAGAGCTGTGACCGCTGCGACGATCCATAGATCAATACGCTGGCCCCAAGCAGCAAAACACCAAGCGCGCTGATGATTACCGCTGTTTTTTTTACCGATGCTGCCATCTTGATTATCCTCACTTACTTTTTACTCGCTTAAATATAGGGTGCAAGGTGGCGTTGCTCGGACGACACAGCTGTGTTTAATACAGCTTATTTAACATGTATCTTGCCCACCATGCCGGCTTCCGTATGACCTGGAATCAAACAGGCAAAATCCACTTTTGTGGCTTTGTCGAATTGCCAGATCAGCTCACCGTGTTGGCCAGCATCAAGGGTGATCATGTTAGGTTCTGAGTGCTGCATGTCGGGCGTTTTTAGCATCTCGGCAGCATGCGCCTTGAGTTCATCTAATGAGCCGATTACCATTTCATGAGGGATTTGGCCTGAGTTTATAATGCGAAAGCGTACGGTTTCGCCGGCTTTTACGTCGATTTTGTCCGGCGTAAAACGCATATTGTCATCCATACGCACTTCGATTGTGCGACTCACTTGCGCCACTTCACCGGGCTGACCATAAAAAGACGCAGCGTGCGACATCGTGCTCATGTCATGCTCTGGCATGCCGTGCGCATGGTGATCCCCTGCGTGTTGGCCTGCAGCGAGGACTAAGGTGGAGAGGGTACTTAAAATAAGTATTGATAATGTTTTTTTGATCATGACTACCTCGGCAACAGTAAAATAAATGGCCGTGCATACTGCACTTCAATTGATAGAGCCACTTTAACCCAGCGTTACTGTCGGTCAGATGACACGAACATTACAGTTTTGTAATGAATAGGTCATGATCACGACAGTACAACTCGGTTAGAGTGGTTTTATCCTGCTCGGACAAGGCAGGCTAATGATCTCTCATGGACATAAATAGAACGAATTCGCGGGGCGCACCTATGAAACTGCTAGTGGTTGAAGATGAGCTGAAAACAGGTGAGTATCTACGCCAAGGCTTGTCGGAGTCAGGTTTTGTCGTGGATCTGGCCCACACTGGACTCGACGGACACCACCTCGCGCTGACAGAGCACTATGATCTGATTATCTTGGATGTGATGCTGCCAGATGTTGATGGTTGGCGTATTGTGCAAGCGCTGCGCGAAGCGAAAGCGACGACACCGGTATTGTTCTTGACCGCACGCGATAGCGTCGAAGACCGCGTAAAGGGTTTGGAGCTCGGTGCTGATGATTATTTGATTAAACCGTTTGCTTTCTCAGAATTGCTGGCACGTGTGCGGACGTTACTGCGCCGGGGTAGCACGCCTGTTTTGCATGACCAGTTACAGGTTGCCGATCTTGTTTTGGATCTTCCGCGACGGCGCGCCCAACGGCACGCTGTGCGCATTAATCTGACCAATAAAGAATTTACCCTGTTGGAGTTGTTGGTGCGTCGCCAAGGTGAGGTGTTGCCACGGTCTTTAATTGCATCGCAGGTTTGGGATATGAATTTTGATAGCGATACTAATGTTATCGATGTGGCGATTCGGCGTCTGCGTGCCAAAATTGATGATGACTTTGAGCCCAAGCTTATTCATACGGTGCGTGGCATGGGTTATATGCTTGACGTCAGTAGTGAGGCTTGACGGGTGACACCTCGCCCTGCATCGCTAGTACTGCGCCTAACTCTATCCATCGGTGCGGTCATCATTCTGGTGCTTCTGAGCGTTGGCTGGATAATCGAGCGTTCGATTGATACCCATTTTATCCAACAGGATGTTGATGAGCTGAATGCGCTGGTGCAGGCTGTTACCCAGTCACTTGCCGAGCCATTGCCAGGCGCTACAACTGCCGAGATTAAACGTCGATTGGCGGGTGCGATTTCTGGACATCACAATGCTCAGTTTCAGCTATCCGACTCTAACGGAAAAGTGATTTACGCGACGGTTACTACAGGTCTTGATGGCTTTACGCGACTGACTCCTTCGGCAGATACAATCAATATTGGTAGGGTAAAAATGTGGCAGGACAAGGGGCAGACCTACCGAGGTGCTGCTGTGCAATTAATGCCAGCGGGCGTTCTGGATGACAAGCCCTTAACCTTAGCGGTTGCGACAGATATTGGTTTTCATCTGCACTACCTTGACAGTTTTCGTACTTACTTACAGCTGATTACCTTGGCCGCTTGCTTGGTTGCTATTTTGGCAACATGGTTTGCGGTTTATCAAGGTCATGCACCTCTGCGTCGTATCAGTGCAGAAATCCGTCGAATTAAATCCGATCGACTGTCTATTCGATTGGCACCGAACACGGTTCCGGTCGAATTAACCGAACTCGCCGTATCATTTAACGACATGCTCGATCGAATCGAAGAAGGTTTTCAGCGTCTGTCAAATTTTTCTGCTGATATCGCCCACGAGTTGCGTACCCCGATAACTAATCTGCGCACGCAAACTGAAGTGGCTCTGTCGCAACCGCGTGATGCCGAGCAGTATCAAGAAATCTTGTATTCGAATTTGGAAGAATATGAGCGTATGGCCAAAATGGTCGGCGATATGCTGTTTTTGGCTCAGGCCGATAATAATCAGTTGCAAGCGGAGCGGATTGAAGTCAACGTGCGCACTGAAGTGCAGATGCTCTTTGATTACTTCGAGGCGTGGGCTGAGGAGCGCTCCGTCTCCTTGCTGTGTCAAGGTCCAGTCGTGTATGTTCAGGGCGATAGACTGATGATTCGCCGCGCACTGAGTAATCTTTTATCCAATGCCATACGTTATACTTCAGCCGGGCAGGCAGTCACAGTGAGTCTAGTGATGAACAACGACGCTACAGTGATAATTCGAGTTGAAAACCCTGGATTAACCATCAATCCTAAGCATCTACCGAAATTATTTGATCGCTTTTATCGGGCCGATCCTTCACGCCAACGTAAAGGCGATGGGGCCGGTTTAGGCTTAGCCATTGTGAAGTCGATCATTGCTGCACATGGCGGCACGATTACGGCAAAAAGCGCGGCTGAGAAAATGATTTTTGAGATCCAGCTTCCCCGCGTGTCCATCGACTCATAAAAGCAATGATGAGTGTGTGCTGCAACCTAATACCAAGGACATGAGCTGAGCAGCTACAGCGTTTCAGCTACCTGCAGGCGGGGGTTAGTTTATTTTCGTACTCAAGACTTTTAGCCCCAGCAATACCATTGCTCCGCCAAATAGACGGTCAATCCAATGCCCCAGCTTTTTAAACTGAGCATTAATTGCGGGTTGAGATAAAAACATAACCACCAATGAAAACCAAAAAAACTGCACCAGCATGATCCAGATGCCATAAATGGCCAATTGATACAAAGGCATGTCAGGTGAAAGCACAACCGTGAACAGAGCAACAAAATAAATTGGCGCTTTAGGGTTAAGAACATTGCACCAAAAACCCATGCTTATCGTTTTCATCCATGATTCACGACTCGCGATACGCGACTCAGCATCTGCTGCGTTTTGAGGTTTTGAGCGCAACCCTTTGTAGCCCAAGTACAGCAGGTAGGTCCCACCTAGTATTTTGATAATCCATAATCCGCTTGTAGAGTTGGCAATAATCGCGGCCAGCCCAAATGATGAATAGATGATATGAATCGATAAGCCAAGCGCAATACCAAGGCTGCACAAGAAACCGCTCTTTTTACCTCTCGCCAACGTTTGTTGTGTGACCAGCACAAAATCTGGTCCTGGTGATGCTGCCGCCAAAAGATGTATCAACGTAATTAAAACGATGCCATGCAATAAATCCATTTATATCCCCCTTGTTATTTATATATACCTACTAGGTAAGCCAGTGAATACTTTGACTGTACAACTCTATAATGATGTTTTTCGCAGTGCTTGCGCTTGAGTTGTGTGCAAGCACTTTACCACCACCAGAACATCAGTCCCCAGGCGCTATTGACCACTGCCAGAGCCGCTAAAACAGCAGTGAAGGACAGCACTAAACGCCAGCCAGACGTCCACAATTGTAAGATCCTAAAGCCCAACCAAGCGACTGCCAGACTGGCGATCACCAGTAGCAGCAAGCGCACATCGTTGGCCCACCAAGTATTGATGCCTTCGTGTTTAATTAACGACAAAGTGGTCGCTGATAAACCCAGAAACACCCCAGCCCCAGCAATCGGAATAAAGGCTTGGGCAAGATGGTAAAGACGCTGGCGACTAACCGGTCCAGCAATGGCGGTGGCAGCAGTTAAACAAGCCAGCAGCGCTGTGCCCATTAGCGCTGCAGTGCCGAGAATATAAGTGAGAATGCACAAGCCATCCAACCAAGAAAAGACATCATTATTTTCAGGATAGTGGGTTAGCAAAAACCAAGGCGCATTGTTGTCGAGGATCCACCAGATATCATGGTCGATAAAAAACTCAGCCAAGCTCAGTTTGTATTGGATAAACCATGGGCTCATGCTCCAGTGAAAGGCGCCGATCGCGATGCCGAGTAAGCCATACAGAATTAAAGCCATTTGCCAAAAGGTTGCTTGGCTGGCGCCGAGGCGTACTACTTCATCGGTCGGTGAGCGAAAGCTCAAATCAATCGCATTGTGATGACCGCTGCAACGTCCGCACATATGGCAACCACTGCTGCCTTGCATGCTGCGTAAGGGTTGCAAAGGCGCGCAATTGACTTGTACGACTTTGATCAGGTTATCTTTCTCGTACTGGCGATTCTCATCCCAAGCGAATTTGTCGACTTTGTAATACACCGGCGCCAATTTCGACAGTAAAGCAAACACGCCGTTAACCGGGCACAGGTAGTTGCACCACGCGCGTTTGTTTTTCGCGTATAAAAAGCCCACTACTATCGCTGCGACGGTGGAGCCGCCGAGTACCAGCAGTACCGCCCAAGGGTATTGATAGACACTGACCAACTGCCCGTAAATAGTAGTCAAAGCAAACGCGGTAAACGGCCAGCCGCCCCAACGCATCCATTTTGGAATCGGCCGGCCTAAGCCTCTATTCGAGGCCCATTCAGTTAGCGCGCCTTCTGGACACATTACCCCGCACCAAAAACGTCCCAAGAACACCATCGATAGCAGTACAAACGGCCACCAAATACCCCAGAAGCAAAACTGCGCAAACACCGTGAGGTTGTTAAGTAGGCGTGCGTCGTTATCCGGTACCGGATAGAAGCAGGGGATGATGATCAGCGCGGCATAGAACAGCACAATGAACCACTGAATGGCTAAAATAACTTTGCGGTGATCGCGTAACCAATAACCGGCATAGGCGATATAGCGAGAGCTTTTACTTTGCATGCTGAGCCTTACACATAGTGTTGTGTCTGTGGTTTTGCAGTGCTATCCATGCGCGGTTTGATCACTTTAAATAATAGATAAACAGCCAGCCAATACAGGGCAAAGCTGAGCACGCTAAACCAGGCGGGCATGGCGCGATAAGCAAATAAGGACGCTAGTAAACTGCCGAGTGGACTGGAATCATCCAGTAGCGCAGAAATATCCCACGCCGGGTCGAGCAAGAAGTCTGGTATGTTCCAGTCATAATTAAGGCTGAACTCAAACGCGCCTTCCATGCCTTTAAGAAACAGCGATGCGCCGAGGAATAATAAAATAGCGCTGGTGACTTTGAAAAACACCGGCCAAGCCAACCAGCGTTGGCTGGCTTGAAAGATATAGAAGGTGATAAAAGCCAAGACTAAACCCAGCACACAGGTCAGTATAAACGGCAGCAGAGTCGCGCTGGTTAAGCTGAAAATCGTGCTGGATAAAAATACTACAATTTCACTGCCTTCGCGCGCAATTGCAATCGCAGTAATAAAAGTCACGCCGAGCCAGTTGGCTTGACTGACCTGCTGGCTAAGGCCGTTTTCCAGATGCTGTCTAAGATGGCGGCCGTGTTGGTTCATCCAATACACCATCTGTACTATTAGTACGGCGGCCAGCAGCTGCATGGCAATTAAAAATAAATCATAGCTGTCGCCCGATAGAAGGCTGGATAAACCGTAAATACTCGCGGCTAAAAAGACCGCCATCAGACTGCCCAATAACACGCCGAATAACAGGTAACGCTTGCCTTGTTGTCCTTCCGGGAAGCTGCTTAACCAGGCATATAAAATACCAATGACCAGCAACGCCTCCATTGCCTCACGCCAGACGACAAATAATGTTTGAGCCATAATTTACTCTGCGATAACCAATCCGCGGGGATGATCTAGATGAAAATCGTCAAAAAAGCTGTATTGCCCTGGGCGTAAGCGGGCGATGACCACCACTGATTTAGCGCCAGGCGCGAGAACTTTTTCTTTGCGCAGTTGTGTGCTTTCAAATTCGGCAGGACTGCTACCGCTGTTGTGGACTTCAATACGAATACGCGTATTAGCGGGCACGGTTAGCGTGTTGGGAATCAACTCGCCGTCTTTCATTTCCAGTTGTACAGTAAATGCTTCTGCCGCGCTGACGCTGGAACTCAGCAGTGCAGTCAGTAAAGCAACGCCAAGATAACGCATCAGGGTCTCCTTGAAATATGCCAGCAAGACGACATCAAACACCTTGCTGGCAGCGCACAGTAAGATTAATAGCCGCCTTTTTTACCAATACCGGCGTAGACAAAATCCCAAGAAACAGTAAAGGTCTGCCACCATTCGGCAACGCCGGTTTCTTTATCAATGTGGCGGCCAAAATCTACTTTTGGATTTTCTGATGGCGGTGAAATGGTGTAGGTGACGCGGTATTTACCTGGACCTTGCATTTTAACGTTCTCACCGTAGTGGGTACCGTCGTTGGCAACCATCGGCATAAAGCTGCCTTCTTGTACTGGGCTTTTGCCATCGAGTTTTTGCAGTTGATAGCTGATGCTTAAATAGGGTATCCAGTCGCCTTCGGCAAAACCATTGCGGTTGTTTTCGGTCGCGTGGATATCAGCTTCAAGGTGCAGGTCGGCGTCAACCGCTGGAAGATGATGAGTGTGGCCACTGCCGTTATCCATGGTCACTGGTTGTAAATAGACACCAGCGATTTCCATACCGTTTTTTAACACGGGCTGACCGACGGGATACTCTTTAGCAAAGGCTTGACTGGTACAGAAGGCGACAGAACAGGCAAGAGCAAGATGGCTAATTTTTAACATGCAATAGTCCTTGTTTGAGCGAGAGAAGATGACGGTAAAACTGTGCAGAAAAGCCTAAACCTATCGTTAATGAGAATCAATTCTATCTGTGTGAAATATTTTCCACTTGAGAATGATTTACATGCTTGATCTTCACGCGGACAAAATTTTCGATAAAGACTTGCGATAATCCCGATAAAAATTGACCAAGATCAATGAAAGATCGTTGGGCTGGGCTAGCCTGTGACTAAAGTCTCATTAAGGAGTACACGACATGGCTAGTCAGAAAGAACAACCAGACGAGCAAAACATTGAGCAAACATTAAGTTCTCGCTTTCCCACCGCGTATACCATTCTCTTTTTACTGATTATTTTGGTTGCTGCCTTAACCTGGATTATTCCAGCAGGTAAGTACGATCGTGTCATGAGTGATGAGGTTGGACGCGAGGTGGCGGTGCCTGGCACCTATCAGATTGTTGAGGCTAAGCCGCAAGGATTTGTCGATGTCATGCTGGCACCCACTGCCGGATTTTATAATCCTGACAGTTATGTCGCGAATGCCGTAGATGTGGCTTTATTTGTGTTGTTTCTCGGTGGTTTCCTCGGGGTGATGAATGCCACTGGCGCGATTGATACCGGGATTCGTAGCGCCATGCGGCGGCTGGAGGGGCGAGAGTTATGGATGATTCCAATCCTGATGACGCTGTTTGCTTTCGGCGGCACGACGTACGGGATGGCCGAGGAAACCCTCGCGTTTTATGCCATTTTGATTCCGGTGATTATTTCCGCGGGCTATGACGCCGTCACTGGGGTGGCGATTGTGATGGTTGGTGCCGGTATCGGTGTCTTGGGTTCAACCATTAATCCTTTTGCCACAGTGATTGCGGCGAATGCGGCGAGTATCCCATTTACCGATGGCTTAGGTTTGCGTTTGCTGCTGTTGATTGGTGGCTTGATCATCTGCGCTGTCTATGTGATGCGTTACGCCAAGCGAGTTAAAGATGATCCGACACGATCAGTCGTAGCGAAACAATGGCAGGCACACCGTGATTACTTCTTACAAGAACACGATGAGGCTGCGGAAAAGTCGGCCCTGACCGGCGTACAAAGCATCGCCTTAGTTATTTTTGCGCTGACCTTTATGGTGATGATCTGGGGTGTGTCATCACAAGATTGGTGGATGGCGCAAATGGGCGGCTTATTTATGGGTTCAGCCATTGTGATTGGTCTGATCGCGCGTCTGGGTGAGAAAAGGCTGACAGAAAGCTTTGTTGATGGTGCGCGCGACTTACTTGGCGTTGCCTTGGTGGTCGGTTTAGCCCGCGGCATTGTGGTGATTATGGAGCAGGGCATGATTGCCGACAGCATTTTGCACAGCGCGGAAACCACCTTGGGCGGTTTGCCCGAGCTGGCGTTTATTAACCTGATGTTTTGGATTGAAGTGGGCATGAGTTTCTTTGTGCCGTCGTCATCCGGTTTAGCGGTACTGTCGATGCCAATTCTGGCGCCTTTAGCAGACTTTGCCCATGTTGATCGTGCGCTGGTGGTGACTGCATTCCAGTCGGCTAATGGCTTAGTCAACTTGGTGAATCCAACCTTTGCCGTGGTACTGGGTGGTTTGGCGATTGGCCGCGTGTCGTATGACCGCTGGCTGGTATTTATTTGGCCACTGCTATTGATTTTGACGGTGTTTATTAGCGTAGTGATCAGCATCGGTGCGTTGTTGTAATTGTCTCAATTGGTGTTTTTTCTTGTTTAAGGAATGAATAATGTCTGAATTAACTTTAGGTGTGCACTCTGAAACCGGTACGTTACGTCAGGTGATTGTTTGCCGCCCGGGGCTGGCGCATTGTCGTTTAACCCCTTCAAATTGTGATGCGTTATTATTTGATGATGTGTTTTGGGTCAAGCAAGCACAAAAAGACCATGATGTGTTTGTCAGTGTCATGCAGGCGCGCGGTATTGAAGTCTTAGATATCCATGACTTACTGGCGCAAACCTTAGAGATCGCTGCGGCGCGTCAATGGGTACTCGATCAGCGTATTACTTGGAATGAAATTGGCGTCGGCATGATTTCTGAGTTGCGCGCCTGGATGGATGAGTTACCGGCGACACAATTGGCTGAGTATTTAATTGGCGGGCTGGAAGTCGGTGATCTGCCGTTTAACCCGGTGAGTTTATTTGGTAATCACCTTGGTCGTTATGGTTTTGTTTTGCCACCGCTGCCCAACTTCTTATTTACCCGTGATAACAGTGCTTGGATTTATGGCGGTGTCACTCTCAATCCTATGTATTGGACGGCACGCAAGCCGGAAACATTGCTCACCGCTGCTGTGTATAAGTTTCACCCGACGTTTGCCGGCAAAGTTGACGTGCTGTGGGGTGATCCCTTGCAAAACTTTGGTTTAGCCACCTTAGAGGGTGGCGATATTATGCCGATCGGCAATCGTACGGTTCTCGTTGGTATGGGCGAGCGCAGTTCACCGCAAGCGGTTGGGCAGCTGGCGCGAGCCTTGTTTGCCAAGGACAGTGTGGATCGGGTGATTGCCTGTCAAATGCCTAAATCTCGCGCGGCGATGCACCTTGATACGGTGTTTACCTTCTGTGGTGATAATATTGTCACCGCATTTACTGAGGTCGCCGATGAAATGATTTGCTATGATCTGCGCCCGGATGCGAGCGGCAGGTCGCATGTCTTCAGCCAAGACTCGCGACATATGTTTGATGTGGTAGCTGAAGTTTTAGGCTATGCGGCGTTAGAAGTGGTGGCCACCGGTGGTGATCATCCCGCTGAACGCGAGCGCGAACAGTGGAATGATGGCAATAACGTCTTGGCGTTGAGCCCTGGTGTAGTGATTGGTTATGATCGTAATGATGATACCAATGCCGCATTAGCCGCTGCAGGTATTGAAGTACTGTCGATTCCGGGCGCTGAATTGGGACGCGGACGTGGTGGTGGACGCTGCATGAGCTGTCCAACCGTGCGTGATCCTGTTTAATATTTAATTTTTTTGCTGCAATTTATTTACCCCGCTGCTAACTAAGGAGCAGATGCATGGCTTTTAACCTTAAAAATCGTAACTTGTTAACGTTGCGCGATTACACGCCTCAAGAAATCGAATTTTTACTAAAGTTATCTGCTGATCTTAAAGCAGCTAAGTATGCAGGCAACGAGCAGCAGTGCCTGCAAGGTAAAAACATTGCGTTGATTTTCGAGAAAGACTCCACGCGGACGCGTATCAGTTTTGAAGTGGCGGCCTACGATCAAGGCGCGCGCGTGACCTATTTAGGCCCAAGTGGCACTCATATCGGCCATAAAGAGTCGGTTAAGGATACTGCGCGCGTTTTGGGTCGCGTTTATGATGCGATTGAGTACCGTGGCTTTGGTCAAGAGATTGTCAATGAGCTGGCTGAGTATGCCGGAGTGCCGGTTTACAATGGCTTGACCGATGAGTTTCACCCGACGCAAATCTTGGCTGACTTTCTGACGATGCAAGAGCACAGCGACAAGCCTTTGCATGAAATAGCCTATGTATTTATTGGTGATGCGTCCAATAACATGGGCGACAGCTTGTTGATTGGTGGTGCACAAATGGGCATGGATGTGCGTCTGTGTGCCCCCCAAGCCTGCTGGCCGGCACAGTGGATCCAGGATGAGGCGCGCGCGATTGCTGAGCAAACTGGTGCGCGGATTATGCTGACAGATGATCTTGATGCGGCAGTAAAGGCTGTGGATTTTGTCTATACCGATGTCTGGGTGTCGATGGGTGAGCCACAGGAAAAGTGGGCGGAGCGCATTGAGCTGTTAATGCCTTACCAAGTGAATGCCGAGTTGATGGCAAAAGCTGGTAATCCTCGGGTGAAGTTTATGCATTGTCTTCCAGCCTTTCATAATACCGATACGACTGTGGGTAAAGAGATGCAAGAAGCCTTTGGCATTGATGCCATGGAAGTCACCGAAGAGGTGTTTGAGAGCCCGGCATCGATTGTGTTTGATCAAGCCGAAAACCGTATGCACACCATCAAAGCAGTGTTGGTCGCAACTTTAGGACGTTAATTATGTTAGTGGTTGCAGCATTAGGCGGAAACGCGTTATTACAGCGCGGACAGCCGCTGACGGCTCAGGTGCAGCGTGACAATGTCAAAGTGGCGGCATGCGCTTTAGCGGAAATTGTTCGCGCGGGACATCAACTGGTGATCACTCATGGCAATGGGCCACAGGTCGGTCTGCTGGCGTTACAGAACGATGCGTATAACCCTGGCGAAAGCTATCCGTTGGATGTGCTCGGTGCACAAACCGCGGGCATGATCGGTTATTTGATTGAGCAAGAAATGGAAAATGCACTGCAGCACAGTTGCTCAATTGCCACTTTGTTAACTCAGGTGGTGGTCGATCGTGATGATCCAGCTTTTGCCACACCGACTAAATTTATTGGTCCGGTATACAGCCAAGAAGAAGCAGAAACTCGCGCGGCACAGGCGGGCTGGCAGATTGCGCAAGACGGTGATAAGTGGCGTCGTGTGGTGGCCTCACCCAAGCCTATCGATATTCCTGATGAGCACGTGATTAAGCTGTTAGTTGCTCAAGGTGTGGTGGTGGTGTGCAACGGCGGCGGTGGTATTCCGGTCATACGCCAAGCCGATAATAGTTTGCAAGGTGTTGAAGCTGTCATCGACAAAGACTTCTCCAGTGCATTTTTAGCGAAGCAATTAGGCGCTGATGCGTTATTACTGCTGACTGATGTCGATGCCGTGTACCAAGGCTTTGGCACGCCTGAGGCAAAGCCGCTAAGTGCATTAACCATCGCTGAAAGTCATGCCTTGAATCTTCCTGCCGGTTCCATGGGGCCGAAAATCAATGCCGCCTGCAGCTTTGCAGAAAGCGGTGGTTTTAGTGCGATTGGTCGCCTATCCGAGGCATTGGCACTGTTGTCCGGTCAAGCTGGAACGCATATTGTCAGTCAACATCCTACTTAAAGACTACAGCGCTTGCCGTTATGCTATCCCCAGATAACGGCAGTCGCTCAAGGAAACGTACTGATATACAAGGCTTCAACTTTATCGCGAGCCCATTGGGTTTTACGTAAAAATTTCAGTGATGATTTTTCTGACGGGTCAGATTTAAAACAATTGACTGGAATCTGTTCGGCCAGCGCTTCCCAGCCATAGTGCTCCACTAAGCGATTAAGGATAACGGCTAAAGTGACACCGTGCAGCGGATCGTGGGCGTGTGGGCTCGTCATTGTTTAATGCTCTTCTTTACAGTCAAAGGATTGTTCGCTGGTGTTGCTCGATTATCGTCTAATAGTTGCTCAATAGCAGCCTCTAACTGTTGATAGCGAGCGTGCCATGTCCCCGTGAGTCGCAGCACCGGCTGCTGGTGCGTCTGCAGCCAGTGCTCAAGCTGCTGATGAAACTGCTGGCGCTCGGCCAGTTCAGGTTGACAACGTTGTCCATCCGCTTGCCACGGTAGGCCGTCTGGACTGAGCAAACCAATTAAATCGTAATGCAGCGCTTGCAGCGCCTGTTCAATCCACGCTGGGCTGGTTTTGAACAGGGTTTCACTCCATAGTTTATTACTTAATAAATGCGTGTCGAGTAATAACAAGGGTGGACATTGCGCTCGTGCCGCCAATTCGCGTTTAAGTTGTTGCTCGGCGATCGTGCTGATATCAGCGTAGCAGGTCTCACGCTGCTCGTGCTCGATAAACTCACGAACATATTCGCTGACTAAAGGTGCATTAAAACGCTCTGCCAGCGCTTGGCTCAGCGTGCTTTTGCCCGCCGATTCAGGCCCAGTTAACACCACGACTTTCATATTGCCAGCCTTAAGTTGCCGCGCCATTGCAGCCAACCATAGATGGCGAGGGCGGTAAACAGTAAATACAATACGGCAGTAAGGTACAGCTCTGCGCTGATAAACATGCCGACATAGATGATATCGAGGACAATCCACAGCAGCCAACACTGCAGACGTTTTTGCGCCATCCAGTATTGTGCGACCAAACTAAAACCGGTCAGTGCCGCGTCCAGCCAAGGTAGGTTGGCATCAGTGTATTGACTCATGCTAAAGCCCAATGCAAGGGTGATACTGGCGCCGATCAGTAATCCTTGGTTGATGCCAGTTGCGCTGAGACTGCTGACCACACGACCTTGCTGTTGCGTACCACCACGTAACCACTGCCACCAGCCATAGATTTGCAGCACCACATAAATAATCTGCAGCAGCATTTCTGAATACAGCCGTGCATCGTAAAATATCCAGACATACAGCAGCACCATCAGCAAGCCAACCGGCCACGCAGCAGGCTTTTGTTGGGTCATCCAATACACAGAGAGTGCGCCTAAACTGGCGGCAATCAGCTCGATCCAGGGTATAGAGAGCATGCTTGGCTCCAAGTCAATCAGGCAATAAAGTTGCGCATAATAGCAGGCTGTTGCTCCGTCAAGGCGAGCTTTAGGCGAGCAGCAGAGCGAATCGACGGTTTATTCTTGGTTTCAGCCGTGTAAACTGCGCAGCTTAAAAGTACAGCGCAGCATTGCCTGTGCAAAAATTTATAATCTGATTGGGGCGGTTATGAACGCAGTTGTTGTCGCGGTAGGGCTAATGCTACTGCTGAGTTTGCTACGAGTGCATGTGGTGGTGTCGTTAATTATTGGCGCTGTGGTCGGTGGCTTGCTGGGCGGCTTAGGTATTGAAAGCACCTTAGCAGCGTTCAATAAAGGCTTGGGTGGCGGCGCAACGGTAGCGCTGTCGTATGCCTTACTGGGTGCGTTTGCCGTAGCAATTAGCAAGTCTGGTGTGGCGCATGCCTTGGCAGGAAAGATCCTCAGCATGGTCGGCCGTCAGCAAGGCAAAGGCACCGAGATGGTGAAGTGGTTGCTGATCGCGGTGCTGTTAGTCGCGGCCGTGTCCTCGCAAAATATCTTGCCGATACATATCGCTTTTATTCCGTTGCTGGTTCCGCCTTTACTCTATGTGATGGGGCGTTTGCAGTTGGATCGTCGTCTGATCGCTTGTGTACTGACTTTCGGTTTGATTACTCCCTATATGTTTTTACCCGTCGGTTTTGGCGGGATTTTCCTGAAAGAAGTGTTGCTGGCTAACGTGGCTAAAGGCGGCGTTGATGTCAGCGGTTTAAGCGTGATGCAGGCGATGGTGATTCCAGCGGCGGGCATGTTGTTTGGCTTGTTGGTGGCGGTGTTGTTCAGCTATCGCAAAAAGCGTGTCTACCACGAGGTTGCCGCAGGCGAGGTGGGTTCAGCCAGCAACAGCTACAGCCCGAAAAGCTTACTGGCTGCCGGTGCTGCAGTGATCGCCGCCTTTGTCGTGCAACTATGGCTCGACTCGATGATTATGGGTGCGTTAGTTGGCTTTGTGGTGTTTTCTCTCTCTGGTGTGGTGCGCTGGAAAGAAACCGATGATTTGTTTACCGACGGCATGAAAATGATGGCCATGATCGGTTTTATTATGATTGCCGCATCAGGTTTTGCTGAAGTGATGCGTGAAACTGGACAAATCCAGACCTTGGTCGATTCATCGGTATTCTGGATTGGCGATAGCAAAGCGATTGGTGCCATTTTGATGTTGTTGGTGGGCTTATTGATCACCATGGGGATTGGTTCATCCTTTTCCACGGTGCCAATCATCGCCGCGATTTTTGTACCCTTAGCCATGCAGCTGGGTTTCAGTCCTTTAGCCATTGTCAGTATTGTCGGTACTGCCGGTGCGTTGGGTGATGCCGGTTCACCAGCCTCCGACTCAACTCTGGGTCCAACCTCAGGTTTAAATATGGACGGCCAACACAGCCATATTTGGGATACGGTGGTACCGACCTTTATTCACTATAATTTGCCATTATTAGCCTTCGGCTGGGCGGCGGCGATGCTATTGTGATAGGAGTTGTTTAACATAGTGTTAAAGGAGCTCTGAATCAATGTTGACACAGTGGCGGATTAAGAACTTTAAAGCTTGGCAGGATACGGGGCCGATTAAACTGGCGCCGTTGACGGTGATTTTTGGTGAAAACAGTGTTGGTAAAAGCAGTTTAGGCCAACTGTTACAGGCTTTAAAACACAGCACAATCTCCAGTGAAATCGAGCAGTCGTTAGGTTTAAGTGATGCTCAGAGTTCACTGGATTTAGGCTCATTTACACAATATTTGCACCAAGGTTGCCTTGCGGAGCCTTTAGCGTTTGAGCTGCAATGGCATTTGCCTGATACGTTGCTGCTGGATGATGTCGGACAACAAAATAGCGTTGCCGCCGACACACTACGCTTGCAGGTGAGTGCTATAGCTGATGACAATCAGCAGCTCCAGTTACAGACCATGCAATACATCGTTTCTGCGCAAGGACAAGAGATTGTCGCTGTCAGTTACACTCATACTCAGCGCGATACGCTGCTTGTGCATATTAAAAAGCCGCAGGCATGCACCTATAACATTGCCTTAGAGGATGCGCTGCGCCCCGAGCAGTTTTACCGTTGGCCGGTATCGCAGAGTCTGGGTGCAGGATTTATTGCTGCATTAGCGCAGCAGGCGGAAAAGGTCTTCGAGGGTTGTCACGCGTTAGCTGCGTTGCGCGCGGCACCACAACGACGTTACCACTGGGCCGGTGAGAGACCGGTCAGCGTGGGTGACACCGGTGAGTTTACTGTGGCCGCGCTCTTGGCGGCGGATGCAGACCACCGTAGGCTGCAGTTTTCCAGTGATCAACCTGAGCTGCCGTTTGTCGAGGGCGTGGCGTATTGGTTAAAGCAATTGGGCGTGGCAACGGAGTTTTCTATACAGCCTGTTTCTGCATCAGCCACAGAGTATCAGCTGATGTTTAAAACCCATGCTGAGACTCGAGAGGTGTGTTTAGCCGATATGGGCTTTGGAGTCTCGCAACTCTTGCCCGTGTTGGTACAGGCTTTTTATGCGCAGCCTCATTCAACCTTATGGTTGCAGCAGCCGGAAACTCATTTGCATTCGCAGGTGCAAGCCGGTTTAGCCGATATGCTGATTGCCGCTACACACGCGCGTGAAAATGGACAGGCGCGCAATGTGCAAATTGTCGTCGAGAGTCATTCCGAACACTTTCTTAATCGCTTACAGCGGCGTATTGCCGAAGGCGTGATCAGTCACGAAGATGTGGCGTTATATTTTTGTAGCCGTGAGGGTACACAAGCAAAAATTGAAGCCTTGTCAGTGGATACCTACGGTGAAATTGCAAACTGGCCAGAACATCTGTTTGGCGATGAAATGACCGATATTGCTGCCCGAGCGCTGGCCGCGCTGCAGCGTAAACGTCAGACTGAAAACGGTGCTGACGATGCTTAAAGCAGTGATTGATACCAATGTGCTGCTCGTGGCAAATCAGCAGCATTCTGATATATCGATTGAATGTGTGGCCAGCTGTATTGAACGCTTGCAGGCCATGCAGAGCGCTGGCATCGTAGTCATTGATGATGCGTTTATTATCTTGAATGAGTACCAAAATAAAACCCGTATCAATCCGCCTCGCGGAGTTGGCGATGTGTTTTTAAAATGGTTGTTGCGTAATATGGGTAATCCTCAACGAGTTGAGATGGTCAATGTCACCCTTACCCAGATTGACTGTTATGCCGAATTTCCTGACCAGCAATTACAGGCGGAATTTGATCCGCCGGATCGGATCTTTCCAGCGGTGGCCAATGCCCATCCAGATAAACCGATTATTTGGCAAGCAGCAGATTGTAAGTGGATAGATTGGTGGCCCGTGTTAGCTGAGCACGGCATTAAGGTTAAATTTTTGTGCGTTGCTGATGCGCAGCGCTTTTATGAGACTAAGTTTCCACGGCAGCGGCATGTCCCAGCCCCTGCCATGCCAGAGAGTAATTAAATGTCTGATTTTTTTCGTTTTCCTCATACCCCGCACATTGATTGGTTGGGTGAGGGCATGCCACGTGATGACAAAGTTCTGACTGAACCTGAAATTGCAGCGTTATTAGCTCAGCCCATCCGCGTTGAAGAAAAACTGGATGGGGCCAATCTTGGCATTTCCATGCGTGACAATGGTGAACTACGCGCACAGAATCGAGGCCAATACTTATTGGAGCCTTTCGCCGGACAGTTCTCTCGGCTGAACTCTTGGCTGGCCCAGCATCGTTATACGTTATGTGATAACTTAGACAGCGATTGGATCCTCTTTGGTGAATGGTGCGCGGCGCGGCACTCACTTGATTACGATAATTTACCCGATTGGTTTGTCGTATTTGATGTCTACGACCGCACTGCACAGAAGTTTTGGAGTTGCGAGCGGCGCAATGCGTTGGCGGCTAAATTGGGTCTGGCTGTGGTACCCACTCTATATCAGGGCAGCGCTACGCCGGATGAGTTAAAAGAGTTACTGGCCAAGGCCAGCAGTCATTATCGTCAAGGTACGCCAGAAGGGATTGTGATGCGTCATGATTCAGAACTCTGGTGTGAAGCGCGGGCAAAACTGGTGCGTGCTGATTTTGCGCAAACCATTAGTGAGCATTGGCGCAGTCGCGCGATTGAGTGGAACGATGTACAGATAGCGACCGCAGAAGATTTTCAATAAGTTCGCTGTCAGCGGCGCATAGCAAAACACAGTGAGAATGGAGTACGGCATGGATGAGCAGTTAGGGCAATCGACAGAGTCGGTTCACTCGTTAGAAACGGTTGATCGGCAGACTCTGGCTGAGTCGTCTGCTGCTGAAGGTGTCGCTGAGCAGACAAGCGTAGGGCAGGTGATTAAAATCCGTGGCGGTGTGGTTGATGTGCTGTTTGAACAGCCTATTCCACGCATTCACGACTTAGTCTATGCCGGCGACTTAGCCATGGAAGTGGCGGCTCTGCTCGATCAAGGCACCGTGCGCTGCATGGCCTTAGCACCGGTACGAGGCCTAGGCCTCGGTATGCAGGTACGGTCCACTGGCGCGCCGATTCAAGTGCCCGTTGGTGCCGCAGTATTAGGGCGTATGCTCAATGTCTTTGGCGAGGCGATTGATGGTCTGCCGGCCGCCAATACCACACTGTTACGCTCGATCCACCAAGCGCCGCCCGCGCTGGAAGATCGCGTCATCCACAGCGCCATTCTCGAAACTGGGATTAAAGCCATTGATTTACTCTCGCCGATTGAGCGCGGTGGTAAAACTGGGCTGTTTGGTGGCGCTGGCGTGGGTAAAACAGTGCTGATTACTGAGCTGATTAACAATACCGCGCAACATTACAAAGGCGTCAGCTTGTTTTGTGGAATTGGCGAACGCTCTCGTGAGGCAGAAGAGCTGTATCGAGAAATGGGCGAAGCCGGCGTCCGCGATAAAACGGTGATGCTCTTCGGGCAGATGAATGAAGCACCCGGTGTGCGTTTTCTCATCGGTAAAACCGCCCTGACCATGGCCGAGTATTTCCGTGATGATTTACAGCAAGACGTTCTGCTGTTGATTGATAACGTCTTTCGCTTTGTCCAAGCCGGCGCTGAAGTCTCTGGTTTACTCGGGCGTATGCCTTCGCGAGTGGGTTATCAGCCGACGTTAGCCACTGAGCTGGCGTCCTTACAAGAGCGGATTACCTCAACCCGTACCGGCGCGATTACTTCAATTCAAGCGGTGTATGTCCCCGCGGATGACTTTACTGACCCGGCCGCTGCCCATATTTTCTCGCACCTCTCTGCTTCGGTCGTGTTATCGCGCAAACGCGCCAGTGAAGGTTTGTATCCGGCGGTGGATCCCTTGGCCTCGACCTCGGTGATGCTCACGCCTGCCGTGGTGGGGCAGCGCCATTACGATATTGCCCGCGCTGTGCGCCGTACCTTGGCTGAATATGAAGAGCTGCGTGACATTATTGCCATGCTCGGTTTGGAAGAGTTGTCCAGCTCAGACCGCGCGGTGGTGGCGCGCGCGCGTCGTCTTGAGCGCTTTTTAACCCAGCCGTTCTTTTCTGCTGAGTCCTTTAGTGGTGAAGCTGGCGCGCGGGTCTCAGTCGCCGATACGTTGGCCGGTTGCGAACACATCTTGCAGCAAACCGAGTTTGACGATGATGAAATGGATTACTACATGATCGGAGCCTTACCTATGCGTGAGGTGACATTATGAGTCAAGCGGACGTGATGCAGGTCAATCTGCGTTTGCCCACTCGTTTACTCTTTACTTGCGAAGCTAAAAAAGTGTCCGCAGAAGCAGAGAATGGTGCGTTTGCCATGCTGCCTAATCACACTGATTTTGTTGCGGCCTTGTTGCCGTCAGTGCTGGTGATTACCGATGCTGAAGGCGAAGAGAAATTTTTTGGCATTGATCAAGGACTCTTGGTTAAACACGGCCATCAGGTTGATATTGCCGTGCGCCGTGGCGTGCAAGGCGCTGACCTGGCTAGCTTAAATGCGACCATCCAAGCCACCCTTGTTGAGGTGGATGAAGATGAGCGGGTCGCCCGTACGGCGTTATCCAAGCTTGAAGCGGGTATTGTGCGGCGCTTCAGTGACCTACGGAAACCGCTCACATGAATAAAAAAGATGATACGTCCGAGGCCATCCGGCGTCGTGCTGAACGTATGCAACAGACGCGCAACCAGCCAACTTACAGCCCGCTAAGCGGTTTGGGTGTGTTTGGTGTGATTGGTTGGTCGATAGCAATCCCGACCGTCGCGGGGGCTTTTCTGGGCGCGTGGCTGAATCGTGTCGCACCACAAAGCTTCTCTTGGCCGATCGCGTTAATCTTAGGTGGTGTGGTTGTCGGTGCCATGGTGGCATGGAGCTGGATTGATAAAACCCGAGATAAGTAACGGGCTGATGGTTTGCTTGGCAAACAATACAAGGGAGAGTTGCGGTGATAGAGGTAAATAGCAGCGCGATAGTGCTTGGCTTTGCAGTGGGACTGCCGCTCAGTGTGCTATTTTTTTGGGGCTTAAATTGGGGCATGCGTTTAGCCTTAGCCTCAGAGCATCCCGGTCGATTGTTACTATTGAGTTTCTTGTGTCGCTTAGTGCTGTTGCTCACGGTGGGCTTTGGCTTAAGCACATTGACCGCTACGCTGTGGTCACTGGCGGGTTATATGTTGGCGTTTTTGTTGGTCAGAGTTGTCACGGTGATGCGGGCACAAGTGCCTCGTAACGCAACCTTGCCAAAACAGGAGGGCGTATAAATGCAGCTGAGTCCAGATCAAACCGTGGTGTTTACCTTAGGCAATTGGCCGGTCAACGCCACTATCGTTAACACTTGGATTGTCATGGCGTTGTTGGTGGGTATCTCAGTCTTGGTGACACGTAATCTACGTGCTGATCAAGCGCCCGGACGCTGGCGCAGTGCTTTAGAGCTGATCGTCACCCTGATACAAGGGCAAATCGAAGAAGTCACCCGCAGTGGCGCGCGGCATGTCTTGTATTTTGCCGGCACGCTGTTTTTGTTTATTGCCTTAGCGAATCTGTTAACGGTGATTCCAGGCTTTGCCGCGCCGACCTCATCTCTATCGACCACCGTCGCGCTGACCTTAGCGGTGCTGGTGGCAATTCCTTTGTTTGGCATTGCCAATGGTGGGGTGCGTCAGTATCTGCATAAGTTTATTGAGCCCTCCATCATTATGTTGCCGTTTAATATTATTGGTGAGTTCTCGCGCGGCGTATCCTTGGCGATCCGTTTATATGGCAACGTCATGAGCGGTGCAGTGATTGCGGCGATTTTGCTCAGTATTGCACCGTTCTTTTTTCCCGTAGTGATGGATATGCTGGGCCTGTTAACCGGTTTAATTCAGGCTTATATTTTCGCTATTTTAGCCACTGTCTATATTTCATCGGCGATGGCCGAACCACCTCTTAATACCTCTCAAAAGGATAAATAATCATGACTGATCTTGCCCTGATTGCTGCTATATCTATTTTTACTGCCGGTCTCACTGTCGCGATTGGCTCATTAGGCCCCGCCTTGGGTGAGGGACGTGCTGCCGCCGCGGCGATTGCCGCGATTGCTCAGCAGCCGGATGCTGCCCCGACCTTGTCACGTACGCTGTTTGTCAGCTTGGCGATGATTGAATCCACGGCGATTTATTGCTTTGTTGTTGCGATGATTCTTATTTTTGCCAACCCATTTTGGGATGCCATGCAGGTCGCAGCAGGAGCCTAATGCCTTATGTCGATTGATTGGGTAACAGTGCTGGCGCAACTGGCTAACTTTTTGGTGTTATTGTGGCTGCTCAAGCGTTTTCTCTACCGTCCGATTTTAGACGGTATTGATGCGCGTGAAGCCGAAATTGCCAAGCGTCTGGCGGCTGCCGAACAAGCGCAGCAAGAGGCTAAAGCCGCCGAAAGTCAGTATGTAAAGCAGCGCGCGCAGTTGCTGTCTGAACAGGATGCGCTGCTGGAAAAAGCCTTACAGACCACGGAAAAGCAGCGTGATGGCTTATTGGCAGACGCGCGCTCGACATTGCAGCAAGAGCAAAAAGATTGGCGCAAACATCTTGAGCATGAGCGGCAAGCGTTTAATACACGCTTGCAACACAACGGTGCTGAGGCGTTATTAAAATTAACCCGTAAAGCCTTGCATGATCTCGCTGACGAGAGTCTTGAAGACGCCATTGTTCGTCATCTGGGGCAGCAGTTGCCGCCGATTGCTGCAGAGTTACGGCATGCCGCTGCTGGCAGTCTAGAGGCGCAGGTGAGCACGCGTAATCCATTGCCTGAAGCAACCCAAGTGCTGTTGCAGACTGAAGTGCAGCAGTACTTACCTGACGTGCTGTTAAGTTTTGCGACTGATCCACAGCAGTCACCCGGTTTAGTCATGCAGGTCGGTGGTGCACAGGTGGCGTGGACGACTGATAGCTATATGGATGAGTTAGCAGGCTTACTGGCAGAGGACTCGACAGCGACGGCTTCCGCTCGCTTATCCTCCAGTGGGCGTTGAGGACATGGCATTGAATGAACTTGAAGATTCTCCAAAGCAGCAGCTTGAGCAGAGCTTTCATACCTGGCTAGAGGGGCTCAGCTCAGGTGAGACACCGACGCCACTCTTAACCGAAACCGGTACGGTCACCGAAGTGGCGGATGGTGTCGCGATTGTCTCGGGGCTGGCGCGCGCTTTAGCCGATGAGCTACTGGTGTTTGCTTGCGGTGTGCAAGGTATTGTTCTCGATTTAGAGCCCGGCCGTTTAGGTGTTATTTTGCTCGGGCCGTCAGCGCAGATTCGCTTAGGCGAGACGGTCTATCGCACCCGCAAAGTGGTCAGTGTACCGGTCGGCCACGCATTGCTGGGACGAGTGATCGATGCGATGGGGCGTCCA
This sequence comes from Denitrificimonas caeni, assembly GCF_905120345.1. Taxonomy (GTDB): domain Bacteria; phylum Pseudomonadota; class Gammaproteobacteria; order Pseudomonadales; family Pseudomonadaceae; genus Denitrificimonas; species Denitrificimonas caeni_A. Next base: position 7,166 of record NZ_CAJHOA010000006.1, on the reverse strand, counting down.
CGCGATAGTTTAGGCGCGATCGTTGCAGCGGCGGAGCATCCAGTCGAAGCCGAAGCGCCGAGTATTCTCAATCGCATGCCGATTTTTCGGCCCTTAGCCACTGGCCTGAAAGCCATTGATGCGGCAATTCCAGTGGGTTTAGGCCAACGTCAGCTGATTATTGGCGACCGTCAAACCGGTAAAACCTCGATCGCGATTGATACCATGCTCAATCAAACGCGCTCGAAAGTGATCTGTATCTACTGCGCGATTGGTCAGCGCGGTGATGCGGTCGCACGGGTGATTCGTGCGCTCAAAGATGGCGCGATGTTGCAGCGTAGTATTGTTATGAGTGCCGGTGATGAAGAAGCGCCGGGATTGGCCTATATCGCGCCCTATGCAGCGCTGAGCATGGCCGAGTACTTTTCCGCGCGTGGTGAGGATGTTTTAGTCATCTTGGATGATATGACCCACCACGCGCGCGCCTATCGGGAGCTGTCATTATTGCTACGCCGCCCGCCGGGACGCGAAGCCTTTCCGGGCGATATTTTCTATGTGCATGCGCGCCTCTTAGAGCGCGCCGGACAGTTCGGCGCCGAGATCGGCGGCGGTTCGATTACTGCTTTGCCGGTGGTGGAAACCCAAGCCGGTAACCTCTCGGCTTATATTCCGACCAACCTCATTTCGATTACCGATGGGCAAATTTATCTATCGCCGCAATTGGTGCGCAAAAATCAGTTTCCGGCGGTGGATTTAGGTTTGTCGGTGTCCCGCGTCGGTGGCAAAGCGCAAAACCGTACCTTGCGCGGCGTCTCTGGCAACTTACGAGTGACCTTGTCGCAATTTGAAGAGTTGGAAGACTTTGCGCGTTTTGGCACACGCTTGGACAATACGACCCGGGCGCGTTTAGCGCGCGGGTCTGCCGTACGCAGCGCCTTACGCCAAGCTGAGCGTGACCCGATGCCGGCGTTGGAGCAGCTGGCGGTGTTGGTCGCCGCCATGGAAGGTTTATTTGATCAGTACAATGAACAGCAGATCAGTGGCGCGCTGCGTTTGGTGCGTGATGCGGCGCAGCAAAAACTCGCGGTGATTGAACAGCGGATTGCCGATAATGAAACGCTGCAAAATGACGATCACGTCTTGATTGTTGCCTGTGCGCGTGACGCTTTAGTCACGTTTGACACAAAGGCTATGGATGATGGCGGAGCGACGGTATAGATGGCGCAAACTCTAGAGCATCTGTCGCGTAAAAATGACACCCTAACCAGTATTAGGGGCATCGTGCATACGATGAAAACGCTGTCAGCGATTAATGCCTCACCCTATGAGCACGCGGCGCAATCGATTGAGGCCTATCACCACACTGTTTTGCAAGGGCTGGCGGCTTTTATTTACCGTACTGGTGGCGTCAGTCTGCTCACTGCGGCCAGCCAAGCCAATACGCGTCTGTTGGTGGTGTTTGGTTCTGACCATGGTTTGTGCGGTAACTACAACGAGCTTTTGGCGGATAAGGTCGCTGACTACAGCACCCAGCAGCCTATAGCAAAACAGCATATCCTTTGTATTGGCGCTCGTATGGGCAATGCCTTGCTCGAGCACGAATTAACCCCTGATGCGGTGTTAATGCCACCAGCCTCTGCCGATGGTGTTGGTCGTCTGGCCGGTGATATTGTTACTCGTATTGAGCGCCTTGGCCGTGGCCAGCCGCTGGCCAATCTGGCGGTGACGTTGATTTTTACCCAGCGCGCCGAACACGGCTATCAAGAAACTGTAACCCGCGCGTTGTTGCCTTTGGAACACACCTTATTACAGCCGCAGCAGCGCTGGCAGTCACGTTCACTACCGGACTACACGATGAACGCCGAAGCACTGTTGGCTTCGCTGGTGCGTAATCATGTGTTTGCCAGCGTGTTTCGTGCTTCCGCCGAAGCGATGGTCACCGAAAATGCCACCCGCTTAGCCTTAATGCAGCAGGCCGAGCAGTCGGTCGATGAGCAATTGGATGCGGTGAAACAAGAACTGAGCAGCGTGCGCCAAGATGAAATCACCAATGAGTTGATGGATATCGTCATTGGTCATTTAGCCTAATAAGAGTGTTTTGATTGTCGATATTAGTGCTTGATAATGGCTATGGAATGTATTTTTTCAGAGGCTCCTACCCGAGGATTGACAATGGTAAACATGAACAAGCCCATCGCCACCTTAGCGGCAGAGCTTCGAGCGGGCACCTTATCGGCCCAAGCATTAATTGAAAGCTGTCTTGATGCCTATGAGCAGAGCGAGTCTCATCTCAATGCTTATAAAACCTGGGCCGGAGACGCTGCATTAACAGCAGCGAAACACGCGGATAAGCTACTCAAACAAGGTTATGACTTTGGCCCTTTGATGGGCGTGCCGTTATCAGTAAAAGACATGTTTGCCGTGCCAAATTTACCCATTTATGCCGGCTCTAAGTCAGCGCTGGGTGCCGACTGGCAGCGGCCGGGCGCATTGGTTCAGGCGCTGCTGTCACAGTTGGTGCTGATTACCGGCAAGACTCATACCGTAGAGTTTGCCTTGGGTGGTATTGGTGTGAATGCCCATTGGGGCACGCCAAGAAATCCATGGGACGTGCACAATCACCGCATCCCCGGTGGCTCCAGTGCTGGGGCGGGAGTGTCGTTATGTCAAGGCTCAGCGCTGTTGGCCTTAGGCACCGATACCGCAGGTTCGGTGCGTATTCCGGCCTCAGTGACTGGCACGGTGGGCTTGAAAACAACGGTTGGCCATTGGCCCAAAGATCAGATTGTACCTTTGTCAGACAGCCTAGATACAGCGGGGCTGTTGGCTCGTAGCGTTGAAGATTTACGCTACGCTTACGCCGCGATTGAGGGTCGCTTGCGTGCACAGCCGATGGTGATAGCGCCGCAAAAAGATTGTCGTGGCGTGCGTATTGGTATCCCGGAAAACTTTTTCTGGGAGGATGCCGACAGTAGCGTTTGCGCAGCAGTAAAGACTGCCATGCAACGCTTGGAGCAGGCTGGTGCGCAGCTGATTCCCATCACCGTGCCGCTGTGTGCTGAGTTATTTGCCGATTTTCAAAAGGGTGGCTTGAGTGTGCCCGAGTTCGCGCACTTCCTGAGCGCACATATGCCGGATAAGTTGGAAGAACTTGATCCTGTGGTGAAAATGCGTGTGCAAGACGGCGGTGCTATAACTGCGTTGGAATACTTGAGTCGCAAAGCGTTAGTAAAGCAGGCATCGCAGAGCGCGGCGGGGTTATTTGAGGAGGTGGACCTATGGTTACATCCAACCGTCCCCATTAGTCCGCCTAAGCTAACGGAGATTGCCCTGCTGGATGACTACCGTCGGGCCAATATGTTAATGCTGCGTAATCCGAGTATGGCTAATTTGATGGGGTTGTGTGCACTGAGCATGCCGGTTGGTTTAGATGAGCATGGCATGCCGGTGGGTATGCAGCTTACCGCTGCTGCTGGGCAGGAGGCTAGGTTACTGGCGATGGCCCAAGGCTTTGAAAATGTGCTGGGCAATGGCCAGCAGTTGTTGGGTGCCTGTCCGCTCTTGTAGTGCAGCTGTTGCGTGGGTTGCGGGGTGGTGAACACTGTGCGTGTGGCGCGCTGCGCTAAGTCTGTTTATCCCTCAACGGGCCCATCCGCGGCTCGATGCGGGCACTGCGCCATCCATGGCTACGCTCGTCACAGACCCAGCGCAGAGGCTTAAGCCAGCATCCCGCCATCCACAGTCAGGGTGGTGCCGGTGGTGTAGCTGGAGGCATCGCTGGCGAGGTAGAGCACGGCACCGGCCATTTCGCTAGGGTTGGCGACGCGGTTAAGGGGGATGATTTGCAGTGCATGCTTCAAAATAGCCTCGTTAGAGGTCAGCGCCGAAGCAAACTTAGTGTCGGTTAAACCGGGTAATAGCGCGTTGCAGCGAATGCCAAAGCTGGCGCAATCTTTAGCAAAAGCTTTGGTCATGCTGATCACTGCCGCTTTGGTCACAGAATAAATACCCTGCATCAGCGCCGGTGACACGCCATTCACCGAGGCGACATTGATAATGCTACCGCCGCCAGTTTCGCGCATCAATTTGCCGGCTTCCACCGACATAAAGAAATAACCGCGAATATTGACATCAACGGTTTTTTGGAATGCGCCCAAATCGGTATCTAAAATATTACCGAAGTGTGGGTTAGCGGCAGCGTTATTGACCAGAATATCAAGGCGACCAAACTGCTGACGAATCTGCGCAAACACCGCGCTGATCTGCTCCATTTCGCCAATGTGACAGGCCATCGCCGTGGCTTTACCACCGGCAGCCGTAATGGCATCGACTACCGCTTGGCAGCTTTCAAGACGGCGGCTGGAAACAATCACATGCGCGCCTTGTTGCGCCAGTAACTGCGCAATGGCCGCACCAATGCCACGGCTGGCGCCAGAGACAAAAGCAATTTTACCGTCGAGATCAAATAAATTAGTTTTAGACATAAGGGTTCCCTGCTCTGCAATGGCGTTATAGCGTTGATTTTTTTATGACGTTGAGCGCCATCTGTTCTAACAAAGCGTTAAGTTGGACAAAGGGCGCAAAGCGCTGGTCTTTGGTTTGCCCGTGATAAAAACGGTAATAAATTTGCTGCACAATACCCGCCAAACGGAACAAACCATAGGTGTAATAAAAATCAAAATTAGTGATCTCAATCCCAGCTTGCTTGGCGTAATAATCGACAAATTCTTGCCGGCTGAGCATGCCCGGTGCGTTACTCGGCTGACGACGCATCATTTGTACCGGCGGCGGGTCGCCTGCTTCAATCCAGTAGGCGAGGCTGTTGCCCAAATCCATTAACGGATCGCCAATGGTGGTCATTTCCCAATCCAGTACGCCGATAATCTGCATCGGGTTATCCGGATCAAGAATCACATTATCAAAACGGTAATCGTTGTGAATAATCGCTGGCTGCGGGTGGTCGGCTGGCATTTTCTGATTCAGCCAGGCTTTAACCACCGTCCACAAAGGAGCGTCTGGGGTCAGGGCTTTTTCATAGCGATCACTCCAGCCTTTGATTTGCCGCGCCACATAGCCTTCAGGTTTACCCAGTTCGGCCAAGCCACAAGCCTGATAGTCGACTTGGTGTAAATCCACCAGCTTATCGATAAAGCTTTCACAGAGGGCTTTAGTCTTTTCTGCAGTGAAATTCAGTTCGGCGGGAATATCGGAGCGCAAAATGATGCCTTGCACACGCTGCATCACATAAAACTCATCGCCAATCACGCTGGGGTCAGTGCAGTGCACATAAGCTTTGGGGCAATAAGGAAAGCCCGCGTTGAGTCGGTTGAGAATTAAAAACTCACGGCCCATATCGTGCGCTGATTTAGCTTTTTTACCCAACGGTGGCCGTCGCAGCACCAAATCCTGCTCGGGATAGGAAAGTAAATAGGTCAGATTCGATGCGCCACCGGGAAACTGGCGAATACGAGGTTCGCCAGTAAGGTGCGGCAAATGCGGCTTGAGGTAGCGCGCAATCACCGTCGCATCCAGCTCTTCACCGTCGCGCGCTTGAATGGTTTGATCAGCAAGTGACATATCGAGCCCTTATGCTTATAAATTATTGGCTAGTCGTTACCCTTATAATCTAATGGCCAGCGTAGCGATGCTCAAGCGTCATGCAGGGATTATCATTTTCAGTGTTGATACTTTATCTGTTTGCTTTATAACTGAGGCGGGTCGAGGGCATGCCTGCGCTCAGTTCGGCATCCAAGCACCGCTTGAGAACGAGCGCAGGCATCAGCGGTTAGGTAATAGGCCGCAGTGTTAGGCGTTTAACAAATACCCAGCAGAATTCCCCACCTCTTAGGTGGTGGGATGAATGCGCTCTTGATCTTGCTTTTAGATGATAGCATGATAAAATAAGATCAGTCTTAAATCCTGAGAGCGCTGTATATAAATGCTGTTAGACACAAATGCACATTCAGTCTTTTTGCTCAACTATCACTTGATACTTGTCGCCAAGTACCGCAAGGAAGTGTTTGATGCTGCTGTGTCGAGCAGAGCAAAAGAGATATTTGATCGCATTGCGCCTAACTACAAAATTGAGTGCATGGAATGGAATCACGACAAAGATCATATTCATGTTCTGTTCAAGGCCCACCCCAAAAGCGAGATAAGCAAGTTCATAAATGCTTATAAATCAGCAAGCAGCCGATTACTCAAAAAAGAGTTCCCAGCGATTAAGCAAAAGCTCTGGAAGGATAGGTTTTGGTCGCAGTCGTTCTGCCTTATAACAACAGGCGGTGCGCCGCTTGAAGTAATAAAGCAATACATTATGAGTCAGGGTCAAAAATGAGCGAGCAAATCCTTAAAGCCTATAAGTACAGGCTCTATCCAACGGCAGAGCAGCAAGAGTTCTTTGCTAAGTCGTTTGGTTGTGCTCGCTTTGTTTGGAATAAAATGCTTCACGATAAAATAGAGCATTACGAAAAAACCAAAACCACGCTGAGAAATACACCCGCCCAGTACAAAAAAGAATTTCAATGGCTCAAAGAGGTGGACAGCTTGGCGCTGGCCAACGTCCAGCTTGATCTGCAAAGAGCCTTTCAGAGCTTCTTCAAAAGCAGCTTCGGGTTTCCCAAGTTCAAGAAAAAAGGCATTAAGGACAGCTACACCACCAACAACCAAAAAGGCACGGTAGCTGTTACCTGTCGTTCAATTAAGCTGCCTAAAATCGGTCTCATCAAAGCCAAGATTGATCGTGAGATCAATGGCCATATCAAGAGTGCTACGGTATCAAGGGCACCATCAGGCAAATACTTTGTCAGTGTACTGGCTGAAACTATTACCCAGCCTTTACCTAAAACCAATAGAAGTGTCGGCATTGACTTAGGAATAACAGACTTTATTGTTTTATCAGATAAAACCGCAGTTGTTAATCCTAAGTTTCTAGCCAAGCACGAAAAGAAGCTGGCGCGAGAGCAAAGGGTTTTAGCTCGGCGCAGGTTGGCCGCTAAAGCCGCCAACCGTAAGCTGTCTGAAAGCCGCAATTACCAAAAGCAGCGATTAAAAGTTGCCAGGGTGTATGAGAAAATAGCCAACTGCCGTAAAAACTTTCTGCAAAAAACCTCATTCAATCTCATCAAAAACCACGATGTGATTGTTATTGAGGACTTGAATGTCAAAGGCATGGTTAAAAACAGGTG
>NZ_CAJHOA010000005.1:77573-274806 GCF_905120345.1 Denitrificimonas caeni | reverse complement strand
GATTTATGATTGAATTTGAAGACCGCTTAACGGATTATATTTAACCTTGGCAGTTACACAGAATCATTTACAGGGTCCTGGCTGCGCATAGATCAGGGTAGAGAGTGCAGTACAAAAAAATATTAAGTATCTTATAAATATATTAATCATTTATCATCCCTAACTTAGTAGATAAGCAAATCTTTAGAACTCATGGATTAATTAAAGCATCTACCAATTAAAATTTATTATTTATTATTTATTTCATAAAAAAACATACTTACAATAATACAAGTCACCTATCAGTAATGCTTGCACTCACTGTTCGTACACCTAGCGACCCAGCACTGCGCCTGTGGCGAGCGCTTAACTAAACTAAACGCTCGCACTTTACAATTATAACGTAATTTTAGTACCCAACAACATTAAAAAACCCGCCAACCAGGTTGGATGTGCTGGCCAAGCCGGTGCAGTCACTAAGTTACCTTCGAGGTGTGCCCCAGTGACGTCCAACTCAACATAATGACCACCGGCCATTTCTACATCAGGACCACAGGCTGGATACGCTGCGCACTCACGATCGTCCAAAATACCTGCCGCCGCTAATAACTGCGGACCATGACAGACGGCTGCAATCGGCTTGTCAGCTTGATCAAATGCTTGTACCAACTCAAGCACTGTCGCGTTTAAACGCAGGTACTCAGGCGAGCGCCCACCTGGCACAACTAAACCATCGTAGTCTTGAGCTTTTACTTCATCAAAATCAAAGTTCAGGACAAAATTATGTCCAGGCTTTTCACTATAGGTTTGGTCACCTTCAAAGTCATGAATCGCGGTGCGCACAAACTCGCCGGCTTTTTTACCAGGGCAGACCGCATGCACAGTGTGACCAACCATCTGCAACGCTTGAAAAGGCACCATAACTTCGTAATCTTCTACGTAATCACCCACCAACATCAGAATTTTTTTAGCAGCCATGAGACGCTCCATGAATTAAAGGGCACGCAATATCAATATTACGGGCAAGGAAAATTTAAAAAGAAAAAATTATCGTTTTTTAGTACAACCATTTTACTATTAACACAGACAGGTTCAGTTTTTATTACATCTGCCAGATTTTTGTGTGCGTGCCATTAACACACATCTGTACTTCGTCATCAATCACGCTATTTGGTTTAATGAAATATCCCTTGGCCAATGACTTTAATCAGTAATACTACACGACATTCTCGCGACGACTGAAAGATGTTGCTGGCTGGTTAAAAATGGCCATATATAAGTCAAAAAAATAGCCAGGCAACGTAAGCAGCCTAGCTATTAGGGTGTTAAAGGCAGTAAAGAAAAGCTTTTTATGTTGATCAAGAGTGCAAACTGTATGGGTCACACTCAATCGGCGCCCTCCTCCGGTTTCAGCCGATCAATGCCGAAGGCTTTCATAACGTACGTTTCATAAACAGGGTCAGCCTTGCCCTTGCGCATCTTGCGCAGGAAGTACTTTTCATAGGCAACCTTGGCCAAATGCACCCATTTTCCGCTCATCGCTTTGGTCACGTTACGCGGCGGAATCTGCGGTAGAGCAATAAAGGCAAAACCACTGTCACCCATGTCGGCTAGACACATTGCATTCCAAGTTGCGCGTGCCTTTATAGGCTTACCGGCCAACACGTCGCGGAGATTGTTGGCAATAGCGGTCACCATCGACTCAATCATCAGGCCTGTCTTAGGCGCGCCAGTGGGTACGGGCGTAACCTCAACGGGCGGGATCGCCACACAAACACCGGCGGCAAAGATATTGGGAAATGTCGGGTTACGCTGGTGCTCGTCAATCAGGATGAAGCCACCTGGGTTGACCAGCCCCTCAATACCTTGCACCGCGTCAACGCCAGCAAAAGGCGGGATGAACATCGAGTAGGAAAATGGCAGTTCATGTGTTTTCAGCACTACGCCTTGCTCATCCAGTTGCTCGGCATTGATCTTACCTTGCTCAACTGAGGTGACACGTGCATTGCTGATCCATTTGATGTGGCGCTGACGCATCTCCGACTCCAACATGCCTTTGGAATCACCAATACCACCCAGCCCCATATGTCCGATATAGGGTTCGGAGGTGACGAACGTCATCGGGACACGATCACGCAACTTACGTCGCCGCAGATCGGTATCGAGAATCATTGCAAACTCATAGGCCGGACCGAAGCAGCTGGCGCCTTGCAGAGCGCCGACAACCACCGGCCCTGGCTTTGTCAGAAACTCTTCATAGGAGAGCCATGCCTTCTCGGCATGCGGGCCTGTGCACACCGACTGAGTAAAACCTTCTGGACCACTGCCCGGTACGCGCTCAAACGCCAACCGCGGGCCGGTGGTAATCACCAGATAGTCGTAGTTGAGGCTGTTGCCATCAACAAGATCAAGACGATTAGCCTCAGCCACCACCTTACTCGCTCGGGTCGGTACAAAACGTATATTGCGCGACTCGAGCGGCTCCGTCACATTCAGCCGTATTTCATCGGGCTTACGCCAACCCACGGCAAGCCAAGGATTGGATGGCGTGAAGTTGAAGACTGGCCCGTCACCCACCACCGTAATAGCGTGCTCCTTGCCGACTGCATCGCGGATCTCATAAGCAGCAGACATACCGCCAATCCCCGCGCCCAATATGATGATATTAGCCATAACGTCCAGCCTCCACACAAATGACGGCAATTAAGCCGATGCTGCGGCAGCGATTCAGCACGTTACAGCTGCCACAATAGAATCATATTTAATATTATTATTTTCAATAATTAATTGATATCTTAATGGTATAAAAAAGTCAACTATCCATAAGGCATACGCAATGCTTGTCAGAGGAGCTGTTCGTGTATCGGAAAAGCACGGGAAATAAAGGCTACGGGGCTAGCAGATGAGGCTGCAGCGACGAGCGGTCAGTACTTTTTTATAGACAAAAAAAAGAGCGAGCTTACGCTAACTCTCCAAGAAATTTGTTGCGGCTATGGTCAAGAAGAGCACGCTGAATACATGACTGATAACGATTTGGCGCAGAAGTATTAACTGATAAGGCCTGACTTTCTCAGACACTTTTTTGATTTAATAAATACTACTTTTCACAGATCATTGGTGACACCCGCTGATTGTGCGTGTGCCTGCGTTTTGGATTATAAAACATCTCGATGTAATGAAATATAGCCCGCTTTGCTTCTTCCCGTGTTTTGTATTTATGGCGGCGTATCTTTTTACCATAAAAGTGTCGGGGTTAATCAAGCCTTATCAAAAGCCAATAAAATCGTGGGCTAACCAGCAGCGCAAAAGGAACAACTTTCCAATTTTGAAGCAGACTCATTCTGAATAACGTGTAAAGCGATAGAACAAGTTGGGTTCACTGACCACATATAAATAGCCATCTTCGTCAATGTTTACGCCTTCTGCCTGTGGAATACCTTTGTGTAAACCCGCAAAACCTCTCGCTAGGGAGCGGAAACTAATCACTTTACCTTCAGTGGTTATTTCGATTAGCAGCTTCGACTCATCACTTAACAAAATCAAATGGCCACTCTTTTCATCGTAAGTGGCTGATGACACATCAGTTGCGAATACCTTGTTTTTTATCCAGCCTGATAGATTGCGCACACTCATAGGCCCACCTTCATCTAAGCTTTTACGCAGGCCACTGACCTCAAGCAGTTGAATAGGATCACGCTCTTTAGCCACATACAGGCGATCATTTTTAAGGTCGTAAGTAAGACTTTCTAAGCCTTTATTATCTTCATTCCAGAACGCAAGCTTTAGAGATGGATATTGATCTTGGATCAATGTCTGACCTTTAACGAGCATGCCATCAGCACTCACTGGAATATCTATGATGACTAAATTTTGTTTACGCTCTTCAGCAACCACCAACTGTCCATTACCAATATAAGTCACTGCCTCTACGTCATCGAATCCCTTAAGGCTATAGCGCGCCTGCACATCGCCATCTAGGTTTAAAGCAATCAACTCGTTAGGGCCATTAATGACAGCCCATAACATGCCCAGATCGCGGTCATAGGTCAGACCAGAAAGATTGTTGTTTATACCGATGACAGGCTTAGCATCGATCTCGACACGGTACGCTGGCAGCCACACGGCACGATCCTGCCAATCATCAGCATGCATGTAAGTTTTAAGCCAGTAATACAGGCGATAATCAAGACGCTGCGTATGTAACTGGAACGCAGCAACCACGAGCAAGCACAGCATTGCCCACATCCAGATACGAGCTCGCATCGAACGCCCAAGCCGTTTTGTAGCCTTTAAGCACATAAAGATCTCGTTTAGTTGTAGCAGAAAGGAGGTTTATTCGAATTAATGAGTGCTGACACAATTAATATCATCTAGTATTTGCGGGTCAAAATTCTACTCTTAGAATGCTGGTTTTACAGGTCTAACATATTGATTACACTAGACTTGATGACCATGTCTGAGCGCCATACCACGCGCTGCATCGCTTTAAGTTATTCATGCTTAACGAGCGTACCCATGGCGGTATTCTTTTAAAGAGATTACTCGACCACGGGTCGTTACCTAGCTCTGTTTGCGGATTTTTTAAGTATTAGTCATCTTGTCGGTTTTTTAAAATCTCGCCAGTAGCGGCATCCATTTCAACTTCCCATTTCTGGCCTTTATCGTCACGCAGATCAACTTTGTAAACATAACGGCCATATGACTCATCAAGCTCAGTATCTAACATGGTGGCCTTTGGGTGTTGCGCTAAAGCCGTCTGATCAAGTTTATCAAAGGCTAAAATCGCGCCTGAAGTGCTTAGCTCCACTGTTTTAGCTGGACTGACATCAGCTTGTGCCAAACTCGCACCCATCATTAAAGCTACGGACATGCATAATGTAGTTAAAGTTTTCATGGTTATTTCCTTGTCTGGGCTGCTGCAACACAACATTATTGTGTGTCTACACTGCATAGACTACAGGGGCGGCATTAATTCAAACTTAAAAACATTTTTTTTCAACAAGAACTAAAAGCTCTTCACAAACGTTATTTTGCGCATTAAAGTCGGTAATCCCCCATCTATACTAGGATTCAGAAGTAGAGATCAGCTCACTATGGCTTTGCCACTTACTACTCGTTGTGCCATCTCACAACGCTGAGACAGCTTCAGCACTTTTTTCGATAACCTCTTTAAGAATCTCAGTCTTCAAACGACCCTCAGTGTACGTTTTTTTAAGCCGACGGTTTCCTTTTTCATGCTCCTTTAAACACGTCATCATTGGCGTATCCATACCACCAAACCTGGTACGTCACTTGTAGAAAGTTGCGCTGCTCATACTATGCTAACGGCACAACTATGGAGCAGATATACCGTTTTCAATTTGCTTTAAGACTAAGAGGATTTGGCTGTCAGTAAATCGTGATTTTTGACCGCTACGCGTTACTGCGTTGTATTCAGAATCTTCTTGCATATAGCTCATGGAAAACTCTAGTTATGAGTATTTCTATTTTTCGGGGGGAGTTAGCGCATCAATTTGTGCTTGCGCCTGCGAGTATGAATCCTGTCGTAGCGCTTCTTGCATGGTTGTATAGTTCATTGTTACTGAAGTGATATCGGTCACACCGAGCATTTGCAGAACTGCTTTTAAATAGGGTTCTTGAAAATCCATATGTTCATAGATTTCCCCACTACCGAAGCCGTAACCACCGCGAACTAAAAACAGGTAAGCTTTTTTGTTAGCCAGCCGTCCGACATAAGGGCTACCGAGTGTGCCTGGCACTAGCGAGGTTGTAACGCCCATGCGGATAACCTGATCGATATAGGCTTTAAGTGTGCTTGGCACTGACAAATTATGCATCGGGCTAGCGATGACAATGACATCAGCGTCTTGTAACTCTTTGACCAGCTCATCGCTGAATGACAGTGCCTGTTTATCCTCACAGCTTCTCAAGTTCTCTGGAGTAAACGCAGCTTTGACCCAGTGTTGATTGACGTGAGGAATGTTTACATTGCCCAGCTCACGAAAGATGAAAATATCATTAGGGTTGTGCTGCTTGCATCGATCAACAAAATGTTCAGTCAACAGCCGACTGTACGAGTTATTGTGGTTTGGACTGGCATTTATAACTAAAATAGTTCTCATGGGTGCTCCCAATACTGACGATACACTTTTACTTTTAATCGACGTTAAACGGTTTAATTTGCTATCTGCTTAATCAACGTTCTTGGCGTAAGAACCTGCGGTAATACCTCAGGTTCACTCTCGCCGGGCGTGTACCAGAGGTAAAGAGGCACACCCGAGCGCCCATGTTGTCCAAGAAATGCTGTGATGTTCGCGTCGCCATTAGTCCAGTCACCGCGCATGACCACCACCGCGGCTTGTGCAAATGCTTTACGGGTTTCATCGCGGTCGATCGCCACCTGCTCATTCACCTTACAGGTCACACACCAGTCTGCGGTGAAGTATAGAAAAACCGGTTTATTATCCTTACGCAAACGCTCTAACTGGATTTCATCAAAGGCTAATTGATCGGCCTTTTGCTCAATAAGTACGCGCTTTTGTTCTAACAGTGGCAGCCCAAGGAACAGTGCTAAAACTGCAGCAAAAACAGCGGGTAACCACGCTGTTTTTTTGAATGCACGTTGACGCAACCCAGTTACCCATAACCCCAAGGCCAGGAGCATACTGCAACCGATAACAGCGACGAGTGCGGTGGCGGTGACTTGCTGGCTGAGCACCCAGAATAGAGCTAAAGCAGTCAAGAACATGGGTACCGCCAATACATTGCGCAGCGTTTGCATCCATGCCCCGGGTTTAGGGAGGCAGCGCTGCAATGCTGGAACAAAACCGAGTAGTAAAAAGGGTAAAGCGATACCCAGCCCAAGCCCTGCAAAAATCAGCAAAGCTGCGCCAGTCGGCAGAATCAGAGCAGCGCCAAGCGCGGCAGCCATAAATGGACCGGTACAAGGGGTTGCGACAAATGCAGCGAGTGCACCTGTCCAGAACGCACCCGCAGTACCCTCCCTATCAGCCAGTCCAGAGCCTGCATTTAAAGATGACAATTCAAATAGCCCAGAAAGATTAAAAGCTATCGTGCTGGTCAGCAGCAGTAACACCAAGATCACCCGAGGGTCTTGTAACTGAAACGCCCAGCCAACTTGAGTGCCGCCCGCTCGTAATACTAGTAGCAGTCCGCCCAGCATTAAGCAGACTAAAACCACTCCCAACGTGTAGGCAACCGCCTCCCTACGCGCATGTGTCGCATGACTGCTGGAACGAGCAATACTCAGTGCTTTTAGGCTAAGGATTGGAAATACACACGGCATTAAGTTCAGTAATATACCGCCCAGTACCGCCCCCCCTAAGGCGAGCAAGGTCACTGTCAGCGTGTTTTCATTGTTGATTTGAACTACGCCGCTAGAAGCCTCCACATCAAGACCCAAACCATTGCCGAGTGACAATGTACCTGCAAAAGACTCTATGTGTTGCTGACCCGCTTGCGTCTCAATCATTAACACATCGCCGTTACGCTGAAAACGCTGTTCTGCCGAGTTGACCAGTACGTTTTTAGTGGCTGAATACAGGTGTGGTTGATCGATGTGCATGGACTCTGGAAACGGCACCATTAAACGAAACACGCCGTCATCAACGGTAAAACTTGCTTTCGATCCCAAAGAGCGCGGCAGTGCTTGTCGCCATTGGGAAAATTGCGTCTGTACCGCCGCATCATGTGCTCCATCGCCAACCCGCAAGGAGATATTCAATTCGGCACTTTCTGGCACACAGGCATCATAACGACAGGCCAGATAGCGCATCTCTAACCCAATGGCTAAGGACGTACCCACCGCCAAGCCTGCAGGGATTCTAAGCGGCACCAGCAATGCATAGGGGTGCTCGTAAACATGATTCATCAAACCATCGATGAGTAATGTTTGCGGTACAGGATAAGCAGTTTCACCAGCACTTACACCGTCAGGGAGGCTCCAGGTTAACTGAGGCGCTAGACCTGCATCGCCGGGTTCTTTCCAGTAGCCATGCCACTCACCTTGTGGCTCCATAAAAATGGCTAAGGTGACACTGCTATCAGAGGCCGGTGTTTGGCTTTCAGCAACCAATGACGAAGCGATTAACACCTCATCATAGTCCGGCAGCTGAAGCTCTGCGGTGGCTAACGATGTGCCACTCAAAAACAGCAATAACACAAGCGCCTTGATTGTTGAAATAGACACGAAGAACCCAGCCTAAAGTCAGTGAATAAGAAATGGGCAGATGCTCTCACAACAACCCATACTCACGAATGCGCTTAGCGTAGAGACTGCACCGCATCCTGTAGTTGGGTGTCCTCTGGTCCGAGTGCTTTACTCACCCGCCCTTTGCTATCAATCAGCACTACGCTTGGAATTTCACGGATAGCAAATGCACGGAACAGCGCATCTTCGGCGTCCAATGCAAGTGGCAATTTGGTTTGAGTGGTTTTTTGATAGTCCAGCACATCGTCCTCTGCTGCCCACAGGCCAGACGACACACCGAGCCACTCAACTTTGTTTTGCTTGAGCAGTGTTTCAACATTTTCACGTACACGCAGGCACGCTTTCGACGTTTGTGGACGGCTCTCTGCTAGGTATGATTCACACCAAGGCGCGAAGAAAACTAACGCCTGGGCTTTGCCGGATACTGTTTTGCCAAGCTCAATTTTAACGCCATCAATGGTCGTCACTTGCAGACCAGTGACATGATCACCGACAGCAAATACCCTTTCAGCAGCTTTTTTCGCAACTTTTGGTTGAGTGGAGCTCACGGCATCAGGCGCTAATACTTTCTGTAGCGCGTCATGCAATTCTTGATCATCCAAATGGCCAACGTGAATAATCTTGCCGCTGCGATCGATCAAAACATGTTGCGGTGTTACGCGCAGATTAAGGTTGGCCGCCAAACGCCCGTCATCAATAACGATCGGCATACTTAGGCCGTGTTTTTCGCGATAGGCAAGTACAGACTCGCGATCATCACTAAAGCCGGTGTTGACTGCAATAATCTGAATTTTATCACCCATGGCTTGCTGGTTTTTTTCAAAGCCTGGCATTTGCTGAAGACAAGGTACGCACCATGTTGCCCAGAATTTCAAATAGACCGGCTTTTCACCGTAATACTGAGACAAGTCGATTTCTTCACCATCAACAGTCTTAAGTATCGCGACTGGTCCAGGCTGGCCAATGAGTGAAGCGCCTGCAGTTTGTGCGCGACGCTTACCTTCCGCGTCATAGCTGCTATCAGCATACGCAAGCTGGCAAACACCCGCGAGCAACAACAATGCTGCCAAATATTTATAGCTTGTTGAGAAAATGGATAGTCGCACAGTTAAACTCCTTTAAGTCGCCGTTCAAAAGACATCACCGTTTTCGCACGCTACAAGCCAACGACAACGACCTGACTACACGCTTCATATTGACGGTGTGAACAGTCATCATCATCTACGCTTAAAGGTCCATAATAAAGCACCAAGAATGAATTATTTCGCTGTACCATTAGATATGCATGATTTACAGATTCAACTCAGCCGCGATGCTGGTATCCCAATCGCCGAGCAAATAAGCACAGCAATTGGCGCATCCATTCGTAACGGCCAGCTCTATTCAGGCGCTCGCCTGCCTTCTTGGCGTGATCTTAGTGCTCAGCTTGGTGTGGCACGCGGCACTGTGCGAGTCGCCTACGAGCACCTGATTGATGAACAACTCATCGTTTCACGCGGCGCTGCCGGCACTTTTGTTGCACATCAAGGCTTGGTGGCCAACGATACAGACACCAGCGAGCTGCGCAGTCCGCTGCCTGATTTCTTTACTCATCCGTTTAGCCAAGCGCCTTTGATATTTCAAATGGGTGTGCCAGCTCAAGATGTGTTTCCCGCTAAGCTTTGGAGTCGGTTAATATCGGCAGCCGCACGCCAAGCGGCCACAAACTGTTCAGTCAGTTACCCAGACCCGCGAGGTGAGCGGGTACTACGCACTGAAATTGCGGCCTACTTATCTGTTGCACGCGGTTTAAGCTGCACGCCGGAACAAATCATTATGACCAACGGTTATACAGGTGCTTTAGGTTTAATTATTCATGCATTGGGTCTAAAAGATCACACCGCGTGGATTGAGGAACCCGGTTACCCACTAACACGCACAGCACTGCGCATGGCAGGCCTCAAACCCATAGCCGTTAACATTGATGAGCAAGGACTGTGCGTCAGCGAGGGAATTGCTCAAGCACCACAAGCCTCGCTAGCCGTGGTGACGGCAGGTCAGCAAGCACCGCTGGGTATGACTTTATCGCTATCACGACGCCATCAGCTACTCGATTGGGCGCAACAGACTAACAGCTGGATCATTGAAGATGACTACTTGAGTGAGCTGCAATTGTTAGGACGAGCAGCACCAGCGCTCGCCTCACTTGACCGCTGCGGTCGAGTGATTCATGTCGGCACCTTCAGTAAGACAATAAGCCCTTCATTGCGTATGGGTTTTATCGTCGTGCCAGTAGAGCATGCTAATCACTTTGCCGACGTTGCCGCCGCACTGGCTCCCGCATCATCCATTCTCACTCAGTTGGCGTTGGCCGAATTCATGCGTAAGGGCCATTATTTACGGCACTTGCGACGTATGAAACGCGTGTATAAAAACCGTCTTGAGGCATTGCGCCTGGCGCTGCAACTACCCAACACGAGCAACGCAATGACTGGGCTGGCACTGCTCTTTAGGCTGCCAGAGCATGTCGATGACACTGCGATTGCTCAGCAAGCCGCTGCGCTTAATTTAGCACCTTCGCCGCTTTCAGCGTGGTATAGCAAACCAAACACGGCTCAATCAGGGCTATTGCTCGGCATCACAAACTTACCAGAAGAAGGTCTGGATATATCTTGTGAGCAGCTGAGGCAGTTAATTGAAGGTCATATCTGATATTTAATAGATGAGCGCTAAGCTTAATCTGAAATAAATTTAAGTTGGAGAGTACGACATGCAAGCAGCTGTATTAGACAAGTTAGGCAACATCCCTGTGTATGGCGACATAGCTCAACCCATTCCAGCAAATGAAGATCAGCTGGTAATCAAGATGGAAGCTGCCACCATCAAACAAATAGATAAATTGAAAGTCAGTGGTAAGCACTACACAAGTTTTCCCAGCTTCCCCACCACAGTGGGTATTGATGGCGTAGGGCGTTTGGATAACGGTCAGCGCGTGTATGCTATGGGTCTTACCGGCATGATTGCTGAGTATGCTCTCGTTGATAAAGCGAACTGTGTCCCGGTACCTGAAAATTTGTCATCAGCACTGGCCGCTGTACTACCAAACGCATTGTTGGGCTCTGACGCTGCGTTAGTGTGCCGCGCCAAAATTCAGAAAGGCGATGTAGTACTTATTAACGGTGCAACAGGCGTGTCTGGCCGCATGGCGGTGCAAACGGCAAAATACCGTGGAGCAAGCCGCATTATAGTCACTGGCCGTAATGCTCAATCATTGGCTTATTTACAGCAGCTAGGCGCTGATGTCTGCATTTCATTGCTCGATGACGACACCGCGATTATGCAGCAGTTAATGCAAGTTCAGCAGCAAACCCCGATTGATCATGTACTGGATTATTTGTGGGGCAAGCCTACCGAGCTTCTTTTGAGTGTATTGGCGAAACAGTGCGAAAAACCTATCAATATTATTACGATTGGGCAAATGGCCTCGGCTGAAATAAACCTGCCGTCAGGCATTTTACGCAGTAAGCCAATCAGTCTGTTAGGTTCAGGGTTTGGCAGCATTAGTGCGCAATTAATGCATGATTACCATCAAAATGAATTACCCAAGCTCTTTGCTTTAGCAGCTGAAGGAGGCTTACTGGCAGACTATGAACTCCACTCTTTAGAGCAAGTCGAGCAGGCCTGGCAAGCCAAAACCGCACCAGGGTCACGTATCGTTATTAATATTTAAATGTCGAATAATTTTAATGTTTTTTAAGACAAAGCAGGTGGCAACAAGATTAGCGTTAAGGCAAGGGCTGGGGAAGTCAGGCTTTATCAGTATGTGATTGATAAAACTCAAAAGGTTGCAGCACCAGGTAACGGTAGATTGTTTCAGTCGTGTCGGTCTGCATTTAGGGGCACTTACTTGCGTTGCGGATTTAGTACACCTGGGCAAATGACTCACATTCTTCGGCATACGCTTGCTAGTCATTACATGATGGCAGGAGGTGATATTTTAAGTTTGCAGCGGATCTTAGGACATCAAGATATAAAGGTGACTATGCGCTACTCACACTTCTCACCTGAGCATTTAGATACGGTTTTGAGTCTCTCGCCGTTAGCACAATCAGGGCACACCTTAGGCACAATCTAGGCACAAGGCAAAAAAAAGGGGCTAGCATCTCTGCTAACCCTTAATAATTTGGGAGCTATAGTCATTTGTGGTGTATGAGGGGAAAAGAGGGTGGCGTATCCTGTTGATTGTTTCCGACAAGAAATAATTAACAGTAGAGCGATACGCCATGACAAATACTACCCTGAATGTTCTTTCACAACCAGATGAAACTGGCACTGATGTGCTAACTGCTTTATTGCGTAATGGTGCTCGCCAGCTCATTGCGCAAGCAGTTGAAGTAGAGCTGCAGCAACTGCTGCAAGCTCATGAAGAACTGCGTTTACCCGATGGCCGCAAAGCTGTGGTGCGTAACGGCTATTTGCCTGAGCGCAGCATCCAAACGGGCATTGGCGATGTTGATATCAAGGTGCCAAAAGTGCGTGATCGTAGCGGCTCTGGTATTCGTTTTACCAGCGCACTGCTACCGCCATACCTCAAGCGTGCCCGCAGCGTTGAAGAGTTATTACCGTGGCTGTATCTCAAAGGTATTTCCACTGGAGACTACCAAGAAGCCCTAGCAGCCTTGCTGGGTGAGAATGCCAAAGGCCTGTCAGCTAACACCATTTCCAGGCTCAAGGAACGCTGGATTGATGAGCGCCGAGAGTGGCGACAGCGCGATTTGAGTGACAAGCGCTACGCGTACCTTTGGGTTGACGGTATTTACAGCAACGTCCGCCTCGATGACCGCCTGTACTTGCTGGTGGTGATGGGCGTGACAGAGCATGGCCGCAAGGAGCTGATTGCTGTTGAAGAAGGCTATCGTGAGTCTGAAGCCAGCTGGCTTGAGCTGCTGAATGGCCTGGTTGCGCGTGGGCTTACGACCTGCCCAAAGCTGGCAACAGCTGACGGCGCTCTGGGCTTCTGGAAGGCTCTGAGCAAAGTGTACCCGCAGACCAAACAGCAACGTTGCTGGGTGCATAAGACGGCCAATGTGCTCAACAAACTGCCTAAGGCAGTACAGCCAAAAGTGAAGGAGGCACTGCATGATATCTGGATGGCAGAGACGCGTGAGAACGCCCATAAAGCCTTTGATACGACGCTGGCAAGATTTACTGCTAAGTACCCACGCGCAATGGAATGCTTAGCTAAAGACCGTGAGAGCATGTTGGCTTTCTACGATTTTCCAGCAGAACATTGGGTGAGTATACGCACCACCAACCCGATTGAATCTGCCTTCGCTACAGTACGTTTAAGAACCAGTAAGACCCGCAACTGCGGTTCAAGAAGCACAACTCTAGCAATGGTTTATAAATTGCTGCAATCAGCGCAAAAACGCTGGAACCGCCTGAAAGGATTTCAACTGTTAACCCTCGTGGTCAATAACGTTAAATTCCAAGACGGCGAACAAGTAATGGAGCAATCAGACAGGAAAACCGCCTGATGCTCGTACACCAGATTTGACCATAACTCCCGGCCAGTCGCCAACAGCCGCAGCGCTGGCGAATTATTTGGCTATTAGCCGCTTTCCTTCCCGCCTCTAGTATTGCTTTATCTAGAGTTTATTTAACTGCACACTGGCCTACCGACATCTTAGCTGGCGCGCTATTGGCCAGTTTAGTTTGCTCTGTCAGTCTTGCGATAACACAAACCAAGCACCCTATTGCGACCTTATCAAAGCGCCACTGGCAGATCATCCTACCTGTGCTCTTGGTTTCTTTTACTGTGTTAGTAAGCTGGAACCTGAGCATAGCCTTGCAACTGTATGCGTATTAAAAATAAAGGGATAGCAGTGGTGTGGAACTACATTTTTAACAGTTTGTTTGAATGGTGGGAAAGCACCCGTAATTATCCCGAACGCACCGTGGCAATTCGTATTGCCCATGTCAGCTTATTTGAGTTGGGACTGATGCTGCTGACCATTCCGTTGTACATGTGGTGGTATCAGGTAGGGCCACTGCGTGCGTTAGTTATGGAAGCCACCATTCTAATTTTCTTCTTGTTCTATACTTTTATCTTCACCTGGGGCTTTGATTTAGTATTTGCACTGCCAGAAAGACAAGAGGAGCAAGCGCTAGAAAGCTAGCGCTGCTGAAACTCTTGTAGCTGCTGCAAAATATCCTGCCAAATGTGATGATTGGCCTTTCTAAAATAGCCAAAGTGGCCGATTGCTCGTTTGGGGCTGCTGGCTGCATCGTAGCTTTTAAAGCTAATGCCATGTTGACTGTGGATATGTTTCCAGAGGTTTTCGGTGTTTTTCGGGGTGGAGATTTCATCATCCGAAGCAGTAATAACATGCACCGGAAATCCCAGTTGTTGATAGATACTATTAGGCACCGCCTCAGCGTAGTATTTAGGCGAGAAAAACATACTGTCTTCTTTGCACCAGTTGCCCCACTCAATTGCCATCTGGCTGGGCAAATCTTCCATTAACTTGAGTTTTTTCGCCGGAACATAGCCACATAAGCGCACGCTAAGCGGTACGATGACTCTAAAAAATAAGTTGGCTTGCAAGCGATAACCTAAGGGCATATGCGGCATATGACCCGCTGAGACCGCCACCGCAACTAATCCAGCTAATTGTTGGCTGGCTTCGGTAAAGCCAATTTGCTGACCGCCTGCGCTGTGGCCAATGCAATATAGCGGTAGCTCAGGAAACAGAGCCTTCGCCTGATTAATCGCCGCTGGAATATCGTAGTTACCAATATCAGCATAACGATAGGAGCTATGTTTGATGCTGCCGGTGCGTGATTCGCAGCAACCTCGGTAATTCCACAGCAACACATGGTAGCCCTGCTCGGCTAAAAACTGCGCAAAAGGCAGATAAAATGAGGTCTTAGTCGCGGTACCAGGGTTAATGAGGACAACAGCTTTAGCAGCTTTAGCCTCAATCAGCTGCCCAGCTAAAGACACCTGATCGGTTGTTGTAAATTGTATTTTCATGGTGTTTTGCTCAAAAAATGACTATTCAAATGCATCTAGTCTTACTATGCTAAACCTTGGAGCGTACTCCAAGGTCAAGCGCAAGAGGAATTCCATGCAAATTAAACAAGTTGCTGAAAAAACTGGCTTAAGCCGCGATACCATTCGTTTCTATGAGCAGCAAGGGCTAATCGCTGAGCCAAAGCGCGCAGATAATGGCTATCGGCATTACGATGAGTCGGTGATTTTGCATTTAAATATGATCAATCAGGCTAAAGATTTAGGCTTTACCTTAAAAGAGATCAAGCAATTGGTGCAGCTGTTGTATTCACGTGAACTAACCCAAGCGCAGATGCAGCGGCAATTGCAAATAAAGCGCGAAGAAATTAATCGTAAACTCAGTGAGCTGGAAAGTATTCGTCAGCAAATTGATTTAGCCTTAGCCGGCTTATGTAAGTATCGCGAACAGTTAAAGGCGTAACTGCCTTATAGGATGCCCATGCAGATCACCGGTCGTCAGCAAGGATTAACCATTACCCCTATTTGGCGTTTAGCCTTTCGGCCATTTTTTCTATTTGGCATGGGCTTTGCCGCATTAGCCGTGCCTTTATGGGTGTTAGCGCTCAATGGTTATCTGGTCGATTTTGCGCCGGCTAGCGGGTGGCTTAATTGGCATCAGCACGAGCTGATTTTTGGGTTTGCAGAGAATCCTAGGGCATCAAGATATAAAGGTGACTATGCGCTATTCGCACTTCTCACCGAAGCATTTAAACACGGTGTTGAGCCTGTCGTCTTTGGCACAGTCAGGGCACATCGTAGTCACACGGGAATAAAAAAAGGGCTAGCATCTCTGCTAACCCTTAATAATTTGGTGGCTACACCGGGATTTGAACCTGGGACATCAGCATTATGAATGCTGCGCTCTAACCAACTGAGCTATGTAGCCAACTGGCGCGCATTATTCTCGTAAACCGTCATCCTGTCAAGCGCTTATCGTGAATTATTTGAAATATTCATGTTTAACTCATAAAAACGGCAATTATATGGGCGATTCATAGCTGTCACACGCGTTTAGCAGGTCACATTTTATGCTTGGAATAAATCACTGGCATGCCCCTATTGCGCAAAAAAGCATGGGACGCACACCCGAACTGTCACCCTCAGCAAATAACGATTAGACTGCCCAGAATAACTCAATAGCAATATATTCAATGGGATGTGCTGGATAATGATCGACTTCAGCAAAAAACACTTTCTAGTCGTAGACGACTTCTCTGAGTTTCGCAGCTCCATTCGAGGCATTCTACGCTTGCTCGGCGCACAACATATCGACACAGCTGCCAACGGCATTGACGTACTGGAACTGTGTCGACGCCACCGCTACGACATTATTCTACACGACTATAATCTCGGCGAAGGCCTCAATGGTCAGCAAGTACTCGAGCAGTTGCATGCAGAAAAGCTTCTTTCTGTGCATTGTATTTTTATTATGGTCACCGCTGAGAACACCCAAGCCATGGTGCTGGCTGCACTCGAATGCGAACCCGATGACTATCTGACCAAACCTTTTAATAAAGTCGCTCTACAAACCCGACTGGAACGTTTGGTACGACGTAAGCACGTACTCGCACCGGTACTCAAAGCTGTAGAAGCTGACAACCCAAATCTCGTGCTGCAAGTCTGCCAAGCTATCGAACAGAAAGATCCTCGTCACGCGGTCTTATGCCTCAGGCACATGGCCACTGCGTTGGAAGACCTCGCTCGCTATCAAGATCTTGGGCAGTTACTCGAGCAACAAGCTCGGAGCCGTCCCACAGGCTGGAATTTGCAAGCGCTCGCTCGACTATGGCTGCGCCAGGGCCGCTTCGAGCAACTGACGCGGCTACTCACCGCAGGTGTGCGACAGTTTCCGATGATGCCTGAATTACGCGATATACAGGCCGAGCTTGCGGCGTTACAGGGTGATCGACCGGCAACACTCGAAGCCTTGCAGCACGCCGTGACTTTATCGCCCAACACACTGCGTCGACAAAGCAAATTAGCCAGCCAAGCGTGGCTCAATGATGACACTCTGACGGCCCTGCATGCCTTGCGCCAAAGCTGGGAACTTGCTCGCCACTCAGCGAGCTTTGATCATGAGTTACTCTGGCAGCTCGCATCGATACTGACTCGTGCGACAACAACCGCAAAGTTACCTGACGAAGCGCAGCAATGGCTGAGCATCATCGAAAAAACCAATAAACAAACGCCGCAAATGCAGTCTGCAGCGGCGCTGTTACGCATCGAAGAACAACGACGCAAAGGTGCCGCTCTCACAGCAAGCGAACTGCAAACACAGCTGGCAATACTGCAAATGCATAAGCACACCTTTGCGGCCATTTCCTTATTGCAACTGGGTGACTGGCTGGCCCTGCTGGGCGAAACAGACGCTGCCGAGTCATTGTGGCATGACTGTGCACAACGTCATGCTGGTACCTCAGGCGTTCTGGAGCAGATCAGCTCTCGCTTACCCAACCTGGACTCACAACCACTCCAGCAGGCCTTAGCGTTGAATCGTCAGGCCGTTGCACTGCATTACCAAGAGCAACAGGATCAAGCGCAACTACTGTTCGAGCAAGCATTACAGCAAGCTCCCAAGCTGATCGAACTCAATATGGCCGCTGCACGTTTATTCCAAGATCAACTTCGCCAACAGCACGCCGATGCCGAGCAACGTCTGAATGCCTGTCTACAGCGCATTGGCAGCTTGTCTAAGCTGGACCCTGAATACGTTAATTTTACCCACATGCAATCCTCACTGGAGCTGAGCCCATGGTAAAGCACATCGATTTCTCCACGCTGATGGCCTCTACCGTGCATGATATGAAGAATGTCATTGCTGCTGTCAGTCATGCCTATGAAAGCTTATTCGCAGAAATGCCTGAGGAACTGCAAAACTCACCGCAAGCGCGCTTAATCGAACAAGAAGCGCTGCGCCTCGATGCCATGCTGATGCAATTATTGGGGCTGTACAAACTCGAACATGGCCAGCTCAGTTTGCAGCCCGTGTATTGCCGCTTAGACGAACTGTTTGAAGACTTGCACAATCGCCATCGAGAACTGCTTGAATACCGCAATATCGACTTGCAGATAGCAATAGACGATCCCGACCTAGAAGCCTACTTCGATGTCAGCTTGATGGGCACAGTACTGGATAACGCACTGGGCAACGCCCTCAACTACTGCAAAAAAACCATTCGCCTGCAAGCCCAGCGCGAAGAAAACGGCATATTGCTAACTATCAACGATGACGGCTCTGGCTATCCAGACAATCTCCTAGGCGCCGTACGCGACAGTCAATCAAGCAGCATTGATCGCAACAGCGGCAGCACCGGCCTAGGGCTCTACTTTGCCGCCAACATTGTCGCCATGCACGACCAAGAAGACCGTCCTGCACGATTCGAGCTAAGTAATGACGGCGAACTGCCTGGAGCTTGTATGAAAATTTGGTTGGGGCTGCCGAGTTTGTTCTAAAATACAGATACACTTTAAGAAGATAAAAGGTCTATTCTTTTGTATAGTTGAATAAAAGTAGCATTCAAGTACTTTTAATTCAGATAATCAAGGCGGTATGCATAGCATCAATAGGCAGCCATCAATAGAAGCCTAAGCATGCTTAGTCATGCAGTGTCACACCTTAGTGCTATTGGAGATCTCTTATGATTAACGTGCAGATTTATCGCTACCATCCCGAACACGACACGACTCCTTATATGGAGTCGAAAACCCTTCCTGAAGAATTCCGTAATCGTATGGTGTTGGATGCGTTGCAGTATCTGCGCGAAGAAGATCCGACACTGGCTTATCGACGCTCATGTCGAGAAGGTGTTTGCGGTTCTGATGGTATGAATATTAATGGTAAGAACTGGCTGGCCTGTATCAAGCCCGTCGCTGAAGCTCTCGGCACATCCAACACTTTAATTATCAGACCCCTGCCCGGCATGCCGGTAATTCGTGACTTAGTTGTCGATCAGTCTCTGTTTTTTCATCATTACGAGCAAATAAAACCTTGGCTGATCAATGATGATCCAGTACCCGCCATTGAACGTCTGCAAACTCCAGAACAACGCAAGCAGCTAGATGGCCTCTATGAATGCATCCTCTGCGGCTGCTGCACCTCGCAATGCCCCTCATGGTGGTGGAATCCCGAAAAATACCGTGGACCATCTGCGTTATTACAGTCATTACGCTTTCTTCTTGACAGCCGTGATCGGGCTCGAATTGAACGACTCGGAGAGCTGGAAGACCCTTTCAGTTTGTTTCGCTGCCGGAGTATCGGTAACTGTACCTGGGTCTGCCCAAAAGGACTTAACCCAATGGGCGCGATAGGTAGGATTCGATTGGAGTTGATGAAAGAGTCCACGTAATGAAACTAGAGCTTACGTCTGTCGGCAGATTAAGTTTGCAATAAGATCTGACTAGTATCCTATTTATCATCTGACGGTGTTCGCACCAGTCGGATGATAAATAATCCATATCGATATAAAGGTAAACCTATCCAGTATATTGCTTACCTTAGCTCGCAGTGATCACTACTGCATCAGTCGTAAAAACTGCCGGTTTTCAATTTGAATCTGCAGGTTCTTTTTATACTTCCCTATCGCTCCTAACGCGCAAAAAGTACGGCCAATAATGATGGCCTGTCATTTCAATTGTACGGCAGATGCACTAGCAATCTGCATCTGTAAGCCTTTGTTGTCGCTTTCTATATAACCGTGAGCACAAAGATCCATACCAACTAAATCAGTAACGCGACCTAATTTGCTTTCTATAGAGCCTAGCATTTGCTCCCAGAGCACGAGAGTAAGCGTTTGCTGCGGGTAAGGTCTATCAAAATTCAAGTAAGCACCTTTTTGAAAAGGCATATATTGAGCCACCGTACCGCAAGCAGTTATTTCTTGCCCGAGATAGTTAGATGCTGAACGCGTTTCAATCGATGTATCAACAGTTTTTTGTATCGTTGCAGCGGTTCGTGAAGACTGAGTTTGTCTGTTGTTAACAACAGATTTGTTTGATTCTACTTGCTGTATCGACTCATCAGCAGGAATAGTGCTACTTTGCCCAATAACAGGATAAATCTGGCTCACAGCAGCCATCGTCAAAAAGATGCCACCCACAACAGCTACTGATTTAAATATACCTGATAAACGTCTTTTACGAGCGGGCACAATATCCGCAATAGTTTCCTGCTGTTTTTTGGGTGCCGCTTTCAAAACCTTAACAGAGCTGTATGGAGGTATAGCTACAGCGGGACGAGGTTTGCTTATCGGTGCTGATGCTCTATTATCTTGCCCATAGTCTTCGTGAATTTTGCGAACACCTAAAGCGCTTATAATATCGTCGATGTCGTTGCGGTCAATACTCAGTGCCGGTGAGGCAAGGTCTGCAAGTAAAGCTGAGCAACTATCAAAATCCGCAGTATGAAACCAGCGTGTAATAGCTCCAGATAGATTTGGTTTACCCGTTGCTGGTCCAGTAAAAACGACAGCAGCATTGGTATGAGAAATATTTCTACCGTCTAATAGATTATTATTTCTGAACCAACTCATGATTGAGTTTTTATAAGCACGCAACTGTTGATATGGGTTTTCTTTGCTACCGCCTTTAACTTCAATGCCGCTCATCATCCACGGCCCGTTCTCCGTAGCAATTAAGTGGCCTTTAAAATCTTTAAAGTCGATCAACAATACTGACGAAGGAAGGATACAAACCAAGTCAATCTCAGAGCCATTCCACCTGCTGTTTGCTATTAATACTAAGTCTTTATCAGTATATTTCCAGTCCGCTTTTAGCACCTGGATAAATGCTCTAAGCATGTGGTTTTCATGTGTACGTTCGGCTTTTTGGCCAAAAAGTAAAATCGACATCGATGGAGAGCCTTACTGAAACAATCAGGACTTATGCTGATACATACATTGCGACCGCTTTAACTAGATCACTACTAAACGGGTAGCACTTATGTATCAGAGATTTAAATTTAAGTAATTAAATACCGACTAGTGTATCAACAAACCCACTTATAAATGTGTAAACGATTACTATTTTATTTTCTCTGTACCTTATAATCCAGGCGGCATAGCACAACGTATGACTACTTTATGTGAGATTTCCCTGTTAGTTATTTAATATAGTTACTGCTACTTTAGCAGCAGCTCACTCTCTCCTTTCACTATTAACACATGAGGTAAAACTGCGAGTTAATCAAATTATCTCTGCATCTCCCTGCATGATGGTTTAAAGTAAATGTACATAAGGGCTCAGGATCAAGCATGGACAACGTCATTCTTAAACAGCATTACACTGATTTGTGTGAGCAGCTGAACCGGCTGCAGTTTCTTATTACTGAACTTGAACCACAGCATGCGGTGGTTGCGCACATTCAGCCTCTGACTAAAAGCCAAGAACATGAACCACTTAATACAATTGAGCCAAGTATTCACACGGGCAAACGTGCTGTTGAACTGGCGACGCAGGCCTATCAAGACCTGCACACGATTGTGGGATTTTCACAAAAAAGTGCGCGCAGAATGCCTGGGGTGCTTTGGTTTGATACAAGTAAAACGTCGGGGACAGAGGAGATAGCGAACTGCGTCCACGCTATCAACACAGCGAAGCTAGCAATCAAAGACTATGTCGTGAGCCATTTCAGCACGGCCTCTGAGCGCTTTGAAATCCTCAAGCAGGCCTGCCCTGGCGTAATGACGGTGCATCTTTACCGCCTGATTCGCTGTTACCAGAATGAAGACTTAAGATCGGTGCGCTTTACTTGGTTACAGCAGCAGGCGTTAGTCTATCCAGATAAAGCAAAACTGTTAAATCGGATCAATCTAGCCATCGAGCAGTCTTCCAGTCCAAGTTATAGCAATACGATGGCGACCCTGCTGGAACTTGTCAGCGCTGTAGCGCCAGGCGCTATACGCATTCGCCGCCCAGTCAAAGTCCAGCCAGTGGCTAATATCACCAAGTACAATGGTGCGGCGGGCCCGGTTACCGCGCCGCTGCCAATTATTATTCTGCAAGACAAACAACCCGTTATTAAAATCATTGGCGAATTTAATGCAGAAATGGCGTCTCAGCGCAAAAAACGCTCTGACGCCTTAGAGGTTAATCTTCTCGGGATCTTTCAAGGTGAAACCATAGAGCAGGTTATCCCGCGTAACTGAGCGCTGCTGCTGTATTCTGCCAGCTACTGAGAAGGCACACTGTTTGCTCATTAACAGCGACTCGTATTGTGTCCTATTTCATTTAGCATAGACCGAGTCAGCAAACTAGTTACTCAAAGGACATCAATGTGTTCGATATTATTGGCGACATTCATGGTCATGCTTCAGCGCTTGAGAGCTATAGTCATTTGTGGTGTATGAGGGGAAAAGAGGGTGGCGTATCCTGTTGATTGTTTCCTCCAAGAAATAATTAACAGTAGAGCGATACGCCATGACAAATACTACCCTGAATGTTCTTTCACAACCAGATGAAACTGGCACTGATGTGCTAACTGCTTTATTGCGTAATGGTGCTCGCCAGCTCATTGCGCAAGCAGTTGAAGTAGAGCTGCAGCAACTGCTGCAAGCTCATGAAGAACTGCGTTTACCCGATGGCCGCAAAGCTGTGGTGCGTAACGGCTATTTGCCTGAGCGCAGCATCCAAACGGGCATTGGCGATGTTGATATCAAGGTGCCAAAAGTGCGTGATCGTAGCGGCTCTGGCATTCGCTTTACCAGCGCACTGCTACCGCCATACCTCAAGCGTGCCCGCAGCGTTGAAGAGTTATTACCGTGGCTGTATCTCAAAGGTATTTCCACTGGAGACTACCAAGAAGCCCTAGCAGCCTTGCTGGGTGAGAATGCCAAAGGCCTGTCAGCTAACACCATTTCCAGGCTCAAGGAACGCTGGATTGATGAGCACCGAGAGTGGCGACAACGCGACCTGAGCGACAAGCGCTACGTGTACCTTTGGGTTGAGTAATGTCCGCCTCGATGACCGTTTGTGCTTGCTGGTGGTGATGGGCGTGACAGAGCATGGCCGCAAGGAGCTGATTGCCGTTGAAGAAGGCTATCGCGAGTCTGAAGCCGGCTGGCTTGAGCTGCTGAATAGCCTGGTTGCGCGTGGGCTTACGACCTGCCCAAAGCTGGCAACAGCTGACGGCGCTCTGGGCTTCTGGAAGGCTCTGAGCAAAGTGTACCCGCAGACCAAACAGCAACGTTGCTGGGTGCATAAGACGGCCAATGTGCTCAACAAACTGCCTAAGGCAGTACAGCCAAAAGTGAAGGAGGCACTGCATGATATCTGGATGGCAGAGACGCGTGAGAACGCCCATAAAGCCTTTGATATAGCGCTGGCAAGATTTACTGCTAAGTACCCACGCGCAGCTAAAGACCGTGAGAGCATGTTGGCTTTCTACGATTTTCCAGCAGAACATTGGGTGAGTATACGCACCACCAACCCAATTGAATCTACCTTCGCTACAGTACGTTTAAGAACCAGTAAGACCCGCAACTGCGGTTCAAGAAGCACAACTCTAGCAATGGTTTATAAATTGCTGCAATCAGCGCAAAAACGCTGGAACCGCCTGAAAGGATTTCAACTGTTAACCCTCGTGGTCAATAACGTTAAATTCCAAGACGGCGAACAAGTAATGGAGCAATCAGACAGGAAAACCGCCTGATGCTCGTACACCAGATTTGACCATAACTCATTGGGACGTCGTGTAACTTTTGTCTTCGGCACAGTAGCTACAGCTGCATTTCTGCCCATCATTATTTTCTTTAACACCCCGGACAATATCGTCTATTTACTAGTCACTTTTGGCTTTTTATACGGCATTCCGTACGGAGTAAATGCCACGTATATGGCTGAATCATTCTCTACCGATGTGCGCGGCACTGCCATTGGTGGTGCATACAATATGGGCCGTTTAGGTGCCGCTATTGCACCCGCCACAATCGGCATAATTGCTGCAGGTGGCAGCTTCACTATAGCCTTTATTGTGATGGGTACGGCTTACCTTATTAGCGGAATCATCCCAGGCTTATTGATTAAAGAACGTCAATATGACCCTCAACATAAATAATAACTATGTAACTTACAACTCGATAGTTTTATAACGCTATAAAGAGGATTAAATGATGGGAGCGTTAACAGGAATTAGAGTCCTCGATTTGAGTCGAGTACTGGCGGGTCCTTGGTGCGGTCAAATCCTCGCCGATCTTGGCGCTGAAGTTATAAAAGTAGAACGCCCTGGTAGCGGAGATGATACGCGCAGCTGGGGACCACCCTGGATGCCAGATAACAGCGGCGATTTAACTCGCGAGGCAGGCTATTATCAGTGCGCAAATCGTGGTAAATACTCGGTTGAAATTAATATTTCCAGCCCTGAAGGTCAACAATTACTGCACAAAATGGTGCAAAGCATTGACGTAGTGATTGAGAATTACAAAACGGGCTCGCTCGCTAAGTACAACTTGGACTACGCCAATTTGTCTGCGTTGAACCCTAAGCTGGTGTATTGCTCTATCACAGGTTTTGGCCAAACAGGCCCCCGCGCAGAAGAACCCGGTTATGATTTTGTTATTCAGGGTTTATCAGGCTTGATGAGTATTACCGGTGAAAGTGATCACGTGCCCAATAGCGGCGCTCAAAAAGTCGGTGTAGCTGTAGTGGATATTCAAACCGGGCTGTACGCCACCATCGCAATTCAAGCTGCACTACTGTCCCGTCATCAAACCGGTTTAGGCCAGCATATCGATCTTGCGTTGCTGGATGTGCAAATTGCTGGCTTAGCCAATCAAGGTATGAATTATTTAACCAGCGGAAAATCTCCCATACGCTCTGGCAATAGTCATCCTAATATTGTCCCGTACCAAACGTTTAAAGCTAAAAATACCGAGTTTATTATTGCTTGTGGTAATGATCAGCAATTTCACGAACTCTGCCATGCCATTCAACTGCCGCACTTACTGGATAACTCTGACTACCTGCGTAACCAAGACAGAGTTAAACATCGAGCCACCTTGATCCCTTTGCTGGCTCAACACTTTTTAACTAAGGATGCAGAGCATTGGGTGCAACACATCCATCAAGCCAAAGTTCCGGTTGGGATGATTAATAGCATTGAGCAAGCACTACAGGAACCACAGGTGCAAGCACGGGAAATGTTGGTGTCGATTAATCACCCACTTAACCCTGATTTCAAGATGATTGCATCGCCAATTAAGCTATCCGGCACGCCTATTAACTACCAACAGCCACCACCCTTGCTAGGCGAGCATACCGCTAAGGTGTTATCTGAGTTCTGTGATCCAGAACAGTTACGGTCACTCGCAAGACGCGGAGTGATTGCAGGCTTAGACTTAGATTAATTTCTATATTGTCTGGATTTCAAATATAACCCTTCAAAGAAAACCAGTGCAAGCTTAGGCTGTCAGTCACTGGTACTTTGCGCTGCTATGTTTAGTTATTCCTGATTTATCAAGCAAACCATGAACCAAAAGAAAAGTTTTACATCACTTTCTCTTATCCAAAAAGTTAATCACCAAGCGATCCATCCAACCCCACAGGCGTTGGCGAGTGCGCTCGAGTAGCGGTCGTTGCTGCCAGAGTTCTTCGGTGATTTCGAGGCTGTCTTGGAAGTCATTTTGAAAGCTATGACGTACTTGCTCAAGCAGACCAACATCACGCGCTTCAAGGTTACCTTCAAGGTTAAAACGCAAATTCCAATGATCAAAATTGCACGAGCCAATGCTCACCCAGCTGTCGACCATGACCATTTTTAAATGTAAAAAGCGCGGTTGGTATTCAAAAATGCGTACACCTTTGCGTAATAGTGCGGGGTAATAACGCTGCCCTGCCCAGCGTACTGCAGGTAAATCAGTGTTACGGCTGGTTAATAACAAGCGTACATCGACGCCGCGCACGGCCGCTTTGCGTAATGCTCGGCGCACGGCCCAAGTGGGTAGAAAATAAGGGGTGGCCAGCCAAACGGTCTGGTGCGCACCTTTGATGCTACGCAGTAATGATTTTTGGATATCGCGGTGCTGGGTCGAAGCCGCATAGGCAACGCGAGCTTTGCCGATATTCGCAAAAGGCAAGGCAGGTATATCCTGGATGGCTGTTGGTCGAGGGCTATTATTTTGTTGCCAAAAAAAGCGTTCAAGACAACTGTGCCACTGGTAATCAAATAAGGCTTGCCAGTCGCTAATAACCGGGCCTTGGACACGCACCATAACTTCATGCCACAGGCTATGCTCAGCGCCTGGCTGCCAAAAATGATCGGTTAAACCGGCGCCACCAACATACGCCAGCTGTTGATCAATCAGTAGTAATTTACGATGGTCACGGTAGAAGTTTTGCAGCCCCCGAGTCCAACGCAGAGGATTGTAAAAACGCAATTCAATACCCGCATCAAGCCAACGTTGACGCTGCGAATGTTTGAAATGGCGGCTGCCAAAGCTATCAAATAGACAACGCACGCGCACGCCACGTTGCACCGCGGCGATCAGTACTGCTTCAACATGATCGGCACTCTCACCACTACGGACCAGATACAATTCAACATCAATCTGTTCGCGTGCAGATTCGACTCGCGCCAGCCAATCTGAAAAAAACGCAGGACCATCAATCAACAGTTTAAATTGGTTACCGGCCCGCCAAGGGAAAATCAAACCAGCCATGTTTAATTCTCCTTAATGTTTACAGTGTGGGTGGCTGCGCAGAATCCGCACACAGACTATCACCTGCTTGCATGCTGGCAGGAGCGCTGTTGCACAGCGATCATAGTAAGCGCTGTGCCATTTTTTAAGCCAGATATTAACTCACAAAGACTTGACCAATACGTCGATAAAGCCTTTGTGAGTGACTGATCAAGGTTAAGTGGCACACCTTAACGCAGAATCTGTGGATCACCTTTACCAGCAACCGCCGCCGCTTCTTCGATGGTCAGTAAGGCTGTACGTGGTAAGTCTTGTAAACGCGCACAGGCGGCCAAGACATTCCCCCAACAAGCACGGTTAACAAACTGCATACCGAACTCATCCAAGGTACCGCCACGGTTACGATAGCCCAAAACATAGGTGCTGTTGGCATTGGGTAAAATCGTCCATAAATGACCACGAATCACTTCTGGACGCATGTGTGTCAATAGCACACGCATACGGAAACGATCAGGGAATAACCGCTCAACCAATTCATCACTGGCGAGGCTTTCCAGCTCCCAACGGTCACGTGGCGCGCGGAAACGTCCAGGCTCTTGTAAGTAAACCACGCGATAACCCATTTCTGCTTCTTCTAAACGCTGCGCAGCACGCAGTACTTGCTCCAATTGATAACTACCATTGGCGATCAGCAGTAACGGATCCTTACCCTCAACCTCTTTCACCACGATGGCGCCATCGCGGGCCAATTGTTCAGCTTGTGCTTGGCTGAAGTAAGCTGGACGCTCGCGTTTAGCCGCAACAATGCAGGCAATTTGCCCACGCGCACTGTAAACCTGTGGCAATAGCGCCAACATGCTGTTGTAGTCAGCAGGGAATAACACCCGAGAGACATCATTCATCTCTGCCAGCATCGCTTCACAGAACGTAGTGTCTTGGTGCGATTGCTGGTTTTTACCATTTTCCCAGGTGTGTGAAGTGGCGACTAACGGCCAGCCTAACCAACCTGCTGGACGACCAACTTCTTTTTGCTGACGCGAATAAATCAAACTCTGACGCACCGCACCGAGCATTTTTACACAAAACGCTTCGTAACTGGCGACAAGATTTAAGCCCGATTGATTGGCTAAACATGCCGAAACCACAGCTTCTTCATTCAGCGCAGTAATAATTTTGCCATCAATGGCTTCTAAATCACTTTCTGGCTCACAGACACGGTGACGTAAGGTTTTTAGCACCTCAGTTAAACGGTTACTGGCCAGTTCATCAGGGTTACCCACGCGTGGACGTAAGTCTGGATTGGCGGCAACCAGATCAACAAAGTAACGATCGAGAGCCGTCATGGTTGAGCAGGCATCATCACGGTAATGCAACTCGGGCTGCACTGGCGTTTGCGGATGACGATTGGCTAAGGGATTGTCACGCTCAAGTAGACGGTCTTGCGCTTTATGGGTATTAAGCAGTGCTAAAGCCTCGCGCATATCCTCAGGGGACACATACAACGGCTTAATATGTTGATTAAACAGCTCGCGTGAATGGGCATCCACGTGTGGATTACCCGGCAAAGGTAAGTTGTGTGCTTTATTTTCATCAGCACCATAAAAACCAAAACCTTTAACAGTTTCGGCAATGCCGTACGGAATCGGTAACGGGTAGGACAAAATGCCGCTATCTTTTTCTTGTACCCGACGCTCTAAGCGTTGCTCCATTTCCCAGATCGTACAAACAAAGGCGGCTGGATCACGACCATCAAACTCAATCGGATCAAAACCACAGCCGCGCAAATGGCGCTGGAAGCCTTTTAAACCTTCCAAGGTGCCCAGCTCTGTTCGCTGTTCAATCCGACGGCCATTAGCAATCATAATTGGCATGGCTGCGCCACTATCTTCAGCGCGCCACCAGCGGGGAATCCAATCGCTACCGCGTTGTTCTTCTGCGGCGCCATCTGATAAAAAGGCGACCAACTTTTCACCGGGCAACGGCATATGCGCATATTGCAACTCAGCAAAGCCTAAATAGCCACCCTCAATAATACCACCTGCGGTATGGGGGTTAACGTGACTGCCCAGCGGCGCAGCCATGGAACCATCAGAGGCAATCGCATAACCGTAAAAATCATTTAATAAGCGATTGATGCCTTCTTCACCATTGC
Organism: Denitrificimonas caeni; assembly: GCF_905120345.1. Taxonomy (GTDB): domain Bacteria; phylum Pseudomonadota; class Gammaproteobacteria; order Pseudomonadales; family Pseudomonadaceae; genus Denitrificimonas; species Denitrificimonas caeni_A. The sequence continues at coordinate 245,764 of NZ_CAJHOA010000005.1, read as the reverse complement.
CATAGGCTTGCTCTTGCTCAGGATGCAAGTTACCTAAGAGTACGTTCAGCGCCTCAATAGCTGCAACACTATGGCCCTGCCCCATGAGCCAACCACGGGTTTCGCCGGTCAGAGCATTCAGCGCCATGTATGCGGCATAACCTGGAACCATATTTAAAGCACCACCGGTGTGCCCTTCAGGCTGCACTTTAAACTCATCAGCGCTTAAATCGCTACCATCTAAATGTACTTTACGTGCATAGGTCATATGCACCACTAACGACATACCCGCCGCAGTGATTTTATCTAACGCACAGAACTTGCTATATACACTGGCCAAATCAGGCTGTATACCCGCTTGTACGAGTTGGTGGGCAAGACGATATACTGCAGCTTGAGTTTCTGCTGTGTGCTGGATGGGGCCATAGCCCTTTTGCCATTGCGCAAACACTGGCTCAGTTTTAGCATGCTCATTTAAGTCAGCTAGGCTCGGCAAAATTTGATGCATAGTAATACTCCATAAACTCGAATGTGGTGCAGTTTAAAGACAGCTCGATAAGGTTATCATGATAACCATCAATCACAGCTCACCCTGTAATACTCAATTCACACAGCCAAAAAGGAAATATCATGGCCTTACTCAATTTTCTCGGTGCAATTCAACAAGTAACTGGCTCGTGTTATTTGATCGAAACCTTTGATAAGAAGAAGATTCTACTTGAATGCGGTATGCAACAAGGTAATCACGAAGAAAACGATAACGGCAACCGCTCGCCTTTCGCCTTCAATCCAGAGCATATTGATGCTGTGGTGATATCCCATGCTCACATTGATCATTGCGGTATGTTACCGCGTTTAGTAGCAGAAGGCTTTCGCGGACCGATTTATGCAACCGATGCAACCTCTGAATTATTAGAGCTGATGCTACTCGATGCCGCGCATATCCAAGAAAAGGATACGGAGTGGGAAAACCGCTGGCGTGCCCGTAAAGGCAAACCAGCCATTAAACCGATCTATGTCAGCTCAGATGCTCAACGTGTTCTTAAACAACGTGAACCAGTCAACTACGAAGAAAGCGTTGAGATCGTACCGGGTGTCCATGTCACCTTCTACGATGCCGGTCATATTATTGGCTCTGCAATTGTCGAGTTACAGTTCAATGAGCCGAATAACAGCGTGCGCACTTTAGTCTTTTCAGGCGACTTAGGCAGCACTTGCTCACCGCTCATGAAAAACCCATCGGTGGTTAAGAAAGCCGATGTTTTGCTGCTTGAGTCAACCTATGGCGACCGTGATCACCGCTGCAGTGAAGACACCCTTGATGAGTTGGTAGCGATTCTTGAGCAAGCGGAAAAAGACGGCGGCAATGTGATGATTCCGGCGTTTTCTGTCGGTCGCACCCAAGATATTTTATTCCATCTAGGTCGTTTTTATCAGGAAGGCCGTTTGCCGCAACATACGGTATTTTTAGATAGCCCGATGGCAATTCGCGCCAATAATATTTACTTCCGCCATCGAGATGAGTTTGATCAATACCATCGAGATATGCTCGTCAAGTACAACATTAAATCAGAAAAAGACTGGCTACCGATTCTGCAGATGACACCGTCACCTGAAGAGTCGATGGCGATTAACCAAGTCAAAAGTGGCGCAATCATTGTGGCAGGTAGCGGCATGTGTAATGGCGGGCGTATTGTCCATCACTTCAAACACAACCTATGGCGTAAGGATTGCCATTTGATTTTTACCGGTTTCCAAGCCCGCGGTACCACTGGCCGTGCCATTGTCGATGGCGCCAAAAGCGTGCGTGTCTTCCGTGAAGATATTATGGTCGGCGCACATGTGCATACCTTAGGCGGCTTCTCGGCGCATGCTGGCCAATCTCAATTAATCGAATGGGCCAGCAATTTTGAGGACCGTCCAGAATTACATTTAATTCATGGCGAATTGGAAAAAATGCAGATCCTACAAAGCGAATTTAAAAAACGCTTGGATTGGGATGTCAATATCCCAGAATTAGGTGACCGTATTGCTCTATAAGGAGTTGTTATGTCGTTTCAGAATGATGATTATTTAGCGCGTCAGTATCAAGTCAGCAGCATCAATTTAGACAGTAAAGTTGATGAACTGCTGAGGATGGCAGTGCCGCCTACCAGCACTAATCTTGAGTTGTATCGCGAGATGATGCTAACCGTAGCGCGTATGGCGGAGGATGATCGGAACCGTTGGGATGCAAAAATAATGATGCAGACCCTACGCGAAATGGAGGCCTCCTTCAGTTTACTGGAACGCTTTAAACGCCGCCGCAAGGTGACTGTGTTTGGTTCGGCGCGCACTGAGCCAGACCACCCCTTGTATCAACAAGCCAAAGAGCTGGGAGAAATTTTAGCGCGCCATAACTTGATGGTCATTACCGGTGCTGGCGGCGGTATTATGGCGGCGGCACACGAAGGCGCAGGCTTGGAAAACAGCCTAGGTTTCAATATCGCTCTGCCCTTTGAGCAAGGTGCCAATGAAACAGTGAATGGCAGCGGCAACTTATTGTCGTTCCACTTTTTCTTCTTACGTAAGCTATTTTTCGTTAAGGAAGCAGACGCCCTCGTCCTTTGTCCGGGTGGTTTTGGCACGCTGGATGAGGCTTTGGAAGTACTGACGCTGATCCAAACGGGGAAAAGCCCACTGGTACCGGTTGTCCTTCTGGACCAAGAAGGTGGTACTTATTGGGATAAAGCCTTGGAGTTTATGCGGGAAGAACTGGCTGATAAAGCGTATATCTTGCCGAGTGATTTACGTTTAATGCGCCAAGTTCGCACGCCTACCGAGGCGGGACTAGAGATTGCGCGTTTCTATCGCAACTTTCACTCCACTCGCTGGTTTCAAAATAAATTTGTCGTGCGCATGAATCATCCACTCAATGGTGCAGCACTGGAAACGCTACATAAAGAGTTCTTAGACCTGTGTGTGAAAGACGGTTATAGCCAGACACCCTACTGTGCTGAAAAACATAATGAGCCTGAGTTCTGTAATCAGCACCGTTTAGAGTTTGTCTTTAATGGTCGCGATCACGGTCGCTTACGTGAGATGGTTGATTTTATTAACCTGCCGCAAAACTGGAAAAGCAACAGCTAAAGCAACTCAATGCGCTCAGCCAGATCATCGCTGAGCGCATTATTAGCGCGTTTAAATAGCAGTCATACCGCCATCAACCGTTAACGCATGCCCGGTGGTAAAGCCTGCACCATCACTGCACAAATACATCACTGCCGCCGCCACTTCCTCAACATGCCCCACACGCCCCATCGGATGCAGCTGCGGGATACGCTGGGCTGATGCAGGATCCATTTCACAGACACGCTGATACATAGCCGTATCAATCACCGCTGGGCATACCGCATTGACCCGAATATTTTTACGTGCATATTCAACAGCGGCGGTGCGGGTTAGACCTAACACTGCATGTTTAGACGCAGCATAGGCCGCCATTTTCGGCGCAGCACCTAAGGCCGCAACCGAAGCAGCATTAACAATAGCTCCGCCGCCTTGCAGCAACATCTGTTGTAACTGATACTTCATGCACAACCAAACACCCTTGACGTTAACATCCATAATCATCTCAAAGGAATGCATCGAACCTTCATGCAAGCGCTGGTTTTCCATCTCAATACCGGCATTATTAAAAGCGTAGTCTAGGCTGCCATACGTCTCAACCGTGGTCGTGAGCAGATGTTTAACCTGCTGCTCATCGCGCACATCACAACTGACAAACAGCGCCGAGCCGCCCGCATCAGTAATCAACTGCACTGTTTCTGCGGCACCTTCTGCATTGATATCGGCAACCACGACCTTAAGACCTTGCTCAGCAAAGGCCAGTGCTGTAGCACGACCAATACCTCTAGAAGCGCCGGTCACTAGTGCAACTCGTCCTGTTAACGTCATCAGCAACACCCTCAGTTATTATTTTCTGTAGGTGTTGATTCTAGTCAGCTCAGCGAACAGGCACAGCACTATCACTGCGCATGATAAGCAATTATAAATGGAAGACGTTTGTATGTCATCGCGGTAAAATATATGTATGCGTCACCCGCTCTTCTCAAGCACCGATAGAGTCTATAACTACTGTATCAATGCAAGAAAAGGACCAGACGTTCTTAGATAGGATTGCTTATGCCAGATCCGCCCAAATATCGTTCAGCGCTTGTGCTGGATCGGCGGCTTGGGTGATTGGACGACCAATGACCAAATAGTCCGAACCGGCCTGCATCGCTTGTACTGGGGTCAAAATACGTTTTTGATCATTTTGCGCACTGCCGGCAGGACGAATACCTGGGGTGACCAACTGTCCAGCAGGCCATTGTTTTTTCAGTAGACTGGCTTCTTGCGCGGAACAAACTAAACCATCTAAACCCGCTTGCTCGGCTAAACGTGCTAAACGTAATACTTGCTGCTCCGGGGTGACATCTAAACCGATCCCAGCTAAGTCTGATTGCTCCATGCTGGTCAGTACTGTTACACCAATTAATAAGGGTTTAGCCGCATGGCGCTGATCAAGGACTTCGCGGCAGGCTTGCATCATTTTTAAGCCACCGGAGCAATGCACATTGACCATCCAAACACCCAACTCAGCCGCAGCTTTTACTGCCATGGCTGTGGTATTGGGAATATCATGAAACTTAAGGTCTAAAAACACATCAAAACCCAATGCATGCAAACCCTCTACCACTTTAGGTCCGCAGCGAGTAAACAGTTCTTTACCGACTTTAAGGCGGCACTGCTGAGGATTTAAACGTGCAGCAAGCGCTAAAGCTTCGGCTTCACTGGAAAAATCTAAGGCAACAATAATGGGACTAGTCATGTCTTGAGTCTCGTATCAATAAAATGCTGCAGCATTGTAGCCTTCCTCTAAGCAAACTGTCTTATCGACTTTACTATTACTGTATTTTTCTAGTAAAGAAAGATCATATTAAATAAACCTACATTACCTAACAGTATGACAACATCAATTATATTATTAATATCAGTAGCATAAGTGTCCCATAGCGGTATGGGTAATAAAGATGTAGCATAATTACTCATGAGACTCATGAGTCAGATTCTCATTAATAGAGCTTTGGAGGTTTACATGCCTTGGTATATTTGGTTATTAATCGCTCTGGTACTTGGCTCAGTGGTTGCCGGTCTACTCAGACTGCGCAATACCGCGGACAAAATGCCCATCAGCAAGGAAAAGCTAGAATTAATGCGTAAACACAATGAAGAAATGGAGGAAGCGGAACGTAAGGAAGAAGAATAACCCTCACTACATCGTTGGAGATTTGTTATGTCCCGTACAGAAACCGATAGTCTAGGTGCCATTGAAGTTCCCGCTAATGCCTATTGGGGCGCGCAAACACAGCGCTCTAAAGAAAACTTTGCAATTGGCTCACAGCCAATGCCGCTGGCTCTAATACATGCTTTAGCTCAGGTTAAAAAAGCTGCAGCGCGAGTCAACGCTCGTTTAGGCGAACTGCCCGAAGATATTGCCACACTGATCGAGCAAGCGGCTGATGAAGTCATTAGTGGCACACTTGATGAACACTTTCCCCTAGTGGTTTGGCAGACGGGCAGCGGCACGCAAAGCAACATGAACGTCAACGAAGTGATTGCTGGTCGTGCCAATGAGATCGCTGGTCAAGGCCGCGGTGGTAAATCTCCAGTGCACCCTAACGACCACGTGAACCGTGCGCAAAGCTCCAACGACTGTTTCCCGACGGCAATGCATATTGCGGCACTACAAGCGGTTGAACACGATTTATTTCCTGCTTTAAAAATGCTACGTGATGGTTTGCATAAACAAGCCAAGCGTTACGCTAATTTAGTGAAAACGGGCCGCACCCATATGATGGATGCAACTCCGATAACCTTTGGCCAAGAGTTGTCCGCTTTTGTTGCGCAATTGGATTATGCGACCCATGCTATTGAAGCAACGTTGCCAATCGTGGGCCAGCTCGCACAAGGTGGTACTGCGGTAGGTACCGGTCTTAATGCTAATGCAAACTTTGCCGAGAATATTGCTCGCGAACTTGCCTCAGCGACTAAGTTACAGCTCACTTCGGCACCCAATAAATTTGCTGCGCTGGCAGGTCATGAAGCGCTGGTAAGCTTATCAGGCGCATTAAAAACCTTAGCCGTGGCGCTAATGAAAATTGCCAACGATTTACGTTTGCTTGGCTCTGGTCCTCGTGCAGGCTTAGCAGAAGTACTCTTACCGACTAACGAACCCGGCAGCTCAATTATGCCTGGTAAAGTGAATCCAACGCAGTGTGAAGCACTGTCAATGCTGGCCTGCCAAGTGATGGGTAATGATGTCACCATCAATATCGCAGCCAGTCACGGTCACTTACAGCTCAACGTATTTAAGCCGGTCATTATTCACAATATTCTTGAGTCGATTGAGTTAATGGCGGATGGTTGCCGCAACTTCCAAGAGCATTGCGTGGAAGGCATGCAGGCCAATGAGCAGCAAATGGCTGACCACTTAGAAAACGGCCTGATGTTAGTGACTGCGCTGAATCGTCATATTGGTTATGACAATGCTGCAAAAATTGCTAAAAAAGCTTACGAAGAAAATCTCACTCTACGTGCGGCAGCGCTTGAACTAGGGCTTGTGACTGACGAGCAGTTTAGCGAATGGGTGCGCCCAGAAGACATGCTCCATCCTACCCCGTACAAAGATGAGAGCAGCAAATCCGGCTCGCTCACCAGCCGTCGAAGTTGGTCTTAATAGCGGATACCCATCTGCGACTTAACCAGTGCGGGCAATTGCTCGCACTGGTTAGCAGTAGAGAGCTACGCTATTGCGCAACCCCATAGGGGTGACACAGCCGCCAAGTGCCACTAGAACAGCATACCTCGCAAAAATATCAGTCAACTGACTTTGCAACTGCTTGAGTTTTTGCGCCGCCATTGAGCCCAAACGTTATAAAGCAGGTTACCTATATGACTTATTCCGGGCAGGCTTAGCAAGACGACTGTTTTATTCAACCCCGCCACACGCCAATAGGCCAAGGTAGCGTTGAAGCCAATATGCATAGTCTGTCCATCAAAAAAATGAATACGAGTCAATAAGTCTTCAAGGGTGTAGCCTTCTGGTGTCTGAAAATTTTCAGCGCTAATATCGACCAACTTAACGTTAGGCTCTAAACGAGGTCGTAGATGTTCGATTTCCTTTTGGCATAAACCGCAGGAAGCGTCGTAATAGAGTTGGGCATGATAAGTCTTCAAGCAAGCTCCTCGTATATCACTGTAGACCTATCGCATATGATCCGTATAAACCATGCATAAGTAAAGCCTGACGTGTGAGTAAGCGCGTATCGGAGCGGTCACATGGGGCGCAGATGTGTAGAGTTATTTAAGGCTAGAAGGCTGCCGTCGCAGACATGGCTCGCATGGACTAAAAAGCCCAGGAGTAACACTATTTAGCAGGCGTGTGCGGGGTGTTTATGCCTGTGGGGTGCTACAGATCTGAGCCGCCACAGGCATATGGTTTAACCGCGGACAGCGGCAGCGACAATTAAGGCTTTCATTTCAGCAACGGCTGCTGGTAAGCCAACAAACAGGGCGTGAGCAATAATTGCATGACCGATATTAAGCTCATTAATCCCAGGAATCGCGGCAATTGGCTCCGCATTATGATAATTCAAACCATGTCCTGCATTCACCACTAACCCTTGCTTTAAAGCAAAAGCGGCCGCTTTACGAATCAAGTCTAACTGCTCGAGCTGCTCAGCCGGTGTTACTGCGTCCGAGTAATGTCCGGTGTGCAGTTCAATCGTCGTCGCACCGACGCGCTTGGCCGCCAGAATCTGTTGTTCATCGGCATCAATAAACAACGACACATCACAGCCCACCGCTTGTAAACGCTCCACGGCACTGGCAATACGTGCTTCCTGTGCCACCACATCCAAGCCACCTTCAGTGGTCAGTTCAGCTCGGGTCTCAGGTACAAAGCAGGCATGCTCAGGACGAATCTCTTCAGCCAAGACTAACATCGCCTCAGTCACACCCATCTCAAAATTCATCGGGGTCTGCATCACCTCACGCAACACCCGTATATCTCGATCCTGAATATGACGACGATCCTCACGCAAATGCACGGTAATACCATCGGCACCAGCTTGCTCAGCATCAAGCGCCGCCTTGACCGGATCAGGATAACGCGTACCGCGCGCCTGACGCACAGTCGCAATATGATCAATATTGACACCTAACAAAATACGCTTATTTAAATTCATCACACAGACCCTTTTTGTGCTAAAAACAATTCACGACTCATCAGCGGACGTCCACCTAAATGAGCAGCCAACGCCTGACGCATTAAACGCTTAGCCGTATGTAAAACACTTGCTTGTTGCCAGTCAACCGCTGTTAACGCCAAAATATCAGCACCTAAAAAAACACCCGGCTGCAACATCGACACCGCTACAAAGCCAGTGTCGGGAACTAGACGATACAACATTTGCGCCTGCAATGCCTGCCCTGCACTATCCCGCTCAAATGAAAAGCCATAGCCCAATTGCTCAAGCAGCCGCCACTCAAAAGTACGTAACAAAGGCTCAACCGGTAAAGCATGGGCCAGACCTTGCACTGTTAGAGCATAGTGATCAAAAAGTACAGGATGCGGATCATTGAGCGGCAATAAGCGCACCAAGAGTTCATTAAGATACAAGGCACAAAATAATGCCTGCCCCTGCAAGAAATTAAACTCGCCAGCAGGCTCAATACGGCTGATAGTTTTTAATTCCGTACGGCCACGTAACTCAATATCCAAGACAGAAAAAGGCCGTGCCACGCTCCCTAGCTTACCGCGCGCACCACGTAAAATGGCTCGCAAGCGTCCGTCAGGAGTAAACACATCCATTAACGCACTGGTTTCTTTGTAGGGGCGACTGTGCAGAATAAAGGCTAACGATGACTGCATAATTGAGCCTCTAAGCAGCATACGCTCCAGAACAGAGCGCATGCTTGATAGGTTTCAATACTCTTGATAACCCAATGAGCGCAAGGCGCGCTCATCATCAGACCAACCACTTTTAACTTTAACCCACAAGTTCAGCATAATCTTCGAGCCAAACATGGTTTCCATATCTTTACGGGCTTCTTGGCCGATTCGCTTAATACGCTCGCCTTTATCACCAATAATGATTTTCTTCTGGCCATCACGCTCAACTAAGATCAGCGCATGGATATGTAAAATGCGTCCTTCTTGCTTAAACTCTTCAATTTCCACATTGATCTGGTACGGCAATTCCGCACCCAATTGACGCATAATTTTTTCACGGACCAATTCAGCGGCCAAAAAGCGGCTGGAGCGGTCAGTGATTTGATCTTCAGGAAAGAAATGCTCACTTTCTGGTAAAAAGCCGCTGACTAAACCCTCAAGTGCCTCAAGATTATGACCGTGCAATGCCGATATCGGCACAATCTGTGCATTGGGTAATTTCTGAGAAAGCCACTCAAGATGCGCCAATAGCTGGCTTTTATCTTCTAAGCGATCGGCTTTATTCACTGCAATAATCAGCGGACAAGTCAGATACTGAATACGCTCGAAAACCATTTCATCTTCTTCGGTCCAGCGCATACGATCGACCACAAAAATGGCCACATCAATATCTTTCAGTGCGGTTAAAGCACTGCGGTTCATATAGCGGTTCAGCGCCGTTTTGCCACCCATATGTAAGCCTGGGGTGTCCACATATACCGCTTGCACAGCGCCTTCGGTTTTAATTCCGAGCATATTGTGACGAGTGGTCTGTGGTTTACGCGAAGTGATCGCTAATTTCTGGCCAAGAATATGGTTGACCAGTGTTGATTTACCCACGTTGGGGCGGCCAACTACGGCAACATAGCCACAGCGGGTTACTTGTTCAGTCATGCTGATGATTACTCTCTATGCCCAATGCCACCAGTGCTAAAGTCGCTGCCACTTGTTCGGCGATACGTCGACTTGCACCCTGACCGCGGGTTTTTTCATTAAGTAAGCTGACCTGGCATTCCACAAAAAAGATGCGGCAATGCGGCTCGCCCTGAATATCAACCACGTCATACAACGGTAAATCGCTACCACGTGATTGTAAAAATTCTTGCAGCCGAGTTTTGGGATCCTTGTTGGTATCCACCAGTGTCAGCTCAGAAAAATGTTGCTCAAGCCAAGCTAAGACGCGCTCACGCGCCACTTCCATACCTGAGTCTAAATAAATCGCGCCAATAATGGCTTCAGTCGTATCGGCTAGAATTGAATCGCGGCGAAAACCACCACTTTTCAACTCACCTGAGCCTAAGCGTAGATATTCGCCCAAACCAAAACCTCGCGCTAATACGGCTAAAGTTTCACCTTTAACCAAACGAGAGCGCAGCCGTGACAGCTGCCCCTCTTTCGCTTGTGGAAAGTGATGAAACAATGCCTCACCGGCAACAAAGTTTAAAATAGCATCACCTAAAAACTCTAAGCGCTCATTATTGCGCCCAGCAAAACTGCGGTGGGTCAGCGCTAAAGTTAACAATCCGCCATCTTTAAAGGTGTAACCAATTTTTCGCTGTAAAACCAGTAATAAATCACTCACCGGGCACGCACTCGATATTTTTTGTCAAAAGTTACCACCAAATTAATATTCTTAATAAGAGGCTCGCGTCTCTCATAGTTAAGGTGCACTAAAAATTCATTATTGGCTTGCGTGATCTGAATAATATCATCCACTTTCAAGTCGCGAATATTATTGGCCAGTATCGTTTTACTGATATAGCTGTACAGGTCAGCAGTGCTATCAATGCTATCTCCGATAGAGCTGTCAGCAGCGATAATGGCCTTATCTAACGTGGCATTATCAATGTAGTGCGGAATCAACTTAAAAGCAGCACTAGCAAAAAAACCAAGCAAGGCCAAAATCACTAGACCAGTAAAAAATGACACGCCCCTTTGTGCACGAACTTGATGCATAGCAACCTCGGCTTTTCATTAATGACTGTGCACTTTAATAGGTCTATGCATCAGCTCTGTCAGTGTATAACGCAGGTTTAAATTCTTTAGTGGATTAATCCTGCACGACTCAAGCTCGGCAATGCACTGAACTTAGGATCGGCCCATGTCAGCCAAATTGCAAAAGCTTTACCGACAATATACTCATCTGGAACCATCCCTTGCAGCTCAAAAGGTATGCTTGGATCATCCCAGTAACGGCTGTCTTTTGAGTTATCGCGGTTATCACCCATCATAAAGTAATGACCAGCGGGAACACGCCACTCACGCGTCGGCTCAGTTCGACGGCGCATTTCTTTACGAATATAATGCTCCTGCTCGCCCAACTGTTCGGTATATAAACGTGCACTACCCAGACTGCCTGGCTCTTCACCTAAGAAGGTTTCAGCAACAGGCTTACCGTTAATTAGAATACGCTTTTCATTGGTATAGGTGATGATATCACCCGGCAAGCCAACCACACGCTTAATGTAATTGATACGTGTATCTTCAGGGTATTTAAACACCATCACATCGCCACGCTTCGGATCACTGATCTCAATAATCTTCTCATCAATCACCGGCAGACGGATACCATAGGCAAACTTATTAACCAGAATAAAATCGCCCACTTCAAGGGTTGGTATCATCGATCCCGAGGGAATCTGAAAGGGCTCAACGATAAATGAGCGCAAAACAAAAACCACCGCCAAGACGGGGAAAAATGATTTGCCATACTCAATCAGTACCGGTTCTTTCTCTAAGCGCTCGCGCACTTCAGAATTATACGCCACTGCCTCTTTTTCATATTGAGCAATCGCTGCACGGCGGCGCGGTGCAAAATACACCACATCCAATAAGGCTAATAAGCCAGAAACAGCAACAGCGACTGCTAATATTAATGGGAAATTAAATGTCATGGGTTAATCATCCACTCTGAGTACTGCAAGGAAGGCTTCTTGTGGAATTTCCACATTACCCACTTGCTTCATCCTTTTCTTACCCGCTTTTTGCTTCTCTAACAGTTTACGCTTACGACTCACGTCACCGCCATAGCACTTAGCTAAAACGTTTTTACGCAACGCCTTAACCGAGGTTCGTGCCACAATTTGCCCACCCAGTGCCGCTTGAATGGCCACATCGTACATTTGTCGTGGAATCAGCTCTTTCATTTTCTCAGCCAATGCTCGGCCTTTCGATGCAGCCTTATCACGGTGCACAATCAAGGCTAACGCATCAACACGCTCACCGTTAATTAACACATCCAAACGTGACAACTGAGCGACTTGGTAACGATCAAAGCTGTAATCCAGTGAGGCATAGCCACGACTGACCGATTTTAGGCGGTCAAAGAAATCCAGAACCACTTCGTTCATAGGTAAATCATAGACCACTTGGACTTGGCTGCCTAAGAAATGCATATCTATTTGTACGCCACGTTTTTCAATACACAGGGTAATCACGTTACCGAGATGCTCTTGCGGCACTAAAATGGTGGCCTTAACAATCGGCTCGCGCATTTCTTCAATACTTGATGGATCAGGCATACGTGAAGGGTTATCCACGTAAACAATATCGCCATTTTTCAACACGACTTCGAAAATTACCGTCGGTGCTGTGGTGATTAAATCAAGATCGTATTCACGCTCCAAACGCTCTTGAATAATTTCCATATGCAGCATACCGAGAAAACCGATACGGAAACCAAAGCCCAAGGCTTCAGAGCTTTCTGGCTGGTACTGCAAGGCTGCGTCGTTGAGCGTGAGTTTTTCCAGTGCATCACGGAAGTCTTCAAAATCTTCTGAACTAACCGGGAATAAACCCGCATACACCTGTGGCTGTACTCGTTTAAAGCCCGGCAACATATCCACATCAGGGGTGGTTGACAGGGTTAAGGTATCGCCCACTGGCGCGCCTTGAATATCTTTAATACCGGCAATAATAAAGCCTACTTCGCCAGCTTTAAGATCAACCGTCTGGGTGTGTTTTGGATTAAACACACCAACACTATCCACTAGGTGCATGCGCCCAGTTGATTTAACCAAGACTTTATCGCCTTTCTTAATACGGCCATGCTTTACCCGTACCAAAGAGACAACGCCCAGATAGTTATCAAACCAAGAGTCAATAATCAGCGCTTGCAGCGGCGCATCAATCTCACCGACTGGCGGTGGAATCACTTTAACTAAACGCTCAAGCACTTCATCAACGCCCAAGCCTGTTTTCGCACTACAGGTCACGGCATCGGTCGCATCGATACCAATCACATGCTCAATCTCTTCTTGCACACGAATCGGATCAGCCTGCGGCAAGTCGATTTTATTTAGAACAGGCATCACTTCAAGGCCTTGCTCAATCGCGGTATAGCAGTTCGCAACGGACTGCGCCTCAACACCTTGACCGGCATCAACCACAAGCAATGCGCCTTCACAAGCAGCGAGCGAACGACTGACCTCATAACTGAAGTCAACGTGGCCGGGCGTATCAATAAAGTTCAATTGATAGATACGACCGTCACGAGCGGTATAGCTTAAGGTCACACTGTGCGCCTTAATAGTAATGCCCCGTTCACGCTCGATATCCATCGAATCCAAGACCTGTGACGCCATTTCGCGTTCGGTCAAGCCACCGCACATCTGAATGAAGCGGTCGGCCAAAGTGGATTTACCATGGTCGATATGGGCAATAATGGAAAAATTACGGATATGACTCAAGTCACTCACAGAACATCACTCTACAATTAAGTCCGTCGACAGACTGTCAACAGAAAATAGCCCGTGAGTTTACCTGATTTATAACGCTCAAGTCATCTATCCATGACTCAACACAGAAAAAAGCAGGACTGCAGGCACGCTACAAACTAAAAAAGCGACACTCAGTGGTCGCTTTTTTAGTTGAACTTAGGACGATCTGAACGTTACCGTTAGCTCGTCAATTTGAAGGTTATAAAGCTAGCACGGCCCTGACGCAAAACACGCATCGATACCGAGCGATTATTCGGTAGGTCTTGGGCAATTTTGGTAAAGGTTTTTGCAGAATCAATGACTTGATTATTTAGATGGGTAATCACATCACCCGGACGCAAACCAATCATTGCAGCCGCGCCGTCGTGCACTTCTTGAATCACTACACCACCTTGCAAATCAATCGCTTTTTTCTGCTCAGCAGTTAAATCAACTACAGTCATGCCAAGGCGATTACTTTTACTTACCGCGCCCTTACTGTCGGTCAGGGACATTTCCTCACCATCGCTGGGCAATGCACCTACTTTCATTTTCAAGGTTTTGCGTGAGCCTTCACGCATCACTACGAGCTCAGCAGTTTTACCGGGTTTAACTGCACCGACTAAATGGGGCAAATCGGCCGACATCACCACCGGATGACCATTCATGCTTAAGATGACATCACCCACTTTCAAACCGCCTTTGTCGGCAGGCCCATTTTCCAGAACCTGTGCGACCAATGCGCCAGCAGGCTTATCAAGACCGAATGACTCAGCAAGGTCTTTGTTAACTTCTTGAATCACCACACCCAACCAGCCACGGTCAACTTTACCGTTATTTTTAAGCTGCTCAGAAACATCCAAAGCGACTTCCATAGGAATGGCAAATGACAAACCCATAAAGCCGCCGGAGCGGGTGAAAATTTGCGAGTTAATACCGACCACTTCACCATTTAGATTGAATAATGGTCCGCCCGAGTTACCGGGGTTAATCGCCACATCCGTTTGAATAAATGGCACATAGTTATCATTCGGTAGATTACGACCTTTAGCGGAGACAATTCCTGCCGTCACCGAGTGATCAAAACCAAACGGTGAACCGATCGCCAAGACCCACTCACCCACTTTCAAATCTTTTGACTTACCTAAGCGCACCACCGGCAAGTCCTTACCTTTAATTTTAAGCAAGGCCACATCGGTACGCGGATCGCTACCGACTAACTCAGCAATCAGCTCACTGCGATCAGCCAAACGTACAATAATTTCGTCAGCATCGGCAATCACATGATTATTGGTCAGAACATAACCGTCAGAGGAAATAATAAAGCCAGAGCCTAGCGACTGCGCTTCACGTTGCTGACCTTTATTGCGGCCCTGTGGCGCTTGTGGCATCGGCAAGCTACGTTCAAAGAACTCACGAAAAATAGGGGGCAAACCTTCTAAGTCAGGTAGCGAATGAAAGCCACCAGCGGTGCTCTGCATGGGTACCGTTTGTCGCGTACTGATATTAACAACCGCCGGCGCAGACTCTTCAACCAAAGCGGTAAAGTCAGGTAGTTGCGCTTGCGCACTGGGCATGACCAACACCATCAGCGTTATGCATGCACTTATAAACAACGACGTTTTTTTCTGCGACATAATACTCTCCACTACTAAAATCAAATATCCAACTGCGGACTTAAAGCAATCTGGGCTTTGAGTACCACCGGTTGCGTTGCTGCATCATCAAGATAACGATGGCTATAAAGCCGTACCCAAACCGCGCCAGCTAGAAAACCCAGCGCGGCAGAAAAAATAATCCAAGGCTCTGAAGCATTCAAGGCATTCACGCCTAAAGCAGCACTAAACATAAAGAATAACGGCAGCATATAAACCAAAAAAGCACCGCGCACGAGTGACTCTTCTGAAATAGCCAAGGTGACTTGATCACCTTCGCGCAATTGCAAATCAGACTGTACTTTGATCGTATGGGGCTTAGTATCTGCCGACAAACTGTTCAGCAATCCTTGCCCACAAGCAGCCTTGGCCGAGCAACTACCACAGGTACTCTTGCGCTGGGTAGCCACCCAGACGCCCTCTGAATCAACAGCAACAACAACGCCCATTTCTTCAATCATCAGCGTGTTCCTGCTCGGCCTGCATCGACAGCGCAATTCGCTCAGCACTACCTAACGGAATTTCGCCAATCACAGTCACCATTACGGTTTTAGCACCTTGCTCTATTTTTCTTGATACCACTGCAGTAGGGCCTAACTGACGACGTCCACCCTCAACGTCGAGGTTATCTATGTTTTCAAAAAACACTGAGAAACTTGCTAAACCATCAGAGTACACCTGACTCAGCACGCCACTGGTAGTGCCTGACGGTTGTTTATAAAAACTTTTAAGCAAGACAAAACCGGGTGGCGTCCAGTCTACAGCCCAATCCACGCTAACCTCGTCAGCATCAAGTTGATTGGCATCAGTGATGGGCAAACACTCGGCACTCGGTGTCACTATAACGTGCTCAGCAGTAGTGAGTGTCTGACTAGGGGAAGCCTGAAACTGCACAAACTCTAAACGCTCAAGAAGCTGTCCCTGATCATTGAGCAACAGTGTTTTCAACGGAATTGCCGTGGCTTGGTCGATATGCAACTCAACGGCATAACGATGCTGATCACGCGGAGAAAACAACAAAACGCGTGCTATATGACCGGCAACTCTAGATTCACCGAGCTCATGCACGTCATACCACTGCTGCAGGTCTTGCGGTTTCACCAATGAGACCGGCCAAATATCAACCACAGGCAACTCACCAGCCAGTGTTGGACTGACACAGGTGACACGCTTATCAATGCGCACCACTTCATGCGCGGGTCCGTTCAGTTGTAAAAAACGTTCAAGCAATTGCCCTTGTGCATTGACCTGTCGCCAAATCTGATGAGTCGAAAATGCACCCTTACGTTCATAAACAAAAGTACCTTGATAGCCTTGCACCGCATCTGCACTTTGTAAGCGTTGTAACCACTGCTCGGCAGGGGCTGATTGCGCAGCATAGGCACTACTGGTTAGTGTCATACACAGCGCAATACCCGAACAAAAGGCTTTTACTGGCATCCCTTATTGACCTTCTAGACTTGCAGCTCGTGCATAAGGAAGACTCGCCTCAGCTTGATTAACACTGGTTTGCTGAGCATGTTGACGTAAATAGCTAGGCACACGTCGCTCATACCATAAATCTTGCTCAGAAGCTGTTTGCGCCGTTGCAACCGGTGCGCTTTGCGTACCGTAACTGGCTAAGACCACAGGGCTTTGTGATTGATTGGTTGCCGGCAGTCGTTGCTCGCTTTGCACCAGCATCGCATCTTGTTGCACAGTGTCTTGATTGTAAAAACGTACACCGCCTAAGACTGCGAGAGTGACCGAAGCGGCCACCGCTAAGCGACCCAACCAAGGCATCGTGCGTTCTTTAGCAGGTTGCGCGACAATATCCACTTGATGATTTGTTTGCTCAGCAACAAGTGCAGGCTCGGCGTCAATCGCCGCCATAATGCTCGCAGACAAATCGATTTGTGCACTGAAGGGTTCGTTATGCATCGCTGCACGAGCAATTTGATACCGTGACCAAGTAGCGCGCAACTCTGGATCGTTGCTGGCATTCAGTACTCGACGCAACTCCAACTCTTCAGCCTCATTATCAATAAGTGCTGAGAGCGACTGGTTAAGGATGTGTTGACTCATTTTAGCTTCCTCTCTTGGCATGCGTTGCGCACTACTAGGCGTCTTGCAGCAGGGGCCGTAAGGCTTTATCAACAGCCTCACGTGCTCGAAAAATGCGCGAACGCACTGTACCTACGGGGCACTGCATCACTGTTGCAATGTCCTCATAACTGAGACCATCAAATTCACGTAAAGTTAGCGCACAACGTAAATCCTCTGGTAATTGCTTAATACTTTTCTGCACCGTTGCATCAATCTCATCGCGTAGCATCAGGCGCTCTGGGGAAGCCATATCTTTTAAAGCATGGTCGCCATCATAAAACTCCGCATCACCTGAATCGACATCACTACTGGGTGGACGACGATTACGTGAGACCAGATAATTTTTCGCTGTATTAATCGCAATACGATACAACCACGTATAAAAAGCACTATCGCCACGAAAGTTTGCCAAAGCGCGGTAGGCCTTGATAAACGCTTCTTGAGTGACATCTTGAGCCTCATGCGGATCGTGCACAAATCGCACAACTAAGCCTAAAATCCGATGCTGGTACTTTAATACTAATAAGTCAAAAGCGCGTTTATCACCACTTTGAACGCGCTTTACCAGCTGCTGATCATCATCCGGCGTCATGCATAGTCCCCAACCTGCCACTTCGCAATATCACATTTCATAACACATTCAGTCTGCGTCATACTCGTTCTCCGCATTAAACATTGACAGTAAAGCATCTGGTATCAAAAGAAGACTCACCACAGACGCACCCAACCTTATATTCTACTGTAACGCTTCTCTGTTATTTACGCGCGGCTTAATGACATATGCCATTATTGAGCCATCTCTTCATCGAAAAGTTCCCAGCATTTGTAAGTATTTTACAAAGCCATCCGGCGTTATACTAGCCAGCGTCTTTGCAGCGGATCACCCTAATGAGCCATTACTACCAATATGACGTTCTAATTATCGGCAGCGGTGCCGCAGGTTTAACCACCGCTTTAACTCTTCCGCAGCATTTACGTATTGCCGTGCTCAGCAAAGGCGATCTATCCAGCGGTTCGACTTACTGGGCTCAAGGCGGTGTTGCTGGCGTACTCGATGACAGTGATACGATTGAGTCTCACGTGCAAGACACCCTGATTGCCGGTGCCGGTTTATGCAATGAAGAGGCTGTGCGCTTTACAGTAGAGAATAGCCGCAGCGCTATTGACTGGCTGATTGAGCAAGGTGTGCCCTTCACTCGTAATGACTCAGGCAGTGCGGACGGAACAAGCTTTGACTATCACCTGACGCGTGAAGGCGGTCACAGCCACAGACGCATCATTCATGCAGCGGATGCCACTGGCGCGGCAATTTTCACAACTTTATTAGCCAAGGCGCGCCAGCAAAGTAATATTGACTTGATCGAGCAACAAGTAGCGGTTGATTTAATTACTGCTAACAAGTTAGGTCATCAAGACAATGTCTGTTTAGGTGCTTATGTACTGAATCGCACCACTGATGAGGTGGATACCTATGCGGCGCGCTTTGTCGTACTGGCCACAGGTGGCGCAGCCAAGGTGTACTTATATACCAGTAACCCAGACAGCGCCTGCGGTGACGGCGTCGCTATGGCATGGCGTGCAGGTTGCAGCGTAGGCAATTTAGAGTTCAATCAATTCCATCCCACCTGCCTGTACCATCCACAAGCAAAAAACTTTTTAATTACCGAAGCCTTACGTGGTGAAGGTGCCCATTTAAAGCTACCCAACGGCGAGCGCTTTATGGCGCGATTTGACAGCCGCGAAGAGCTGGCACCTCGCGATATAGTGGCGCGCGCCATTGACCATGAAATGAAGCGTCTGGGCATTGAATGTGTATATTTAGACATCAGCCACCAGTCAGCTGAGTTTATTCAAGAGCACTTCCCCACTGTCTATGAGCGTTGCCTGACCTTTGGGATTGATATCACTAAAGAGCCGATCCCAGTGGTGCCCGCAGCTCACTACACCTGCGGCGGTGTCGTAGTGGACAAACATGGCCATACCGACCTTGCCAACCTCTATGCCATTGGTGAAACCAGTTTTACCGGACTGCATGGTGCGAACCGCATGGCCAGCAACTCATTGCTAGAATGCTTTGTCTATGGTCGCTCAGCGGCTGAAGATATTACGCGAAACGATGCGCAAGTCAGCGCGCCTGAGCAATTGCCACATTGGGATGCCAGCTTAGTCACAGACTCAGATGAAGATGTCATTATTACCCATAACTGGGATGAGCTCAGACGTTTTATGTGGGACTACGTCGGCATTGTGCGTACTGATAAACGTCTGCTACGCGCTCTGCATCGCGTGCGTTTACTGCGTTATGAAATTAATGAGTTCTATAGCAATTACCGTGTCAGTCGTGACTTAATTGAGCTGCGTAACTTAGCTTTAGTCGCTGATTTGATTATTCGCTCGGCCATGCAGCGTAAAGAAAGCCGTGGTTTGCATTACACGCTTGACTACCCAGAGCTGAGAGACCCTGCTCAAAACACTATTTTATCGCGCGCCAAAGCTGACGACTGAATTTTAAACGCACCCGCAGGCGGCGATGACTGTCCTGCGGCAAGCTATCAGCGGGAATCAACGCACTGCGATAAAACCATTGATGGGCATATCTGTAGCGTAATAAAATCAGCGCAGGTATTGCCATACTGTCGGCGCGCAGCTGCACAGAGCGCCAGCCATGCTGGGCGTTCCATAACTGCCACCCTTGAGTAGCGTTATGACGCACACCACTGCGCAAAGATGGCTGCTGATAATCACGCATTTGCAGCCACTGCTGAACTATTTGTAGAGTCAGCAACAACAGTAAACTGAGTTTTAAAAGCCAAGCAATCGCTGCCAATACAACGGCCAGCTCAGCCAGCAGCAATATCACTACCACTGCCTGTGACAGCCTTAGGGAAGGCTGCCAAAAACAGCGAAAAGTTTGCTTACTTAGGCTTTGCATGTTCCAAAACCAAATCAATAATACGCTTTAAATCAGCATTATCCGGCTCAGCACGACGCATACACCAACCAAAAATATCCTGATCTTCGCAATCGAGCAATAAACGATAACGCTCACGATCGGCTTCATCGAGCTTTAAATACCGCTCTTCAACAAAAGGCACCAACAGCTGATCCAGCTCCCACATACCCCTACGACTGTGCCAATAGAGACGTTTCACTTCAGTTTCGATAGACATGACACACTCCTAAAGATAGTAAATTCAGTATAAGACAGATTTAAACAAAGTCGCATACGCTGACAAGATGCTTTTAGCCCTCTATGATAGGCGCATGCATTATTCACAAGCGAGACAGTCATGACTGATTGTGCAAGTTTTACCCCGTTAACTCACGAAGGCGTTTTAGCCGTACGCGGCACAGACGCTAAATCTTTCCTACAAGGGCAAATCACCTGCAACCTTGGCTACGTTAGCGATGAACGCAGTAGTTTAGGTGCACGCTGTACGCCGAAGGGGCGCATGTTATCAAGTTTTCGTGTGCTTTTAGAGAATGACGGCTATTTATTGGCGATGGATCACGATATTTTAGTCGCACAACTGGCCGAACTACAAAAGTACGCTGTATTTTCTAAATCCAAGCTCACTGATGATAGCGCGCTCTGGAGTCGCTTTGGTTTATACCAAGGTGATGCGGCACTGCAGGCGCTAGGCATTGATCTACCCCGCGAAATCAACAGCACGGTACATCACAACCAGATGATCGCTATTCGTATCTCTGAGCATTTGACCGAGCTATGGGGCAGTGCTGATGACGGTTCATGCCTGCGTAAACGCTTACTCAATCTTCTGCCAGAAGCGCCGCTAAATACTTGGTTGCTAGAGCAAATACGCAGTGGTATTGGCCATGTTAGTATGCCCACCCGCGAACAATTTATTCCGCAAATGCTGAATTTACCGGCCTTAGATGCAGTGAGCTTTAAAAAAGGCTGCTACACCGGTCAAGAAATCGTGGCACGCATGCAATATCTCGGCAAATTAAAACGCCACATGTACCGCTTCCAGCTAGCCAGCAAAGAAATACCAGTCGCAGGCACGCCATTATTATCACCGGTTCATTCCAGTGCAGTCGGTGAAGTGGTCAGTGCGGCGCGCAGCGAGTATGGCGTTGAATTATTAGCGACCGCACTCAATGATGCAGTTGGAGACGGTCGTATCTATTTGGACGGCGATGAGAAAACGCTGCTTGAGCCTCTTGAGCTGCCGTACTCTTTAGATACTGAGCGCGAGATTTTACGCTAAGCCTTCTGCTCTAGAGTCTATCCTGCAAACCTCTGCACACTCCGTCAAACCGACGGAGTGTCAGCTTATCGATAGTTTACAATTCTATTTCACCTCACCGCGCCTGCTTGTTCTGTCTAGCAACGCCCGACTCTGTTTCATGCTTAATTATAAGCCATCGAGTCTCAGAAGCAGCCCTCCTCAGTAGTGCAATTGATCTCTGTCAAGGCCTCCACAGGGTAATCCGCTTAGATTAAGCGAGTTAAAAATGGATCTAGCGCCCAGATGCGCCCATACCCAAATGTAGGAGATCACATGCAACTGGTTTGTCCTGCGGGCAGCTTGCCTGCCCTTAAAGCGGCTGTTCGCCAAGGTGCTGATGCAGTTTATGTTGGCTTCCGAGATGACACCAACGCTCGTCATTTTGCCGGTTTGAACTTAAATGATCAGCAACTGGAAAATGGCATCGCTTACGCCCACCAACACAACACTCATATTTATATTGCCGTCAATACCTACGCGCAACCTGACGGCTGGCAACGCTGGCAGCGTGCTGTTGATCAAGCCGCTGACTTAGGTGTGAATGCATTGATTGCTGCTGACCCTGGCGTCCTAGCCTATGCTAGCAAGCATCATCCGCAACTCAATCTGCACTTATCCGTGCAAGGTTCTGCGACGAATGCAGCAGCTCTAGCCTTTTACCAGGACCGTTATAATATTAAGCGCGCCGTCTTACCGCGCGTCTTATCTCTGGCGCAAGTCAAACACGTTGCCAGTCAAAGCCCCGTACCGATTGAAGTCTTTGCCTTTGGTAGCTTATGCATCATGGCTGAAGGTCGCTGTCACTTATCCTCTTACCTAACAGGTGAATCGCCTAATCTCTGCGGCGTCTGCTCTCCTGCTAAAGCCGTACGCTGGAACAATGAAGATGGCGAACTGACCTCGCGCTTAAATGATGTGCTGATTGACCGTTACAGTGAAGGGGAATCAGCTGGCTACCCGACCCTATGTAAAGGTCGTTTTATGGTCAACGGTCAGCGTTTCCATGCTCTCGAAGAACCAACCAGTCTCGACACTATGGATTTAATTCCAGAGTTAGTAAAAATTGGCGTCAGCGCAGTCAAAATTGAAGGTCGGCAGCGCAGTCCAGCCTATGTTGAGCAGGTCACACGTGTTTGGCGCGCTGCTCTAGACAGCTATCGCCAAGCCCCTGAGCGTTATCAAGTTGAGCCTATTTGGCGACAAACCTTAGCAGGGCTGTCAGAAGGCAGCCAAACCACTCTTGGTGCATACCACCGCGCATGGCAATAGGTGCAATTATGATGAAGCTTTCTTTAGGTCCAGTTTTATTCTTCTGGGAACGCGACACCCTGATGCAGTTTTATGCCGAGATGGCTGAACAACCGCTCGATATTATTTATTTGGGTGAAACCATATGTTCAAAACGGCGCTCACTGTCACTGGATGACTGGCTCGGTTTAGCAGGCGATATGCAACAGCAAAGCAACGCTCAGGTGGTTTTATCAGGGCTCACTTTAGTTGAAGCGGCGTCAGAGCTGTCGAGTCTAAAACGTATGTGCGAAAACGGCGATTTTTTGGTGGAAGCCAATGATATGTCGGCTGTGCATTACTTAAGTCAGCGTAAAGTGCCCTTTGTTGGCGGGCCTGCGCTCAATATATACAACGGCTACACCCTCTCTGAGTTTATTGACGCAGGAATGATGCGCTGGTCGCCGCCAGTTGAATGCTCAGCTAAAATAATCGCCGCCGCATTAAACCAGTTGGACGAACTGGGCGTCGCGCGCCCTGAAGTCGAAGTCTTTGCTTATGGGCATTTACCGCTCGCATACTCTGCTCGCTGCTTTACCGCGCGCTCAGAGAATCGTCCCAAAGATGATTGCGATCTATGCTGTATTAAATATGAAGAAGGCATTCCTTTACTCAGTCAAGAAGGGCAAGCATTGTTTACGATTAACGGCATTCAAACTATGTCAGCGGAGATCAATAATCTGCTAGCAGACTTCCCTTCACTGCAAGCATCAGGCGTGGATATTGCCCGTTTAAGTCCACGCGCGCAGGGCATGAATGAGGTTATTGCCGCTTGGCATAACGTTCGTCAAGGCGAGCTCGCCCCTCTAGCCGTACAAGGCTGTAATGGCTACTGGCATAGTCGCCCAGGTATGGTCAGTGTTGAGGAGGCGGGGTTATGTTAAGTCGTGCTGCACCTTTTTTATTATCAGCAGGCGAACGTGTTTTACCTTTAGCCGCGCACGTACCTTTTTTCTTGCAACGCTTTACCTTACAACGCAGTTTGAATCAGGTATTTGCTAAAGCCATGCAAGAAGGCTTATTCGAAATTCTCGAGCAGCGCTGGATGCGCTTACAGGTCACTGATCTCAACTTATCCTGGTGCTTGAGCAAAGAGCCCGGCAAAAATCGCTTACTGATTAAGGATCGAGCACCAGTTGAGGTCACTATCAGTGGTAACTGGCGTGAGTTTTTACTGCTGGCCAGCCGCCAAGAAGATCCTGATACGTTGTTCTTCCGTCGCCGCTTACAAATTGCTGGCGATACAGATTTAGGCTTGGCGGTAAAAAACATGATCGATAGCCTCGATTCAGATGATTTACCCAGCTGGCTCTGGCAAACCATTGAAACCCTTGGCAAAGAGGCTGTGCCGGCAGCGGGTTAATCATTGTTTAGCTGCTTGAGCATTATCGAGCAAAGCTCTATCATTCGCTTAAATGCTAATGGAGCTTGATGATGCTGACTGTACTGCAAATTGACTTCCCGTTTAACGGGCCTTTTGGCGAAGAGATGAGCCAAGCAATGCAGCCTTTGGCGGAGTCAATCATCACCGAGCCTGGTTTGCTCTGGAAGATATGGACTGAAAACGCTGCCACGCAAGAAGCAGGTGGCGTTTATCTATTTAGCGATGCCTCCTCAGCACAAAGTTACTTAGCAATGCACAGCGCCCGCTTAGCAGCCAGCGGTGTCTGCGACATCCGCGCCAAACTGTTTTCGGTCAACAATCCGCTCAGTCTAATCTGTAAAGGCCCTCTCCAATGAGTACCAGCAAGCTTGATAAAATTTTGGCGCAATCCTACCAAGAACGCGAAAGCGGCTATCGTCATAAAGCGTTAAAAATGTACCCGCATTTCTGTGGCCGTTGCAGCCGCGAATTCAGTGGTAAAGGCCTCAGCGAGCTAACCGTACACCACCGCGACCATAACCACGATAACAATCCCTCTGATGGCTCCAACTGGGAACTGCTGTGCTTGTACTGTCATGATAACGAGCATCAGCGTCAAGTCGATATGCACTACCAAAAAGAAGAACAAGCAGGCCAAAAAGGCCCTCAGCAAACATTTAAAGGTTTAGCTGGGTTAGCGGATTTATTGAAAAAGCAAGAGTCTGAATAGGTTGTTGCTGTTAAGGCTGCGCGCTTGTCTTTAACTCGAAGTGAGTTTTATTGCTCGCGCTAGTTAGCCATCAATATGCCACTACAATACTTTACTTAAACATCTCAACCTTATTTTATACATCTGCTTTGAATTTATAAATCACTGTCAATTTAGGCAGTTTCTATTGTCTTTTATTAAAACACCTACTTAAAAAGACGTTAGAGTTGCAGTAATTTAGTCGTATTACCCTTATTTTAATTAATACTCTAGACACAAAGATCAAAGATGATTACCTTAAACAAGCGCGATAAAAGGCAACAAAAATTAAAAATTTTGGCAACTTAAGGAAATAGCCCATGAAAAAAATTATTGCAGGCTTAATTTTAGCTTCAGCATCTGGTGTTGCTTTAGCTAACGCTAACGGTCCAGCTGGTTGCGGACTCGGCTCAACAGTTATTTTCCCTGATGCCGACAAATGGTATCAGCATGTAATGGCTGCCACGACTAACGGCACCTCAGGTAACCAAACCTTCGGTATGACTTCGGGTACTTTAGGCTGCGAAGCTGCTAACGGACCTTTAAAGTCGGCACAAGTCTTTATGGATGAAAACATGGATCAATTGGCTGCAGACGCTGCCACTGGCCAAGGTGAAACTCTAGCGGCTTTAGCTGAAGTAATGGGTGTTAAAACTCAAGATACTGCAGCTTTTAATCGCGTTATGCAGTCTAACTTCGATGCAATGTTTAGCACTGAAGCCACTTCAGCGACTGCATTTGAAGCAATGACTTCTGCTATGGCTGCAGATGTAAATCTACAGAAATACTTGGGTTAATTCTTCCCTAATGTATTTAAAGCCCGCTCTCGCGGGCTTCTTTTATTGCTCACGTAAAGGTTTTTGACATGATAGCTAGGTCTCTCATTGCTAGCTTTTTGTTTTTATCTTATTCGGCATCTGCTCAAGACACGCCTTTACCATCATTAGAAAAGCTAGAGTCGCTCTCAAACAAGCAACAATGGGCACACCTTTTGCATTATCGCAAGCATCCATTTAGCGGACGCTATATCAGTCAAAATGATAGTGCAAATTTCTTTTTAGCTGAAAACGGTAAGACGTCATTACTCGCTGAACTGCAAGCAGATGCACAACATTTTTTGCTGACTGGCCTGCCTGATAACCAATCAGCTCAATGCCAATTCCCAGCTCGTTATTACTGGTTAAAAAAACAACTGCCAGAGCTTGAATGGATAGATCAATCCTGCTCAGAATTGGAACAATGGCAAAATGAGCTAGACACAGAGTATTTAACCTTAGTTTTTCCTGCATCACATATTAACTCGCCCTCCTCTATGTATGGCCATACATTTATTCGGATGGATAAAAAAGATCCCAGCAGTAATAAATTATTAGCTTACAGTGTGAATTTTGCTGCCAATGCAAATCCAGAAGATAATGAATTGGTATTTTCATGGAAAGGCTTAACCGGTGGCTATCCTGGGGTTGTCTCAGTGTTGCCTTATTATGCGAAGACCAATGAATATTCGCACATGGAATACCGAGATATTTTGGAGTATCAACTAAACTTAAATAAAGAAGAGACCGACCAGTTTGTACGCCATGTTTGGGAAACCAAAGATACTTTTTTTGATTATTTTTTCTTTGATGAAAACTGCTCTTATCGCTTACTAGCCTTATTAGATGCGAGTTCTGAACGCATTGATGTGACCGATGATTTTCAGTTCACTGCTATACCAGTGGATACCATTCGAGCATTACAAAAACGCGGTATTGTAGAAAGCACCGAGTACCGCCCCTCTGCTGCCAGCGAAATGGAATACAAAAGTCAGCAAGCATCCCTGCCCGTATTAGAGACAGCTAAACAGTTAGTTGAACAGTCTGACGACATGCAAACGTCACTGTCTGTGCTTACTGAACAAGAGCAAATTCAAGCCCTAGAACTGGCTTATGCGTATGCACGTTATTTGGCTGTACAAAAAAGACAAGCCAACCCTGAACTACGCAAACGCACCTTAGCTATTTTATCCGCTCGTGCCAAACATACGGCTTCTGCCGGTTTTGCCGAGATTCCAGCACCCACCTACCGAGATGACCAAGGCCATTTAAGCCAACGCTTAGGCATGAAGATCGGTAGTACGTTTTCTGATCCGCGTTCTGGCTCAGATCATCTAGGCTTTGTTGATCTTAATTACCGCGCAGCCTTCCATGATGTGATGGACTTACCACAAGGTTATGTGCCAGGTTCACAAATCCAGATGGGCAATTTAAGCTTAAGATTGTGGGAGGGTGGTGCTGTTAGAGTGCAGCAGTTTCAAGTGGTAGATATTTTATCACTCAGCCATCAAACCTATTTCCAGCAGCCTATCGCATGGTCGGTGAGCGGCGGTTTAGATCGTTTTATTGGTGCCGATGCGCAGCTATATGGCTATTTACACAGCGGCTTCGGTAAAGCATGGTTGACCTCAGCAGGCCGTTTTTATGGTTTAGCGCACGCGCAGTTACTGGTTGATAATCAATTTCATAAAGGCGCGCAATTAAGCTTGGGGCCTCGATTGGGCTGGCTGTGGCAAGGTAACACTCTGCAAGCCCAACTGGAAACTAACTGGCAAGGTCTCAGCTGGCTGGATAAAACCAAACGTACGGAGATTAAAGCCAACCTAGGTTGGCAACTGGCGACTAACCTGCAACTGAAATTAGAAGCTAAAAGCCAGCACTTCAAACACCACCAACAGTCCAGCGAACAGCACGAGGTGAGCCTTGGCATCAATTGGTATTATTAAAGCGCTGAGAGCAACACTAACAAGGCTGTTGTATGGATTAACAGTCCTGGTAAGTGGTTTGACTCTAACCGGCTGCACATCCTTATCTGCTTTGTTTTTTTATCCACAAAGCGTATTGATATCCACCCCTGAAGAAGCTGAGCTTGAGTATCAGGACGTGTGGCTTAAAGCCGAAGATAAGACCAAGCTGCATGCTTGGTGGATACCCGCACAGGGAGACATACCTGACTCTAATGTGATGGTGTTATATGTACACGGTAACGCAGAAAATATTTCCAGCCATAGCCGTAGTATTTATTGGTTGCCGGCCAATGGTGTCAGTGTCTTGGCGTTAGATTATCGTGGTTTTGGTGCGTCTGAGGGTCAGGCGCGAATGCCTGGCGTGTTGCAAGATCTTGAGGCCGCAGCCTTATGGATGAAACAACAATATCCACAAAAAGAACTGATCATCCTTGGGCAAAGCATTGGCGCAGCCATGGCGATCAACTTTACCGCACAAGCCGCTGAAACCTATCAAATACAAGCCTTGGTGCTAGATGCCCCATTTACCGGTTTTGCTACAGCAGCGCGCAGTGCGATGAGCAAAAACATTGTGGGCTGGTTGATTTGGCCGTTTACCGTATTGATTCCAGGCCAGTGGGATCCGATCAAGCATATAGAAAAAATTGATATTCCAGTACTGATCATGCACAGTCCAAAAGATGAAATAGTGCCTTATAAACAGGGTAAACAACTCTATAAAACCTGGAAAAAAGCCCATCCACAGCAACACCTCTGCTGGTTAGACGCAAAAGGCCCACATATTATGTCGTTTGCATTTCCTGAAATAAGACGGGCAGTCCTAACTTTTATGAACAGTAAGCGTTGTTATCAAGAGGCTCCTCATAGTTGACGCTGGGCTCTTATCCCAAGCCATCAGCGTCAGTTATACCGATAACCTACCGTCATAAACAAAACTAGCTTGATCTAAAAATCAGATGCTTTTCCCAGTCTTCGTCAGCCACATCCAGCTCACTGACCATACGACCCAGTTGCGAAACACGCTCGGTATGTACCGCATCAGCATTGCCGCAAACCAAGTGGTGCCAGACAAACAAATCCTTGCCTTCATGCACTAAACGGTACGCACAAGTAGTAGGCAACCAGCGGAAAGCATCAGACTGATCAGCGGTTAACTGAATGCAGTCAGGTACAAAGTTTTTCCGGTCCGGATAGTTGCTGCAACGTGCGGTATCTAAATCCAATAACTTACAAGCAATATTGGTGTAATACACCGCGCCATCATCTTCATCTTCAAGTTTTTGCAAGCAGCACAAACCACAGCCATCACAGAGCGATTCCCACTCTTCCTGATCAAGTTCTGCTAGGGTTTTACGCTTCCAAAAGGGTTCAACAATTGCTGCCATACTCTGCTCTACCTTTACTGAACGCCAAGCGAAGTAAACGCAAAATCAATCTTGTTTACATTCAACCTGAACGCGCATTTTAATGACTGTACTATTAAAACGGGCGGTTAAATGTGCTGTTTCACCGGCCGCGATACGTGCCTTTCGAGTCCGAGGTGCTTCTGGACCATTACGAAAACGCACTTTACATACGGCAGCACGAGATCCGTAGTTGTTT
Source organism: Denitrificimonas caeni (assembly GCF_905120345.1). GTDB lineage: Bacteria > Pseudomonadota > Gammaproteobacteria > Pseudomonadales > Pseudomonadaceae > Denitrificimonas > Denitrificimonas caeni_A. The sequence goes on along the minus strand of NZ_CAJHOA010000005.1, from coordinate 216,297 downwards.
AATGAGACCGAGGCCATATTATTGCCTAAATCCAAAGTATCTACGGCTATTTCCGCACCATTAAATTGTTTTTCAACTTCAAATGGAAACGCCAACGCCATAACAGGAAACATTAGCGGCAGTATTATTATGATTTTTTTCATGCTGTACTCGCACATCAATTTACCCTCGCAGTGTAACGCATCAACACCGATAAACAGCCTGCACAGTGATAAAAGCTGATAAAAAACACTGTATTTGCCGACAATGGCCATCTATCATCACTGATTTACTGCTCCTCACCTTTACCGCAGAGATCGAAGCGACAGCATCGACCTGCTGATTTCCCCCTTAAGCACAGTACGATTTAATATTTTTATGCAGACATTTAATAGCGCCGTTACGACCATCAATAATCTGGTTTGGGGAACACCCATGCTGATTGCCATCTTAGGCAGCGGTGTGTTCTTGATGCTAGCCTTAAAATTTATGCCCGTGCTCAATATCAGGCGTGGCTTTTTAGAAATTTGGAACGGCCGCGCCAAGGGTGATGCCACTACCGGCCAGATCAGCCCTTTTGCAGCCTTAATGACCACCCTTGCCGCTACTGTTGGCACAGGTAATATTGCGGGAGTGGCTACAGCTATTGTCTTGGGGGGACCCGGCGCGCTCTTTTGGATGTGGTGTACAGCTCTAGTAGGCATGGCCACCAAGTATTGTGAAGTGGTACTCGCTGTGCATTTTCGTGAAAAAAACAGCCACAATCACTTTGTTGGCGGGCCTATGTATGCGATTAAAAATGGTCTCGGTCGCAAATGGGCCTGGCTCGGTGCTTGCTTTGCGGTGTTTGGTGGCCTCGCCAGTTTTGGTATTGGCAATATGGTTCAGGTCAACAGTATGGCCGCCAGTCTTGAAGTGTCTTTTGCCATACCAGCGTGGGTCAGCGGTTTATGCATTATGGTTTTGGTCGGGATGGTTATCTTGGGGGGAATTCAGCGCATCGGCGCAGTTGCACAAACCCTCGTACCCTTTATGTGCCTTGCTTATGTACTGGCCGCGCTATTTGTACTCATCAGCCACTATCAGGCCATTCCTGCAGCACTGTTATTGATTATTGACTCAGCCTTTAATGGTCACGCTGCCGTGGGCGGTTTTGCTGGGGCGGCGATGATCGCAGCATTACGTTTTGGTGTTGCCCGTGGAGTGTTCTCCAACGAAGCCGGCTTGGGTAGTGCAGGGATCGCACAAGCAGCCGGCACCAGTGACGATCCGGTTGTTTCTGGTTTAATTGGGATGATGGGCACCTTTATCGACACTCTGATCATCTGCAGCATGACGGGGCTAGCGATTATTTGCTCGGGAGTCTGGAGCAGCGGCCTCAGCGGAGCAGCCCTATCATCAGCAGCGTTTGAATCGGCAATGCCGGGCACCGGTAACTACTTACTGACAGTGGCACTGGTGGTCTTTGCTTTTACCACGATTTTAGGCTGGAGCTATTACGGCGAACGCTGCTGGGAGTTTTTATTTGGTGCCCGCGCTATTTTACCCTATCGTTTGATTTGGGTGGCAGTCGTACCCATGGGCGCCATCAGCCAACTGGATACAGTATGGCTGCTAGCCGACACCCTAAATGGCTTAATGGCACTACCTAACTTAGTGTCGCTGCTAGTTCTCAGCCCTGTCGTTATCCAGCTCACTAGAGCACACTTTGCACAGCACTAAGGTACAACTATGACTCACTATCAATCTCATTCAAAGCGCTGAGAGTGCCCTCGGGCACACGTGATAGCACGACATTAACACGACGGTTAAGCGCGCGATTGGCGGCGCTATTATTGGGCTTTAATGGATAACGCTCGCCATGAAAGCGCAGCACAATTTGATCTTCAGGAACACCATGCGCGATAAAAAACTGCTTAACGGTTAACGCACGTCGACGTGAAATTTCACGATTACTGAGGCGATTACCCCAGCTGTCAGAATGCCCGTCCAATTCAATTTGATTAACTGTCGGATCTTCTTTTAAATAATCCACAATCGACTGTAAGCGCGCTTGTGCCGACTCACTGATCAACATATCGGTGCTGGGAAAACTTATCCGAGTTTGCTTAAGCTGTTCAAAGTTGTACGGCAACAAGCCAGCCGTACAGGTGAGGTAGCGCTGGTACGCATCTGTAAAACGCGCGGGCAAGAGACGCACTTCAAGCGCCTCACCTTGACCCGTACGGTGACGGATTAACGGACCGCGCCCCTCCAGCAATCCCGTTAGCAAACGACCTGCTTGTAATTGTGATGCCTGCAGCGCATTACCATCGTTGTTAACTAAGACGATACCTAAGTTAATATCACCTTGGCTGGCACGCCAGGGCGCAGCGCCCGCCAATAAGGTCGCCGAGCCACGACTGAGCCAAGCTTCTTGGGCCTGTAGCTTAAAAATAGGCTTCTCACCAGCACGACGGACAAACTCACCTTGGCCAAAACCTTTAACAGGCTGTGTCAAACGACATTCAAAGCGATCGCCTTCCACCATCCATTCAACATGCTCTAATGGCGTTTGAAAGGTTAATGCCAGCGCAGGTGTTGCTAGCAGACCCGATAAAACTAAAAAAACACCTAAGCGCATTGCGCTCTCCCGTCACCAAAATGCTCGCTTAAGCTATCGGTAACAATCAGGAAAACTTTAAAGCAGATGCCCACTCCGCGCTTTTACGGTAGCATTCCATCTATTATATTTAAATAGACTGACTGGAAGCCTTCATGATTGACCGTCTTACCCTGCTGCGACCCGACGATTGGCATATTCACCTGCGCGATGGTGCAGTTCTACAGCACACTGTTGCCGACGCTGCACGCACCTTTGCTCGTGCGATTATCATGCCCAATTTAGTACCGCCCGTACGTAACACAGCGCAAGCCGATCAATACCGTCAACGTATTTTAGACGCCCGCCCAACGTCAAGTACCTTTGAGCCCCTGATGGTGCTTTACCTGACGGATCACACTTCAGCGCAAGACATTAAAGACGCTAAAGACTGTGGGTTCGTACAGGCTGCTAAGCTTTATCCTGCTGGCGCGACCACCAACTCAGATTCAGGTGTAACCTCGCTTGAAGCAATTTATCCAGCGCTAGAAGCCATGAGTGAAGTCGGTATGCCGCTGTTGGTACATGGTGAAGTCACCCATAACAGTGTCGATATCTTTGATCGCGAAAAGCGTTTTATTGATGAACAGTTGATTGGTTTGGTGAACCGTTTTCCCAATTTAAAAGTTGTACTCGAGCACATCACTACCGCTGACGCGGTCCAGTTTGTGACGGCAGCAAGTGACAATGTAGCGGCCACTATTACCGCTCATCACCTACTCTACAACCGTAACCATATGCTCGCCGGTGGTATTCGCCCGCATTTTTATTGCCTACCGATTCTTAAGCGCAATACTCATCAAGACGCTTTATTGGATGCAGCGACCAGTGCTTCAGCTAAGTTTTTCTTAGGTACTGACTCCGCACCACACGCACAAAACGCTAAAGAAAACGCCTGTGGCTGCGCCGGTTGCTATAGCGCTTACGCAGCGATTGAGCTGTATGCCGAAGCCTTTGAGCAACGCAATGCCCTAGACAAACTCGAAGCCTTTGCCAGCCACTTCGGCCCTGACTTCTATAATTTACCACGCAACCAAGACAGCATTACTTTAGTGCGCGAGCCTTGGACTGTGCCAGCCTCTTTAGCCTTTGGGGAACAACAATTGGTGCCATTACGTGCCGGTGATACCTTGAACTGGCGTGTATTAGGAACTCAGCTATGAGCCAAGACATCGAAGACTACGAATACGACCTCCCGAATAATGGCAATAATGGCCATGATAAACACAGTGGTGGTTTAAAATCGGCAATGGCACGGCGTTTTCGTGGTTACTTACCGGTGGTGATTGATGTGGAGACCGGTGGTTTTAATAGCGCTACCGATGCTTTACTGGAAATTGCTGCAGTGATTCCTGCCATGGATGAAGAAGGCTTACTCTATGCAGAGCACACCTTATTTTTCCGCATCAAACCTTTTGAAGGCGCGAATATTGAGCAAGCAGCGCTAGACTTCACTGGGATTAAACTTGATCATCCCTTACGTATGGCGGTCAATGAAGATCACGCGCTAGGAGAGATTTTCAAAAGTGTACGTAAATCCTTAAAAGCCAGCGGCTGTAAACGCGCGATCTTAGTGGGTCACAACAGTCATTTCGACTTAGGCTTTTTAAATGCTGCAGTTGAACGCTGCGGAATTAAGCGTAATCCCTTTCACCCGTTCTCAAGCTTTGATACCGCCACTTTGGGTGGTTTAGCCTATGGGCAAACTGTCTTGGCTAAAGCGTGTGAAGCGGCAGAAATCCGTTTTGATGCCCGCGAGGCGCATAACGCCCGCTACGATACCGAGAAAACTGCCGAGTTATTTTTTGGTATTGTCAATCGCTGGAAAGAAATGGGCGGTTGGGACGACTTTGAGTAACAGCACAGCATCCTAATTAAAACCCATTTACAAAAAAGGCTGTAAGTAATTAATATGCTACAGCCTTTTTATTACTTGTCTGAGCACAGTCTTTACAACTGTTTACCGCCAAGCAAACAGCAGTAAACAATTAATATTCACTTTAAGCGGCGCTCAATGCCCTTCTCAACTAAAATTTTTGCGGAAATTTCTTCTACAGAAAAATGCGTTGTATTGATAAAGTTTATATTTTCCCGCTCAAACAAACCCTCAACCTCACGCACTTCAAACTCACACTGTGCGTAACTGGCGTAGCGGCTGTTCGGTTTGCGCTCATTACGAATCGCCGCTAAACGATCCGCATCAATGGTTAAACCAAAGAGCTTATCTTTATGCGCCTTTAAAGACGCTGGAATTTGCAAGTGCTCCATGTCATCTTCAGTGAGTGGATAGTTAGCCGCACGAATACCGTATTGCATCGCCATATAGAGGCAGGTTGGCGTTTTACCGCAACGCGACACACCCACCAAGATAATATCTGCACTGTCGTAATGACGAGTACGGCCGCCATCATCATTATCTAAGGCAAAATGGACTGCCTCAATGCGTTCTATATAGTTAGCGCTATGTGCAATCGAGTGCGATTTTCCGACAGAATACGAAGAGCGCTCATTGAGTTCTTCTTCTAGCGGCGAGAGAAAACTGGAAAAAATATCCACTTTAAACGCATTGGCAGTTGTTAGAATATCGCGAATTTCAGCATTAACAATAGTGTCGAAGACAATGGGTCGCATGCCCTCACTTTCCGCAAGCTCATTAATTTGCTGTACCATTGCCTGTGCTTTTTCAACAGTGTCAATGTAAGGTCGAGTTAAACGGCGAAAGTCGATATTATCGAATTGCGCTAATAAACTTTGCCCAAGCGTTTCGGCAGTAATACCTGTTCCATCAGAAATAAAAAAAGCTGTACGTTTCATAATTGCCAAAAGCCTTAAGTCGTGAAGAGTTCTCGGTTATTATAGGCAGGTTTTTTGCCAGACATGTTGTCCGGCGACATTGTGACCCATTTTCCCCAAACAAGGCCAATAGATTACACTGGCCTTTTCAATACAGACGTGGAGAGATCACCTTGGTTGAGTACGTAGTTTCCCTCGATAAGCTCGGTAACCATGATGTTGAGCGTGTAGGGGGCAAAAACGCCTCCCTAGGCGAGATGATCAGCAACCTTGCAGGCGCAGGCGTTTCAGTTCCAGGTGGCTTTGCCACCACCGCACAAGCCTACCGTGACTTTATTGATAGCAATAATCTAGATGCACGTATCCATGACTTGCTGGATGCTTTAGACACTGATGACGTTAATGCGCTAGCCAAAGCTGGTACGCAAATTCGCCAATGGATTTTAGATGGCGACTTCCCAGCACAGCTGGATGCCGATATTCGTAGCGCCTTTGCCGAAATGGCTAATGGCAATGACAATATGGCTGTTGCTGTACGCTCTTCAGCCACCGCAGAAGACTTGCCAGATGCCTCGTTTGCGGGTCAGCAAGAAACATTTTTAAATATTCGCGGTGTCGATAATGTTATTCGCGCAGCGAAAGAAGTGTTTGCCTCATTATTTAATGACCGGGCGATTTCTTATCGTGTACACCAAGGCTTTGACCACCGTAATGTGGCCCTATCAGTCGGTGTGCAGCGTATGGTGCGCTCAGAAACTGCAGCGGCTGGCGTGATGTTCAGCCTTGACACAGAATCTGGTTTCCGTGATGTAGTGTTTATCACCGGTGCCTACGGCCTTGGTGAAACAGTCGTACAGGGCGCAGTTAACCCTGACGAATTTTATGTACACAAACAAACCTTAGCTGCCGGTCGTCCAGCGATTTTACGTCGTAACCTGGGCAGTAAAGCGCTGAAAATGATTTATGGCGCGGTTGCCAGCGCAGGTAAATCAATTGAAACCGTTGATGTCGCGCCAGCTGATCGTATGCGTTTTTGTTTGACCGATGCCGAAGTCAGCAACTTAGCGCAACAAGCAGTGATCATTGAGCAGCACTATGGCTGCCCAATGGATATCGAGTGGGCCAAAGACGGTGACGATGGCAAGTTGTACATTGTCCAAGCCCGTCCAGAAACCGTTAAAAGCCGCAGCAACCTCAATGTGATGGAACGCTACTTGCTGAAAGAGCAAGGTACAGTCCTCGTTGAGGGTCGTGCCATTGGTCAGCGTATTGGTGCCGGCCGTGTGCGGATCATCAATGATGTCTCCGAGATGGACAAAGTCCAGCCTGGCGACGTATTGGTTTCCGATATGACTGACCCCGACTGGGAGCCAGTCATGAAACGCGCCAGCGCGATTGTCACCAACCGTGGCGGCCGTACTTGTCACGCGGCGATTATTGCCCGTGAACTCGGCATTCCAGCGGTCGTTGGTTGCGGCAATGCCACGGCATTACTAAAAGACGGCCAAGGTGTCACCGTATCCTGCGCTGAAGGCGATACCGGTTATGTCTTTGAAGGCGAACTGAATTTTGATATCCGCACCAATTCTGTGGATGCCATGCCTGATTTGTCGTTCAAAATCATGATGAACGTCGGTAACCCTGATCGTGCCTTTGATTTTGCCCAACTGCCGAACGAAGGCGTGGGTTTAGCGCGTCTTGAGTTTATTATCAATCGCATGATTGGTGTCCACCCGAAAGCACTGCTGAACTTCAATAGCTTACCGAGCGATTTACAAGACAGTATTGAAAAACGCATTGCTGGTTATGCCAGCCCGATTGATTTCTATGTCGACAAGCTGGTTGAAGGCGTCAGTACTTTAGCAGCAGCGTTCTGGCCGAAAAAAGTCATTGTGCGTTTGTCTGACTTTAAATCCAACGAATACGCCAACCTGATTGGTGGCAAGCTCTATGAGCCTACCGAAGAGAACCCAATGTTGGGCTTCCGTGGTGCCTCACGCTATATCAGCGAATCATTCCGTGATTGCTTCGAGCTGGAATGCCGTGCGATGAAGCGTGTACGTGATGTGATGGGGTTAACCAACGTTGAGCTGATGGTGCCGTTTGTGCGCACTGTCAACGAAGCGGCGCAAGTGGTCAGTTTACTCGAAGAGTATGGCCTTAAACGTGGCGAAAACGGTTTACGTTTAATCATGATGTGCGAATTACCATCCAATGCGTTGTTAGCCGATGAGTTCCTTGAGCACTTTGATGGTTTCTCGATTGGTTCCAACGATATGACCCAGCTGACCTTGGGTCTGGACCGTGACTCAGGGGTGATCGCTCACCTGTTTGATGAACGTGACCCAGCGGTTAAAAAACTGCTATCAATGGCCATTCAAGCCTGTAATAAAGCGGGTAAATACATTGGTATTTGCGGCCAAGGACCCTCTGATCACCCCGATCTGGCTCGTTGGTTAATGGAGCAAGGTATCGAAAGCGTTTCCCTCAATCCAGACTCAGTCCTGGATACGTGGTTCTTCCTCGCGGAAAACAACTAAGCGCTTCCCCACCTGCACGTCTAATCCAGGCGTGCAGGTGTATTATTACCCAAGCAATACTCTTAACCAGCCCTCTATCTCTAGACCCTCTTATCCCACCCCTACCAAGCCTGTACGGCATGCATTACACGCAGCCACACTAAATATTAAGTTATAAAGAACAGCTTCTATATAACCATATAGCAAATCATTCCTTTTGCATCAGCGCACTATGTGCCATTATTACGTCACAGATCTAGGAGTTATCGCTATGAAACATATATACGCCTACATGGCGTTTTTTTTATGCGCATTATTTAGCAACGCACAAGCGGCGACCTACCAGCCCTTAATCGAAGCACAAGCGTTAAATGAAGCGCTCAGCACTCATCCCCAATTGCAGCTTATTGATATTCGTAGCCCAGAAGACTATGCCGCAGGGCATATCCCTGGTGCTCTGTCAGCGCCTTACGGACAATGGCGTGGCCCAGCGGATAACCCTGGACAGCTCGCTGACAATGCTTACTTTGAACAACTGCTACAAAAACTGGGTTTAACTCATCAACAGCCTATTGTGGTGTACTCCAGCGGTGCTGATGAAACCGATTTCGGTGCGGCAGCACGTGTTTATTGGACGCTAAAATACTTAGGTTTAACCGATTTAAGCATTCTCAATGGTGGTTTGCAGCAGTGGCAGCAAACGCTGGTCAGCGACACAACACCAGTGCAAGCCAGCCAACTGAAGGTGCAAAGCAATCCTAAGTTGGTGATTTTCAAAGATGAACTCTTAGACAAAATCACTCAACACGACAACCACTACCAGCTACTGGATGCGCGTCCGCCACTTTTCTATCAGGGTCAAGTCAAAGCACCAACAGCCAGCACCGGTGGTACTATTGCGACTGCGCAAAACACGCCGTTTGGGCAATGGTTTAATCAAAATGACACGCGCATTCGCCCTGTTGCAGAAATTAAAGAACTCGTGCGTAACCAAGATTTAGATCAAGCAGAAGAAACCGTCTCTTTTTGCAACACGGGACACTGGGCGGCGACCAACTGGTTTGTCTTATCGGAGCTGGCTGGTTTAAAGGATGTACGTTTGTACCCTGCTTCGTTAGCAGAATGGACGCAAGCCAAAGAAAGCTTACCAATGGCCAATACTCCAAGTCGCTTTGAACAACTGCAAGCCAAGTTTTCCAAGCTGGTGAACGAATAACATGAAAAATCGTCTTGCGTTAACCTTGGTTTTTGCCATCTTTGCAGTCTTTTTATTTTGGTTTGTTTCAGTACGACAAAGCCTGCTATTTTTGGTCGGTATTGGTTTAGGTGCTGTATTAGCCGGTGCGCGCTTTGGCTTTACCACCGGCTGGCGTAACTTGATCGAACAGCGTGATGCCAGCGGTGTATTCGCACAATTACTCTTACTGGCGGTTGCTGCAGCTTTTTCCATGCCGTTGCTGGCCAGTTTCCCAAGCGAACTCAGTGCTGCTTTAGGTCCACCGAGTATCAGCTTGTTAGTCGGTGCGTTGGTGTTTGGTGGCGCAATGCAAATTGCTGACGGTTGCGGTTCCGGCACCTTGTATAAAGCAGGCTTAGGTATTCCACTAAATATGGCTATTTTGCCAGTGTTTGCTTTGGGCAGCTTCTTAGGCTCAGCGCACTTAGGCTGGTGGCTTGACCTGGGGCATGTGCAACCGATTGGTTTAGTCGAAGAAGTTGGCTTAGGCGGTGCGTTAGGACTGACTTATTTGGGTTTGATTTTAATCGGTCTCGCGGCGTGGTGGTGGTCAAAAACCAGTGGCGTGCCGCGTAACTTATTAAATAAAAACTTAATCATTGGCGCGGTATTGATTGCAATATTAGCCGTACTGATCTTAGTGATTGCTGGCAAGCCTTGGGGCGTGGTCTATGGCTTTGGCTTGTGGGCGGCAAAAATTGCTCAAGCAGGCAACCTATTTGATCCAACCACTAATGCCTTTTGGAGTCAGTCGGTTAACGCAACTGCACTCCAGCAGTCAGTATTTTTAGACCTGACTTCAATTACTAATATCGGTATTTTGGCCGGAGCCTTGTGGATTTTCTCACGGAATAAATCCGGAAAAACCAACAAACTGAATACTCAGCAATGGATTGTCGGCATTATTGCTGGTTTCTTGCTGGGTTATAGCTCACGTTTAGCCTTCGGCTGTAACGTTGGCGCGATGGTCAGCGGTATTTCCACCGGCAGTATCCATGGCTGGATCTGGGTGGTCATGGCATTCTTAGGCTCTCTGATCGGTGTACGTATTCGCCGTTACTATGGATACTGATATGAATACATTAAGCAGCTTACGTATCGTGGTGTTTTGGACACTACTGGCTGGTTTCTTTGTCTGGGACTGGCACAGTTCACAGCCGGTTAACCTACGCTTAGAAGCACCCATCATAGCTATTGGCTCAGGCCAAGCGCCATCAGGTGGGCATTGCGCGACGTTTTGAGTCGTACCATATCAGAGCGTCCGCTAAGGCAATATTAGCGGACGCTCTGATACGCTTCAAAGAGCAAAGCTTGCACGTTACTCTGCTACCCTGACACCTGCAGAGACCTGTTTACTACCGACCGCAGGCAACAAATAGCCGTCTTGGTAACAGGATATAAATAATTCAGCCTCTTCGGCATCATTAGCATCAGCGCCTTGAATAGTTAAGTGTACGCGCTCCCCTTGCATCTTAGCGTCAAGTAATTGCGCAGGCTCACCGTCGATCCAAGCTTGCCCACTGAGCATTTGAAACGCTTGCTGTAAGACCACACGATAGAGCTTTCCGTCAGCACTGAGCCACTCCCAAGTGCCTTGCACTGGCGCGGGGACATACCATTTATAAAGATAGATGCCGCCAAACGCACGTTTTGCATCAGGCTTCCAGCGCCCCATATTAAAGGCATGAGCAATAATACGTGTACCGGGTTTGAGTTCAGTCAAAATCCGTGCTTTAAGTCTCACGTTCAGTGATGGCAGTAAATAGAGTGTGACCACTGTGGCATCACTAAAATCAACAGTCAGCAAATCGTCTTGGATAAATTCAACACGATGCTCAACACTGACCATTTCTGCTAACGCATTGGCTTCAGCAATACGACGTGGGTCCATATCAACACCCACCGCCCGTGCTTCACGCTCCATCGCTGCGGCAACGACAATGCGACCATCACCACAACCAAGGTCATACAGCACATCATGCCGGGTCACTGCAGCCATTTTCAGCATGGCTTCCACAACCAACTCATCAGTTGGCACAAAAATAACATCCAGTTCAGCATCCACCTCGGTAAATCCTTCTTCAAACAACAAATCAGTAAACAATCAGGGCACCAAACAGGTTAAGAATAAAGTGAGTGATCCAAGTATCGCAGCAATACATAACATGTATATCACTGCTGGCTGAGGTATTGCAGCTTAGTCTACTAATTGACCTCGCTCTGAGTCGTATTGTATAGATAGATTGAGGCCCGTGCAGCGCAGCACAACACCGTCACAGTAGATGACTATCAGCTTAACTCTGCTATTTACTGAAGAAGGGCTCGCAGATACTTTATATAGTTGTATACTGTATCTTTATTGACCTGCTTATTCAGTTTTGACTGGTGTAGCAATGCATCACGGGGTTGGATATGAAATACATCACTTGGTTAAGCAAGAATCTGAGCTTGAGCATACCGTTATTTTTATTACTTGGCTTGGTTGCTGGACTGGCCTTGCAAACAGAAAGTTTAAGCGTTTTAATTGCACCACTGACGATCTTAATGGTGTATCCAATGATGGTGGGTATCAAGCCTAAGCAGCTATTAGTCGGCGGTGATAACGCTGTACAGTTGTGGGCGATAGCCATTAACTTTTTATTTATTCCCTTTGTCGCCTATATGTTGGGACGAATATTCTTTACTGAGCAGCCAGCATTAGCACTAGGCTTATTATTAGCGGCCTTATTACCTACCAGCGGTATGACCATTTCTTGGACAGGCTTTGCCAAAGGCAATTTACCCGCCGCTATTAAGCTCACCATTATTGGTTTATTTTTAGGTTCAGTACTGACACCTTTTTATGTAAAATTTCTACTGGGTTCTGACATCCCAGTGCAATTATTAGTTGTCTTCCAACAGATTTTACTATTTATCGCGATTCCTTTAATTGCCGGACAAATCACCCGCACGCTGCTGGTACGTAAACATGGCGTTGAAGGTTTTCAGAAAAAATACGCCCCTAAATTCCCACCTTTTTCGAGCTTAGGCGTATTGGGTATTGTTTTTGTAGCGATGGCACTTAAAGGCCCCTCTCTACTGCAGTCACCGAGTCTCATCCTGCGCTTATTAATTCCACTGTTGTTGCTGTATGCGATCAACTACGTGGTCAGTACACTGATTGCTAAAAAACGTTTAAACCGCGGTGACGGCATTGCTTTAGTCTACGGTACGGTGATGCGTAACTTATCAATTGCCTTAGCGCTATCAATGACAGCTTTCGGTGAAGCCGGCGCACAAGCTGCGCTGCTGATTGCCTTGGCCTACATTATCCAAGTGCAATCAGCCGCTTGGTATGTGAAGTTTTCGGAAAAGTTATTTCCCATACAATAACTAAAATGCTCTAACGCTTGTTTAAGTCTGCTGACTATATCCGGCAGGCTTAAACACACCCCTCTCCGGCTATCACAACGTTGTTGCTCATTGCTGCTAGATCATGCATTCCGTTGACAGCAGCTCTTGGAGCAATCGTGTTGATTAAGCGTGTAGCGCTCCCACAAAAAAGCGCTCATAAAGAGCGCTTAAAATTGCCACACTGTTAGCAATCAAACTTAGAACGTATCACCAGGAATACGCACCCAGCCTTCCATCAAGACGCGTGCACTGCGACTCATAATGGCTTTTTTCACCACCCACTTACCGTTTTCTTGCGCGGCTTCAGCACCGACACGCAAGGTACCAGACGGATGGCCAAAGTTCACTGCTTGACGGTCTTCCCCACCGGCAGCGAGATTAACCAAAGTGCCTGGAATCGCTGCTGCAGTACCGATCGCCACAGCTGCGGTACCCATCATCGCGTGATGCAGTTGCCCCATGGATAGCGCACGCACCAGCACATCAATATCAGCCGCTTTGATTTCTTTACCACTGGACGCTGTATAGCTGGCAGGCGCTGCAACAAAGGCCACTTTCGGCGTGTGCTGACGTGCAGCAGCCTCAGCAACATCCTTGATCAGGCCCATCTTTACTGCGCCATAGGAGCGGATCAGCTCAAACTTAGCCAGCGCGGCTTTGTCACTATTAATCGCTGACTGCAGCTCAGTACCGCTGTAACCAATATCTTCGGCATTGACGAAAATGGTTGGAATACCCGCATTGATTAAAGTTGCTTTTAAAGTGCCAACGCCTGGAACTTCGAGATCATCAACGACATTACCAGTAGGGAACATCGCCGCATCATCACCGTCACCATCCGCTGGATCGAGAAACTCAATCTGCACTTCAGCCGCTGGAAAAGTCACACCATCCAACTCAAAATCACCAGTTTCTTGCACTTCACCATTGGTAATTGGTACATGGGCAATAATGGTTTTTTCAATATTGACCTGCCAAATACGCACGGTGCAGATACCGTTTTGCGGAATCTTATCGGCAGCGACTAAACCGTTAGAAATAGCAAAGGAGCCGACCGCAGCGGTTAAGTTACCGCAGTTACCGCTCCAATCGACAAAGGGTTTATCAATGGAGACTTGGCCAAATAAGTAGTCAACATCATGCTCAGCCTGACTGCTTTTTGCCAACAGTACCGTTTTACTGGTGCTAGAGGTGGCGCCGCCCATGCCATCGGTTTGCTTACCATAAGGGTCAGGACTGCCGATGACCCGCAGTAACAAGGCATCGCGCGCAGCACCCGGCTGCTGCGCCGCTTCGGGTAAGTCATCAATACGGAAGAACACACCTTTACTGGTGCCGCCGCGCATATACGTCGCGGGGATTTTAATTTGTGGGACCTGACTCATAGAGGAATCTCCCTAATCTAACAATAGGAATAATAGCGGTCGCAAAGATGCTACCGGCAGAAAATAATAACCCGCTAAACAAGGTGCACTCGCTTAGCGGGTTAGGTCATGCTTTAACGTGCGTTAGGCACTGGTAGCTTCTGAAGCCAAGAACTCTTGAGCAAAGCGTTGTAAAACACCGCCTGCTTGATAGACAACCAGCTCAGCAGCGGTATCCAGACGACTTAGCATCGGCACACGCACGATTTCACCGTTGCGACGCGTGATCACTAGCGTCATAGTGTTACCTGGTTTCAACTCACCTTCTACATCGTAGGTTTCAGTACCATCAAGGCCCAATGTTTTACGTGTGGTGCCTTCGGCAAATTGCAGCGGTAAGACACCCATACCGACGAGGTTGGTACGGTGAATACGCTCAAAACCTTCAGCAGCAATCACTTCAACACCGGCCAAACGCACGCCTTTCGCAGCCCAGTCACGTGATGAACCCTGACCATAGTCAGCACCGGCAACAATAATCAGCGGCTGTTTGCGCTCCATATAGGCTTCAATCGCTTCCCACATGCGGGTCACTTTACCTTCCGGCTCAATGCGCGCTAATGAACCTTGACGAACATTACCTTGCTCATCCAAGACCATTTCGTTAAACAGTTTTGGGTTAGCAAAAGTAGCACGTTGTGCAGTAAGGTGATCACCACGGTGGGTTGCGTACGAGTTGAAGTCAACTTCTGGCAAGCCCATTTTATGCAGGTACTCACCCGCCGCACTGTCCAACATAATCGCATTAGACGGTGATAAGTGGTCAGTGGTGATGTTGTCACCCAGTACTGCTAACGGCAGCATACCTTTCATCGTACGCTCACCGGCCAACGCACCTTCCCAATACGGCGGACGACGGATATAGGTACTCATCGGGCGCCAGTCATATAAAGGACTGGGCGACTGCGTGATCGAACCGAGGTCAAACATAGGGATATAAACTTGATTGAACTGCTCAGGCTTAACGCTGGCCGCTACAATCGCATCAATTTCCGCATCGGTTGGCCACAGATCTTTCAAGGTAATCGCATTACCCTCTTTATCGTAACCTAGCGCATCTTTTTCGATATCGAAGCGGATGGTACCGGCAATCGCATAAGCAACTACTAATGGTGGTGAAGCCAAGAACGCTTGTTTCGCGTACGGGTGGATACGGCCATCAAAGTTACGGTTACCTGACAGCACTGCGGTGGCGTAGAGATCACGATCAATGATTTCTTGTTGAATCACTGGATCCAAGGCACCGCTCATACCGTTACAGGTGGTGCAGGCAAAACCAACAATACCAAAACCTAACTGCTCAAGTTCTTCGAGTAAGTTGGCGTCTTTCAGGTAGAGTTCAGCGACTTTAGAACCGGGCGCAAACGAGGTTTTTACCCAAGGTTTACGCTCTAAGCCTAACTTATTGGCGTTACGTGCGACTAACGCAGCAGCGATCACGTTACGTGGGTTACTGGTGTTGGTACAGCTAGTAATGGCTGCAATAATCACTGCGCCATCCGGCATTAAGCCTTCTTCTTTTTCCCACGCGCCAGCAATGCCTTTCGCCGCGAGATCGCTGGTCGAGACACGTGCATGCGGGTTGGATGGGCCAGCCATATTGCGGCCTACTGCAGAAAGATCAAACTTAAGTACGCGCTCATATTCAGCGTCAACTAAGCTGTCGGCCCACAGACCGGTTACTTTTGCGTAGTTTTCAACCAGTGCCACTTGCTCTGGTTCACGGCCAGTCAGCGTTAAGTACTCAGTGGTTTGTTGGTCAATATAGAACATACCAGCCGTTGCGCCGTATTCTGGGGTCATATTGGAAATGGTGGCACGGTCGCCAATCGACAAAGTCGCAGCACCTTCACCAAAGAATTCCAAATACGCGCCGACCACGCGCTCTTTACGCAGAAATTCAGTCATTTCCAGCACGATATCAGTCGCCGTAATACCCGGTTGACGCTTGCCGACCAACTCAACACCAACAATATTTGGCAGGCGCATCATCGATGGTAAACCGAGCATGACTGTCTCGGCTTCCAAGCCACCCACACCAATGGCCAATACACCCAAAGCATCCACGTGTGGCGTATGACTGTCGGTACCGACACAGGTATCAGGGAAAGCCACACCGTCACGCGCCTGCACCACTGGAGACATTTTCTCCAAGTTGATTTGGTGCATGATGCCGTTACCAGCAGGAATCACATCAACGTTTTTAAAGGCAGTTTTAGTCCACTCAATAAAGTGGAAACGGTCTTCGTTGCGACGATCTTCAATCGCACGGTTTTTCTCAAACGCATCAGGATCAAAACCACCGCTCTCAACTGCTAGCGAGTGGTCAACGATCAACTGAGTCGGTACCACTGGGTTCACTTTAGATGGATCACCGCCCTGCTCGGCAATGGCATCACGCAAGCCAGCCAAGTCAACCAATGCGGTTTGCCCCAAAATATCGTGGCACACAACGCGTGCGGGATACCAAGGAAAGTCCAGATCGCGCTTGCGATAAATCAGTTGCTTGAGCGAATCCGTAAGCTCACTGGGCTCGCAGCGGCGCACTAAGTTTTCTGCAAATATGCGTGATGTGTAAGGCAGCTTGGCATAAGCGCCCGGTTCAATGGCATCAACCGCCTCACGCACATCGTAATAATCGAGTGCTGTGCCAGGTAGTTTTTTACGGAATTCGGTATTCATAACGTTTTAAAATCCATCAGGTAAACACGGGGAAACGCTGTTAGCGCAACCACAAAAACCAGCTGTATCGATGCACAACTGGTTAATGGGTCAGCCTTTAAGCGTTCAAACTCTTAGCGCTTCTCAATTGCCGGAACGGCACGTTGCTCCTCACCAATATATTCAGCACTTGGGCGGATAATGCGGTTGTTAGCACGCTGTTCAAACACATGTGCAGCCCAACCTGTTACGCGTGAGCACACAAAAATCGGTGTGAACAACTCAGTTGGAATGCCCATAAAGCGGTAGGCTGAAGCGTGGAAGAAGTCAGCATTAGGGAATAAGCGTTTCTCATCCCACATAAAGCTCTCAATCGCCACAGAAACTGGGTAGATAACCGTATCACCCACTTCATCAGCCAACTTTTTGGAATAGCCTTTAATCACTTCATTCCGAGGATCTGATTCACGGTAGATTGCGTGACCAAAGCCCATGATCAAGTCTTTACGAGCGATCATTGCTTTAAGTTCGGTCACGGCTTCTTCTGGTGAGCTGAAGCGATCAATCAGAGCCATCGCCGCTTCGTTTGCACCACCATGCAGTGGTCCACGTAGCGAACCAATGGCACCGGTCACGCAAGAGTACAAGTCAGACAAGGTTGACGCACACACACGACCGGTAAAGGTCGACGCGTTAAACTCATGCTCTGCATAGAGAATCAACGACACGTTCATCACTTCACAGTGCAGTGCGTTAGACGACTTACCGTGCAATAAAGCAAGGAAGTGACTGGCAATATCTGGCTCATTGGTCATGCAATCGATGCGTACATTGTCATGACTGAAACGGTACCAGTACAACAAGATCGCTGGAAATGCAGCAATCAAGCGATCAACCACGTCCAGCTGCTGATCGAAGCTCAGCTCTGGCTCTAAAGTGCCCAACATCGCCGTACCCACGCGCATCACATCCATTGGGTGTGCATCAGCAGGAATACGCTCAAGAACTTCTTTTAGCGTCGCAGGTAAATCACGCATATCGTGCAAACGCTTCAGGTAAGCAGTGAGCTCACTCTGATTGGGCAAGTGACCGTAAAGTAGCAAATAAGCCACTTCTTCAAAGTGCTTGCAGTTAACCGCTAAATCGCGAACATCGTAACCACGGTAGGTTAAGCCCGCACCTTCTTGACCGACAGTACACAGAGCCGTTTGCCCAGCAATCTGACCACGCAAACCCGCGCCGCTCAGTACTTTTTTCTTTGCTTCAGTCATTACGTTATTCCTCGTACTTTTATTATTGGTTATCACGCTATCGGTGATTAACTCGTAGTTAGTTTTTTTTCTGAGCAAACAAAGCGTCTAAGCTCTGCTCAAAAGCGTGGTAGTTGATGCGGTCATACAGCTCCATACGGGTTTGCATGGTATCGATCACATTCTTTTGCGTGCCATCACGACGCACTGCGTTGTAGACATTTTCCGCAGCTTTATTCATCGCGCGGAAGGCCGACAGCGGGTACAAAACCAAACCAACGTTAGCCGCTCTTAGCTCGTCCACAGTGAACAGTGGCGTTGCACCGAACTCAGTGATGTTCGCCAAAATAGGTGCATTAACACGCTCAGCAAACAGCTTATACATATCCAGTTCGGTAATGGCTTCAGGGAAGACCATATCGGCACCGGCTTCAACGCATGCAGCAGCACGGTCTAATGCAGAGTTCAAACCTTCAACTGCCAGCGCATCAGTACGCGCCATAATCACAAAGCTGTCATCGGTACGCGCATCTACAGCTGCCTTAATACGGTCAACCATTTCCTGCTGAGTAACGATTTCTTTATTGGGACGGTGGCCACAACGCTTAGCACCCACTTGGTCTTCAATGTGAATCGCAGCTGCGCCGGCTTTGCTCATTGAGCGAACGGTACGTGCAACGTTAAACGCTGATGAACCAAAACCGGTATCAACATCGACTAACAATGGCAGCTCACACACATCAGTGATACGACGTACATCAATAAGAACGTCTTCTAAACCGGTAATACCTAAATCTGGGATACCCAGTGAGCCAGCAGCAACACCGCCACCGGACAGGTAAATCGCTTTAAAGCCAGCGCGCTGTGCTAATAAAGCGTGGTTGGCATTGATCGCACCGATAACTTGTAGCGGGCTTTCTTCTACAACAGCATCACGAAAGCGTTGACCTGGAGTTGTACGACTCATAATTTACCTCGTAGGGGTTGGACGGTGTTATTGGCACCTTGATAATGACGCTCAACATTGCGTCGTGATGCAGCGATATGACGACGCATCAGTAACTCGGCTAATTCACCATCACCGGCGGCAATGGCATCTAATATACTGTGATGTTCTTTAAAAGCTTGCTGTGGACGATTGGGCGTTGTTGAGTATTGAATACGATACATACGCACCAACTGATACAGCTCTTCAGTCAGCAGCTTGACCAACATTTGGTTACCACTGCCTTGGATAATCTTGTAATGGAAGTCGTAATCACCTTCTTGCTGGTAATAGCCCACTCCCGCTTGGAAGGCCGCATCACGCTCATGGGTGTCGAGTACCGCACGCAGCTCGGCCACTTCGTCAGCCGTCATTCGATGCGCGGCTAAACGACACGCCATACTTTCTAATGATTCGCGAATCTCATACAGTTCGATCAACTCAGAGTGCGATAGCGCAACCACGCGTGCGCCGACATGTGGAACCCTGATTAATAAACGCTGCCCTTCCAAACGATGGATGGCTTCGCGTAAGGGACCGCGACTGATACCGTAGGTGCGCGCCAGCTCAGGCTCAGAGATTTTACTGCCTGGCGCGATATCACCACAGACAATCGCCGCCTGGATACTACGAAACACCTGCTCAGACAGGGTTGCAGAATCACTGCTGATAAGTGCTGTTTCTTCAAGAAGCTCTGGCACAGTGTCGACACCTTTATTCAGTCAATGGCTGAAAGCTACCTTCGAGACCCGCATATGTCAACAAAACCAACAACATTGTCGACAATCTTCAGACCAAGGTCGAATAATGGAACGTATCAGCATTTAAAACGTCCATCTATCTACTCAGCGCAACCACGCACTAGAAAACAGCTTACATACGGATTACATGGTTATTTTTAGCGTTGCCGATTAGAATACGTCGCCACGGCTGCTACATTCTCCCAAGTAAGTCCTGAGTGGGGTTACGCCCGAGCACGTGCCTTGACGACACTGAACAAAATCACATTTTTATATTTGCGAGAATTATGAGATTTTTTAATATTACTGCCTTGTTAACATATTTTTTATTATTACCCACCATGACCTTAGCCAGCGAAGTGAGCGAAAAGAACATCTACGGATTAAATGAGCATGTTTATATCGCTGACATTGATATGCACATGACAGCGAAGCTGGACACTGGCGCGAAAACAGCATCGCTGAGTGCGCGTGATATTGAACGTTTTAAACGTGACGGAAAATCTTGGGTGCGTTTTTATTTAGCGCTCGATGAAACACATGAGCGCGCTTTCGAGTTACCCTTAGCACGCATCAGTAAAATTAAGCGCCGCTCGGGTGATTATGACCCTGAAGAAGATAAAAGTTATACACCACGTCCAGTGGTCAATATGTCGGTATGTATAGGGCGCACGCTAAAAACGGTTGAAGTGAATCTCACTGACCGCAGCACTTTCCAATATCCTTTTTTACTGGGCTCAACAGCTTTGAAAAAATTTAATGCTTTAATTGACCCCAGTTTAAAATATTCTGTGGGCAAGCCACAGTGTGATACCCAAAACATCTCTACCGCCTTTGCTGAGTAATTACCATGCGTTCGTTGACAGTGCATCTAAGAATATTAATCGCTCTATGTATGATCATCGGAGTCTCAGTCACGGCCTATCAGATTTATGTCTTAGGTATTCCTGTTACTGCTGAAGAAACCGACAATCTATGGAATATCGATGCCAAGGTAGAGTTTCGCGCGAACTCGCGTGAGCCGGTCAAACTACAAATGTTTGTGCCGCCGCTCAACCAAGATTACGTCAGTCTCAATGAAAGCTTTATTTCTAATAACTATGGTGTAAGCGTTAATCGTAGCGATGATAACCGCCGCGTCACCTGGTCAGCTCGTCGCGCTAGCGGCAAACAAACGCTGTATTACCGTCTAGTAATGACCAAGCGTTACAGTGGTGAACAAGCCAAAGCCAAAGGCCCTATCTACCGAGAAACCTTGCCAATTGAAGGCGCAGAGAAAATTGCTGCTGAAGCGTTATTAGCACCGATTCGCCAACACTCAGCCGACGTAGAAACCTTTATCAGCGAAGCCATTAAGCGCGTTAATAACACGGCTGATGACAATGTACGTTTGTTACTCGGTGGTGATAACTCCAGTGAGCGCAAAGCCGATGTCATTGATGTCCTTCTATCAATTGCGCATGTGCCTATGCAACGCTTACACACCATCCGCTTGCAGGCTGATATTGCTCAGTCACCAGAATTATGGCTACGCAGTTTTAACGGCGAAAAATGGCTGTATTTTAACCCTCAATCAGGCGAACAAGGTTTGCCTAATGATCGTATGATTTGGTGGTTAGGCGATGAGCCTTTGTTAAATATCGAGGGCGGTAACCAAGCATCTGTCACCTTCACTCTCAATAACAGTGAAATGAATGCGATCCGTTTAGCCCAACTCAGTAACGAAAATACGGATGCCAGCTTTTTAGATTACTCACTGTATGGCTTACCTTTACAAACTCAGCAAACCTATCAAGTCATGATCATGATTCCCCTCGGCGTGATGGTGATTTTGATTCTGCGTAACCTCGGCGGTCTGCAAACACTGGGGACATTTACCCCGGTATTGATTGCTCTGGCCTTCCGTGAAACACAGCTGGGTTTTGGTATTATTCTGTTTACCATTATCACCACTTTGGGCTTATCACTGCGCTCGTACCTTGAGCACTTGAAGCTACAAATGTTGCCAAGGCTGTCGGTGGTGCTGACCTTTGTTGTCGTACTGATCGCTGTTATCAGCTTATTTAGTCATAAACTCGGCTTAGAGCGTGGTTTATCAGTTGCTTTATTCCCGATGGTCATTTTAACCATGACCATTGAGCGCCTATCGATTACCTGGGAAGAGCGCGGCGGCAACCATGCCTTTAAAGTGGCGATTGGTACATTGTTCGCCGCTTCATTAGCGCACTACTTAATGAGCATTTCCGAGCTGGCTTACTTTATCTTCACCTTCCCTGGTGTGCTGTTAATTATGGTGGCCTTTATGCTGGCAATGGGTCGCTACCGCGGCTATCGCCTCACCGAGCTGTTCCGCTTTAAAGCCTTTTTGAAGGACTGATATCATGCTTGGGTTTGGTTTAATTAAAACGTGGCGTGAACTCAGTGCTAAAGGCATTATGGGTATCAATCGCCGTAATGCCGACTACGTACTCAAGTACAATAAACGCAGTCTCTACCCCTTGGTGGATGACAAAATCCTGACCAAAGAGCGCGCTATCGAAGCCGGCATCAATGTGCCCGAAATGTATGGTGTAATTTCTACCGAAAAAGAAATCGAAAAGCTCGATAAAATTATCGGTGACCGTACCGATTTCGTGATCAAACCGGCAATGGGTGCAGGCGGTGACGGCATTTTGGTAATTGCTGATCGCTTTGAAGATCGTTACAAAACAGTCTCAGGCAAGATCATCAGTCACGAAGAAATTGAATATCAAATTTCAAGTATCTTAACCGGTCTCTACTCGCTCGGTGGCTCGCGTGACCGCGCCTTGATTGAGTACCGTGTAACACCTGATCCACTGTTCAAAAGCATCAGTTATGAAGGCGTACCCGATATTCGTGTGATTGTCTTGATGGGCTATCCGATCATGGCCATGTTGCGCTTACCCACACGCCAGTCAGGCGGTAAAGCCAATTTGCACCAAGGCGCCATTGGTGTCGGTGTAGATTTAGCCACAGGTATCACCTTACAAGGAACCTGGCTGAACAATATAATCAACAAACACCCCGACACCAGTAACCTAGTGGCCGGCGTACAACTGCCGGACTGGGATGGTTTTATGCGTCTTGCATCAGGTTGTTATGAGCTATGTGGACTGGGTTATATTGGTGTAGATATGGTTCTGGACCAAGAAAAAGGCCCATTAATTTTAGAGCTTAATGCGCGACCGGGCCTAAACATTCAAATCGCTAATAACGCAGGATTGACGCTACGCGCGCATGCTGTCGAGCATCATATTGCCGATTTAAAACGTAAAGGTATTACCGAATCTGTTGAAGAGCGTATGCGTTTTTCTCAGAATCTGTTTGCCTCCAGCCTACCTCAATAAAATGTGTGAGGCCTCTACGCTAAGCACAGGCATCGTCGCCTGACTTAGCGTGACCCAGTGCTTATGCTAACCTGCCAGCTTTTTCCTCTTAGCTATCATGTTGATCCTGCCTATTATTTCCAATACGTGCATGCGCAAGCAGGCGCGGTTCTCTTGGATTCAGGTCAGCCGATCAGTCAACGCGGTCGTTTTGACCTGATCAGCGCTTGGCCACTGGCAAGCCTTATACCCAACGTCGAAGAAACGCTCGACTCATTTCGTCAGCGCTGCCAAACACTGCTAACACAGCTTGAGCAATGCCAAACACCTCATTGCATTGAACTACCGTTTACTGGCGGTCTGATCGGCTATTTAACCTACGAATTGAATACGCTTGCGCAAGCGACTGACATTGAAGGCTTAGCCAGCGCCACAGTCAATCTATATGACTGGGCGTTGATCACTGATCATCAACTGCAACACTGCTGGTTGATGTGCCACCCCAGCATGTCCACGCAGCGTAGCGATGAACTGTTAGCACTCTTTACAACCACGCCAACCACCCCTAGCACTGCACCCTTTAGACTCACCAGCGTCTTTGAACCTCGTATCACAGCTCAACGCTACTACGCTGACCTCGATCGCGTGCACAACTACATTGCTGCCGGCGACTGTTATCAAGTCAACTATACGCAACGCTTTAGCAGTCACTATCAAGGTGATCCTTGGCAGGCCTATATCAGTTTGCGGCAACAGTGCCCAACTCCATTTGCCAGCTTTATTCGCGTCAATGATAAGCAAGCAATTGTCAGCTTATCACCCGAGCGCTTTATTCAAGTTCGCCAGCGTCACGTAGAAAGCCGCCCGATTAAAGGCACCCGTGCTCGCGCGGTAGCAGCGCTTGAGGATCAAGCTCTAGCGGATGATTTATTAGCCAGCGCTAAAGATCGCTCAGAAAATCTAATGATTGTTGATTTGCTACGTAATGACTTAGGCCGCTATTGCAGCACTGGCAGTATTCGTGTGCCGGAGCTCTTTGCTCTAGAAAGTTATCCCAATGTCCATCATATGGTCAGCAGCGTCACTGGCACTTTAGCGCCACAATACGATGCCCTCGATGTACTGATCGGTAGTTTTCCAGGCGGCTCGATTACCGGCGCACCGAAACGTCGTGCCATGCAAATTATCGAAGAACTCGAAGCCAGCGTACGCAGTATTTATTGCGGTAGTATTTTCTATCTGGATACACGTGGTGAAATGGACAGCTCAATTACCATTCGCACCTTACTGGCCAATCAAGGTGAAATCAGTTGCTGGGGCGGCGGCGGAATCGTTTATGACTCCAATCCAAACGACGAGTATCAAGAATCGATTCAGAAAGTGCGCGTATTGATGAGCACTTTAGAACAGCAGCACCTGGTTAAATAGCAATCGCTTACAGCTACGTGTTGATGATATAGGCTGCGCCAAGCGCACTAGCAAGACACAGAGACGCCGCCAATAGCGCTTGCCAGTAAAAGCGTTTAGCAATGTCATCCTCACCGTAACTGGACAAAATAAACGGCTGGTTTTCTTCTGGCTTACGCAAATAATGCTGCACCGGATCCGCACTGCGCGCACGCTGTAAGCGCTCGGCTTCGATTTTGGCGCTCTGACGCACATTATGCCATTCCTGCTGATCGAGTTGACCATTACGGTCACGATCAAAGCGGCGTAATAAGCCAACATAGTCACGCTTCCATTCACGAATCAACGCGCCTTGACTGGCGAGTAAATCAAAGGCCTCTTGAGCACCGCCACGACTGACAAAATCACCAATCGCATACAGTGGTTCATCGACATGTAAGCGTTGCTCAGTGTAACGATAGCGCTTGGCTCCAAGCAGTAAAGTTTTTAGAAAGTGTGGCTGCAGATGTTTCTGCTGCGGATACCGCTCAGTGCCATACCAGATTTTTTTGGTCATTGGCAGCACCTGCGCACCTTGCGGATCAATCAGACAATCGCCTGTACCATCATTTAGACACAGCAGCGCAGTACTGCTGGCTTTTTCTAGCGACTGCCAGCGAGTATTATCCTTACTGCTGCGCACTTGCTCATCAATCCTAAATGACCACCAGACACACGGTACAGCGCTCAAAGGTGCATTCAACTGCCCTACGCCTTGCTGAAGAACACCGTACAACTCAACATAACCTTGCGCTGCCGAACGTACCTTTGAGGTGGGCGTATCTAATAGGTAACGGGCTTTCTTTAAATTATTAATGCACCACCAGCCGCTGCCTAAACAGACGGTACTGGTTACCGCTAAAAAAACACTAATACCGACAATATCCACAACCACTTAACCAAACAGGCTTTTGATATCAACATCAGCTTTTTCAGCATCAGTAAAGCGTAACAATTCAGCCGCAACAAAATTAAAGTAACGCGCGATAAGCACATCAGGAAACTGCTCAATACGAACGTTATTAAGATTAACTGCTTCGTTATACAGTTCGCGACGGTCAGCAATGCCATTTTCTAAGCCACTGATGCGTTGCTGTAAAAACTGGAAACTTTCGTTAGCTTTCAACTCTGGATAATTCTCTGCCAAAGCAAATAGCTTGCCTAAGCCTGAGCGTAGTCCCGTTTCAGCAGCACCTAGCGCGCCAATATCATGCTGTTCACGCGCATTGGAAACGGCATTACGCGCCGTAATTACGGCATCCAATGTTTGCCGCTCATGTTGCATATATTGCTTACAGGTTTCCACCAGTTTTGGTAGCTCATCGTGGCGCTGCTTCAACAGCACATCAATATTCGACCATGCTTTAGTGACACCATGCTTTAAGCGCACCAAAGCGTTATAGAGGCTCACAGCCCAAGTCGCAAGCAAAACTGCGACAATCAATAAACCCACTAAAAATAAACTCATAGGGTACTCCACTGGCTGTAATGAGAGGCCGCAGTTTAATCGCTCGAGATAGTAGATACTACTGTTTATAAGTAAACCCATAGCCTGCGGTTGATATCTAAAGACACTCGTAATGTGGACGCACGCATTCGTACTGATACGTACAATACACACCGCACTCGCAACCTAAACTGCAGCCTCATGATAAGTAATATTGAACCCTAAAGGTTATCTGCACCTAAGGTGTTAAGCAGCAGTAGCAAAGTATTTTGCTATACTGCATTTCATTTTTTATCTGTTTTAAAACTGGTTTACTGACTATGCGCAATGACACTGACGATGACTTCGATGAACAGCTTAACCCTTCTAGCGGACGAATTGAGCCGCAGTTTAATAGATCAAAAGTAGATATCCCGCTGCTGGATAGTCCTATTGCCTTCTCGGCTCAAGCAGCGGCACCGCGCCGATCGAATAAAGCTCTGGGTGCTCTATCGGCGTTGACCCTTGCTATTTTATGCTCTAGCGCAGTGTTTGGCTGGTGGAGTATGCAACGCATGCAGTTATTAGAGCAGCAACTGATTGCCACACAAGACAGTTTCTCAAAAATAAGTGAAGATGCAGCGGGCCGTATCAACGATATCACCGGCAAGGTCAGTGCGACACAAACCTCAGTTCTAAGCGATAATGAAGCGCTTAAAATGCGTCTAAATACACTTGAAAATAGTGCTGTAGACACTCAAAAAAAACAACACATCAGTTTAGCTGAATACGCTTCACGCTTGACACAACTGACCGGCCAAGTTGCGACACTTAACGAGCGTAGCAGTCGCTTGAGCAGCGCTCTAGAATCGCAGCAGGAAGCTGCAACTCAACGCGATACCATTCTCTCGGCAGAACAATCCAATCTAAGCAAACAACTCGCGACACAGCGCACCGAGCTGCTGCAGTTAGCAGAAAAAACACAGACCCATCAGCAGCAATTAGTTCAACTTGACGAGCTCAAAACACGCTTAAAAAACATCACAACAGAACTCGCTACGCTACAAAATAACAGCGCAGCCAGTGCTGACCTGACTCGATTACAGCAAGATATTCTGATTTTACGCAGTGAACTCGAACAACGCGCAGCTCCAACTCCCGTTGCAGCACCGGCGCGCAACACAGGGCCGTCCTTGGCTGATTTCGATGCATATCGCGCACAAACCAACCGCACTATCAGCGCGTTACAAGAACAAATGCGCACTTTACAAAAAAACACGCCATAGCATGTTTTTTTGTATCTTAAATGCTTAGCAAAGCGGCGTTACTACAACTTAAACTGATTCGCTAACCGTTGTAGTTCCGCCGCTAAACGCACCAACTCCTCACTGCTGTGCGCGGTTTGCGTCGCACCAGTAGAAGTGTTATCAGCAATGCTACTGATCGTCGTAATATTACGGTTGATCTCTTCAGCAACCGCGCTCTGCTCTTCTGCAGCAGTGGCAATTTGTGTATTCATATCATTGATAGTCGCCACCTCAGCCGCAATCACATGCAAGCTTTGCGACGCTTTTTCTACGCAAACAGAGCCTGACGTCGCACGACCTTGGGCACCTGCCATCGCCCCCACAGCGTTGTTTACACCGTGCTGCAAGCGCTCAATCATATTTTGAATTTCTTCAGTCGACTTTTGCGTACGTGAGGCTAACGTTCGAACCTCATCCGCAACCACCGCAAAGCCTCGTCCTTGCTCACCCGCTCGTGCTGCTTCAATCGCCGCATTTAACGCCAATAAGTTGGTTTGCTCAGCAATACCTTTAATAACATCCAAAACCGCACTGATACTGGCTGTGTCAGCTTCGACCTGTTGCACTACAGCTGCAGCACTTTCAATCTCTGCAATTAACTCTCGGATGCCATCAATTGCTTGCTCAGCAACTAAAACACCTGCTTTCGACTCATCATCAGCTTCTTGTGAAGCTTGCGCTGTTTGGGCAGCGTGTCGAGCCACCTCTTGCACAGTGGCACTCATTTCATTCATCGCCGAGGCAACCATATCGGTTTCGGTACGCTGATCCACCACAGCTTTCAAAGTGGTATCTGCGACGCTAGAGACTTGATCAGACACAACATTCAACTGCTGTGTCACGTCAGAAACCGCATGCAAGCTGTGCTTAAACTTAGCAATCATGTGATTAAAAGCCTCGCCCATTGCTCCCACTTCATCATGGGCCTCAATCACCACTGTATGCCTTAGGTCATCATCTCTAGCAATGGCTTCCATGGTATGACGCATGGCATGAATACGTTTAAGTACAGTGCGGCGCACAATGTACATAATCACCACCAGGCCAGCCAGCAACAACAGCAACTGAATGCCTGCGGCAGTCCACAGATTACGCTCGACCTGAGCATCCAATGCTTCTAATGAATAACTGATACGTACCGCTCCCAATACCGTATCTTCAGCCACTTGGTGACACGTTAAGCAATTGGTGCCGCGGTAATTACTTTGAGCATGTATCGGATTAATTACGGTCAATAGCCGTCCATCACTGTTTTCAGTGATGTGCATAATAGCCTCACCAGCCAACGCTCGACGATCCAACTCATCCGCCGGAGCTTGGTGATCGTAACCTGCGCCATACACAGAGGTGACCGCCTCAGTACGAATAATCCGCGCGTCAGTCACGCCAGGTCGCGCGAGGATTTTATCGCGCAACACATTACGCTTCGCCATAGTGCCGGTCAGCATCATGGTATTAATGCTGTCAAAGTAACTGTCTGCTGCATCTTTTGTCTGCGTTTCAACAACGTCTAAAACTAGCTTTTTCTCATTATTAGCAGAGAAAATTAGTGAGGCTGACATCACAACAAAAAAAACTGATAACAAAGCAATATTTATTTTTGTTTGCACTGACATCTGACGTTTTGCTGGCTGGTGACTCATCATGTTTGACCCCAAAACCGCTGAATAAAATGTTCAATAACTGTTTCAGCTAGACAGTTCATACTATTAACACCCCTGAGTATGACTATCGTGCCTAGTGGCTAGGTATCGGCAAAAAGAATAACAACTAAAGGTCTATCGCCCATACTTCCTAAAATAATTGGTATAGACCATCGCCTTAGTGCTATTTTTGACAAATGCACAGTTTATTGACACTAATTTTGTATATCAAGCAGGATGCATGCCAAAGACAAAGTCTCTTGTCTTTGGCAGCTTACTTGAAAGCAGGGGCTATATTATGCAGGTTCTGCGTTACGTTCTTTTACACAGGTCAATACTAAACGCTCGCCATCGACATCTACTTGCGCAATACCACCCTTATCTGCCAGTGCGCCAAATAGAATCTCTTCAGCCAGTGGCCGTTTAATATGATCTTGAATCAAACGCGCCATGGGCCTTGCACCCATATCTTGGTCATAGCCATGCTCGGCTAACCAATGACGTGCCGCATCAGTGACATCCAATTGCACGCGTTTCTCTTCTAACTGCGCTTGCAGCTCGGTTAAAAACTTATCAACAATAGACTGCAAGGTTTGCGGACTTAGGCGGCCAAATTGAATAATGCTGTCGAGACGATTACGAAACTCAGGACTAAAGGTCTTCTTCAACACTGTCATTGCATCGCTACTGTGATCTTGATGTGAGAAGCCCATAGACGCACGGGCAGCTGACTCAGCACCAGCGTTGGTGGTCATCACCAGAATCACATGTTTAAAATCAGCCTTACGGCCATTGTTGTCAGTCAAGGTGCCGTTATCCATCACCTGTAACAACAGATTAAAGACATCAGGATGGGCTTTTTCGATTTCATCCAACAGCAAGACACAATGCGGTTGCTTAGTAATCGCTTCGGTGAGTAACCCACCTTGATCAAAACCCACATAACCTGGCGGTGCACCAATCAGGCGCGAAACGGTATGGCGTTCCATATATTCAGACATATCAAAGCGTACTAAAGCAATACCCAGCGAGTTAGCTAACTGCTTAGCCACTTCTGTTTTACCGACCCCAGTCGGACCGGCAAATAAGAAAGAACCAACGGGCTTATTGGCTGATTTAAGTCCTGCTCTCGATAATTTAATCGCCGTCGCTAAGGCATCAATCGCTGCCTCTTGACCAAATACCGTCAAACGCAGATCACGTTCAAGGTGACGCAACTGCTCTTTATCTGAGCTGCTCACTTGGCGCGTAGGAATACGAGCAATTTTTGCGATCACTTCTTCAATCTGGGTGACATCAATGCATTCAGCGCGCCGGTCTTTAGGCTGCAAACGTTGGAAAGCCCCAGCCTCATCGACCACATCAATGGCTTTATCCGGCATATAACGATCGTTGATGTGTTTGGCTGCCAACTCTGCGGCAGCACGCAAGGCTGCGTCAGTGTATGTAATCTGGTGATGCTGCTCAAAATGCTCTTTTAAGCCCTGCAAAATGCGGTAAGTATCATCCACCGAAGGCTCACTAATATCCACTTTTTGAAAACGACGGGCCAAGGCACGATCTTTTTCAAAAATCTCACGAAACTCTTGGTAGGTTGTCGAACCAATGCAGCGAATTTCCCCAGATGACAACAAGGGCTTGAGCAAATTCGAAGCATCCATCACTCCGCCAGAGGCGGCGCCGGCGCCAATAATCATGTGAATTTCATCAATAAACAAAATCGCGTGCGGACGTTTGCGCAGTTCATTGAGTAAATCTTTTAAACGTTTTTCAAAATCGCCACGGTATTTAGTACCTGCTAGTAGCGCACCTAAATCCAACGAATAGACCACGCTTTTGAGTAAAATCTCGGGAACGTCGCCGTCAACAATACGTCGCGCCAAACCTTCAGCAATCGCGGTTTTACCAACGCCCGCTTCACCAACCAGCAAGGGGTTATTTTTACGGCGACGCACTAGAATTTGTGCCACGCGTTCCAGCTCATGCTCGCGACCAATCAGTGGATCAATACGACCTTGACGGGCTTGCTCATTTAAATCTTGCGTATACGCCAATAAAGGATTCGCAGGTGCGTCCTGCTCACTCTCGCCTGCTTCATGATCCGCAGAGTCTGTCGCTGAGCTGCCACTATCCGAGTCTAAACCATGAGAGATATAGCTGACTACATCAAGACGTTGAACGTTATGCTGTCTCAGCAAGTACACCGCATGGCTATCCGCTTCGCTAAAAATCGCGACTAAAACACTTGAGCCACCGACCTCTTGCTTACCTGAGCTTTGCCCATGGAATACCGCACGCTGCAGTACCCGCTGAAAACCAAGCGTGGGTTGTGTCTCAGCATCTTCAATATTTTCTGCCAAGAGGGGCGTCGTATTCTCAATAAAAGTACGTAAATCATGGCGCAAGGCATCAAGGTTGACACCACAACCACGCAGCACTTTTGCGGCCTCACGATTATCTAGCAAAGCCAATAAGAGATGTTCAACCGTCATATATTCATGACGACTGACCCGAGCATCTTTAAATGCCAAATTGAGGGTGACCTCAAGTTCTAAATTCAACATGGTTTCACCTCATTTTTAGACAGCGTGCCTGCTATGCGTCTTTCTCTATTTCACACAATAAAGGATGATTACATTCGCGTGCATATTGACTAACCTGGTGCGCTTTAGTCTCCGCAATGTCACGCGTATAAATACCACATATTGCATGTCCTTGTTGATGTACGGCAAGCATCGTTTGTGTCGATTGCTCACGCGTCATCGCAAAATAGGTTTCTAACACTTCGACAACAAAATCCATCGGAGTGTAGTCGTCATTCAGCATAATGACACGATACATTGGCGGCGGTTGTAAAGTGGGTTGCGCCGGTGCAATCGCTAAATCGTCGTCGTATTGCTCAAAGTGATCAGGGTTTAATGGATTAACAGTCATCGTGCACTACGCTTTAAATCTCAAAAATTGATATTGCAGTCAATATACTACGCTTTACCTAACTTGGCTCGCAAAGACATTACCGAGATGTCGCTGATGTTTTCGATCGCTGCGAAAAACCCTTGACTATTGATCCACTAAAGTTGCTAGAAAGCTAATGCGCTGCACAATAAAACCAGCAGCAGCTCCACAAGGGTAAATTCTGATAGTTTTTAACGATCTCTAGCGCTGCCGAGGCACTGCTGTCAACCCGTTCCCATAACAATTTAATAATGTTGTCCACATTTTAACGGTTGACTTTTGTAATTGTTATTTTTTCATAAGAATGATTCGTTTTCTCGAGAAAGATTCTTAACGCATTGATTATAAAGACTTTTTTATAGCGTCTGATTTTTCATCAATCTAAGTCACAGCCCCATAACATCGGCTCTGCAGCCATCTACAACCAACTTACCCACACAGTTATCCACAGCTTCTGTGGATAACTGTGTGGGATCTAATAACCATTGAGTCAAACGGTTAATAGCCTAACGCCAAACCCCTCGCGCACTGCGATGGCTTTGCATCACTTGCACATAATTGGCCCTATCATAAGCGCTAGGATCAATCGCTCGATCACGGCAGACGCTGCCTTTCAGTTGCTGCACCGACGCGTACTCATGCTCCGCCATCCACTCGCGTATGCCTTGCTCAATCTCAGCTACTGCCTGCGGACCTTGTTTAAGCAACACACTGCATAAATGGGTAACATCGGCACCAGCCATTAGAGCTTTGAGCGCATCGGCGGCAGTGTGAATACCGCCGGTCACAGCCAGTGATAAATCAACCTTGCCAAACAAACTGGCAATCCAATGCACACGCAATAAGCTTTCATACGAAGACGACAAACTTAAGGTGGGCACCACTTCACGGGTCAACAGATCAATGTCGGGTTGATAGAAGCGGTTAAACAACGACACGCCTTGCGCGCCAGCCTCTTGCAAACTGCGGACAAAATGCCCCACCGAACTGAACTGCGAAGACAGCTTCATGCTAATCGGCAAGGTGACATGCTGTTTTAGCTCACTAAGCACATTAATGTAACGCTCCTCAACCTCAGCACCCGACTCAAACACATCTGCAGCGACATAGTAGACATTCAGCTCTAGCGCATCTGCACCAGCATCTTGCAGCTGCTTACCGTAACGCGTCCAGCCTTGTGTCGACACTCCATTGAGGCTGGCAATCACTGGAATCGCCAGACTACTTTTTAGCGTCTGAATATGCTCTAAGTACTCATCCAGCTCGCTGCGATACAGCGCATCATCCGGTACCGGTAGGAAACTGGCGGCTTCGCCAAAACCAATGTCTTGTTCATGCAAGAACCGCGCGGCAGCAGCTTCGCTCGCCAAAATACTTTCTTCAAACAGAGACGGCAAAATTAGCGCACTGGCACCGGCATCTTCGAGTTCTCGCGCACTATCTAAAGTACCGGTCAAGGGTGATGACGACGGCACTAACGGATTTTTTAGTTTAAGACCTAAATATTCAGTGGATAAATCAATCATCGCCTGACTCCTTTTTCTCGAGATCCGCCGCGCCAGGTAAATCCGCTAACGACTGATAATGGGCAAAACGAGCAATCACATCATCTTGTGCTTGCTTCTGATAGATCTTCGCCGCTTCTGGATAGGTACGATTGAGCATACTGAAACGCGCTTCAGTGGAGCTGAAATCAGTGTAATCAATCGATGGTGCTGCAGAATCTAAACGCAATGGGTTCAAACCTTTTTCAGCACGGGCCGGCTCATAACGAAATAACGGCCAGTGTCCACTTTTCACCGCAAGATTTTGCTGACGATGGTTATGAGTCAAGTCGACACCATGGGCAATACACGGTGAGTAAGCAATGATCAGCGATGGGCCATCATGGGCTGCGGCATCAATAAAGGCGCGCAGGGTTTGCGTATCTTTCGCGCCATAAGCCACTTTGGCGATATAGACATTTTCATAGCCCATGGCAAGCATGGCCAAGTCTTTTTTCGCTGTAGGTTTACCGGCATTAGAGAATTTCGCCACCGCACCGCGCGGTGTGGCTTTAGAGGTCTGGCCACCCGTATTGGAGTACACCTCAGTATCCAGCACTAAGATATTGACGTTACGCCCCGAGGCAAGAACATGATCGAGTCCGCCATAGCCAATATCATAGGCCCAACCATCACCGCCAATAATCCACACACTACGCACTACCAGCTGTTCAGCGACAGTCAGCAACTCTTGCGCGCGCGCCTGTTCTGGCATTGCGGCCAAACGCTCTTTTAGCTGCACAACACGCACACGCTGCTCAGCTATTTCTTGCTCAGTATTTTGCTCAGCGGCGAGTAAGGTATCGACCAACTCAGCACCAATACTCGCGCGCAGCTCAAGCAACAGCTCTTGCGCATAAGCTGTTTGCTGATCAATAGCGATACGCATACCTAAACCAAACTCAGCGTTATCTTCAAATAATGAGTTATTCCAAGCAGGACCACGGCCCTCGGCATTCACTGTCCACGGCGTAGTTGGCAAGTTAGCACCATAGATCGATGAACAACCGGTAGCGTTAGCAACCACCATGCGATCGCCAAATAACTGCGTTGCCAGTTTTAAATACGGTGTTTCACCGCAACCCACACAAGCACCAGAGAACTCGAATAAGGGCTGCAGCAACATCGCACCTTTAATCGTCGTCTGCTTAATCGCACTACGATCGTATTCAGGTAACGCCTCAAAGAAACGCCAGTTCGCTTGCTCTTGCGCGCGAATCGGTTCAATCGGCTGCATATTCAGCGCTTTATGCGAAGCATTGGACTTATCACGAATCGGACAAATATCCACACACAAACCACAGCCAGTGCAATCATCCGCTGAGACTTGATACATCATCACATGATCTTGCGGGTAATCACGTCCCAACGCGGGATGCGATTTAAAGCCTGGCGGTGCATCTTCAACAAAAGTTTTCGGCACCAACTTACTGCGAATTGCCGCGTGCGGACAAACCATCGGGCATTTACCGCACTGGGTGCACAGCTCTGCATCCCAAACCGGAATTTCCAAAGCCAATTTACGTTTTTCATAGGCCGCACTGCCCAATGGGAAGCTGCCATCCACCGGCATCATACTCACCGGAACACGATCACCTTCACCGGCAATTAAGCGCGCGGTGAAACGACCAATAAAGTCTGGAGCATTATCATCCACCAACGGCGGACGCTCAAAAAGACTGGTAACTTTGTTGGGTAGCGGCACTTCATGCAAACTGGCTAACGCGGCATCAATCGCTTGGAAGTTAAAATCAATAATGCTCTGCCCTTTGCTGCCGTAGGTGTTTTGCACCGCTTGTTTAATCGAGGCAATCGCCTGCTCGCGCGGCAAAACACCTGAGATGGCAAAGAAGCAGGTCTGCATAATAGTATTAATGCGCTTACCCATATTTGCTTGCTGAGCAACGCTGTAGGCATCAATGCAATACATGCGAATATTCTTCTCAAGCAGCTGACCTTGCATACGCCGTGGGAGCTGGTCCCAAACCTGATCGGGGGCATAAGCAGTATTCAGTAAAAACACCGCACCCGGCGCGGCCTTATCAAGCATTTCAAAACGCTCGATAAACTGCGGCTGATGGCAGCCAATAAATTGCGCCTGATGATCACCAATTAAATAGGTGGAACGAATGGGTTGCGGACCAAAACGCAAATGCGACACGGTCATAGCGCCAGACTTTTTCGAGTCATAAACGAAATAACCTTGCGCATATAAATCTGTAGTTTCGCCAATAATCTTAATCGTATTTTTATTAGCACCAACCGTACCGTCCGAGCCTAAACCATAAAACAAAGCTTGCACTGATTGTTGATGCGCATCGGTATGAAAGTGCTCATCCCAAGCTAAACTGGTATGAGTAACATCATCATAGATACCGATGGTAAAACCATTCTTCGATTGCTCACGTTGCAGCTCAGCAAAGATCGCCGCAACCATGCCAGGGGTAAATTCTTTCGAGGATAAACCGTAACGCCCGCCAATCACTCTTGGCAGCTCAGCAAAAGGACTCGTGCCTTGCATCTGTGCTTGCGCCAGCGCAGTAATCACATCTTTATATAAAGGCTCGCCATCAGAACCTGGCTCTTTAGTGCGATCGAGTACCGCAATGTGTTTGACGCTGCTCGGCAAAGCGGCCAATAAAGCTTGCGCATCCAGTGGACGGTAGAGGCGTACGCGTAACAGACCAACTTTTTCACCCTGCGCCTGCAGATGATCCACCGTCTCATGCACGGTTTCTGCGCCAGAGCCCATGATAACAATCACCCGCTCGGCATCGGCAGCGCCGTGATATTCAAGCAGTTGATATTGACGACCGGTTAACTGCGCAAACTGATCCATCAGTTGTTGCACTAATTTTGGAAAGGCCAAATAAAACGTATTAACCGTTTCCCGTCCTTGGAAATACACATCAGGGTTTTGTGCAGTACCGCGCAGCACCGGATGATCAGGACTCATCGCGCGAGCACGGTGTGCATATAAAGCTTCTGTGGAAATCATTGCATGCAACACATCATCGGCAACCGCTTGGATTTTAGCCACTTCATGCGAAGTACGAAAACCATCAAAGAAGTGCAACACTGGCAAACGGCCAATTAAAGTGGCCGCATGGGCGATCAGCGCAAAGTCCATCGCCTCTTGCACTGAGCCAGCGCAGAGCATGGCAAAACCGGTTTGCCGCACCGCCATCACATCACTGTGATCACCAAAAATCGACAAAGCCTGACAGGCCAAAGAACGCGCTGCCACATGAATCACCACAGGCGTCAGCTCACCGGCGATCTTGTACATATTGGGGATCATTAGTAGCAATCCCTGCGAGGCGGTAAAGGTGGTGGCTAAACTGCCCAACTGCAAAGCACCGTGTACTGCACCAGCCGCACCACCTTCACTTTGCATCTCCACGATATGCGGCACAGTACCCCATAAATTGGTACGCCCTTGCGCCGACCATTCATCCGCCCACTCGCCCATGGCTGAGGCTGGGGTAATTGGATAAATCGCACAGACTTCACTGAGTCGGTGCGCAATTGTCGCTGCTGCTTCATTTCCATCAATCGTCAACCAGCGGGTTGTTTGCATGTTGAGCTCCTTATTTAACGCAATCGCACATAGCTATGAGCAACATTATCAAATTAGTTTAACTAAGCAACAGGAAACAGCCTTGTCGCAGGTCAACAGGCCTTCTTAGCGGCTAAAAAAAACCGTACTAAGTGACTAGATACACCCTGAGATTGGCGACAATCTGCGATACTTAATAGCGCAGTAAAGATTTTCTGGCTTATATTTTTCGGATAAAGCATTAAGCTTGCTGCGTCTTCAATAAAATCAGAATCGCTATTGAACTGTGCGGCTCTGTGGGATTAGCGCTGCCAATCCCGCCGTCAAAATTTAATTACAAAACGCGGGAATATCAGTTTGCGCACGACCCAGAATCAACGCATGCACATCGTGGGTACCTTCATAGGTATTCACCACTTCGAGATTAACCAGATGCCGAGCCACCCCATACTCATCGCTAATACCATTGGCACCAAGCATATCGCGGGCTAAGCGGGCAATCTCCAAGGCTTTACCGCAATTATTGCGTTTAATTAGCGAAGTGCCTTCGACTGCAGCGATGCCTTGATCTTTCATCTGGCCAAAACGCATCACCACTTGCAGCCCTAAAGTGATTTCCGTTTGCACATCAGCTAATTTCTTTTGAATCAATTGATTGGCGGCTAATGGACGACCAAACTGTTTACGGTCCAAAGTGTATTGGCGAGCGGTATGCCAGCAAAACTCCGCAGCGCCCATTACACCCCAAGCAATGCCGTAGCGGGCACTGTCCAGACAAGTGAAAGGACCACGTAAACCACGAATCTCTGGAAAAGTGTTTTCTTCGGGAACAAAGATATTGTCCATCACGATCTCACCAGTGATCGACGCGCGCAAACCTACTTTGCCATGAATCTCTGGCGCGGATAAACCTGCCCAGCCTTTCTCTAGAATAAAGCCACGAATTGCACCAACATGACCTTGTGCCGAGCCCCAGACCACAAAGACATCGGCAATCGGGCTATTAGTGATCCACATTTTTGTACCGCTCAGACGATAACCGCCCTCCACTTGCTACGCGCGCGTCAACATACCGCCAGGATCGGAGCGCCTGTCCAACAGCTAACAGCTGCTCTAAGATAAATACTGTGACACGCAAAGCTTTTTTGCAGAGCATCGTCTGTTACAGCAATGCTAAAGAGTGATATTGCAGGCTGGAGTGGATCCATCTCAGCCAATAACGAGTCTGCGTATTTTATGTAGCCCAGCTTAATGCACCGATAGGTCTTGAGGCTTTAGCCACGACCAATTTTTATAAGATATGTTTAACTGTAAACAGACTAATAGCTGACTATAACAGTCCAAGGCAGAAGGATTGTTAATAGCAGCTTTACTCATGAAAAAACTGCTATTAATGTGAGGAGATTAGTACTGTCTATCGATAAAATAAAATTCCGCACCCGTTTGTTTTATCGCCTGCCCTATTTTAGTTCGCTTGCTGTCTTTATTCGAATAAACGATTTGCACTCCAGTTAAATCTAGCTCTTTCACGGCATTAGCAATAACTGCATAGTCCAGTGAAGGATTATCACCTATCATAAGAGCCCAATTATTTTCTGTGTGTTTCAATTCTATTAATATATCTCTTAACTGCTGTGCATGTGCACCACCGCCTAAACCAATAACCAGTTGATCAGGTAAAACACCATGACTTGGAATGTTAATTATCGTTACTTCAGGCTCTACGTCACCTGAGCTCATTGCCACAACTGTTAACGCCTCTTGGTAAATATCAATATCTTTTTTCTTACCAGCAACTGTGCAACCACTTAACACTACGATTAAAAAAACTATTGCTATTTTTTTCATATTTTTCATCCTTGAAAATTACTTCCGCTAATATAACAAACATTAAGGCGGAGGGTTATTAAAGTCCATTCTTTCGCAGGCAGCCGGATTCGGCGCAGTATCTTTACAAAACTGATAATCTCTCTTCCTCTTACAGTAATCACTATTAAGTCTTCTTTCAGTGCTTGGTGTAGGTATTTAGACACTTGGTTGGCAATAAGACAGGTTCAATTCAGCCGTGCTTTGCATATTGTGCGAGACTCTCTATACCTAACCACTTGGATCTTACAACGATGAACAGTTAGTTGCAGCTAATAATAATTTTTTAGTCATAATCAAGGTACCCCACACGTTGGCCAGTGAATATTATAACGAGTACATCCCTCTATATATTGATAGCTTTTTTCAGCATGCAACGCTGCACCTCGGCATGCTGCCCCGCTAAAATCTCATTATTTATATGTGCATCCTCACCAAGATTAAAAGCATGAACATCTTTATCCTCTAAAGCCCAATAATAACACGGGGAAAATAATTTCGTACTCTTCCATCTAAATAATATCGTGTGTTAGTACTGCGACTTTATTAACACTAAGTGATACATCAATAGATAGTTTTAATTATTACTTACTAGCAATAGCTGTTATCCATTAGATAACGGAATAGGTTATTTGTGTTTATCAATGAAGTAATAGAGGGCACCGGTTTTTTTGATAACTTTCGCTATTTGAGTTTGCTTAGCATCTAAACCTGAGTAAACGATATGTGTGTCTGACAAATCTAAATCTTTTACCGCATTAGAAATCATCGCATAGTCTAGAGACGGATTTTCACCCATTATCACTAAAAAACTATTTGGTGTTTTTCTCAGAAAAATGAATGCATCTCTCAAACCAGTTACAATCCTGCCACCACCGGCACCGATAACAATCTGATCACTTACCATGCCACTGCTTGAAATCTTATAACCCAGTGCTTTAGGTTTTACTTTTCCTGAGTCCATTGTCACTGCATCTATCGCTGCTTGATAAATTTCATCATCTGATTTTTTCTCAATAGCAGCACAACCACTGAATACGACGACTAGTAAAGCAATTGCTAACTTTTTCATATTCTTCATCCCTGAAAATATTTTCGATAATAAAACTAAGGTAAGCACTCAGGTGGGGGATTATTAAAATCCATTCTTTCGCAGGCAGCAGGGTTCGGTGCGGTATCCTTACAAAACTGATAATTTATTGCACTCTTACAATAATCACTACTGAGTCTTTTTTCTATACTAGGCTTTGGTATATTAGCTCCTTTCTGACACGCAGCTAAGTCAGGCCAATTCATACACCACACGTTGTGATTTTCTCTCTTCCCATTAACAGAAACAAGTAAAAAATATCCTGCTTGCACCATACAAATATAAGTTAGCGCTGAATCATTAATACTAATCATATCCCCAGATGGGTTCTTCCCACCGCACTCCAATAACTTTTTCTTTATACCAATCTCATCATCACCAGCTTTTTCCCAAAGCCTATAATAATCCGGCATTGGCTTATCAATATTAGAGATACTATAATTACCAGAACACCCCCAAACAAATACATTTATAAAAATAATTAATATTTTATTTTTTATTTTTTCCATATGATTCTACCTGTATTGTTTTCGATACCCCATATGCACTTTCACAACCATCTTTTCCAACGCCATAACAACTATGTACTGTAGGACCATTTTTAAACATATTAATCCACTCTTTACCCTTGCTACTGTTCTCTGGTCTTTTATCATATGAATAAGGATTCCCTCCTATAATACCGCCTTCAAAATCATCTTTATGATTTTGAAGGTTGACTGTGTTTTGCTTTCCACCACTCAACTCATATAACAGTTCAGCAGCCTTTTCTGCACCGTAGGCTGCTCCAAAAAAATTTACAAATGTATTACTTAATACGCCCGCAGCAGTTGTACTTAAAGATGAAAGCGATTCCATTGCATTGCCGATAGTCATACTACCTCGACTGTGCGCATCCAACTCAAGCACTGACATACCATGCTGCCGCATAATTTCTGTGAATTCTTCCATTGAGTTGGTCAAACCCCAGAAATTATTTTCAAGGTGTTTCTGATAGCCAGCAACCATCAACTCAGCTACCGAACTATCCGCTTTAGGAAATGACACAATGTATAATGGGCCGCCTGTTAATTCAGGATTATTCTGCGCTGCATATATAGCAGCACCATAAGGATCATTAAATATACCATTTGCAGCAACATGTACCTTGCCTGAATCATTAGCCTGTAAATTTTTTTCTCCTCAAACGAGAGTTCACGAATCTTCGGGGTTCCATCTGCATTTTGTTCAGGCTTTCCATTTCTACCCAGAATCACCTCATACATTTTATGTTCTTTAATAAACATAGTATGGTATGCATCATCAGTAAACTTAACTATCTCAGCAAAAACAGCCTGTTTAATAATCCGCTCGGCTTCGGCCTCACGCTCTAAAGCTTGGATATTTAAACGTTCTGCTGGTGTATGACTAGGCTGTCTCATGGCTGCAGTCTTTTAGATAGCGAATCACCCGACGCATAGCCAAGCCTGATAAATAATACTGGCATAATCTTCGAGCATAAGTTCTGGGTTGGAGTAGTAATGCCATTTACTAGAAGCTCGACCATTTATACTTAACCCTAAAGAACCCCCGATTAAAACTTTATCTCCTACATTAATACTTGA
Source organism: Denitrificimonas caeni (assembly GCF_905120345.1). GTDB lineage: Bacteria > Pseudomonadota > Gammaproteobacteria > Pseudomonadales > Pseudomonadaceae > Denitrificimonas > Denitrificimonas caeni_A. The sequence continues at coordinate 174,888 of NZ_CAJHOA010000005.1, read as the reverse complement.
CAGAAACTCAATAGAAATAAAGTCCCCATTTGTATTGTTTTTGTAATCAGGCCAGTTTCCACAAGGGGTCGACTTCACAAAACTAGGCATATCAAAGGTTGCACGATTTAAGTCAGTTATCCTATTTTGAGCACGCTCACATAAAGGATAAGTTACTGCTCCAAGCTTAGATAAGACACCATTTTTAACTTGATAACTACCGCAAGCTGATAATAAAATATAGTAATTAAACCTCCATGTCTTACATATTCATCAAAGCTTCTCAAGTAACAAAAACTACAAATCTATATTTATTTAAAGTAAATCCATATTAATTCAACCCTAATCAATCAAATTATTAACCTGTAATTCTGCTATAAAAACCAAAAAACCAGGTAAATAGTCAGACGGGACAGTATTAAAATCCATTCTTTCACAGGCTGCAGGGTTCGGTGCCGTATCTTTACAACATTGATAGATGGTGTTTGGTTTGATCCGATTTTCTATCGAACAAATAAATATTTCAAGCTTATTTCCAACAAACATCTCCCCCCCTGTAACGCAACTAGTTAAGTAATCACCAAGATAATTACGAGGAAGACAATAAGTCTTTTATTAAGCGCTTTCAACTCCCTCTAAATAATATCTCCAATACTTGCCATGCTTCAGATGGCAACATTTCTGATATGGAAAAGAGCAGAAGTAAGCAACGTCACTGTTTTATTATTTATTACAAGCTGGAGTAGCCTGCAGAATAGAATTATCACAACGCCCTGTATATCGATAGCCTTTAGTTAACATACAGCGCTGTATTGCATCGTATTTCAAATTGGTTTTTTCGTGATAGCTTTGACCTGTATCACTAGGAGACCTCTCAACATAATACCAACCTTTGCTATCCCCCCCGCACTCAACCCAACCCTGAGTTAAGTCTGCTGTAGAGCTGCTATCTTTTTGCCAATCAGCTCGCAGCGGTACACTTTCACTTAAGTTTGGATTCCCGTTCATCCAAAAACCACCTATTCCACAACCAGTTAATATAAAAGCCTGAAAAAAAAGTACACAACCTAAGCTAAAATAACTTTTCATTTTGCCCCCTTTATTAAGACTGAAATCGCTTGCCATACTGGAGCAGGTAATGCATCTGCAGCTGCAAAAGGTGCAGAGATAGGAATGGCTGCAACGCTCCACGCTTCCTGTCCATACTTAGTTAATTGGAAGCGGCCACGCTCGGCATTACCGCTTTGATCATAAAGACCGCCAAACTTTCCTCCTATCATATCGTGCGGTCCGGCAAAGGTTGGTCTATAGATTTTTTCATATTGCTCAACTTATCGCATCGATCCACGCATTCAAACCAAGGTTGACCAGACCAATCGCCATAGTCTCTGACACGAAACCAAGAAATTTTATCGGATGAAAAAAACCATCGTTTTGGATTTCTTAGAAATTAAAACCCATAAGCTTCACCATCGCTATTAACGTACATGTATATATTGGATGATACCCTTGGGTAGTTATCGGTACATCTTTTTGATGTGCCGTGATTAAGCATCATATGGGCTGAACAGTATTGATAGTTATAGCTTTTTGAATAAGCCAGATAACGCCCATTGAAAGCATGCGTAATCTCCCATTTATACTCTTTAAGTAAAGCCGGATGACGATAGCGTCCTGTTTGCATTGCACTAGAATCCAAATCGACAGGAGCATCCCTATCCTCTCTCATCGAAAACACGGGGTAATCTAAAGGGTCGATACGTAGATATTTATCATTCGTTGAAAAACTCTCATCACCAGCTTCATACGCATGATAGGCAGACTCAGGAAAACAGCCCTGTATAATTAATATTGATAAAAAGACACTACTCTTTAATATATTTTTTATAGTTTTCAAAATTATGCTCCCAAGATTTAATCGAGATATTTTTTCATTTCAATTAAATAATCTTCCTTGAAAAAAATTACTCAATAATAAAGCTAAGGCGCGGGTGACCTAAAAGCAAGCCTGTCATATCAATTACAGTGCCATATTGCGCATGTTTGCGAATCCCAAAGCCATCTTTCGGACGTCTTTCATACGAGGGAGAAAGCCCATACCAGTTTCCTGGATAAGAAAAAGGTGTATCAATCACCCGAGGTCTTAATCTAAGTAATATTTCCTTCAACTCTTTAAATTCATACTCAGAAAGTAGACGAACATCCTTTAAGAAAGGACCTTGCCCGTAATTTAAATACGTATATTTATCTGCATATAAAAAATCATCAAATACACTTATATGTTCTTGTGAACCTGGCCTGCCAATCACCTCTCCTTTTATTGTAATCAGGTCATATAATCTTTCAACTTTGGGTAAGTAAGCAATATCATGCCCGCAATCTTTTAAATAACGGACCGTTCTGCGCATATCAGTATCGCCACCCAAAAACTGACCTTGAGCACCGGATGTATCGTAAAAAAGCTTTGAATCACGGCAAATCTGTTCACGCTTAGACTTATACTCTGCCAGAGTTTCAGGATCAGCTGGGTTGATCTGCATACTGTCTAAAATAGGTTCAATCAATACTTTTTCAAAGTCTGTGCCACCTGTACTACCGCTGGGTAAACGCTCCCATGCATGCAGATGAATGGGATAAGGGTAACCACTGACAGTCTCCCAGCAAAAGTAATCCATACGTCGAGAACGTAAAAGCCCATTATCAGACTCCACCGGTAAGCGTAAACAACGCATACCGGCTCGTTCTACCCAAGAGTATTCGACAGCCAGTTGATACCAAGGCCAAGCCTGATAAATAATACTGGCATAGTCTTCGAGCATAAGTTCTGGGTTGGAGTAGTAATGCCATTTACTAGAAGTTCGACCATTTATACTTAGTCCTAAAGAACCACCAATTAAAACTTTATCTCCCATATTAATACTTGAAGGAAACTCTATAGAAACTGAGCTCTTATCTATATCCGTTTTATAATCTGGCCAATTTCTACAAGGCTCTGCCTTCACAAAATTAGGCATATCGAAGTTTAAGCGATTTAAATCAGTTATTCTACTCTGAGCACGCTCACATAACGGATAAAAAACAACTCCTGCTTTTGAAGCAACCCCATACTCAACTTTATGGATCCCACAAGCTGACAATAAAAATATAGTAATTAACAGAAAAAATTCTCTCATCATTTATTCAACATCTGCATTTTACTTATTTATCAAAAATTTTAAATTAAAATCTTGCAGTCCTTGCAAGTAAAACTATATTTTTAAAAAGCTCATAGAGTTATTTATTAACCAGAATTCTTACTGCTAAAATCAAGGCAAACACTCAGGTGCTGGGTTATTAAAGTCCATTCTTTCGCAGGCAGCAGGGTTCGGTGCGGTATCCTTACAAAACTGATAGCCCCTCTTCCTCTTGCAGTAATCGCTATTAAGTCTTCGCTCTGCACTCGGTGCAGGTATCTCTGCCCCAGGCTGACAAGCGGGCAAGTTCAATTCCGGCTGTGTTGAACAAATTGACGCATAATCTCCGTACTCAAATGTATAGCCAAGTCTGCGCATACAAACCTCAACAATAGCGTGCTCATTATCAGTCATTGAAGAAAAGGCTTCTCCAGTACCGGCTGGAGTTGGCTCTCCGCACTCCAATAGAGCTTTTTTAACGTCAATCAGAGACATTCCCGGCTTAACCCAAAGAAAATACTCATAAGGAACTGGCTTAAATGCTTTTTCACATCCAGTGAATAAAACAACGTAGCAAAGCCCAAGAATTAAATACCTAATCACCTGGGTTTACTCCTCTGTGCTTTTATTTGAATCGTTTTTGGCTCACCATAACGTTCATAACAGCCTCTTTTACCGCTTCCACCACAACTATGTACCGTTTCTGCACCTGAAAACATATTGATCCATTCATTAGCTTTACTGCTATCTTTCGGCCGCTGATAATAGGTAGCTGGATTTCGCCCTAATACTCTGCCAACAAAGTCATCATTGTGATTTTGTAGACTTACGTAATCTTTAGCTCCACCGCTAAGCTTATAGAGCAAATTAGCAGTTTCTTGTGCATTAAAAGCTGGACCGAAAGGGTTGATATCTGTATTGCTTAACACGTTTTTAGCGCCATCACGCTCCATTGACTTCATTGCATTACCTAATGTCATTGAGCCACGACTATGAGGACTCAGATCTAAACCTTGAGAGCCATACTGATACAAAATATCTTTTACTTGCTGCGTGTGATTAGTAAGCCCCCAGAAATCACTTTCTAAAAACTTCTGATAACCTGCTACCATTAACTCGGATATAGCGTTACCAGCTTTTGGAAATGCTGATATATAAATAGGTTCTTTTTTATTCTCACTATGTTGTATGGCATACAATGCCGCATCATACTCATTGTTAAAAATGCCATTAATAGCCATTTGTATTTTCCCATTTGAATCCAGCTCCATATGTCTTATATCTTCTTCCGTCAGCTTATAAAGTAAGGGTTTATCTTTTTCTTCATAAATAGTATTACCCTCACCATCCTGTACAACTTTATAAGCATCTGGCTCTCGTCCAAACATCGTATGATATGCATTATCAGTAAACTTAACTACCTCAGCAAAAGCAGCCTGTTTAATAATCCGCTCGGCTTCAGCCTCACGCTCTAAAGCTTGGATATTTAAACGTTCTGCTGGTGTATGACTATTCTCCGTATCACGATTAAGATATGAGATTGTCTGCTCTGTTGTCTGTCCAGTTCTTTCAATCTGCCCCTCCTCATCTCGAATCTTAACTTCTCCCCCACTTATCCCACTTAATGTTTGGCCTGATGAACTATCTTTAGCTGAGCCTTGATTTAAAACGTTACCAACAACACCTTTGGCAACACCATATTTACCCTGAGAAAGCATATGACTACTAAGATTTACACCTTTGCTAGTTGCTTTGGCATTAGCATAATTACTAATATCACTGAAAGCTAAAGTATTAGTTTCTAAACGATTCAGATTGTTTTCTACTGCACTATCACTACTAGAAATAATAGCCCCAGTCAGATCAGTATGCCCCTGCACCTCAATCTGAAAGCCGCCATCGCCGGCTTTTATGCCAGACTGCTCAGTAACGCTAGCGTAATCACCTTTAACTTTACTGCTGTTAAGACTGCCGCTAACTGTACTGGCACCTGCGCAAAAACCTGGGATACATAAGCTTGCTCCAATACTAGAACCACTGTTTTTTGAGGTGTAAATACTAGTGTCTTGCAGGCTTTCAAGGGTTAAATTACCGCCTACTTTGGCTGTGACTTGCTCACCTTTAACAACAGCACCTTTCAGCACTGTATCTCGACCTGACTCAAGAACAACTTGGCGACCGGCTTCTATTTGAGTGTTAGTCCATGTGCTATCACTGCCATCACTCTTTCCTCGAAACTGGTTGGCAGCTAAGTCCAAACTAAAGCCGTTTTGAGCGCTGCCAATACCCAATCCTATTCCAGCACTCCAGCCGCTACCGCTATTTTTACTGTTTTGTTCAGCAGTATTTTCAGCAGCAAGTAGTAAAATATTACGATCTGCTTTTAGATTAATATCTCTCCCAGCATTAACTGTGCTGCCAATAATTTGCACATCACTATGGGGTGTTCCACTGGCCTGTATATGCACATCACCACCAGCTGTAACAGAGCTAGCCACCACATTACGACTCTGTTGAGTACTTTCGCTTTTACTCTTTTCATGACTCAAGCTAACGCTAAACTTAATGCCTGTCGCATCACCATCGACGATTGCTTTAGCATTGTTGTATGCTGTCTTTCCTTGCATCGCAACAGTTGCTGCTGCTAGCGCTTGCATACGCGGATCATCAGTATGCGTTGCTGCACGCCCTACTTGCTGCATGCTTAGTGCTGCATCAACAACAGGAATATTAACCGCACTACCTATTGCCGTGCGGCTTGAGCTTTGTTTCTCACTATGATCTAGCGTGTCATAGCCTGCAACAATACTGACCTGCTGCGCCTGAATGCGGATATCACCTTCAACAGCGACAACTTGACTGGCTGTTTGCTGATAATCCTCTCCTGCTTGAAGATTAATACCGCCATTCAATGAAGCCAACTGACTACCACTTTGCTGGGTAGTGTGGCCTTGTGTTTGCTTTTTATGTTTAACCTGCCCAACCGCTGGCTGCCACACTTTACCTATATCACCCGTCTGAGTACGGCTTGATGAAGAGGCGTAGCTGGCACTATTTTCCGCGCTACTGATAGCTAGATTGCGACCCGCTGAAATACTCATATCTTGTTCAGCAATTAAAATACTGCCTTGGATTTGATTATCGCGACCACTGATTACTGTTAAATTATCTGCACTGATATAACTGCCAACAGCGTCTGTGCTAGTTTGTCTAGCCTCTGCTTGTTTTTGAGTCTGCGTCAGTAACCCGTGGTTCGAAAAACTCAATCGACTGGATTTTTCAGAACTGCTCTGAGTCGATTGTTGCTCGGCAGCCACTAGCTGGATATCTCTTTTTGCATGTAAATAAGTATCGGCCTCTGAACGGATATCACTGCCTGAAATAAGTAAGTCTCGTCCAGTACGGATGACAACATTCTGTCCAGTAAGCATGCTACCAACAGCTGTTGTTTGGCTTTTCTCGCTGGTTTTTGCCTTACTCGATACAAGGCCTTTCTTCGATTTGGCTCGCGCTTGCTGGTAGCTATCCTGAGCAGCCAGTAACTGAATATCGTTGACCGCCTGTAACTCAAGCTTCCCCTCAGCACCCAAACGTACGCCTTCCGCTATAAAATCATCACCACTGTATATGCTCAAATCGCTCCCAGACGACACAGATGAAACCACTGCAGTATCACTTAAACTTTCATCCATACGGTAACTCTTACGCCCCAAACTGCCCTTCTTCTTTTTCTCAGAGAAAGCGTAGTCATAGTCTTGCTCGGCCAGCAGCTGTATTTTCCCACCAGCAACCAAATAAGCTTCATCGTTAGCAGCAACAGAACTAGACACTAAGGTTAAATCTTGCCCCGCTACAGCAATAAGTTGACCACCCACTTGCACTTCAGTAGCCACTTGACGTACTTGGTCACGTTGGCTGGTAGTCTTTTTACTTTGACTATAGTAATGACTTTCATCCACAGCCGAAGCTAGAGTCAGATCATTACCCGCAATCAACTGCATATCTTTGCCTGATTCAATGCGACTGGCGATTATGGTTAAATCGCGATCAGCCTGAATATCCAGACGACCGCCAGCAAGAGTTTCACTGCCCAGCTGCTGGCTTTGTGCATTCAAGTAATGATTGCCACGGCTTGTGCTATGGCGCTCTTCCACTGAGGCCAGCGTGACATCTCGGCCAGCGCTAACCTCAAGGTCAGCTCGACTATCTAATACACCACCTAGATTTTGCACATCGCGGCCTGCGCTTAAGGTTAAGTTACCTGCCGCTTCAATACGTGCAGCACTGTCAGCAAAGCTGCTTTCCCAACGACTATTGCCCAAAACACTGTCATGACGTGTAACCGTACGCTCGTTAACAATATCGCCAGTTCGCGCAGTGAGATCAACATCTCGCCCCGCTAATATGCCACCTTGACGGTTATACAGGCTGTCTTCGGACTGTAAGGATAAGCGCTCACTCGCTTCAATTAAGCCGCTATTGCTGATGTTTTGTGCTTGCGCGGTGAGGCTGTGAATCGCACCTAAGGTACCTTGATTGCTTAGATCACCACCACTGATCAAGGTTAAATTACGTCCTTGAATTAAAGCGCCATTGGGCGCTAAGCGCCCATCAGCCTGAGCCATATACAACACAGGGGTAAGGACTTTTTCACCCAATACTTCACGCTCTTCCAGCCAAACAATATCGTGGGTTAAAGCAGCCACTTGCTCTGCATTAAGTGATACACCAACAGATAATTGCAGCGCTTCTTTACTGGCAATGGCGTTATCCATCAAGTAGCGGTACATAGCCTCATCGTTATCAATACCTGCAATAAAACGCTGTCCGGTGCGAGCAACTAGGGCTTCACGCATCAACTTCTGCTCATACAGTCCATCCCCTAAACGCTTTTGTACATGATCTGCACTTAAGCCAAGACCATCCAGCAAATGATCACTGCTTAAGAACTGATTAATACTGGTCAGTGCAGGGTTGGTTTCAACCAAATAGTGATGCCCATTGTTCTGGCCTTGTACATTTTGCAGGCTGCTAGGAACAACTTTTACTTGGCTTCTTTCATAAGAATCATCAGTTGTACTCGACCCAATCAGTTGACTGCTGAGCACTATATGCTGCTCAAAAAATGAAGAGCCTTGCTGTGTTAACTGAGCGTCACGTGCGGAACCCTTACTGGCAGTAGAGTTAGCGTCGCCTGCTGCTTGCGTCTGCATCTCTTGTACTGATTGACCGCTTAAACGGAACAAGCCTTTATCACCCGTGGGTAAGTTAAAGCTTGGTAAGACTGTAGGATCAATTTGCTTTTGCTGAACATCAGCTGGTAATTGTGAGTTGATACTCACGTCTGTTGCATAGTTACCGCCTGGAGTGCCGTTATCCTCTCGGGTACCGCCGCTGACGTAGCTGTAATTTGGGCGAATAACACTGTTTTCTAATGTTTGTTGCGCATTAATTGTCAGATTGCCACCAGCTTGGATAATCGCTGAGTATTCTTCACCCGCTAATGGGATTTCAATAAGCTCGCGTCCAGCAAGATACTCTCCTTCCATACGTCCAATGAAATGGCTAAGATCCTCTTCAACTGAGCTTTTCTGCACACCAAGGCCGTGCATAGCATTAAATTGATTGGCTAAAAATAAGTAAGTGTAGTAATTAGGTTTACGTCCTGAAACAAAAATACGTTTTGCTTCAATATCAGCGGGCTTAACCCCAATATTGCTCACTTCATTAAATGATAGATTTAAATCCCCACCACTACTGATTAGACTGCTGCTGTTTAACAGGCTGTCGCCAGAAAACGAAAGGGTTCCACCTGCTAATAAATTAGACGCTGCGCTGCTATTAACCACGTCCAGTTTTTCACGCTCGGTGATTTCCCAAACCCCTACACGACGCCCATTGCTACCCTGTTTACAGTCACCGTATGGATTATAAGGACCACGGCAAGCCAGCTCATTAATAACAACACTGTATTTGCCCGTGTTTTCAACGTCTAAAATATCACGACGATTTTCTACAAAAGCACTGTACAAACTAAAATCATGCGCCGCTTCAATCCCCCCAGAAACATTCTCCACCCGCTGCGCTTGGTTGTTGTTAACGTAACCTGCTAAATCAATACTGCCTAAGCTATATATATCGGCATAACGGTTACTCAACTGCTCAACCCGCAAAACCATATCCGCACCGCTAAATATCAAGCCATTGTCATTCGATAAATACGGCGTGCTGATACTCAGCTGTTGTGCACTGCCTAAGCTGCCTTGATTATTTAACGCTTGCGTATTAATTACTAACGCCCCAGCAGCGCTGATATGTCCTTGGTTGGTCAGTTGTTGACTATCAATACGTCCAACAGCGTCACTGTAAATCACCGCTTGCTCACCCAACGTAAACTGATTGGCTGACAATTGCATAGTGCCTAAGCTTGTCACTTGGCCATTACCGCTGTAATTGCCAGTGAGCTGAAGACTCAAGTCACCATCACTAGCAATCAAACCATCATTGATCCACGTATCACCAGTCGCAGTTAAAGAATGGCTGGCAATTAATTGCCCCGAAGCAGTTTGTGTAAACTGGCCGATATTGAGTGTCAATGCACCCGCCTGGAAGACTGTGGAGTTTTCCCAACTATCGCTGGTAACCAGTAAAGTTCCTTGCGATGCAAGTGTGCCGCCAACATTGTCAGCATGACCGCTCATGACATCAAATTGGCCGCCGCCTGCATGCGCAACCGAGCCTGATTGGTTAAGTAGATTAGGTGCATCCAAAGCAAAGTTTGTATTGCTGGTTTCTATGCTGCCATTGCGGTTATCAAAAGTACTCTCGGTACGAATTACGCTGTCGCCGGTAGAAGCCAGCATGCGTAAACGACCTTGATTGTTACTCACCGAATCAGCGGTCACATACAAATGATCGGATTCAACAATGCCAGATTGATTGTTTAGAGCGCCGGTTAGACTAAAGTCAATAGTATTCGCTGCAATTTGTCCTTGTGCACTGTTATCAAGGTTATGCCCTGAGACGATAAGCTGTTGCTGCGCATAAATACCACCACCCTGATTAGCGACTTCATGAGCGTCAATTATGACGTCTTGCCCTTGAACAGTACCGGCGTGGTTATTGACTAAACCTCGAACGCTTAAAGTTAATCGGTCAAGCAAGCTAGCAAAGATACCTTCTTGGTTATCTATTGTTTGCGCTTGCACCGACAGGGCACCCTGTTCACTGATAATGCGCCCATTGTGGTTGACCAGTTGCTGCTTAATCTCTAAATCAAGTTGATCACGTGCCTGTATTAAACCATTGCTATTACTCAAGGTGTCAGCCTGTACCGTTACACCTGAACTCTGGCTGTAAATAGCACTTTGGTTATCGATGTGCTGAGCCTGTAACTGCAACTGATCGGTTGCCGCAATGATTGCACCTTGCTGATTATGCAGATGCTGCGCAAATACAGACAGCAAGCCCTCGCCAGCAATTACGCTGTTGTGGTTATTGACCGTATTGGCTGTTAACAGCAGCTCCTGACCGCTAATGATGCTGGCACTCTGTTGATTTAATAATTCCTTAGCCAGGGTTATAGCCAGTGTTTTCTCTGCACTGACCTGACCTGCGCTGTTAAAGAGATTGTCTGCATGCAGCGTTACATCTAAAGCAGAAATCTGACCTTGTTGGTTATCAATATCACCCGCAACCTGCAGCTCGACGCCTGCCTCTGATGAAACAATGCCTTGCTGGTTATCTAAACGTCCTGCCTGTACCTTTAAAGACTGCTGGCTAACAAATGCACCTTGCTGGTTATTATTGATAGACCCAGCAACCTGTACAGTTAGCTCTCCCATCTGACTGGACAGCGTGCCGTTATGTTGGTTTTGTAAGCTGTCAGCAGACACATGCACGCCTGCTAACCCTGATAACAAGCCTTCTTTTTGGTTATCAAGCTGCTTGGCATAAATATTGAGCTGCTCATTACTGATAATCACGCCACTTTTGCTGTTATTAAGTGCCGCAGTCGCTATCTGTAATTGCCCATCTGCTAAAATCGCACCCTCTTGACTGTTATCCAGCTGCTTATTAACCTGCAACAACAGGTCTCCTTTGGCAACAAGCATGCCTTTCTGACTGTTATTGAGCGTTTCTCCGCTAACCTGCAAATCATGGCCTGCTGACAGCAAGCCCTGCAGGGTGTTGTCAATAATCCCTTCAACCCTTAATTGCAACGTATGTCCGCTGCTGATGAGACCGCCCGCATTATTCAATTGCTGTGCATTTAAGACTAAGTCGTTAGGTGTCGATATCTCACCACCTTGGCTGTTATTAAGTAGACCAATCTGCTGTAACTGCAATTTCGGTGCGTAAATCAATCCGCTTTGGCTATTATTAAGATGACCATTAGACAGGTTGAGATAAATAGCTTCGCTACTAATCAGTTCACCGTTATGGTGCTGATCGAGCTGATTAAGCTGCGCGTGTAAGAGACCTTTACTGAGCAACAACCCTTGATCATAATTATTTAACTGCTTGGCTTCAATGTTCAGCACACCATCACTGCTAACAGTGCCCAACTGTTGATTATCCAGCCGTTCAGCTTGAATATTTAACGTTGTTCCCGCGCTGATCAGGCCTTGGCCACTGTTATCAAGAACCTGAGCAGTCAGATTCATCTCGCCTGCACTGAGTATTTGCCCTTGGCTTTGTTGCAACAACTGCGTACCTAGAGTTAATGCCCGTCCTGCAGACAACTCGCCGTTGGCGTTATCGATCGTCTGTGCAGTCACTGTTAAGTTATGACCAGCAGCAATCACACCTTGAGTATTGTTCAACTGCGCGTGATCCAGTCGAACATTATTAGGGCTGGCAATACGTCCTCTATCATTATTAAGAGTGTGCCCCTGAAGCGTCACTCCCGCATCAACAATTACGGTTCCTTGCTGATTATTGAATTGATTGACTGTCGCCTCTAACACGCCATGACTTAACAGCAAACCATCAGCACGATTATCTAAGCTATCGCTATTGATACGCACACCATTATTGCCAACAATCTGGCCGTGCATATTATCGATGAAGTGTGCATTAATACTGAGCAAGCTCTGCGCGTCTAAAACACCACCGGAATTATTTAATCGCTGCACATCAAAATGTAAATCTGTGCCACTTAATACACGGCCACCACCATGGTTATTTAAGCTATCTGCTGTTATCGCGAGAGTTTGTGTACCTTTAATCACACCTTGAGCACTGTTATCCAGATGCCTCGCACGGACTGTTAAATTATTATCTGCAACAACAATCCCTGACTGACGATTATCCAGTTCGTGGGCGACAATCGATAAATCAGCTTCACTGATAACGCGACCACCCTCGCGATTGTCCAATACTTCAGTGTTCACCATAAGCTGCTGTTGGCTAGAAAGTTCACCTTGATTACGGTTATCAATATGCTGTGCAGAAACCTCAACCGTGCCCGTAGCGGTAATCAACCCTTGCTGATTATCAAGCTGTTGAGTACGCACAGTTAAGTCAGCATCAGCAACAAGATAAGCCGCCTTATTCGACACCCGTTCTGTAGAATCAATCTGCAAATGATGGCTGGCGATAACACTACCGTTGTTATTTAGCGTGGTGCCTTTTATGCGTATATCAGCCGTTGCGTTTAAAGTATTGTCTGCTCGCAAACCAGCTTCTATTAAACCGTGGTTATCAACCTGCTCTACGCTCAATTCAATGTCATTGGCGGCAAATAGATTGCTTTGATTCGTCAGTTTTTCTGCTTGAACCTTGACTTGATCGCCAGCATAAACTTGCTGAGTTAAATCAACCTCTTGCGCATTCACTGTGAGTTGCTGTGCGGCACTTACACGCGTTAGCGTTAGCTTGCCACGGGTATCTACTCTAATATCACCAGCACTGCTAGCCATATCACCGGCCAAGTTCACGCCGACACCCGTTTCAGTACCGAGTAAACGAATAGCGCCAGCGTACATGCCTCCCAGCGCGGAGCTATCAATAGCAAAGCTGGGCTTATCTTCTGGATGCTCTACTTTTGCAGTGGTCTCGAGGGTTTGCGCGTCCACACTGTTACGACCGGTAATAATATTCAGCTCATTGGCATGCAGTTCAGCGTTAATTTTTGCGCTGCGGGTAATCAGATCAAATTGACTGATATTCGTCGCATTAAGTCCTGCGCCAGCAATTTCAATCTGTCCACCGGCCACGTCATAGCGCGATAATTGACCCTGTTCAATCACTGGCTGTCCGCTAGCCAATGAGACATGCGGCGTATTGATAAAACCGCAACCATCACAGGTGATGCCATGCGGGTTTGCTACGACCACATGTGCTTGGTGACCTGCGACCTCGGTGTAACCTTTTAGCTGACTGGCTTGCCCACCATTAACCTCATTGAGAATCAGCTGCGCAGGCTGACCTTGTAAGTAGCCATTGCCAATAATAATGCCGCTCAACAGCGTTTGCGTAAATTTTTCAGTACTGTTATTTAAAATCAACCCTTGTTGATCGACGTTATAATCGATGAATTTATTATGCGATAAGCCCTTTTCATTAGGCTTCGCAATAATAACCATCGGCACACCATTACCCGCTTGAGTCATGTACGTATGACCACCAGCACTGGCATCCACACGCACTCCTGCGGCAAGAGAACATAACGGCTGCAGCCACATCACACTGATTAATGTATGGGCGGTGACTTTAAATAAACGGCTATGCGTATTCACACTGAAATCCTTTTCAGAAAAACACATCAAATCGGAAATAAACGGGGCGCTCTTTACGCTCAACAATGTTGGGTCGCGACAGTGAATGTGCTGCTGTCAATGACAGCGCCATATGCTTGCCTCGCGCACTCAACTCAAGAGCATGACTGGCTAAGCGACCACTTTGTTCATGGTTATATTGATCACCACGAATCGCACCCATATCGTATGCAGCAGTAAGGCTGTAGTCCTGTGCAATAGGTTTCAACCAATCCCAAGTGACCGGCCGTGTCCAACGCAATTGATTGCGTAAGTAATAACCACTGTCACCGGTGACGGATTGCTCTTTAAAACCGCGCACAGAATACAACCCACCCAAGCTAAAACGCTGTGGACTGAACAACACATCTTCACTGCGCTGTGCACTAAAAACGCTATCAAAACTAAAACGCTCGCCTAACCATTGAAATGGATGTAAATAGCTGGCGGTTAGTGTGTATTTGTTATACCGCGCAACGGGCTCACCTTTCTGTAGATGGCCAGAACGCTGGGCGTCTAATGCACCCACACCACGCTGGTAGCCAAGATCGACGTTTATAAAGGCAGGACCAATGCGTCGCCCATGATTGAAGCTGACCTGCTGCTCCGTAAGACGCTGACTGGAGACATCTAAACGATAATTATCCAGATAGTTACGACTGCGCAAATGATTAAGACCCAAACCAAAAGCCGTTTTACTGACAGCATTGCGGTGCAAGACACGCTCAGCAGTCAGTGCTTGAGTCGTACTGACGCCATCAAGCAGAAATGAAAACCCTTGCACATAATTTTTAGTACGATAGTAGCTATGATTGTAAAAGTAATTAAACGTCCACCAACCGTAAGGTAGGCTGTAATTTAGACCATGCGTGGCTGAATGCTTATAGTGATCACTCACTGCATCGCCGCTCCCTCGCAAGCTCAACTGGTCGGCTAAACCCAGTGGACTATCCCATGCAAAATCAAGCCCCCACTGCTGTTCGCCGGTGCTACGCTGACCATCGTTATGCCGATTTAAAGCCACCCGCCAAGGCTTCAGCTTTTGTCCTTGCAAGACGACGCGACTCGAACCGACCTTTTCTCCTGGCGTCAGCTCCAAGCTGATCTGCCGCGACGGTAGACGTGATAACTGATCAACCAGCTGTTCTAATTCTCGTAGATTTAAGCGCTCACCAATACGCGCCGGAGAGCTCATTGAGATTTCCAAAGCAGTGCTTAAGTTGCGCCCGTTAATGCTATCCAGACGCCCTTCAATCACTTGAATCTGTAGCACGCCGTCTTGCAAATCTTGCGCTGGTAGATAGGCGCGCGTAGTGACATAGCCACGCTTGAGATATGCACTGGTAATCTCGCTTAGTAAACGATTGAGGTCACTAGCGGTTAAACATCGCTCAACAAAAGGCTCGATTAATGCGGCTCGTCGTCGCACGGATAAAGCATCTGCACCGTTGAGTTCAATGCTGTTGATCTGCAAGCAGTCTGTACTGTCGTCTGCAGGTAAGCTAGGAACGCTACGCACCTGACCTGGGAGCGATTGCAGTTCTTCTAAGCGGCGCTGCTGCTCTTGTAGTAAGCGCTCTTGGCGCTCGCGCGATAACTCTCTATCCGCAGGAAGCGGTGCCTGCGCCAGTGCACTCGAGAAATACAACAGGGATAATAAAGCACATCCATATGCTCTTAATAACATAACGTTCCTGCCCAACAATTAATAATGTATGCCAAGACATAATCATTGAAGTACAGACCTCGAGTATTATCAAAAAAACTTAAGTGACCTATCTCTCAAAACAAACAAACAAACAAAAGAAAGTCTAAGAAGCTCTGTTTACTATTTTTAGACAGCCGAAAGCCGGCAATCCAGACAGTTTTGTATGGATTACACAGCACACTGCGAATTAAGCACATTATTTTGATTGAGGCGTCAAACACCACAACGAGGTTATTTCTGCACTGCGCGCCGCAAACAGTGGATCAGTATTGTCTTGACTGCGACCATGTTTAGGCTGCGTATCCAGACGGTATTTAACCTCTAAACCCGCCTCAGCAAACCAGCTTAGTAACTCTTCTCGAGTGCGTAGTTGCAGATGCTCGGCTAAATCAGAAAGTATCAGCCAAACGTCACCCTGTGGCGCTAAATGTGCTGAAGCGCCCTGCAAAAATCCGCGCAACATCGCGCTATTGGCATCATAAACGGCGTACTCCAATGGTGAACTGGGCTTAGCCGGTAACCAAGGTGGATTACAGACAATCAGATTGGCTAATCGCGCCTCAGCCGGAAATAAATCGGCTTGCTGCAACTGCACGCTGGGTAGCTCTAAACGCGCAAAGTTCTCACCTGCGCAAGCCAAAGCACGCGGATTGAGATCGGTGGCAATCACCTGTTTAACCCCGCGTTGCGCCAAGATAATCGCTAGCAATCCGGTGCCAGTGCCGATATCAAAGGCCAGATCATGCACAGCAGGCAGCGCTGCATCCAACATCAGCTGCACGTACTCATGTCGAGTTGGCGCAAACACGCCGTAATGTGGGAAAACAGATAGGTCTAAACTGGCAATCGGCACGCCTTTCTCACGCCATTGCGCTGCGCCTAAAGCTCCTTGCAGATCACGAAAGGAGATTAAACAGGGTTCATCCAGCTCACCAAAGGCTACGGTACAGGCTGCGCTAAATTCTGGAGCGCGGCGCAAACGGCTGATATAGCCAGCATCCAATTCCAACAGTAAACGACTTAACACCCTTGCGCGCTGGGCCTGAGCTTGGCGTTGCTGATGAAAGAGATTGGGGATCACCGCGGTATCAGGCGTGGACTTAGCAGACTTAGCAGCTTTGCTGAGTTTGCGTTGTTCTGTGCGTTCAATACGTCGAGCTAACGCCTGCAGTAATTGCCGCGCATTATGAAAGTCACCTTGCCACAGCATTGAGGTGCCTTCACAAGCAAAACGATACGCTTCATCGGCCGTGGTCTTGTCATCCACCCGCACAATTCGCGTCGGTGCTGGATGTTGACTTTCAGAGAGCCAACGCGTGTTGCGCGTCACATCATTTTCTTGCCACTGCACATACTGTTTTTCTGTTTGCAACACGTTGTCTACCCTTCGCCATCAACAAGACTGTATGTAAAGCGCAAGACTCTCTCGATAACATCGTCTGCGCGCTGATTACTGTATTTAATAATGTTAAAATTCTAGCCAAAATCGTTCTGCTCTGCTCTTTTACCTGACGTTCTACGCCCCAGAAATATTCTTACCTGCGCTGTTAGAACAAGGTCAGCAAAATATTGTCAAGGATAACAGCTAACACCGTACAATAGGCGCCAGCAGCTTTGATCGACTGCCTGCTTAGCCCTCTGACTTGAGTTTTTATACATGCCAACTTTCACTCTACGCCACTTTTCTTGGTTGCCTTCGTTCTCTTTGCCGTCATTCTGTGGCGCCTTAGTGCTTGGCACGCTGGGCAGTTTGTCAGGCTGCCAGCTATTGGAGTCGGGCCCCAACAGTAGCGTGATTGCCGACAGCGGCGTAGTGCGTTTACAGGGTATTGTGAAATCCAGTCAGATCGCTAAGAACGCTGCTGGTATGCCGCTGATTGAAGCCAATAACTTTCATGATCTGTTGTTTAGCTTAGGCTATAGCCACGCCAGTGACCGCCTGACGCAAATGGTGCAACTGCGTCTCTTAGCCCAAGGCCGCTTAGCTGAGATGCATGGCACTGAGATGCTGAATCTCGATCGTTTAATGCGCAGTATTAACTTGCGTGCTGATGCGCAAAATTTGTACAAAAATGCGCCTAAAAATCTGCAATCTTTTTTTGAGATTTATGCGCGCGGCATTAATGCTTATATCTATCAAATGCGTGGCGCACTGCCGCCTGAATTAGCCAAGGCCAATTATCAACCCGAGTACTGGAAAGCCGAAGATAGCGCACTACTCTTCACCCTCTTTAGTTTTAGCCAAAGTGGTAATCTGTCTGAAGAGGTTTTAGCCTTAGCTTTCGCACAAAACTTGACCAACAAACAACTGCCGTGGTTATTGCCAGTCTACCCTGATGAGCCATTGGCGCTGAATGAAGCGCAGCAGTTACAGGCACTGCCACGCTCGACATTGCAAAATACGGCGTTGCGTCAGAGCACCCTACAACTCGTAGACACCCTCAATCAATTTGCTGCCGTCAACTCACTAAAAGCCCCCTTGGCCACTAGCTGGGCAACTCGCGGCCAGCACAGTGTCAATCGTCGCAGTCTGTTAACACTGTCCACGCTACAAAACAAACCAGCCACGACACCTGTATTAGCAGAGTCGCGTGCACAAACGTCGCCATACAGTTGGGTCAATTTACACTCACCGCAACTGCAAGCGGCAGGCTTAACTATTCCTGGCGTGCCTTTCATAATGTCTGGCTTTAATGGCCGTCTGGCCTATAGCATCAGCGCCGTGATGGCCGATACGCAGGATGTGTTTATTGAACAACTGCGTCAGAACAATAGTCGTCTTGAGTACCTGATCGATAAAAAGTGGCAGCCTGCCCAGCAACGTACCGAGACCTTTTTTATTCGTGGTCAACGCCCAGTACGAGAAACCTTATATAGCACAGCACATGGGCCGTTATTAACTACACTTCCGGTTAATAACAGCGGTGGTTATGCTTTGGCGCTGCAACATGCACGCCTTGCCGATGATCAGAGTTTAAATGCGCTGTGGCAACTGCTACGCATGAAGACGGTTGAACAAGCGACCCAGCTTGTGCCAACTTTGCGCGCGCTACCGGCCAGCGTTTTACTGGCCGACGCCGAGCATATTGCTTGGCAAGTGACGGGTTTGTATCCCAATCGCCGTAACAGCCGTGGCCTCTTTCCTTCAGCGGGCTGGGACTCGTCTGTGGCATGGGAAGGCTATGCTGATCCAATGTTGCACCCTTACGATCAAGATCCGCAGCAAGGTTGGCTCAGCGCCGCCAATCAACGTTTGACTCAGCCCGGTTATGGCATGCAACTGTCCAGCAGTTGGGCCAATCCTGAACGCGCTGAAAATCTAACGCTACAGTTAGCAAAAAGGCCTGTTAGTGCCAGTTTTGCTATACGCAATAGCGCAGAGCAGCGACCTTGGTTAATCGGGCAATTGCAATCGATGCTTAATGCCGGCGGTATGCCTCAAGCGCTACAACAGGCGACTCAAAAATTACCCGCGCAACAACGTACTGCGGCGCAACAGGCACTAAAAAGCTTTTTAGCGCTATCTGCTCAGCAACCTTTAAGCCAGAACAATGCCGCTTGGCTCGAGCGCTTTTTAGCACAAGTAGAAGAGCAATTGTTTAAAGCAGAATTACAGGCACTACCGTCCAGCATGCAACAAGCGTTTGCCTTGCATAATCAGTACAGCTACCCAGCCTGGTTGGATCATTTACTGGGCCGTGACGACAGTCCATTTTGGCCAAGCGTAGCAAGTTCTAAAGCGCAGTTTCTGCTGGATAACCTGCTGAGCAGCCGTCAAGCAATCAGTGCACAGGTGCTTAAAGGACAAACGATAAAGAGTCAAACAATGCTGGTGGATTTCTCACGCCCCATACCGTTATCCGCAGTGAGCTTTAGCGGCCAAGCAGATAATCCACAAAGTCCGTACTATCAGTTGAAAGCAGGCGTTGCAGGGCAACTCTATCCCTTGCCTGTCAGCTATAAAGACATCATTAGCGTCTACGGCAAGCAACGCCTCACCTTGTTGCCAGCGCTTTAAAGAAGGGACACTAGCAATAAGATGAGCTTGCGGGCGGGCCATCGCCAACAATACATTAAGCATTACCAGCCTAACGCTGGTAATGCTAATACTTAAGATTGCAGACTTATCCGCACTTACTGTCACCACAAGCTAAACAGGTTAAACAGCCATCCATCTGTACCGCTGCTTGGGTGTGACACTTGCTACAGAGCTGCGCACCGACGGGGTAGTTCTCCGTACTGTCATCGCAATCAGCGGCCATCTGTTTTGCCGCTGTTCGCTGTTCAAACTCAGCCCTTTTTTGCGCCACAAACTGTTGTTGATGCTCATCGAGGTCATTGTCCATCAAGCCAATAAATTTAAGATGGCGCTCTAATACATCACCAATCTCCGCCACTAACGACGGCATCCACTGGCCACCTTGCTTAAAGTAACCGCCTTTAGGATCAAACACACTTTTCAGCTCTTCGACCAAAAAGGTGCAATCGCCGCCCTTGCGAAACACTGCAGAAATAATCAAGGTCAGCGCGGCAATCCACTGGTAGTGTTCCATGTTTTTCGAATTGATAAAGACTTCAAACGGACGGCGCTGCTCATGCTCACTGCCCTGATTAAGCACAATGTCATTGATCGTAATATAAAACGCATGCTCTGAATTAGGCGTTTTAATTT
Source organism: Denitrificimonas caeni (assembly GCF_905120345.1). Taxonomy (GTDB): domain Bacteria; phylum Pseudomonadota; class Gammaproteobacteria; order Pseudomonadales; family Pseudomonadaceae; genus Denitrificimonas; species Denitrificimonas caeni_A. Next base: position 154,596 of record NZ_CAJHOA010000005.1, on the reverse strand, counting down.
TATAGGTGGAGCCGACTAAGGTCTCCGGCCGTTTAACTTTTTCATGCATCTCAACAAACTTTGGCGCTGGGAGTGCAGCAGGTTCTGCTAGCGTCTGCTCATTGGCCGACACTAACTCATAGCCAACGATTTTTTCGCTGATTGTAATGCTCATCGTCTGTTCCTCAGCTTAAAATTTACCGTAATAGCCTTCTTTCAAGGCCTCATAAAGATTGGCGGCACTGTGCAACTCACCATCGTATTCAATCTGCTGATTACCTTTAGCCTCAACCGTTGAACCATCGGCCAGCTTGAAGCGATAAGTGGTTTTCGCCAGATCATCTTCTTTCACCAACACCCCTTGAAATGCCTCGGGGTTAAAACGGAAAGTGGTGCAACCTTTTAACCCCTGCTGATAGGCATAGAGATAAATATCTTTAAAGTCCTCATAAGGATAATCGGTGGGCACGTTGGCCGTTTTCGAAATTGATGAATCAATCCATTTTTGCGCTGCAGCTTGCACATCGACATGCTGAACGGGACTCACTTCATCGGCGCTAATAAAGTATTCAGGCAGGTTTTTAGTCGTCGCCTCAGCATCAATCAGGGTGCGATATGCCAATAGCTCATAGCTGAATACATCAACTTTCTCCTTGGATTTTTTACCTTCACGAATAATATTGCGCGAATAATGATGGGCAAAACTTGGCTCAATACCATTGGAGGCATTATTGGCCAGCGATAAGGAAATGGTGCCGGTTGGCGCAATCGAACTGTGGTGAGTAAAACGCGCGCCATGCTCGGCCAAGGCCTCAACCAACTCTGGTTCTGCCGCAGCTACTTGCTGCATATAGCGACTGTATTTAGCCCACAACACTTTACCTTTGATTTTTTCGCCGATTGTGTAGCCGTCATCAAGCATTTCTGGACGCTTGGCTAGCATTTCCCCAGTAACCCTGAACTCTTCCTCCATCAGCGGCGCCACGCCTTTTTCCTGGCCCAATTGCAGACCTGTACGCCAACCTTCCAGCGCCATCTCTTTGGCCACTTGTTCGGTAAATTCCAGTGACTGCGGATCGCCATACTTCATGCGTAGCATACAGATGGTTGAACCCAGCCCAAGAAAGCCCATACCATGCCGACGTTTGCGCATAATTTCTTCGCGCTGCTCAGGCAAAGGTAAGCCATTAATTTCGACAACATTATCCAGCATGCGGGTAAAGATGCTGATCACTTTGCGGTACTCATCCCAAGCAAAACTGGCCTGCTCGGTAAAAGGTTGGCGGACAAAACGGGTCAAGTTGATCGAACCGAGTAAACATGCGCCATAAGGCGGCAGTGGCTGCTCCCCGCAAGGATTGGTGGCGCGGATTGCTTCACAGAACCAGTTGTTATTAAACTCATTGACGCGATCAATTAGAATAAAACCTGGTTCAGCAAAATCATAAGTGGACGCCATAATCGCATCCCAAATCCGCCGCGCTTTAAGGGTGCGATAGACTCGACACGCGACCATGCCATCGTCACGGGTTATATAGTTTTTGCTTGTCGACCAATAGCGCCAAATCACTTGACGCGTATCATTGAGGTCTAATTTTTCGGTTTCTAATTCAGCCGCAGTTAAAGGGAAAGATAACGCCCAATCGCTGTCATCCTGCACTGCTTGCATAAACTCACTGGTAATCAGCAACGACAGGTTAAACTGACGCAGACGGCCGTCTTCTCGCTTAGCACGGATAAACTCCAGCACATCCGGGTGACCGACATCAAAAGTCGCCATTTGCGCACCACGACGACCACCGGCAGAGGAGACGGTAAAGCACATCTTGTCGTAGATATCCATAAACGACAGCGGCCCAGAGGTGTAAGCGCCAGCACCTGAGACATAGGCGCCTTTGGGTCTAAGCGTGGAAAACTCATAGCCAATGCCACAGCCCGCTTTTAAAGTAAGCCCAGCCTCATGCAGTTTGCTTAAAATATCATCCATCGAGTCATTAACAGTTCCCGACACGGTGCAGTTAATGGTCGAGGTCGCGGGTTTGTAAGCTGTGGCGCCGGCATTGGAAATAATCCGGCCGGCCGGAATAGCACCACGGTACAGTGCCCATAAAAACTGCTCATACCAATGCTCGCGCTGCTCCGGCAACTCAATTTCAGCCAACGCCCGCGCCACACGTTGATAGGTCGCATCAATATCACTATCAATGCCCTGGCCATCCTTGGTTTTGAGGCGATATTTGGCATCCCAAATATCCAAAGAGGCGGGCTGTAAGTCTATATTGACCGATGTTGAAACCTGAGTAACTGCCGCAACAGCTTGATTCATGCTGGACTCCTAAAAACCTGATCTGTGCTAAAGCCCTCTAGAAAACACTGCTTAGAGCATCACTGAGAAAACTGCCAAAACACAATATAGTGTAGATAGCGAGCAACTCTATAACTATATGTAGTGAATAACAAACAAATTACACTGGGCTTACTTGATCAAGATCATGGCAAAAAAGCAGATCAACGCTGGCGCGCCTTAGCGTGAACGCCGTTTATCGGAAAGGGATTTAATCAGAAGAATGACTTAGGGTTTAGCTGATAGCTTCACCAATGGCTTGACCTAATACAGACTAGGTAAATCGACCGAAGCACCGTCATAAACAATGTGGCCATCGGTCAGACGAATGGTACGCGGGCAACGTTCGCTTAAACGTGGGTCATGGGTGACAATCACAATCGCGCACTGATGCTCGACATTAAAACGCTCAAATAAGCTAAACACTTCATCCGCCGCTTGCGTATCCAGGTTACCGGTTGGCTCATCTGCTAAGACTAACGACGGACGTGTCACCAAAGACCGAGCAATCGCCACTCGCTGCTGTTGCCCACCAGAGATGCGATTAGTGGGTTGGTGAATAAAGCTAGCCAAACCCACTTGATTAAGTAAGTACTCGGCATACTGCTGCTGTTCTGCTGACGGTTTACCATAGCGCAACATCAGTGGCATCAAGACATTATCTAACACGCTAAACGCACTGATCAGATGGTGAAACTGAAAAACAAAACCAATCGACTCGCTGCGCAATTGCGTGCGCTGTTGCTCTGTCATGCCTTGAGTTAGGTGCCCTTGGATGCGTAGTTCACCTGATGAAGCGGTATCCAGTAAACCCATCAGATTCAGCAAGGTGCTTTTACCCGAACCCGAGGTGCCGACCAAAGCCACCAGTTCACCGCGGCGTACCTGTAACGAGATATCGTGCAGCACATGGTTTTGCAGCGGCGTCTCAGCATTAAAGATCTTATTCAGCTTATCCAGCTGCAAAACCACCTGTGAGTCAGCGGTATCGTTCAACGTCTGCGGCTGCGCTTTAGACATAACGAATCGCCACTGCCGGATCGTATTTAGCGGCACGACGAGCGGGCACCATCGCGGCGACGACTCCAGCAGCAGTAGCAATTGCGATGGCGGATAACAACATTGAAGGTTCGAGACGAATCAAAAACAAGCGTCCTTCAATATTATTAAACACCTGCACTAAAGTGTAGCCAACCATGACGCCTAATAACGAACCCGCCAAGCCCAGCAACCCACCTTGCAACAAAAACACCCGCAAGATCTGCTGCTGAGTACTGCCCATCGCGCGCAAAATACCAATCTCACGGGTGCGCTGCACCACACTGACGGCTAAAACACTGGCAATACCAAAGGCCACCGATAACGCGACAAACACGCGAATCATCTGCGTGGTCATGGTTTGCGAGCGCAGCGCATTCAGCAGTTGACCATTGCTTTCCATCCAACTTTGCACATGCAAACCGGTTAACTGAGTAATGCGCTGCGCCCAGTATTCGGCGCTGAAGACGTCATCAATTTTTAACTCTAAAATAGTGACACCGCCAGGCAAGTTCAACAAAGTTTGCGCTTGTTTCAGATCGGTATAGACATAACGACTGTCCAGTTCACGTACGCCCAATTCAAAAACACCCGCGACATCCATGACTGTTTGCCGGTTATCGCCGGCATCCAAACGTAATTTATCACCGGTACGCAAACCTAAGTCTTCAGCTAATTTGCGCCCAATCAAGACATCACTGGCACCGACACTAAAGCGCCCTTCTTGCAGGTACTCTTCCAGCTCAATAATCCCTGCGTAACGCTCAGGGTCAATGCCCATCAAGGCCACCGACGCGCGTGCATTGCCTTTCTGCGCAAAAGCTGGACCAGAGATAAGCGGCGAGACAATATTTAAGGCGGGATGTTGATCTAAAACATCACGCACTTCTTGCCAGTTATTAATGGTTTGTAAACGCTGCGCCCGTGGGCTTTCCAGCGCCCAGATATATTTTCCATCTGCGGTCGCCGAAAAATTATTGTGCTGACGGGTCGCTTCAATGCGGATATGCGCCTGCGTACCCAGCGTCCTATTAATCACGTTATCCTGTAGGCCAGTCATCAACGCCGTGATAAACACAATCACTGCCGCACCCACAGAAATAGCCACGCTGATTAATAAAGTTTGCAGCGGGTTATCCGCTAAAAAACGTAGCGCAATGCGCCATTCAATCCATAGCGAATCACGCCAGCGGCCAACACTGCTAACGAATGACATGCTGCGCCTGCTCAAAGCGCACACGGGCACGCTGGCCGTCGCTAATTTTATCAGCCTGCACCACCACATCGCCCTCGGCTAGGCCAGAGGTAATTTCACTGTGGGTCATATTACGTAAACCCAACTGCACAGCAACTGCGCTGACCTTGCCATCTTGCCAGCGTAGGACCTGAGTCTGTCCCGTCGAACTAGACAGCAGATAATCATTAGGCAAAACCAAAGCACGCTGACGTTGCGCGGCAATAATATTGGCGGAGACGGTCATCCCTTGTAAAAACGCATGACGTTGCTTGGAGTCATCAGCCAAGACACTGATATGCACATCAATGGTGCCGCGCGAGCTGTCGACGGCGGGAGCAATAAAACTGACAATGCCAGGCACCGTTTGCTCCGGCCAAGCATCGGCAATCAACTGTACCGGTTGTTGCAGCTGTAACGGGGCAAAGTTTTTCTCATCCAACGCGACGACGACTTCGAGACCATCGCTGGCGATACCATCACGATCCAGACCATCGCTACGGGCAATTTCTAATAAGATTTTGCTAGGTTGCACCAAATCACCCGGCTCAACATTGCGCGTTTGTACACGTCCAGCAAAAGGTGCATAGATGCGCGTTTTCGCCAGTTCTGCCGCAGCACTATCAATGCGTTGTTGTAATAGACGCTCTTCCGTACTGTTGGCTGCCAAAGAATCGACAGCAAGCTGCGCGCGGGTCAGAGTCGTTTTCGCGTTCAACTCAGAGCGTTGTGCTTGCTCCACCTGCTCAGTGGCAAGCATACCTTGCTGAGCTAAAGCCTCACGCCTGCGCGCTTCACGACTGGCTTGGCGCAGGTTATCACGCGCTTCAACTGACGCCGCTTGCGCTTGCGGACGGCTGATTTTCTGTAACTGTTGCAGTAGGGTTTGCGCTTGAGCTAAGCGTGATTGCAACTCGTCAGAATTCAGCTCAATTAACAAATCACCTTGACTGACTCGGTCACCTTCGCGGACATGACGAGCGATGACCGTACCCGTTATTTCGCTGCCGATGCGCGCCAGCGACTGATAACGCACCTCGCCACTGGCAACAATGCGCAATTCCAGCGGCATCTGCTCAACCGTTAACGCGGGTAAGATAGGTCCACGCCATTTTTGCACGCCAAGCAACAAGACGACGCACAGCGCGGCAATTACAACTCCATAAATAATGCGCATCTAAGCCCCGTTACAATACAGCTAAACCAGTTCGATAGAGTCTGGCAGAATACGGATTAAACCTTGTTTATACAGGCCGCCAATGGCTTTTTTAAAGTTACCTTTACTGACACCAAAAGCATCCGCTATCACCGACGCAGGGCTCTTATCGCCAAGCGCTAACTGACCGTTGTTATCGCGCAGCTTGCTCAGAATCGCTTCGCTAAGACTATCGCGCAGCTCTTGTCCTTGTGGTTGCAGACTCAGATTGATCAAGCCATCATCGCGTATTTCACGAATAAACCCACGCTCTTGCATACCGGTACGCAAAAACTTAAAGGCTTCATTTTTATGAATCAAGCCCCAATGAGCGCCATTGATAATCGCCTTAAAGCCTAGATCAGTGGCTTCGGCCACCAATAAATCCACTTCTTCGCCAATCGCATAATTAGCAGGTACTTTATCTAAATAACGATCCAAGCGAGCAGTTGCGGTAATGCGTTTAGTGCGCTCATCGATATAGGCATAGACCACACAATAATCACCCTCTTGTAACGGGCGCTTTTCTTCAGAGTGCGGCAGTAATAAATCTTTATTTAAGCCCCAATCTAAAAACAAACCAATGCGGTTAATATCCACCACTTTCAGGCTAGCAAACTCACCCACCTTGATCTTTGGTGGACGACTGGTCGCAATAATACGGTCTTCGCTGTCGAGATAAACAAAGACATTGACCCAATCCTCATCTTCGCACGCTTCACCTTTAGGCATTTCACGCCGTGGTAAAAGAATATCCCCTTGCGGACCGCCATCCAAATACACGCCAAAATCAGCCTGTCGAATAACCTGCAGGGTATTCATATCTCCAATCAACGCCATGCGTATGCACCTTAACCAAACACTTAAAGAAGCCTATTATGCCTGTTTAAAGAGCATAAGCGGGCGATTTAATGACGCAGCCCAGCAGTAAATAATCACCAACCAAAACCAGCAACGATTAAGAGCGATAACAAAGCGCATCAAACCTCATCACGTTGCAGTCGTTCTTGCACGACATCGGCCAAACGATCAGGTTGAAACTTAGACAAAAAATTATCACAACCAACTTTTTCTACCATCGCCGCATTGAAACTACCCGACAGAGAGGTATGCATCACGACATAAAGATCACGCAAACGTGGATCGTGACGAATTTCAGTAGTGAGGCGGTAGCCATCCATTTCAGGCATTTCAGCATCAGTCACGACCATCAACAGTTTGTCGGTCAGCACTACACCTTGATCAGCCCACAGCTGCAATTGCTGTAAGCCTTTTAAACCATCGGTGGCTTTATGTACGATCATGCCCAACTGGCCTAACGCATCGGTAAGTTGATGCAGCGCAACCATGGAATCATCAATAATCAGCACTTCACGGCCACGAGCTTTGGCCAGCAAAGGATTACTGAGCTTTTCAGCAGAAATTTTAGTGTTCATTGGCACGATTTCCGCGAGAACTTTCTCCACATCAATGATTTCAACAATCGAATCATCAACATTGGTAATAGCGGTCAGATAATGCTGGCGTCCGGCGGTACGTGGTGGCGGCTGAATATTTTCCCAGTTCAGGTTGACGATACGCTCCACGCTACCAATCAAAAATGCCTGAATGGAACGGTTATATTCAGTCACAATCACAGTGCTGTTTTCATTATGCAGCAAGGGTCGCATACCGATAGCCTGGGCTAAATCAATGACCGGAATCGTTTTGCCACGCAAAGTAATCACGCCACACATATGCGGGTGACGCTGCGGGATCAAGGTTAACTTGGGCAGTCGTACGACTTCTTGCACTTTAAACACATTGATCGCAAACAGCTGGCGGCCGTGCAAACGAAACATCAAGATTTCTAAGCGGTTCTCACCGACAAGCTGCGTGCGCTGATCCACACTATCAAGAAGACTGGCCATCAATTACTACCTAAATAAGATCGGGATATGCAGGTATCGGCCAGTTGAGACAAAGCATAAGCGGCCAAGACAATTGCACAGGTTTAGTTTAGACACCTGAGAAGTCGCTGCATACTGCAAGGCGACAATGGTGAACCGCTGTAAACCTTGCGCTATAGAATAGCCTACAGCGCACGCTTTTGCTGATACCCGTCACCAAGCCTTGCACTACACTCGCCTCACCTTAGACAGCCCTGTATCGCCAACTCACTCTAAGTCTTTCGCTCAACAGATAGCATCGTCGAGACTCGGCAAGGCTGCATTGGGCAAGCTATAAAACTGTTGATAAATCCGCAAATAACGCTGCTCTTCTGCCGTCCATCGTTGCTCATCCCAGCCTAAGCGCGGCTGACAAAGGGAGCGAACCTGCTTTAACAGGGCAATAGCACCTCGCTCAACCAATAAGCCCAAGCGAGTGCGGCGCAATAGTAAATCATCCAGATGCACGACTAACTCATGCTCGCAGGCATAGGCCAACTCAGCCCAGAAAATCGGCGTATGGGCAATTTGTTCAGCGCCTACCTGCTTAAATACAACACAAAAAGCTGACCAATTAGCACGATAACGACCATACAAACGTCGCTGTAAGTCAGCAGAGAGATCGGCTAAGCCACCAGCAAAGCTATTGGCTGCGACAGGGGATACGTCTGCTGCAGTTACGCGCATTGATCGATCATTAAATTCAGCACAGGCCTGCAGTACTTCGACCGCCAATAAGCGAAAGGTGGTGAGTTTGCCGCCGGCAATACTGACACGGCCTGGCTCAACCCAAAGCTTATGCTCACGTGATTCATCTGAGGGTTTATGCGTACCTGACACTGTGGCCGCCACAATCGGCCGCACACCCGACCAAGTCGACAGCACATCTGCGCGGCTAATCTGCGCCATTGGAAATAATTTGGCACAGCCCGCCAGCAAGTAATCCAGCTCAGCTTGGTTAATCGCCGCTTCTTGGTTTAAATCAGCGTTGTGGTCAATATCAGTGGTGCCAACTACCGTCGCACCTTCCCACGGATAGATAAACATCAAGCGTTGATCATCGGGATGTTTAAAGCTGAGCGCTTGCTGTACTGGTAAACGCCAACAAGGTAGCAGCAGATGGCTGCCGCGTAATGGTCGAATATGCTGGCGTTGCCCACTCAGCGCGGCAGCATCGGTCCATACCCCCGTCGCTTGCGCCACCGCCTGACAGTCTAACGAGCACTGCTGACCGCTGAGCGTATCCTTGATATTCAGGCCCACCACACGTCGCTCTGCACTGTCTTCGTCACCACTATAGATCGGCTGCAAAACCTCGACCTGGCTGATGATACAAGCGCCCATGGCTCGCGCTTGCGCCAAGACATGCATCACCAAGCGCGCATCATCGGTGACGGCATCTTGAAACTGACTGATACCGATTAACTGCTCTTGCTGTAACCCTGCAACACGCTGAGGTACTTGCCGTGCAGGGTAAAATTTATGTAACGACTTACCAGCAAAACTGTCGTAGAGACACAACACCCCAGTAAACAACCAGCGCCCAGGGAACTCTCCGCGATAATGCGGATAAATAAAGGTCAGCGGCTCAACCAAGCCGGCTTCATCATCTAATAAGCGCTGGCGTTCACGCACGCTATCACGGGTTAAAGCAAATTCACCCTGGCTAATGTAACGCAGCCCGCCATGCACCATTTTCGAAGAACGACTGGAGGTGCCCCAAGCAAAATCACGTTGCTCTAGCAATAAACAGCGCCAACCGCGCCGCGCCGCCTCACGAATAATCCCTGCGCCAATAATCCCACCACCGACCACGATTAAATCCCAACTCTGCTCAGCCAGAGTTGGCAGCACCTGCTCGCGCCACGCTTGCGTCCAACCTAACCGCTGTGTTGTTGAATTATTCATCGCCGCCATCCATTCGCTGCAAACCCTAGCCAGAGTTGACCTTACATGCAGCCAAACACAGGATAGCCTGCAATGCAAAGTCTGCTTAAGTTATTAAACAGTCGCCAGGTTCAAGAATGTTTGGTTTTAACCGCAAGACGGTCAGCACTAAGTGGACACTCAGCACAGCAGAAAGCACTAAACAGTAGGTTTAACGGTAAAAAAGAGAATGACCAACAAAAGATATCAAGCGCGCCAGCACAGCGCGCTCAACATAACAGACAGGTACGCAGTTACAGAGTTAACTGACGATTGGACGCTTTGATAAACTCTTTCTTTAAATCTGCAAAGGTATGCACCGCGGGGAACTGCGGGAACTCTTGAATAACATTGTCTGGCGCATGAAACAAAATACCTGCGTTGGCTTCAGCCAGCATGGTGGTGTCGTTGTACGAATCACCGGCAGCAATAACGCGGTAATACAGCGTTTTCAAGGCCAACACCGATTGACGTTTCGGATCTTTTTGGCGCAGTTGGTAATCCACCACACGACCGTTCTCATCTGTCACCAGCTTATGGCACAACAGCGTTGGGAAACCAAGCTGGCGCATCAGCGGCTGAGAGAACTCATAAAAAGTATCAGAAAGAATCACCACCTGAAAACGCTCACGTAACCAGTTCACAAACTCGACAGCACCATCCAACGGCTTAAGCGTGGCGATCACTTCTTGGATGTCGTTTAAGGTTAAACCGTGCTCATCCAGAATACGCAGGCGTTGCTTCATCAACACATCGTAATCAGGAATATCACGTGTGGTCGCCCGTAGGGATTCGATACCAGTTTTTTCTGCAAAGGCAATCCAAATTTCTGGAACCAATACACCCTCAAGGTCAAGGCAGGCGATTTCCACAGCAATTCCTCATCACATAAAAAAGAGGCACTCTAGCCCCTCCACCCAGTCCATGCAAGATTAAGATGCGTTACATCGCCATGTATAGCCATAAAGCATAAGCATAACGGTTTTTATTCATTCTAATCACAGTGCACACTTTGCTAGTATAAGTCTCTCAGTAACCGCTACGAACTCCATAGGAATCCAGCATGACTGCTTCAATTGACCTTCAGCAACTGATCGCTAATTGCGCCGACGCCACCCCTAAAGACATTCTCAAGCAGGCCTTTGCCACTTTTGGTGATGAGCTGTGGCTGTCATTTAGCGGTGCCGAAGATGTGGTACTGGTGGATATGGCTTGGAAAATTAATCCTCAGGTCAAAGTCTTTAGTCTGGACACAGGACGCCTGCATCCTGAAACCTATCAATTTATTGAGCAAGTCCGCGAGCATTACAGCATCGCTATTGAAGTGCTCTCACCTGATGCCGAACAAGTACAAAACTTGGTGCGGGAAAAAGGGTTATTTAGCTTTTATAAAGAGGGTCATGGTGAATGCTGCGGTGTGCGTAAAATAGCGCCACTACGACGCAAACTCGCCACCGTTAAAGCTTGGGCCACAGGCCAACGCCGCGATCAAAGCCCTGGCACGCGCAGCAATGTTGCGCCAGTGGAGTTAGACAGTGCGTTTTCCACAGCCGAGCAGCCGTTGTACAAGTTCAATCCCTTGGCACAAATGAGCAGCGAAGAGGTATGGGCTTATATTCGTATGTTGGAACTGCCGTATAACACTCTGCATGAGCGCGGTTTTATCAGCATTGGCTGTGAGCCTTGCACACGCCCTGTCCTACCCAATCAACATGAGCGCGAAGGTCGTTGGTGGTGGGAAGAAGCCACACAAAAAGAGTGCGGTTTGCATGCCGGCAATATTATCGCCGCGCAATAACAACGCCCAGCACTCATCTACAAAAATAAATCCAAGATATTTCTTTATCCATTCACAATATAACGCGCCAAGCTGGTTATACTTGGCGCGCACCGCATAGTGCTGGGTCTAATACTCAGCAACTCTTAAGTGCTTACAGTTTACTTCTATCGTTAATTTATTTGGGAGCCCTATGAAAACCCCTGCACGCCTGATTCCCCTCGTTGAAGATGGGCTGATTGATGAGGTGTTACGCCCCCTAATGAACGGCAAAGAAGCCGCCGTCTATGTGGTTCGCAGCGGCGATGAAATTCGTTGCGCCAAAGTCTATAAAGACATGGACAAACGCAGCTTTAAAAAAGCCGCACTGTACCGCGAAGGCCGTAAAGTCGGCAACAGTCGCCGTGCCCGCGCTATGGAAAAAGGCTCAAAATTTGGTCGTGAAAAATCTGAAGAAGCGTGGCAAAACGCTGAAGTGGATGCGCTTTATCGTCTTGCGGCTGCCGACATACGCGTGCCGAAGCCTTACGGCTGCTTTGACGGCGTACTACTGATGGAATTGGTCACCCTGCCCGACGGCCAAGTTGCACCACGCCTGAATGACGTCACTCTCGACGCCGAACAAGCCCTTAAAGATCACGCCACATTGATCGAGTCAATCAAGCGCATGCTCTGTATTGGCCTGATTCATGGTGACTTGTCAGAGTTTAATGTCCTGGTTGATGAACACGGCCCAGTGATTATTGATCTGCCGCAAGCCGTTGATGCCGCAGCCAATAACAATGCGTTTTTCATGCTCAACCGCGACATCAACAATATCACCCAGTACTACGGCCAGTACGCGCCTGAGCTACTGGAGACGCGTTACAGCCCAGAAATGTGGAGTCTGTACAAGGAAGGCCGTCTAGAGATGAATACCGAGCTGACCGGCGAGTTTGCTGAACCGGATGGCGAAGCCGATGTTGACTCCGTGATGGAAGAGATTCAAGCAGTACTGAGCGAAGAGCGCGAACGTGTGGCACGTGCCAATGCTGAAGATTTTGAAGACTTCTAATTAAGAGCGGCCAGTGCTTGCGCTGGCACTTTTCTATAGGCAATAAAAAACCCGCTTAGAGCGGGTTTTTTAATACAAACGCTGGCAATGCGTTGGTTATGTATGGCGTTCGGAGCCGGAATCGAACCGGCACGAAGTTACCTTCGAGGGATTATAAGCCCAAGAATAAAACCATATAAATCAAAAGTTTAAGTCGTAATTCTTTCCGCACTCTATAGCTTTCAGCTGCTCTGTAAGCCAATAACGACGCGGGGTCTAAAATAATATCGGAAAGGATTTTGGCTCTATTTACTCAATGTGCCGGCTGTGCTTTCAGCTCTATATTAAGCGCCTGAATGACCTTGAGCACAGTATCAAAACGTGGCTTAGCACCTACAGCAAAAGACTTATAAAGACTCTCGCGGCTAAGCCCAGCATCTTGGGCAATTTTCGCCATACCCTGCGCCTTAGCAATATAACCAATCGCGCGAAGTAACTCGTCGCTATCTCCATCAGCTAAGACTTGTGACAGGTATTCTGCAATAGCTTCATCGCTATCTAAAATATCTGCTAAGTCAAAGCTAGTTAATTGAACACTCATGCTATACCTCCTGCGCCAACGATTTGGCCTTTTTTATGTCGGATGCTTGGCTCGACTTATCGCCGCCTGCCAAGAGAATAATGACCACCTCGCGCCGCATTGTGTAATACACACGATAGCCTGCTCCGACATCAATCCTTAACTCCGAAACACCTTCTCCAACGGATTTGTTATCACCTAAATTCCCATTCGCTGCGCGATCAATGCGACGAGCAACTGCAACTTTTGCGCGCACATCTCGCAAAGAATGATGCCAGCGATCAAAGTCTTTCGTTTTCTGGATAAGGTAGTTCATGCGCCCATTGTATCCACTTAGATACAAATGAAAAGGATTTTTTAAATACTCATACGATCGACTGGCAATCTCAAGCTACGAAATAACTAAAGCAAAGCCACGCGTTAAAAAAACAGCCGCTAGAACATAAAAGCCAAATGCAAAAGCAGATACTTTTTTTAACGTAAAAATATTTTTTTCAGTGTAAGCAAGTCCGCTAACAATTGACCCCAGTCTTCTATTATCAACATTCGATAGCTTCTCACTTTTCTCCAGATAGAGCTTTTCATTGCGCCAAATTTTGAGCGATTTGTTTTGCCTGGCCTTCATGCTCTGCGTTAGCACAGCCACGAAAACCAAGGATAATAAAGATATGATTAGTTTTTCAATAGACACAATCAGCGTAAAACTCGCTATAGAAAGCGTAAATAATAACGCTCCTATCACCGTATTAAGTAAAAAAGCCCAGTATTCAGTTTCCTCTGCAATCTTGAATAAAGCAATTTGGTCTTTCCCTAACATTAACCACCCTTAATTCAAATATACAGTCAACAATCATCATCTAGATTACTTATGCATTTGTATCAAACAATACAACTATACCGTTGACGCTTTGCTTTTTTCAGGCAACCTTTCTCGCGTCGCTGCAAATTCAGCGACCGGGTTAATCTCACGGTGCACAACACCGCTTCAGCGGTTTTTTGTGCCTGCTTTATGGCGGGCTGTGCATGGGACACCTTCGGGTGTGCTGGGGTCCTTTCACCCGGTCGACTAACCTGCGCGCAGTTCGCCACCCGTTGTTTAGTCGCTTCGGTGGTAAACCACTCAAGTCTGAAAGATTCTCACTATGAAAATCAAATATCACAAGCCGACTTTTACAATCACCTGCTTATCGTAATCACGCAAGGCAAACAGAAACCAGCTGCAATGAAACCAATCTGCGAACGCATCAGCCTAGCATGGAGTTAGTCAGGTCTTATCATTTGGCCCACAACCGTAACGATAACGGAGGCGTATATTCGTGACAGGAAAGGCAAGAAAGTTATGCCGACAAAGTGAAAGTTCGGAAATAATGTATAAGTTCGGAAATGATTTTAGCGCTAAAAGCAAAAAATCCGCACTAGGCGGATTCTCTGTAAGCCGCTGGCGGCGCGGCTTTGATGTATGGTGCCCGGAGCCGGAACCTTTTCAGTTTTAGGCTTGCGCTGTTATTCCATGTTTTACGCTTAAAAGCCTTGCCAGCACTAGCTTACAAGCCGACCGCATATTGCTTAAAGCTGTCTTTGATTGTGTTTTATTGTTAGTCTCTACGCCAAATTTACGCCATAGAGAGGTAGCGTGGTGGCTACTTATAGAAAGCGCAGCGGTGGCTGGCGAGCAGAAGTATCAAAGCTAAGTGTCCGTGACTCTGCAACATTCCCAACCCGTGCAGCAGCAGTTGCCTGGGCGACTGCGCGCGAGGCTGAAATCTTAGCCAGCGCCGGGCGCTCAACTTACGACAATAATTATACATTACTTGACGGTATGCATCGCTATGCTGCAGAAGTGTCTGTTACTAAAAGAGGCTCACGGTGGGAGCAAGTACGCCTGAAGGCATTCGAGACCACTATGAATTTTGTCGGTGAGAAGATCGAAAGTATTAAAGCCGACACAATCGCTAAGTGGCGTGACGACAGACTTAAAACAGTCTCATCTGCCACAGTCCGTAGAGAGCTTACATTGGTTTCAGGTGTATTTAATTATGCTTTAAAAGAGTGGCGCTGGTGTTCAACAAATCCGACAAAACAAATCACTTGGCCATCTGATAGCAAACCGCGCGATCGACGTATCAGCGCGCAAGAAATCAACCTGATTTTGGACGAACTAGAGCACAGCGAAGACGGTACGCCGGTCATGTTAAAGCAGGAGTTAGCTATTGTTTTCTTGTTAGCACTTGAAACAGCCATGCGCCAGGGTGAAATCTTATCGCTAACGTGGAGCCGAGTGCATCTAAATCAACGCTACGTACACCTTGATGAAACAAAAAACGGTCACGCCCGCGATGTGGCACTTACCACCCGCGCAGTTGAGCTTTTGAAGATTATGCAGCGCACCGGTAATGGACCTCGTGTATTTCGACTCGCATCAGGCACAGCAGATACTCTATTTCGAAAAGCACGGGATAAAGTAGGCATCAAAGGCCTACATTTCCACGACACGCGCCATGAAGCAACAACTCGACTGGCTAGAAAGCTTGATGTGCTTGATTTGGCGCGTATGACTGGTCACAAAGACACACGTTCGCTGATGGTTTATTACAATGCCACTGCTACAGAGCTTGCCTCAAGACTAGACTAAACTTCCTATATTACTTAGCCCGTTTCTAAGATCTTTATTCAAAACGAGACAAACAAAGAGGCACAAATAAGGCATCTAGAGCGTTAAAATTAAAATAATATTTATAATTTACAGAGCAATCAGATGAAAGAAATAAATAAAATAAAGAGAAAACTAGAAAAATTTTCATACTCATCCATACTAGATATTGTTTTAAATAATTTAACTAATTCCAGGTTCATATCACAAAACAGCATTCCACACGCCAGTCAAATGAGCTGGATAAACATAGCAATATTATCTTTAGCCAAAAATAGTTTTGCAACGAAACCGATCAAAGCAATAGACCACTTCAATATTTGTATTGATATATTCAAGCTATCAGATTCATTAATTCCAAAAAATAATGAAAATAATTTATTATGGGTAAGACCTCTAATCAACCAACAAGCACTATATAGCAATTATGAACAATCACAGTTTATCCAGAGAATAACTAGAGATTACATAATAATAAATAACTGTAAAAAAATAAAAATAAAACTAGAGTCAGAATTAAAATATAGTATTGCAGACAGCTTAATTATAAAAAAAATCATATCTATACATTTATTTACTAAAAAAACAATATGCGTAGGCGAGATAATTTTAGATCTAAACGGAAGAGTAAGCGCGAACTCATTAATAAATTTTTTTCTTAATAACACAATTAAAAAAGAAAATATAAAATCTTTTCTTGAGGAAAATGAAATAACAACAATTGACAGCGCACACAGAGACTCTCGTTTAAAAGAATTTATTTTTTATACATCGAACTATAAAGTACAACCTATAGAGTTTAACTTATCTGTACAGAGCATTGGTCAAAATATATTTATGAAAATGAAGAGGCATTGTGAAAATCTATATGAAGAATATACTAATGAATTTGAAAAATACATACTAGACTTACTTAGACAAAGTAATTTAACAGTGTTATCAGCGGAAGACTTAATTGTTCTCTATAGAAAAAATTGTGTTCCAAACTCAGGACGCTCGAATACTGATGCAGTATTCGTTATGGATGAAACCCTCTATCTTATAGAGGTAAAGGCTATTCAGGAGACTGATTTTATTAAAGCATCAACAGATCAAGAAATAGTAACAAAGCAATTTGACAGGTCTTTAACAAAATCAGTACATCAAATAATTAAAACAGCATCATTAATACAAGAATATAATATTTTAGCTTTTAAAAAAGCAGTCGGAATAACCGTTCTTGCTGATGAATTCACGCTACTAAGCACTGCAACTTCAATCACACAAGCCATAGGTAAAGAATTCAACATCCCAGACAACATATGTAAAAAGCTCTGCATAAAAGATATTCATGTGATGGGTGCTAATGAATTTGAAAATTTCTTCCATGAAAAAAACACATCAAGCAAAAACAAAATAAAAGAACTTTTGGAAGCTCGAAAAAACAATATTCACAATGGTGGAGAAAAGCCAATTATCACTAAGGATCAATCATATCAAAGAAAGCTCTTACAGGCCATTAAAACAAACACTGTAAAAAAATATGACTTACTATCTACCATAAGCTCTTTTAATGAAAAAATATTTGATTAAAAGAATATCGCCTCGACTTCTGAAATTGCCGTTCTAATGAGTCCAGAGACAGTAGTATAAAACTCTTAAGCAGCGATGCTTAGGGGCTTTTTTGTTTCTGCAATTCGATGCATCCTTTCACCTGGACAGCACACGCCAGCAGATTATCCTCCAGGTCATCCACTGCCCTACGCCAATCATCGTTAGTCACCAGTGCTGGTCGCGCTGGAAGCTGGCACTCAATCAGTGCGCACTTCGGACGGCTTTCGATATGTACCGGGATCGGTGGTGGCGGTACGTTGGTACAAGCGGCCAAGCTCGACAGGCACACCATCGCGCAAATACTCAGTAATGGTTTTATCATTTTGTTGTAGCTCCTTAAGTGCGTGAAATTGCGCTCTGCTCTGCCCTGCGATTGTTTGCAGCAGTTCGCGATTGCGTCGTTCGTTTTCTGTGATATCAAGAATCTGCAACTGCTGGTCACGGATCAGATCGACACGCTGCTCATCCAGTTTCTGCAACTCAACAATTTTTTCTGCTGCGGTGGCGTGATTTGATTCAGCTAGTTCAATACGTGGCATCGCAACAAGCCACCACATAAGTCCAGCCACTACTAAAGCGCTGACTGCGTAGATAATTGTGCGGCTCATGATTCATTACTCGACACTGAACCGTCACTTTGCAGTACGGACAGATCATAACGATGATTGGCTGGCACAGATTTGACGGGCGATCCATCTATCCAACGGCTCGGCCAGTAATGCCCAGCGATCCGACTGGGCGCGAATGCTGCAATGCTGACCGAGTCATTTTGATTACCACCAATCAGCATAATATTGCCGCGCGCGTCTTTGCCGACTACAAAACCAACGTGCCCACCGCCTGCGCGATCCAGCACAGCAATGCACCCATACGCAGGCCCTTGTAGTTTTGTTAGCAGTGGCGATGCCCATTCTTTGGCGCGGTACCACTCTTTAACAACATAACGGCCTGATTGACCCATAATCCAGCCTACGAACAAACCGCACCATGGCGTCTCATCATCCCGCCACCACGCCTGGGCCTCGCCGCTAAACTTGCCCATCTCCTCAAGCATTCTGATAATGACTGAATCGTGCCGGCTACCTTTGATTTCACGCAGCCCAACATACTCACGCGCCTTTTTTACCCATTCCAACTCGCTTTGTCGTGTCATGTCTTCACCTTATTTTTAGCAATAAAAAACCCGCCGAAGCGGGTTTGTTGGTTTGTTTTTGAGTTGGCCAACTCAAAATTGCGTTGACTTAAAACAGCCCTGACGGCTCAGCCTGCACATCCCAGCTAAAGATCAAAACCTCACGCGCCTCTTTAGCGTTTTCACTGCCTCCTACCGTGTACTTGATATCTGTTGACTCAAAGTGGAATCCAGCAAACCAGCGCCGCACGTCGGGGTGATCATTCAAACTGATGATCGCCTTGCCTTTCATGTTGCGCATCAACTCGGCCATTTCTTCAAACTGCTCCGGGCCAAAGTCAAAACCATAGCCTGCAGTTTGCCAATACGGAGGGTCCATATAAAAAAATGTGTGCTCACGATCATAACGCGTGATGCAGTTTTGCCAGGTTAAGTGCTCGATGAAAACCTCAGAAAGCCGCAAGTGCGCAGCTGACAGCTGCTCTTCAAGCCGTAGCAAATTAAGTCCCGGCGTTGCCAGCGTTGCGGTACCGAATGACTGCCCACTGACTTTGCCGCCAAAGGCCAGCTGCTGCAGGTAGTAAAACCGAGCAGCTCGCTGGATATCAGTCAGAGTTTCCGGCCGCGTATCTTGTAACCATTTGAACACCTGCCGACTGGTCAGCGCCCATTTGAACTGCCGCACGAACTCTTCGAGATGATTCTGCACAACGCGATAAAGACAGATCAGATCGCCATTTATATCGTTGATAACTTCAACATCCGCAGCGTGCGGCTTCATAAAAAACAGCGCCGCACCTCCTGCGAACGGCTCTACATAACAAGTGTGCACGGGTATAAACGGCAGGATGCGATCCACAAGTCGCCGTTTACCACCCATCCATTTGATTATTGGTCCAGTCATTATATTTTCCTCAAGAAAGGCGCTAACGTGCGCTCTGTTGTTGAGGCTCTCTGGCCTGCCAGTTAGTCATCCCCTTGCAGCGATGACATTTGATAGTGATTGAATAGTGACCACTGGCCACCCCGAGTTTACGTTTGCAATGAGCACAACGAAGTTCTGAATTATTAGCCTGCATAACCTTTTACCTTTTGGTAATATCGGCCAGCTCACGTGAGCGGGTGGCCTTGGTTGGCTGCAGCTATGTCCTGCGGTTGATGGCGTATTGCTGGTGTTCGAGCACCGGCAATACGCCGCCATCTTTAAATTTTGGCAATAAAAAACCCGCAGAAGCGGGCTTTGTTTGAAAATTATATGCTATTTAAAATAGTTATTTTTTATTACATGCTGGAATGGAGTAAAGCTTTCTTTCATTCACAAGAATACGACCTAGCTGCTTATATCTTCCATTTATCTGGCCAGCCGAAAACAAATGACCTATTAACTTTTGATAAAAGTTAATAGTTAGCTCGTCATCTTTTTTATTGTTTTTCAAAATACGCTTTCTATCGTTAAGCAAAGAGCTGATAGTGCTTCTATGCCTGTTCATTACTTTCAAACCGTTTTTAGTCAAAACCACCCCGGTTATTTTTTTTGGAGTGCTAGGATTATAACTTCTAATTTTATGGCACTCATAACCTCTAGATTTTTTCAAATAATAAACAATATAATCTCTAAAACTTAAAGGTATAACTTTTCCTGAAAAAGAAAGATCGTCAACATAACAGCTAAACCGTATATTCCTGCTGTGACTATGCTTATGAATGTGATCAAAAACAGGTCTATTTACTGCCATTGACAACGACAAGGAGACAGGAGATCCAGTAGGGATATGATTATTATAAGTGCATATTTCAGAAAGCGTTTTAGCTACATCTTGAGAGCATTTAAAAACACTTATAAAACATCTAGCCACTTGATCTTTACTTACGGATTGGTAATAGCTTTTAATATCAAGCTTTAAAACGTTGTAATTATTGTCATGCACTCTAGCATTCAATACGTTTGAGCGACCCTTAACGCCAGAGTATAAATAATCTGGCTGCTCTATTCTTCGCAACAGACTATCTATTCTTTTGTGTATTCTTCTCAACTGATTTAAAGGTACTTGAATATCTCTATCGTCAACTTTAGACAGATAATAATTATTATCAGATTTTGAAACAATTTTTGTTAAAACTGAACTGCTTTTAACACCAAGAACAGATGAAAGCTTTTTGTGAGAATTTATACGATACAATGGACTTTGATTTAAATTATATGATTTAATCATTTCTTCAGATACAAAATCATTTCAATATATTTATACATTAACTTTATTATTAATCCTTTAACAAAACCATCACCACTATACATTACTATTTTTTTTATACTAATAGCGCTTATACCCGTTCTATCAGAGTAAAAATTTATCAGTTTAAAGTTAGGGGTGAGTTTTTCATCTTCAATATCTTGAATAAATTGCTGATCTATACCAACAGCAAAACTTACTTCACTCAAGCTTAAGCCTAAGTATTCTCTCAGTATTTTAATCATAAAAACCTCAAAAGGTTATATGCAGGCTGGTGATCTAGCATCTTAATGCAAAGGCAGTGTTATTCCTGCTGTTGAGAGCAGTGCAATAATTATTATTTTCAAGCTCCACCCCACTATATAAGCTGAAATGTTCCATAAAAAAACAACCACCCTGGGATGCCCTAACAGACACCCAAGCCACCTTTTCGATCGCATCACAAAGTTTTTCAAATAGCGCATATTTATGCTCCTCTTTTACGCATGAAAATTCATGCTCACAGAGTAAAAGAGTTTCTAATTACTATGATTATTGTGATGCTTTACCAGCTAGCGAACCTGTCACGCTCACAGCGTGACGATCCGGGCGCCCGACCAGTCGCTGCGAGTCATCGCATGGCCGCGTCACCGGATCAGTTAGAAAGCGAACTTTCCTCGCAACATTAAAGTTACAACTTTAGCATTAAGCAATCTGTGAATCTTCATAGTTATGCATATAGCATTACGCCATAAGCATCGAAAACATATTCAATATAGCACAATAAAAATAATAAACTAGCAAATGCTATTACTAAACCTCCACATCATACTGCGGCAGGTTGGGCGCCGGGCCTATCACCTGCCCGTCTTTAACAAAGCATTTATTGCCAGCGGCAACACTCACACCAAAGGCTGTGATGTCGCTGCCGTTGCGTAGCTGGACGGTGGTGGTGCCGGCGGTGGTACTGACGTATGTGACCGTGCCCACCACTCGACTTCCACCGGGCAGTAGGCTGATGAATCGTTTCCATGGGTTAACTGTGGCCATGATGTCGCTCCAATCGAATAGTCATGCGCACGTTGCTGGCACCGGTGCCGCTTGCGCTGATACTGGTGGCGAGATTTAGGCCGCGCCAGTTTGCGGTGTTGTGTGGGCGTACTTCGCAGAGCATGGCTGGCAGTACCAATCCCGGTGCTTTTTCAGGTGGGAACAAAGGCAGTGTCAGTGAGACGATTTCTTGATTGCCACCTTTACAGATTTCAGCGATACCGCGTGCGCGGGCGGCATCGGTGGTGGCATTAAAAAACCCGCACCAGCGGGTTTTGTGTTTATTTTCAAATTTAATACTACTGACGTGTCATTCTAATAATTCAGAGCCATGGCAGTTGGTGTGCCATTACTACTATCAATTGCGCTGACAGACCAGTCAGAAGTGTTGTACATGCTAATAGCTGATGATCCTAATCCGACAGCAAGCATGGAGCCATCATTGCTAAAAACAACTCTCGAACAATACTCAGGAGTGGCTCCGCTAACAGAAACAATACTCCAGTCTGAAACTTTAATTACAGCAAGCCCGGTGGCATCTTGAAGAGCAACAGCAAGATAGGAGCCGTCAGGACTAAACGCCATAGCGCTGACCGTGCCAGATAATGTCGGAAACGTTGACTCGCGCGACCAACTTGCAAACGCATACACATTAATACCATCGTCGGCAGTGTATGTAGCAACATGCGTATTGCTCACAGCTATAACACCGCCAATGTCTGTAATCTCAGGCGCTGCAACAGAAATAAACGATCCGTCTGCAGTGTCAAATACCTTTAGCCCCTTATTCACAATAATTAAAAAGTCGTCAGTTATAGTCATTGTTTCAGAGTTGTTCAAAGTAGAGAGCGCAGCAACGTCCAGCTGAATCTTAGACCAGTCTGATGTTCTATATAGCCCTGCCATCTCATCATCATTCTCAGCGTAGCCAACATATTCTCCACTGGCGCTTACGAACACTCCCTTGAACGATGTAGGAAGGGCGTCGTTCGGCACGATATCAGACAAACTGTTAACGCTGAACGCGCCGGCTCCGCTAGATCCAGCGTAAAAAACAAACCCTTTTTTGCTGCTTACCGCGAATTGGCCAACCCACCCTGTAGCAATCTCATGCAAGACAGACCAATCTTTAACCGACAACAGCCTGATCCCGTTGGCAGCATCAATTAAAATATCTCCGCCGCCAGCAAACGCAAAACCGGACGCCCCAGACACGCCAGATCCTTCAATAACAAGCCCGGTACCAGCATCGTAAATACTGCCACCGTACGATCCTGCCGCAGCCAGTAATTTTGGTGTGCCTGGCAGCGCTCGACTCTCCCACCCTACATCAAAATCATCATCTGAAAGTTTTACTAAACACTGCCCAGCCCTGCCTCCCTGCGGAATCATCATTGGAGATATCATCTCACCAAGCGTCCCAGCTAAAGCATTTGTTAGCGACTCCATATCAACGAGATCAAGCCATTCAGCATCATCCGAATAACGACCTTGTAGCGCTGTTTCTGTGGCACGCAGCTGCAGCGCTCCGATCATGCGCGCACTGCTGGCCGTTAGCGCGTTATAAATAACACTGCCTGCTGGCCACGCTCGCGCTACGGTGCTCTCAACACCTCGCGTCAATGTCGCCGTACCTGACAACACCTCGGCATCGATGATCTCTCTTGCAGCAGCTAGCTCGGGCGCGCTAGATACTGTTAGTCGATATCTGCCATCGGGCAGGCTTAGAGTCACGCTCAGCTGCCCTGCTGTTAGCTCGACCGTGCCGCTATAATTATTTACAAAATCAAACATTTTAAAGCCTCTTCATGTCCAGCAAACAGGAGTATTTAGCGTGCGCGCAGCTTGCCCAGTGATTGGACTGTAACTGCCGAAAAGTGCGGGACCACTGTCAGATTTGTTTACTATCATCCCGTTCAACTCATCAGTCGCGACTTTCCCTGCAGGGGTAACAACATAATCATAGGCCGTGACAAAAACAGGGTACCCATTGGGGGCGGTTTCATTTGTGAGGAAGTCACGAGCGAGAGAAATCACATTGTTGGAGCTTCTAATTGTGCGCTTCCTGAGGCGTTGCTCGTTAGTTCCGCCGATCAGCCACAGCGTTCTATAAAACAGACTAAACCAATTAATCCCAAACGATTTTGAAAAAAACTCGGCATCGTAGCTATTTAATCGCTCTATTTCGACACCATTATCGCGGATAGCTAGAGAATGTGACCGCCCCCTGCTGACTCCATTGCTGTCGGTTGATATGCTGGACGACGAGTTGATAGTAGTAACGTCAGTCGCAACGACGGTGCCGCTGACTTTGTATTTAATTGTCAGTGATTCATTTTGAGAGGTTGTGACAGTTGAGACATATTCGCCGACCTGCGTGAAATGATTAGTCTTGTAGCACCCACCAGACTCATTCATTGCAACATCATACGTCTCAATATCGTCATGACTGGCGACTGAGGCGCCCCTGGAGATCGATGATGCTGCCGTGATAGTCATTGATATGTCTGACCGAGAGCCGTCGGCGTTGTAAAAAACAGCGAGAACAGAATCATTCAGAGCATAACTGCCGGCTCCTGATCCGCCGCTCTCAATAACAGCAGAATATTTCGTCACTCTTGAAAACGATCCACCGCATTCATCCGCAGTAAAATTAGTCGTATCTGTTACTGTTGTATTACCAACTACACTCCACACGAAATCTGGAAAATTGCCTGTTCCGGACCCGATCAGTGGGTAAGCTCTATCCTCGTAAATAAGATCTATAGTTATCACGCACTCAGCAGCGTTACCGCTTAACTTAATCTCGTACCACGCCGCTGTGCCGCGCGCATGATTATAACGGTAGTACCCAGCCACATCATTGGCGTGCCTAAACTCGCAGCTAAACTCAAATACGGCGGCCTTACCGCTTGGGTGAGTGGCATGCAAATGTATGCGCTCATTATCAATATAATGGGCATCGAAGTTGTAATACATATCACGGATATGCTGAATAGATGGCGGGGTCACGCTGTAGCTATGCGACTCTGCCGCAGCGCCAAACTCGCCAAATCTTGACAGCGTGACATCTACTGTACTGCCGGTATTCGTAACGCCATGCATGGACGTACTAACCAGCCAAAGGCTTAGGTCTGGGGCCTGATAAACCCATGATCCGCCACCGATGTCTTTGCCGTGTATTTGACCCGCTGACAGTATCGATTTGTTTAGCCACTGCTTGCCTTTTTGCAGGTCGCTAAAAGTTGTTTCAACAGCCGGCGCGGAAAGATCAATCAAGTTGGTTATACCAAGCTCGTTTGCATAGACACCCTGCGGCTGACGCATTGGAATACTTGTTCCGTTTGGCAGAGCTAACTGCCCATCTGTTATGAGGCCGTGCCACGGGCATCCCCACGGAGGTATGTTGTCTGCCATAGCTAAGGCTCCTCCTCTGCTTGCGCAGCATACTGAAATATAACCTCAGCATCGTTCGCGTCACGCATAACGAGCTTTTTGATAGCTGGAATAAAAAACAACCCATCGCTGCTTCGCGTGCCCTCAGCATGATATTCACGCGCAGACTGCAGGGGCTCTGTCAGCGGGCTGGCTATGCCTGCTGTAGCCGCGCGCTTAAGGATGTCCCATGCAGCAACACCTCTGGCAGCAGCAGTTGCCCCTTTCTTTGGTACAGTCGGCAGCGGGACTAATGGTTTTTGTGCTACTGCAAGCAAGCGCATATCATCGCGCATAGATTTACTATTTTTTGTTTCCATTTACAGCTCCAGCAGATCATTAGGGATGCCGACCGAATAAACTACAGCAGCGCCGAGCTCAAGCTCATCAGTTTTAGATTCATCGATAGCGGGTGCAGTCAGCGCAAGCCGACGCGGAAATATTTCTAGTGTGCTGTCTTGTCTTGCATCGTAGTTGCCTGAAAATCCATCCAGCATGTCATCGTATATAGGGCTGACGAACCGACCTCCAAATTGACTCGGCAGTGTTTTGACGCCATCCCAACCTGCGCCACCACCTGTATCGCCGCCAGCTCCGATTCGAGCAGGAACTGCAAGCACATCAGACTCGCCGCCCCCCCTCATCACAGAAATTGTTAGGCTTGTTATTGCGCTGCCCGTCTCAAAATTCAGCTCGTCAGTGCGGTGTGAGCATTTTGCTCGAGCTGTAGCGCCTTGATCACTTATTTCAATCGTGTGTGTTAGATCAACACCCAGTGCCATGCTGGTTGGCACTGCCCAACTGACCAATGTCTGCCTATGCGCCGCCAGAATCTCAGTACGCGCTACTTGTAGCGCGCAATTAAGCGCAGCGGTGCGTCGAACCTCATCCGTTCTATCTCCGGCAGGTAATGCTGGCGACGGGGCTGGTTTCTCTGCTGCCGGATCAATCGAGACTAAACTCTTAGCCCAGGTGTCAGCATCATCAGCATCAACGATCGCATTAAACCCAGTTCGCGTAATAACCTGCTGTCCGGTCACTTCGCCAGCTTCTGTTGTCAGCGTTAGATTGTATTTCTCTGTAACCGACTGCGCCCATCGTCGCGCGCCCGTCCATTGCGCGCCCAATATGAGGTCGGACTGATTGTTTATCCATGGTGCTCCAGTCCCGCATGGGTCCGGATGAGTTGGCGGCAAAGCTGTCCAGCTGCCAATAATAGGGACCAATGACGCACCAGTCGTGGCGCTAAACACCATATCTCGAGTTGGTAGCTCGGTGCTCATCTGTCGCCAATTGCAAAAATCACCGCGCGGATGCGTCCAGCTGAACTGCGCTCGTGCCTCACGCATGCGCGTGTACCGATATGAAACTTCTATCTCGACACGGTTCGTCACGTTACGCAGCTGCGCAAGATCAATACGAATTGACTGATAAGCAGTTGTATCATCGCCGAAAATGTATCGAGGGGGGGCCGCTTGCCATGGTGTTACGCGCAGCTTTCCGTCAGAAGAGCAGTCGAGCGAGGCTGCTCGGCTACTCATTCTCTCCTGCGCATAATCCCAGCGACTGCGACCATCAGTTAGATCAAATAGATCAGGCGACCAAGCGCCGCCGGCAAGTGTGTCGATATCTGTAATGGTCATCGCCTCGACTCGTTGCTGTAGATTATCCGTCGCAGTGATCCGCATAGTACGGGCGGTGGCATCCCAGCGCGGCTCCGCTACTAAGCCTGTGAACAAACGCACCTGCAAAGCATCCAGCCCATCATCAGTGATGTAGTCGATTGTTACCGTGCGGTCAGCAAGATCTGTCTGCACAGGCTCACCTGGCATGTAAAACAAGCAGAACTCAGCAATACCAGCAGCGCCCTCCTCGCGGTCTACGCTAATGCTGCCAGTTAACAGCTCGCTAACATCGGCACCACCAAGCAGCACTACGGCTGACCACCTAAAACTGTGACCGGATGGTGGTGGCGGAACAGGGAAACCGGGATACACACCATCACCAGCAAGCGGTGGATCAGGTGGAGCGGGCGGATCAATTACATCGGGATCGTCAGGCTTGGCACCCCCAGCTAACGCATTGAGAGGCCAACTGTTTAGCGGCGTGCTATTTAACATTTAGATTTCTCGTGCAGTAAGTTGCCAAGTAAATGATGCAGAGGATGAGTCGAGCGCCTCTTCTGGCGGCGTGGTCAGTACGTTAAATACTGGCATCCAACTCACGCGATACGCAGACGCGCTGCTGACAGCGGCTACCGTTGCTGTATTGTCGGACATACTGACCTGAGCCTTGATCCAATGCAATCCAACTAGCGCATGCGCCCAAGGTGCAACATCAGGGCGCGGCAAGCTGTTTAGCGTGTACGTGAGTCCGCTACCTGTGATGGTTTTTGGCTGAGTGCAGCGCAGCTCTAGCGGCTGGGTGTAATCCAAAGCATCAAAGCCTAGGCCCATCCAGCCTACGCCAGACATGGTGATTGCTTCCTTTGACCAGTGCGCCATGCGCACGAGCGAGCCTTTAGAAAGGCGCACATCCGTCCAGCCTGGTTCTTGGCTGTATGACTGGCCGACAGCTCCCGCATGCAGGATTATAGGTAGGCCGCCAAGTGTTACGTGGGGTCGTATCATTTGCGTGTCCTTCCGTATTTAAGCGCCGCACGGTGTAAGTCATCAAGATTACTGGTGCCGGCAACATCAACGCTAAATTTGTCTCCGCTTGGCAAATGGAAGTTTAGGGAGCCTATGTTTTTTTGTTGCGGTCTTTCTAATAGATCTTGGCTGATATTTGGAGCGTTGTAGCTTGATCCAACCAAGCCTCCCTCGGCATATCCTTTAATTCTGTTTACGGTGTTTCTAAAGCCGTTACGCCGTATTTCCTCTAAGAATTGCAGCGCGCCTGGTTCGCGTACAATACGCTTTGGCTGCACGTGTTCATCTGCATGCACAATACCGCCGAACTTATATTTTGATCCGGGCCCAGTCCATCCACCCTCAGCAAAGCCTGGCGCAGAGTCAGTGCTCGGCGCTGCGCCTGCCGCTACGCGAATCGGTATCACGGCTTCAGCTTTTAGCTGTTCCAGCAGTGAGCTGATTTGGCTCTTAACGCTGTCTAAGCTCTCAGCATCCATTTCCACGCTAACCGGCATGTTTTCAAGCTCTTTAGCTTTTTCTGCAAGAAGTGTGATTTCTTGTTGAATGGCTATCAACTCGGCCTCTGCACTGGCCTGCTCAATGGCCGCTGCTGACTTGGCCAGAGCCTCCATGCTGTTAACCATGCCTGCGAAGCCATAGGTATTTTCACCCGCGGCTGCAAGCTCTTTAAGAACGTTAGCTGCAGCGATGGCGTCTTCTTTTGCCTTAGCTGTATCACCAGACGACATAGCTCGACTCGCTGCCGCAGCAAGCGATTGATACTCTGCGAATGATGGCTCTTTATCGCCGCCACCCGCCATCTCCTTACGGATATCGTCGAACTGTTTTTCAATTGCTGCGATTTCTTTCTTGGCGTCGGCTACTTTTTTAGCGGCTTCTTTTTCTGCTTTGGCCATCTCTTTGCCGCGATCAACAACCGCCTTTACGGCTTGCCTGTTGTACTCTTTTATATCGCTAACATACTTACGTTGGATCGCTGCTTCTTTGGATTTTTCTTCCTTGAGCATGGCTTGCCGCTTTTCTTCTTCGGCGCGCATTCCTGCAGTCGTACCGGTCATGCTATTGATGATGTGAGACTTGCGGGTCTCAAGAGATTTGCGCACAAGAAGCAAGTCTTTCTCGTCTGTAAAAAGGTATTTAATAGGCTTCGTCATGAAGCTGCCGTTGATCGCCTTATCTACATCCTTTATCTGCGCTTCTAGCTGATCCATCGCGGTCACGTTCCCAGCTATAAGAGCAGCAGAGTACCCCATGCGGACTCCTAAATCGCCGAACTCTGACGTAGCCTCAACAGCGACGGTGGCCGCACCAGCCAAGCCGGCGGCTAGATTTGCTAGCCCCTGCCTTACTGAAGGGTCTTTTAGAACTTCAGCTAGCTCCAGCAAGCTATCAGTCAGCGGCGCCATTAACTCATCATCACGAAACGCGCCTTTAAGCGATTCATCGACGCGCTGCATTGCGTCTTCAACTGTTGCCGGCATCTTTTCTGCTTCGTCAGACAGCAGTTGCATATTTCCAGCAAGCGCTGAATACATAACCTCGCCTGTGATCTTGCCTTGCGCGCCCATATCTCGAAGCTCTGAAACAGTCACACCTAGATTAGATGCAAGTAATTCCGCTATACGGCCACCTTTCTCAATGACGGTGTTTAGGTTTTCACCTCTTAAGACACCGGTTGCCATGGCTTTATTCAGCGCCATTTGCACGCTTGCCGCGACTTCTTTTTTCGCTCCAGAGACAACTAAAGCATTATTCAGCGCAGATACAAAATTGACCTGCTCCTCTGTTGTGTAACCCATGTCAGCCAACGGGCCGCGCATACTCAGGAATGATTCGATTGTCTCGTTGAGGCCTGACCATGTGCTCTCAGCAACCTCTCCAAGTCGCTCTGTTACGCTGGCAAACTCAGCCTCATCTTTTGTTACACGGCGCAACCGGCTGGACATATCAACCCATTCCGAGTTGATCGCTCCAATATTCTTTAGAGTCGATACAGAAATAATGCCTGCGAAAGCGCCAACCATTGCGCGACCAACAGACGCTGTTTTTTGCTCAAGCGCATCAAGGCTTTTACTGATAGATCCGAATGCGTTTTTAGTGTTGTCCTTGCCGTCTACGACAAGCTGGATGCGTGGACTTTTAGCCATTAGCTTAGCTCCTTGAGCATCTTTTTAAATTCTTTGTTTGGAGCGCTTGCGCCGCGAGCGGCAATCATGCTGTTGCGCATTGAGTCAGTGTCTTGCTTACTTATCGCATCTAAAAAAAGCTCTGTTTGCGCTACGCTATAATTGGAGACTTGCTTGTAATCATGCCCTGCACCTATGAGCCGCTGGACAACCCAGCCCCATCCGGCAGGCTTGCCACTACTTCGGGCAGGGCGTGGGCGAAAAAATCAAAGTTGACTCGCACAACTTGATATCCAAATAAAATCGCATCGTTTGCACTGAAGCGGCTTATTTGGCGACGGCTGAGACTTGTGCAAGTGCTGAGAAGCTTTTGTAAGTTCGCGGTATTTTTAGCTCCATAGATGGTCATATTGATAGCTGTTGCATCAGCAAGTAGAGCTATCAGTCCGCTCGCTGTCTGCGAGTATGCTTCTAAATCCTTGAGTTTAACTGGGTATATTTTTGCAGTTACCCGCCCAATCGTTACCGACTCGTACTCTGGAAAAAGTGTTTTTAATTCGCTCAATGTTTTCTCCTGGCAATAAAAAACCCGCCGGAGCGGGTTGCGTAAATATATGCGGTGCACATCAGAGCGTTAACTTTCCGCCTTCCTTGCACAGCTGCTCCCAAGCATCCTCAAATGCTCCATCAGCAAGCTTTGGGTCGTTTTCGATAAATATCATATCTGGGCCGCCGTACATGAACCGCTTATAGCCAGTGTATGCGCCAAACAAATTCTTAGCGTTTACCTCGCCGCATGCGCCGCGCTGATTCCTGAACTTTGCGGCGTCCGGATCGTGCAGCTTTGGCATAATCCCTTCTCTTGCCATTCTCTGCATTTTGATTCGACGCATATCGTCGTCGCTCGATTTGAGCTTTTCAGCTGCCAGCCTGCGGTGCTCGATATCCAGCTTTGGGTCGCTAGCGCGCTCAGCATATCCCTTGTAACTTGTTTTTGACGCGCTAAATAAAGCGACAAGCAATAGCACGCTAGCAAGAATAACTATCGGCTTAAGGCAGCCACCACCTTTTTTATCAGTCCTAATCAGAACTGGAGTGCCGTCTTCAGTGTATAGCGTTTGATCCCCTTCATTACTGCGCTTAGCTCTTGATGACTTCACTTCATCGGCTGCGCCTTTTAAGCCCTTCACAATCCATGACTTCGTTTTAGATGGAGCCCCTTGTCGGGCGGCGTTTACTGCCTTCTGCGTCTCAAGCTTCTGTTTAAGCTGCTGCACCCTTAAAGCTTTCTCATAGATAGCGCCGCACTTAGGACAAGTTGCTGGATCACCAAACGCTTCATCCTTATCAATAAAATCGCAATTAGGGCACTTCATCTGTCTTTCCTTGCTTAGATAGAATGCCAAGATTTAATGCCATATAAAAACATATGGCAACTACAAACAGGTTCCGACGCTCTACAAGCCGTCGGGCATGAATTAATCCACGTCTTTAATGGTCATGAACTGGCTCATACCGGTGCCGGTTACACTGCTGTCCTTTTCTATCTTAGCTGTAAATTCCATTCCGCCAAATTCATCACCAATCAAACCGAGGCTTGCAGGGCTGTGGCTGACTTTAAACGCTTCGATAACAACAGCCTTGCCGCTGCGCGCTTCGTTTAAACCGATGAACAGCATACGGAAGCGTTTGCCGCTTGCCGTGAGTGTTTGAATATCGGCGTGAGCGGCATAGCTGTAACTAACTGTTACTTCAGTCGCCACCGTGATCGCGCCGCCTTCGATGATCTCTGGGAAGCCAGCGTTATTGATAGAGTAGTCTGTATCTAACTCATAGGTAACAGGCACTGAGTCAGTCGATTTAACTACAACAGCTGAAGCGCCCGGGTACTTCAGCGCAATTAGCGCGCCGGGGTATGCCGTATGAGGCTCATCAGCGACAGTGCCTGACTTAACGTCAGTCGCGGTGCCGAAGAGTGCGCGTGCAATGTTTGCTTTGTTGAAGTGGCGCGCATTGTAGCTAATATTGACAGCGCTCACTCGCTGCACTGATGCGTCAAGCCCGCCTCCAGGAGACGTGTAGTCTTGCAGTTCAATGTCTTGAGTCTCGGCCTCATAGTCGAGGCTTGAGCAGTTGCCAATAAAGATTAGGTTGTCTGGCGTTGCAACGTCCGCTAGATAGATTTTTCCTGCGCCAAGAAACGCGCCGCGTGTGTCTGCCATGATGAATACCTCATTCGTGACGGTTGATTATGATTTTAAAAGTTACAGGTATTGCCAGCGATGCCCATTGCGTGCCGCCACCAGGGGGCGCTGTTAGCGGCTCATCAAACTCCAGCTGGTAAGCGCCAAATGGTGCCCATGGAATGTTTCTAGTGCCGCGTTTGCACAGGGCAGACCAGATATCATGCTCAAGATCATCAAGCGCTGACTCGTAGTCATCGAGACCGACATTTACAGCGCCAACAATTAAGTAGCCGATGCGCAAAACAAGTTCTCCAGCATCCATTTGTGGAATACCATTTTTCCCGCGCTGCACGACTATGACGGGGCTTGACGCTTGCTCCGACTGAATAACCTCATCAAACCAACCTGTGCGCACATTGTTTCCGGCGGCGGTATAAAACCCGTTACCGAGCTGAATTGCCCCGAGTGAACTCAGTAGCTTATTGCGCAAATCGGTTAGCTCATTCATGGTCTCTGCTCCATGCAGGCATAGGTAGCAAAGTAGCCATCATCAGTCAGGGTGTCTTCTACGATATAGCGCGTTTGATTTAGCTTGAATACTCCGCCACGTGACGGCTTTGATCCGCATAGCTCTGGTACGCGAACAGTCACTGCCTTAATGCCACCGGTGAGCATTTCAACAACACCGGCCATTTCAATCTTGCTATCAATCATGAGATGCAAACCTTGGCGAACAGTGCCGTTACCATCGACAAACTCGCCAATACCGTCATTAAGCTGCGAGGTGATAGCTTTATTCATGCGCTGCATTGCGCGTTCAAATCTGCTCATTTTGCCGTCCTAATTGCCTGCTCAAGAGACTTGGTAACCTCTGCGCTAAGTGTTCGGTCAACTGCTTTTTGCCCAACTCCGTAAAAATCAAGGCGGGCTTGGTAACTGGCAGATGAAACAAATGCCATCACTATATCCATTCTTGATTTTGAGAATCGCGCAGCTATACCGATAGGCCTACCGGCTCTGCGCATAACAAAGTACTTGGCCTGCCCCTCCTGGGATTGTTTTTCTTCAGATGCTTGTGCACCAGCAGCAGCTTTACTGATCGCGCCTTTGGTCATGTTGCCAAAGCGATTAAGCTTAGCGCCGCGACCTGGCACGACCTGCATTCCGCTTGGAAGCAAGCCAGCCGTTTTCAATGCCATTTCTGCGCGCTTGTCACCGCGACTGCCGCCGTCAACCTCCGGAGCAAGCCAGAACAATGCAGGATTGCCGCGCGATACCCTGTCTTTAACGGCAACGACTGCTTGCAGTTTGGTTTTCCGTGCAGCCTCTAGTCGCAGCGAATTAAGTGTCCAGCGTGTAGGCGTATCGAACGCTCTTGGCATCTCTGCCTCTATCGAGCGCTTGGCGTTTTGAGCCGTTCGGGTTAATGCAGTCGCTAAAGCAAAAGGAATCTGATTTTTGACTGCAGCCATAAATACCAGAACCCGATCAACGTCTTTTAACTCTGCTTTGAGTTTCATGGGCGCTCCGCGATGTCAGGGTCTTCCGCTATTGCGTCAGCCCAGTCAAGGGCTATGCATGAGGCGCCAAACAGCTCTTTGCCGTGCTGAGCAACCACTGAGAAACCGCCGTAGTAGTCCATTTCTGTAGCTACTTTGCGCATTTGGTTAGCCAGTGCTCTGAGGCTGCTGGCTAGTTCGGCTTTACTCGGTGTCGTCGTCGGCTGTTGAGCCTGCGTCTGCGTCATGCTCTTCTCCGTCGCCTTCGTCATCACCATCACCGCCTGCTGCTGTAGCTTCCTTAACCGCTTTGGCATCGACCTTGGCTTGGGCTTTGGCTCCTGCGGCTTTTTCTTTTACAGTAGCGGCCGGTACTGGGCCGATGATGCCGGCTTCGAGTAACTCGTCAGCAAACTCGGTGGTGGCCGGGGTGAACAGTTCACCCTCTGAAATCAGAGCGAGCGTGTCCTGAATGCTGCCAAGCAGCACCAGGTATGCCGTTTTATTCTTAACCATTAGATGGGCTCCTTGGTTAAGCGATAACCTTGGCGGTAAGGAATGCATCTGGCTCAAGCAAAGCAGGCAGTGGTGCAGACTGCAGCATCAACCAGCGTGCGCTTGGGTCTTGCGCTATCCATGTTTTTGGGAATCGAGCAGCTTCAACCATTCCAGTTTCGATGGCTTCCACATCTTGAATCGCACCGTATAAGCGTTTGTTTTGTGCTTGTGAGCTACCCATGAGGACTTGGCCATCGGCGATCATTGGTTCTAGCAAGCCTGTTTCTGGGCTGACAAACCACTCGTTATATGCGTAGATGTCGATGCCTGGATCATTCAGAAAGCCAAGGTACACAACCCCGCCCGGCAAGTTTTGCGGGTCGATCATGCCCATGTCAACGCGACGCGTGTTAAGCAGCTTGTGGACTGAATCGGATTTCATGAATGCGTCTTGTGCAGAGCCTGACAAAATCACGTGCGTTGGGCGGCGGCCAGAATCTTTAGCGACTAGGCGTGCCCAGCTGCGTAGATTGCCGATTGGGTCGGCGTTGGTAGTGCCCCACTTGTCGGTAAGGGTAGTGATTTTGTGGGTGGCGGCCATTTGGAAGTTGACTTCCATATCCACGCCATCACCAACAATAACCACTTTACCGGTGCCGAGTGCAGATGCTGCCATCCACTCTTCACGTCGGGTAATCTGGTCGTTGAGTTCAGCTAAATCTTTACCCAGCTGGATTGCTGCGCGCTCGCCCGGTGTTTGTGTAGCGTATGGGTTTAAGCCAGGGGAACGTTTGAGCAGCTGCTCGGCGTTGGTTTCCATTTTCGGCTTAATGTAGGCAGGCGTGATGTTGGAGCTGGTGAAGCCGTCGCGCTCGATCATCTTACCTTCTCGGCGCGGGCTAACAAACGGGGCTAACTTGCGGCCACCTTTGACAATATCAACGTCAACCGTTTTGGTATCAAATGTTTCTGCTGTAGCGAAAAAAGCGTTTAGTAAAAATGTGCTTGGGGTGTGGATTTGCTCAACGGCTGCGAGCATGGTGCGAGTGTCAAAAATATCCATTGTGTGCGCTCCTTAGCGTACTGATTTAAAGGGCTTGCTGTGCTTAGCGCACGAAGATTGATAAGGGGCGCAATGCGGCTTTTACGCTTTCGAGCGTATGGCCTGTGCCGATTTGCAGCTGACTGCCCAGCACTTCACCGGTCAGGCGCACGATGCCGACACCTTTGGCGTCTGTGGTAGTGATGGCTTCAGCGCAAATAACCACCGGAACTTTCGCAGTGTCTTCTGCGGCTGCAAGGCTGAGCACGTAGTCGCCAGTTGCATCTTTGCCTAGCACTGAGCCGACCTTTAATGTTTGATTAATGCCGATGGTGACGGCGTCCGTCA
Source organism: Denitrificimonas caeni (assembly GCF_905120345.1). GTDB lineage: Bacteria > Pseudomonadota > Gammaproteobacteria > Pseudomonadales > Pseudomonadaceae > Denitrificimonas > Denitrificimonas caeni_A. Next base: position 119,139 of record NZ_CAJHOA010000005.1, on the reverse strand, counting down.
CAACAGGGAAATCACCAGCGCTGAGCTGCTCTGGGATGTAGGTTTGTACTACTGGGTTAGTGGCGGCCATGGGAGGCTCCTGTATTACGCGGGATTGATTAACGCACTGGGTTATTTAACGCCAGCGCCTTTGAGCATCAGGCCAACTAAGCCGGTGCGTTTTTCTGCAGCTTTGTCATCATCACCAGCTGGTGATTGGTGCGTGGTGCTGGTCGAGTCGCTTTTAATGCCAGACAAGCTGATGCCGCGCTCTTTGCTGGCGGTCAGGATGGCCATGGCTGCAGTTTCTGCGCTGTGGCCACCTTCGATGGCTGCATTAATTTCAGCTTGGAACTCGGGGCCGGCTAATTGGGTGATGGCGGTAACGCGCTCACGCTCAGCTTTTGCCGCTTCGGTTTTCACGTCGGTCAGGTCAAAGCTTTCGAGCGTGGCTGGCACTGCTTCAGCGATTACGATGTTCTCTGCAGTGGTGCCTGCAGCCAGTGCGGCGTGCAGTTCTGCTGTGGTTTTTACGACTGTCTTAGTCATAGTGGTGGGTCTCCAAAGGTTGGTTGGTTGTTGCGGTGTCGAAAGCTCAGTGATGAGCGATTCAAGCGAGCCGAGCCGATGGGCCAAGCCATGAGTAACGGCATCTGCACCAACGCGAATGCCGCCGAGGTCGCCCATTGCTGGGATTTTTTCAGGGTCTACACCGAGGTGAAGCGCTACTTTTTGTTGGAATACGCTGCCCAGCGAATCAACCATTTCGCCCAGCTTGGCGCGGCCAGCTTCGGTGGTGAGATCCGGGCGTTTGTTGGGTGCGTTACTGCTGACAATTTCATATGAGGTGCCGCCATCGCTCTGCTTATCAATATGGACTTCTAGCGCTGCGCCAATGCTGCCGGCTAGGCCGATGTCATCAATGACGATTTCGTGCGCAGCACTGGCAATCCAGTAGGCGGCGCTGGCACCGGTGCCGCCGATGTAGGCGACAATCTTTTTCTTTTCGCGGCCTTGGAATACTAGGTTGGCCAACTCGTTGATGCCGCTGGCAACACCACCTGGACTGTCAATATTCAGCACGATTGATTTGATACTTGGATCATCAAGCGCGGTCTGGATATCGGTGGCCAGCACTTCGGTACTGGTTGCGCCGCTGATACGTGTCATCAAGTTGGCGTAGCGAAAGATCGGGCCAGTTACGGGGATCACTGCTACACCATTGCGATTGGTGACGGTGTGGGTATGTTCAAGCTGTTTGCCAAGTCTGGTTTCCAGCGCTTCAACATCGTTTGAGCGCTTAGCAATGCTTAGGATATTGTCCAGTGCGTCGGGCAAAATCAGCCACGTTTGTGAGGCTGCTAATTCAAATGCGCTCATTCGTCACCTGTTTTTTTAATGTCGGTTTCAGGTACTTGGTTTTTCGGTACCGAGTAAATGCCGTCTGCTTTGCGCTGATTGATCTCGACCAGTCGCTGGGCGTAGATATCTGCCCACGGCTCGCCGCTCATTGCTGCGGCTTCCATGGCTTCGTTGCTGACGCCGATGTCGATCCGCTTGCCTGCTGCGTTGGCTTCCTTGAGTTCGTCAATGGCGCCGCGTGCGGGGCCGATCCATAGCGCATTAAGGTAGGCGCGGCGTTTGGCTGGGTCGTTGTAGCCGGGCAAGTTGATCATTCCACGGGCTACCGCTTCATCAATCACCAGTGCGCGTGTCGGTTGGCAGAAATCACTGACCAACCACCAGCGGCGCTGGCTGTAGAATCGCCATGCCTGAAGCATTGCGGCGCGTGCGGCTGAATAGCTGCTGTCGTAGTGCAGCATCAGTTCTTCTTTAGGAATTTCTAAAGCGGCGCCAATTTGCGTTACAAAAGCATTGAAGTAGGGATCGAACTGGGCGCTTGCGCGTGCAGGGTTAACAGTGGTGGCTTTTTCGCCTTTGCCAAGGTCAACAATTGCCCCCTCCCCTAAGCTAATATTTTCGCTGTGACCTCCATCGTCAGGCATCTCTGAACCCATCATGCTCATTGGCGACAGGCTCTCTTCGTAGTGTTCTGTTTTTTCAATAAACACGGTGAAGAATGCGCTGAGTACTGCGCCCATTAATTCTGCTGAACTGTAGCGCTCAAGCTTTTGTAGTGGCTCAAGTACTGGAGCGAGGAATGGCGCGCCGCGTTTTTGTCCAGGGCGCTCCTTTTCATTCATGATATGTAAGGTGCGGCGGCGGCCAGTCTCTTTGCCGAACGCATCAAGCACATGCCATTTACGGGTTATGCTGGCAAAGGTGCGGCCAACCTTGTAATCACTGGTCACGTGGTAGCGAACTGGTGCCCCGTACTGGTCAAACTCAACACCATCGACCATGGTATTCGTGTCTTGCGCGTCGCCTGGGTTGCTAACACGATCGGCCTCAAAAATCTGCAGTCGAGTACCAAACAATGTTCCGGTGCGCTCGATGTAAGGTGTGGCAACAAATACGTCACCATTGACCAGCGCTGATATCAGTACCAAGGCCTGCATTTGATAGTGATTTAGCGTTGCTTCTGCGTCACATTCACGGGCATCTAATGCGTACAGCTCCCAGATTCTATTGAGCTGACAATCGTGTTCAGCGCCCTGCTCTGCAGTGATACCTAAGCCTTTGGCGTCCACTTGTGCGTAACACACTAGGCCGGTACCCACTACACTGGTACGTAACCGCATGACTGCAGCACGAGCCAGCAGGTGGTTGCGCATGGCATCGCGTGAACGGGCGATCAGAGTTTCACGTTCACCAAGTGGCAAATCAGCCGCTGGGCTTCTTAGTCCTGGTATCCAGCTGACCATGGAACGTAGAACTCGGGATGCACCGCGATAGCGAGTCTCTACCCCGCCGCCGCCACCTTGAGCTGTTGGCTGGTTTTGTGGGTTGGCGTATTGCATGGCGGCTTCGAGCAGTTTGGTTTGTACGGATTCGGCAATCTCTTTGCTCATTAAATCACCCCGTAGTAAACGCGATTGCGTGGTTTACGCTGGGCGCTTCTGGCTTCAGTTGATGCCGCTTGCGCGTACTGCTTTTCGAGTAATCGTAGGGCATTTAGGTCGGCCAGCTTAAGTACGCGGCCGTCTTTTTGGATTGACTGACCATACGTCAGCACCTCGTTGATCGAGGCGCGAACATCGGCCAACCGTTTTTCTGCTGTTGGCATGGTGGTCTCCTGTTTAAATTCCGCTGCTGCGCGAGCCTCGGCGGCGCGTTGCTTTGGCTGCGCGCGCTGGCACTTGAGCAACTGCCTCATCGGGCTTACTGAATAAGTTTGGTTGCATGATCTGCTGCTCGAGCGCATCCCATTCATGCTCTTTGAGCAAGTGCGTTTTGAGTGATCGAGCGGCATGCAAGGCGTAAACCTCACAGTCCAATGCTTCGTTGCGCCTGCCTGATTTCAGCTGCCATACCATGCGGCTTGGGTTGCGCGGATGCGGGGCTAAGACTTCGTTGGTGAGCTGCTCAAAGTAATCGGCGCGGATATCTTGGTACCAGTGCATGCGGCCGGGGCCAGTACCCAGTAATCGCAGGCGTTGGTCGATCAGTGTTTTGGCTTTGTGCGTACCAACGATGTTGACGCGCAGCCCATATTTGGCGGCCTTTGATTTATTGGTGCGACTGGCATCGATGGATTGCGGTGGGCGCGTGTAAATCTCACGCTCACGACTATCGATCGATGCCCCTTTGATTGCCATTACACCGAACTTCTGGCGGGTACGAACGTAGCTGTAAACGGAGTCGTTTGTATTTCCGTCCGAGCTGTCCAATGATGCTGCGCTGATACCTAATACTGCGTTATTAGCGGTAGGAATTGGCGTTGATAGCAATTTGTCGAGCTCGCCCCATACTGGGTCTTTTTCGTCTTTTATGTCGCCGTGAAGCTCATCCCAGTAAAGCCTCCACGACTCTTCATTTCTGCCCCAGCCAACAACAACGATGGCGATACGGTCATGCTGAAAGTCGATACCGGCAGTAATAAGCAGTACGCCATGCGGTGCGGTCATTTGCTTGTAATCTTTAGCTCGTTCTTTTAGGTCGTCTACTGCAGGTGCGTCGCTTTGGTATTCGTATGACTCGCCTTTCGATGAGTTTACGAATGCAATCATGGGGCCAATATTGCCCATGTCTGCTGCGCGCTGTGCCTGCAGTTTCTTTTCGATCAGAACTTCAAAGCGTGAGCCGTAGAACGTGGCGTACAACTCATTAATGTAGTAGCCAGCAATACCGCGAAACTCTGCAGTGGCAACCCATCGACCGTGCTTCAGGTTTGCGTTTTTTTGGTTGTCATCCCAAACTGAGCCGCAGTGCGGGCAGTTGTAGAATGCTGTTTCTGGCCGATGTGATCCGTATACCTCGTGATTTACTGTCTTGTCTTCATCACAATGCAGGTTGTCGAAGTTCAACGCATGCGATTGGCCGCAGTCATGGCATGGCACCAAGCCGCGACGTTTGTCCGACAGTTCCATTTCGGCTTCAATAGAAGATAGGCCCTTGAGTGTTGGCGTACCGCCGATGATGATCTTTGGCCGGCGGAACGTTTTAAGACGCTCCTTTGCCAGCTTGATACTGTCACCTTGGCCGCGCAGGTTCAGGTTACAGTCGTCTGGCTCTTCGATAATTACACGGCCAACGGGCGTTGATTTAACGCTGGCGGGAGAGTTGGAGCCGACCATCTTCAAAAACCCACCAGGGAACTTCTTAAAGTCTTGACGCTGCTGCAGCTTGCGGCTGCGTAAGTCCACTTTGCGCGCGAGGCGTGGCGTGGCTTCAATCATCGGTTCCAGCTTTTCGCCAACGTACTGTTTAACGGAGTCTGCTTTCGGGAACAGCATCAAGATTGGCGCGGGATCAATATCGATCCACTTACCGATGGCGTTACCAGCAACACCTGAAGTCCATGCCACCTGCGCAGATTTCATGCCGCAGATTTCAATCACTTCAGGGTCTTCTAATGCTTCGAGTGGTCCGCCTGGCCACGTTAAGTGTGGCGTAATTGCAAACGAGTACTTACCAGAGCGAGCAGCTTCAACTGGTGATAACCAGCGGTAGCGCTCAGCCCATTCGATAAAGGTTACGTTTGGCGGCGGTGACCAGTGGCGTGCAAGGCGTTTGATTTTCTGCCTAGCTGTAGTCGTCAGCTTCCTCCGCGTCGCCGCGCTGGTCAGTATCCCCGTTTGCTGACTCGAGGTCGTCGTCAGGATCATAGTTGGCCATATTCCTAAGCACCTGATCGATTGGGTCGCGGATCAAGGTTTCATCAATATCAATGTTGTAACGCGCCGATAAGTCAGTCGCGATCTGGTCTGGCAATGTATTCAGTAGCTCGCCTTTAGCGGCTACGATCATTGCCTCAAAGCGGCCTAGCAATTCATCTGCTACAACCACCTCCTCTAAATCTTTTGCGTAAGCCAGCTCTTCGCGGTCGCCACGGATCCTGTCGAGCCTTTCTTTGGCTGACTCCTTGCCGTTGTTGAGTGCACGGTCAACTATCCAGCCGATCACTGTTACGGTGTCGTATTCGTTTTCGTTGCCACGGCCAAGGCCAAACTCTAAAACAGGCATGCCTTCGTTTTGCCAGCGAGTCAGCGTACGCTCATCTCTGCCAACAAAATCAGCAAGCTGAGCTTTTGTGACTCGCATATCAAACCTCGAATAATCTAAAGACGGACACCCTAAGGGCCGCCTCAGCTAGAGAGCGAACGGGCACGAATTACCCGCGTAGCATGGCCCCCGCTCAAGAGGACCCATGAAAGTAGATATCCGGAACGGCTAGCTATACTTATTTAAAATAATTAATGCGGATGCGTTACCTGTTCGTAATCTGCATTAGAGGATAGCCCTTACTATTAGGACTTTAGAGCCCAATCCAACACCCTAATCAGAGCTATCCTCTAATGCACACTGCTTACACCCAATTCAATACAATGAAGGGCGCGCCCTTCAGTAGATTAGCTCTTGGTGTCAATGCCGGCGTCTAAACGTCGCGCAATTGCTCGGCTATACAGCACGCCAGCAATGTCAGCACCGAGCAGCCCAACGACCATGCCGAGGCCACCGCTAATCATTAGTCGCCCCCAAAGCTCCTGTGCCAGCATTAGCGTGGCAACGCCAAACATAGCGCTGGATGAGAAGCGTAATAGAACGCGCTTAATGATATCGCTAGTGGTTACACCCGGAAGATCAGCTTGGCGCATTTCACCAGCCATGCCCGCCAATGCAACCAGTACAAATAACATTAGTGGAACATCGAGCAGCGTACGTTCGTCATTCATCGCCAAGCCTTATCCGTCAATGGGGTAGAAATTAAAAAGCCCCCCAAACGCCGTAAAGATTTGGGAGGCTTGGTGCTGTCTGGTGGTGGTCAGACAGCGAGGACACAACACGAACTTAGATACCGCTGGCTGTATTTGCTTTCGAGCTTTGCTGTAGGCGTCAAACCAAACGATATGTAAAAGGTAGGGGATGAGGCCTAGTGGCGTAAACCCCCTTTTAAAGCCTTTACGGTTCGCTACCTATTCGCTCCGTACTCATAATGCAGTCGCACCGTGCAGCCCCGACGAACGGTCATAACACTTACGCGGCTAGGATATGAGCAGCTAGGTGCAGCTCAAGGTAATCGTGAAGAGCATTCAGCCAGATTTGATAGGTGGCGCGTGAAACGCCCACCAAAGCAAACTGCTCCTCAAGGCTACAGCCGGCCGCCACGACATAGCGAACCCGCGCCAAACGCCACAGTGAGGCCGCACGGCCGCTACCAAGGCCGCCAGCATCCACATCATCAAACATCTGCAGCAACAGCATATCCACGTCATCACAGCGGCGTGATGTCTCCAAGTACATAGGCACCTTGCTCAAGCATCTGCCGTGACCTTCTCCAAAGTTCATTACGCCCTTGTTATCGATCAGAGGGCCTAGCTGGCTCGGGATACTCGCAACCAGCTTGCCTGCTGCCATCTCAGCGCCCCAGGCATACAACACTGCATCAACTTGCTTATTCATTGGAAAGCTCCTCAATCAACCAAACAACACCAAAATCCAACCCTAGACAGAAAACACCCAACCCTAGACAGAACCCTAGACAATTTAAAACCTTATAAAACAACTACTTAAGCTCTATTGTCTAGGGTGTCTAGGGTGTCTAGGGGTTTTTGCTCACGCATGAGAATTAAAAACAGAATCCGTACTTTAATCTTTTATTATTTAATACATGCGTGCGCGCGGGTTAAACCCTAGACACCCTAGACAGACCACCGCAAAGCCACGAACTGCGCGGCTCTTGCTTGTCTATGGTTGGCGAAACCAACCCTAGACACACCCTAGACACCCTAGACAGTTGAAGCATTACGCAGCCTCCCGAGGTCGATCAGCATCCATCGGCACAATAAAGCCGAGGCACTTAGCCCAGCTATCCACCGACCAGCCCGCCCAGTAAGCCGCACGCCGCCACTGCCTGATAGCCGCGCCCATAGCCTTAGCGTCACTCAGCGGTGGCATGGAGGCCCTATCAATGTCAGGAATGAACAACATGCTGCGCCTGCGTACACCGCTGTCGTCCATCCAAAACACTGTGCTGGTTGTTTTTGGCACCTTGGTCGATACAAACAGAGAGAACTTCGTTTCACTTAAAGTATTTTCCTTATTCACATGACACCATTCAAGGTACAGATCATGCAGGTCCTGAGTGCGCACAATATCGTATGGTACAGAAAGAAGGCTTTGCCGCCACTGCGCAATGAAGTTTTCCCAGCCTGACCGCGATAATTCAACCAACCGCTGCCGTGCATACGTGAACGGAGGCCGCGTGCGCTGATCGAAGTCACCGCAGTCGTAATTCATCAGATAACCAAGCAGCGCCTCAACACCCTCGCCCGTCAGCTCAGCGCCGAGTGCCTTTTGACGATCCACCGGTAATGTCTTTTCAGGCCACATCACCAGCATGCGTCGGTCATTCTCACTGATGGGCCAAGGTAGAATCTCGTTTGATAAGAAAACCGCATTCATGTGGTTGGACTCTTCCCAGCCATTCACAAACTTTGATTCCATCCGCACCGTCTTACCGGTGATCATGTGCTTGATCTTGCCGACTTGGTTATAACGCTGATCGCGGCTCACAACCTCTTCAAACACCGCATACATCTTGCCCGACTGCCAAACCGTCCAGCTCGACTCAAGCTGCGCCTGCCCGACTGTTGCCCCGTACTGTCCGTAAACCTGCCCCATAATGTCACTGAAAAACAAAGATTTGCCCGATCCTTCCATACTGGAGTGCAGCAATACTGCAGTATCCATCTTCGAACCCATATTCTGAAGCGGATAAGCCAACCAACAGGTCAACCAGTGCGTTGCATCAGGATCGCCGTTGCACAAGAAGCTAATCAGCTCACGCATCGCCGCGCACTTGCTATCATCATCAACCGGTGCCAGCGGCAAACCCTCAAACGTATTGATATAAACAGCAGGGTCTTTAGTCATAGTCGGATCGAAAACAATGTGATCCATATCCACGACTGTGCGCTCAGGCGAGTTCAGCCACATCGGATACGCATCACCCAGCATCATTTTGACAGCGCCTTCCGGCACACGGCGACGCTTTGAGCGGTCCCAAATATCCTTAGTGCCATCGATATAAACATAACGCTCAACAGGGCTCATGCCACCCCAACCATCGCGCAGCGCCTTGCCCTGCATCTTGCGACGGTCAACCAACATTTGCGCCTGGTCTTTATCAATCAGCTTCTTGCGAATATTATCCAGCCACGTTTTAGCATGGTCTTTGCCAACCATCGCTTCAAACGCAGACTTACGCATAACCGCTACTTTATGGCCATCCCAAACATCAGTCTTGCCCTCAACTAAAGCAAACCGACCGAGTATCTTCTGGTCTATCGCCGCCTTACGCGCCTCATCATCCCCCGCCCCCCCCAGTGGTGCAGGTGCCGCAAAATCTGCCGTCCCACCGTTCACTGATGGGGCTGGGGGAAGCTGACCAAGCTCAAACGCAGCCAACAGTTGAGCCATTACCGCTTCACCGCCAAGACTGACCTGCAAATCATTCCAGTCAGCGCCTACTGCACCGCCAGTTGGAAACACAGCAATACCGTCATACTGCTTAGCCGCATTCATTGCCGCCGTGCGCCCCGGATTGCCAGGCTTAGTCGGGTCATCGTCACCTGCAACCAGCAGCTGCATATCAGGATATTGCTCAACAAGAGCACTACACACCTTGCTCAAGTTTCCGCAGTCATACGCTATGGCTGTTGGCCAGCCAGTAGCAGCATGGACACTTGCCGCAGTCGAAAAACCCTCAGCCACCGCCAGCACCGACGCACCTGTCATGCTGCCAATCAATGAGTAGCAGCCGCTTTTACGGCCAGACTTCGGGAACATCTTAGTCCCCTGCTCGTTAATCGTTTGAATCGACTGCAGTTGGCCGTGCTTATCAAATAGCGGAAGCACAATCATGCCTGCCCGCAAAACCATCATGCTCAGTGTTTCAGGTCGTGGCTTAGGCACACTACGTAACCAGCGGTGACCGTCATCACCCACCCAGATTTGCACCCGTGCTGCGGCTGAATCAATCTCGATAACAACCAGCTTATTCATAAATCGCGCAGGCCCGTTCGATACCTGCCTATTTTTCAGATAGACGCTATCACCCGCCGTATTGCAGTGCAGCTCCCAAACCTTACGGCAAGCATCGCTCACCTGGTCACGCATCAATTCTTCAGCCGCCTCAGCCGCTGCATCATCAATCGCACGCTGGGCTTGCTCAGTTGCACGTTGCGCTTCAATACGCTCACGCTCAGCCGCGCTGATTTCACGAACTTCACGCTGCCAGCCATTCTCAGCAGCCATTTTAATAACAGAGGCAATCCCTAGAGCACTGCCTCTGAACGATTTCCAAACTGAGCGTGTTGAGGCAGCTTTATAGCCGTCACCCGACTGACTCCAGTTGTCGTAAATATCAAAGGCTGCATCGCCAAATTCATGGCGCAAACCCATGCCGACACTCACCCATGTATCACGCACGTCAGCGTTGATATAAGACAACATCAAAGGAACTTCATGCAGCTCAAGCGGGTTATTTATAACGCTCATCTACGCTGCTCCCGTATCGACTGACAATCGACACAGGTCGAGCAAAACGGCAAGGCTTCACGGCGCGCTTGCGGAATCGCAACATCGCAGTCTTCACACTCAAGCGCCCCACCAACTGTCTGGCCAGCTACGCGGCTACGCTCATTTAAGGAGCGCTCTAAAAACTGCTCAGCGTAGTCGTTTGCTAAATCTGCTGGATCAGCCATGGTTGACCTCCACCGCCAACTCAGCACCGGCCACAATGCCCAGCACCTGGCCAATCAAACGCTCAGCGTGATAACGCAGCTCAGCAACCTCGTGCGCTTTCCAAGCATCATCAGCGCTGCCGTCCGCCAGCGAGCGCACATAAGCACCCACTTCATCCAACAATGCGGCCACCGACTTGAGCGATGCATCACCAGTACTAACTACAGTAGGCACAAAAGCCATTGCGCCTGCTGGACGCACCAATGCTGCTAGCAAGCGCTGATCGCGCGTGGCTTCCACAATTTCTTCAATAAGCTCAGGCCGAATTGGCCGAATGTCTTTAGGGTTGACCCGCTTGCACAGATCATCCGCAGATATACCAAGAGTAAGAGCGAGCGCGAATTGCCCGCCAGGATAATCACGACTAGCGCGATACAGCGCTTGCCGAACATTAAGTTGAACATTTTCAACAGGAAGTAAGTCTTTACGGCTCATACGGCTTTTCCTAATCGCTATCGCCGTTGCGTGTTCTTAAGCAATTGCTTATGATTCGCTTACGGCTTGTATATTTGCATGTGCGGCCTAGCTAAGGGGGAGATCGTGGTGGATTGCCCCTTAGCGATTCTTAATTTAGGCAGCTCTTTTAATGTCACACTCAATATCTTGATGCCATTGCACCCAATTGATATCAGGTCGCAACGAACTCAAAGAAACCTCATAGCCAGTCAACCGAGCAATATTGATTGCTAGTGTCACGTTAGGGATTTTATGTCCCCATGCAACCTGCCTTAAATATCCGAGAGAAGTACCGCATTCCTTAGCGAATACAGGTAAACCGCTAGATGATTGTTGCTTGATAAATTCTAATAGCTTCATAAATACCTCCAAGTAGCGAGAATAATACCTATAGGTATTTAATAAATCAACAACTGATTGGTATATAAAAGGCTGGATCATGAACGTTTTTGAAATGCGACTCGCAATATTGAATAAAATAATCTCTCCTACGGACGGTTCTAATAGGAGGAATATTGCCGAGTTCTGCCGCACTCACAACTTCAGCAAGACCTATCCTGCGTACCTCACTCAAGTTCTTAATGGCACTAAGAATATGGGAGATAACGCCGCAATCGAATTTGAAAACACTTTAGGCTTACCGCCAGGTACTTTGAGCGCTCCTCAATTAGAGGAGGCTAGCGAATTCGAGGCTGCACCAGAAATAAGGAATTGGCGCGTAGTGGATATAAAGGGAACAGCCCAACTCGGCGACGAGGGCTTCTGGTGTGAGCTAGAGAGCGCAGACGGCTGTATAGAAGTGATTAGTAACGACCCATCCGCGTATGCCTTACGCACAAAAGGCGACTCTATGCATCCTGCCATACGCAACGGATGGGTAGTTTGGTGCGAACCAAACCATGAGTTAGTCAGTGGCGAATACGTCATGGTTAAAACAGTTGACGGCAGATGCATGATCAAAGAACTTCTGTACCATAACAATATTGAAGCTAGCCTGATGTCAATAAACCACACCCACGACCGCATAAACATACCGATAGAAAATATTGAGCACATTCACTATGTCGGCGGGATCGTATCGCCCAGCAAAATAAGATACTAACCTATTGGTAAATAAATACCTTTTAGTATTGACTGATAAAAACCTTTAGCTATACTTACTCCGAACCCACCACGGTCTCACTCGGAGTAATTCACTATGCAAACTCAAAATGCACATACATTTACAACCGCTACTATCCACCTGCACCCTGCTTGCGCCTCAAGTCCTGCCGCAATCGCGCACATTGAGCGTGAGACAGGCGGGCAGTTGGTCATTCGCAGCGGCAAAGCTGTTCTAAAACAATCCCGCAACATCGGCGGTCACTTCCCAACAGGCGGAGGTGACGCAGCATGAAACCTCGTTTAATCGCCGCCCAAAGCAGCCAGGATGCACCTTGGCCAACGCTACCTATTATTGGTATCGCAGGTCATGCGCGCTCAGGTAAAGACACCATCGCGAAGCTCATCAAGCAAGAGCATCACTGTATGACGTATGCCTTTGCTGAGCCACTAAAGACCATGCTAAAAGCTATCGGCCTAGAGGAGCATGAGCTAAATGGCTGGAAAAAAGACGAGATGAACAATGATTTTCAAGCAACGCCTCGTCACATGATGCAAACCTTGGGCACTGAATGGGGCCGCGACACCATCAATGCAGATATATGGCTGATTGCTGCCGCAAAGCGCTTGCACCGCTTAAATCAAGCGCAGCCAGACGCAACAATTCTGATCACTGACGTGCGCTTTCCAAATGAAGCTGACTTTGTGCGCGAGCATGGCTTTTTAATCCACGTTGAACGCCCAGTTAAGCGCATAAGCGGCAGCACTCATCGCAGCGAAAACCGTTTAAGCGTTAAAGACACCGATCACATCATTATTAATGATGGCAGTCTTGAAGATCTGCGTGAAGAAGCCCTACGCATCTCTAGCCAGATCAGTATCGACGTTCGCCGCCAGCTGGAGGTTCGCCATGCATCGTGACATCAATCAAGCAGCGGCACTCCTCAGCCTAAAGCCCCACCATTTACGCAAAAAGCTGCGTGATATCGGCGTGCTAACCCAAATCGGCGAACTGCACTGCAAGCACCGCCAAGGCCCGAACTTCTTTGTGCAAACGCGCAGCCGCTGGAACCCGTCAATCCAGTCCTACTCGCATTACGGCGTTGTGATGATCACCGAGAACGGTATCGCCTGGATAGCTCAACAGCTGGCCATTCAGATACGGAAAATGCCGCTTAAAAATGTGGCCTAGACACTACGCGGCGCAAATTACAGAGCTAAAAACCCTGCAAGAGCGCCGCGAAGCAATAGAAAAGGTGCCAGCGCACCTAAAACCCATAGTTGAAACGCATTTACGCATCAAATGGCAGCACGCTGCAGCATCAAAGGGGGCGCGGGGGAATGGCAACGACAACGCTTGATCAACTGCGAAAACGTTACACCCGTAATCACATAGAGCTCTCAGAGTTCCGCGCAGATTACATGCCACACATCAACAACGAGGAGCACCTGCTGCGCATTTTGCGCGCACACCCGCAACCGCTAAGCGTCAGCAAACTACACGCCAGCCAGCGCGCTCCATGCATTATTTATCTGAGCGACCTAGCCCGCTGGCTAGACGCACAAGAAGCCGCAGCAAAAGCTGCATAAGGAATAAGCCGTGAAAAACATAATGATTGATCTGGAAACCATGGGCATAGGCAGCAATGCCGCTATTTGCTCCATTGGCGCAGTCGAATTTGATCTAGAAAGCGGCACTTTAGGCCGTGAGTTTTACGAAACCGTTGACCTGCAGAGCTCTGTAAATGCCGGCGGGGTTATGGATGCCTCCACAGTTTTATGGTGGTTAAAGCAAAGTGAGGCTGCGAGTAAAGAGCTGTTAGATCCATCTACAGACATATACGTCGCCCTAACCCTGCTTACCGACTGGATGCATGACAGCGAAACCCCGCTTAAAGAAATTTGCATCTGGGGCAATGGCGCAGACTTTGACAACGTCATTCTAATAAACATCTACGAACGCCTAGGCATGGTTGCGCCATGGGGCCGTTGGTCAAATCGCTGCTACCGCACCATAAAAAGCATGAACGGTGACTTGGTAATCGAGCGCACCGGAATTCACCAAAACGCACTGGATGACGCTAAAAGCCAAGCGCAGCACCTAATCAAGCTCACGCAGCGCACCGTCATTCTGCAAGAATGCTTGGGTTGTGGAGACACCTTCGGGCGCACAATCACTGATGATAAATCAGCATGCAGAGCCTGCACGAATAACCCACACCTATAAGTTGAAACAAAACCGCAGCACGAGATGCATAACCAAAGCACCAGAGGGCAACACCATGAAACCAACAGACGTAACCGAGTTTTTAAACAACCTAAACGCTGGCGTATTCGCCCAGCAAGTCGCGGTAGCGCTCAGCTCCGTAGCGGCTGGCGTAGTCGAGCACCATAAAAAAGGCAAGGTAACAATCTCATTCGACATCCAGCAAATCGGAGAAAGTAACCAGGTAAAGATCACCCACAAACTCGACTTTGCTCAGCCAACGAAACGCGGCCAGAAGCGAGAAGACACCGCGCTAGACACCCCAATGTACGTCACCGCTAATGGCCTAGAGCTATACATGAGCGACCCGACGGCGCAACTGTTCTCACGTGAGCAAGCGCCGGTTGTTGCTAAATCCGTTTAACCCAAACCCAAAACCACCACGTAAATAAGGAAACACGCACATGCAAAAAGATACCCTACAACTCATCATCGACAACGCCATATCCGCCATAGGTCTCGCAAATGATGGGGCTGACTCGATCAACACCGGCGCAATGATCGTGCCTGAGTCATTCAAAGCGATTGATCTTGAGAAGTACATGCCAGAGCGCCGTCGCTTTCGCGGCAACTTCAGCACCACCAGCATTGAAGACTTCTGCGTATACGCAAACGATCACGATGCAGGCTCTATTTTTGTCGATACAGACAAGCGCCGCATGAGCGCCCGCGCCTACTTTGACCTTGGCGGCCGCGCCACGCCCGGGCACGCCGAGCATCAGGCAAGTCTTAGTTTAGAGCCATCGCCAGCTTATGCCGCAGCGCTGGCCATTAATGGTGAGCGCCTCAAGCAGTCACAGCTCGCCGAGTTCATCGAAGACTGGTTGCCGCAGCTGACCATTCTGCACAACGAAGACGTACAAAACCCACTGCAAGCCATTCAAGCCGTGCGCAATATCGTCATCAATGCCAGCGCTGCAGCGTCACATTCAGAGCACCACTTTGGCGCGTCACGCTCAGCAATGGAGGAAGTCGAAGCCAAAAGCAGTGTGCACCAGTTGCCCACGCACATCACTTTCACCTTTGTTCCGCACATCGGCTTTGAGCCCATCGATGTGGTATTCCGTGTCGCAGTCATCACCGACAAAGAATCACCGCGCCTGACCTTGCGCTGGATGCAGCAGGACACTCAGCAAGAATCCATCGGCGAAAACCTGAAAAATATGATTGCCATCGAGCTCAGTCAGAACGGTTGCCCAATCTACAGCGGCAACTTCAGCGCGTAATAACCACCAACGCGCCCGGTAACACGGGCGCACCTCGCCACCACTTGAGGATACGCACATGCATTTTACATTTGAGCAATACATACCACTACTAGCGCTGCTCGGAGCTGTGATGGTTTTCGGGATATTTAGCTACCACTGCGGAGTGAAAGACCGCGCAGAAAAAATTAAAGAGGCCGTACACAAAGCTGAGCGCCTGCGAGCTTGCAACAACGATTTACATGCTCAATTGACTATCATCGAGCATCGCGCAGACACCTGTGCCCGCGCAATTGAGCTGCTTAACGATGAGCTGGAAGCTGCGAACATTATCAAGCGCCGACAGTTAGAGGCAACGCTACAAGCAGAGGATGTTGCCGAGGCTTATAGCGAGCTTGCCGTTCACCTGAAGAACGAGATCGACGCGCTTAAGCTGCTTGCTCTTAGCGATACCCAGAGAAAAACAATACGTCAAGCCGCAAGCCAGTTGCTACTGGCATCGCAGATTATGGCCGCAATTAATAACAAGGAAAGCGCAGCAACACAGAGCACTCTCGCATCTCGCTTGCAAAGTATTATCAGCGAGCCTGCACCAGAAAAGGAGGCGGCATAACATGAAAATATCTATGCAAACCGCCGACCTAACCTTACAGCAACGCCGTGCGGAAATCGCGCAACTAACAGCAGAGTTTGAAAGCAAAAACGGTCCAGTACAAACAACAGACATTATCTGGCGCGGCGCAACACCGCCAAACTGGAATGGCGCTTTAGTGACTGATGGTACAGCGAAAAGAGGCGCGGAAAATAGCGCAATCAATCAGCAAGTGCTGCAGCAGTACGCAACAGCGCCATGCTTAACTGAGCTGGCAAAGGCGCTCGGTATCAGCGTCAGCTCGCTGAGCAAGAGAGCTGGCCGCCTAGGCATCAGCCGCGATAAAGCAAGAAAAATCAATAACCACACCAACAATCAGCGCTCTACCCAGCGCCTAACCAAAACTGCCGAACTGCTTGAGGCTGGCCAGCCTGTGGAAACCATCGCCGAAAAGCTCGACATCAGCCCTCGCTTAGTCCGCCACTACCGCCAACAGCTCGAATCAATGCAGGAGGCCGCGTGACCTGCCGCATAACCTACAGCACCGTGCACAACCACGGTCAGCCGCAAGTTTTCGGAACACCACCGCGCAAACCAGCGCGCTGGGCCGCTCAAATTCGCGTGGCATCGCCAGCCGGCACAGTCATGCACCACTCAAGCAGGGTTTTAACAAACGTAACGCTGATGGAATTAGTAGAAGTAATGGGCGCGATTATCGATGAAATCGGCGCAGAGATCGGAGGGCTGGCCACGTGCGTCACCTGGCACGCCACCAGTTCAGGCGGGAAGAAAAGGACACGGAAATGAATATCGATCTAGAGCAAGCACTTATTGAGCTGGCCAAGCAAATAACTGCAAATCAAATCCCCGTGCAAGATCGCCTATGGACCAGCAAAGAAATTGCCGAATACATGAGCCTGTCAGACTTCACAGTCCTTCAGAAAGTCGTAGTGCAACCCACATTCCCGACACCCACTCAACCAACTGGAGCCGCAAAACGCTGGTTTGCCGGTGAAGTGATCCTCTGGGCACGCCAAAACCGCAGCAAACTACCAACTGGCCGCACCCGATCAGTAAAGAAAGCAGCGTAAACCACCTTATCTTTACTGCAAGAAAGGGCATTTAAAATATGCCCTTGCCCCCTAAACATGTCCAAACGGTCCGCTTGATTGCTTAGTTAAATTTTCTCATTCTCGATATTTTGAATCGTTTCAAGTACATCATTAGTAGACTGGATGGTTTTTCTTATCTCATTTAAAACACGATCAAGAGAGACAATAACCACTCGCTTAGCCTTGTTAATTTGGGCAGTTAGCCTAGGTAACTTAGCAACGCTATCTCTAAAAAATGATAAGCCATTTTTTGCGTCATTAGCTGATTTCAGCATATCACGTAAACTTTTTTTCAGTTCTTCAGAACTATCTTCTTCTGTAGAAAGCTCAATTGAAATAGAAATGGCCTTGCTAAGTGCATCAAAAGCTTCTGTTCTTGATGAGGTTGCAATACTTACTTGAGAGTCGAGAATTTCAGAATATCTAGTAAGGTCATCACTAGTTAGCTTTATAATTTTTCGAGCTTCTTTCTGATCATAAGAGCCATCTACGTTAGCAGAAGTTAACCTGGTTATCTCAGCTGTACGACGATCAAATTGAGTTCCGATTTTAACTGTTGCATCAGACATCAACTCCAATGCAGAGGTCATGTCTGACATCCGATCTTCGTGGATATCTAAATAGTCGAACAGCCCATAATCATCAGCTTCATCGACAACACTCTCAAATACTTGAGAATCATTGATCGCATCTACTTCCTTTGTAACAAGTAACCTTTGAGACCAAGATTGTGCAACTCTACTTAGGTGTCCTCTTAATAGGGTTTCAAAGCCTTCAGTATTTTCGAACGTCCAGTACAACCCACCTTTTTCACCCAATTGACTTTTAAGTAATTGAATTTTTTGTAGTTGTACATGATCCATTCTAGAAGGAGAAATTGCTTGGTCTTTAAAGTAAACCATAATGTCTACTGAGTTCGGATTATCCTGGTGCTTTTGGTAGGCTCTTTCGAACTCTTCGATCGTTCCAGATTCAGCGATATCGGTAGGAGAGCCAACTTTAGTCCAAAATAATGCTATGAAAACGTCATACTCATCATTTATCTGCTGGTTGATTACATCTTGGGGGTATGCCGCGAAACCAGGGTGAACATCGGTTTCCCATTTAACAAGCTCTAATCGCAAATTAAGGCTTCGACTCCAAGTCCTGTTTAATTCCGAGACAATCGCTTCTAAAGCAGATCGTTCTTCTGCAACATCCCCGGGCGATGCAACAAAAACACTAATAATATTTTCATTTCTAGCCATGTTAATCTCTATATTAGAAATGATATTCCATACGAAAACCTAACCTTTGGTTAAGGTGCGGTTTAGCCTGTACCAGTGAGCGAAGCGAACGGTTTCAACCAGTTGTTATAAATTATTACTCGCTAGCTCGCAATGCGATTGATCTAGGGTTAATTGAAATGTCGACATGAGCACCGTTTCCAATATGAAGAACATCAACTGTTTCAATATCTAATATTTTATGAACGACGCTTTTAATTTGAAGCGATAATGGCGCAGGGCCAAATGGAACCAAATAGACACGAGTCCAGCGTTTCTCCTTAAGTTTTTTTGCGACGCGAACAAGTACCTTATCTATTTCGGCTAAAGCTGATTCACCTGATGTGAAATCAAATGACCCTTCGGACGCAAAAAAAACTTCGCCTCGTTTATGAAGCTCATGGTAAGGATGAATTCCTGCATTTGAAATAATTGTCAATATATTTTCTTCGCCCTGAGGGCTTAGAAGTTCAATAAGCGCGTCTTCCCCATGCTTAGTAATGAAACGTTCAACTACTTTTGAAGATTTATTTTGCATTCTTTACAACCCTGGAAAATGACATTTCACCATGTGAGTCACGGCCTTGCTCTGTATAATAAACAGCAGGGTGAATATCTGAAAATTTGTGGTCAGCACTTTTAAGTTTTACGCTTGTTACACCGTAGTGGCGCATTATTTGAGAGGATTCATCTCTTCTGAACTCTGCACTGTATTCATATCTAAGCGTAAACATATGCGGGCTTGCCATATCCAGAGCGGCCATCTGAGAAAGGCTATCCGATTTTTCTGTTTCTAGGTGAATTTGAATTTTGCTGTATGTCTGATGGATTTTTACTTGTGCTAAAATTTTATTGTCGTTTGCAGACGAAGATATTTCCGCCTTCCAATCCCCATTTAGATCAGGGATTTTTATTATTCCAAGGCTGTACAACCAAGGCCATTTCCAGATAAATTTATCAAGCATAATAAATAGCAAACCATATAATGCAATTCCAGATGGTGCAGCTACTACCAAACCAGAAAAATCACTGATTGCCTTAATAAGAAAGGCTATACCGATTCCGATAATTCCACTGAGCACTGCCAATATGTAATATGCAGGCTTTCTGTCGTGGTAAGCAGTTGTATATTCGTGCATCCTTTCCTCGTATTGTTCTGCAACTTATAACGCCCAGTTCAGCGGCGCTGAATGCGGAGTGTGTTTTTGGAAAGAATGCCGAAGGCATGCCCAAAAAGCCGCGGAGTATTCGGGATTCTATGGGACTATTTCTTAGGGTTATTATTCTTCCAGCGCTGAAACCACTTGAGTGCTTTCGGGAGATCAAGACCCAGACCAAACATACTTGGTTTGAGTATTAAAGGGTTTTCCGGTTCTTTTTTCTCTTCCTGATCGGCAAGCGCCTCCTGCAATTCCAACTTTCTTCTCCAGCGCTCAGTGAGCTTCAGAGTGCAGCGCACAAACTCGGGAGATGTTTCCCTGACTTCCCTCTCCCAATCCCACAAGGGTTCTGTACGATCAATTTTGACGTAATCGTGTTGGAAGTTTGGGTGCGGATAATATCGCATTTCGGTTAGTTCGATGGTAAGGACTCCGCGAAACTCAGCGTCTAGAACAAATTGGTTAGCTCCGTTTGATAGCGGGCAGTAAAGAAAGAAATCTCTTTCGGAAAATTCGAACATGAACCTAATGAGGTGTTCCAAGTCTTCTTCCGATGCGATTTCATCGCACTCGATGGCGTGAAGCATCGAATGTTTAACGCTCGTTATCAGTTCACTCGGCAAGACCGGTTCGTCACCCATTATTCAGATACTTCCTATATTACCCTAATATTAAATTAGTAAGCATGCGCGCTTTACCGATACGCCAACTTTATTTGATTTAATAGTAAGGGATTGGTTATACGTATCTTTTCTGGTCTTCGCAAGGCTGCTGCCGGCAGCAATCTATTCATGCACACTTTGAAACCTGTAGCGGCACATTAACTAACTCTATCAAAAGCTCACATCCTTGTTTTAGTGGCTCACGTAAGCACCAAGGGTGGCAAAGCGTGCAGTGACTAGGATCAGTTGACGCTTACGGAAGCAATCGATTCTCACAAAGCTATTTATCTAATTTTGATAAGTTTCACAGCCCGCTAACATGCCGCTCGACCTGATAGCTCTCGACAAGCTTTAAGACACTGCTTAACGTCAACAAGCAGTAGATCATTACGCCAAATTTACGCCAAAAGTTTTCAGAGGAATTTTTTGAAGACAAGAAAAAGCCCGCATATAGCGGGCTCTAGCCATAAACACTGGCGGTGTGTTTATTATGTATGGTGCCCGGAGCCGGAATCGAACCGGCACGAAGTTACCTTCGAGGGATTTTAAGTCCCTTGCGTCTACCTATTCCGCCATCCGGGCGGTAGAAGCGTGACTGGTTAGCTTTAAGCTTGTTCCAATCGAGGGCGCTAATATATGAGATATTTCTGCTAAGTGCAAGCCCTTATTGAAGTTTTTCTTTAAAAAAGGCTTTTATTTAAAAAAAACTAACCAATCTTTATCGACAAGGCCTATCGAAGAGACTCAATAGAAAATCGACTATCACAATATTTAGCGCTAACACCGCCAGCAGCACAAACTGCAACACTCACGCCACTGTAAATCACAGGTCTTATCTAATGCGTTATAACTCATATGGCTCAAAATACAAATCGCCTCAAAGCCCTTCACTCTCTGCATCTCAGCAACTTTAAATCACTGCACAACAACTTTTTCAGGTCGTTGTGGTCAAAGCATATAGACGTAATGATTTTATGTTCACTTATTGATCAGGAAAGCAAAAAAAACTGCTTTCTGGTCGATGTACTAGTTTACTTAATCAAGCGAATGCGTAACATATACAACAGCCAGCTTATCATCAGATAGGTTGCTTCCATGGAAACCCATATTAAGGGGAACAAGATGAATAATGTTCTAAAATTTTCTGCATTAGCTTTAGCTGCTGTTTTAGCAACTGGTTGCAGCAGTGTATCAACGGAAACTGAAGCACGCTTGACCGCTACTGAAGACTCAGTAGCTCGTGCACAAGCACGCGCTGACGAAGCGTACAGCAAAGCTGATGAAGCAATGAGCGCTGCTCAACGTGCTCAGCAAACTGCTGACGAAGCTAACGAACGCGCTCTGCGTATGTTAGAAAAAGCCAGCCGCAAGTAATATTACTTGCTAAGGCAAAAAGGCCAACTCTATAAGTTGGCCTTTTTTATAGCTAAAATTATTTCTTACCATGTAAGCGCTGCAACAATTCCGCTTCGGACTGACTTAAACCACATGATTGTTTAAGATCCTCAGTGGTTGCTCCCAAACCCACTAAACGTGCAGCTTGGCTAAAAGATAGGCTTTCAGGGTCTTTTTGCTCCATACGCAAGATTTTTTCCGGCAAAGGTGCAAGATTTTTTTGCAACTCCTGCAGCTCCTCACCCATCTGCATACTGCCAGACAAATAAGTTTCTAAGCGTCGAGTAACATTTTTCAACGCTTGTTTATGCTGCTCATCTTGTTCTCTATATAACGCCTCTAAGCGTTGTTTTTGTCTCCATAGCAGATACACAGCAACAGCGTTGCCGACGCACAGCACAGATAAAAACAACACTGCCGGTAACATTACAAGGTGTCCAACTCAGACCATTCTTCTTCGCTCATCATTTTTTCCAGTTCAACTAGAATCAACAACTCGCCATTTTTATTACAAACACCTTGAATAAACTTAGCAGCGTCTGCATTACCCACATTCGGAGCCGTTTCTATTTCCGATTGGCGCAAGTAAACAACTTCTGCCACGCTATCAACTAAAATTCCAACGACCTGCTTATCCACCTCGATAATCACTACTCGAGTATTATCATCCACTTCAGCAGGCGGCAAGCCAAAGTGCTGGCGCGTATCGATCACGGTCACAACATTACCGCGCAAGTTGATGATGCCCAACACATAACTCGGTGCACCCGGCACAGGTGCAATTTCGCTATAGCGTAAGACCTCTTGCACCTGCATCACATTAACGCCATAGGTTTCATTATCAAGACGAAATGTCACCCATTGCAAAATCGGGTCATCGGTACTGTGAGCTAATGAATTTTGCATTGTTTTTCCTCTCATTCAGAGCTTTTGAGCTCACACTATATTGACAATATTTTAACCACTGCCTATGCAGTGTTGTGTGACGTATTTTTACCGGTAATTAACTGCGCTAAGACTTCAACGTCGAGTAACGCACACATATGCTCAATCACTGTACCAGCCAACCATGGACGCTTACCACGCTGCGTCCGCCATTTAACGTCGCTCGGCTGCAAGCGAATGGAGTTGCGTACATGATGAACAGCCAAACCCCAGTCATAACCATTAATAGAGATCACATACTTGAGGTCATGACGCATGTCTGCAGTATAGCGTTCTGGCATCACCCAGCGGGCAGTTTCTAATACTTTTAAATTGGTTTTTTGCGCTGGCAGTATGCCAATAAACCAATCAGGCTGAGCAAACAAAGGGGTTAACTCATTCGCCTCAAAGGTATAAATACTACCTAACGCCACCAACGGCACGGCTAAGGTTAATCCCGCCACATCAAACAACAAACATTCAAAGGCGCTGTCTGCCCAACTACTTTTTGTTAACTCAGGTGCAGTGGCGCCCACTACTGACGGCGATACGACGCTATCATGTTGCTCCGCGAGGATACTAACCGACACAGGCAACTGGTTGATTTGCGCTTCACTGATTAAAGGCTCACGCAAGGCCATAGGCGGCAAGCTAAAGGCAACCTCAGGCACCTCTAAAAAAGCGACCGGCTCTGTAGCAAGACGAGGCTCGGGCACGGCGTCAGTTAACAACGCATCTAAGTAGCCTTGCAAAGCAGCATGTTGGGTGTCTTTACTCATAGGCTATACCAAATAATCCTAACGTCTCAAAACGCATTACTGCCCTGACTTACGTGCAACACAATTGTCTGTTAGCACCTGCGCTGACTCAGCTAATCGAGAGTTAATACACTGGTTTAACACATGTTTTAATAATGCTCGATAGGCCAAAATAGCACGGCTGCTTTTATCAAAACGTGAAGGCACCAACCCTGCCCGACTGGCATCACGCAAACGCGTATCAATCGGAATATAAGCTTGCCATAAGGTTTGCGGATACTGTTTTTTGAGCATACGTAACGCGGTGATCGAAGCTTGCGTGCGCCGATCAAACAACGTTGGCACAATACTAAATGGCAACGCTTGTTGCCGTGAGCGATTAATCATTTTCAACGTATTAACCATGCGCTCTAAACCTTTTAAGGCCAGAAACTCTGTTTGTACCGGAATCAATAGATACTCACTGGCCGCCAAGGCATTAACCATCAGCACCCCCAAGAGTGGCGGGCTATCAATAACAGCAAAATCAAAATCACTATCCAGTAGCGCTAAAGTACGACTGATCACTAAACCTAAGCCATCTTTACCGGGTGACTGACGCTCCAGTACAGCTAAGGCCGTACTGGAGGGTAACAACTTGATATTTTCATGACTGGTGTCACGCAGCAACTGCTGTGGTAGTTGTGTCGGTATTGAGCCGGCATGTTGAAACAAGTCATAACAGCTGTGTTCCATATTATCAGGGTCATAACCAAAATAACTGGTCATTGAGCCGTGTGGATCCAGATCAACCACCAGTACTCGCTTACCTGCATCGGCTAAAAGGCCGGCAAGTGCCAAGGTTGTCGTAGTTTTACCGACGCCCCCTTTCTGGTTGGCCACCGCCCAGATTCTCATCGCATACCCCATACTCAGTTGCACTGCTATTAGCTGCTGTTTTACAGCGCCAGTTCGTTGACGCTGTAAACACTTTTATATTGATTAACAATATAACTAGCAATCTATGTGCCAGCTCTAACGAGTGATTAAGTTTGATCCGAGGGTATCGTAGCTTGACGCCGACTATCGACATTACGAGAAATAACCAAGACAACTCGGCGATTGCGTGCCCGTCCCACCGCATCAATATTATCGGCAACCGGCTGAAACTCACCGTAACCTACTGCGGCCAAACGCTGCGGCTCAACACCCTCCATTACCAGCATTCTGACGATACTCGCTGCCCTAGCGGCAGACAGCTCCCAGTTGGTTGGGTATTGCGCGGTGCTGATGGGCAGATTGTCGGTAAAACCCTCAACCTGAATCGGATTATCAAAGGGCGCTAAAATGTTTGATATTTTCTCCACCAGATCAAATGCATCCTGATGCGGAATAGCATCGCCACTGGGAAACAATAAACTTGAGTTCAATTCCAACTCAAGCCACATCTCATTAGCACGCACCTGTACTTGCCCATCACCTAACAAGCCTGCAAATTGATCACGAATTTGCGCCGCAATTGACTCTAAAGGGTCTTGCGGGGTATTAGCAGCAACGGCATCAGCGGCATCAGAAGCACCCTCATCTGATTGCCCTTTTAAGCGCTCATCACCAATAGGGATGGGTTTAATCGAGCGATCCGTTTGACTAAAAACACCTTCCATCGAGTCGGATAAAATTTTATATTTGCCTTCGTTAACCGAAGAAATTGAGTACATCACCACAAAAAAAGCAAACAACAGAGTAATAAAATCAGCATAAGACACCAACCAGCGCTCATGATTGATCGGATCTTCCTGTCTGCGTCGGCGTGCCATGGTTACTCCATAAAACCTTGTAGTTTTAACTCAATGGAGCGCGGGTTCTCACCTTCAGCAATCGACAAAATACCTTCCAGAAGCATCTCACGATAACGCGACTGGCGCAGTACCGTCGCTTTAATTTTGCTAGCGATGGGCAGCAGTAGTAAGTTTGCTGAGCCAATGCCATAAATCGTCGCGACAAATGCCACCGCAATACCACTGCCTAATTGCGAAGGGTCGGCAAGATTACCCATCACATGAATCAAGCCCATCACCGCGCCAATAATGCCGATGGTTGGCGCATAGCCACCCATGCATTCATAAAACTTAGCGGCTTGAATATCACGATCTTCTTGGGTGTATAAGTCCACTTCTAAAATACTGCGAATACTTTCTGCTTCCATACCGTCAACTAACAGCTGCAAGCCTTTTTGCGCATAAGGATCAAGCTCAGCATCGGCAATGGCTTCCAAACCAAGCAAACCATCCTTGCGTGCCGTCATACTCCAACCCACCACATTATTAATCGCGTGTGGCAAATTGGCATAAGGTGGAAACAGTACCCAACTGACAATCTGCAGAGCTCGTTTACAATGACTGACAGGCGTTTGTAATAACGCGGCCCCAAAGGTACCACCAAACACAATCAACGCGGCCGGACCATTCACCAACGCACTGATATGGCCACCCTCAAGGTAATTCCCACCAATAATAGCCACGAAAGCCATGACCAATCCAACCAAGCTAAGCATATCCATCAGCTGCACGCCTCAACCAGATAGCGGCCAATATCATCCAAGCTGTAGACCACGTCGGCTAATCCGGCCTTAACCACAGCCATCGGCATACCATAAATAACGCAACTGGCTTCATCTTGCGCCCACACCTGACTGCCTGCTTGTTTCAACATACGGGCCCCTTCACGACCATCCGCGCCCATCCCAGTCAACACCACAGCCAGCACTTTATTGTTAAACACCTTAGCCGCCGAACCAAAGGTAATATCAACACTTGGCTTATAGTTAAGGCGCTCATCACCCGGCAAGATGCGCACTGTGCCGCGCCCATCAATCATCATCTGCTTGCCACCTGGAGCCAGCAAAGCCAAACCAGGGCGCAAAACATCGCCTTCTTCAGCTTCTTTAACATCAATTTGGCACAGTTTATTTAAGCGATCAGCAAAGGCTTTGGTAAACGCCGCCGGCATATGCTGAATCATCACAATCGGCGCGGGGAAATTTGCCGGCAGCTGGGTTAACACGCGCTGCAAAGCAACCGGACCACCGGTTGAGGTGCCAATCGCGACTAACTTGTAGGTTTTACGTGGCGGGCTCGTGGTTGAAGCCTGAACGGTTCCTTCACTTGGAGGAATCACCTGTCGTGCTGCACTGGCAGCCTGAGCTACGCTTTGTGTATTAGGTTGTGTCATCGGTTGCGTGCGCGCACTGGGTCTTGACGCTACAGGCGTTGCGGGTGCTGGTACTGCAGGCGCTGGTTTCGCTACTGCAGCAGCTCGAACCGGCGCAGCTGACCGTGACCAAGCACGGCGATTACTCATCGCTAGCAAATGCACTTTATCACAGAGCATTTGTTTGACTTTCTGCGGATTTCTAGAAATATCTTCAAAATTTTTCGGTAGATAATCCAAGGCACCCGCATCAAGCGCATCTAAAGTGACGCGCGCACCTTCATGAGTCAATGACGAGAACATCAATACCGGAGTAGGACAGCGCTGCATAATAGTTCTAACAGCGGTAATGCCATCCATCACCGGCATTTCATAATCCATGGTGATGACATCAGGTCGTAAGGCTAGCGTTTGCTCAACAGCTTCGCGACCATTGGCTGCCGTACCCACGACCTGAATATTGCTGTCCGAGGACAGTATTTCGGTCAGCCTACGTCTAAAAAAGCCTGAATCATCAACCACTAAAACCTTGACTGTCATACTGACTCCAAAACAACACCATGACTTGGATTAAGCCTAGTAGCGTTGTCCGTAATTTTTAAGCAAGCCTGGAATATCTAAAATCAGCGCAATACGTCCATCGCCGGTAATGGTTGCGCCGGACATACCTGGCGTGCCGTGTAGCATTTTACCCAAAGGCTTAATTACCACTTCTTCCTGGCCAACCAACTGATCAACAACACAGCCAATGCGCTGATTACCGACAGTTAAAATCACCACATGACCTTCAGTTTGCTCAGCATGAACTTCTTTGGGTAACAGCCAGTGTTTTAAATAAAATAACGGGAGGGCTTTATCGCGTACAACCACGACTTCTTGTCCGTCGACAACATTGGTGCGCGACAAATCCAAGTGAAAAATCTCATTGACGTTGACTAACGGAAAGGCAAAAGCTTGTTTGCCGAGCATGACCATTAAGGTTGGCATAATCGCTAAGGTCAGCGGCACCTTAATCACCACCTGCGAACCTTTGCCCGGCGTGGAGAAAACATTAACAGTGCCGTTCAGTTGGGCAATTTTAGTTTTCACCACATCCATACCGACACCACGACCAGACACATCCGAGACTTCAGTTTTGGTAGAGAAACCTGCGGCGAAAATTAAGTTGTAGCACTCAAGGTCGGTTAACCGATCGGCGGCTTCGCGCTCGAGCATGCCTTTCTCAACGGCTTTATTACGCAGCACATTGGCATCCATGCCTTTGCCATCATCGCTGATGGTCAATTGAATATGATCGCCTTCTTGCGAGGCGGCTAAAATCACACAGCCTTCACGCTCTTTGCCGGCCGCTTCGCGATCCGCTGGCAGCTCAATTCCATGGTCGACTGAGTTACGCACCAAGTGCACCAATGGATCGGCCAGCGCTTCAACCAAGTTTTTATCTAAATCAGTGTCTTCGCCCACCAACTCGAGGCGAATCTGCTTGTTCAGGTTACGTGCCATATCTCGGACTAAACGCGGAAAACGGCCAAAGACTTTTTTAATCGGCTGCATGCGTGTTTTCATCACCGCCGCTTGCAGATCACCAGTCACCACATCTAAGTGACCGACGACTTTAGCCATGACCTCATCACCGCTATTGAGCCCTAAACGCACCAAACGATTACGGACTAAGACCAACTCACCGACCATATTCATAATGTCATCGAGGCGTGCGGTATCCACACGTACCGTGGTTTCAACCTCCGCTGCCGGCGCACGGGCAACGGTTCTGCGCTCGGGTCCAGTATATTTTGGCTCAGGCGCTGGAGTGGGCTTGGTTTCTGCAGTTGCTGCAACTGGTGGTACTGTTGGTTTAGTAATCGCAACATCTTTAGCAGCATCAACATCTGCAATTGCTGCTTGGAACTTGCCTTTACCGTGCAACTGATCCAGTAAGGCTTCAAACTCATCATCACTGATTTGGCTAGGATCTGCGACGCTACTAGCTGTCGTAACACTGGCGGCATCACTGTCTGAGCTGGATGCTGGCGGTACAGTCACTTCAACATTAAACTGTCCCTCACCATGCAATTGATCCAACAGGGCTTCAAATTCATCATCCGTAATTTCATCAGAACCTGACGCGGGAGTGGTTTCACTATGCTGTACAGAACTAGACGCAGTCTTTGCCGGACCATGTAATTGATCTAACAACGCTTCAAACTCATCATCAGTAATAATATCGCCTGGCGTACTGGTGACTGGCGTAGCGCTCTTTTCAGTCATGGGGGTAATCGCACCCAGCAACTGTTCAAATTCTGCATCAACCTGATCATCGCTACTCTGCTGCTGTACATCGGCACTGGATAACGGTTCAGCAGATTCATCCGCTGTACTCGGCTCAGCTAAACGCGCCAGCGCTTCGAGTAATTCATCTGCTGCGGGGGTCAAAGCCGCACCTTCGCGCACGTCGTCGAACATGGTATTAACGCTATCCAGTGCCTGTAGAACAACGTCCATCAGCTCCGGCGTTACTCTACGCTCACCTTTGCGTAAAATATCAAAGACGTTTTCGGCAATATGGCAACAGGCTACCAGCTCATTGAGCTGTAAAAATCCGGCACCGCCTTTGACCGTATGGAAACCACGAAAGATGGCATTGAGCAAATTCATATCATCAGGACGACCTTCCAGCTCAACCAGCTGTTCAGATAGTAATTCTAGAATTTCTCCTGCCTCCACTAAAAAGTCCTGGAGGATTTCTTCATCAGCATCAAAGCCCATATGCGCTCCTCCTAAAACCCTAAACTGGATAGCAGATCATCAACATCCACTTGATCGCTCACCACATCATCCCTTTTATCGGCATGAATCTGCGGACCTTCACCTGAACTGGTCTTTTTTTCTTTTG
This sequence comes from Denitrificimonas caeni, assembly GCF_905120345.1. Classification (GTDB taxonomy): domain Bacteria; phylum Pseudomonadota; class Gammaproteobacteria; order Pseudomonadales; family Pseudomonadaceae; genus Denitrificimonas; species Denitrificimonas caeni_A. The sequence continues at coordinate 89,814 of NZ_CAJHOA010000005.1, read as the reverse complement.
TCTCTTTTGTGCGCAAATCACCGGTCGGATGCTCAATACCAACCACCCGATCAACTTGTCCGGCCATCACCACCAGCTTTAACAGATTACTTTCAATATCAGCAATCAGCGTCATCACTCGTTTAATCACTTGGCCGGTTAAATCTTGGAAACCTTGCGCCATCATAATTTCGTTTAAATTAGCGGAGAGCTGATCACTGTCATGCAGGCTGCGCGATAAAAATGCTTCAATGCGCTTAGCCAGTAAGCGAAACTCATCTGCTTTCATTTCGCGACGCATAAAGCGCTGCCAGTCAGCTATTAGGCTTTGCGCTTCATAACTGATGTAAGTCACCAAGGGTGCGCTTTTTTCAACAAGATCAATGGCACTATTGGCCGCTTGATCGGTCATATTGACCACATATTGCAAACGTTCAGAGGCATCGGTAATTTGCGACATTTCTTTCGCATGCGGGTTACGCGGATCAATATCAAAATCGATAATTGCATTGTGCAACTCGCAGGTTAAGCGTCCGACTTCAAGATACAATGTACGCTCACGGACCTGATTTATTTCTGCAATAATTCGACCAGCTTGCTGTAAATCACCTTGTTCAAGACTCTGCTGCAGTTGTGGAGCATGCAAAGCGACGGCAGACGCAAACTCATCAGCCTCACTGCTTTTGTTGTGTTCCATAGTTTCCCCGCAGCTTGTGTTCAGCCGTTGACACGATCGAAGATTTTTTCAATTTTATCTTTCAGTGCTTGTGCGGTGAATGGTTTAACCACATAACCGTTCACGCCGGCTTGTGCCGCTTCAATAATTTGGTCGCGCTTCGCTTCTGCGGTCACCATTAATACCGGTAAATGCTTAAGCTTTTCATCAGCACGTACGTGGCGCAACAAATCAATGCCGCTCATGATTGGCATATTCCAATCAGTGACTAAGAAATCAAAGTTCCCACTCTGCAGCATCGGTAAAGCTGTTGAGCCATCATCCGCCTCTGCTGTATTGGTAAAGCCTAGGTCACGCAAGAGGTTCTTGATGATCCGTCGCATCGTTGAGAAATCATCAACAATGAGGATTTTCATATTTTTGTCCAAGCTAACCTCCAAGCCATTTTAATTCAGTCTTCGCCTTGTAAAGACCGCATGCTTATACCATTAAACCCATAAACCGTACTGCTTATTGACGCCAATCCGTCAATCGCGCTCTTAAACGCGCTGCGCACTGACTGTGTAACTGACTGACGCGTGACTCACTGACACCTAAAACTTCGCCGATTTCTTTCAAATTCAGTTCTTCATCGTAATACAATGACAACACCAAGCGTTCGCGCTCAGGTAAACCTGCTATCGCATCAGCCAACGCTTGCTTAAAGTGCACTTGTTCAACATCACGTCCAGGTTCTTGCTGGGTACTGTGCAGATCAAACTGATCGCCCTCATCGAGCAAATCATCAAAACTGAATAAGCGACTGCCTTGAGTATCATTTAGAATCGAATAATACTCATCGATACTTAGGTTAAGTTCGGCTGCTACTTGCAAATCTTTAGCATCACAACCCGTTCGCGCTTCAATCGTACGCACCGCATCACTGACTAAACGGGTATTACGATGCACTGAACGCGGAGTCCAGTCGCCTTTACGCAACTCATCCAGCATCGAACCACGAATACGAATGCCAACAAAGGTGTCAAAACTCGCACCTTTACTGGCATCAAATTTTTTTGCAGCTTCCAATAAGCCAATCATGCCAGCCTGAATTAAATCTTCGACTTGCACACTAGCTGGCAGGCGACCAAGCATATGATACGCAATACGCTTAACCAGCGGAGCGTGCTGTTCAATCAACAATGACTGCTCATCAGCCGCTCGCGCTTTACTATACATCTGCAGACCTTTAGCTCTTGTCATGCATTTTATTCCGTTCCAGTGTGGCTAACTAACCGCTCCACAAAAAACTCTAAGTGCCCACGAGGAGTACTGGGTAAAGGCCAGCTATCAATCTGTTGCGCCATAGCCTTAAACGCCAATGAGCACTTTGCACGTGGGAACGCATCATACACTGCACGCTGCTTCTGTACCGCTTTACGGACCATTTCGTCGTAAGGGACAGCACCTAAATACTGCAGCGTGACATCATCTAAAAAGCGTTCGGTTACTTTAACCAACTTGTTAAATAAATTACGCCCTTCTTGTGGGCTGTGCGCCATATTTGCTAGCACGCGAAAACGCGTCATGCCATGATTACGATTGAGCAACTTAATCAAAGCATAGGCATCAGTAATTGACGTCGGCTCATCACAGACCACCATAATCGCTTCTTGAGCGGCTTGCACAAAACTTGTAACAGAATCACCGATTCCAGCGGCTGTATCGATAATCAAGACATCAATATTATCAGCCAACTCACTAAACGCCTGAATCAAGCCGGCATGCTGCATTGGCGTCATTTCCACCATACTTTGCGTGCCTGAGGAGGCAGGGACTATTTTTATCCCACCAGGACCGGTTAATAAGACATCACGTAAATCACAGTGACCGTCCATCACGTCTGCCAGAGTATGAGTCGGCTGCAAGCCAAGTAACACGTCGACATTGGCCAAGCCGAAGTCCGCATCGAGCAAGACAACCTTTCGACCTAAAGCTGCCAGCGCAACGGAAAGATTCACCGAAACATTGGTCTTACCGACACCACCTTTACCACCAGTGACGGCAATCACTTGCACGGGTTGTTTCTGCTTACTTGTCATTCTATTTAATACCTTACTCACTGAACTCTAACCCACATACTGTGCGGCCAGTGGAGACCCTACACACATTTGCGCCATCGTTTCTTCGCTTGGCTCTTCTGAGCTCTGTAAACCGACAGCGCGACTGACCAACTGATCGCTGCGAGGCACTTGTATATCATCAGGTATTTTAGGACCGTCAGTAGTATAGGCTACTGGCAAGCCATGGCCAATCGCCATACCTAAAGCCTCCCCCATACTGACTGCTTCATCCAGCTTGGTAATAATGCAACCGGCTAACCCGCAACGTTTATACGCATGCCAAGCCGCTTTTAGAACTTGCCCTTGGCTGGTTGCTGCCATCACTAAGTAATTTTTAGCTTTAATGCCCTGCTCCGCTAAACTGTCGAGCTGCAAGCCTAATGCGGGATCACTGGCTGGCAAGCCTGCCGTGTCAATCAAAATCACGCGCTTATGTGCTAATGGTTTCAATGTATCAGCCAAAGTCACACCGTCTGCTACATAGCTGACCGGTATATTTAAAATACGCCCTAAGGTTTTTAACTGCTCTTGAGCACCAATTCGATAGCTGTCCATGCTCACCAGAGCGATATTATTGACACCATGGGCCAACACATAACGCGCCGCCAACTTCGCCAAAGTTGTCGTTTTACCCGCTCCTGCGGGACCGACTAAAGCAATCACGCCACCCTCATCAACCGGCTCGACATTGGGCGTACGAATTGAATGGGTTAAATAGGCTAAAGCCATGCGCCATGCTTGTGACTGATCTTGTTCTTGAGCCACGCGCTCTAAAACCGAACGAACAATATCAGCAGGTAAGCCCATTTTTTGAAAACGCTTCCACAGCACCGCCTGTACTGGCTGCTGCGTGCTCATATTATTCCAGGCCATATTGCTTAATTGCATTTCTAACAGCGTACGTAAACTGTTGATCTCAGAACGCATCGCCGCCATTTCACCTGAGTGAGTGCCGCGATGCTGAGCGCTCTGCACATAGGCAGTGTCAGCGACTGGAGTACTGACACGCTGCATCACTTGCTCAAGCAACTGTCGATCTTTACCTAACGCACCATCCTCTTGACGCGCTTGCAAACTGGCATGCGCCTGCATAATTTGCGTCTGCGTTTTACGCAACTCAGCTTCTAACGCGGGATTAGGACGCGCCACTGAGGGCTGGGCTTGATAATCAAGGGCAGCGGTCAACTCAACACCACCAGCCACGCGACGCGTAGAAATAATTGCCGCCTCGGCACCTAATTCATCACGGACGCGATTCATGGCTTGGCGCATGTCTGCTGCGAAATATCGTTTGACTTGCATAAGTCAGCCCTCGATCAATTTTGTCCTACCGTTGCCACGATAGTGACTTGCTTATTATCTGGGATCTCTTGGTACGCCAGCACATACATATTAGGTACGGCTAACCGAGCAAAACGCGACATCATGGCTCGAATCTGTCCAGCGACCAGTAACACCACTGGTTTACCAAGCATTTCTTGACGTTGCGCCGCCTCTATAAGAGACCGCTGTAGTTTTTCGGCCATTCCAGGTTCAAGCAGTACGCCTTCACTTGAACCTTGTCCGGCCTTCTGCATACTACTAAGCAATATCTGTTCCAACCTTGGCTCTAAGGTGATCACTGGTAGCTCAGGCTCAAGCCCCACGATGCTTTGCACGATTGCGCGCGCCAACGCCACACGTACTGCAGCAACAATAGTGTCAGGATCTTGACTCCGAGTGACCGTATCAGCAATGGCTTCAGCAATGCTGCGAATATCCCGTACCGGTACCTGCTCTTGTAACAAGCTTTGTAAAATTTTTAATAACGTTGATAGCGATACCATGCCGGGCACCAGCTCTTCTGCCAATTTCGGCGAACTTTTCGCCAGCACTTGCATTAATTGCTGCACCTCCTCATGACCTAACAGCTCATGCGCGTGCTTACTCAGAATTTGATTGAGGTGCGTCGCCACCACCGTGCTGGTATCCACCACGGTATAACCTAAAGACTGCGCCTGATCACGCTGACTTGGTTCTATCCACACCGCCTCTAAGCCAAAGGCTGGGTCATGCGTCGCAACGCCGCTGACAGTGCCAAAAACTTGGCCTGGATTAATCGCCAATTCACGCTCAGGATAAACTTCGGCTTCGGCGACAGTCACGCCCATCAAGGTCAGCCGATAAACATTAGGCAATAAATCTAAGTTGTCACGAATGTGTACTGAAGGCATCAGAAAACCTAAGTCTTGCGATAACTTTTTGCGCACGCCTTTAATCCGTGCGAGCAACTGACCACCTTGATTACGATCCACTAAAGGAATCAAGCGATAACCCACCTCCAAGCCGACCATATCTACTGGAGTCACATCATCCCAACCCAACTCGCGGTTTTCAGCACTGATCGGCGCAGGCAACTGTTCTAGATCTCGCTGCTCTCGCTCAACCACCGCCAATTCTTTTTTATTGGCTCGCTGCCAAATCAAAAACGCACCACCGGCAGCCAACAACCCCAAACCAATAAAGGACAGGTGCGGCATGCCCGGTACCGAACCCATGGCAATTAGAATCGCTGCCGATACGGCCAACGCTTTCGGCGAGGTAAACATCTGCCGATTGATTTGCTCGCCCATATCTTCTGAGGTAGTGACCCGGGTCACCATGACCGCAGCAGCCGTCGAGAGCAACAGTGATGGCACTTGCGCCACCAGACCATCACCAATGGTCAGCAGGGCGTAAACTTTACCCGCTTCAATAAAACTCATTGAGTGCTGAGCAATACCGATGGCAATACCACCGATCAAGTTAATAAACAGAATAAGTAATCCAGCCACCGCATCACCGCGCACAAACTTACTGGCACCATCCATCGAACCGTAAAAGTCCGCTTCTTGTGAGACATCACTGCGACGCGTCTTAGCTTCTTCTTGATCAATTAAGCCCGCATTCAAGTCGGCATCAATCGCCATTTGCTTACCGGGCATGGCATCCAAGGTAAAACGCGCGCTCACCTCAGAAATACGTCCAGCACCCTTGGTCACCACCACAAAGTTAATGATCATCAAAATAGCAAAGACCACCGCACCGACGACGTAGTTACCGCCGATCACCACTTCACCAAAAGCTTGAATCACTTTACCAGCCGCATCACCACCATCATGCCCATGCAGCAATACCACGCGGGTTGAGGCAACGTTGAGTGCCAGACGTAATAAGGTTGCGACCAAGAGAATAGTAGGGAATGCGGCAAAATCCAGCGGTCGCAAGGCGTAGACACCAACCAGCAACACCACAATGGACAAGGCAATATTAAAGGTAAATAACACATCTAACAAAAAAGGCGGGATGGGCAAGGTCATCATTGCCAAAATAACCAGCAACAGCAAAGGCACACCTAAATTGCCCTGCTTGAGCAACCTCAGCCCCGTGTGCATATTACTTTTCAGTTGCGTGTTATTCACAGACCATTCTCTTCTAAATTCATGTGCTTATGCACTAAACATTGACGCTATAGCTGACACCTCCTCTACCGATGCAAGAAGCAGTCCACTTTATAAAAAAACCTATCACCCAGAACCATAAAGGCTGCCTCAATGGGCAGCCTTTATGTCATTACAACAGCAGTTAACGCAAAGTGTTAGCCAACAAAGCTCAGCAAGACACCGGCAGCAACCGCAGAACCGATGACACCCGCCACGTTTGGCCCCATCGCATGCATCAACAAGAAGTTTTGCGGATTGGACTCCAATCCCACCTTGTTGGACACGCGCGCAGCCATTGGCACCGCAGAAACACCAGCGGAACCAATCAGCGGATTAATCTTATTGGCACTAAACTTATTCATCACTTTCGCCATGATGACCCCCATCGCAGTTCCTGCGCTAAAGGCGATCATGCCGAGTAATAAAATGCCTAACGTTTTGATTTGCAAGAAAGACTCAGCTGACAATTTAGAACCAACCGTCAGACCTAAACCAATAGTGACAACGTTAATCAAAGCATTACGTGACGTATCAGCTAAACGCTCAACTACACCGCTTTCGCGCATCAAGTTACCGAAGGCAAACATGCCGACTAGAGGTGCAGCATCAGGCAGCAACAGTCCGATCAGCAAGCACAGCACGAGAGGGAAAATAATTTTCTCGGTCTGGCCAACATGACGCAACTGCGACATAACGATACCACGCTCTGCTGGCGTCGTCAGCGCGCGCATAATAGGCGGCTGAATCAAGGGCACTAAAGCCATATATGAGTACGCGGCCACCGCAATTGGACCCAGCAAATCTGGGGCTAAGCGTGAGGTAACGTAGATCGAGGTCGGGCCATCGGCACCACCAATAATGGCAATTGAAGCGGCTTCTTTGAGGGTAAACTCCAAGCCTGGAATCCCCAACATGCCAATGGCTAAAGCTCCGAGCAAGGTACCAAAAATACCAAACTGAGCCGCTGCACCTAACAACAAGGTTTTTGGGTTAGCCAGCATCGGACCGAAATCGGTCATGGCACCCACACCCATAAAGATCAGCAAAGGGAAAACACTGGTCGGCAAGCCGACTTCATACAGCATATTCAATAAGCCACCGGTTTCAGCCATACCGGCTGCTGGAATATTCGCTAATACTCCACCAAAGCCAATAGGAATCAACAGCAACGGCTCAAAGCCTTTACGAATTGCCAAGTATATTAAAGCCATGCATACAACGAGCATCAAAGCTTGTCCGGCCTCAATCTGATAGATACCGGTGTTTTGCCATAAACCTAAGAGCTTATCCATCATTTAGCCCTCAAGCTATGGTCAGCAGGCAATCGCCAACTGATACTGCGTCGCCAACTTTAACATTGACATCACCGATCACGCCGCGGCGGAAAGCACGAATTTCAGTTTCCATTTTCATGGCTTCCAAAATAATTACCACATCGCCTTCTGCAACAGTCTGCCCTGGTTTGACCAGCACTTTAAAGATATTACCGGCTAACGGCGCGCCTTGCGGATCACCCTCCCCAGCAGTTACCGGTGCGGGCTCACAAGCAGTGGCCTCACCAATAGGTTTCAGGCCTTCGACATCGCCGCCTTCATTGACTTGCACCACAAAGCTTCGGCCATTGACTTCAACCGTATAGGCTTGCGGTCCAGTGGCTTGACCACCCAGCAATTCATTGCCAGTTGGCATCGGCTCAAAGGCATCCGGATTGTCACGATTCTCTAAAAACTTCAGACCAATTTGCGGGAACAATGCGTAAGTCAAAACATCATCAATAATATTGTCGGCTAAGCGAATGTTTTTCTCTTGCGCTAACGCTTTGAGTTCGGTAGTTAGTTTTTCAACTTCGTTCTCAAGCAAATCTGCAGGTCGGCAGACAACCGCTTGCGCACCATCCAGTACGCGGGCTTGCAACTCAGCATTAAACGGCGCTGGTGCGCAACCGTACTCACCTTTGAGTATGCCGGCAGTTTCTTTGGTGATGGATTTGTAACGCTCACCGGTCAGCACGTTAATCACGGCTTGAGTACCAACAATTTGCGAAGTCGGCGTCACCAATGGAATAAAGCCCAAGTCTTCACGCACGCGCGGAATCTCGGCCAACACTTCATCAAACTTATCTGTAGCGCCCTGCTCTTTGAGCTGGCCTTCCATATTAGTCAACATACCGCCTGGCACTTGCGCGACCAAAATACGTGAATCAACACCTTTCAGCGTACCTTCAAATTTTGCATATTTTTTCCGTACTTCACGGAAGTAAGCAGCAATTTCTTCGAGCAATAACAGATTAAGTCCGGTGTCATGCTCAGTATTCTGGAACATGGCGACCACTGACTCGGTTGGCGAATGGCCGTAGGTCATCGACATTGAGGAAATCGAGGTATCAACGTTATCAATACCGGCTTCAACAGCTTTCAAAATCGCTACTGACGACAAACCAGCCGTAGCATGGCACTGCATATGCACAGGAATCGACAAGCTGGCTTTCAGTTTGCTAACCAACTCATAGGCAACATAAGGCGTTAAAATACCTGCCATATCCTTGATCGCAATGGAGTCGGCGCCGAGGTCTTCAATTTGTTTAGCCAGATCAACCCACATTTGCATATTGTGCACAGGGCTGGTGGTGTAAGAAATAGTGCCTTGCGCATGCTTGCCATTGGCCTTAACTGCTTTTAACGCACGATCAAGGTTGCGCGGATCATTCATCGCATCAAAGACGCGGAACACATCAACACCATTGATTGCAGCACGTTCAACAAAGGTATCAACGACATCATCAGCATAGTGACGATAGCCTAATAAGTTTTGTCCACGTAACAACATTTGCTGACGGGTATTTGGCATCGCTTGCTTGAGCGCACGGATACGCTCCCAAGGATCTTCACCTAAATAACGAATACAGGAGTCAAAGGTGGCTCCTCCCCAGGTTTCAACCGACCAAAAACCCACTTGGTCGAGTTTGCCAGCAATCGGCAGCATATCTTCTAAGCGAACACGGGTGGCTAAAATAGATTGGTGAGCATCACGTAATACAACGTCAGTGATACCGAGCGGCTTTGTCGCGGTCATCAGGAAAAACTCCGTATAGATACACTCAGCCGCGGCGGGCACGGTGCTGTTTAATGGCAATTTGAATGGCTTGTAAAGTTTCGTTGTCTACAGCTTGCACGCTACCCGCTTTCACAGGCGCGGCGACCGCTGTAGCGGCATTGTTCTCTTCTGGAACAAAACGTTCTAGCAGATAAGACATGCCTCGAATGCAGTAAATCAGTAAAACCAAAAATAGAAAAACGAGACCCATACCGAAAAACATGAGTTCAACGCCTTCAAGAAGGAGTTGCTGAGAAGTCATATACGCTCCATTTCCTGAGTTGCAGGTGCAATTTTGTAGTTAGAATCAAGGTTTTAGCTGGGGCTGAGTTCAATGAGCTACAGATAAAACCCTGAAACATTAACGCGAATACGCCCTAATTGGCAAACAATAGAATGATTTTTATTCAGTTGTCCGCGATCTTTGCCAACCTATTATAAAATTTACAATAAAAACAGCGTCGCCAAACCTAAGAAAATAAAGAAGCCGCCACTGTCAGTCATCGCTGTAATCAAAACGCTGGAACCCAGCGCCGGATCACGCCCTAAGCGCACCATAGTCATCGGAATAACGACCCCCATCAAGGCGGCCAGCAGTAAGTTCAAGGTCATCGCTGAGGTCATCACCATACCCAATGCCCAGTTGTCATAGAGTAACCAAGCAACCACCCCGATAACACTGCCCCAGATCAAACCATTGATCAGTGCCACACCCAATTCTTTGCGCATTAAACGTGAACTGTTGCCAGTGGACAACTGATCCAAGGCCATTGCACGAACAATCATGGTGATAGTTTGGTTGCCTGAGTTGCCGCCAATGCCTGCAACAATCGGCATCAAGGCAGCCAGTGCAACTAACTTTTCAATCGAGCCTTCAAACAAACCAATCACTCGCGAAGCAACAAATGCGGTGACTAAATTAACGGCTAACCATGCCCAACGGTTTTGTAGTGACTTCCACACTGAGGCAAAAATATCTTCTTCTTCACGCAAACCGGCGCGACTTAATGCTTCGCTTTCCGACTCTTCACGAATCAAGTCGACCATTTCATCAACGGTCAAACGACCAATCAGTTTGCCGCTTTTTTCAACCACAGGCGCAGAAACCAAGTTGTAACGCTCAAACGCTTGCGCAGCAAAGGAGCCATCCTCATCCGGATAAAAAGTCACCGGATCGTCAGCCATCACTTCATGCACCGTACGTTCAGGGTCATTGACCAGTAAACGCTTAATCGGTAACACACCTTTTAAGATACCGGCAATATCAACCACAAACAGTTTATCGGTTTGGTCTGGTAGCTCTTTTAGACGGCGCAAATAGCGCAAGACCACTTCAAGAGTGACATCTTCACGGATAGTGACCATCTCAAAATCCATAATAGCGCCGACTTGCTCATCCTCATACGACAGCGCTGAACGCACGCGCTCGCGTTGCTGCTCGTCCAACGACTCCATCAAGCCCTGAACCACATCACGCGGCAGCTCTGGCGCTAGATCAGCCAGCTCATCCGCATCCAGGTCCTTGGTCGCGGCGATGATCTCATGCTCATCCATGTCGGCAATCAGCGTTTCACGCACGGAGTCGGACACTTCAAGAAGAATGTCACCGTCACTCTCAGCGCGCACCAGTTGCCAGACAGTCAGACGATCATCTAGGGGCAAGGCTTCAAGAATGTAAGCAATATCGGCTGGGTGTAACTCAGCCAGCTTCTGCTGCAGCTCTGCTAAGTGCTGCTGCTGCACCAAAGCATCAACACGCTCTTGATGGTCACTGCCTTGCCGTGCAACCCGTTCCTCAATCAATTGGTGTCGTTGCAAGAGCTCAAGAACCTGTGAAAAACGCTCATGAAGACGTTCCTGGGGCTTTCTCTCTTCAACTTCAGACATAAATGAGGTGCTCCACCCTTGCACGCTATCGATGCAAGGGATTTATCAAGTGTGCATGGTGATTGCTCAATGGGAAAAAATTCTACTGAAAAATCATAACGAGCCAGTTTAATACTGGTTTTATAGCCGATAATAATACCATTGTGGCCGCGCTTTGCATCTAACAATTGCTTATCTTAGGATAACAAGCCAGCGCACCACCCTGGTTATTCAGATAATAGTGACTAAACTGAAATAGCACTCACAACAACAGCTTTCAAAGTCAAAAACACGTCAAGGATGACCACCATGCAAAAATATTTCTATATCGGCCTTATTCTGAGCAGTTGTCATATTTCAGCACTCAACGCAGCCGCTCAGATTTACCAATGCACAGCCAGTAACGGCGCCACCACCTTCAGCGACCGAAGCTGCCCTGGCACGAGCACACAGAGCCTCCATACGCTCGTACAACCCATGACTATACCGGCATTACCAGCAAACTCTAACCAGCGACCAGTGCAGCACACTCGAGTGACGATAATCGCAGACGACAAGCACCCCTGCGGCACGTTCGACTCAAGCACACGACGCACGCATTTAGTGCGCAAACAGGTGACCAGCGGCATGAGCCAAGCAGAAGTGGAAAGCATGTTCGGCAAGCCTCTAACCCAGAGCAATCACAATGGAATTATTAGCGCGACGTACCGCAGCGCCAAAAATCAAAAACGCAGTGTGCGCTTTAACCAAAACGGCTGCGTACCCTAAAGTGCCTAATAGAGACACAGATAAAGCTTAAATTTTTTAATAGGCAAAAAAAAACCTGCAATAAATGCAGGTTTTTTAATATGGTGGACTCAGGAGGATTCGAACCTCCGACCGCTCGGTTCGTAGCCGAGTACTCTATCCAGCTGAGCTATGAGTCCACTTGGCGCTTATCCAGATCACCGCTGGTATTACTTAAAAAAACCAATTACTCAGTTTTTCTAATATGGTGGACTCAGGAGGATTCGAACCTCCGACCGCTCGGTTCGTAGCCGAGTACTCTATCCAGCTGAGCTATG
>NZ_CAJHOA010000005.1:0-77474 GCF_905120345.1 Denitrificimonas caeni | reverse complement strand
GAGTCCATTGTGGCGCGTATTATAGAGCTATTTACTTGATAATCAAGGAGTTTTATTTTTAATTTAAACTCTTTAAAAATCTGCTTCACAATACTAAAAATGGCGGAGAAGGAGGGATTCGAACCCTCGACACCCTTTTGAGGTGTACTCCCTTAGCAGGGGAGCGCCTTCGGCCACTCGGCCACTTCTCCGTAACGGGGCGTATAATACCCTCATTTTTAGAAATTGCAAAGCATAAATACAAAAAGAATCAAATACTTGCCTCTTCTTTCTCTTCTTTCTCTTTTTGGATGCGCTGATAGATCTCTTCACGGTGTACAGCAATCTCTTTTGGTGCGTTAACACCAATGCGAACTTGATTGCCTTTTACACCCAGTACAGTGACAGTGACTTCATCACCAACCATCAGTGTCTCTCCGACACGACGCGTTAGTATTAACATTTGTTATCTCCTTCCTTCAACAATATTAGGATTACAGTCTGCATCTGTAAGTTATCAATAGCGTACACGCATCACCTGCAATTGCACATAATGCGAACGCTTATTTATTAAGCAAAATCAATTCTAAGTCATTTTTGCTAATAAAATATACAAAGCGCAGTGACCCTGCGCCTAAAAATCGTTCTAAAAGCTATTTTTCCGACGCATCAAGACCAAAAGCAGTGTGTAAAGCCCGCACCGCCAGCTCCACATACTTCTCATCAATCACTACTGACACTCTAATTTCCGACGTGGAAATCATCTGAATATTAATATTTTCTTTGGCCAAAGCCTCAAACATGCAACTGGCAACGCCCGGATGTGAGCGCATGCCGACACCCACAATAGATACTTTAGCGATACTGGTGGTGCCACTCACTTCACCGGCCCCGATCTCCAGCGCCGTAGCCCTTAAGACATCGATGGCTTTATCGTAATCAATATTATTCACGGTAAAGGTAAAGTCGGTGGTGTTGTCTTGGGCAACGTTTTGCACAATCATATCGATATCAATATTAGCGGCACTGATCGGCCCTAAAATTTTAAAGGCAACACCTGGGGTATCTGGAACACCACGAATGGTTAACTTGGCTTCATCGCGGTTAAAAGCAATACCAGAAATAATCGGCTGTTCCATGCTGTCCTCATTATCATCAGTAGTAATTAGAGTGCCAGGGCCCTCTTGAAAGCTGTGCAAGACACGTAACGGCACATTGTACTTACCGGCAAACTCGACTGAGCGTAACTGTAAAATTTTTGAACCGAGACTGGCCATCTCTAGCATTTCTTCAAAGGTAATACGATCCAAGCGCTGCGCTCGTGGCACCACGCGTGGATCTGTGGTGTACACACCGTCCACATCAGTATAGATATGACACTCGTCAGCTTTTAACGCCGCCGCTAAGGCCACCGCGGTAGTATCGGATCCGCCGCGGCCTAAGGTGGTGATATTGCCCTGCTCATCCACCCCTTGAAAACCGGCAACCACCACAACTTTGCCAGCATTAAGCTGTTCACGCACTTTAGATTCATCAATGCTCAAAATGCGCGCTTTACCGTGTTCACTGTCAGTCACAATCGGTACTTGTGCGCCAGTAAAAGAAACTGCAAGCACGCCAATTTTATTCAGCGCCATCGCTAACAAGGCAATAGTCACTTGCTCACCCGTGGCAATCATCACATCCATTTCACGCAACGTTGGCTTAGCGCTGATTTGCTTCGCCAAGGCCAGCAAGCGATTGGTCTCGCCGCTCATCGCAGAAACGACGACGACAACATCATCACCGGCCGCACGAAACTTTGCCACTTTTTGCGCCACTTGCTCGATTCGCTCAGGTGAGCCCACCGAGGTACCACCAAACTTTTGTACGATCAACGCCATGTTAGTGCCGCCTTAATCATCGTTAGCGTTAAAAATAGAGCCCTTAGTGCAGCGAGTATCTCGCACTAAGGGTGTATCACTTAAATGACGGTTTAGCTTTTGCTGGCCACATACTCTGCAGTCATCGCTAAGGCATCATCCAGCTTGGCCAGTTCAACACCACTGCCCTGCGCCATATCCGGACGACCACCGCCTTTACCACCAACCACGGCAGCGGCCTGCTTCATTAGATCACCCGCTTTAAATTGGCCGGTTAGGTCTTTAGTGACACCAGCGACCAGAACAATGCGCTCATCCTGCACACCGCCTAATAAAATGACCGCGCTACCCAGTTTATTTTTTAACTGATCGATCAGTACCAGTAAGTCTTTACCGTCAACACCATCAAGACGCGCCGCCAAGACTTTAACGCCATTCACCTCAACCGCAGCAGAAGCTAGATCACTGCCTGCTGCGCGAGCGGCTTTGGCTTTGAGCTGCTCGATCTCTTTTTCTAGGCTACGTTGCTGATCCAGTACCGCTTGCAGCTTATCCAAAACATTCTCGCGAGTACCTTTAACCAAGCTCATTGCCTGTTTGAGCTGTTCTTCTGCGCCACTGAGCCAATTCCAAGCGGCTTCACCGGTCACTGCTTCGATACGACGGACACCCGCGGCAACACCACCTTCACTGGTAATTTTAAACACACCGATATCGCCGGTACGCTCAGCGTGGATACCACCACACAGCTCTACAGAAAAACCATCGGCCATACTTAATACGCGTACTTGGTCGCCGTACTTTTCGCCAAACAGCGCCATCGCGCCTTTAGCTTTAGCTGTTTCAATGTCAGTCACTTCAGTACAGACCGCAGTGTTGTTACGAATTTCTTGATTAACTCGTGCTTCTAACGCTTTGATCTGTTGCGCAGTCAGCGCCTCAAAGTGACTGAAGTCAAAGCGCAAACGCTGGCTATCGACTAAGGAGCCTTTTTGTTGCACGTGCTCGCCTAAAATATCGCGCAGCGCCGCGTGTAAAATATGCGTTGCGGAGTGGTTCAGCGCAGTTGCATGACGCACCTTAGCATCCACTTGCGCGCTAATACTGTCGCCGACTTGTACTGTACCTTGAGTCACACAGCCATGGTGCAAGAAAGCATGGCCATTTTTGCTGGTATCAGTGATTTCAATGCACAGATTTTCAGCGGTTAAATAACCGCAATCACCCACTTGACCACCAGACTCGGCATAAAACGGTGTGCGATCTAAAACGATAACCGCGTTATCGCCTTCTAAGGCTGACTCAACGCTGGCACCGTCTTTAATAATCATCAGCACTTTTGCGGCAGATTGGTGCTCTTGATAGCCTAAGAACTCAGTCTCGCCGTCAATTTTAATCAGCGTATTGTAATCAAGAGCAAAGGAGCTGGCTGAGCGCGCACGTTCTCTTTGTGCTTGCATCTCACGCTCAAAACCTTCTTCGTCAACGCTCAGTTCGCGCTCACGTGCGATATCCGCCGTTAGATCCATCGGGAAACCAAAGGTGTCATACAATTTAAACACCAGCGAACCTGGAATCACTGAACCGTCTAAGTGCGCGAGATCTTGCTCCAGAATACGCAAACCTTGCTCCAAGGTTTTAGCAAACTGTTCTTCTTCAGTTTTCAGAATGCGTTCAATCTGCGCCTGCTGCTGCTTAAGCTCTGGGAAAGCGTCGCCCATTTGCTCAACTAACGCAGCGACAATTTTGTAAAAGAAACTGTCGCTGGCACCCAGCTTATTACCATGACGGCAGGCACGGCGAATAATCCGGCGCAAGACATAACCACGACCATCATTGGACGGCACCACACCATCAGCAATCAAAAAGCTGCATGAGCGAATATGGTCAGCTATCACGTTGAGTGACGGACTATCATTATTTTCACAGCCGACCGCCGCAGCGACAGCGCTGAGCAAGTGCTGAAACAAATCAATCTCATAATTCGAATTAACATGTTGCAGCACTGCACTGATCCGCTCAAGACCCATACCGGTGTCAACACTTGGCGCGGGCAGCGGATGCATCACACCATCAGCCGTGCGGTTAAACTGCATAAAAACGTTATTCCAAATTTCGATATAGCGGTCGCCATCTTCGTCTGGCGAACCCGGTGGACCACCCCAAATGTGCTCACCATGATCGAAAAATATTTCTGTACAAGGACCACATGGACCGGTATCACCCATTGCCCAGAAGTTATCTGAGGCATAAGGCGCACCGCCATTATCACCGATGCGAATCATCCGCTCAGCAGGCACACCAATTTCTTTTACCCAAATATTATACGCTTCGTCATCGCTCTCATAGACAGTGACCCAGAGCTTTTCTTGCGGCAAATTCAGCCACTGTTTGGAGGTTAAAAACTCCCAGGCATAATGAATGGCATCCTGTTTGAAGTAATCACCGAAACTGAAGTTACCCAGCATCTCAAAAAAAGTATGATGACGCGCGGTATACCCGACGTTTTCTAAGTCATTATGCTTACCGCCAGCCCGCACACATTTCTGGCTGCTGGTGGCGCGTGTATAGGCGCGTTTTTCTAAACCCAAGAAGCAGTCTTTAAACTGATTCATGCCCGCATTGGTAAATAATAGCGTTGGGTCATTGGCAGGGATCAATGAGCTAGATGCTACGCGGGTATGGCCCTTTTCTTCAAAGAAGCGAAGGAAGGCTTCACGGATTTCTGCGCTTTTCATATATTCTTCCACAATTAAATAACGGTAATACCTGCATAATTGCAACGGTTTACCGACTGAAAGCACACAGTATATCGCTGGTGCGTGCTTGATGCAGTGATGAGCTATAAGTCGCTAAAGTAACGATCAATGATCACAGGTGTCAGTGTGCACATGCTCGTCTGCGCCAACATCGGCAGCTTCCATTTCGAGTTGTAAGCTGACCAAGTTAGTCGCTAATGGACGCAATAAAAGATTGGCGTATTCAGCATCACCCTCTTCAACATCAACGCCAATCAATAGCTGACCATTCCCGGCGGTTTGTATCCAAATTTCTTTCCCTTGCCACAGCACAGCAAAACGCGTGCAAGAGGCTTCAGTTTGAGCACCGTCTTCATTTTCAAGAATTAACTGTAATTCTGTGTTCATAATCTGTAATAACCTCATTTAAAATAAATTAGCGCGCAGCGGCTATTCGCCACTACGCGCTGAATAATATCGAGTTACGCCTGCGCTTGACTCACAAACTCGGCAACAGCACGAGTAAAACGTGCTAAACCTTCATCCAGATCAGCTTGCTCAATGACTAAGCTGGGAGCAAAACGCACCACATCAGGACCGGCCACCAAAACTAATAGATCAGCGCGCTCAGCGGCAGCCATTAAGGCGCCAGCTTTACCTTTATATTTATCATTCAGCACTGCGCCGACTAACAAACCTTTACCGCGCACTTGTTCGAACAGATCATAAGGCTCGCCAATAGCGCGCAGCTTGTCACGTAAGTACTCGCCCTTGGCCAGCACCGCATCAAGTACTGCCGGTGTATTGATAATATCCAATACCGTTTCACCGACGGCACAGGCTAACGGATTACCACCAAACGTGGTGCCATGCGTGCCAACGGCTAGATGCTGTGCATAGTCATTGGTCGTCAACATCGCTGAGATAGGAAAACCGCCACCAAGACTTTTCGCGGTGGTTAGCACATCAGGCGTGACGCCGTAATGTTCGTGAGCAAATAACTTGCCAGTACGGCCCATACCGGATTGCACTTCATCAAAAATCAGTAGTGCGTTGTATTTATCACATAAAGCACGCACGCCTTGCAGATAGGCTAACTCAGCCGGCAAGACACCACTTTCACCTTGAATCGGTTCTAAAATCACCGCACAGGTACGTTCTGAAATAGCCTTTTCCATAGCCGCCAAATCATTATAAAGCACATGGGTAATGCCTTCAGGACGTGGACCAAAGCCCTCAGAGTACTTCGGCTGACCACCGACATTGACAGTAAACACGGTGCGTCCGTGAAAGCTATTAATGGTCGAAATTATTTCGTATTTATCGGCGCCAAAACGATCACTGGCAACTTTACGTGCCAGTTTCAACGCTGCTTCGTTGGCTTCTGCCCCAGAGTTACTGAAAAACACGCGATCAGCAAAAGTCGCCGCAGTTAACTTACGCGCCAGACGCAGAGCAGGTTCATTGGTAAACACATTGGAGACATGCCAAAGCTTATGCGCTTGCGTGGTTAATGCCTCAACCAATGCAGGATGGCAGTGACCTAAGCCATTCACCGCAATACCGCCGGACAAGTCAATCAGCTCGCGTCCACTTTGATCCCATAATCGCGAACCGAGTCCACGTACTGGAATAAAGCCAGCTGGTGCATAGTTGGGCACCATAACTTGATCAAAATCAGCGCGACTGACCTGCGCCTCTTGAATGGACATGCCTGCTCTCCTGGATAAAATCCTGTTATATCAATAAATAACTGACTTTAAATATATCAGTTGCGTACGTAAATAATTTAATAGCGCTCTGGATAGCAGCATAACTTGCACGTGCTAGCACCATGCAGCAGTTTAAACCCAGATCGACAAAAAGCGCAGGACAAAACCGAACTTTCTATGTATTCGCGTGCTTTTGTGTCATTCAAGGCTTCTTACTAAGCCAAATTGATGGTTTGTGCCGCGCCTGTTGTACTTCTGGGTAAGTGTTAGTTGCTTTTGCTTATCAGGTTAGGCGAGGCATATCGCACTCCGGGGTAGGTGTTAATCCGCCGATGAACCCATCCAGGGTTCAACTCCGACGCTACGCCATCCATGGCTCGCTTACCACACCTACCCCGAAGTACTCGTTGATCATTGGCGTTGTTGGCACTATTGCGCACGCATCACAAAAACAAGATCAACAACAGCTAACACGATATTTTACATATCCAAACTCGCCACTCTGAGTCGCGCTACAAACTTGCAAACAACATCCATGATCAACGAGCACCTCGCTCGTGCCGCGACAAGCGTAGCCATGGATGGCGCAGCGCCCGAATCGAGACAGGATGTCTCGCTGAGGGAAAAGCGGCATGAGCGAGGCGCGGCATGTGCATAAAACGCTAAGTGCTTTTACTTTTACTTAACGCAGTAATTTAATTTGCCCCAGCAAACCAATGCAACTTCTCACGCAGAGCCACCACTTCACCGACAATAATTAAACTCGGACTTTGCACCGCGAAGTCGTTCACCTGCTGAGTAATCGTCTCTAAGGTACCGACAAACACTCGCTGCTGCAGCGTAGTGCCATTTTCAACCAAAGCAATCGGGGTCTGCGCTGCACGGCCATGTGCAATTAACTGCTGACAGATATCAGGCAAGCACCCAAGGCCCATATAAAACACCACAGTTTGTGTCGAAGCAATCAACTCAGCCCACGGCAAATCAAGCACACCGTCTTTTGGATGCCCAGTCACAAAACGCACTGATTGTGCATAATCACGGTGTGTTAGCGGAATACCAGCATAGGCTGAGCAACCCGACGCCGCAGTAATACCCGGCACCACTTGAAAAGGAATATGTTGCGCGGCCAACTCTTCGATTTCCTCGCCACCGCGTCCAAAAATAAACGGATCACCGCCCTTCAGACGCACCACACGCTTACCTTGTAAGGCCAACTCGACTAATTTCTGGTTGATCTGATCTTGCGGCACGCTGTGATTGGACGCTTGTTTGCCGACATACATACGATCGGCATCACGGCGACACAGCTCAAGAATCGCTGGAGCTACTAAACGGTCATACAGCACCACATCCGCTTGCTGCATTAAACGCAGTGCTTTAAAGGTTAACAAATCTGGATCACCAGGACCGGCACCCACTAAATACACCTCACCAACGACCTTATTCTGTGCTCCACTGATTTTTTCAGTGAGTAACGCTTCAGCCTGTTGATCACGCCCAGCAAACACATGTTCAGCAATGGGGCCTTGGAAAACATCCTCCCAAAAGGCTCGTCGCGGCTGCACATTCGGTAATAGTGCTTTCACTTGATCACGGAATTTCGCTGCTAAACCGGCTAAATGACCGTAACTGGCCGGTAGCCAGGTTTCGATTTTAGCTCGAGCTAAACGTGCCAGTACTGGTGCGTGTCCGGCACTGGAAACAGCAATAACCAATGGCGAGCGATCGACAATCGCTGGGAAGATAAAACTTGATAACTCCGGCGCGCCTAGCGCATACACTGGAATGCCTTGCGCCTTTGCCTGCACCGAGATGGCCACATTCACTTCAGACTGATCAGTCGTCGCCAGCACTAAGCAGCAATCTTGCATGTCCGTGTCTTGGTATTCACGTAGTAGACACTGCCCTTGCTTAGCCGCAACCAGTGCTTGCAACTCATCACTAATACAAGGGGCAATCACTCGCAGCGTAGCGCCTGTGTCTAGCAATAAGCGCGCCTTACGCAAGGCCATTTCACCGCCTCCGACCAGCAACACGCTGCGTCCTTGCATCTTATGAAATAACGGCAAGTAATCCATAACAACACCCTTATGCAAACCATGAAGAAACATAGCAATGCGCTACGCTTAAGCGCTGGATAACAGCAACTGCAGTCTTTATAAACGTAGCGCGACCTGTGTTGCATTGTTTGCAATCAAGCACTCGCAACAGAAGCGCTTTAACCCAAAAGTAATAACGACTGATCACGAGGCAATCGCCGTTAGGCGATCACCCAGCATGCACAGCAAAAACTTAACGAATCACTTCAAGACCGGCCATATAAGGGCGTAACACCTCAGGTACAGTAATACTGCCATCCGCTTGTTGGTTATTTTCCAGCACCGCAACTAAGGTACGACCGACCGCTAAACCTGAGCCATTGAGGGTATGCACGAGTTCAGTTTTTCCGGTTTCTGGATTGCGATAACGGGTCTGCATTCGACGCGCTTGAAAATCGGTGCAGTTGGAGCAAGAAGAAATCTCACGGTATTTATCTTGACTCGGCACCCACACTTCTAAGTCATAGGTTTTGCTCGCACCAAAACCCATATCAGCGGTGCACAGAGACATCACGCGATATGGCAGCTCAAGCGCTTGCAGAACGTTCTCAGCATGCCCGGTTAATTCTTCCAACACCGCAAATGAAGTTTCTGGGTCAACAATTTGCACCAACTCAACTTTATCAAACTGATGCTGACGGATCATGCCGCGCGTATCACGACCTGACGCGCCCGCTTCACTGCGGAAACATGGGCTGTGCGCAACCATTTTAATCGGTAACTGCGCAGCATCTAAAATCTCACCAGCAACGGTATTGGTCAGCGAGACTTCAGCGGTTGGAATCAAGTACAAAGGCGTTTGCTCGGCCCGTTCAATACGAAATAAGTCTTCAGAAAACTTAGGCAACTGACCGGTGCCTTGCAATGCAGATGCTTGCACCAAGTACGGCGTATACATCTCTTGATAACCGTGTTCAGCCGTATGCAAATCGAGCATAAATTGCGCCAATGCACGGTGCAGACGGGCAATACCACCACGCATCACCGCAAAGCGTGCACCAGATAATTTCGCTGCAGCTTCAAAATCCAAACCCTTAATATTTTCACCCAGCAAGACATGGTCCTGTACGGGGAAATCAAACTCACGCGGCGTACCCCAACGGCGCACTTCCACGTTGTCATCTTCGCTGGCACCCTGGGGTACTGAAGCATCTGGCAAGTTAGGGATATTCAAGGCGAGCGCATCCAAATCAGCTTGAATCGTTTCTAACTCACGCTTGCCTGCTTCCAACGCGCCACCGAGTTGATCGACTTGCGCCAGCAAAGGGGCAATATCTTCACCACGGCCTTTAGCTTGACCAATCGACTTGGAACGGCTGTTACGCTCAGCTTGCAACTGTTCAGTGCGCGTTTGCACTTCTTTACGTTGTGCTTCCAATTCTTCTAAACGTGCAACATCCAAAACAAAACCACGTACAGCTAAGCGTGCAGCAATGTCTTGCGGTTGGGTGCGTAACAATTTTGCATCAAGCATAAAAATATCCGTTCTTACAGAGAAAATTTAATCAGCGCCATACCCAACCATGTGGCTAATAAGCCACCGACCAAGGTCACGCCCATATAGAGTAAAGCTTGTATGTGCTGCCCTTCATTAAAAATGCGCAGCGCATCCAGTGAAAACGTTGAAAAGGTAGTAAATCCGCCGAGCAAACCGGTCATTAACAGCAAAGGCGCCATCTCTGAAACGTCAGGCCGCTGGATAAACCACGAAAAAGTGCAGCCAATCAAAAAACTGCCGATAATATTAACCAATACAGTGGCAATGTACAGATGCTGCGGCCAAATCTGAGCCACCCCAAAGCCAGTACTGTAGCGCAGCACACTGCCTAAGGCGCCGCCCACAGCGACCATCAGAACGTTTATCATTGTGGCTCTCGTCGTTGCTTGCTACTGACTTGATCCAGTTTCTTTAAGTGCTGGAGTTTTTCACCAATTTTAATTTCTAAGCCACGCGCTGGCGGTTGGTAATACTGACGCGGGGTTAAAGCCTCGGGAAAATAATCCTCACCAGCCGCATAAGCATCGGGCTCATCATGGGCGTAGCGGTATTCCTCACCGTACCCCAACTGCTTCATTAATTTACTTGGCGCATTGCGTAAGTGTAACGGCACCTCTAACGAGCCAAAATTTTGCGCATCCTGGCGCGCGGCTTTGTACGCCATATACACCGCGTTACTTTTCGGTGCACAAGCTAAATAAGTAATCGCTTGCGCCACTGCGAGCTCACCTTCGGGACTGCCTAAGCGTTCTTGCACATCCCACGCCGACAAACACAACGTCAGCGCGCGTGGATCGGCATTACCGATATCCTCGCTGGCCATCCGCACTACACGCCGCGCGATATACAACGGATCGCAACCGCCATCAAGCATCCGCGTGTACCAATACAAGGCTGCATCAGGATTAGAGCCGCGCACTGATTTGTGCAGAGCAGAAATCTGGTCGTAAAATGCTTCACCGCCTTTATCAAAGCGACGCATGCTGTCACCGAGAATATTACCCAGCAAAGCAACATCAATACAGTCACCATCGTCGAGTAAGTCGGCGGCGTTTTCTAGCAAATTAAGTAGACGGCGACCATCACCATCGGCGGCGCGAATTAATAATTCCTGCGCCTCGGGTTCAATGCTTAATGTACGATCACCCAGCCCTCGTTGATCGCTTAAGGCTCGCGTCAGCAACAGTTGCAAGGCGGCATCATCGAGACTTTTCAGCACATAAACGCGCGCCCGCGACAGCAGTGCATTATTGAGTTCAAAAGAAGGATTTTCGGTGGTAGCACCAATAAAAATAAAGGTACCATCTTCCACATAAGGTAAAAAAGCGTCTTGTTGGCCTTTATTAAAGCGATGCACTTCATCGACAAATAAGATGGTACGGCGACTGTATTGTGCAGACTGTTGTTTCGCCTCTTGCACCGCTTCGCGGATTTCTTTAACCCCTGATAAAACAGCTGACAGGGTAATAAAATGGGCATCACTGACCTGCGCCAGCAAACGTGCCAAGGTGGTTTTGCCGACACCGGGCGGTCCCCAAAAAATCATCGAGTGCAACACGCCTTGCTGCAAGGCCTCACGCAGGGGTTTACCAATAGCTAAAATATGTTGCTGTCCGACATAGTCATCCAGCGTATTGGCACGCAAACGCGCGGCCAGTGGCTGCGCGATGGGTTCACTGCTAAACAGCTGCACTGTTACTCCTCGTCCTCAATCACATCAACACCCTCAGGCGCTTCAAAGACAAACTGACTGGCGGCAACCGGTTCGTTAACTTTCACATTCATAAATAGAATATTGGTGCGTTGACCGACGGCATCGAGCAATTGCATATCGTTAATCACGCCGTTACGAAAGGATAAACGCAAGGTATCAAACAGCGTATCTTTCGCGGTCGGGGTCAAAATAAAATCAATAATTGAACCCGCTTCTTTATAGGTTATGGTGAAGTTTTCACTAATTTGCGAGACATCACCCGAGAGCAATAAAGCTGGGGTGTGAGTCAAACGTTGATCCATTTTCTGCACGGTCACTTGCAATAAATCCGGATCATACAGCCATACTTTTTTACCATTGGAAACCAAGAGCTGCTCCAATGGTGGGTCGGTGTGCCAACGAAACAACCCCGGACGCTGCAACACCATTTTGCCTGCGGCTTCTTGCAACTGCGTACCGGTGGAGTCCAAGGTCAGCTGAGAAAAACTACCGGTAATGGTTTGCGTATGGCTGAGTAACTCACTGAGTTTATTCGCCGCTTGCTGTTGCTCACTGACGGCCGCATGCGCCGTCTGCACAGGCAACAGCAGCGCACCCGTCAACATCACACTGCCCAGTAAAGCCAATAAACCTTTATAGATTGTGCGCATCGATACTCTCTTTTATCTGAGCTTAAAATAGAGACCTCACCAATAAACTGATCAGGCTGTTGAAAATACTCGTTATCAATCACGCATCGGTGGTGGCGCAATCACTTCACGCGAACCATTGTGCGCAGCACCAGAGACCACACCGGCCATTTCCATGGCTTCAATCATGCGTGCAGCGCGGTTGTAGCCCACTTTAAATTTGCGCTGTACCGAAGAAATCGACGCACGGCGTGATTCAGTGACATAGTGCACCGCTTCATCGTACAACGGATCATCCTCACTGCTGCTATCACCACTACTGCTATCAAAACCACTGCCGCTTTCTTCAATACCAGCAAGAATATCTTCAATGTAATCCGGCGCGCCGCGTAATTTCCACGCATCGACGACGCGATGCACTTCTTCATCCGAAACAAAAGCGCCGTGCACACGAATCGGTAGACTGGTACCGGGTGGCAAATACAACATGTCACCATGCCCCAATAATTGCTCAGCGCCGCCCTGATCAAGAATAGTGCGTGAGTCAATTTTACTCGACACTTGGAAAGCAATTCGAGTTGGAATATTGGCTTTAATCAAACCGGTAATCACATCAACCGAAGGACGCTGCGTGGCCAGAATCAAGTGAATCCCCGCTGCACGCGCTTTTTGTGCGATACGCGCAATCAACTCTTCAACTTTCTTACCCACCACCATAATCATGTCAGCAAACTCATCCACCACCACGACAATAGTTGGCAGTTTGCTGAGATGCGGGGCTTCGTCATTGATATCGTCACGTCGAAACAGTGGATCTTCCAATGGCGTACCGGCTTCTTCGGCGTCTTTAACTTTGCGGTTATAACCGGCTAAGTTACGCACCCCCATGGCCGACATCAGTTTATAGCGACGCTCCATTTCTGCTACACACCAGCGCAGTGCATTGGCGGCTTCTTTCATATCGGTAACGACGGGACACAATAAGTGCGGAATACCTTCATAAATCGACAACTCAAGCATTTTCGGGTCGATCATAATCAGGCGCGCGTCTTCCGGTGTTGACTTAAACAACACCGACAAAATCATCGCATTGACACCGACCGACTTACCAGAACCGGTGGTACCAGCCACCAGCAAATGCGGCATTTTCGCCAAATCAGCAATCACCGGCTGCCCGCCAATATCATGACCCAAAGCAATCGTCACCGCAGATTTTGCTTCATCGAATTCTGGGGTTTCTAATACTTCTGAGAAACGCACAATTTGTCGATCTTCGTTAGGAATCTCGATGCCTACCGTGGTTTTACCGGGAATCACTTCCACCACTCGGACACTGATCATCGCTAAAGAGCGCGCCAAGTCTTTAGCCAAGTTGGTAATACGGCTAACTTTGACCCCAGGTGCTAATAAAATTTCAAAGCGCGTCACCACAGGCCCTGGATGCACAGAGTCAACTTGCACTTCCACACCAAACTCTTTTAGTTTGATCTCTAACAAACGTGACATGGCTTGCAGTGATTCTTCAGAGTAACTGGGCTTTTTCTTTTCCGCTTTATCGAGCAATGCTAAAGGCGGCAAAGTACCGACCACGGCGCTGTCCACAAACGAATTCGCAGCTTTTTCTTTTGACTTGCGCGCACTGACTGGCGCAGGCGCTGCTTGCACCACATTGGGGGTAGCAATGATGGGCTCACGTCGACCTTCACCAACCTTAACAGGCTCAACCAGCGGCGTTATAAGCGGCTCGCGCTCTAATGCCGGCTCTGCTCTATCCGCACGTAGCGTGCTAACTTGAGGCTCATCGCTGATCTGAGCTTTACGCAACTCAAGCTTTTCCTGCTTACGTTCTTGAACGTCACCTAAGGTTGCCTGCAGTGAAGATTTAAGCCATTCGCTCGCACGCAAAGTAAGATCGCCGATACCTTCCATGATTTTAAACCAGGACAAATTAGCGTAAACAGTTAGACCAAATAAGAAACAAGCCAACAGCAACAGCGTTGCGCCTTCAACATTAAGAGCGCCGGTCAGAGCTTCACCTAATGTATTACCGAGAATGTTAAAGTTTTTTGGAGCATTGTCCGGCACCGGAAAGTGCACATGTGTCAGCGCAGCGCCTGAACACAGCAACAAAATAAAGCCAAAAGCTCGCAGCGCAAACAGCCAACCATTCCAGACCATAGCCTCATAGCGATAGCGAAAGACTAAAACAGTTTTTAACACCAGCACCAAAGGAAACAGCCAAGCAAAATAGCCCAAGACGCTAAACAGCATATCAGCCAGCCAAGCACCCACCTGCCCTCCCGCATTATTTGCGGTATTCAACTGGCTGATACTTTGACTAAACCCAGGGTCATTGACATCAAAGGTCAACAACACCATCCATAAATAAATGCATAGCATGGCTAAGAGGATCAGTACGCCTTCTTTAAGGCGCAGTTGAGCCTGCTCTTGCCAAGAATTTTTTTCAGATGATTGTGTCTGTGTT
This sequence comes from Denitrificimonas caeni, assembly GCF_905120345.1. Lineage (GTDB taxonomy): Bacteria > Pseudomonadota > Gammaproteobacteria > Pseudomonadales > Pseudomonadaceae > Denitrificimonas > Denitrificimonas caeni_A. The sequence continues at coordinate 62,755 of NZ_CAJHOA010000005.1, read as the reverse complement.
GTGTTCTTCAAAAAAGCGTCCTGCGCGACCTTGATTAACAAGGCTCATCAAAAAATATAATCACAAAAAAGTGTCTAACAACACGCTATTGTACGGATTTAACCTGGCTATTTCATCTTTAGACGCTGCGAGTCTGCAGCATTTGCTCTACACATGATTTTTTTACCTATTTAGCCTATCTTAACAGCATATTTATTGCGTACATTTTACTCAACGCTGGCTAAAACATTATCATTCTGGCCTCAGCGCACCCTGTTAAGGTTTTTTATGCTCACTTGGCTCAATCGTGCATCACTCAAGTTTCCCGCGCTCACCCAAGCCCTACGTGAACCCAACGGTCTATTGGCTGCCGGTGGTGGTTTATCCAGTGCACGTCTAATTGCCGCCTATCGTCACGGCTGCTTTCCTTGGTATCAAGATGGCCAACCAGTATTATGGTGGTCGCCTGATCCGCGCACGGTATTGCTGCCCGACTCTTTGCATATTTCACGCAGCTTACGCAAAGTTCTACGCAGCGATCAGTTCACTGTCACCTTTGACCGCAACTTTACCGAAGTGATCCATGCCTGCGCACAACCTCGCGAGCATGAAAACGGTACTTGGATCACCAACGAGATTCAAGCCGCTTATTTTGAGTTACATCGTCAAGGTTACGCCCACTCAGTTGAGGTCTGGCACCAACAAGAATTGGTCGGCGGTTTATATGGTATCGCTATCGGCCAACTGTTTTTTGGCGAGTCAATGTTCAGCCTTGTCAGCAACGCATCTAAAGTCGGCTTTGTCACACTGGTCAGCGCATTAAAAGCCGCGGGTTTTGTTTTAATTGACTGCCAAATGCCGACTTCTCATTTAAACAGCCTCGGCGCACATAATATTTCTCGCGAGGATTTCTCTGGGTACTTAAGCCGTTATCTGGACACGCCGACAACCATGCAGTGGTCAACAGCTGCGATCACCACGAGCGCGATAGCGTTATGAAAACTTTACAACTGTACCTTGGCCAAGAGCATCCCTGCAGTTACTTGGCAGAGCGCAACGCTGGCTCAATATTTATTGACCCACGAGAAGCGGTGACCGCCGAACTGTATAGCCAGCTGATTGAGCAAGGTTTTCGACGCAGCGCTACACATATTTACCGCCCCTACTGCGGCGCCTGTACAGCCTGTATCTCCGCGCGTATTCCGGTGCAAGCTTTTCAACCGACAGCAGCCCAGCAAAAAATCATGCGCCGCAATAGCGATCTGAGTGTGCAGGCGGCCAGTAGCGAATTTCGCGAAGAACATTATCAGCTCTATCAAAACTATATTGAACAACGTCATGCCGATGGCGACATGTATCCACCATCCACTGAGCAGTTTCAAAGCTTTCTCTGCTCTGACTTAGAGTTTGTACGTTTTTATGAGTTTCGTGCAAACGACGAACTTTTGGCCGTTGCCGTAACTGATGTTTTACCTACAGGCTTATCGGCGATGTACACCTTTTTTTCTCCTGAGGATAAGCGTCGTAGCCTTGGCCGCTACGCTATTTTATGGCAAATCCAAGAAAGTTTACGCCTTGGCCTACCTTATGTTTACCTTGGTTACTGGATTAAAGACTGTCAAAAAATGAATTATAAAACCCAGTACCAACCACTTGAAGGCTTTATTAACGAGCACTGGCAAGCTTTACCGGCTTAATTGCAGGGCTCAAGATGAGGCATTTCAAAGTAAATAAATTATTGCCAAGGGATATTTGGCCTTTTTCAGCTAAATACGGCATAATACCCGCCGCTTTTGCCTGAATGCATTTTAAGCGTCAGGTCTTTTATTTGTATTTTGAGGGTTATACTGCATGTCGAAAGAAGACAGCTTCGAAATGGAAGGCACTGTCGTCGACACCCTGCCTAACACCATGTTTCGTGTGGAGTTAGAAAATGGGCACGTCGTTACTGCGCATATTTCTGGGAAAATGCGTAAAAACTATATTCGCATTTTAACCGGCGATAAAGTTCGTGTTGAAATTACGCCTTATGACTTAAGCAAAGGTCGCATTACTTACCGCGCCCGCTAATTCATAAACTGCTGCGTTACAGTCTTAAACACGGTACAGACTTATGGTTTGTGCCGTTTTTTTGTTGTCTGATTTTTACCAACTAAAATGAAGCCAAAGACATAGCTGACATTAAGAAGGGCCTGCGTCTGACGTGTCCAGCGTCGACTCAAGCCCTTCTTTTTCCCTGCAAGATCAGTATGACGTTTAAGCCTGCACACCGTGCTGCCCGTATGTCCTTATACCACTGCGCGCATTTGCCTATCCCTCGCACTGCCTCACAGTGATGATCAGCGCTGAGCGCCGATCATCGCCCACAATTAGAAACTCATATCAACGCGCGTCCACCAGGTACGGCCCACTTCGTTGACACGAGTGGTGTTATCGGTGTATCCAAAACCGGCGTTACCAGCAAGGTTTAAGTGTTCGCTGTAGTTTTTGTCAAACAGGTTGTCCACACCTGCACTGACTTTCCAGCTCTGACTTAAACGGTAAGCACTGTTGATAGAGAACACACCAAAACCTGAGCTTGAGCCAAAGTCTTTACCCACAACGTTACCGCGGCCTTCATCAATACGGTTTTGCGCAGCAGCGACACGCCACAAACCTGCAGTACTCCAATCACCCTGCTCGTAGCTCAAACCAAAACGCGCCTCCAATGGTGGAATTTGCGGCATCGCACGACCGTCTGTGCTGTTCTTCGCGTAAGCATAAGCCAAGCTGACATCACCTTTAATATTAGGTGAAAAATGATAAGCCGCACCGAACTCACCGCCCATAATACGTGCTTTAATATTATCAACTTGCGACATCAGCATCATCGCGCCGGGTCGGTAGCTGAACATAATATAATCGCGCACCTCTCCAACGTAACCAGACGCCCAAGCCTCAATCGGACCTTCGCTATACTGGATACCAAAATCCACTTGCGTGGTTTTTTCTGGATCGGTGCTAGCAAAAGCTGTTGGCTGGAAACCCGTAGGGTTCATACCACCACCAATGGGTGTACTGGTCGCAGAAAACAATTCCCAATAGTCAGGAAAGCGCTGAGTGTGTCCTAAACCAATATAGGTTGTCGCTGGAATGGCCTGTAAATCATGCTCATAGCGTACAAAACCGCTCGGCAATGTTTTACTGCGCTCTTTATTGGCGGTCGGATTGGCTAAACATGCACCCATTCCAGTACAGAGCTTGGCACGCCGATCTGTGGCAGAGGAGCGATCCAAGCGCACACCACTGATCAAACGCTCACCATCAGCCATATTCCAACTGACTTCACTGAACACGCCGTACTGTTCAAACTCTGCGTCTTTCGCCCAAGCCATATGTTTGTAGCTATTGCCCGGTCCTTTACGCGCACGGTGCTCATTCTTCTGCGCATCGACACCAGCAATCACCTCAACCGCATCCCACTGCCACGTACCACTGACACGCGTACCCAGTGTACGGCGCTCGACAGCACTCGCCATCGCCGAGCGCATCGGTATCATAGCGGCGCTAGGATCTGGACTACGTAACGTATAGTTATCCATCACGTGATCAGCGTAATTATAGTAAACCTGCGCTTCTAAGGCTTTCCAGGTCTCGCTTAAGTTCGTTTGTTTAAAACGCAGCCCTAAGCTTTCGCGTTCAAATTGCGTACCATCCATACCTCGGCCGGCATAGCGCGACTCACCATCACCTGTACCTGCGGTAAGCTCCAATAATGTGTCATCAGTCGGAGTCCAACCAAGAATCACGTCGGTATTCCACTTATTCCAACGTGAAGGCACTCGGTCACCGTTACCGTCATTGTAGTCATGCGCTTTTGAACCGTTAGCAATCACTCGTGCATAACCGTCACGGCTGCCCACAGCACCATCAATACTGCGGTCGAAACGACGGTTTGAACCCACTAAGACACTGCCATTTAAACGGTAATCAGGCTCTTCAAAGTTTTCCGGCTCACGCTCAAATAAAATAGTTGCAGCTGAAGCACCCGGCCCCCACAACACAGTTTGCGGGCCCTTAATGACCGTCAGTTTATCGTAAGTTTCAGGGCTGATATAAGAGCTGGGTGAATCCATGCGACTTGGGCACGCACCGAGCATTTCACCGCCATTGGTCAGCAGTTTTAAGCGCGAACCAAACATGCCACGAAACACGGGATCACTGTTGACCCCACCACTGCGCAACGCAGAGAAGCCTGGAATGGTTTTTAGATAATCAGCACCATCACTGGCAGGCACCGGCTGACGTGGTATACGCGGATCAGTCACCACTTTAATCGGTGATTCTTGCGCAACACCCGTGATCACCATCGGCGCTAATTGCGCTGCATCTTTATCTTTCTGAGTCGCAGCACTGGCCTGCAACGGCGTACACATCAACAATCCAAGAAAAGTTGCGTGTGCAAGCGCTAAGCCTTGCGGCAACGGTTTAAGTCTAAAGCCTTTATGTCGGCGAGACGCAACAACGCCTTGAATACTATGGTTATGCATATTGGCATCCATCTATCATTTAAATTAAGTGGCGGGATACAAGCCCCGCTTGATTTAAGCGACTAGACGGATAGGCGGAGCACGTGGATGCCTAAGGCTGTGCGCAGCAGGTAAAGGTTTTGGCGGCGCAGGAAGTACAGCGAGCCAAAGTACTGGCGGCATCACCGGCAGCGATAAGAGGAGAGTTAAAACTAAAGGCGGGCTAACGGTTAGTAAATCGCAATAACCGCACATTTCTAAATTAGCCAGCCATTGCGGCGTGCCAGTAGGGGCAGGCTGATGCCCCATTAATGCATGGTAATCAACCGTTGGGTCAGCATGTTCGGCCGTATCATGTAAAGACGCAGGGCTGTGATCATGCGGCATCACTGCAGTGGTAGCGGAGCTGACAAAAACCGGATCGACAACCAACAGTGCTTGAGTACCAGAAATAAGCGGGCCGACATGGATCATCAGCATGGCAAATAAGCCAAGCCAAATAGCCATTAAGTCATTGCGGCGCTGCTTAATCACACTCGATACTCCATCGTTTTTATAAACATCCCAGTTACAGCTATCAGTAACAAATGATCCCACAGATCAATCAGCAACTAATGCGACAGACTGTCGCACAACAAAAGCAAAACAATAAAAAACTAAAAATTGGAAAATAAAAACATATAAAACTAAAAAATAATCACATTTAGCAACTATCAACCAATTTTAAAACATAGCTTGCAATAAAAAACCTCAATCTATAGTTTTGTAATCAGAGACACGCAGTACGGCGTACCTTTTATCTCATTATCACAATAATGTCAGTATGCCCTGCGGTTATGTTTTATTTCATTGACGACGATTAAGGATCAGCTATGCCGATGTTAAGTAACCCCACCACTAAATACCGTGCCTATCCTGCCTTGGACTTGCCTGACCGCACCTGGCCCAATAACCGCATAACCCAGGCACCGATCTGGTGCAGCTCAGATCTGCGCGATGGTAATCAGTCATTAATAGAACCGATGAGCCCAGAAAAAAAGCTGCGCTTCTTTAAAACCTTAGTAGCCGTGGGCGTTAAAGAGATTGAAGTCGCCTTTCCATCCGCTTCGCAAACAGATTTTGATTTTGTGCGGTTGTTGATCGAAGAGGGTCACATTCCCCAGGATACGACCATTCAAGTACTGACCCAAGCCCGTGAGGATTTGATTGCTCGTACCTTCGAATCATTAAAAGGTGCCCCCAAAGCCATTGTTCACATGTATAACGCGGTGTCCCCAGCGTTTCGCCGGATCGTCTTTAACCAAGACAAAGACGGCGTAAAAGCCATTGCCGTGCACGCCGCCGAGCTGTTTAAAAAATATGCGGCCATGCAACCCGAGACTCAATGGACCTTCGAGTACTCGCCAGAAACCTTTAGCGCTGCTGAAACCCCGTTCTCTGTAGACGTGTGCAATGCGGTTTTGGATGTTTGGCAGCCTACGGCTGATAACAAGGTCATCTTAAACTTACCAGCCACTGTTGAGGTCTCGACACCCAATGTCTACGCTGACCAAATTGAATGGTTTGCACGTCATATTAACCACCGTGAAAACGTGATTATTAGCTTGCACACCCACAACGACCGTGGCACTGGTGTAGCGGCTAGCGAATTAGGCTTATTAGCCGGCGCTGATCGGGTCGAAGGTTGCTTATTTGGCAACGGTGAACGCACCGGCAACGTCGACTTAGTGACCTTAGCCTTGAATATGTACACCCAAGGCGTTAATCCCGAGTTGGATTTTTCAGATATTGATGCAGTACGCAAAGTCGTGGAAGAATGCAACCAACTGCCCGTGCATCCGCGCCATCCCTATGCCGGTGATTTAGTGCATACGGCGTTCTCTGGTTCACACCAAGATGCGATCCGCAAAGGTTTTGCTCAGCGCGAGGCCAATGGCATTTGGGAAGTGCCTTACTTGCCGATTGATCCCGCCGATATTGGTCGCGATTATGAAGCAGTGATACGCGTCAACAGTCAATCCGGCAAAGGCGGCGTGACTTATTTACTTGAACAAGAATATGGCATGCAATTACCGCGTCGAATGCAAATTGAATTTAGCCAAGTAATTAAAGCCGAAACTGACCGTTCTGGCTTAGAAGTGTCGGCTGCGCAAATTTACACATTATTAGACAGCGAATACCTGCAGGCTGTAACACCCTATGCCTTGCATAAACATCGCTTACAAGAAGAAGATGGTATCTGCACCTTAGTGACTGAAGTATCGGCGGATGGCACGATTAACAGTTGGAGTGGTTGTGGTAAAGGCCCGCTAGAAGCCTTAGTGGCGAGCTTACCGATGTCAGTGGAAATCATGGACTATCATGAGCACGCAATTGGTAGCGGTAGCGATGCCAAAGCAGCAGCCTACATTGAACTGCGCCTACCTGGACAACGCTCAGTATTTGGCGTTGGGGTCGACGCCAATATCACCACTGCTAGCATTCGTGCATTCTTTAGCGCACTAAACCGCGCAACAGCTACTGCTGAACCTATGCAAGATTCTGCTTAAACTGTCGTTTTTAGAGCAATAAAAAAGCCCTTGTCTAGTATTGAACTGAACAAGGGCTTTTTTTGATTCAACGAGTCACTATTGAAAGTGAACTCTACAGTCATTAAGCGTCTGCTTTAGCGACCGCATCTTTAACCATAGTCTGCAACTCACCACTTTCATGCAGCTCAGTGATGATATCGCAACCACCAACCAACTCACCACCTACCCATAATTGCGGGAAAGTTGGCCAGTTTGCATAAGCAGGTAAGTTTGCGCGAATATCTGGATTTTGCAGAATATCAACATAGGCAAATTTTTCGCCACACGCCATCAGGGCTTGAGTTGCACGCTGTGAGAAACCACACTGTGGTGCATTTGGAGAGCCTTTCATGTACAACAAGACCGCATTACTTGCGACCTGTTCTTTAATAGTTTCGATGATATCCACAATCCACCTCGACAAATATTGTAATCATTACGCTCATACAGTAGTGAGCACCTGACGCGTATTCTAGCCTAAAACCCAGCACAGCGCTCGGCTTTAGATTAACTCAAATCAAGCATTTTATTTTACTTGTGCAAATTAACCACAATCGTTGCCTTTTAATCAAGCGCTGTACAGAAAAGCGGCGGGCGGCTCGGTAAAAACAGGCCGCGTTTGCACAACACACCCTTTACCTTATAAGATTCAGTCCCAATCGCATTGGGCAAGCGGCTATACTCAATAGCCCTTACTTATTCGACGGTCTGGCCGCAAGCAGACATGTGCTTGCATGTGCAAAAGGCTTTATTGGAATTTTAATCTATCCGGTACCCTATCAGCATGGATAAACAAGGTCCTTTATTAAGCCTCACTGATTTAAGTTGTGGCTATCAGAATCAAACGATCGTGCAAGGTCTAAGCCTACACCTCAATAGCGGTGATATCGGTTGCTTGCTGGGCCCTTCTGGCTGCGGTAAAACCACAACATTGCGTGCAATTGCTGGCTTTGAACCCATTATCAAAGGCTCCATAACCTTGGCTGGCGAAGTCATTTCTCGTGCCAATTTCACCTTAGCACCGGAAAAACGTCGGATAGGGATGGTTTTCCAAGATTACGCGCTATTTCCACACCTGACTGTTGAAAAAAATATCGCCTTTGGCATTCGTAAACATCCCAATGTTCAACGCATCACCCAAGAGTTATTGGAACTGGTCAAACTCAGTGCTTTAGGTCAGCGTTACCCCCATGAACTCTCCGGCGGCCAACAGCAGCGTGTTGCTTTAGCGCGCGCCTTAGCCCCAGAGCCAAGATTACTATTACTCGACGAGCCTTTTTCTAACTTGGATGGCGAGCTGCGTCGCAGCTTAAGTAAAGAAGTTCGCGGTATTCTTAAACATCGAGGCACCAGTGCTATTTTGGTCACCCATGACCAAGAAGAAGCCTTTGCCATGAGTGATAGCATTGGCGTGTTTAATAAAGGCCAGCTGGAACAATGGGATTCACCTTTTAATCTCTACCATGAACCGCTCACGCCTTTTGTTGCCAGTTTTGTCGGGCAAGGTTACTTCATTCGCGGCCAAATGCTTACCAATGATAGTGTGCAAACAGAACTGGGCGTGATTCGTGGTAACCGTGCGTATAATTGGCCCGCCGGTAGTACCGTCGATGTGTTATTGCGACCTGACGATATTATTGACTCGCCAGAAAGCCCTCTCAAGGCCCGTATTATTGGCAAAACCTTTTTAGGCGCAGCCACTTTATATCGACTTGAGCTGCCCACAGGCAATCAACTGGAAGCCATCTTCACCAGCCACATCGATCATTTTCTGGGTGAAAATGTCGGCATCGCGGTGGCGGCTGATCACTTGGTAGCCTTTGCCACGCCTGGCACGGTTGCTGCACATAACAGCTTGCCGATGACAGGGGTCCGTCGTTACAGCGCCAGCAACTGATTCAATCAAAAACCATACCCAGGAACAGCTAACTCCGAGCCATTCTCGCGAAGGGTTAGCCAACAACCTCGACCCACAGCTCAGTAACAGAAACGACGCTCTACCCTTTCCTAACTATTTCGTGAACCTTTGCGCCCCTGCCAGATCAGCCACGGCCCGCGTATGAGCCCTCGCACAAAACCTTTACCGCATCACCATGTGCTCACCTATCACCCGTCTTGATATCTTCTCTGACTTGACCCCTGTCAATTCATAAAACGCTCTCTTCGCGTACCTTGCACTACATCTTGTGTCTGGATCGACACAAAAACACAACATAAGGTATCAAGAGGTTATCTATGCCTGCGCTATCCGCTGTAAAAACCCCACGCCAACTGCGTAAACGTGATCATCGCGACGTCTCTTTTGATGCACAAAAAATTCTGCATGCGATTACCGCTGCGGGGCGTGCGACTAGTGAATTTAACCCAGCATCTGCCGCTCAGCTCTGCGAGCGAGTGCTGGAAAGCCTGCCTGAGCACGACGCACTCAACGTCGAAGAAATTCAAGATTGTGTAGAAATCACCTTGATGGAAGCAGGGCATTTCCGTACCGCTCGCGCTTATATTGTTTACCGCGAACAACATTCACGTTTACGCCGTGATCGCAAATCATTAGTGGATGTTGCCTCATCAATGAACGAGTACTTATCTCGTGAAGACTGGCGCGTGCGTGCCAATGCAAACCAAGGTTATTCATTGGGCGGTTTGATTCTTAACGTATCTGGGAAGGTGACTGCCAACTATTGGCTCAATGAAGTTTACAGCCCTAAAATTGGCGAAGCGCACCGTGAAGGCGATTTGCATATCCATGACTTGGATATGTTAGCAGGCTATTGCGCCGGCTGGTCGTTACGCACCTTACTTAACGAAGGTTTTAACGGTATTCCAGGTCGCGTTGAAGCCGGTCCACCGAAGCATCTTTCCAGTGCTTTGGGACAAATGGTTAACTTTCTTGGCACCCTACAAAACGAATGGGCCGGCGCACAAGCGTTCAGCTCCTTTGATACTTATCTCGCGCCTTTTGTGCGTAAAGATAATCTCAGCTATGACGAAATACGCCAAGATATTCAAGAGTTTATCTACAACCTCAACGTACCTTCACGTTGGGGCACGCAAACGCCTTTTACCAATCTGACCTTTGACTGGGTTTGCCCTGATGATTTACGTGAGCAAATCCCTTACATTGGCGGCGAAGAAATGCCGTTTGCTTACGGTGATTTGCAAGCAGAAATGGAGCTGATCAACCAAGCCTATATCGAAGTGATGCAAGCGGGGGATGGTTTAGGTCGAGTGTTCACCTTCCCGATCCCCACCTACAACATTACTCATGATTTCCCTTGGGATAGCGAAAACGCCAATCGTTTATTTGAAATGACTGCACGCTATGGCCTGCCCTACTTCCAAAACTTTCTTAATTCTGAGCTAGAACCCAATCAAGTTCGCTCAATGTGCTGCCGCTTACAGTTAGACGTACGTGAATTACTCAAGCGCGGCGGTGGCCTGTTTGGTTCAGCCGAGCAAACCGGCTCTTTAGGTGTGGTCACCATCAACTGCGCGCGCTTAGGCTATTTGTATAAAAACAATCCAATCCGCTTATACCGCCGTTTAGATGAACTACTAGAGATGGCTAAACAGAGTTTGGAAGTGAAACGCAAAGTGATTCAGCACCACATGGATGCAGGCTTATACCCTTACACCAAGCGCTATTTAGGCACCTTACGTAACCATTTCGCCACCATTGGTCTCAACGGTTTACATGAAATGCTGCGCAACTACACCTCAGATCAAGACGGTATGCATACTGCTGCGGGCCGCAAGATGGCGATTGAGTTGCTTGATCATGTGCGTGAGCGTTTAGTCGCTTTCCAAGAAGAAACCGGCAATTTATACAACCTCGAAGCAACACCAGCGGAAGGTACCACTTACCGTTTTGCCAAAGAAGACCAAAAACGCTTTGCCGATATTCTCCAGGCCGGCAGCTACGAAGCACCCTATTACACCAACTCATCACAGTTACCGGTGGGCTTTACCGATGACGCGTTTGAAGCGCTGGAACTGCAAGACGAACTGCAATGTAAATACACTGGCGGCACCGTGTTGCACTTATATATGTCGGAGCAGATTTCGTCGACGCAAGCTTGTAAGAACTTAGTGCGTAATGCCTTAGGCCGCTTCCATTTACCTTATTTAACCATCACGCCAACCTTCTCTATTTGCCCGACTCACGGCTATTTAGCGGGCGAACATGAGTTCTGTCCGAAGTGCGATGAAGCACTACTGCAAGAACAACAACGTGCCCAACATCTCCAGGCGGTCAACTAAGACCACTTCGAGTCACCCAACGCGCTCAATAGTGGCGCATTGAACAGATGCTTAGCATCAAAAAAAAGGAAGCGATTATGCAAAATTCTGTACAACTCCCAGAAGAACAACGTCAACGCTGTGAAGTTTGGACCCGTGTGATGGGCTATCACCGTCCAGTCAGTGCCTTTAACCCAGGTAAACAATCTGAGCACCGCGAGCGTCTACACTTTAACGAACAGCCCACTCAGCGCCAATCCGCCTAAGTATGGCTGAGCTGTTAAGAGTCGGGGGCTTCGTGCCCCTGACCACCTTAGACTATCCTGATCACCTGTCTTGCGTGGTGTTTTGCCAAGGTTGTGCGTGGCGCTGTCGCTATTGTCATAACCCTGACTTAATCCCTGCCCGCGGTGAACAAAATAAGAGTTGGCCAAGCGTTTTAGAGTTCTTACAACGCCGCCAAGGTTTGCTTGAGGCCGTAGTCTTTAGCGGCGGTGAAGCCACTTTACAACACGCGCTCAAAGCAGCTATGCAAGATGTGAAAAAACTCGGTTTTAAAGTAGGCTTGCATAGCGCGGGGATCAACCCGAAAGCCTTCGAGCGAGTTTTGCCTGAATGCGACTGGGTTGGTTTTGATGTGAAGGCGTTAGTTGAAGACACTGAACTGATTACCGGTGTATCAGGTAGCGGCCAAGCGAATTGGCAGTGCTTAGAATTACTTCTCGCCAGCGGTGTCAGCTATGAATGCCGCACCACAGTGCATTGGGATTTAATTGACCCGCAGCGGCTACTGCAACTTGCTCAACGTCTCAGTGCAGCGGGTGTTGCCCATTTTGTCGTGCAACATGTACGGACAAAAAGCATGCTCGATAACCAACTGGCACAGCGCAATGCCAATCTTGGCACAAAAGCACTTTGGCAAGAAATCAGCAAACTGTTTAGCACCTTTGTACGTCGCAACGATTAATCTCGCCCAACGCACACTTGCACTTAAAGCAATCGAGAGAAAACACTAGTGCCGTTAAGCAAACGGCTCTAGTAAGCGTTCAATACTTGGAATATGGATACTACGGCCTTTCATTATGATCAATTCTTGTTGATTTAAACGCGCCATAATTCGTGACAAGGTTTCCGGCTGCATCGACAAACGCGCAGCGATCAGGCGTTTTGGCAAGGGTAATTCAATATCAACGGTTTCTTGTCCACGGTCTTCAAGCTGTTGAATCAAATACAAAGCAAAGCGCTGCGTCGCATTTTGTAAAGTTAGGGTTTCTAACTCACCTAGACGCTGATGTAAGCGCATGCTCATATGACCCAATAACTGAATGCAGACTTTTGGATTTTCTTCGAGCAAGGTCATCATCAGTCGATTTGGAAAACTCACCAACTGCACCGCTTCTAAGGTTTCGGCACAAACCGGATATTCCGAGCGCTGCATAAACATGACGGCTTCAGCAAAGGTTTGCCCTGCTTGAATGATTTCAACGACCTTCTCTTGGCCATCCGCAGAAATACGGTAGAGCTTAACCCGTCCTTTTAGAACCAAGAAGAAACGCTCAGCAGGCTGCCCTTGGCGGATTAATAGCTCGCCTGCGCCAAACTCCTGCTCATGACTTTGCGCAATTAAACGCTCTTGTTCCACTGGACCAAGATGCTTAAAAAAAAGATGCCGCAAAATAGCACTCACAGCTGGATGCGTGAACTGCATACACCGCTCCTGAACAAATCAATACGTATAGGGCATCATTCACAACGACTGTATTAATCAGAGTTGATGCCAGTCAAGTTGCGCTTACCTTAATACCTTATTGATAATGCTTCACTACTCTTGACGCGCAGCACAGGCTTTTCTTGATTTACAACAAGAAGCAGCACAGCACGACGCGCCCATCACTCACTAAAGTTAGCAATATCAACACACTGCCCTTGAGTTAAGAGCAACAAATCATCAGCCGCAATTTCAACTTCCAAACCTCGACGACCGGCACTGATATATAAAGTGGCAAATTTCTTAGCACTGCAATCTAAAAATGTGCGTAAAGATTTTTTCTGTGCCAAGGCGCTGATACCGCCGACTAAATACCCTGTACTCCGTTGCGCCTGTCTTGGGTCAGCCATTTCAGTTTTTTTAACTCCAGCACAGGCAGCAATAGCTTTTAAATTAAGCTGCGCATGCACCGGCAACACTGCAACCAATAACTCTCCCGCCTCGGTGTTGACCAATAAGGTTTTAAACACACGTTCAGGCGCTAAACCTAGTTTTTCCGCCGCCTCAAGACCGTAAGACGGCGAACGTGAATCATGGTTATAGCTATGCACGCGATGAGCAATGCATTTTTGTTTTAATAAGAGAATAGCCGGAGTCATTACTCACCTTTCTGTGCAAAATAAAGCTGTGCACCATTATGCCTAAAAAGCTAGAGCAAACACGCTATTTAGCGATAAAAAACCGCCATTTAAATAAGCCTCTTACCAACATACACCAATGAATGTATATTAACCGGCTAAATCAAAACGCACTGCATTTCAGCCTAAAACAGTGCATAATTGAGCAGCTCTGCACCCGTATTTGCGTGCGTTTATCGTGCACTGCTAAAAAAGATGCTAATTAGGAATATTTCTATGACCCGCCCTTCATCAAGCACTACTGCTATTTTTCTGACTCTTGCTTGTGCAGTACTGATCAGTGCTTGTGACCAACCCAAAGAGCCTGTACAGCAAGAGCGTCCAACGCCTAAAGTTGGCATTGTCACTCTATCTTCACAAGCGTACACCCTAACCAGCGAGTTACCCGGTAGAACCGCTGCCTATCGCATTGCTGAAGTGCGACCGCAGGTCAATGGTATTATCCAAAAACGCCTCTTCAAAGAAGGCAGCGAAGTTAAAGCCAATCAACAACTGTATCAAATTGATCCTGCTCTTTATGAAGCCAATTTAAAAAGTGCACAAGCCAGCTTCTTAGCCGCTCGCTCGTTGGCCGATCGTTATAAATTACTGGTCGAAGAGCGCGCTGTGAGTCGCCAACAGTACGATGACGCACAAGCCAACCGTCTGCAAGCAGAAGCGGCGCTGGAACGGGCAAAAATCGAACAACGCTACACTCGCGTACTCGCTCCTATTGCCGGTCGTATTGGCCGCTCCAGTGTCAGTGAAGGTGCGCTAGTCAATAGCGGTCAAGCACAAGAGTTAGCAGTGATTCAGCAGTTGGATCCCATTTATGTGGATGTCACCCAATCCGCCAATGACTTATTGCGCTTACGCCGCGAACTGGCCAGTGGTCAACTGGAAAAAGCCGGTGATAATGCCGCACAGGTCTCGTTAAAGCTCCAAGACAGCAGTGCCTATCCACATACCGGTACTCTAGAGTTCTCTGAAGTATCAGTCGATGCCAGCACCGGTTCAGTGACCTTACGCGCCGTCTTCCCAAATCCTGACGGTCTGCTGCTACCTGGCATGTTTGTTCAAGCCAACCTAGTCAATGGTGTGCAGAGCCAAGCCATTTTAGCGCCTCAGCAAGGGATCACCCGCAACGCTAAAGGTGAAGCGACAGCCATGGTGGTCAATGCCGACAATACCGTTGAAGTACGTAGCTTAAAAGCGCAGCGTACTGTTGGTGATCGCTGGTTAGTCACTGAGGGTTTACACGATGGCGATCGTATCATCACTGAAGGTACCCAGTTTGTGAAGTCAGGCGCAAGCGTTGACCCATACCCTGCTGGCAACGTTAAAGCAGCAACAGACAGTACTGAGACTTCTGAAAACGCTGCAAGCCAAGCTCAATAAGGGATAACTTCATGTCGAACTTTTTTATCGACCGCCCCATTTTCGCTTGGGTTTTAGCCCTTGTGGTGATGTTAGTTGGTGGTCTCGCAATTCTTAAATTGCCGGTCAATCAATACCCCAGCATTGCTCCACCTGCTGTAGGTATTTCGGTCAGCTACCCTGGTGCCTCTGCACAAACAGTGCAAGATACCGTGGTGCAAGTGATCGAACAAAAAATGAACGGTATTGACGGTCTGCGTTATATTTCGTCAGAAAGTAACTCCGATGGCAGCATGAGCATTACCATCACTTTTGAGCAGGATGTTGATCCCGATACGGCTCAAGTGCAGGTGCAAAATAAACTGCAACTGGCCACACCATTGCTACCGCAAGAAGTACAGCAGCAAGGGATTCGCGTGACCAAATCGGCGCGCAACTTCTTAATGGTCGTAGGGATTATTTCTGAAGACGGTAGCATGAGCAGGTATGACCTGGCTGACTACACCGTCTCCAACATTCAAGACCCTATTTCACGTACTGCAGGTGTCGGTGACTTCCAGATTTTCGGCGCACAATATGCAATGCGTATCTGGCTCGATCCAGCCAAACTGACCAACTTCGCGATGACGCCGGTGGATGTTTCGAACGCCATTCGTGCGCAAAACGTGCAAGTATCATCAGGCCAACTGGGTGGTTTACCTGCCTCGCCTAACCAGCAACTGACTGCTACCATTATTGGTAAAACCCGCTTTGAAACCCCAGAACAATTTGAAAACATTCTGCTGAAAGTGAATCAAGATGGCTCACAAGTACGTCTGAAAGATGTGGCTCGGGTTGAATTGGGGGGTGAAAACTACAGTGTTAACGCCGAATACAATGGTAGCGCAGCAACAGGTATCGGTATCAAGCTGGCCACCGGTGCCAACGCCCTAGATACGGCTCGCGCCGTACGTGCGACCTTGGCTGAGCTGGAGCCCTTTTTCCCGCAAGGGATGAAAATTGTTTACCCGTACGACACTACACCAGTGATTTCAGCTTCGATTGAGGGGGTTATTTACACCCTTGCCGAAGCCTTTGTGCTGGTGTTCTTGGTGATGTACTTATTTATGCAAAACCTGCGTGTGACCTTAATCCCGGCCTTGGCTGTTCCGGTCGTGATTCTCGGTACATTCGGTGTATTAGCAGCGTTTGGCTACAGCATTAACACCCTGACCATGTTCGCCATGGTATTGGCCATCGGCCTCTTGGTGGATGACGCCATTGTTGTGGTGGAAAACGTCGAACGAGTGATGGAGGAAGAAGGCCTATCACCGCTCGAAGCAACCCGTAAATCAATGGGGCAAATTCAAGGTGCTCTGGTTGGTATCGGTTTAGTACTGTCGGCAGTATTTATTCCGATGGCCTTCTTTGAAGGCTCGACCGGGGCGATTTACCAGCAATTCTCGGTCACCATTGTTTCCGCCATGGTGCTCTCGGTGATGGTCGCTTTGATCTTTACCCCAGCCCTGTGCGCCACCATGCTCAAACCCATTAAAAAAGGTGGCAATATCGAAAAACGCGGTTTCTTCGGTTGGTTCAACCGCAGCTTCCAGCGGGGTGTTAATCGCTACGAGCAAGGCGTTACCGCGATGATTCGTCGTAAAACACCTTACCTACTGATGTATCTGATAATCGTGGCCATTATGGGCTGGATGTTTACCCAAATCCCCACCTCATTCTTACCCGAAGAAGATCAAGGCGTGCTATTTGCCCAGATACAAACGCCAGAAGGCTCAACCACTGAACGCACCTATGAAGTCGTCAGCAAAATGCGTGACTATTTGCTCAATGAAGAAACCGACACCGTTCGTTCTGTGTTTGCGATTACCGGCTTTAACTTTGCCGGGCGTGGGCAAAACTCTGGGATGGCGTTTATTGGCCTGAAGCCTTGGGAAGAGCGCACCCAAGCGCATCAAAACGTGTTTTCTTTAGCCAAACGTGCACAAATGCACTTCTTCTCTTTCCGTGATGCAATGGTGTTCGCTTTTGCACCACCCGCAGTGATGGAGCTGGGTAACGCCACTGGTTTTAATATGTTCTTGCAAGACCGTGCGGGTGTCGGCCACGCCGTACTCAGCCAAGCGCGCGATCAGTTTGTCCAGTTGGCGAATCAAGACCCACGCTTAACACAAGTGCGCGCCAACGGTTTGCGCGATGAGCCGCAATACAAGTTGATTATTGATGATGAAAAAGCCAGCGCCATGGGCTTGTCATTAGCCGAAATTAACCAAACGCTATCAGCGGCGTGGGGCAGTAGTTACGTCAACGACTTTATTGATCGCGGCCGCGTGAAAAAAGTCTTTATGCAAGCCGAAGCTAATGCAAGGATGAACCCTGAAGACTTAGCTAAATGGTATGTGCGCAATAATAAAGGCGAGATGATTCCATTTAACAGCTTTGCCCGTGGCGAATGGACCTATGGCCCACCGAAACTATCGCGTTATAACGGCGTACCGGCCATGGAAGTTCTTGGTAGCGCAGCGCCAGGCTCAAGTTCGGGTGATGCCATGTTGGCCGTAGAAGAAATCGCCAAGCAACTACCGACTGGTGTGGGTATGGCTTGGACAGGCTTATCCTACGAGGAACGTCTGTCGGGTGACCAAGCGCCTGCTTTGTATGCGCTGTCGTTATTAGTCGTATTTTTATGCTTAGCAGCGATGTACGAGAGCTGGTCAATCCCATTCTCGGTGATGCTGGTCGTACCTTTAGGCATCATCGGTGCCTTGCTAGCGACTTATGGTCGTGGCTTATCCAATGACGTGTATTTCCAAATTGGTTTGCTCACCACCATTGGCTTATCGGCGCGTAATGCGATCTTGATTGTTGAGTTCGCAAAATCTCTGCATGAGCAAGGCATGAGCTTGGCTGAAGCGGCAGTAGAAGCCAGCCGTATTCGTCTACGTCCGATTATCATGACCTCGCTGGCCTTTATCCTCGGCGTAACACCACTGGCGATATCGACGGGTGCTGGTGCGGGCAGTAAACATGCAATCGGAACCGGCGTGATCGGCGGAATGTTAACCGCAATGCTTTTGGCTATATTCTTTGTGCCCTTGTTTTATGTATTTGTGAGCTCTTTATTTAAAACAACCGCTGATAAACAGGAGGACGCACCATGAAGCGTACCGCCCTCGCCGCTGCGTTATTGATGGCACTAACCGGTTGTTCACTGATTCCTAACTATCAGCAACCCGAAGCGCCGGTTGCTGAACAGTGGAGTGATACAGATGTGCAACAGAGCCTAGCGGCCCTCCCCAACTGGCGTGAGTTTTTCCAAGATCCAGTCTTGCAATCTCTGATCAATACCGCCTTAGACAACAACCGTGATATGCGTATTGCGGCACTGAATGTTGAGGCATTCCGCGCACAGTACAGCATTCAACGCAGCGCTCTGTACCCTTCGCTCGATGCCAGTGGCGGTGCCACTCGTCAGCGTATTCCTGGCAGTATGAACCCTACTGGGAGTGACTCGACGATCAACAGTCAGTACTCGGCAAACGTAGGTATTAGCGCATGGGAACTCGACTTCTTTGGCCGTGTGCGCAGCTTACGTGATCAAGCATTAGAGACCTACTTTGCCAGCGAGCAAGCCCAGCGCAGTACACAGCTGAGTTTAATCGCTAGTGTTGCCACTGCTTATTTGACTCTGCAAGCAGATCAAGAAACCTTAGCCTTAGTGCGCGACACCTTAGCCACCTATGAAGACAGTTTGGGGCTGGTTGAGCGCAGCTATGATGCTGGAATTGCAGCCTCACTTGAACTGCAACAAGCACGCACCGCGGCTCATGGTGCACGGATTAGCCTGGCCCAGTTTGAGCGACAAACAGTACAAAGCCGTAACGCACTGAATCTGCTGTTAGGCAGCAAAGCACCAGCTGACCTTGCTAAAGCCGTACCACTCAATCAGTTTAGGTTTGCACAGTTACCGGTCGGTTTACCTGCTGATTTGCTGCAGCGTCGTCCCGACATCCTACAAGCCGAATATGAACTGAAAGCGGCTAACGCCAATATTGGTGCCGCCCGTGCAGCATTTTTCCCCAGCATTAGCTTAACTGCGAATGCGGGTAGCTTAAGCCCTGACTTATCGGGATTGTTTGATAGCGGCAGTGGTTCATGGTTGTTTATGCCAAGCATTAATATACCGATATTTAATGCTGGTCGTTTAAGCGCTAACTTGGACTACAGCAAGATCCAAAAAGATATCAATATCGCCCGCTACGAAAAAGCCATTCAAACGGCTTTCCAAGAGGTGGCTGACGGCCTGATTGAGCGTACCACCTATAAGCAACAACTGGCCGCCCATGATGATCTGGTTCAATCCAGTGACGAGTATTTAAAACTGGCTGATCGTCGCTACCGTGAAGGGATTGATAATCAGCTGACTTTACTGGATGCACAGCGCTTGTTATTTAATGCGCAACAACAACGCATCAGCACTCAGTTTGCGCAGTTGGTCAGTGAAATCAATCTGTATAAAGCCTTAGGTGGTGGTTATACCGAGGACAACGCACAGCAACCATAACGCTGTGCGAAAGCGCTGCTGGTCAAAGCATATAGCAATAAAAAAGGGCGTCCTGTTAATACAGACGCCCTTTTTTATTGCTATATGCAAGGTGCTGATTAGTCACCCCGTTGCGCTGATAGCAACTCAATTTTGTAGCCATCCGGGTCTTCAACAAAAGCTAGAATACTTGAACCATGTTGCATGGGTCCCGGCTCACGAGTGATTTTTCCACCACGCGCACGGATATCATCACACGCCTTATAGACATCATTCACTTCTAAAGCGATATGGCCGTAACCATCACCCAAATCGTACTTTTCAACGCCCCAATTATGCGTTAATTCAACCACACTGTTACTGGCTTCATCACCATAACCAACAAACGCCAAGGTGAACTTACCCTCGGGATAATCACGACGACGTAACAGTTGCATGCCTAACACTTCAGTATAAAAAGCAATCGAAGCATCCAGATCACCCACACGCAGCATTGTATGTAAAAGTCTCATCAAGTTACCCTCTTTAGCATCATAAAATGACATCAGTGCAAACATCAGCATACAGGCTGAGAGGTATTTTACCCATGAATCGCACGGCTTAACACCCAGCCGCTTCAAGTCAGTCACAGAGACACTGAGCTATTTCTTTATGGGAAGGTTCTCAAGTAGTTTTATGATGGTGTGGTTGTTGTTTAGATTGGCCAAATCAAGAAGGTAGCTTCTTTCAATATCAAGCATGGGCCGGTTGCCCAATAGCTTTTCCACCAACGCCTCCTCGCCATTTATTATGGCGGTTTCTAAGGCCATGTAATTTGCCATTCGATGCTCATTTTGATCAGTCATCCTAGACCCCATTCGTTATGTTAATTGTTCACAGCTAAAGTCACAGCTCATTGTGAGTCCTAACAATATGACCCGTCATGTTGCAATGCAAGAGTCTGGGTCAACCAAACTCTTGCTCAAACCTAGGCAATAACAAACAAGTCCATAAAGCGGTTAACTGGTGTGGCCTCCAACGTGGTTTGATCTTTACACAGAGTGAAAATCGTTTCACTTTGCTGGCTTGGAAAACGTGTAGCTAGATTTGATTTAAATTTAAGCTCCAACAGAGGAATCCCCTCTGCACGACGACGGCGATGACCCACTGGGTATTCAACCACTACGTCTTCGGTGCAACTGCCATCTTTAAAGAACACCTGAATAGCATTAGCAATCGAGCGTTTGTCCGCTTCTAAATACTCTGCAGTAAAGCGTTTATCTTCGACAATTTGCATTTTGTTGCGCAGTTCATCAATGCGCGGATGAGCCTGATGAAAATCATCTTCGTAATGCTCAGCGATCAAGTCGCCAAAAATCAACGGCACAGCAACCATGTACTGTAAACAATGATCGCGGTCTGCCGCGTTAGCCAATGGGCCTGTTTTTGAAATAATGCGAATGGCAGACTCGTGGGTACGAATCACGATTTTGTCGATATCCGCTAAGCGATCTTTAACCTGAGGATGTAAAATAACCGCCGCCTCTGCAGCTGTTTGCGCATGGAACTCTGCAGGAAAGGAAATCTTAAACAAGATATTTTCCATCACATACGAGCCATAGTCTTGGGAAAATGAAAACTGGCGCTCATTCTCAGGTTTGAGTTTTTGATCTTTATTAGTTTTCGAGAACGAGACGTCATAAAAGCCCCACTGTGGCGCGGTTAATACGCTAGGAATACCCATTTCGCCGCGCATGGACATGTCGGCTAAACGCACCGCTCTTGAAGTCGCATCGCCTGCCGCCCAAGATTTACGTGAGCCAGCATTAGGCGCATGACGATAGGTACGCAGTGCCGAGCCATCAACCCAAGCTTGCGAGATGGCCGCCATAATTTGCTCTCGGTTGCCACCCATCATTTTCGTGACGACCGCAGTTGAGGCAACGCGGACTAATAAGACGTGACACAAGCCGACCCGATTAAACGAGTTTTCTAGCGCAATCACACCTTGAATTTCATGCGCCATGATCATCGCTTCAAGTACGTCGCGCATCAGTAAAGGCTGCTCACCATTGGATAGCCGCACTTGAGATAAGTGATCGGCCACGGCCAGAATGCCACCGAGGTTGTCTGATGGATGCCCCCATTCAGCGGCCAGCCAGGTATCGTTGTAATCCAGCCAGCGAATGATGCAACCTATGTCCCACGCCGCTTTTACTGGGTCGAGCGTCAGTGATGTACCTGGCACTCGCGCGCCATTGGGCACAACAGTGCCTTGCACGATCGGTCCGAGGTGTTTTGTGCATTCGGGAAAGCGCAAAGCAAGCAAGCCACAACCGAGTGTATCCATTAGACAGTTACGTGCGGTGTCGAGCGCTTCTTCGCTGGAGACTTGAAAAGTTAATGCATAATCAGCGATATCTTGGATGACTTGATCGTAATCGGGGCGAATATTAATATCTGCATTACTACTCATCTTTTTATCCTCATTCGTTTGTTTTCTGAGTCTTACGTCTACCTTACTTTAGGTTTATTTATCTGTGATGTCCTAATCTGAACAAATTGGACAGTTATAATGTGCACATGTTCGGCTGCGCTGGCTAGCTCATTCAGGCAGATCAACTCGTTTAGTCATACTGACGCCTTAACTCGCCGATGCTATTAATCACACCACTGCGCGACCTGTTGCAACGCTTATTTATAATGGACGGCCAACCATATAGTTTCGATATCTGGGTCTGTCCAAGCCACTTTATGCTTAGTGTGTGCAGGAATATTAAGGTAACTGCCAGCCAGCAAATGAACAGGCGCTTGGTTTTCAAACTCTATTTTTGCTTGACCCTTTAGCACAATCACCCACTCATTTTCACTTTGATCATACCAGCCTGACGTCGGTGAAGAATGGCCTTTGGATATGATTCGCTCTATTTTTATATTTTGCCCAGTGACAATATTTTCAAACAGCTCGTTGCTGATGTCATCCGCTAAAAACTCAAAGATATTGCTAATGGCTTGGCTCATATGTATGTCTCACTGGCGGCATAAAAATTAATAAGCCCCGATGGCTGCGCGTTTATTTGCTGTCCGCGCCCGACTGTGCCCCACCTAAAGTATCTTTAGGGAAATACGTATAATGTGTGACGGGTCTTTCGTGGGCACTGAAGGCCCAACACGGCGGAGTACCCAAGGTTTTTTTAGCGCGCTAACCACCTTGAGGTTTTATTGAGCATAGGATAAACGAACTGTTTGTCTTGCAAGCTGTGGCTTGGGGGCTGGCGAAGCTCGTAATATACCGATCTAATCATGCAAAGGGTCTAAATGCCTCTAGACCCTTTTAGCACCATCATCAGTAATCTTAAAAAATCACTTACTTATAAAAAGCTTCAACAGTTCCTTTTAGCGTAATCATCAGCGGCTGGCCGCGACGATCTTTCGCTTTAGGCGAAGCAATTTTCACCCAACCTTCGCTGATGCAATATTCCTCAACATCAAAACGCTCTTTGCCGTTGATCCGAATACCAATATTATTCTCAAAAATTTGTGCCACATGATGAGGGCTCTGCGGATGACCCGAAAGACGATCGGGTAAAGCAGGTAGTGCTGTCGTGTCGTTCATGTTTGACCTAGCGTCGATAAAAAGTGCGTCATTGTAGACAACATAGACCTAACGCTCAAGAAATAGCATTAGCAATGCACGATCTCAACCAGCCTACTGATGCGTGGTCAAATCTTTGAGTGAATCAATGCTCTTATTTAATTAGAGAAGCTCACGAGTTACGTTTATCACACGTCCTTCTACGCTGCGCTGTATCTTGTCTTCGATTTGGCTGCACTGCGCTTCGACTTCACGCTTGGAGTTTGCCACCACCACAAATGACCACTCGCTGGCATCGTGTTTGTTCTGTTCGCCACTCTCGCAGACCGCCACCGCTGGGTTGCGCCCGAACCGTTCATGCATGCCGCCGATACGCTGGCGCTTTTCTTTTAGAGAGCCGCATCCAGGTAGAGAAAAAGTCATGGTCAGGACACCGATGTGCATCTTGTACTCCTTACTAAAATGTAGCTGTCAATCGCCAATGGCTTACATCTACAGCAAAACGGGTAAAACACTGGCGACAACACACCATAGCATTACCACTAGCGGAGAAACACGCCATACCACTAGCATCCCAAAAGCAACAAGCGCAATGACCCAGTCAGTCAGACTCGATATGCCTGCGGTGAAGATAGGGTCATACAGAGCAGCACCTAGCACACCGACCACGGCGGCATTAACGCCAGCAATGGCGTTGCTCGCTGCAGAGCTGTGAGAGAGCACTTGCCAAAATGGGAGAACACCAGCGATCAGTAGCAAACCAGGAAGAAACATAAAACATAAGGCCGTTGCTGCTGTGACATAAGAGTTGTCAGCAGGTGAAATGACGGAGCCAAGATAGGCGGAGAATGCAAACATGGGGCCAGGAATAGCTTGTGATGCACCGTAACCGGCTAAAAAGTCATTGGACGAAACCCAGCCTGAAGCAACAACTGAATCCTGAAGCAATGGCAGAACGACATGACCGCCACCAAAAACCAAGGCGCCGGCTCGATAGAATGCTTCAGCGACAGACAGCAATCCAGATTCTGAAGTGGCCAACATAGGCAGTGCGATCAACAACCCAACGAATAGCGCAATAAGAACACTTCCAGTACGCGTCCCAAAGGGGACTAGCAATTGGCTTGTTTGATTGGATGTCATTTTGCCGCGAAGAAGAAACGCGCCGACGATTGCAGCCAACGCCACCACGGCCAACTGAGCCATAGCAGTCCCGAGGATGAGCAAAGCAATAGTCGCTAACACAGCAATGATTTTTCTCGGTGTATCGGGACAAAGCTTTTTGAACATTCCCAGAACCGCATCGGCAACTACGGCACAAGCCACTAGCTTTAGCCCTTGTATGCTGGCCTGCCCGACGGGACCCGATAGAAGCGGTAACGCTGCCGCAAACCCGACCAGAAAAATAGCCGAAGGCAGCGTAAAAGCTAAAAAAGCCACAAGCCCGCCGAGCCAACCCGCACGCAGCAAACCAATACTAAATCCTAGCTGACTACTGGCAGGGCCAGGCAAAAACTGGCAGATCGCTAAGAGGTGTCCAAACTGACTATCGTTGAGCCAACAGCGCCGCTCGACAAACTCAGTTCTAAGGTAACCCAGATGTGCAATAGGTCCGCCGAATGAAGTGAATCCCAGCTTCAAAAAAGCCAAAAAAACGTCTAGCACTCTTGCAGATCTTGCGGGGTCTTGCTGACGTTCAAGCATACAACAACGGTCCTCTTTTAACGGCTAGCATTGCGTTAAGCGCTGCCCTGAAAAACATTCAAGCAGTGACCGAAAGCGATTTTAAGGGAGGTGTTAACGGTACCTTTATACGGACTATAGATACGCATCGTCCATATAAAGGCTAGTACATAATTTTATCTCGACCTGATCGACAATAACGGTCAACTCTTGTCAGAACTAAAAGCACCTATTTCTATGACGTTTGATAAGGGCTAACCCCTCACAACCCTGCGCTGTAAGGCCTCTCAGCGAAAGTCAGCGTCGAGATGCAGGAGTTTCTCTTACTAAAAATTCAAACTTCTTGACGATCCTCAAGCGTAAAGTCTTACATTTTGTTACCATTTAAAACAATCCGTAGCGCTTGCCTTGCAGCTACCTCCATTTGGCCAATCTTGAGAAGACATTTATGTTACGAAGTTTGTTTATATTTGTTGCTGCAGCATTTTTATCGATGCCAGCTTTAGCCAGTGTATCTGCTGAGCCAGTCAACCACTTAAATGCTACATCGACCCTTGCCGGTTATTTGGCTGTCTTTATTTTTGCTATTGCTTACCTAATTGTTGTGCTTGAGGAAAAGCTACAGCTGCGTAAGTCTAAGCCCGTTTTAGTAGGTGCCGGTCTTATTTGGCTTCTGGTTGGAATTGTTAGCACAGACCATGCGGCAACAAGTGCAGCCTTTAGCAAAAACTTCCTTGATTTTAGTGAGCTGATGCTCTTTTTGCTAGTGGCGATGACGTACATCAGCGCGATGGAAGAGCGTCGTGTTTTTGAAGGTTTACGTGCGTGGATGGTGCAAAAAGGTTTTGGTTATAAAACCCTCTTTTGGCTGACCGGTATTCTGGCCTTCTTTATCTCTCCTGTAGCAGATAACTTAACCACAGCTTTGTTGATGTGTGCTGTGGTACTTAAGGTTGCCGAAGGTCAAAAACGCTTTATTGCCATGTGCTGTATTAATATTGTTGTTGCCGCGAACGCCGGTGGCGCATTCAGCCCATTTGGTGATATCACCACACTAATGGTATGGCAAGCAGGCAAGGTTCAGTTCTTAGAGTTCTTTGATCTGTTCTTACCTGCAGTGGTTAACTTTGCGTTACCCGCAATAATAATGACGTTCTTTATCCCTAAAGGAAAACCTGACAGCATCACTGAAAAAGTCGAACTTAAGCGTGGCGCTCGTCGCATTATGGCGTTGTTCTTGCTGACGATTGTGACTGCTGTGTGTGGTCACCAGTTCTTAGGCTTACCACCTGTGTTTGGCATGATGGTTGGTTTGGGTTACTTGCAGTTCTTCGGTTACTTCCTCCGCATGAGCTTGCCATCGTCTTTGGCCAAGAAGCGTACAGTTGCCGAGGAAAAACACGACCAGCGCCAACTGAGCTACTTAGGTAGTGTGATTCCTTTTGATGTTTTCAAAAACGTCGCCCGTGCTGAGTGGGACACCTTGTTATTCTTCTATGGCGTGGTCATGTGTGTCGGTGGTTTGGGTTACCTGGGCTACTTGCAATTAGTCTCTGTTGTCCTGTTTGACGGCCTAGGCGCATCGTGGGCAGCATTTGGTATTGGTCTTATTTCTGCCGTGGTAGATAACATTCCAGTCATGTTTGCCGTACTAGAAATGAACCCCGAAATTAGCCATGGTCATTGGTTGCTAGTGACCCTAGCAGCGGGTGTCGGTGGTAGCTTGCTGTCTGTGGGCTCTGCCGCCGGTGTTGCGCTGATGGGTGCTGCACGTGGTCACTACACCTTTATGAGCCACTTACGCTGGACCCCTGTTATTTTGCTGGGTTATATTGCCAGTATGTTGGTGCATCTATGGTTAGGTCATGCTTTGGGTGTGTTTGATGTCTACAATTAATAGCTAAGGCTAAGAAAAGTAGTCAGTGACACTTTGACATGAAAACGTACAATGGTGTGGATACCCCCTCAAGGGTTGCTCCACACCATTTGCTGATCAGTACAAATACTGTAAAAGATCTAAAATAAAAGATATCTTCTTCTCACCCATCCCTTAAGTTGAGCGGCGACCTGTAACAAAAGTCCGTTGTAATCAACTGTTGTGCGCTGCTCACCCGATAGACGAACAACCAATCAATTAACAGAGATGGCCTGTAAGCCAGTCTTCCCTCAAAATCGCATGTAAAAATACAAACGTCCCAACATTAATAGGATAACTAATGAAATTTGTTCTTTTGGCTTTAATCGTTGCATTTGTAGTCTTTTACTTCATGAGAAATTCAGATGCTAAAAAGATAGCACCAGAAAATATCGCGATAGGGAGTGATTTTTTAGCAAATAACAAAGCTAACGAAGGCGTCTTCGAAACCGCTTCAGGTCTGCAATATCAAATACTGAAAAAAGGCGAAGGGACTACTCACCCAAGTGCCAGCTCAACAGTAAAAGTGCATTATCATGGCTCGCTATTAGACGGCACTGTATTTGATAGCTCAGTAGAACGTAACGAACCCATCAGTTTCCCTTTAAATCGAGTGATTGCAGGATGGACTGAAGGTGTGCAATTAATGGTAGTGGGTGACACATTTAAATTTTTTATCCCGTCCAACCTAGCCTACGGCAATAGCGCAACTGGAAAAATAAAACCGGGATCTTTGCTGATTTTTGACGTAGAACTCTTAGAAATCCAATAATTAAAATCGCTCAACAGGTATCAGGCTCCACGCTAAAAAGCGCTACTCGAGTCAATCTCGACAGCGCTTAAGCGTTGATCAGAACGGCGCTTCAAACTAGCGCCAAGGCTTTTTCGCCAGAAAAATAGTATGCCGACTGCCTTTACCAGGCCGAGCTCTCACGGTTTGTACGGTGACGTTAAACCCAGCTTTTTTCAGTTGAATAACAAACATCGAATCTGGACCTGCAGACCATACGGCCAACATACCTTCAGGGCGCAGACTGTTATATAAAGCCTCTAAACCTGTAGTGGAATACAGCCAGTTATTATTGCTATGGGTAATGCCTTCCGGACCATTATCGACATCCAGTAAAATAGCATCAAAATCAGGCTGTTCTTGTTTGATTAACTCAACGATATCACCCAAGCGCACATGGCTGCGCTGATCTGCCAACGGCCGGCCTGCACATTCACCTAACGGCCCCTGATTCCACTCCACAACTTCTGGGATCAGTTCTGCCACAGTAACCCGTGAGCTGGCCGTCACACACTCCAGTGCTGCCGCCAAGGTGTAGCCCATACCTAAGCCGCCGACTAAAACTTGCGCGTTCTCGGTGTTTTTAAGATGCGCACAACCCAGTTTAGATAACTCCTGCTCGGAGTTAAAAACTCGGCTATTCATCAACTCTCCACGCACACCGGACAGCCGGATAGAGAACTCATCTTCACGCTGGAATAAAGTCAACTCACCACCGTTGTTGGGAATAATTGCTCTAGCGAGTTTAGTTAAAGGCTTCATGTGATCTCGTACTGGTTATATGATTTTTGATTTAGGGGATGTCCAATGCGCTCGCTTGAGCCCGCTGGAAAAGTAGCTGCTTAGTGCTGACACCTACTTTGATTACGCGTAAATATAAAAAAGATACTCCTGGCCATTTTTGATAGGTTCTTGAGCAAAGGTATAGCCATGCGCGAGCGCTTCTTCGGGAACATTGCGAAAAGAGCCAGGACAATCCGTGATGACTTGCAAAAGCTCGCCTTTATTCATGCCTTCCAATGCTTCTAGTGTGTAGATCACTGGATAGGGACAAGATTCTCCCCGCAGATCAAGGGTGAAATCAGCTTCTTTAGTGGTTTGCATGTTATTTCACTGCTCTTTTTAATTCGAAATGATGATGATAATTTTTTTCCCGAGCGACCGTTAAGGCATACAGTATCCCAAGCATGGCCAGTGTACTGAGAATGGCAGCGACTGGACCCATAGTATCCACCAAGTTTATTTTTGCCCCCCCACTGACCAAGGTATTATAAATACCTAGATGATCCCAGGCATAAGCCAGCAAGGTTGCACCAATAATATTGCCGGCAAAGACCGGTAAGAAAAGCACCTGCCCTTCCATAAGTCGATACATCATGCCAGTTTCACACCCCGAAGCCATGACAATACCCAAGCCAAACAACACACCGCCCACCAGCGTGCTGAGCGCAGCAATTTGAGTAATCGGCGTTAAGCCATAGATTGCAATAATAATGAAGGTTAATACCGAACTAGCGGCCATCCCGACAATAATTGCTTTCGCCATCAGACTGCGACCAACGAGAAACAGATCACGGAAGGCGGCCGTAAAACAGATTTGCCCACGCTCAATGAGGATGCCAAAAGCCAGACCAAACAGAGCACCTAAACCGAGCGCTTTTTGCCCCGTAACAAAAAAGTACAGAATCAAGCCAAGGTAAGCAATGGCAATAGCAGCGCCTACATACGGCTGGATAATCCGCGTTTTGACCTTAGACGGTTGTGCAGCACCGCGCACTAAAGAAGGACGACCCTTCCACCAAGGCATTTTCGTCAGCTTCGCTCCGAAAAAGGTGCCAATTCCAGTCGCGACAATGAAAATCCATGAATGCAAAGAAAACTGTGGCACCCCGGTAAAGAACGCAGCCAAGTTACAACCCAATGCTAAACGCGCACCAAATCCGGCAATGATGCCGCCAACCAATCCTTGCAGATAACGGCGTTTGTGTTGTGGAAGTCTGATCTTAAAACTATTACTCAAGAGCACCATCATCAGCGCACCGATAAACATCCCCCAGACAATCCAGCCATCAGGACGGCTCCACGTTGTGCCGTGCAGACCGACCATAGCGTAATATTGCCAAGCAGAAGCATCGACGCCCAGCAGCAGTAAAATATCACCGCCGAGCCGAGTAAACTCACCGGTTACCGCCCAAACCGTTGACGTCAAACCGAAGTACAAAGCACTGAGCACGCCAGCAATGAGCAGTACGACATAAGGATTCCAATGGCGCTGAAAAACAGTGTGAATCATTTTTTTCATGTCTTGTTGCTCTTGATTTTAAATCGTGTCGCAGCCAGAGTATTAAAATCTCCAGGTGTCTGCCGTTGTTAGCTGCAATTATACTTATTGGGATAAGCCGTCTGCGCCAAAATAATGTTGAGCCCGTTAGTCTTTTTTATCAATCGTGACCTCAAGAGCTTTGCTATCACCGGCAAACCACTTCTGCACATACAAAGTACCTACGATAGGCGCTGTTCCTGCTTCAGGAACCTCCTTATAGCGAACACTATTTTTGGTTTCTTTCTCATACTCAAACACCACTACTGTCTTTGTCATCAAATAATCTCTATCACTAACGTCGAAAACTTGGGCTCAATTCATTTAACTAGTCAGGTTTACGCGCCAACAGGGTGGCAAACTGCATCTGCGCGCCATTGTGCATCGTACCGACATCTTCATTGTACTTAACAAACTCCCAGCCCGCGTAAGCGTCACGTAACTGCCCTGCTTTAAGAGTAAAAGGGAAACGGACTGGACATGGGTTCTCTGCAGTACTCATCGCGCAAACAATCAGGTTATAACCGCCGGGCAACGTATGCTCTTGCATATCGGCAATCACCGCATCAATTCGCGCAGGATCGAGAAACATTAAGGTTACGGTGCAGGCAATAAAGCCATAGTCTGCAGTAAGCTTAGCGTTATTGATGTTGTAGACCTGCGCCTTAATGTTAGCAATGCCTTCCTCGCCAATGATTTGCTGCAGCATATCAATCGCACCGGGGTTGCTGTCTACGGCGGTGACGTCAAAGCCACGTTGGCTTAGGTACAACGCATTACGTCCATTGGAACAGCCCATATCTAAGGCGGTGCATGGCTCAATAATTTTGCACGCGTCCACGACTTCACTATGCGTAGGTGTTAAGCCGTAACGGCTATTTAGGTCAACTGTCATGGTCTTCACTTATTTTTTGAAAAGATGACCTTTATGTTACTACTTCTTAGCCACAGGTAAATGATAATAGCCAGTTCGCTGCAATGCGTGATGAGTCATTTCTCTACTTGCGGCTAAGTTTTGCAAGCCCGTGCCCAACGGCTAAAAAAGTCTAAGCGTTTAGCGTTAACAAGGAAAAACCACCACGTCATCGCCCTCTTGCCATGACTGAAACGTGCTCATAGCTTGCAGAAAGAAGGGATGCTCCACAGCGTTGGAGCCAGCTTTACCTGTCATTCGCCTTACGATAGTGACCTTGGTAATCAAAAATCCGCTCCTGTACCCGCCAATAGTGCTTGTGTTTGCGAGCAATAACGAAATCTGGGGCTGGCAGTAAGCTTTGCACAGCCACCACCTCTTCTAGCGTGCTGAACTCTTGCGGCGCTTGGCTATTGGCTAAGCGTCGGCCAAACAACTTATTGAAAACATTACGCTGCGCCGGCTTGTTGAAATCAAAGGATTCACTCAGCTCTTCGCCATCCTCAGCGTGATAGGTGACTTTCAGTTTGCTCGCGTGATTGCTGTCATTAGCATTTAGAGTGATCCCCGCGCAACGAATCACCATGGCATCTTTCAACTTGAGCGCATCGCGCAGTTGATCATCCGGATCAATAATGGCTTTTTTACAGTGTTGGCAATTACGCGCGGCGATATCATTTTCGCTGCCGCAGTGCGGGCACTCCTTGAAGCGAAAGCGGTAATCGCACTGTTCAGGGCGTTGGTACTGCGCAGCTGTCTCATTCTCCTCAGCAGACTCCAGCAAGCCATGACAACGGCGGCCGTAATGCTCAGTCACCTGCCCTTCACCGTCTGTTTTGCCCCAAAATATATTGGCAAAACCACAACCTGGGCACAACACCTGCACCGGTTCACTATCAGAGTTAGGTTTCTTCTCCCCGACTTCGGGGTGATACAAATTGACATTATTGCCAGTGTAATCAATCACCAAGCAATCTTTCTTGCCTTCATCCAGACGCAAGCCACGGCCGACAATCTGCTGGTACAAACTGACCGACTGAGTCGGGCGTAAAATGGCGATAAAGTCCACATGCGGCGCATCAAAGCCGGTGGTGAGTACCGAGACATTCACTAGATATTTTAATTGCCGCTGCTTAAAGCGCTGAATCAGCTCATCGCGTTCACGCTGATCGGTCGCACCGGTAATCAAAGCGGTCTGCTCGTGCGGCAAATAGCCAGTAATCTCCTTGGCGTGATCCACGGTGGCAGCAAAGATCATCACTGCTGTGCGCTCAAGCGCTAACTCCATCACCTGTTCAATAATGGCGCGAGTCACCCTTTGATGTTTACCGAGCAGCTCATTCACATCTTTTTCTGCGTACTCGCCAAAGCGGTTCTGCGCCAGCGCGGAGAAATCGTATTGCGCCACCGCGGCATCAACCAACTCAGGCTTGGTCAGATAACCGCGGCTGATCATATAAATCAACGGCAGCTCATAAATACAGTGGACAAAAGGCTTATCCTCTTCGCTGCGGACAAAGCCCCGATAGTGATAGCGATAAATCCAGCCCATGCCTAAACGATAGGGCGTGGCAGTCAGCCCCAGCACTTTCAGGCCTTTATTCTGCTGCCGCAGTTGCTCAATAATCCGCTGATACTGACTGTCCTCCTCGCCACTGACCCGATGACACTCATCGATGATGATTAAGGAATATTCATCTTTGAACTGCTGAAGATTCGCCGCCGCCGACTGCACACTAGCAAAGGTGACCTGATGGCGGTTTTCCTTACGGCTTAACCCAGCAGAGAAAATGCCGCCGACTACGCCATAACTCTCGTATTTGGCGTGATTCTGCTCAACCAACTCTTTTACGTGAGTCAACACCAGAATTTTACGTCGAGCCAGACGGGCCAATTCAGCAATCACCAAACTTTTGCCAGCGCCGGTGGGCAAGACAATCACCGCCGACTGATCGGATTTACGAAAGTGTTTTAAAGTGGCATCCACGGCTTCCTGCTGGTAAGGCCGCAGTGTAAAAGGTGCATTCATTGGGCAGTGCTTAATATCATGAGGATGAAAAACAGTCATACTAACAAATACCCTGACCTGCTAGCCTGTTAATCAATCTGTTCCGGCTGTTGAGGTGATTTGAAGGGTCGGAATTTCTGCCTTTTTTCCAAGAGAGCTTGCAGCTTATGCATGAAAATATCAAAATCCAAGGCCCCGCCGTCGCAGAGGAGCAACTGATTGATCTGTATCGATCCGCTCCAGATCAGCCTTCACCTTGGACTATAATCAGCGACCAAGTGATGGGTGGCGTGTCCAGCGCAGAACTGCACCAAGAACAGCGCGATAGCTCAAACTGCAGTTGTTTAGTCGGCCGCACCCGCCTGGATAACAACGGCGGCTTTGTGCAGATGAAACTTGATATTGAGCCGAGCGAGTTGCGTGCTGACTACAAAGGCTTATTTATTGAGCTGTACGGCAGCATGCACGACTATAATCTGCATGTGAAAACGACTCAACTGAACCGACCTTGGCAATCCTTTCGCTGCACCTTGTCGGTGGAGCCGCAATGGACTCGGTTTATAGTGCCCTACGAACAACTGCAGGCGCACCGTACCGATGCTGAGCTGCAGCCTGCCGATATCAAAAGCGTTGCCGTAATTGCCATCGGTCAAGCGTTTGATGTTGATGTCTGCGTGCGGCGCTTCGGCTTTTATCGCTAAAAATGCAAGGCTGTTGACGCAAGAAAATGCTGGATAACAGCCCGTCATGACTTATTCTCATGTACCGATTGAAATAAGATCATTTTTGTTCATGTCACTATCCACGTATAAATGTATCCATTCTTAGCTCTAGGCCACTAGAGACATCACAGTTAATTATTAAGGCGTACAAACCTGAACAGGTGCTGCAGACTGCTGGCAAGGAGAGCTAGCGGAGTCCAGCAACAGCACGCTTACATTCAGGTTTTATCGCAGGAATTGGATACCAGAACATCATGAGTAACGACTTTACATTTGCTATCAACAGCATTGATTTCGATGAAAATTATCATCCATCAGACAATACGCGAGCGACGACCAACTTTGCTAATTTGGCTAGAGGCGAGAGCCGTCAACAAAACTTGCGCAATACTTTAAAGATGATTAACAATCGCTTCAATGCCTTAGCGCACTGGGATAACCCCAAAGCCGATCGTTATTCCGTTGAGCTGGAAATTGTTTCTGTTGAGATGGAGATTGATAACCAAGGCAATGAAAGTCGTTTTCCTGCCATTGAAGTACTCAAAACACATATTGTTGATCACCTCACCAACAAACGCATAGAAGGCGTGGTCGGCAATAACTTTTCCTCTTATGTGCGAGATTATGATTTTAGCGTACGGCTGCTAGATCATAATAAAGGGCAACCTCAATTTAGTGTCCCCGATGATTTTGGCGATCTGCATGGCAATATTTTCAAAAGCTTTGTCAATTCAGAGACATACCAACAACACTTCACTAAACCACCAGTGATTTGCCTCAGCGTTTCAGATAATAAGATCTATCATCAAACGGGGAATCAGCATCCGGTATTAGGTCTTGAATACCAGCCCAATGAATCATCGTTAACTGAGCAGTATTTCAAAAAAATGGGCTTAGCGGTTCGCTACTTTATGCCGCCTAATAGCGCAGCACCTCTGGCTTTTCACTTCTTTGGTGATTTACTGCATGATTACACTGATCTTGAGTTGATCAGCACGATTAGTACCATGGAGTCTTTTCAAAAGATTTACCGCCCTGAAATTTATAATGCCAACGCGGCGGCAGGAAAATGCTACCAACCCAGTTTAAACAACCAAGATCACTCGTTAACGCAAATTGTCTATGACCGCGAAGAACGTAACCAGCTCGCGATTGCGCAAGGGAAATTTACTGAAGAACACTTCATCAAACCCTATCAAGCCATACTTGAGCGATGGTCTGCTAAATACGCTGCCTGAATTTGAGCTTTATAACTTACAAGAATTGAAGGAGGCACTGAATAATGCTGCCGAGGCAGTCAGGGTGGTAATTATTCAGCGCTTCCTTAATACGGAATCTACTATGAGCATTTTACTACCCACATCCACCGCAGGCAGCTTGCCTAAACCATCTTGGCTGGCAGAGCCTGAGACCATCTGGTCAGCTTGGCGATTAGAAGGCGAGCAATTAATTGAAGGTAAGCAGGATGCGTTACGAGTGTGGTTGCACGAGCAACAACAAGCAGGCATTGATATTGTCAGTGATGGCGAGCAAACCCGCCAACATTTTGTAACGACCTTTATTGAGCACCTTGATGGTGTCGATTTTTCAAAGCGTCAAACGGTTAAAATTCGTGACCGTTACGATGCCAGCGTGCCGACCGTGGTCGGTGCCGTGAGTCGAAAAAAGTCAGTGTTTGTTGAAGATGCCAAATTTTTACGTCAGCACACCAATCAGCCGATTAAATGGGCCCTGCCCGGTCCAATGACCATGATCGATACGCTGTATGACGCCCACTATAAAAGCCGTGAACAATTAGCGTGGGAATTCGCCGCCATCCTCAATCAAGAAGCCCTAGAGCTAGAAGCGGCAGGTGTGGATATTATCCAGTTTGATGAGCCGTCATTTAATGTGTTTTTTGATGAGGTGAATGACTGGGGCATTGCCGCGCTAGAAAGAGCCGTCGAAGGTCTGAAGTGTGAAACGGCCGTGCACATTTGCTATGGCTATGGCATTAAAGCCAATACCGATTGGAAAAAGACCTTGGGTTCCGAGTGGCGCCAGTATGAAGAAGTCTTTCCTAGGCTGCAAAAGTCTAATCTGGATATTATCTCGTTAGAGTGCCAAAACTCGCATGTCCCCATCGATCTACTTGAACTGATACGCGGCAAAAAAGTGATGCTCGGTGCCATTGATGTAGCCACCAATCGCATTGAAACGCCAGAAGAAGTCGCCGATACGCT
Source organism: Denitrificimonas caeni (assembly GCF_905120345.1). GTDB lineage: Bacteria > Pseudomonadota > Gammaproteobacteria > Pseudomonadales > Pseudomonadaceae > Denitrificimonas > Denitrificimonas caeni_A. Next base: position 27,010 of record NZ_CAJHOA010000005.1, on the reverse strand, counting down.
ACGCAAAGCACTGCAATTTGTGGATGCCGACAAACTCTATCCTTCAACCAACTGCGGTATGGCGCCTTTATCGCGTGCTGTGGCCCGAGGCAAGCTCAATGCCTTAAGCGCTGGTGCCGAAATAATCCGCCGCGAACTCACAACTTAAACTTTGGTTTTCTGTAAGCCGCTACTGAGTTAGCGGCTTTTTTATGTGGCACGAGCACCCGCTAAGCGCGCGTTAAGTAAGCCTGCGCTAACTCCACCTTGAGCATGACCGCGTAGCCGCCAAGATATTTAAATATATACAACAGCACAGATCATCAAGCTTATGCAGCATCATAGTGCTTAAAATACGCACTATTAAAAATTAATCATTTAGCCTTTCTTCATCATATTTTTCATAAGTACTTTTAAGCTTAATTTTATTTTTATTTTTATATTCATACATTTTCTTGTCTGCAATTTTATACAGCTCATTATAGCTCGTCGCTTCACTTGGATAATTTGCACAGCCAATCGAAACAGTTACGTTCAAAGAGTACCCATCAACAATAATTGGCTTTGAAATCACTCGACTCATTCTTTTTATAATCTCGTCTAACAATTCATCGTTTTTTAAATTATCTAAAATAACAATATACTCATCACCGCCAAATCTTGATATAGAATCTCCGAGCCTTAGCGTTTGACCAATTCTAGAAGCTATTTTAATCAGTACGCAATCTCCAACATAGTGGCCCAAGTTATCGTTAATCGACTTAAAATCATTTACATCTATTAATAAAAAATAAAATGGATTACTTTCATTATTTAATTTCCTATTTACAATTTTCTTAATAGCCTTTTTATTTAAAGTTCCTGTCAATGTGTCTAGCTTCAAGTCATCGAGCTTCTCTAAATAGTTCTTAACAGTTAAGTATAAAAGTAAAAATATTATAAAAAATATAAAATAAAAAAACGCATTAAAGTATTTAAAGAAACCTTGTTCATCTTTCCAGCCATCCTTAGGATAAATAGCCAGCTCCCAAGTCACCTCTGGAAGTTTAATTTTCTTTATTATTGATTTTTTGTCAAAAATATCAACAACACCAAAAAGATTTTCTTTAACATTTTCATTGTTTGATCTCAATGAAAAAAGATAGTTAACATCATTTAGACTGGTCTGATACTTTTCAAGTATCTTATCAAAATCGATAGCCACCACAGCCAATCCCCAAAACTGCTCCACATTATTTTTTTCAATAAAAATAGCTTTTCTGTTAAAGAGTAAAAAACCGCCTTGCTTAGCAAGAACTGGACCTTGTAAAACAACCACTCTTTTATCTATAGCTTTTTGCGTTAATTCAACTCGAGCTGGATCACCGAGCAAATCATGCCCAATTGCAGCTTCATTTCCAGCCAGCGGATAAACAGTTTGAATAACTGCATTTGGAGCAAACTGAACACTCTTAATATTTTTGTTATATTTTAATGCTAAAGAAGAGTACAACTCCAAAATCTCAGGTTTTATATCAGGGTTATACGAAATAATAATTGAAAAGAAATCCGTGTACACAATTGAGCTTTGAATCTCTCTCTCTAAATCATTAGCAATATCTGTTAATTTACTCAAAGCATTAAAACGCTCTAAATTACTACTAGACGTTATCTCTTCTTTTTGAAAAACAACAAAAAAGTAAAATATCAACAAAGAAAAAATCATAGCTATGATTATTGAAAAAATATCTTTTTTAAATTTTTTATTTTTAATATTTATCATAAACACCCTTTCACAACTTAAAGTTCAAAAAAAACTTATAAACTTATTAAAAATAATTCAAAAAACAACACTATTTAAACTCTAATGACCCCAATGCATTGTCACCAGAACCAACATAAAAAATATTTACCGATGCTCACTCAAGCTCAACGATAACAAATTGAAGACGCTTTAGCTTGTATAAAATCACCCGCTAAAACCGCTAAAGAGAGAGGCATAGCGAGCAAAAGTAAAGTCTCGGCATGCGGGGGAAAAACACATGTATTGGCAGCAGAAACGCCATTTGATATAGATGCGCTCATGGCCGTTGGCGGTTTGAAATACAGTAGCTGAATCGAGCCAATCACTGTCGATATCACTGAGCGCACTGAGTGGGCAAATCCCCAAGATAACGATGCAATCCAGATAGCCTAATGAACTCGCATCATCACCTAAAACCAAGTGACGCACTGCACTGCGAATGCCATCGGCACCCACCACTAAATCTGCGTTGGTCGTTTTTATCTGACCATCGACAACAAAGCTTAGCTTGACCCCCTCGATGTTTCCTTAAGATCAACCAACTGATGCCCCCACTTTAGCGCCTCATGCTTAATGTTTGCTCATCAGCAAAAGCCGTGGACCACTGTGAGAACTGCAAGTTACTGGTCACAATAATACTGCCTTGCGCATAACGCTTGCGGGGTACTCCGCTAGCAAACTTAAAATCATAGTCTTCAAAGTGCTTAATAGCTGGCATGCCTGATGTTTTTAATAGCATGTCTTGGCTGCGCTGCATGCGTCCATCCAGTTCAATATTGAGTACGCACTCAAAAAATCGCTGGTGACGTACATGAATATCCACTAATAACTCCTGAGTTAGCATCAGAAACACACCGCCGTATCCACTTAGAATTTGACGATTATTTTGCTTCAGGTGGGTCAGTTTTGCATTACCGTTAGCAATACGTTTCGTTTGCTCCGGCGTAAACGACGTAAAGCACACATAATTGACGGACGGGCTAAACTCTCACCCAACAACAGTTGGCGGCAAGTAAATAGTGAATTCATTTATTGGCTCGATTAAGACACTGTAAGGTGATTGTTGCTCTGCTTCTTTGACGATACCGAGATCAGATAAAAGCTTGAAATTTGCTGAGCGCAATTTAGCAGGCTTAACCTGCAACTCGTTGTGCCATACCCGATACGTACCGAGCTTATTGTCTCTTCGATAATAAAACCCAGCGAGAGGATGGGTAAGATAGACCAGAGCTGACTCAATATCAGGGAAGCCTGGAAAATCAAATGCGTCAGACTCTGATTGAACCAATTCAACCGAAGCTTCAGCCCAAGCAGATGAGGTTTCCATGCGGTACTTTTCGTATAAGCCAGTTGTTTCATTTAAGCTGCAATCGAACGTGATCTTTCCTGCGTGCCAAGGCATATTCCATACATATCGCGGTACCGCTAATGTCCAAGAATCAAGGGTTGTACCAAGAAACCATACACAGCGCTCACCCCTTTCAGGATCGACAATGTAAATCCGATAGTCTGTTTGCCCCATGGTAAATTTGGGGAATGGAAAGACAGCTGAAGTAAAATCGACATTAATAAGTGGAACGACTGATATCAATCCCATTTCTTGACCCTTTACTTCAACGCTATCCAACTGAAAGCGCTCGGGGAACAACCCTTTAAACCTATCAACAGGAACAGCGTAAGTAATAATTGCGAAATGCTTTAAACCACAAAGAACATCTATACCTTGCGGTTTAGGCCTTTCTATCAAGTAGTCTTTTAGCTTTCGTGATTTCTGCACAGTCCTGCCTTGAAATTTAGCGCTTCTGTCAACGGTGAGCAGAGCCAACACGCTACGGCCTTAACGAACCGAAGTTCCTCAGCAGTTCTCTCGAATTCCTCAAGCCATTGAACAACAGCTACGCCACGACCACGGCTCGTAAGCAGGATTGGGCGACGTGTATCCTGAGTTCGATTAACCACCTTTCCCTGGTTAATCTTTAGATCTGAAAGAGGGACGACATCTTCTGAAAACTTTACTTACATGACACATACTCCAAAGCCGAACAGGTGTCATTAATAGCACCATTTAACAGATGCCGTAAAGAAAACATAAAACTTAGATAACCGTCCTTGCCTCGCCCAAAAAAATCACTCGAAACCTTAGGACGTATTGTAAAAACCACCCACAAGGGGCGGTTCATCGACTTGTTGTACAGAGTTGCTGACACAAGTGCTCAGCGTTTCTTTATTAATGGAAATTCCTTTTGACCGACGTGGCCACCAGCGACGACTTAACTGCGCTGGCCCACCACAGGTCTTGCAATAAACTACCATCGATAGCCAGTCAACACTAAGTGTGAGCTGTCGCCCTCACGTATGCAGTGCCATTAAAATATCTAGTGTGACACCACCATAGCGCTTCCGCCCTAGCAGTTTTTGTAATATTTCTTGGCTCGCTTTAAATAGAATCCCAGCAAATAGTGCTTCGTTATAACGCCACAGCGGTCAGTACTCATGTGGCAAGGTGAAAATCACATGAAAGTGCGGCACATTAAGCAGTCGCGCCTTTTGCTTCTCAATCCAATCAAGGCGTTGTTTATGGGCGCAGACATAACAGCTGCGATGGCGACACGAATGAAGTTGCTCTATCTCGGCATGATTTGATTTGCAGCGATAATAACTGGCAGCCAACACCGGTGTACGGCAATAAGTTAATGCACCAATCGCTTTGAGGTTTTTAAGCAGTTGCTTGGTATTCTTCAGTTGCTCAGAGTAACAAGCAAACAGATTTTGTATGGCGCGACTGGACATATCCTTTGTCCTCAGTTGTTATATACACAACTCTAATGTTAATACTCTGCTTGCGCTGCTTATTTAACAAACAAAAACGCGCAACCTCTTTCGAGACTGCGCGTTATATTTATCTTTTGGGATAGTTCAACACCCACTTCATCTTGAATCTCCCTAGCCTCTAAACTGTTTACTCCAGTAGACGGAGATTAGCTTTAGGTTGTGGAGTAACCCAAATACTCTGGCAGCCACAGCGCAATTTGCGGGAAGAACAAGACCAGCAATAGCGCACTAAACATGGTGACCATAAATAGCATCGCCCAACCAAAGGTTTCTTCCAGCCGTATATTGGCGACCTTGGTTGTGACCATCAGGTTAATCGCCACCGGTGGAGTGAACTGGCCGATGGCGATATTCATCGCCAGTAAAATACCAAACCAAACGGGGTTCCATCCAAAATGTTGGATTAATGGCACGAGGATCGGTGTCAAAATTAAATAGATGGAAATGGCATCCAACAACATACCCGCCAACAACACCAGTAGCATGACTAATAACAGTAAGACCAGTGAGCTGTCAGAGATGGAAAGGATGACATCAGCTAAGCGGGTAAAGGTGCCTAACGTCGTGCCAGCCCAAGCAAAAATACCGGCTAACGAAATAATAATTAACACGATGCCAGAGATTTTTACTGCATCATTAAACATCTCAAGTAAGCCAGACCAGTTCAGCTGTCGGTACACGAAAGTACCAATCAATAAACCATAGGTCACCGCAACAACTGCTGCTTCAGTCGGGGTAAATAGGCCAGAGCGTAAGCCACCTAAAATAATCACCGGCGCTAATAAAGCAGGAATAGCTTTAACAAAACTAGCTCGAATCGATGGCAGCTCTTCATCAGTGCTCTTCACCGTTTCCCAACCATTACGTTTGGCCAAGAAGTAAGCCGGCACTAGCAACGATGCACCGGCTAATAAACCTGGAAATAAACCTGCGGCAAATAAAGCACGTAAATCTAAACCTGGCATCATCACTGAGTACAAAATCAGCGCAATGGACGGTGGAATAAGAATCGCCGTAGACGAGGCTGCGGCAATTAAAGAGGCCGAGAACGGGCGCGGATAGCCCGCTTTAGTCATGCTGGGCAACATCACCATCGCCACTGCCGCAGCATCGGCAGGCCCTGAGCCACTCATACCACCCATAATCAAACAGACCAATACCGCAACCAGCGCTAAGCCGCCATGTCTGCGGCCAATCAAGGATTGGGCAAAATTAACCAGACTGGCCGCCACCCCTGCCCGTTCAAAAATAATCCCAGTCAAAATAAACAATGGAATCGCAATCAGCGGGTACTTGGCAATACTGTTATAGGTGTTGGTACCCAGTGTCGCCAGCATATCCGGTGACAGGCCGGTAACAATGCCTGCGGCGCCACCCAAACCTAAAGCAAAAGCTACCGGCATACCTAAAACTAAACAAGCTCCGAAAATCAGTAGCATCCAGATATCAGGGCTCATTGCTCTTCCCCTATCTGCGGATCGCCATGACGTAAACGATCAAAGAGGTTTTGTGTGCAGCGAATGATAATGGCGCTGGCTAATACAGGCAGCCAAATCAGATAAATCCAAGTGGGGTAGCCCAATCCCGGTGACAGTGACTCCCAAGAGTATTCTTCATAGGTGAGCAATGCGCCATACCAAACCACCAAGCCCAGTACCAACAATGTACCGAGCCACTGCAGAACATAAACAATACGACGCCCCGTTAAACCCAAATAGTTTTCTAACAGGGTGATACGAATATGTTCATTACTGCGTGCCGCAACTGCCGCACCGGAAAAAGCCAGTACCACCATTAAAAACACCGAAAATTCTTCAGTAAACGCAAAAGATGCATTAGTGGTATAGCGCACGACAACGTTAGCCAGGCTGATAATACTAATCGCAGCCAAAGCGATGATGCCCAGCCAAGATTCGAGGGAAATTCGTTTCTTTGACATAAATAATCGCAACCAGAGAGAGCAAAACCCAGCGCCGGCTAGAGGTACCGAGACTGGGTTTTAGAGTGAGTAGATATTAACGGTTTTTAATGGCGTCTTGCGCGCTATCAACCAGTTTTTTACCGATACGCGGCGTCCATTTCTCATAGACTTTTTGCGTCGCATCAACAAACGCCTGATGCTGCTCAGGTGTCAGCTCAGTCACTTCGACACCACGCTCACGGATCGCTTGCAGAGTGTCATCTAACTCAGAACGGGACTTTTCGATTTCCCAAGCACCGGCATCAATCGCCGCTTGCTTAAGCAGAGCCTGATCATCTGCAGAGAGCGTTGACCACACACGTTTGCTCACACCAAAAATCAACGGATCATTCATGTAGTGCCACAGTGTCAGATAGTTCTGGTTGGCACGATCAGCACGGGCCACATCAAACACCGCCAGCGGGTTTTCTTGGCCATCAACCGCACCGGTGGTGAGTGCTGGTAAGGCATCAGTCCAACTCATTTGAGTTGGGTTAGCGCCTAAAGCATTAAAGGTATCTAAAAATAACGGTGAACCTACCACGCGTACTTTTAAGCCTTTCAGGTCGGCTGGCTCGGTCAATACACCGCGAGAGTTGGAAATTTCACGAAAACCATTTTCACCCCAAGCCAAAGGCACAACGCCACGCTTTTCAATGGCATCAAATACCATTTTTCCTGTATCACCTTGGGTAATCGCATCGACAGCGGCGTTATCCGGCATTAAAAAAGGTAAGGAGAACAGATTGACTTCAGGCACTTGGGTCGACCAGTTAATAGTGGAGCCCACCGCCATATCAATTAAACCACTGCGCATCGCAGAAAACTCGCGAGTCTGATCGCCGGATACCAGCTGTGCATTCGGGTAAATTTTTAGAGTAATGCGACCTTCAGAACGCTCCTCTACCAGCTCAGCCCATTTAACAGCCGCTTGCCCCCACGGGAAAGCTTCGGATAAAACGGTTGAAACAGAAAACTCACGGGTTTCTTCAGCAAAAGTCGATGTAGCGCTAAAAGCTAAACAAGCAGCACTGAGTAGCAGCCATTTTTTGATTCGCATTATAGTCTCCAGCATGATTTTTAGCGCACGATATTAGCAGAATATGCCGCCAAGGCTTTAGTTCGTTGGTGTAAGTTTGCGCAAACTCTAGGGTCTGTAGAGCCTACCGCCACGCAATACCGTAAACCTACAGCTTTTCTTTGCCTTTCCAGCGTTGGCCAAACAGCTTGTAAAAGACCTTGCGCTGGGCCGGTTTGTTGATAGCAAAGCGCGCTGTGAAGTTGTTTAAACTTTGCTAAACAAACATTCTGCAAAAAGAATAATCATTGTAGTTTTCTTGCCATCAATACATATGTTTGCCATGGTTACGCTAATCGTAATGCTGTTTGGGCCGCTAGATCGCAACTTTACCGAGCCGGTTACAGCTGTTTAAAGTGCAGACATATCTAAGCAAAGGGAGATTCTGAAAAATATAAAGAGCAGCCAGCTTTAACGCTACATAGGCTGGGAAACGAATCAACACGTTCCATGCAATAAAAAATAAAAATCAGAGCATTCTGAAGGAGAAATTATGAAGTTCTATAAAAAGCTGTGCGTTGCTGCAGTCTTTGGTCTTGTCACAGCGACTGGCGCTGCAAGCGCAGAAACATGGCGATTTGGCCTCGAGGAAATTGAGGGCAGCGTCCAAGCAAAATATGCAGAAGCATTCAAGGAACTCATAGAAGAAAAAAGTAGCGGTGATATCACCGTGCAACTGCTGCCCTATGGTAAATGGGGTTCCAGCTACTCTGAGCTGTACGATGCCATCCAAGGCGGTGCTATCCAGATCGGTTTTGGCTCTGGTGCTTTGGGCGGAACCGTACCAGAGAGTCAGTTGCTCAGTCTGAACTTTGTCATGCCCAAAGATCAGCTGGAGACCGTTAAAGTGCTCAACTCTCCAGAGTTTATTGACAGCGAGCCATGGCAGCAATCGTTCCGTAAACGGGGACTGGTACCGCTGGCTGAGCTGGCCGAAGGCTATCAGGTGTGGACCTCGAACAAAGCCATCGAGACCCCTGCTGATATGAACAACCTAGCTATCCGGGTTATGGACAATAGCCTGTTGCGCTCCACCTACAAGGCCTATGGTGCATCCCCGATCACCATTGCCTATGGCGAGCTCTACAGCGCGCTGCAACAGGGCCAAGCTAAAGGAAATATTCAGCCCGTGTTTGCCCATGAAGAAATGGGTTTCTACGAGGTTCAGAAAAACATGATCTTCGCCGGCCAAGCGCAGTTTGTCGCCACTCTGATGGGCAACTTGGACTGGTATGAAGGGCTTTCAGGTAAAGAGCAAACTATGCTCAAGGATGTGACCAAACAGCTGGTGCAAACAGGTCACGATATCCAGAGCAAATTCAACGAAGAGCGTTTAGACACCATCAAGTCGAAGAGTGATATTAACATCATCGAACTCAACGATGAGCAGCAAGAAGCATTCCGCAAGTTAGCTGAGCCAGTACGCCAAGTCTTTATTGATGAGGTTGGTGAGCGTGGTAAACAATCACTGGATATCTTATTGCGCGAGTACGGCCTGTCCGACTCCTGATATCAAGCTGACAGCATAGGTACCACTCGGGCATCTGATGCTTAAACCTGAAGCCGACGGACCTGACTATAAGCAGTGCCGTCGGCTTTTTTGTGGCTATTTAGCAGGGCTTCACTGGCCGCCCAGCGACGGTAGAAACAGTGAGATCTGCGGAAACACAATCAGAATGACTGTCGCCAGCAGTAAGATAAAGATAAACGGTGGTGTGCCGCGAATAACATCCATATAAGGCCGGCGAAACACCGCAATTGCAGTGAAGATATCGCAACCAAAAGGCGGCGTTGCCGAGCCTATAGCCGCCTGCAAAGTAACAATGACACCCACGTGAATCGGATCCAGACCAGCAGACTGGATCAATGGTTTAAAAATGGGTACCAAAATAAGAATGACCACAATCGGGTCGACAAACATACAGCCAATAAAGAACGCTACGGCAATCAGCAACAGCGCGAGAATTTGACTGTCACCAACCCGCTCGATAACAGGACCAAGGAGTTGCTCTGGGATGCCTGCGGTACCCAGCGCCTGGGAAAACGCCGCACCGATGGCCACTAAAATAAAGACCACTGCGGTAATCATACCGGTCGACAGCGCCAAGCTGCCGAGATCGCGAATAGAGACTTTTCTGTAGATCACCACCTCTAACAGCAGTGCATAAGCGACGGCAACCGCAGAGGCTTCGACAGCACTGAAATAACCACCGTATATCCCGCCGACAACAATGATTGGGAAGCCCATCGGCAGAATGGCCTTGCGCAACGCCCTGAAACGTTCCGACCAGGACGCTTTCGGATCTAAGGGCATACCTTTGATGCGCGCCCATAAATAACAGTATGCAGAAAACATCAGCATAATCATCAATCCTGGCAAAATCCCCGCCAGAAATAGATCACCAATTGAAGCTTTCATGACCACGCCATAGATGATGAAGCCGATGCTCGGGGGAATCAGTAGCGCAACATCACTGGCATTGATAATTAACGCTAGCGCAAAGGAGTCTGGGTAACCTTTGGCCAGCAGACGCGGACGCATCGGTCCACCCATCGCTACTACAGTTGCCTGGGTTGAGCCTGAAACCGCACCGAATAGAGCACAAGAAATGGCTGTGGTGATCGGCAAGCCACCACGAATATGACGGGTAAAAGAGTCCACCAAGTCGAGTAGCCGATTAGCCGTATGGCCCTTAGTCAATATGTCGGCGGCAAAAATAAACATAGGTACCGCAGCAAGCACCCAGCTGCCCACCCCGTTTACCATCCAGCTTACGGCCTGATCTGGGCCAAAAAAGGTCATATCCGTGAACATCATAAAGAGTGTGCCGACGGCGAGGGGTACCATCATCGGAAACCCAAGCAAGAGCAGCACAACCATAATTACGCACAATAGGATTAGCATGCTTCGCTCCGGTCAGTCGATTGTTTGTTTTTTGTTATGGAGCGGTACATCTGAATACTCTTCCTTTTCACGGAAGGAACGGTAGATATCATCACTGACCAGATTGCGTATAGTGGTCAGCGTGTACTGAATACCCGCTAAGCTGAAGCCCACGGGTAACGCCAAATTGATGACCCACATAGGAATGTGTAGCGCAGAACTGGTGCGCCCGCGCGCATATAAAGCAAGATCGTATTGCGCTGACTTGTAAGCGAAGTAAAACATCAAGACAGCGGTACCGACACTGATGATGATAAGCAGAGCCTTACGCAAGCGCCCACTGAGAAGGTCATACACCGCCGACATGCGGATATGTCGTGCGTGGCGAGCCGCATACCCCACGCCGACGAAGGTGATAATCACAATCAGCATTTCTGTGATTTCGTAGGTGCCGGGAATGCCGCGGCTGAAAAGAAGATTTCCTACGACGTGAGCACTCATAAGAAGTGCCATTAGGAGTACGCTACTGGCAATGATCGTACGTTCAATCCAACCGAGCCCCTGATCGATTGAATCGAGAACCGCAAGGAAGGCATTACGCTTAAGCCCTCCTTTGCTGCCATCGGTTTTATCCGAGTCGTCCATATTATTTCTCCTATATTCAGACGGTCGTTAACACTGCTCAGAATTAGGCCGCGTCACTGCGCTGATACGTCTGAATATATCTAATTTATTACCGAGTTCGATTTATATATAAAAGAAAGGTTACAGCCAACAGACCGCCTTCGCCACCCTCAGCTGACTTTCTATGGTCTTGAAGAGATGATACGAATCGGTCAATCGTTGAGTTAACCGTTGCTGTTTACTCAACGCACGCAGCAGCAGATTGGCAGCAGAGGTGATACGGCTCGCGGAAAATTCAGCTTGAATCTGCGCGTCTTGCTAACCTACCCCGCTTTATCTTTCATAGGCTTTACGGTAGCTGCCTTGGTAATCAAAAATCCGTTCTTGCACCTGCCAGTAGTGCTTTTTCTTGCGCGCAATCACAAAATATGGCGCTGGCAATAAGGCCTGCATCTCCAGCACTTCTGCAGCTCCTTCGACAAATATTTCCTTGATCATGCTGGTTTCTACTGCACCTAGGGCACTGACATTCGCTCGTATACCTTTTTGTCCATCATCAAACGACAGCTGCTTGGTATAACCTGTTAACAAAAAGAGGGCTGAAATACTTCAACCCTCTTTATCTGCAAACCGGCTAAATGACTTACTTCGCAGGTGCCTTAGTAAAGCGCAAGTAAGGCAATTTAATATCGATATCACCAAACTCTTTTTTCGCCTGCTCATCATTGAGACTTAAGCCCACAATCACATCCTGACCCGGAACCCAGTCAGCCGGTGTTGCAAGAGCCGCACCATCAGTGATTTGAATCGCATCCAAAGCACGTAGAATTTCAGCAAAGTTGCGCCCTACAGACATTGGGTAAGACATGGTCAGGCGTACTTTTTTGTCAGGTCCAATAATAAATACAGTACGTACTGTTGCGCTGTTCGCTGCTGTGCGAGATTCAGGCAAGTAAGCGCCCGCTGGCAGCATATCGTACAATTTAGACACATCTAATGAGGTGTCATCAATGATTGGGAAGTCTGCTGGCGCACCTGAAAACGCTTCAATATCGCGCTTCCACTTTACATGCTCTTCAACACTGTCCACAGACACACCCATGACCTTGGTATTGCGCTTAGCAAACTCCGGAGCAAGTCGAGCAACGGCACCAAATTCCGTGGTACAGACCGGAGTAAAGTCTTTTGGATGCGAAAATAAAATAGCGTAACTGTCACCAACCCACTCATGGAAGTTAAGCTGGCCGGCTGTGGAATCTACAGTAAAATCTGGAGCAATATCATCAATGCGAATGGACATAATTTATGTTCCTTAACTGTTATATTTTGAGTTTGCTACGCTGCAAAGAAACGTGCTAGCACACTGTAACACAACACACTTTCGCGTCTGTTTGAGTTATCGCTAACGCTGTTTAAACAGCACTGAAACACCTATCGATCTTTTAACAAAGCTCAACTCACAGGTGACTTTGACATAGCGAAGCGCAGACAACGGTATCCGAGTGCCGCATCTGGCCAAATTGCTATCGTTCAGTCTCCAAGCCATACCCGAGGAATAATGATGGTGCTGGTATCAATAATCCAATATCGAACCACATACTTTGCCGAAAACACTATCTCGGACAGAGTCAAATATCGGAGCTATTTTAACTGGCGTCCCGATTTTTGGAAAAATCTGGTAGGGTTCATACCCTTTGGGCTCGCCTCGCTGTACCAAATGGCTCCCTAGCGCAGCATTTGCACAGGCAGGGAGAGCACTAACGGTGGTGGGCTGTTTGTTGAAGATACTCTTCATATTGTAGGGTTGGTAGCTGTGCTGAACACCGACCGGTGATTAATGATTTTCGATGGAGGCAGTACATAGCAATGGAAGACGAAAACTCTCCTGCTCTGCGTGCTGGTGTGGACTTTCGTGGCACCCCAAACGCGACTCAGCCAGTCCTTGAACACATCAAACCGGGCAAAAAACGCGCTCCGCTGTTGCGCTACATCCGTATCAATCTGCCAAAGACCACCCGGCTGCTACTCATCGCTGTGATTGCCGTGGTTGGCGCTGCTTCAGCGGCTGTTGCGCTATCGAACCACGCGCCATTTCTTTTCGCGACCCCAGTGCTATGGAGTATTTTCGGGGCTGCCGCCGTGTTCGTCGCCGTTGCTTTGCTGACCTCTGTCCGCATCTGGACATGGGGGTTGACCATCGCGCTGTCTTCCCTGCTGGTCTACATTGCCGGCCTGCTGGGCAATGCGCCCTATGTTTGGAATGGCGCCAGTGTCGTTTCCGCCGCAATTTGGAATCTGACGCTGCTGGCCTCCATCGCCTATATGGTGCTGTTTTGGGCACTGCGCTACGGGATGATCGTTGCGGCTCCCGACAAGCAAAATTTTATGGACTGATAAGGGTTTTTTAATGGATCTCGGGTTTCCCTGGTGGCTTCGTGTGGAGCACTTCCTTAACATCATCTTTATTACATTCTTGGTGCGCTCGGGCCTCGAGATTCTGGGTACCTACCCCAAGCTTTACCGCTCGCAACATACTGTACCTGGCACAGCCTGGGCGCAGTTTACGGTGCAGGAGGAGGCCAAGCATAAGTACTATACGGTGGGCGGTGAATACAGCGATTATTCCCCGCGCATTTCCCTGCCCGGGCGTGGCCTGCTGGGTCTCGGCCGTTACTGGCATTTCATGGCGGTTACGGGTTTTGTCACCTGCTGGATAACCTACTTCGTGTTACTGCTGGCGACCGGTCAGTGGCGGCGCTATGTGCCCACCAGTTGGGACACGTTTGCTCAGGCGGGCCAGGATATGCTGGCCTACCTTGCCTTCACCATGCCGCAACCCGTCGATGGCATGGTGTTTAATGCCCTGCAGCAACTGTCGTACGGTTTTGTGATGCTGGTACTGACGCCTTTGGTGATCCTGACCGGTGCATTTCAGTCGCCGGCCATTGCCAACCATTTTTCGCGCATGACCCGTGCACTCGGTGGCCGCCAAGTGATCCGTAGCACGCACTTTCTGTGCTTGGTTGGTTACGTCGCATTCTTCATCATCCACGTGCCGTTGGTCTTTCTTCACGGCTATCTGCACGAGACATCAAAGATGGTATTGGGGCACTCCAATAATCCTGTTTTGGGCGGATCCATTTTCACTATCGGCCTCATCCTCGTAGTCGTCCTGCACGTGGTCGCCACGCGCTGGACCTTGGCAGACGGTCGTGCCGTTGAGAGGTTGCATAACCTGATTGTGCGGCCTTGGTCGAATCTGCTGTACAAACTGCCCGCGCGCATGCATTACGATCGCTCGAACATCACCGGTAAGGACGTGGGCCTGGAGAACACCACCCACAACTTCCGTGGCAGCGGGCGACCACCAGAAACCGAGGAGTATCTGGCGCTTATGGCCAACTGCTACGAGGACGACTACGTGCTGGAGATCGGTGGTTACGTTGAACGGCCAATGACACTGACCATTGCCGAACTGCGCGAGCTTGCCGCGGGCCATTCGCAGACCACGCTGCACCACTGTGTGCAGGGTTTCACCTCGATTGGGCGCTGGCGCGGCATTACCGTGTCGGACCTCCTCGAACTGGCTGGGCCCTTGCCCGGCGCAACTGACGTGGTGTACACCAGCTTCCAGAACATGGGCCGCGATGACACCTTGTACGATGGGGGCACTTACTACGTGTCGACACCCATGGTTGAGGCGCGGATGCCACAGACGCTGATTGCCTTTGAACTCAATGACGAAGGCGAGATTCCGGCCAAAAATGGCGGACCGGTGCGCCTGCGCTTAGAAAGCTCGACCGGGTTTCGCAGCCTGAAATGGCTTGATCGTATTGAGGTGGTCAACCGCTACGATATTATCCTTGAGGGCCGTGGTGGCTACTTCGAGGACACGGATTTCTACGACCGCAACCAACTGATCTGACCGTCCGCGAAAAAAAGGAAGTCCCTGTTATTATGTTGAAAAAAAGTATAACGCTGAAAAACACACGCCCACGTACCCAAGCCGAGCTCGATGCTTACATTGCCGCGCGACCCAGGCCGGTGCGCAACACCTTTGAAGGTATGTACCCGCTGCACGAGGATATTGAGCTGTCGGACGCACAGGTGCAGATCGTGCTGGACTACCTGCAAGAGGTTAATTTCCATCTGCCCGGCGCTGCTGCCCATGAGTTTCTTGTGGTGCGTTGGGCGCGTTACACTGGATTTCAGTTTCTGCAGGAACCCCTAGAAGCCTATGCTATCGGACTGCGCTGCACGCATCCCGGCATGGAAGATCAGCACACCTTTATTCGTATGTCCTGGGGCCAGCTGATGGGCGATCCCGAGGCTGTCCGTTTGCCGGTCAACGAGCCGGTGCTGGCCAGCGATATGATGACCCTCGCCCCCTATCGCGATACCCGCACTGGGCCTTCGCGAACCGGCGTTGACGCCTATGCTGCTGAGTCCAATGATTCTGTGTCAGGCACCGATTTTGACCTGAAACTGTTAAATGGTGCACTGGATGACGTGCTAGAGCAGCATCGTGCCGGCAAGGGTCGAGAAATTAACTCATGGTGGAACCCTGCACTTGACTGGGGGGTTGCATTGGCCGGGCGCTACCCGCGACTGAAGTACTTCGAGTCTAAGGGACGCCTCGATAAGAAAACCTTGGTTGCTTTGCACGCCTTCGAAGCACGGGCAGCGCAGGCGGAAACAGCGTTGCAGGAACTCGGTCTGGCCTCCCCTGCATCCGTGGCCGAATCTACGCTTAAGCAGGCGCAGAAAGCAGAGCGTGGAAAGTTTGCCCGCCACCACCGTATCCGCAACCCACAGCCGCTTACCGAATCAGAGCGTGACACCTAGCGCCAGCGAGTAGGCGGTGTCTGGCTCACTGGACTAGGTTATGCCTGCCTACTCCATCGCACCAGCATCACCGGAATGAAGAACGTATTAACGCCTTGCATCAATTGCCATAGCGAAGCGGAGGTCAATTGGATACGATTGTTATATCTAAATATATGCAAATTTAATAAGTAAAATCATTGCCAAGACAGATAGAAATGCTCTAAGAACTCTTTTATAGATATTTACATTAATTTTCTTTTTAAAGTTAATTCCAAGATACAATGCAAGTGAAACGACGATAAGCATTATCGAAGAAGTCGAAAGTTCACTTAGGTTAAAATTACCATGAATAGAAAACAACACCAATTGAATAATTTTTCCAAACATAAAGCAGAAATTTGACGCCTGAATTGTTTCACTTTTTGTATGTTTTGATTCTAGTGAATATATAATAAGAATTGGAGCCATGACATTAGTAAGCCCACCCAATATTCCCGCTGAAACTCCAAAAACAACCTTCGATAGACGTGGATAGATATAAACCCATGACAGATTTATTTTTATTTTGTCAGAGAGCAAGTAAGTTATAATTACTAAACCAAGAAGAGCTTCAAAAATATTAGAATTAGTAAATATTAATATTATAGTCCCTATAGCACTTCCCGCCATTGCCAATAATGCCAGTGAGAGATGGTGACGTAAGGCATACAGTATGTTCCCCTCACTGGCTATACTAGCTAGATTAACTAGAAGTGTTGGGATTAATGTTAATACAATTGCTGTCTGAATATCAGTAACAAGTGCCAATAAGGGTGTTGCCACCATCGGAAATCCAAATCCGATGCACCCATGAATAAGGGCTGCAAAAAATAATATAAATGTAACAGCTATCAATACCTCTGAACTTAAATCCACTAGAAACTGTACTCCGTTATTTTTTTTGATTTTTAAGCATAACGCCTTGGTAAGTGGCAATAAAATAGCAGGCTAAAATTAACGAGGAACGAGTAAAAGCCAACTATTTTTGTCCGTTTAATTAATTTTTTACATTCTTTGTGAACTTACGTTTTTATTTTTTGGCCATTATTTTTTTTACTTTTTTTGATCAAATTGTTTTGTCGAGTTTTACTTTCAACAATTCTGGTATAAAACTGAAACCGTTCTTTATAATTCCAAAAAATAAAACGTGATGGTTTTGATGGTAAGGTTTGCTCTAGTAACCCATCCCAATATTTTGAATCCCAACATTCTATCCCATCAAACGTTAACCCTAAGGTATGCGGGTATACATTACTCTGCCAATAGCCTAAGTTACTCCAGCCATCGTCTGTATAGATTGACTCCGGATCGCCGCGGCTAAATAAATGAAATATTGTGTTATGTGAATTCAATGGGGCGTCTGCGGTATCAAATGTATCCCCAAACATCATTTAATGTTTACCATTAAACTTAAACCTCAAGCAAACTTCTTTTGATTTGGCAATATCAATTCTTTTATTTACTGAAAAGTTTGCATGTTTACCATGATCCTCTCCATATATTAATTTGCTGTTCAGAATCGCTAACGCATCGTCTATTGAAGTCCAATGATATAAAACCTCGAAAAGTAAAATCTTTTCTGATGGCATGTCTTTTAATATCATTTAATCTAATACCAATGTCAAAATATACGCCAGTATTTGATAGGAATGTAATGCTTAGCTAAGCGGTGCACTGACAAGAACATTCGGCGGAGGTCGAAGGCCGGAACAAACTTAAGCATCTTGTTATGCGTGACTCTATTGCCCATTTGCGATTGCCTGCTTGATTATGGGGGCAACTGAATCAGGACTAATGTCTCGCGCTTTACAATAATTAGTTTGCAGCCAAACTGAGAGCTGCTTTTGACCTTTGCTAACATTACAGCCGCGACAACAGAGGCAGATATTTTCTCTTGTGATTATTGAAGCAATATCAATGATGTGCTCCAAGCTTGCGGAGACTTTCGTCGATTCTTTATGTGAAAGAAACTCGTTTCCGCAGTAGACGCAGAGGTTGTCTCGCTCTCTGATTTCCCGCTCTAGTTCAGCGGGAATATTCCAATTATTTGCCATAGTTCACTTCGATCTCTTTACGCATAGCGCAGCTGTGCTGCGTCCTTGTTTATATGAGACAAACTGCGGCTGTCCGCGCGTATTTCAATAAAACATCACTCCAAAATTAAGGCGCATCCACCGCGATCCACTGGATTAACTCGTTAGCATTCTTCAGGGCGTGCTGCCTTTTAATCATCCTTCCAGATGCATCGAAGAGTAAAAGCTCCGCCATGCTGGCATCGTGTGCAGCGATCAACTGGTCGCCCTCTGGAGTGTGAATTTGGGCGACGAGAAAGAAAGCTTGGTCGCCAAGCTGATCGCGAGCTTTATTCATTTGCTCAGTCTGGCTTACGCTAACGCCAAGGTTTGGATCGTAGACAAACACCAGAGCCGGCTTACCGGTACCTATTTGCTCGTGGGTCATCTTAAAACCTTTAGGCATTGTCGTAAATATAAGCCCTAGAAATATCAATATGGATGCGATGACGCCAATAAAAACCCAAGGCTTTCGGCGAGCAGAGTTGGAATTATATTTTTCGTTGATGATAAAATCCTCTTTATATTTTTGAAGCTATAACGCTGTCATAAACCGCGCGAGCTTGCGAGCGTCGGACAACCAAAGGAAGCGAATTTAATGGCCTTGTTAAGTTTTATCACGGTAGTAATTGGATTCCAAATTGGCGAACCACGAATGAAAAAGTCGCAAAACAAAATATGGTAATACCAATACTCATCAGCATCGTGAGCCAGAACCCAAAGCGCGGAAGTAATAGGGGAAATGCGAGGAACATAGGTAAGGTAGGAATCACGTACCAGAAAGTATACCAAGCATGATTGGAAATTTTTTCCATTGGTTGTTTTTCAACGTAGAGCCATATAAGCGCAAGAAACGTCACTAAGGGCAGTGCCGCAATGAGTCCACCGAGTTTGTCGCTGCGTTTTGCGGCCTCAGAGATTAACACCACAACTGCTGCGGTGAGCATGTACTTAGTAATCAACCAACTCATAAATAATCTCCAAAAAAGACCTAACGCTCTTGTTTAGCAACGCCCGTGTAGCACAGCGAAATCGACGCCCGCTGCAGGGCCTGAGACCCGGAACGAACTACACCAGTTGGTTATGTGGTGCGCGGCCCAAACATAATGATAGCCATACCCACCAACGCAACGACAGAGCCAACCAAATCCCAAACGGTTGGGCGAATCCCATCAACAGCCCAAAGCCACATGATCGCCATAAAAATATACACACCACCATACGCAGCATAGACCCGACCAGCAGCGGTGGGATGGAGCGACAGTAACCACGCAAATGCTGCAAAACTCAGCGCAGCTGGCACCAAAAGCCAGATGGATTTTCCCTCACGAAGCCAGAGATAAGGCAAATAACAACCAACGATCTCTGCTAGCGCGGTGACGAGAAAAAGACCTATTATTTTCAGCTCAGACAAAGAAATTGACCTCTTGGCAGTAAAATATAACGCCCACCACACACGCGAACAACTTGTTGTGAGTCGAGCGTTGAAAGAGCGCGTTTGTGCTGGCGTTTGTTATATGCTGTCGACATGGCCAAACACTAAGCTTATGAACAGCAAAAGAATACCAAAAGACTGAATTAAAATATCAGATTGGCGATACTTGTTTTTTGTCTCCATTAGCGTTGAAAACGATAACTTCCGAGCGAATAAGTCAGCTGGCACGAGCCGGATACTTGAATATCCCAAACAGCTAAAGCTAACAGCTTGCAATAACAATGACGCCTTTTGTTCATAGATAAAGGCAATAGCAGCAACAATCGCAACAGAGAACCAAAAATAACTTGGCCAGTGTCTATTTCTTTTTTTATCCATTCGTCAAGCTACTCCGTATTCTCTATATTCCAAGCATATAGCGCCCCAATAAGAGGCAAAAAACAGTTGGCTATAATGTTGAGGAACGAAAACAGTCAACTGTTTTTTGTCCTGCTTTATTGCCTTGTTATGCTATTGGCTAAACTTACCTTTTACAGCCATGTCAATTTTTTAAATTTTTTTTACCTTTTTTTTCATCTACTAGCTCGACACCCGCACCGCCGACAAAAACACCCATTTTTATATACTGGCTAACAAAATAGTTTTTATCGTTTTCTGTTTTAACAAGTAGATTATTAGGCGAAAACTCTGATTCTGTAGAAATCTTATGCTCAGTATTGGGTGAACATTTCGCTGGCACAACCAGTCCTATGGATGATTTAGCACTACTTATCAATGATCATTAAAAACGCGCAACCCCTTGCACAACTGCGCATTTTATTTGTTACCTAGCTATCTCTAGCTCACCAATCTCAACCCTATTGGTTTTCCCTGCTCCTAGTCGCTGTCTAATTTATAAGCAGTGTAAATGTTTAGCTTATAGCTGGATAAATAATGGTTATACTAAAATTAACCTAAAAAGGAGTGATATGAAATGAAAAAACAATTACTTGTAATAGGCGTTACGTTTGCTCTTGTGCTTGCAGGCTATGGCTCGGCGGCAACAAACGATGAAGAGTCCACTAAGAGCGCAGAGGTTTTCCACGAAGATATGAATGACATGGTTCATTCTGACGATGGAAGTATTCCCAATGGTTTAATGAAAGCCGCAAACCCCACGTATGCAGTCGGATCTGAAGCAATTATTCAAACGGATCATATGGAAGGCATGCAAGGAGCCACCGCAACAATTGTCGGAGCATTTAACACCACTGCATATTCCATCAACTACACCCCTACAGATGGTAGTGAGAAAGTATTAGATCACAAATGGGTTGTCCATGAAGAAATTGAAAATCCAGCACCCGCTCCTCTTGAAAATGGAGCTGAAGTGACGGTACTCGCTAATCATATGAAAGGGATGGAAGGAGCAAAAGCAGAAATTGAATCTGCCGAACAGACTACCGTTTATATGATTGATTATTTCTCAACAACAGACGGGGAAAAAGTAACGAATCATAAATGGGTCGTTGAAGATGAACTATCAGAAAAGTAAGTCATTAGGCATCTCTTTACGCTGATTACCCACAAAGATGAAATCGGACTGTCTAAGCGAGATGACTATCTTGGCGATGCTCAAAGGACTGACCAGATTAATGATTAAACCCAAACATAAACGACCTTCGACTGTATGACTCACACAGCGCGAGAGACTGTAATTAAATCTGTGCAACTGTTTATCATTACCCCATAACGGAAAGGATAGACAGTTGATGAACAAAAAAGACCTCGCAGCCTTTGCACGCGAAGCGGCAAAAGGTATCAAAACTGAAAAAGATCTGACAGACATGCGAGCCATGCTCACCAAGATCATGGTGGAAGCAGCTCTTAGCGTTGAGCTTGATGAGCATTTAGGCTATCGCAAGCACGAGCAGTCCAGTTCAGACAACAGTCGCAATGGTGTCACGCGTAAAACCGTGCGCACTGAAGATGGCCAGTTTGAACTGGATACGTCACGTGACTGACAAGGTGATTTTGAGCCGCAGCTGGTGAAAAAACACCAAACCCGTTTTACCTCGATGGATGACAAAATTCTATTTCTCTATGCCCAAGGCATGACGACGCGAGAAATTGTCGACACCTTCAAAGAAATGTACGGCGCAGATGTGTCTGCAAGCCTCATATCCAAAGTCACTGATGCCGTTATTGATCAGGTTGTTGAGTGGCAGTCATGGCCTCTGGATGCGGTTTATCCCATCGTTTATCTGGACTGCATCGTGGTTAAGATCCGCCAAGATAAACATGCGATCAACAAAGCCGTTTACCTTGCCTTGGGCGTCAACATGGACGACCACAAGGAGCTATTAGGCTTATGGCTGTCTGAAAACGAAGGGTCTAAATTCTGGCTTAACGTGCTCACTGAGCTGCAAAATCGCGGCGTAAAAGATATATTAATTGCTTGTATTGATGGCCTAAAAGGCTTCCCGGATGCCATTAATGCGGTCTTCCTTGAGACTCAAATTCAGCTTTGTATCGCTCACATGGTGCGCAACTCAGTCAAATATGCCCATTTACTGTTCCTGCTGTACCTAACCATGCATGCTGTGCATCACTGCAATTCGCTCAGAGCAGTTTACTCCTTTGAACTTGGTAAAATAAGTTGCAAAAACCACTTTAATACGCTCACCTACTCTAGGTCAGAGCAATCAAACTCAGTCACTGCTATTACGCCTAAACCTATATCATTGAGCTTGTTTTTCAATTGTTTCCAAAACCTTTTTCACAATCAATTTTTATTTCATTCTGACTCATACTCATTTACACATAACGCCGCCCACAACTGCGAGCGCTTGTGCGAGTCCAGCACCGTAGGTGCGCGTTGCTGGGCCTTATTATAGCTTTATACTACATCGATACTTTCTATGGATTTCTTGACATCCAATGGATTATCAACTTTCATAAAGACAACATCACTGATTCCGCGGCCTGTTATTTTTACATTACCAAAACCAAATATACGACCTAATACACTTTGGTCGATTTCTACAGTTTCAATTGAGCTTATTTTCATTTCATCTGTTTTTCTAGAGATAATTCCACTTTTTCGGATGACCCTTTTATTTGTAACACCTTGTTCAATGCTCCGAAGTTTTAACCATTCCCAGAGGGCTAATAAGGCAGTGAGGCCAATGGTTGGAATTGCTAATATGAGCCAAATAAACATTGGGATTTTTGAAAACCAGTGGAGCTTAAAAATTTCATGAGTTTGTTCGCCTTTTGATAGTGACTCATCAATATATGACATCTTTTTTTCCTTGAGATTATTGAAATCTATAACGCTTAGGTAACCGCCAACTGTCGCACAGCAGGCAACGTTGGTAGCCGTCTGATGACGGCTGATATTATGAGCCAGAACAGTCTCGGCTTGCCGGAATTTTATTGTATGCACCTTCTATAAGGATACTTTTATGCAACGCCTTTCTCTTTTCATCGTAGCGGGCCTGTTGAGCTTCGCCGGTGCTGTATCAGCGAGCAGTTTTATTGCCTCCACTGACACGATTGGCAGCTCATTAGCTAATACGTCCGAGAGCACCAGCGACGCTACGTCGAACATTGGCAATGACAAGGTTATACTTGCCGCCAAAAGTGATGCCGCCAGTTTTGTCGGTAGTGCCGGTGAGTTGCGTGGTGTCAACCTTGAAGCAGCCCTGAGCCACATTCGTCAACAGCTGCCTACCCTCGAGGCGACTGACATGCAACTGGCCGAGGCTATCCTCGCTCTTTGAGTCACGGTGGATGGAAACAGCAGATGCTATCTGCCTATGCGCTGCTCTTCAGCCTCTTGCTGCTAACCGCCTCGCCTGTACAGGCGGCTCTGCGCTTACAGCTTGAGCAGCAACAACTGACAGAAGATCAACTGCAAGCCTCCCAGCAATTGCTGGATGAGGTGTTTACAGTCTTGCCGCCAAGGATGGTCGAGCAATTGGATCAGACAGTACCGGTCAGCTGGAGCCAGCATCTGCCGGATAACGTGATGGGCCGCGCCAGCCCAGGCGGCAAAATCACACTGAATCAACGCTGGTTGCCGGTTCTTTTGTCCACAAGCGACAGCCATAATATTTCCGGGCGCCAGCACCCCACTCTACGCACCGAGCTCAAAGCGACGCTCATTCATGAGCTCGCGCACCTGTATGACCGTGGGCGTTTCTGGCTAACCGATGAGCGCCGGCTGCTGCAGCACTGCCGTAGCCGCGAGCGCGTCCAAGGTCATATCGGTCTGCCCAGCGAGTGCCGAGGCCAGACCAACAGGCAATTTACCCTCAGCGACGCACCCCGTTGGCTGGATCTGGCTGGCTGGCAGCAGCAGATCGGCAAGCGCGGGCGACGCGATGCAGACAACTTTCAACAACTGCGCAGCCCCGACACCTACGAACTCCATAATCCACAGGAGTTTGTGGCGGTCAATCTGGAGTATTTTCTACTGGATCCGCAGTACGCTTGCCGTCGCCCAGCTTTAGCCGATTATCTGCAAACACATTTTGCCTGGGCTCCCGCTCACACCCAGCCATGTACAACGCAACTCCCCTATTTAAATGCCAGCCTAGACACCAGCCCTCAAGCGCTGGCCTGGCTCGATCCGGAACGTATTTATCAGGTGCATTATCTACTGGCTGAACCCGATGAAAGCTGGGCAGGCCGCTGGGGCCACAGCATGTTGCGGCTGGTGATTTGTGCTCCGGGCCGAACACCTGGACCGGATTGCCTGCTGGATCTGGAGCACCACCTAGTGCTGTCCTTCCGCGCCTTTGTGGATGATGTGCAGCTATCCAGTTGGGATGGTTTGATGGGCAATTACCCATCCCGCCTGTTCCTGCTGCCGCTGCAAAAGGTAGTGGATGAATACACCCAGCTTGAACTGCGTGGTCTCAGCTCGGTTCCCCTACGGCTGGATGCCCAAGCCCGTCATCGGCTGGCTCAACAGGCCACTGCCCTGCACTGGAGTTATGACGGCACCTATTATTTCGTGAGCAACAACTGTGCAGTGGAAACCCTGAAATTACTGCGCAGCGGCAGTGCCTTGCCTCAACTGCAGAGCCTCGACAGTCAGACCCCAACCGGTCTGCTTGCACTGCTCGACGCTCGGGGATTGGCTGACCTAAAACCATTGCAGGATCATCAGGCAGCGCTACGCCAGGGCTACTACTT
This sequence comes from Denitrificimonas caeni, assembly GCF_905120345.1. Taxonomy (GTDB): domain Bacteria; phylum Pseudomonadota; class Gammaproteobacteria; order Pseudomonadales; family Pseudomonadaceae; genus Denitrificimonas; species Denitrificimonas caeni_A. The sequence goes on along the minus strand of NZ_CAJHOA010000005.1, from coordinate 2,313 downwards.
CGACTCCTACCACAAACGCTACAACCACATGTTCGAGGTACTACGCCGCCAGCTACAGATTCCCTTTGCACGCTTAGAAGACTGGCTCAGCAGCCCAGCCAGCAACCGACAAACCTGGTTTGCAGCAGCAAACACCCGCTCCACAGCTGCCTTGCTGGTACTTGAAGAAGCCATTCAGCGTCGGCATGTGCTGGAAATACAGCAGGATCTCAAACTACGCTTCCTGTCCAACGATGCACCACCCGAGTTGAACGAAGCCGCGCAATTGATGCAGGGACTGCTGAGTGGCAGCAGCTTTTTGAGCCGTCCCGGAGAGCTATTGAGCGAGGGCTATGGTTTGCCACAACCACAAGAATCACAGCAATTTCTCAAGATTGCCACAGCCCGACAGCAGATGTTACTGACCAGCGCTGAAGACCTGAAACAGCGCCTGCTCTCACTGATGAGCGCAGAACAGCGCCAGCAACTGGACGAGACCGGTGCCAATATCAACTTGCTCTCACGGCAATTGCGACAGCTGCACAGCGAGTCTGGCGGCATTCAGCTGCCCTGAGAGGGTTACTACCTAGCGGACTGCACACCCTAGCAGTCGCGCATATAAGGTTAGCTATGGCCCAACTCCTATCAATCTGAATGTAGCGCCCTTAACTATTAGCGGTATAGGTAACTGCCAGCGCCGGTAATCATTACGTCGTTATGTTTTGGCATTGCTGATTTGCCCAAGGATGTTGTTTTTATAGGGACTTATAATAGGCAAGATACAAAGGCATAACTTGATAAGCATGCCAGGTATTTAGTGAGGCGTGATAGGTACCGCCACATGGATGAGCGAGCTGCACTAAGAATCATGGCGAGCTAGCTAGTCTTTTTTGTCTATCGTTATTTCAATAGATTTGCTATCACCAGCAAACCACTTCTGAACATACAAAGTACCCACGATAGGAGCAGTTCCTTCATCGGGGACCTCCTTACGCGGTCTATTAATGATGAACAAAAGGTGGATTTTGGTTCAGCTGGGTTTCCCATTTCTGATTCACCCTCTGCACTTTCCAGAGGCAGTGATAACTGCTTAACAGGTGCCATTCAAAAACACTTCCCCAACGAGTACTTTCCGTGATTTGTTCAGGCCTTCAGCTGCAAGAGTGCGGCCTACTATGCCTTCTGCTGATTTCTGCAGTGCGGTCACAATCGATTGCTCTATTGTCAGTTGCTCCTTCAACACACTGCAGACCTCCCAGGGTAAAACACTTAACTTTCCTCGCGTAGACGCTCAATTTATAAAACATATTCCAGTTGCAGATGGAGGGCTTAGCAGTCACGTGCCCGCTGGCCCCAAATATGTCACACCTCATATTGAGTTCTTGTTCATCGCCCCGCGATTTCGCGTTGGACTTCCTTCAGACCCTGTCTCGCGACAACGCCCTTGCCCTTTCGCTAACCTTCGGCTCTGCGAATACCTGGTACGAGGACTTGCACCTCGCTAGTTAAGTGCCATGCCCGGCACACACGCTGCCAACACAGGCGAGCGTAGCGAGTCCAGCCAGCTTGCTGGCGTTTGTGCTTGGCCTTGTTAGTTGTCCTGTGCTAACGTTTGTACACACACAAAAAGTTGGATACTCTTATGGATACTAGAATTCAGTTTCGAGTCGATGAAGAAACCAAGCGCCTAGCCCAACAAATGGCTGAAAGCCAAGGCCGTACCCTTAGTGATGCTTGCAGAAATCTTACAGAACAATTGGCTGATCAACAACGTAAAGCCTTGTCTCATGATGTTTGGCTAAATGAGCAAGTAAATTTAGCTTTTGACAAATTAGATGCCGGCAAGTCTACTTTTATTGAACATGACCAAGCCAAATCCATAATGGCAGAACGCAAGGCTAAGATTCGCAGCCGGAGTGTTAATCCGTGATTCTATGGGAAGAAGAATCTCTGAACGACCGAGAAAAAATCTTTGAATTTCTTTATGATTTTAATCCTGCGGTTGCAGATAAAACAGATCAGGTCATTGAAGATAAAGTAGATAATTTACTTCGGCACCCATTAATGGGCGTACAACGAGATGATATAAAAGGTCGATTACTCATAATCCCTGAGATATCAATGATAGTTTCCTATTCAGTTGATGGTTCAGTAATTCGTATTATGCGAGTACTACATCAGAAACAAAAATTTCCGGCGTAGTAGTAACTAACGTAGAGCTAAGCGGTCGGAAGGGGCCTACTAAAAAACCATGCTATGACCCTGTAAATGATTCTGTGTAACTGCCAAGGTTAAATATAATCCGTTAAGCGGTCTTCAAATTCAATCATAAAT
>NZ_CAJHOA010000004.1 GCF_905120345.1 Denitrificimonas caeni | reverse complement strand
CATCGTCAAGCTTGAACAGTAAAACCCCAGATCAGCAATGATCTGGGGTTTTTTTATGCCTCGAAGAAAGTACTTTGGCCTGCCTACGCTATAAGCGTTATACACGCACAAACTACTGGTGATGTCTGCGATAATGTTACTGCGCTGATAACGCGTTTGTAGATCAAGCTCAATCAACAACGCACATACAAAAAAGCCCAGTTTTATTATTAGCTGGGCTTTTAATGGTTTGCAGATGCTAGAGCTATCGCGAAGATGTTAACGCTCAAATATCCGCTTCAATCACTTCTTTAGCGGCGCGAAAAGCTTCACTTGCTGCGGGAACGCCAGCATAGACGGCGCAATGCAGAATAGCTTCGCTAATTTCTTCAGCAGTACAGCCATTATTGAGCGCACCACGAACATGGCCTTTAAGCTCTTGTGAAGCCTTTAATGCGGTAAGTGCAGCAATAGTAATAAGACTACGTTCTTTACGACTTAGCCCTTCACGCTCCCATACCGAGCCCCAAGCATGTTGGTTAATAAAGTCCTGTAAAGGCTGAGTAAACGGGCTGGTATTGTCCATCGCACGATCAACAAAAGCATCCCCCATCACTTCGCGACGGACTTGATTAGCAGGCACCTTACTCATGATTTCTCCTTAGTACTGGCTTTTTTAGTTTTCTCTAGCGCACTTTGGCAGCGCTCTTCAGCTGTATCCAGTTCAATCTGCATTTGCTGAATATCTAAAACTTGTTGTTCGAGTTGCACACGGCGCTCATTAATCATTTCCAACATAATATTGAGTTGCTTCTGATTACCTGCTTTTGGGTCATAGAGTTCGATTAGGGTTTTGCATTCGGCCAAGGAAAAGCCGATACGTTTACCGCGTAGAATCAGCTTTAGAGCAACGCGATCTTTTGGATTGTAAACTCGCTCTTGACCGCGGCGAGCAGGGTGGAGCATGCCTTGCTCTTCATAGAAACGAATAGCCCGCGTAGTGATATCCAGCTCACTGGCTAGATCAGAAATACTATAGGTGTGTTGTGCTCTAGTCATGGATTACCCTTCGGCAGATAAAAACGCGGAATTAAATTCCGCGTAAAATTCGATAGCACACTCAAGTAGATGCTATTTAACACTGTTAATTAACGGATGATTATACAACCTGTGGCTTCTTGTAACTGCTCAAAGCTAACGCCATCTGCCAGTTCGACCAGTTTTATACCTTCAGGGGTCACATCCAATACTGCTAAGTCAGTAATAATACGATCTACCACAGCAACACCAGTTAAAGGTAGATCACAGACTTTGAGAATCTTCTTATCGCCACCCCGTGCGCTGTGCTCCATCAGAATCACTACACGCTTGACGCCGGCGACTAAATCCATGGCACCGCCCATACCTTTAACCATTTTACCTGGAATCATCCAGTTGGCTAAGTCGCCTTTCTCTGAGACTTGCATAGCGCCCAATATAGACAGGTTAATATGCCCGCCACGAATCATCGCAAAGCTTGCTGCGCTATCAAAAATACTACCACCAGGTAGCGTGGTAATGGTTTGCTTACCAGCATTAATAAGATCCGGATCAATGCTGTCTTCAGTAGGGAATGGACCAATACCTAATAAACCATTTTCACTTTGCAGCCAAACATCCATCCCTTCTGGAATATAGTTAGCAACTAAGGTTGGCAAACCAATGCCTAAGTTTACATAGAAGCCATCTTGTAGTTCTTGTGCGGCACGTTGCGCCATTTGTTCACGAGACCAAGCCATGATTAACTCCTTAATGTACGTTGTTCAATACGTTTTTCTGGATTAGCGTTTACCACGATGCGTTGCACATAGATGCCAGGTAAATGCACGTGATCAGGATCAAAGGTACCCACTTCAACAATTTCTTCCACTTCAACTACGCAGACTTTAGAGGCCATGGCGGCTAATGGATTAAAGTTGCGCGCAGTTTTATTAAACATAAGGTTGCCAGACTTATCCGCTTTCCAAGCTTTAACTAAACCGATGTCGGCAACCAGCGAGCGTTCCATAACATAGTGCTCACCATCGAATTCACGCGTCTCTTTGCCTTCTGCCACCAGCGTGCCATAGCCTGTTTTAGTGAAAAAGGCTGGAATGCCAGCACCGCCAGCGCGTAGTTTTTCCGCGAGGGTGCCTTGTGGGGTGAATTCTAGTTCCAGTTCGCCGGCAAGGTATTGGCGTTCAAATTCTTTGTTTTCACCAACATAAGATGAAATCATCTTTTTGATTTGTCGGGTTTCTAATAATTTACCCAAGCCAAAGCCATCGACTCCGGCATTATTACTGATAACGGTAAGTTGTTTTTTTCCGGTATCACGTAAGGCCTCTATCAGCGCTTCAGGAATACCGCATAAACCAAAGCCACCCACGGCTAAGGTCATGCCATTTTCGACAAGGCCGTCGAGTGCTGCTGCGGCCGATGTATATATTTTATTCATTGTTACCTCTCGTCTTTAATGTGCAGAAGCGTGCCAAGCGCGGGCGACTCTAGAGCCCGTTTCGCGGCCTAAGACAGCACTGATATTTAATCCTGCAGCAATGATTTTTTCTAGCTTAACGCCGGTGTCAATACCGAGCCCGTTGAGCATATATAGCACATCTTCGGTAGCGACATTACCGCTGGCACCTTTAGCGTACGGACAGCCACCTAAGCCAGCAACTGAACTATCGAATACGGCGATGCCTTCGGATAAGCATGCGTAAATATTGGCTAAGGCTTGGCCGTAGGTATCATGGAAGTGTCCAGCCAATTGTGAGCGTGGGATATCTCTGCCGACCGTTGCAAATAATGCCGCGGCTTTATGTGGAGTGCCGACACCAATAGTATCGCCCAAAGATATTTCATAGCAGCCCATGTCATACAGCGCCTGAGCAACAGAGCGTACTTGTTCTGGAGCAATCTCGCCCTCATAAGGGCAGCCCAGCACGCAGGAGACATAACCGCGTACGCGGACGCCATGCTGTTGAGCAGTTTCGAGCAGCGCTTCAAAACGCTTAAGACTGTCGCTAATTGAGCAATTGATGTTTTTTTGTGAAAAGGATTCAGATGCTGCTCCGAAGACGGCGACTTCTTTAACACCGGCAGCGATAGCGGCTTCGAACCCTTGCATGTTGGGGGTGAGCGCCGCGTACGTGATGTCTTCGGCACGTTGAATTTTTTGAAATACCTCAGCACTGCCGGCCATTTGTGGCACCCATTTAGGTGAGACAAAACTGCCTGCTTCAATATAAGACAAGCCACTGGCACTGAGCGCATTAATTAGGGCAACCTTCTGGGCTACGCTAATGGGTTGCTTTTCGTTTTGTAAGCCATCACGCGGGCCCACTTCAACTAAGCGTACGTGAGAGGGGAAACTCATTCTTCACCTCCATCCAGTTCAACCAGGACCATGCCTTCGGTGACCATCTCGCCCTCAGCACAGAAGATACTTTGTACAGTGCCAGCGTGTGGTGCGAGCACACTGTGTTCCATTTTCATCGCTTCCAATACCACCAGTGTTGCGCCTTTTTCGACTGCCTGGCCCGCTGTGACTAAAATCTGCACGATATTGCCGTTCATCGGAGCAGTTAAGCCACCTTGTTGTTGTGCTGAGGCGGCTGCTTGTGCAATAAAGTCGACTTCGGTCACCGAATGCAACTCGCCTTGCCACTGAAGATACAGTGTCTTACCTACGCGCAATGCTGGGTATTGCAGGGTAATATTATTTTCCTCAATGATGAGTTGATCGTTAATCAGCTGGGTGTGGGTTAAGTTGTCACCGTACAGCACAACTTTTTGTTGTTGCTCACTGGTTTGTAAATTCAGCGTATAGAGCTGTGGTTGTGCGCTACGCCAGCCTGAAGCAAGCGCCCATTGGGAGGTTGGGTCATCTGCGCGTACATGCGTTGGTTGCGATAACATCCAAGCACGGCCAGCCAAGTTCCAGAATTCTGCCGGCAACTCACTTGGGCTGACAAATAAGTCTTTTTCATGACGTGGAATAAAGTCGGTATCTAACTGCGCAGCAGCAAAAGCTGGGTGGGCTAGGATGCGGCTTAAAAAGGCTAGGTTAGTGCGAACCCCAGAGATATGAGTCTCAGCTAACATGGCTAATAAACGCTGACGTGCTTCTTCACGATTCTCGCCCCAAGCAATCAGTTTGCCAATCATTGGGTCGTAGAATGGGGAAATGCTATCGCCTTCTTCAATACCGGTATCCACGCGGCGACCTTCACCTGCTGCAGGCTCACGGTATAGATTTAATCGGCCAGTAGAAGGTAAGAAATCATTATCAGGGTCTTCGGCATACAAGCGCACTTCAATAGCGTGGCCATTGAGCGGGACTTGTTCTTGGCTCAGTGGCAGTTTTTCACCGCGGGCAATACGAATTTGCCAAGCGACTAAGTCTTGGCCGGTAATTAACTCAGTAATCGGATGCTCAACTTGTAAACGGGTGTTCATCTCCATAAAGAAGAACTCACCGCGCGCATCCAGTAAAAACTCAACCGTGCCAGCACCGACATAACCAATCGCTTGTGCCGCTTTAACTGCGGCTTCGCCCATAGTTTTGCGTAATTCAGGACTTAACCCCGGCGCTGGAGCTTCTTCGACAACTTTCTGATGACGACGTTGAATCGAGCAATCGCGCTCATTCAGATAGATACAGTTACCGTGCATATCAGCAAAAATCTGAATTTCTACGTGACGAGGCTTTAGTACGTATTTCTCCACCAGCATGATGGGATTACCAAACGCAGATTTGGCTTCACGTTGTGCAGATTCTAATGCCTCTTTCAGTTCTGATTCTTTTTCAACGACCTTCATACCCTTACCGCCGCCGCCTGCTGTCGCTTTTAGCAAGACGGGATAACCAATCTGTGCCGAGGCAACGCGGAAGGTTTCGTAATCTTGTTGTTCGCCGTGAAAGCCAGGTACCAGTGGTACGCCAGCTTCTTCCATCAAGATTTTAGCCGCTGATTTACTGCCCATAGCAATAATCGCGCTAGTGGGTGGGCCTAAAAAGATTAAACCGGCATCGTCAATGGCTTGGGCAAAATCACTGTTTTCTGCTAAGAAACCGTAGCCTGGGTGAATAGCTTGGGCACCAGTTGCTTTAGCCGCCTCAATGATTTTATCAATCAAGAGATAGCTTTCTGCGGGGCGAGCACCGCCTAAGTTGTAGCAAATATCTGCCGTGCGCGTATGACGAGCATTGCGGTCAACTTCACTGTGCACTGCTACGGTTTTTAAACCTAGTGCCTTGGCAGTTTTCATAATGCGGCAAGCAATTTCACCGCGGTTGGCGATCAATAGGGTATCAATGTGACGGTTCATTAGCGTGTCTCCTGCCAAGAAGGTGAGCGTTTTTCGAAGAAGGAATTTAAGCCTTCTTGCCCTTCAGGGCTGACGCGTAAAGCTGCGATGGTTTGTTCTGTTTTAGCGCGGGTCAGGGCATCAATTTTGCCTGCGCCGACTTCAATGAGTAGCGCTTTGCTAGCAGCCATGGCGTGTGGACTGTTCTGGCATAAGTTGGCCAGCCATTTTTCTGCCGCTGCATCTAAGTCTTCTGCAGGATAGCTTTCACACAGCAGACCCAACTGGGTGGCCGTTGCACCACTAAAACGTTCTGCGGTCAGTGCATAACGACGCGCTGCCCGCTGGCCTAAAGCTTTCACGACGAAAGGACTGATCACTGCGGGCGCTAAACCGATGCGTACTTCGGACAAGCAAAGCACTGCATCAGCAGCACCAATTGCCATATCACAGCAGGCGATTAGACCCACTGCGCCACCAAAAGCCGCACCTTGCACCACAGCTAAAGTGGGCTGTGGTAGATGATAGAGTTTATGCATCAGTTCACCGAGCTCATGGGAGTCGGCTAAGTTGGCGGCATAATCCAATTGTGCAGAGGCTTTCATCCAGCCTAAGTCGGCACCGGCGGAGAAATGTTTGCCGCGTCCACGTAAGACTAGAATGCGAATGTTTTGATCATTTTGGATCGTATCGAGTGCGTGAATTAACTCGCTGATCATACCGGCATTAAAAGCATTATTTTTTTCTGCACGGTTTAACCAAAGGATCGCAATGCCCTGCTCACCAGTTTCTAATTGTATTTCTTGATAAGCCATGAGTGCTTTCCTTACATGCGGAATACGCCGAACGTGGTCGGCTCAATAGGGGCATTTAACGTTGCTGATAGCGCTAAACCCAATACGTCACGGGTTTGCGCCGGATCAATCACGCCGTCATCCCACAAGCGAGCACTGGAGTAGTAAGGGTGACCTTGGTGTTCGTATTGCGCCAGAATAGGCTCTTTAATCGCGGCTTCTTCTGCGGCAGAGAAACTACCGCCAGCGCGCTCGACTTGCTCACGTTTAACTTGTGCCAGAACGCCGGCTGCTTGTTCGCCACCCATCACGCCAATACGCGCGTTAGGCCACATCCATAAAAAACGTGGATCATAGGCGCGACCGCACATGCCGTAGTTACCAGCACCGAAGCTACCGCCAACCAGTACCGTGAGTTTAGGCACTTGTGCACAGGCCACTGCGGTAACTAATTTAGCGCCATGCTTGGCAATGCCACCTTCTTCATATTTCTTACCGACCATAAAGCCGGTGATATTTTGTAGGAAAATCAGCGGAATACCGCGTTGGCAGGCCAGCTCAATAAAGTGCGCGCCTTTTTGTGCGGCTTCGGCAAATAAAATACCGTTGTTGCCGAGAATCGCGACTGGGTAACCGTGTAAGTGAGCAAAACCACAGACTAAGGTGGTGCCGAACAGGGCTTTAAATTCATCAAACTCGCTACCATCCACTAAACGCGAGATAATTTCTCGTACATCAAAGGGCTGTTTGGCATCGGCAGGAATCACCCCGTAGAGTTCTTGGCAATCGTATAACGGTGCTCGCACTAGACGGGTTTGTAATTCACCGAGTTTTTTCCAATTTAAATTGGCCACACAACGACGAGCAATCGCTAGAGCGTGATTATCATCTTCAGCGTAATGGTCAGCCACACCAGAAATACGGCAGTGGGTATCCGCGCCGCCTAATTCTTCGGCGGTAACCACTTCACCGGTCGCGGCTTTAACTAAAGGGGGGCCGGCTAAGAAAATAGTTGCTTGATCGCGGACCATAATGGTTTCGTCAGACATTGCCGGGACGTAGGCACCACCAGCAGTACAGGATCCCATCACCACAGCGATTTGAGGGATGCCTTTAGCACTCATATTGGCTTGGTTGAAGAAGATACGACCGAAGTGTTCGCGATCGGGGAACACTTCATCTTGGTTAGGTAAATTAGCGCCACCTGAATCAACCAAGTAAATGCAGGGCAGGCGATTTTGCTGAGCTATGGTTTGTGCGCGAAGGTGTTTTTTCACCGTGAGTGGATAGTAAGTACCGCCTTTAACCGTGGCGTCGTTAGCAATAATCATGCACTCAACACCTTCAACACGACCAATACCGGCGACTACACCTGCCGCAGCAATATTGTCAGCATAGACAGCGTGGGCAGCTAATGGCGACACTTCTAAAAAGGCCGATCCGCTATCCAGCAGCGCGTTAATCCGCTCGCGCACCAATAACTTACCGCGTGATTTGTGCCGGTCTTGCGCCGCTTGACCACCGCCTTGGCTAGTGCTGTTGAGTAACGCACGCAAGTCATTCACTTGCTCTTGCATCGCTTGTGTATTGAGAGAAAATTCGGGGGAGCGGGTATTAATTTTAGTCTGCAAGGTGGCCATTGGCTGTTCCTCTACTGTTATTGTTATAGCTACCCTTGCAAGGTTAAATGCTTGCAAGGGGCGTATAGAGAAGGCTTATTTGGTCTCGCGGAATAATTCACGACCAATCAACATACGGCGAATTTCACTGGTGCCAGCGCCAATCTCATATAACTTAGCATCGCGTAGTAAACGGCCGGCTGGGAATTCGTTGATATAACCGTTGCCGCCTAAAATTTGAATCGCTTCTAAGGCCATCTTAGTAGCGGTTTCCGCGGTATAGAGAATCACTCCAGCAGAATCTTTACGGGTCGTTTCCGCACGGTCGCAAGCATTCGCTACAGCGTATAAATAGGCGCGGCTGGCGTTCATTTGTGAGTACATGTCGGCGATTTTGCCCTGAATAAACTGGAACTCACCGATACTTTTACCGAACTGCTTGCGGTCATGAATATAGGGCACCACCACATCCATGCAGGCTTGCATAATACCGACTGGGCCGCCGGCGAGCACTACGCGCTCATAATCCAGACCGCTCATCAGAACTTTAACACCGCCATTAAGTTCGCCTAAGATGTTTTCTGCAGGCACTGCAACATTGTCAAAGAATAGTTCGCAGGTGTTAGAACCGCGCATACCGAGTTTGTCAAACTTAGAACCACGGCTAAAACCTTGCCAATCACGCTCAACGATAAATGCCGTAATCCCGTGCGCGCCTTTATCAGCATCGGTTTTTGCATAAATCACATAGGTATTGGCATCTGGGCCATTGGTAATCCAAGTTTTACTGCCGTTGAGTACAAAATGATCGCCTTTACGATCAGCCCGTAAGCGCATGGATACTACATCCGAGCCAGCGTTGGGCTCACTCATGGCTAGCGCACCGACATGTTCACCAGAAATTAACTTGGGTAAGTACTTTAGTTTTTGCTCATGCGTGCCGTTTCGGTTGATTTGGTTAACACATAAGTTGGAGTGCGCACCATAGGACAGGCCTACAGAGGCTGAGCCACGGCTGATTTCTTCAAGGGCAATCACATGTGCTAAGTAACCCATGCCAGCACCGCCGTACTCTTCGGGCACAGTGATTCCGAGTAGACCCATATCGCCAAACTTACGCCACATGTCCTCAGGGAAAAGGTTGTCGCGATCAATCGCTTCAGCGCGTGGCGCGACCTCACTTTGAACAAAGCTGCGTACTTGATCGCGCAGCATATCGACGGTTTCACCAAGCGCGAAGTTAAGGCTGGAATATGTCATGTGTAAGTACCTTTGAATTAATTTTGTATTTGTTTTAAGAGGCAAATCGCCTGGTTGTTATATCTACGTCATATTCATTGAGTGTTTTTAGGGTGTTTACATCGGCTTCAATTGCGTTGTATGTTGTAGCCATGGATATGACCTTTACGTTAACGTAAGCCAACCATGGATTAGCTGTCAACACTAATCTTGAAAACAGGAAAGGAAACAGCGAGTCCAAAAAAATCAACCTCGATAACAAACATAAATACAGAGGGAATTTGATATGAGTAATCCAAGCTACACCTGCGGTTTGCAGGATAAACCTCTATTGGCTATGACTATTGGCGAAGCCTTCGATCAGACAGTTGCGCGTTTTCCTGATCGTGAAGCGCTGGTCGCCAGTGAACAAGATATACGCATGACTTGGGCTGAACTAGGTGTCTTAGTTAACAAGTCTGCGCGTGCTTTACTGGCTCTGGAGATTAAACCTGGTGATCGTGTCGGTATTTGGTCACCGAATTGCGTGCAGTGGTTAGTTAGCCAATTTGCTACGGCAAAAGTTGGCGCGATTCTGGTGAATATTAACCCGGCCTATCGCACCAGCGAGTTGGAGTATGTGCTGAAACAGTCGGGCTGTGCTTGGTTGATCAGTGCATCATCGTTCAAAAGCTCTGATTATCACGCCATGATCAGTGATTTGTTACCTGAGTTAGCACCTGCTGCGCCAGGGCAGTTACAGAGTCCAAGATTACCGTTACTCAAAGGTGTCATTAGTCTCAGTGATCAGCCGGCACCCGGCATGATGGCTTGGCAGGGCGTGTTAACTGCTGCGCATACGGTTAGCGATGAGGCATTGACTGAAGTCGGTCGGCGCTTGCAGTTTGATCAGCCGATTAATATTCAATACACCTCAGGCACCACGGGCTTCCCTAAGGGAGCTACGCTCAGCCATTACAATATTTTGAATAATGGCTATATGGTCGGTGAAAGCCTTGGTTTAACTGAGCATGATCGCATGGTCATTCCGGTACCGCTTTACCATTGCTTTGGCATGGTGATGGGCAACTTAGGCGCTTTAACTCACGGCAGCACCATTATCTACCCCAGCGCTGCCTTTGACCCGGTGACGACGTTACGTACGATTGCCGAGGAAAAAGCGACGGTTCTATACGGCGTGCCCACTATGTTTATTGCCATGCTCGATAGTGATGAGTTGCCAAGCTTAGATCTTAGCAGCTTACGTACTGGGATCATGGCAGGCTCTATTTGCCCGATTGAGGTGATGAAACGTGTGATTGCCGATATGCACATGAGCGAAGTACAAATTGCTTATGGCATGACCGAAACCAGCCCCGTCTCCACGCAAACCGCAGCTAACGATAACCTTGAACATCGCACCACCACAGTTGGACGTACGCAGCCCCATCTCGAAAGCAAAGTAGTCAATGAGGAAGGTGAGATTGTGCCGCGTGGACAAATTGGTGAGCTATGTACCCGTGGTTATAGCGTGATGCTCGGCTATTGGAACAACCCCGATGCCACTAAAGAAGCCCTCGATAGCGCGCGTTGGATGCATACCGGCGATCTCGCGATTATGGATGATGATGGCTATATAAAAATTGTTGGGCGTAATAAAGACATGATTATCCGTGGCGGTGAAAACGTCTATCCGCGTGAAATCGAAGAGTTTATTTATACCCATAAGTGTGTGGCTGATGTGCAGGTTGTGGGTATTCCATGCGAGAAGTTTGGTGAGGAAATTGTGGCTTGGGTGCAGTTACATCCAGGTGACGAGCTGACTACCGATGATTTAAGAGACTACTGCAAAGGGAAAATTGCTCACTTTAAAGTGCCGCGCTTTATCAAATTTGTGCATGATTTTCCGATGACCATCAGTGGCAAGGTGCAGAAATTTAAGATGCGTGAAATCAGCGTCGCGGAATTTTGCCCAGAAAGTGCTTAGTTTTTTTGTCATCAATAATAATAAAGAGGTTGCAGCATGTCTCAATTGAGCCGATTTCCGCTTGCCGATTCTATTTTAGAGTTGCCCGATGATATTCAGCAACAGATGCTCGCGGTGCAAGAAAAAGCCGGATTTATCCCCAATGTGTTTTTAATGCTGGCGCATCGTCCCGCTGAGTTTCGGGCATTTTTTGCTTATCACGATGCGCTGATGGATCGTGAATCACCCACACTTACGCTAGCTGAACGCGAAATGATTGTGGTGGCGATGAGCGCACAGCATGAGTGCTTATATTGCGTGGTCGCGCATGGTGCCTTGCTGCGTATTTATTCTAAGCAACCGCACTTATCCGATCAGATTGCGATTAACTTCCGTACCGCACCGATTACTGCCAAGCAACGGCTGATGCTGGATTACACCTATCACTTAGCGATTGACTGTGGCGTGCTGACTGATGAGTGGGTCGCCAAGCTGCAAGCGCAGGGTTTTAGTCTGGATGATATTTGGGATATGGGGGCGATTGCCTCTTTCTTTGGGCTATCCAATCGTTTGGTATCCATGGCCGGCACACCGCCCAATGATGAGTTTTATTTGATGGGGCGGATTCCCCGCGTCAAATAATGCAATAGAGCTCAATGCTCCTACATAAGAAGTCGTCAATAACAACAAGAGAGACTCACTATGCACGTTAAAATGAATAAGATATTTTTAGTCAGCACCTTGGCGGCGGCGATTGCCGTGCCTAGCCTAGCGCAAGCGGCATTTGTTGAAGATAGCGAAGGCAGTTTAAGTTTACGTAACTTCTATATGAACCGTGATTACCGCGACAGTGGTTTACCTGGTGCACCTGTTCATAAAGGCAAAAGCCAGTCGAAGTCTGAAGACTGGGGCCAAGGCTTTATGTTGCGTCTAAAGTCAGGCTATACCGAAGGTACTATCGGTTTAGGTGTGGAGGCCTTGGGGTTGGCTGGAATTAAACTGGATTCGGGTGGCGGCACAGGGGGGACTGGCACCTTGGTGCGCAGTCGTCATACTGGTAAATCTGCCGACCAGCACGGTTTTATTGGTTTTACCGGAAAAGCAAAAATCTCTGACACAGTGCTGACGGTTGGTACACACGAGCCTGTGCTGCCGATTGCTTTCCGTAATGACACACGGATGCTGCCGCAGACCTTTCAAGGTGGCCAAGTTCAATCTAAAGATATTGACAACCTAACCCTAACAGCAGGACAGTTTCAGAAAGTACGCCTGCGTGATTCGACTAACTACGAAAATATGATCATGGCTGCAGATGGTGCAACCGGTGGTGTTACCAGTAATAAGTTTAACTATGCTGGTAGCAGTTATCAGTTTATCCCAGGCCTAACGGGTACTTATTTTTATGCTGAACTAAAAGATAACTACAGTCAGCACCACGCCAACCTGCAGTTTTTAACGGATTTAACCAGCGTACTTAAATTTAAGACTGATCTGCGTTACTTCAAAAGCTCCGACAAGGGTAATACTAACGTTGATAGCAGTTTAGCCAGCGGTATGTTCTCGCTCGGTTACGCAGGGCATTGGTTAGGTCTAGGTTACCAAGATCAAAGTGGTAAAACTGGAACACCCTATTTGGGTGGCGGCACTGACCCTTGGACGATGAATACCTCAACCTACTATCCTTTCTTGCGTGCTAAAGAAGATTCTTGGCAAATACGTTATGACTATAACTTTGCGCAAATCGGCGTACCGGGCCTGAATTTGATGGCGCGCTACGTCAGTGGTGATAATTTTAAAGTCGCTGGACAGAATGCTAAAGAGTGGGAACGCGATATTGATCTGGGTTACACCGTGCAGTCAGGTCCTTTAAAAGATGTCAGCTTGTTGGTGCGTAACGTGATGTACCGTGGCTCGCATACCACTGATATTGACGAAAACCGTGTCATCGTTAACTACACATTTAAGTTTTAATTTCCTAAGACGATTAAAGCGCGTGATTAAGCGCAAGTCTTTTTTGCTTAATCACGCTTGCTTTAAAAGGAAAACTCTTGTTATCGTTAACGTAAAGGGAATGCGATTATAAAGCTAATAACCAACAACAATAATCAGGGTTAGAGGGCTGCACATGTCATCGGATATTATTTTAGAAACGCGTGGGTTAACCAAGGCGTTTCGTGGCTTTACTGCCGTCAATGATGTTGATTTAAAAGTTAAAAAAGGCCATATCCATGCCTTAATTGGTCCTAATGGTGCAGGCAAAACCACATTTTTTAATTTATTAACACATTTCTTACCGCCGACCCGTGGAGAGATTCTTTTCCAAGGTAAAGCCATCACCGGCACCCGTGCCAATCAGATTGCCAAGTTAGGGCTGGTGCGCTCATTTCAGATTTCTGCCGTGTTTGGACAGATGACTGTTTTGGAAAACGTACGTGTGGCCTTGCAAAGTAAACAAGGTAATTCGTTTCATTTTTGGAAATCCGAACGCAGCTTAAATAGTTTAAATGAGCGAGCGATGGAATTACTCGAAAAGGTCGGGCTGGGTAGTTTTGCCGATACGGTCACGCATGAACTGTCCTATGGCCGTAAGCGCGCCTTAGAACTGGCGACTACCATGGCCCTTGATCCGGTGATGCTGTTGTTGGATGAGCCGACGCAAGGTATGGGTCAAGAAGATGTCGATATGGTGGTTGACCTCGTCCGACGTGTGGCGGTGGGGCGTACGGTATTAATGGTTGAGCATAATTTGAGTGTGGTCAGTCGTTTATGCGATGCGATTACCGTGCTGGCGCGCGGCTCTATTTTAGCCGAAGGTGATTATGCAACAGTCTCGGCTAATTCAGCGGTACGTGAAGCGTACTTAGGTACTGCGGTGACGGACGAGGTGGCGCTATGAATGCATCCAATCGTGAACAACTCGTGGTTGAAGATTTGCATGCCTACTACGGTCAGTCGCATATCTTGCATGGCGTCAACATGGTCGTGCGCCGTGGTGAGTTAGTGACTTTACTCGGCCGTAATGGCGCCGGGCGCAGCACCACCTTGCGCGCGATTATGAATATGGTTGGCAAGCGTAGCGGTTCGATCATGATCAATGGCACGGAAACCATGACTATTCCGGCCCATCATATTCCGCGTTTAGGTGTGGGTTTTTGCCCTGAAGAGCGCGGTATTTTCGCCAGCCTCAATGTCGAGGAAAACTTACTGCTGCCGCCGACTGTGCGCAGCGGCGGCATGAACCTTGATGAACTCTATGAGATGTTTCCTAACCTGTATGAGCGGCGCTTTAGTCAGGGCACGCGACTCTCAGGGGGCGAGCAGCAAATGCTAGCTTTGGCACGTATTTTACGCACTGGAGCGAACTTATTATTGCTCGATGAAATTACTGAAGGCCTGGCTCCAGTGATTGTGCAGAAATTAGCCGAAGTGCTGATCAAGCTTAAAGAAAAAGGTCTGACTATTGTGTTGGTTGAGCAAAATTTTCGTTTTGCTGCACCCCTTGCTGACCGTCATTACTTAATGGAACACGGCAAAATCATTGACGAAATCAGTGCGGCTGAATTGCCATCAAAACAGGAGTATTTGAGTAAAAATTTAGGTGTATAAACTTTTTCTCAGCAGAGAAGCCTCGTAAGAAACCACTTAGTGTGACAACAACAATAAAACTCAAAAGGTGTTCTATGAAAGGTTTAAGAAAAGCAATTGGTCTGATCGTTGCCGCAGGTTTACTGTCTAGCACTGCGCAAGCTGCCATCAGTGATGATGAAATTCGTATTGGCTATCTGGCTGATATGTCAGGCACCTATCGTGACCTGTCCGGCCCTGGCGGTTTAGAAGCGCTGAAAATGGCGGTTGAAGATTTCGGTGGGCAGGTCAATGGTAAAAAAATTGTCCTTTTTAATGCGGATGATTTGAACAAGCCGGATGTGGGTGCTAATACCGTACGGCAGTGGATTGATGAGAAAAACGTTGATGTAGTGACCGGTCTAGTCGCCACGTCAGTAGTGATGGCAGTTAATAAAATTGTTGAACAAGAAAACAAACTCGCACTTATTTCCGGTTCAGCCTCTTCTGCGTTAACCAATGAATTCTGTTCACCCAATCATATTCACTGGGTCTATGACACCTATGCCTTATCCAATGGTACGGCGCATGCGGTGCTACAAGAAGGTGGCAAAGACTGGTTTATTTTAGCGGCCGACTATGCTTTTGGTCACGCTTTAGAAGCGGATCTAACCAAGGTGATTGAGGCTGAAGGTGGAAAAGTCGTCGGTAAGGTCCGTCACCCATTCCCCAGTAATGATTTCTCTTCTTATATCCTGCAGGCGCAAGGTTCTGGTGCTGAAGTGGTCGCTTTGGCCAATGCTGGTGCCGATATGGTTAACGCTCTGCAAACCGCCAGTCAGTTTGGTTTAAGTCAATCAGGACAAAAACTTGCGGGCATGGTGGTGTTCTTAAACGACGTACACTCGATGGGTTTAGAGGTTACTCAAGGCTTGATGCTCACCACCGGTTGGTACTGGGATATGAATGATGAAACCCGAGAGTGGGCGCAGCGCTACCATAAGCGTGTGGGTCGCATGCCGACTATGGCGCAAGCGGGTGTTTACTCTTCAACCATCCATTACCTCAATGCTGTGAAAGCCACAGACTCGGATGACTCACAAGTGGTTCGCAGCAAAATGATTGAAACGCCGATCAACGATATGTTTGCTAAAAACGGCAAGATACGTGAAGACGGTCGGATGGTGCATGACATGTACCTCGCACAAGTAAAAACGCCTGCCGAGTCTAAATCAGAGTGGGATCTCTACAACATTCTACGCACAATTCCAGGCGAGCAAGCCTATCGTTCATTGGCTGACAGCCAGTGCAAACTTATAAAAAACTGATTGTTTAATGCCGTTATGAACCGTTGCAATTGCCTTGCAGCGGTTCTTTGGAGTGGGTGACAACCTATGACGATACTTTTTGGCGTTCCCCTCAGTGTGCTACTGGGGCAGCTACTCCTAGGACTGATTAACGGGGCATTTTATGCTTTGTTAAGTCTTGGACTGGCTATTATTTTTGGCTTACTGCGCATCATTAACTTTGCCCATGGTGCACTGTATATGCTGGGTGCGTTTGTCACCTTATTGAGCTTGCAATACTTAGGGGTGAATTACTGGTTTGCACTGTTTTTAGCACCGCTGACGGTTGGCCTGATCGGTATGCTGATTGAAAAATATCTGCTGCGTAGAATCACGGGTGAAGATCACCTCTATGGACTGTTGCTAACCTTTGGTTTAGCGCTGATTATCGAAGGCTTGTTCGTTAAGTTATTTGGCGTGTCCGGTAGCTCTTATCCCATGCCTGATGCGCTGAAAGGCGGCTTTAATTTAGGCTTTATGTTCTTGCCGAAATACCGTGCTTGGGTGATTGTCGCAGCATTAATTGTCTGTTTCGTGACCTGGTACATGATTGAGCGGACACGGTTGGGTTCCTATCTGCGCGCCGGCACTGAAAATCCAAAGTTGATGCAAGCTTTCGGTATTAACGTACCGCTTTTAATCACCTTAACTTACGGTTACGGCGCTGCATTAGCGGCGTTTGCTGGTGTGTTAGCCGCTCCCATTTATCCGGTTTCACCTGGTATGGGTGCCAACCTGTTGATCGTGGTCTTTGCCGTCGTGGTGATTGGTGGAATGGGCTCGATTATGGGCGCGATTGTCACCGGTCTATTAATGGGCTTGATCGAAGGCTTAACCAAGGTGTTTTACCCAGAAGCGGCCAACACCGTGGTGTTTCTAGTGATGGTGCTGGTGTTGTTAGTGCGTCCAGCGGGTCTATTTGGTAAGGAGACATAAGATGTCTGACACGATCAAAAATCCGGAGCAACAACAGCGTGTGCGTGTTGAGCGTGAACGTCGGATTGCGGCCAGTCGGCGCAATAAAATATTCTTTGCGGTATTTATCGTCATCGCCTTAGTGGCACCTTTTGGCATTTATCCCGTGTTTTTAATGAAACTGCTGTGTTTTGCGCTATTTGCTTGTGCGTTTAACTTGCTTCTAGGCTATGCGGGGCTGTTGTCATTTGGGCATGCGGCTTTTTTAGCGACGGGTGGCTATATCACTGGTTTTGTTCTAACTGAGTACAGTGGTTTAGGTACTGAGCTGGGAATTTTGGCTGGGACTGCGGCGTCAGCAGCATTAGGTTTGGGCTTTGGTTTATTAGCGATCCGTCGGCAAGGTATCTACTTTGCGATGATTACTTTAGCTTTAGCGCAGCTGGTGTTCTTTATGTTTATGCAGTCTAGTTTTACCGGTGGTGAAAACGGTCTGCAAGGCGTACCACGCGGACAGTTATTTGGCTTTATTGATCTACAAGATAACCTGAATATGTACTACTTTGTCTTAGCCATATTTCTATTTGGTTTCTTGCTGATTCAGCGCACGATTCACTCACCTTATGGACAGGTGTTGAAGGCGATTCGTGAAAATGAGCCGCGCGCTATTTCATTAGGTTACAACGTCGATGCACACAAGTTGCTCGCCTTTGTTTTGTCGGCCGCGTTAACAGGCTTAGCTGGCGCAACTAAAACCGTGGTTTTTCAATTGGCTTCATTAACCGATGCGCATTGGCATATGTCGGGTGAAGTGATTTTGATGACCTTGCTCGGTGGTGTGGGCACTGTACTTGGACCTTTTGTCGGTGCCAGTATTGTTGTGACCTTACAAACGTATTTAAGTAACAGTCCGCTTGGCGAATGGGTGCATGTGATTTTAGGTGTGATTTTTGTTCTTTGCGTGCTGATGTTCCGCGCTGGAATAGTGGGATGGTTCAGCAAACTGATTCAGAGAAACTTTAAATAACGCTGACAAAACGGGTATGGATATTTTAGTTGTGACCAACAAAAGCTATCGGTACTGAGTTATTTAAAGTGTGGTTAAAGAAAAAGCGGCCTGAGTGCCTGAGGTTAAACTCAAACACTAAGGCCGTTTTTTCTTTAAATAGAGCAGGCGTTAGGTGCTAAGACACTATCTTGCGCTAAACCTTGTTATTGGCTAAAACCATTGGGATTGCTCTGCTGCCAGCGCCAGGTATCATGCATCATATCGTCGAGGCTGTGCTTGGCTTGCCAGCCCAACTCGTGTGCCGCTTTTTTCGGATCGGCCCAGCACTCTGCAATATCACCACCGCGTCGCGGTACGATTGCATAAGGCACCGTAACACCGGCCGCTTGTTCAAAGGCGCTGACCATCTGTAATACGCTATAGCCTTGTCCGGTACCTAAGTTCCAGACATGTACGCCTTGTTCGGTAGCAATGGCGGCCAAGGCTTTTAAGTGGCCATCAGCCAAATCGACGACATGGATATAATCACGCACACCGGTGCCATCTACGGTGGGGTAGTCATCACCATATACTGATAACTTTTGTAGTTTTCCTACAGCAACCTGACTGATATAAGGCAGCAGGTTGTTCGGAATACCATTTGGATCTTCACCGATCAGCCCACTGCTATGGGCACCGACTGGATTAAAGTAGCGCAGTACGGCGATGCTCCATCGAGGCTCGGAAAGACTCAGGTCACGCAGTATTTCTTCGATCATTAACTTGGAACGACCATAGGGATTGGTTGGCGTACCGGTAGGGCAATCTTCGCTAATGGGCATCTGTTTTGGCTCGCCATATACCGTGGCAGACGAGCTAAATACCAGATTAAACACGCTAGCTGCGGCCATCGCCTGAAATAAGACCACGCTACCGCTGACGTTATTTTCATAATAGGCCAGTGGCTGTTGCACGCTTTCGCCGACGGCTTTTAAGCCAGCAAAATGCAAGACAGCGTCGATCGAGTAGCGGGCAAAAATTGAATCTAACAGTGCGCGATCACGAATATCACCTTCAACAAATGTGGCGGCTTTACCGCAAATACGCTCGACACGACGTAAAGATTCCAACGAACTATTGGCTAGATTGTCTAAGACAATGACTTCATGGCCTGCTTCAAGCAGAGCCAGTGTAGTATGTGAACCGATATAACCTGCGCCACCGGTAACTAAAATAGAGTGCTTCATGCGATGTCTAAACGTCCTTAAATCAGTGAGCTATTTGATGGTCATGTGGCTGCTGTTGTGCTGGCGTCGAGCGTTTTCTACGCCATTGCAAAGCACTCACGGCAAACAGTAATAGTAAGCCTGGAATCCACATAATTTCTTTAGGCATACGATCGGTGGGTGCTCGGACCAGTAAAATTTCTTGATCAAATTGCAAACCTAGATCCGCAGCTGGGCTAGCGAAGGCGACGTTATCGATTAGGGTTTTACCATCTTCCTCGATCAGCATCAAACCTAATGCTTGCAGACGTTCTTCACCGCTACTACCGTCGGGTACCGGTAATAAAATAACAAATTCGTGCGGCTCGCCTAATTGATCTTCACCTTTTAAACGTAAGCGTAACTGGCTGCCTTCATCAACTTGGCCTAAAGCCTGGACCAGCTGACTCGGCGGGATATCTTGGTAGGGATCATGCGCCATATCCATCCAGAAACCCGGTCTAAATAAAGTAAAGGCCACTAATAATAGCAAGACACTTTCATACCAGCGGCTACGGGTGATAAACCAACCTTGGGTGCCTGCGGCAAAAATTAGCATAGCAATCGTGGCGACAATAAAGATCAGAATTCCGTGCATCACACCGATATTGATCAGTAGTAAATCCGTATTAAAGATAAATAAGAACGGGAGGGCTGCGGTACGCAAACTGTAGTAGAAGGCTTGCACACCTGTTTTGATGGGATCGCCTTTGGAAACTGCCGCAGCGGCAAATGAAGCCAGGCCCACGGGTGGCGTGACATCCGCCATGATACCAAAATAGAAGACAAACAGATGCACCGCAATCAGTGGCACAATCAAGCCATTTTGCTGGCCGAGGGTGACAATAACTGGCGCGAGTAGACTGGACACTACAATGTAGTTGGCCGTGGTGGGCAAACCCATACCTAGAATTAAACTGAACACTGCGGTAAATAACAGCATCAATAGCAGATTGCCCATTGAGAGTAATTCAACCAAGTCAGCCAGTACTAAACCGACGCCGGTTTGTGACACTGCCCCCACAATTACCCCAGCGGCAGCGGTAGCAATACCGATACCGATCATATTGCGTGCGCCGGCAATCATGCCTTCGCGTAGATCGATGACCCCGTCCAGCCAGCCGCCATGGTCATAGCTGTGATCGCTACGCATCCAGGTCAAAATAGGGCGTTGCGTTAGCAAAATAAAGACCAGCATCACGCTGCCCCAAAATGCCGACAAACCCGGTGACAAGCGTTCAACCATTAGGCACCACACCAACACCACCACCGGCAAGACAAAGTGCAGGCCAGACAGTAAAACCGTACGGGTGACCGGTAGTTCTTCCAAGGGTTTATCGGGGTCTTCGAGCGGCAAAGGAGGGTTGCTGGCGGCAATTTTTAACAGACCTAAGTAGGTGATCGCTAATAAAATACCAATGCCTAACAGGGCGTGCTCACCCAGCGCTGGCTTGAGCCAACCAAGGCCGTAGTAAACCACTAAAGAAATGCCGGAAATCAGCGCAGCACCAAAAGCAAAACCGGTTAATCGACGCAACCAAGGTTTAGGCTGATAATGGCCGATCGGTTGCATGTTTAATTTAAGCGCTTCTAAATGCACGATATACAGTAGAGCGATATAGGAAATGGCTGCCGGTAAAAAGGCATGCTTAATGATTTCGACATAAGGAATACCAACGTACTCCACCATTAAAAACGCTGCAGCACCCATCACTGGCGGCATAATTTGCCCGTTAACCGAGGACGCCACTTCGACGGCACCGGCTTTTTCGGCGGAGAAGCCAACGCGTTTCATCATTGGGATAGTGAAAGTGCCGGTGGTCACCACATTGGCGATGGATGAACCGGAAATCATCCCAGTCAAACCAGACGCGACCACCGCTGCTTTGGCCGGACCGCCGCGCATATGGCCGAGTAAGCTAAAGGCCAATTGGATAAAGTAGTTACCGGCCCCCGCGCGCTCTAATAAAGCACCGAACAAAACAAACAAAAAGACAAAACTGGTGGATACGCCCAGCGCAATGCCGAACACCCCTTCGGTGGTGATCCACTGGTGATTGGCTAGAGCGGTAAAACTGACGCCACGATGGGCGAGCATCTCTGGCATATAAGGGCCGGCAACGCTGTAGGTCAAAAACAGTAAGGCAATAATGGCCAGCGGCGGGCCTAAGGTACGGCGGGTGGCTTCCAGTAATAGTGGAATACCAATACAAGCCGTGACTAAGTCAAAGGTGGTTAAGCTGCCGGGACGTAAGGCCAGCTCTTGGTAAAAAATAAATAAATAAGCAGCACTGGCAGCAGCGACTAAGCCCAGCGCAATATCAGCGAATGGTACACGATTACGTGGCGATTTTTTAAAGGCAGGATAGGCTAAAAAAGCTAACAGTAGAGCAAAAGTTAAGTGAATCGAGCGCGTCTCAGTGTCGTTAAACACACCAATACGGAAAATAAACGGCAGCGGTGAGGCAATCCACAATTGAAACAGCGACCACAGTAACGCAAGGCCAGCGATAACCTGCGCCATAATACCGTCAGGCAAGCGTGCTCCTGAGTCTTGTGCAATAAGTTCTTCGGCGGAAAGGTGTTTGTCTGACATGGCAGTTAACCTGCTTAGAATCTAAAGAACCCGATACGTCAGCGCTAGATTAAGTGCCGACGTACCGAGATGATGCAACGAGCACGCAGTCAGTTATTACAACCAGCCGCGCTCTTTATAGTAACGCACAGCGCCTTCATGTAACGGTGCTGATAAACCTGCTTCAATCATTTCTTCAGCGTTTAAATCTTTAAAGGCTGGGTGTAAACGCTTGAAACGGTCAAGATTATCAAAGACTGATTTAACCACTTGATAGACTAAATCAGCACTGACTTTGCTACTGGTCGAGAGCACCGCTTTACCACCGATCGACGGGGTTGGCAGGTCATTACCGGTATAGATGCCACCTGGGATTTCAGCTTTGGTGTAGTAGCTTTTTTCAGCGAGCAGAGCATCAATTTCTGGACCGGTTACTGGGATCAGTACCGCATCAACAGTGGTGGTGGCTTCTTGAATAGCACCGTTTGGGTGACCTACAAAGTAAGTCATGGCATCAATGTTGTTATCATTGAGAGCACTGGCTTGCTCAGCGGGTTTCAGTTCAGCGGCTAAGGAGAAGGTTTTACGATCCCAGCCTTTTTTCGCCATGATTTCTTCGAGAGTATCGCGCTGACCGGAACCTGGGTTACCGATATTGACACGCTTACCTTTTAAATCATCAAAGTTGGCAATGTGCGAGTCACGACGTGCCAGTACGGTAAACACTTCACTTTGTAGTGAGAACAGTGCACGCATATCGTCCATAGCACCTTCAGCTTCAAACGGCGCTAAGCCTTTCATCGCTTTATATTGGTGGTCAGACTGCATTACGCCGAAGTTAAATTCGCCGCTGCGAATGCCGTTAACGTTGGCTACACCACCGCCACTGGCTGGAGCATTACAGCGTACGCCGGTTTCTTTGCTATCACGATTAATAAAGCGGCAGATCGATTGCCCAGCCACGTAATACACACCGGTTTGTCCGCCGGTGCCAATGGTGACGTATTTTTCTTCGGCCTGTGCCATACCGCTCAAGCTCATTCCAGCGAGGGTCATGGACAGGGCCCATGCGAGAGTTTTGCCTTTGATCATGGGAGTACTCCTTCATTATTATAAACGCAGCAAAGAACATTATATGTTGAGAGCTGCGCTGCAGGTTGCTAAACATCGGATTAATATCTAGCAACATGTTTGCACTTTAATAGCTTTTAATACTAAAGACTATTAGCCCAAGGTTTTGCGAAAGACCTTGGAGTTGCGCTGAAAGTTATACAGGGATGCTTTCGCGCTGGGAAGCTGTTCCAGTGTACAGGCTTGAAAACCACGCTCCTGAAACCAATGAGCGGTACGGGTGGTGAGAACAAACAGTGAATTTAGCTGCAGGGCGCGAGCGCGACGTTCAATGCGCTCCAGCAACACATCACCATGCCCGCCATGTCGATACTCCGGATGCACAGCCAAACAGGCCAGCTCACCCGTCTCTTGATCAGGAAATGGATAGAGTGCTGCGCAGGCAATAATTAAACCGTCGCGTTCGACAATACTGAATTGGCTGATTTCACGTTCGATTAAATCGCGTGAGCGACGCACTAAAATACCTTGCTCTTCCAGTGGTCGAATCAACTCTAACAAGCCACCGACATCTTCAATTTGTGCTTCGCGTACTTGTTCAAATTGGCCTTGATCGACGAGCGTGCCACAACCATCACGGGTGAATGTTTCCGTCAGTAAGGCACCGTCGAGGTGGTAACTGATGATATGACAGCGTGCTACGCCGCCACGGCAAGCGCTGACGGCAGCCTGTAGCAGTTCCGCTTGCTCGAGCTGTTTGTTTTGTTTAAAACGCTGGATATGTTGCTCAGCATGCTGTGCTGGTAACTCGCGAATTAGCTGACCAGAACTGTCTAACAAACCTTGCTCGGCACTGAATAACAATAGCTTATCTGCTTGTAATTCAATCGCGGCGCGTGTGGCAATGTCTTCGCAAGCCAGATTAAAGGTTTCGCCGGTCGGTGAGTAACCCATGGGTGGTAGCAGGACAATACTGCGATCATCCAGTAAACGCTTGATGCCTTTACTATCAATACGCCGCACTTCACCGGTGTGCTGATAATCCACACCATCGATAACGCCCAGTGGCCGTGCGGTGACAAAGTTACCGCTGGCGACACGTAAACGCGCACCATGCATGGGTGAGGCGGCCATATCCATGGATAAGCGGGCTTCTATAAACGCCCGTAATTGGCCCACTGCATCCAGCACACAATTTAAGGTGGCGGCATCAGTAATACGCAAATCTTGATGGTAGTGCGATTGCAAACCGCGCTCGGTTAAACGCGCTTCAATTTGCGGGCGTGAGCCAAACACCAGTACCAAACGCACGCCTAAACTGTGCAATAGCACCAGATCGTGGAGGGTATTGCCAAAATTTTCATGGGCAATACTTTCACCGGGCAACATCACCACAAAGGTGCGTTCACGATGAGCGTTGATATACGGCAGAGAGTGGCGGAGCGAGTTAACGTAATCGTGCATGAGTGCATCCAGTCATGGCGACAGCTAAAGGATTATCAAGATCTACAGCGGCTGGTTATCACTGCATGGAAACAGTGCCGTTTTTTCAGACAATACGCAATCACGTCGTGCCTGAAAAAACGCAGTGCTAAGTATTATAGAAAGATCAATTTCAAAATACTGAAGAACACGATAGCGAGGAAGGCACCGGCCGGTAAGGTGATCGCCCACGACATAAAGATCGAACCAATCACCCGTAGGTTCAGTGCACCGATACCGCGTGCTAAACCAATACCGAGTACCGCTCCAACTAAGGTGTGCGTCGTAGAAACTGGTAAACCAATCGCTGATGCGCCGACCACGGTCGAGGCGGTGGCCAACTCTGCGGCAAAACCACGACTTGGGGTGAGTTCGGTAATACCACGGCCAACGGTAGCAATGACTTTATAACCGTAAGTGGCTAAACCAATGACAATACCGACGGCGCCCAAGAGTAGAACCCAGGCCGGTACAGCTGATTTAGCACCCAACTCAGCAACGCCATTACTTTGAATGACTCCAGCAATTGCCGCGAGTGGGCCGACCGCATTGGCGACATCGTTAGCACCATGGGCGAACGCCATCGAGCAGGCGGTGAAAATCATCAAGGTAGCAAAGACTTTTTCCACGCTGGCAAAGTAAGTACTGCGGTTAGCATCGGGAGCAATTTTGACACGACGTAACAAAACAATGCCAAACAGCATCACTAAAATACCGATACCGACTGCAAGGAGAACACTTTGCTCGCTATTAATCTCTAAACCAACATGCTTAAGACCTTTAGAAATAGTCATTAAAGCGACCATAAAGCCGGTCAGAAACATATAAACAGGCACATAGCGTTTTGCGTTTTCAAAAGGATTATCAGTATTGATAATCAGTTTTTGCACACTAACGAATAAACCAAAGGCTAAGACGCCAGACAGGAACGGTGTCACCACCCAGCTGGCAGTGATAGGTAGAATAGCGCTCCAGTGTACCGCATCAAATGACACACCAAAGGCGGCAAAGCCAACCACTGCACCAATGATGGTGTGTGTTGTTGATACTGGCCAGCCCTTACTTGTCGCAATAAGGAGCCAAGTGCCGGCGGCCAGCAGCGCTGACATCATTCCTAGCACCAACAAGTCCGCGGTCATTACATCAATATCGACAATGCCGTTTTTGATGGTTTCAGTAACTTCACCACCGGCTAAATAAGCACCACAGAATTCAAAAACCATCGCGACAACAATGGCTTGCTTAATGGTCAGAGCGCCTGAGCCAACAGAGGTTCCCATGGCGTTAGCAACGTCATTGGCACCGACACCCCACGCCATAAAGAAACCAAAAAGACAGGCCAACATTAATAGAATGAAGCCGTAGTCGGTTAAAAAAGCCATAAAAAATCCGCTTGTTCCAGGTGGGGCGCGCTATTGATTAGCGCGCAAGCAATTGTTCCAATCGGTTGCCGATCCGCTCAGCGCGGTCAGCGACATCACCAATCCATTCGATGATGGTATAGAGAAACATAACATCGACAGGTGGCATCTCTCTTTCCAGCTTAAACAGGGTACGGCGGACTTCAATTTGCATGCGGTCGGTATCGTGCTCAATGTCTTCAAGGACTTCGATCATGGCGGTAACGCGATTGACTTCGCGGTTACCAAAACCTGTTTCGAGAATTTCATCCAATTCGTTCATTGCGGTCAGTGCTTGCTCACTGGCATCAACAACACGCTGAACAAAGGCCAGAATCATTGGCTGCAATGGTTGCGGGATGACCATTTGCCGACCCAACATCAGTCCGGCAATGTCTTTTGCGCGGTTGGCGACTTTGTCCTGTACACTGAGCAGTTCAAGTAAGTCAGAACGCGGCACAGGTAAAAATAGACTTTTTGGCAGGTGAATACGAACATTGCGCTTGAGTTTATCGGCTTCTTTTTCCAGCCGAGACATCTCTTGCTGCACAAGCTCAACGCGTGCCCAGTCTTCGGCAATGACAGCTTGGAAAAAAGGCACCAAATTTGAAGCACATTCATGTGCTTTGGCAATATGTTGCTGCATCGGCCCAATGGGCGAACGACCAAACAAACTAACAAACGGGTTTATCGACATAGAGAGCTGCGCTCGGTTTCCAATAACAGCCATGATTATACGGTGCTGTCATAGGGTTCGACTAGCCTAGCGATACACTAGCAACAATTTGAATTGAGAATACCATGGCTAAAGAAACAGAAATAAAGCTCCGAATCAGCCCTGCAAGCCTTGCTACGCTGCGTGAACACCCCAGTTTAGCTACGCGCGGCGTGGGTCAGTGGCAGACCAGTGAACTGCTTAATCGGTATTACGATACCGCTGATTTTGCCTTGGCCAACAGCCAAGTCGCACTACGCATTCGTCGTGATGGCGAGCAATTGATCCAAACCCTGAAAAGTAAAGGGGCGAGTGTCGCTGGATTATCCGAGCGTAATGAGTTCGATTGGCCGTTAAAAAGTAACCGCTTAGTGCTCAGCCATTTAGATGAGACCTGTTGGCCAGACAGTTTACGTGAGCTGGATAAAAAACAACTGAAAGCGGTATTTAGTACTGATTTTAAACGTCAATTTGCAGAGTTACGCTGGTTGCGTGATGGCGTCGAAACTGTGGTTGAAGTGGCATTGGATCAAGGCCTAGTGATTGCCGATCAACAACAAGAAGACATCTGTGAAGTAGAGCTGGAATTACGTGCAGGTGATCCAGCAGCATTGCTTGAATTGGCGTTTGAATTAGCTGCTGATGTCGCGCTAATGCCGTGTGATATCAGTAAGGCTGAGCGTGGTTATCGTTTATTTGATGCCAATAGTTACAGCGTTGCTGCTGAAGCAGCACAATTAAACGCTGAGATGCCATTAGATGATGGTTTTGCTGCAATTGCTTGGCAGTTATTGGGTAACAGTCAGCGTTTAGCTGAGCAATACCGCTTTAATGGCCATTGGAAGTTACTGGAGCAATGGTTACAACAGTTGGTTGGTTTGCGTGCGCTATTGACCAGTCTCGGACAGGCAATGCCGCGTGCTACAAGCAGTACCTTACGTACGCAGTTGGACGCGCTGATTAATGATTGGCGGGTACGTATTCTAGCCGGTGCTGACGATCAACGTGTTCGCGAAGCAACGCCACTTGAGTTTACTAGTGAACTCACTCATACCCGTTGGGGGCTTTTTTCTCTGCAAATGGCGCTGTGGCTACAAAATAAAGAGTGGCAGAAGAAACGTACGGTACGCGGTACGCGTCAAGGCACGGCAACCTTACAAAATTGGTTATTGCAGTTCTTAAAAGACGAAGCAGAGGCGTTGCAAGTGCATCGTTATATGCGTCAACCGGAAGATCTAGCCGAACAAGCCCCGCGTCTTGAGCGCTTGTTAGTCTGGTTGCAGACAGCGCGTCATATGACTGAACTGGTTGATAGCGATCGTTTATTTGGTGTCTTACGTGAATTGCACAACATTGCCTTACAGTCATTAAGTGCCGAAGCATTGGTGGTGCGCCGCGAGCATTTAGGTCATGTGCTGACTCTGAATGCATGGAAACAATTGCGCAGTTAAGCTTAAGTCATGAGCGCCGCAGGCGACTCGCGCAATGCATTTCCTGCGGCTGATGATTTAAGAGATGAACAAGGAAGAAATGATGACGTCAACTGCGCCTGAACGTTTGCTAGATTTAAATGAAGTCTTGGCTGAATTGGTTAAGCAGGGGCGCATTGATCAGGATATGGCCGAGCACTGCTTAGCCGCGCGTCGTGGGCATGCCGCGACCCTCAGTATGCATCCGTTGGAGTATATCGCGACTCAACAATTGGATGACGCTTTACGACTCGGTCGTACGTTAGATCTAGAAAGCTTAACGCTGTGGTTGGCAGAGTGGGCGCAACAGCCCTATTTACGGATTGATCCATTGAAAATTGATGTGGTCGCAATTACTCCGTTGATGTCGTACGCCTTTGCTCAACGCCATAAAATTCTTGCGGTTGCTGCTAACAGTACTGAAGTGACGATTGCCAGTGCGCAGCCGTTTATGCGCAGCTGGGAAGCCAACTTAGCCCATGTGTTGCGCCGGCCGATTAAGCGTGTGGTGGCTAACCCCGTCGATATTCAGCGTTTTACTACCGAGTTTTATCGACTGGCACGCTCGGTCTCTGGTGCCTCGGCCGGTGATCAGTTTATCAGTGGCGTGGGTAATTTTGAGCAGCTGCTAAATTTAGGGTCCAGTGATCAAGAGCCAGATGCCAATGATGCGCATATTGTTAATATCGTCGATTGGTTATTCCAATATGCTTTTCAGCAACGCGCGAGCGATATTCATATTGAGCCGCGTCGTGAGCAAGGCACGGTGCGCTTTCGTATTGATGGGGTATTGCATACGGTGTATCGCTTCCCTGCACAAGTCACTATGGCGGTGGTCAGTCGTTTAAAAAGCTTGGGGCGAATGAATGTTGCGGAGAAGCGCAAGCCACAAGACGGCCGAGTTAAAACGAAGACCCCTGAAGGCAATGAAGTTGAGCTGCGTCTTTCCACCATGCCAACGGCGTTTGGTGAAAAGTTAGTGATGCGTATTTTTGATCCTGAGGTGTTATTAAAATCTTTTGATCAACTGGGCTTTTCTGCTGATGACTTACAGCGCTGGCGCAGTATGACCCGTCAATCTAACGGTATTATTCTGGTCACCGGACCGACTGGCTCAGGTAAAACCACCACCTTATATACCACCCTAAAACAGTTGGCCACTGAACAAGTCAATGTCTGCACCATTGAAGATCCGATTGAGATGATTGAGCCGTCTTTCAATCAGATGCAGGTGCAGCATAATATTGATTTAAACTTTGCCAGCGGTATTCGTGCACTGATGCGCCAAGATCCGGATATTATTATGATCGGAGAAATTCGTGATCTAGAAACGGCGGAAATGGCGATTCAAGCCGCATTGACTGGGCACTTAGTGCTGTCGACTTTGCACACCAATGATGCGCCCAGTGCGATTACCCGTTTGCTTGAACTGGGCGTGCCGTACTATTTACTCAAAGCTACTTTGTTGGGTGTCATGGCGCAGCGTTTAGTACGAACGTTATGTCCACACTGCAAAGCACCCGTCGAGATATCTGCTGATGATTGGAATGCGTTAACCCAGCCTTGGAGCGCACCGCTACCTAAAGGTGCACAGCAGGCAGTGGGGTGTTTAGAGTGTCGTGATACTGGCTATCGTGGTCGGGCGGGCGTGTATGAAATCATGCAACTCAACGATGCGCTTAAACCGTTAATTATGGCTGATAGCGATTTAGTACAACTAAAAAATCAAGCGTTTCGCGATGGCATGCGCAGCTTGCGTTTGTCCGGTGCGCAAAAAGTTGCTGCAGGGTTGACCACTATTGAAGAAATTCTTCGAGTGACGCCGCAAAGTCAACAGAAATAACACAAGCCTTTTATGGCATGCGCTCTATAATCGAAATTTAATGTTGCTGCTGAGATGGAGTTTTTATGGATATCGGATTGGTTTTATTTTTGTTTGTGGCCTTGGTTGCAGCTGTTGTTTTCATGGGCTTTAAGGTCGTGCCACAGGGTTATGAATGGACGGTGGAGCGCTTTGGTCGTTATACCGACACCTTAAAGCCGGGCTTGAATATTATTGTGCCAGTGATGGATACCGTGGGCCGTAAAATTAGCGTGATGGAGCGTGTGCTGGATATTCCTGCACAAGAAGCGATCAGTGCTGATAACGCCATCGTGCGCATTGATGCCGTGTGTTTTTTCCAAGTGGTGAATACCGCGCAGGCGGCCTATGAAGTGAGCGATCTGGAGTATGCGATTTTAAACTTAGTGATCACCAATATCCGTACTGTCTTAGGCTCAATGGAGCTGGATCAGATGCTCAGTCAGCGTGATGTAATCAATGAACGTTTATTGCACACCGTTGATCAAGCGACCGCGCCTTGGGGGGTGAAAGTCACCCGCATTGAAATTAAAGATATTACTCCGCCAGCTGATTTGGTCTCAGCGATGGCCAGTCAAATGAAGGCCGAACGCTTAAAGCGTGCGTCGATTTTAGAAGCGGAAGGACGTCGCCAAGCGGATATTTTGACTGCAGAAGGCGAGAAACAATCGCAAATTCTTAAAGCCGAAGGTAAACGTGAAGCGGCGTTTCTTGAGGCGCAAGCGCGTGAGCGTGCCGCTCAAGCGGAAGCAGAAGCAACGCGCATGGTCTCTGAAGCTATCAGTGGTGGCAGCATGCAGGCAGTGAACTACTTTATTGCGCAAAAATATATTGAAGCCTTGGGTAATATTGCCTCAGCCGATAACAGCAAAGTGATTATGATGCCGTTAGAAGCCACCCAGTTGATTGGTTCTATTGGCGGCATCAGTGAAATTGTTAAGGCGTCTTTTGACGGTAAGAAGGCATGAGTGAATACCTACAAAACTTAGCCGTTTGGGATTGGTTAGCCTTTGCCGCGCTCTTGCTAATTGTTGAGGTGTTTGGCACAGCAGGCTGTTTTTTGTGGTTTGGTACTGCAGCCGCCTTGGTTGGCGTGCTGCTGCTGATTTTTCCTGAGTTGACTTGGGCTTGGCAGTTCACCGCTTTTG
Organism: Denitrificimonas caeni; assembly: GCF_905120345.1. GTDB lineage: Bacteria > Pseudomonadota > Gammaproteobacteria > Pseudomonadales > Pseudomonadaceae > Denitrificimonas > Denitrificimonas caeni_A. Next base: position 393,304 of record NZ_CAJHOA010000004.1, on the reverse strand, counting down.
CGTTGTTATCATTGGTCACCGCTTGGGTTTGGTGGCGACGCTTGCGCAAACAGCCGGCCGCAGCTGGACCGCGTTTAAATCAGCGCGGTAGTGAACTCATTGGCGGTGAGTTTTTACTGCAGGAAGCGATTAACGGCGGACGTGGCAAAATAAAAGCGGGTGACAGTTACTGGCTCGTCAATGGCCCGAGTTTGCCCGCCGGACAACGGGTTCGAGTGCTGGGTCAGCAAGGGACTGTGCTGCTGGTTGAAGCCTGCACTGTTGATTAAGCAACAGCTCTGCTGTATTCAAGTACGCTACCTATCTGATATTGAGTGAACTATGTGTTTAGTGGTCTTTGCCTGGCGGCCTGAGCATCGCCAACCGTTGTTATTACTGGCGAATCGAGATGAAATTCATGCGCGCCCCAGCGCAGCACTGGCGGCGTGGGCAGATCAGCCTGGCATTTATGCTGGACGCGATTTAGAAGCAGGTGGCACGTGGCTTGGTATCGCTGAACAAGGTCGCTTTGCCACCCTAACTAATATTCGCAATAGATCATTGCCATTGGGCGAGCACTCGCGTGGTGCTTTAGCCAGTGACTATTTAGCCTCGCAGCTTAGCCCGCAAGCGTATTTACAAACAGTTGCCGCCAATATTCACCAGTACAGTGGCTTTAACTTATTGGTTGGTGATTTACAGTCAATTTGGTATTTAAGCTCTACGCAACCGCGCCCGATACGTTTAAGTCCTGGCGTATATGGCTTATGCAATGGCAGTTTAGATACCCCTTGGCCTAAATTAGTCCGTGCCCGCAGTGCTTTTGCGCACAACTTAGAGGCGTCCGATCAAACTTTGTTTGAGTTGATGCAGGATGAACAGCGTGCCGAGGATGATCAACTGCCGGATACTGGTGTGGGCTTGCCCATGGAGCGCATGCTCTCGAGTCTATTTATTCGTGGGGAAACCTACGGCACTCGCGCCATCAGTTTATTGCGTGGTTATGAGGATGGCCGGATGTCATTGGATGAGCGCAGTTATGCCGCCGATGGGCATTTTTTAGGTCATGCGCGCGTTGAACTAGTCGCCAAGCTGAGTGAATAGATCGCGCTGTCATCCAGCTTATTAGTAACGCTTATGGCCGCAGTTCATGCTTCTTAACGGAGCAAGCACTGCGGTTTTATTGCTGTGCAGGTTAACTATTAGTTAGTGAATGGCTTACTTCATGACTTAGCTTGCGCTGCTTTGGGTAAGGGGTAGCGACGATCGGCAACCCCAGCTTTTAAGAGCGCACTGGGTACCGGATGTTGCAGTAATTCCGGTAAGGTTGACGCAGCGTCCAGTAGTGCAGCCAAGTTAACACCCGTATCGATACCCATCCGTTGCAACATATGCACCAAATCTTCTGTGCATATGTTGCCGCTGGCGCCTGGTGCATAGGGGCAGCCGCCGAGTCCGCCTAAAGACGCATCAAAATAGCGCACCCCAACCTGCCACGCGCTTAAAGCATTGGCTAAGCCCATGCCGCGGGTGTCATGAAAGTGCAAAGTAAAAGGTACCTCTGGCCAGCGTTGCAATACTTGTTGGCAGAGTTGGGCGACTTGCGCGGGGTCAGCCATGCCAGTGGTATCACACAGGGTAATGCCATCTAAGCCTAAATCGAGTAATTGCTCAATCAGACGCATCAGTTGCACATCAGCCACTGCACCGCTAAAGGGGCAACCAAAAGCAGTGGAAATCGACGCATTGAGCCGCACAGAATGACCTTGAGACAGCTGCACAATCTCCGCAAACTGAATCAGTGATTGCGCGGCGGTCATCCGTAAATTAGCCAATCCATGGCTGTCGCTAGCGGACAGGACTAAATTCATTTCATCTACAGCACAGGTTAAAGCGCGCTCTGCACCACGCACATTGGGTACTAGCGCGCTGTAGCACACGTGTGGATTGCGCTGCAGCGATTGCATCAGTTGCTCGGCATCGCGCAAGCTAGGGATGGCTTTTGGCGAGGTAAATGAGGTCACTTCAATCTTACTGACGCCGGATAGACTTAGCGCATTGACCAGCGCTACTTTGTCGGCCGTTGGGATAAACAGCGCTTCATTTTGTAAGCCATCACGCAGTGCAACTTCTTGAATATAAACTCGATCAGACATTAGATGACTCCTCGCTCACGTAAGCCTTGAATTTGCTCTGGACTTAGACCTAAACCGGCCAATACATCATTCGAGTGCTCTCCCAGCGTTGGCCCGCCTTGACCAATGCGTCCCGGCGTGCGACTCAATTTCGGTAACACTGCGGGTACCTGCAGCGCGCCGGCACTGGTCTGTACTATTTCCAGCATCTGTCTGGCTTGGTAGTGTGGGTCTTGCACAATGTCGGCAGCCGTATAAGGGAAGCCCGCTGGGACATCGGCCTCTTGCAAGACACTCAAAACCTGTGCGCGATTGTGGTTTTGTGTCCATGCGCTAATTGCTGCATCAATTAACTCTGCCTGTTGGCTGCGACCATCGTTATGCGCCAACTGCGGATTCTCGGCCAAGTCGGGGCGCCCAATGACCGTCATCAAACGCTTATAAATACTGTCACCGTTACCGGCAATCAACACGTATTGTCCATCTTGGCATAGATAGGAATTGGACGGCGTTATTCCAGGTAAGGCACTGCCTGCTGGCTCGCGTATATGACCATAGGTGCTGTACTCAGGAATTAAACTTTCCATCATGGCAAATACTGATTCATACAACGCCACATCAATCATTTGCCCTTCACCACTGCGCTGGCGTTCTTGCAAAGCTAACAGCACGCCAATCACACCGTAGAGTGCCGACAATGAGTCGCCTAGGCTAACCCCGACTCGAACCGGAGCTTGACCGGGATGACCTGTTAAGTAGCGCAAACCACCCATGGCTTCGCCAATCACCCCAAACCCAGGTAGATCGCGGTATGGTCCTGTTTGGCCGTAACCAGAAATACGTAACATGATCAATTGTGGATTAATTGCTGATAGCTCTTCCCAGCCAAGACCCCAAGCTTCAAGCGTACCGGGACGAAAATTCTCAATAAGAATATCGGTTTCGGCAATAAGCTGACGAACAATGGCTTGGCCTTCGGCATCTTTTAGATTCAGAGTAAGCGATTGCTTATTGCGTGACTGGACATGCCACCATAAGGAGGTGCCGTCTTTCAGCTTGCGCCATTTACGCAGGGGGTCACCGATCTTGGGTGGTTCAATTTTGATCACTTCAGCGCCAAATTCACCGAGCAATTTACTGGCAAAGGGACCGGCAATGAGTTGGCCCATTTCAAGGACTTTTAAGCCGTCTAAGGCCATCGGGTGGATTGTGCTTGTGGTCATAAAAGGCCTCACGGGTTCTGTCTATTTGCGTTACAGCATGGCTGCGCTCAGCAAGCAGAGCAATTGGCTAATGCTTAAGAATTGCTTCGTATTATGCGAAGGTGTAACTGTTTTACTGTAATAAATAGACAAGTATTTACCTGAGCTTTTTCTTAACGCCTTTTGGGGAGTCATACCGTTACTATGCGCCAAATTAATTTCATCACCCTCAAGCTGTTTGTTGCGGTTGCCGCCGAGCGTAGTCTTACCAAAGCTGCTGAGCGTGAACATTTAGCCTTAGCTGCGGTGAGCAAACGTATTAGTGACCTAGAGGCGCAACTGGGCAGTATCTTGTTGTATCGACAAGCCAAGGGGGTGGAACTCACCCCTGCTGGACACGCCTTGCTGTACCACGCTCGTAAAATGATGGACAACCTCTCTCAACTGACCGCCGAACTCAGTGAGTTTAGCGCTGGGATTAAAGGGCACGTGCGGATTCATGCCAATACCTCGTCGGTGATTCAGTTTTTGCCAGATGATCTCAGTGCCTTTGTTGCTCTGCATCCGCAAGTAAAAATTGATCTGCAAGAGCAATTCAGCTCGGATATTGTGCGCGCGGTTGCTGAAGGTCTGACCGATATCGGTATTTTTGCTGGAACTCAGACCGTAGAGGGATTGGCGGTATTTCCCTATCGCTGTGACCAGTTGGTGCTTGTTACCAGCCAGGGTCATCCGCTGGCAGAGGCGAGCAGCCTTGCTCTAGCCGACTGTATGGATTATGACTTTATTGGCTTGAGTCAGGATGCTTCTCTGCACCGATTGTTGCAGCAGACCGCTGCGGAGCAGGGCAGTCACTTGCGCTTACGGATTCAGGTACGCAGTTTTGAAGCCATTGGCCAAATGATTGCGCGTGGTATGGGTATCGGGGTGCTACCTGAGCGTGCCGTGCGTAGTTATTTGCCAAGTTTAGGGTTACAGAGCATCCCTTTGACGGATTTATGGGCGCAACGCGAGCTGTACATTGCTGTGCGCAATCTAGAAATGCTGTCGTTGCCAGCTCGGCAAATGTTAGAGCACTTATTGCCAGCATCGATCAGTTTGGCAGACCAGCCTTCGTAAAAGTCGAACCGATGCTTTTTAAAATGTGAATGTCGTGCTTTACATGCACAAGGTAGAGTCGAAAAACCAAATCAGTGCTAACTGTTTTGTTTTGACAACAATAATAAGGACTCATCTTATGCATAAGTTTACCGGATCCCATCTGCTTAAAGGTTTATTCGCCAGCTTAGTGTTGAGCGCAGCCGTTTGTGTTCAAGCGGCCGAGCCTATCATTATTAAGTTTTCGCACATTACTGCTGATAGCACACCAAAAGGACAAGGTGCGCTGTTGTTTCAGAAGCTGGTTGATGAGCGCTTAGCCGATAAGGTTAAAGTGGTGGTGTATGCCAACTCGTCGTTGTTTGGCGATGGCAAAGAAATGGAAGCGCTACTGTTGGGTGATGTGCAAATGTTAGCACCGGCACCGTCCAAGCTGGAGCAGTACACCAAACAATTGCAGTTGTTTGATTTGATGTTCCTATTTGACGATGTGGCAGCGGCTCAGCGCTTTCAAAACTCACCTCAAGGCAAGTCATTGCTCACCTCGATGGAACCTAAAGGGATCACCGGTCTGGCTTATTGGCTGAATGGCATGCGCCAGTTCACCGCGAATAAAGCATTGGTAAACCCTGCTGATGCGCGCGGCCAAAAATTCCGTGTTCAGCCATCTGACCTGCAAGCTGCGCAATACAGTGTGTTACGCGCAGTGCCTCGGAAAATGGCTTTTTCCGAGATTTATCAAGGCTTACAATCCGGCGTAGTTAGCGCACAAGATAACCCTTGGTCGAATATTTACAGCCAAAAATATCATGAAGTACAAAAGTACATGACAGAGTCCAATCATGCGGTGGGTAACTACCTGCTGATTACGAATACTAAGTTTTGGCATGCGTTACCGGCGGATATTCGTAGTGAGCTGGAAAGCATTATTGCCGAGGTGACAGTGCACGTGAATCAGCAAGCTGAAGCACTCAATGCCGAAGCTAAACAGGCGATTATTGATTCGGGTAAAAGCCAGATCATTTCACTCACCAGCGAACAACGCAGCGCATGGCGTGAAGCAGTACGTCCCGCTTGGTCGACGTTTGAACAAGACATTGGTCCTGACCTGATCGAAGCAGCACAGGCTGCAAACCGCGGCGAATAAACTGAAGCAGCATCGTTTAAGGTCGGTTCAGTGCCGGCCTTAAACTTGTAGATATGTGAGTCGGTGGTCCTGCACTGCAGCTAAAGAAAGTTGCGCAGTGCTAAGTTTGCACGCTGGAGGCTGGGTTCAGCACTTTACTTAAGCCTAAATTACCTAATGCTAAATTCAGTGTGCTATGGATCATTTGCGGATTATCCATCGCTGATACTTCACAGAGCAAGGCTTGCGCGTGCTGTAGCGTCATTTTGCGCAGCAGCCACTTTACTTTTGGTAAGTGCGTAGAGTTCATCGATAAACTGTCAAAACCCATGGCTAGTAGCAAAACAGCAGCCACTGGGTCACCGGCCATTTCCCCACAAATACTGACTTGCTTGCCTTCTGCATGCGCGGCGCTGACCACTTGTTTAAGGGCCATTAAGACAGCAGGGTGTAAATAGTCATATAAGGCCGCGACGCGAGCATTGTTGCGATCTACCGCCAGTAAATACTGAGTTAAATCGTTAGAGCCCACAGAGATGAAATCGGCCATATGTGCCAATTCTCGGGCTTGGTAGACTGCCGATGGTACTTCAATCATTACGCCAATTTGCGGCATCTCTACGTCGAGACCTTCGCTGGTCAGCTCGCCCCAAGCACGATGAATCAAATGTTGGGCATCATCTAATTCGTGTACCCCAGAGATCATCGGCAACAAAATACGTAGATTGTTTAAGCCAGCGCTGGCTTTAATCATCGCTCGCACTTGTACTAAGAAAATCTCTGGGTGATCCAGTGTGATACGAATCCCACGCCAACCCAAATAGGGGTTACTTTCTTTAATGGGAAAATAGCTCAGCGGTTTATCACCACCAATATCTAAGGTGCGCATGGTCACGGGCAGAGGATGGAAGGCTTCTAGTTGTTCACGGTACATCTGTACTTGCTCGCTTTCACTGGGGAAGCGTGAAGAGCCCATAAAGGCCACTTCTGAGCGATACAGTCCCACCCCTTCAGCGCCACGTTGTTGCGCGCGTTTAACATCTGCGAGCAAGCCGGTATTGACCCACAAGGGCAGGTGATGACCGTCTAACGTGACGCAAGGTAAGCTGCGTAAGCTGTCTAAGTCTTTACTGATTAAGCGCTCTTCTTCAACCACCTCAGCGTATTGCTGGCGCAGCAAAGCGCTAGGGTTGGTAAATACATCGCCGTGATAACCATCGAGAATCAGTTCAATACCATCGAGACGGGTGTAGGGTAAATCAACCGCGGCGACCACAGTGGGAATGCCCATCGCCCGGGCTAAAATAGCTACATGTGAATTGCGTGAACCCAGCACTGAAACCAAACCGACCAACTTCTCTGCAGGTACTGCACCAAGCATCGCCGGTGAGAGTTCTTCACTGACTAAGATCGTGTTATCGGGATAGATTAAGGCTTGCTGCTGTGCTTGCTGTAAATATGACAGCAAACGCCGACCTAAATCCTTAACATCTGAGGCACGCTCACGCAGGTAGTCATCATTCATATGCTCAAAGCGTTGCACATGTTCACTGACAACTTGACGCAAAGCCCCTTGCGCCCATTGCCCAGTGCGAATCACGCGAATCACATCGCCCGCCAGCGCGGTATGTTCGAGCATCATTAAATACACATCAAACAATGCGCGTTCTTGTGGGCGTAATTGCTTGGCTAAGCGCGCCGATAAGCTGCGAATATCAGCGCGAACTGATTCTAGCGCCAAGGCGAATAACTCCAGTTGTTCAGGAATATCAGTGGTGATTTTATCCGGTACCACATCTAGATCCGCTACCGGCAGTACCACCACTGCGGTTCCCAATGCTGCGCCTGGCGCACCTGGAACACCAATAAAACGTGCTTCTTGGATGCCTTTACCTTGCTTACCTAAGCCGCGAATTGAGCCTGTGGCTTCAGCGTGGGCAATCACCCCTGACAGCTGTGCGCTCATGGTGACGAGAAACGCTTCATCGCCTTCATCAAACTGACGACGCTCTTTTTGTTGCACCACTAAGACGCCAAGCACTTGGCGGTGGTGAATAATTGGCGTGCCTAAAAAAGAGGCGTAACGTTCTTCACCCGTCTCGGCAAAGTATAAAAAGCGTGGATGACTCATCGCATCTTCGAGGGTGATGGTTTCTGCACGACTACCGACTAAGCCGACTAAGCCTTCATGCGCGGCCATGCTGACCTTACCGACCGCACGTTTATTTAGGCCTTCAGTGGCCATCAACACGTAACGATCGCGATCGGCCTCATAGAGGTAGACTGAGCAGACATGGCTGTTCATCGCCACTCGCACTTGTTTGACGATAATCGCTAGCGCCGCCGGCAAATCCTTTGCGACGTTGACTTCTTGTGAGATCGTACGCAGCATATTTAGCATGCTACTGTCGGTGCGAGTCGAGTCTGACAACTTAAGGTTAATCTCGAATAGGGAGTTGATAAGCCAGCTCTTTTAAAGCTCGCCGATACACATCACGTTTAAATGCAACCACTTGCCCCAAAGGGTACCAATAACTGACCCAGCGCCAACCATCAAATTCAGGTTTTTCCGTTAGATCCATGCGCACTTGCTCGTCATTACTGCGCAAACGCAACAAAAACCATTTTTGTTTCTGACCAATACACAGTGGTTGACTGTGGGTACGCACTAAACGTTGCGGTAGGCGGTAACGCAACCAACCTCGGGTACAAGCTAGAATTTCGACATCATGTGCCTGTAAACCAATTTCTTCGTGCAGTTCACGGTATAGAGCCTCTTCGGCACTTTCATGCGGGTTAATACCGCCTTGTGGAAACTGCCAGGCATCTTGGTTAACACGTCGTGCCCAAAGCACTTGTCCGTGGTCATTAGTCAGGATGATGCCGACGTTCGGACGAAACCCATCTGAATCAATCATGCCCGCATCCTTTACTCAAAACTCAAAGTCTTATGCCATTGTTCCACAAAGCGCGCAAGGGCGGCAACGCGCTTTACTGCCTGAATGGGCAGGCGCGGAGAAAATCGTTATGCTGGGCGTTCTTTTTATCATTGATTAGGGTATTTGCCGTGCGATTGGCTATTTTTGATTTGGATAACACCTTATTAGCCGGTGATAGCGATCACCAGTGGGGCGAGTATTTATGCGCGCGTGGTTTGGTCGATGCTGACGCTTATCGAGCCAAAAATGATGGTTTTTATGCGGACTATGTTGCGGGTAAGTTGGATGTTTTGGCCTATCAAAACTTCTGCCAAGAAATCCTTGGACGTACCGACAAAGCGCAGTTGGATGAGTGGCATGCTGACTTTATGCGCGATTGCATTGAGCCGATGATCCTTGCCAAAGGTGAAGCGCTGTTAGCCAAGCACCGTGCAGCGGGTGATCTGCTGCTGATTATTACCGCGACCAACCGTTTTATTACCGCGCCAATTGCTCAGCGTTTAGGTGTGGAGCATTTAATTGCGACTGAGTGCGGTATGCAGAATGGGCAGTACACCGGTGAGTTGGTGGATGTCCCTAGTTTTCAGGCGGGTAAAATTACTCGCTTAAATGCTTGGTTGACCGAACATCAAGCCACCCTCGGCGAGAGCTACTTTTACAGTGATTCGTACAACGACTTACCCCTGCTTGAACAAGTCAGCCACCCAGTGGCTGTTGACCCTGATGATACCTTGCGTGAACTGGCTGAGCAGCGTGGTTGGACGGTACTCAGTTTGCGTGATTAAGCGCGTAGGCCAAGGCATAGTGGCGCATGGCTGATCAATAGCTGTAATTAATCTATAGTTGTGTATTATATTGATATCAACTTAATAAAGAGAGCTGGCGTATGACTCGTGTAAAAAGTTTAATCAGCGGTGTGCTGTTGTCCCTCGCTATGTGCTCTGTACAGGCGGTGGAGCTGGCCATCAGTGCTGAAGAGGCCTATGCGAAAACTCAACAAACTGCGCAGCCACTGTTGTTGGTAGACGTGCGTGATCCCGTCGAAATTATGTTTGTTGGTTTTACGGATGCGGTGGATATCAATATTCCCTTTATGACGGCCGATCGTACCCAATGGAATGCTGAACGCAATATCTTCCCTATGCAGCGTAATCCTGAGTTTGTTGCGCAAGTTAAAGCCGAACTGGCAAAGCGTGGTTGGGATGACAACACTGAAGTGATCACGATGTGCCGCTCTGGCAGTGAGCGCGGTGAGCCTAGTGCGGTTGTGTTGCGCGAGGCAGGTTTAGCCAACGCGCGCTTTATTGTTCATGGCTTCCAAGGTGATGCCCTCAGCGAAGGCCCGCAAACCGGTATGCGTTTGCAAAACGGTTGGCAGAACTCAGGTTTACCCTGGAGTCGCAGCTTAAATGGCGATAAAATTTACCGCTTGGACCGTTAAGCGAGGTTGCACTGTGAATACGCATGCCGTATGTTAATAGCATTGATTGGAGATGGTTATGTTGAATCGCAGGATTAAAATGAAGTTAGTCGTACAGCCCTATGCTGTATTGCTTAACTGTGTGCGTTCACTGAACAACTCTGTTGCGTATTATTTTTATGGGTATTGGTTTAGCCAAAGGCGCGCCTGATACTCATACAGGCGGGCCTCTTTTAACGGGTCGCCTACCACTGCTTTAGATAAACCCCGGTTGGCTTCCCACCCGGGGTTTTTTGTTTTTAGAATTTAAGTTTTAATCAGTTAAGAGGATAGGAACATGGCAATGTATGCAGTTTATCCAGAGCGTTTTGATGATTTGAGCTGGCGATTTAGCAACCACAAGCTGGCATTACCTCATTGTTTAAGACGACTTTCTCGATAAAGCCTGTGGCGCGACAGTCGCACAGGTAAGGACAAAAAATATATGAACGCTTTAAATACAGCTCTGGCATTCGATCAGCACAGCGCAACTTTAGAATCAGCGCAGGTGACCGTCTTGAATTCTCCGAGTCGCAAAACACGCGTGCTGGCCAGCCCGCAAGAACTGCGTCAGCAACTGCCTTTAAGCGCTGCATTAGCACAGCGTGTACAGCAGCAGCGCGAGCAAGTACGAGCCATTTTAAACGGTGAGGACTCCCGTCTCTTGGTCGTAATTGGCCCCTGCTCGATCCATAATATTGATGAAGCGCATGAGTATGCGCAGCGCTTGGCCGATTTATCTAGTCAGGTTTCTGAACACATGCTGTTAGCCATGCGCATTTATATTGAGAAGCCGCGTACCACCGTGGGTTGGAAAGGGCTGTTGTATGATCCGCATCTAGATGGCAGCGCCGATATGGCGCAGGGCTTGCAGTTATCTCGGCAGTTGATGTTGCAGATGTTAGAGCTGAATTTACCGGTGGCCACTGAGCTATTACAACCGTTAGCCGCGAGCTATTTTGATGATGTATTAAGCTGGGCGGCAATTGGTGCGCGTACCAGTGAATCACAAATTCACCGGGAAATGGTCAGCGGTTTAACACTGCCAGTGGGCTTCAAGAACGGTACAGACGGCAGTGTCGGTATTGCCCTCGATGCGATGCGCTCAGCCGCACATGCTCATCAGCACTTTGGTTTGGATGCGCAAGGGCGCGCAGCGTTGGTGGAAACACAAGGTAATCCAGATACTCATTTAGTTTTGCGTGGCGGTCATCAGGGTCCAAATTATGACGCGCAGAGTATTGCACAGGCTTGTGCGGCAATGCGCAAGGTCGGTTTAGAGGCTTCGTTAATGGTGGATTGCAGCCATGCTAACAGTGCTAAAAACCCGCAGTTGCAACCGCAGGTTTTACAGTCGGTATTGAGCCAACGGGCCGCGGGTGAGTGCAGTTTGCGCGCAGTGATGCTGGAAAGTAATTTAATGGATGGCCAGCAAGCACTCGGCGATAACTTACAATATGGCGTTTCCATTACTGATGGTTGCTTAGGCTGGGCTAAGACTGAGCAGATGCTCTTAGGTGCTGTGGCGATGCTGCAGAAATAACGCTGTCCGCCCCTCCACGTATGTACTGGCTCAGCGGGGTTATACAGCATACGTGGATGGCTCTTGTGTCGAGAGGGTTTTAGCTTGCTTATCTAAGCTGAGAAGCCGGCAAATAAAAATTCAAGTTGATACTTGCAATTATTGATGAGAATCATTAGCATTCAATGTAATTGTTTTACTTGCTTGGGTCTGTCTATGTATATCTGTTTATGCAAAGGTGTTACCGACCACAAAATACGTCAAGTGGTTGAAGATGGGGCACGCAGTTGGCGTGAGGTTCGTGAGGTTACGGGTTGCGGCACGCAGTGCGGTAAATGTGCCTGCTCAGCGAAAACCATCACTCAACATGCCATTAAAGACACCCTAATCGCCTCTGCCGAGGATTTGGCTTACGCTATCTAAGAGCGTTGTATCTAATTGCGTGGCTTTTAATCAGTCTTGCTATAGCTGCCTGAATTGAGTCTGCTATGCTGTGTTCATCATTCGTATTGATGAGGGCGGCAAATATGAAAGGCGATAGTAAAGTAATTGAGCACCTAAACCGTATTCTCGGTAATGAGTTGGTAGCCATTAATCAGTACTTTCTACATGCACGTATGTATAAAGACTGGGGCTTAAAAGCGCTCGCCAAGTGGGAATATAATGAGTCGATTGAGGAAATGCGTCATGCAGACACCCTGATCGAACGTATTTTATTCCTTGAGGGACTGCCTAATCTACAAGATCTTGGCAAGCTGCATATCGGTGAAAACACCCAAGAAATGCTCGCTAGCGATTTAGCTTTAGAGCATATTGCCCGTGCAGATTTACAGGCAGCCATTGCCTATTGTGAGACCGTGCAAGATTACGTCACTCGTGATTTATTCAGAAAAATTCTCGATGATGAAGAAGAGCATATTGACCAGTTAGAAACTGAACTGGGTCTGATTGAAAAAGTTGGCATTCAGAATTATTTGCAAACGCAAATGGGCGAGCCTGACTAAATCTTCGTCAGGTATTGAACCTCTTGAAGAGCAGTGTTGTGCTGCTCTTCAAGAGGTCTTATTGGTTGGCGCTGGGTTAGCTAAGCTGGCCGCTAGACGCTCAATTACCTCTGTGCGCTCTGGGGTGTGGCGTATTTTGTGGCCATTTAAACTGGACCAAGCAGGGTAGGCTCGCGCGGTTATTAAAGGTTGTGCCAATTCACCTTCACGCCATTGTTGCTCTAGCGGTGTATTCATTTGAATGCGTTGTTGTGCGGCATGTCCACGCAGTTCTAAAGCGTTGAGCAAGCGCTGCTGACGAATTGCCAACAAACGTAAGGTGCTGTCATTCACCGTCAGCTCACGTTCGCCGCGCCATTTACCTTTTAAGCGCTCGCCATAGTTACGAAAGGTCTGGGTGAGGCCGCCAACTGCGGCACCCACCACTGTCGCCATCCCTAAACTTAAACCGCCGGTGAGTAGATCAATACCGACACCTGTGGCGGCTCCCGCGGCCATCCCGCCGCCGACTTTCACGCCGACTTGCTTCATGGTGGCGGGGTTAAATAAATCATCACCCCAGCGGCCTTCTTCAAGCGGTAGAGCATTGGCTTTGGCATCATCTTTACGAAAGGCATACAGCTTTAATAATGCCTCAACACAGAGCTGTTCACGCTGGCGCACATCCTGATGCAGGCTTTCGATGGCCGTACTGAGCTGAGTAGGGTGCACGCTGCGTCGGCAGGCGCTGACATCAATCAGTAATTCGGCAATTAAACGGTAACCTGCGCGACGGCGCAGCTGTACTTGCGCTAGGTTGTAGTCAATTAAACGTTGCAGGCGTGGACGCTGACTGTCGAGGACGAGGCCTAGGTTTTCATACAAGCGCTGCTCGCCATCCTGTGGCGGCGCGACACTGTCAAAACGCACAACGGCATGCAGACCGATACGCGCGAGCATGTCACGCCAGAGTGATTCGCGTTGCTCAACAGCATTAACAAAGTTTAAAACAGGCAAGATCGGCTTGCCACACATGCTTAGAATGGCTAACTCATCGCGGTACTTGGCCAAGACTGGCTCACGCGCATCAATCACATAAAGGCCCGCATCGGACTGCAGTAATTGGCGGAGTACTTTGGCTTCTTGCTCAAAACGTTGTCGAGCTTCGCTACTGTTAAGAAAGCGCTGTACCTGCTCTGGGCCATCGAGACGCTCACCGGCTTGTCCAAGTTGTTCAATATACTCATACAGCGCCACAGCATCTTCAAAGCCGGGTGTGTCATAGAGTTCAATCAAGGCTTCGCCATCGACGGATAAGCGCACGCCTTCCACATGTTGAGTGGTGCTGGGGCGATGTGAGACCGCACCAAAACCGACATCACGGGTTAAGGTGCGCAGTAATGAGGTTTTGCCCACATTAGTGTGGCCGACTACCGCGAGTTTTAACGGTACGGATTGTTCACTCATCGCCATGCTCCAACCACGCCCAGGGGGCGGAACGACTGTGCGTCAATTTTAATTTATCCAGTTGTTCTTGCCAGTCGTTTAAACGTTCAACAGTCACCTCAGTTGGCAGTAGCCACATTCGCGTTTGTGCTGCTGTGCGCGATAACTCCGCGATTAAATGCAGGGTGCCGCGGTCAGCTGAGCGTTGCGGATTGCAGGCAATTAACAGGCGCGCCGGCGGATTGGCCGTCAGCTGCTCAAGGATTTGCTGGCGTTGCTCACGGCTGTCGATAATCCCTGCGTCCAGCACCGTGGCTGGATGCTCTGGCGGCCAGCTGATACTGTCATCCAATTCAATCGCGAGGAGCAGCGCTGCTTGCCCGCTTAATTGTGAGCCTATCGCGCTGCTGGGCAGCTTGTCCGGTGCCGCATCGATAATGCCTAAGCGTTCGCTACTGGGTTGCACGCGTTGCTGGAAAACTTGCCAGAGTGGATCGCTAGGATCAAGCTCTAAGCGCTTGATGCCACGCCGCCAACGCCATTCGCAGAGCATACTGCACAGCAGGCGCGGGAGAATGCCGTAGATTAACAGCGTACCCAGCAACCAGCTGGCCCAAATATGTCGAGCCTGTTCCGTGGCCAATGCGCTCATACCACTGCTGCGGATCAGGTCGCTGTCTGGCACGGCAAAGCCGAGCCATGCTGCTGGACGGCCAAGGCTGTTGACCAGCAGTACAAAAGAATCACTGGCGACAATAGTCGACTCCCAAACAAAGCCATAGCGGCGTGTCGCTAGCAGTGCCACTAAACTGAGTAAAGCGCTGGATAAGGTCAACAGCCACCAGCCGTGTAATAGACGTCCTAAACCCCAGCGCAGCAGATGATGACGTTGCAGTAACACCAATAAGGCCGGCGCCAGTTGTGCCGCCTTCGCATCGCGAGCGAGCTTATTACTTAGCCATAGCCAGACTTGACTGAGTGGCGAGTTGGCTTGCCGGGAAAATACCATGCTGAAACACCACAGCAATAAACTCAGTAGATTTAAGCCGATCAGACCGGCCAGCGCCCAGAAAATATTAATTGTTTGTGGTGCACCACTGAGTGCTGTTTTGGCCAGAATAATACCGGATACTATTGCGCTGATGATTAATAACCATACTGCGAGCCTAGCACCTTGTAACCAATGCTGCATCGCGCTAACAAGGCCATCGCGCTGCGCTAGAAACAAACCGCGCACCTGTAGACGTTGAGCCAGTGAACCTGGCGTCGCGCGCGCTGTGCGACAGGCCTCGCTGTCTTCGAGCAGACCGGTTTGCTCCTCGCGTAAACGTACAGTTTCGCACAGCCAGAGTGTTTGTAAGGGTGAGAGTGAGTCAGTCACAAGCCTTCCATTGAGTCACGGTAATGTCACTATTGTGCCTGATAATGCGCTCTTAATAACGCTAATGCAGAGTAAATCCTTTAAGATACAACAATAGGCTTAGACATTCTTGAGGAACCATCTGTATGCAAGATTCATTGCCAGTAAGTTTGATTGTCGCGGCAACGCGCAATCAAGTGATTGGTCGCGACAATCAAATGCCATGGCATTTACCTGCTGATTTACGCTATTTCAAACAACAGACCCTAGGTAAGCCCATTATTATGGGGCGCAAAACCTGGGAGTCACTGGGCCGGCCGCTGCCAGGACGTTTAAATATAGTGATCAGTCGCCAGGCCGATGTTGAGCTGACGGGGGCAGACGTCTTTGCCGACCTTGAGGCCGCTATCCAGCGTGGTCAAGAGTGGGCCGCCGAGCAGGGTGTTGACGAAGTGATGGTGATTGGCGGCGGACAGCTTTACCAGCAAGCGCTAAAATTGGCGCAACGGGTCTATTTAACCCGTATTGACCTTGAACTCGAAGGGGATACGTTTTTCCCCGTGCTGGATGCACAGCAATGGCGCCAGACAGATGCACAAGCGCATCCAGCTCAAGATCAACAGCCGGGTTATACTTTTGAGGTGTGGCAGCGCACGTAGAGCAATGCTTAGCAAATGGCCTGATAGCCGTCAGCATCTAACAACTGTTGCAACTCGCTAGGGTTGCTCGGTTGTAAACGGTAAAACCAGCTTTGGTACGGATGCGTATTAACGCCTTCTGGTACTTCAGTTAAGCCGTCATTGACAGCAATCACGGTGCCGCTGATTGGCGCATGAATATCTGACGCAGCCTTAACGGATTCGACCACACCAATAGGCTGGCCTGCGCTCAGGTTGCTATCCAGTGCGGGCAACTCTAGAAATACGATGTCACCGAGCGCTTCTTGGGCGTGATCGGTAATACCGACGGTAACTGTGCCATCCGTCTCTAGACGTGCCCATTCGTGAGTACTGGCATAACGTAAGTCTGCAGGGATTGTGCTCATAGTTTTTATTTCCTTAACAGGTGCAATGCGGTTTTTATAAGTCTATGCGCTGTTGGACAGTTAGCTTGTCAGCATAAGCTTAAGCATAGTTGAGCTTAAAACAGCGCTTGATACAGTGATTTATAGGCTATTGGCGCTCTGCGCACAAGATCAAATAAGAATCTTTCCATCACGAACAAAGCGCGGCTTAACAATCCGCACCGGGAACCATTTGTGGCGAATTTCTACTTCGCCACGATCACCAGTGTCCATCGGTACTCGCGCCAAAGCGATAGCTTTACCTAGGGTTGGTGAAAAACTGCCGCTGGTAATCACACCGGTAATTTGGTCATTAATACGTACTGGCTGACCCGCACGTAATACCCCGCGCTCCTCAAGAACTAAACCGACTAGTTTTTCAGTGATACCGTTATCACGCTGTACCTGTAAAGCATTACGACCAATAAAATCACGGGATTCAGGGTGCCAGCAAATCAGCTCGCCCATATTGGCAGTCAGCGGAGAGACCTGTTCATTGGTGTCAAAGCCATATAAGTTAAAACCCGCCTCTAAACGCAAGGTGTCACGGGCACCGATACCAATCGGTGCAATACCTGCGCCGACTAATTCATTGATAAAGTCGATCGCTTGCTTGGCGGGTAGCATAATTTCGATGCCATCCTCACCGGTATAGCCGGTGCAGGAAATCAGCCAGTCACCGTCTATTACTGCATCATGATGCTCTAAGGTTTGAATCAGGTTGGCGCGTGATGAGCTTAAAATACTGGCAAGGCGTTGACGTGCGAGCGGGCCTTGAATGGAAAATAGGCATAAATCGTTACGCCACCGTACAGAGCAAGCAAAGTTTTTTGCATGCTGCTCGAGCCACAATTGCACCCGCTCACGGGTTAGCGCATTGCTGACGAGGCGATAACCGCTGTCAGTACGAAACACCATTGCATCATCAATAATACCACCTTGCTCATTAAGCAGAAGGCTATGCTGTGCGCGACCGATAGCGTCTAAAAGAGCCACATCATTACTGAGTAGATGCTGCAAAAATGCTTGGGTTTGTGTGCCTTGAATATCAAAAATACTCATATGGGAAATATCAAACACGCCGCATTCTTTGCGTACGTGGTGATGTTCTTCCACTTGCGAGCCGTAATGTAACGGCATATCCCAGCCATTAAAATCAACCATTTTTGCACCGAGGGCCAGGTGCATATCATACAGAGGGGTACGCAATCCCATGGGATCTCCTAACCGGCCAAACGCAGTGTTTGTACCTGTGGGTAATTCAATCGGTACATAGTGTAGCGAGCTTAGAGACGCGCTGCACCGATGATTGTAAGTATAGACCGTATTGCCAGTTACTGTATTAGTGCCCTGGACGATACGCTGAGCGACGAATCAACAGAATCACTGGTAACAGACCTACTAGCACTAAAGTGAGCGCAGGTAAGGACGCTCGTGCCCATTCACCTTCGCTGGTCATTTCAAAAATACGTACGGATAAGGTATCCCAGCCAAAAGGGCGCATCAGCAAAGTGGCGGGCATTTCCTTAAGTACATCGACAAATACTAATAAGGCCGCCGATAAACTGCCGGGTAACAATAAAGGTAAATATACGCGGCGAAAGAGAGGCACGCCACTGACACCTAAACTGCGTGAGGCTTCTGGTAAGGACGGTTTAATTCGAGCTAAGGCTCCTTCGAGTGGGCCGTGAGCCACCGCCATAAAGCGAATAACATAAGTGAGTAACAATGCACTTAAACTGCCCAACAAAATCGGCCGTCCTGCGCCACCGAGCCATGTGGATAAAGGAATGATCGCGTGCTCATCTAAATAACTGAAGGCGAGCATCAGCGCAACGGCCAACACCGAGCCGGGTAGGGCATAGCCTAAATTAGCAAAACCAACCAGTGCGTGCATACGGCGTGTTGCCGTCATACGTTTAGCAAATGCCAGTAATAAAGCGGCTGAAACGGTCAATGCTGCGGCCATTAAACCTAAATAGAGAGTGTGAGTAATCAACGCGGTATAGCGCTCATCTAAATCAAAACGGCCACGTTGCCAAAACCATGCCAGTAATTGTAAAACTGGGATGACGAAAGCGCAGAGAAAGACTAAACCGCACCAACTTGATGCCAACACCGCTTTCCAGCCCTTCAATGTATACAAGGCTTTACCGCGTGGGCGCTCATTGCTGGGACGTATCGCACCGCGTGCGCGTTGCTCAGCAAACAGTAAGACAGCAACAAACAACAACAGCAAGCTGGCCAACTGTGTGGCACTGGATAAACTAAAAAAACCGTACCAAGTTTTATAAATGGCAGTGGTAAAGGTATCGAAGTTAAATACCGATACGGCACCGAAATCTGCCAAAGACTCCATCAATGCCAGGGCGACACCGGCACCAATAGCAGGCCGTGCAACGGGTAACGCCACTCGCCAAAAAGCTTGCCAAGGGGTTAAACCCAAGACCCGCGCTGCTTCCATAAAACCTTTGCCTTGTGCTAAAAATGCCGTGCGAGCCAGCAGATAGACGTATGGGTAAAAGACTAAAGTGAAAACAATAATTACACCGCCAGTGGAGCGCACCCTAGGGAACTGTATTCCACTGCCCAGCCACTCTCGGAGTAAGGTTTGCACCGGGCCAGAAAAATCCAATAAGCCGACAAAAACAAAAGCCAGCACATAAGCAGGAATCGCGAAAGGTAGCATTAAAGCCCAGTCTAGCCAGCGCCGCCCGGGAAACTCACAGAGACTGGTTAACCACGCTAAACTGACACCTAAGAGGATGACACCTACGCCAACACCACCGATCAGTATCGCTGTATTAGAGATCAGGCGTACCATTTGTGTTTCCCACAAATGACTCCAGATCTGCGTATCGACAGAGTGCCAACTCAATAATAAAACGCTGATCGGTAAACAGACTAGCGCGGCAAAAAATAAGGCAATGGGATACCAGCGACGTTGGGCAGGGAGGGCCAAAAGAAAACCTCGTTCATCAGTAACGTTTTAACAACACTGCGCAGTATAACCGCCTGATTTAATTTTGCTGCTTTATACTTTCTACGAGCGGCTACTTATTAGTGTCGTAAACTGCTCTGCGCTTAATGGATCGCTGAGTAAATAGCCTTGTGCAAACTCGCATTGCCGGCCTTTAACAAACGATAATTGGTAAGGAGACTCAATACCTTCAGCAATCACTTTTAGATTGAGACTATGTCCTAAGCTGATAATCGCTTGGCCAATATCTTTGTTTAAACTGTCTTTTAAAGAGTGGCTGATTAAGCTTTTATCCACTTTAATGATGTCCAGAGGGAAGCGCTTCAGATAGCCGAGGGGAGCATGGCCCATACCAAAATTATCCAGAGCAATTTGTATCCCCATCATGCTGAGCTCGCGCAAATTAGCTAACGACTGTGAACATTCAGGTTTTAAATGATTTTCAGCGATTTCGATAATCAGATAAGAGGCGGCTAAACCGCTGGATTCAAGTGCGGTTTTAACTAAAGAAACGAGGTGAGCGCTGCGTAACTGCTTATAGGAAAGGTTCACTGAACAGTGCAATTGCGGCATGAAGCTTTGCTGCCACTGACGCACGGCAGCGCAGGCTGATTTTAAGACCCATGCGCCAACGGCAAGAATTTCATCAGATTGCTCGAGGAGGTCAAGAAAGTTTTGTGGCCTGTAACAGTGACCATCATGATGCCAGCGCAATAACGCCTCAACGGCATAAATGCTGCTAGAGTTCTGTTCGGAGTCTTGAGAGAGGTTGTAAATGGGTTGATAAAGCACTTCAAACTGCTGATTCGATAGCCCTTGTGTCAATGCTGCTTGTTTGCTTTGTAGGGCTTGTGCGGCTGCTTGCATGTCTTGAGTGTAGTGCGCGAACTGTGCTTTACCTGCCATTTTCGCTTGATATAACGCCAAATCGGCGGCTTGCAATAGCTCGCTGGCGGGCGTGTCATGTGGCAACACGGTAATACCTATACTGGCACTGACTGAGAGAATATAACCATTAATACGCAGCGCTGAGGATAAACTGTCGAGCATGCGTTGTGCGACATGTTCAGCGTCCTTTAAACAGGCTAGATCATCTAATAACACCACGAACTCATCACCACCAAAACGAGCGATATGGTCACCCGGGCGTAAACATTTTTGTAAGCGATTCGCGATCTCGATCAGTAAGTAATCGCCGGACTTATGACCGTAATTGTCATTAACCTGCTTAAAATTATCTAAATCAATAAATAATAGAGCCGTTTCCCGCGTCCCTGCTTGCTGAGTACGTTGCATGGAGTCTTGCAGCAGTTGATCCAAGCGACGACGATTGGCTAAGCCTGTTAGAGGATCATGAAAGGCCGCATAGGTCATATTCTGTTGCTGTTCTTTGCGCTCATGAATATCCGCTTGCGAGCCTGAGAGTAGCTGTCGGCCCATTTGGGTTTTATTAGCAAAACCACGTAATAAAACCCAAATATAGTCGCCGTTCTTTTTACGGATGCGATACTCACAATCTAAAAATTTACTGTGTCCGCTTAAATGCTTACCCAAGGCTTTACGTACGAGTGGTAGGTCTTCGGGATGCATCCGAGCGAACCAGTTGCCACTATTATGCGAACCGAATTCCTCCGCGCTCAGCTCCAACATTTCAAGCCAACGGCTGGATAAGAGCAGTTGGTCATTCGCAATATCCCACTCCCATAAACCGTCGTTAGCGCCATACATCGTGCGCTCAAAACGAGCTTGGTTTTCTTTTAGTTGTTGTTTGTGTGCCGCACAATAGCCTTCAAGCACTAAGGACATATCCAAAAATACAGCTTTAATCAGACTAGAAAATTGCTGTATTTGACGCGGTTCGCTACACAATGCTTTAAGCATCGTATCTAAATAAAGACGCTGAGTACTCAGATACCAGAGCGGTGTTAAATCAGCTGACTGATATTCGAGTCCGACTTGTAATTGTTGGCGTATATAGTCGTCGTTATGGATATTTTGCCATAATTGCTGATTATCCCAGGCTTGCTTGAGTTGCAAACTCTCAGTATTAGCAACAGTTTTGAGCTGCTGTACTGCTTCGGGGAATGAGGCAAAGTGGGCATCTAACTGCTGAATAAAGTCCGATTGTGCTTGCTGTATGGTGTGTGCAGCCTCGCTCAAGTGCAGCGGGTCATCAGCCTGCCAGCCTAGCAGGTGTTCGCGTTCGCGCAGTGCTTGATGGTTCAAATCAATACTGGCGATCAGCGCGTTGATCTTTTCCTTAGAAAGCATAGTGCTCCTTTACCGCAATGGCTTGGCAGGTATGACAGTAGATGCTGCTAGATTGATCCTCGCTGAGGATGACAAGCACGTTGGACTGTCAGTCGCTATGTTTAATCGGTTGTGGCTAATGGCCATTATCATAGCGTGATTCAAAGCGCAGTTGCCACAATTTGCCGGATAAAGCTTAGGACGGTTGCCCGGTGATGGCCCCAGGCTGCAACGATGAGGATTTATCGACTGGCAAACTCAGCAGGCGTGAGCGCCCTAAGGCATGCCTGCTGAGTTTTTAAGTTATTGCGGGTGGGCTATTCGGTTTTTATAAGGCTGATAAACAAGCAGAAAATTGCAGGGCCAAGTTTTCCAGTAGTTGCTCATAACCTTTAGAAGAGACGGCGACGGTTGCACCTAAGGCATCCAGTTCAGCTAAGGTCACCGGTAAGCCATCAGCCAAGGTATGGGCAAGACGAGGCTGGATCGGTGGTTCGCTAAACACACAGCTGGGGCCTGCTTGCTGTAAACGGGTGCGCATTTGATGCACATGCTTTGCCCCAGGTTGCAGCTCGCCGGATAAGGCAAACACGCCCGCATGCTGTAAACCATAAGCGTGCTCAAAGTAGTTGAATGCCTCATGAAAGACGAAGAATGATTTATCCTGCAGAGGCTCTAGCTGAGCTTTTAGCTGTTGATCGAGGTGCTCTAAACGCTGAGTAAAAGCATGTAGATTGGCTGCATATAGTTTGGCATGGGCTGGGTCACGTTCGCTTAAATCAGCGCTGATGCGCTGCGCGATCACCGCTGCATTATGTGGCAATAACCACAGGTGGGTGTCAACTGTGCCGGGTTGGTGGGCGTGATCATGCGCAATAACGTCGTGTTCATGCGGGTCTGCATGTGCATCGGCATGCTGGTGATCGTCGCCGAAATATTGCAGATGTAACTCTGGTAAGCTTTGTACCGCGACGCTTAACTGGCTGCGTTGCTTGAGTAGACGCGGTAAAAAGTTCTCAAGATCGGGACCAATCCAGTAAAATAAGTCTGCTTTATCTAAACGCTTGGCATCGGAAGGGCGCAGCACAAAATAATGCGGTGAGGCGCCAGGCGGTAGTAGTACTTGCGGTTTGCCCTGACCATCTTGAATGGCCGCAGCAATCAGCTGTAAGGGTTTAATACTGGTTAAAATCTGCACTTGCGCCTGAGCACTGATGCCCCATAAAGATAAACAGCCGATCAGCAAGAAACGAAACACTGCAGTACACTCCATTAGTAAAGGGTAATATAATAACGTCTCTTCAAGAAGGATGCTGCTGTTATGTTAAAAACATCAACGCTGTGCCACTCACATGATCATCATAAACACTGCATCAGCCAAGCACTCGAGTCTGCAGAAGCGCTGTGTACGCAACGTGGTGTCCGCTTAACGCCTTTGCGTAAGCGCGTTTTAGAGTTGGTTTGGCAAAGTCACAAGCCACTGGGTGCTTACGACATATTAGATATGTTGAGTCGTGAAGATGGCCGCCGCGCCGCGCCGCCAACTGTCTATCGTGGTTTAGATTTTTTATTAGAGAACGGCTTGATTCATCGTTTGGCCTCACTTAATGCTTATATTGGCTGCAGCCACCCTGAAGTACCTCATGAAGGCTATTTTATGATCTGCAAACACTGCAATAACGCCTATGAGCTGGCTCAGCATTCTACGATTGATACTGCTATTGCAGCCGAAGCTGAGCAAATGGGCTTTGCTGTAGAAACACAGATGGTCGAAATTCTCGGTACCTGTGCTGCCTGTCGAGCGGCCGTATGAAGCCGTCAGTATTACTGCGTGCCGAGCATTTAAATTTATCACTATCTGAGCAGAGCGTTTTAATCGACGTCAGTCTTGAGCTGGCGGCGGGTGAGATTGTTACTATCGTGGGGCCCAATGGCTCAGGTAAAACTTCATTGGTACGCGTACTCCTCGGTTTGCTTGAGTCTGATTCGGGGAGCGTGTGGCGAGCGCCTAACTTGCGTATTGGTTACATGCCGCAAAAGCTTGAAGTGCACTCAACCTTACCTCTATCGGTACTGCGTTTTTTACGTTTAGTACCGGGCGTCAGTCGTGATGACGTCATTTCGGCATTGACTGAAGTGGGTGCAGCGAAAGTGTTAAACAGTCCCTTGCAGCGTATTTCCGGTGGTGAGTTGCAACGGGTGCTGCTGGCGCGTGCTTTATTGCGTAAACCGCAGTTGCTGGTGCTGGATGAGCCGGTACAAGGTGTCGATGTCAATGGGCAGCTTGAGCTGTACCATTTGATTGGTCAGCTGCGTGATCGCTATGGCTGTGGTGTGCTGATGATTTCGCATGATTTGCATTTGGTGATGCGTGCCACCGATCGAGTGATTTGCTTAAACCGTCACGTGTGTTGCTCAGGTCTACCAGAGCAAGTCAGCAGCGATCCTGCCTTTGTCGAGTTATTTGGCTCGCGTGCGGCCAGTGATCTCGCCGTTTATCACCATGATCACGATCATAAGCATGATTTACATGGCTGTGTACTCACACCAAAATCTCACCAACATGGGCCGGACTGTACACATGCCTGATTTTCTTTTATATGCATTATGCGCAGGATTATTTTTAGCGCTTGTCGCTGGACCGTTAGGTGCGTTTGTGGTGTGGCGACGCATGGCTTATTTTGGCGATACCTTGGCCCACTCGGCGCTGTTTGGTGTGGCGCTAGGCTTGTTGTTTGATATTAATCTGGCGCTGGCGGTGATTGTCGGTTGTTTGTTGCTAGCCTTTGTTTTAGTGGCTCTGCAGCGCCGTCAACCATTAGCCTCAGACACCATCTTAGGGATTCTAGCGCACAGTACCTTATCGTTAGGCTTGGTGACTTTAAGTTTTATGGAGTCAGTACGTGTTGACTTGATGGGCTATTTATTTGGTGATTTGCTAGCCGTTAGCGCCCTTGATTTAGTCTGGATCGGCGTTGGTAGTGTTGTGGTTTTGCTTTGTATTATTGCCCTATGGCGACCGCTACTGGCGATTACCGTGCATGAAGAGCTGGCACAGGTCGAAGGCTTGCCGGTGGCTAAGCTACGTTTGGTATTGATGGTATTGATGGCATTGGTGATTGCTGTCGCGATGAAAATTGTTGGCGTACTATTAATTACCTCCTTGCTAATTATTCCTGCCGCCGCAGCACAACGGCATGCGCGCAGTCCTGAGCAAATGGCGATAGGCGCAACACTGATTGGGATGTGTGCTGTTTGTGCCGGTTTGACGCTGTCATGGCACTACGATACGCCAGCTGGACCCTCAATTGTGGTCTGTGCAGCAGCGTTATTTTTAACCAGTTTTATCGTGCCGCGCCGTCGCTAACCATGACCTATGCTTGAACTGTCACGGTCAGGCGCGGTCTCATTAATTAACAAAATAGATGATTTAAGGATTCTGTAGGATGAATAAGGTACTTACCATGACGCTTATCGCAGCGCTGTCTAGCGCTACGGCTGCGTGTGCAGTCGGGCCCAATAAACACGTTGATTTAATTCCTGAGCTAAAAGATGTTGCACCTTATCCTGCTGCCCAAGAAGGGCAAACACGCCACGTGATTTGGCTTGACGAAAAAGAGAATGAAGATTTATTTAAAGTTGAGTTACTGCCCGGTCAAGTGATGCTCACCGATTGTAATACTCGCGGTTTAGTTGCGACTTTAACCATTAAAGACTTGCCCGGTTGGGGCTACACCTACTATGAAGTAGAAAATGTAAATGGACCTGTTAGCACACTGATGGCGTGTCCTGAAGGCACTGAAAAAGAAGACTTTGTTGCCGCACAAGGTGATAGCTTTACCCTACGTTACAACAGTAAATTACCCATCGTAGTCTACGCACCAAAAAATCTTGAAGTGCGCTACCGTATTTGGACGGGCGGCCAGCAATTACAGTCAGCAAAGGCTGAGTAACCCCCTCAACATCAGGCTCAGCACAGTCTAAGCTTGTTGAGCTTTGTTTGTGTTGAGTGTGCTGTACCTTCTGCATCATTACAGAGCAGTGTAGACTGCCAGCTGTTTTGTAGGCAGGGGGATATATTGCATGTCACATTTTATAGCGCGCAGTGTACTGGCGTGTAGTTTGATTTTTGTGTTAACTGCGTGCCAGAGCGCTGTTGCGCCGATCAATGAGCCCGCGATTGATCAGTTTGCTGTGGCTGAGCAGTTATTTGAGTCGTATCTGGCGAGCAAAGAATTGGATTTAGCTGGCCAGCAACTTGAATCTCTGCGTCATCAACACCCAGATGAACAAGGTCTTGCCGCCTTACAACAGCAGCTCGCTAGTGCTTGGTTGGCACGTGGCGAACAGGCGCTTAAAGACGCTGATGTCGATACGGCCAGTGCCGCTTTGATTAAAGCGAAGCGTTTATTACCGCAAGCCCCAGCTTTGACAGAGGGCTTGAGTGCTGCTTTGGCGACAATGCAAACGCCAGTGGTCGAACCTGTCGCACCGGTGGCACCGCGCCCTGTGCCGCCGCCCAAGAAGCCGGTCGCGAAAAAAGTGCCAGTCCCGACTGAGCCTGTCTCTATCCCTGCACCAAGCATTGAGCTACCGGAGCTTGTAGAGCAAACTCCGTCATTGCCTCCAACCCGTAGCAAGCTGAAGGCGCGTATCCTCGATGTTGATGCGCCCTATACCGTTGTGCCAATGCCCATGCTAAACAGTCGTAATGACCATCAGTTGGGACGTTTACTGGATGAAGTTGCCGCTGATGTGGTCAAGTTTCGTGCTGTAGTGACCATCGAAGTAGCTGATACTCGTGATTTTCATTGGGTCGCGGCATTGCTATCGGCTCGGGTTAAAAAGCTTGATGCCAACTTTAAACCACGTTTGCAGGAAGTGATTCGTAGCGATCAGCCCGCGCAGTTGGTGATTACACCCAATAAATCATTGTAAAATATTTTATTGATAGAATTTAAAATAACTTTTCATGCTAAGCGATGCTGGGCACACTAGTCTTCGGCATCGCCCTAACAAGGTTAACCCGTGATTGAATTCCACGATGTGCATAAAGCTTATGCAGTAAACGGGCAAAATATTGTCGCTTTACAACCCACTAACTTACAGGTGCAGCCGGGTGAGATTTTTGGTCTGATTGGCCACTCTGGCGCTGGTAAAAGCACGCTATTACGTTTGATCAACCGCTTAGAAGAACCTAGCGGTGGACGTATTGTCGTGGATGGTGTTGATGTTACTGCTTTAGATGCGCAAGGTTTGCGTCGTTTTCGTCAGCGCGTCGGAATGATTTTTCAGCACTTTAATTTGCTCGCTTCAAAAACCGTGGCGAATAATGTTGCCATGCCGTTAAAGCTGGCTGGTGAACTTAGCAAAGCGCAAATTAAGCAACGTGTGATTGAATTACTGGCGCGCGTTGGTTTAAGTGAGCATGCTGATAAATACCCCGCGCAACTGTCCGGCGGCCAAAAGCAGCGAGTTGGTATTGCCCGCGCCTTGGCCACTGATCCGAAAATTCTCTTGTGCGATGAAGCAACCAGCGCGCTCGATCCACAAACCACTGGGCAAGTATTACAACTGCTGGCTGAGATCAATCGTGAGTTGGGCCTGACGATTGTACTGATTACCCATGAAATGGATGTGATTCGTCGTGTCTGCGATCGAGTTGGGGTCATGGACGCCGGTGTGATTGTCGAGCAAGGATCGGTGAGCGATGTATTTTTGCATCCACAGCACCCGACTACGCAGCGTTTTGTTCAGGAAACAGAGCAAGACTCGGATCTATCGATAGATGAGAATTATCAGCAAATC
This sequence comes from Denitrificimonas caeni, assembly GCF_905120345.1. Lineage (GTDB taxonomy): Bacteria > Pseudomonadota > Gammaproteobacteria > Pseudomonadales > Pseudomonadaceae > Denitrificimonas > Denitrificimonas caeni_A. The sequence continues at coordinate 365,954 of NZ_CAJHOA010000004.1, read as the reverse complement.
AGTGGTCGTATTGTCCGCCTAACGTTTGTTGGAGAAGCCACTTACGCCCCTTTATTAGGGCAAGTGGCCCGTGATACCGGGGTTGATTACAGTATTTTAGCTGGACGTATCGGGCGGATTAAAGATCAGGCCTGTGGTCAGCTCACCTTAGCCCTAACTGGCGGCAAAGAGCTGTTAGCCGAACAACAACTGCGTGCTGCCGGTGTGCATGTCGAGGTATTACGTCCATGAGTGAACTACTGATTAATATTGATTGGTATGAAATTTGGCAAGCCACATTAGATACCTTACTGATGCTGGGCGGCTCACTGTTATTCACCGTTATTTTAGGCTTACCGGTTGGGGTTTTATTATTTCTCGTCGGTCCGCGGCAAATGTTTGAGCACCGCGCTTTGTACGCCATGCTGTCATTTGTAGTGAATGTGCTGCGTTCTTTGCCATTTATTATTCTATTGATTGTGATGATTCCGATCACTGTCGTAATGACCGGCACCTCGCTGGGCGTGGCTGGGGCGATTCCACCGTTGGTCGTGGGCACCACGCCATTTTTTGCGCGCCTGGTGGAAACTGCTTTACGTGAAGTGGACCGCGGCATCATTGAAGCCACGCAAGCCATGGGCGCCAGTACGCGGCAGATTATTTTTAATGCCCTATTGCCTGAGGCGCGCCCAGGCATTATTGCGGCAACTACGGTAACTGCGATTACACTGGTGTCTTATACCGCGATGGCGGGTGTCGTCGGTGCCGGTGGTTTAGGGGATTTAGCGATTCGCTTTGGTTACCAGCGCTTTCAAACTGATGTGATGGTGGTAACGGTAGTTTTACTGTTATTGCTGGTGCAGGTTTTGCAGAGTGTCGGTGACCGTCTTGTGTTACGGTTTTCTCGAAAGTAACTATAAAAACAGCTACTTATAGCTGATGATCAATGCAATTGGAGTATTTTATGAAAAAAACATTATTAGCTTTAGCCGCCTTAAGCGTATTTTCTGTGCAGGCAGAGTCTTTAACCGTTGCCGCAACACCGGTACCGCACGCAGAAATTTTAGAATTTTTAAAGCCATCTTTAGCCGAGCAAGGTGTGGAGCTGGATGTCAAAGTATTTACTGATTACGTGCAGCCTAACGTACAAGTCGCGGAAGGTCGTTTAGATGCTAACTTCTTCCAGCACCAGCCGTACCTTGATGAGTTTAATAAAACCAAAAGCACGACTCTAGTCAGTGTCGCTGGTGTACATATTGAGCCTTTTGGTGCGTATTCCAGCAAAATCAAACAGCTGGATGAGCTGAAAATGGGCGCTAACGTGGTGATTCCTAACGATGCCACTAACGGTGGTCGTGCTTTATTGCTGCTACAAACTGCAGGCGTGATTAAACTTAAGCCAGAAGCAGGAATTACCGCAACGCCACGGGATATCGCTGAGAACCCTAAAAAGATCAAAGTGCGTGAGCTGGAAGCAGCGACTTTACCGCGTGTACTTGATCAAGTTGACTTAGCGTTGATCAATACCAACTACGCACTTGAAGCGGGTCTAAACCCCAATAAAGATGCTTTAGTGATTGAAGGTGCTGATTCACCTTATGTGAATATTTTGGTGACACGCGAAGACAATAAAAACGCTGAAGCCGTGCAGAAATTAGTTAAAGCGTTGCACAGCGATGAGGCTAAAGCCTTTATCAATGAAAAGTATAAAGGTGCGGTTGTCCCCACGTTTTAATTACTAGAGTTATGCTTTATCGATAATAATAAAAAACCCAGCCTTATCAGCTGGGTTTTTTATTAAGCATTTTAACGCTTAGCGACGTGGCGCAACGGCTTTGTCATCATGTGAGATGGTGACTTCAACACGACGGTTCATTGAGCGTGATGCTGGAGTGTCGTTATCGGCGACAGGGTATTCTTTACCGAAGCCAATAGTGTTGATGCTGTTAAAGTCGACACCTTCTTTCACTAAAGCACGCTTAACAGACTGTGCACGTAGATCAGACAGCTGCAAATTATAGGCGGCGCTACCTGTACTATCGGTGAAACCTTCGATTAAGACTTTACGCGTTGGATTTTCACGTAAAAACTCAGCCAGTTTACGAATGTTATTTTGTGCTGCTGGCTTCAAATCGGCTTTATTTAAGTCGAATAGCACATCGCCAAAGGTCACAAGAGAGCCACGATCAGTTTGTTTAGCATCTAAGTCACTGAGCTTAGCTTGTAGTTTTTGGATTTCCGCTTCGCGTGCATCTAAAATAGCTTGTGCACGTTCACCGGCTTTGTTTTTTAACGCTGCTTCACCGTTTTTCAAAGCAATAGTTTGTTTGGCTAACTCAGCGCGCTGAGAGGTGAGATACGCCAGTTGATTAACGTTATCTTCTTTTTTGCCATCACGGTAAGCTTTGTCTGCTTGATCAAGCATTTTAACAGCATCTTTAGTTTCTAAAGGCGCAAGTTTCAATGCTTCTGGGCTGTTTTGTAACTGCGTTACATTGACCCGTGCTTGCTCTAAAGCAGTATTAGGTTGGTTGGCACAGGCGGTTAGGCCGAGGCTCAAGACAAGTAGGCTAGGAACAACGAATAATTTACGCATAGGGTATATCCTTAAATTCTATAAAGTTAGCGAGCAATTGACTGAGTAAGTTACTTGCCACGTAAACTTTCATTACGTAATTCTTCTACGCCGCGTTTCGCATCGTCTACTGAACGCTGAACCTTTTCTGCTTGAGCTTTACGCTCAGCAACACGGGCGTCCCATTCGGCTTGCTCTGCGAGAGATTGGGCTTGTTTATAATCTTTTTCAAATTCTGCTTTTTCTGCGTCTTTTAACTTCTTACGTGCAGATTGCATTTCTACGGGTGCAAACTCAGTCGCTCCGGCAGTCTCTGCGGCATTCAGTGCCTGAGTCGCCACCGCGAGTTGTGCTGTTGGCGGATTGCCAGCACACCCAGCTAGGGTCAATACACTACTTGCAGCTAAAATAACGAGTAGGGATTTAGGGTTTTTAAAAAAAGTTTTTGTTTGCATAGTGTCTAGCTCCATTGGACTTATGTATTTTCGAGCACTTAAAAAATCCATTTAATTGACAGCTGTCGCTAAAAGTCGTTTAGCAGCAGGCTCCCAAAAAAAACCTATGTTTCTTCAAAACGCCTTAGAATTCCACACAGTTAGTAGTAGCAATTCTTACGTACCAGTATAGACAGTAATTACTAATATATGTTCGCATTTTGATACAAAAAAGATAATAGAAATGCTTTATCGGGTATGAGCGGGTGTCGCCAACGAGGCTTTTTCAATCGCCTTGGGAATACCTGAGAGGCCTACTTAAGAATACTTGATTACTATCAAGAGGCTTTGTTACCAACTGTTTCTATGATGGGCGTGCATAACTCATTAGGAGGCGTCATGTCTGAAACTTTCACAAAAGGTATGGCGAGAAATATCTACTATGGAGGAAGTTTGTTCTTCGTCTTGGTTTTTCTTGCACTCACTTACCATACAGAAAGAACCGTTCCAGAGCGCACCAATAGCCATTTACTGACTGAGTCAGTGGTTCGTGGAAAGCTCGTCTGGGAAGAGAATAACTGCATTGGCTGTCACAGCTTGCTGGGTGAAGGTGCTTACTTTGCACCTGAGCTGGGTAACGTGTTTGTCCGTCGTGGTGGTGAGGAAGGTTTCAAATTCTTCTTACCTGCGTGGATGAAGGCACAACCCACCAACATTCCTGGCCGTCGACAAATGCCGCAGTTCAACTTAACCGATGCACAGTTAGATGATTTAGCCGAGTTCCTCAAATGGACTTCGAAAATCAATACCAATAACTGGCCACCAAACAAGGAGGGTTGATATGCCTGCTACATTGTTTTCGAACATTTACGCACTGTCAGCCCACGTGGTTTGGCAGTCTAAGGGGAACTGATTATGTCCAATAATCCGTACATAAAATTCACCTCGCAAAAGGTGGCGATGCCGTACCTCGTGTTTGCTCTGATCCTGTTTGTTGGGCAAATTTTGTTCGGTTTGATCATGGGGTTGCAGTACATCATCGGTGACTTCTTGTTTCCGCTGATTCCCTTCAATATCGCACGGATGGTGCACACTAACTTATTGATCGTGTGGCTACTGTTTGGCTTTATGGGGGCGGCGTATTACCTGATCCCTGAAGAAGCTGATCGCGAATTACACAGTCCAAAATTGGCGATGATCTTATTTTGGATATTTGCTACAGCTGGCGTGTTAACCATCTTGGGTTACTTATTTGTACCTTATGCTGGATTGGCGCAAATGACCGGTAACGATCTATTGCCAACCATGGGACGTGAGTTCCTTGAGCAGCCGTTGATCACTAAGGTCGGTATCGTTGTCGTCTGCCTCGGCTTTCTCTATAACGTCGGTATGACTGTACTGAAAGGCCGCAAAACCGCGATTAACGTGGTGATGATGACCGGTCTAATCGGTTTAGCAGTGATGTTCCTGTTCTCTTTCTACAACCCAGATAACCTGACGCGCGATAAGTTCTACTGGTGGTATGTGGTGCACTTGTGGGTAGAAGGTGTGTGGGAATTGATCATGGCGGCGATGCTGGCCTATGTATTGATCAAAATCACCGGTGTTGACCGTGAAGTGATTGAGAAGTGGTTGTATGTGATTGTTGCGATGGCGCTGATCTCCGGTATCTTAGGTACGGGTCACCACTACTTCTGGATTGGTGCGCCAACCGTTTGGCTGTGGGTCGGTTCGATCTTCTCGACACTGGAGCCGTTACCGTTCTTTGCGATGGTGCTGTTCGCCTTCAACATGATTAACCGCCGTCGTCGTGAGCACCCTAACAAAGCCGCTGCATTATGGGCGATGGGTACTACGGTCACTGCGTTCTTAGGTGCCGGTGTCTGGGGTTTCTTGCATACCCTCGCGCCAGTCAACTACTACACGCACGGTACACAGCTGACAGCAGCACACGGTCACTTAGCGTTCTATGGCGCCTATGCTTTAATCGTGATGACCTTGATTTCCTACGCCATGCCAAAGTTACGCGGCTTAGGTGAAGCGGCTGATAACAAAGCGCAAGTATTGGAAATGTGGGGCTTCTGGTTGATGACGATCAGTATGGTGTTTATCACACTGTTCTTATCTGCTGCCGGTGTTGTGCAAATCTGGCTGCAACGTATGCCAGAAGACGGTGCTGCACTGTCCTTTATGGCCACGCAAGATCAGCTGATGATTTTCTACTGGTTCCGTTTAGCTGCAGGCGTCGTCTTCTTGGTCGGTTTGGTCTGCTACCTGTTGAGCTTCCGCCAACGTGGACGCGCAGCGTTGACCACTGGCGTTGTCGCTGGGCACGCATAATTACGTAAGTTAACGTGATGATGTCATGATCTTCGGCCCGGCTTGTACAGCGGGCCGAAGTTGTTTTAGCGATAGCTGTATGGGCTTTCTGTACAGGTAACGCAGCAGTAAGCGAGGTTGCAGATGGGCATTGGAGTTGAAGTTGAAGAGTGGGCCGGTGGTGTTTGGCATCGATTTATTACCCGACGTGCTGATCCAGGCTTTCCCGAGGCACAGATTGAACTAGTGGATATGCAGCGTTCTTTGGCTGTGCTGTTTCGCGCCTTAGGCGGCGCTTCTGGGATTGCCGTAGAAGCCTCCAGTGCACGACAAATGGTGTTGCGTCGCTCACTGATTCAGCAAGTCGCCGGCAGTAGCCAGCAATTGGCGGTGGCCTGGGCTGATGCGGAAAACTTACGCCTGCCCGCTAGTTTGGCTGTCTATCCTGACCCTGAACTCAATCGAGACCTCTACCGCTGGTTGGCATTGCTGGCGGCCACGTCTGACAAAATGCGCCATTGGGGGCGTGATAATCAACGTTGGACGAAAAATTTGCTGGAACAGTATCCAGCGCTGCGTTCACGTTATCAGCGTTTACTGGATGCACATTTAGCGTTACGTCCAGACCCTAATTCATTAAAGAAAAATGAAGCCGCTTTAGAGCGTGCTTTACGTCAAGCCTTGCAAGAGCCAGGCAGTGTTGTTGATTTTCCGGTCACAGAGCGTGCGCCGTTTCCGCTACCGTTGTGGTTATATCCGGCTGAACGTCTTGGCGATCCACAAGCCAGCGAGCTTGAAAGCGAGGATGACGAAGGTGATGTGATGGGGAGCGCACAAGGTGAAGGCCGTGATGTGCGTAAACAGGCGAAGCGGGTTGAAGATAACTCGGGTAAGCAAGGTTTATTGCTCTTTCGTTTAGAAAATTTATTCAGCTGGTCTGAGCATATTGATGTCGATCGCTGTGGTGATGATAACGAAGATTTAGATGCGGCGCGGGTTGCCGATGACTTAGATGAGATTGCCTTATCGCGCAAACGTAAACGCAAAGGCGGTGGTTTAAAATTACACCTCGATTTACCGCCAGCGGATGTCGATGATATTCCGCTGGGAGAAGGGATTAAGTTACCTGAATGGGATTTTCGTAAAAACGCCCTGCAAGAAGACTTTGTGAATGTGCAGATGATGCAGCCGCGTGATCAAGAGGCGGCACCGTTACCGTTACGCTTGAGTCAGTTGGCACGCCGCATCCGGCGTCAATTTGAGAACTTACGCAGTGAGCCACGCTGGTTACACCAGCAACCACAAGGCGATGAGCTCGATTTACAAGCCTGTTTGGATTTCCATGTTGAACGTCAGCACGGCCAAGTCGCTGAGCGCGGTTTGTTTATGGAAAAACGTCAGCAGCACCGTGATCTATCCTGTTTATTGTTAGCAGACTTATCCATGTCGACCGACTCACACATCAATGATGAGCGTCGTGTGATTGATGTGGTGGCTGACAGTATGTTGCTGTTTGGCGAGGCGTTATCGGCTGTGGGGGATGATTTTGCTCTCTATGGCTTCTCTTCATTACGTCGCCATCAAGTGCGTATGCAAGAAATTAAACGCTTTGATCAGCGCTATGAAGACAGCGTGCGTGGGACTATTCAGGGCTTAAAACCGGGTTATTACACCCGGATGGGTGCGGCGATTCGCCAAGCCAGCGCGTTACTCAAAGAACGCCCCCATAAGCGTCGCGTCTTATTGTTAGTCACCGATGGCAAACCGAATGATCTGGATCTCTATGAGGGTCGCTACGGTGTCGAAGACACTCGCCAAGCCGTGTTAGAAGCACAGAAAATGGGTTTGATACCATTCTGTATCACCATTGACCGCGAGGCGGCTGACTACCTGCCGTACATGTTTGGTGCGAATGGTTATACCTTAATTCGTGAACCCGAACATTTGCCCACACGTTTGCCGCAGTTATACCGTCAGCTGACGCAATAGTGAGCCAGCATAGGTATAAATCAACGACTTAAAAGAGGATGGTTGTTTTGGTGAATGCCACCGCAAAGCCGTCGGTAAAAAAACGTAAAAGACCCGCCAGTCAGTACTTGTTTCCATTGGCGGCTGCTTACGCTGCGCTGATTTTACCTTGGTCAAGTTTAGCGTTGCTGATGGGTATCCCTGCGCCAGTAGGATTGTACAGCGCTTTTGGTCATGCCCATGAGATGTTGATTGGCTACGCTATGTTGGTGGTCGCAGGCTACTTATTAGGACCGATTGCAGCACCTAAAGTTTGGCTGCTGATAGCTGTTTGGCTGCTGGCGCGGCTGGGTTTTTTATGTTTTCCCGGCAGTCCGTTGGCATGGTCGGGTGCTTTAGCGGTAGCGGGATTAACTGCCGCTTGGACGGTACCGCGCTTTGCTCGTTCGGCTAAAAAATGGCGCAATAAAACCACCGCACCGTTATTGCTTATTCTCTGTACTTTGCTGGCGTTTGCCGCACAGCCCACTTGGCAAGGACAAAAGATCCTAGTTGAACTATTGCTGGGTTTAGCCTTGTTAATGTTCTTTATGGGAGGACGGATTATCGCGCCAGCCGTAGCTGGGCATTTGTTACGACAGCAGCGCACTCTGCAAGCACGTGTGCAACCTAATATTGAAGGAGCTGTGCTGATTATTCTATTTATGGTGCTGGCGCTTTACCCGTTACCGAGTGTTTTCAGTGAGCAGTTCGCGGGTGTATTGGTGTTGCTATGCGGCGTGTTGACGGCGTTACGTCTGCTGCGCTGGCAGTTATGGCATTGCCGCGATCGAGCTGATTTATTATTGTTGGGTGCCGGTTATGCGTGGCTGGCGCTTGGCTTGTGTCTGCTCGGTTGCGCCCTGTTATTTAAACCTGCGCTGCTCAGCGCGGGCGTTCATGCATTAACCGTTGGCGCGCTGGGTACTTTGACGCTAACGGTGATGGCGCGTACTCAGTTGCTGCAGCGTTATCGCGATCCGAATGCACGGCCATTGAGTCATCTGGCTGGAGTTTTGATCAATTGCGCGGCTGTATTGCGGGTGATACCCGCATTGCTTGGCCAACAAAGCAATATTTGGTTGTTGGGCGCGACACTGTTGTGGTCGTTAAGCTTTTTGTTACTACTGGTGGTTTTTTGGCAAAGTCGGGGTGCGCGTCAGGTGTCAGCTTAACCACCGGCTGGATTACTGCGAGGTAACCAGACAATCATAATGGCGCAAAAGATAGTCAGACCAATTACAAACAGTTTGAAGCGCAAAAGACGTTGCGCCTCATTGCGCTCAGTGTGCTGGGGTAAATTCATCCCGCAGTTTTCACAGACTGACTGCTCAGCAGAGTTATTATGTTGGCAATATAGACACGTTGGCATAAGCACCCCTCTTTTCGATAAATTTTGTCATAAATGACATAACAGAGTGCTTGATAGCTATCAAGTAAGATGTTTATTCGTAGTTTTCGAGGCGTTCGCGATCGACAATGCAGATTAAACGACCATCAACCTTAATAATACCCTCGTCACTGAGATGATGAATAATTCGCGAGAAGGTTTCTGGTTGAATCGATAAATGCCCCGCGACTAAACGCTTGGCCATCGGCAGCTCAAAACTTGGAGTATTGCATTTACTGCATGAGCGTAAAGCTTGCGAAAGAATATAGCGAATGACGCGATGGGTTGCATTTTTCAGCGAAAGGATTTCAATTTCATTGAGACGCTGATGCATGCGCACCGATAGAGCCGCTAACAGTGCCATTGCCGTTTCTGTGTTTTCACGTAGTAAACGGGTATAGGTTGCATTGGATAACATTAACAGTTGAGTCGGTAGCACCGCTTGGGCTGTGGCAACGTAAGTACCGGTGTCCATAAACATCATGGCTTCTGCAAAGGTATTACGATCACCAATCACTTCAAAGACTTTTTCTTGACCATCAGCTGTTAATCGATAAATTTTTACGCTACCAGAAATAACAAAACCAAAGTTATTGCAGGCTTCGCCTTGATGAAAAACATAGGCACCTTTTTCGAGGTTGAGTAATTGGCTTTCTTCTATCAACTGCGTCAACTGACTCTCGTTGAGCGCAATAAACAAGTGATGCTCACGTAATATTTTTTGATATAAGGGATGCGGTTCCATTTTTATTTTCCACTAATAAGCGTGAGTGGGCGGCTTTTTATAGCCATAAGTATATAGGCATCCTAGCATAGATTTTGCAGGGTTTTATTTGTCTGGCGACGGCTGCCAGTTACAAAAACAGCCTACTGCTAATGTATTCGCTGCATTAACTGGGCGATTATCGAGTAGTGCATCCAAGATTGGCTCAATAAAACTGTTGCTGGAATTACACACAGCGCCTTCACTGTAGGGGCCAAAATAGGCCAAGTGTCCCGTCGTATCCCAGATGGCGACCGCAGGACTAGCAGGCAAATCTTCAGAACCTGGGAGGCTACTTAAATGACGCATGCTGCTGAGTGCTTTGGGTAGTTGGCCGCGACTACCGGGCTTTTGTAAGTGATAAAATTCAACTTTGCCGGCATAGCGCGCAATCATTTCCACTAAATGTTGCTGATTGCCGACATTGCATGGACAACTTGGATCCCAAAAGTGGACAAAACGAATCGCTCCACGCCCAGCGATGCTGTCTGGCAGGCGTAAACCCTGGCCGCTAAATACTGCGGTGGTTTCACTAAATGGCCGGATAAAACGCGTTTTATACCACCATAATCCGGTTAGCATGGAGCCAAGCCAAAGGATAAGAGTGATGCCAATCAGTATTTTTTTCCAAATAGATGATTTCATAAATACCATACACACAGGATAGTATAGAGTGCCATGAGTTGCTTAAAATCTATATGTCCAGAATGTCGCAGTATAGAGTGTTTATAAGAGTGTATATTAATGACAGGGTTCAATCCGCAGGCTTTAAAAACTGTCTTACCAACGCTTGATGTTAAGAGTGTTGATCCTGATTTAGCAGGCACTTGGCGACGTTTCTACAACATTGATTTTGCTTTGCGCGATACTGATCTTGACTGCCGTTTAGGTGTTGTTGATGTCGTAGGTTATCGCATTGCAATGCACGTTTATCGGCCGCCACAGGCCCTAGCTACACTACTGGTACTGCATGGTTACTACGATCATATGGGCTTGTATGGGCATGTTTATGATTGGGCTTTGCAGCAAAATTTTGCTGTTCTGAGTTGTGATTTACCTGGACACGGTTTGTCCAGCGGTGCGCCCGCTAGCATTAACTCTTTTCAAGAGTATCAACAGGTGTTGCAAGCTCTACTGGCTAAAGCAGAGCAACTGCGTTTACCTAAACCTTGGCATATCCTCGGACAAAGTACAGGCGCTGCGATTGCGTTGGATTACTTATTGACTCAGAAGCCGGTTACGCAATTAGGTGAAACAATTTTGCTCGCTCCTCTAGTGCGCCCGCGAGCTTGGCAGCAATCAAAATTGCTCTATCAGATGGTTAAACCTTTTCGTTCCAGTGTTCCGCGACGTTATACGGATAACTCGCACGATGCCGCCTTTGTCGATTTTGTGCGTCATGATCCACTGCAGGCGAAAATATTGCCGACGCTATGGGTCGGAGCATTAGCCCAGTGGATTACTTATATTGAGCAGGCTAAACGCAGTAGTCACAGCCCGATTATCGTGCAAGGTGAGGCAGATATGACGGTTGATTGGCAGCACAATTTAAATTTTCTAGATGATAAGTTTAACCACGCTAGATTATTGCTACTGCCAGAGGCGCGTCACCATTTAGCCAATGAAGAGTTAGTACAGCGCGAACAGTACTTTAGCTTTTTACGTGAGCAGCTTAGTTAAGCGTTGTACGACTCATACTTAACGAGCAGAGCGTAAGCTTGCTTGTAAGGTTTTAAACGCCGCTTGGTAGTACGCTTGACCTTCTGTGGATTGGGCAAAGCTGACAAACTCTTCAAGCTCAGGATCGGATAAGCCTTGATAGACGTGTAGCAAGGTATTATCAATATTGACGTCAACTTGTGAAACTAAACGTTGGCGTTGGCTATCCAGTAAAGCATTGGCCTGCTCGGAGCCCATTAAGCCTGGCAACATTTGGCTTAAGCTATCGGCAGCAACGCTACCTAAGGCTAGCGTGACTTCTGCTCCCGCTTGGCTGGCCGGCAGAGCGTTACTCAGGTGGCGAATCAGTAAGCGCCGTGTCGCGTCAGCTTGGATCGATGGTAAGCCGTCAGCGTAACGCTTAAGTTGCTCAGGGTGCGAGGCTGCTATTTCTGCCGCGCTAACTTTTTGACCCAGCGATGATTGGAAAAAAGTCAAAGCGGCTGTTGGGTTGGCTAAGTTCTGTCGTAATGCTTGTTGCGCACGTTGTTGCATGGCTTCTGCGGCAAAACGTTTATTACTGTTATCCACTAAGGTTTGATAAATAGCACTGGGCAAGGTGTTTTGGTAACGCAGTTGAGTCTGTTGTACAGCACTAGAAAAATGCCTGTGCTGCTGGGGCCAGCCTGCTTGTTTGTATAGATCAAGATAGGCATCAGCAAAAATACTTTGGCTGCTGAATAAAACACAAAAAAACAATAAAAAACGCATAAATACCCCTAAAGAAAACATTAAAAAATACGCGATCATGCCCTAGAGACAGTCTTTTCGGGGCGACTGCTGCGCTACCAATGAAATAAATATGTGGCTAGCCCAATACAGCATATTATGCATCAAATGCATGCCGATATGCTGGGGTAACCCTCACTAAGCAGCGTACAAAACGTACATCATAAGCTCTTGACTTGGGTTAACTATGAATACACTACCAATCGCACCATTGTTTGCGCGTATTGTTGATGATTTGGCCACGCACGGTTGGTCTCAGCAAACTATTTTTATTCCTACTGATCTGACAACAGAACTGGCTAAAGAGTGCCATAAACGTGCGCAATGCGGTGAATTAGAACCGGCAGCTATAGGTCGGGGCGAAGCAAAAATTGTACATGAGAATATCCGCGGCGATCATATTCAATGGTTAGAGGCTGGAGATCATCATGCTGTCGACCGTTACTTAGCGTTAATTGAGCAATTGCGTGTAGCAATCAATCAAACCTTATTTTTAGGGTTAGAGGATTTTGAAAGTCATTTTGCTCTCTATCCGCCAGGTGCCTTTTATGCCAAGCATCTGGACCGTTTTCGTGATGATGACCGACGTGTAGTCAGTTGTGTGGCCTATTTAAATGAGCAGTGGTTACCCGGGCAGGGTGGTGAATTGCGTATGTATTTAGAGGATGAACGGATCTATGATGTGGCGCCGCAAGCGGGCACCTTGATGGTGTTTATGTCAGCGCAATGGCCGCATGAAGTATTGCCGGCAACCCGTGATCGCTTATCGATTACCGGCTGGTTTCGTCGCCGAGCTTAGTGGATGGGCATTAAAAAAGGGAAGCTTAAGCTTCCCTTTCGATCACACAGCGCGCAGTACTTAGTACAAAATACGGCAACGCATGGTGCCTTCCACTTCTTGCAGCTTGCTTAATGCCAGCTCAGAGTGAGCTGCATCAATATCAATCACCACATAACCAACCGTTTCGTTAGTCCGTAAGAACTGACCGGAAACGTTGATTTTGTTGTCAGCAAACACTTTGTTAATCGCGCCCATCACACCAGGGATATTCTGGTGGATGTGCAGGATACGATGCTTGCCTGGGTGAGATGGCAGTGCCATTTCTGGGAAGTTAACAGACGATACGGAGGTACCGTTATCACTGTACTTAACCAGTTTTTCCGCAACTTCCAGACCAATGTTAGCTTGCGCTTCTTGGGTTGAGCCACCGATGTGCGGGGTTAGAATCACGTTGTCGTAGCCGCGCAGAGGGCTTTCAAACTCTTCGCCATTGGCACGCGGCTCAACTGGGAATACGTCAATTGCTGCGCCAAGTAGATGCTTGTCTTTGATGGCTTCAGCCAGTGCTTCAATAACCACTACAGTACCGCGTGCAGCGTTCATTAAAATACTGCCTTTTTTCATGGTGCGAATTTCTTTCTCACCAATCATCCACTCAGTGGATGGTAGCTCTGGGACGTGTAAAGACACCACGTCAGACATCGCCAACAACTCATTCAGGGTTGCAACCTGAGTGGCATTGCCCAATGGCAGTTTGGTGACTACGTCGTAGTAGTAGACATCCATACCGAGCGCTTCAGCCAGTACTGAGAACTGCGTACCGATAGAGCCGTAACCGATAATGCCAAGCTTTTTGCCACGGATTTCAAATGAATCGGTAGCGCTTTTCATCCAGCCGCCACGATGACTCGCTGCGTTACGCTCTGGAATGCCACGAATCAGCATAATAGCTTGCGCTAATACCAGTTCAGCGACCGAGCGAGTGTTGGAGTAGGGTGCGTTAAACACAGCAATCCCACGCTCACGTGCGGCATTGAGGTCGACTTGGTTGGTACCAATGCAGAAACAACCGATAGCAATCAGTTTCTGTGCGCATTCAAGAACGTCTTCCGTCAATTGAGTGCGCGAACGGATGCCTATAAAATGGGCATCGGCGATTTTTTCTTTTAATTCTGCTTCTGGTAGTGCGCCGGTAATATACTCAATATTGGTATATCCAGCCGCATGCAGTGTATCTACTGCGTTCTGGTGAACACCTTCAAGAAGAAGAAAACGGATTTTGCTTTTATCAAGCGATGTTTTACTCATCTGCGTAGACCTGTTGTCCTAATGTGAATGGCAAGTTGACGGACAGTGAGAACTGACCGGAACGGCAAAAAATAAAGCCGGCCCGGGAATCGGCGTGAGGCGCGACTAGCGGGACGCCCATGCTACCATAAGCAACAGAAAAAACAGCCAGCCTTATGACGTGAAGAGTCTTCAGGCAGACCATGAACAGTGTGAGAGTTCCTAAAATGACCGATCTTGCCCTTATAGAAGAGCTAAAAACCCTTGTTGATGCCGGTAAAGTACTGACGGATGCAGATTCATTAGATGCTTATGGTAAAGACTGGACGAAGCACTTTGCCCCAGCGCCGATTGCGATTGTGTTTCCGAAAACTACTGAGCACGTTCAAGCCATTGTGCGTTGGGCCAATCACTATAAGGTTGCCTTAGTGCCTTCAGGCGGGCGTACTGGTTTATCAGCGGGCGCGGTAGCGGCCAACGGTGAAGTGGTGGTGTCCTTTGATAATATGAATCAAATATTAGCCTTTAATGACATGGATCGTACTGTGGTCTGCCAGCCAGGTGTCGTCACCCAACAGCTACAAATGTTTGCTGAAGACAAAGGTTTGTACTATCCCGTGGACTTCGCGTCCGCTGGTTCCAGCCAGATTGGCGGTAATATCGGTACCAACGCTGGCGGTATTAAAGTGATTCGCTATGGCATGACCCGTAACTGGGTGGCCGGTATGAAAGTGGTCACCGGTAAAGGTGATCTGCTTGAATTGAATAAAGATTTAATCAAAAACGCTACCGGTTACGATTTACGCCAGCTATTTATTGGTGCAGAAGGCACTTTAGGTTTTGTTGTCGAGGCGACCATGCGTTTAGATCGGGCGCCGAAAAATCTAACCGCCTTAGTCTTGGGTGTGCCTGATTTTGATTCGATTATGCCTGTACTGCATGCTTTCCAAAATACTCTAGATCTAACTGCCTTTGAGTTTTTCTCAGACAAAGCTTTGGCTAAAGTCTTGGCGCGTGGTGATGTACCTGCGCCGTTCGAAACTGATTGCGCGTTTTATGCGTTGCTTGAATTTGAAGCAATCAGTGATGAAATCGCCGAACGTGCACTGACTACTTTTGAGCATTGCGTCGAGCAGGGCTGGGTGTTGGACGGGGTGATGAGTCAAAGCGAGCAGCAGTTAGAAAACCTATGGAAGCTGCGCGAATATATCTCTGAAACTATCGCGCATTGGACACCCTACAAAAACGATATCTCGGTGACTGTTGGTCAAGTACCGGCATTTTTACGTGATATTGATGACATTGTTGCGAAAAACTACCCTGATTTTGAAGTGGTATGGTTTGGTCATATCGGTGACGGTAATCTGCATCTCAATATTCTTAAGCCGGATAATCTCAGCAAAGATGAGTTTTTCGCCCAGTGTGCTGTGGTTAACCAGTGGGTTTTTGAAACGGTGCAGAAGTACAATGGCTCCATCTCGGCTGAGCATGGTGTGGGTATGACTAAACGTGACTATCTGCATTACAGTCGTTCTGTGGAAGAAATTGCTTATATGCAGGCGGTTAAGGCTATTTTTGATCCAAATGGCATTATGAATCCGGGTAAGATTTTTCCGGTTTAATGGTCGGGTGGACTGTTATCGTAGTTCGCTGCTTCTCGCTATCTAAGGGTTTTTTATGAGCTATCAACATCAATATATCGACGGTACGCGGATTCATTTTCCAGTGGGTAAAGTGGTTTGCGTGGGACGTAACTATGCTGCGCACGCGAAAGAACTGAATAATCCAGTGCCAACTGAGCCGCTGTTGTTTATTAAACCGAGCAGCTGTGTGGTTTCGCCCGAAGGCGGTTTTAGTATTCCGCATGATCGCGGTGCGGTGCATTATGAAATTGAAATTGCGGTCTTGATTGGTAAGCCGTTATCGCGACAGCCTAGCGAAGAAGAAACCTTGGATGCGATTTCAGGTTTTGCACCGGCCTTGGATTTAACCTTGCGTGATGTGCAAGAGCGTTTGAAAGAGAAAAGCTGGCCGTGGGAAGTCGCGAAGTCTTTTGATGGCGCTTGCGTATTAGCGCCGTTCGTTGCTGGTTCGACGATTAACGATACGGCCGATATTGATGTGCGTTTGACTATTAATGGTGAAGTACGCCAAGACAGCAACAGCCGTGAAATGCTCTATCCAGTGCTGCCGTTGATTCAGCATATCGCTGGACAGTTTGCACTGCAGCCGGGTGATGTGGTGTTGACCGGAACGCCAGCAGGAGTGGGACCACTGCAAGAAGGTGATGAGCTGGTGATGGAGTTGCCGGGGCACACGACCTTTAGTACCTTTGTATTAAAGCGTAACTGATCGTGCCTGAGCTTCCAGAAGTTGAAACCACGCGCCGCGGTATTGCCCCTCATTTGATTGGGCAACGGGTGCAGCGTGTGGTGGTGCGTAATTCACGTTTGCGTTGGCCGATTCCTGAGGACTTGGACATACGTTTATCTGGACAGACTATTGTCAGTGTGGAGCGTCGTGCCAAGTACCTGCTGATAGGCGCCGAGGTAGGCACCTTAATCAGTCACTTGGGCATGTCTGGTAGCTTGCGGATTGTTGAATTTGGCACGCCAGTGGCTAAACATGACCATGTTGATATTGAGCTTGAGTCAGGTTTGGTCTTGCGTTACACCGATCCCCGCCGCTTTGGCGCGATGCTCTGGAGTACAGAGCCTCCTTTGCAGCATAAACTGCTACTAAAGCTGGGTCCTGAGCCCTTGTTAGATGATTTTACTGTAGATCATCTGTACGAGCGCTCGCGTGCTCGCAGTATGCCGATTAAACCCTTTATTATGGATAACGCGGTGGTTGTTGGTGTCGGTAATATTTATGCCAGTGAAGCTTTATTTGCTGCAGGGATTGATCCACGTCGCGAAGCAGGCAGTGTCTCAAAAGCGTGCTATGCCAACTTGACCGTCGAGATTAAACGTATTTTAGCGGCAGCCATTGAGCAGGGTGGCACCACACTGCGTGACTTTGTCGGCGGTGATGGTAAACCTGGTTATTTTCAACAGAAACTGTTTGTCTATGGCCGAGCCGGACAGCCCTGTTTATGCTGTGGCAGTGAGTTAAAAGACGTCAAGCTCGGGCAACGTGCCAGCGTGTACTGTGCTAAATGTCAGCGGTAACTTGAAAACGAGTGCAAAACTATTTTTTGCCAGTGGCTTAACCAGAGCCGTATTGATCAACCTTAGATTGCTGTATAAGTCTGTATTATTGAATAAAATCTGCTGAAGGATAGCTATTATGAATATGTTTCGAGTGATTGCTGCAATGTTAGCCCTATCTATGAGTTTGGTAAGCGTACCTGTGTCTGCTGCCAATACCAATGCCAGCGGCAATCCAGTCTATGAAGTGGAAGCACCTGAGGCTTACGCGATGGTTGCCGATCTCGTTATTGCCCGACCATTACTGATTGCAGCAACCATCATTGGTGCCGGTTTGTTTGTGGTGGCCTTACCCTTTACTGCACTCAGTGGCAGTGTTGATCGCGCCGGTAAAGCGCTGGTGGTCGAACCGGGTCGAGCCGCATTTGTACGCTGTCTTGGCTGTGTCAAAGAGGGCTTTAATGTCGAGGACAACTGATTCTATAGCGCTGAGCTGATCAGCACACCTCAGCCTTCGAGGATATTTTTTGCTGGGCTAGCGGTGCGCAATACTCTGCCGTCCACATCGTGCCAGGCGGACTTGCGGTGTTGTGCAAGACATTCTATTCACGTGATAGTTTGTCGTACCTCTAGGTGAGCGCAGTGCGAGTAATAGGCTGTGTGTATTGAGCCTCCTCTGTTTTTAATAATTGTCTGCGCTTTGGTGAGTGTATGGGTAAGCTTAAGTCGTTTCTATTACCGATATTAGCGTTGATTATTTTGGCTGTCAGCTTTTGGTACAGCGCTGGCTGGTTGCAGTTGTGTGCCGGTTTGGCTTTATTCTTATTTGGTATGCAATGCCTTGAAGAAGGCCTGAAACAACTGGCCGGCGGTCGTTTAGAGCAGCTTTTAGAGCGCAGTACGGCAACACCGTTTAAAGGTTTCTTATTTGGTGTTGGTGGCACCATGGTGCTGCAGTCCACCACCTTAATGTCATTGTTGACCATTGCCTTTATCAGTACCGGCCTGATTCAGTTGGCGGGCGGTATCTCGATTTTACTGGGCATTAACTTAGGTACCAGTGGCGGGATGTGGTTACTTGCCGCGGCCGGACAAAATTTTAGCTTAAGCCCGATTGCACTGCCTTTATTGGTATTTGGTGTGCTGGCCGGATTTAATAAAACTAAAGGCAAAGGCATTAGCCGGATTATCTTAGGTATTGCCTTTATTTTCTTAGGTATTGACCAGATTAAAAGTGCCTTTGTGGAGTTTGGTAGCCACCTAGATGTTCTTGAGCAGGTGAGTCGTGGCTATTTAGGACAGCTACTTTTTTTGGGCATGGGTATCCTGTTAA
This sequence comes from Denitrificimonas caeni, assembly GCF_905120345.1. GTDB lineage: Bacteria > Pseudomonadota > Gammaproteobacteria > Pseudomonadales > Pseudomonadaceae > Denitrificimonas > Denitrificimonas caeni_A. The sequence goes on along the minus strand of NZ_CAJHOA010000004.1, from coordinate 347,489 downwards.
CTGCCATGCTGATGTCCAGTCATGCCACTTTAATGTTGATTCTAGCGGCTTTAGCTGCCGGTCAGTTAGAGTTATGGCAAGGGATGTCCATGGCCATTGGTGGCAGTGTGGGCAGCAGCTTAAATGTGGCTGTGATGGGCTGGCTGGGTGGTAATCGTGGTGGTCAACGTCTGGCCACTGTGCATGTAATGTTTAATGTGGTGACGGGCTTAACTACTTTTTTACTGTTGACACCATTGATGTGGTTGGTGCAGTGGATTATGAGTGGTTTGGGTGTTGGCGATAACAGTTTGTTGCAGCTGGCAATGTTTCAAACCGTGTTTAATATTATCGGTGTGCTGGTATTTTGGCCTTGGCAGCGCTACTTAGAAGTTTGGTTGTGCCGGTTTTTACCCGATCGTGCTGAACCCAGTGTCTTGATTGTAGAGACTCAAACGGGGCAGAGCGCGGTTGTTGAGCAACGTGTACTGCCGGAAACCCGCGCACGTTATTTAAGTGATGCGGCGTTGGCTTCGGTGGATACCGCTTCGCGCGCAGTCGTGCAAGAGTTACAGCATTTAGGCCGCTTAAGTTTAGAAGTGATTTGTCATGCCCTGTATCAACCGGTTGAGCAATTATCCAGCATACGAGTGGATGAAGCGCGCTTAGACGCACGCCCGAATGACACTGAATGCTTGGATGCCGAAGAGCTGTATCAGCGTCATATCAAAGGTGTGTATTCGGATTTGCTGGGCTTTATGAGTCGTCTTGATGTGACGATGGATGAAGAGCATCAAAAGTTTTGGATGACCTGCCAAGTGGTGGCTTTGCAGCTGGTGGATGCAGTTAAAGACGCCAAGCATTTACAGAAAAATCTGGGTCGTTATTTGCGTGATGAGCACTCCTTTGTCCATAACCATTACTTGGACTTGCGCCGCCATGTGCTTTGGGTATTACGGCAAGTACGTGAGATCGGGCGATTAGATTTGCCGGATGATGTTTGGAGGAGTCGCTTGGACTGGATGGAAGGGCAGGCAGCTAAGTTTGATGCAGATTTCCGTCACCGTATTTTCAGTGAAGTGCGTAAGCAGCAATTGGATAATATGCAGGCCAGCTCGTTAATGAATGACTTGGGCTATGCCAGTCGTATTACGCAAAGCTTACGCAATGTCATGCAGTTGGGCTTGGTGGGTGAAAATGAACTGTTGCGCGAAGTACGTCGCTTGGGCGGTGACGATGATGATTTTCCGTTGATTCAGCTGCGCTAGCAGGACTAGTGGCTGAGACTGACGCCTTGCCCACGAGGATCACTGGCGGCCGCGCTCTGACCTGAGTCTTTCTGCCACCACAGCACTTGCTGATTACCGTAGTTACGGGTTAACTCTTCTAGTGCGTGGCCTTTTTTCTGTAAGCGCTGTTGCTGCTCTAAGGTTAAAGCGCCCGGTTCAAAACCTAGGACATCGGGTAAATACTGATGATGCACGCGTGGGCTGGCCACCCATTGATTAGGTGTTTGGCCGTCTAAATATTCCAGCATCGACAATACGTTCATGCTCGGAATACGGCTACCACCGGGTGTACCAAAGGCGGCGAAATCATTAGGACCCTCTAAGAAACTGGGGCTCATTGACGACAGCGGTCGTTTGCCGGCTTGCACTTTATTAGCCACGCTTGCGCTCAGACCATAGGCATTACTGCCTTCTAAATCGGCAGCAAAGTCATCCATTTCATCGTTGAGTAACACACCGGTACCGGGCACGGTAAAGGCTGCGCCAAACATCATGTTTAATGACAAAGTAGCCGCCACGGCATTGCCTTGCTGGTCGAGCACAGCAAAATGCGTGGTGTGGTCACCTTCATGTAGCGCTGGACTGGGTGCTAGGCTGGCGCTAGGGGTCGCTTGATCGACACGGATGCTGTCGGCCATTTGCACAATATGTTGACGCGCGAGTAGTGTCTGGACGGGGTTATCAATAAAGTCAGGATCGCCAAGTAAACCGCGATCGCGGTAGGCGCGTCTAAAGACTTCGGCAAGATAGTGCGCGCGTTGTGCCGGTTCAGCTTGTTGCCACGGCAAGCGTTGCAACATCAATAAGCTTTGCGCAATGGCAATACCGCCCGCGGAGGGCGGCGGCGCGCTAATCAATTGACGCTGTTCAGCTAGTGAGACAATGAGTGGTGCGCGCCACTTAACGCTATAGTCGGTCAAATCTTTCAATGCCCAAATACCGCCGGCATTTTGTACGGCGTTGACTAATTTTTCAGCGAAGGGGCCTTGATAAAAGCTACGACCACCCTGTTGCGCTAGCATACTCAAGGTTGCTGCTAATTCAGGCTGGCGCAGTATCCAACCCTGCTGGGGGATCACCTGTTGATGCAGAAATAAACGCGCTGACTCTGGGTCATTTTGTAACGCAGCTAAACGCCAGCCCGCACGTTCTTGATAGACCGCATCAATGGCAAAACCATTACGTGCTAAGGCAATCGCCGGTGCAAGATTGTCTGCTAGCGAGAGTTTGGCATGACGCTGACTCAGCGCATCGAGTGCTGCCGGTATGCCAGGAATGGCAGCAGCCAGCGCACCATCAAGTGACAGCGTTGGCTCAATAACACCATCAACGCGGTAGAGGTTGGTATGCGCCGCCAAAGGCGCACGTTCGCGGGCATCAAGAAACTGATAATCAACACTTTTGCCGGTACGACGTAATAGATAAAAACCGCCGCCGCCTAAGCCAGAACCATATGGCTCAACAACCGCTAGAGCAGCAGTCACGGCGATAGCCGCATCAATGGCATTGCCACCTTGTTTGAGGATCTCAATCCCTACCGCACTGGCTAGAGGATGAGCGCTGCTGACATAGGCGCGCTGGGGTAGTTGCTCGGCAGAGGCAACCACCAACCAGCACAGGAGAACACTCAGTACAGCAGCTTGTAAGCGAGCCACGGCGCGAGTTAAGCCTGACCTGTGATGATTTTGTACTTTTCCATCAGCTCGTCTTTGCTTTCTACATTGTTTGCGTCTAATGGGATGCAATCGACAGGACAAACCTGCACACATTGTGGTTCATCGTAGTGGCCAACACACTCAGTACACAGGTTTGGATCAATTTCGTAGATCTCTTCACCTTGTGAAATAGCGCTGTTTGGGCATTCAGGTTCACAAACATCACAGTTGATGCAGTCATCCGTAATGATTAGCGACATGGAGCGACTCCTATTGAGCAGTAAGGGCACAATGATAATTGAATACCGTCATTGTGCCGCAATCTAAGCTTGCGCGCAGCATTAGCAAGACGAATGCTTGCTGTAAATCACTTTTTGAAGCGTTCTGCTAAAGCAAGGGACACCGAAGGATGAACAAATTCAGAAATATCACCATCCAAGGCAGCAATTTCGCGCACTAAAGTTGATGAAATAAAGGAATATTTTTCCGATGGGGTGAGAAATAAGCTTTCAACATCAGGTGCTAACTTGCGATTCATATTAGCCAGTTGAAACTCATATTCAAAGTCAGATACCGCACGTAAACCACGCATCAGGATGTTGGCATCTACTTCTTTAACGAAGTGCGCTAAGAGGTTATTAAAACCCAGTACTTCAACGTTAGGCAGGTGGGCCGTGACTTCTTTAGCTAAAGCCACACGCTGCTCTAAATCAAATAGAGGGTTTTTTTTCGGGCTGGCGGCCACGGCAATAATCACATGGTCAAAAATACGCGCAGCACGTTCAATTAGATCGCTGTGGCCACGGGTGATCGGGTCGAAGGTTCCCGGGTACAAAACACGATTCATTGCGACGTCCTTTAGGGCGTGAAAAAGTTGTGCAATCTTAACGCAGGCGCACAGCTAGCGCAAAAAGGATTATCGGCTGTCGCTGAGATCTACGCCGGTGCACTTGTATTTTAGAGCGTGTGACAAGATAGCGCTGTGTTCAATATGCTTAAAAGTAAGCACATTTGGTTTTACGGACATACATAATGACTCACAAGGATAGCCATCGACCCCTGCGGATACAGTGGTCGATGGTTGCTTATTAAGCTCTGGATGCTTCGGGGAAGACAATCACATCAGTGTAGTTTTCTGGTTCAATCAGCGCACGGTGTAAAGCAATAATTGCCGCATCGTAATCGCTTTCTTGCACCACTATCTGCATTTCCACCTGACGGATGGTTTGTTGCAACGCTTGAATACTGATGCCCGCATCCGCTAAGGCCGTCGCAGTTTTAGCCAGAATGCCTTTAACCTTCATGTTTGAGCCAATCGCCGAAACAATGGCTACGTTATGTACTGTCACTTCGGCACTGGAGTAGTGCTCTTCAATCATGCGTGCCGCGCGATTAATAATCTTGCGTGAACCTGCACAATAATAAGTAATGCTGTTGGCATCGCGAGACTTATTCACCACATACAACTTGAGCTGTTTGATAATGTTGGTGATTTCAGTGTCGTAGCTCATATCGCCAAGCATTTCTTGGTCGAATACTTCGATGCCGAACATATCTTTACGGCCCGCAATAATCTCGACGCGCGGCGTCGCGCTGGCATAATCTTGGCTGATCAGCGTTCCCGCATGTTCTGGCTCAAAAGCGTTTTTGATGCGCAGTTCAACCCCAGCACGGCGTAAGGTTTTGCCGGCGCGCGGGTGAATCGCTTCCATACCGAGGTTAGACAGCTGATCGGCAACGTCGTAGTTGGTCATACCCAAAGTCACCACTTTATCGGCGCCTACTAAGTTTGGATCTGCAGTGCTGAGGTGAAATTCTTTGTGAATAATGGCTTCTTTGGCCCCAGTTGCCGCAGCAATTTGGGCAAAGGTGATTTCGGTATAACCACGATCAAAGGTATTCATCAAGCCTTCGGTGCAATGGGTGTAACCTGGAGCAATTACCAACTCTTTGCTGAAGTCGATATCTTTAAAATGATGCACGATCATGTCGGCAAAAGGCAGCGGTGTTGCCGCTTGCCAACCGGTTAGATCAGCAAAGCGTGCGTTAACACCTCTGAGCTTCAATGCCAGCACGGTATTGAAGGCACTGTGCGCTTCACCTAGAGAGGCGAGCATTTCACGTACTTTCATCAAGTGTTCGGTCAGCTGAAAATGACCGAAGTTACACAGTTGGTGCAAGCTGTGCATGACGTCTGCGCAGTCATCAATACGGCTATTAATAAACTGATTGGCTTGCTCTAAAGCATGCGTGCTCTCAGTAAAAATTTCCGCATTTTTTGCCAGCATAGCCTCACGTACTTTTTCGAGAGGCTCTTGCCATGCTTCTTCACCACTGGCTTCGGCAAAGCGCTGATAGACGCCTGCTTGCCCCGTTTTTTTGTGTTCCAGTAAATCGTTGGTCATGCCGCTATAGGCAGATACCACAAAAATACGTTGGTACAGGCCGTGTTTAGGATGTTCAGTTAAGAAGATGTTATCTAAAACGTCCTTGAAGCAGCTCATTGAAGTGCCGCCAATTTTCTCTACGGTATGCATGAATGCGCGTCCGTTATCAATAAGTTAATCAAGAAGAATGGGGTTTGCGCAGACTGCGCTGCCCATATAGTTGAGTGTCGCCACCAAGCGTGTAGGTGGCACGGACACTCGAAGTGTAATGTAAGCGGCGTCAGAATGACTATAGAGCCGCTTAGATTTTTCACGCTGAATACACAAAACTGAGCTTAGAGTGGGTAAACACCATTCTCATCGTGTACTTCTTTACCATTAAGCGGTGGGTTAAACACGCAAGCCATTTTCATGTCTTCGCTACCACCACGTAATAAGTGTTCATCGTGCTTATCTAGGATATATAAAGTACCAGCTTCGATGGGGTAGATCTTGCCGTCTTTTAGCGTTTCAATCTCACCATTACCGCTCATGCAATACACTGACTCAAGGTGGTTTTGATACCAGATATGAGTTTCAGTGTTGGCATAGATAGTCGTGATGTGAAATGAGAAGCCCATATTGTCTTCTTTTAGCAGCATACGCGTACTTTCCCACGTTTTTGTGACAACGCGACGATCACTGTTTTCTGCTTCTTTAAGGGTACGAACAATCATTAAAAACTCCTGCGGGTGCTGCTGACTATTAATAGTGGCAGCAGCACTTATAAATAAGGTTAGTTAAGCGTGTTGAGCGGGGCCACTTAAGACGCTTTCACCGCTGCTTGGCTGGGTAATACCGCAGCAAAGGACTCATCTAAAATATCCATGGCTTTATTAATTTGCTCATGGGTAATCGTCAGAGGGCACAGGCACTTAACGACTTGGCTGTGGTTACCACTGGTTTCAATCACTAAACCGTTAGCAAAGGCATGTTGGCAAATTTGTGCAGCCACATCGCCATTGGCACAACTGATACCAATCATCATGCCGCGACCTTTAACAAACAAATTATGTTCGCTGTGGCGACGGGTGATTTTATGCATGCGCTTGGCAATCATTTCACCTTTTTCACGTACGCTTTTGGCAAAGGTATCGTCCTGCCAGAACTCTTCTAAAGCTGCCGCGGCGGTGACAAAGGCATGGTTGTTACCACGGAACGTACCGTTGTGCTCACCGGGCTCCCATTCATCCAGCTTCTCGCGTAATAACACGATAGCAAATGGCAGGCCAAAACCACTGATCGATTTTGACAGGGTGATCATGTCAGGCTTAATGCCCATTTCTTCAAAGCTGAAGAAGGTACCTGTACGACCACAACCGGCTTGAATGTCATCAACAATCAGCAGCATATCGTGCTTACGGCACAGTTTTTCTAGCTTGCGTACCCAGTCAGCAGAAGCAGCGTTGAGACCACCTTCACCTTGTACAACTTCAACAATCACAGCAGCTGGTTTGTCGATACCACTGCTTGGGTCAGACAGCATCTTGTCCATCATGGCAATGGTATTGACCTTATCGCCAAAATAGTTGGCGTAAGGCATACGGCTGACATCAGATAAGGTTACGCCAGCAGCACCACGGTGGTGTTGGTTACCGGTTACCGCTAGCGCACCAATTGAGCAACCATGGAAACCGTTGGTGAAACTGATGACGTTATTACGTCCCGTGACTTTACGCGCCAGTTTCAATGCTGCTTCAACTGCGTTGGTACCGGTTGGGCCAGTAAATTGAATAAGGTAATCTTGCATTTTACGTGGCGTCAAAATTAGGCGATTAAAGGTTTCTAAAAAACGCTCTTTCGCTTCTGAATACATATCCAAACCGTGGGCTAAACCATCGTTCTGAATGTATTCGATTAATGCTTTTTTCAAAACGGGGTGGTTGTGACCGTAGTTGAGGGTACCGGCACCGGCTAAAAAGTCGATGTAACGTGTACCGTCAGTGGTCACCAGTTCAGCACCCTGTGCTTGTTTAAACATCACAGGGAATGAGCGGCAATAACTTCTTACGCCTGATTCGTTCTGTTCAAAATTCTGTTCAAAAGCTTTCATATTCAATCCTGTAATATTTATTGTTTGGAATCGAGAGGCAATGGGCCCGCTCGGTACAGCACTTCGTCTTCATGCAGGCCAGCAAAATGCCGCTGACTTGAGAAAAGTACGGAGGTACTGTGAGAGATTCCTAATTGATTAAAGGCTTTTAAAAATAAAGCCTGAGAGGCGGCATTGTCCGGAGAAATGGTGGTTTCTATAAACCGAACGCCTTGTGCGGCAACCCGTGCAGTGAGGGCTAAAAGCATGCGCAGCGCTAAACCTTGACCTCGCATACTGCTGTCGACAGCAACTTGCCAGACGAAAAGAGTGTCTTGGCGTGCTGGAGGACGGTAGCCAGAAATGAAACCCACCAGGTTCCCATCGGCATTTTCCGCAGCAATAGCAGTATCCGCAAAGTCAGTGCACTGAAGTAAATTGCAGTACACCGAATTGGTGTCTAGGGGCTGGCAGCGAGCGACCAGTTGATGCAGGGCATGGCCGTCACCGTCAGTAGGTTGACGGAGTTTGACGGTAGCAAAACTCAAAATAAATCCTTGTGGTTATTTATTTAGCCTTATTAGAGTAGGCAGCTTAAAAAATAATAACAACCGCGCATTTATGTGAATATGGCTATATAGGCGGCTAAAAAGGCTATTTTTTGATCAACAGCAATTCCCGTTTCGCAGCGCTATAGCTTGCCGAAACGGGAATGACAAACTCAGATTAAAAACGCTTAAAAAAACATTTAAATTATTTTTGTTTTTTTTGATAAAACACTCTTTTTAAGCGGTAAATCTACGAAAAAATACATTTAGCAGGCTAAGTAATCGCTAAAAAGCAGTTGAAAATGGTATTTTTTCACCACTTTTGATTTTTTTGATTACCAGCCTGGCACACCTTGGCGGATGATTTTTGAGTAATTGTCGTTGTTTTGGGCCTGCTTTGAGCGTTCTGTGATGCGTCCTGCGCTGCGTAACTGAGCTAAATCAAAGCCATCTGTCAGGCCATCTTGTTCTTCAACATAGCTGGGCAGGTAGCCGCTCAGTAACAGGCGCGAGTCAAGCGGGAAACTGCCGCTGATATGTTGCATCATGCCGAACACTAGAGTGGTGCAATTGGCGGTGACGGTGTTGTAAAAGCGTGGCTGTTCGATCAGTTGATTGGCCTGCTCGACATAAGATAAAAACAGTTGTCGAGCAATCTGTTTAGACATATCAATACGGTATAAAAACGTATCTTCACCGCGCACATTGGGGCGTACTGCGATCGCATCACGTTCATCGGTGGCTAGAATGCTCAGTTCATATTGTTTGAAAAAACCGGCAATTTCGGAAAATTGCTGGCCTTTCTTTTTGCGTATCTCCACCGAAAAGGTAACGAACTGACCGTCATCAAAGCCAAACGAGACGAGAACGTGTGCAATTGCATCCATGCCCCAGTATGAGGTCAGCATATCCACAGATTGCAGTTTGCTGAGATCATATTGGCGGGTTTCCCAGCGAGGGGTGTAATCGGTTTTTGAGCGCCAGGTAAAGTTGCGCACATTAAATAAAGTGACGTGATCGCCTTCGATACGGCCTGAGGTCATTTCAGCGACATCATCTTCCCATCGGTGTTGATTGGTTGGCGTTAAACTATTCCACCATAGCAACAGCGCTGCATGCAGGGCGAGGTAGATCAAGGCACCTTGCAGTGGGCCTGTCTGCCATAAGCGTACTAGAGCATATATGGACAAACCGACCCAGAGCAACAGACCTGCAGCAAGCCAAGGCATACGCAGAGGCAATTGATAATAGAGTGCTAAAGTGCCCCATGCCGCAGCGCAGAGAATAGTTAACGACAATAGCAGTAGTAAGCTGATTGGCAGCAATGAACGTAGGCTAGTTGACATAAGAAACCTCATTGGTGTCTTGTAAATGCTGATGCAAAATGCGTCTGACTTCAACAATAGCTGCCGGTGTTTCTTGCACGCTGTGCCATGAACGGATAACTTTCTCTGATTGTGCACCCGCTAAATGCGCGCTGTTATAGGGGACAACGCCGTCGCTGGACAGTTGCAGGCTGAGTGATGGTGTGTCATTGCCGATAATAGAGTGATAGGGCACATTGGCCGCAATCGGCAAGTCGGCGGCTAAGCGCACAAAGGGATCTTGATTGCTGAGGTTCGAAATACTGTTCAGCGGTCGCGTTATCGGTGCCGCACTGGCAGAGCTGGGATCAACTAACAACTGGGCAATTTCAGTGACGCGGCCGAGTACAGAGACCGGTAACTTAACCACACCCGCTGCCCAACGTGAGAAGCGGTTTTCTGCAAAGGGTGTGCCACGGTGGGGTGCGGCAATAAAGACTGCACGACTGACTTCTGGCATCGGCTTAAACCACGCATAATCAAGTAACTTTTTTCGTGCTTGCTCCTTACGTTCACCTTGTAATCCATAAGATTTTACAATGGGCTTCCAGAAACGATCGCCTGAGTCGGAAATCAAGAGACGGGCTAAGACACCGCCCATACTGTGACCAATCAACACGACATCTTGAGAAGCACGATTCTGGCCTTTTGGGTCAAACGCTTGCAAAGTGTCTTGGATCGCTTGGCGAATGGCGTGCTGATTGAACGCTAACGGCGCATTGGTTGGATAATAGACCTGCCAGACTTGGAAGTTTTTACGCAAGACTTCATCGCCGAGCACCTCATTGGCAACATTAATCCAAGCCTCTGGGCTACTGGCTAAGCCGTGCAGCATAATGATCACCCGACGTTTGGGATCATAAGGCTGCATTAAGTAGACGCGAGGTTTTTCTAACACTTCTCCACGTCCGACTAAGGTCAGCAGCGATTGCCGAGCAAAACCTGAGCGTGCCAGCCATAAGCCGTAACCTGAGGTGAAATTGGCTGCCAACGGTACTTGGGTACCCGATAACCGCACACTGCTACGCTTGTAGGGGTCGAAACCTAGTAATTCAACATCGTGAGTGTGGAGAACTTCTTCTAAGGTGTCGCCCTTAAAATGTAATATGGCCGTAATTGCCGGAAATGGTGTTTCGCTAAACGCCTCCTCGCGACTGTTTTTACTGACCACGCGCTTGGCCGTAACGGCCACTAATTCAGCACCAATACCATCGCGGCGGTATTGATTGCGCAGGCCTTTAAAGGTCAATGAGGAGGCTGGAATCAATTGCTCGGGTATTCGCTGGCGCTCGGCCAAACGCACTTCATTGAGCTGACCGGCAATCGTCCATTGCTTTGAGGTCACGCTGAACGTCCCATCCTCATCCATACTCTCGCGTAGATTTTGCAAGTGATGATTAAAGGTGCGCGTAACGGTCTGCTGTACGGCAAAGTTATAGTAGTCACGAACTTGTGTTTGTCTATCTTCCAGTGAACGCTGGCTCGGGGAGCGAGGGGTCAAAAACAAATAAGCGTAAGCATGCCGAGCACTTTCTAAATAGGCATTGAGGACCTCATCGGCAAGCAGGCCTTCATTGATCTTCTGATCGATAGAGAGTGCTTCTTGCAGCCAGAGTTCAGCCAAAGCCGACATGCGTTGCTCATCATCCAGACCTATATTGTCTGTCAACTGGCTACGGCATTGCTGCGGCGCGGCGCGGCACTGTTTTTCGCTGATGCCAGCAACTTGTAAAGCAACACCGACTGCCGAACTGAGCTCACCGGTGGTTAAAATATCACCACGACGTTGCGATATATAATCATTGGTACTGACTGAGACAGATTTCACCCCAGCACAGCCACTCAACAGAATAACACTGAGGATGGCACTGCAAATGGCACGAGAAGAGTAAGAGTTGAGCACGTTGTTGCCTATGGAATGGGTGATGCAGAAAATTAAGTCGTGTACACGCTGTTAAACCGTGCCAGAGGAGTGCCTATTTTGAAGGTTATCCAGCGCTAAGGCTATGCTGTCCTAGTATATTTTTAACAGTACGCTATGGTCATAATTAGAACACGACTTTACAGCCTTTCTAGGCTGAGCTTTGGCTGGAGAATAATGATGCGGAAAAACTGTTTACAGGTACCGGCAGAGCTACTTAATGCGCTGCATAAGGCTAAACATGTGGTGGTGTTTACTGGCGCTGGGGTTTCTGCAGAAAGCGGAGTCAGTACTTTTCGTGATGCGTTAACTGGCTTATGGGCGCGTTTTGATCCGCTGCAATTGGCCACACCAGAGGCTTTTTTAGCCGACCCCGCTTTAGTCTGGGGCTGGTATGAATGGCGTCGACAATTATTGCTAAAGGCGCAACCCAATCCTGCACACCATGCCATTGTTAAATTAGCGCAGCGTGTGCCGAAACTGACGGTGATAACCCAGAACGTAGATGATCTGCATGAGCGAGCCGGCAGTGCTGATGTGTTGCACTTGCATGGCAGTATCTTTAACCCGCGCTGCTTTACCTGTACTCAGCCGTACGTTTTAACTCACGCACCAGAGATGAGCCATGAACACGCGTTAGCACCACCGATCTGCAGCCATTGCCAAGGAATGATTCGTCCTGGCGTGGTCTGGTTTGGTGAGGCCTTACCACAGGTGGCGCTGGAGGCTGCGTTTACTGCTGCCGAAAACTGTGATGTATTGCTCTCGGTGGGGACTTCCGGTGTCGTGCAACCTGCCGCACAAATTCCTGCGTTGGCCTTACGTAGCGGCGCTTGGGTTGCGCATATCAATCCCGAGGCGATGCCCTGCCGGCAGTCCCGTGAGCTCAGTTTAGTGGGTGCTGCCGGACAGATTTTGCCATTACTACTGCAAGATTAAATGGTACAAAATTAAGCCTAGGCGACCTGAGAAAAACGGGTCGCCTAGCTGCCTGCTTAACTGATCCCGCCAAAATTGATGTATTTGATTTCTAAGTATTCATCCAGCCCGTACTTAGAACCTTCACGACCCAGACCAGAAGCTTTAACCCCACCAAAAGGTGCTACTTCATTCGAGATTATTCCGCTATTCACGCCAACCATCCCGTATTCCAAGGCTTCAGAGACGCGGAAACAGCGACCAATATCACGACTATAGAAATATGCTGCTAAACCAAACTCGGTATCATTGGCGAGTTGTATGGCTTCTTGATCATCACTAAAGCGCATTAATGCCGCGACAGGACCAAAGGTTTCTTCACGACTCAGCAGTGCATTGTGGGGCACACCGGTTAGCACTGCGGGTTGTAAAAATGTACCTTCTGTAACCTGTCCTCCGAACTCTAGCGTTGCACCCATCTGTACGGCGTCAGCGATATGTGCCTGCGCTTTATCTACCGCAGCTTGATCAATCAATGGACCAATGGTCACACCTTCGCGACGGCCATCGCCCATACGCAATTGCTGCACTGCTGCAGTTAAGCGCTGAGCAAAGTCTGCGTAGACAGAGTCGTGCACATAGAAACGATTAACACAGACACAGGTTTGCCCCGCATTACGAAACTTCGCCGCGATGGCGCCCGTTACTGCAGCCTCGATGTCAGCATCAGCAAAGACAATAAAGGGCGCATTACCGCCCAGCTCTAACGAGACTTTCTTAATATCATCGGCACATTGACGCAGTAGGCTACGACCCACCTCAGTTGAGCCAGTAAACGACAACTTACGCACCAGTGGATTGCCCGTCAGCTCACCACCAATGGCGCTGGCGCTACCGGTCACTACCGATAATACACCGTCAGGAATGCCTGCTTGTTGGGCTAAGACCATTAACGCTAGCGCACTAAAAGGTGTGGCAGAAGCCGGTTTAATCACCATGGTACAACCTGCAGCCAGCGCTGCACCGGCTTTACGGGTGATCATCGCCGCGGGGAAGTTCCACGGGGTAATCGCCGCACACACGCCAATCGGTTGTTTAATCACCATTAAGCGCGAGCTGTTAGACGGGCTGGGTAGCATGTCTCCATACGCGCGTTTACCTTCTTCAGCGAACCACTCGATAAAGGATGCGGCGTAAGCAATTTCTCCGCGAGCTTCGGTCAAGGGCTTACCCTGCTCAAGGGTCATTAATAACGCTAAATCCTCTTGGTTCTGCATGATCAGCTCAAACCAACGGCGCATTATCTGCCCACGCTGCGCTGCAGTTTTGCCACGCCAATCGGGGAGGGCGCTATGAGCCGCGTTAATTGCCCGTTGTGTTTCTGCTGCGCCCATATTAGGCACTGAACCTAAGCGCTCGGCGTTGGCAGGGTTATGCACCGCGATAACCTGCTCAGAATCAGCTGCGCACCATTGCCCAGCAATAAAGGCGTGTTGGCGAAAAAGTGTGGGATCGCTTAAAAGCATGATGACCTCCGGAATACGGCGTAATGAGAGTATCCGTTTGCTGTTGTACAAACGACTGGCGTACTCAGTGAGTTTATTAGGCGACTGCTAAGCAATAAATACAAGTTAAGCTAGTACTGATACGTGAATACTAAGAGCCTATCGAAGACACATAGCAATATGCATCTTCTAGCGTGCAATAGCATGGACGAATGCGAAGCACATGCGTATCATGACGGCCGCGTGCACCAGTAGCTCAGCTGGATAGAGTACTGCCCTCCGAAGGCAGGGGTCGTGGGTTCGAATCCCGCCTGGTGCGCCATTTCTTGAAGATCAATCACACCTCTCTACACTTTTTTGACAGTTGTCTCGCAAGAGCAGCACTCCCTTTTATTGCAGTTTTTATGCAACTGTCACAAGCGCTGTCTTACATCTCAGTCTGCAATCGCTTTTCTTCGTTGATTTGGAAAACATCTTAATCCTGTTATAGCGCCTCTTATGACTGAGGCGTCAGTGCGTTGCAACCTCTGCAACAGTAGAGTCGTTGGCTGTCACTTAGCTGGCTGTTTCTTGCTTAAATTCATCGTTGATAACGATAACCTATGCTCATATTTCACCTGTTAGGGTTGACGAGAAGACGTGTCGGGGTTAATCAACTCTTATCAATCTGAATATCGTGTTAAAGATAGTGTCACCAATTTTGATTTGACACGTCTAATAGTGTGAAAAGCAAAAACTTATTAGAGAGTTTCTATATGAATCACTCAAACGTTGAAGCAAAAATATCACGCGCTGATTTGACCGATGTGAGTTTGCTAGAGCACGCTCGTTTGGGTGATGGCGCCGCTTTTGAACTGATTGTTCGACGCCATAATAGTTCGCTATTTCGTGCGGCAAGAGGTGTTCTTAATAATGAGCATCTAGCACAAGAAGCCGTGCAAGACGCGTACTTGAGTGCATTTATACATCTGGATTCTTATCAAAGTCGTGCATCACTGAAGACTTGGTTAACTCGGATTGTCATCAATCAGGCCATTAGCAGCAAACGCCGACAGCGCCCTGACGTTTCACTGGATGAGAAGGTTATTTTTCTTCACGGCTTGCAACCTGAGGAGAAACAGGCCGTGTCATCTGCAGTTGATCATATAACCCCAGAAATAGCGGCTAGCCAACAAGAAATAAAGTCTCTTTTAGACGCTGCGATTGAGCGCTTACCAGAAATGTATCGCAGTGTTTTTATGTTGCGTGCGGTCGAGGGCATGTCAGTTATAGACAGTGCTTTTTGTTTGCAGGTTACCGAATCTGCGGTTAAGAAACGCCTCTCACGAGCGCGCGAAATGTTACGCAATGACCTACTTCAGCAATTTGATAAGCATACGTTTACTGCTTTTGAGTTTGCAGGAAAGCGCTGTGATGCCGTCACCTTGCATGTAATGACTGAACTCCATTGTAGGGGAATGATTAAGGCTGGCTGAGCTGGCGCATTATTCCACTATTCTAAAAACCGAAAGGAGAATAACAATGAAAACTACAACTCTATTTTTAGCAGCCGCAATGGCTGCTTTTGCTGTCGGACCTGTGTTGGCTGAATCTGTTGATTCGGCGGATGTTAAACATGAGCAAGCAGCGATCAATATGTTTGGCGGTCCTATCTATACTGGTGAGCCGGCATTAGCTGTCACCGCCGCATTGGTTAAAGCGGGCGGAGGTGCTGAAAGCTTTAGTTTTGCTAACGCCTTAGTTTCCATGTTGGGCGAGGAAACGGTCAACGCAGAAGTAGCCAAGCTGACCAAGCAATACGGCGAAGAGGAGGTTAATACTTTTATTGGCGGCATGGATATGGCTATCGGATTCGGACTTAAACGTGCGAGTGAAGCGGGAGTTATTATGCCAGAACCGGCTGATCTTTCCGGCGTAGAGTTAGCGAAAACACTGGTAGAAGCTGGCGTGGCACCGGATGGTGCTTTCTGGAGTGGCTATCTGTTTGATAAAGCCCTCTCTAACAAACTGCATAATCAGGTGATGATTGATATCAATGCCAGTGCTGGTTATGAAAAAGATAAAGTCACGCATAAGATTCTAAATCAAGCGATGTATGACGTTGCCCAGGCGTTGCAAATGAAAGATGTAAAGCTGGCTGACTTACATTAAAAATGACATCTGACTGACTTGCTGCACTGTAGCAGGTCAGTCACTTCTATATGTATCGTACCTCATTGCTATACGCGTAATAGTTGATCTGCAGTGCAGACAGTGTTGCTGCTGTATGGCGTAAAGTGTAAGCGACTAACGGTTGTTATAGTATGTTGGTTACCGAAATGCGGTACTGAAACATAGCCGCATCTGCTCGTTCGCTCTGCAGTAGCAATGGCCGCCTTGATCTATTCTGGCTGGTTAATTGAAATCGAAGTGTCCACTCAGCCCACCATCGAGTCCTTACGTCGCGATACCTATGGTGTCATTTTGTATGGCTGCTTTGTTTGCAGCAAATTGTGGTGCGGGAAGTTTTCGACTATTTAGTCATAAAAACACCAATAGTTAAAAAGTGTTATAGTTATAAGCGATTATTTTTATGTGAGTATCTTTTGACTAAGAAAAAAATAGCTATTTTAGGTGCAGGTCCCAGTGGTTTGGCTCAGTTACGTGCGTTCGAAGCAGCGCGTTTAGCGGGGGTTAAGGATCTGCCAGAGATTGTGTGTTATGAAAAACAAAATGATATTGGTGGCATGTGGAATTACACATGGCGTACAGGGTTAGATCGAAACGGTGAGCCAGTCCACGGCAGTATGTACCGCTATCTCTGGTCAAATGGACCAAAAGAATGTCTAGAGTTTGCCGACTATTCTTTTGAAGAACATTTTGGTCAGCCCATCCCGTCTTATCCGCCGCGTGAAGTGCTTAAAGATTACATCATGGGCCGCATCAATCAGCAGGATATCCGCAAATACATCCGTTTTGAGTGTCCCGTGCGTTGGGTGACTTTTGACGAAGAGAGCAAGATGTTTACCGTTACGGTGATGAACCATAAAACCGGTGAGCAAGAGACCGATGAGTTTGATTATGTCGTTGTTGCGACGGGCCACTTCTCTACGCCAAATATGCCGTATTTTGAAGGTTTGGAAGAGTTTCCGGGGCGTGTGATGCATGCACATGATTTCCGTGATGCCCTCGAGTTTAAAGATAAAGATATTCTGCTGGTGGGTGGTAGTTACTCTGCAGAAGATATTGGTACTCAGTGCTATAAGTACGGCACTAAATCGGTCACGATCAGCTATCGCAGTCAGCCGCTGGGTTACGACTGGCCTGACAGTATTAAAGAAGTACCGGTTATTACGCGTTTTGAGGGTGATGTTGCCTGTTTTTCTGACGGCAGCAGTCAGCGCTTTGATGCAGTGATTATGTGTACCGGCTATTTATTCCACTTCCCCTTCCTGCCTGATGAGCTGCGTTTACAAACGCATAACTGTTTATACCCAGAGAATTTGTATAAAGGTGTTTTCTGGCAGCCCAATCCACAGTTGATTTATTTAGGTATGCAGGATCAGTATTTCACCTTCAATATGTTTGATGCCCAAGCTTGGTATGCGCGCGATGTTATTCTCGGTAAAATTACTTTGCCTGCTTTAGCTGCGCGCCAAACAGACGAGCAAAAATGGTTGGCTGAATATGAGTGCGTCAGTGATGTGTGTGGTGATATCGACTTTCAGGCCAAGTATATTCGTGATTTAAACAATGCCACGGATTACCCCGAGTTTGCCGTAGAGAAACAGGGCGATATTCTAAAGCAGTGGCAAAAAGATAAGCACGCTGGGATTATGACCTTTAGAGAAAAGGCCTACCGCTCGACTTTAACCGGCACTTTGGCACCTGAGTTGCCTGAGCCTTGGTTGGATATTCTTGACGACTCGCTTGAGCATTTTTTGAATTTGTCTTTCTGTACGAAAAAATCCAACAAGATAGCCATCTAGTCGTTAATGAGTCGTGTGTATAGAAATGGCGCTGGAATAATTGCGCGCCATTTTTGTTAGAGCCCTAGTCAGTCGAGAGCCAACAACAGCTTTTATCTGATTTTTTCATCTGAAATACCTACACATCAGGCATATTGATCGTCATCTCTTCAGCACTACAGACTCGATTACGACCCGAGTTCTTGGCTTGATATAGCGCTTTATCCGCTTGTTCTCGTACGCGTGTTTCGTCTTGTCCATACAGCAATACCACGCCAATACTAATGGTGACGTAGATGGTTGCTACTTCGGTGACTGTTGGGGTTGTCGCTATGCGCTCACGGATACGTTCGGCCAGTTGCAAGGCTTGCTGCAGATTTACTTTGGGCAGCAGCGCTGCAAACTCTTCTCCGCCCAAACGGCCGCTAAAATCATCGTGCCGCAGGCTATCGTGTATAGCGCGCGTAACATGTTGGATAACCCGGTCGCCAGTTGGATGACCGTAGGTATCGTTGACCTGCTTAAAGTGATCAATATCGATCATCAATAAAGCACCTGGAGCATGTGACTGACTAAGCTTGATTTGCTGATGCAAAATATCCAAAAAGCTGCGACGGTTGTGCAACCCGGTGAGCGTATCTGTGGTTGCTAAAGTGAACAGTTCTTGTTCCTTTTGTTTGCGTGAGCTTATATTTTGAATAAACCACACATGACCTAAATAACTATGGCCACGTTGAATCGGAACCCAATCAATTTCAAAAATATGACCGGCACTGTCCTCAACCTCAGCGAGTTTGCGCTTCTCTATAGTGTTGGGTGACATCTGTAGCCACAGTTTCTGTTCCTGTTTTAGAGCACTTAGAAATTGGCTGTGATGTAATCCAGTCAAGTGCGAGGGTTCTGCATCAAGGTTAAGCAGCGAGCACAACGCTTCATTGGCAGTGATAATAAAGTTGTTTTCGTCTTCAATCAAAACGCCGAAGGAAATACGATTGAGGAGTGCCGCTATGCGTTCTTGAGCTTGTAGTAGAGAGTTATTTTGCTGAGATTGAAGACATACCAAACGAGTAATCCAAAGCGCAGCTAGCAATAGCAGGATGCTACCTATAAGGTTTTGTATCCTGCTTTGCTGAATTGACAGCAATACAGGGCTCAACACTTTTTCTTTCCCTAAGCCTAAATTAAGCACAATAGGAAAGTCTGGAAGACGGTGCCAAGCATAGATACGTTCGACTCCATCGAGAGGCGCTATTGCAGTGTAGTTACCATTGCTCTTATCGGGTCGCTGAATAAACTCAATCTCAGTCGGTATTTTATTATGCAGTGATTCTTCGAGCTTATAAGTGCGTGCAAGGTATTGCCCATTATTTAGAGTAAGCATGACCACGTCGTCCTTGGTCGGATAAATCTGCCTAAATGCGTCGGCCAGGTATTCGCCAGGTACCGAAGCAGTAATTGTTCCAGCAAACTGTCCGTTAACCTCAAGTCGATGATTAAATTGTATCGTCCAACGCTGAGTTATCTCATTATGTATTGGTTCGCTGATCGAAAAAATCGGTTGGTTTTTTTGAGTGAGTTGCTGAAAATGATCCCGCTCGGCCTTAGAGAGTTTAGGTATTGGCTGTTCAAGTGGCGTATGGCTGTTAAACAGCACACGGCCCTCAGCGTCTCTGACAAGAATGAGATCCAGCGAGTTTTTCAAAACACCTTGTTTGGTCAGTTTAATCAGCTGGGTAAACATGGTTTTATCTTGCTCGAACCAGTGCTCAGCCAAGTGTTCAAGAACAAACTTAATACTTAACAGTTGCGAGCGTGCTTGCATGCTCAGTGCATGAGCCGTTTGGCTGGCGCGTAACTTGGCATTTTGCTCGACTTCGTTGATTTCGTTTTGATGAAAAGCGTCTAAACGTAACCAGTAAGTGATCAAAAGGGCTAAAAAAAACAACCAAGTTAAACCGATGCGTTTCCACGTTCGGTGATGGGAAAGATTGCTCGTTAGCATGCTGACTCTCTTAGCAAATGTGGTCCTAGCAAACAGTTACCTGCGCAAGTAGGGCTGCTCAAAACTAATGTTTTATCTATAGAACTGATGCTTAAGTTTTATTTTATATAACGTTTAATTCGACTTGTCTGCAGGCGCTATTGTCTGAACTAGCAGCGCTTAAAAATTGACTAAAAGAGCCAAAAGCAGGCGAATATCGCTAATAACCATTAATTATATCGTAGGCTTTAGACTATCCATACGTATTTGATCAACCTTTACGACGATTGGTTATTGATTTTAATCGAAGAGATAACGTGTGAATCCCTGACAGCATAATAAAAAGCCATGATCACCGATCATTACGGGACAGCGGGCGTCTGCTGCTGACTCGGTCTGTAAATCATAATTGCCCCGTATTTAATAGTCAGAGTGTCTTGCCGCACCTGATCAATGACCAACAACGAGGGAGTAATCACGCTATACTTACGACACAGATTAAGCCGCTCATTGAGCGCTGTATTTTTAGTATTTACATTAAATAAAAATAAACTGTAGGTCGACTTTAGAGCCATTAACAAGGACTTGGCGAACATGAAAGTAGCTCCACAAGTGAACTTCACGCGAATGGATCCTGAGGTGCGTAAGGCACATTTGGTTAATGCAACTTTGACCTGCCTTAAACAGCATGGTTTCCAAGGTATGTCTGTACGGAAGATTTGTGCGCAGGCCGGTGTTTCACCAGGCTTAATCAGCCATCACTATTCAGGTAAGGATGCGCTGGTGGCTGAAGCGTACCAAACCATTACGCGCAAAGTGATGGGGCAGCTGCGTGTTGCGATGGCTGAAAATGTTGGCGAAGGGGTACGCACCCAGCTATCGGCCTTCTTTCAAGCGTCTTTTTCAGAAAAACTATTGAATACCTTTCTACTTGAAGCGTGGCTCGCGTTTTGGGGAGCGGTGAAAACCGCAGACACTA
Source organism: Denitrificimonas caeni (assembly GCF_905120345.1). GTDB lineage: Bacteria > Pseudomonadota > Gammaproteobacteria > Pseudomonadales > Pseudomonadaceae > Denitrificimonas > Denitrificimonas caeni_A. Next base: position 326,945 of record NZ_CAJHOA010000004.1, on the reverse strand, counting down.
TTCGTGAAGCACATGATAAATCCTACAAAGAGTACCGTTCGATTCTAGAACAGGTGCTTGAGCAATTAGCCCTGGAGCAAGGCTGGCAGCAGTTTAATTATCAGCTGGCAGCCATCAGTCTGACAGCGCTCATCGATGGCTTATGGTTGGAGCATGGTCTCGATCCTGAAACCTTTACCCCTGCGCAAGGGGTGCTGATTTGTGAGGCGTGGGTCGATGGTTTACTTGCGGGAGGTTACCAACGCCTCTGTCAATCAGAGGCAGCTCAGCTTAATGCTTGAGCTCAAAGCATTAAGCTATTGAGCAAATGACGCTGCTCGTTTCTCTGAGAAAGCAGCGATGCCTTCAGCAAAATCAGGATGCATGGCACTATTTATAAAGGCCTGTAGTTCCTCGGTCAATTGTCTATCTAACGCGCTAAGTGATGTGTGTTTAATCAGACGTTTGCTGTTGCGAAAGGCACAGGCTGGCGATGCTGCCAGTGTCTGAATCAGAGCGTCAAGCCGTTGTGTAAAATCTTCATTGCTCTGCAATTCGCTAATTAAGCCCCACTCCAGCGCTTGCTCTAAAGGCATGGGGTGATTGTGCAGTATCCACTGTAAAGCGCGGCGTTCGCCAATTAACTGTGTCAGTAAATAGCTAAGACCGCCATCTGGGCTGGCTGCGATGGCGGTATACGCTGGTAGTAAACGACTGCGCTGGCTGGTGATGACTTGATCAGCGAGGCAGGCCAAGCTCAGACCAAAGCCTGCCGCCGCGCCATCAACGCAGGCAATCAGTGGGCAGGGCAGCGCGGCTAAAACGCGAATAACGTCTTGCGCTGTGGCGATATAATCGTGCAACAGTGGTAAGCGCTGCGCTTCAGGCAGGCTGCACAACTGTTGAAAATAGTGGACATCGCCGCCGGCACAGAAGTATCCAGATTGACCGAGCAATAACACGCCTTTCAATTGGCTATCGGCTGCTAGCGTGCGGGCGATCTGCAGTAATTGCTGCATACTCTGCAGGTCCAAAGCATTGCGTGCAGCGGGGCGGTTGAGGGTAATTAGGGCGATATTGCCGCGCCGTTCCAGAAGAATATTGGCTGACTGACTAGCGTTCATCGGACTCTCGACATAGAAGAATGAAGGGACCAGCTCGCAACAACCTGCCGAGCTGGTATGAGGCTCAAGGTGTATTAGAAAATATTCAGAGGGTATTCAACAACGACGCGGAAACGATCAACATCAATGTCTGATTTACCCGAGGTCATGCGGTGGCTGGCGTGACGAACGCGGACCATCAGATCCTTGGCCGGGCCGCTTTGTACCACATAGCGTGCATCAAGATCGGTGGTGTGGTGTTTTTCATTTTTGCCGTAGTAAGCGTAAGGGCTGCTTGCTGCTGTTTTGCTACCATCGATATCACTGCCACGCACATGGCGAATCGAGAAGCTGGCGCCGGGTACGCCGTAAGAAGCGAGGTTTAATGAGTAGCCGATCAGCCATGATTGCTCATTGGGTCCGTTAAAGTCGGCATATTGTGAAGCGTTGCCGAGGTAAATCGAATCCTGGAAGCCACCGCCACTCATCATCAGGTAATCCTGCGGCTGATCGCCATGGATTTTCTGATAGCCGAGGCTGAAGGTGTGCGCATTAACGGTATAGGCGGCGGTCAATGAACCTGCGGTGACATCGATATCACCTGCTAAAGCTTGTCCTTGCTCATCGGTACGGTAGAGGTTGGCATCCAGGTTTAAGCTGCGCTGCTCGCCCAAGGCAAACGTATAGTTGGCGTTGAGGTAGTGCTGACGCCAGAGGTCTTCATAGCGCGAGGTATAAGCGGTGACATTAGCGTTGTCGCTGATACGGTAAGAACCGCCTAAATAGTCGATATTGCCACCTTTAACACCGGCATAACCGGCATAAAAGTCGCCATCACTGTGGCTCTGGTTGTAATCTTTGCCGGACGTGAAGTGTCCTGCATCTAAGTCTAAGCCGTCGATTTCACTGCTGGTCAGCATAAAGCCAGTGGCGGTTGCAGGTGTTAGGCGAGTATCTGCTAGAGCAAACACTGGGTTGTAAGGACGTAAGTTACCGTAATGTAGCTCACTTTTTGAAATGCGCATTTTCACCGAGCCACCCGCAGAGCCGGACTGGTCACGTGAATCACCATTGCTCTGCAGTGGGAACATATCGGTACGATTACGTCCGCGGCCAGAGTCCAGCTTAAAGGATGCATAGGCGTGTGCATCCAAACCAAAACCAACCAAACCTTCGGTATAACCTGAGGTGAAGTGAGTCAGAATGCTGTGCCCCCATTCACGACCATCTTTACCTCCGCTGTGATTATCACTGTTGTAATAATAGTTGCGGTTTAACACAGACAAGTGGCTGTCGGCGATAAAGCCGCTGTCGCTTTGATCTGCCGCATAGGCGGCTTGCATAACAAATAATGGAGAAGCTATTAGGCTGACAATTTTATTTTTATTCATAGTCATCGTCTCTCAGGATGTGTAGTAATGCTGACTTTTATTGATTAGCAGTGGATAGAAGGTGTATGTCTGTGCTCGTAGTGAGATACCTCTGTTGATGTGCCTAGTAATCAGCCGTTATTGGTCTGCACAGCCGGCTGTAAAGGATATAAACGCTCGTCAAATTGATCCAAGCGAGGGAACACTAGCGCTTGGTCTTGATCAATATTGTCCAGACGTTGTGCAAAATCGTTGAGAAAAGATTCACGCGCATCTTGGCTGATATACGGCACATGCCAAGCGATAAAGGGCGGCAGCACTTCCATCCCGGTGTAAGCGAGAGTGCCACGCAGTAATGGTCGCAACATGTCTTCAAGTGGGCCATGGATGGCGTCTTCGCCGAACATATGTTCGCGACCACCGAGAGTTAGGCTGACCAAGACTTTTTTGCCGCGTAAACCGCCTTGATCATAGAAGCGCTTGCCGCCATAACAGACGCCAGAGACCAAAACGCGATCGAGCCAACCTTTAAGAATCGCTGGCACAGAAAACCAGTAAATCGGAAAGTTAAGAATCAGCAAGTCAGCCCACAATAATTTGTCCAGTTCTTGCTGAATATCGCTGGCGAGGCTTTTGTTTTTGACCGCTTGACGCTGCTCAAGGGCATACACCAAATAGTCTGGGTTTTCGCAGTTATTAAAGTCTTCAGCGCTGGCGATTGGGTTCCAATTCATCGCATATAAATCAGACACTTGGACGGCGTGACCTTGTTTTTCTAGAGTTGTTACGGCCTGATCACGCATAGCGCTAGTAAATGACTTTGGTTCAGGGTGGGCATGGACAATCAATACATTCATAGTTTTTACTCCAAAGATGGACTCTAAGCTGCCCGTGGGCAGCGGGTGATATCGTTAATTCGCCTGCTGTCGAGCGAGGTGGGTGTCGAGCCAGTCAGGATCCATTTGCGGTTCGGATGAAAACAGCAAGTCGGTATAGGGCTTGAACGGCGGCTTAAAGATCGCTTCGCGCGCACCGTAATCGACAACTTTGCCCTGTTGCATAATCACCACTTCATCAGAAATGGCGCGTACCGTTGCGACGTCATGGGTGATAAATAAATACGACACGCCGAGTTGCTCCTGAACCTGTTTCAGCAGCTTGAGGATGCCTTCGGCGACCAGCTGATCTAGCGCTGAAGTGACTTCATCACAGATGATTAATTCCGGTTCTGCAGCCAGCGCTCGGGCAATACAGACGCGCTGTTTTTGTCCACCCGACAGCTCACTAGGGCGGCGATACATAAACTCTTCAGGGTCGAGTTCGATCATGCTCAGCAGTTCGCGAATGCGCTGCTCTTTGGCTGCGCCTTTTAAACCAAGGTAAAACTCGAGCGGCCGACCAATAATTTCATTAATGCGCTGGCGCGGATTCAGAGCGGTATCTGGGTGCTGATAGATCATCTGGATCTGTTGCAGCTGGGTTTTACTGCGCTGACGAAAATCTTTTGGTAACACTTCTCCAGCAAAGAGTACCTGGCCCTGATCAGGCTGCAGCAAGCCAGTGATCACTCGCGCCGTGGTGCTTTTACCACTGCCGGATTCACCGATAACTGCTAGGGTTTGTCCTTTGAACAGCTGCATCGAGACGTCACTCAGGACTGGGTTTTTACCATAACTAGCAGAGATATTTTCGATTGCGAGCAGCGGTGCTTCGGCAGTAGGACGCGGTTTCGCTTCACTTTTAAAACAGCGCACGGCCCACAGCGACAGCGTGTAAGGATTCTCCGGCGCTTTCAGCATCTTGCGGGTTGGCGCTTCTTCGGCCAGTTGTCCGTAGCGCAACACCATAATGCGGTCGGCCATTTGGGCGACGACGGCGAGGTCGTGGGTAATATAAATAGCTGCGGTATGAAAGCGTGACACAGCATTACGAATGGCGGCCAGCACATCAATTTGCGTGGTGACATCCAACGCCGTGGTCGGCTCATCAAAAATAATAAGATCTGGGTGACAGGCCAACGCCATGGCTGTCATCGCCCGTTGCAGTTGACCACCAGAGAGTTGGTGTGGGTAGCGTTGACCGATATTTTCCGGATCGGGTAGACCGAGAATTCGATACAGCTCAACCGCTTCGGCTTTGGCTTGTTGGCGTTTAATCCCGCCATTACGAATGGCTGTTTCAATATGCTGATCAATTAAACGGTGCGCTGGATTGAAAGAGGCCGCGGCACTTTGTGCGACATAGGCAATACGCAAACCATGCAACTGTCGTAGTTCATCGGCACTGCAGTTGATTAAGTCGATACCATCGAAGCAAATACTGCCTTGGGTGATACGGCAACCATCTTTGGTGTAGCCCATTGCAGCTAAACCAAGCGTGGATTTACCCGCACCGGACTCACCTATTAATCCCAGAACTTCGCCACGGTGCAGGGTTAGATCGATACCGCGAACGATGGGCTTCCACTTCTCATCGGAGAAGCCTTCAAGGTGTAGGTTACGTATTTCTAGCAGCACATCAGTATGCTTTTCTTGTTCTGTTGACATGGTCATTACCCCTTTAAACCACTGGTTTTGTGCAGCACCCAATCCACCACAAAGTTGACCCCAATCGTCAGTAAGGCGACGGCCATGGCAGGCAATAAGGGGGTGAAGTCACCAAAGGAGATCATGACTGCGTTTTCGCGCACCATGCTGCCCCAGTCGGCGGTCGGCGGTTGAATGCCTAAGCCTAAGAAAGACAACGCACTGATAAACAAGAAGACGAAGCAGAAGCGCAGACCAAACTCAGCCACTAGTGGCGGCAAAGTGTTGGGTAAAACTTCACGCCAGATCAGCCAGACTAAGCCTTCACCACGCAGACGCGCGGCTTCGACGAAATCTTGCACCACGACGTTCATGGCGACGGCGCGGGATAAGCGAAACACGCGAGTGGCATCCAGCAGGGCAATCACTAAGATCAGAGAGACCGCGTTGGTGCCAACGACACTGAGAATCAGTAGCGCGAAGATCAACTGTGGAATGGCCATCAGGATATCAACCACTCGCGACAGACCTTGATCGATCCAGCCACCTTTGATCGCGGCCATTAAACCAGCCAGCCCACCGACGACGAAGGCCAAGATGGTAGTGACAAACGCGATACTGATGGTGTTACGTGCGCCGTAAATCAGCCGGCTGAGCACGTCGCGTCCTAGGTTGTCGGTGCCCAGCCAGAACTCTGGACTCCATGCAGCATAGCCGTCGCCCACGACTTCAGTTTCACCATAAGGGGCTAACCAAGGGGCAAAAATCGCGACAAAGCTGTAGCTTATAATTAATAGGATTCCTATTTTTGCGCTCAGTGGTGCTTGGCAGAGGCATCTCAGACATTTTTTCATGATTTAACCTCTTGGGTGCATTAAGCGAGGGTTACTGGCAATGGCCAGCACATCCGCTAAGGTGTTAAGGGAGATATAGGTCATGGCAAAGATCAAACAGCAGACCTGCACCACAGGGATGTCGCGCTTAGCCACCGAGTCGACCAGCAATTGGCCAAGACCTGGGTAGACAAAGACCACTTCGACCACGACCACACCGACCACCAGGTACGCGAGGTTAAGTGCCACCACGTTGACAATGGGAGCGAGAGCATTGGGTAAGGCATGGTGGAAAATAATGCGTGCTGGACGTATGCCTTTTAGGCGCGCCATTTCGATATAAGGACTGGCCAAGAGATTAATTAATGCTGCTCGGGTCATGCGCATCATCTGCGCGATAACCACGAGACTTAGAGTGATCACCGGTAGAATTGAACTCACCAGTATTTCGCTGATGGACGAATCAGGCGAGATATTAGACATGCTGGGCAGCCAATCAAGTTTGATTGAGAACAGCAAAATCAATAGGTAGGCAACAAAGAACTCAGGAAAGGATACCGAGCTTAAAGCCATGGTATTCATCACTCGATCGAACCACGAGTTACGGTACAGCGCGGTTAGGATGCCCAGTGTCAGAGCGATGGGAACTGAGACGATAGCGGCAAATGCTGCTAACAACAGCGTGTTGCCTAAACGGGTCGAGATTAAGTCAGCAATAGGACGTTGGTTGGCTAGAGAAACCCCTAGATCACCTTGTAGCAGTTGACCAAACCAACTAATAAAGCGCTGCAGGGGCATTTGATCCATGCCCAATTGCGTGCGCAGCGCTGCAACCGTTTCAGGTGTGGCCGACTGACCGAGCATGGCTTCGGCAATATCGCCCGGCAGCATACCGACGGCGAGAAAGACGATCACTGAAACCGCAAACAGCGAAAAGATACCCAGCGCGATGCGCTGGCCCAGTAATTTAAGAACAGACATTGACTTAACCTCTTGTTATCGACGAAGGAGCAGAAGACTCTTAGGCCTGCCACCAGCGTTCGATAATGCGTAAACCATCCAATTCGCCGTACGGTGCCGTGACTCCACCGTGCGTCACTCGAGTTGAGCGTGCCGCTACTGAGTTGGCAAAAACTGGAATGATCGCGCCGCCATCATCACGGCAGAGCACCTGCATTTCGTTGTACATCTCGCGACGTAAATCATCATTGAGCTCACCGCGGGCTTGCAGCAATAACTCATTGAAACGCGGGTTGTTCCAGTAGGTTTCGTTCCAAGCGGCCTTGTTGGCATAGCCCAGACTGAACATACGGTCAGCGGTTAGGCTGCTGTAAAAGAACGAGGTGGTCAGCGGACGCTTCATCCAGACGTTGGAGAAAAAGCCATCTGCAGGTTCGCGAATTACATTAAGGTCAATATTGGCTTTGCGGGCGTGTTCTTTGAACAGAACGGAGGAGTCAACTGCACCCGAGTAAGCGGCATCAGAGGCGTGCAGATCGACCTTGAATGATTCCATCCCAGCCTGACGCAGGTGGAAGCGCGCTTTATCAGGATCATATTGGCGCTGTTCAAGATCTTTATTAATAAAGCGGTGATTGGGTTGCAATGGATGGTCATTACCCACTGAGCCATAGCCACGCAGGATTGATTTAAGAATGGCTTCACGGTCAATGCCGTACTTCATCGCCATACGCACGTGGTTATTTTTAAATTCGTCACTGCTGCAGATCATTGGGAAGGTGTAATGCTGCGAGCCTTTTGTTTCTTCAATGACTAAGCGTGGATTACGCTTAAGTAGGTCGACGGTTTTTAAGTCGACTTTATTGATTACGTCAACTTGACCGGTCATTAACGCATTAACGCGTGCTGCGCCATCAGAAATACCGAGCAGCAGTGCTGAATCGAAGTGCGCACGGCCAGGTTTCCAGTAGTTTTTATTGCGATCAAGGACGAGACGTACGCCCGGCTCAAACTGTTTAATTTGATAGCCGCCGGTACCAATACCTGCACGCCAGTTAGCAACACCATCTTCGCTCGGCATAATGGCGAGGTGATAATCAGCAACGATATAGGGGAAGTCGGCGTTGCCTGATTGCAGCTCAAAGACCACCGCATCGCTGCCTTGCGTACGCACATCGACCACGGCAGCGAGTAGGGTCTTCGCCGCTGATGTTGAGTTTTCGCCCAGATGATGTTGAATCGAGGCAACCACATCTTCGGTAGTCAGAGTTTTGCCGTTATGGAAGGTGACTCCCGGACGCAGTTTAAAGGTCCAGATACGCGCATCTGGAGAGGCTTCCCAAGATTCAGCCAGTTCTGGTATTACTTCCCCTGTCACATCAATTTCAGCTAATGTATTGTAGACTGCAGAAAAGCCGACAAAGGTGAAGGTATCGCTCCAGCTGCCTGGATCGAGAGAGTCTGAGGTGCTGCTGCCAGCGAGACCGAGTTTGAGTACGCCACCTGCTTTCGGCGTAGGCTGTGCAGCCCAGCTATTGAGGGGCAGACCCATGGCGCAGACTGCGCCGATCATTCCAGCCATCGCGCTGAGTTTGAGGAAATCACGACGGTCAGTGCCGCCTTGAAAAATTGTTGGATTGCTGTTTTTGTTTTTATTGTCCATGTGCGGCACCCTTGGTTGTTGTAATAGAAAACGGGGTCGACTTGACAGTAACGTCGTATGACAGTTCTTTGTTATTCAATTGTTACTGTCACAGTAACATTAGCAATTAAAATAAAGCCGTACAATACTTTTTTTACGATAAAAATCAGATCTTAGACGAAAGTTTAAAAGACGCTTATGTCTGTGGATCGCCACACAGCGCATTTAAAGCTGTCTGCTGTATCTCAGTTGAGCTGGGTTGCAGGTCAAAGACCTTGCCAGGGTTGAGTATCCCTTGTGGGTCCAACAGGTGTTTCAGGCGACGCATCAAGTCAATCTCTTCAGGTTTGCGGCTATAGGACAAGTAAGGCTTTTTCTCTAGACCAATGCCATGTTCAGCTGAAACCGCGCCTTTAAACTCAGCCAGAGTGCTATAAACAATCTCTTCAACCTGTTGCGGATCGGGCAGTGGCTGGTGAAAACCAGTGGTCAGATGCAAATTACCATCGGCGAGATGTCCGAATACTAAGAGTATTGCGCGTGGATCGAGCGCCTTCAGGCGCGAGTCGAGAAGATTGACAAAGGTATCCATCTCGCGAATCGCTAAGCTGACATCAAAACCTTGCGTGCGGTCGAAGTAGCGCTCTTCAGCTTCATAGGCTTCACGAATTGCCCAAAATGTGTGTCGCTCAGCTTCGGACTGTGCGATCAAGGCATCGCAGAATAACTCCTGCTCATAGGCCTGCTCGAGTGTTGCTTCAAATAGCGCAGTCAGCTGTTCGGTGTGCTGGCCTTGAAATTCGACCAGGACATAGAACGGATAACTCTGGGTAAAGGAGCGATTGAGCTCAGCGTAGTCGCCGATATTCATCTCCCAAAAGCTTTTCCACATCAACTCAAACGCGCAGAGCGCGCCCATGCCGTGACGATCGAGGTGTTGCAGCAATGCGGTGACTTGGCTAAAACTGTTTGCCGTGAGTAGTGCTGTGGCGTTCGCGCGTGGCAAAGGTTTCAAACGTAAAACAGCGCGAGTAATAACTCCTAGGGTGCCTTCGCTGCCGATAAATAGCTGTTTGAGATCATAACCGCTGTTGTTTTTCTGATAACTATTGAGCGCTGAAATCAGCGTGCCGTCGGCCAGTACCACTTCCAAACCGAGGACTTGCTCGCGCATCATGCCATGGCAGAGCACGCCGAAACCGCCAGCATTGGTGGCTAACATGCCGCCGATAGTGCAGCTGCCGCGTGCGCCAAGATCGACAGGGAACAACAAGTCGTGCTTATTCACTTCCTGTTGTACGCGCTCAAGAATAGCACCGGCTTGTACCGTGACATGACGACCAATACTGTCGATGTCTTCAATGGCTTGCATGCGTTCCAGAGAGAGCATGATGTCTTGTGCAGTACAGGCTGTCGCTTCGGCAAGGCCCGTGTTGCCTCCCAAAGGAATCAGCACTTGGCCGACTTGGTGGCAGAGTTTTAGGCAGGCGCAGAGCTGCTCGGTGTTCGCCGGACGTAGAATAGCAAGGGCTTGCATCGGTTGTGGGTGCCAGTAGGTGCCGATGCGCTCAGCGACTGCGCTGCCGGTAACAATGCCGCTGGTACCAAGTATTTGCGTGAGCTGAGTCAGTAGGTTGTGCATGGGTTTTCCTCTCTCGGCGTGGCTATGCCAGACGCTGTTGTAAAATAAATAGTTGAATGTACGAGCATTTTCTAATTGTTATGGGCACAATAACCATTGCCATTACTCTAGGCTGCTATGAGCTACAGCGCTGAGAGCGCTCACTTCGTTATTCTGATAGTTACAGATTTGTGAGGAACAATAATAATTATGAGCCAGTCCACTCGCTTGATTACCGCTTCTTATATCCTCTCGTTTGTGGGAGCTAACTCCCCGCAACGTTTGAGTACCGATACCATTGCCAAGTGGGTAAAAACGCATCCAACTCGCGTTCGTAATCTGGTGTCACAGTTGGTTAAGGCCGGTATCCTTATTTCTTATCGAGGCAACAGTGGTGGCTTGACCCTCGCGCGCGACCCTAAGCAAATTAATTTGCTGCAGGTTTACGATGCGGTTCAGGACAGCCCCTTAATTGCCGAAAAAATTGATAACCCCTTTACCGGCTTTGAGGATCACTGCAAAGTTTTTGAAGTGTTCACTCAGCTGTTTGGTCTACTAGAAAACAATGTGCGGTTTAATTTAGAGCAAATTACCGCTGATAAATTGTTTGTGGCCTTTGATATCCCTTACGAAAAACAGGCTTGAAACCTGAACGCCAACCCTGCTGTATTGCCGCAGGGTTGGCGTCATCTCAGCTCATCAGTGCTTTGATTTCGACAAACTCAGTCAAGCCATGCTCACCCCATTCGCGACCATTACCCGATTCTTTATAGCCACCAAAAGGTGCTTGGTAGTTAAAATCAGCACCGTTGAGGAAGCACTGTCCGGCACGAATCTGCCGGCCCAAAGTGATGGCTTCAGTGCTGGAACCCGCCCAGACGGCGCTAGAAAGTCCAAAAGGCGAGTCGTTTGCTTGAGCGATACCATCCTCGATACCCTGATAAGGGATCATGCACAGCACTGGTCCGAAAATTTCTTCCTGAGCGATACGCATGCGGTTATTGACATCGGCGAAGAGCACTGGACTCTGGTAGTAACCTCGGTCAAAACGCTGCCCCGCATCAGCATCGGTGAGCAGGCGAGCGCCTTCCGCTTGACCGGCTTCAATATACTCACGCACGGTGCGTAGCTGCCGAGCGGAGCACATGGGGCCAAGGAACGTCTGTGGATCCTGTGGATCGCCCAAGCGCATACCGCTGACTTCATCCATGGCAATGTCCAGCGCTTCAGCGTAGCGCTCGGCTGGAATGAGCATACGGCTTAAGGCGGTACAGGTTTGCCCTGAATTGATCATGATATCGTTGACGCCATGGCGTACCGCGCGCTCTAAATTAGCTGAAGGAGCAATCAAGAGTGGCGACTTACCACCGAGCTCAAGACAGACGCGTTTGACCGTGGTTGCGGCGCTTTGTGAGACATTGATCCCTGCACCAGTGGAGCCGGTAAATGACAGCATATCGACATCGGGATGGCGTGCCATCGCTTCACCAATGAGAGCACCGGGGCCGCTAACGAGGTTAAAAACCCCAGCAGGTAGACCGATTGACTCAAGCAGTTCGGCAAGAAAAAATGCATGTAATGGTGTTTCTTGGCTGGGTTTGACCACTACCGTGCAGCCTGCGGCCAATGCTGGTGCGAGTTTGCCAATCAGTTGGTGCAATGGGTAGTTCCACGGATTGATAAAGGCACAGACGCCGATAGCTTCACGGTAAACCTGTGCATTACCCACTTGGCTCACGTGCTCCATGGATTCAGCTAAGGCGATATAGCTTTCGAGGCCGCTGATCGGCCCTTCAACCTGAATACTCTGACACCACTGTACGGGCATACCGAGCTCATCGGTAATCAGCGCAGCCATTTGCTGGCTATGTTCACGTAGTTTAGTCACTAAGGCTTGGATATAGGCGCCGCGCGTGCTGGCTGAGGTACGAGACCAGCCAGGAAAAGCTTTTCGCGCCGCTTTTACCGCACGATCAACATCTTCTAGGTTACCGCAAGGGATTGTGCCAACAACCTCTTCGGTGGCTGGATTAAGTACATTACTGGTGGCTTGGCCTGATGATAGAGACCAAGCACCATCGATAAAAAGTCCGCTGTAGGTATGCATAGACGCATTGCTCCTGCTAGATAAATCGCTCAATTGTTGAAATAAGTTTGCGTGCCCTCGCCAACTTGTGACGAGGGTTATGGCTAGGTATTTTCAGCGTCGAGCACATCAATGTAGTTCAGTTCAACCAGCGAGACTCCCGGCAAGGCAAAGGCTGTTTTCAGGCTTTCAGCAAGCGCAGCGAGGCTGTTAGGTTTGTGCATCACGCAGCCAAAGGCTTGGCCCAGTAACTGAAAATCAGGGTTGCGCGGTAACACACCGATCGGTTCAATATCTAAATCGAGCATATCGTCGCGAATCTGCCCAAGCGCATTGTTATTCCACAGTAAAACCACCAATGGACTATCCAGCTCTTCGGTGGCGGTGGCGAGTTCTTGCGCGGTGTATAAGAAGCCGCCATCACCCACCAGGACTAGGCCTGGACGCTGCGGTGCGCCTAATTTAGCGCCAATCGCCGCGGGTAAAGCGTAGCCGAGCGTGCCGTAGCCAGTTGGGTGTAACCAACTGCGTACGGCACGGGATGTTAGCGCGTAATTACCGGTGTAGCCCAGTTGCGTCATATCCGCACTGATCACCGTATTGGCCGGCATCACTTGATCCACCACATCAAGAATTGCTTGGTGCACGCGCTGTAAAGGTTCATGTTGAGCGCGGACCGCTGTGCGTATATCGCTCACCGCTTGCTGGGCGAGCTGTTGATCGCTGTTGCTGTCGAGCAACAGCTCATTGAGCGCCGCTAGAGTTTGCTGAGCATCGCCACGTAGCGCAACCGTACAAGGATAGAAGTCATTGAATTTACGCGAATCAATATCAATGCGCAGCAGCTCGCCAGTGATCGGTAAGCGCTCGCGCCAGAAATCGGTATCGGCCATTTCCGTGCCGACAGCTAAGACCACATCGGCTTGGCTGATCAGCTCCCAGCCCGGTGCTAGGCAAAGTGTTGAGCCCGCGTTGAGAGGGTGTGCTGGCGCGAGAATACCTTTACCAGCGACACTGGTGAAAACTACCGCACCAAGTTTTTCGCTCAGTTGCTGAATTTCTGCAGTGGCGGCTAAAGCGCCGCCGCCGGCGATAATCATCGGACGCTTGGCTGCTTGCAGGCGTTGCGCTGCATCATTTAATACCTCGGCAGAAGGCCGGCCACGGCTCGGCGCTTGGCGCACTTCAGCGCTCCAGTCACGAGTCACTAAAGCGCTCATAACATCCAGAGGAATGGAAATATGCACGGGTCGTGGACGTTCGCTATTAAACACCGCGAAGGCCCGGGCGACTAATTCTGGTAGATCATCAGTGTGCAGAGCTAAAGCAGAAAAAGCGGTAATCGGTGCGGTGATCGCCCGTTGATCTTGCGTTTCGTGCAGACTGCCCCAGCCTTTGCCGAGGCTATCACTGTTGTTGACGCTGGAAATCACCAGCATCGGAATGGAGTCAGCATAGGCCTGGCCAATTGGTGTGGCGGCGTTGGTGACGCCTGGTCCGCTGATCACAAAGCAGACACCCGGCTTGCCAGTCACACGGGCGTAGCCGTCGGCCATAAAGCCGGCACCTTGTTCGTGCCGGGTTAAGACATGACGAATGTTACTGCCGGGTAAGCCGCGATAGAGCTCCAGGGTATGCACGCCGGGAATACCAAATACAGTGTCTACGCCATAGTTGGCTAGCAGACGTACCAGCGCTTGTCCGCCGGTCAGGGTTTTATCTGTTTGCATTGATCAAGTCTCGCTTATTATTGTTAGTCGGAGGCCGTATCACGCTTGAGTGTTACCCAGGCGAAGTAGCGCGTCTACTGCTAATGTGCGCTGACTACCAACCAATAAAGGGTTCACATCGAGCTCTATAAGTTGTTCGGCATTCTGGCATGCATACTCAGCGACAGCCTCAATGGCTGAAACTAAAGAAGGCATGTCTGCGGCCGGTTTACCTCTAAAACCTTGCAGCAATACTGCGCTTTTCAGTTGTAACAGTGCAGCCTCAATTGCCGCGCGATTAGTCGGCAGCAGTAGGCTTTGGCTGTCGCGCAGTAGCTCAACCAAAATGCCGCCAGCACCAATGACTAAAGCTAAGCCAAAGCCTGGTGAGCGGGTGACGCCGACAATCAGTTCTGCGACTGGCGCTTCACCCATGCTCTCGAGGAGTAGTTGCTGAAAAGGAATTTCAGGATGCTTCTCAGCCAAGCTCTTGGCCATCTGCTCGACTGCTTCTTGCAGTGCGGCAGGGGTTTTTAGGTTAAGGGCGACACCGCCGGCTTCGGTTTTATGCGGCAGGTCGGCACTGAGCACTTTGAGTACCAATGGATAGCCAAGACGTTCGGCATCCTCAAGAACCGTAGCAGGGCTGCTGACAATGGCCTCTGGAACCGGCAAACCATAAGCTTTCAGTGCTTGTTTGGAGTCCCACTCGTCAAATACTTGGCCTTCATTGTCAAGGGTGAATGACGGCAGTAAAGGTAAGGCGGCTTCACCACGTTCGAGAAGAATGTGGCGTTGTTGACTGTAGTGCGCGAGGCGCGCCCAAGCGGCTAAAGCATCTTCAACACCTTGTAGAGCGGCTACGCCGTTTGCATGCAAGCGTTCACGCGCGCTCGCCGGTAATAACTCTGGGAAAGCTGAGGCAACTAAGCCGAGCTTATTATGACGCTTGAGCGCGTCACAAAATATTTGTAGAATTAAGTCGCACTCAGGACGTTCACCGGTGGCTTCAGAGGGGTAATCCAATACCAGTAAGGTTGCGTCAGCACTACCAGACAGCATCTGCTCAAATAGCTGTGTCAGTGCTTCAGCATTGCCCCAGACTGCGGTGGTAAAGTCGAGTGGATTCGCTAAGCTTGCAAAGGCTGGGAGGATTTTTGCCAATTCTATTTTTTGCGTCTCCAATAGACGCGGTAACTCTAGGCCATTGCGCTCAGCATAGTCGGCAATCAGTCCGGCATCACCACCGGAGCAGGCGAGTGCGGCGAGGCTGTTACCTGCCGGTAAACGTCCACAGGCTGCCGCCTTCAAGGTTTCCATAAAGCTGACCGGACCGCTGACGCGAATCACGCCGAGACGCTTAAACAGGGCATCGTATAAAGCATCGGAGCCGGCCAAAGAACTGGTGTGGCTTAATGCGAGTTCGGCACCAATTTCTGACACGCCGGTTTTCAGAATAATAATAGGCACCTGCTTTTGCAGGGCTTTATACGCAGCACGGGCAAAGGCTGGGACGTTGTTTAGTCCTTCCAAGTGCACGCCAATCGCGGTGATTCTTGGCTCATCGAGCATGGCTTCAATCAGCTCAGCCACACCAATTTGTGCTTGGTTACCGACCGAGGCCATATAGGCGATCGGCAGTGAACGGTCGCTCATTGACAAGTTGTAGGCGAAGTTACCGCTTTGCGTAAGAATACTGACGCCTTTGTCGACCCGTTTGCCACCGTGGGCAACTGGCCAGAGTGCGGCGCCGTGTAAGTAGTCGAGTAAGCCGTAACAGTTAGGGCCTAATAAGGCCATCTCTCCAGCGACTTCGAGTAATTTTTCTTGCAGTCGCTCGCCTTCAGCGCCGGCTTCGGCAAAACCTGAGGCGTAACATACCGCTCCGCCGGCACCGCGTTTTGCCAGTTCGGCGACGGTAGTTAGGGTTTGCTCACGGTTAGTGGCAATAAAGGCTGCATCGGGTGCTTCTGGTAGCGCGTCCACTGAGGGGTAACACTCAATCCCCTCAATGCTTTTATGCATAGGATTGACCAGCCAGACGGATCCAGTAAAACCACCTTCAAGACAGCGTTGCAGCGCTTTAGCCATGCTGCGACCGCCAATAAAGGCGAGGTGTTTAGGAGCCAAAAGACGCTTAATATTGTTTTTTTTGTTGATCGTATTGTCCGTCATAGCCGTCCTCTCCTTAGCTCATTAAAGGCCGCAGTAATTCGCGGGAAATAATATGGCGCTGGATCTCAGAGGTGCCTTCCCAGATGCGCTCGATACGGGCGTTACGCCACATGCGCTCAACAGGACCTTCGTCCATCAAACCCATGCCACCGTAAATCTGGACGGTCTCATCCACTACGCGACCCAAAACCTCGCTGGCAAACAGCTTGGCCATGCCGGCATCGCCGTCGGTCATTGTGCCTTGGTCCATTTTCCATGCGGCATTTAGAGCCAACAGCTCTGCTGCTTGAATTTCAGTAGCCATATCGGCCAACTTGAAAGAAATACCTTGGTAGTTACCGATGGCTTGACCAAATTGTTGTCGGTCAGCTGACCACTGCAACGCCGCCTGCATTGCGCGCTGAGCTTGACCAACACAGTTGGCTGCGACCATTACACGTCCGGCAGTCAGCCATGAGTTGGCAACATCCCAACCTTTATCGATTTCACCCAGTACTTTGTCGGCTGGCACACGGCAGTTATCGAAGAATAGTTCGTAGGTTTGATAACCACGATTACTGACACAGTTAGGACCACGACGAACGGTTAAGCCGTCAGCGTCAGAGTCGACTAAAAAGGCGGTGACTTTGTTGCGTTGGCGACCTTTGTGCTCATAGCTACCGGTGACCGCAAAGACAATGGCAAAGTCAGCATCACCAGCATGGCTGATAAAATGCTTGGCACCATTGATAATAAAATCATCACCGTCACGTACCGCGCGAGTTTTAATCGAGTTGGCGTCAGAGCCTGCGCCTGGCTCAGTCAGAGCAAAACAGTCAATTTTTTCGCCACGTACGCAAGGCAACAGGTAATCTTCGATTTGCTGATCACGGCAGGCCATTAAGATTTTTGATGGGCGTGCTACAAACACATGCAGTGCCCAAGAGCATTTTGACAGCTCACGCTCAATTAAGGCTTGGCTCAGGTAATCAAGACCGCCACCGCCGACCTCTTCCGGCATATTAAAGGCATAGAAACCGGCTGCGATGGCTCTTTCACGAATTTGTGCAGACAATTCAGGTGATACACAGTTGGCGCGATCAACCTCCTCTTCATAAGGCAGTAGCTCTTTTTCGACAAAGCTACGGACTGATTCGACAAGCATATTTTGTTCGCTGGTTAGATTGAAATCCATCTTGAATTACCTACCGATAAAGTTTGGAGAACGTTTTTCTGCAATCGCGCGCAGGGCTTCTGCGCCATCTTCACTGCGTCCACAAATCAAGCCTGCATCTTGCTCGGCATTGAGGTGCTCGGCGAGACTGCGTTGAGTACTGTCATGCATCAGTTGTTTAGTCAGGCTGTGCGCTAAGGTCGGGCCACTCGCAAGACGTGCGGCGAAAGTGGCAGTAACGCTGAGGAGCTCGTCGTCGTCAGCCAGTTGTCCCACCAGACCAGCGGCATGTGCTTGCTCAGCAGCCCATAGCTCATCTAGGAAAATAAACAACTTGGCATTTTCTAGTCCGATCAAGCGCGGTAAATGCCAGCTGGCGCCTGCGTCGGGGCTGTAACCCATGCTGGTGTAGCCCGCTTTAAAGCGCGCCGAGCGAGCGGCAATGCGAAAATCGCAGCAGAGGGTCAAGTCCATTCCTGCGCCCACTGCCGTGCCGTTCACCGCAGCAATGGTTGGTTTTTTTAGATCATGTAACGTGACCATTAACAGATGCGCTGCTTGGGTCCAGCCATAGGACTCCAGCTCGCCACGGGCCTCCGCCGCGGCCCATTCTGCTAGATCGGCACCCGCACAAAAACTACGGCCACTGCCGGTCAGCACAATAGTGCGAACGCTGGCATCGGCTTCAAGTGCCTTAAGCAGAGTGGTTAATGCCGATAGGGTCGGAATATCCAGCGCATTACGCTGGTCAGGTCGATTCAGTTGAATCCAGGTCACGCCGTCGTCATGGCGCACCAGTAGTGTGGGATGCTCGCTCATTGTTATTCTCGCTCTTTATCGTTTTTGTAATTAAAGGCGCATCGCTTAGCTGCATAGAAAGCCTTGCTTAGCTCGATACTAAACAAGTGTTCAGTAAGAAAGCAATAGTACCGATAACATTATTCTTCGATAGGACTGAATAACGCTGTCTGTGGCGGGTTTTAGGCGACTAAAGTGTATAAGGAATGTGCTGGTCTGGCGCTTTAAAGACCATTGCTTGATCGCGTTTTGAGAGCGTTATGGATTAAAAGAGTCAGTGAGTCATTCGTGTAAAAGAATAAAATAATGGGCGGGGTACAGGCATTATTGATGCTTAGACTGCGCTACAGGTGTGTCGGTAGCTGAGAAATTACAGGTCAAGCGTGATATGAATGCACTCAGGTGTGCCATCTGTTTTCAGGCGGCGCTGTAAGTATTCGCCTTCTTGAGTAGCGATCAGCGTGCTCGACTGTGGCACCATAATTTGTGCAACAGTCACTGTGTTGGTGGTGTATTTTTTGATTGAGACTTTTAATGACGGCACGGTTTGCTCGGCAATCAACGCAGTTAAGCGCGTGATATCTTGATGCTTTGGATGCAGACCGCCTAGCGAACCATCGTCTTCAACGCCGAGCCACAGTTCACCGCCTGCTGTATTGGCCAGACAGGTTAGGGCTTCAATGAGTTCGAGATCAGGGTAGCCGTTGCGATCACTTTTAAACTCAACGGTAAGACTTTCTGTAGTGGGTAGAACGACTGGCACAGTATCAACCTTATATGTTATGAGTTACTAAGTAAGCCACTGACACAATCAAGAGTAACAAAAAACAACAACTGATTTCACCTCGGTGGATAAGATAAACCATTATCATAATGGCTTGTTAGCGGCATCCGTTATATGCACAGCAATACATTCAACTCTATAGGCGTTTACCGTGAATAAAATCAATCCTAAAAAACTACTGCACAGCAAGTGGACAGCGGTCAATCCGGTTAATAAAGAAAAGCACTTTTTAGTGACTGAGTTGGAGTTTGATGAAGAAAATAATGTGATTCATTGCTTGCTTGAGGCAGTGATATCCAATCGGGCTGTAGCCATTGACTGGCAGGAGCTAACTCATACAGCGCACTGGCGCCAGGGCTGGAAGTGAGTGTGCTGCAGTGCCGGTAGATCGGCTTAACAGCGTGTGAAGTGTGACGTTTTGTGAGTAACAGTAATGCGCCATCGAGTTTTCACCTATATCACCCGCGCGGATCAACTACTGATTCTCGAGTATGTTGATGGACGCTATCTACAAGCACAAATTCCTGGCGGTACAGTTAAGGCTGGTGAGTCTCCAGTGCAGGCTGCGTTGCGTGAAGCACAAGAAGAAACCGGTTTAACCAGGTTGCAACTGGTTAAATGCCTAGGCAGTTTTAAGCGTGATTTAACTGATATTGGCCGTGATGAAACCATTGTGGCTTGGTTTTTTCATTTGCAAACCAATGAAGCGACAGCACCGTCTTGGCGGCATTTTGAGTGTGACTCATCTGAAGGTTTTGGCCCGATTGAGTTTGCCATATCTTGGGTGCCTTTGAGTCATATCCCTGCACTGGGTGGTATTGATGAGGTTATGCTGCCTGAACTGCAAGCTTCTATGCGTGAAAATACTCTTTAGCTCTACATCGATCATCGTTTAGTGTGAAGGGCGGCAATCTGTCCTATCTATTGGCTCTATCAGTATGACAATATATGATATTATATAACATATAAGTTTATTTGTTTTCTATAGCCACACACTAAGAATGTTGGTCGCAGGTAGTGAAGCCAAGGGGGCAGTATGAAAATTGCAGTTACCAGTCAAAATCGAAAAGCGATTACTGAGCATGTCGGTCGTTGTCGCAAGTTTTGGGTATACAGTATCCAAGACAATGCCATCGCAGATAAGCAGTTGCTGGAGTTGCCTATAGAGCAATCATTTCATGAGAGTTCAGCACATGCAGCGCACCCGCTAGATGATACGGATGTATTGATCACTGGAGGAATGGGCAGCGGTATGGTCAGGCGTCTTGCACGCAAAGGCATTAAAGGTTTGATTACGCAAGAAAGTGATCCAGACACAGCTGTGTTGCTTTACCTAAAGGGTGAGCTTCAGGCTGAAGAGTCGAGCCTGCACGAAGGTGATTGCCACGACCATCAGCATAAGCATTAGTTTGTGTAGAAGGCCGCTTTGGGCGACGTTAAACGCCGCCCAAAGACAAGCCTATTGTGCGGTTAAACCACCGTCCACAATAAACTCTGCACCGGTTGAGTAGCTGGACTCATCCGAGGCTAAATAAATCACCAGATTGCTCACTTCTTCCGGCTGGGCAACGCGTTTTAATGGAATGCTCTTGGCAAATGCTTCGACGGCCGCTCTGGTATCGTCCTGCATCACCATCGGCGTAGCAATCACCCCAGGATGCACAGAGTTAACCCGTATGCCGTAGGGTGCGCAGGCTAAAGCCGCGGCCTTGGTCATACCGCGCACGGCAAATTTGGAGTCGGTATAGCCAATAGCACCGCCGACTAAACCATTAATCGATGAAATATTAATAATCGAGCCTTGTTGGCTGTTTTGCATCGATGGAATAACCGCCTTCATACCCAAAAACACTGAGACTTGGTTAATCTCAATGATGCGTCGGTAATCCTCTAAGGTTGTATTTAAAATCGATTTAGCCATGGTAATGCCGGCGTTATTGACCAGCACATTAACCGCTCCAAACTGCGCTTCAGTGGTTGCCACAACCTGCGCCCAGCCCTCTTCACTGGTGACGTCGTGCTTGATAAATAAAGCGTTGCTACCCAACTCAGTGGCTAAGGCTTGGCCTTTTTCAGCGTTGATATCGGTCAGAACAACCTTCGCACCGGCCTCAATGCAGAGACGAGCATGAGTGGCGCCCATACCTTGTGCAGCACCGGTAATAATAATCACTTTGTCTTGTAAACGAGCCATGGTATCTCCTAAGCGGATTATTGTTTGCATCGAGTATAATCCGCTCGAAAGTTATTGGACTAACGCGTTTGTATTAGAACAGACGACGTATCGTGATTTATTTATCGACTCTAAGGTTTAGCTTGAAGTGCAAGACGAACGGCTGGCTGCTTTAGCTCACGACAAAATAACTGTAGGCTGGTGCTTAGTGGTTTTTTCGAAGAGCGACTTTACCAACCTGCGTTGCAGATGATTGTTGGCTATTAAATACTGTCGGTCCATGTGGCTGTTATTGTGCACGATTAGGCGCGAAAGCAGGCGTAGAGGCGTGCTGGTAAAGCCTGAATACTTAAAACAAGAGGTATGTTATGCAGTTAACTGAGGTCTTGAAACGTCGTTATGCGACTAAAGCTTTTGATGCGAGCAAGACGCTGCCTGAAGAGGTGGTTGAGCAGCTCTTAGCTTTGTTACGTTTAAGCCCATCGAGCACCAATATTCAGCCTTGGCATTTTATTGTCGCCAGTACAGCGCAAGGTAAGGCCCGTTTGGCTAAAGGTGCGGCGGGTAGTTACAGCTATAACGAAAGCAAGATTCTTAATGCCTCGCATGTGGTGCTGTTTTGCGCGCGTACGCAGATTGATGATGCCCATCTACAAAAGGTACTGGCTGCGGAAGAGCATGATGGCCGTTTTGCTACGGCACCAGAAATTAAAGCAGCCGCGCACAAAACTCGCGTGATGTATTTAAATGAACATCAATACGATAAGAAAGATGTGCCGCACTGGTTGGAAAAACAAATTTATCTAAATATAGGCAGTTTTTTGTTGGGCGCCGGATTATTAGATATTGATGCGGTACCAATGGAAGGTCTTGATCTAGCAATACTGGATGCTGAGTTTGCTTTAAACGAACGAGACTTGACTGCTGTGGCGGCGGTAGCGTTAGGTTACCGTGCGCAGACTGATTTTAATGCCAAATTACCGAAATCACGCTTAGCTGCAGAGGATCTATTCACGCTTATTTAAGCCCATGAACTGTGCATTAGCCGGCACAGTATGGGTTTTTATCTGAGCGTGATAGCTGTGTTGCTTGAACGAAGTGATAGCGGTATGCAGCAGAGCATGCCGAAGCAATGAAGAAAACGTTGATGCGTATTATCAAGGCTCCACATAGCTACCAAGAGGACATTCGCAAGAGCCGTTTTTTGGCACAAGCGGTGTATCTGTCGAGTGCGCAACAGGCACCAGAGCTGATTGCACAGTTGAGTACGGCCAATGTCTCGCATAACTGCTGGGCGTGGCGCTGTGGCGAGCAATACCGCTTTAACGATGATGGCGAACCGAGTGGTACTGCCGGTCGGCCGATTTTAGCGGCGATTGAAAACCAACAGTTTGATCAGGTGCTAGTCGTTGTGACACGTTGGTATGGTGGCATTCAGCTGGGCACCGGCGGTTTAGCGCGTGCCTATGGTGGCTGTGCAACCCAGGTGTTGCAGACGGCCGCCAGTGAAGTGCTAGTGCCGCGCATCACCTTAGTGGGGCACTGTCCATACGCTTATTTGGATATCTTTAAAGTACGACTTGCCGACGCTGGCGCCGTGCTCAATAGCGAAATCTTTGACGCCGAGGGTGCACTGTTGCAGCTCGCGGTGCCAGTCGCACAGGTTGCTGCACTGCAAGACATCCTCAGTCAGGCCACCCGCGGTGCCAGTGTTTTGCACGAAGTTACGTTGCCCTAAACGAACAAACCGCCCTCGAGAGGCGGTCTGTTGTGATCGACTTGCGGCGATTAACGCCAGTCAGCGCGGTCCATTAAGCGGATGGCTTCGGCTTGACGCTTACCGGCGACTTCCACAGGGATAGTGTCAGCTTTGAATTCACCCCAAGCGGCCACTTCTGCAGAGGGTTTAACGCTTGGATTGGCCGGAAACTCTTGATTGACTCCAGCAAAGATACTTTGCGCTTCTGCAGTGGTCATCCACTCTAAAAGCTTGCGAGCTTGGTCTGGGTGCGGTGCGTATTTAGTGATACCCGCACCCGATAAGTTAACGTGTACACCACGACCATCCTGGTTAGGCCAGAATAGTTTTACTTTTAAATCGGGGTTTTGTTGGTGCAAACGGCCGTAGTAGTAAGTATTAACGATACCGACATCACATTGCCCAGCATTGATGGCTTCAAGCAGCGCCGTATCATCTGAGAAAACATCGGTTGCGAGGTTGTTGACCCAACCTTTAACCAGCTGTTCAGTTTTTTCTGCACCATGAGTTTCGATCAAAGTGGCAGTCAGTGATTGGTTATACACTTTTTTACTGGTACGTAAGCATAAACGGCCGTCCCAATTTTTATCTGCTAGGGCTTCGTAGGTGCTCAGCTCTTTGGGATCCACACGATCGGTTGAATACACGATGGTACGTGCGCGCAAAGATAGACCTGTCCATGCATCGCTGCTGGAGCGGTATTGAGCAGGAATATTGGCTTTAATTTTTTCGGAGTTGAGCGGCTGTAAAATACCCATTTGCTCAGCTTGCCAGAGGTTGCCGGCATCGACAGTGATCAGAATATCTGCTGGGGTGTTGCCACCTTCAGCTTTTAGACGGGCCATCAACGGAGCTTCTTTATCGGTAATGAATTTGATCTTAACGCCAGTTTGTTCGGTGTATTTATCAAAAACTGGTTTGATCAACTCGTCGATACGTGAGGAGTACACAACGATATCGTCTGCTGCTTGTACATGGCCTGCAATAACACTCAATGCAAGTGCTGCGAGAATGGGTTTACGAATCGACATAGCAACCTCGGGTTGGGGTGAATTATGTAAATGATAGTTACTTGCATTTAGTTTATCAACCAAATACGTAAATTTTGTAACTCTTTCATCGCTTTTACTGACACTCTGCACATCAATTTATCTATCATCAGGACGCTGTGCTGAGAGGCTGTTTGAGCGTGGCTACTGGGTACTAGAGCTTAGCTAAGTCTGGCAAATCAATCCCTAAGCCTAGCGCTTGGCGAATAAACAAGGCTTTTGCCTCGCTCAAATTATCTACCAGTTTAAGTCCGCTATTGCGTAGCCAGCGTACCGCTAAAGCATCGGCTTGAAACAGGTGCTGAAAGCCTTCCATCGCTGCCATCATGGCTAAATTATGTGGCATACGTCGGCGTTCAAAACGGCTCAATACGCGCTCGCTGGCAATATTTTCGCCGCGTTGTAAGGCGTTAAGTAGTACTTCAGCGAGCACTGCGGCATCTAAAAAACCGAGATTAACCCCTTGTCCTGCCAGCGGATGAATGGTGTGTGCCGCATCGCCAATCAGCGCTAAGCCCGGCTGGATATAGCGTTTGGCATGACGCTGGCGCAGAGGAATACTGTAGCGTGGATCGGCGTGCTCAATAACGCCTAAACGGTGCTCACAGGCTTGGCCTAGAGCCGCGCAAAAAGCCGTATCGTCGAGGGCCATAATCTGCTCAGCTTGCTCTTTGGGTACAGACCAGACAATCGAGCACCAGTGTTTGCCATCACTGTGTTGTAAGGGCAATAAGGCCAGAGGGCCTTGATCGGTAAAGCGCTGCCATGCCGTTTCTTGATGAGGTTTCTCGCAGCGGATACTGGTGACAATCGCATGATGGAGGTAGTCCCACTCGCGAGTAGCGCAGCCCGCCAAACGACGTACTGCGGAGTTCGCACCATCGGCGGCAATCACTAAAGGGCTACGTATTTCGTTACCATCATCGAGTTTAAGCAGCCAGCCATCGCCCGAGTGACGCAGTTGCTCGACGCGTGAGTGGGCTAATAAATCGATATCAGAGTTGTGGAGCTGTTCTAGTAACGCGTCTTGCACTACTCGGTTTTCAACAATATGCCCGAGTACCTCGGCATGCACGCTACTGGCGGAAAAATGAATCTTACCGGTGCCGGAACCATCCCAAACGTGCATGTCACGATAGGGGCTGGCCCGTCGTTGGGTTATGCCCGGCCAAGCATTAACTCGCTCTAAAATACGTTGACTGGCAATCGACAGAGCACTGACGCGTGGCTCGAAGGCTTGTGCTGGCTGAAACGGCGCCACACTAAGCGGACTGCCGTCAACCAAGAGGATATTTAAACCGCTGTCTTTAAGCGCCAACGCGAGCGTACTGCCCACCATACCGGCGCCAACGATGATTAAATCTGCGTGCATAGTGAAGTCCTACTGTGTGGCGGCAGCAAGCTGCGCTGCAGGTTTACGACGGATATATAAGGTCTTTTCCACTCGTGCGACGAGGGTACCCTGGTCATCGTGTACGATCGCTCTATATTTGGGTAAGTATTTCTCGCCGTTGGCGGTATGTTCACGGATATCGTCAAGCAGTGCTTGATCAATTTTGAATTCGGCGTGTACTGCACCTTTGCCGGGACTGACAAATTCAATATGCGCTGCTTTATCCCAGACAATATAATCGCTGCCCAGATTTTCCATCAACATCAGCATATAAAATGGGTCAGTCATGGAGTACAGCGAGCCTCCAAATTGAGTGCGCACATAATTGCGGTTGTACCACTTTAAACCCATGCTTACCTGTACTTTGCGAAAGTCGGGACTGATATAACGCACCTTGATGCCAGCACCGAAATAGGGTGGGTAAATAGTTAGCAGCCAGCGCAAAAAGCGCACTTTGCGCGCTAGTTTTTTAGCGTGTATCACTAGGCTTTATCCTCTGCGCCGCGTACACCCAGCCCCATGGCTTGGCGAGCAAACCAGCGTTTGGCCGGCGGTAGTAAATCCAGTCCTAATAAACCAAGGTTTCTGCCACCGGCTAACCAAGGATGGCCATTAGAGAATAGGCGTGTGACTTGATCAGAAAAGCCAATAGTAAATGCTTGGTCGAGTTGTTGCTTGCTTTGAAAGCGTTGCAATGTTGCTAAGTCACCCGGTGTCGCTGGGCCTGCTAATAAGCAGTCTGCCAGCGCCATGCTGTCACGTAGAGAAAGGTTGTAACCTTGGCCGGCAACAGGGTGCAAGCTGTGTGCAGCGTTACCCAGCACCACTAAGTTAGCACGCACTTGCTCGCTGCTTTCTACTAAGCTTAAAGGGTAAAGGTGACGGCTGCCCACCTGCTGTATGGCACCAAGACGGTAACCAAAGCAGCGTTGTAACTCGTGTAGAAACTGCTGATCAGGCAAATCATAGAGTCGTTGCGCTTCCTTGGGCTCTCGGGTCCAAATCAGTACGCAGCGATTGTCAGGTAAGGGTAATAAAGCCAGTGGACCGTCATCGGTGAAACGCTCAAAAGCCAAGCCTTGATGCGGTAGAGCGGTACTGATATTACTGATTAATGCCGTTTGCCCATAGGGTGTGCTTTTAGCATGAATACCCAGTTGTTCGCGCAGCCCTGAACGACCGCCATCCGCTAAAATCGCTAAGTCGCAATCAATGCTACTGCCATCATCCAAACGGAGCTGGTAGCCATCGCTGAGCGCTTGCATGTGCTCAACCTGTGCCGGACAACGCCACTCAACCACATCGCTATCCAAGGCTGCCCATAAACAATGGCCGAGCCACGCATTTTCGACGACATAACCTAACGCAGGCACACCTTCTTCGCTAGCGCTGATGCGCGCCGCAGCAAAGCGTCCACGATCGGAAATATGGATGTTTTTGATAGCTTCAGCGCGCGGAGCAATGGCCTTCCAGAGGCCTAAACGCTGATAAATGAGTTGGCTGCCATAGGATAAAGCTGAGCCGCGTGCATCATAGCTAGGCTGATAGCTATCGCCCGGTGCGTAAGGTTCAATCAGGACAATTTTCCATTGCCGCTCACGTGCGCCCGCTTGTAGGGCTAACGCTAGGCTGGCGCCGACTAAACCACCACCAATAATTGCGATCTGCACTCGGCTCATGACTACGCTCCTTGCTGCTGTGCGGCAGCCATTAAACCTTCTATCTCGGCCACGGTTTTGGGGACGGCATTGGTGAGAACACGGCAACCGTCTTCGGTTACCACAACATCATCTTCAATGCGTACGCCAATCCCGCGCCATTGTGCAGCAACATCAAGATTGTCGACGGCAATATAAATACCAGGTTCGACAGTCATGGTCATTCCTGCCTCAAGAGCACGCCATTCGCCATTGACCTTGTATTCGCCAACATCATGCACATCTAGGCCGAGCCAGTGTCCAGCGCGGTGCATATAAAAAGGCTTATAGGCTTCGCTGCTAATCAGCTCGTCCAGCTCGCCTTGTAGCAAGCCCAGCTCCAGCAAGCCAGCCGTAATCACTCGCACTGTGACATCGTGCGCATCGTTCCAGCGGTGTTGTGGTGAAATATAATCCATCGCTTCGAGATTGGCCTGAAGAACCAGCTCGTAAATAGCTTTCTGTGCAGGGCTAAAACGACCGTTGACTGGGAAGGTGCGGGTGATATCACTGGCATAGCAGTCGAACTCGCAGCCGGCATCAATCAACACCAAATCGCCATCCTGCAAAGGCGCATTGTTTTCGGTGTAATGCAAAATACAGGCGTTTTTACCACTGGCGACAATCGAAGAGTAGGCGGCTAAACGTGCACCGCCTTTGCGGAATTCGTAATCCAACTCGGCTTCCAGATGGTATTCATACAGTCCAGGTTGAGAGGCTTGCATGGCGCGGATATGCGCACGGCAGGAAATATCTGCCGCGTGTTGCATCGTGGCAATTTCTGCAGGACTTTTATAGAGACGCGCATCGTGTAAAAGATGGTCGAGCATGACGAATTCTTTGGGTGGCTGTGCGCCCATACGTGCTTTGCTGCGAATGCTATTAAGCCACTCCATCATCTGTTGATCAAAGTCTGGATTATTGCCGATGGAGTAGTAGACCCGTTCACGGCCTTCGATTAAACCGGGCAAAATGTCATCAATATCGTTGATAGGGAAGGCGTCATCGGCTTGATAGTCAGCGATGGCACCCTCTTGACCGGCGCGTAGGCCATCCCACAGTTCGCGTTCAGGATTGCGCTCGCGACAAAATAAAATAAATTCACCGTGTTCGCGCTTAGGTATAAGTACCAGCACCGCTTCGGGCTCAGAAAAACCTGACAAGTAAAAAAAATCACTGTCTTGTCGATACGGATATTCAACGCTGTTGTTACGGGTACTGACTGCCGCAGCGGATAAAATCGCAATGCTATTGGGCGTCATACGCTGCATCAGTTGTTGGCGTCGTTGTGCGTATTCAAATGTGCTGATTGAGCTCATGCGGTGTGGCTCCTGTAAATTTAGTGTACGGCGGGTGTTTCGTCTTCAGTGCTGGGAGGGGTGTAATTGGCGCATTCGGTAAAGATAAATAAAGGCGCAACGCGCAAGTACTCGTTGACCTCCATATAGGCCACTTCGCCGTCTTCATCGCCTTCCTCATCGGGTTGGATTTGTGCGATAGAGATAAAATCTTCGAGAATTTCCCGTACATCTTTGGACAGCTCAGTATTACCAATGTTGCCGCCAAAGCCACTTAAGAAACCTTGTGCCCATTGACCGATAGCAATGGTTCGCTCTGACAGCAGATCATCATCACTGGGTAAGAGTAGCGTTAAAGACACGCTGCTCTCAGCCACTAATTCAGTTTTGACCATTTCTTGTAGACCAAGCAAGGCCGCATGTAGGCTACTGGGTACTTCGCTATCAAATAAGTCTTGCGCTTCTTGCAGCCAGCCTTCAGCAGTAAAGCCCGCGCCAGCACAGCAGCGTCCGAGGAGTAAACCTTGTAGTTCAGCGGGTGAGACCGCGTGACCACTGGTGTTGAGTAAGGTGGCAAATGAGGTGTAAGCAGATTGAGATTGGGGCATGAAAAATCCGAAATAATGGAACTGTTACGTGGTTTTGGAGGTCGTTTAAATAATGCGTGACAGTATATCGCGTTGTTGAGTATGGCGCTAAATAGTGATCTTTGCAGCCTGTCTATACTGTTCTCTAAAAAGTGGTCATCTGTAACAGCGCATAATGGGTATAAATTGAGCGGTCTGTCAGGTAGAGGTACTTAAGTTTATTTTTTAGATGTGCTGTATAGCGCTGTGCGCGGGCGCATACGGGCGTTAGAATAACAAGAGTAATAGTTGTCTGATATGACTTGGTGATGACAGGAGGGCTGGTGAAAAATACTGCTTTGCAAGCCTTGGTGCAGGCCGTTGAGCAACTGATTCAACGTAACGCCGAACTTAGAGTGCAGAATAAAATGCTGCATGAAGAGCGTGGACAATTGATAGAAAAAAACGAAATAGCACAGCAAAAAGTTGCGGCTATGATTTCTCGGCTTAAAGCGTTGGAGCAGGACTTATGACTCAATCCCAGACGGTGACTGTGCGAATTTTGGATAAGGACTACCATATTTCCTGTCCGGCTTCTGAGAGCACTAATTTAGAGCGTGCCGCTGAGTATTTAGATAAAAAAATGCGTGATATTCGTCGCTCTGGGAAAGTTATTGGTGCGGAGCGTATTGCGGTGATGGCCGCACTCAATATCACCCATGAGTTGCACAGTAGAAAGCATGATGAGTTGTTTAGCAGTCAAGATACTGAGCAAGTCCAACAGCTGCTAACGCGCGTGCAGAAGAGTTTAGATAGCGCTGAATAATGTGCGCTTGAGGCGCTCAAAGAACTGTGTATACTGGAGACGTCTCCCTAGAGTGCGCGCCAGTGGACTACGTCCCTGAGCCGATTCACACCAACCCGGAGGTTACATTTTTAGATCGGTGTGCATGTCCGCTTGCGGAAAGCCTAAAGATCTGACGTAATCTCCACCTTGAACTTTCGGGTTCAAGGGCTATGTCGACAGCGGCACATCCGGGGAGTCTTTTTCAATTATGCAAGTCAACACGTCTTTATCCCGTGCTCAGTTACGCTCAGTACTGCGGCAACGGCGTCGTTGTTTATCCCCGAGTCAACAGGCACAAGCGGCGCAGCAGTTGTATCAACAACTGGTTCAGCATCCGCTCTTTCGACGTGCACAACATATTGCTTTATATCTTGCCGGTGATGGCGAAATCGATACGCAGCTATTGATCCGCGAAGCCTGGCGTCGCGGTAAGCATGTGTATTTGCCGGTACTGTCGAGTTGGCCAAAAACAGCTATGACGTTTCAGCGTGTTCGTCCCATACAGCAGTGGGGAAAAAACCGTTTTGGTATTTTACAGCCGCGTTGGTGTGCGGCAGATCAGCGCGCAGTATGGACACTCGATGCGGTGTTTTTGCCTTTGGTGGGCTTTGATTCGTCAGGTGGACGTTTGGGCATGGGCGGTGGTTTTTATGACCGCTGTTTTGCCGAACTGCATCAGCGTGATGCTTTAATCACACCGCAGCGCATTGGTTTGGCGCATGAGTGTCAGCGTGTTGAGCAATTACCGCTGGCGCCTTGGGATGTCCCTTTACATGCTGTGGTTACTGACCAGCAGTGGTATGCGGCAACAACATAGTTTGGGCTTGGTCGTCAGATGGCGTACTTGGATAAGTGCTGCGTTCCCATAGGCTTTGTGTGTAACCGGTGGTGACCACACCTAAGCTGAGGATGATGACCAAAATCCACATTAAATCAGGTTTGCGTTTCATTGAGACTTTGCTCTCCAGCAAAAGTTAGCAGCCCTACATGCTGCACCATCAAATAGAAGTGGGTGCGATGGAGGCTGTGTTGACAGCGGCATCGTACGTTAATAGATAATGATTGCAACCATAAATAAAGGTTCAATAGTTTTTATATTGTACTGAATGTTGCTGAACCCTTTATCAAACTGACTTTATGCTGTCTGCCGATGTAATTAGCTAAGATCAATCCTACTGCGACTCTAGACGATTCATATGAGCAGGGTACAATGCTGTCTATTATTCTTTGGTATTGCAGAGACATAAATAATCCTTTGTTATGCCTGAATTTGGTTTTTATTTAGTTTATAGACTGTGCACTGCTGTTAAGGGCTGCATGGTTTTTCTTGCAAGGAGCAAGCATGTCAAAGCACAAAAGTCCCTCTCATTTATTTGCCATACCCTTAGTGATTGCTTTGTTGGCTGCGGGCGGTTTTGGCTATTGGAAGTCCTTACAAGACCGATTGCCAGAAGGGATCTATGAGGCTAATGGCCGTCTTGAAGCGACCGAAGTGCAAGTTGCCACTAAATATCCTGGTCGTTTAGCTGAAGTCTTGGTTGCGGAGGGCGATCGTGTGGTGGTAGGGCAGCTCTTGGCGCGCATTGATACGCGCACCTTAGAAGCGCAGCGTCTGCAAGCGCAATCGGAAGTGATGCGTGCCCGTGAAAATGTGGTTGCTGCTGAAGCGACTGTGCATTTGCGCGAAAGTGAGCGTCGTTTAGCCCAACAAGATTTAAAACGTTTCCGTGAGTTGTATGCCCGTGGACATGCTAGTGGTCAGCAGATTGATCAACAGCAAGCCCGCTTTGATACTGCTTCTGCAGCGTTAGACGCTTCGAAAGCACAAGTACAAGCGGCGCAGGCGACGATTGCTGCGACTGAAGCGATGGTGGCGCAATTATCCAGTGAAATTGATGACAGCAGTTTGCGTGCACCGATGAACGGTTTAGTACAGTTGCGTTTAGCTGAACCAGGTGAAGTGTTGGGTGCTGGCGGACGCGTGTTTTTACTGATTGATCCGTCTGATCAATATATGAATGTGTATCTGCCGTCTGCTGTAGCGGGGCGTTTAGCGGCCGGTGATGAGGCGCGAATTGTTTTAGATGCCTTGCGTGAACAACCACTGCCGGCACAAGTAGCTTTTGTCGCCGCTAAAGCACAATTCACCCCTAAAGAAGTAGAAACCCGTGATGAACGCCAGAAACTGGTGTTTCGCGTCAAGCTGCGTTTGACTGATCCTGCTGCTACACCGCAAGCCAAGCCGGGTATGCCGGGCTCTGCCTATGTACGCCGAGATGCCACGATTGCTTGGCCTGAGGCGATGCAGTAAGACTGCTACGTCAGCAAACAGTCGAAGGCGCTTGCTGGCACTGTGCCGGTGAGAGCAGAGTCGTGAATGGGTTAATCAGTTAGGTAAAGCATGGATACGCAAGTTATTAATGGCGCGCATATATCTCATCGTTATGGCAAACAACGTGCGTTAGAGGATGTCAGTTTTAGTCTGCCGGAGGGCAGTCGCTGTGGCCTGATTGGTCCCGACGGTGCGGGTAAATCCAGTTTGCTCGGCTTAATTGCCGGGGTGAAAATCCTGCAAAAAGGCGAGCTTGAGGTGTTGGCTGGTCCGATTAATAAACGCCGTCATCGCGCGACTTTGTACCAACGCATTGCCTTTATGCCGCAGGGCTTGGGCCATAACCTCTATCCTGATTTGTCCATTGTTGAAAATATTCGTTTTTTCGCGACGTTATTTGGCTTAAGTCGTGAGGAGCGTGAAGTACGCATGACCAGTTTACTGGCGGCGACTGATCTCACTGACTTTGCTGATCGACCGGCAGGTAAGTTATCTGGCGGTATGAAGCAAAAGTTAGGGCTGTGTTGCGCGTTGATCCATGACCCCGACTTACTGATTCTGGATGAACCCACTACCGGTGTCGATCCACTTTCACGTCGACATTTCTGGGACTTGATTGAGCGAGTGCGCAGTGATCGTCCGCAGTTGACCTTGTTAGTGGCGACGGCCTATATGGAAGAAGCCGCGCAATTTGAACATTGCTTAATGATGGATCGCGGACGCTTGATTGCCTCTGGTGCGACCCAAGAGCTGGCGACGGTAACGCCTAGCGGTAAACTCGATGACGCCTTTACCCATTATCAAGGTGATGGTGCAAGCGCAGTTGAACCGTTACAGATCAGCCCTTTTTCGCCGGATAAGCATGATATTGCGATCAAAGCCACCGATCTCACATTACGCTTTGGCGATTTTACCGCAGTAAATAAAGTTAGTTTTGAGATTGAGCGTGGTGAGATTTTTGGCTTTTTAGGCTCCAACGGTTGCGGTAAAACCACCACCATGAAGGTGCTCACTGGTTTACTGCCTGCCACAGAAGGCGAAGCTTGGTTGTTGGGTAAGTCGGTGGATGCTGATGATCTCGCCACCCGTAAACGTGTTGGCTTTATGTCGCAAAGCTTTTCGTTGTATGGCGAACTGACGGTGCTACAAAATCTTGAGTTGCATGCGCATTTGTTTGATCTGCCCAAAGAGGTTGGTGCCGAGCGTGCGCAGCGCCTGATTCAACGCTTTGAGTTAGACGAGTATAAGCATGAGCAAGCGGGCGCGTTGCCGCTGGGTTTACGCCAACGTCTATCTTTGGCCGTTGCCGTGATCCACGAGCCTGAAGTGCTCATTCTTGATGAACCAACATCGGGTGTTGACCCTGCCGCACGGGATGATTTCTGGCGTTTGTTGTTTGAATTGTCTCGCGAGCAAGGGGTAACGATTTTCCTCTCTACGCACTTTATGAATGAAGCAGAGCGTTGCGATCGTATTTCTTTGATGCACGCGGCGAAAGTGCTTGCGGTAGGCACACCTGCTGAACTGCAGCAGCAGTTTGCCGGTGCGACCCTTGAAGATGCCTTTGTCACCTGCTTACAAGAAGCGCAAGGGCTCAGTGATCAGCAACAAGAGTTGGCCAGTACCGCAACGGCCGCCTTAACCTCGATCCCTCGGCGTGGTTTTAGCTTAAAACGGACCCGCGCGTTAGCGGTACGAGAAAGCAAAGAACTGCTGCGGGACCGTGTCCGTTTAGGTTTTGCTTTGCTGGGCGCAGTTTTTATGATGATTATTTTGGGCTTTGGTATTTCCCTTGATGTTGAAGACTTAGCCTTTGCTACCCTAGATCAAGACAATACTGCGCAAAGTCGTGCCTATTTAGAAGCCTATCGTGGCTCGCGCTATTTTGCTGAGCGCGAACCTTTAAAAGATATGCAAGATTTACATGCGCGTTTACAGCGTGCTGATATTAAGTTGGCGATAGAAATTCCCGCAGGTTTTGGTCGTGATTTATATGCCGGCCGTCATCCTGAAGTGGGTGTGTGGCTGGATGGCGGTATGCCATTTCGTGCGGAAACCAGTCGCGGTTATGTGCAGGCCGTACACCAAGAGAGTTTGCAGCGTTTGCGTGACGAAGGCAGCGCTGCCGTGCCTGCTCTAGCGCAGCCGGTGCGTTTAGAGACACGCTTTCGCTATAACCAAGATGTCAGTAGCGTCAATGCCATTGGCCCCGGGGTGATGGCCCTGATTTTAGTGTTTATTCCCGCGATGCTGACTGCATTAGGCGTGGTGCGTGAAAAAGAACTGGGCTCTATCACCAACTTTTATGCCACGCCGTTAACTCGTTTAGAGTTTTTACTCGGTAAGCAAATACCTTACGTCGTGGTGAGCTTGCTTAATCTTGCTCTGTTAGTGGCAATTAACCGTTGGCTGTTTGATGTTCCGTTGAAAGGCAGTGGTGTGGCCTTAGCGGTGGGTGGTGTGCTGTATGTCTTGGCTACGACAAGCTTTGGTTTGTTGGTGTCCACAGTTACTAAAACGCAAATTGCTGCGATTTTAGGAACGATGATTTTGACCACATTACCGACTATTCAATTTTCCGGCTTGATTACCCCGCGCTCCTCATTGGATGGTGGCTCCGCCTGGATGGGGGTTTTATTCCCCGCCGGATATTTCTTGGATATTGCCGTGGGCACCTTTACTAAAGCGCTGAATTTGCGTGATCTCTGGCTGCAATGCTTAGCTTTGCTGGGCTTTTTCTTGGCCTTTACTGGCTTAAGTTTGCTTCTTTTGAAAAAGCAGGAGGTCTAAGCAATGAATAAGCTCTCTCATATTTACCGCTTAGGCATTAAAGAACTGATCAGCCTGCGTTATGACTCAGTGTTGTTGCTGTTTATGTTGTATGCCTTTAGTGCGGCGATCTATATGCCCGCATCTGGTTCGTCCGTGGGTGTGCACAATGCCAGTGTGGCCATTGTTGATGAAGATGATAGTCGTTTGTCGCGGCAGTTAGCGGAAGTGTTACGTCCACCTGAGTTTAAAACTCCAGTGATGTTGCCTTATGCGCAAATTGATGAGGTCATGGATAGCGGTCGTTATACCTTTGTGATCAATGTGCCAGTGGGGTTTCAGGCAGATCTACTCGCCGGTAAACAGCCTGAATTGCAGGTCAATGTGGATGCCACGGCGATGAGCCAAGCCTTTATGGGTGCAGGCTATATGGGGCGTATTTTTCAACGTGAATTACAGCAATTAAGCGGCGTTGAGATAGAGCAGCCGATTAAGCTGACAACGCGGGCATTATTTAATAGCAATATGCAAAGTGGTTGGTTTTTGGCGATTATTCAGATTATTAACAACGTTACTATTCTGGCTATTTTACTGACCGGTACGGCGTTATTGCGTGAGCGTGAGCATGGCACCTTAGAGCATTTACTGGTGCTGCCGTTGACTGCCTTTGAAATTATGTTAGCAAAAATATGGACCAGCTTGTTGGTGGTGGTGCTCTGTACATGGTTGTCGCTTGAGTTGATTGTGAAAAAGGCCTTGGGTGTGCCTTTGGTTGGCTCCATGGGCTTATATTTGCTGGTAACTGGGCTGTATTTGTTTGCCAGTACTTCCCTTGCCGTTTTCTTAACCACTTTGGCGCGCTCGATTCCACAGTTTGGCTTGTTGGCCATCCCTGTGGTGATGCCGATGATCCTGTTATCGGGTGGTGTTACGCCGCTCGACAGTATGCCCGTTTGGCTGCAATGGGTGATGCAACTGTCGCCGACCACACACTTTGTCAGTTTATCCACAGCAATCTTATTTAGAGATGCTGGGCTTGCTCTAGTCTGGCCAGAAATGCTGGCGTTGATCGCGATTGGGGTGGTGTTTTTCCTCATTGCTTTGCTACGCTTTAGACGCAGCTTAACCGCCTAACGATGTCGGCTCAGTAGGATTTGGATTTGGATTTCGATAAAGCTTAGCGGCAGAGGACGGTTAGGCTTTATCGAGCATGCTGAGCAGGCTTAGTACCAACGCTTTTCGCCTTCTGGACGCTGCTTAAAGCGTTTCATCGTCCACATGTACTGATCTGGCCAGCGCTGTACGTAGCTGGCCAGAACATCGCTCATGGCGCTGACTGAGGTGTACGCATCGGTGCTGTACATGGCCTCTGGCGCCGCTTCCAAAATGACTTTAAAACCGCTGCCGTCTTCGAGGCGGATTGCATGTAAAAACACTGCGCTGACTTTGTCTTGTTTGCCCCCGAGCATGCTCGCTACAAACTTACTGGTCAGTGCCGTGGTGCCTAAAAACGGGACAAACTCACCTGCGCTGCGACTGGGTTCTGGATCAGCAGGAATGCCCACTGAACCGCCATTACGCACTTCTTTAATCACGCTAATAATACCTTCGCGGGTCGAGGGTGCGACGCGGTTACCTTGTTGTACGCGCTGAGTCTTTAATAAGTCATCCAGTGCTTTTAGTTTGGGCGGGCGGTAGAAAATAATAGGTTTACATTGCGCGCAGTAAAAGTGATTGAGCACCTCCCAGTTACCCAGGTGACTGGTAATACCCACCACACCTTTGCCACTGGCCAGCGCTTCTTGCAGCACGTCTAAGCCTTCGACTTCACGGATGTACTCTAGCGTTTTAGCGGGTGGCCAAATCCACGCGCAGGCACTTTCGGTAAACGATTTACCAATACCTTTGAGACTGCGTCCGGTCAGTTGATCGATGTCGTCAGTGCTCAGTTCTGGGAAGCAGTGGCTGAGGTTAAGACGGGCAATCTCGCGTGAGCGGTTCGGTATTTTCCACATCAGCCAACCCACTGCGCCACCCAGAGCTTGCACGCCGCGCCAAGGTAATAAAGCAATCAGTTTTAAAACACCCAGAGCCAGCTTGCCCTTTAAAGATTCCACGACTAACCCCAATGACATCATTAAAAATAAGTAAGTTACTGGATTTGTTGAATTAAGTCAGCAAGCAAAGCTTAAGCAAGCGTTTGCCAGAGCGCATAGTGTACCTGTCCGCTATGTTTTTCCCGATGCAAACGCCACGTGTTGGGTACACCTAAGGTCGAGGGTGCTTGTTCGCTTTCGGTGTAAATCCACGCGCGCGGATTGAGCCAGTGATTGGCTTCTAACAGCTCACAGGTTTTTAACAGCAGATCTTGGTGAAAAGGTGGGTCGAGTAAGACAATATCAAAACCTTGCTCGCTACTGGAGCCCAGATACTGCAAGGCATCAACCCGTAGCGCCTCAGCGTTATCGCACTGCAGTAAGGCGAGGTTGCTGCGCAGGTTGTTAATCGCATCGCTATTGGAATCCAGTGCTAAGCCTGTGCTGGCGCCACGCGACATAGCCTCCAGAAACAGAGCACCGCTACCGGTAAAAGCGTCTAGCACGCGGGCACCTTGGATATAAGGGGCGAGCCAGTTAAACAGCGTTTCGCGCACGCGATCAGGCGTCGGACGTAAGCCTGGCGCCTCCGGTACGTTGAGTTTACGGGAGCGCCATTGCCCACCAATAATACGAACTTGGCTGCTACGCGTTGCTTTAGTTGCTGTCTTAGCCATTAGTGCTGGCGCTCCACAGGTGCGGTTTGCTCTGAGCGCTCAACCGGCTCGGGCAGGGGTAACTGTGCAACGGTTGGCCCAGCGGTAACAATCACCAATTGCTCAGGATCAAGATGGCGTTTAAACGCCGCGTGTACATCGGCCACGCTGAGTTTTTGCAAATCTTGCATAAAGTCGCTCATCCAGGTCAGCGGCATATCATAGAAACCAATGGCGGCCAGCTGACCGACAATGGCTGAGTTACTGGCGGCGCTGAGAGGGAAGCTGCCAAGGCTTTCGCGTTTAGCATCCGCCAGTTCTGCTGCGGTGGGGCCATTGCTAATGTAATCGCGCAAGAGCTCTTGTACCAGTTGCAACGTGGCCTCACTGAGTGGTGCGCGAGTCTGCACGTTAATCATAAAGGGACCAGGCGCTTGCATGGGACTGAAGCTGGAGTAAATGCCATAGGTTAGGCCGCGTTTTTCACGCACCTCTTCCATTAACCGAGTACCAAAGCCACCACCACCGAGAATCTGATTACCTAAAAACAGCGCAGGATAATCAGGGTCGCCACGTTTCACTGCGAGTTGTGCTAAGAGAATATGGGTTTGTGTTGAAGGAAACTCAATGTGTGTCGTGGACGCTTTGGTTGCGATTGGTTTTGCTGTGACGGCTGCCGCAGTGCCGCGAGGCAAACGGGCGGAGACTGTTTCACTGATGGCTTTGGCTTGCGTAATCGTTAAGTCACCCACTAGAGCAATCTGTGCATTTTCTGCACTGTAGTAGGTGCGATGAAAATTCTGTAATTGTTGACGGGTTATTACAGGCACTGATTCGGCATTACCCGAGCTAGAGTGGGCATAGGGGTGTTTACCATACAGTTGCTCAAACAGCGCTAATGAGGCGAGTTGGCCGGGGTTTTGTTTTTGGTATTCAAAGCCTGCCAGCAGTTGGTTTTTAATCCGTGCCAATGAGTTGGCTGGAAAACTTGGCTGCGCTGCGACTTGGCTCAATAATTCTAAAGCGGGGGTGCTTAGCTTAGGATCGCTGAGACTGCGTAAGGTCACAACAGCCATATCACGGTATGAGCCACTGGAAAATTCAGCACCGAGGTCTTCAAAACGTGTCGCGATTTGCCCTGCATCTAGAGTACCGGTGCCTTCATTGAGCATGGCATTGGTCAGACTGGCTAAGCCGTAGGCCTGTTGATCTTTACTGCTACCGGCGGCAAAGGTTAAGCGCAAATCAAACATCGGTAATTCCGGTGCGGCCATAAATAAAACTTTAGTACCGGCGGAGGTCTGCCACTCTTGGATATCGAGCGTCCGCGTGACTGGATTTTGCTTGGACAGCGCGGCCAAGCTGCTAATACGCTGCTCGACAGGGGCAGGTAAAGTTGATTGCGCGCTTTCTAAGGTGCTGCAGCCCGCGTTGAAAATTAAGGCAGCACTGATAAGGCCGGTGCTAAGCATACGCAGGGACATCATGGGCGTGCCTCCTCAGGGTGAATATAAGCTGTGGTAAGTCGTGTTGCAGTAAAAAACTTTTGTGCAGCTGCTTGGATATCTGCTGGAGTGACCGCTTCTAATGCAGCTAAATCGCTGTCCTTAACACGCCAAGAGAGACCGACACTTTCCAGCTGACCGATTTGTGTCGCTTGGCTGGTGATCGAGTCTTGTTCATAGACTTCAGAGGCGAGTACTTGAGCCCGTACGCGAGCTAATTCAGCTGCACTCGGCGCTGTCTCTTGCAGTTGTTTCAGTTGCTGCCAAATACCCGTTTCAACCTGTGCCAAGGTTTTGTCTTTTTGCACGTTCGGGGTGGCGGATAAAACAAACAGGCTGTCACCGCGAGAAAAAGCGTTATACCAAGCCGAGGCTCCAGCCACCAACTCTTGCTTGCGCTCCAGTTGTGCAGGCAAGCGTGCGCTATTGCCGCCATCCAGTAAGGCGCTGATTAAGCGTAGCGCATGCACTTCGTTGGGTTTGTCAGTGCTGGCTAAGCTGGGCACATTAAAGCCCATCATTAAGCTGGGCAACTGAGTTTTTAGATACAAGGTGATGCTGCGTTGCCCAGGCTCTGCCAGTTCCAGTGGTTGCTTCACTGCTGGTAAAGGACGTGCTGGGATTTTGCCAAAATAGCGCGTGACCAAGGTTTTGATTTCGTCAGGCTGCACATCACCAACGATGACTAAAGTCGCGTTATTGGGCGAGTACCAGCGTTCATGCCATTCGCGCAAATCAGTAATGGTCATACGATCTAGGTCGTGCATCCAACCAATGGTGGGGATGTGATAGCCACTGGCTGGATAAGCTAAGGCTTTAAAGCGCTCGTAGGCGAGTCCGCTGGGGCGGTCATCGGTGCGCATCCGGCGCTCTTCTTTGATGACCTCAATTTCGCGGATAAACTCATCTTCTGGCAAGGTTAAACTGGCCAGTCGATCGGCTTCCATTTCCAGAGCGACCTCTAAACGATCACGGGCCAATACTTGGTAATAGGCAGTGTAATCATCACTGGTAAAAGCGTTTTCTTCGGCGCCAAGCTCGCGTAAAATACGCGAAGATTCGCCTGGGCCTAATTTGCTGCTACCCTTGAACATCATATGCTCTAGCGCGTGAGCGAGACCGGTGCTGCCAGGAACTTCGTAGCTGGAGCCGACTTTGTACCATAGTTGGCTCACCACCACAGGAGCACGGTGGTCTTCGCGAACAATGACCTTAAGTCCGTTGTCTAAACTGAACTCGGTGGTAGCGCTTTGTGCCATTAAGGGTGTGATAACAGCACTGGATAAAAATAGTACGATGTAACGTAAATAAGTATTCATGTTTAAACCTTTTAAACTGCACTCTGAGTTTAGCTACCAGAGGCTTAGAGATGCTAGGATACGCAACCATTTTATTAACCACCACATTGGCATATTTTTATTTAAAAATGGGTGTCGGTGTGGTGAATAGCTGAGATAGCCTTTTTCTATGTTTGGTTCCGGCGACGACAAAAAATCAAAAAAACCAGCGTCTAGCGCTGATTCAGTACCCTCTACAGACTCGCAGGCTGACGTTGCAGCGCCTGCTAAAAAAGGTCTGTTTTCTTGGTTTGGCAGAAAGAAGACTGAGCCAAAGGCTGAACAGTCTAGCGCAGTTGAGCCTACGCCAGCTGCGGAACCTGAGCAATCGGTAACAGTTGAGCCGTCTGTTGTCGAGGCTGATACTGAGCAGATGACAGCCTCAGTAGCTGAAGCTGAGGACTGCGAGCTACCGGTAGAGCCTGAGGTTCTTGTCAGCGTTGAACCGCTATTAGTCACTGTTGAGCCGGAGACCGTAGCCGTTGTTGAGCTTGAGTCTGCACCAGTACTCGAGCCGCAGGATCAAGAATCTTATACCGCTGTAAGCACAGAGGTTGCGCCTGCGGACTTTGCTCAATCAGAGCGTCAGGATACTCTTGTACCTGCTCCTGCTCCTGCTCCTGCTGCCGAGCCGAAGTCGACAGCTGTCGTGGTAACTGAAACAGCAGTCATAGACGCTGATGTTCCTGCACTGGCCGCTAATCTCGCTGGGCAAAGTAAACCGCAAGGCAATAAAGTCGGTTGGTTTGCGCGCTTAAAGCAAGGTCTGTCAAAAACCAGCTCCAGCCTTGGCGAAGGCATGGCCAGCTTGTTTTTGGGTAAAAAAGAAATTGATGATGATCTGCTCGAAGAGCTGGAAACCCGTCTGCTGACGGCTGACGTTGGTATGGAAGCCACTGCAGCAATTATGGGCAACTTAACGCGGCGCGTCGCCCGTAAAGAGCTGGCTGATAGTGGTGCGTTGTACCAAGCCTTACAAGTGGAAATGGCCGAATTACTGCGTCCGGTTGAGCAGCCATTAAGCATAACGGCCAATAAAAAGCCGTATGTCATCTTAGTTGTCGGCGTCAATGGTGCCGGTAAAACAACGACCATCGGGAAGATGGCGTCACGCCTGCAAAAAGAAGGTAAGAAAGTCATGTTGGCGGCGGGGGATACCTTCCGTGCTGCCGCGGTTGAACAGCTGCAAGTCTGGGGTGAGCGCAATAAAATCCCAGTGATTGCTCAGCATACCGGCGCTGACTCAGCCTCAGTCATTTTTGATGCGGTACAAGCGGCACAATCACGTGGTGTTGATGTGCTGATTGCTGATACAGCAGGGCGTTTGCACACTAAAGATAATTTGATGGAAGAGTTACGCAAAGTCGCTCGGGTGATGAGTAAGCTGGATGACAGCGCGCCGCATGAAGTGCTGTTAGTACTGGATGCGGGAACTGGACAGAACGCAATCAATCAAACCCGCCAGTTTAATCAAACGATTCCTTTAACCGGCTTAGCTTTGACTAAACTGGATGGCACCGCCAAAGGTGGAGTTATTTTTGCTTTGGCTAAGCACTTCAGTATCCCCGTGCGCTATATTGGCGTGGGTGAAGGCATTGATGATTTGCGTGATTTTGTTGCCGATGATTTTGTTAAAGCTCTGTTTGCCGAAAAGGATTCTGCATGATTCGATTTGAGCAGGTCGCAAAACGTTACCCCAACGGGCATGTTGGCTTGCATGAGTTGAGTTTTCGTGTGCGCCGTGGTGAGTTCTTATTTGTTACCGGTCATTCTGGGGCGGGTAAA
Organism: Denitrificimonas caeni; assembly: GCF_905120345.1. Classification (GTDB taxonomy): domain Bacteria; phylum Pseudomonadota; class Gammaproteobacteria; order Pseudomonadales; family Pseudomonadaceae; genus Denitrificimonas; species Denitrificimonas caeni_A. The sequence goes on along the minus strand of NZ_CAJHOA010000004.1, from coordinate 284,945 downwards.
AGTACCATGTTGCGCTTACTGTTGGCGATGGAGCGTCCCTCTGCGGGTAAGTTGCTCCTAGCAGGGCAAGATTTAGCCACCATCACTAATTCGCAGATTCCCTTTTTGCGCCGCCAAATTGGCGTGGTGTTTCAGAATCACCAGTTGTTGTTTGATCGCAGTGTCTTTGCTAATGTCGCCTTGCCCTTACAGATCTTGGGTTTACCACAAGACGAGATTAATCAGCGTGTCAGTTTGGCACTTGAGCGTGTCAGCTTAAAAGATAAAGCCCTACAAGCACCAACCGATCTGTCCACCGGTCAACAGCAGCGAGTAGGCATTGCTCGGGCCATTGTCCATCAACCCGCTTTATTGTTGGCCGATGAGCCGACTGGAAACCTTGATCCGCGTTTAGCTGCAGAAATCATGTCTGTGTTTGAGGATATCAACCAGTTGGGGACCACGGTATTAATTGCCAGTCATGATTTAGCCTTAATTGCACGCATGCGCCACCGCATGCTGACCTTGCAACGTGGACGCTTAATTGGCGATGGAGAGGCTGTGTAATGAGTTCTGCCCGCGTAACCCCAGACCAGCCCGGCGAGCGTGTCGGTGCCACGACAAAAAACCAAGTGCAAGCAACGTTATCGGATACCCGAGGGTTTCGTAATCAGTTGCGCGCGTGGTTGGAAAATCACCGTGCCAGCTGCGTTGACAGTACCAGCCGTTTAGTTCGACAGCCGTTGGGTAGCTTTTTCACCTGCTTAGTGATGGCGGTGGCTTTAAGCTTACCGATGGGCTTAGCGCTATTGTTAGAAAATGTCAGTCAGCTCGGTGGCTCATGGCAGCGTGCAGCACAAATTTCACTGTTCCTAGAGTTGGATGCTGGCGACACCTATGGCGAACTGCTGCGCGATAAGATTGCCGAACATGAGCATGTGGCTGAAGCACAGTGGATCAGTCGAGAGCAGGCACTGACCGAGTTTCAAGAACAGTCTGGTTTAGGTGAAGCCTTACGTGAGCTGCCAGACAATCCGTTACCCGGCAGTATTTTAGTAACCCCTGAAGTGATTGATAAAGATGCTTTGGTAGCGTTACTGGATGAACTGAAAAACATGCCAAAAGTGCAGCAAGCCCAGCTCGATCTGATGTGGATTGAGCGCCTAGCGGCAATTTTACAAATGGGTGAGCAATTTATTTTTGGGTTATCAGTTTTACTGATTGCTGCGTTATTGTTGGTGGTGGGTAATACCATTCGTCTGCATATTGAAAACCGCCGTACTGAAATTGAAGTGATTAAGCTGGTGGGTGGTACTGATGGCTATGTACGACGTCCGTTTTTGTATATGGGCGTTTTATATGGCCTAGTCGGTGGAGTGATGGCTTGGCTGCTACTGGCCTATGGGCTGAATTGGCTGAATGATTCAGTGGTGCAGCTGGCGCAATTGTATGGCAGTGAGTTCAGTTTATCCGGTGTGCCAATTGAAGATGGCTTTTCATTATTACTTGGTGCAGTATTACTGGGTTACATCGGTGCTTGGTTGGCTGTGGCACGGCACCTGCGGGAATTATCACCGCGTTAGTTGTTCAACGTTATGAGATAAGGCTTTGCGCGTCTTTTATACGCGACAAGCATTGAACTTTATGGCGTCATTGCCGTCTTATATTTAATAGTATTGTTTAAGATATTGTCACCCGTTGGAGGATATTTATGACCACCACGACTGCATTACAAACCGCTCAAATGTTGAGCCCAGGTGCGAACCTGCAGGCTTATATACACTCAGTCAACTCGATTCCGGTACTGTCCGTTGAGCAAGAGCGTGACTTGGGTGAGCGTTTGTATTATCACCAGGATTTAGATGCTGCCCGCCAAATGGTTATGGCCCACTTACGTTTTGTGGTGCATATCGCGCGCAGTTATTCAGGCTACGGCTTGCCGCAAGGCGATTTAATTCAAGAAGGCAACGTCGGCTTAATGAAAGCTGTTAAGCGTTTTAACCCAGAAATGGGTGTGCGTTTAGTATCCTTTGCTGTGCACTGGATTAAAGCTGAAATTCACGAATATGTGTTACGCAACTGGCGCATTGTTAAAGTTGCGACCACTAAAGCACAGCGTAAATTGTTCTTTAATTTACGCAGCCATAAGAAACGCTTAGCGTGGCTGACCAATGATGAAGTCACTGCTGTAGCTGACTCATTGGGTGTCGAAGCACGTGAAGTGCGTGAAATGGAAAGCCGTTTAACCGGACATGATATGTCGTTTGATCCGTCCGATAGTGACGATGATGAAAGCGCCTATCAGTCGCCGTCTAATTATTTAGAAGATCACAGCTATGATCCAGCTTTACAGTTGGAAGCGTCTAATCAGACTGATAATGACAGTAGCAGCCTACACGAAGCGTTAGGTGAGCTGGATGAACGCAGTCGTGATATTTTGCAGCAACGCTGGTTATCTGATGAGAAAGTCACGCTGCATGATCTTGCTGCACAATATGGCGTATCTGCAGAGCGTATTCGTCAGTTGGAAAAAAATGCTATGAAGAAACTTAAAGGCAGTATTGCTGCGTAATAGATAGCTTCAGGATGACAAAAAGGCGACCTTAAACAGTCGCCTTTTTTATTGTCTAATGATCAGTCAGGCAGAATCGAGTAGACCCTGTTCTACAGTTCATCGCTGCATCAGGCTAAAGTGGCGCAATAGTCATACAGTGAATACGCAATAGGGGATAAATGCATGTCTATGTCTAAATCCATTTTGATTATTGGCGGTGGCAGCCATATTGGTCAAGCGATAGCGCAGCAGTGCAGCATTGATGGTGCGCTTGTGAGTGTGATCAGCCGCCAGTCTGCGCCGGACCATAGCGCATGGTTCTGGTATCAAGATGCCTTACAAAGCGAAGACAGCAGTCAGCAGTGCATTGAGCACGCTTTGCAGCAGCAACCCGAAACGATTTTTATCTGTAATGGTGTTCTGCATGATGCCAACGCTATGCCAGAGAAAACTATCCGTCAGTTAGATAGTGAGCAATTGGCGCAACGTTTACACAGCAATGTGATTATTCCCGCGCAGTATCTACGCAGTTTATTTGGTTATTTAAGTCGCACGCCACAGGTTAAAGTGTTAGTGCTTAGCGCAAAAGTGGGCAGTATTACCGATAATCGTTTAGGCGGCTGGTACAGCTATCGCATCAGTAAAGCAGCGCTGAATATGTTGGTGAAAAATGTCAGCCTTGAAGTGGCTAGACTCAACCCTAGCGCGTGTATTGTTGCTGTACACCCAGGTACTACCGATACACCGCTGTCAGAGCCGTTTCAACGCAATCTACCGCAGGGTCAGCTACAAACAGCAGAGCAGACCGCCCAGCGTCTACTACAAGTGCGTGATGCGCTGACACCGGAGCACAGTGGTACATTGTTGAACTGGGATGCTAGCGTCTTGCCATTTTAAATGTATCTATGCAGAGTCATGCATGTAAGTTGAGGTTGCATTGAACACAATAGAAAATAAGCAGCAGTATTTTGAAGAGACGTTTAAGAATTTAGATCTGGCGGATTGGATCTGCGTCGGTAGCGAATTTGAAGAATGTATTTTTGTTGATTGTAATTTTAGCGGTGCAACATTCGAAAGCTGCAATTTTATTAACTGTAGCTTTACCCGTTGCCAGTTGAGTTTAATCAGCGTGCCTTATACGCGACTCTTCACGATCAGTTTTCTAGAGTGCAAATTGGTTGGCGTTGATTGGACGCGTGCGACCTGGTCTGCTTATCATAAAGATTTTGAAATCAGCTTTCGTCAAAGCATTCTGAACGATTCATCCTTTTTTGGCCTGACCTTACAAGGCCTCGTGTTAGATGAATGTAAAGTACATGATGTGGATTTTCGTGAAGGCGATTTTTCCCATGCAGTGATGACCTACAGCGATTTTACTCACAGCTTGTTTATGCGCACCAATTTACAATCCGCAAATTTTGCCGAAGCCACACAATACTCAATCAATGTCTTAGAAAACCAAGTGAAAGGCGCTAAGTTTTCTAAACATGAAGCGGTCTACTTGCTGGAGAGCTTGGGCATTGAGTTGCTGGACTGAGCTTGGCTAAGGGCTAAGGGCTAAGGGCTAAGAGTCATTAGAGTTATTTAAACATGCCTGCGCTTTTTTATTTCTTCGTAGGCCGTGTTTATTTCTTGCATTCGTTCGGTTGCCTTGCGAATTTCACTGTCATCCACACCTTTGCTATGCATGTAGTCGGGATGGTGTTGCTTAACTAAACGGCGGTAAGCTTGTTTTATGACACTGAACTCATCAGATTCATTACAGCCCAGTACCTGATATGGATCTTGTATGGAATTATTTTGCGAGGTGTTTTTACCCATAAGGTTGTTAATGAAATGATTGAGCTCCTCTGTGGTAAATCTTAAACAGGCTCCAATTTCATAAAGTAAGGCTGAGGTCTTGCTTGATAAGCCGTCAAGGCTGGCAAATGACAAAATTTGCATAAACGCCCGAGTTCTAATTTCTTTGCTGGACTGCGAAAGCTCTGCACAATAGAAAGACACAGGATTAGCGTCTTTCTTGGCTTGATTGGCGAGCTCAAATAATCGAGTTTTAACGCCTTCGACAACTGGCGCACTCATCCCTGACGCCAGCATTGCCGCAGCAATCGCTTTAATCATATCGCTCATGTATTCAACTTCAAGCCCACTGGTCTTGCCGTCGCTGATAGATACTTTAGCCATTAAAGCGATAACTTCTTCGGGGATGCCTAAGCGTGCTCGAGCAAACCTGTTGGTTGAAAAGTTACGATAGGCCTCTTCAAAATTGTTGCTATTTCTTATTGAGTCGTAAGCGTCTTTACCTGTGTCGATAGTTTTCTGTGCTGTTTTTTGTATTATTTTAAAAGCTATATAAATGATAAATAAAAATATAAATATAACGATACGAATCATTTTACTATCTCACTCTGAGGTGTAATCCAATAACCATAAATCCAGAAACCTATAACGATTTCTAAGGTTATGGCAAAAATCAGCAATAGCCAAAATACGGGCTTATTTTTATAAATCTTATAAATAAAATCTGGAGTCAATTTAATAATCAGTTGATTGAACTCATTCCAAGCCTCGCGTAGTTCTGTTTTTAAATCTGGCTTGTTCATGCTTAAGTCCTTATCAACAAGAATAAATAGCTTTTCATATGTGTTTTTAAAACGGCCAAAACATCGGAATGAAAATAACGCCCAAGATCCAGAAAATCATATTTAGCGGTAAACCCACCTTAATGAAATCGCTAAACTTATAGCCGCCAGCGCTGTAGACCATCATATTGGTTTGATAACCTACCGGGGTCATAAAACTGGTCGAAGCGGCGAAGGTAATGGCAATCAGAAAAGGGGTTGGGTCAGCCTCCATTAGCAGCGCCGTAGAAAAACCAATCGGTGTTAATAGGACTGCTGCCGCGGAGTTACTCATCAGCTCACCCAGCGCTAGAGCCATCAAGTAAAGCACCGCTAACACCACATGTGGTCCTAAATGGCTGACTAAACCAATGCTGTTATCCACCAAAAATTGTGCTGCACCGCTACTGCTCATGGCAATCCCGAGCGGTAACAGCCCAGCGATTAAGATCACAATCGACCAATCAGTACTTTCATAGACATCATCGGCATGAATACAACCCGCCAGTGTCATGGCAACGGCTCCGGTGAGTGCGGAGAGTGCGATTGGTAGCCAACCCAGTGCAGACACGGTAACCACTGCGGCCATGATGGCAACAGCAAACGGCGCGCGCCAGCCATAGTCCTGCGTCGCTTCACGCTGAGAAATAACAATGACACTTTTATCTTTACGCAGTGCCGCAAGGTCTTTTTCAGGTAAAGCCATCAGTAAAATATCACCAATACGCAGACGTAAACTATTGAGCTGGTTACGTACGACCTGCCCGCGGCGCTGCACACCCATTACTGAAGCGTTATAGCGCCAACTGCGATTCAACACGGCCAGCAAACGCCCAGCAGCACGTGACTGCGGGGCGATCATCACTTCAGCCAAGACTGATTTGTCTTGTTTCTCACCTTTCAGTTGAAAATCGGTTTGTGTGTTGAAATCGAGTTTTTGTTCATCTTTCAGTGCTTCAATATCAGACCAGATACCACGTGTGAGTAAAATGTCGCCGACTTGCAGTTCTTCTGAGCGAGGCGACCAGTACTTCTCACCCTCACGTAACAACTCTAGAACATAGACATTGTAGTTTTTACTCAGCTGAGCTTGTTCAACCGTGCTACCCAGTAATTTTGAGTCTTCGGTGACTTTTAGCTCGCTAATATAGTGGCCAAACTCGTATAGATTTTCCAAATCGGCACTGCGCACATCAGGTAATAACCAACGGCCAAAGGTCAGTAAGTACAGACAGCCCGCGACCGCGCAAATGGCTGCTAAAGGTAAAAATTCGAACATACTAAAGCCTGGATGCCCCAGATCCTTGGCTACCGAATTTACCAGCAGGTTAGTTGAAGAACCGATCAGGGTAAAAACGCCGGCCATTTGTGCAACGTAGGAGAGTGGAATTAATGTTTTCGAAGGCGCCAGGCCGACTTTTAAGCTGGCAGCAATCACGATAGGAATAAAGATTGCCACCACAGCGGTGTTATTAACAAAGGGGGCGATCAGAATGATTAAGCCGAAGAGCATTAGCATAAAATGCAGCGGTGAGCGTGCCGAACCTAGCAGTCTTTGGATGCCACCAAGAGCACCACTGTTTTGCAATCCGGCCGCTAGGATAAACATGGCGGCAACCGTGATGGTCGCTGGATTACTAAAGCCGCTTAGCGCTTGGCTAGGGCTAATCAGATCTAACAGCGTTAAGCTGACCAGCACCAGAATAGCAATGGCATCGACACGCAGCTTTTCGCTAACAAAAAGCACCATAGCAGACAGCGTAATCAGCAAAACGAGAAAAATTTCAAGAGTCATAAGCGTCTCACAGAACAGTGTTTAACTGCAGAGTGGTGTCTTCTACAGTCACAAGGGGCGCTTGGTAGCTGTTTTTACAGATTAAAGAGCAGCTATAAAAATGTATGAGCTTAAAAGTACTCTTCGACAAACAGTGATTGCTAAGCTGGATAAGGTCACGAGCCTAGCAGTATTTTTGTAGGTCGAGTGCATAATTTTCATGCTCGGTTGATCCTTTTACTCTTTATTATTTGAGTTTTCAGTGATGAGTCTATGCATGGTTATTTTTGTACCCAAGCAAAACACAGACTGGTCTTTGTTTGACAGCTTTATTGGAAAATGTTCAACGATGTGGATTATCAGGTGATGAATTCGACCGCTCTAGTTCATCGTAAAAAGCTTTGCGCAATTTACGTGGAGAGGGAAGATGGAATTTATAGGTGAAAGAGCTTCTCTTTATAAATAAATATACTTATATTTATTGGTGCTCTTAATCAGTATTATTGAAATTAAACTTAAAAATTGAAATAAATAAAGGTGAGCTTGATGAAAAGTAAGATGTTATTGATATTTGTCATGAGTTTCGGATTAAGTGGCTGGAGCCAAGCGAGTAATAATACGCAACCTAACTTAGCCACACCTTACCAAAAAAGCTTTCAGGCCGTTTGGGACACTGCAGGGCAAGGAGAAATGCCTATTTATGAGTGTGGCAGTGTCGTGGGTACTGCGTCAAAGATGGTGGCTGAAAAGCAGGATAAAAATAATGAAGCACAACAAGCCTATAAAGCTTGTTATGTTGATGCGTTTTTACATTATTCCGATTCATATTTTGCATTACGTGATAACTCAGTAATAGGCGAAGATAATAAACCACGCGGTTGTATGTTGTTTGCACGGTACTTAAAAATGAGCACAAGCTCTTTAGCTGTTTATGCGGATAGATTTAATTTAAGTCTGAATGATTTAAATAAGCAGATAGTTGAAGGATTTGGAGAGGCGGCATCTTTATGTCAAAACACCTTTGATTAAAGATGACTCACCTGGTTGAAGGGGGAGCGTATGCGCAATTCATCTGCTCCCCCTTATAACGAATTTACTTGTTACATCAGCACATTAAGCAGCGCTTAAGGATCAGGCGTTGCCTGACGTGCAAAACGTCTAGCAACCCCGCATAGACTCAGCGAGAGAACACCAAACACTATCAATGCTAGCGGGACAGTGCTGAGTGTTGGCGCAGTCAGGCTGACCAAAAAGCCAATCATTGCGGCCAGTAAGAACTGCATTAAGCCCATCAGCGCTGAAGCGATACCGGCGTGTTGCTGGGTATGAGCCATAGTCAGAGCGGTTAAATTACCGAGAATCATACCCAGCATGGCGACACTTAAGCCCAGCAGCAGGCTGTAACTCCATAACGCTATCCGCTCCAACTGCACTAAGCTTAGTAGCACAACGCCGATGCCAATAAAGCAGCTGATACCGATAAAAAGCACCCGAGCGGCACCGTAGTACTTTAATAGGCGTAAGTTGATTTGACCGATAACAATCATGCCGATGGCGTTGCTCGCAAAAATATAACTGAATTGGGTGGGGGTTAGACCAAACATGCTGATGAAAACAAAGGGTGAGGTTGTGACATAGAGGAATAAGCTGCCGAATATGCAGCCCGATGCCAAGGTATAGAAAAAGAAGCTGGGGTTGCGCAACTGCAGTGCATAGTTACGGACGATGCTATGAGTGGACAGAGGTACGCGACGTTCAACCGATAAGGTTTCTGGAAGCAAGCGCGCGGTAAAGAGCCAGCATGCGCTACCAAAGAACGCTAATACCCAAAAGATAAGATGCCATTCACCGTATAACAAAATGAGTCCGCCGAGCATCGGTGCGGTGATCGGAGCGATCATCATCATTTGCATCAGCATCGAGTAAATACGTGCGGAACTGTGCGTGTCGCAGGTATCGGTGACTACTGCTCGCGAGGCGACTGCTCCCGCTGCGGCGCCAATCGCTTGTAAGAAACGTGCGACTAGCAAACCTTCAAAGCTGGTAGTCAATGCTGCTGCTAATGAGCCGAGTACGAATAAGCTCAGGCCGATCAGTAAGGGTATTCGCCGTCCAAAACGATCTAATAATGGGCCATATAAGCCTTGACCAACGCCTAGACCAATCAGAAAAACCGTCAGTGTTTGTTGCACTTGACCTGCCGTAATACCGAGGCTACTAGCTACAGTTGGAAATGCTGGCAAGTACATATCAACTGCAGCAGCAGACAGTGCACTGAGTGAGGCAAGCAGGATAATCAGTTGTAAGCTGAGAGGGCTATTGGCCGTTGGCTGGGTGATAACTGTGTTCCTTGTTTGAATGAATAACAGAACGAGAGTATTTGGTTGATTGTTTTTTAGGCCCGTATGAATATCGGCTAAAGCACTGTTTCTAGGTACAGTTTTATTTTCAGCAGGTTACTCTTCAAGACCCTGCAATGTATGTCTTCCTAAGACAATCCGTCAATCTAATCGCGGTGAACACCCGCCAGTGCGTTGGCTGGCGACAGGCTAAGGGTCAGGTGTTGCCTGCCGGGCAAAACGTCTGCCAATCAAGCATAGGCCCACCGCAACAAAACCGAGCACCAGTAGTGCGACGGGCAGAGTATACAAAGAGGGTGCCGCAGCAATGCTGGCTAGGAAACCGATGGTCGCGGCGAGTAAAAACTGGATTAAGCCCATCAATGCTGAGGCAATACCGGCATGTTGCTGGGTATGTGCCATGGTCATTGCAGTGAGATTACCGGTAATTAAACCGAGCATAGCCATACCTAAGCCGAGCAATATGCTATAGCTCCATAACGCCGCCCAACCCAACTGCACCAAACCCAGCAGTAGCAGACCAATAGCAATAAAGCCGCCTAAGCCGATAAATAGAATCCGTGTGACACTGTACAGTTTTAATAAGCGTAGATTGATTTGGCTGATACCAATCATCACCAGCGCATTAGCGGCAAAGATGTAGCTAAACTGATTGGGCGTCAGAGCAAACATATTAATAAATATAAACGGTGAGTTGTTGATATAAATAAATAGGCAACCCAAGGTGCAGCTGGTGGCTAAGGTGTAAAAGAGGAAGCTAGGATTACTCAGCTGTATCGCGTAGTTACGCACAATACTGCGCATCGACAGCGGCACTCGGCGCTCAACCGGTAAAGTTTCGGGTAACAAGCGCAAGGTAAATAGACCGCTGATAATACCAAATACAGCCAGTGCCCAGAAAATCAGATGCCATTCGCCATAGAGTAGAATCAAGCCGCCGAGCATCGGTGCCGTGATCGGGGCAATCATCATGACCTGCATCAGCATTGAGTAAATACGGGCTGAGCTTTGTGGGTCACAGGTGTCAGTCACCACTGCACGCGAGGCGACTGAGCCTGCCGCTGCACCAATCGCTTGTAAGAATCGAGCAAAGAGCAAGCCTTCAAAGCTAGTCGTTAGTGCAGCAGCTAAAGAGCCTAGGGTAAATAAGGCGATACCAATCAGTAAGGGTGGTCGTCGGCCAAAGCGGTCTAGGAAGGGGCCATATAAGCCCTGACCAATACCTAGACCAATCAGAAACACAGTGAGAGTTTGTTGTACTTGCCCTTCGCTAATATTCAAGCTGGTAGCGACGACGGGAAAAGCAGGTAAGTACATGTCTATCGCGGCAGCCACCAACGCACTGAGAGAGGCGAGGAGGATGATCAGCTGCATACTAAGTGGGTTTTTTGCGGATTTTTGAATAATAACGCTATTCCTTATGACAGATAAATGATGGCATTAACATTATTTTTTTAACATGGCGCGAATATCAGCTAAGGCATTATTGCCACGTGCGGCTTTAACTTCGACAGGGGCTTCTTCCAAACCTTCCCATTGCAAGTCTTCTGCAGGTAATTCGTTAAGAAAACGGCTGTGCGTGCAATCGATCGTTTCGCCATATTGCTTACGTTTACTAGCAAAAGTAAAGGCTAGATTGCGTCGAGCACGGGTGATACCCACATACGCCAAGCGTCGTTCTTCCTCAATGGTATCGGCTTCAATACTGGAGCGGTGCGGTAGAATTTCTTCTTCCATACCCATAATATAAACGCTAGGAAACTCCAGTCCTTTGGAGGCGTGCAAGGTCATCATTTGCACACCTTCGGCACCATCTTCGTCTTCTTCTTGGCGCTCCAGCATATCGCGCAATACCAACTTGGCGATAGCTTCTTCAATAGTCATCTTGCCTTCGTCATCACGTTCTAAGGTGTTTTTTAACGCCTCAATTAAGAACCAAACGTTGCTCATCCGATATTCGCAGGCTTTTTCACTGGAGCTGTTTTGCCTGATCCAGTTTTCATAATCAATATCGATGATCATTTCTTTCAATGCGGCAATCGGATCTTCACTAAAACAGCGCTGGCGTAGCGTGTCCATATAGTGTTTAAAGCGTGCTAAACGCTCAGTGAAACGCGCGCTTAAATGTTCGCCGAGGCCCATTTCCGCACAGGCTTCATACATGGATACTTTGCGCTCAGTGGCATAACCGCTGAGCTTTTCCAGAGTGGTCGAACCTATTTCACGACGAGGTACATTTATCACGCGCAAGAACGCGTTGTCATCGTCCGGATTGACCAATAAACGAAAATACGACATCAAGTCTTTCACTTCCTGACGTCCAAAAAAGCTGGTGCCTCCCGATAAACGATAAGGGACTTTATGCACTTGTAGCTTCAACTCCATAATCTTGGCTTGGTAGTTACCGCGGTACAAAATGGCAAAATCACTATAAGGACGTTGAGTGCGCATGTGCTCAGTGAGAATCTCTAGGGCAATGCGTTCGGCTTCAGCGTCTTCGTTACGGCAACGAATCACGCGGATTTCATCACCGTGACCCATCTCACTCCACAATTCTTTAGTGAACACGTGGGGGTTATTGGCGATTAAAGTATTTGCGCATTTTAGAATGCGGCTGGTGGAGCGGTAATTTTGCTCCAGCATGACGATTTTTAATGAAGGGAAATCTTCTTTCAGTTGCATGAGGTTTTCTGGGCGGGCACCGCGCCACGCATAAATTGACTGGTCGTCATCACCGACGACAGTGAACTGCGCACGTTCTTTAACCAGCAGTTTCACCAGTAAATATTGACTGGTGTTGGTGTCTTGATATTCATCCACCAGCATATAGCGAATACGGTTGCGCCACTTATCCAGCACCTCTGGATGGTTTTGAAACAGCTTTACCGGCTGTAGAATCAAATCATCAAAATCCACCGCATTGTAAGCTTTTAGTGTGCGCTGATAGTGACTGTAAACAATGGCCGCGGTTTGTTCTTTGCCACCGCGTGCGAGTTCTAAGGCTTCTTCGGGAAGGATTAAATTGTTCTTCCAGTTGCTGATGAGGTTTTTAACTTCATCAGCGCCATCGTCGCCAGCGTATTCTTTTTGCATGATATCGGTGAGTAAGCTTTTTACATCAGAATCATCAAAAATCGAGAAGCCCGGCTTATAACCGAGCAAAGCATGCTCACGCCGGATGATATTTAAACCTAAGTTGTGGAAGGTCGAGACGGTTAAACCGTGGCCTTCAGCGCCGCGTAATAAAGAAGAAACCCGTTCTTTCATTTCACGGGCGGCCTTATTGGTAAAGGTGACCGCAACAATGTGGCGCGCGGAGAAACCGCATTGCTGAATTAAATACGCAATTTTACGGGTAATCACGCTGGTCTTACCTGAGCCAGCACCGGCCAACACCAGCATTGGACCGCTAATGTAATTGACTGCTTCTTGTTGGCGCGGATTGAGTTTAGACATGAACAGACCCGAATCGTGAAAGGCACTATTCTAGCATTGAAGTGGCGAGGCGAGCAGCAGTAGGCAGCCTTCAGTGGCTGATAAGCCTATGGCTAAAAGACAAGGCACTCCGAGCAGAGTGCCTTGATAACGGTGAAGTTAGCGCACAACGTGCAAGAAGTGCATGTGCTGTTCGTACTGATCAAGGATGTCATCAATCACTTCATCGCGAGCCCAGCCCATAATGTCGTAATCTTGACCGCCTTCGAGCAGGTGCACTTCAGCACGGAAGTATTTGCGTTCTTCGCGCTCTTCACGCTCTTCATCCGCGTCATCTTGCGCCATAAAGTCAGGACGCACATAAGCACGCGGGCGCACTTCGTAAACGAAATTCACTTCTTCGTTATGCTGCACTTCGAACTTACAACGCTTATCGTCACGGCTTTCCACCGCAACGGTATAGCCTTGCTTACGCAACTCTTCGGCGACTTCTTCAAAAGCCGGCAGAATCACTTCGTCAATAAAGCGATTGACGTGTGAGCGCCGCGGGAACATTACCATACTGCGTAGACGACGTTGCCAGCCGCCAGTGCTTTGCTGTTTGCGCGAGTAATGCGTAGCACTTTGATGCCTTAGCACACGCTTGGTGGAGTCAAGGTGCAATGCTTTGAATAAGCCCCAAATCGATATCAGTAAAATAATCGAGAAGGGTAATGCACTGGCAATGGTTGCAGACTGTAATGCACCTAAACCACCGGTGAGCAGTAGCGTGATAGCGACAATACCGGTTGAAGAGGCCCAGAAAATACGCTGCCATAGCGGTGTTTCTGTTTTACCGCCAGAGGCGAGCATATCAATCACTAAAGAGCCGGAGTCAGCCGAGGTGACAAAGAACAAAATCACCATACAGACAGCGACCATCGACAGTACGCTGGAGAAAGGGAAGTGTTCTAAGAACGCAAATAAGGCTAAGGAGGTATCGGCGTTGACCTGATCCGCGAGGCTGGTAATGCCCTGGTTCATGATCATATTGATGGAGGTGTTACCAAACACCGTCATCCACATGAAGGTAAAACCAGTAGGTACCAGCAGTACGCCAGTTAAAAACTCACGAATGGTGCGGCCGCGTGAAACTCGCGCGATAAACATACCTACAAAAGGTGACCAAGAGAGCCACCAGCCCCAATACAACAGGGTCCAACCACCTAACCAGTCGGTTGGCTCGTAAGCAAACAGGTTAAAGGTATTGCTAACTATCTCAGATAAATAACCGCCGGTGTTTTCCACAAAGCTTTTGAGCAGCAGCGCGGTTGGACCGAGCATCAGTACTAAAACTAAGAGGATCACCGCTAAGGACAGGTTGATTTCCGATAAAATCCGAATACCTTTGTCCAAGCCGGTTGCCACTGATAGCGTGGCTAATGCAGTAATCACTACAATTAAGATAACTTGAATATTGGTGTCAACCGGCAAGCCAAATAAGTAGTTAAAACCACTGTTGATTTGTAAAACGCCGTAACCCAGCGAGGTAGCAATACCTAAAACGGTGCTGATGATGGCGAAAATATCAACCGCATGGCCGATAGGGCCGTAAATCCGCTCACCAATTAATGGATACAGCGCTGAGCGCAATGTTAGCGGCAAGCCATGGCGGTAAGAGAAGAAGGCGAGAATCAACGCAACAACGGCGTAAATAGCCCAAGCATGCAGACCCCAGTGGAAAAAGGTCAGTTTCATGGCTTCGCGTGCGGCTTCTACGGTATTGGGGTCACCCACTGGTGGCGCAATAAAGTGCATAACCGGCTCGGCGACACCGAAGAACATCAAGCCAATACCCATACCAGCAGAAAACAGCATGGCAAACCATGAGGTGCTTTTATAGTCCGGTTGACTGTGGTCTGGACCGAGCTTGATATCACCGTAACGACTGACCGCCATAAATATAGCGGCTAGCAGAACGAGAGCAACCGCAAGGACATAAAACCAGCTGACGTTTTCAACGATCCATGCCTGCATATCGCCAAAAAATTTTTGTGCAGTTTCTGGTGCAATGCCGGCAAATAAAACCAGTACAGCAATAAGAATAGCGGACGTATAGAACACTGGTGGACTAATCGTCTCACTGCGTTTAGAGGGTGTTTCCATGGGAGTTCCTTAAGGGTACTAAATCACATATAGCGCAATGGTATCAGTTTGTTTGTTTTTATTTTTATAAAGCGTCTATGGCGCATGTCAAACTGCGTTATAAATCTAGGCTGTTTTTAGCTTAAAAAAAGCCCCCAATCGTGATTGATAACGATTGAGGGCTCTGTGCATTCGCAGATCAGCTTGTCAGGGCTTAATCTGTATGCGAAGTCAGTAACGCAGGTTTTTCCTTGCGTGAACGTGACTCCAGTTGTTCCAGTTGCTCAAGACTTGGCAAACGCTCACCTTTACGAATAATCAAAGGTTGTGGTGCGCTGCGAGCTTCGCGTACAGCAGGTTCGCTGCTGACATAGCGCGTGTCTTCGCGACGTGGATTATTACGCGGGTTTTTTGCTGCAGGTCGACGTTTATCGGCTGCGGCAGGACTCGCGCTACGCTCGGTACGTGCCGCAGGGCGGGCTGTACGAGCTTGTGCACCGGCAGCAGCAGGCGCATTGCTATTGGGACGACGACCACGGCCTTTATTTTGATAAGGGCTGACATAATCAACACTATTACCGAAGTTATCAATCGCATCATCAAGGAACACTTCAGGGTCACGATTCGTTGATGGCGCGGGTGTTGTGCTAGCGCTAGCAGTCGCTGGACGCTCATTACGGGTGTTGCGAGAGTTGCGTGCACGTGGTGCGGGCTTAGCGGCGGTGCTGCTGCCTTCGCTACGTTCAGCCGGACGCGCATCAGGGCGTTTGCCTCTAGGTTTGTCTGCAGTTGCCGCACGCGGGGTATTACTGCGGCCACTACCACGAACTGGACGAGGTGCACGTGCTTCTGGTTTTTCAATTTCAATACTGCTTGGATCAAAACCTAAGGTGTCGCCTTCTTCGATATTTTGACGCGTCATACGCTCAATGCTTTTCAGCAAGCGCTCTTCATCAGGCGCCACCAAAGAAACGGCTTCACCAGCACGGCCGGCACGACCAGTACGACCAATACGGTGTACATAGTCTTCTTCAACGTTCGGCAGTTCAAAGTTCACCACGTGTGGTAATTGGTCGATATCTAGACCACGCGCAGCAATATCAGTCGCGACTAAGATACGTACGCTGCCTGCTTTAAAGTCGGCTAAGGCTTTAGTGCGCGCATTCTGGCTTTTATTGCCATGAATCGCAGCAGAGGCTAGACCATTCTTGTCGAGGTATTCCGCTAAGCGGTTAGCACCGTGCTTGGTGCGGGTGAAAACCAACACCTGCTCCCATGCACCCATAGTAATTAAGTGCGCTAACAGTGCGCGCTTAAGTGACGCTTGAATACGGAACACACGTTGTTCAATGCGCTCAACCGTGGTGTTCGGTGGCGTGACTTCAATGCGCTCAGGGTTGTGTAGTAAGCGGCCCGCTAAGTTGGTGATGTCTTGCGAGAAGGTCGCAGAGAACAGCAAGTTTTGGCGCTTGCTCGGCAATTTTGCCAACACTTTTTTCACGTCATGAATAAAGCCCATATCCAGCATACGGTCGGCTTCATCCAGAACTAAAATCTCGACGCCACTTAAATCGATTTTGCCTTGGTTAACTAAATCCAGTAAACGACCTGGGCAAGCGACTAAGACATCAAGACCTTTGGCGACCGCGTTGACTTGCGGGTTCATGCCAACGCCACCAAAAATACAGGCGCTAACAAAAGGTAAGTCACGAGCATACAGTCTAAAACTGTCGTGCACTTGTGCGGCCAACTCTCGTGTAGGAGTTAACACCAGTACTCGCGGCTGGCGCGGACGGTGGCGCTGCTCGCGGTCAGGCTTACCGTTAGGGAACAGAATTTCTAAAATGGGTAGCGCAAAACCACCGGTTTTACCGGTACCGGTTTGTGCAGCAACCATCAGGTCGCGGCCTTGCAAAGCCGGAGGAATCGCCAATAATTGCACAGGCGATGGAGTTGTATAGCCGGCAGCTTCAACGGCGTTAACCAGGGCCTGAGATAGACCTAGGGAGGAAAAGGACATGCAGTCTTCCTGTGTGTCGGCGACCCGCCGACTTTGGGGCGCAAAATTATAAATGCTCCATACGAGTGCATAGATAATACTATGCACCCCATCCACGAATTATGTCCTGCGCTGGGCATTAAACTGGATGGAGGTATATTGCTATAGTGGCACTTAGGCCTTGTTTCAGCGGTTAAGCTTGAGATTATCCCAAACGGCTAAACTCGGTTCAGCTTGATTTAGTGTGTAGAAGTGCAAACCAGGTGCGCCACCGTCTAATAGACGCTCGCACATGTTTGTAATAACTTCTGCACCAAAGGCTTGAATGCTAGCCGTATCATCGCCGTACGCTTCCAGTTGTTTGCGTATCCAGCGAGGCAGCTCAGCACCACAAGAATCAGAAAAACGTGCCAATTTACTGTAATTGGTAATTGGCATAATGCCAGGCACTATTGGGATATCAATACCCAGTTTACGCGCTCGCTCAACAAAATAGAAGTAACAATCGGCATTAAAGAAATATTGGGTGATTGCACTGTCTGATCCAGCATGTACTTTTCGAGCGAAATTTTGCAGATCAACTTCAAAATCGCGCGCTTGTGGGTGCATCTCAGGATAGGCTGCCACTTCAATATAAAAATGATCGCCGGTCTCGTGACGAATGAACTCGACCAGTTCATTGGCGTAGCGCAGTTCACCGTTGGCCATACCCATACCTGACGGTAGGTCGCCACGCAGAGCAACAATGCGCTTGATGCCGGCATCTTTATACAGATGCAGTAATTCGCGTAAATCGTCTTTGCTGTCACCCACACAGGATAAGTGCGGTGCAGTGGGTACTTTAATTTCGCCGTCTAATTGTAAAACGGTATTCAAAGTGCGATCGCGAGTTGAGCCACCGGCACCATAGGTGCAAGAGAAAAACTCAGGGTTGTAAGTAGCCAGTTTTGCCGCTGTTGTTAGCAACTTTTCATGGCCAGTATCGGTTTTTGTGGGGAAAAACTCAAAACTAATACGAGGTTGATTGCTCATAGAACAGGTCTCTAAATATCAAAGTGTTTGGGCCGCCGAAATGCAAAAGAGGGCAGCACTGCCACCCTCTTTTTGGCAACTTAGTAGCGGTAGGTTTCAGGCTTATAAGGGCCGTCAACCGCAACGCCAATGTAGTCAGCTTGCACATCGGTGAGACGGGTAATGACGCCGCCAAAACCTTTCACCATTTCTAGGGCGACTTCTTCATCGAGTTTTTTCGGCAATACTTCAACGGTTAACGCCGCTGCTTTTTGTTCAGCATTTAGTTGAGCAAATTTACGTTCAAATAAGTGCATTTGTGCCAAAACTTGGTTAGCAAATGAGCCATCCATAATGCGGCTTGGGTGACCAGTGGCATTACCCAGGTTCACTAAACGGCCTTCTGATAACAGAATCAGGTAGTCGTCATTGCGTGGATCAAATTCGCCAGCACCGCTGCGGTGAATTTTATGCACCTGTGGTTTAACTTCTTCCCACGCCCAGTTTTTGCGCATAAATGCGGTATCAATTTCATTGTCAAAGTGACCAATGTTGCACACTACTGCGCGCTTTTTAAGGGCTTTAAGCATGCCTGCATCGCAGACATTAGCGTTACCAGTAGTGGTGACGATTAAATCGATTTTGCCCAGTAAAGCTTTATCGATGCTGGCGTCAGTACCGTCATTGTTACCATCAATGTAAGGCGACACTAGCTCAAAACCATCCATGCAGGCTTGCATGGCGCAGATTGGGTCAACTTCTGAGATTTTAACAATCATGCCTTCTTGGTTGAGTGATTGTGCAGAACCTTTACCCACATCACCGTAACCAACAACTAATGCTTGCTTACCAGACAACAGATTGTCGGTACCGCGTTTGATCGCATCGTTGAGGCTGTGACGGCAGCCGTATTTGTTATCGTTTTTGCTTTTTGTGACTGAGTCGTTGACGTTGATCGCAGGTACTTTCAATGTGCCTTTTTTCAGCATATCGAGCAGACGGTGCACACCTGTCGTGGTTTCTTCAGTGACACCGTGGACGTTGTCGAGAATCTGCGGGAAACGTTCGTGCAGGATTTGGGTGAGGTCGCCGCCATCATCCAAAATCATATTGGCATCCCAAGCTTTGCCATCTTTAAGGATGGTTTGCTCGATGCACCACTCGTATTCTTCTTCAGTTTCGCCTTTCCAAGCGAATACTGAAATACCGGCGGCAGCAATTGCAGCAGCGGCTTGGTCTTGAGTTGAGAAAATATTACAGCTGGACCAGCGCACTTCTGCACCCAGTTCAGTCAGGGTTTCAATCAACACAGCGGTTTGAATCGTCATGTGGATACAGCCGAGAATTTTCGCACCTTTGAGGGGCTGCTCAGCCGCATACTTGCTGCGCATACCCATTAGGGCAGGCATTTCAGATTCAGCAATAATGATTTCACGACGGCCCCAATCGGCCAGTGACATATCAGCAACTTTATAATCAGTAAAACCAGCAACAGCGCTCATAAAATGAGTTCTCCATTCGTAATTAGCGAATGGGCGCCGTTTGCAAATATGCAGTTGTCTAGACAACTGGAAGGCAACTTTTTCGAGCCTGACAGGAGAATCCTGCTGCAGCGCCCCTCGAATCTGTTGGCGGTCACGGCTGAGCCGTAATGCGCGGCTGATTATAGCGAGGCTTTGCCAATTGCCCAAGGGGTAAGCGCTGAAGAATTAAGTCTCTGGCACATATTTGTATTAAGGTAGCGGTTGAATCTATAAAAATAATTGTTTTCGGAGTAGTTATGACAACTGCGTATTGGTGCGTGTTAATTGCTCTTCTTCTGCCCTATGTAGCAACTGTGTTTGCAAAATCAGGTGCGGGCGGCTTTAAACCCAAGCACAATCATGATCCACGAGAGTTTTTAGCAACCGCACAAGGTGCGGCTAAGCGTGCTAACAATGCCCAGAAAAACGGCTTTGAAATCACCCCAGGATTCGCCGCAGCAGTGATTATTGCGCATCTGGCTGCGGTTGCCGAACAAGGGCTTATCGACCAGTTGGCCATCGCTTTTGTGTTCAGTCGAGTGCTGTATACTTGGTGCTATATTGCTGATTGGGCACTGTTGCGCTCGTTGGTCTGGTTTGTGGGGCTCGGCTTAATTATCAGCTTATTTGTAGTCTCGGCTTAGGCACCGGTGATCTTTTGCATCAGCTGCCCGAGCTGTTGCATTGCCTGTTCGCTGCGCTCATCCCAAGGATAGCCGTAGCTTAAGCGAATACAGTTTTTAAAGCGCTGCGTGGCAGAGAAAATTGGCCCTGGCGCTAGACTGATACCCGCGTGTAATGCTTGCTGAAAAAGCATCAGCGAGTCGATAGAGTCTGGCAGCTCAAACCATAGAAAGTAACCACCTAGCGGTCGTGTGACGCGTGTTCCTATGGGGAAATAACGCTCGGCAGCGTCTAACATCGAGGCTTGCTGATTTTCTAAGGCATGCCGTAGACGGCGTAAATGCAAGTCATATCCACCGTATTGTAAGTAGTCTGCGAGGGCTGCTTGTGATGGGATGGCCGGTGAAATAGTGGTCATTAAGCGTAAGCGCTTAATCTGTTCTGCGAAACGCCCTGCGGCGACCCAGCCAACGCGATAACCGGGTGCTAAGCATTTTGAAAATGAACTGCAATGCATCACCAAACCACAGCGGTCATAGCTTTTTATCGAGCGGGGTGGCGCCGCGCTAAAATACAGTTCGGCATACACATCGTCTTCGATTAGCGGCACTTGATGGGTGCGCAGCAGTTCGTACAGCGCCTGTTTTTTCTCGTCATGCATGCTTGCGCCAAGAGGGTTTTGTAAGCTACTCATCAGCCAGCAGACTTTAATCGGCAAACTCTCCAAGGCAATCTGCAAACTGCCTAGGTCAATACCTTCGCGTGGGTGCACCGGTATTTCTACGGCTTTGAGTTGTAAGCGCTCAAGCATTTGTAGGCATGCATAAAATGCCGGAGCTTCAATCGCAACTAAATCGCCAGGTTGGGTCGTGCATTGCAAGCAGAGGCTTAGTGCTTCTAAAGCGCCGTTGGTGATGATTAATTCATTGGGCGGTAAAAACATTCCGTTACGGCTGTAACGCAAGGCAATTTGCCGCCGTAAATTAGGATTGCCATCGGTCATGTCGCTGATAATGGCATGCGCGGGCATGGCTTTCATGCTTCTCGATAAACTGCGCGTGAGACGTGCCAGTGGAAACAGTTCTGGGCTTGGGAACGCCGAACCAAAGGGCACGGTACTTGCGTCACGCAAGGAATCCAGCACCGAAAAAATCAACTCACTGACACCCACCTCGTGGCTTTCTATTTGTTGCTGACTCAGTTGTGGTTCGTCTAAACGTGGCATGCCGTTGTCACGTACAAAGTAGCCGGAGCGTTCTTTGGCGCGCAGTAAACCGCGACTTTCCAGTAAATAATAGGCTTGAAACACTGTGGAGGGGCTGATGCCATAGGTGCGACTGGCTTGTCGCACCGAAGGGGCTTTTTCTCCCGGAGCCAGAATGCCGGTGTGAATTAATTGCGCAATTTCTACTGCCAGTTTTTCATAGCGCTTCATAGCAGTGTCTCCATGGCTGCAACGGCCCCCCCCCGATTAACGCGCAAGTGGTGCTGTGAAATTACTGGCACTGCTGCTGAAAATACTCGGGTTAGCCGTGTCTGAGACAGTAAAGATCAGCGGTGTTAACGCCGTAGAAGCCTCTTCTAACTGGCTGACAGTAATGGCTACTGTGGCGATTTCTCCGGCGCCTAACTGTACCTGTTTGGGGGCGCTGAGGCGTAGATTTTTCGGTGCTTGCATGTCGATACGGTAATCTTGCGGGTGTTGCGTTTTGTTGATGATTTTTAACAGATAAATGTTTTCAATCTGTCCGTCATTGTTCTCGCGAAACATCAGACGATCTTTACTGACATCTAGGGCGACTAATGCGCGGTTCTCTAAGCCCCAATAGATCCCAGCAAACATCAATAATAACGTGGCGGCATAACCGATTAGGCGCGGGCGCAACCATTGTGTTTGTTGACCTGCGAGCGCGCGTTCTGATGTGTAACTGATCAGGTTCGGTGCATAGCCCATTTGCGTCATGACATCGTTACATACATCGACACAGGCTCCACAGCTGATGCAGGCCAGCTGTAAGCCATCACGAATATCAATGCCGGTTGGGCAGACTTGCACACACAGCGTGCAGTCGATGCAGTCACCTAGATCGAGTGATTGGGCGTCGCTGGTTTTCTTGCGTGAGCCTCTTTTTTCTCCGCGTTGGGCGTCATAAGAGACTAATAAAGTACTGTCATCAAACATCACGCTTTGAAAGCGTGAATACGGGCACATATGTAAACAGACCTGTTCACGTAGCCAACCGGCATTGAGGTAAGTGGCGGCGGTGAATAAGGCCAGCCAAAATAGGCTTAATCCACCTACGCTGAAGTTGAGTAGATCGAGGCTCATCGCGCGGATCGGAGTGAAATAACCGACAAAGGTCAGTGCAGTGACAGCACTGACGATAAGCCAAAGGCTGTGCTTAGCGGTTCTGCGTAAGATTTTTACCAATGACCAAGGCGCGGCATCGAGCTTAATCCGCTGATGACGCTCGCCCTCAGTGATGTGTTCGATACGTAAAAAAATCCAGGTCCAAACGCTTTGTGGACAGCTGTAACCACACCAGATTCGGCCAGCGAGCACCGTCAGAAAAAACAATCCAAACGCACAAATAATCAGTAGCGCGGACAGCAGAATTAAGTCTTGCGGCCAAAAAGTTGCACCGAAAATGTAGAATTGACCATGCGCGACATCCCAGAGTACGGCTTGTCGACCATCCCAGTTGAGCCACACAGTGATAAAAAATAAGGCCAAGAGTAATGCTGTACTGTACAGACGAAGGTTTCGAAAAAGACCCTGATAGCTGCGAGTGATGATGGTTTTTTCAAATGATGATGGCAGTTTCTTTGTTGGTTTGGGGTTGATCTGTCGTGCTGGAATACGTTGACCCATGGGAAGCTCCCTATAGATGAGTAGCAGGTGCGTATCATCAAGTGAAAGGGTCGTGAGTAACAGCAGCAGATTTTAAAATAAACACCGGATCAGATGAGGCAAGTTTGCGATTTTGTCAGCGGCCTGACAGCCTATACTTGGATTGTTGTTGCTAAGCGCAGATACTGGCGCCTCTGTCAGTATTCAGATGGCGATTTGATAAATTATTTTTGGCTAATTAAAACAGGTGGATATGTGCTAAAGCGTAGTGGATTGCTAGTAATAATAATGAGTCTGGCTGCTTGCGGTGGCGTTGATCCCAATTCTCCGCTGGGCAAACGTACGGCGATTTTCAAAGAAATGCTGAATGTCAGCGAAGACTTGGGCGGTATGTTACGCGGTCGTATTAAGTATGATGAAGCGTTATTTATTGAAAAAGCAGTCGAGTTGGATACGTTAGCGAAGCAACCTTGGCAGCATTTTCCAAGCGTCAAAGACGATGATAAAACCTCGGCACGTGATGATGTTTGGCAGCAACAAGAGCGTTTTCAAGAGCTGGCTCGAGCATTGGAAGGAACCACCGCGCGCTTAGTTGCTAGCACCACACAGCCACCTTTGAATGAAAGTGTACTGGCGTTGCGTGTGCAAGCGGTTGAGGATGCGTGCGAGTCGTGTCATAAAGAGTTTCGTGCGTATTAATTGAGTCTATTATGACTGACCGGGCACACCGCAATGGGTGACCGGTCAAGTGTTGCTAGCAGGCTTAATGCAACTGGCGGAATGAGTCTAAGAGCGCCGGAATACCTGGGAACATGCCGATTCCAGCCATCACAGTACAGAGCAGAATAAACACGATCGATGGAATAATCCAACGGTCAGTACGGGTCATTTTCTGTCCTCGTTCTTTGTCACCAATGATACCAATGTTGTCTAACAGTACCGTTAACGACCAGCCAAACACTGGATTGACGAGCGCAGAAGAGAAAATCACAATCGCTGCCGATTGCGAAGTTTTACCTTCACGAGTCATTTGCATACCGGCTTCTAACAACGGTAAATAAACACCGACAATCAAGGCGACACTTAGCACTGGCGGCCAAATCGCCAAGTCCATTGGGTAACCCCACACTGCCGCAACCACACAGAGCAAACCGGTCAAGACCGCACCGGCTGGAATCGGACGTTTAGCAATCGCTGCTGGGACAATATAAGTGCCCCATGATGAGGCGATATTACCGCCACCTAAAGCAGTACCAACCACTTGACGTGCTGCTGCCACGCACATCGTGTCGTCAATATTCATGATCACTTTCTTAGCATTTTTTGGATAATTAAGATGCTGAAAAGCACGGTGACCTAAGAAGTCGGGTGACCACATGGCAATCGCCAGTACCGCAAAAGGTGCTACGGCAATAAAATGGTGCAACTCAGGCAGACCGAGTTTCCAGCCGGTTTCAGCGCCCCACCAGTACGCGGGGTTAAGATTAGGTAGGCCTGGTTCTGTGGAAAACTCAAAAGGAGCGCCCAGAGCAAAGGCAATCACTGCCGCGAGCACCGCACCCAAGGGAATCGCCAGCCAACGCTTACCAATATGTTCTAAATAGGCATACATAATAATAGTGGCCAGCACCACGGTAAACGCGATATAGCCCATATCAAAACCGTCTGCCCAGGCATACAGGTTTTTGATTTGCGACGTCATGCCAATAAAGCCTAAAAATAGCAATAACCCACCGCAAACACCGTCACTGGTTAACCTCGCCAGTAGGCTTCCGCCTTTAAATACACCGAGGATAAAACCCAAAATGCCGATCATAATCCCCAGCGCCATCGGATGGCCGCCAGAGGCAACAATAATGGGTACAAGAGGGATTAATGGACCGTGGGTACCTGCCAAGTTGGCAGTAGGAATAAGAAAACCGGAGAACAGCACTACGAATAAAAGCGCCGCAATCAACATTTCATAACGGGCATTTTCAATAACAAATGCATTAGACAGGCCGAGAGGGCCAGCAAATGCAGCAACGATTGCGGCCACCATGACAATTTTGCCAATGGTTGCCGCCATAGCCGGTACCCAGTCTTCCGCTTCAAAACGGTAATCACGAAAGGGTAAATTCATGCGCCAGCGCCGTGGCGACATAATAGTGAGTTCGTGTTCTAAGTAGGCTTGACGGGAAGCAAACTCAGTACGAGGTCGATGTAGAGCGCGGTAACTTTGAGAATCATCATTTGCCATTTTATTGCTCTTTTAATAGATGCGTCAGACAAAAAGACAGGCGCAAAGAGTTACTGCGCAGTAACACAATGCATAGACTGTCCTGGCCAAATGTTTCTTATTTTTATGAGGGGCGCAAAGGCGCAATTGAACCAGCTCTATGAGATCGAGCTTAATTAAACGCTCGTATGATGAGCATTAGTAGAGACTGCAGCAATACGCCTTTTGGAGGATATTTTCGTTTAGCTGACTCACGATTACGAGCCACGTTAGTGTGATGCGCTGATACTAGAAACCACTAATGCCATGTTTCTGTAAATTTACAGCCACCGCCTGTACCTCTGGATGTTGAAAAAAGGCGCGAGCATGCTGGGCATAGTTACGACTTAAATGGCGTTGTTGCTGCCATTCCTGCTCTGTTAGTGCGCTGAGTATCTGCCAGTTATCAGTGGCTTTTGGAGTGACGGCTGGCGGTGCTCCTAGTGCTTTTAACCAGCGAGCAAAAGACTGGCTTTTGGCCTGGGTAAAGGCCTGGGCAGTTTGCAAACTGCGTTTTTTCGCAAAACTGGGCAGGCTGGCTAAGTCTTCAGCGCTAAGTACTAACCAATCGGTCAGCTGGCTGATGTATTTAGCATCCAGTAGCGCTTGCCATGTTTGCGCACCGATCCCGTGCATATTTAAAGTTTTCTTATCGCTCAACCAGGTCAGACGGGCGAGAAACTGTTGCTGACAGTCGGGACTGGCTTGCCAGCAGCTGAGCGCATGATAGTTTTCTGCTGACGGTAGCTTAATACTCTGCTGCTGCGGGCTGCGCCAGACCACTTCTTTAAGCTGGGGGATAGCATGCCCAGATAAAGCGATAGCAACATGATCGCCTGTATTCAGTGCTAGCTTTTTAAGCTTGGTGAGCGAACCTAAGCTGACTTTGCGAATGGTTTTATCATCTAAGCGTACCGCTTTAAGGTGCGCTATCGGGGTAATGCGGCCACTGCGGCCAATATTAAAAGTGACATGGGTCACTGAGGTCAGTGCTTGTTGTAATGGATATTTTAAAGCGACTGCCCAAACCGGTGGATAAGGGCTACGTGGATAATTAATCGTGCGCTGACTTTGCTTAATCACGACACCGTCGCTGGCAAACGGCAATGCCGAATTGTACCAATGATTGCGCCAGTGCTTGGCTTCGGCAAAATCTTGCAGGGGCCGGCTGTAGGTATGGCTATCGACAAAGCCCAAGCGCTGCAGCTCCGTTAAACGTTCAGACATTGTTGGTGGGCCGTCGGGCCATTCCCATACGAATAAGCCAATTGTTTGCCCTTCGCTGGCGCTGAGCTGTTGGCGGTTTAATAAACCGGCCACTTGTGAACGGGCATTGCTGCCACCTGTGCGCGCTTGAATGTGCTGGGGCTGCTGCAAATAGAGATCGCCCTGTAAGGTCAGCGTGGCCTGTTGTGTCTGTAAGTGTTGAGGGATCGCGGCAATCGCCTGAGCATGCATCAACCAGTTTTGTCCAGTTAAGCCGTCGCCACGACTGAGCATCTGCGTCAGCTGCCCGTTCTCGTAAAGCAGGGTGACCGCCACACCATCTACTTTAGGCTGCACCCACAGATCGTCGTGCTGCTGCATCCATTGCTTTAGTGCGGTTTCGCTGAGCTTGCTTAAGCCCATTTGGCTATAGGGTAAAGCAAGGCTACCGCGTGCGGATTGGAGCGCTGTTGCCGCTGTTGGTGCGGGGTCGGCATCGGCATCGGTAAAACAGCCTTGCCATATCTGCAGTTGTTGCTGCGCTTGGTCATACAGTTCATCGGCGACCATCGAGGTTGCATCACGGTGATAGCTGCGATCCCAAACGGCGATGCGCTGACGCAAGGTGCTGATTTCTTGCTGAGCTTGGGCAGGCGTCCATGACGGGCAGTTAGCGGTGGCTAAAGGTGTGAGCACAAACGTGCTGATGAAGAGCAGGGCAGGTAATCTATAGCTAAACATACTGAGCATCCTTGCTTGATTATGAGTGCTCATTCAGTGTAGCCAAGAATTGTCCAGTGTCTGGGTTAAGGTTCAATTAAGACGTAAGCGTTAAGCTTCGGGATAGGATGTTTAGAGGCGATGGTAATGAAAAAAATCATGTATGGCGTGGCCGTATTGGTCTTGGCAACTTGGGGATTAACCGTTTACGGGCATAACCCGGCAATGGATGTGTGGTGGTGGCGTAAGCAGTTGATTTATTTGACTGGTTTTGGCTCTTTTATTTTGATGTCGCTGATTATGGTGTTGGCTGTACGCCCGCGTTGGTTGGAAAAGCCACTGGGTGGGCTGGACAAAATGTATCGCCTGCACAAGTGGGCGGGTATCTGGGCGATTTCGCTTGGAGTCAGTCACTACTTATTGAAATTATCGAAAAGTTTACTCAAGGTGTTTTTTGAGCGTGAGGCGAAATTGCCGCGTGTCGAAAACTTTCTAGAAGTGTTTCGCGATGCCGCTAAAGATATCGGCGAATGGTCGGTGTGGATTCTGGGCATTATGCTGATCATCACCTTATGGCAACGTTTTCCTTACCATCTTTGGCGCTATGCGCATAAAGCCTTAGCGGTGATCTATGTGCTGATTGCTTTTCACGGTGTGGTCTTGGCGCCTGCGGGCTGGTGGACAGAACCGGCTGGATTATTATTGGCGGTTGCAACAGTGGTGGGTGTTTATTGTGCATTTATCGCGCTGAGTGGCGGCATCGGTCGGACCCGTCGTTACCAAGGCCAGGTGCTCAGTGTTAAACAACACACGGGTGGCGTGCTGGAAGTGACCTGTCAGTTACCAAAACAGTGGTCGCATAAGCCTGGGCAGTTTGCTTTTTTAACTTTTGATCGCTTTGAAGGCGCGCACCCATTCACCGTAAGCAGTGCCGATCATGGCGATGGTCAAGTCAGCTTTGCGATTAAAGCCTTAGGTGATTACACCACGCGTTTGCAGACTGAGTTAGAGGTGGGTCGCGCGGTACGTGTTGAAGGTCCGTACGGCTGCTTTGATATGCGCGAGAGTGGTGAGCAGGTGTGGATTGGCGCAGGAATTGGTGTCACCCCTTTTATTGCTTGGCTTGAATCCTTACAAGCACACCCTGAGCGTGCACCAAAAGCGACCTTATATTATTGTGTGAAAAATGCTGAAGAAGCAGTATTTGCTGAGCAACTACAGCGTTTGGCAGCGGCAGTACCGAATGTAACGCTGAATGTGCATTACAGTGATGAACACGGTCATCTCTGTGCCGAGCAAGCCTTGCAACAGCAGTCTACAGCTGCTCATGTCTGGTTTTGTGGTCCGCAAGGTTTTGCCGATGCCTTACAAAAAGGGATGCAGGCACAGGGGTGCTCAACACGACACTTTCATAAAGAGTACTTTCAAATGCGCTAAGGTTTCAGCGCCGTGAGTTATGCAGGCCCTAACGATTTTCGAGTCGTTGGGGCTTTTTTATTAAGGCTGCTGCTTATCGCTAGAGCGGTACAACCACTCAATCTCTGGGTAATTAGCAAAAGCGCTGGGAAACAAGTACTCGCCACTGAGTAAAGGTGCGTTTATCTGCTGCCACTCTGGGTGAAAAGTTGTCGCGGTATGCCGCAGAGCATCCGCTAATAAAGTCGTGCAATACAGATGCTCAGTGTTGCGTTCGGCGAGAACAAAGGGTCGCTGCAGTTGTTTAAGTAACCAGGTGGCTGCGCGCTGGCTTTCCTGCTCAGTAACAAACACAGGCCGCGCAATGGCAAAGCTGCGAGCCAGCGCTGGATCAAGAAAGTCACTGAGGGTTGAAGCCAATACTTGATTGCTGCGCAGCGGATCATCATCAGTGGTGGCATGCACGATCAAGGGCTCTGGCTGCAGACTGACGACCATACCCATATGCGAAAACTCACCCATGCTGAGGCTCTGGATAATTTGGCTTTCAGCTGACGTCCCTAAGCGAAACACCCAATCACCCACCGCTAACGGCGGCAGGACTGGTAGCGACCATGGTTGGCGTACGGCGAGCGCTTGAGCGATATACAGCAGCGTGGCCAACGCCAACATAGCAACCAGCACGAGTAGGCTGCGCACCGAGTATTGAGCTATGCGTGCCGAACTGTTTAGCATAAAACACTGACACTCACTGGCTGACTCGTCTTACAACGAAACTTTCCAGCCGTCATCGGTTTTGACCAGCGCAATATGTTCTTCTTTGTTGGGTGCGTTATCATTTTTATAGCGGATGATTGCAACGAGGTTGGCACGTGTTTTATCGGCATTGTATTCAGGTTTTGAGTAGGTAATTTTTTTCACTCCACCTAAACGAATCACTCGAGTGCTGGTGTCAGCCAATAATATGCTGAGTTTGCCGCGAATCAGTGCATCTTGCTCTTTGGGCGCGTCCGCTTGAATATGTAAGGTGCTCATCACGCCATTAATATCGTTGGCCAGCACTGCATTAATATAGTCTTGAGCCACCTTCTCTGGTGAGTTGCTGGCTGAACAGGCCATTAATAAGGCGGCGGTAAGTAGCATAAACAAACCATTGCGGAGCATGTGCATGACAAATCCTTTAAGTAGATAAAATAATATTGTGCAGTATAGCTGTTGTCATGCCGTGCTTAAGTGAATTCTTGGCTGTTTGTTTCGGATCGTATGGATTTTAATCCTGATGTATTTGCATGAGCGAGCGAGGACTGTATTCGCCGGTATCTTGCGTGTGTTTATTTTACTAGACGACCGGTCTGTTTTTGTTTATTCTAACGGCTATGAAAACTTCTTATGATAATACTCGCGAGCATTTACTCGAAATCGGCCATCAAATTATGGCTGCTAAGGGTTTCTCTGGTGTGGGTCTAAATGAAATCTTACGCACCGCAGGTGTGCCTAAAGGGTCGTTTTATCATTATTTCCCATCCAAAGAATTGTACGGTCAGGCAGTGCTGGAAGCCTATTTTTCTGCCTATTTAGAGTTGCAAAAACAGCTTTTTAATGATTCGAGCAGACCGGTTGCTGAGCGTTTGCTGGACTATTGGCAGCAATGGTTGCTGTGTAATAGTGGTGTCTGCCACGATCAAAAATGCTTAGTCGTCAAGTTGAGCGCGGAAGTTGCTGATTTATCAGAAGCAATGCGCTTAACCCTGCGTGACGGCACTGATAAAGTTATTGAACAGCTGTCTGATTGTATACGTGCGGGCCAAGTCGATGGCTCTTTGATCGTGACTGATGCACCGGCCACGGCAGTGATGCTCTATCAAGTGTGGTTGGGCGCCAGCTTGCTGGCTAAATTGCATCGCACCAGTGTGCCAATGGAGCAAGCGCTGCACATGACCCGTAGGGTCCTGCTGGGTCGTTGAGATGTATGGGCCTGCTTGCTGCAGATCTTCTTTTATATTGAAAATATACGACTGGTCTAATTTGAAGGCCATCGTTACCCTTAACCAGGAGTCACTTATACCATGCTTAATTTTGATTTTTACAACCCGACACAAATCAGCTTTGGTGAAGGACGCATTGCTAAATTAGACAGTTTAGTACCAGCAGAGGCCAAGGTTATGGTGCTGTTTGGTGGGCAAAGCGCGCAACGTACCGGTACCTTAGATGAAGTGAAAAAAGCCTTAGGTGATCGACAGGTCTTTTTGTTTGGCGGTGTTGAAGCGAACCCAACCTATGAGAAATTAATGGAAGCGGTGCAAATTGTACGTGAGGAGAAGATTGATTTCTTACTGGCAGTCGGCGGTGGTTCAGTGATTGATGGCACTAAATTTGTTGCTGCTGCTGTGCCTTACTCAGATGAGCCGTGGAATATTTTGCTCAACAGTGGTCGTGATATCGAACAAGCCTTGCCGATTGGCACGGTGTTGACGCTGGCTGCAACAGGTTCAGAAATGAATAACGGTAGTGTGATCACCCGTCGCTCACTGCAGGCGAAACTACCTTTCCATAGTAATTTGGTCTTCCCTAAGTTCTCTATTCTAGATCCAAGCAAAAGCTTTACCTTGCCCGAGCGCCAAGTGGCCAACGGTGTGGTGGATGCTTTTGTTCACGTCATTGAGCAATATCTAACCTATCCGGTCAACGCACCGGTGCAAGACCGTTTTGCTGAAGGTTTACTGCAAACCTTAGTCGAGCAAGGTCCATTGGCGCTGAGCCAGCCGGATGATTACGAGGTGCGTGCGAACTTAATGTGGGTGGCGACCTTAGCGCTCAATGGTTTGATTGGTGCTGGCGTACCACAGGATTGGTCAACACACTTAATTGGCCATGAGCTAACAGCCTTGTATGCCTTGGATCATGCGCAAACCCTAGCGGTTATTTTGCCCTCGATGATGCAAGAGCGCCGCGACGCTAAACGTGAGAAGTTATTGCAGTACGCCGAGCGTGTTTGGAACCTGCGTGAAGGTGATGAAGAGCAGCGTATTACTGCTGCCATTGAGCAGACCCGTGCATTTTTTGAAACCCTCGGGGTAAAAACGCGTCTTAAAGATTACAACCTTGAGCAAGCGGCCGTTGAAACTGTACTGAAACAACTTGAGCAGCATGGTATGCAGCAGTTGGGCGAGCGCCAAGATATTGATCTGACGGTCAGCCGTCGTGTGCTTGAAGCCAGTCTTTAATGTTATTTGAGGAAACTTGTATGACCCAGTCAACACAAAGTAATCGTCGTATCGTTTTGGCTTCACGCCCACATGGCGCGCCAACGCCAGCGAATTTCCACCTCGAAGAGCAGGCCATTCCAACGCCAGCAGAAGGCCAAGTCTTACTGCGTACGGTGTATTTATCACTGGACCCTTACATGCGTGGTCGTATGAGTGATGGTCCGTCCTATGCGGCACCGGTGGCGGTCGATGATGTCATGGTCGGGGCGACAGTCAGCCGTGTCGTGAGCTCCAAGCATGAAAAATTTGCTGCAGGTGATTGGGTACTGGCGAACACAGGCTGGCAAGATTACGCTCTCAGTGATGGTTCTGATTTGATGCCCCTGGGTAACGCCCCGAAGAATCCATCCTATGCGCTGGGTATTTTAGGTATGCCTGGTTTTACTGCTTATATGGGCTTGCTGGATATTGGTCGCCCACAAGCGGGTGAAACCTTGGTGGTTGCGGCGGCAACAGGGCCGGTGGGCGCGACGGTTGGGCAAATCGCTAAGATCAAAGGCTGCCGTGTAGTGGGTGTCGCTGGTGGTGTGGAAAAATGCCAATATGCTGTTGACGTACAAGGCTTTGATGCCTGTATTGATCACCATGCGCCAGACTTTGCAGAGCAGTTAGCTCAGGCCTGTCCGCAAGGTATTGATGTTTATTACGAGAATGTCGGCGGTAAAGTTTTTGATGCCGTCTTACCCCTGCTCAATACTAAGGCACGTATCCCCGTGTGTGGTCTGATTGCGCATTACAATGCCACTGCTTTAGAGCCAGGCCCCGATCGCTTGGCACTGTTGATGCGAACCATTTTAACGAAACGTTTAACGATGCAAGGCTTTATCATTTTTGATGATTACGCGCCACGTTATCCCGAGTTTAGTAAGGATATGCAGCAATGGTTGGCCAATAAGAAAATCACTTATCGTGAGCATCGCGTGGTTGGCTTAGCCAATGCTCCACAAGCTTTTATCGGCTTATTGCAAGGCAGTAATTTTGGTAAATTAGTGATTCAAGTGGGTGCTGAAGAGCAGTAACAGAGCTTAGGTGAGCTGCAGCGTAGAGAGTGCGATAGATTCTCTCTGCGCTGCAGGACTGTTTACGTGAGATCATCCGCGCCTAATAGGTACTGAAGGACAGCTCGACACGCTCGCTAAAATAGTTGATTTTGTCGCAACACAGCGTTACTCACCGCACCTATTACAAGCATACCCTGAGGTAAAATCTAGCGAGAGCTTAAAATAGGTAGGTCGTGCGGCATGTTTTAGAGGTTCTTATGCTCCCAGATTCATTCTTTAATCGCCCCGCGCTCGAACTGGCTCTTGCCTTGCTCGGTAAGGTCATTCGCTATTGCCATCAGGGTGTGTGGCTCAGTGTGCGGATTATTGAAACAGAAGCCTATCTGCTCACCGATAAAGGCAGTCATGCTTCGTTGGGCTATACCGAGAAGCGCCAAGCCTTGTTTAAGGATGGTGGCACCATCTATATGTACTATTCACGCGGTGGCGATTCGTTGAATTTCAGTGCTCAAGGCCCGGGTAATGCGGTGTTGATTAAATCGGGTTATCCATATTTTGATGCGTTATCACCCGAGTCGACCTTGAGCATATTGCAAGCCAATAACCCCGATCGCCAAGGCCAACCACGGCCTGTGCATAAACTCTGTAGTGGACAAACCTTACTGTGTAAAAGCTTAGGCTTAAAGGTGCCCGAGTGGGATAACCAACGTTTTGACTCACAGTGCTTTTACGTTGACGACTGCGGGCTGCGTCCACAAGAGATTATTCAAGCACGTCGTTTAGGCATTAGCCAAGGACGTGATGAGCATTTACCCTATCGCTTTGTCGATGCTGATTACGCAGCTTATTGCACTAAAAACCCTTTGCGTCGGGGCCAGCACGAGGGGCAAGATTTCTGGCGGCTCGGCGCTGCTGATCCTGCGCGTGTTTAGCTTTTGTTTAAGATGTGTGCGGCTAAGGTGCGAATCGAACCCAGTTGCTGACTGATTAATAGCAGTTGCGTTTGCAAGAGGCGCAAGGTGTCATCCTCTTCTTCGGGTAAATCACGCAAACGATAGGACTGTTGTTGCTCGATATCACTGTGCACTTCAACCGGTTGGCGCTTAATCAATTTCTCTGCAATCTGCTCAAAACTGTCGGCGAGCAGCTGTGCTTCTTGATTTAGCAGTGGGTAGGTTGGTGCATCTGCCAGTTTTTCGCGGTGTGCACCCAGCGCGGAGATGTAACTGAGCAAGGTATGCGAGAGCAGTAAAAAGCGGAAGCCGATATCCGTTTGTTTACGAAAATAGCCAGGCTCTTTAAGCATATTGGTCAGCGTACTCGACAGCGCCGCATCAGCATTATGTGCATCGCGGCGGGCGACACGGTAGGCCATATCATCGGTTTTACCTTGGGTGTACTCGAGCATGATTTGTTTTAAATAGCGGCCGTTGCTGCGTAAGGTTTGTGCCAGTACTACATTTAAACGGCGACCTTGCCAGTCCGGTAAAATAAAAAATACGGCTAACCCAGCAATCGCACTGCCAATTAACGTGTCAGTTAAACGTGGTAAAAATAAGTTATAGCCATCACCGATTTGGTTAAAACAGAACAGCACCATTAAGGTAATAAACGCGGTGGAAAGCTTGTAATGGGTGGTGCGCGTGGCAAAGTAGGCAACGCCAGCAGCTACTGCGATCAATGCTTGCACCCAGAGTTCGGGAAACAGTTCAAATAGCACCCAGCTGCCACCCAGCCCTAAGATGGTGCCAATAATGCGTTCGACTAGACGAATACGGGTGGCGCCGTAATTGGGTCGGCAGACAAAGAGGGTGGTTAATAAGATCCAATAACCTTGATCGGGATGCAGTATTTGCATCACGCCATAGCAGACAGCGACGGCAATGCTTAAGCGTAAAGCATGGCGAAACAATAGCGAGTGAATACTAAAATGTTGACGGATACGCTCAAAGGCTTCTTTAAGGGTTTTTGGGTCACGATCAAAAATAGTATCGTTTTTAGTTAATGCAATAACATCGGGGTTGGCGGCATCGCGCAGCAAATGATCTAAGGTGCTGAGGTTGTTAGCCAGCGCGCGCAGCGAGCGTAATAAGTCGCGCCACTCGGGATTATTTTGTTGTTTTAGGTAGGCAATCGCGCCTTGTAAATCTTCTAGTGCGGCGCTATGACCGCCGCCGTAATCAAAGGGTTGACGCAACTCAATGGCTTTGGCCAGCGCTTTACAGCCATCACCTTGTTGGCGCAGTAAGCGTAAACAGCGAAACAAGACATCGCTATGAAAAAACGCTTGCGACAGTTCTTGGTAGGGGTAGTGGGAGGAGCTGGCGCGTTCGTGAATATCTTGAGCGAGAAAATACAGCTTTAAATAGCGATTGACCTTGCTGCTGCCGCGACCATCGACGCGATGCAGAATAATGGTTTTGGTATCATTTAAAGCGGCTACGACATGGCTATTTTGCCGCGCAATCGCCAAACGATGACCTTCAATATCCATATTGCGCAATGGCTCAAATAGCGCTGATTTGGCTTTTAAATAATTGCATTGTTCACGAAATAAGCGCGCCAAACTGTGTTGTAGAGGCTGCTGAGAAAAGACTCCGTACCAAATAACTGAGAGCACACCGTAGATGGCTGCGCCGATCACCAAAAGCATCGGCTGCTGCCAGAGCGATACTAAAACGTCGCGGCTTTGTTCTAAGCCAATCATGGTGTAAATCGCCAGAATCAACGTGGCATAGGCGACAGTGGCATAGCGCTCGCCAAGAGCCCCCAGCATAATTAGGCAGAAGGTGGCGGTACATAACGCGCTAATAAACAGCCATTTATAAGGGTAGAGCAACTCCACCGCGACTGAGGTGAAGAAAAAACAGACCAGAGTGACGCACAGCGAAAACAGCCGACCTTGCCAGCTGTCATCTGATTCAGCTAAGGCGCTGGCAATCACGCCAAGAAACAACGGCGTGAGCAATTCCATTTGGGCGTTATACCAGCACCAGGTCATTGAGCCAGCGAGTGCGATAAAAAAACGCAAGCTTGGACCAAAGCGCTCTAATGCCCATAAACGGCGTAGAGAATGACTTAAAGAGATCGAACCCATAGATGATCCTTGCGCCAGTCAGGTGGTTGGATAGTAACCGTAAAGCAAAGTTTTAGGCTGGCACAAGATGCGACAAACGGCAAGCAGTCTGCTGCTTAAGCTTGGTTACGCCAGAGTCTTTGATCCTTAAGAGCCTGAGTGGGAACGTAGCGCGGCTGACCACTAACGGCCTCAAGCTCGGTCGTGCCGCCGAGTTGATCGACGATTCTATAGCGGATGCCATAACGGGTGTCTTCAAGGGGGTAGAGGTAACTGATCTGTTCAGCCAATTCATTTAGGGTAGACATAATGCAACTCCATGTTTGCGGTGTAACAACTTTATAGCGACTTAGAGTGACGAAATGATGAATAGTTCGCAGCTGTTATGCATAAAACAACACAATTGTCGGTGCAGTTCCGATGGTTAGCGTACTAAAGCTCGCCTTACAATTTTAACCTATATCAACTTTTGTTGATATAGGTGTTGCTGCGTTCATCTTCAGCGTTTAAACTGCGCAACCTATGAGCACCGTAACGCAATTCCCCATCTTCAGTCCGAGTGATGCCTTAGCTGCCTTTTGTAAAGCGGCCGGTGAACCTTTGCGCCTGAATATATTGCGTGCTTTAAGTAATGACTCTTTTGGTGTGTTAGAGCTGGCCCATATTTTTGCCACGGGCCAGTCAGGGATCAGTCATCATTTAAAAGTGCTGACTCAAGCCGGTTTAGTCACCTCACGGCGTGAAGGCAATGCGATTTTTTATCGTCGCAGCTTGCCGCAGAATCAGAGTCCTGATGAGCGGCTGCATCATGCGCTGTTGAGCAGTTTAGATGAGTTACCGATACCGGCGGATGTCACCTTACGGATTAAACATGTGCATGCCCAGCGTGCTGAGGCCAGCCAAGAGTTTTTTGAGCGTATGGCCGGTGATTTTCAAAGTCGCCAAGATTTAATCGCTGGTTTGCCGCAGTTTCGCGACAGTTTGTTAGCGTTGTTGGACTCACTAACTTTCTCAGCAGAGGCAACGGCTATTGAAGTGGGCCCCGGCGACGGTGGCTTTTTAGCAGAATTGTCCAGCCGTTTTCAACACGTACGTGCGCTGGATAACAGCCCGCAAATGCTTGAGCTGGCGCGACAAGCCTGCGTGAAGCATGGTTTACAGAATGTCGAATTACAACTGGCGGATGCGTTGCATGATGACGTCGTCGCCGCAGATTGTGTTGTGGTCAATATGGTCTTGCACCATTTTGCAGCACCAGCCGATGCTTTGTGCTTATTGGCGCGATTGCTCAAGCCGGGTGGCAGTTTATTGATCACAGAGTTATGCCGTCACGACCAAGATTGGGCCAAGCAGGCCTGCGGCGATCTATGGTTAGGTTTTGATCAGGATGAACTGGCCTTGTGGGCCAATGCCGCAGGACTGATACCCAGTGAAAGTCTTTACTTGGGTTTAAAAAACGGCTTTCAAATTCAGCTGCGGCATTTTGCCAAGCCGGATTCACGAAGCACTCTCACGCACCGGTAGTTAAAGGAACCGACATGAGCGAATATTCGATTTTTACTTCTGAATCTGTATCTGAAGGGCATCCCGATAAGATTGCAGACCAAATTTCTGATGCAGTGTTAGATGCCATCATTACTGAAGACAAACAAGCACGTGTAGCCTGCGAAACATTGGTGAAAACCGGTGTGGCGATTGTTGCTGGCGAAATCACCACCAATGCGTGGATTGATTTAGAGCAGCTGGTGCGCGATGTTATTATTGATATCGGCTATAACAGTTCAGATGTCGGTTATGACGGCGCCACCTGCGGCATTATCAATATTATTGGTAAGCAGTCTGCAGAAATCGCTCAGGGTGTTGACCGCGTCAGCCCAGAAGATCAGGGTGCTGGCGACCAAGGTTTAATGTTTGGTTATGCCAGCAATGAAACCGACGTACTAATGCCTGCACCTATTACTTTTGCCCACCGCTTAATGGAGCGTCAAGCTGAAGCCCGTAAAACTGGTGTGCTGCCTTGGTTGCGTCCTGATGCAAAGAGTCAAGTGACTTGTCGTTATGAGAATGGCAAGGTTGTCGGTATTGATGCGGTGGTACTGTCCACTCAGCACGGTCCTGATGTGTCGCAAAAAGATCTCGAAGAAGCAGTGATGGAGCTGATTGTTAAGCACACACTACCTGCTGAATTGTTGCACAAAGATACTCAATACCACATCAACCCAACCGGTAAGTTTGTCATCGGTGGCCCAGTGGGTGACTGTGGTTTAACCGGCCGTAAGATTATCGTGGATACCTACGGTGGTATGGCGCGCCACGGTGGTGGTGCATTCTCGGGTAAAGATCCATCGAAAGTAGACCGTAGTGCGGCCTATGCGGGCCGTTATGTGGCGAAAAATATCGTCGCGGCTGGTTTAGCTGAGCGTTGCGAAATTCAGGTTTCATACGCGATTGGTGTGGCACAGCCGACTTCAATCTCTTTGAATACCTTTGGTACGGGTAAAATCAGCGATGAGCAAATCATCAAGCTGGTACGTGACGTGTTTGACCTGCGTCCATACGCCATTACTAATATGCTCGACTTGTTGCACCCGATGTACCAAGCCACTGCGTCATACGGCCACTTCGGTCGTACGCCGTACGAAATGACGGTCGGGGATGACACCTTTACCGCATTTACATGGGAAAAAACCGACCGCGCTGAATCATTACGCGCTGCTGCCGGACTGTGAAACGCCTCACAACAACAGCTTTGCGCCTTGCGTAAGGCTGTTGTGCCTTGCCTGCTGATGATTTAAAACGCCTCCAGCAACACGATAAAGCCTGCTTCACACTCTACATCCTCCAGTGCCTGTGTAACTTTACGCTGTCTTTAATGCCGCCTTCTCTGTGGTTATCCGTTATAATTGCGCCTTTGCTTTACTGCAAACGTTGCCCCCTGCGTTTAGGTGGGCGAAAATAGCCGTCTTTATTTTAATTTTAGCGTCAGGAGATTCAGTAATGCCCAGCCGTCGTGAGCGAGCCAATGCCATTCGCGCCCTCAGCATGGATGCTGTGCAAAAAGCCAACAGTGGCCACCCGGGTGCCCCAATGGGTATGGCGGATATCGCCGAAGTTCTGTGGCGTGATCATCTGAAGCACAATCCAAAAAATCCACAATGGTTAGACCGTGACCGCTTTGTCCTGTCCAACGGCCACGGTTCAATGTTGCTGTATTCGCTACTGCATCTGACCGGTTATGACGTCAATCTGGATGATTTAAAAAACTTCCGCCAATTGCACAGCCGTACCCCAGGTCACCCTGAATATGGTTATACCGCAGGCGTAGAAACCACTACTGGTCCATTGGGTCAGGGTTTAGCCAATGCGGTCGGTTTTGCTTTAGCTGAAAAAGTCATGGCGGCGCAGTTTAACCGTCCCAAGCATGACATTGTTGATCACCAAACCTACGTGTTCTTGGGTGATGGCTGCTTAATGGAAGGTATTTCCCATGAAGTCTGCTCATTAGCAGGAACCTTAGGCCTGAATAAACTGACTGCATTTTATGATGACAATGGTATTTCCATTGATGGTCAGGTGCAGGGCTGGTTCAGTGATGACACCCCACGTCGCTTTGAAGCCTACGGCTGGCATGTGATTCGCAATGTTGATGGTCACAATGCTGACGAAATTGAAGTAGCGATTGAAGCAGCGCGTGAAAGCGACAAGCCGACGTTAATCTGCTGCAAAACCGTAATTGGTTTTGGTTCGCCCAACCGTGGCGGTAAAGAAACTTGTCATGGTGCGCCATTGGGTGCGGAAGAAATTGCCTTAACTCGCGCAGAGTTGAACTGGCCGCATGGTCCGTTTGAAATCCCTGCTGATATCTATGCTGAGTGGAACGCAGACGCAGCCGGTGCCAAAGCCGAAGCGCAGTGGGATGTACGTTTTGCCGCTTATGCTGCCGAGTTCCCAGAATTGGCCGCTGAGTTTGAGCGTCGTATGGCCGGTGATTTACCTGCTGACTTCGCTGAGAAAGCCGCAGAGTATATTGCGCAAGTAGCGGCCAAAGGCGAAAGCATTGCTAGCCGTAAAGCCAGCCAAGACAGCCTGAATGCCTATGGTCCATTACTGCCTGAGTTACTCGGTGGTTCAGCTGACCTCGCTGGCTCTAACCTGACGTTATGGAAAGGTTGTAAAGGTATCTCTGACGCTGATGCGTCCGGTAACTACATGTTCTACGGTGTGCGCGAGTTTGGTATGAGCGCCATTATGAATGGTGTGGCCCTGCACGGTGGCTTGATTCCGTACGGCGCAACCTTCCTGATGTTTATGGAATACGCGCGCAACGCTGTGCGTATGTCGGCGCTGATGAAGCAGCGTGTGCTTTATGTGTTTACCCACGACTCGATTGGTTTGGGTGAAGACGGTCCAACCCACCAGCCGATTGAGCAGTTGACCAGCTTACGCACGACGCCGAACCTTGATACTTGGCGTCCCTGTGATGCGGTTGAATCTGCCGTCTCGTGGAAATACGCACTGGAACGTAAACAGGGTCCAAGTGCCTTGATCTTCAGTCGTCAAAACCTGGATCATCAAGAGCGCAGTGCGGAGCAAATTGCTGATATCGAGCGCGGTGGTTATATCTTAAAAGATTGCGCAGGCGAGCCTGAGTTGATCTTGATCTCGACCGGATCTGAAGTGGGCTTGGCAGTTAATGCCTATAACGCACTGACTGAGCAAGGTCATAAAGTCCGTGTCGTATCGATGCCGTGCACCAGCGTATTTGATGCGCAAGATGCCGAATACAAACAAGCGGTATTGCCCATCGAAGTCGGCGCGCGGATTGCTATTGAAGCGGCACACGCAGACTTTTGGTACAAGTATGTTGGCCTCGATGGTCGTGTGATTGGCATGACCACCTACGGTGAGTCAGCGCCTGCTAATCAGCTGTTTGAGATGTTTGGTTTTACTCTGGATGACGTACTCAACGTTGCTGCCGAGTTGCTCGACGACGAATAAGCGCCAGTTGTGTCATTGTTCTACCGCGTAGCGCTTCGTGCTCTGCGCGGTTTATTTCTGTAAAGCTTTTGGTAAAGGATTGTCATGTCTGCACGCCCATTTCGAGTTGCACTTAATGGATACGGCCGTATCGGTCGTTGCGTGTTGCGTGCATTAAGTGAGCGCCCTGGGGGTGCTAACTTTGAAATCATCGCATTGAATGATGTCGCCGACCAAGCCAGTATCGAATACCTCACTCGTTTTGACTCGACCCACGGACGCTTTCCCGGCGAAGTGCGGGTGGATGGTGATTGCCTGCATATCGATGGCGTCTGCGTGCAAGTGCTCTGTGCCAGCGAGCCTGAAGAGATTGATTGGGCCGCATTGGATATTGATCTATTGCTGGAATGCTCAGGGCAATACACCACACGCGCCGATGCCCAGCGTTTTCTTGATGCTGGCGTACCGCGTATCTTGCTCTCGCAGCCGATGGATAGCGCCGCCGATGTCGATGCCACTATCGTGTATGGGGTCAATCATACGGCCCTAAACGGCAGCGAGCGGATTGTCTCGAATGCTTCTTGCACCACCAATTGCGGCGTGCCTTTGCTGCAGTTATTGGAGCAAAATGTAGGTATTGAGCATGCGTTTATCAATACCATTCACTCAGCGATGAATGATCAGCCGGTAATCGATGCCTATCACCACAAAGACCTGCGGCGTACACGCTCAGCATTCCAGTCGGTGGTGCCGGTTTCTACCGGTTTAGCCCGCGGTATCGAGCGATTGTTGCCAGAACTTAACGGTAAAATTCAAGCCAAAGCCATGCGCGTACCCACAGTAAACGTCTCGTGCTTGGATATTACTGTGCAGACTCAACGTGACACCACGCTTGCAGAAATCAACCAACTGTTTAAGCAGGCCGCGACGCAAGGTGCGCTGCACGGCTTGCTTGATTACACTGAATTACCGCACGCCAGCTGTGACTTTAACCACGATCCGCATTCGGCTATTTTTGATGCCAGCCAAACGCAGATGAGTGGCTCGCGCATGCTCAATATTGTCGCTTGGTTCGACAACGAATGGGGCTTTGCCAACCGAATGCTGGATGTGGCTGAACATTATTTGAACGTTGCCTGTACTACTAACCGCTCAGTAAAGGACTGAAATTCATGACAGTGTTAAATATGACCGACCTTGATCTTACCAACCAACGCGTATTGATTCGTGAAGATCTGAACGTGCCAGTAAAAGACGGTGTTGTGCAAAGTGATGCACGGATTGTGGCGGCGTTACCCACCATCCGTTTAGCCTTGGAAAAAGGCGCGGCAGTGATGATTTGTTCACACCTTGGCCGTCCTGATGAAGGCCAGTTTAGTGAAGAAAACAGCCTTGCTCCGGTGGCTGCTTACTTGAGCAAAGCCTTAGGCCGTGACGTGCCCTTAGTGCGTGACTACCTCAATGGTGTTGAAGTCGCGCCAGGCGAGATTGTGCTGCTAGAAAACGTCCGTTTTAACAGCGGCGAAAAGAAAAACAGCGATGCCTTAGCCCAGCAATACGCCGCGTTATGCGATGTGTTTGTGATGGATGCCTTTGGTACCGCACACCGCGCACAAGGATCAACTCACGGCGTGGCGAAATTTGCCAAAGTGGCCTGTGCCGGTCCTTTATTATCTGCGGAACTGGCCGCACTGGGCAAAGCACTCGGTGCACCGGCTCAGCCTATGGCTGCGATTGTGGCGGGCTCTAAAGTGTCAACCAAACTGGATGTACTGACCAGCTTGGCTGATTTATGCGATCAGCTGATTGTCGGCGGCGGCATTGCCAATACTTTCTTGGCGGCTGCCGGTTTCCCAGTAGGAAAATCACTCTACGAAGCCGACTTGATCGATACAGCTAAAGCGATTGCCGCTAAAGTGAGCGTGCCATTGCCAGTCGATGTAGTAGTCGCCAAAGCCTTTGCTGCCGACGCAGAAGCCACAGTGAAAGCCGTCGCTGATGTAGCTGAAGACGATATGATTCTCGATATTGGTCCAGAAACCGCCAAGCAGTTTGCTGAGCTGTTGAAAAGCTCAAAAACCATTCTGTGGAACGGTCCAGTTGGCGTATTTGAGTTTGATCAGTTTGCCAATGGCACCAAAGTGCTGGCGCAAGCGATTGCTGAAAGCGATGCATTCTCAATCGCCGGTGGCGGTGATACGCTGGCAGCGATTGATAAGTATAATGTTGCGGATAAAATTTCGTATATTTCCACCGGTGGCGGTGCTTTCCTTGAGTTTGTGGAAGGCAAAGTATTGCCCGCCGTAGCTAT
This sequence comes from Denitrificimonas caeni, assembly GCF_905120345.1. GTDB lineage: Bacteria > Pseudomonadota > Gammaproteobacteria > Pseudomonadales > Pseudomonadaceae > Denitrificimonas > Denitrificimonas caeni_A. The sequence goes on along the minus strand of NZ_CAJHOA010000004.1, from coordinate 241,860 downwards.
TTTAGAAGAACGCGCAAAAGGCTAATGAAGCCTGCGTGTTAACTGACAGTAACCGGCTGACATAGGGTGAGCCGGATAGATTTTAATGACCTTGCGGGGAAAAATTATGGCTCTTATTAGCATGCGTCAAATGCTTGATCACGCCGCCGAATTTGGCTACGGCGTACCAGCGTTTAACGTCAACAACCTAGAACAAATGCGCGCCATTATGGAAGCTGCGGATAAAACCGACTCTCCAGTAATCGTGCAGGCCTCTGCTGGCGCACGTAAATATGCTGGCGCACCGTTTTTGCGTCATCTGATTTTAGCGGCGATCGAAGAGTTTCCACATATTCCGGTGTGCATGCACCAAGACCATGGCACCAGCCCTGATGTTTGCCAGCGCTCGATTCAGTTGGGCTTCTCCTCAGTGATGATGGACGGCTCACTCGGTGAAGACGGCAAAACACCCATGGACTATGACTACAACGTCGACGTCACCCGTCGCACCGTTGCCTTAGCCCATGCTTGTGGCGTGTCAGTGGAAGGTGAGCTCGGCTGCTTAGGTAGCTTAGAAACCGGAATGGCTGGCGAAGAAGACGGCATCGGCGCAGAAGGCGTTTTGGATATGGAGCAAATGCTCACCGATCCAGAAGAAGCCGCTGATTTTGTCCAGAAAACCAAAGTGGATGCTTTGGCGATTGCTATCGGCACCAGCCACGGCGCGTACAAATTCACTAAGCCACCCACCGGCGATACCTTAGCCATCGAGCGTATTAAGGAAATCCATAAGCGCATTCCGAACACCCACTTGGTGATGCACGGCTCCAGCTCGGTACCGCAAGAGTGGCTGCAGATTATCAACCAGTACGGCGGTGACATTAAAGAAACCTACGGCGTGCCTGTGGAAGAGATCGTTGAAGGCATTAAGCACGGCGTGCGCAAGGTCAACATTGATACTGACCTGCGTTTAGCCTCAACCGGTGCGATGCGTCGTCATATGGCGCTTAACCCAAGCGAGTTTGACCCGCGTAAGTTCTTCGCAGAAACCGTCACCGCAATGCGCGATGTCTGTATCGCTCGTTATGAAGCCTTCGGTACAGCTGGTAATGCGTCAAAAATTAAGCCGATTTCTTTAGAGAAAATGTATCAGCGTTACGCCAGCGGCGAGCTGTATGCAAACATAAAGTAAGATAATCGCGCGACACAGAACCCGCCGACTTGGTCAACGAGTCGGCGGGTTTTTTATTGGCTGCAGATTTTTACTTGGCGTTGTTTTGATTTGGATTGCGCGATGTTTATGTCGATGGCGTCAAGATGTTAGGTTTATATGTCGAAATTATTGTGTTTTATCGACATATAAAAATCTCATGTTGAAATTATGCCGTTTCATCGACATATAAATGGCATGTGTCGATGCGGTGTACATATCAACTGTGGCAGCCATGAGTACCGAAGCATAAAAACCTGCATTTAGCACACTGCTGTTTTATGATGGCTGCATTGGTTATTAGTGGAGGTTGCTATGCAAGGTCACCCAGAAGTTGTTGCGTGTTTAGTCGAGCTGTTACGTGGTGAGTTAGCAGCGCGTGATCAGTACTTTGTGCATTCGCGGTACTACGAGGACTTCGGTTTAACTCATCTGTACACCCGCATCAATCATGAGATGGAAGAAGAAACCCAGCACGCTGATGATATTTTGCGGCGCATTTTGTTTCTTGAAGGCACACCAGATATGCGCCCGCATGCCTTTGAGTACGGCACAAGGGTAACCGAGATGCTGCGTAAAGATTTAGCCCTCGAATACAGCGTGCAGAAAAACCTCACCGAAGCCATGGCGCTGTGTGAGCAGCACAAGGATTACGTCTCGCGCGATATGTTGTTATCGCAATTGCGCGACACCGAAGAAGACCACACCTACTGGCTAGAGAAGCAATTGCGCTTGATCGAAATGCTTGGTTTAGAAAACTACCTGCAATCGCAGATCTAAATACAGGCGTTTAGCAGCAAATGATTGATATTGAACTGAGCCATGCCTTGTGTGTGCGCTCAGTTTTTTGTTTATTGTGGGTGCTGTTTGCTATGAAAAAAGATGAAGCGCTTAATCCAGTGCAGATAGGTTTTTTCAGTTTTTAACGCATAGCCTTTTTGACGCATTACTTGACTTATAGCATTAAGAAAAGGGCTGCTAGACATTTTGATACTCCTTTATCAAAACCAACTTTCTATGACTCACTGTAGCTGTTAAAAAGTAAAGTGCACAGATTCTCACTGAACAATGCACACTTAATGCTCTTGGCACTTAGCGTGAGCCAATAAATATAAAGGATTGGCGCTTTGCAAAGGCGGTTAATGTGCACTCACTTAGAGAGATGTGAGCAAGCACGAATTGCTGCAGATAGTTGTCTTGCTAAGGGCGGAAAAGCTGCGTATAAACAATGTCTTACTGTTAAATTAACCAAGTAGGCTTAACGGCGAAACGCGCATGCTTACTAATATAATGTTGCACATAGCCGCTTCGCGGCAGAGTATTAAAATTAAAGTTGTGTATATAACAACTGAGGACAAAGGATATGTCCAGTCGAGCGATACAAAATCTGTTTGCTTGTTACTCTGATTAACTGAAGAATACCAAGCAACCGCTGAAAAACCTCAAAGCAATTGATGCATTAACTCATTGCCGTACACGTGCGCTGGGTGCCAGTTATTACCGCTGCAAGTTAAACCATGCCGAGATAGAGCAACTGCACTCGTGTCGCCATCGCAGCTGTTATGTCTGCGCTCATAAGCAACGCCTTGACTGGATTGAAAAGCAAAAAGCGCGCTTGCTCGACGTGCCGCACTTTCATGTGATTTTCACCTTGCCTCATGAGTATTTACCGCTGTGGCGTTATAACGAAGCACTATTTGCTCGGATTCTGTTTAAAGCCAGCCAAGAAACATTACTGCAATTACTCGTGCAGCAGCGACATGGCGGTGTCACACCTGGGATTCTAATAGCGCTGCATACGTGGGGACGGCAACTAACACTTCACCCGCATACACATTGCTTGGTGACTGCGGGCGGTCTTGACTCAAACAATGACTGGAAGGCGCTAGGGAGTTACCTCGTACCCAGCGCGGTGATTCGCTCGGTCTATCGTGGCAAGCTGCAGTCTTTTATTAAAGCCGCGTTTGATGCGGGAGAGTTGATTTTGCCACCAACAATGTCGGCCACGCAGTTTTGGTCGATGTATCGGAGTCTGTACAAAAAGCATTGGTGTGTGCGTATTGAAGAGCGCTATGCGCATGGCAAAGGCGTGGTGCTTTATCTAGCGCGTTATTGCAAAGGCGGGCCTGTTGATCCACGACAGTTAAAGCAGGTTACCGCTGACGTGGTGAAGATGAGTTATCTGGATCACCGTGACAAGCGCATTAAACAGCAACGCCTCAAGCCAATAGATTTTATAACTCGTCTACTTCAGCATGTACCGCCCAAAGGTTTACATACCATTCGTTATTACGGACTGTATGCTTCGGCGAGTAAGTTACTCTATCAGCGATGCCGGCAAGAGTGCGGCACGGTCGAGTCTATGCCGCATGCAAGTAGTGTTGATCGGCTATCGATGGTAGTTTATTGCAAAACCTGTGGCGGGCCAGCGCAGTTAAGTCGTCGCTGGTGGTCACGTAGGTCAAAAGGAATTTCCATTAATAAAGAAGCGCTGAGCATTGGTGTCAGCGGTTCTGTACAACAAGTCGATGAACCGCCCCTTGCGGGTGTTTTTTACAATACGTCCTAAAGCTCCGAATGGGTCTTTTTTTTGGTTAGGCAAGGACGGTTATCTAAGCGTTCAAGGACGGTTATCTAAGCGTTAGGCACTACTGGAGTATGAATGTTGAGTGAAGTGTTCGAAGGAAAAGCTATCGTTTTGCTAGGTGCAATGTTTGCAGCGCTTGTTGCTGGCTTCTTTGCATTCACTAATCTTGTGGCGTCCAAAGAAAATAAAATTTCTGAGTTCAGGCAGGACTGGGTAAACTCTCTTAGGGAGTCAATTTCCTGCTACATCTCATCGCTCACTTACTTATCCACCTTATATATTCATTATTCTTCCCGGCCAGAAGAGCATAGAGATAAATTCGAAATGGCTAGGGATGTGGAAGAAGTGTATGCAAAAGTCAACGAGTCGTATAACGACATAATTTTTCGAATTAACGATCAAGAGAAAAGGAAAAAAGGCAAAGATTTAAATAATACCTTTCTTGCTGCGTTGAATCAGACTCGTAAGCATTACCTTAAAAATGAGTTGGCTGAGGCACGCTCGGCATGTGAGCCACTTCGTGAGGCTAGCAAGCCCCTTCTGAAGCACGAGTGGAAGCGTGTAAAGGCTGGCGAATGGAATTATCGGATATCTAAATATTTTGCGGTCTTTGTACTAGTAGTAGGACTGGCCTCAGCTCTTGCGAACGCAAATTACATATTGAGCGTAAATAGTCCTACTGCTTCGAGTACAACCCAAGAAATGCCTAACAAATCAATGCAGTCGACCGCTAAAGCGGCGGCTGATTGAGGCGTTAACTGCCGTCAGGTGCCTAAGGTAGAAGTCATACAAAGGATTATGAATGTTAGAAGCAAAAATAAAGTTTTTCGATATTAAAAAATGCGGATTTTATCTTCGAGGCGGCGCACAAACTGCATTTAGTGGATTGGATGATATCCTCCAGAAGCTTAATCTTTGGGCCGGTGATGGGCGAGAGTTCGTCAATACGACTACCTATGAAGCCGATCCGGATAATGATTTAAGGAATACATATTTTTCTAATTGGCATAAAAACGAAGTTAATAAAGATAGTATTCTTATTCTTTGGAATGAAGTTCCTAATGACAACGGCGTGATCTATGGAATGAACCCAATGGATAAACCAGGTAACACAGATATGCTAACTACTGGTTTTGGTAGCACTCCTGCCATCCCTGGATTTCCTAGTTATTTTTGGTTTATACCAGAGAGGAATGTATTTGCGGCTGTAAGATTTAATCATTCAGTTCAAGGAAAGAATAATTTAGATTGCTTTTTGAACGGATTTCTTGCAAACAAATCGCCATATAGAGTCATTAATGATGAAGGTTCAGTTATTGGTTACTCACCGAATGGCCAGTTTACCGATCAAAGCCACAGAGTTCATTCAAAGTTTCATGCTCTTGGTAGAAAGCAGGAAGAACTAGAAGCCGAGCTACTGACTAACCTACATAAAATTAGACGAATTATAAAAAGAGAAAATCTTCAGTATACAGTTGAAGATGATCGCAAGACATTAGAGAGAGTGTTCTCAGGTTTGCTGGGAAACACACCAACATTTAATCAAGTAAGAACAATTACTCACGAACTACAGTTTGAGCCTACAGAGAGGCAGCTCCGGCAAATAATAAGTAATTATGCAGAATTAAATGCAGCAAGCTCAATTCGAAATGCGGGATTTATATATAACGATGGTAAAAGAGTTATGCTTAATGGAACTAGTGTCGCCTTTTCAGCAGAAATAAATATTAATAGAGATGAAAATCAGATAATAAAACCACGATCTTTATTATCTGCGATCACATCTCAAAGGCAAGATTTACTGAGACCCTTGGATAATCCTGCTTTTGAAATAGAAGAGGCGGTAGCGCAATGACCAAGTATCTTGTACTTGCGGTGCTTTCTATTATCGCGACCTACTTCCTAAGAGATACTGTTTCTTCTTTAGGTTATTCCGATTATAAAGATACCTTAGGTGCACTTCTTAATATATCTTCAATAATATTCGCAATAATAGGTGCGTGGATAGCAATAATTTACCCACGTGCTATAGGTCGTGCATTTCAAGGAAAAACTGTTTCTGATCAAGCCTTTAAAGATGCTGATACTGATGCAGATTATTTAAGTGAGCTAGTGGAAATTGTAATGGTATCCGCAATCGTATTAATGGTTGTTTTATTCGTTCAGTTTGCAGTACCTATCGCCAAAATGTTAATTGTTGGGAAGTGGATTTTTTATTCAAAATATATGGCGTTTTTTGTTGTTTCTTTACTGACGGTTTCACAGCTGTATGCCGTTTCTAGAGTGATATTGGCTAACTATTTCTTTCTAAATGATCTAAGAAAGAAAAACGTTGATGGTAAAGTTGATACTTTGCATAAATAGCAGTTAACAAGGCACTGCTGTCGGACAAATTTTCTGCTGCGCTCCAAATTTGCCGTAGAGCTCAGCGTTATTATAGGTAAAGGAAATATCGTGGAACTTAAAGACTTTATAAAAAGTACTTTGGTTGAGATTGCTCTTGGTGTGCGAGAAGCAAATGAAGAACTGTCCAAATTGGAAAATGGAACGGGCGAGCTATTTAAGCTTAGGCGAAAGGTTTCAGAAAAAAGTGCTTCTAGCAATGTAGAGTTTGATGTGGCGCTGACAGCAACAAAAGACCAGAAAGATAAAGCGGGGTTTTTTGTCGCTCTAGCAAATGTCGGCGGCGGAGCTAATACAGAAAAGGGTACAACGCGAGAAAACGCGCATCGTGTCCGTTTTGAGGTGAATATTAGCGAAAATTGGCGTTAATCCTATAACAAGGCCAGTTATGACGACGTCTACTGCATGCGGCTTCGCCTCCATTCCGTAGCCGCGCGTGCTAGCGGCGTTATGCAGTCGTGTCTTTGTCTGCTTGACACGTGTCACGTGACGGAATACTGTTTCAAGCATGATCAGAACTTTCTCAGACAAGCGGACTCAGGAGCTTTACTCCAAAGGCCGGTCAAAGAAGTTCCCCTCGGATGTTGCTTCAAGAGCTGCTCGGAAGCTGGAGTATGTGCATCTGGCGGAGCAACTAGATGACTTGAAAGTGCCGCCTGGTAATCGGCTCCATTCGCTTTCTAGAGACAGGCAGGGACAGTACGCTATTTCAATTAATGATCAATGGCGTATCTGTTTTCGTTTTGAAGACGGTGATGCGTACGACGTCGAAGTGTGCGATTACCATTGAATGAGGTAACAACTATGACTATTCCTAATACTGCTGACATGCAACGAAAGCCAACGCATCCTGGCGAAATGCTCCGAGAAGACTTTATTCCAGACTATGATTTAACTGTCGCAGGGCTGGCCGAGTCTCTGGGGGTGTCTCGCCAGTCGGTAAATGAGTTGTTGCGCGAACGCCGTGCAGTCAGTCCTGAAATGGCACTTCGGCTTGGCCGTTTGTTTGGTAACTCGCCAGAGTTTTGGCTGAATGCGCAGCGCTCTGTCGACTTGTGGACGGCGGCGCAACTGATTAAAGACGAGATTTCCCAAATTAAGCCATTGCACGCTGCATAATGAGTAGAGGCATGGCTTGCACTTGGTTCTGCAAGTGAGTTGGCAATGTCTAAATTTATCAGCTAGCAATACGCGGCACTCGGGTGGTCTTTTCTTCGCTTTGCTCCGTAAGGGTCAGCGGAGGGTTTCGTATTATAAATAATTGGAGCTAGGGCAGTCGTATGGAACTCGAAATTACAGTGGTAGATGCTTTTACAGAGTCTATTTTTAGTGGGAACCCGGCAGCAGTAATCATTACGGGTGAATGGCTATCCGACGCTTTAATGCAATCCATAGCGGCAGAAAATAACCTTTCTGAAACAGCATTTTTAGTTTTAGCTGATGCATCAACCTATCAGATCCGATGGTTTTCACCGCTCACTGAAATTGATTTTTGCGGGCATGCAACTTTAGCCTCTGCCTTTGTCTTGTTTAACAAGAACCCTGAATTAGCCAGCATTAAATTTTCAGCTAGGGCAGTTGGAGAGCTATTGGTCGAGAAAACTGAAACAGGTCAAATTCAGATGAACTTTCCGAATACCAAACCTGAGAAGGTCGAAACGATCCCTGATAATTTAGTAGCTGGTCTCTCTATCCCGCCGGTAGAAGTTTATTGTAACTCTCAAGCCTATTTCGTAATTTATGATTCTGAGTCTGACGTATTGTCTGTGCAACGTGATAACGAGACCTTAAAACAGCTCAATCCCCTTGATGTTGTGGTTACATGCAGGTCTGAATCCAAGGATTATGATTTTATATCAAGGTACTTTTGGCCTGCGAATGGCGGCGATGAGGACCCAGTCACAGGCTCAATTCACACGGGCCTAGCACCGCTTTGGGCCGAACGGCTGGGTAAAAATGACCTGATTGCCTATCAAGCCTCAAAGCGAGGAGGTGTGCTCAACTGTTTGGTAGCGGGCGACAGGGTGATTATTTCTGGCAATGCGGTTCAGTACTTGAGTGGAACTATCACAGTGTAACGCCACAAGTTTCTAACAAGGCAGGCACGGCGATGCTTTTTCTGTTGCAGCTTTGCCTTCACTACAAAGCCGCGCATGCTGTTTTTCAATAATTGGGTTGGGCCCTAACAATGCATTTAAGCCAACCCGATAAGCTCTATTTTCAGGCAGAATTGCGCTTCAATTTCCATTAACCCTTGCTTCAAGTGTTGTGAGTCGCTTGAATTTCGTCGTTAGAACAGAAGAACCACCTAGCTTTAGCGAGGTGAGTTGAGGACCACCTAACATTAACTTAATTAATCAAGTGCAGCCCAGTTGGATGCTTTGCCCTAAATGCCAAGGGCGTGGGCGGGTTCGTCAGAATATCCGTAAAAAAGTGAAGCTGAGCTATCAGGCCGCCTTGCTGCAGTTTGCACAGCAGGGCGGCACTGCGCCAGAGCGGCCGAGGGCGCACTTATCAGCTTGTCCAAGTTGCCTTGGATCGGGTTTGAGCGCGGCTGATCATCCTCCGGTGGCCGATACCGAAAATTATCCACACGTCGCGATTATTGGCGGCGGGATTGCTGGCGTGGCATTAGCGGTGGCTTGTTTGCATCGGGGTATTCCTTTTACCTTGTATGAGCGTGATAGCGATTTTTCCGCGCGCTCTCAGGGTTACGGCCTCACTTTGCAACAAGCTTGCAAGGCCATCGAGGGTTTGGGCATTGTCTCGCTTGATCAAGGCGTGGTCTCGACTCGCCATGTGATGCACAGCACCGACGGTACAGTGCTGGGTGAGTGGGGCGTGAGAAACTGGCTGCATGCCGATGAGACTAAAGCGCCTAAGCGTACTAATGTGCATATCGCCCGTCAGTCGTTGCGCTTGGCTTTGCTGCAGCAATTGGCCGTCCATCCGCATCCGCATAAGGCGGTACAGTGGGGTCATCAGTTGGTTGCTCTGCAAGAAACGCCGGCGGGGGTCGAGTTAAGCTTTGTGGTCGAGGGTGAGATAAAAACGACCAGCGCAGATTTAGTGGTGGGTGCCGATGGCATTCGCAGTGCGGTGCGCCACTTAGTCTTAGGTCATGATTCGAGTTCATTACGTTATCTGGATTGCATCGTTATCCTAGGTATTTGCCCGTTAACTGCGCTGACTGATGTCGACAGTGATTTGCTCGACTCAGCGACAGTATTTCAAACCGCCAATGGCCATGAACGCATGTATATTATGCCTTTTGCTGCCGACTCGGTGATGTGGCAATTAAGCTTTCCGATGCTAGAAAGTGCAGCGCAAGCTTTAAGTGCTGCAGGGGCTGAGGCGTTAAAGGCAGAAGCCTGTCAACGCGCGCAATGGCATTCGCCTATTCCGCAGATTTTAGCGGCCACGCCTGCCGCTTTAGTCTCGGGTTATCCGGTCTACGACAGAGCTTTATTAAGTGCGGATGTATTAGCGGGTATGGGCCCCATCACTCTACTGGGCGATGCGGCTCATCCTATGAGCCCGTTTAAAGGCCAAGGGGCTAACCAGGCGTTGTTAGATGCACTGGCATTGGCACGAGTGATCGTGAGAGGTTGTCGCCCACAATCCAACTGGCGCGAGGCCGGTCTGCGCAACCGCGTGTTAACCGAGTTTGAAGCCGAGATGCTTGCGCGCAGTGCCACTAAGGTACAAGACTCAGCCGCTGCGGCAGAATTTTTACATTCCGAGGTGGTATTGCATGAAAGCGATGAGCCCCGAGGCCGTTGCTTAAAATAGAGCGTCTGCAAACACAGAACTCAGACTTTTTTACGTCAGTTAGCCTAGATAGTTGACGCTCTATGACTCGCGACAAACCTTGTACTTTGCTACGCTGAGGTATGCCTAAATTCAGCCCAGATCTACCTCTCTTGTATTCCCTACAACATTGCCCCTATGCCATGCGTGCGCGCTTAGGAATTTTGTTGGCGCAGCAGTCCGTGTTGATTCGTGCGGTGGTCACCAAAAATAAACCTGCAGACATGTTAGCGCTATCGCCTAAGGGTACGGTGCCGGTATTAATAATTAATCATGCTGAAGGTAGTGAAGTGCCGCAGCAGAAGGTGACTGTGATTGATGAGAGTATCGAGATCATGCTGTGGGCGCTAAAGCGCAATGACCCTCAAGATTTATTATGGGCAGAGGATCCGCAGCAGCTCGCATTGATGTTAGAGCTGATCAGGAAAAACGATCAACACTTCAAACCGCAGTTGGAGGCGTATAAGTTGGCGAAGCGCTTCCATAAAGAATCTGAAATGGCAGACCGTCAGCGCTGTGAAGTTTTTATTGCGGAGCTCGAGCGCAAATTAGAAAAAAGCCACTATTTAATGGGCGATCGAGCCAGCTTGGCTGACTATGCTGTGCTGCCATTTGTACGGCAATTCGCTCGCGTCGACCGCAAATGGTATGTGCAATCGCCTTATCCAAAGTGTCGAGACTGGTTAAACCGACATTTACAAACGCTGCTCTACACCAAGGCCATGGCTCACTATCCATTGTGGTTAGAGAGCCAAGAAACCTTTTTATTAGGGCAAAACTAACGCCTTGTTACTTTTTATAAACCCTGCGTGTACTGAGCATTGGTCGATACGGTGACCATCTTATGTAACTGCACGCTCGATTTTTCGATGCCATTCAATACATTTTCAAAGTGATGAATCAACTGCACTTTATCCAGCTTTTCTTTCGAGCCGCTGCCGATATCAGTGAGATCGATAAAGAACTCATCAAACAAGTGTGAGAAATCATGCACTGCCTCGACGTTCAAGAATTGCTCATGATTATAAATGCTTGGATAGCCACCTTTCTGTTTATCGACGGCAAAAGAAATGCCTTTCACATTGGTAATCGAGGTGGCCTTTTCGCATTTCAGCATGCAGCCGTCTTCGATACTTGGTTTTTTACAGCCGACTGTTTGTTGAAAGAAGCACTGACGGCTGGTCATCATGAGGATGGGGTGATAGATGCTGTAAAACAGCTTAAAGTTTGCAGGGCGTTTAATGTTACGAATTTGCGGTCGATTAATCTCGTTAGAGATAAAGGCGCCTTTACAATTCAGATCTTCTTGCAGGGTTAATAGCGCATACGAGTTGGTGGTGTTTAAGAAAGGCCCGGCCACCCAATCAATGCCCATCTCAAAGGCTTTGTAAGCAATGCCAGTATTGTTGCTGACGATACGCTTGGGGCGTACTTCTTCGAGTACCTTGACTGACTCGAGATAGTCTTTACCAATCAGCACGGCTGGAAACCAAGGGATTAATCTTGGGTTGTCTAAAAACAGTTCGATGTACTTACGGTCGCCCACTTTAAAACTTTCTGGCAATTTAAAATACACATCAGCAGCGGTTTCATCGCACAGATAGAGGTCTTTTATGTCGGCAATGAGCAGCGACATGGTTGGTTTTTCTTCGACCTTTGCATGATCAGGTAAGGGCGGTATTTCAACTGCTGGAATAATAGCGACAGAGTCATTGAGGAGCAGTGCCAGTTCATTTTTTAGCGAGGTTAACTCTCGAAAAGAAATATTTAAACTGGGGTCTAAATCCTCATAATTAAAGCTTTTAAGCAGATATTCAGAGTTGTTAAATGATCTAAAACGCTTTTCAATCACGGCTGGGTCAAGGCCTAACTCACTCGCTTGAGTTAAATTCGTACTTGATTGCACGATGATTTTTTTATCGTCAGCCACCAGCGCTGTTACGGTTAAAGGCTCGCCGAGCTTGCCTGAAAAGTGCAAGACAAGGTTTTGTTTGGCGATGCTCAGATACTTGATTTTTTCGTCTACAAGCAAGCCTATCTCGTTTTTTTCTTCAGCCAACGCCTGCTGGGTTTCCTGAATTTGCACAACCGAGATAGCGTTGTTTTTTTGATTGGCATGGGTAAAGCTATGATCGCGCGGATTATCAGTAAACATCGATTTTTTCATGTCACCTTTCAAGAAAAGGTTAGTGAAATCTCGATTAAATACTTTGTAGAGGTTGGAGTCGTCATCTAACAACGAACCTGTTTCAACAAAGGTATCAATTTGTTTGCGCCAGCTGTCCACCACGGTATGTACATATTGCGCGCCTTTGATTCGCCCTTCGATTTTTAAAGAATCGACGCCTGCATCGACCAACTCAGGTAGATCAAAATAAGCCGAGTTATCTTTTAAGTTCAGCGGGAATTTATTGCCCATGGCTGTGGGTTCGTATTCATCACGACAAGCTTGACTGCAGCGCCCACGATTACCTGAATTACCGACACTGACTGAGCTGGAATAACATTGGCCAGAAAAGGCGATGCACAAGGCGCCATGCACAAAGACTTCGGTTAATACGTCGACATCATGCGCGACTTTTGTGAGGGCTTTAATTTCCGTCAGGTTGAGCTCGCGCGATAGATTCACACGGGTCGCACCGACTGTAGACAGAAACTGAATTTGCCCTTCATTATGCGTGGTGAGCTGAGTTGAGGCGTGGATGTCTAGGCTGGGGAAATGCTTTTTAACCAGATTAAACAAACCAAGGTCTTGGACAATGATGCCATCAACGCCACTGTTCACCAGTCTATTCAATAGCTTAATGATGCCGACGACTTCGTGCTCTAAAATCACCACATTTAAGGTTAAAAAGATCTTGCAGTCGTACTTATGAGCCAGCTTGATGATGCCAGTGAGGTCATCAAAGGACAGATTAGCCGCACGGTTACGGGCATTAAAGGTGTCAAGGCCACAATATACGGCGTTGGCACCGGCGACGATGGCCGCTTTAATCGCATTAACATCGCCGCCTGGGGCTAATAGCTCTAGTGTTCTAGTCATACAAATTTACTTCAGTCTTTTTTGGCTAATGGTGTCATTTGGAGCAGAATTTTATCTGTACAGGCTACGCATTACTATCAAATAATCGATGCTGCTAGGCGCAACAGTCGCTGCTGGCTCGGGTGATTACTGAACCTATCCTGCAAGTGAGCCCCTAATAAGTAGTAGAGGTTTGCGGTCGATGATCACTTGATGCCTTAAAAGAAGGTGTCACTGTGCTCAGGATTATGCAAAACTAATTGCCCATCTATGGAGGAAATACTATGTCGAATGAAGGTTACCATGAGCCTATCGAAGAGCTCTCAGACGAAACAAGAGATATGCATAGAGCGATTACATCGCTGATGGAAGAGCTTGAAGCAGTCGATTGGTACAACCAGCGTGTCGATGCCTGTAAAGACGAAGAATTAAAGGCCATCCTTATCCACAATAGGGATGAAGAAAAAGAACACGCAGCGATGGTGCTTGAGTGGATTCGCAGAAGAGACACTGTCTTAGATAAAGAGCTGAAGGATTATCTGTTTACCGATAAAACGATTGCTCATAAATAAAACATATCATCCCGCCAAGCGACTAGTGGTTGCTTGTGCGTCTTAAACAGTCTTGTCGCTGGCTGGCTTGCGTATGATGTTATTGGTATTGCGCAGGTCAGCCATCAAGAAGATCGCTATTATTTTTCGCGTCCACTTTTGCCATTCCTTGCCTGGCTATTCTGCCGTGCATAGTTATTCTCTATCGTATTGATAAAACAAATTTTATTGCTCACTAGTCTGCGCTTGCTAAACTACCTGTCGATACTGAAATCGATTAATGTCATGCCTCTTTTCATGCGCGCTCTTGCCTGAGTAGAGCAGGCAACCACTCTATTTTCCTCGCGCCCAAGGTCATTATGCTTAGGGCGAAGCCTCTTCATTTAATTGTAAATTGCTCCGTTATTGCAATTTGATCTGCACGGCATTGTCTGCAGCGTCGGCTGTCAGTTGGCCCGTATTTATTGATCGTTTTTCCTCGAATGAAGTCTTAAAACAAGACTTCAGAGCACAAGGTGTTGATTCACATGAGCAACAGTACTCCTAATAAAAGCAGCATTAAAACGCGCTATGCCGTTATTTTTTTGCTGATCGCTGGTTTGGTTTTTGGCTTTTTATATGCTGCAGGCCTGTTTGGTGGGCACGGTACCACTGCTCAGAAGTTTGTTAATTTGCAGGAAAACAATAAGCCACAATTCAGCTTTAGACGTGCACATGCCAAGGGTGTGTGTTTGGCCGGCGAGTTTGTATCGAGCGGTTTACTCGCGCCTTATTCAACCTCTGAGTTTTTCCAAGAGGGTGCGCAGCCTTTTGTGGGCCGATTCTCGATTGCAGGCGGTAATCCATTAGCGCCTGATTTAGCCGCACCGGTACGCAGTTTAGCGTTGAGCTTTGCGAGTGACAGTGGCCAGCGCTGGCGTACGGCAATGAATACGCCGCCAGTGATGGCAGTGCGTACGCCGGAAGATTTTTATCAGCAAATCCAAGTGCTAACGCCTGATCCTACGACCGGCAAACCGAATGGCGAGAAAATCAAAGCCTTCTTTGCCGCGCATCCAGAAACAGCAGCCTTTAATCAGTGGAAGCAGGGTTATACGCCAACCACCAGTTTTGCCACTGAGCAATACCACAGTATCAATGCGTTTTATTTGCTCGACGCTAAAGGTCAGCGCCAAGCTGTACGTTGGTCTGCAGTACCCCAAGCCAGCGCGCAGGCAATGGCTGACGATATCAGTGCCAGTGAGCGTGATGCTTTACAGTTGGAGCTTGCACAACGTTTAGAAAATGATCCAGTACGTTTTGATCTGATGGTCAGTTTTGCTGATGCTAGCGACGATGAAAACAATGCCACTATTGCATGGCCTGCCGAGCGTAAAACTATTAACGCCGGTACGCTGGTGATCAGCGCAGTGCATGCACAAAACGGTGGCGCCTGTGATGGCATTAACTTTGATCCGCTGGTATTACCCCGTGGTATGCAAGCAACTGCAGACCCGATCTTAAATGCCCGAGGTTCTGCTTATGCTGAATCCTATCGCCGTCGTGCGCGTGAAATTTTACTTGAGTCGCAAGGCGTAGGAGCACAGCAATGAGCAATGTAAAATCGTTTCCAACCAGTGCCAAACTGATGCATTGGCTCAGTGCCGTATTGATTATTAGCATGCTTTTTTTGGGTGTGTCGATGATCCAAAGTTTAGCTACATGGCAAAATAGCGCGATCAAATTACATCAGTCGTTTGGTGTGTTGGTGCTTATTCTGGTTTGTGTGCGCTTAGTCAATCGTCTGTTTATTCAGACGCCGGCATTACCGAGTGATCTCAGTGGTCTGCAACACTTTGCCGCGAAAGCGACCCAGGTTTTACTTTATGTGTTGATGATTGTCCTGCCGATTTCAGGCTGGTTAATGCGTAATGCTGCGGGCTTGCCGGTCAGCTTTTTTGGTACCTTTGAGCTGCCGATGTTGGTCAGTGAAAGCATTGCATCGTACAGTTTATTTCGTGAAGCGCATGGCATTATTGCTTGGTCATTGTTTGGCGTGATTGTTCTGCACATCAGTGCTGCGCTACACCATGGTTTGATTCGCCAAGACAGTGTTTTGCCGTCGATGCTGTTTAAGTTTCGCTCACCTAAGTAACAACCATACAGGTGCTGGCTCAGTCGAGTTAGCACCTGTTGTTACCTCGAGACGGTTTGCTCTTCGAGTCGAGATCTGCTCGCTTGCTTTACCCTTCCAAATGGCGCACACGCTGGGCCAAGATTGAAAAATCAAAACGGGCTTTGCTGGGTACAAATAACAGCAGCAGCGATATCACCACAGGGATCAGCGTGGCCAGTAGGAACGCTTCCAGCAAGTTGGTGGTGGGCGCGCCTGGTGATGGGAACATGATTAATCCAGCGACTAATCCGCCTAGCGTGCTCAGTGCGGCGTTATAGCTTTGGTAGCGGGCACTGTAGAAACCAAAAAATACGGGAAACGCGGCTGCGCAACAGAGCAAATCTGCCAGCAAAAACAGGTAGAGAATACTGTAGCCCTGCGACGCAGCAACCAGTACCGGCACCGACAGTACAATAATTAACCAGCGTGATAACTTCAATAAACTGTGATTGCTCAGCTTAGGTAATAAGCGGCGAATATCAATGACAAAGATGCTGGATAATCCGCTAATCGTGGAATCAGCACTGCTCATAATCAGGGCTAAGCCTAAGGGCAGTAAGCCAATGGCAAACCACAGTGGCACATCTTTCAGCAGTACGCTGAACAGCGCCACTGAGCCATCACCGGGTAAGTCCATTCCAACAAAGGCCAGTCCAAATAGCCCCATAATAAAAATAATTGGAAAACTCAGGAGGCCGCTGAGAATAAAACCGTTGCGAATGACGCGATTGTTACGCGCAGCAAAAATACGCTGCCAGGTGCCTTGGTAAAACAGCCCAGTTAGTACGACGGCGAGGAAAAAGGTCAGGCCTGATTTCAAGCCATTCATATCAAATGGATTGAGCAGGTGTGGCGCTTTTTCTTGCAAACTTTGCACCATTGGTGTGATGCCGCCGCTGGCTTTCCAGCCAAAACCGATCAGTACAATGAGAAACGGAATAATCACCAGCATCTGTAGACGGTCGGTAAAAATAGTGACGCGTAAACCGCCGTACAGGGTGTAAATCAAGGTAGCGACCATCACGATCGTTGCGGTTTGCCATAGCGGCACAGGTGCCAATAACGCGACCATTTCTGCAATTGCAGTAAGCCCTGCGGTGAGGCTGATCAACATAAAGAAAACCATAATCACCAACACAAAGGCATACATCACGCGGCCATAGCGGCCGAGAACAAACTCAGTCAGAGTGTGGCCTTCAGGCATTAAAGTGCGGATGCGTGGACCGATTTGCGTCATGATTAAATTGGGTACCAAGGCCCCTAAAGCGTAACCGGTGATGGCGCCAATTCCGCCCCATGTGCCTGCTTGCGCGGGACCAAATAGAATCCATGTGCCCAGCGTTGTGGCTAATAGAGTGAGCAGGGTAGAGGTACTGCTTTGGCTGTTACGTGCGACCAGAAAGTCATCCAATTTATCTTGGCTGCGGCGCGCGTAAATCAGACCAGGTACAGCGAAGAGTATGGCGAATACAATCAGCCAAGTAATCGCAGCGGAGGGGCTTAGCATTATTCTTCTTCCTTGCCTGTCAGGCAGTCGTATCAGCGCCAAGAGGGCGTACTTCTGGGACAGTAGCGAAGAAAGGGGCGTGCACAGGCAAGCAGAGAACAGGCATTTTCCTTCCCTTCGCCGGCATTACCCAGATCAGGTTCGAAGGGTTACCGCATTGAATGCGGAATCTCAGCCGTGGTTTGGCTCCCCTAGGACGTTCGACAGAGTAGAAAGCTTGCAGGCAATTGTCAATTTCAAATCGGTGTCTCTACAGTTCAGGTCTTGTGATGTGCTATGGTTTGCGCTCGGCACGGGGTGTCCTGCATGCAGGGCTGAGATAAAACCCGTTGAACCTGATCCAGTTCATACTGGCGAAGGGATGTCAGTTGCAGGTTAAGTTCCCGTCTGTCTATCCATACCTTCGCCTCACTTCTGAGGTGTCTATGCAAAAATCTCTTCGTTTTGATCAACAGTTGGTGCTCATTACCGGCGCTGCCCGCGGTTTAGGCGAGCATTTGGTGCGCGCATTTTTAGGTGAAGGCGCACGTGTGGTGATCAACTATTACAACAGTGCTGAGGCTGCGCAAAAATTAGCCAGCGAAGCACCTGATAAGTTGTTAGTGGTGCAAGCGGATGTGACTGATCGCGCAGCAGTACACGCTATGTTTGCTCAAGCCCGTGAGCACTTTGCTATGCCTGTCACTACCGTGGTGAATAACGCCTTACCTGAGTTTTCCTTCAATGGTGATGCGCGTCCACGCGTCGAAGAATTGCAGTGGCATGATTTGGATCGCCAATTTGCTGGTGTGGTGGGTGGTGCACTGAATACTACGCAAGCGGCGCTGCCAGGTATGCGTGAAGTGGGTTTTGGCCGCATTATTAATATCGGTACCAATTTATTTCAAAATCCAGTGGTGCCGTACCACGATTACACCGCAGGCAAAGCGGCCTTGTTATCGCTCACGCGCACCCTTTCGCAAGATTTAGGCCCGGATAATATTACCGTGAATATGGTCTCCGGCGGTTTACTGCGCACCACTGATGCCTCCTCGGCTACACCTGAAGAGGTATTTGATTACATTGCTGCCAATACACCACTGCGTCGCGTCACTACGCCGGCTGAGTTTGCTGATTCCATACTGTTTTTTGCTTCGCCTTGGGCGCGCGCGGTGACTGGGCAGAACTTAATCGTGGACGGTGGATTGGTGAAAAACTGATGGCTCTTTCAACAGCAGCGCAGCGCATGATGCATATCAATCTGTTTATCTTTGGCTGTGGTCATCACCGTGCCGCCTGGCGTCATCCGAATTCTTCGGTGGAGCAGTTGGGTGATATTCGCTATTACGAACGTCTGGCGCAAACCTGTGAGCGCGGCAAGCTTGATGCGGTGTTTTTTGCTGATGGCGCTTCGGCAGGGAATGTTTCGGATGGTAGCTGGTGGTATTTAGAGCCACTCACCGCGATTGCTGCGATGAGTCGTGCCACGGAAAAAATTGGTTTTATCAGTACCGTCTCCAGTACTTTTTACACGCCGTTTCATGCCGCGCGTTTGGTCGCTTCCTTGGACCATATTACCGGTGGTCGCATGGGCTGGAACGTCGTGACTTCAATGTTTGATGAGGAAGCGCGTAACCACGGCTATCAAGCCATGCCGCCGCATGCAGAGCGCTACCGTCGTGCCGAAGAGTTTGTGCAAACCGTGCTGGCGCTGTGGGATTCTTGGCAGGATGATGCGCTGAGCTTTGACCGTCACGGTCATTACGCTGATCCCGCTAAAGTGCAGCCAATCAATCACAGCGGTGAGTTTTTTCAGGTCGATGGCCCACTCAATGTACCGCGTCCGGTGCAAGGGCATCCCGTCTTATTTCAGGCGGGTGCTTCGGAGCAGGGGCGTACTTTGGCCGCGCAATGTGCTGAAGCGATTTATGCGGTGGCCTATGATTTACCGGCGGCGCAGAGTTATTACCGTGATATCAAACAACGCGTTAAAGCCGCGGGGCGCAGTGTTGAGGTGCCGATTATGCCGGGCTTGGTGACCTATGTCGGCTCCACTGAAGCGGAAGCATTAGCCAAGCAACGCGAATTGGATGAGCTGCTACCGGCAGAAGCTTCTTTGCGTCAGTTAGGCTTATTTACTGAGCAAGATTGCTCCAATTGGGAGCTGGATGCTCCAGTCCCTCAATTGCCGTCGCTGGAAGAGTTCAAAGGACCACAAGGGCGTTACAGTACCATCTTGCGCATTATTGAAACTGAGCAACCCAGCGTGCGTCAGTTGTTGGGCCGTTTAGCGGCGGGTGGCGGTCATTGCACGATGGTCGGTACACCTGAGCAAATTGCCGATAAGATGGAGCACTGGTTCAACAACGAGGGAGCGGACGGGTTTAACTTAATGCCGCCATCGTTACCTGAAGGGATTGAGAACTTTGTTGATCACGTGGTGCCTGAATTACAACGTCGCGGGTTATTCCGCAGCGAATACGCCGGCTCCACTTTGCGTGATCATTTAGGATTGGCGCGCCCTAACCATCCTTGATATTTTTGCTTGCAGCTGCCAATGAATAGATTGTTTGCTAAGGGTCATACGCGCATTAAATAGAGGACTGCAGTGTCATGATAAAAAAACACGGGTTCAATAGCCTCAGTATTCTCGTCATCGTGGCGATAGTGCTGATCGGCTTGCGTTTGGCTCTGCCTGGTTTAGTTAAGAACTCTCTCAACGAGCAACTGGCCGAGATGGGCGATTATCAAGGGCGTATCGCTGATGTGGATATTGCCCTACTGCGCGGTGCTTACGTCATTCATGCTATGGAAATCGTCAAAGTCAGCGAAGCGGTGCCCGTCTCCTTTTTTGAGGCCGATAGCATTGATTTATCCGTCAGCTGGCAGGCATTGCTGTCGGGTAAGGTGGTTGCCGAAGTCGAGTTTATTAATCCGGAACTGCACTTTGTCGATGGTGATGAAAAAGATTCACAGTCGGGTGCTGGTACAGATTGGCGGGCTGCTTTACAGCAATTGGTGCCGATCCGAATCGATAGGCTAGGTCTGAACAATGGCACTCTGCATTTTCACAACTTTAAATCCGAGCCGAATGTGCATTTGTTGTTAACTGAGCTAAACGGAGCTTTCAACAATCTCAGTAATGCTGATCGCAGTCAGGATGCCGTCCCTGCAGACTTCAACTTTACCGGCCTGCTGTTTGAGAATGCCAGCGCAAGCATGCAAGGCAAGCTTGATCCTTTGGGTGATTTTCGTGATTTTGTGATTAACTTGAAAGTCACTGATATTGAGTTACAGCGTATTAATAATCTGGCTGAAGCGTACGGCCATTTTAATTTTAAATCAGGCTCTGGTGATTTTATTATGGAGCTTGAAGCGGTCGATGGTCAGATGAGCGGTTATGCTAAGCCGATTCTCAATAATGTGGTAATTTTTGATCTGCAAAAAGACTTAGAAAAAGGCGTCTTTAGTGCGGCATGGCAAGCGGTGGTGGGGGCGGTTGGTCAGATTTTTCGTAATCAACCGAAAGATCGAATTGCCTCACAGATTGAAATCAGTGGCAGCTTAGATGAAAAAAATATCAGTGCCTGGCAGGCGTTTGTCTCTATATTACGTAACGCTTTCGTAGACGCTTACGAAGCGCGTTTTGGACGTGAGTAATCATGATCAGTCTTGATCCATCGACGTATCGTATCGTTGATGATTTTGTTGCACCGTTGTGTGATGGGTTTGTGCAAATTTTGTATCAAGATGAGGATATCTTGCTGATCAATAAACCCAGTGGTTTACTCAGTTTGTCGGGTAAAAATCCACTCAATTGGGATTCGGTTCACTACCGTCTAGTGCATGGCCAAACGGGTGTTACTCCGGCATTTCCTGACGCTAAGTTGCCGCATCGTTTAGACTTGGGTACCTCGGGTATTATGGTGGTAGGGCTTAATGCCCAGTCAGCGCAACACCTCAATCAGCAGTTCCAAGCACGCACGATTGCAAAGCGTTATGTGGCCATGCTGGAAGGATGGCTGGCTGAGGATCAGGGACAAATTAGCGCGCCGATTGGCAAAGATAAACAGCATTTTCCACGGGTTAAAATTTGCCTTGAAACCGGTAAAAAAGCAGTCAGTGACTACACTGTTGTGCAGCGGTTCGAGCAACCGCTACGTACTCTGGTGCAATTTAATCCATTGACGGGACGTACCCATCAGTTACGTATTCATAGTCAAAGCATCGGGCACCCGATTTTGGGTTGTGATTTGTATCACAGCGCACAGAGTCAACAGTTGGCTGAGCGTTTGCTGTTACACGCCAGTGATTTATATTTTACTCATCCGACCCGTGCTGAACCCGTTCACGGTCAGTGTCCCTGTCCGTTTTAAGTCACGGCTGTATTTTAATGATGATGGTGTATGAAATCGACAACTTGCCGACTTGATCGCTTTATTAGCCAAAACAGTACTTTTAAACTGTCGGATGTGCGTCTGTTACTTGCACAGAAACGTATTCTCGTTGATGGGCAGGTGGCGCAGTCGATTCAACACCGAGTGACTCAATTCAGCCGCGTGGTGTTAGATAATCAGTGCTTACAGGATCATCAGCCGCTGTATCTGCTGCTGAATAAACCGCAAGGAGTGGTCAGCGCAACCAAGGATCTTAAGCACCGTACGGTGCTGGACTTGATTGAGCATCCACACAAAGATGAGCTACATATTGTTGGTCGTCTTGACTTGAACACCACGGGGTTGGTGTTACTGACTAACGATGGTGCATGGTCGCGCACGATCAGCTTGCCCGAAACCCGACTGGCTAAAACCTATGAAGTGACCTTGTCCAAGCCGGTCACTGCTGAGTATATTCAGGTGTTCCAGCAGGGTATTTATTTTGCCTATGAAGGCATTACCACGCAGCCGGCTGATTTAGAAATTGTCTCTGAGTACCATGCGCGGTTGTCGTTGGTAGAGGGCAAGTATCATCAAGTGAAGCGGATGTTTGGTTTTTTTCAAAACGAGGTGTTGGCGTTGCATCGTGTGTCGGTTGGGCCTCTTAATTTGGCGGGACTTGAACTGGGGCAGAGTCGAGCGCTGACAGTGGATGAGTTAGCGGCAATTGAGGCGTATACATCTTTATAAGTGTTACAACCGATACAGAGATGGATATATAAGGGTGATTTTACTTCTGCTAAAAATGAAATGTTAGGGTCAGATATTTAAGGTAGGCTTTATGTCGCGCAGCGCAACGTATCGAAAAATTTGATGCTTATTAGTAGTAATTAGCGCTTTTTATCAATCTTTATCTGACTACAATAGACATCATCAACCCTATGAGAGTGCTTACATGCAATGGCGTAATTCTTCCAATCAGTATGGTTTAGTCAGCGTCGCGATACATTGGCTGGTAGCTGTGGCGGTGTTTTCTTTGTTTGCTCTAGGTCTGTGGATGACCGATTTAACCTATTACAGCGAGTGGTATCGTACGGCACCTGCTTTGCATAAGAGTATTGGTGTGACGGTATTTGCGCTGATGTTATTGCGTGTGTTGTGGCGGTTGTGGACGCCCATGCCAGCCGCGCTAAGCAGTCACTCGGCACGTGTGCGCTTACTGAGTCGTTTAGGCCATGGGTTACTCTATGTCGGAATTTTTACGGTGCTGTTATCGGGTTATCTGATTTCAACAACGGAAGGGCGTGGTGTCAGTGTCTTTGGTTTGTTTGAGATCCCTGCAATGCTGTCAGGCTTGCCCAATCAAGCTGATATCGCCGGTGCGATCCATCTGTATGTGGCATGGGGGTTAATTATTTTTGCCGGATTGCATGCGTTAGCGGCTGTTAAACACCATGTGTTTGATCGCGATGAAACGCTAAAACGAATAGTGGGCTGTGCGCCTAAGCAATAATTGCTGCTGTATTGAATATAAATTGAGGTAATACCATGATTAAGAAAACTCTTGCTGCACTGCTATTAGGTTCGGTGTTAAGCAGTGGCGCGGCGCTGGCGGCCGATTATGTCATTGACCAAGAAGGGCAACATGCCTTTGTTAACTTTAAAATCAGTCACCTGGGTTACAGCTGGTTATATGGCACCTTCAAAGATTTCGAGGGCACCTTCAGTTATGATCAAGAGCAGCCTGAAGCCAGCAACGTTAATGTGACCTTGCGTACCGCTAGTCTCGACAGTAACCATGCCGAGCGTGATAAGCACTTACGCGGTGCTGATTACTTAAATACCAGCAAACACCCAAAAGCGACGTTTGCCTCGACACGTGTGCTGAGCACTGGCGAAGGTACGGCCGATATTATCGGTGATTTAACCCTGAATGGTGTGACCAAAGAAGTGCTGATTCACGCTGAATTTATTGGTGAGGGTAACGATCCATGGGGCGGTTACCGTGCTGGTTTTGAAGGCAAAACTACATTACAGCTGGCTGACTTCGGTATTAAAGCGAATTTAGGCCCAGCCTCAGAAAGTGTTGAGCTGACCTTGTCAGTCGAAGGTGTGCGTCAGTAATTGCGCACTTGCTAAACTAAGCCAATCCGCATGATTGAGTGAGCTTGGCAGCGCTGTTTTGAGTGCTGATGTTGAGAGGAATAGAATCGCGATGCTGGAACTGAAATACTTAGCAGCCTACTCAGCCGATCTGCAAGCGCAGGTGCGTAATATGCTGGCGCAGGATAAGTTAGCTGTCTATTTGCAACAGCGCTATCCTGAACGTCATAGTGTGCAAAGTGATAAAGCTTTGTACCAGTTTACTACGGATTTGAAGCAGCAATACCTGCGTAACTCGCCGAATATCGACAAGGTCTTGTATGACAGCAAGCTGGATGTGCTGCGTCATGCCTTAGGTTTACATACCGCTATTTCGCGAGTGCAGGGTAATAAGCTCACGGCGAAAAAAGAAATTCGCATCGCTTCGTTATTTCGTGACACACCACCTGAGTTTTTGCAGATGATTGTTGTTCACGAGCTGGCACATTTGCGTGAAAAAGATCATAACAAAGCTTTTTATAAACTCTGTCAGCACATGCTGCCGGCTTATCATCAGTACGAGTTTGATCTGCGTATCTACCTGACTTGGCGTGATACGCAAGCAAAGCGTGCTGCTCAGTAACAGCTCTTGCACCAGCATCAAATCTATCGTTAGCAGCGCTTATAGATTGCTGACTAAAGCGAAAAGATCGGTTGACGGGATAAATTCTTCACAGTTTTTATCCGAACCTTGGCTGTCCGGTTGCAATACCGCGCGTAAATGGCCGATGCCATAACGCTGGGCGCTGCGCAGCACCGGTAAACTGTCATCGATAAACAGGCTACGCTGCGGCTGATAGTCGATCTGCTGGCTAAGGCTGCTCCAGAAGCGTTGATCTTCTTTTGGATAGCCGTAATCATGTGAGCTGATAATCACATCTAGTAACGGCTCTAAGTGCACTTTTTCCAGTTTAATGTGCAAGGAGTCACGGTGTGCGTTGGTGACCAGTATGCTGCGTTTACCCGCGTGTTTCAGTGCTGCTAAAAATGCATCGGCATTGGCCCGCAGGTCAATGAGATGAGCCGTGTCACGTTTCATTTGCTTGATCGGCAAATCCAGTGTTTTACTCCAGAATTCCACGCAATACCAGTTCAGTTGGCCGGTATAAGAGGCAAATAAAGGCTGTAAATAGGCATCAGCGGCGGCACGTGATAGTCCGTTTTTGTCGGCATAATATTGTGGCAAGTAGTCGAGCCAGAAATGATTATCAAAGTGTAGGTCGAGTAAAGTGCCGTCCATATCCAGTAAAACGGTATCAATTTGCTCCCAAGGTAGTGGCTGCATCGATAATTCTCTCTAAAACTGTACGTTCAAGCGCGCTATGATACCTGCATCAGCATTTGGAGTTTTGTTATGCGAGAAAAACCAGTCATTTTGTCGAGCGAAGAAGTGGCGCGCAGCCGAATTTTCCGCGTTGAACAGTTACAACTACGTTTTAGTAATGGCGTCGAGCGTACTTATGAGCGTTTGCGTGGTAAAGCCGGTGGTTTAGGTGCGGTGATGATTGTCGCCATGATCGATGCTGAGAACGTTGTGTTGGTTGAAGAGTACTGCGCAGGCAGTGAGGCGTATGAGCTGTCTTTACCCAAGGGTTTAATTGATCCGGGTGAAGATGCTTTGCAAGCGGCCAACCGCGAGCTGCAAGAAGAAGCAGGCTTTGCTGCCCGCTCTTTGGAGTTGATTGCCCAATTAAGCTTATCGCCAGGCTATATGAGTCAGTGTATTCATGTGGTGTTGGCGCGTGATTTATACCCTTCGCGCTTAGAGGGTGATGAGCCTGAGCTGATGCGCGTCGATACTGTGAATTTGCGCGATCTGCTGGGTTTATTAGAGCATCCGCAGTTTACTGAGGGGCGTGCTTTAGCAGCGATGTATATCGTGCGTGACTTGCTGCAGCAGCGTGGAGAGTTTCATCCATGATGCATCCACTAATGAGTGCTGTACTGGAGTTGGTGCAGACAGCAGGTCAAGCCACCTTACCGTATTGGCGGGCTGATGTGGCGGTGCAAACCAAAGCGGATGATTCACCGGTGACTGCTGCAGATATTGCCGCGCATAAAGTGTTAGCAGTAGGTTTGGCGGCATTAGATCCCAGTATCCCTGTCCTCTCGGAAGAAGATTGCGAGATTTCTTTTGCCGAGCGCCAGCAGTGGAGCCGTTGGTGGTTAGTGGATCCTTTGGATGGTACTAAGGAATTTATCAGCGGCAGTGATCAGTACACGGTCAATGTGGCGCTGATTGAACACGGACGGGTGATCTTTGGCGTGGTTGGCGTGCCGGTCACCGGTGCTATTTATTATGGCGGTGCTGAGTTTGGTGCGTGTTGCCGAGATGCACAGGGTGCGACACGGACTTTACAGATGCGCATTGCACCGGCAAATGAGTTGGTAGTGGTAGCGAGTAAGCGTCATAGTAGCGCTGCGCAAGAGGTTTTATTACAGCATTTGGCGCATGCGTTTCCAGCGCTGGATTTAGTCAATGTTGGTAGCTCATTAAAATTTTGTCAGATGGCTGAAGGTGCTGCAGATCTCTACCCGCGTTTGGCTCCAACTTCCCAGTGGGACACTGCTGCCGCGCAAGGTGTTCTCGAGGGCGCTGGTGGTCAGGTGTTAAATTTGCAAGAGCAACCGCTAACCTATGCTGCGCAAGAGAGTTATTTAAATCCATTCTTTGTCGCTTTACCGCAACAGGCAACGTGGCGTGCGCAATTCTTAGCTCAGTTACAAGCGACTCAAGGATAACGATCGACGGTACTTGGTTTACCACTAATGTCGCAAAGCGTTGCGTGTAAAAGCGCTGCAGACTGTCTCTTTAATAATAAGAAAATAATTATGACTGAAAAAACACCAGACCTCTTACGGGTGATTATTGCCGGCGCTGTAGTTTTGCTGGTGGTGCATACCTTAGGGCGTTTTATTTATACGCCATTGTTGCCTTGGCTGGTTGAAGATGGGTTGCTGACCCTGAAACAGGGCGCGGATGTTGCCAGCTGGAATTATCTTGGTTATTTACTGGGTGCGTTATTGGCGATGCGCTGGCATCGTGTTGAGCAGATTCATAAAGTCTTGCCTTGGGCCTTGGCAATTAACGTGCTGTGTACCTTGCTGCAAACCCAAGCAGAAACCTCAGAAAGTTTATCGGCGCTGCGTTTAATTAACGGTATATCTAACGGTATCGTTTTTGTGCAAGCACCATCCTTAATTCTGGAGTGGTTGGCGCGTCATGGTCGTGCCACTGCTAGTGGTTTGGTGTATCTCGGTGTGGGAGCAGGTTTATTGGTATCTAGTGCCTTAGTCGCGGTGCCTGCAGAATGGCTGCACGGTGCCGACCGCTGGTGGCCCGCTTTTTTATTGAGTGTGCCTTTAGCCTGGTGGGGCTGGCGACAACTGGCAGTGTTGGATATACCTGCGCCGATTGTCTTACCCAGCGATAGCACTAAAGCCCCTTCATCGCATTTGTTTGATCGTGCTAGCACACCGCTGTTTTTATCCTATGCCGGTGCTGGTTTAGGCTATATTTTGCCGATGACTTTTTTGCCGATGCTGGCGAGTCTGCAACTTGAACCGGGTAGCTTTTTAGTTGATGGCAGTTGGTTGCTGGTCGCGTTGGCGACCTTGCCGGCACCTTGGATTTGGAACAAGTTGGGCGCACGTATTGGTGATGCGCTAGCATTACGAATCAACTATATTTTGCAATTGCTCGGGGTCTTGGCGGTGTTGTTATTGCCGGCAGCGTGGGGTGTTGTGCTGTGTGCCTTATTGGTGGGCGGAACGTTTTTAGGCACGGTACTCTTAACTCAGCGCCTCGCTCGCACTTTACATCCACATCAGGGGCCGCGTTTGTCAGCGGCATTGGTGGCATTGTATGGTTTTACTCAGCTCACTGGGCCGTGGTTAACAGGGCTATGGTTGGCTGCTAGTGGTACGCTGCAAGGGGCCTTTTGGTTAGGCGCTGGAGCCATGTTATGGGGATTAGTCTGGGCTTTGATTGTTCCAGAAAAAAAGTTAAATTAATATACTTGTTGTGTATCAATGCAAAGCGGTCAGTAAAAGGGGCAAAATATGCTCCTACACTATAGAAAATTTATACTATTTTTCATTATTGGCTTATGCTTGCTCACCCTATTTTTTAATACTTAAAGGTGGGGTTATAGTAATCATAAATAATAGGCAGAATAGTTTGTTGGTGAGAGCGCTGCTGAGCATCGATTATCACCGCCAAAATGATTCTGCTATGACTTGCTTTAGGGTGCAATAAATGAATAACTCGGCTATTTTGATCGATATTGATCAATTGCGTGATAATGCAGAAGCTGCAGGACAGCTGTTGAAAGCGCTGGGTAACCCTGATCGGCTGTTATTGTTATGCCAACTGGTGCACGGCGAGATGAATGTAGGCGAGCTAGAAGAACGTCTGAAAATTGTCCAGCCCACTTTATCTCAACAATTAGGTGTTTTGCGCCGCGAAGGGTTAGTGGATACCCGTCGTGATGGGCGGCAAATTTATTACAGTATCAGTAGTCCGCAGGCGTTATCTATTATTGAAACGCTATATGGCATCTTCTGTAGTGATGTTGCTGAATAACCTCTCAACACAATATGACAGGCTCATAGAAAAATCGCTTAAGCATAAACAATTTATCTCTCTGTATAGTATATTGCTAGTGTGACATCTTGAAAGCAGCAGTGAGGAATTATTATGAAAAGCAATATGGGTTCAATTGATCGTGCTTTGCGTATTATTGTCGGACTTGTTCTCGTCGTTCTAACGTTGACCGGTACAATAGGTTGGTGGGGTTGGCTAGGTGTTGTGCCGATTGTGACTGGCGCACTAGGCAGCTGCCCTCTCTACAGCATCATTGGTTTAAATACCTGTGGTACTAAAAGCTGCAATAAAAAATAACACCTGTACAGCATGCAGTAATCAAGGCACCTTCGAGGTGCCTTTTTTATAGCTATTAGATGAGTTCTTCGTCTTTATATTCCCAAATGCTATAAGCATATTCCTTTTTATTGTGTATGATACTTTATAAGTTTCTTTAGTATTTCTGTGAGGAGGTGTTATGCGGCCTGTAGTGACAACTTTTTTTGATCCCGTCACCTTTACCTACAGCTATGTCGTACGTGACCCTGCCTCGCAGTCCTGTGTGATTATTGATTCGGTGCTGGATTATGATCCGGCGTCGGGTCGTAGCAACACTGCAAGTGCTGAAAAAATAGTATCTTTTGTGCGTGAACAACAGCTGATTGTGGAATGGCTGTTAGAAACTCATGTGCACGCTGATCATTTATCGGCTGCGCCCTATCTTAAGCAAGAGTTGGGTGGGCAACTAGCGATTGGTGCTCACATCACAACGGTGCAGCAGGTGTTTGCTGAGCTGTTTAATGTGGAGGAGGCATTCGCCACTGATGGTAGCCAGTTTGATCGTTTGCTCAACGAAGGCGATCGCTTAATTTTTGGTGGGCTGAGTGTGCAAGTGCTGCATACGCCGGGGCATACCCCTGCTTGTTTAAGTTATTTGATAGGCGATGCTGTTTTTGTCGGTGACACCTTGTTTATGCCTGATTACGGGACCGCCCGCTGCGATTTTCCAGGGGGCGATGCTCGTATGTTGTATGCCTCTATTCAGCGTTTATTCGAACTGCCTGACAGTACTCGTATGTTTATGTGCCATGACTATAAAGCGCCAGGTCGCGAAGAATACTGTCATGAAACTACGGTTGTCGCTGAGCGTCAGCACAATATTCATGTGCATCAAGGGATTAGCGAGGATGAGTTTGTGGCGATGCGTAACGAGCGCGATGCAAGCTTGTCGATGCCCACGCTGATACTGCCATCTGTGCAAATAAACATGCGTGCAGGTGAGTTTCCTCCTGCGGAAAATAATGGTGTACGCTATTTGAAAATTCCTCTCAACGCACTGTAGCTGTGGAGCCTCACCGATGGAAGCAATCAAACAACTCACACCTTTTTTATCCGTGATTGGCCAAGTGCAACCGGCGGATATGGCTTCAGTCGCGTCGTCGGGTTTTCTAACGGTAATCAACAATCGACCTGACGATGAAGGTGAGGGGCAGCCGAGCAATGCTGAGATAGCCGCGGCAGCGCAAGCGTTAGGTTTGCAATACCATTATCTCCCAGTGATTGCTGGGCAAATCAGTGATCAAAATGTCAGTGATTTTGCTCAGCTGTTAGCCCAAGTGAAAGGGCCAGTACTGGCTTTTTGCCGAACCGGTACCCGCTCGACCAGCCTATGGGCGCTGAGTGAGGCGCATCATCTGGATTCCTCAGCCATTCTCGCGACCGCCAAAACAGTTGGTTATGATCTGACCGGTCTAGTGCCGCGTTTGCAGCAACGCTGGACTGAACAAGTGTGTGTGCCCGATGCGGCGCAGGCGGCCAAGAGTAACCGTTATGATGTCTTGGTGGTGGGCGGTGGTGCTGCCGGCTGTTCGGTTACAGCGAGTTTGCTCCGTCGTGATGCAAACCTGCGTATTGGTGTGATTGATCCCAGTGAGGCGCATTATTATCAGCCCGGCTGGACCATGGTGGGTGCGGGGGTGTTTACTCGCTCACAAACTGAACGCGCGATGCAACTTTGTATACCGGAGAAGGCCCAGTGGATTCGCGCTGCAGTAACAGGCTTTTTGCCAGAGCAGAACACTGTGGTCTTGGAGGATGGGCGTCAGCTTGCTTATCGTACGTTGATTGTCTGCCCAGGCTTAAAGCTGCATTGGGATGCTATTAAGGGTTTACGTGAAACCCTCGGTAAGAATGGCGTGACCTCTAACTATGTCTTAGAACTGGCCCCCTATACGTGGCAACTGGTACAGAATCTGCGCAAAGGTCGGGCGATTTTTACGCAGCCGCCGATGCCAATTAAATGTGCTGGCGCACCACAGAAAGCGTTGTATATGTCTGCTGATTGGTGGCTCAAGCAAGGCGTGTTAGACGCCATTGATACTGAGTTTTGTACTGCGGGTGGTGCCTTATTTGGCGTGGCAGATTTTGTCCCAACGTTAATGACTTATATTGAAAAATATAAAACTCAATTGAATTTTCATCATGACTTGGTTGAAGTGGATGGTCCTGCAGGTAAGGCTTGGTTCAAGATCACGGATGCTGAAGGCCAACAGCAGCGTATCGAAAAGTCATTCAATTTGTTACATGTGGTACCGCCACAACGCGCACCACGCTTTATTCGTGAGAGTGTCTTGGCCAACCCTGAAGGCTGGCTTGAGGTACATAACGACACTTTACGTCATGCCCGCTACGGTAATATTTTTGGCTTAGGTGATGTCTGCTCAACGCCTAATGCTAAAACCGCAGCAGCGGTACGTAAGCAAGCACCAGTGGTCGCGGAAAATATCCTAGCAGTACTGGCCGGTCGTGGTGTGCGTGCCGTGTATGACGGTTACGGTGCCTGTCCGTTAGTGGTTGAGCGCGGTAAAGCGGTACTGGCTGAGTTTGGCTATGGTGGGAAACTGTTACCTACTTTTCCACTCGAGCCAAGGACTGCGCGACGTTTCGCTTGGCTGCTGAAAGCGCGTTGCATGCCAACCATTTACTTCGACATGATGCTCAAAGGTCGTGAGTGGTTAGCCAAGCCGCAGCTTCTTGATCATGAGCCACAAGCGCCTGTTGCAGAGCAGGCCTGTGATTTTGAGGCAGGTAAAAAAGAGTGAATGTAAAACGTTGGCTGCCCTGTCTCGACTGGGCAGCCTCTTATAACCGTGTTACCGCAGGCAAAGATGGTTTGGCTGCGGTGATTGTTACCTTGATGCTGATTCCGCAAAGTTTAGCCTACGCTATGCTGGCCGGTTTACCGCCGATTACTGGACTCTATGCCAGTATCGCGCCGCTGTTGTTGTATGCGATTTTTGGCTCAAGCCGCACGTTGGCGGTGGGGCCGGTCGCGGTTATTTCATTAATGACTGCAGCAGCCTTAGCACCGATGTTTCCTCCAGGGTCTGCGGCTTATATTGGTGCCGCGATGTTGTTGGCGGCTTTATCAGGGCTGATCTTGTTGTTGATGGCGCTGCTGCGACTGGGCTTTTTAGCCAATTTCCTAAGTCATCCAGTGATTTCTGGTTTTATTAGTGCGTCAGGTTTACTGATTGCTTTAAGCCAGCTTAAGCATATTTTAGGGGTTAAAGCCGACGGGCAAACCGTCTTGCAGTTAGTGCCATCATTAGCCGAGCAAATACCTTATATAAACGTGCCGACGCTAGTTATTGGCGGTTTGTCCTTGCTGTTTTTACAGCTGGCACGTACCCGTTTAAAAAGCTCGTTATTGGCTGTAGGGTGCACACCAGTATGGGCAGATAGCTTAACCAAAACGGGCCCTGTATTGACTATTATTGCTTCGGTATTGGTGGTTACCTTCGGGCACTTGGAAAGTAGTGGTGTACAAGTGGTTGGCTCGATTCCCAAGGGCTTACCGATCTTGCGCTTGCCCACCATGGATTGGCAACTAACCATGCAGTTATTGCCTGCCGCTGTATTGATTAGCCTAGTGGGTTTTGTTGAGTCGGTATCGGTTGCGCAAACGTTGGCGGCGAAGCGTCGTGAGCGCATTGATCCAGACCAAGAGTTGGTCGGTTTAGGCGCAGCTAACATTGCCGCAGCCGTCAGTGGTGGTTTTCCGGTGACCGGTGGTTTTGCTCGTTCAATTGTTAACTTTGATGCTGGCGCTAAAACGCCGATGGCAGGGGTATTAACGGCAATTGGTATTGCTATTACGGCGTTATTTTTCACCCCTTTATTCCATAACTTACCGCATGCAGTGTTGGCCGCGACTATTATTGTTGCGGTATTAAGTCTGGTTGACTTGGGGTCTTTAAAGCGTACTTGGCGTTTTTCTAAACAAGATTTTATTGCGCAAGCGGCGACCATACTCGGTGTACTGTTGATGGGCGTGGAAATCGGTATTGTGATGGGTGTCAGCTTGTCACTGCTGCTATTTTTATGGCGTACCAGTCGGCCGCATAGTGCTGTGGTTGGCCAGCTACCCGGCAGTGAGCATTTCCGTAATATTGAGCGTTTTTCAGTGATTCAAAGCGAGTTTGTGGTGTCGTTGCGGGTTGATGAAAGCTTGTACTTTCCGAATGCTCGCTATCTAGAAGAAGGCATCACCGAGTTGATGGTGGAGTATCCACACTGTCAGTATTTAGTGCTGATGTGTTCCGGTGTCAATCTAATCGATGCCAGTGCTCTAGATAGTTTGGAAGCCATTGCTGAACGCTTAACCGCGGCCGGTGTGCAGTTGCATTTATCTGAGGTGAAAGGCCCAGTCATGGATCAACTGCATCGCTCAGAGTTTCTTCGGCACTTTGGTGGACAGGTCTTTGTCAGTCAATATGCGGCCATGCAAACATTGGATCCTGCCAGTGTTGCGCGCAGCGCCGAGCTATCCACTTAAATTAAGCTTGGACGTGGTCAGACTTTATTATCAATTAATTATAACTAATAACTTGGTTTGATTGATTTAGGTCAAATAAAGGCCATGTGCTATCAAGCATGCTAGCTATAAGAAAGATATGACATTCCATAGAGGAATAACCTGATGCTTAGATTATCCGTATTAGCACTGACTATCAGTTTGAGTGCTGGTGCTTTTGCTGCACCACAAAAAAACGAACCGATTCAACCGATTGAGCCTGCAGTGATCACTGATCAAGCAAAAGTTGAATTAGGTAAGCAGCTATTTTTTGATCCGCGCTTATCGAAGTCTGGCTTTATCTCCTGTAACTCATGCCATAACTTGAGCATGGGTGGTAGTGATAATTTACCGTCGTCGATTGGCCATAATTGGCAAGAAGGTCCGATTAACTCGCCAACAGTATTAAACTCTAGTTTGAACTTGGCACAGTTTTGGGATGGTCGTGCTGCTGACTTGCAAGAGCAGGCGGGTGGCCCGATTGCTAACCCTATGGAAATGGGCTTTACTCACGATTTAGCTGTGGGTGTATTAGTGTCTATTCCACAGTATGTGCAGTCGTTTAAAAATGTTTATAAAACTGAAAAAATCACTATTAATGAAGTCACTGATGCGATTGCTGAGTTTGAAAAAACGCTAGTTACGCCCAATGCCCCCTTTGATAAGTGGCTTAAAGGCGATGAAGCGGCGCTAACGGCAGAGGCTAAAGCAGGTTATCAACTGTTTAAAGATGTGGGTTGTACTGCTTGTCACAATGGCCCGGCTGTGGGTGGCAACTCCTTTCAGAAAATGGGTCTGGTGGAAGCCTATACCACCACTAACCCCGCAGAAGGTGTCGCTGGTTTGACCGGAGATGACTTAGATCGCTTTAAGTTTAAAGTGCCTACTCTGCGTAACGTCGAATTAACCTACCCGTACTTCCATGACGGTGCTTACTGGAATTTGGAAGAAGCAGTGGATGTGATGGCGCGTTTACAGTTGGGCCGTAAGCTTGATAAAACTGAGATCAGTCAGATTACCGCGTTCTTGAAAAGCTTAACCGGTGAGCAGCCACATTTTGCTATACCGATGTTGCCGCCATCTACTCCGGCAACACCACGCCCTGAGCCCTTTGTGAAAGTCGCTCCCTGAGTGAATAAAAAACGGCCTTAGGGCCGTTTTTTATTGGTGCAACTAACGTTCTATTTTTTCAATTTTGGATTAGGGAAAAACTGCAGCGCTTGCCCAGTGGTTTCCTTGGGCTTTTTCAGAGCGCTAACATTGACCCGCGTGACCAATTCATTAGGAATCGAATTACCGTCGGCATTTAAGGTATCGCCGTAACCACATTTGACGCAGTCACGGTGCGGAACGCCATCGACTTCCCACATCCGAATGGTATCTATGGTTTCGCAGGCTGGGCATACCGCGCCGGCGATAAAGCGCTTTTTAGGTTCAGTGTCAGTGCTATTGCTTGGCGTAGTCATGATCATCTCGTCTGTTATGCTGCATGGTCGTCGCTGAGGCAACTGTGACGCAGTAATGCATCAATTTCAGGCTCGCGTCCGCGAAACTCGATAAACAGTTGCATGGGTGATTGTGAGCCACCTTTGGCAAGGATGGCATCACGGAAAGCCCGGCCGGTCACGGGGTTGAGTACGCCTTCTTCTTCAAAGCGCGAAAAAGCATCCGCCGAGAGTACTTCAGCCCATTTGTAGCTGTAGTAACCTGCAGCGTAACCACCGGCAAAAATATGCGCAAAGCTATTAGCAAAACGGTTCCAACTCGGTGGCACCATCACGGCAACTTGGTCACGTACCGCGTGCAGCACATCCAGTACGCTACGGCCATCACCATGGCTACAGTGCAGTTCAAAGTCGAACAGTGAAAACTCGAGCTGACGCAGCATACCTAAGCCTGATTGGAAGTTACGTGCGGCCAGCATTTTGTCGAGCAGTGCTTTGGGCAGTACGTCTTGCGTTTCGTAATGACCAGAAATCAGCGCTAAGCCTTCAGGCTCCCAACACCAGTTTTCCATAAATTGGCTGGGCAGCTCAACCGCATCCCATGCCACACCGTTGATCCCAGAAGCACCAGCAAACTCAATACGAGTGAGCAGGTGGTGTAGGCCATGGCCGAATTCGTGGAATAAAGTGGTGACTTCATCGTGGGTCAGTAGTGCTGGTTTGCCTTGACTGGCCGGAGTGAAGTTGCAGACTAAGTAAGCAATTGGATTGATCAGCTGACCGTTTGCGGCGCGATACTTATCGCGTGAACCATCCATCCAAGCACCGCCGCGTTTGTGTGAGCGAGCGTAAAGGTCAAAGAAGAAGCGCCCAACATGTTTGCCGTCCTCGCTGATTTCAAACAAGCGCACATCAGGGTGCCAGCTGTCGAAGTCGCTCAGTTCAGTGATTTGGATGCCATACAGTTGCTCAACAATGGCAAAGAGGCCGCTTAATACTTTGTCGATCGGGAAGTAGGCGCGTAACTCTTCTTCGCTGATATCGTAGCGTTGTTCGCGGAGTTTTTCGCTAAAATAGCCGATATCCCAGCTGTTTAAATCGCTGACATGCTGCTCAGCGGCAAAAGCGCGTAACTCGGTTAAATCTTGCTCGGCAAAGGGCTTGCTACGCTCGGCGAGGTCGTGCAAAAAGCTCAATACTTGCTCTGAGGACTCCGCCATTTTGGTGCTCAGCGACAACTCGCTGTAGTTTTTGAAACCGAGTAATTGTGCCAGTTCTAAGCGCAAATCGAGGATCTCAGCCATCACTGGCGAGTTATCCAGCTGACCGGCATTGGGACCTTGATCCGAGGCGCGAGTGCTGTAGGCACGATAGACTTCGGCACGTAAATGACGATCATCAGCGTAGGTCATGACGGCGTAGTAGCTGGGGAACTCAAGGGTGATTAACCAGCCGTCCAGCCCTTTATCTTGTGCTGCTTGGGCCATTTGCTCTTTTGCTGAGTCGGTGAGGCCAGCTAACGCCTGCTCATCAGTAATATGCTTGGTCCAGGCTTGGGTGGCATCCAGCAAGTTATTTGAGTAGGTACTGGACAAGTCAGAGAGGCGCATTTGAATCTCGCCATAACGTTTTTGCTTGGCGGGTTCTAAATCAATACCGGATAAGCGGAAGTCACGCAGCTCATCTTCTAAAATGGTTTTTTGTGCAATCGAAAACTGCTCAGCAGCAGGACTATTGGCCAGCGCTTGGTAAGCATCAAATAAGGCTCGGTTTTGTCCTTGCTCCGTCCAAAATTCAGACAACTTAGGCAGGCAGGCTTCATAGGCTGCCCGTAACTCAGGACTGTTGCACACAGCATTGAGATGACTGACTGGGCTCCACGCTTCACCTAAGCGTGCGCCGAGTTCGTCCATTGGCAAAACTAAACTGTCCCACGTCGGCGCGTGTGTGCTACTTAATAATTGTGCAATCGCCGCACGACTGTCGGCGAGGATGGTGTCAA
Organism: Denitrificimonas caeni; assembly: GCF_905120345.1. GTDB lineage: Bacteria > Pseudomonadota > Gammaproteobacteria > Pseudomonadales > Pseudomonadaceae > Denitrificimonas > Denitrificimonas caeni_A. The sequence continues at coordinate 205,252 of NZ_CAJHOA010000004.1, read as the reverse complement.
TGGCCGGTTCGATATGCTCAGGACGGATAGCTGAGTAGCTGGGTAAGTCAAAATCTTGCAGGAGAGGATTGTCTTGATCAGTCACGGGAATACCTGTAAATACAAAAGATGGATGGCTGGCTGCAGCCAATAATGACTCTATCTTAATACAAATCAGCGCCAGCGCGGTTTAGGGTTTTCTATTATGTCGATTAGAATCTATAACAAAACATTACCACAGTGTGGCAGTAGGGTGTTCATTGATCCCAGTGCCGTGGTGATTGGCGATGTGCACTTGGGCGATGATTGTTCGGTGTGGCCACAAGCGGTGATTCGTGGGGATATGCATTCAATTCGCATTGGTGCGCGGACCAGTGTGCAAGATGGCAGCGTGTTGCACATTACTCATGCGGGACCTTTTAATCCGCAGGGTTATCCATTAACGATTGGCGAGGATGTCACCATCGGCCATCAGGTTTTATTGCATGGTTGCAGTATTGGTTCGCGGATCTTGATTGGGATGGGATCGATTGTGATGGATGGTGCGCGGATCGATGATGATGTGGTGCTCGGAGCGGGCAGTTTGGTGCCGCCAGGTAAGCATCTGTTGAGTGGTTATTTATATATGGGGCGTCCAGCGCAGCAAGTGCGCGCTTTAACTGAAGATGAAATGGCTTTCTTTACTTATGGTGCCGGTAATTATGTGCGTTTAAAAGAGAGCTATCTGGCGCAAGAGGAATAAGTCGTGTGTCGCGGCGTGACAAGGCCGCAGTGCCTTGTCACGTTGCTGTTTAATAGCGCCAGAATGCCGGCGATAACAAAATCAATAAAGAAAACACCTCAAGACGGCCGAGAATCATCGCTAGACTCAGAATCAACTTTGCCGTGTCTGGCAAGCTGCCATAATGTGCGGTGGCATCACCTAAGGCTGGACCGAGGTTGTTCATGCAAGAGGCCAATGCGGAGAAGGCTGTAATCGGATCGAGTTCGCAAGCCAGCAGCGCCAGCATCAGAGTAAAGAAGGTCACCATATACACCACACAAAAGCCCCAGACCGACTCAATCACGCGATCGGGGACTTTGCGTTTACCCAGTTTAATGGTGAAGACCCCATTGGGGTGCAACAGGCGCTGAATCTCACGTTGGCCTTGGCGGTACAGGAGCATGACGCGCATGACTTTCATGCCGCCACCGGTAGAGCCCGCACAGGCACCAATAAAGGTGGTGTACAGCAGTAAAAAGGGTAGAAAGCTGGGCCAGCCACTGAAGTCAGTAATACCAAAACCGGTAGTGGTCGCTACAGAAACTACTTCAAACGCAGCGTAGCGAATCGACAGTAAAGGGTCGTCATGATGGTTGTAAATCATCAAGACCGCGGCAGTCACTAAAAAGGCTGCGGCGAGAATCTTTAAATAGGTTTGGCACTCTGGATCTTTTAAGTAGGCTGTTAACGAGCGGCTGCGTAAGGCTAGAAAATGCAGGGCAAAGTTCATCCCAGAAACAGCCATAAAAAAGATACAGATCAGCTCAATCAGCGCGCTATCAAAGTAACCAATACTGGCGTCATGAGTAGAGAAACCACCAATGGCGATGGTTGAAAAACTGTGACCAATCGCATCGAAAAGGTTCATGCCTGCCGCCCAATACGCGAATGCACAGAGCAGGGTCAGGCCACAATAAATCAGCCATAAGGTTTTCGCGGTATCGGCAATACGTGGCGAGAGCTTGTTGTCTTTGAGCGGTCCCGGCATTTCCGTACGGTACAGTTGCATGCCACCAACACCCAGCATCGGCATAATCGCTACTGCCAAGACCACGATGCCCATACCACCAAGCCATTGCAATTGCTGGCGATAATAGAGGATCGAGCGTGGCAGTTGATCAATGCCGGTGAGTACCGTGGCACCCGTGGTGCTGAGTCCAGAAAAGGCTTCAAACAGCGATTCGCTGACACCCATATTTGGACTGGGTGACAGCATAAAAGGGATGGCCCCGAAGCTGCCCAGTACGATCCAGAACAGTGCTGTGATTAAGTAACCATCGCGCACCCGCAGCTCCGCTCGAGCATGGCGCACGGGCAGCCAAATAAATAAGCCGGTCAATAAAGTGATGGCAAATGACCAAGCAAAACTTGAGCTTGAACCCCCGTCATCATACAAAGCAATCAGTAGTGGCGGCACATGGCTGACGCTGAAGAGCATCAAGAGAACGCCAAGAATTCGACCAATCGCGGCAAAGTGCATGCTTGCTACTCGTTATAAATACGCAGGGTATCGGTTAGAAAAAGGTCAGGCCCGGCTGGAACAGACGTTCCACATCACGGATATATTTCTTATCCACAACGAACAAAATAAAGTGATCATCGGCTTGAATAACAATATCTTCGCTGCCGATCAGTACTTCGTCATTACGAATAATGGCACCAATCGTCGTCGCCGGTGGTAATTGAATTTCACTGACTTTGCGCCCGATCACTTTACTGGATTTACGATCACCATGGGCAATCGCTTCAATGGCTTCTGCAGCACCACGGCGTAGCGAGTGAACGCTGACAATATCACCGCGACGTACATGCGAGAGTAAAGTGCTCAGAGTGGCCAATTGTGGACTGATGGCAATATCAATCGCGCCGCCTTGCACTAGATCAGCGTAAGCCGGGTTGTTAATGATCGCCATCACTTTGCGCGCACCAAGACGTTTTGCCAGTAACGAGGCCATGATATTGGCCTCATCATCATTGGTTAGCGCTAAGAAGATATCCACTTCATCGATATTTTCTTCAACCAATAAATCACGGTCAGACGCACTGCCATGCAGCACCACTGTGGTGTCTAAACTGTCGGATAAATAACGGCAGCGGGCCGCATTAATTTCAATGATTTTGACTTGATAGCGGCTTTCAATCGCTTCAGCGAGACGTTCACCAATATGGCCACCACCGGCAATAATAACTTTGCGGTAGCTGTCTTCCATACGGCGTAACTCACTCATCACCGCACGAATGTGGCCACGAGCAGCAATGAAGAAAACTTCATCATCCACCTCGATAATGGTATCGCCGGTGGGGAAAATCGGTCGGTCACGGCGGAAAATAGCAGCAACACGAGTTTCAACACTGGGCATGTGCTCCCGTAATTGGCGCAGCTCTTGACCGACTAGCGGGCCGCCATAATAGGCGCGTACGCAGACCAATTGTGCTTTGCCTTCGGCAAAATCCAGCACTTGCAAGGCGCCAGGGTATTCAATCAAACGCTTAATATGATTGGTTACCGCTTGTTCGGGGCTGATCAATACATCAATTGGAATGGCATCGGTATCAAATAATTCAGAGCGGGTTAAGTAAGCAGACTCGCGAACTCGAGCAATCTTGGTGGGCGTGCGAAACAGTGTATGCGCGACTTGGCAGGCGACCATATTGGTTTCATCACTGTTGGTCACCGCTACCAGCATATCGGCATCGTCGGCACCGGCTTGACGCAAAATGGTTGGAAACGAACAATGACCGACCACGGTACGAATATCTAAGCGGTCACCCAGATCACGTAAGCGCTCAGTATCGGTATCTACCACGGTAATATCATTGGCTTCGCTGGCCAAATGCTCTGCCAACGTACCGCCAACTTGCCCTGCACCAAGAATAATAATTTTCATGCGATGTCCTTAAGTGCTCTGTGCTGGCGCTTGTTTGAGCAGACGGGCATAGTAAAAACCATCATGCCCACCGACTTGAGCGAGCAGTTGCTGGCCGTGAGGTTGCTTTTTGCCGAATTCTGCACTGAAGGGTAATTCTTGTGCATCACTGGTGCGCTGTAAAAACGCGGCAATCACCTCAGTGTTTTCTGTGGGTAGCGTAGAGCAGGTTGCGTATAGCAAGATACCGTTTTCTGCGAGAGTCGGCCATAAAGCGTCGAGCAGCTCACCTTGCAGTTGTGCTAAGGCGGCAATGTCATCGGCTTGGCGGGTCAGTTTAATATCGGGGTGACGACGAATCACACCGGTGGCCGAGCAAGGCGCATCAAGTAAAATACGCTGAAAAGCTTGACCGTCCCACCATTGATCAACCGCTCGCGCATCACCTGCCAGTAGCGTTGCTTTGAGCTTTAAGCGTGTCAGGTTCTCTTTCACCCGCTCTAAACGTTGCGGTTCTAAATCAATCGCGACGACTTCTTGTAATAGTGGCTGACGTTCTAAAATATGACAGGTTTTACCGCCCGGCGCACAGCAGGCATCCAGGACTCGTTGCTCAGGTTCGAGCAGCAGCAGTTGCGCGGCTAATTGTGCGGCTTCGTCTTGTACGCTCACCGCCCCATCGGCAAAGCCCGGTAGGAGCATGACATCGCAAGGCGCAGCTAAGGTGATACCGTCTTGACTAAATGATGTTGGTTGCGCGGCAATGTTGCGCTCAGCCAGCTGCGCTAAATACGCCTCACGGCTGGACTGCTGTTGATTGACCCGCAGGGTAAAAGGCGGGTGGCTGTTATTGGCCGCACAGATCGCCAGCCAGTCATCTGGCCAAAAGGCTTTCAGTGATTTTTGCAGCCAGCGTGGGTGTGCAGTTAAGACCACCGGATCTTTCTCAAGAGTCGGCAGCAGCGTTTCCGCTTCACGCTGGGCACGGCGTAAGACCGCATTGAGCAAGCCTTTGGCCCACGGTTTTTTCAGTGCAGTGGCGCAGCCAACGGTTTCCGCAATGGCGGCGTGTGCTGGAATACGGGTATACAGCAGCTGGTATAAGCCGATTAAGAGTAAGGCTTCAACATCTTGATCGGCTTTACGAAAAGGCTTACTCAGTAGCGCTAAGGCTAAAGCAGATAAACGCGGCTGCCAACGGGCAGTGCCAAAGGCTAGCTCTTGTACTAGACCTCTATCACGTAGCTCAACACGTTCCAGTTGTGTCGGCAAGCTGCTGGCTAATGAGGCTTTGCCAGCGAGGACAGCAGTCAGTGCACGCGCTGCCGCGAGACGAGGGTTCATAGACCTAATACCTGACCAACAGTGAACAACGCTTGCTTACTGTTAAGCAGATCGCTAAAGGCCAAGGCTTTGCCGTTGGGCAGTTGTAGGTGAGTCAGGCGCAGAGCTTGCTCGCCACAGGCGACCAATAAACCGTCACGCTCGGCGCTGAGAATTTCGCCCGGCTGACCTTGGCCGTCGGCCAGTTCGGCGGCATGGATTTTGAGTGTTTCACCGGCTAGCGTACTGTGACAAATCGGCCAGGGGTACATGGCGCGGATTTGGCAATCTAAGACGGCGGCGGGGCGCTGCCAATCAATTAGCGCGGCTTGTTTGTTGAGTTTGTGTGCATAGGTGGCCAAACCATCGAGCTGCTTTTCAGCGCTTAAACTGCCATCCACGAAACCTTTGATGGTTTGCAACACGGCATCGGGGCCGAGTGTAGCTAAGCGATCATGCAGGCTGCCACCGGTATCGGTAGCCAGAATGGGTGTGCTGACTTTAAGCAGCATGGGCCCCGTGTCTAAGCCTGCCTCCATTTGCATTACAGTAATGCCGCTTTCGCTATCGCCCGCTTCAATCGCCCGCTGAATCGGTGCTGCACCACGCCAGCGCGGTAACAATGAGGCATGGCTATTGATGCAACCTAAACGAGGCGTATCAAGAATCACTTGTGGCAAAATTAAACCGTAAGCCACCACCACCATCAGATCAGCATTGAAGTTGGCAAGCTCTTGCTGCGCTTCGGGACTGCGTAAGTTAACCGGTTGCAGCACAGGAATAGCATGCTGCACTGCCAGTTGCTTAACCGCACTGGGGGTCAGTTTTTGACCGCGTCCAGCGGGACGATCCGGTTGCGTATAGACCGCTACAATGCTGTGCTCGCTATCGAGTAGCGCTTGTAAATGACTGGCGGCAAACTCAGGTGTCCCAGCAAACACAATACGTAGAGAGGAAGACATACAATTACCTTGCGAAGACAAAGGAGGTGTCACTGCGCAGCCGTGACTTGAAAAACGTTTAATCTTTTTGCTGGCGATGAATTTTTTCTAGTTTTTTCTTAATGCGATTACGTTTGAGTGAGGACAGATAATCAACAAATAGCTTACCGTTTAAATGGTCGCATTCGTGTTGAATACAGATGGCCAGCAATTCGTCAGCTAATATCTCAAAGGGCTTACCGTTGCGATCTAGCGCACGTATTTTTACCCGCTGTGGTCGTTGCACATCTTCAAAAAAGCCCGGCACCGAGAGACAGCCTTCTTGATAAAGCCCGGTTTCATCGGTAAGTACTTCAATTTCAGGGTTAATAAACACTTGCGGCTCAGATTTATCTTCAGATAAATCCATCACCACCAAGCGAATATGTTGATCGACCTGAGTGGCAGCTAAACCAATACCGGGTGCGTCGTACATGGTTTCTAGCATGTCATCAATCAGGGTGCGGATTTCGTCATCGACCTGCGCCACAGGTTTAGCTATGGTGCGCAGTCGAGGGTCGGGATATTCGAGTATATTTAAAATTGCCATATGCGTTGGTAATGTACTTCTGGAGTAAAATTAGACAGCACTGCTACTATGATGCGTAGCATAATGAAGAAATAGCGGTAAAGCCAAGATTGGGTTCTGGAATCGTCATCAGGCGATCCACTATATTACATATGATAAAGGGATTCGCTGGATGAGGAAAACATTACTTGCTTTGTTACTACTTGTGACTGCTGCAGTGCAAGCACAAGTACAGCTGAAAGACGGCCATCCTGACAGTTATACTGTGGTTAAAGACGATACCTTATGGGATATTTCTGGTAAGTTTTTGAGCAAACCATGGAAGTGGCCAGAGCTTTGGCATGCTAACCCACAAGTGGCGAACCCGCATTTAATTTATCCTGGTGATCGTTTAAGCCTTGTGTATGTCGATGGCCAGCCACGTATCATGCTGAATCGTGGTGCCAGTCGTGGCACGATTAAATTATCACCTAAGTCACGCAGTACGCCAATGGCTGAAGCGATCCCCACGATACCGTTACGGGCTATCAATAGTTTTCTGTTGAGTAATCGTATTGTTGATAGCAAAGCAGAGTTCAGTGAGGCGCCTTATGTGGTAGCTGGGAATGCCGAGCGTGTTGTCAGTGGCAGCGGTGATCGTATTTATGTCCGTGGTGAGGTTGAAGACAATGCTATTTATGGTCTTTATCGCCAAGGTCGCAGCTACATTGACCCCATCACTCAAGAGTTTCTGGGTATTAATGCCGATGATATCGGTAGTGGCGAAGTGGTTGCCGTCGATGGTGATGTCAGCACGATGCAGTTAACTCGCACCACCCAGGAAGTGCGAATTGCTGATCGTTTATTCTCCACTGAAGAGCGGGCGATTAACTCTACATTTGTTCCCAGTGAGCCGAATACCGAGATTAATGGTGTCATTCTTGATGTGCCGCGTGGTGTATCGCAAATTGGCCAGTTTGACGTAGTGACCATTAATAAAGGCGCGCGTGATGGCTTGCTCGAAGGCAATGTTTTAGCGGTTTATAAAACCGGTGAGACGGTGCGTGATCGTATGAGCGGTGAGTCGGTAAAAATTCCCGATGAGCGTTCTGGTTTGCTAATGATATTTCGCACCTATGACAAGCTCAGCTATGGCTTAGTCCTCTATGCCAGTCGTCAACTGGCAGTGATGGATAAAGTTCAAAACCCTTAGGCACAGGTTTTGGCTAGATAATCGTTTAATAACAGCATCAAGCGCTCTGGCAACAGAGCGTTTTTTTGCTTTTTAGTAGGGGCTGACTACACTGAATAGCACGAATGACAGGATGTCATTTATCTCTTAAATTAAGGATGTTGATATGACGCATTGCTCTCCAGCAGAACTTGAAGCGCGCCTGCGCTTGCATAGCCTTCCAGATATTGGGCCGCAACGCTTTTATAAATTACTTGAAGTGTTTGGCTCAGCCAGTTCAGCTCTCAGTGCCCCTGCTGCGGCCTGGCGTGCTATCGGTATGCCGCAGAGCAGTACAGAAGCACGGCGCTGTGATCGAGTCCGCGATCAAGCCTTGCTGACCTTGCGATGGGCAGAGCGCAAGCAGCAGCATCTCCTCTTACATGATATGCCAGCGTACCCAGCACTGTTAAAAGAAACAGCAGGGGCACCACCGCTGCTGTTTGTGCAAGGTGACCCCTCCATTTTGGAACGTCCGCAAATTGCCATTGTTGGCAGCCGTCAAGCCGCACAACCCAGCTTAGATACCGCACGACGTTTTGCCCGCAGCTTAGCTAAGGGTGGTTTTACCGTGACCAGCGGTTTAGCGTTAGGAGTGGATGCTGCGGCGCACCAAGGTGCTTTAGATGTTGAAGGTGTCACTATTGCGGTGGTGGGAACGGGACTTGATCAAATGTATCCAGCACGGCATCGCGGTTTAGCGCAGGCGATTATTGAACAAGGTGGTGCATTAGTGTCGGAGTTGGCGTTGCGCAGTGCGCCACATGCCAGCCACTTTCCGCGTCGCAACCGCATTATCAGCGGCCTCTCGTTAGGTGTCTTAGTGGTGGAGGCCAGCCCGTCCAGTGGTTCGCTGATTACCGCACGTTTAGCCGCCGAGCAAGGACGTGAAGTGTATGCCATTCCAGGCTCAATTCATGCACCAGGCGCACGCGGCTGTCATCAGTTGATTCGTGATGGTGCATTATTGGTTGAATGTGTCGATGATATTTTAGCCTCGCTACAAGGATGGCAATTCACTGCACCATCTGTGCAGCCCGCCGTACAACAATCACTGGCACTGCAACACCCGCTGCTTGAACTGTTAAAAGTGCAGCCGCTGGGTACTGATGAGTTGGTTGGCTTAACTGAACTGCCTTTGCAAGAGGTGCTAACCACGCTGACTGATTTTGAACTTGAAGGAAATGTTGTCTGCGAAGGAGGGCGCTGGTTATATCGAGCGTAATAGTCACTATCTTTTAGATTAATTAATATTAATTATGTGATATTGTCCGACAATATGGCACCAAACGATGTCTGCCAGAAATAAAATTTAAGCTTTCACGCTCTTGAGTGATAAGTATTAAAGTAATATTTTATTAGATTTTGGCGGAATTATGAGTACGTTGCGAAGCAGCTTTAACTGGTTGGTAGAGCCTTCTCTCGGCATCGCCGATTGCTTGCAGGAATACCAACAGATGCGGGCCGGCTCAGTCTATTGGCTGAGCATTGATCGTCATATCAATGCTTTGCGCTTTGCAGCACAAACGTTGGCCGGTTTAGATCACCGTAGCCGTGCCGTCCTGGTTGCTTGCGATAAGATCCCAGCGGTTATTTCGGCATTAGCAGACGATCAGGGGCCGGCTGAGTTGCGTAGTTATTCGTTACAAGGTGAGCTGCCAAAAGCTGTACTGCATCTGACTGAGCAGTTAGATCGTAAACTTAAGCCTGTCAAGCGTCTGATCGTATGCGTGCTGCCAATAGAAGCGCTGAGTCTGCTAGAAAAAAATACCCGTACGCTACTTAAGCGCTGGCGCGATTGGTGTGAAAGTAATAGCTGCATCTTATTGGTCTTGGCTTATGGTGAAGAAGCTTCGCGCATCAGCCGAAGATTGCAGCTTGAAAGTGGGTTTTTATCGGGGGCGGCCTATGTACAAGAGCAGGCTAGCGGCTATGTTTATCAGCTTGACTACTGGATCAATAGCCTCGGCGTGCAAGGCGCTACAGAGTTTTTACTGCAGGATAAAAATACTGAGTTTCAATTAGTTAAAACACCGGTTAAGCAAATTGATGTGCCGCAGGGCGAAATCTTTCTACAGCGCAGTGTGCTTGAAGGTGCGCCTATTTTTATGGCTGAGAAATGGCGTATTGCTGAAGACTGGCCAGAGCTGGTTAAATTAGTGCACATAACCGCGCGCGGTACCTTTGTGTTTGCTTTATGTGCCAGTCATGAGCTTGAGCCATTAGCGCGTATGCTCTATGACTTGCGGCAGCAAAGAGGGGTGGCGGTGACCTTGGTCGTGCGCGAAATGAAGCAAGTGTTACGTCATCAAGAGCAGCAGCTGCTGCAGCAGTGTGGTGCAGATTTGGTTGTTGCTGCTGGCACTCACTTAGCGCGTTTTTTTAGCCTGCTACAAAACCTGCAGAGCCAAAAAAGCACTCAGCCACTAACCGACAACTTAGAAGCGGCTTTGGCTAAAGTAAGAACACCTGAGGTTAAAGGAGTTATCTCGGTTTTTGAGTTTACCAACTATCTCAAAACAGTGTTGGCGAGTGCATCAGCTACAGAAACAGAAGGTATTTTAGTCAGTATGCGCCCTGTGCCCATGCTAACTGTTGCACAGGTGCTGAGACAGTTGAAAATGCTGCGTAAAGGTGATGTAGCCTGCGCTGCTGATGGCGTGGTGTATGTGTTTTTATTTGGTTGTCAGTTTAGTTTTGTTGAGATTGCGCTACAAAGAATATTTTCTTTACCGTTTAAAGACATCATCGCTGCACATCAAGTACACAGTGAGCGCCTCAGTATTGAGGATCATATTCGGCGATTGCAAATACATAACATGAGCCAAACCTCTGCTGACGTTGAGCAACCGATAGCAGAAGACGTCACCGTTGATCTTAGCCACGACAACAGCGAACATACCCGTCTCACCGCGATGATGTTTAAGCCGTACCTTAAACCCTTACAATTACGTCGTGATAATGAGTGGAAACTCTAGGGTGATCAGTATGGGATTATTTTTGCTGGGTGCCCTCTGTGGCTGTGTTTTGACCTTGTGGTTTAAAAGAGTCAGACGTTGGTTAGCTGTGCGCATGTTACCTGCGCGCTATTTACAGGAGCACGCGGTGCGTCGTCGTCGTACGTCTGAAGCAGCAAAAGAGGCGCCTCGTGGTAAATAATCTTGACGCGAAGCCTCAATCAACCAGCACCGACTTATGGCGTGGTTTGGCTGGCTGGAATTTTTATTTTCTAGCGAAGTTGGCGCTGTATTGGGCGGGATCTATTCATTTTGATGTTTTTTATAATCTAGTTTTTGCCGCATTTTTATTAATTCCGCTTGGGCCAAGATGGCTGCATCGCCTACGCAATGTGCTGGCCTTACCTATTGCGATAGCCTTGTTATATTACGATAGTTGGTTGCCGCCCTTTAAGCGTTTACTTGAACAGCCTGAAGTACTGAATTTTTCTAGTGAGTACTTGTTGGAGTTGACGCTGCGCTTTATTAATTGGCAGCTATTGGGTGCTGGCCTACTTTTTCTAATGGTGTATTTGTTTCTTGCGCAGTGGCTGCGGATGACCGCTTGGAGTCTTTTGGCTTTATTGCTGGTGGCGTTACCCAGCATTCCAGGACTGCCACGTTTATCATGGCAGGACGCGACAAGCACCGTAGCGCAGCGTTTAAATGTCTCAACCGAGAATCCCGTAGCAACAGAGCCACGTCGCGGCGACATTAATACCTTATTGAATAAAGACCTTGAGCTCTTTTACCAAGCAGAAAAAAGTAGACAGACCACCTTCTCTTTACCCTTAGCAGATGCGGTACCGTTTGATTTGTTATTGCTCAATATCTGCTCATTAGCCTGGTCAGATTTAGAGGTGAGTCAGCTTGTAGAGCATCCATTATTCGCAAAAATGGATATTGTTTTTGATAATTTTAATTCTGCTACCGCTTATAGCGGCCCGGCTGTCCTAAGATTAATGCGTGCCAGTTGTGGTCAACCTGCACACGACGCTTTGTATCAGCAAGCAGATAGCCAATGTTACTTATTTGAAAACTTAAAACAGCTAGGCTTTGCGGATAGCGCTGCACTTAATCATACCGGTGAGTTTGAAGGGTTTGTTGATGAGTTAGGCTTGGCCGGTATTTCGTCTAAACCCATGATACCGCAGGGTCTAAAACCTAAGTTAAAAGCGTTTGATGACTCACCTATTTGGGGCGATTATGATACGTTAAAATTATGGTGGCTTGATCGGTTGCAAAAAAACTCACCCGCTGCTGCGCTGCTCTACAACAGTATTAGTTTGCATGATGGTAATCGTGAGGCCACGGTCGATGGCGGTAGCCGCTCTTCGCCTTATGCCGCTCGGGCAAAAAAATTACTGGATGACTTGGATGCCTTTATGGCCGAACTCCAAGCCAGTGGACGCCAAGTGATGGTTATCTTTGTTCCTGAACATGGTGCCGCATTAGCCGGTGATCGTATGCAAATGGCGGGTTTGCGCGAAATCCCTACGACAGAGATTACTCATATTCCGGTGGCTGTGCGTTTGCTTGGCCATGCCTCAGTTGCACCTCATGAAACACTGCATATCAGCACCCCGAGCAGTTACTTGGCGCTATCTGAGCTGATTTCTAGAGTCATTAGCCGCGATATATTTGCTCAGTCACAAACAGACTGGCAAGCATTGACCTTGGACTTACCAGAGACGCAAGCAATCTCAGAAAATAGTGGAACCGTGATGATGGCGTATCAAGGTGCGACTTATCTTCGTTTGGGTCAGCGTGATTGGGTTAAATATGCCCCATAGTACAGATGCAAATACGACCGATGCAGCGTCGAGTGTGATGTTATCAGATGATATTGAGTCGTTAAAAAAAGAGCTCAATACCGGGGCGTTTAATTATATTGATATCGCCTCTGTAGAAATCTGGAAGAAATATTTAGAAGAATGGCCCTTACTTGCTGAGTGGGATGCATGGAGTAAGACATAAAATTATGTGTAATTAATTTTATCTGGATTTAAGGGGCGGTAGATGCAAGTAACTGTTTGTGGATTACGCGGCGGAGTCGGCACAACAAGTATTGTTGCCATGCTCGCTGATGCCCTGAGTTTGATGGGTGAGTCAGTCTTGCTGATTGATTTAAATCCAAGTGATCTTTTACGCCTGCATTTTAATATCCCTTATGCCGACATCAATGGTTGGGCGTTTGGTGAGGCCGAGGGCAGTGGCTGGCAGCAACACACCTATCAAGTGAAAGATAATCTGTATGTCTTGCCTTATGGACGCCATGGCTTAGCGACATTAACCGCTGATATAGCGATGACGGTCAATGGTGCAGCGCTGTGGAGTAATCAGCACCTACTGGCTGCAACAGGTTATGCATGGGTTATTTTTGATGTGCCTAGCAACACTCCGCACTACGCCAGCTTATGTGAGAGCAGTGACTTAAATGTATTAGTGGCGCAGGCCGACATGGCCAGTCATATCTTGTTAGGACAGTACCCTTTAGCTGAGAAAACTAAAGTGCTGGTTAACCAGTTGAATGTTCAGCAGCGTTTAAGCGATGCGGTTCTACTGGACTGGAATATCCGCTATGGGACACATTTGGTACCGCTTAGCGTACGTCAGGATTTACACATACAAGACGCTTTTGCACATAAAATGCCAGCAACCACTTACTTTCCTAATGCCTCGGCGGCTTGTGACGTGATCAGCTTAGCCACCTGGTGTTTAGTGCAGCGCGGAGTACTCTGATGATCGAGGTGCTGCAGAAACAATATCAAGCGGCTCAGCAGCGCCAGATGGGTTCTGTGAGTGCCTCTGTTTTTGTCGTATTGTGGCTGTTTGCATATGTTTTTTTATGTTTAGAAGGACCTACATGGCAAGGGCTTTGGCAGCGTTATCAGCCTTGGTTTAAGCATTTGACCCTTAGACCGTATCAGCCAGCAGATCCTATACGCTACGCCATACAAGTGTTGTGGTTGGTGTTTATACGAATTCCAGCAACGCACACTCACAGTTTTGCGCTGGGTCTGAAAAAAATGTGGGACGCCGTGTTACGGCAACGGCGCTCTTTACATCAGTTTTTAGCGAAAGGAATGCGTCCCGTCACCGCACGGATTCTACAGCGGCCTGTGTTTTTTAATCCCCGACACCTTGCCAGACGTATCGCTCAGCAACGGCTCAACCGACTAGTACTGATTGCACTTGGGATAGTGCTGGTGTCATTAGCTCTCCTATTAGTCACTCAGCCCTTTAGCTTATTAGCTCAGTTTGTTTTTGTGATGTTGCTGTGGAGCGCCGCCATGCTGGTGCGACGTGTGCCTGGCCGCTTTTCATCTTTGTTGCTAATCATTTTATCGCTGACGGTGTCTGCGCGTTATATCTGGTGGCGTTATACCTCAACTTTAAATTGGAGCAGCAAGCTCGACTTGGTGTTTGGTATCATTTTGCTGGTGGCTGAGACCTATTCATGGTTCGTTTTGGTGATGGGTTATATCCAGACTGCTTGGCCTTTACATCGCAAGATTGCAGCATTACCTGCTGATCGCCGTTTATGGCCCACAGTTGACCTGATGATTCCGACCTATAACGAAGATCTCAGTGTGGTAAAACCGACGGTGTATGCCGCACTAGGTATGGACTGGCCAGCCGATAAGTTACGTATTCATCTGTTGGATGATGGACGGCGTGAGACGATGCGGATTTTTGCTGAGCAAGCCGGTATTGGTTATATCGTGCGTGCTGATGGACGGCATGCCAAAGCAGGTAATCTAAATAATGCTTTAAAGCATACGGATGCTGATCTGGTTGCTATTTTTGACTGTGACCATGTGCCCAGCCGTTCTTTTTTACAGTTGACCGTCGGCTGGTTTTTGCGTGATGAAAAATTAGCGTTAGTGCAGACGCCGCACCACTTTTTCTCCCCTGATCCCTTTGAGCGTAATCTTGGCCATTTTGGTAAACAGCCTAACGAGAACGAGCTCTTTTATGGCCTGATTCAGGATGGTAATGACTTATGGAATGCGGCGTTTTTTTGCGGCTCTTGTGCGGTATTAAGGCGCAGTGCGGTTGAGTCAATCGGCGGCTTTGCGGTAGAAACTGTGACTGAAGATGCCCATACCGCGTTGCGCTTGCACCGTAATGGCTATAACTCAGCCTACTTGCGCATTCCTATGGCAGCGGGTTTAGCCACTGAAAGTCTCTCTGCGCATATTGGTCAGCGTATTCGTTGGGCTCGGGGTATGGCGCAGATTTTTCGTACCGACAACCCGTTACTGGGTAAAGGCTTAAATGCCTTTCAGCGGTTATGCTATTTGAATGCCATGATGCACTTTCTAGCAGGGATTCCGCGCATTATTTATTTAACCGCGCCGTTGGCTTTCCTGTTATTTCACTCCTATATCATTTACGCACCAGCGCTGGCCATTATGCTGTATGTCTTGCCACATATGATCCACGCCAGCTTAACTAACTCTGTCATCCAAGGTGCTTATCGACGTAGCTTTTGGGGTGAAATTTATGAAACTGTTTTGTCTTGGTATATCGCCAGACCCACTACCGTTGCGCTCTTTTCTCCCAATAAAGGCAGTTTTAATGTCACCGCTAAAGGGGGGTTGATTGAGCATGAATACTTCGACTGGAAAATTGCTAAACCTTATGTGCTCTTAGCTTTGCTTAATGCCTTAGGTTTAGCTTTTGGTATCTGGCGGCTGTGGAGCGGACCTGTGGATGAGCAAGCTACAGTGCTGATTACCATGCTCTGGGTGATGTATAACTTAATTGTTTTAGGGGGTGCTGTCGGTGTCGCGGCAGAAGTACGGCAAACCCGGCAAAGCCATCGTATTACTGCCCGTTTGCCTGCCGATATTATAGATGCCAGTGGCTATATGCACAGTGGCACCTTAACCGACTATGCCGACGTAGGTGTGGGTCTGAAGCTGGCCGGTAGCGCAGCACCCTCGGTTGGTGAGCGGGTCACGTTGGTCTTAGCGAGAGGCACCCGACAATTTAGCTTCCCAGGGCGCATCAGTCGCAATCTTGATGGCTATATTGGTCTTCATTTTGAAGCGCTGAGCAAACAGCAACAGATTAATTTTGTGCAGTGTACCTTTGCCCGAGCGGATGCTTGGTTGACACATAATCAAGATTTTTCTCTAGATCGGCCGATGCAAAGTTTTGCTGATATTGTTTTGCTGAGCTTATCTGGTTATCAGCATCTGGCTCAATATTTACCTTTTCCACTGAGTTGGATTGTTGAGCGGTTGACGCAAGTGGTGCTGTGGATCATGTCGTTTTTACCACGCACACGCCCTATTGTTTACTAATAAGAGTTCATTAAACATGATGTCCAAGCCTCTATTACATAAGTTGCAGATGGGTCTAGCAGGCTTACTATCCTGTTTTTTATATAGTACTGCCTATGCGCAGCTCGCAGCGGCTCCCCTAGCTGCAGCAGAGTCGGTTATCGAGCTTGATCCCGCTACGCTGGAGACGCGGCCTTTAGCACCACTGCGTAGCGATATATATGGCTTAACCCGTTTAGCGCAAGGTGATAACTTTAAATTGTTGGGTATCGATAATACTCAGCAACTGGAGTTTACGGTGCGTCGCGATCAAGTCGTGACCAGCGCTGAATTGGATTTAGTCTTTACACCGTCACCGGCATTGCTACCAAAGCTGTCTCATTTGCGCGTGTATTTAAATGAAGAGATGATGGGCGTTGTATCTATAGACGATGCTGAACCGGGGCAACAAGTGCGCCGAGCGCTCGCGTTGGACCCTCGTATGATGATGACATTTAATCGCATACGTTTAGAATTTGTTGGACATTACACCGATATTTGTGAGGATTTAGCCCACTCTTCCTTGTGGTTGGATATCAGCCAGAAAACTCAAGTGCGAGTCAATCAGCAAGCATTAGCGTTGAGCAATGATCTTTCTTTTTTTCCAGAACCTTTTTTTGATGCAGGTGATATGCGAGCACAAGAGTTGCCTTTTGTCTTTGCTGAAGCACCCAGTAGTCAACAGTTACAAGCCAGCGTGATTCTGTCATCTTACTTTGGTACTCAGGCCAAGTGGCGTGAGCTGAGCTTTCCAGTGCATTACAACAACTTGCCACAGCAGCATGTGATCGTTTTTGCCACTAACTCGCAGCGTCCAGACTTTCTCAAGGATTACCCGCAAGTGCAGGGTCCTGTGGTTGATTTAATCAGTCTGCCGGACAGTCCATATTATAAAATGCTGTTGGTGTTAGGTCGTGATGATAGCGACTTAGTGACTGCAGCTTCAGCGCTAGCGATTGGTAATCCGCTGTTTCGTGGGCAAAGTGTCAGCGTTAATGAGGTTAAAAATATTGCGCCGCGTAAACCTTATGATGCGCCCAATTGGGTGAGCACTGAGCGACCTGTGTTTTTCTCTGAGCTGAGCAGTTACCCAGGTCAACTGGAGGTGTCAGGACTGTTACCTCCACCGATTATATTGAATCTTAATTTGCCACCTGACTTGTTTATTTGGCGTAACAGCGGTATTCCCACATCTATCATTTATCGCTATTCACCACCCATCAACAATGATGATTCGCGACTCAATTTAAGTATTAACGACAATTACATACACAGTTATAGCTTACGCTCGAGTAACCAGCAGGGACTGTTAACAAAAATGCGTTTGCCGTTAATGGATAATGAAAGAGCCAATACTAACCAAGGGTTGTTAATTCCTGCGCTTAAAGTTGGCTTAACCAACCAGATACGCTTTGATTTCTCCTTTGCTAGCACAGTGGGTAGCGCGCAACGTGATAAATGCCAAACAGTATTGCCGGTTAATATTCGTGCTGCTATTGATGAGAACTCAGTAATCGACTTTTCCGGTTTTCATCATTATCTGGCCATGCCAAATTTATATACGTTTACCGGCAGTGCCTTTCCATTCAGTCGCATGGCAGACTTGTCGGAAACAGTTGTCGTAGCATCTGCTGCAGCAACGACTCAACAGACCCGCTTAGTGCTTGAAGTGCTGAGTAAAATGGGCGCTCAAATTGGCTATCCAGCGCTGAAAGTCCGAGTGATGGATGACTGGGCAGCCGCCAGTCAGCTTGATGCTGATCTGTTGCTGATTGGTAGTATGCCAGCAGATATTAAACAACGTCCTGATGCCCATTTACTGATGCAGGGTACGCAAAGCCGTTTGCGTCAAGCGCGTGAGCCACAGATAAATATTGATGAGAAAAACAGTCACTTTGTTCAATCTGATCAGGGTCAACGTGATCCTCTATCAGCTGTTGATGTTAAGTCGTTGGCACCTATGGCAGCGGTTATCGGCTTACAATCTGAAGTGTATCCGCAGCGCAGTATTGTTGGATTGCTGGCCAGTAGCGATGAAGACTTTGCGTTATTAAGCGCTGCGCTTAATGACCAAGGCAAGCGAGAGGCGATCAAAGGCTCAGTGGCCTTGATTCGAGAATCTGGGGTCAGCTATCACAGTGTTGGCTCTGTGTATTACGTTGGTGATTTGCCTTGGTGGAAGTGGCTTTGGTATCACTTGTCCGACCGACCTTTATTATTAGCCGGAGTCGCCTTTTTTGTCGTGCTACTGGTCTCTGTGTTGTGTTGGCATATGCTTCGCCTGATTGCGCGTAGACGTTTAGGACAAGATGCGTAGAGTATTAGTAGGCATAGTGCTTGGGCTTGTTTGTAGCTTGGCACAAGCCAATGAGACATGCTCTACGTCATGGCATGACTGGAGCGTATTTCAAAAGATGCTGATTAGCGATCAGGGGCGAGTGATTGACGCCTCTGATCCGCGACACATTACGACTTCTGAAGGGCAAAGTTATGCGATGTTTTTTGCCCTCGTCAACAATGATCCACTGCTGTTTCGACGCTTAGTGCGCTGGACCGAAGACAATCTTGCGCAAGGTGATTTAACGGCGCATTTGCCTGCTTGGCTCTGGGGTCGCAGCAGCGAAGATAGGTGGCGTGTTTTAGACACTAATACCGCGTCCGACTCTAATCTATGGATTGCCTACAGCTTATTAGAAGCAGGACGTTTATGGGATGAGCGCAGCTATACCGTGTTAGGTCACTTAATGCTGCAGCGTATGGCGCGAGAAGAGGTGGTTAACGTCCCAGGTTTTGGTTATTTGCTGATGCCGGGTAAATATGGCTTTAGTCACAAAGAGAGCTGGCGATTTAATCCCAGCTATGTGCCACCCCAATTGCTCGCCAGAATCGAGCAGGCTCAACCGGGCACGCCATGGACAGAATTGCTCGCTAATACAGCACGGTTTTTAATAGAAACAGCGCCGCTCGGGCTGGCGCCTGATTGGGTCAGTCGAACTGATCGTTGGACCGCTACTCAAGATGACGAAAAAACGGGCAGTTACGATGCGATTCGAGTGTATTTATGGGTGGGCATGTTGCATCCCGATAGTCTCGATAGCGCTGCCTTAAAAGAGCATTTTAAGCGTGGTTTACTGTCACTTGACCAACACGCTGTACCTGCAGAAAGCATTGATGTACTGCAAGGCACTGCCGAAGGCATGGGGCCGCCGGGCTTTTCTGCGGCACTTTTACCGTTACTCAGCGATACCCCGTTGGCGCAACAACAGCGCCTACGCTTACAACACACCTCTGTCGAAGATCTTGGCTATTACAATCAAGCCTTACTGTTATTTGGCAAAGGATGGGATGAAAAACGTTATTTTTTTGATCAGCACGGCTATTTAGTACCTGCATGGGCGGACTGTAATGAATAAACTCTTATTAAGTATCGCCGCCTGTATAACGTTGAGCGTGGGTTATGCACAGGCCAGTCTTGAGCCTTTAGCCGTTGCCAGTATTGAAAAAAATATGTTGGAGCAGATTCAGCTGGGTGAGGCGCTGTACCGTGATGATATTGTCAGAGATGCGTTAGCGCGCTTATACCGTATTTACCCCAATCACCCACGCGGGATTTTAGCTGAACTGCGTTTAGCGGTACGGCTAGATGATTTGCAACGTGCCTCTGAGCTGCTCGCGAAGCTTAAGCAGGTGGTGCCTGATTCTGAGTTATATAACCAGGGCGCACTCTTGCTTAAGCTGACGGAACCCGCTGCGCGTGAGCAATTAGCGCAAGCACGCTTATATGCGGCAGCAGGACGTTTTGAGGAAGCACGAACAATTTACGATACGTTATTGCAAGGCAACTATCCAGATGCCGATCTTGCTGTTGAGTACTGGCAGGTTCGCACTCAGCAAGCCGTACAGCGCCCGTTAGCCATTGTGGCGTTAACCGCGCTTTTACAGACATTTCCTCAGCATTCAGGTCTGTTAAAAGCACTGATTAATTATCATTTTCAAGACAATCGAACAGCTCAAGCCTTGCAGTACTTGCATCAGTTAGCCGAGCAAAAAGCTCAAGCTGAGTGGGCTGCGAGTCGAGAATTTGCCTATTTAATCACCCTACCGGTCAGCAGTCAGACACGACATTTGTGGGCAGACTTTAGCGAACGCTATGTAGGCTTAGATATCGCATCGAAAGGGCAAGCTGAGCGTGATAAACACATAGCCTTACTGAGTGATCCCGCTTGGCAGGCAGGGCAAGCGGGCTTGCGATTGTTAGAGCAAGGCAATAATAGCCAATCCATTGCACGCTTAAAACAAGCCATTCGCGTCTATCCAGATGATGTCGAATTGTATGGCGCACTGGGACTGGCTTACTCACGAATGGGAGAGCGCACGCAAGCGTTACGCTATTTTCGTTTAGCTAAAGAAAAAGAGCTGCGTGATGATCAAACGTCCAAGTGGATTAGTTTAATTGCTTCGACTGAATATTGGTTATTATTAGATCAAGCAGATGAGGCCTTTGCACGTAGCGATTTTCTACACGCCCAGCAGCTTTATCAGCAAGCCTATCGACGTGATGCACGCAGTATTTTTGCTGTGCTCGGTTTAGCAGATACTGCCTTGGCGATGCAGCAGCCGGAGCCGGCTTTGGCATACTTTACACAAGCACTACGCTTGTCTCCTGCGGATGAAAGTGCCCAGGCGGGTATCTTGCGTTACATCGCCACATTGCCAACAGAGCAAGCGTTTAATCTCTTAACAACGCTCGAGCCGCGCAATGCTCGGCTGTTTGTGCAGACTAAGCTGACCCTACAGATAACCTTGCTTGAACAGCGCGCTGAGCGGGCGCAACAAGAGGGGCGTTGGCATGAGCAGATAGAGGCATTAAGACAAATCCAGCAATTGAACCTAGCTGACCCATGGGCCAGTTATCGCCTAGCCGTCGCGCTACGGGAGCAGGGACAGGATGCGGTCGCTCTAGAAGCTTACCAGCAGCATTTATCGGCGCACCTGCGTAACCCAGTCAGCCGTTATGCGCACGGTCTTTTATTATCAGCAATGGATCGTTGGGATGCTGCGCTAACGACGTTAAATGCCATTCCTGCGTCGGCTTGGACGCAGGACATGCATGCTTTAGCAATGCGTGTACGCAATGTACAGCTGATCGATCAGGCACAGCGCTTGTATGACAGTGGCAACATACAACAAGCATTTGCGCTGCTTGAAGGCGCCACACAATCGCAAGCTGTGCGTCTACAAGTGGCGCAATGGGCTTATGATCTGGGTGATTATGAAAAATCGCTAACCTATTACGAGCAGGTGCTTCAGGTTGAGCCGGACAATCTTGATGCGCGTTTAGGGCAGATGGAAAACTGGGCGGCACAAGGTAATACTGAGCAAGTACGTAAGGCTTTAGACCGTACGGAGTTGACGGCTGAGAATCAGACAGCTAACACGTATCGTCGCGTGGCCAATTTATGGGTGCTGGTGGGTGAAAAAAGTCGAGCACAAAATATTTTACAACAGCAAGCTGCCCTGCTGACTGAACCTAATGCGTTGCTCTATCGCGATTTAGCCCGCTTGACGGCTGAAGAAGATGCGCAGCAAGCGCTGGATTTATATGCTGCCAGTATGCGTGATGCGCAACTGTTAACGACTGCTGCCAGCACCCCGCGTGATAATGTGGCATTCACGACCGCCATGCGTGAAAGCGCCGAAGATGATTGGTTAGCCCGCGGCCTACGCGCCGAAGCCGCGCAATTATATTTGCGTCAAACAGCGACCTTTACCTTACATAATGACCATGCGTGGCGTAATGACGGTACCTCGGGATTGTCAGCGCTGAGCGCCAATACCTCAATAGCGCATGCGGAGTTTGCCTGGCGCGACGGGCGAGCATTTTTACGTGCAGACCATGTACGGTTGGATGCTGGCACATTAAAAAAAGCGGCTGATGGGCGTTACTCAGATCGTTTTGGTACGTGCTCGTTTGCCGGCTCTGATAATTTAGGCAATCAGCAGTCATTAGCCGGATGTAGCCATGGGCTCACACAAAAAGCGGACGGCACCAGTTTTGCTGCAGGTTGGTATAACCAACAATTATCCTTTGATGTAGGCAGTACTCCTTATGGTTTTACTGTGCAAAACTGGGTGGGCGGTATTACTTACTCAGATAAAATAGGTTCTACCGGCTGGAGTCTTACGGCATCACGCCGACCACTATCCAACTCCTTATTATCCTTTGCTGGCGCGAAAGATCCACGCACGGGGATTGAGTGGGGTGGGGTGATGGCCAATGGCGCTGCACTGGGTTTAAGTTGGGATCAGGGTAATGCCAATGGTGTTTGGGCCGATATCAGCCATCATCAGTTAAAGGGAAAAAATGTTGCTGACAATACCCGTTCACGCTTAATGGCCGGCTATTATCGCCGACTGATTAATACACCGCATGAAAGACTGACAGTTGGCGTGAATACGATGCTTTGGCGTTATCAAAAGGACTTGAGTGAATACACTTTAGGCCATGGTGGTTATTACAGTCCGCAGCAATATGCCTCACTATCCTTACCCGTCAGCTATGCCAGACGTACAGTCAACTGGTCGTATCTCTTAGAAGGCAGTGTGTCGGTCTCTGCATCACGAACGCGAGAGATGTCGTATTACCCTGAGCAAGGATTAATAGCCGATCCATGGCAAGACTTGGCCAGTCAGAATGTGTCTTATGCTGACTTTATCGCCGGCAATAGTTTTAAGGGTGGGTCAAGTCGTGGTGTGGGTTACAGCATCACTGGTTTAGTCGAGCGCCGCTTGAATGATTATTGGGTGTTAGGCACCGGCTTAGATTGGCGCTACAGTGAAGATTACTCACCGAGTCGAGCCATGCTTTATGTGCGTTATTCATTTGAGCCTTGGCAGGGTGATTTAAAATTACCCATTGAACCCTTAACGCCTTATGCCGACTTCAAGTAAAATAGCGTCTTAATGTCGGATTTCACTCATGTAGAAAAATTATGACCAGTGCTTGGCAGATTCAACAGATCACGCAAAAAATTCATCGTGGCGCCGTGATTGCCTATCCTACCGAAGCAGTCTGGGGGTTGGGTTGTGATCCTTTTAATGCGACGGCAGTGGCGCGTTTGTTGGCCTTAAAGGAGCGCCCTGAGCATAAGGGGTTGATTTTAGTGGCGGCCAGTATTGAGCAGTTTTCTTGGTTGCTAGAGGGTTTAACGGTCGGCGAGATGACACAGCTCAGCGCCAGTTGGCCGGGTCCTAATACCTGGTTAGTGCCGCATCAGAATCGTGTGCCAGAATGGATTACTGGCGCACATGATAGTGTCGCGATTCGCGTCAGTGCTCATCCTTTAGTGGCACGACTCTGTGCGCAAACCGGTCCACTGGTTTCCACTTCAGCCAATCCCAGTGGTCTGCCGCCAGCGAAAAGCCGACTGCGTATTGAGCAGTATTTCCATGGCCAACTTGATGCGATACTCAACGGCGAGCTGGGTCAGAGTAGTAAGCCCAGCACCATCCGCGACTTGCGTAGCGGGCAGGTGCTGCGTTCGGCTTGACAGCTAAAGTTGTGCGCGCAGTTGTTGTAGGACGGGCGCTGGGTTTGGACGTACAGCGGTCCACAGATAAAAAGCTTCCGCCGCTTGTTCGACCAACATTCCTAAGCCATCTAAAGTACGCGCGGCGCCTTGTTGTTGCGCCCACTGATTAAAGACAGTCGCTTGCTTGCTGTACATCATGTCGTAGCACACTGTGTGATCTGCCTTCACCAGCGTGTTGGCCAATGGTGGCAATTCACCGCTAAGACTGGCCGATGTGCCATTGATAATGATATCCACTGGTGCATCAATCCAGTCGTAGCCGGCCGCGGTCATATGGCCTAAATCGGCAAATTCACGCGCCAATTGTTCAGCTTTTTCGACGGTGCGATTGGCAATGCAAACCTCGGCTGGCCCTTGCGCTAACAACGGTTCTAATACACCGCGTACGGCACCGCCGGCACCTAAAATCAAGATTTTTTTGCCAGCTAAGACGACGTTGTTATTTAGTAAATCATTAACTAAGCCTGCACCGTCGGTGTTATCACCGAGCAAGCTGCCGTCGCTGAGTTTCTTTAAGGTGTTGACCGCTTTCGCCCGTTGCGCTCGTTGGCTAAGCTGGTCGGCAAGAGCAAAAGCTTGTTCTTTAAAAGGCACAGTAACATTGGCACCGCTGCCATTACTAAAAAACTGCGCCACCGCCTCAGGGAAACCATCTAGCGCTGCCAATAGCGGTTCATAGCTGATCTGCTGGCTAGTTTGCTCGGCAAATAAACGATGAATTAATGGTGATTTACTGTGGGCAATGGGATTGCCAAAGACGCCATAATATTTCATTGTGCACGTGCCTCGCCCAGCCAATCACGGTCTTGTAAAAAGTAGTCAGTCAAACGTGCTTCGCGGCTATTGGCTACAGGTTTCCAGTCGTAACCCCAGCGTAC
Organism: Denitrificimonas caeni; assembly: GCF_905120345.1. Classification (GTDB taxonomy): domain Bacteria; phylum Pseudomonadota; class Gammaproteobacteria; order Pseudomonadales; family Pseudomonadaceae; genus Denitrificimonas; species Denitrificimonas caeni_A. Next base: position 180,802 of record NZ_CAJHOA010000004.1, on the reverse strand, counting down.
TTGTGGCGGCAGCGACATTAAAATTGACTCAGTGCGGCCACCTGATTGCAGACCAAATAAAGTGCCACGGTCAAAGACTAAGTTGAACTCGACATAACGGCCACGGCGGTAGGCTTGGAACTCGCGCTCTTGTTCAGTAAATGGCGTATGTCGACGACGCTCAATAATCGGCAGATAGGCATCCAGAAAGGCATCACCAATGGCGCGGATAAAGGCAAAACTGGTAGCAAAATCCCACTGATTGAGATCATCAAAGAATAAACCACCTATGCCGCGCGGCTCATCACGGTGCTTGAGATAGAAGTAGCGATCGCACCAGGCTTTATAATCGGCGTAAACCGTATCACCAAAGGGCGCACAGGCATCGTGCGCGACTTGATGCCAATGCACGCAATCTTCTTCTTCGGCGTAATAAGGGGTTAAATCAAAGCCACCCCCAAACCACCAAATCGGCTCTTCGCCAGGCTTTTCCGCGACAAATAAGCGTACATTGGCGTGCGATGTCGGAATATGCGGGTTTTCTGGGTGAATCACTAAGGATAAACCCATGGCTTGGAATGAGCGGCCGGCTAACTCTGGACGATGCGCACTGGCTGATGGCGGTAATGAGTCGCCATAGACGTGGGAGAAGTTCACTCCACCTTTTTCAATCAACGCACCGTTTTCTAACACCCGGGTGCGACCACCGCCACCACCGGGTCGCTGCCAGCTTTCTTCAAAAAAAGATCCGCCATCAGCCTGCTCTAAAGCAGCACAAATACGCTCTTGCAGATCCAGTAAGTAGGTTTTTACGTCATCAATTGTGGCTGTCAAAACAAACTCCAAGCAGGGTGCGCAGCACCACTCAAAAGATTTTATTTAAAAATAATTATTTAATTAAACCAAGCATACCATCATCAGAATCATCGGCTCACTGAATAAGTAAAACTGCGCTGCGGTTGTTATTACAGGAGACTTCCCTTAGTATTCGCCCGCCGCATAAGCGGTTTCAGAGAAAATAAAAGGCTATATGGAAAGTTCTTGTATAAGTCCCTGTTGGACTTCATCACATACTAAAATCAGCGTGTTTGCTGACGGCTTCCTGTTGACTGAAAACAGCCTTGTCTGATTTGTAGTCTCCTTCAGTTGCCCGATGTAGGCCGCTTGGAGAGACACAATGAGCAATACCCATAACAACCTCGCGCTCGTTCTGAGCGATGCAATTAAAAATAATCAATTCGATAACGCCCTTGCTGCGATTAAAAGTTTGCGTCCTGTCGATCTGGCTGATGTTCTAGAGCAGCTCGATCCTGCTTTATGCTGGCGACTGCTCGAACGCTTAGCCAACCGCGCAGAAGTTTTTACCTATTTCGAGCCCGAGCAACAAGTGCGTTTAGCGCGTGAGTTTCCGCGTGCGACTTTGGCTGAAATAGTCAGCGAGATGCCGGCGGATGAGCGTACTGACTTATTTAAACGCTTTGACCAAAATCAGCGCGATACCTTGCTGCCCGCCTTGGCTCAAGCTGAGCGTGAAGATATTCGTAAGTTGTCTGCGTATGTCGAAGGCACCGCCGGCGCGTTGATGACCTCTGACTATGCCATGTTGAAAAAAGACATGACTGTCGCCGAGTCGATGGCCTCATTGCGCAATGAAGCGCCTGATGCTGAGACTATTTATCAAGCCTATGTGATTGATGATAACCGCAAGTTATTGGGTGTGGTGTCATTGCGCGATTTGATCTTGGCCGATGTTGGTCGATCGATTAAAGATTTAATGATCAGTGATGTAGTGAGCGGCCAGGTTGCTGAAGACCAAGAAGACATTGCTAAGAAAATAGCCCGTTATGACTTACTGGCGTTACCCATTACCGATGAAGATGGCGTGCTCGTTGGGATTGTCACCTATGACGATGCCATGGACGTGGCCAGTGATGAAGTCACCGAAGATATTCATAAATCAGCTGGTGTCAGCACGGTTATTGGTAACTTAAAGGATGCCAGTATTGGTTTGCTGTATCGCAAACGGGTGTTTTGGCTGATTTTACTGGTGTTTGGCAATTTATTTTCCGGTGCCGGTATTGCTCACTTTGAAGACATTATTGCCGCCAACTTAGTCTTGGTATTCTTTTTACCATTACTGGTCGACAGTGGCGGTAACGCTGGTTCACAGTCTGCCACATTGATGGTACGCGCCTTAGCTACCGGTGAAGTAGTGATGCGTGACTGGCTCTATTTGATCGGCCGTGAAGCCTTAGTTGCCTTAGCGCTCGGTTGTACGATGGCCGCTGCCGTCTCGGTTCTAGGTTATATCCGTGGTGATGAAACCATCGCTTTGGTCTTGGCCTTGAGTATGGTTACCATCGTAATGATCGGTTGTATGATCGGCATGAGCCTACCTTTTGTGCTCAGCAAATTTAACTTTGACCCTGCTAGCGCCAGTGCGCCGTTGATTACCTCCGTGTGTGATGCTGTGGGCGTGGTGATCTACCTGTTTATTGCGGCTCATTTCCTTGCCGATGTAGCAGTTGTTTAAGTAGCTGGCGCCAGCCGTAGACGCTACGGCTGGCGCTTAAAACGTCATATCGCAGTCTCTTCTGCTATGTCTATGGCTTGCGTAGCAGAGGGTATTGCTGGCGTATCTCATGCGTTCTTGTAAAGCGCTTTTGTTACTCAATATATTTTTTAGAGGTAAACAGCATGGTTTGGGAAAACTTCGTGCTGCGCGTCGCTGTGGCGATGATGTTAGGTGCAGTGATTGGTGCTGAGCGTCAATTACGACAAAGATTGGCAGGTTTGCGTACCAATGCGTTGGTGGCCTCCGGTGCCAGTTTGTTTGTCTTGGTGTCTGCGTATACCGGTGATCTCAGCAGTGCTGGGCGTATTTCTGGGCAGGTGGTGTCGGGGATTGGTTTTTTAGGCGCAGGCGTTATTATGCGCGAAGGCCTCAATATTCGAGGCCTGAATACGGCGGCAACCTTATGGTGCTCGGCAGCAATTGGTGTGCTGTGCGGTATGGGGCTTCTGCTTGAAGCGGCGTTGGGGGCCGTGGTGATTTTGTGCGCTAATATCTTACTACGTGATGCGGCGCTACGTATTAACCGTTTAAACGTTGTCGATACTGAAGTTGAGCAGCGTTATGCTATTCATATTGTCTGCCATGGCGATGATGAGGTGCATGTACGCACATTGCTGCTGCATACGCTGAGTAATATGTCATTCACCTTGCAGTCACTGCTGAGTAAAGATTTAGATGATAGCGATTGCTTGCTGGTCAGTGCCGAAGTACTGGTGCAGTCAGGTCATCAATCGCAATTAGAACAAATTGTCAGTCGCGTTAGTTTAGAGAAAAGTGTCACGTCAGTGCGTTGGAAACTCTTGGCTGAGCATGATGATCTGGCTTAATTAGCATAACCTTGAGTGATTATCCGTACAAAAAAGCCCCGGATCTTTGCAGAATCGGGGCTTTTTTATTTAACGCACTTTAATCGTGTTAAGCACTAGAGCCTAGGGTATTAGCTCATCCAGCATAGCTTTGTTACGTACCGCGCCTTTGTCAGCACTGGTCGCTAACAGCGCGTAAGCCTTCAATGCAGTGGTCACTTTACGAGTGCGTACTTCAACCGGTTTCCAGCCTTTGGCATCTTGTGCCACACGACGTTCAGCCAGTTCAGCATCGCTGATTTGCAGATTGATACTGCGGTTAGGGATATCAATTAAGATGCTATCACCTTCCTGAACCAGACCAATGGCACCGCCAGCCGCCGCTTCTGGAGACGCGTGACCAATGGATAGACCCGAGGTACCACCAGAGAAACGGCCATCTGTCAGGAGCGCGCACTCTTTACCTAAACCTTTAGATTTCAGGTAGCTGGTGGGGTAGAGCATTTCTTGCATGCCCGGACCGCCTTTAGGACCTTCGTAACGGATAATCACGATGTCACCGGCTTTCACTTCGTCCGCGAGAATGCCGCGTACTGCAGAGTCTTGGCTTTCAAAGATTTTCGCCTTGCCGTTAAATACGTGAATAGATTCATCCACTCCGGCAGTTTTTACTACGCAGCCATCTAAAGCAATATTACCGTACAGAACAGCTAAACCGCCTTCGTGCGAGTAAGCGTGCTCAACGCTACGGATACAGCCGTTTTCACGGTCTAAATCCAAGGTCGGCCAGCGCGTGGCTTGGCTAAATGCGGTCTGGGTGGGAATACCACCAGGACCTGCTTTAAAGAAGGTGTGCACGGCTTCGTCGTCAGTTTGGGTGATATCCCATTTGGCAATCGCATCCGCCATGGTCTTACTGTGTACAGTTGGCAGGTCAGTGTGCAAGAAACCACCGCGCGCCAGCGAGCCTAAAATACTGAAGATACCACCGGCACGGTGCACATCTTCCATATGATAATCTTTGATATTGGGGGCGACTTTACACAGCTCAGGCACGATACGTGATAAGCGATCAATATCCAGTAAATCAAAGTCCATTTCAGCTTCTTGCGCCGAGGCTAATAAGTGCAGAATGGTGTTGGTCGAACCGCCCATAGCAATGTCTAACGTCATCGCATTTTCAAAGGCTTTGAAGTTGGCAATATTGCGTGGCAGGGCAGATTCGTCGCCTTCTTTATAGTAGCGACGGCACAGCTCAACAATGGTGCGACCGGCTTCTAAGAACAATTCTTCACGATCAGCGTGCGTGGCAAGAACGGTACCGTTGCCTGGTAAGCCAAGACCTAAAGCCTCAACCAGACAGTTCATAGAGTTGGCGGTGAACATACCGGAGCATGAACCACAGGTCGGGCAGGCGCTACGCTCGTATTCGGCAACTTTTTCGTCTGAAGCATCGTCGTCCGCCGCAATCACCATGGCGTCAACCAAATCTAAACCGTGACTGGCCAGCTTAGTTTTACCGGCTTCCATGGGGCCGCCAGAGACAAACACCACTGGGATATTCAGGCGCAAAGCAGCCATCAACATACCGGGGGTGATTTTATCGCAGTTGGAAATACACACGAGGGCATCGGCGCAGTGCGCGTTGGCCATGTATTCCACGGAGTCAGCAATGATTTCACGACTCGGCAGTGAATAGAGCATGCCGTCGTGGCCCATGGCGATACCGTCATCCACAGCAATGGTATTAAATTCTTTCGCGACACCACCGGCACGCTCAATTTCACGGGCGACTAATTGGCCCATATCTTTCAGGTGCACGTGACCCGGGACAAACTGGGTAAAGGAGTTGGCCACAGCAATAATGGGCTTATGAAAATCTTCGTCGGTCATACCGGTTGCGCGCCATAGTGCACGGGCACCGGCCATATTGCGGCCGAAGGTTGAGGTTTTCGAACGATAATCAGGCATCAGAACTTCCTGCAAAAAATAAAATAAGGGCGGTAAGCGCATCTGCTACTGCTGCTGCGGGGTGACCGTGCGATCGGCAAAGCATGCTTAGGCTCGCCTTGGGTAGTGACGAGAATCGTTTAATTCTACGCTGCCCTGCGCAAGTGGGCAAAGGGCAGCGGCGTTTTGCTTAACTGTGGCGTGCTGGACCGGCTTAACTGTTGGGTAAGATACGGCACACGGTGTATTTCAGGTGACGGGTTTCTGGGATGGCGGGGTGCATCGGGTGATCCGCGCTTTGCCCACTTTGCTCGAGAATCTGAATATTGCGATCCAAATGGCGCGCACTGGCCAGCAAAGTGCTGTGCATGCTTTCTTCAGTGAAAAACGGCGAGCGGGATGAGCAAATTAAAATACCATCACGGCTGAGTAAGCGGATGCAATGCTCATAGAGTTTGCGATAACCCGCTTCACCGGTTTTTTGATCTTTTTTACGCTTAATAAAAGCTGGCGGATCGACGATAATCACGTCAAAACGTTCTTCATCGCGCTTCAGTGCTTGTAAGGTTTCCAGTACATCACCTTCAGCACAGAGTAGGGTTTCGCCGATATCGTTGAGTTGAGCGTTGTTTTCTAAAGCATCTAAAGCCTGAGCAGAGGCTTCGGCGCAAAGGACTTCGCTGGCACCGGCTAATGCCGCCGGAATCGCCCAGCTACCGACATCGCTATAGACCGATAGCACACGTTTATCGGTGCAGTAAACCGCCGCTTGGAGGCGATTAAAACGTTGGTCGAAATACCAGCCCAGTGCCTTTTTCTGCATAAGTGGTGCGTTATACACTAAATCATTTTCGAGCAGTTGCACCCATTCAGGTACATCACCGTAAGCCACTGCTAAGTAGCGTTCTAAACCTTCGCTATCGCGCAGATTGGAATCATTGCGCCATAACACACCGGTCGGTTTGCAGACCTGTAATAAGGCTTCCAAAATAATATCTTTATGTGGCTCCATGCAGGCCGCAGTGATTTGTACCACTAAAATGTCGCCAAAACGGTCGATTTCAAGACCGGGTAATAAATCACCTTCAGCATGCACTAAACGATAGAAAGGCTCGGTAAAGAGGCGCTCGCGCAGTGACAAGGCAATATTGAGGCGGTGCACCAACAGCGACTTATCTAAGCGGTGTTCAACATCACGAGAAACCAAACGCGCACAAACCAGTGTCTGTGGGCTCATCAGCGCAACGCCGAGCTGTTTGCCAGAAGCACTTTCGACAATGACTTGATCACCTGCTTTAAAACCGCTTAAAGGCGACAGTTGAGTATCAATTTCATTGCTATAGATCCACAGATGACCGCTACGTAAACGGCGATCAGAGTTAGATTTTAAGCGTAAAGAAGGCAGTGACATGGACATCTCCAAATAAACAATGCGCAGAGTATAACGATTGTCTTCAGCGTGGGTCTGATTTTCGCAGTAGGATATGGCGCTTAATAACAGCCTGCCATATTGGCTCGACGTATGGGCGTTGTATAGCTTGCTTTAAGTAATAAATTAGAAGGTTGTTAGCATGTTTAAAGTATTCAAGGTTCGGCCGAAAGTGTGGGTATTGATTGCCGCATGTACAGGTTTAGGAATGGGGCTCCTACATTATTTTCATTGGGATGATCGCTTCGTATTCTTGTGGCAAGAGCACAACACCAGTGCTCAACAGCAAGCCGAGAGTATTTGGCTGCCAGGTTACCGTGCGGTAATTCAGGCCAAGCCGCTGCCGGGACTGGAAAAATTTGAAACCTCAGGACTGAGCTGGAGTCCGTTGAGTAATACACTCTTTACTGTGACGGGCAGGGTACCAAAATTAGTTGAGTTATCTTTAGAGGGTGAAGTGCTACGTATAGTTGAGTTGCGTGGCTTTTCTGATCCTGAAGGGGTGGAAGTACTGAGTGATGGGCGCATTGCCATTATTGATGAGCGCCGTGGACAGTTAACCGCCTTTTATTTACCACTGGATGCGCAGTTTATTGATAGTGATACGTTGCCATCTATCAGTCTAGGTGCTAACGCGGGTGGTAATAAGGGTTTTGAGGGTGTTGCTTGGGATGCGCGTAATCAACGCATATTATTGGCCAAGGAGCGCAGCCCCTTTGGTTTATTTAGCTTACCGTTTCCAGACGCAGAGGATGGCGTTGAGACGCCAGTACCGGTTCTACAAGAGTTGCGATCTGAGCAGGTCTTTATGCGCGATCTCTCTTCGTTAGCGATTGATCAGCGTACTGGACACTTATTGGTCCTCTCTGATGAGTCCCGAATGTTGTTAGAGTTAGATGAGGACGGTAATCCAGTCAGCTTTATCAGTTTAGCCATGGGCTTTAATGGCTTAACCCGGAGCATTAAACAAGCGGAAGGCGTGGCGATGGATGGGCAAGGCACTATTTATATTGTCAGTGAACCCAACTTGTTTTATGTGTTTAAAAAGGCCGCTCAAAAACCGTAATATCCTAGAACTTATGCGCAGCAGTACGCAAACCATGACGGCATAACCTAATAGTGCAAGATGGTTTGCAGCAGATAAGGTAGGTTCAACGGTATTCTTATAGTACTGCGACAAAATGCACACTTGCCATGGATGTCCAGTACCCTAATATCGGGTGGCGGCTTGTTGGTTAATGGGCGCGCGGTACTCTTACAACCATCAGCGGGGGAAAGATCCATGAAGCGCAGAACACTTTTAAAGGGTGCTGGGCTGGCCATAACCAGCGTAGCAGCTATGGGTGGGTCAATCGGTCAGGCATTTGCGGTCGATGAGTCGACCAGTCAGCCGGATGCAGCTCCGCTGGACAATGAACTGGATAAGTACCCGCGCTGCGTTATTTGCAATATGGATCGGCGCCAGTTCCACTTCTCTCGTCACCTATTGCACTATGCTGATGGCCATGCCGAAGGAATCTGCTCAATCAACTGCGCCAGCGAGGCCATGTTGCGCGAACGCAAGCGCGGCTTCAAAACTATTTATGCTGCGGATTTTGGTGTTGCGGGCGAGCCTAAGCCGTTGATTGAAGCATCCTCTGCCACCTACCTGATTGGCTCTAGCTTGCGTGCGGTAATGAGTCCGGTCAGCAAGTACGCTTTTTCTCAGCGTTCCGCTGCAGAAACGGTTATGTCCGATGCCGGTGGCCAGCTGATCAGTTTTGATCAGGCTGTGGCGGCTTCGCTGCAAGACTATGCCAGCATGCTTACTCAGAAATATGCCAGGGGTCGCGAATCTTAAGCTTCACGGGCGCACGACATCCGACAGGCTCATTGCTTAAACTGCGTTGTGGGAGCCGCTAGGTGGTTATTTGCGTCTAAGTATTGATACAAACCGGCTCAAAAACGCAGTTTACACAGAGTAAACGAGCATTTTGGCCGGCTATGCCTTATCAATTTTATGCAGAAATACCTTGGTTTTTCAGCCTATTCAGGCACGTAAATCATGCTGCCATCTTCCATGCGGTAAGTGATTCCTGCTTTACTGCCTTGACCCTCGCCGACTTCACCCGTTGATTGGTAATGTTTTAGCTCAGTGCCTTCCTTAATCATCATTTCCATATTCGGTTTACCGGGGTTTTTAATCACAATAATCTCTTCTTCCGTGGTAAATGGGTTGATTGGATTCGACATTAAAATAACCAGTAACACAGCAATCACCACTAAAAATACATCAATGATATTCACTGTACTGGCGATAGGATCGTCATCTTCGTCTTCTAGGATATTGAGTTTTAAACGACTCATACTACTAAACCCCCTGCTCAACAATAGGTACTAGCTGCTTTAATTCTTCGAGCAACCAACGACGTCGCACGGAAAGGATCCAGAACACTATTGAGGCCACTATCAAGGCAATAATGACCGCGGAGAACGCAGCGGATAGGTTTTCCGCGACGCTCATAAAGTCACCTGAAGCGACGCCCATTAGTGCTGGGCCCATGGGAATCATGGTGGCGATCAGACCCAGCATCGGTGAAACGCGGCTCACCACGCGCAAAGGCTCAAGCGTTTTTAGTACTTGTAGTTCTAAGTGTTCTAAATCTGCTTGGGGGTGCTGACGGTAATACCAGGTTAGTGGTTTAGATATATTTGCGCTAAAGCGGCGCTGTACAACTTCAAACAAAAACCGACCTAGTTCAAACAAAGCATAGACAAAGAGCACGGCAAGCACGGCAAATACCGGCAGCAAAAACATGCCAGCGATTTGGTACATAGTTAATTCAATAAAACCCATTTTATTCCCCTATGAAGATACGTTGTCTACGCGCGAGCATGGCTTGGTAAGCAGCACCTAAGCCGATTAAAATAAATAAAGTCCACAGCCACCAAAGGTCAGTTTCAACAGGTTCTGCTGGGGCTATTTCAGCCATTTCTTGGCCTTTAACCTGCTCTAAAGGTGAGTTGCTGGTTTCTGCCTCGGCGGGGTCTGTTGGCTCTGGATGTGCCGCCGCTTCAACGGCAGCAGGTGCTACACCGGAGAGGCCATAACCAGCTGCCAGTTCGGCCACATAGGCTTTAAAGGTTTCATTGCTGGTGTAGATATCATGTTGTGCGGCCAACTCTTGGTATAGCTCAACCAATTCTTGTTTGGTTTGCTCGCTGGCGTCCCAGTAGTCTTTGCGAACAGCTTCCAGCATCCGTTCAGCGATTTGCGCCATGGCTGCTGGATTGCTTTGTTCAAACCACTCTTTTAGGGATAAATCATATTTATCGTTAATATAGGTTTGGTGAAACTCCTCCCACTGGTCATCGCGCACGATGCGTTCATCCATCACCTGCCAACCCCAAAAATTATTGATGGTATTGAGCAGTTCTAAGGTGCCGGCATAGCCTTCTTTTTGCATTTCTGCCAGCCAGTTGGGATGCTGATACACCGCGCGCAATTCATTGGCTAAAAAACGCTCGGCGCTTTGTAATTTAGCGCGATTGGGGTCACGTAAATTGGCGATATACAGCTTGGGTGCAGCGCCATCTAAATGCTGCACGGCTAAGGAAATACCACCGAGGTACTCAAAAGGATGGTCGGTATCCAGTAGACCTCTTAGATTTGAGGAGCGGGAGAACACAGCTGCTTGCGTACCCTTAAGCTGTTCGGCATATAGATTCAGCGCTTGACCGTTGACGGCTGCAGGCTTTTGGCTCCACTGTGATGTATCTGGGCCATAAGCCCAAGACATGCGTGACAAGTAGAGCTCAGCAAGCTGATTATCGTCTGCTTCCCACTTATCTGAGGCCAGTGTGGCTTCCGGCAGCTGAGTGCCATAATCACCGGACTCTGTACCAAACACTCGGGTGAGCGCGAGGTTATGTGCCTGATCTTCTGGATAGCCTAACTCCAACAATCGTTGCAGCACTTGCCGTGTATTGGCGCGAATTGGGTTCATGGCGGCCGGCTCGTCTTGCTCAGCAACCATTACAATAGCCTGATTGAAACGCTCAATTAAATTGGGAAACTGATCGCGATACAGGCCCGTCAGTGAGATCACCGTATCAATCCGTGCTCGCCCCAGTTCGCTCAAGGGAATTAGCTCAAGGTCGACCACCCGTCCGCCACGATCCCAAACCGGTTTCACCCCCAAAGCAGCGAAGATTTGCGCCTCTAGCATCCCCAAGTGGCGCATGGTTTCTGTGCTCCACATAGTAAAGGCCAGTTTGCTCGGTGTTTCCTTCTCAGTCAGCTGATGGCTGAGTAACAGTTCATCGAGCGCCTGTATTCCGGCGGTATAAGCAGCTTTGGTTGGCACTCTGGAAGGATCAAAGCCATACATATTGCGCCCGGTGGGCAAGGCATCAGGATTACGCACCGGATCGCCACCGTAGGATGGATCAATCCAGCGTGCCGCTAGGGCGGTCATCAGGCTGTCTGTTTCCACATGCGCAGCTAAGTTATTTAACTGATTGAGACCTTCTTTAACCAAGGCTTGCTGCTCTGGCGTTGCGTCTTTGTCGAGAGCAGTGCCTTGCACAATGTGTTGTGCGACAAATTGATAGGCGGAGGTTTCTTTTAAGTCCTTATAATCACGCTTAAACTCTGCTGCTAAGTTATCCAAGCCTAAAGCTGTTGCTAAAGGCTCTTGCAACATCAGCATCAAGGTTAAAGTTAAGTGATCGGACTCGGCGCTTTGACCGAAAGTATGCAGGCCTAAAGGTTGGATTGCCGCTCCAAGGTCTTCGAGGTAATTCTCTAACTCTCTAGAGAATGCGGCAAAATCGGTATGTAAATTCGCAACGTCCCACTCCAAGTCTTGATGAATATTCATTTTGACCACCTGCTCGATAATCAGCGCTTGGTTGTTTTGTTTGACCAAGCCCTCATCCAGCAGTTGATACTCTTCAAGTAAATTATTGATGGTGACAAAGTCATCGGATAAGCCAGCCGGTGAGAGCGGAGCGGTTTGGTGGCTAATAATCACCCCGCGACCACGACGTTTAACATGAATGGCTTCGGCAATATTATCGACAATATAGGGATAAATGACCGGCACTGAGCCAACCGCTAGATTAGGCGCATCATAGGCCCATAAACCGCGCTCTTTACCCGGCAACCACTCCTGTGAGCCGTGGGTACCAAAGTGAATAATGGCATCAGCTTGATAATGTTCACGAATCCATAAATACACCGCAGCATAGTAATGGTGCATCGGCACCTTAACGTCATGGAAGATATCTTTATCTTGGCTGGGGTCATTACCGCCACGACTGGGCTGCGGCATGATAATCAGATTGCCGCTTTCTAAACGTGGAATAACAAAGCCTTGCTGGCCTCGATACGCGACTAAACCAGCATAATTATTCGCTTCGCCCCAGTAGCCATTGATTTCACTCTGCACCTCTTCGGGTAGCGTTTTAAACCAAGCTTGATAGGCCTCTAGAGACAGAAAGCTCCACAAAGCTGTGTCCATTAATTCGTCTAAGTGGTCAGGGCGATAGCTGGGCTTTAGCATTGCAGCTACCGCATCAATAATCGTCTGTTCAGCGACTGGGCTAACCTGATAACCCTCTTTTTGTAAATCGCTGGTTAACTTTTCCAAAGAACGCGGCACATTCAGATTAGAGGCACCTTGGTTGGTTTCTCCTGGAGGGTGATTCCAAAACAACAGCGCTAATTTTTTATCCTGATTGTCCTTGCGTTGCAGGCTGGCCAAGTTAAAGGCTTTATTCACCAACACGTTCAGCTGTTCAGGGATTGGCAGCATTTCCCCGCCTTCATTAGTGGTTAAAATAACCGGGTCCTGCATGCCAATATATTCCGCATTGGTTAAGGTGAAGGGCAACGAAAAACTATCAACACCTGCACTGTCTGCCTTATAGGCTGCATAGTTATCCGAACGGTAATGGAGGATTTGCACAACAGGGATATTGAGCTGTTGGTATTTAGCTTTACGCCCTTCAGTGTCCCCGCCTAAAAAGGTATTGACCAAGAGCACATTGGCAATCATCTGGTTGTCGAGTTGTAACAAAGGTTCAATAGCGACAGGGCGACGATGGGTTTTGGGATTGGGGAAATCTACTGTTGCTTGAGTTGTTTCACTGGCAGCGGCAGCGGCTGCTGTGCTTGGCGGGCGAGGTCGACCAGTCAGTGAGCGAGATTTAGGATAATAGACAATCGGTAGGCCATTGCTTTGTTCAATGGCATCAATAACGGCATCTAAATGTGCAGTTTGTGCATCGGCAATATAGCTGGAGGTGGTCTCCATGGCGATCACTGACTTGTCTTGCCAATCACTTTTCTGCTGTTGCTGCCACCAAGCGAGATACTCCTCTAAAGTAGCAAAAATTTTACCCTCAGCTTGTGGGTGGTAAATGCCGCCATCGGGTAACGGCTGCGGTTTTTCCACTAGAGACAGATCCGCACCTTGCAAGTAATGCTCGATATAGCTCAGTAACGCACGTCGATTATTCTCCATGCCGGACAAATAGTAGTCCTGAATCGCTTTCGCATGCTCAAAGGCTAAATTTCTATACTGCAACGGCTGCTGCGGTGTCATGCGCTGGATTTGTACCAGCGGTGTACTGACCTTTTGCAAGCGGTCTTGTAGCTGGCTGGCAATAACGGCTTGGTCACTGGTACGTGGCGAGTCGACAATAATAAAGTCAGCTTGCTCGATAAAATCTGTATTGCCGTCCAGCTGCTCAACATAATAATAATTAAAGTTAAGTGAGCTGTTGTCTGCTAAGAGCGCTAACTGTTTGAATTTATTTTCAATAACAAACTCAGAGGTTAATACAATGACATTGGCTTTTTGTGCAAAAGCATTCATGCTGATAGCCATTAAACAACATAAAATAGCACTTAATAATTTACCCATCCTTAAAACCTCACCGTTAGGCCAGCAGACCAGGTGCGGCCTGGGTCGACAATAATGGATAAGTCTTCGGAATTATAAACACCGTCATAAATACCATTGATACCTGCGGAATCTTGAGAACCATAAACGGAACTGTAGTATTGCTTATTGGTGGCGTTTTCGATTTTTAAGAAAGCATTAATTTGGCTATCAGTTCTTCCAAAAACGCGCAGATTAGTTTTGTAATTGGCAGTGATATTTAATAAGGTGCGTTGTTTTATTTTCTCTTGACTAATTTCATCAGCATAGCTGGAGCTTTTATAGTCAGCTTCTGCGGTGAGATAAAAATCTTTATAAAGGTGCCAGTGGGTTCTAAAGTTAGCGCTGTGCTTAGGCGTTCTCGGTACTTGGTTATTTTTATTATCGTAATGCTTAAAGAATACTTGGCTGTTAGGGTTAATTAACTGATTATGGCTACTTACCTCGCTACCGCGAGAATTACCTAGAGCTAAGTAAAAATCATCATATTTTTTAAAGTAGCTATCTAAGTAGGTGTAGGCAAGGTCAAAAGATAAGTCGTTTTTAATATCAGTACTTAAAGCCAGCTCAACTCCTTGGCTGACAACATCGCCAATATTGTCATACTTAGTATCTCTAGCGCCACTAGGGTCTCGCTCAACCACATCCGTGATGAAATCTTTACGGCGCATATGAAAAATTGAACCATTAATTGAGGTGTTCCAGCCCAATATAGGCTGTTCACTGCGCACGCCTATTTCATAGTTTCTGGTATGCTCAGGGTCAACACTATTATTGGTTGACAGTTGACTTAAGGTAGGTGTTCGAAAACCTGTTGATACACCGGCATACACAGAGGTTCTGTCGGTTAAACTTTGATCAATGCCTAAGCGCCAAGAGGAGATATCAAAGTTTGAGTCACCTTTTGCAAAGGTTAATTTATCTTCGTCGTTTAGAGAAATATGATCAAAACGGTAGTTGCCGGTCAATGTAGTAAAATCTGTTAGAGCGTACTTTAATTCAGTGTAAGCCGCCTTGGTGCGCTCAGTGCGCTCACCTTTGCTGGTAACAGTTCCTTGCGTAATGACGGGTGCAAAAGGAGAAGGAGAGTGTTTGTAATCTTGTTTAGCGGTGGTTATGTCTTCAAATTGATCGTCTCTAAAGTCTAAACCACCCATTAAGGCTAAATTACCAAAGCTTTCTTTGATTTCTAATTTAACGCCACGCTGAGTTTGTTCATAGTTCGTTATATTGGCATAGGCATCATAAGAGCTATTAGGTACAGGTTTGCCTAAGCCGTCGAATCTAACAGGGGCTGACCAGTAGGACGTTTCATCTTTAAATTGATAACCTATTAAAGATAAAGACCCTGTGTCAGAAAAATCATAAGAATAGGTTAAGTTAAACCTCTTTAGATCTGTGTCTGTATTGCGTGTATAACCACGGGTTGCGTTTTTTGCCTTTGGATCATCTTTGGCTTGTGTAATACCCTTAACATATCCATTGCCATCCCTGAAAAGATCAATTCCTTCATAGTTGAATTTTAGTCTTGAGTTGTCACTTAAATTTAAATTAAAGTTTAGCGAATAACTTTCACTATCTCGGTCTGATAAATAATGATAGCCATCCGTTTCTCGTTTTGAATATTGGAAACGACCCGATAGTATCGATTGTGAAAAGTTAGCTGATAGGAGTTCTTTGTTATAGCCAAATGAGCCTTTCTCGTAGTCTAAAGTAATATCATTCTTAGCCTTGGCACCTTTTGTGGTAATAATAACAGCGCCGGCTAATGCATCTTCACCGTACAAATAAGATGCACCACCCTTAACCACGCGAATCGATTCAATATTGTCTAGATCAATATTAACTTTACCGGTACGTTCAAAAATAGGTACGCCATCAATAACGATAGCGACCCCAGGCTGTTCACCATAATATCTTTGGTTGTCAATACCACGTATTTTGATTTTTATGCCATCGCCGTCGCCATATGAGTCTGAGGTGATACCGGGAATGCCTCTTAGTATTTCTTGAATATTTTTAGCATGCTGATCATCAATGTCTTCACCGCTGATAAATGTGGAACTGGAAGGGTTTTGTAGATAAGCATCAAAACGATCATTAATAGCTGAGCTGTAGGTCGTCACAGTTCTTAATGTATAAGGGTCGTCAGCTGCATAAGAAGCATCTATACATAATATGACAGCCGGTAGTAGTAGATATTTCTTAGATAAATAAAACATATGACATCCACTCTTAGATTTTAAGTAGAGGTATGGTATTTTAAAATATTTATCTAGCAATACGTCACTTTGTCGCAAAGGCAAAGTGACGCAGGGGTATTCAACTAATGTTGGCTTGATATTTTGCGAGTGGTCATTTTATCTGTTTATAAGGTTGGTTTTAATTAATCATAAGTTGTCATATATATCAGGATTTTATATTTATATATTTAAATAGAATAACGGTGGGTTTTTTTGAATGTGTTTATTGTTGCCGTTGTTATATCAGCAGTTTTTATGATGTGTTAATCGGTGTTCAAGTATGGAGTGTGGGCTTAAAGGCGTTTTTTAGTGCTGTGGTTGTTCGAGTGTGCGGTGTTTTTCAGAGGGTAAAACAGCATAGCGGCGCAGTGGGCAGCGGTATGCTGTTTAAGTGTATAGAGCGGCTTAGAGGTCGGGTTTTTTTAAAGTCGTCACCCCGTTTTTTGTACCCAGTAGTAAGACATCCGCCGAGCGCTGGGCAAATAAACCGCTGCAGACTACACCGGCGATGTTGTTGATTTTTTCTTCGAGGCCGCGCGGGTCAGTGATTTGCAGATTGTGCAGATCTAAAATCACATTGCCATTATCTGTTACCACGCCGGTGCGATACACCGGATCGCCGCCGAGTTTTAGCAATTCACGGGCAACATAGCTACGCGCCATGGGAATTACTTCAACCGGCAGGGGGAACTCACCCAGTACAACCACTTTCTTACTGTCATCGGCGATGCAAATAAAGGTTTTTGCGACTGCTGCGACAATTTTTTCACGGGTTAGCGCTGCGCCACCACCCTTAATCAGCTCTAGATATTTATTGCACTCGTCGGCACCGTCGATATAGAACTCCAACTCTTGTACCGAGTTAAGGTCATGTACGCTAATACCGTGCTGCTTTAAACGCTCGGCAGTGGCTTCGGAACTGGCAACCGCTCCGGCAAAGTCATATTTATGCTCAGCCAGTAAATCAATAAAAAAGTTTGCCGTAGAGCCTGTACCCACACCAATAATGCTGCGTGGCTCGAGGTGCGGGATAATATAGTCGATTGCCGCTTGGGCAACAGCTTGCTTGAGTTGATCTTGATTCACGATAGACTCCGGGAAAATATGAATATATGTCAATTATAGCGACTTACGCTGCCTGCATGTGGTTGAGTTGTCAGCGGTGGAGTAGACTGTTTGACTTTGTCGCACAGTTTAGTGATCACCATCATGCTCGAACATTATGTAAAAAAAATTCTAAATGCCCGCGTTTATGACGTGGCGCAGGAAACACCTTTGCAGGCTGCACCGCAGTTATCTGAGCGTTTAGGCAATAAAATTCTGCTTAAACGAGAAGATCTACAGCCGGTCTTCTCCTTTAAAATTCGGGGTGCTTACAATAAAATTGTACAGCTTAGCGCTGAAGAACGCGCGTGCGGCGTGGTTACCGCCTCGGCCGGTAATCATGCGCAAGGGGTGGCATTGGCGGCCAAGTTTCTTGGGATTAAAGCCACCATTGTGATGCCTAAAACCACACCGGAAATTAAAGTCAAAGCGGTCCGCGCACGTGGTGCACGAGTGGTATTGCACGGCGATGCCTTTCCCGAATCATTAGCGCATTCGCTAAAGTTGGTCGAAGAAAAAGGTTTTGTCTATATCCATCCTTATGATGATCCTGATGTGATTGCTGGACAGGGCACTGTAGCGATGGAAATTCTGCGTCAACACCAAGGTCCACTGCATGCGGTTTTTGTACCTTGTGGTGGTGGTGGTTTGATTGCGGGTGTCGCGGCTTACATTAAGTATGTGCGCCCAGAAGTGAAAATTATTGGTGTTGAACCGGTTGATTCTAATTGTTTACAACAAGCCATGGCGGCCGGTGAACGCGTCGTTTTGCCACAAGTGGGTCTGTTTGCTGATGGCGTGGCCGTCACCCAAATTGGCGAGCATACCTTTGCTATTTGTCGTGATTATGTCGATGAAGTGGTGACGGTTAGCACTGATGAACTCTGTGCGGCAATGAAAGATATTTATGATGATACCCGTTCCATTACTGAGCCAGCAGGTGCCTTAGCGGTCGCTGGAATTAAAAAGTATGTTGAGCGTACGGGTATTGTTGGTGAAAACTTAGTAGCGATTGATTCGGGCGCCAACGTCAACTTTGACCGTTTACGCCACGTGGCTGAGCGTGCCGAATTAGGTGAGCAGCGTGAAGCGATTATCGCAGTGACGATTCCAGAGAAACCTGGCAGCTTTAAGCAGTTCTGTGAAGCGATCGGTAAGCGGCAAATTACTGAGTTCAATTACCGCTATCACACCGATGGTACTGCGCATATTTTTGTGGGTGTGCAAACCCATCCTGACTTAGATCCGCGGGCCGCGTTGGTCGAAAGCTTGCGTGAGCAAGGCTTCCCAGTACTCGATTTAACTGAAAACGAACTGGCTAAACTGCATATTCGTCATATGGTCGGCGGTCATGCTGATGCAGTGACCAGTGAGCGCGTGTTCCGCTTTGAGTTTCCTGAGCGTCCTGGTGCTTTATTTAACTTCTTAAATAAGCTGGGCGGACGCTGGAATATTTCTATGTTCCATTACCGTAATCATGGTGCTGCCGATGGCCGCGTTTTAGCCGCTTTGCAAATTCCGGAAGATGAGCAACCGTTGTTAGCAGAAGCCTTAGATAAGATTGGCTACCGATATTGGGATGAAACTGAAAATCCTGCATATCAGTTGTTTTTAGGCTAGGGTGAGCGCCCTTAGGCTGAACCTCAGCCTAAGGTTATTACTGATAAATAGGTTTGAGGAGTAACAACGCTTGGATTCTTATTTAGTGCTACGCATCAGCCACGGTGTACCAGCGATTTTGCTGATCCTTGGGGTTATTGCGCATATTGTTATTGTCTGGCGTGCACGCGCTAAGCAACCCGAGGTGTTACAAGAAAAGTTGCGTCGCACTCGGGTGATCAGCTTGCCAATTTTTACTGTTTTAGCCGCGAGCTTACCCGCAACCGGTTGGTGGTTAAGTCATTTATCGGGACTGCCTTTAAGTCAGACGTGGTTAATGCTCAGTATTGCCCTGCTGCCACTGTTGTTTATCTTTGGTGGTTTTCTCTACAACAACTTAACGCGCTGGCAAACACAATTACGCAGCCAGCATAATGCCAGTGGCCGCCAAC
Organism: Denitrificimonas caeni; assembly: GCF_905120345.1. GTDB lineage: Bacteria > Pseudomonadota > Gammaproteobacteria > Pseudomonadales > Pseudomonadaceae > Denitrificimonas > Denitrificimonas caeni_A. The sequence goes on along the minus strand of NZ_CAJHOA010000004.1, from coordinate 161,736 downwards.
AAGTTTTTGCTGTGTTATGGGCTGTTTTAGTGGTGCTGATTTTACTGGCGATCAGTGCTCTGATGGGTGCTAAACCGCTGTAAGTTAGAGGCTGGTTGCTGCGTCTGTCGTTTGTAGCTGCTTCGCTTGTCCAAGTTGCTGTAATTCAGCATCAAGCAAGTGAGTCAGTAACAGCTGACCCTTGCTGCCAACTCTAAACAGACCGTATTTAGCCTGTTCATAAAGGTTGCCCGTGCCTTCTTGAAAGAAGAAGGCATTGGTGGCGAATTTGGCTTGGCCATTGCGCAAGCGAAACTGCAAGCGCAGTTGTCCGGGCAGTAAGGCTTGCTGCTGATCAAGCGCGACTAAACGGGCACGTTTCTTACCATCTAACTGCACGATTACATGCCCATTTAAAGTGCCGTTACTGTCAGCTAACTGCTCACGAATGGCCGCAGCCATAGCAAAACGCAGTGCCATATAATCGCCTTGCATTAATGAACGCGGATCGACTGGGACCAATTCCAGTAAGACTGTTTCACCCTCAGCGATCAGCTGCTCATTCTGCCAAATACCCCAGTTTACGAGCGCAAGGATTAACAGTGCGCAGAGCAAAACCAACCATTTACGCATGATGATTGTGCTCCACCGCTAGGTTGCCTGTAACGCGGATTAATAGGCTGTAAAGAATGAGTAGTACGGCACCGCTGACACATAAGAGTAGCGACTTGTAGAGCAACGTTTCGTTTAAACTGTAGTAGTAAAGCAACAGGTAAATGACTAAACAGCACAGATTTAACCAAATCAGGCGCGTATAGGCGCGAGCGACACCGACGCATAGCAGCAGGCATAAGGGCGCAAGACCGGGCATTTTAAGGTTAACTAGGGCAGCACCAATACTAACAAAAGCAGCGATATAGCGCAGTTTAGGCTGTTGCACACTCTGTTGTATCAATTGCCACGCTAGTACTAAACACACGACACTGCTTAATGCAGCCGCAGTCCATAATTGTGCATGCCAGTCGTTGCTGCTGATACGTAACCAAGACAGCTCGCTGCTGTTGGCCAGTAAGGTGATAAAAATCGTTAAGCATAAGGCCAGGGTAAGCCCACTCGTGGCGGGTTGTAGATAAGCTGCCTGTTGCTGCCAGCGTAATCGATGCAGCCATAGCCAAGCTGTTGCAGCACTGAGTACGGGTAGCGCATACAACCAAGCATGTTGACCCAACAGCCAAAGCAGCGCCGCGCAGGCGATAAAAATTGCGCCAGCTCTTTGACCGCGGATACCGGTTAAGGCAAACAGCAGCATCTCTAAGATCAGGATCACTACAGCGCTAAGTTGACTGTTAGCGTTACTTTCCAGCAGACCATAAACAATCAAGGCTTGCCCAGCAAGACTGCAAGCCATAACCGCTTGTTGCACAAACAGCGGGATTTTAGCGATACGGCTTATCCACAGGCTCAACCCATATAAAATAGCACCGATGATCCAAATATTACGGGTGACAGAGAAAACGCTAATAAAAAAAGTAGCAATAAATATGCAGAAAAAAAGAGCGGATAACCACGCGGAGGTGCCGAGTAAGAGGCGCAGAAAAAAAGCCGGTTGTTGATTATCTGGTTCTATGGGCAACTCGCCTGCAACCAGCTCGGCCTGTTGTAACTGCTGCCAAAGCGTTGCTCGATCAGTCATACGTGGATGCTCTGTGCAGTACAAGCGCGTGTTGATTGAGACGCTTAAGCCAGACAGCTGCAGCGCTGGATAATCCCATTACCGTCAGAGCCAGCAATAAAAACAGGCCATCAAAGGGGATATAGTCTGCTAATGCATGTGCCAGTATGCTTATTAACAGGACAATCGAGGCCATGATCAGCGCCGAGAGCATCATTAAATCCAATTGGCGAACGCGATAGAGATACAACCATAGAGCGCTGAACCCCGTCCAAACGGGCAGTGTTAGTGCATCACTGTTTGACCATGAGTAGATATAGCCGATCGCGAGAAAAGTCAGAATCAGTAGGCTGTAGAGGCTGATAATTCGTCCTGCCCAACGGAGTAAACGTGTTTGTGGCAAGTGCTGCGTTGCTATAAGCCAAAGTCCTGCGGCGCTAGCATTCAGGACAAACAATAACCAGCCAGGATGAGTAAACGGCACGAGTAGCCGATCGATCTCCAGATCATTCAATGCTAAAACGAGGCTAAGGTTGAATAACGCCAGCAACAGCAAGCAGAGTGCTGGCATTTTTGTAAGCATCACCCAAGGTGCGATCAGCACAGCCCAAACTAAAAACAGTTGATAGCTGTCGGCGCCACTTTGATAGGTTTGTCCAACCAGAGCCAATAACGCACCCACTAACAGACTGGCCGCGAAGAGGCTGGCTTGACCCGCCGGTTGCCGTATATCTACCCATAATAACGGTAGTAGCGACAGCAATACGGCTGTTTGTGCGATAGCAAACTTGTTGTAGCGGGATAAATCATCCCAATTATAAGCGAAGAAAAAAATCAGGCCGCTACACAGTAATAACACCGCAAAGGCCAGCACGACTCGACTGAGGAAACGTAGGTTAGCGCTTGCGCTAGGTGCGCTATTGCTCAAAGCTAAAGCCTGCTCGAGCTTGCTGGCGTCAAGATCACCGCTAGCGACCCAGTCCAGTAGTTGCTGCCGATGCGCTGACATGCTTGGGATTATGGTGCTAAGCGTGCGTTTAGACTGTTTTCAGCCAAGCGCTGAGCCTGTTGGCGAGTCATACCTAAATCAGTGTGCAAGGCATGAAAGTTTTCAGTCACATAGCCACCAAAATACGCCGGATCATCAGAATTAACCGTGACTAGCGCACCTTGTTCGAGCATTTGTAAAATGGGGTGCTCGCTCATATCTTGATACACGCGCAGTTTGGTATTGGACAGCGGGCATACTGTGAGCGGGATTTGCTCTTCAATTAAGCGCGCCATTAAGCGTTGGTCTTCCCACGCACGTACGCCGTGGTCAATCCGGCTGACTTTAAGTAAATCCAGTGCCTGCCAGACGTACTCGGGTGGTCCTTCCTCACCGGCATGCGCGACAGCGAGTAAACCTTCGGCACGGGCTTTGGCAAAGACATTGGTGAACTTACTCGGCGGGTGGCCCATTTCTGCGCTGTCTAAGCCGACGGCGAAAAATAGATCGCGAAAGGGCATGGCTTGTTGCAAAGTGGCAAAGGCTTCTTCTTCTGGTAAGTGCCGTAAAAAGCTGAGAATTAAACCGCTGCTGATGCCTAATAAATCACGCGCATCACCCAAGGCTTCGCTGATTCCGGTAATTGCTACTTCCAAGGATACGCCACGTGCCGTATGGGTCTGTGGATCAAAAAACGGCTCAACGTGAATCACATTTTGCTCTTCACACTTTTTTAAGTACGCCCAAGTCAGATCGTAAAAGTCTTGTTCGGTGTGTAGGACATTGGCACCTTGATAATAAATGTCCAAGAACTCCTGCAAGTTATTAAACGCATAAGCTTGACGTAAGGTCTCTACTGAGTCCCATGGCAACTGAATGCGATTGCGTTCGGCCAGTTGAAACATCAGTTCAGGTTCTAGTGAGCCTTCTAAGTGCAAGTGTAACTCTGCTTTGGGCAACGCGTTGAGCCAGTCGTACATAAGGTCAATCTCTATCATGGCAGTGCTGTACTTCGCTATGAACGGGGTACAGCACTGTTACTGGATTAAAGTTCGGAGTGAGTTTGAACTAGAAAAATATCACTATACGCACAAAACAGTGCGCCGCAGAATAAGGGTAAGTAAATAACCGCTACGACGATACTAATCAGCCAGCCGATTAAAGGGATAGCCATCAGTATGCTAAGCGCGATAAAGCACAGTGTCAGTACTACAAAGAAAACAATAAAGGGTAAAATATTACGCAAACTGCCGACAAAGCTACGTTTAATAGCGGCGATAACCGGCATTTGATGTTGATGCACCAATACAGGTGCAAAAGCAAAGGCCATAGCGACGGCCAACGATGCGGGAATAGAGAGCAGTAACATAATAACCAAACCGACACTCATCTGTGCCATGTCAACTTGCCCATTGGCGATGGCACTGAATGATCCTGCACTTAAAAAAGCACCGATCATCATCACTAGCAGAATCGCTATGCCGGCGAGTAAATACATCGCGCCCACGCCGATCAGGCTAGCAGGTGCTTTAAACGGCTCAAAGAGATCGTTGGCGGTAACCGACTGCCGGTGCTTGGCATGCTTAAACGCTAGAAAAAAGCCTGCCAACATCGCCGGCCATAACAGTGCTGTGGCGAAGCTGCCGAGAACTGGAATCAGGTTAATGATAAAAATGGCAACGAGGCTGATCACACTCATGGCAATAAAGACGGCGAGCTCTGTTCTTAGCAGAGCCCAGCCTTCAAGTAGCCAGCTGAGTCCGCGTCCAGCGCTGACGGTTTGTGGCGTAGTGTGCAGCTGTGAATGACTTGCTGCAGTCGAATCAGGTGCTTGCTGTGATAAATCACTCATGGAAGTACGTCCTTTTAGCCAATGTTATTAAGCAGTAGTTAAAAACAATACTGCTGAATAAATCATGAGTAGGCAACTGTCTCGGCTTTAAACCGCGACTTGCGCCTTAATATGCGGGTGCGCTTGATAATTGCACAGCTCAAAATCTTCAATGCTAAAATCGAAAATTGAAGTGACCGCAGGATTGATGCGCATGTTTGGCAACGGCAGCGTTTCGCGACTCAGTTGCTCTTCAACTTGTTGCATATGATTGGAATACAGATGGCAGTCACCGCCGCTCCAAATAAAATCACCCAGCTGTAAGCCGCAGACCTGCGCCACCATCATCGTTAGCAATGCATAGCTGGCAATGTTAAATGGCACGCCAAGAAAAATATCAGCAGAACGCTGATAGAGCTGGCAGCTTAATTTACCGTTGGCGACATAAAACTGAAACAACGCATGACATGGCGGTAAGGCCATATCGTCAACCAGTGCAGGATTCCACGCGCTAACAAGCAGGCGACGTGAATCAGGGTTGCTCTTGATCATCTCAATCAGTTTACTGATCTGATCAATCGACTCGCCATTGGGTGCTGGCCAGTTGCGCCATTGATAGCCATAAACCGGACCTAAATCACCGTTTTCATCGGCCCATTCATCCCAAATACGCACGCCATTGTCTTGCAGATATTTGATATTGGTATCGCCCTGCAAAAACCACAGCAGCTCATGAATAATGGACTTTAAATGACATTTTTTCGTGGTGACTAAAGGGAAGCCAGCATTTAAATCAAAACGCATTTGGTAACCAAAGACACTGCGAGTGCCCGTTCCAGTGCGGTCGTTTTTATCCACACCTTGGTCGCGCACATGCCGCATTAAGTCGAGATACTGTTTCATTGTTGAGCAACCTCTTGACGCTTATAGGCAAAAATAATCAGTCCGATACCACCGAGGATCATCGGGATACACAGCACTTGGCCCATGGTTAACCAATCAAAGGCGAGATAGCCCAGCTGCGCGTCCGGTACCCGGACGAACTCCACGATAAAACGGAAGATACCGTAAAATAGAGCAAACATGCCTGATACTGCCATGGTTGGCCGAGGTTTACGTGTATACAGCCAGAGAATCACAAACAGCGCGACGCCTTCTAAGGCAAACTGATACAACTGTGACGGATGGCGAGCCAGTTGTTCTGGATCGGTGGGAAACACCATCGCCCATGAGACGTCAGTGGCTTTACCCCACAGCTCGGCGTTAATAAAGTTACCAATACGGCCTGCACCTAAACCAATCGGTACCAGTGGTGCGATAAAGTCCAACAGCTCAAAAAGGCTTTTGTTGTGCTTGCGACCAAACAGCCAGACCGCCAGCATTACGCCAAGAAAACCGCCGTGGAAAGACATGCCACCTTCCCAAATACGTAACACCAGTAGCGGGTTATCGATGTAAGCCGCCAAGTCATAAAATAAAACGTAGCCTAAGCGCCCGCCTAAAATGATGCCCATCGCCACCCAGAACACGAAGTCGGAGAGGGTGTCTTTCGTCCAGCTTGCATCAAAGCGCTGCAAGCGACGACTGGCCAGCCACCAAGCGCCGCCAATACCGACTAGATACATTAAGCCGTACCAGTGGATTTTTAGCGGCCCAAGGGCGATCGCCACAGGGTCAATATTAGGGAAGGTCAGCATGATTGTTCCTTAATTAAGCAAAAAACTGAGGCCAACAACAGTTAGCAACAGGGCAAATAAACGTTTCAATAACAAAGGTGACAGACGGTGCGCAAGTTTGGCGCCAAAGCGCGCAAAAAACACTGAAGTGAGGGCGATCCCGAATAGCGCGGGTAAATAAACAAAACCTAAACTCCACTCAGGCAGTTGATGGTTATTCCAACCGGTCACCATAAAAACCAGCGCACCAGCGACCGCAATCGGGAAGCCACAGGCTGCAGAGGTAGCAACAGCCTTTTGCGCGACAACGCTGCGCCAAAGTAAAAAAGGTACGGTTAACGAGCCGCCACCAATCCCGAAAATAGCTGAGGCCCAACCAATGACGCCACCCGCGGCAATAAGTTCAGGGCGCTTAGGTTGTGGGCGGGCCGCTTTTGGGGTGAGATTAAGAGCCAGCTGAATGGCAACACAAATCGCAAAAACGCCAATAATTTTTTGTAAAATAGGGCCGTTAATCAATGCCGCTGTTAGACCACCCACTGCAGCACCGCCGAGAATACCTGGGGTCAGCCAACGAAACAGATCCCACTGCACCGCGCCGCGACGGTGATGTTCGCGAATCGAGTTGATTGAAGTAAAGACAATGGTGGCCAACGAAGTGCCCACTGCTAAATGGGTTAATACTTCTGGAGCAAAGCCTTGCGCACTAAAGCTAAAGACTAAAACAGGCACGATAATCATGCCGCCGCCCACGCCAAATAAGCCAGCTAGCACACCTGCGGCAGCGCCGAGCAGCATATAAAGAGCAAATTCCATAACAGTGTCCTTGCTGATTGATCTCATGAGGTTTATTGAGCCGTGTCAATTATAACGGCTGGTGCAGGTTACACAGTTTTCTGTGTGTTACAGCGTTCTTTGCATATAAACAGCAGGCACACCATAGGATGCCAATGCGTTAACTTGATCTTGGTTGCTAGGACTTTGTGCCTGAAAACCTAAGTGCTGCCAAAAGTCCGCTGATTCTTGTACTGAGACTAAGCTGCAGTGTTGTAAGCCTGCTTGGCGGGCGATGTGCAGTTTATGTTTGACTAAACTGGGACCGATACCGCGCTTGAGCGCCCGTGGTGCCACAGCTAAATCATGCAGGTATAAGCAGTCACTGTGTTCTGGCTCGACAAATAAGCCGTCCAGCGGCGTAACAGCACCACGTCGTGAGCGATAGCTAAAGAGGTAGCCGCAAATACCCTGTGGATCTTCAGCGACCAACGCTAAGTCAGGTACTTGTGCCAAGCGTTGGGCAATAATTTCAGGTGTTTCTTGCAGCGCATCGCTGTACACCTCGAGCTGGATATCCATGATCTCGGGTAAATCGTCAGCGCGCATCAGGCGTAATGTATGCATGTGAGTGGCGTATAAAAAAGAAGCCATTCTAAAGGGCTAAGAGGTGTTTGTCAGGTCTATATGTGCTTTGTAACGATACTGAATGGTGCTCTAAAGCAGCCCCTTCTCACAATATAAAGCGCTATGGGTGTCAGTAGGCCGCTAATGCTTGGACTTTTCAACGATGGGTTTGCAGCGTAGCGAGATGGCATACTGCTATTTGCTCAACACCTGTGCAGATGATCGCTGTAGTATTTGCCCATTGTTGCTGGTTTTGCTCTCCGAGGGCCTAATTGATGTTTGATATGTCATTGCAAAACACTGAAGCACAGCGTTTAGAGGCTCTGCGCGATTTACAGATTTTAGATACTGATGCTGACCCTGCCTTTGATAACCTGACTCAAGTTGCTGCCAGCTTATTTGATATGCCAATGGTTTTAGTTTCGTTGGTGGATGAGCATCGACAATGGTTTAAGTCTCGTGTTGGTGTGAGTGCTAACCAGCTACCGCGACAGGGTTCGTTTTGTACCTGTGCGATTGAGTTTAATGATCTGTTTATTGTTGAAGATGCACTTTTAGACCCATGTTTTTCCAACAGTCGCTTCGTTATTGGTAAACCACATATTCGTTTTTATGCCGGCATGCCGATTCGTGCTGAAAATGGCGCTAACGTCGGCACCTTGTGTTTGATGGATACCCAGCCGCGTCACTTGAACGAAGCTGATCAGCATCTTTTTATTTTATTAGCACGCCAAGCTGAGCAACTGTTGTATTTACATTCTCGTACGATTCAGCTCGCTTTGCAGACTCAGCAAAGTGCCGCGAGTAATGCTCGCTATGCCGCTATTATTGAAAGCGCAGCGGCGGGTATTGTGCGTATTGATGGGTATGGCCACATTTTACAGCTGAATGATTCAGCGTTACGTATGCTGGGTTATGAGCGTGAGGAGGTTTTAGGTCGTAACGTGAAAATGTTGATGCCGGAGCACTGGGCATCGCAGCACGATGGCTATTTATCTACGTATCAAAAAACCGGTGAGCAGCACGTGATCGGCAGCGGTCGCGAAGTAGCTGCACAGCATAAAGACGGCACACATATTCCAGTGCACTTAGCTGTCAGTGAAGTGCAGAATGATGGTGATCCGTCGGCGCCAGCTAATCGAGAGTTTATCGGTATTTTATCAGATTTAAGGGCGGTAGCGGCGGCGCGCGCGCGCGAGCAACACGAGCGCTCACTGTTACAAGTCTTGCACCGTGGGCTGACGGATTACCATGCGTTACTGTCGGGCAATACGCTGTGGCAGTTTTTAAAAGAAGCGCTTAAAAATCTGACCCAAAGCGAATACGCATTAATTGGTGAGGTCATTACTAAAGAAGGCGCGCCAGCTTTAAAAATACACGCCATCAGTGATCTGTCGTGGAATGAGCCGACCCGACAGTTGATGCAGCAACTGCGTGATGGAGAAATGTTGCTGAGCGGTCCACACAGCATGCTGGGACAGGTGTTTGCCGACGGGAAAACCGTACTCAGTAATGATATGTTAAGTGACCCGCGTGGCGGTTCCTTACCCGAAGGCCATCCAGTACTACGCCGTTATTTAGGCGTGCCTATTGTCGACCGTGGTGAAGTGATTGGTATGTATGCGATTGCTAATGCTGCTCAGGATTATGATGAGGGCTTGATTGAGTGGCTTAAGCCTTTCACGTCCACTTGTGCATTGTTGATTAATTTGTATCGACAACTAAATGAGCAGAAGCGCTTTACTGAAGAGATTGAAGCCGCACGTGACTTGGCTGAGCGCTCCAGTAAAGCGAAAACTGACTTCCTGTCATCAATGAGCCATGAGCTACGTACGCCGCTCAATGCTATTTTGGGCTTTGCGCAATTACTAGGCAACGGTAAGCAGCCGCTGGCTGAGCGTCAGCAGCGGCAGGTGGAGCAGATTTTGCGTAGTGGTCAGCATCTATTGAACTTAATCAATGAAGTGTTGGATTTAGCGCGCATTGAGGCGGGTTATACACAGGTGTCGCTTGAGCCGGTTAATCTGCAAGAAGTGATCGATGATACGTTGGATATTATTCGTTCCTTGGCTTCCAGCCATAATATCAGTCTGCAGGTGCAATTCGCAGAGGCTCAAGACTGCTTTGTTGAGGCCGATTACACTCGTCTTAAACAGATTCTGATAAATCTATTAAGTAATGCGATTAAATATAATCGACCCGATGGGTCAGTTGTTCTTAGCTGTGAGTTGCGCCAAGAAATGGTGCGTATTAGTGTCCGCGATACCGGTATAGGTATTGCTGCGGAGCAACTTGACCTACTCTTTGAACCCTTTAATCGTTTGGGTGCAGAACACAGCAGTATTGAAGGGACGGGTGTTGGCTTGGCACTAACTCGCAAGCTGGCGCGTTTGATGCAGAGCAATATTCATGTGGAGTCAACGGTCGGCGAGGGCAGTGTTTTTTATTTTGAATTGCCATTGTTATCGGTTGCTTCGCCGCGCATTTCAGATGCGGCTGTCGTGTCTCATTCTGCAACATATCAACCGCTGCCTAAGAAATACCAAGTGCTGTATATCGAAGATAACCCAGGGAGTCAGCGCTTGATGCAAGAGTTATGCGGTGATATGGGTAATGTGCAATTGCTCTGTGTCGGCTCGGCAGAAGCAGGCTTTGAACTGGCCTGCTCAGGATCGCCGCAGCTGATTTTACTCGATATTGATTTACCTGGCATGAATGGTTTTCAGTTGGGGCGTATGCTTAAAAATAATCCATTGACCCGCTCTATACCGCTCTTAGCTATTTCAGCCACTTGCTCTGTTCAAGATAAGCAGCAAACGGGCGCATTAGGTTTTGCTGGTTTTTACAGTAAACCGTTTGATTTAAATAGGCTGACACAGCATATCCAACAACTTTTATCGCAACAGGATCTTATATGACCGCTCTTAGCGCGCTCTTTAGTAGCGCTGATATTTTGGTAGTCGATGACAACCCAGTGAATGTTGAGTTGCTGATGGACCTACTCGAAGATGAAGGCTATAGCACTGTTGAAGGTATGACAGATCCTCTGCAGGTTGAGGCGCGGGTGCACAAAAAACGTCCTGATTTGATCTTGTTGGATATTCGTATGCCCCGTATTAGCGGCCTCGAGTTGTTAGAGTTGCTGACTAAACAGTGGGGTGAGCAAACGCCGGCGGTTATCGTTTTAACCGCGCAAATTGATGAAGCAACTCGTCATCAAGCCTTGCAGTTGGGCGCACAGGATTTTTTAACCAAACCCTTTAATCATATCGAAGTCTTGCAACGTATCCATAACACCTTGCAGCTGCAGAGACTGCTCAGTGAGCGCATGAAAAAAGCTGATTTGCTAGAGAGCTTGGTCACAGAGCGTACGCGTGAACTGAAAATCCTCTCGCGCCAAGATCCGTTGACAACACTGCCGAATCGTCATGTCATTCTAGAAACCATCACCCAATTGCGCAGTGAAGAAAAAGAGTTGCTGACCTTTTTTATTGCCTTAGAAGGACTGGATGAAATGGGTCGTCTGCATGGCTATGACATCATGGACCAAGCTCTTTGTGCACTGTCTGTGCATGTCCAGCAACTAACTGATCTGCCGATACGCCTGCTGGGAGTATGGAGTACGGATAAATGGGTCGTACTCTGTGAAAGCATCGTCAGTGATGAGTTGGCTGAGCAGATTGCTCTGCGCTTGTTGGGCGTTATCCAAGCGCCACTGAATGTTCAGCAGTTATCGGTGCATGTGCGTGCGCGAATTGGCGTGAGTGGATCGAGTGCTGAGCGTAACGCTGAGCAAATGGTGCGTATGGCTGCAGTTGCGTTGCCGGCTGTTGACAGTCAGTGGCAAGGCTATGATCAAACCTTGGAAAATAGCTTGTGGCGCAAAAATCAACTCAGTGATGCTTTGTACGCTGCGATTGATAATAATGAGTTACACCTGCTGTATCAGCCGAAAGTTGATGTGCTCACCGGAGCGGTGCGTGGGGTTGAGGCATTGCTGCGTTGGGACAATCCAGTTTTTGGACGGGTGTCGCCGGCAGAGTTTATTCCCATTGCTGAGGCCAATTGTTTTATTGTCAGCCTTGGTAAATGGGTGATCCAGCAAGCGCTTGCTGCCATTGTGCGCTGGCGTGCACAGCAGGCGGTAGATGACCATTTTACTGTTGCGGTGAATGTCGCCAGTGCACAGCTGATGGAGCCGGATTTTGCTGCGTGGCTGATTGATACTGTTCAGCAGGCAGGTTTACCGACCCATGCTTTAGAAGTTGAAGTCACTGAGTCCGGCTTGATGCAAGATATACCGTTAGCGATGCGACAATTGCACAGCCTCGCTGCTGCGGGTTTGGGTATTGCTATTGATGATTTTGGCACGGGCTATTCTTCGCTGGCGTATTTAAAAAATTTACCTGTTTCAGTGATTAAAATTGATCGTACTTTTGTCTCCGAAATGCATACCAATGCGCAGGATCAGCGTTTAACCAGCACCGTGATTGATATGGCGCGCCATTTTCAATTCTCGACCGTGGCCGAGGGTGTCGAAGAGATTGAGCAGTTTAAATTATTGAAAATGATGGGTTGTGATTTGATTCAAGGGTTTTTATTTGCGCCGCCGCTCAAAGAAAACATCATGCTACAGTTAGTCTCGACTGGTTTTGCGGATACCCCAGCGTTTACCGAGTCATAGCAGCAGTCAATCAGTGCTGCGGCTATTGAGCACTTGCTGAGCCAAGCAATGCAACGGTGGCGTGCTGATTGACTAATAGTGTTGCTCTTCAGAGTACTCAGCAACATCGGTCAGCGGGCAATCTTGCATCTGTTCTTGCACATGACTTTCTTCAATACGAGGGTCAAGTGCTGCGGCTAAGGGCGAACTGGTAATACCATCCGGCATGAATATGTGCTGTAAAGGCGCTTCCTGCGTGAGGTGCTCGCCGCTAATCACCTGCGGACGTACGCGCACAGCAATCAACATGGCACATAAACTAAACGCCACGTAGAGCATATTGGGTCCTAGTGTTTTCATCAGCACACCGACCAACAATGGACTGATACTGGCTCCCACACCAAAAGTAGTCAGCAGCACCGCAGTTAACGAGACACGCTTTTCTGCTTCAATATTGTCATTAGCGAAAGCCACTGCCAACGGATATAAGCTAAAAAACAACATGCAGCATAAGCTGCCACCGACAAACACCAAGGGTAGCGGCAAGTCACTCCATAACGCCTGCGGTAGTGCAATCAACATCAGTAGTGCACTGCAAACGCGGATTAACGTGGGCCGCTCAAAATGGTCTGATAACCAACCCAGCGGTCCTTGCACCAGCAAGCCAGCGACAATACAGGTGGCCATAAATAGACCAATCATATGCGTAGGCAAACCAATCCGACTGGCATATAGCGGCGCTAAACCATAAAAAGCACCAACCATCGCACCAGAGACTAAGCTGGTCAGCATGGATAACGGCACACGTTGTAAAAAGTAGCGCGGCTCAAGGGGTGCTGGACGCAAAGGTTCGGGGTGAATACGTCGGGTCAGGGCGACGGGAACAAGGCATAAAGCAAAGCACAGCGCGACAAATAGCAGCAAGTTAATGTTCAGGTCGGGCACGGCGGCTAACACCAATTGACCTAAGACCATGCCGAGGTAAGAAGCCATCATGTAACCGGAGAACACAATGCCGCGTTCATTGGAGGTACTTTGCTCGTTGAGCCAGCTTTCTACCACCATATACATGCACATCATGCCCAAACCGACTTGCACCCGTAGCAGCAGCCAAGCATACAAATTTTCCGTTAGGCCATGCAGTAATACCGCCGCAGTGACGATGCCGGCACTGGCAACGTAGGCGCGAATATGGCCCACTCGCGCAATAAGGCGGTGACCGATTTTGCCACCTAAGACCAAACCTAAATAAAAGCCGGTCATTAACGCACCCACCCAGATGCCGTCAGCACGTTCAGCAACGTGCAACGCTAGATAGGTGCTCAGTAAACCGGAGCCGAGCAGCATTAACAAAGTGGCAAAGTATAGCGAGCGGAATGACTTCCAAACGGACATGCGCAATCTCACAAGGGTAAAACATGAATGGTGTGCGACTATAAGTAGCAGTTCTAGACATAAAAGCCCAGAGAGTGATGATCAGTTTACGCGTCGTTTTGTCTGTCGGCTATCCAAGTCTGATGTGTTCTTGATCCTAAACATTGAGGCGCTGAATCAGCTGATCAGTGAGTAAAGCGCACAAGGCATAAATGGACAGCTGAGGGTTGGCACCAATGCTGGTCGGAAATAAAGAGCCATCGTGGATGGATAGGTTTTCCAACTGATGATGCCCTCCCGAGCTATTCGTCACCCCCAGCGTTGTATCGTCACTCATGGCGCAGCCGCCCATCACATGGGCACTGCCAAGGCGCGTGCGATACAGCGATAAGTCGAGACGGTTAATCAGTGTGCGTACGCTGTTTAAATCGGCTACATAGTCCGCATCAGCGTGTACTGGGAAAACTTTTTTGGCCCCAGCGGCAAACTGTATTTCAGCCATGCTGTGATAGGCGCGGCGGATACCATCCCAAGTGTACGGGGTCATTTGATAATCCAGTACGGGGCTGCCATCGCTGCGCAGTTCCACTGTACCGCTGGCGCTGTCGGGATGGAAACCATCGCGCATTAAGGCAATCATCATATGGGTGTGTGGCAGTTGCGCCATGCGTTGCGCGCTGACTTCGCCATAGCTGCCGAGGATTGTTGCGGCAAAAGCGGGATGTAAAGGAGGCACTTCCAACTTATAACCAATGGGACCGTCAACGCCATCGCGCCACTGGAAGTGATCACTATAAATCGATTGCGGTGCGCCGTAAAAGGGGTTAACAGGTTCGGAAAACTGTGCTGCGGAAAAATTAACCGTATGTAAAAAAGTGCGTTTACCGCAGCGTTGATAAGGGTCGGGGGCGTTTGAACGTAATAAAATCGCCGGCGTATTGATAGCGCCACCGGCTAAAATATAGTGCTTGGCGCGAATTGTAATCTTGCGCCCAGTGCGCTCTACGCCACGCGCATCTAAGGCGTGGCATTCCAAGTGTTGCACGCGATCCTTATCAATAATTAAGCGCTCGGCACGGGCTAAATACAGCAGTGCGCCGCCGTTATTTAAACTGGCAGGAATACAGGTGACCAACATCGATTGCTTGGCATTGATCGGGCAACCCATGCCGCAATAGCCTAGATTCATGCAGCCGCGCACATTGCGTGGAATCACCGCCCAGTTCAGGTTCAAAGCGTCGCAGCCGCGTTTGATCACTTCATTGTTGGCGTTGGCGGCTATTTGCCAAGGCTCGACACCGAGGCGTTGTTCCATTTTCTCAAACCAAGGTTGCAACGCTTCTTTGCTTAAACCGCTGACCGCATGTTCGCGCGCCCAATGTTCGAGGGTTGCTGGTGGTGTGCGAAAACTTGAGGTCCAGTTAATCAGCGTAGTACCGCCGACAGCGCGGCCTTGCATAATAGTTATGGCGCCGTCTTTACTCATGCGCGCCATGCCTTCTTGATAGAGCTCTGCGTACGCGGCAGGCTCTTGCATCTTGAAGTCACTGCTGGTGCGCAGTGGCCCTTCTTCAACGATTAATACCCGTAAGCCAGCAGTACTTAATAGTTCAGCGCTGGTTGCACCGCCAGCACCGCTGCCGACAATGACGACGTCGAACTCCAATTGCAGATCGCTTTCTAATAACGACGCATTGCGTACCTGCCAGCCGTTGTCGATACCGTGTAAGAAGGGGTCTGCAATGGGCATAGCGGCTCTCGTTAGGGTTGTTATATAAAAGTATTTTTGCTGAGCAAGGTTGAGTTAATGCAACAGTGGTGGGCCTGGGTAGCCGCAGTGTTGCCAAGCGCTCGGCTGACCATAATGCGCGAGCATGGCCAGCTGCAGTAAGGCGTTATGACCCATTTTTAATAGATCGAAGCGACTGTTTTGCCAACGCTTTAGAAACTGTTGAATATCTGCTGCGGTCGCGTTTGCCCAAGAGCCCCAGACACCCGTCAGAGGACCGCGAGTCAGCGGGTTATTTAGACTGTCGAACAGTTGTAGCGTTAGTTTGCGCATGCTTGGGGAAAAACTGGCTAAATTGTGATCAATAGCGCTGAGTGCGTTTTGTACATGGCTCTGCATCTGCTGCGCCTGCAGCGCGCCAACGTACAACACCGGTAGCAGTGCGCTAAGACAGACAAGATCATCGCTGCGCAACACTAAAAAGCCGCTGCTGGCAGGCTCTCGACTGCAGCCGGTCAGGCTGGCTGACAAACTGAGCATGCTTAAACTTGCCGCTGACACAGCGCTGAGCTTAAGAAAATTGCGTCGAGAAAAATCGTTATTGTGGCTAGGTTGCAGCATGGGATGGCCTTGCAGTCAGTGCGCTTAGCGTAAAAAGAATTTTAAAATCAGCTTTTGTAACCAGCCGCCATAAGGTGGGTAAATTAATTTAGCGGCATTAAACCGCTGCTTGCTAAACACTGCTTTGCTATGGCTAAAAGTTAAAAAACCTTCATGAGCGTGATAGTGACCCATGCCCGACGGCCCAATCCCGCCAAATGGCAAGTCATGCTGTGCTACATGCAATAAGGTGTCGTTGATACAGACGCCACCAGCATGACTGTTATCGAGAACATACTGTTGCTCGTCCCGCTGATAACCAAAGTAATACAGCGCTAAAGGCCGTGGCCGCTGGCGAATATAAGCTAAGGCATCATTCAGTGATGTATAGCCGACAATCGGTAAAATGGGTCCAAAAATTTCCTCTTGCATGACCCGCATGTGATCGGTGACATTCAGCAGTAAGGTCAGTGGCAAGCGTTGGCCTTGGCCTTCTGGGTGAATGGCTATCGCTGTTGCGCCTTGGCGAGTGGCGTCGACAATACTGCTTTGTAAACGTTGTAGATGCTGTGGATTGATAATCGCTGTGTAATCTGGATTGTCGGCTAAGGTTGGATAAAATTTGAGTACGGCGTTGCGCATGGCTTCGACAAACTCATTCATTCGCGCTTGCGGTACTAAAATATAATCGGGCGCGACGCATGTTTGTCCAGCGTTGACGGTTTTACCAAAGGCAATGCGCTGCGCCGCTTCGGCTAAAGGCACGTCAGCACTGATGATCGCCGGTGATTTGCCGCCCAGTTCTAAGGTGACAGGTGTTAGGTTCTTAGCTGCGGCACGCATCACCTGCTTGCCGACGCTGGTGGAGCCAGTAAACAGTAGGTGATCAAACGGCAACTCGGAAAAAGCTGCTGCCACATCCGTCTCGCCTTGCACGATGCAGACGAGATCTTCTGGAAACACGCGAGCTAATAATTCTTTGAGCAGTTGCGCGGTGCGTGGCGTGTTTTCACTCATCTTGATCATCACCCGATTGCCTGCCGCCAACGCGCCAGTTAATGGGCCGATGCTTAAAAATAGCGGGTAGTTCCACGGCACAATCACTCCAACCACGCCGAGCGGCTGATACACCACCTGCGCCGATGCCGGTTGAAAGGCTAAGCCAACTTTACGTTTTGCGGGTTTCATCCAGCGTTTAATCCGCTGACACGCATAATCAATACCTTGCAAACTCGGCATTAATTCGGCTAACAGCGTTTCATCATGACTGCGATGACTGAAGTCCGCGCTGATGGTCTCGGCGAGTGTTTTTTGCTCGCTGGCGAGAACAGCCCGTAATGCCTGCAACCATTCAATACGTTGGCTGGCGTTGGGCATGGGTTGCGCTTGAAAGGCCTGTTGTTGCACGCTGAATAAGTCGTTTAGCGCAGCTAGAGGAGTGTTGTTGGACATGCTTTAGCTCGCCGGAAATCAATGTGATCTCTGTTTTAGAGGGTTTGCTTGCAGCGGTCAAGTGATAGCGATGATGAGAACTGAGCGGTCAATATAACAGCGCAGTTGCCAGCAGGATGGACGCCTAAGCCGTTACGGTGGCGCATTGATTAAGCGGATGACAGAACAATCTAAGCAATCCAATATCAATAATGTGCACTGTGGCGATGAATGCCCGCTGCGAAAATAGCCATCCTTGAGGTATACTCTCGAACTTTCTGCCCGTCTTTAACAGTGGATATAATAACGTGACCCAGACAACCGCCGCCGTGCGTACCTTCCAAGATCTGATTCTTACCTTGCAGAGCTTTTGGGCTGAGCAGGGCTGTGTGGTACTGCAACCCTACGATATGGAAATGGGTGCTGGCACCTTCCATACCGCAACCTTTCTACGTGCTCTAGGTCCAGAAACCTGGAACGCTGCTTATGTGCAACCTTCACGCCGTCCAACCGATGGCCGCTACGGTAATAACCCCAACCGCTTGCAACATTATTATCAGTTTCAAGTGGTGCTCAAACCCAATCCAGACAATATTCAAGAGCTTTATTTAGAGTCTTTGCGCCATATTGGTATTGATCCTTTGGTGCACGATATCCGCTTTGTTGAAGACAACTGGGAATCGCCAACTTTAGGTGCATGGGGTTTGGGCTGGGAAATTTGGCTTAATGGCATGGAAGTCACCCAGTTCACCTACTTCCAGCAAGTCGGTGGCATTGAGTGCTACCCCGTGACCGGTGAAATCACCTACGGCCTCGAGCGCTTGGCGATGTATATCCAAGGGGTTGATTCAGTCTATGACTTGGTCTGGACGGATGGCCCGTTCGGTAAAGTGACCTATGGTGATGTCTTCCACCAGAACGAAGTCGAGCAATCCACCTATAACTTTGAACATGCCAACGTAGAAAAGATGTTTGAGCTGTTTGACTTTTATGAAAGTGAAGCCAGTCGTCTCAGTCTTTTAAATCTGCCGCTACCGAGCTATGAAATGGTCTTAAAAGCCTCGCATACCTTTAATTTACTGGATGCGCGCCGTGCTATTTCTGTGACAGAGCGTCAACGTTACATTTTACGGGTGCGCACCTTGGCGCGTGCCGTAGCGCAAAGTTATTTAGAAGCGCGTGCCAAGCTGGGTTTCCCAATGGCAACGGAGGCATTACGTGATGAAGTGTTGGCTAAGTTGGAGATTGAACAATGAGTGCACGTGACTTTCTAGTTGAGTTAGGTACTGAAGAGTTACCCCCTAAAGCTCTCAATACCTTAGCCAATGCGTTCCGAGATGGCATCACTAAAGGTTTAAAAACCGCCGGCCTAAGCCACGGTAAAGTGCAAGTCTATGCTGCACCACGCCGTTTAGCAGTATGTATTAGCCAGCTGGCTGAGCGTCAAGACGATCGCAGCCAAGCCATGGATGGTCCACCACTACAAGCGGCCTTTGATGAACAGGGCGAGCCCACTAAAGCAGCACTGGGTTTTGCCCGTAAGTGTGGCGTTGATATCAGCGAAATTGATCGCAGTGGTGCTAAGTTACGCTTTGAACAACATATTCCAGGCCAAGCGACGGTTGCTTTACTGCCGAGTATTGTCGAAGAATCGTTGAGTGCATTACCGATTCCTAAGCGTATGCGCTGGGGCGCACGTAAAGAAGAGTTTGTTCGCCCAACCCAATGGTTGGTGATGCTGTTTGGTAGTGATGTGGTTGATTGCACCATTCTGGCGCAAACCGCAGGCCGTGCTTCACGCGGTCACCGTTTTCATCACAACACTGATGTGGTACTTAATCAGCCCAGTGATTATGTGGAAGCATTGCGGAAAGCCTACGTGCTGGTTGATTTTGCTGAGCGCCGTAGTCTGATTCAAAAGCGTATTGATGAGCTGGCTGCTGAGCAGCAGGGCACAGCAATTGTACCGCCAGCCTTATTGGATGAAGTGACTGCGTTGGTTGAATGGCCGGTGCCATTGGTCTGCTCATTTGAAGAGCACTTCTTGGATGTACCGCAAGAAGCTTTGATTATTACCATGCAAGATAACCAGAAGTATTTCTGTTTACTCGATAGTAATGGTGCGTTATTGCCGCGCTTTATTACGGTGGCCAATATTGAGAGCCGTGATCCACAACAAGTGATCTCAGGTAATGAGAAAGTTGTACGCCCACGCTTAACGGATGCTGAGTTCTTCTACTTACAAGACCAAAAGCAGCCGCTTGAAGCGTTCAATGAGCGTCTAAAGAATGTCGTATTCCAAGCGCAACTGGGTAGCGTTTACGATAAAGCCATTCGAGTCTCCAAACTGGCTGGTTTTATTGCCGATAAAGTTGGCGGCAACCCTGTGCATGCAGCGCGTGCAGGTTTGTTGTCGAAGTGTGACCTCGCTACAGAAATGGTCGGTGAGTTCCCAGAGATGCAGGGTATTGCGGGTCTCTACTATGCACAAAATGATGGTGAAGAAGGTGATATTGCTCTAGCGCTTAACGAGCAATATATGCCACGTGGTGCTGGCGCTGAATTACCAACCACCTTAACCGGTGCGGCGGTAGCAGTGGCAGACAAGTTAGACACGTTGGTGGGTATTTTTGGTATTGGCATGTTGCCAACCGGTAGTAAAGACCCCTATGCATTACGTCGTGCCGCTTTAGGTATTTTGCGTACTCTGATTGAAAAACAATTGGATGTTGATGTGTCAGAGTTGGTCGCGATGGCGATTGCTCAGTACGGCGATAAAATCAATAGCAACGGTTTAGCTGAACAGGTTCAAGACTTCATTTTTGACCGTCTGCGTGCTCGGTATGAAGATGCTGGCGTTGATGTGGCTGTCTACCAAGCGGTGCGGGCACTGCATCCAATGTCACCGCTGGACTTTGACCAGCGAGTGCAGGCAGTACAGGCTTTCCGTGCTTTACCAGAAGCACAAGCTTTGGCGGCAGTGAATAAGCGCGTGTCTAATCTGTTAGGTAAAAGTGCTACGCAGCAAACGACAGCGGTACAAGCACACTACTTCGATAGTCCAACTGAATTTGCTCTGTACGCGGCTTTACAGCAAGCGTTACAAGCAGTGCAGCCGTTGGCAGCAAGTCGTCAGTACACTGCAGCATTGACTCGATTAGCGAGCTTACATGAGCCGGTTGATGCCTTCTTTACTGCGGTTATGGTCAACGCTGAAGACCCAGATATCCGCGCTAACCGCCATGCATTATTGGCACAGTTACGTGGACTGTTCTTAGGTGTAGCAGATATTTCTGTGTTGGATTAATACTCTGCAAGAGACTGGATGTGCGTGCCCTGTCGTGCGTTCATCCAGTTAAAGGACTAAGCATGAAGTTGATCATTCTCGATCGTGATGGCGTGATTAATTACGACTCAGACGATTATATTAAAACTGTGGCTGAGTGGATTCCGTTGCCGGGCGCACTCGATGCTATTGCACGCCTAAGTCGCGCAGGCTGGACTGTGGCAGTGGCTACCAATCAGTCGGGTTTAGCGCGTGGTTACTATAGCGTGCCGACCCTGGACTCTATGCATCAAGTGTTACGTGATGCAGTACAGCAACGTGGTGGTCATCTAGGGTTAATTACCTATTGTCCGCATGGTCCAGATGATGGCTGCACGTGCCGTAAACCATTAGCGGGCTTGTTGGAGCAGGTCGCTGAGCACTATCAAACAGCGCTGGACGGCGTTTGGTTTGTCGGTGATAGCTTACGTGACTTGCAAGCCGCTGTTGCCGCCAATGCGCAGCCGGTTTTAGTCTGCAGCGGTAAAGGCGCGCAGACTCGTGAACAACCGCTGCCAGACACTACTTTAATTTTTGCTGACTTATCAGCAGTTGCCGATCATTTACTACGCTAAAGGCCGAACAGTATGGGCGTTATCTACGGATTAAGAATCGCAGTTTTCTACGTTTTGCTGAGTTTAAGTGCCTTTATTTGGTGCACTATTGGCTTGCTGGTCGCACCGTTTTTATCCTTTCCGGCACGCTATCGTTTTATCAATGTGTATTGGTGTCGCTTTGCCGTGGGTTTGGCGAAGCACCTGATTGGCTTGGACTATCGAGTGACCGGCGCTGAGCATATTCCCAGCCAGCGTTGCGTGATTTTGTCTAAGCACCAAAGCACTTGGGAAACATTTTTCTTATCAGCGTATTTTCAGCCATTGAGCCAAGTGTTAAAAAAAGAGCTGTTACGCGTACCTTTTTTTGGTTGGGCCATGGCCATGCTCAAGCCGATTGCGATTAACCGTGAAAACCCCAAACAAGCATTGAAGCAACTGGCAACACAAGGTGCTGATCGTCTACAACAGAACTGTTGGGTGCTGATTTTTCCTGAAGGAACGCGAATTCCGACAGGACAAATCGGTAAGTTTTCCCGCGGCGGTGCTTCTTTAGCGGCGAATGCTGGCTTGCCCGTGCTACCTATTGCCCATAATGCTGGGATGTTTTGGCCGAAAGCCGGCTGGGGTAAGAAACCAGGGGTGATTGATGTAGTGATTGGTCCAGCGATGTATATCGAGGGTGAAGGCCCACGCGCGATTGCCGAACTCAATCAGCGCGCTTTTGAGTGGATTGCACAAACGCAATTTGAGATTGGTGCGTTAGATGCACAGAATCTTGCGGACATTAAGGCGCAGGCGACCAAGTAAGCAGGTGCGTATAGTTGGTGGCTGCGCCTGAGCAGTGCAAGATTAGCTGCGCCAGTAGTTATTGGCTGCAGAGACGGTTTGGAAGTTAATCGCGATCACTTGAGAGGCAGCCGTTAGTCCATCAGCAGATTGTGCATAGTCATTACGCAATGCTTTTAGAGTCTCCATATCTGGTTGCGTGTATTTCACGCCGCGACGACTCAGGGTGATTGCCAGCTCAAAGCCTTCTTGAGGCGTGGCGGTGATTAGCGAAGGAAGCCAAGTATCGGTCATCGTTATACCCTTCTTATTATTGTCTATTAAACAGTGCTTAAAGCGGCAGAGTTGCCATATACGCGGCTAGCGCAGCGATAAAACACTCTGCCAGAGCAGCGCTTGCGCGACAAATTTTTCTCGGGATTTCTTAACTTAACTCAAGAGCCGTTATTCAGTATGACGAGTTCGGCGTATGTTCAGGGTTGACCTCGCCATAGACTTCTTCCGGATCAACATCATTCATTAGCAGTACTTCTTTAACTGTCTCAATATGCTCAAGAACTACTTTGTAGTGCTCGCCGTATTCATATTTGGTGACTTCAATGGCTTTAGGCATATAGTTGAAAGCAATTTTGAGCGCTTGCAGTGCATCGCTGTTAAGTTTTTCACTCATCTAAAACTCCTAGGCTGTACGGTGAGAATGCTCATAATCAATAAGCAGCAATTGCTATCCTAGCAAAATCTAGGATTGATAGCTGATTCTGCACTAGTTTAGCTTGGGTGGTGCTGCCAATACCCCGCCGCACAGTGGGAGGTGTTAGTGATTGCCTGTATGCTTGTTAAGCACGTATCGTGTTTATCATTAAGTGTTTTCGTTAAGGTTGAATATCCGCATGTCTCAGGCCCCTTTAGTTTTGGTTGATGGTTCATCTTATTTGTATCGCGCGTTTCATGCGTTGCCACCGTTAATGACATCTGCAGGGTTGCCCACTGGTGCTGTGAAAGGTGTGCTTAATATGCTGCGTAGCTTGTGTAAGCAATATCCAGATAGCGTGATTACGGTGATTTTTGATGCCAAGGGACCGACCTTTCGTGATGAGCTTTTTGCTGAATATAAGGCGCAAAGGCCGTCGATGCCGGATGACTTACGTGTACAGATTGAGCCTTTACATCAGTGTGTGCAGGCGTTAGGTTTTCCGTTTTTATGCGTGGAAGGTGTGGAAGCGGATGATGTGATAGGCACCTTAGCGCGTAGCAGTACTTTAGCTGAACGCCCTGTGGTGATCTCCACCGGTGATAAAGATATGGCGCAGTTGGTTAATGGTCATGTCACCTTAGTTAACACGATGTACAACACCACGATGGACAGTGCTGGAGTGGTGGAAAAATTTGGTATTGGCCCTGAGTTGATTATCGATTACTTGGCCTTAATGGGCGATAAGTCTGACAATATTCCTGGCGTACCGGGCGTTGGTGAGAAAACCGCATTGGGTTTGCTGGTGGGCTTGGGTGATATGGATGCGATTTATAACAGTATCGATCAAGTTGCTACATTGCCGATTCGGGGTGCAAAAACCTTAGGTCAAAAGTTGTTAGACAACCGTGATATGGCTTACTTATCACGTGAGTTAGCCACGATTAAGCTGGATGTTGAGCTGGATCTTAATATTGATGAGATGCAGATGCAGCCACCGCAAGATGATATTTTGCTGGAGCTGTATGAGCGTTTACAGTTTAAAAGTTGGCAAGATGAAATCCGTCGTCGTAGTGCTACGCCAGCAGTGGCTCCCAAACCAAAAGCTCAAGCAGCCCGTTCCGCTGTGGATGACTTATTTGCTGAGCCGACAATAGACACAGAAGTTGCTGCAGTTGAGCCTGAGTATCAAGCGGCATTTCACACCCTTTTAACGGAAGATGCCTTTGTCGACTGGTTGCAACGATTAAGTACAGCCACGCTGTTTGCTTTTGATACCGAAACGACCAGTGTCGATGCCCAGCAAGCACGTTTAGTGGGTATTTCTTTTGCAGTCGCTGAAGGCGAGGGTGCTTATGTGCCAATCGCCCACGACTATATGGGTGTACCGCAGCAGTTGGATCAAGATTATGTTTTAGCTGCCTTGCGTCCTTTGTTAGAAGATCCAGCGATTGCTAAGGTCTGCCAAAACGGTAAGTACGATATCAATGTGCTGGCCCGTTACGGTATTAATGTGCAGGGCGTGCGTTTTGATACCATGCTGGAGTCCTATGTGCTTAACTCCACAGTGACGCGCCATAATATGGATGATTTGGCGCTGCGCTATTTAAATCGCAGCACCATTCGTTTTGAGGATGTTGCCGGCAAAGGCGCAAAACAGCTGACTTTTAATCAGATTTCCTTAGACGTTGCTGGGCCTTATGCTGCGGAAGATGCTGAGATTACCTTGTGTTTGCACAATCGTTTAATCAAAGAGTTGCAGGACATCCCGCCGCTACGTGAGGTGTTGGATAATATTGAAATGCCGCTGATGCCCGTCTTGGCGCGCATCGAGCGCTACGGTGCTTTGGTCGACGCGCACTTGTTGGGTGTGCAAAGTTTAGAATTAGCGGCCAAGCTCACCGAGCTTGAGCGGCAAACCTTTGAAATTGCCGGTGAAGAATTTAATTTGGCATCGCCTAAGCAACTGGGCGTGGTGCTGTATGAAAAGTTGGGTCTGCCTGTGCTCTCCAAAACAGCCAAAGGTCAGCCTAGCACTGCAGAAGCGGTGTTATCTGAACTGGCTGAGCAAGGTCATGAGTTGCCTGTGCTACTGATGGAGTACCGTAGCCTGAGCAAGTTGAAAAGTACCTATACAGACCGTCTGCCTGAGCAAATTAACCCACTGACAGGACGTATCCACACCAGCTATCACCAAGCGGTCACCGCGACCGGGCGTTTATCATCTAGCGATCCAAATTTACAAAATATCCCGATCCGTACAGCCGAGGGTCGTCGTATTCGTCAGGCGTTTGTCGCGCCTAAAGGCTATAAGTTACTGGCCGCTGACTATTCGCAAATTGAACTGCGAATTATGGCGCACTTGGCGCAAGACCCTGGTTTACTCGATGCCTTTCGTCATGATCGTGATGTACATAAGGCCACCGCATCAGAAGTGTTTGGTGTGCCACTCGATGAGGTGACCAATGACCAGCGCCGCAGCGCTAAAGCGATTAACTTTGGTTTGATTTACGGTATGAGTGCACATGGTTTGGCTAAACAGATTGGTTGTGATCGTGGCCAAGCTAAGATGTATATGGATCGCTACTTTGCTCGCTATCCTGGCGTGTTGGACTACATGGAACGTACACGTACCCAAGCCAGCGAGCAGGGTTATGTGGAAACCTTATTTGGTCGTCGCTTATATTTGCCAGAGATTAATGCGAAGAACGCTGCTATCCGTAAAGGTGCTGAGCGCACGGCGATTAACGCACCGATGCAGGGCAGTGCCGCGGATATTATTAAGCGCGCGATGATTACGGTCGACCAGTGGTTGGCTGATTCAGGTCTTGATGCACGGGTTATTCTGCAAGTACATGATGAACTGGTGCTGGAGGTCCGTGAAGATCAAGTGGATGAATTACGCGCGGGTCTGCTGCCACTCATGAGTGCTGGTGCGACCTTAGATGTGCCATTGATCGTTGAGGCTGGGGTGGGCGATAATTGGGATCAGGCACATTAAAATTATTTAATGACAGTTGGGAACTATCTGCTGATTTGCTTAGTCAGAGTATATAGATGGCTGATAAGGCCATTGTTGATACTCCTTGATGTGTTTTATGTTGGCAGATATCCGGACTTCCCCTAGCAGTCCGGACTTATACTCCGAATCTCTCCCCCCTTGTGAGATTCGGAGTTTTTTTTGTCTGTGACAAAGTGCTTACAAAACGGCGCTACGTATTTCTCTCTGCTTTTTTTCAAATATTCATGTAGTATTTATCTGTATGCACTACATGGCCTAATGGCCGTTTTATTTGAGGCTTTTCCAAGCAGAGTGAGGCAAAAATGACTGATCGCGTTCAAGTCGGTGGCTTGCAGGTCGCCAAAGTTTTATATGACTTCGTTAACACCCAAGCTATTCCAGGCACTGGCCTGACTGCAGAGCAGTTCTGGGAAGGCGCAACGAAGGTGTTAAAAGACCTTGCACCGAAAAATCGTGCCCTGCTAGAAAAACGTGATGCCTTACAAGCACAAATTGATGAGTGGCACCTTGCACGTAAGGGCCAAACTCATGACGCAGTAGCCTATAAAGCATTTCTGCAAGAGATTGGATACTTGCTGCCAGAAGCAGCAGACTTTCAAGCCAGCACACAAAATGTTGACGACGAAATTGCTCGTATGGCAGGTCCACAATTGGTGGTACCTGTAACTAACGCACGTTTTGCCCTTAACGCCGCCAATGCGCGTTGGGGTTCTTTGTATGACGCTCTATACGGCACTGATGTGATCAGTGAAGAAGACGGCGCAGAGAAAGGCAAGGGTTACAACAAAGTACGTGGCGACAAAGTCATCGCTTATGCCCGTGCTTTCCTAGACAAATCTGCACCGTTGGCCGCTGGTTCGCATGTTGATGCAAGCGGCTATCGTATCGAAGATGGTAAACTGGTTGTCAGCCTAAAAGGCGGCAGTAACACAGGT
This sequence comes from Denitrificimonas caeni, assembly GCF_905120345.1. Lineage (GTDB taxonomy): Bacteria > Pseudomonadota > Gammaproteobacteria > Pseudomonadales > Pseudomonadaceae > Denitrificimonas > Denitrificimonas caeni_A. Next base: position 135,076 of record NZ_CAJHOA010000004.1, on the reverse strand, counting down.
TTACGTGATGATGCACAGCTGATTGGTTTCCAAGGTGATGCTGCAGCGCCAAGCGTTGTGCTGTTGAAAAATAACGGTCTGCACTTTGAAATTCAAATTGATGCAAGCAGTATGATCGGCCAAACCGATGCTGCCGGTATCAAAGATGTATTGGTTGAAGCGGCTTTAACCACCATTATGGACTGCGAAGACTCCATCGCTGCGGTTGATGCGGATGACAAAACACTGGTCTACAGTAACTGGTTAGGCCTGATGAAAGGTGATCTGTCGGAGAGCGTTACCAAAGGCGATAAAACCTTTACGCGTGTGATGAGTCCAGATCGCGTTTACACCACAGTAAACGGTGGCGAAGTGACTTTGCACGGTCGTTCATTGTTGTTCATTCGTAACGTTGGTCACTTGATGACTAACCCAGCGATTATTGATGAGCAAGGTAATGAAATGCCAGAAGGCATTATGGATGCACTGTTCACCAGTTTGATTGCCATGCATAACCTAAATGGCAATACCACCCGTCAAAACAGTCGTACTGGCAGCATGTATATTGTTAAACCAAAAATGCATGGTCCAGAAGAAGCCGCTTTTGCTAATGAGTTATTTGATCGCACTGAAGATGTTTTAGGTTTGGCGCGTCATACCCTGAAAATGGGCATTATGGATGAAGAGCGTCGCACTACAGTCAACTTGAAAGCCTGTATTGCTGCAGCGAAAGAGCGTGTCGTGTTTATTAACACAGGTTTCCTTGACCGTACCGGTGATGAAATTCATACCTCTATGGAAGCGGGCGCAATGGTTCGTAAAACAGCCATGCGCGGTGAGAAGTGGATTGCTGCCTACGAAGACTGGAACGTTGATACAGGACTGGCAACAGGACTGTCAGGCGTTGCACAAATCGGTAAAGGTATGTGGGCCATGCCGGATCTAATGGCCGCGATGGTTGAGCAAAAAATTGGCCATCCAAAAGCCGGTGCAAATACCGCTTGGGTACCTTCACCAACCGCAGCGATTCTGCACGCACTGCACTACCATGAAGTAGACGTCTTTGCGCGCCAAGAAGAGCTGAAGACGCGTGAGTTCGCTTCATTAGACGATATCCTGACGATTCCTTTGGCGCCAAGCACTGATTGGACTGCTGAAGAGATTCAGAACGAGCTAGACAACAACGCACAAGGTATCTTGGGCTATGTTGTGCGCTGGATTGACCACAGTGTTGGTTGCTCGAAAGTACCGGATATCAACGATGTTGGTTTGATGGAAGACCGTGCAACCCTACGTATTTCTAGCCAGCACATGGCCAACTGGTTGCGCCACGGTATTGTCACTGAGGAGCAAATTGTTGAAACCATGCAGCGGATGGCTGTCGTTGTTGACCGTCAGAATGCGAATGATCCAATCTATAAGCCAATGGCCGCGAACTTTGTTGACAACATTGCGTTCCAAGCATCACTGGAGTTGGTACTGCAAGGTCGTGATCAGCCTAATGGTTACACCGAGCCCGTTCTGCACCGTCGTCGTCGCGAATTTAAAGCTAAAAATGGCTTATAATTTGTAAAGATGTACAGTGTTGATAAAAAACCGCCTTAGGGCGGTTTTTTATTGACTATGATTTGTATAAGTGCTGTTCAATTGCAGTCAAGCCTGTAAAAATAGCCGCCGTTCAATAAAAATAACATGCCACCAAGTTTTAATTGACAGCACTAATTGTTTGACACTTACGTCCAATAGGAGCTGTTAGACAAAAACTTTAGGATGGCTTAACAGAGTAGGAGAGTGTTTCATGAGCAGAAGTGAAGCCTTTGCAAAAACAGGGCGTACAGCTGTGCAACAAAATATCCAAGGCACGCTGGAGTTTCTGCAAAAATACCCACCTTTTAACCAGATGGATCTTACCCATCTTGGTTTTTTAGTCGAAAACTGTCAATTGCGTTTTTATCCTGAAGGTGAAAACATCATCATCCCAGAAGACGGGCCGGTGGAGTTTTTTTACATTGTTAAGCAGGGTCGTATTTATGGTGAGCGACGCCAAGGTCAAGATAGCAATCAGGAAACCACTTTTGAAATTACCACGGGTGAATGTTTTCCGATTGCCGCGTTATTAGGCGAACGAGCCACACGTACTTCGCATATTGCCGCAGAAGATACTTTTTGCTTGCTGCTGGATAAAGCGTCCTTTATTAAGCTCTTTTCTCAGTGCAATGCGTTCCGTGATTTCTCGGTACGCGGTATTAGTAGTTTGCTGGATCAATCTAATCAGCAAATACAGACCCGTGCAGCAGAAACTTTGGGTTCCCAGTACTCAATGGAAACCAGCTTATCGGTGCTGTCAATGCGCCAGCCTATCACCTGTGAAGGGCATTTTCCGTTGCATAAAGCCGTGCAGTTGATGCATGAGCAGCAAGTGGGAAGCTTGGTGATTACTGATGAAATGCAGCGCCCGCAGGGGATTTTCACCTTGCGTGATTTACGTCGAGTGATCGCCGATGCTAATGCTGATTTACGCCAGCCAATCAGTGAGTTGATGACGCTTAATCCCTTCCATTTACCACCGCACGCGTCAGCTTTTGATGCGGCTTTGGCGATGACCGAGCGGCATATTGCCCATGTGTGCCTAGTGCAAGATGGGCGTTTGGTCGGAGTGATTTCTGAGCGTGATTTATTCTCATTGCAACGTGTTGATTTAGTCCATCTTGCTCGCGCCGTACGCCATGCAGGATCAGTGGAGAAACTGGTGCAGTTGCGTGAGGAAATCCGCTCATTAGTCGACCGCATGATTGCCCACGGCGCCAGTTCTGAACAGGTCACTCGTTTAATTACCTTGCTCAATGATCATACCGTTTCGCGGGTTATCGAGCTGTGTATTGAGGAGCATGGTGACCCTGGTGTGCCCTTCACCTGGCTGGTGTTTGGCAGTGAGGGACGCAAAGAGCAAACCCTCTATACTGACCAAGATAACGGGATTTTATTTGAAGCCAGCAGCCAAGAAGAAGCCAATGCGATGCGGCAAAAGCTATTGCCTCTTGCGCGAGAAATCAACCTAGCGTTGGATGACTGCGGCTTTATGTTATGCAAAGGCAACATCATGGCAGGTAATGCAGAGCTGTGCTTATCACGCCAAGAATGGTCGCGCCGCTTCAGTAAAATTGTTCGAGAAGCAAGCCCAGAGAACTTGTTGTATTCCACTATTTTCTTTGATCTGCGTGCTATTTGGGGGCCGGTGGACGGTTGCCAAGCCTTGCGTCGTGAGTTGCTCTCGATGATCCGCGGCAACGATATGTTCCAGCGTATGATGGCGCAAAGTGCCATACAGAATAGGCCGCCGCTGGGTGGATTATTCCGCAACTTTTCGCTGGATAAAAAAGGCGTCGAAAAAGACACTCTGGATCTAAAGATTAAAGGCTTAGCGCCCTTTGTTGATGGTGTACGCGTGTTGGCCTTGAGTCATGGCGTGGAAAGTAGCAACACGTCAGAGCGTATTCGCCAGTTGGTCAGTAAAGGCGTGATTGAGCGTCTGGATGGCGATGCTTATGTTGAGGCCTATCATTTTATTCAGCAGATACGTATGCAACAGCATCAACAGCAAGCACGTAATGAGTTGGCCTATAGTAATCGTATGTATCCGGATGAACTGAATCATTTAGACCGTCGTATTTTGCGTGAGTCCTTTAGGCAAGCGCAGCGTCTACAAACCAGCTTGACCTTTCGGTATCAGCTGTGAAAATTCTTAATTGGTTTCGTAAAAGCCCCGAGCTGCGTGAGTCTGACGCTCTGCGCTTAGCGGCATTAGCCGCGCCGATACCCGCTCAGCAACCACTGGCTCAACAACGTTTTGTCGTGGTTGATTTAGAAACCAGTGGTCTCAATACCCTTAAAGATAAGATTTTATCGATTGGTGCGGTCACCATTGAAAACTCAGCCATTGCTTTAGGTCAGCAGTTTAGCTGTACGTTGCGGCGCGCCAATCATGCGGTGAGTGAAAGTGTTTTGATTCACCAAATACCACCCAGTGAAGTGGCTGCTGGGATGCGTCCCGAAAAGGCGTTGCTGAGCTTTATGGAGTATGTGGGGGGCAGTCCACTGTTAGCCTATCATGCGAGTTTTGATCAACGCATGCTGGTGCGTGAAATGAATGATGCCTTTGCTTATCACTTGCGCCATCCCTTTTATGATGTGGCTGAGATCGTGCAACTGCTCTACCCCGAGCACAATATGCGCAATCCCGGCTTAGATGATTGGGTCAGCTTCTTTGGCTTGCAGGTGTTGCAGCGCCACAATGCCAGTGCCGATGCCATGGTGACTGCTGAGTTAATGCTGATTTTGCTTAAACGTGCTGAGCGCCAAGGTCTTAAAACCTTAGAAGATTTGGATGTGAGCTTACAGAATTGGCGACGCCGTCAGCAGAATACCTTATAGCCACAGTACCCGGAGTGACTCGGGGTGTAGAGCTGAGACGGGTAGGTGGCTTACCTCAGCACTGCGATGGTACGCAGCACTGAGGATGCTGCTGTTACTCAACGCTAGCTAAGAACTCGGCGACATAGTCATCAAAACTACTCTGATCCTGCTGTTCAATGGTTTGCTGGGCTTGCAGTGATTGTTCGGCGAGTTGTTGATAATGAGCCGTTTTATTTGACTCAAGAGCAGGTGTGCTTAAGGTTTGCGCGTGCTGCAAGCTGAGCTTCAAGGCGAACTGACTGAAACTGCATTGTTGCTCGCGCATGCTCGCCAAGACTTGTGCTGATGGCGTCAAATCAGGGTTGTGCAGTTTTTCGACTTGTTTAGCTAAGGCTTCGCTGTGCTCAGTGATACCGTAACTGTTGTCCAGTAACTGCGCACAGTCCTGCATTTGCTCAAGCAGTTCCAGGCCCCAGTCCAGCATTGGCAGCGACTCACCGCAGCGATTGAGCTGTAGCTTAGGTTTGCGACCTTGTTTGACCACGGCCAAGAAGTTCTCAGTGGCAGCAGGGCATTCAATATCGCTGAGCAGAGGACTGTCTTTTAGCGCGCAGAACAATAAGAAGGTGTCTAAGAAGCGTGCTTGCGGTAAATCGATACCCAGAGGTAAGAACGGATTAATATCAATACAGCGTGCTTCAACATACTGCACGCCGCGAGCAATCAGCGCTTCGACTGGCCGCTCACCCTCTTGGGTGATGCGCTTGGGGCGCATATTTGAATAGTATTCATTTTCGATTTGCAAAATATTGGTGTTGAGTTGCAGCCATTCATCGCCTTGCTTGGTGCCGATTTTTTGATAGTCAGGGTAAGGTGTGCTAACGGCACGCAATAAACTATCGGTGTAGCTGCTCAGCTCGTTATAACAAGGCGTTAAGCCCGCTTGAGCATTGCTTTGATAACCTAGGTCACTCATCCGTAAGCTGGTGGCGTATGGTAAATATAAGGTGTCTTCATCAAAGCTATCCAGCTGATGCTCACGGCCCCGTAAAAAGCTGATATCCAATGCCGGTGAGGCACCGAATAAATACATCAATAACCAGCTGTAGCGACGAAAATTACGGATCAAACCAATATAACGTGCTGATTGATAATCAACGGCTGAGCGTGTGTCTTTTTCTGCATCATGTAGTAGCGTCCACACCGACTCAGGCAAAGAAAAATTATAGTGAATACCGGCAATACATTGCATGGTTTTGCCGTAGCGCACTGCTAAACCTTTACGGTAAACGTATTTTAATTTACCGATATTAGAGTTGCCGTATTCAGCAATCGGGATCTGCTCTTCTTTAGGCAGATGTCCGGGCATGGATGGACTCCACAGTACTTCTTGGGCCAAATTGGTGGCGGTAAAGCGGTGAATGTCTTCCAGTTCAGCTAAGGTTTGTGCTGAGTCAGGGTGCGCCTCAGTAATAAACTCTAATAAGGCCTCTGAGTAATCAGTGGTGATACTGCTGTGAGTTAGAGCAGAACCAAGCACTTTAGGGTGCGCAGTCATTGCCAAGCGGCCATTGCGCTCCACGCGTAAACTTTCGCGCTCAATACCATGCAGACAGTGCTTGAGCTGTGCTAAAGCTTCGGGCTGGCTAAGCAGCGCCAGACGACGAGAATATGTATCGCTCAAGGGTAATTCCTCAATAGGGCATCGTGGCAATATGGGGTTGGTGATTGCCGAGTGCAAGGGTGCTGATCTACTTTTAGTAGGTTATACACCCTGTACGTATAAAAATGACGGTAGTCATCGATTACTTTTTCTTAATTTGACTTGCCTTGGCAAATAATGCCGCCATCGCTGTGTTAGTCGGCGCCGGCTTATCTTGCTGAGCATGACGTTCGCTACGTGGAGCATTACGAGCTTGTTGCGCGCGTGCCGGAGAGGCTGGCTTTTCACCCGGGATATCACTCATCCGCATGGATAAGGCAATACGCGCACGAGGGATATCCACGTCCATGACCTTTACTTTTACAATGTCACCCGCTTTAACCACTTGATAGGGGTCTTTGACAAAGTTTTCCGAGAGTGCCGAGATATGGACTAAACCATCTTGATGAACGCCAATATCCACAAAAGCACCGAAGTTAGTCACGTTGGTGATGACGCCTTCCAAAACCATTCCTAGGGTTAAGTCTTTTAAGCTTTCAACACCGTCTTGGAACTCAGCCGTTTTAAACTCAGGGCGTGGGTCGCGCGCAGGTTTATCCAGCTCTTGCAAAATATCGGTGACGGTCGGTAAACCATAGGTTTCATCAGTAAAGCGCTTTGGATCCAGTTGTTTCAGAAACGCTGAATCACCGATCAGTGAACGAATATCACGATTGGTATCTTGGGCAATACGGGTGACCAAAGGATAGGTTTCTGGGTGTACAGCAGACGCATCTAATGGGTTTTTGCCGTTCATCACGCGTAAGAAGCCCGCGGCCAGTTCAAAGGTTTTATCACCTAAACGCGGCACTTTTTTCAGTGCTGAACGGCTGATAAAAGCACCATGCTCATCGCGAAAAGTGACAATGTTTTTTGCTAAAGTGGCATTTAAGCCAGACACACGTGCGAGCAGTGCATAGGACGCCGTATTCACATCAACCCCGACGGCGTTCACACAATCTTCTACCACTGCATCCAGCGAGCGCGCCAGTTGAGATTGCGAAACATCGTGTTGGTATTGACCGACACCAATGGCTTTCGGGTCGATTTTTACCAACTCGGCCAGTGGGTCTTGTAAGCGTCGCGCAATGGAAACGGCGCCGCGCAGTGACACATCAAGATCTGGAAATTCTTGCGCGGCCAGTTCTGAGGCTGAATACACTGAGGCGCCAGCTTCACTGACCATCACCTTGCTCATGCGCAGCTCAGGTAACAGTTTTACTAACTCAATGGCTAAACGATCCGACTCACGGCTACCGGTACCATTACCGATGGCAATTAATTGCACCTGATGTTTTTTGCACAGCTTAGTCAAAATAGCGATGGTTTCATCCCACTTATTATGCGGCACATGTGGGTAAACAGTGGTGGTCTCAAGCACTTTACCGGTGGCATCCACTACGGCAATTTTGCTGCCGGTACGTAAACCTGGATCGAGACCAAGAGTACAACGTGGTCCCGCCGGAGCGGCCAATAATAAATCATGGAGATTGCGCGCGAAAACATTGATTGCTTCGGTTTCTGCCTGCTCGCGCAACTGTCCAAACAGATCGGTCTCTAAGTGGCTGGAGAGTTTCACGCGCCACGTCCAGCGCACCACTTCAGCCAGCCACTTATCTGCAGGACGCTGTTGATTTTTAATCGCAAAGTGTTCAGCGATGATGATTTCGCAGGGGTGCATACTGCCGGGTGTTTCATCACCGAGGCTTAAACTAGCGGTTAAAAAGCCTTCATTGCGGCCACGGAAAATAGCCAGAGCGCGGTGTGAGGGCACGCGTTTAAACAGTTCGTCATGCTCAAAGTAGTCACTGAATTTAGCGCCGTCGTGTTCTTTACCGACGATCACTCGAGCGCGTAACAGGGCGTCTTGTTGCAGCACACGGCGCAAGCGATCTAATAAAGTCGCATCTTCAGCAAAGCGCTCCATCAGAACATATTTAGCGCCTTCCAAGACCGCTTTTTCATCAGCGAAGCCCTGCTCCGGATTAATAAAGCGTGCCGCTTCGATCTGTGGATCATGGCTGGGATGGTTAAATAATACATCGGCCAATTCGCCTAAACCGGCTTCCAAAGCAATTTGCCCTTTGGTGCGGCGCTTCTTTTTGTAGGGTAGGTACAGATCTTCTAAACGGGTTTTGGTATCCGCCAGTTGAATGGCCTGGTGCAGCTCTGGCGTTAATTTACCTTGTTCGTCAATCGATGCGAGGATCGACGTGCGACGCTCATCCAGTTCGCGCAGATAACGTAAGCGCTCTTCTAGATTACGCAACTGCGTATCGTCTAAACTGCCGGTGATTTCTTTACGATAGCGTGCGATAAAAGGCACAGTTGCACCCTCATCGAGCAAGGCAATAGTGGCGGTCACTTGTTGTGGGCGAACGCCCAATTCTGTGGCGATACGAGAACTTATGCTATCCATCAGGCTACCTACATCAGTACAAAAGCAGGACAAGCCTGCTTTAAAAGGCTAATTATAGGCGAAATCACTCAGCAAACCAGTACCGCATCCGTTAAGTAAGATTTGCTAACAATGCTCGGCACACATGCAGGCTATGATTACGGCATACTAGCCACTATAAATATTAATTAAATAGGTAGATAAAGCATGAGCGTACCTGAAGGTGAAAAGATCCTTATTGTCGATGACGATGAACGCTTACGCCGCTTACTTGAGCGCTTTTTGACGGAGCAAGGCTTTCGGGTGCGTGGCGTTGAAAATGCTGAGCAAATGGACCGTGTCCTAGCGCGCGAGCTATTTAACTTGGTGGTGCTCGATTTAATGATGCCCGGTGAAGATGGCTTATCTGTTTGCCGCAGACTACGTGAAAGTAATAATCAAGTGCCGATTATAATGCTCACCGCTAAGGGTGATGAGGCCAGTCGTATTCATGGTCTCGAGTTGGGTGCCGATGACTATTTAGCCAAGCCTTTTAATCCGCGTGAGTTATTGGCGCGTATCAAAGCCGTGCTGCGTCGCCAAGCCACTAGCGTACCGGGTGCGCCCGGTAGTGAAGATGCGAGCGTCACCTTTGGTGATTACACCTTGTCTTTGGCCACTCGTGAGCTGAGTAAAGGTGATCAAGTGCATATGCTGACCACCGGTGAGTTTGCCGTATTAAAGGCCTTGGTTGAGCATGCGCGCGAGCCGTTAACTCGCGATAAACTGATGAATTTAGCCCGTGGCCGCGAGTGGGATGCGTTAGAGCGTTCGATTGATGTGCAGGTCTCGCGACTGCGACGCATGATTGAACCGGATCCATCGAAACCACGCTATATCCAAACCGTATGGGGCGTTGGTTACGTGTTTGTGCCAGACGGTAAGGCATGAAGGCGCCATTATTCTATCCGCAGAGCTTTTTTGCGCGCACGCTATGGATGGTGTTGCTTGCTGTACTTTTTTCCAAAGCGCTAACTCTAATCTATTTGATGCTCAATGAAGATGTGCTGGTTGATCGCCAATACAGTCATGGTGCGGCACTAACGTTACGTGCCTACTGGGCGTCGCCGGCCAGCGAGCGCGCCGCGATTGCCAGGGCGGCAGGCTTACAGGTGGTTCAGGAATATGAAGTCCCCTTAGGTGAGCAGCATTGGCCGTATAGCGATATCTTTACAGAGCAAATGCGTGCTGAGTTGGGCGAGGATACACGCGTACGGATTCGCGCACAGTCGCCGCCGTCGTTGTGGGTCAGTGCGCCCAGTTTAGGTCCGGATTGGATTCGTGTGCCGTTGTATCCGCATCCACTGCGTGGTCAGCGCGTCTGGAATTTAGTCGCATGGTTTTTAGGTATTGGTCTGCTCTCCACGGCTGCGGCCTGGATTTTTGTCCGCCAACTGAGCGCACCGTTAAAACGCTTAGTGATTGCCGCACGTCTGTTTGGTCAGGGGCGCCGCGTGCGTTTGCCCGTTGATATCGACACTGCTAGTGAAATGGCGGAAGTGTATCGAGCCTTTAATCAGATGACTGATGATGTTGAGCAAGCGGGGCGCGAGCGCGAATTGATGCTGGCCGGTGTCTCGCATGATTTGCGTACCCCCTTGACGCGTTTACGTCTGTCTCTTGAATTGCTGGATCATGACAACGAATTAACCGCTGATATGATTCGCGATATTGAAGATATGGATGCGATCTTAGACCAATTCTTAGCTTTTATTCGTGATGGTCGCGATGAGCCCATGGAGATTTGCGATCTTAATGAGTTGATTAGTTCGGTGGTTGCCCCATATAACCAACAAGGGCATGACATCCGCGTGTGTTTAGAGGCCATGCCTTTATTGCCGCTACGTCGGGTTTCTATCAAGCGCATGTTAGTCAATTTACTAGAGAACGCTTTGCGTTACGGCGGTAAAGGTATTGAAATTGCTGCTTCAGTGGTGCCTGACGAACAGGCGCCTTATGTAGCTATTAGTGTGCTCGATCGTGGTGCAGGCATTGATCCTGATGACTTACAGCGCATCTTTAATCCGTTTATTCGTGGCGATCAGGCACGCGGTGGACAGGGCGCTGGCTTAGGTTTGGCGATTGTGAAGCGTATCGCCGCACAGCATGGTGGCAGTGTTGAACTGCATAATCGTGCTGGTGGCGGACTCGAAGCAAGCGTTTGCTTGCCAATTACTGCACATGAAGCGTTAACAGAACAGCGCAGTGCTAAGTAAGAACACAGGTGAATCGAAGTAATGAGTAATGAAACGCAAGAAAAAGTACGTCTCGATAAGTGGCTGTGGGCGGCGCGTTTTTATAAAACACGGGCGCTTGCCAAAGAAGCCATTGAAGGCGGTAAGGTGCATTGCCGTGGTGAGCGCTGCAAGCCATCGAAAGAGCCGAAAGTGGGCGATGAGCTGGTGCTGCGTGCTGGCTATGATGAGCGCACTATCGTGATTGAACAGCTCAGCGCCGTCCGACGTGGCGCACCGCAAGCGCAGTTACTGTATCGCGAAACCGAAGACAGTGTGACTGCCCGCGAACACGCTGCCGCTTTACGCAAGGCTGGAGCCTTAGGGATTCAGACTGACGGCCGTCCGACGAAAAAACAACGTCGACAGATTCATCGTTTTAAAGATCAGTAATCTGGCGTCGATACGGGCCATCTAGATCTAAACACGTTAATTTTTTAATCACGGTTTATGCTAAACCGATATTTTGTGAGTCTTGTATGGCTGATTTTGATTTTACCCAGCGTTTTATTTTTGATAACAGTGATGTGCGTGGCGAGCTGGCCAGTTTAGAAGAAAGCTATGCGCATGTATTAGCCAAGCACACCTATCCTGAGCCCGTTGCTGCTCTGTTAGGTGAGTTGCTAGCGGCGGCCGCTTTATTGATTAATACCCTAAAGTTTGATGGTTTATTGGTGTTGCAAGCACGCTCCAGTGGCGCAGTACCTTTGCTGGTCGTCGAGTGCTCCAGTGACGGTGAGTTGCGTGCGATTGCCCGCTATGATGCGGATAAAATTAGCAGTGCTGCCTCCTTCCAAGAGCTGATGCCTGAAGGCGTGCTGGCGTTGACGGTTGACCCACGTGAAGGGCAGCGTTATCAAGGGCTGGTTGCTTTAGATGGCGCAACTTTGGCGGAGTGCTTGAGTAGTTATTTTGTTAACTCAGCACAGTTACCGACACGCTTTTGGTTATATGCCGACGGTCAGCGCGCGCGCGGTATGTTACTGCAGCAGTTACCTGCTGATCGTGTGCGCGACACTGACGAGCGTGAAGAAAGCTGGCAGCATGCGATTGCTTTAGCGGCAACCTTGACCGCTGAAGAGCTGCTGGGGCTGGATAACGAGACTATTTTGCACCGTTTGTATCATGAGGATCAGGTTCGCCTGTTTCCCGCGACTGACGTCAAGTTTCAATGCAGCTGTACCCGTGAGCGTTCAGTGCAGGCTTTGGTTAGTCTTGGCTTAGAAGATCTGCAGTTGTTGCTGGCAGAAAAAGCAGGCACTATCGAGATTGATTGTCAGTTCTGTAATGAACGTTATTTATTTAATGAAGCCGATGTTCTGCAAATGTTCGCTGAACAAGATGCGACTGATGCCTCGAGTACAGTGCATTAATTGCATAACTCTGGCATAATCGCGGGCAACTTTTTAGTTGTAGTGCTTTTGCTTAAGTGCTACAAAATTTCTGGAGGACTCGGCTCGGGCCGTTGGGGATCTCATGACGCAAGCAAAAACCGCTGTGTATACTGATATTAGTGCTGCTCAATTGATTGAAGAAGCTGTTCGCCGTGGCGAAGGCAAATTGGCTGTAAATGGTTCATTGGTTGTGGAAACCGGACATCGAACGGGACGTTCACCGGCTGACCGATTTATCGTGCAAGAGCCCAGCACTGATGCTCAGATTGCTTGGGGGCCGATTAACCGCCCGATTGCGCCGAGTATCTTTGATGCACTGTGGACCCGTGTTGAGGCCTATGTAGCTGAGCGCGAAAACTTTGTTTCGCATGTGCATGTCGGTTCTGATCCTGCGCATTATTTAGCAGTTAAAATGACCACAACAACGGCTTGGCACAACCTGTTTGGCCGTTGCTTATTCATTACTCCTGATGCGTTTAATCCATCGAGCAGAGAGCAATGGCAAGTGATTAATGCGCCGTTCTTTGAGTGCGTACCAGAGCGTGACGGTACTAATTCTGATGGTTGCGTGATGATTAACTTCGCCGCGAAAAAAGTTCTGCTAGCAGGTATGCAATACGCTGGCGAAATGAAAAAAGCCATGTTCTCAGTACAAAACTTCCTTCTGCCAGCTAAAGATGTGTTGCCTATGCACTGTGCGGCCAACGTGGGTGAAGACGGCGATACCACTTTATTCTTCGGTTTATCCGGTACCGGTAAAACCACGCTCTCTGCTGATGAAAGCCGTTATTTGATTGGTGATGACGAGCACGGTTGGGGTGTGGGCACTGTGTTTAATATCGAAGGCGGTTGCTATGCAAAATGCATCGACTTGTCTGAGAAAAACGAGCCAGTGATTTGGAAAGCTATTAAGTTTGGCGCAGTACTGGAAAACGTTGTCCTGAATGAAGAACGCGTCCCTGATTACAGCGATGACAGCTTGACGCAAAACAGCCGTGCCGCCTATCCGCTTGAAAACGTTGAAAAACGTGTGGTTGCGAACCGTGCTGGCGAGCCTAATGCCGTGATCTTCTTGACCTGTGACCTGACTGGCGTACTGCCACCGGTGTCCATCTTGAATAACGAACAAGCGGCGTACCACTTCTTGTCAGGCTACACCGCTTTGGTTGGTTCAACTGAAATGGGTTCAGGTTCAGGTATTAAATCAACCTTCTCTACTTGCTTTGGTGCTCCGTTCTTCCCACGCCCTGCCGGCGAGTACGCTGATTTATTGATCAAACGTATCCAAGGCTTCGGCTCTAAAGTTTACCTGGTTAACACCGGTTGGACTGGCGGTGGCTACGGTGTTGGCGAGCGCTTTAATATCCCAACCACCCGTGCCGTGATTGCTGCGATTCAAGGTGGCACATTAGTCGGTGCAGAAACTGAGCACTTACCAGTGATCAACTTGGACGTACCAAAATCTGTACCTGGGGTGGATAGCAACTTGCTTAACCCACGTAACACTTGGTCTGATAAAGCAGCGTACGATGCAGCAGCACAAGAGTTAGCGGCTAAGTTCGTTGATAACTTTAAAAAGTTTGAAGTGACTGATGCAATTAAAAATGCAGGTCCGCAGCTGTAATTCATCAGACTATTTAAATAATCTAGAATTATAGTAAAAAATAAAGCTGAGCCTTGTTAATACAAGTCTCAGCTTTTTTATTACAATAAGATTAATTGTAAAAGTTAATAGATATGATGTATTTTTCAACGCTCTGTATTTTTATAGCTATATTCTTTATATTAAAGTCGAAGAGAAAATTTAGATTTGCTCTTCTGACACTATTTTTATTATTAATAAGCTTTTTACTTACTATTACTTATGCTGTATCAGATTACTTTACAGATAAAGGTATAGATGAGTCTGTCATTTATCATCTTCGCTATGGATTAGGCGAGGCTGGTTTTCAAGAATATGCTGGCGTTATAATTCTAGCTGCTGTCGCATTAATTACAACTGTAGGGCTTTTCTATTATTTAATTAAAGATATCGCTAGAAAACAAAAATATATTTCTGATGATAAAGTTATAAATAACTTTCCAATTATATTGTCAGTTCTAGCAATCGCTTTAAGCCCGGCCTCTGAAAATTTATATAGTTTAATTAAATCAGAATTTTCTGGCAGTGTTGTTAATGGTGAAGATTACGTAAAAGTAAATGAAAACTTTGTTAAAGAGCCATTAAATCTAATTTATGTTTATGCTGAAAGTCTGGAAGAAACCTATTTTAATGAAAGTCTATTCCCTGGGTTATTGCCTAATCTTAATAAAGTACGTAATAATGCTGTAGTGTTTAAAAACGTAGCGCAAGTTACACATTCCGGCTGGACTATTGCTGGAATGGTTGCATCTCAATGTGGTGTTCCTCTGTTTAGTGCCTCGCAGGGCAATGCTATGTCAGGCATGCCACAATTCTTAAGTGGTGCTACCTGCATGGGTGATGTATTACGTCGTAATAAGTATGACTTATCTTATCTTGGTGGCGCTTCATTAGAGTTTGCTGGAAAAGGCCATTTCTATAAAACACATGGCTTTTCCTCAGTCCAGGGTAGAGCTGAACTCAGTACAAGGCTGGAAGAGGCAAGCTATCAATCAGCTTGGGGGCTTTACGATGATAGTTTATTTGCAATTGCTAAAGAAGAGCTTGCTGAGCACACTGAGCGGAATAACCCATTTGCATTGTTTATGCTCACGTTAGATACCCATCATCCAAAAGGGCATCTGTCGGGAAGCTGTGAGGACCATCGCTATGGCGATGGTGAGAATGCAATTCTAAATATTGTTCATTGTTCTGATAAATTAATCAGTGACTTTGTTAACTATCTGCAAACCAGTGGCCTTGATAAAAACACATTAATTGTGATTGGTTATGACCACCTTGCCATGAAAAACACGGCTACAGATTTACTAAACCAAGGCGATAGAAAAAATATGCTGATTATGATTCCGCCTGACTTACAGGAAGGGATTGTTATTGATACACCAAGTTCTATCCTCGATGTCGCAGCAACTATCCTGCCATTACTTGGGTTTAAGTCTGAAGAGCTTGGTTTTGGGCGAAATATTTTAAATACAAAAAAACCTAAGCTTATTGAAAAATATAAAGACTTTAACAGTTATCTTAATTCTTCGAGCGCATTAGTTGCATCGTTTTGGAATTATCCAGAGGCTGTTAACGATATTAAAATTAACGGTGAAAAAAATAAAGCCTATTTTGGAAAAGAAGTTGTTAAATACCCTGCATTGTTTTTAATAGATGATAACTATTTGACTGATAAAGTGCTCTTTGAATTTAATTCTGAAAAAAAATTAAGTGAGTACTTGCAGGGGCAAGAAAAAGGAAGAAAAATTCTATGGATTGATCAATGTAATAAAATCGGTTCTATTTTTGAATCTAATCAAAAATTAGATGAGCTAAAAAACTGCATCGCTATTGGCAGTATAGGTAGTGAGAGTCTATTTATTAAAAATATTAATGATGTGACTGAGATTAATAAAAATAAAATTTTAGATGAATTAAAAAAACAAAGTGAGAAAATCACACAAGAGAGCTATCAAAAGCAAATAAATATTTTAAATAGATTTACACGTAATGGTGCAAATATTGAAGATTATCAAGTCTTGTCCAATGACTCGCTATATGAATCTATCCTTATAAAATCAGTAGCCGGGGTGGATGACGGTGAGTCTTTTATAACCTATTCTGATGGCTCATCTCAGCACACTCTAAAAGGCTTTATGCGAGGAGTGAATCTAGTTGGATTTAGTAATGGTAAACAGCCAAGAATTATCCATAGGCTCGATACATGTCAAATATCTAAAAATTTTGAAAGTGATAAAAATATTCGAGAGATTTTAAATGATCATAATGAAGATTTTTACTTATTAATCTCACATGACAGTACAGTGTGCGAAAACAGACAACGTCTAGAACAATATATGATGGGTAGTCACTTAAAACTATGGCCGGATCTCGCATGGCGCCAAGCTTATGTATCAATAATTTATAAAGATGGTCAGTCTTTAGAGCTGCTTGGTGAAAACGGTCAGTCTATTAATATTGTTTTGAAATAGTATTTTAAAATTGAGATTTTCTATGATTATTAAATCTAAAATTTTTCTTAAAAAGTATATTAAAAATATATATTGTAATGTTTTTTTAAGAAAAAAAAATAGAACTGAAAATGTTAACGACGTAGTTATTAATCATACGGCTGATATGAGATTTTCTATTGATTTTATATCGAAAGGAAAGATTAGTAACTTTATTGAATTAGAAGGCTGGGTATACAGTCAGCCTCAGTCATTTGACTTGGTTGTTGAGTTAAATAACTGTGCTGTTAAACGTTTCCAACCTGATCTGATTCGTCTAGATGTGTGCTCAGTTTTTCCAGAAGTAGGCCAAGACATTAAAACTGGTTTTAAGCTCAAACTACCAGCTGATCTACAGTATTTTAATAATCGTGGTGCAACTAAAGTTGAGCTGTTCTACCTTGCTGGTGATACAAAAAAATTATTAGCTAGCAGTTTAGTGTTTGATGAGAAAAAATATTTAGAAATCGAACCAAATAAGTCGGAGGTTTTTTATTTTACGGTAGCCAGTAGTAACATTAGCTTAGGTGGTTTTGGCGACTTTAAAGAAAAATTATTACCTTTTTCAATAGGCTATTGTCAACTAGGCTTTATGGCACCTGTTTTATATATGCGCAGCACCTTAGGTGCACAGCATGATTGGCAGTTTGATCCTGACTTTAATGCCTCAACCAAGCAGATAAACAATAAGCTGGTCGTTGCTGATAGTCTTACTGATATTTTAAACTATTCAAAAAAGTTTAATATCCCCTGCTTAATTGGACTAAATGGTGGTATTTGGAGTGATGCGGCTGGAACCTGTCCAGAATGGGATCTAACAGATCATTTAGAAGAGGATGCCAATAACTGTCAGTGGAATCAGCGTGATGAAGTCATGCCTGATGACTACTTAAAGCATTTAACGGGTGCCGAGTCTGCACCTGAGTTATCACGATCTTTGACATTAAGTCATTACAACAAAACTGTCCGTGCTTATAAAAAACGTAATTTACAGCAGGCTGGTGAAGTTATTGCTACGTTTGCGCAAGATAATCCTGAGTTATATATTGGCACGAACTTGGATCCGGACTGCTATCAGAACCCTTTCTTTGAAGGCGAGCAATGGTATGACTTCAATCCATCCTCGCTACAGCAGTTTAGAGACTGGCTCTCTGCGAGTGGGGTATACGCGAATGAGTTTAGGAATACGATTAAGCACACACCATTTAGCTTAGAGAGCTTAAATGTCTATCTAGATACTACATTCACCTGTTGGGATGATGTCACGCCACCTCGAGATAAAATATGTACGCTATGGAGCATTAAGGATAAATTTCTTGATTTGTGGGAGGAGTTTAGGCGGCATATGGTGCAACGACATTATTCCGACTTAGCGAGTTGGTTGTCAGAGACAGGTATCAGCAGCGATGTTATTTATTCCTCCCAGGGCTTTACTGCACCACAGTTTAGTTTTGAGCCTTTTGCCCTATCGCTGAACAGCCCAGCAAAGAACTATGATTCTGGTGGAATGTCTTTACAAGGTAGCAAGCCCGACGCAGGTCATATCGGTGCGATTCTGTACGGCGAAAGCGCACGTAATAATATTCGTACTGAAAATAGATTATCTTTCTTTGAAAATATTCTAAAATTTGATCCTGATTGGGCTGTTGTTGAGTTTAATCCTGCTGATTTACGCGACCCTCCTAAGGTTTTACCTGACTATGGTTTTGCGTGGGATTGCTTACGAGAAATATTTAATCACCGGGCCCGGTTGGTCAACCTTATGGCGTGGAACGGATCAACTGCACATGATATCGATAAGGACTACTTCAACGCGCATATGGCCTTGCGAGACACACCACTAGAGCAAGCGGTGATTGATTTTATGCTTATGTATGCAGACGTTCCGCGAGGAGAGCAGTGCTATACATTTGGCAGTCAACGCTATGCCAGTTTAGATGGATGGCATAGTGAAGGCGGGCAGTTAAACGCTACAACACAGGGCTTACAGTTGGAGTTGGTGGGAGGCCATATTGATCTGCACGCCCCACAGCCTTATTTGTACGGGCAGACTGGATTGATAAAAATTGAGTTTGTCGGTCTTGTTACAGATGAGCTTCGGCTAGTACTAGAAGTGGATGGTTCAGTACTGGAGTGTATAGAGCAAACCACAGTGCATGATGAGAACGCGGTAAGTACGTATCAATTGAGGCCAATACATGTATTAGCTCCGCAGGTTGAGAAGTTAAGGCTCGTTATAAAAGCCCCAAGTAGAGTTGAAACTATCAAAATTAATAGAATTATTTTTGCGCGTTGAACAGAGTATAAAAGTTTTATAGTTATGGTTTCGCCATAGCTTATTGTGACGAATTGAACGGCTAGTGTGCCCTATAATAGTTGTAATGTTAGATTTTTTTAATTAGTGTTGATCAGATTCTTATTGGTTTTATTCTTATATTTTATTATCTTTTTAATATATAAAATTATAGTAAATAAGACAGCTATGAGCTGTAGGTATACACCCCCTAAAAAAAGCACTGAATGCTTTGCCGCTTCAAAATAGCCGTCACCAAATACCGAAGACAGTATCGAATATCCTACAGTAATACCGCCTGTGGTGAATAAATATAGATTAGACGTTAGATCTAAAGAGGGTTTTTTAGGTACAAATAATAAAAATAAACCGGTAGCAATAGAAGCAATAAAAAGTATAAAGACAATAGTAAAAAAAACGGATGACTCTATCTTGAAAATTATATTACTCAATGAGAAACGTGTTACATAGTTGAGTTTTTTAAGCGCATTAGTATCACCTGGAATAGTCACTCCTAAGTAGTCTGGGTAAAACAATCTCATTTCCTCTGTGAACTTTTTTATGGGTATAAAAAACGTAGCAGAGTCTTGAATAAATAGTTTTAATAGTCTAGCCCGACTAACTTTTTGAATTTCAGGACAATTATTTAAAGCATTTTGTTCAGGGTGATACCAACTTATTCCTATATCAACGTTACAATGCTCAGGTAAACCTAAAACTTTTAATGCTTGAATTTTATCAGTTGCTTCAGGAAGTACAGCAAAGAAAAAAGTATTAATTTTGTTTGCAGAGCTGATTGATTTTTCATTATCAAAGTTATGCTTGTTCATAAACTGAAAAGTAAAGATGCTGGCTAGGCTTAAGAACAAAAAAATAAAAGCAGATTTTTTAAATAATGTACGATGATAAACAAGCCAAGACGTAATGCATAGTAATAATAAAGTTAAATAAGACCACTGTTGCTTACTCAAACCTAACCATATAATTCCAATGATTAGTATTGCTATTTGCAGTGTTGAGTATTTTCTGTTATTTTTATGAATTAAGTTATAAGAGCATATAATAATTAATGTAAATGCGGAAATAACAGAAAACTCACCATATAATGTATTGGCATAAGCAAGATATATTCCTTCACTTAAGATGCTGAATAAGAAAATACTGGGAACAAGCCTTGCTGTACTTGTTAAAATAGCAAGAAATGATAAGGCTAGTAAAAAAAATAGCTTTATTGAACTTAAGTTAATAAAGCTTACAATATCTCCTACAGATAAAAAACGGGTAAGAATATATGATGAGACATTGTCAGAGGAGCGAAGGCAGTAATCTTTTGAAATATCACCGTCATATAATAATTGAGCGCTAGGTGAGCTTGCATGTCCGGATTTTTTAGGGTGACCTGGAATATAACTCCATAAGCCTATACAGGATGAATGTCTGACGAAATCATAGTTGTTCGCGTAGCCTATAAATCCAGGCTTATATAAAAAAAATAAACAATAAAATGCGGTCAAAGTTAGAAAAAAGCCAGAAATAAGATTTCTATTTTTTAAGCTGGATACCATTCCAATAAACTCCTAATCTGAAACGAGCTATATGCTAATAAAATCTTTTCCAGACTTTATAAAAAAACCTTTATTTACCATGCTTAGCATTTCACTATCGCCTCTTGAGTCACCATAAGCATAGGTAATAGAGGGTTTTCTATTTTCCAGAGTAATCCATTCTTTTATTCTGTCTGCTTTTTCTTTCCCGTAGCAATTCACTCCTTGAATACTGCCATCGACTATTTTTGATTTTGTATTCAGTTCAGAAGAAATAATCTGAGACAGATTTAAACTTTCTCCGAAAAATTTCAACCAAATATCAAATGAAGCGCTGACTAGTACGCAGTCATGTCCTTGCTCCTGATGCCATCTAAGCCGTTCAATACCTTCTGGACGCAAGAGTGATGGAATCACCACTTCAGAGAAACGTTTACCTAAAATAAATAATTCATCGATATGGTATCCGGCAAGATAGCGCTTAAGCACTGTTTCTTTAGCGATATCATTACGTACGAGCTTAAGGAAGTATCCAGCGAGTACAGGACTAACGAGCAGTAAGTTTAGATAATATTTAGGTTTCCCTGAAATAAACTTGAGAAATGGCATCAAGGTATCGCTCGTCGTTAACGTCCCATCGAAGTCAAAGAATGCTATCGGCGTATCATTAACATGTGTGTCTGATGTTATATCTTTATTCATAGCGACAATCGTTTAAAAATAGCTTCAGGTATATGCTTGATAATCTGCATAATACCCCACCAAAACCACGGCAAATAGACCTCGCCTTTACCCTTTTGCATGGCATTCACGATCCCTTTAGCAATGACGTCTGGTTGAGCCCATAGTGGCCCGGACTTATCAAAATCTGCGGTCATTGGTGAATCAACAAAACCAGGTTTAATAGTGACTACAGAGACGCCTTTTTTGGCTAAACGATTACGTAAACCCTGCATAAATAAGCTGACCATGCCTTTGGCAGAACCATAGACATAATTACTCTGCCGTCCACGATCTCCAGCCACAGAGCTAATCGCAGCAATGACACCTTTGCCTTGTGCTTCAAATTGATTGGCTAGTAAAGACAGCAAGCTTACTACGCTCAATGCATTGGTTTGAATCTCTTGCAGTGTCAGTTCGACATCAGCCTCACAGGCTTTTTGATCAGGTAACGTACCGTGAGCAATGAGTGCCGCATCAAGACCACCCAGTGCTTCGCTGGCTTGTTCTATGAGCCTGAGATGCTGGTTTATATCTGACAGATCAGCACTCACACCGTCAATCGTCTGATCACTTCCAGCTCTTACTTTTAGATCAGCAATAATTCTATTGAGTTTGTCAGTATTGCGGCCAATGCAATACACAGAGGCGCCATTTTGTACCAGTTGTCGCGCAGTATGCTCAGCAATAGCCGAGGTTGCACCGAAAATTACGACACGATTTAAACTATTCATAAAGTTACACGCTGCCAAAAATGTGATGAAAAAGCAGGATCAATAAAATCTGAAAAACGTTGCCACTCTGGAAAGCCTGACTGGAACAATGAAGCAGGCATACGTGCATCCTTAGCTGGATACAGTGCGCCGCCGGCCTCACTGACAATGGCATCCAAACGATTAAATAATTTTAGAGTTTTGTCACCTAAATTAGGAAAGTCCAATGCAAGCGTTGTTCCTGGCCTGGCAAAAGACAGCATCCCCACCGGGGCTTGAGAGCCAAATGTTTTCAGAACGGCAAGGAAGGAGCCTTGACCGCTTTGAGCAATAGCATCCAGTAATTGAACCGTTGCTTCACGAGCGACCTCAGGAGGTAGCACGCATTGATACTGATAGAACCCTTTATGTCCATAGATACGATTCCAGTCTTGGATGGCATCCAAAGGATAAAAGTAAGGTGCATAATGGCACAGATTGCCCTGTGGCTTTACCGGTTGGCGGTAATACAGAGCATTAAAACTGCGCAGACTTAAACGGTTCACCAGAGATATCGGAGGATCAAAAGGAACTCGTTTACTGCGCTCTTTATAGCTCGGAAGCTGGGTCTGATTCGCTGCATGCTTGCCAGTAAAGAGAATCCCTCTACCTCTGGCGTTGCCGCTTGCAAGGCAATCAATCCAAGCTACAGTGTAAGGCCATTGCTGTTCAGCCTCTTTGTTGAGTTGCCAGAAATGATCGAGATTATTGAAGCGATGTGACTCCACCCACATCCATGGATTATTTACAGGTATTAACTGAATCTCAATCCAGCTCAGCAGTCCTGTTAAACCAAGTCCGCCAACTGTCGCTCTAAACATCTCTGTATTACGACCGGGACTGCACAGCAACACTTCACCTGACGAACGAATAAGCTCAAAGGCTCTTACATGATGACCAAAGCTACCTTGCGCATGGTGGTTTTTACCATGTACATCATTGGCAAGTGCTCCGCCTATGGTTGCGTATTGAGTGCCAGGGGTGCTCGATAAAAACCATCCATGGGGTACAACTAATTGCAGAATACTTTGCAGTGACACACCACTTTCACAGCGTAAAATACCATTTCTTTGATCAAATGAAATAAAGCGGTCAAGCGCAGTAGTACGTAATAATGTGCCTTTATCATTCAAACAAACATCGCCATAACTGCGTCCATTGCCATGTGCTAATAAAGGATGAGGAGCACTGTGTTGGCTAGGAATTGCATGTTCGGTTAAGGTGAGAATCTTATCTGATGCAATATTAGGTAAACGATTCCAAGATTGGAGTGTACTCATACGATTTCTCCTTTGCGGCTTTTATAAAGTGCTAGTAATCCAATTAGCACAGCAAACCAAAGGGTCGCCAGTCGTATAAATACAGTGGCAGCAATCGCAGCTGGCATCGTCATACCTTTTAATACCAGTAAGGAAATCATTATTGCTTCAGCTCCCCCCAACCCACCGGGTAAGAAGCTTAGCGCGCCTGCAAGCATTGAAATTGCGTAAACAAATATAGCAAATGAGAAACTAATATCAGCGCCAAGCCACTCTAATACTAAGTAAAAAGCGACTGCTTCAGCTCCCCACGACACGACACTGATTAGGGTTGCTAGTAATAACAGGCTAGGTGTATGGCAGCGACGAGCTTCTCTGAGTAGATGAGTAAGCTGATTTAAGAGTTTGAATAGCTTCCCTGTGCGAACGCTAGTCCACTGATGAGCGTAACTCAGTACCGTACGACTTGAGATACATATAAGTATCACTGCTATACCAATAACCCCCACAAGTACCATGCCTCTGGCTTGGGGATATTCACTCAAGCCAACTAAAGTGAGCAACACAATAGCGACAAGATCAGACAAGCGCTCACTGATTAAAGCTGCAAAAGTAGCAGGAAATGGTACATTACGTTGTTTGAGTAGTACGCCTCTAAAGGCTTCTCCTGCTTTGCCTGGTGTAGTTGTGAGAGCAAAGCCGCTCAAATAAATGCGTAAACTAGGCAACCAAGCAACCCGATGCCCTAGCTTGCCAAGATAGATCTGCCAGCGAATAAATCGTAAGCCGTAATTCACTAAAGAAAGCAATAAGGTGATTAGCGTACCTAGCAGGCCAATATGTACAAAGGCATCGATAACGTCCTGCCAGCCAGCCCATAGAGAAAATGCTAAATAGCCACCAGCGGCGGCGATAATAGATAAGATCAGTGCTTTTAATCGCCAGCCATCTAGTTGCGCAATAGTAGTATTCACGCTAACACCCACAGTGTTGTGACAACCCAAGCAAGCACCGTTCCTAATAGGTGCCAATCTGTTAACAGGTCTTTTGCTGTGTCATTACCCTTGGCTTTGTTATGCAGTAAAAATAAGTATCTAAAAATACCGTAAATCACAAAGGGTAGGGTGTAAATCAGGTCTTCAGTGCCATGCAAAGCTATCGTTTGTGGTGACATTGTATAAAGCCCAAAACTGAGAACAGTGCAGGCAGCAGTCACAGAAATAAACTGCTCCAATACCGCAGGGCTGTAATCATCAAGAACCTTGCGGGTTAGATTAGAGCTGCCATCAGAATTTTCTAGCATCAACAACTCTGCGCGGCGCTTTGAGAAACCAAGAAACAGTGTCACCATCAACCCACAAAGAAGTAACCAAGCTGACGGGGCAATGCCCAGACCCACTGTGCCGGACAATATACGCAGCATAAATCCTGCTGAAATAATAAACACATCGAGAATCACGACATGTTTGAGACGCCATGAATAGAGAATATTCATCACAAAGTAGATCGACACAAACAACGTTACCCAAAGGCTAACGGCTAGCGAGAGTAAAATTGACCCGGTAACCATCCCTAGTAGTAAGAGCTTTGCCAGCGATAGTGAGACCTCGCCACTCGGCAACGGTCTATTGCGCTTAATGGGGTGCTCTCTATCAGCATCAATATCCATGATGTCATTTAATATATAAACAGCACTGGCCATGCAGCAGAAAGAAAAAAATGCCAGAGCAGCTTCAGTTAATGTTTGAGTTGACCACTGGTGAGCGAATAGCGGACCCAGCAGTACAAATCCGTTTTTTATATACTGATGAGGGCGCAGTAACTTTATAACCGAGTACATATCTGCTTATCCATAACTCGAGCAGCTTTTCATAAAATTGAAACTCTACATTGAGATTGTGAGGTGTGAAACGTCGTGTACTTGCCAAGTATAAGTAGTCATACAAATAGCAAAAAAGACTGTGCTTAACGACAGTGCTTGCAGCGTAAACTCTACGCAGTGCGAGTAAGTTATATTACGTTAAACGATGCAAAAGCATAACATATTCTGTTGGATAATAGCCTTGAAACCAAGCCTTCTTATCTATGCTGCATTAACTTCTTTGATTACTAACTGTCATTTAGTTCATTCATGACGCTTTAATCTTACACTTACACCGTTTTTTAATATTTATGATGAATGATGAGGTCTCGTCTCACTCTAGGATGCACCGCTATGTTGTTTATCAACAGTTGCTTTTCTATTTTAAACACTAAGTACAGCGCTAATCGTATTAGCCTTGCAGTAATAAAATAGAATAATTCAGTGCCATGCACAGCCATTCTTTTCTAACAAGCTGTGCGCCTGCTCAGGCCCATTGGAACCTGCTGGGTAGGGCCTGGGACGCTGGTAATGCTGCTGCCAGCCTTTTAGAATTGGATCGACCCACTGCCAAGCTGCTTCCACTTCATCACGGCGCATAAATAGCGTTGAATCGTTTTCAATCACATCCAGCAGTAAGCGCTCGTAAGCCTTCCAACGCCGATTGTCTTGAAAAGCTTTAGCTAGATTAATTTCTAATTCAACGGGTTCCAGGTGCATACCTTTGCCGGGCGTTTTAGCCATTAACTCAATGCTAATGCGCTCTTCTGGTTGCAGGCGAATTAACAAGTGATTGGCTTGGCTGTCGTTGAATAAACTGTGCGGAACGGGTTTAAATTGAATGACAATCTCGGATGTTTTTTTCGCTAAGCGCTTTCCTGTGCGTAAGTAAAAAGGTACACCCGCCCAGCGCCAGTTATCGATTTCTGCTTCCAAGGCGACAAAAGTTTCAGTGTCACTGTCGTTATCTACACCTTTTTCAAAATAGTAGGCTGAGGCATTATGCCCGCCGACATGACCTGCACTATATTGCCCACGCACCGTTTTATCTTGCACATCCATACCGCTTATGGGTCTTAGCGCTTGTAGAATTTTGACTTTTTCATTGCGCACCGAGTCTGCATCAAAGCGCACTGGAGCTTCCATCGCAACGAGACAAAGCAATTGCAGTAGATGGTTTTGCAGCATGTCACGCATAGCACCGGCGTGATCATAGTACTCCCCACGGTTCTCTACACCGATCGTCTCGTTCACGCTTATTTGTACATGATCAATATGCGCTGCGCGCCAAACGGGTTCAAATAGAGCATTGGCAAAACGTAAAGCCATTAGATTTTGTACAGTTTCTTTACCCAGGTAGTGATCAATACGAAAAACTTGTTCTTCACTAAACGCTTCACCAATCTTGGCATTGATCGCCAATGCCGATTGTAAGGAGTGACCAATCGGTTTTTCGATAACAATTCGCGTATTGGCACCGGTTAAACCGGTCAAAGCCAAGTTTGAGGCAATACTTTCAAACAGTTGTGGTGCTGTGGCTAAATAATAGATGCAGCCACGTTGACCATTCACACCTAAAAAGCTCGCTAAACGACCAAAGTCAGCTGTTTGCTCGGCATTCATCGCGAAATATTCAAGACGTTCACTAAAGCTTAGCCAGCTTGTTTCAGAAAAATCTTTACGTTCAATTTGCGCGCGGCAGTGACGCCCGGCTAGGTCAATGTAATGTTCGCGAGGGAGTGATTTTCTAGAGATACCAATGATGCGCATATCCTGTGGTAAGCGATTTTCGCGATGCAGGTGATACAGCGCCGGCAATAGTTTATGCAGGGCCAAATCACCCGTGCCACCAAATACTAACATGTCACAAGGCATGCTCAAGATTGCTCTCCTATGGGAAAAACGTGCGAATAAATAGCTGTTGTAGTATAACTACAAAATCGCTACATAACTGTGGCACACGCTAAATGAGTCTAACATTTTGAATCTGTTACAGCATATCGCTCAATCCCTCGAATCACTGCGCAAATCAGAAGTTAAAGTAGCGCAGCACGTTTTAGCTGATCCGGCAGGGGTAATGCACAGCTCAATGTCTGACTTGGCAGCTGTGGTAGGTGTCAGTGAACCAACGATTGTGCGTTTTTGTAGGGCCGTGGGTTGCCAAGGTTTCCAAGACTTAAAACTCAAGCTTGCGCAAAGCTTAGCGGCGGGTGCGAGTTTTGGACAATTTGCGATCAGCGAGGATGACGCAGTTACTGATTATGCATTAAAGATTTTTGATACAACCTTGCATACTTTGATAGAAGTGCGTGAGCATCTTAATGTGCAAGCCTTAGAGCAAGCTATTGCAGTGATGGCCAAAGCCCAACGCGTGGAGTTCTATGGTTTTGGTGCCTCAGGTGCAGTCGCTGCTGATGCGCAGCATAAGTTTTTCCGCTTATTACTAACGGCTGCAGCCTACAGTGACCCACATATGCAAGCGATGTCAGCAGTGACTTTACAGTCTACTGATGTGGCTATTTGTATTTCGCAATCAGGTCGCTCGAAAGATTTATTGACCACTGCAAATTTAGTACGGGAAACAGGAGCAATTTTAATCACTCTATGCCCCAGTCATACGCCTTTAGCCGATTTAGCCAGTATTCACTTGGCGATTGATGTGCAAGAAGACACCGAGATTTATACCCCGTTGACCTCGCGGATTGCTCACTTAGTGGTGATTGACGTGTTAGCGATGGGGGTGGCTATGGCGCGCGGGCCTTCATTAGTAAATCATCTGAAAAGTGTTAAACGCAGTTTGCGTAGTTTACGGTTATCACCCAAAATAACCAAAACACCTGAAAATTAGTGATGTAAAACCTACAAGAGCTTTTTCTATCTAGTCTTTTATTAAAAAATACGATTTAGATAAGTTTGATTTATAGACAACAGGCAATAATATGTTATATGAAAAACATGTAAATTATTTAATATTTAATAAGATTTTTGTTGTAATTATTTTTCTATTTTCTTTTTTCTACTTTGTTACTACTGCCTTTGGTACATATAATAATTACTCTGCTGTACCTTTTTGGGATATGTGGAATGGTTATTTAGAGTTTTATTTTCGAGCTGCTAATGAAGGCTGGACGCCATGGTGGGAGCTACATAATGAGCATAGAATAGTCTTAGCAAAAGCTTTTTTTTGGCTCGATCTTGAGTATTTTAAAGGCTCAATGGTTCTTTTGTTTACGTTTAACGTGATATTTAGTGTGCTTACATGTGTTACTTTTATTAGTGTTCTAAGTGGATTAGTTAAAGATTATACTGATAAGCTTCTTTATTATGCTGTATCCGGCGTTTTGATTGTTTTATGTTTTTCGTGGTTACAGAGTGAAAACTATACTTGGGCATTTCAAAGCCAATTTCATATGGCTTATCTTTTACCGCTTTGGGCAATGCTTACACTAGTAAAATCGAAAATAGAAAATTCGCTACCAGTTTTTTTATTGGCTTGCATGCTTGGTATGCTATCAGCGGTTACTATGGCAAATGGTTTGCTAGCTTTACCAGTAATGATTGCATTAGCAGTGTTAGTTCGTATGCGCTGGCGTTATATTGCAAAATTAGCTTTAATTATGAGTATCGTATACTTTTTTTATTTTATAGATTATACAAAACCTGCAGGGCATCCCTCTCTATTCTCAAGCTTTATTGATAATCCTAAAGAAACTATTAGATATTTTTTATTATATTTGAGCGGTCCTTTTTACGGTATTTTTGTAAATTATTCAAGATTAGCTATGGCTATGGGAGGCGTGTTTTTACTGGGTTGTTTGTGGGCATTAAAGTATATTTTGTATTCTCGGGTTAACGACGATGAGAAGTATTTAAAGCTATCAGGCTTGCTTGCCTTTCTGGTTTTTGTCGGGGGTACAGCATTGCTTACCTCACTCGGTAGAGCGGGTTACGATCCTAACATACCGAGCCGTTACATGACGCCAGCAATCCTCAACTGGTGTTGTTTGTTAGTTATATTAACAGCAATGAATTATAAGAGAGTTAAGAGTAATTCGTTTACATATATAGCACTTTTGTTTTTTCCCTTGGCTTTATTGCCTGTACAGGGAAGAGCATTAACTACCCCGGTACATTTGCATGTACATAAGGTTGCCGCTGTTGCTGCAGCGCTAGGTGTGCATGATGACAAAATGCTTGACCGTGTTTACTTTAATACAGATCGTCTTTTTACGATTATTAAGCCTGCTAAAGATAAGAGTATCTCCATATTTAATGAAAAATATATTAAAGATATGTATTATTTTGGTGATGAATTTACTCTTAAACCAAAAACAAAATGCGATATATACTTAGATAAAATTGAAGAGGTTGTAAATTCATCGGGGTATTCACGTGTATTGGGGTGGGCTTTCGATAAAAACCTTCATAAAGTCCCTGACTCTATTGTTTTTGTTGATAGTAGTAATCAGGTTGTAGGCTTTGCTCTAACTGGCAGCCAGCGCACTGATGTTGCTGAAGCTATTGATCCTTTAGCGCTAAATTCAGGCTTTATAGGTTACGTGCTAAGCAATACTAAAATAGATAGCAGTACTCATGTTTATGGCGTTTCAGATGAATTTGTGTGTGAACTTTAATATGTCGAGTAAAGTATATGCAGTTTGACTCCTTAACTTTTGTTGTTTTTTTTGCAATTGTGTTGTTGGCATATAACTATTTCAGTTCATGGCAGCATAAGAAAAATATTCTATTACTTTCAAGTTATCTTTTTTACTCTGCCTGGAATCCGCTATTTTTACCATTGTTGATTTTTAGTTCAACCATTGACTGGTGGCTAGCAAAGAAAATGTCAAAAAGTGAGAAAGGGAAAAGAAAACTATATTTGATTTCAATTGTTTTTATAAATTTAAGTATATTGTTTTATTTTAAATATATTAATTTTTTTCTTGATGCGCTTAATGATATTTTATCTGGCTTTGGTTTCGTGCTTGGCAAATATGAATTTAATATTATTCTGCCTCTTGGAATTTCCTTTTATACCTTTCACTCCTTATCGTACTGTATAGACATCTATAGGAAGAAATTCGAACCTACTCAGAATTGGCGAGATTACTCGTTATATGTAGCCTTTTTTCCGCAATTAGTCGCAGGACCTATCGTACGCTGGACTCAAATGCGCGAGCAAATCGAACAGCCAAGACGGTCGTCTGCTGAAGGATTGGGTGTCGGGCTTACACTTTTATTGCTGGGTCTTTTTGAGAAAGTGGTACTCGCAGATGGTGTTTTTGCCCCTGTTGCTAACCAGATATTTGCAGAAAATAATGTTTCTTCTGTGCATGCATGGATAGGTACTGCAGCTTTCACAGGTCAAATATTTTGTGACTTTGCAGGCTACTCTACATGTGCGATTGGCGCTGCATTATGTCTTGGGTTTAGATTGCCTATAAACTTTCGTAATCCGTACAGTGCCGTTGGCTTTGCTGACTTCTGGCAGCGATGGCATATTTCACTTTCTACTTGGCTGAGGGATTACCTCTATATACCTTTAGGCGGTAATAGGAAAGGCACATTATTTACCTATAGAAACCTATTACTAACCATGCTGATTGGGGGGTTATGGCACGGTGCTGCTTGGACATTTATAATTTGGGGCGGTTTACACGGTGCGTATTTGATTTTTGAGCGGTTTATGAAAAAAACAACTAAGTATTTACACTTCGTTCCTTATTTAGTAATAGTTGTTTTTTCTTGGTTTTTTACATTGCTCGCAATTATGTATGCTTGGGTCTGGTTTAGAGCAGAGAGTGTTACTCAAGCGGCTTCTTTTACGCTAAAGTTAATTGACCTTAATGCTGCAGTGTCTGGGTTTTCAATGATAAGCGCACAATATAAGACTTCACTATATGTGTTCTTTATTATAGTGTTTATTCACCTTCTTTTCAAAAACATATCATTTGAAGAGTTAATTAAAAAGCTAAATCCTATTTTTCTAATAATTCTAATTTCTTTTCTAATGGTCTTCATCTCGTTAACGCCTGGAGGTAGTAATGCATTTATATACTTCCAATTCTAGTCATTGGCTCAATAAAAACTGGTTGCTTATTTATATATTTAGCCTTTTCTTTAGTGTGTTAGTTTTGATCGGTTATGAACGTTATTTTCGTTCAATGGGTTATAGCGCATCTGTAGTCGATACTAAGGATCTTTGGGCATTGCAACGCTCAAAAGTGTATCAAAGTAAGAAAAAACCCTTAGTTTTTTTAGGTGCCTCTCGAACATTGTTTGGCATCGATATGAAGTGGATTAAGAATAATATGCAGGAGTATTATCCCGTTATGTTAGCCATTAACGGACACTACCCCATGATGGCATTAAAAGATTTAGCCAAAGATACTTCTTTTAATGGAGTGATTATTGTCGATATAGATAGCCGTGGGCTCTCAGAGCCTAATCATTTTATGCAGCAGTACTATGTTGATCACTATCATGACGTGTTTACGCCAAATAAATATATTCATCAAACTATTTTGAGCCACTTACAAAATAAACTTATTTTTACAAATCCAGAATTTGGTATTCTAAGTTTAATAAATAGATCACTTTCAGACCAGGGCTTGCCAAATAAGCCTAACGCCAATATGCAGCCCAATAGAAATAGTAAACTTGATCTTTTAGTAGTCGATAGTACTGCACTTGCAAATAATTTCTATAATATTCTTAGTCAGGATCTTATCGATAACCCTGCACCTACACCAGAACAGTGGCTCAGTGATTTAAGACCCGTTAAGAGATGGGTTGAGGATATTAAGGCTAGAGGTGGAGATGTTATTTTTTATAATCCGCCTGTTTATGGACGGCAAATAACGCTTTCTAATAAAGGTTATCCACGACATCTTTACTGGGATGCCTTTATAAGTAAGATGGATATAAAAGGTGTTTTATCTGAAGATATACCAGGTATGGAGAAATTTGTCCTTCCTGATGAGTCACATATAGATTATAGAGATAAAAAGCGTTACACGAAACTTTTATTTGATAATCTGAAAAAAGAAAATTTATTATAATAAATATGGTTTTCTTGTTTTTAAGAATGGTGACTCTATATATTTATAGCTAATATATCCGATGGGATACATACAGATATAAAAAACTAAGCTCCATAGGCATGCGATATAAAAGTTTGAAATATCCATTATGTTTTCGTGAATAAATTCTGATGCTTTAAATACAATAAAAAAGTGCAATAGATAAAATGAATATGAAAACTTACCGAATTGACTTACTATTTTTGATAAACGCCCCTCTGAGTGTTTAAATGAGTTGTCATACCAAGCAATTAAAAACGCATAGAATACTGCTTCTATGGTGGGTATGAAAATCCATAATTTACTTGGTGAGGGGTAAGCAGGGCTTTGATAAAAACCTCCTTTGCTATCAAAGTACCAATAAAATAATAAGAAAATTACCGATAATAAA
The DNA here is from genome assembly GCF_905120345.1 of Denitrificimonas caeni. Lineage (GTDB taxonomy): Bacteria > Pseudomonadota > Gammaproteobacteria > Pseudomonadales > Pseudomonadaceae > Denitrificimonas > Denitrificimonas caeni_A. The sequence goes on along the minus strand of NZ_CAJHOA010000004.1, from coordinate 102,881 downwards.
ATAAATAAGCTATGTTGTTTATATATTTTATCCCTTAGATGAAATGCCAGCATGCCTAAAGTGAATTGATCAATTCTTCCTAAAAGCGTCCAGTACGAAAGTGACTGTGACTCCCCATATATGGTATAAAAAATAATACGTAGGCTTATTGCAATAGCGAGTAGTGCAATAAGATTGATAGGTGACTTTCTTATAATCCAAAGAAATATTGGAATAAGTAAGTAGTAATGAAATTCTATTGTTATAGACCATCCGCCATTAGGCAGAGTAGGAAGAGCAATACCTATTAGTATATTTTTGATAAATGCAATGCTGTCGCCATTGTTTGTTTTATGAATAATGTAATTAATTAATATAACTATAAATAATAATGGTAAAAGCCGTAGCGCTCTATTGAATATGAACTGAGTGTATAGAATTCTTTTTCCGTTTAATAGTTTGGCAAATAAATATCCACTAAGTGCCATAAATAGCGCAACGCCTGTATGTCCTTCATCGAGGATAGCCAGAGGGAAAATAAATGGCGCTCCTTCAAAAGCTACAGGGTAGCCATGGCCCGCATGAATAAAGTGCCAAGTGATCACTAAAAACGCTGCGACTGCTCGAATATGGTCTAAACCAATATAATGTGCGCCAGAAGAAGATTTCATGTTATTTTAAATTTTCTGGTATTTTTTCATAATAATATAAGCCTGCTTGAGACACATACAAGGCTATATCGCCAATTTTAAGTGTTGAGTTAGCGGGGCACTTAAATTTCATTTCTAATTGGCTCTCAAGTTTATCTATATTATCTAAAGAGAGACTACCGATAGTAAGGGTTAGAGGTGCTTTTGATTTCTTTAGCGGCATTGATGATTGCCAAATATTTTGGTTTTTATCGGTATAAATTAAATCTATTTTTTTACAACGTTTATCCATTTCTAAAACGTCTATGGATATCACTGGGGTGCCACCACGTTTATAATTGGAAATATTCTTCCAGATAATACTTGCAGACGTATCTTCAAAAGTGGCTGACTCAACCAAAGGGTTGCCTGCAAAGCCCTTGTGATCAAGGTTATCTAATGTTGCTTTTAAGGCTAGATGAGAAATACCTTTGTCAATTTCCGGCATAAGCGGCGGACTGTAGCGTTGATGCAGTGTTCCAGCGGTGATACCGCCTAAGATAAGAAGTAGGGTACTGGCAATCAGTTTTTTACTTGAATAGCATCTGACGAGATGGGCGACTCCGAGAGCTGCTAATAGCGTCAAGGGTAAATCAAGTGCACCAATACTATAGCGCTGGTTGTACATTGCAGGCACATGCACAGCTGTAACGTACAGCAGTACAAAGAACAGCATTATTGCTAATAAACTTCGTCTATTATAAAAAAACCCAATAGCAGCAAGTACAAGTAAGAATATCCTAAATGCTCGGTCATTAAATACCGCAGGCGTTAAGTTGGCCTGACTAAAAAAGAGGATGGCTCCGAGCTTATTGATGTAGAGTCCTGCTAAATTTTCTGCTGGCATATCTTTAAGCATTTGCTTAGCAGTCCATGCGAGCCGTCGATCATTATAAGGCGTGAGATGACTGTTTTTTCTATCGGTTACCATCCATTCATCATGGCTCATGCGTAAATAGGGTGGTTCATAACCTAGCGTGACAGGGTTACTGCCGAAATATAAAGCCGTTCCGCTTCCTGTCGCGATCATAGGTGTTCCATGCGTTTGCCAGTTGTGTAGCGTGTATGCTCCGGCACCTGCAACTGCAATAAGGTGTGCTACTAGAATGCGTAAGCAGAGTTTCTTTAATTCAGCTTCTTTAGATAAAAAATAGATTAATAAGCAAGTGATAATCGCAGGGAAAAGCCAATAAAAATAAATTGCACGCGTTAAAATTGAACATAATAAAGCTAAGCCTGAAATGATTATCGGCCATTTTTTTTCAGGTTTGTCACGAATTAAAACTGTTCCCCAGAGCCATAGTAGGGTGAAAAAAAGGTAGGGTGGCTCGTTCAGAACAGGGACTATGACCTCAATCAGTAACGGTGAAAAGCTATAAAGTACTGCCCCGGCAAGACCGGCAATAAGTCCACCAAGTCTACGGCATAGATCAAATATTAAAAATAATGACAGCACCGCTAAAATGATATTTAAAATAAAAATTCGTTCGGGGTCTGCCCCCACTAACGCCATATATGCATAACCGCCAGGTGCTACTGTAATGGCCGTAGGGTCTTGCCAAACTGTTAGCGGTGCTGCAATTAGTTTATTTGCTAAAGGTAAGTAGCTGGCTGTGGCGTCAAGCGTGAGCAGGCCAAACATCTGGGAGGATGTCATTGCATAGATTAAATAAGCGATACTGAGCGAGAGCGTGATCACGCTAATGGCTATTGTCAGCCGAAATTTTGGCAGGGTAATAGTGTTAAATTTTCTCATCATGGCTGCCTGGTAATTGCGGCGCGATTGGTTCGCTGGGTATACGACTCATATCGTACTGAAGAAAGGCAATTAAAAACTGCACGCCAATGATGATAGGCAATGCAGCGAGCATTACCGTGCCGCTTGAGGTGTATTGCCCTGATTGTGTACTTTGCAGCCAGTGCGCTAGCCCAAATACTGAGCCTGTCCCAACTAGCAGTACACCTAGTACGCTATAAATTGAGGCAATATTAAAATCGCGTAACCAGTAGCTATAGCCGTAGCGTCGAAACATGCGCGACAGATTTTTTTTAAGAAACTCAGGTAGTGCACTCGTTACTTTTAAATTTGACTCTTCGTCTGCGTATACCGAATCCATCGGTATATCGCGTACGACTGCGCGCAAGGTGTTGAGTCTAAATAACATATCGGTTTCAAAAAAATAGCGAGTAGCAATTTTTTCCAACGGTAGCTCGCGTAGCACCGAGCAGTGAATAGCTGTATAGCCATTGGTTGGATCCATGATATTCCAGTAGCCACAGCTTGCTTTGCTGATAAATGATAATGCAGCGTTACCTAATAAGCGTGTCTTGGGCATATCTTTTAGTGACTCTAGGCGGAAAAAACGATTGCCTTTTGTATAGTCACAGCGCCCCTCGAGGATAGGGCGTAGAAAATGAGGTAACAGCTGTGGGTTCATTTGCCCGTCGCCGTCTATTTTCACGACAATATCCATACCATCTAGAATTGCTTGTCGATAAGCAGTGATCACCGCGCCGCCAACACCTTGATTGCTACTGTTGTACAAAACAGTAACGCGTGAGTCTGTACAGTTTTCTTCAATGTACTTGCCACTGGAGTCTGGGCACGCATCATCTACTGCATAGATGCGATATACAGAATCAGGAATGCGCTGAATAACCTCAAGAACATGTTTACGTACCCGATAGCATGGGATAGCAACAGCTATTTTCATACGGTTTACCTAATGAGCGACGCTAAGACTGACGCCAATCACAATCAATGCGCCGCCTATAAACGTTTTAGTATTGAGGGGCTCACCTAAAAAATAGTAGCTGAGTAACGGAACGATAATAAATGCAAGAGCCATAAAAGGATAAGCAAGATGTAGAGGGGCGTGACGCAATACCCAAATCCAGAGAAGGGTAGTGATGCCATATAAAATAAGAGCAACAATTAACCAACCATTGAGCAGCCAATCTATCATCTGTGGATGAGCGGGTAAGTGCATCGCAGCTTTTTTGAATAGAATTTGCCCAGCTGCAATCCCTGCGACACAGAGTAACGTGAGAGCGATGATAATTGTCGACATGCGAAGCTCAGTAAAGGATAAATTAAGCAATAAAATGCTCTTGTAGGCCATATTTAAGCGTGACTTTTGAGTATAGTGTGTTCTTTTTGAGAATGTAAGATTATCAACTATAGGATGGCGTCGATGCGCTATCGTGTTGGGTTCTTAGTTAGCTATTGCTCAAGGACGCCGTGTGCGAGCTTATTATCCGTGTTTTCGACATATTCTTATCGTCTTACTGGTGCTTTGCATATTTTTTATATGCTGGATGACTCTGTTTGACCCGGTTATCGGCTATGCAAATAACTCGGACTTTATTCGGCAGTCGTCTTGTATGGGGCTGTGGCATAACCATGCTGATCTTGTGAAAACCAGTGGTTATCCTTTTGCCCCATCGCCAAATTTAATCTATGACGCAGATGTGCAAATGAGTCATTGTGTGTTTTCAACCGATAACTTTTTTGCACATATCGTAGCGCTTTTACATAAGCCAGGTGCTGTTGTCCCTTACTGGCAGTATGCCGGTGTTAAATTGTTATGCTTTGCTACGTTTTTTTTACTGGCTTTTTATCTTGCGGGTGACACGCGGGTCTCTGCTTATCTGGTTTTTTTGCTGGTTTTCTTGGATTGGAGCGTGCTTGCTTACGTAAACACTATGTATGCAGAGTTCTCTGTGATCAGTGCAATGCTGCTTATTTTTATTCTTGGTGCACAGTGGCTTACTAGCGTAGAGAAAAGCGATTATAAGCTTTTAATGTTGTTGGTTTTTTCTTTGTGCTGGTTAGGTTTGAGCAAGTTGCAGTGGAGTATTTTTGCCAGTCTGTTATGCGTTATCTTTGCCGTCATCAGCTTAGTGCGCTTTCAAGCGTGGCGAGAGGTATTGGTTTTCCTGAGTTTGGGCATTGCGTTACCGATAGTCTATAGCATGATTAATGTGGAGCATTTGGGGCCGGAAACTGGCGCTTTTAAAGCCAATAAGACCAATACCTTTTTAATGGCAGTGCTACCTGCGGCCAATGACCAGCATGCGGCGCTTACTCATTTAGGATTGCCGGAACACTGTGCTGTAGCGATTGGTTATTCATGGTACAGCCCCGAGCTTGCTAACGGTCATCCTTGCCCTGAAGTCTTTAATGTTAAGCGTAGCCAATTACTATCGTTATTCGCTAGCCAACCCTCAACTTTTTTTACCCCAGTGTGGCGTGGGCTAAGCGAAATTAGACCTCTTTATCCTGTCTATCTTGGTGTTATTGTTCCCGATAGTAAGACTGCAACTGTTAAATTAAAGGTTGCGCAAAGCATAGCGGCAAGCACTTGGCTGATGCGTCTGCCTGAGGTTGTTTTTAAAGGGTTGGTAGTAAGCGTGATGCTGATAAATCCAGTGTTATGGATGTTACTAATAAAGAGTATTCGACCGTATTCGCGTCTGGCGAGTGAGTTGCGTGGTTTTTTATTCTTGGCATGCTTGGGCGGTTTGACATGTGGCTATGCTGTCTTTTCATCAGTATTCGGTGATGGTTACATAGAAATGCAAAAACATGCGGTCTTGTTTTTACCGGGCTTGCTGGCTGTTTTAGCTGCTGCTTTGTCGTGCTTCCTTTGGTGGTTAGGTTGTATTACTCAAAAAGATACACTGCCTCAAAGACATTGAAGAAACCAATTTAACGCTGGCGGCAGCCTGGATATTTTGGTGTAATGCGCGGTTTTGTACAAACCGCTGTTGATTGAACCAAGTATCTCGGTGCGTTTTCGTCAAAAACTAGAACTTATGTACAACGCAACGCTCAAATGACGCTAAAGTAGCCCTCTTATTATGTGTGGGTTAAACAGGTGTGCAGCATTTGAGCGGCGCAGCATATTCCTTTCTATCAGTGTACTTGGATCATTGTGACGGATACTTGCTTAAATACTACAGCGCTTGACGTTGTTATCGTGAATTACAATGCTGGCAGCGCATTGCGCACTTGCATCGATTCTGTGTTGGCGAGCAGAGGTTTGCGCACGCGTTGCATTATTATTGATAATGCATCTGTAGATAGCAGTCTTCAGCTGCTTGAGGGGCTCCCTAAAGATCGAGTTCAGGTCGTTTGTAATGATCAGAATATAGGGTTTTCTGCTGCTGTTAATCAAGGTGTTGTATTGAGTAATACAGCATTTTTTATGCTGTTAAACCCCGATACCTATGTGCCTGAAAATAGTTTGTATGGCTTACTTGAGTGCGCACAGAAATATCCGCAAGCTGGTGTTTTAGGTTGTTTTGTCGTAAATCCTGATGGCAGCGAGCAACGAGGCTGTCGTCGGGATCAACCGACGCCCTTGCTGACGTTAGCGCATGGCCTGCGTCTGCATAAAGTTTTTCATCGGCTAGAGTTTAACCATACGTTAAGACCTCTACCGCAAGACGTGCAAGTAGTGGGTTCTATTTCTGGTGCCTGCATGTTAATTCGTCGTGCTGCGCATGAATCTATAGAGGGGTTTGATACAGGGTTTTTCTTGCATTTCGAGGATTTAGATTATTGTGCTCGCATGGCAATACAGCGTTGGGATGTGTTTTTTGTACCCTTTATTACAATTGAGCATACTCAGGGTGTTAGCAGTGCGCATATGCCTTTACGGGTAATTATACATAAGCATAAAAGTATGCTGCGGTTTTTTTATAAGCACGGTGGGTGGCAGCGAAGCCTAATACCTCTGTTAGCGCCTTTAGTTATGGCGCATGCTTGTGCGCAGATTTTCAGTGCCCTTATTAAGCGGGTACGATTTGCTCGTTAAACGGGTTTGCCCTATGAATCGAAATTGCCTAGTGACTGGTGCTAGTTCGCAGATTGGTGATGTGTTGTTACCTTTATTGTTGCGACATGGGTATCAAGTAACCGCATGGAGTCGCCAGCAGTGCAGAGTCACGAATAACACTGCCTCTTTAGTATGGGCTAATGTTGACTTGACCGAGTCTGTAGCTATCCCAGAGCAGGTAGACATGTTATTGCATTTGGCGTCCATTGAGTTGCTGCCAGTTTTATTAGAGCAGCAGGCGCTTTTTTCACAGTCACGATCTTTGCGAATCATTGCTATCAGCACTTGCAGTGTTACTGCTAAAGCGCATTCTCCTTCTGAGCGTGAGCGCGACCAAGCTGAGCGTTTAGCTCGAGCCGAACAACACGCTCAAGCCTTAGCGATGCGCGATGGACACCGCTTAACAATATTACGACCGACCATGCTTTACGGTGTTGGCCGCGATGGTACTATCGCCGTGATGCAACGCTTTGCGCGGCGCTATCATTGTTTGCCTATACCAGCACAATCTTCTGGTCTACGTCAGCCAGTGCATGTGGCAGATGTTGCTGCAGCCGTGATACTTGCGTTAAACAGTCAAGCAAGTATTGGTCAGGTTTATGAGTTAGGTGGTGCCGAGCAGTTGAGTGTCAAACAGTTAGCACAACGAGTTTTTGTCGATAATCAACGAAGCCCACGTATTATTGTTATACCTTTGATTTTTTTGCATGTCGGTATTTATTTTATGCGCTACTTTAAAGGTCGTACTGACTGGTCGTCAGCCTTATTGGCGCGGGCTAAAGAAGATCAACTGGCCGATAATACTCGAGCCTGTACAGATTTCGACTATGCGCCACGTGTGTTTGATGGTCGCTGGCCTGTCGCGCAAGGTGATGCATGCTAAGTAACGAGTTTTCTGCCATAGAAGCACGCTTAGAAGCTTTGACAGCTTCTCCTTTGCCGCGGATATTGATGGTAAGCCATGGCATGGGCGGTGGTGTTGAGCGGCATGTTCAAGAGTTGATTACGGTACTGGCAGGACGTGCGCATGTCATTGTGTTGCGTCCGATGTTGTATAAAAATCTGTTGGGCTTAACGCTACCTTGCTTAGACGCTGTGCGTGATGGGCTGGCGTGCCCAAGTTTTGCACAAAATATAACTCAGCATGAAGATGCCGTACCAGCAGAGCAGTATATGCGTTTGGCTTTTAAGTGGCCGCGCGATGCACAAGCTTTGTGGGCGTTCTTACGAGCTTTAGGCATTTCACGTATGCATATACATCATGTTGAAGGCTATACCTTAAGCTTTTTTAAGCAACTGCTTGAGTTGGGCATTCCTTATGATCTGACTTTGCATGACCATAGTATATTCACGGGGCACCCTAGTCTTGTGAACGCAAAAGGATGTTTTGATCCTGCGTGGTTTAAACAAGGTTTGTCAGCCCTGCCTAAAGGCAAGCAGGCTGTTGCTGATGCTCTACAGTTATTGGCCGAGCATGCAGAAAGAGTGATTGTTCCGAGCGAATTAATGATTGAGCGCTTGCAGCAATGCTTGCCGCAACTTGCGAGACAGATCAACGTTCTATATAGAGCGCATCCTGAAGCCGAGTGGGCTAGAGCGTATCCGCAGCCCAGTTTGCGTGCTTTAGCGGATACTGAGCCGCTGCGTGTGCTGTGTCTTGGTATGTTAGGAGCAGAAAAAGGTGCGCACGTGCTGGCTCGTGTTGCACAGCAAGTCTTAGTAAGTACAAACGCTTTTGAGTTTATCTTGCTTGGCAGTTGTCATTTGCCACTGCCAGCCAATGTGCAGCGGCTCGGTGCTTATGAAGACGCCAATGTCGCACGTTTGGTCGCCGAGATAGAACCGCATCTATTATGGTTGCCGGCGCAGTGTCCAGAAACGTGGAGCTACACCCTTAGTGTGGGTTTGCGCGCAGGTCTTCCTGTGTTGGCTAGCAATGTTGGAGTGTTTCCAGAGCGCTTGCAAGGGCGGCCGCTGAGCTGGCTGTTGATGCATAGTGCCAGTGCGCAAGAGTGGCTTGCTCTGTTGCATGAGATTCGCCAGTTTCATTTACAAGATGCACCACCTGAAGGTTATGGTTTTTGGCATTGGCGTGCTCCAGCAGCGTTCTATTATGATTTTTTAGGACAGCAAGAGACTGGGCGCATACCAGGTGCATCAGTCGTAAAAACTTCGGGTCGCTACTTATGCTGTGTGCAGAAACATTTGCCGCAAAAGCAGGCCACGTTAGCGTATGTGCAGAATGAACTGCGCAATGCTTTGCTATTAGCGCAAACCCCAGAGCCTAGCTGGCGGCAGAAGGTGTTGAGAGGTTTGCTGGCGGTGCGCCAAGCGCCTATTTTGTCACCTCTTATACGCCGTATACCTTATACTTGGCAGAGAGCATTTAAGCGACTTATTAGCCGCGGACCGCTGGATGAGTGATTCCGTCTGTCGGCTTAAGCAGTGCAGGCGAGTTGTCCCTTGCTATGCTTCATGAATAAACCTATACTCATCCTCGCTCTAAGGCAGTAGCGGCAAAACAGCTCTGTATCGTGTTGGTTGAGCTTGGCCGGTCGGATTGGCTGGTCAAGCCTCAATTTTAAAACGATAAGAGTACTGCTTAAAAAGTAGAGCGCGCTTGCTCCAATTGAGTAGCGCAAACAGTTTTTACAAAGTGTGATGCTGTGCATGAGCTGTTGTTGATAGCGATAAATATTGACTCCGGCCTGCAGTATTATAAAAATTTGATGATGGTAGCGCTTGCAAAACGGAAATTAGCTGATTAACATCAGTACCTGTTTAAAAGTAACACCTAAAACAACACGTAACTTTAGAGCCCAGAAGGAATATATCGTGATGAAGAAATCACTAACACAAGCAATTGCATTAGCAACCGCTATCGTTGCAGGCGCATCTGCGCACGCAGCAAACGTAAACCAAGATGGCCACGGTGAAGTTTTACTTTACCCAGTTTATACTGCTGAAAATGGTAACGTAACTGCAGTGTCAGTTACTAACACTACTGCAGCATACAAAGCAGTAAAAGTTCGTTTTGTTGAAGGCATGAACTCTAAAGAGGTTCTCGACTTTAACTTGTACCTCTCTCCTTATGATGTTTGGAGTGGTGCTGTTACTCTTAACGCAGCTGGTAATCCAGTACTAGTTACACAAGATAATTCTTGTACAGCGGGTCAGATTCCTACCGCAGGTCAGCCTTTCGTTAACTTCGAATACGGCGCTGGTAGTAAGAAAGACGTTACTGATGCTAAGTTCATGGGTCTAGACCGTGCGCGCGTTGGTCACGTTGAGCTGATTGAAATGGGTGAATTGCCAGCTGGTTTAGTGCTTACTGGTACTAAAACTGTCAAGCAGTCTATTGAACACGTAAATGGCGTTCCAGGTGACTGTAATGCAGTCCGTAATGCGTTTAATGCTGGTGGCATTTGGGCTACTTCTGCTGCAGTTGGTGTAACTCCGCCAACAGGTGGTTTGTACGGTACAGCTGCAGTGGTAAACGTTGATGCTGGTTGGCAGTCAAGCTACGATGCTGTGGCAGTTGATAACACAATCGATGCTACTCTACCTGCTGCTCGTCACTACAAGCCAGGTAGTACTTCACCTAACTTCTCTGACGTATTCCCTGCTGTAGCATTTAAAGACGGTAGTAAAGCGACAGTAGCTAATGGTTATGATGCAGTCAGTGCTATCTTGATGAAAGAAAACATCCAGAATGACTATATCGTTGGTGCAGCTTTGAATGCGCAAACAGATATGGTTATCACTTTCCCTACTAAGCGTCACTATGTGAATGGTCTGCTTACTGGTGATCTGCATGCTGTTGCGACTCCTTTCACAGCTGGATGGAACAAAAAAACTGCGCAAGCGTGTGAGAAAATTCAAGTTGTTTACACTGACAACGAAGAGCGTCGCTTGCAGTTAGAAGAAGGTCAGTTCTCTCCACAGCCTGAATTTGACAATACTATTTCATTGTGCCATGAGACTAACATCTTCAGTATTTCTGGTAGTAATGTGTTAGGTGGTAAATTTGTTCAGCATAACCTAGCGCTTGATGCGGCTTATACTCAGGGTTGGATTGATATCGACTTTACTGCAGCTGCAAATGGATTGCCTGCTGCTGATCGTAAGCTAGCTCTTATTGGACACACTGGTACTCCAGTTGTTACAGCGTTAGATGGCTTACCTGTAATTGGTCACTCAGTGATTGTTACTCAGAATGGTGATGTAGGCGGACTATTGTCTAACTACGGCGCAACATTTGATCATAAAGCAACAACAACACTAGATAAATAATTATTTTCTAGTTAGTTGAATAAAACGGAGCCTAAAGGCTCCGTTTTTTTTAGATAAAATTTTAAGTGAGTATTCTGTCTAGCAAAAAAACTCTTAATATGCTAGCCTACTGTAATGTTAGTGTGTTGGCCTGCAAAAAAGCAGAGGATCAGTTTATGCGTAAAGAATTATCAGTAGCAATTAGTGCTCTCACTTTAGGTGTTGGTGCGGCTGTACTTATGACGGCTAATGCCAGTACAACATCTTCGCCTTTGTTCTTTGGAGAGGAGCGCTGTGGTGAGGTCAGTCGGGTCACTTTTGAAAACAATGAAGTTAGACTGATAGGAGTCACTGGTTGTGAACGGCTAGGTGGTGATGAGTCTTCTGGCTCAGATGGTTCAAGCAGTTCAAGCAGTTCAAGCAGTTCAAGCAGTTCAAGCAGTTCAAGCAGTTCAAGTAGTTCTTCTGGTGGAGCAGTTACAGCGGCACCAGGTGGTAAGGATTTTTCAAGTGGTTGGGCTAAATTTAATTTCCCCATAGTGCCGCGAGCAGGTGCTTATGTTGGTAAGGCTGAAAAATATCATTATTATAAAATTAATGTGAATTCTACAGATTCTTACGTAGGTACATTGGCCTTTGGACCGAACCCAGGTAGTGGCAATGCGCGCTTTAATGTCTGGGTTAGTGAGCAACCTGGGCAAGCGGCGCTTTCGAGTAGTGCTTGTTCATCTGCAATTTCAAATGAAAGCTCGCTGAGGTATGTGACTAACATCCCTGCTGCAGGAGATACAACGTACTGCAAGTTAACTGCTGGTACATATTATGTAAATGTGGCTGATGGCATCGGTGGTGCTCAAGGCGTTACAGCAAGCTCAAAAGGTAACTGTGCTATGTCAAATGGCTGTGCTTACTATTTAGAAGTTACAGGAACGCCGAGATAAATTTATGAAAAAAAAAGTACTTGCAGTTAGTGTTTTCTTTGGGTTTTTTGCGCAACTGCCGCTTGCTTTTTCTGCAGATAGAGTTTTATTGAGTGATGGCGCTGTGTCTGTTACTACTGCAGAGTTTGAGGCAGCTGTTGAGTATCTAGTGCCCGAGACTCAGCAGGGAAGTATGCGTGGTAAAGAGAAGAATATGCGTGGCTTTTTGGCTGATTACTTTACTATAAAAGTAATGGCTGATGCTGCGCGGGCTAAGGGCCTGGATAAAAACCCAAGTGTGCAAGTGCAACAGGATTATAGTCATAATCGTTTGCTTACCGAAGCTTTGGTTGATGATTATTACGCCTCAGCAAAAGAGCCAAACTATGAAGCTCTGGCAAAAGAAGCTTATTTAACTGATTCTAAGCGCTTCGATGTACCTGCGCAGGTGCGTGCCGAGCATATTTTGATCGAAGTTAGTGATAAACAAAATGATGCTGCTGCACTGAAAAAAGCACAAGAGTTATATACTGAAGCTAAAAAAGGTAAAAAAGTTTTTGCTGATTTAGCTAAAGAGCATTCAGATGATCCTAGTGCTGTAGATAACTCTGGTGATTTAGGCTTTTTTGTGCGCGAAGCTATGGTTGAGCCTTTTGCTAATGCAGCATTTGCTATGAAAAAAGGCGAAATTAGCCAGCCAATCAAAACATCGTTTGGCTATCACATCATTCATCTGCTTGATAAGCGTAAAGCAGGCCTGCAACCATTTGATGATGTTAAGCCATTTTTGATTGACGAACAAAAGCGTGTCTTTAAAGATGCAAAACGTGATGAAATTGTTAGCAAATTCCGTTCTAGCTCAGAAATCAAAGTCGATGAAGAAGCTATGAAGGATTTTGTGAAAAAAATGCAACAGAAGTAGTTTTTTGAGGTCTATCAACCACGACAGATTGTTTGGCTTGATAAACTTGTGCAGACATCACTGTTTTTGTTAAGCCGCATGCTTAAACGTATGCGGCTTTTTTGTTATAAAATCCCACCGTATTTAATGGGCGCATAAATAACCATGTTGATAGAGTTAAGGCATATTGCGCGACATTTGTTATTGGCGTTTTTAGCATTGTGCTTGCCCTGGGCGCTAAGCTTTAAAGTCTTGCGTTTTTTAACGCGATTTGGTTTAGGCAGCAGCGAATTTGACACGCAAGCATTAGAAAATATGCGCTTGCATGGTATGGGTTGTAACGAAGACGTTACTATTCGACAAATGCGTCTGCACCGTTTAGTTGATTTAGTCGATTACTATAAGTCATGGTGTGTAACCTCGGGCTGGTTGCGCCGTTATTGGCATGTTTCTGGTGATCCTTTGCCTGATGCACAGCAGTACCCCGCTGTTTTGTTTGTAACCTTTCATTATGGACAAGGGTTTTGGGCGTTACGCTATTTTCAACAGCATGGTTTGCAGATGGCGGCTTTATATCGACCTCCGCCAAAGCCAGCTCGCGGCGAGCACTTTAATTATTGGTTCTTTTGGGTGCGTTTGCGCTCAATTTTTCGTCTGACTAAAACAGAGCCTATTCGCGTGGGTGATGAACAAAGCGAGTTAAACGCTTTGGTGCGTCGCTTGGTGCGTCATCAGCAGCCTGTTGGTGTGATGCCTGATATTCCAACAAATCCAGCGCATGCTGCTGAGGTATCTCTATTGGGTAAACGTGCCTATTTTGCGAGTGCTTTACTGCGCTTGGTAGTGAAGAAGAAAATACCTGTAGTGCTGTATACTTCCGTACTGGATTTAAACACTGCGGCACGTAATGTTAATATCCAAGTGTTATATCATCAAGATAGTGTGGATGAGCTTGCGCAAAGCTTAGCGTGCTGCTTGGAGTCTGCCATTCTAAAAGATGCTACTGCATGGCACTTATGGCCATGGGCACATGAGATAATTACAGAGTAGTCACTGACGAAGGCTGCATTTATTTGAGTTAGCATAGGCATCGCATGGACTTAAAAAATAATATTTTTTTACTAAAAGAGCTGGTTAAACGAGATATCAGTGGCCGTTATAAAGACTCTATGATGGGTGGTGTTTGGGCTTTTGTTGCACCTCTTATTATGCTCGCGGTGTATACCTTTGTGTTTAGTATGGTGTTTCAAGCGCGTTGGGGTGACGGTGGTACCAGTAAAACTGCTTTTGCGCTCAACCTATTTATAGGGATTATTTTGCATGGCGTATTGGCTGAGAGCATGTCGAGAGCACCCTCTCTGATGCAGCAACATGCCAGTTATGTTAAAAAAATTATTTTCCCTTTATGGTTGTTACCCATGGTGCCTGTTATCAGCGGTACCTTTCATGCGTTGATTAGTTTAATTGTGCTATTGCTAGCCGTTTTGCTCTTTCAGGGCTTATGGCCATGGCAAACATTATTTTTGCCATTTGTTTTTTTGCCTATTGTTTTTTTTGCACTGGGCTTAGCCTGGTTGATCGCTGGGATTGGTGTTTACTTCCGTGACATCACGCAAATTATGCCGATGTTTATTACGATAATGATGTTTATGGCGCCGATCTTCTATCCTGCTTCAGCTATTCCAGAGCAATATCGTAGTTGGCTGTTATTAAACCCACTGACATATGCCGTTGAGATGGGGCGGGGGGCATTGTTTTTAGGACAGTTACCAAGTTTGTCAGCTTACTTGATCTATTTAACGGCTGCAGTTCTATCCGCTGCAGCCGGTTTGTGGTTTTTCTCTAAAGTGCGTAAGGGGTTTGCGGATGTCCTTTGAAACCGCGGTATCCATTCAGAACGTCAGCAAAACCTACCATATTTATAAATCACCTGTGCATCGGTTAATGAATGTGCTATTTGGTGCGCAATTGCGTGAGCCAACCCATATTTATGCATTAGCTGATGTCTCATTGGACATAAAAAAAGGTGAGACTCTCGCTGTCATTGGCCGTAACGGCTCAGGCAAGTCAACTCTATTGCAGGTGTTATGTGGAATTCTTGAGCCGACGGCTGGTAGCGTGCAGATTAAGGGTCGTATCGCTGCACTATTAGAGCTGGGCGCAGGTTTTAGTATGGATTTCACTGGGCGTGAAAACATCTATATGAGTTGTGCTGTATATGGGCTTAGCAAAGCCAGTATTGACGAACGTTTAGATTCGATTTTGCGGTTTGCAGAAATTGGCGACTTTATTGATCAGCCGGTTAAAACATACTCTAGTGGTATGTTTGTGCGTTTAGCCTTTGCAGTGATCGCGCATCTTGATGCGGATATCCTGGTGATTGATGAAGCGTTAGCTGTGGGCGATGCTTATTTTACCCAGAAATGTATGCGGTTTTTACGTGATTTTAAGGCGCGTGGCACGTTAATTTTCGTCAGTCATGACACGCACTCGGTTATTAGCTTATGTGACCGCGCCTTGTGGCTGGAAAAAGGTCGTATGAAATTACTAGGCGATGCAAAGCCGGTAAGTGAAGCCTATATTTCTTTATTGCACCAAGAACGCGATGCTGACTATCACGACTCAACAGCAGAGAGCCAAGGCGAACATGCAATTACTGCGCAAGGTGAATTTGGTACAGGTGAGGCGCACATTCTTTCGTGTCGTCTTTTGTCAGAGAGTGGCAGCGAGCTGATGTTATTAGACCGTGCGCAACAAGTGACTCTTGAGGTTAAATGCACAGCGTTTAAAGATATTCAGCGACCTATTCTGGGGTTTTTTGTGCGTGACCGCCTCGGACAGCCTTTATTTGGTGAAAACAGTTTAGAATTTGCTAAAAACTGGGTGTTTATTAAGGCTGAGCAAACTCAGATTTTACGTTTTACTTTTGCTATGCCGTTATTAGCAACGGGTGAATACACTGTAGGCATAGCCTTAGGGTCGGGAACACAAGATACACATGTACAGCATCACTGGATTTATGATGCCTATGCTTTTAAATCACAGGCCAGTCCACACTTGACGGGCACTATAGTTCTAGATGAGGTTACTTTTATCGTCGAAGCAGAAGAGATACAAGTGGTCGCGCAAGGCGGTGCGGAGATTGCCCCTCGTGGTTAATCTGATAGATAAAAAACGCTTGATCTCGCATGTGGACCAGATTTTACCTCTGCTAAATGTGTTGCTTTTTTCGTCGCTAGTATATTTTTTTGCATACGATACTCAGCAAAATATCATCTGGGATGAGAATTACCATTTAACCTCTGCGCAACGTTATATTGAAGGTGTGGCGCATTTTGAAGCGCATCCACCTCTTGGTAAAATGTTAATTGCTGCAGGTGAGATGCTCGCTGATACAAATGCTGATATTGATAAGCATCGACTTGTATTTGATAAATACATTTCGGGTGATGATTTGCCTGCAGGCTTTAGTTTTTTTGGTATGCGGTTAATGTCGACTGTTTTTGGGTTTTTATCGTGCATAGTGTTTTATTTTATTGCGCTGCGTTTGACTCGAAATACTTTATACGCGATGTTTTTAAGTAGCTTGTTTATCTTTGAAAATGCCTTTGCAGTACATTTTAGAGCTGCACATTTAGATGCATTTCAGCTATTTTTTGTTTTACTATTTTTATTGAGTATCATTAGCTACTGGCTCGGTCATAAACCTATAAAAAGTTGGCAGTATGCATGGCTTGGTTGTTTATGTGGGCTGGCTGTGATGGTCAAGGTTAACGCTATAGTGTTGGCAGTGTTTTTTGTTTTTTTGTTTTTTAAAGAAACGGGTTATTTTTATCGGCTTAAAACTGTTGATTTGAATTTTTTTGTGCAGCTACTAAAGAAAGCGCTATCTGCTTTTTTTGGTGCAGTTGCTGTGATGGCTAGTATTTTCTATGTCAGCGTACTGATCACAGATCAACTACCTGAACAGACGTCACCTATCTATACAAAAGATACAACATTTATGTCGCCTGTCTACTTGGAGTATTTACAAGGCACACGAGCACTAGATATTGAAGTGTTAGGCAATGCTATCGTTGATTACTATACATTTATGAAAAGCGAGCATTTAGGCGTTGCTACTTTAGATTTGGATTCACCTATAGAAACAGGATCTCCAGTCTGGATGTGGCCTTTGGAGCAACGCAACATTAATTATCGCTGGGATTCTGCAAATGGTTACACACGTTATGTTCAGTTAGCGGGTAATCATTTAGGCTGGGCGCTTGGTGTGCTTGCTATAAGTTTGGCACTGGCTTTTATAATCTATCATCGGTTGCTTGGTTTGAAACTGACGGAGCGTGGTAAAAGTATTTATCAGCTCTTAGAAGTTTTTGTCGTTGCCTATTTGGCTTTTATGGCACTGCATTGGTGGTTAAGTGAGCAGCGAGTGATGTATTTATATCACTACTTTATTGGCCTGTTATTTTCTTATATTGTGTTTTTGTTGGTTTTTTTATTGTGCATAGAGATCAGTCAGCGGTTTTCTAGCCAATCTTTTAAAGCTGTGGTGATATTGGCTGTAACGCTTGCCGGCTGTTTTTATTATGTGGCGCCTTTGACTTACAGCTTACCGCTTGATAAGGCCGCTTGTGAGCGACAAAACATCATTCATCAAACTGTACAGTGCCAATAAGTCAGGCCTAGATGCTTAGCGCACGTGTTAAGTATTGGGTTGAAAAATTTTAAGTTGATAAGTGCTTTTTATATATTATGCTCTTTTTTGTATACAGAGCTTTGTAAAATAATTCGGTAATTTATGAATACACAATTTAGCTTGTCTCAATATACTGGAGTGATGACCGCTCCTGAGCGTCTGACCGATATCGAATCTTGGCATCGTCATATTCCTTTTGCCTTAGCTTTGTTGGATATGGCAAAACCAAATGTGTATGTTGAGCTGGGTACGCATAAAGGTGACTCATACAGTGCATTTTGCCAGGGTGTGGTACAGCAGCAATTGCCGACGCGTTGTTACGCTGTCGATACTTGGCAAGGTGATGAGCACGCTGGTGAGTACAGCAGTGAAGTCTATGATGATTTAGTGGCTTGGCATAACCCACGCTATAGCAGCTTTTCATCTTTACTGCGTATGACTTTTGATGAGGCATTAGCGCATTTTCCTGATGGCTCCGTAGATGTACTGCATATTGATGGATTACATACTTACGACGCGGTTAAGCATGACTTTGAGTCGTGGCTACCAAAAATGAGTGCGCGCGGTGTGGTGCTGTTTCACGATACAAATGTACGTCACAGTGATTTTGCAGTTTGGCAATTGTGGGCTGAACTGGAAAAGCAATATTCCGCATTTGAGTTTCCCTTTGCTTTTGGCTTGGGAGTATTAGCTGTTGGTAGTGATGTTCCTGAGTCTGTTTTAGCTTTTCTTGAGTATGCAAAGAGTCATCCGCAAGCTGTGGTTGAGTTTTTCTATGAACAGGGTAATGCTGCTGAGTTGCGCAAAACCACTGCGGAGATTCAGCGCTTACAAACGCATTTAAATTCAATCGGTGAGCAACTTCATCATGCGATGAGTGTGGTTGAGCAGCGTGATGCGTTTATTGTTGAGCTGCGAGCAGATCAGCAGCGGCTTAATAATGATTTGGATGCCAGCCAGCATTTACATTTTGATCAGCAACAGCAGTATGAACTGCAGGTATGTGAGCTTGAGCAGCAACGTCATGTATTGGCTACGCAGTTACAAAATGCGCAAATGCAATTTGATCACGGTCTTGAGCTGTTAGCCGAGCGCCAAAACAGCTTAACTCACAGTGAGCAACAGCTGCGAGGGCTTGATGCACAAGCGCGCATGGTGTTGCACAGTCGTCTATGGCGAATACGCAATAAATTAATGCGTCTGCTGGGTTACCCTGGGCGTACAGTGAATTATTCGCCGGTTTCTTTTGCGCAGTTACCTGTTGAGGCTGCATTGCCCGCTGTTGTGTCTATACCTGAAAAACCTAAAGTCACTATTGTTATTCCTGTGTACGGTGGTTTTGAGGATACACGCTGCTGTGTTGAGTCCGTTTTGGCCAGTACCTATCAAACATCTGCAGAGATTGTTGTCATTAATGATGCCAGTCCTGAACCTGAGCTTGTTGAGTGGCTGAATGCAAATGCACAGCGTTTTACCTTATTGCACAATGAGCATAATTTAGGTTTTGTCGGTACGGTTAATCGTGGAATGGCGCTGTATCCGGAAAATGATGTCGTGCTAGTCAATAGTGATACCGAGGTTTCCAATGATTGGCTAGACCGTTTGCAGGGTGCGGCATATAGCAACGCACGAATTGGATCGGTAACGCCATTTTCTAATAATGCCACCATTTGTAGCTACCCGATTTTCTGTGAGGATAATGAGCTTCCTCAAGGTTACACACCTGCTGCGCTGGATAATGTTTTTGCCGAAGTGAATGCTGGACAGATTGTCGACATTCCAACTGCCGTAGGTTTTTGCATGTTTATTCGCCGCGATTGTCTAAACGATGCGGGTGCATTTGACGCGAAGCTGTTTGGACGTGGCTACGGAGAAGAAAATGAATTCTGTATGCGTTCAGCGTTGCGTGGTTGGCGGCATGTTTTAACCGGAGATACCTTTGTTTACCACAAAGGCGGCGTTAGTTTTGCTGAAACGCAAAGCGAGCATCAACGTCATGGACATAAAGTACTCACACGTTTATATCCACATTACGATGCCGTTATCCAGCAGCATATCGCTGAAAATCCTGCGCGTTCTATGCGTTTCGCCGTTGATGCTGCTCTGGCTAAGCGTAGTGAATTACCTGTTGTTGTTGTTGTTAATCACTGCCGCGGCGGCGGCACAGAACGGCATGTGATCGATTTTGCTGCACAGCTTAATGGACAGGCACATGTGTATCTGTTGACGCCAGAGTATGAAAATGGCCCTGTATATTTGCGACCGTTTTCTGACCCGCAACGTGCAGGCTTAGTCTTTGACCCCTATTCGCAAATGCCACAGCTATTGGATACGTTGCGCTGGATGGGGGTGGCACGTTTGCATTATCACCATACGATCGGCATGCCACAATCGATTTTGCTCATGCCTGAAGAGTTACCCTGCAGCTACGATGTCACTGTGCATGACTACTACTTGGCATGTCCACAAGTGACGTTAACCGATGAAAATGGACGTTATTGTGGTGCGCCTGATGAAGAGGGTTGTAATCAGTGCTTGGTTAAACGTCCGGCCCCTGAAAACCAGAGTATTCAAGAGTGGCGTCAGTTTGGTGAACAGTTTTTAAATGGTGCAGAACGTGTATTTGTACCGAGCACTGATACCTTGCAGCGCATGCAGCGTTATTTTCCTCGTGCGAATTTTATTTGGGCTGTGCATGAGCCATCACTCAAGCCTATTGCCGTGACAGTTCCAAGTCGTACTCTTGATGAGCCGTTACGTATTTTGGTCTTAGGAGCGTTGAGTGTCTTTAAAGGTGCAGATACTTTAGAAGCGTGTGCGCTGCAAGCTCGAGCCTTACGTGCGCCTTTAGAGTTTCACTTATTAGGCTATGCCTATCGTCCTTTACGCACGAAGCCATTTAGCAATCTACAGGCACACGGTGCTTATCAAGAAGCCGAATTGGCGGAGTTGATAGCCGAGATCAAACCGCATGTGGTTTGGTTTCCAGGCAGTTGTCCTGAAACTTACAGCTACACATTGTCAGCCGTTTTAGAGGCGGGTTTACCTGTCGTTGCTACAGATATTGGTGCCTTCCCCGGACGCTTAGTTGATCGTGAGTGGACATGGTTAGTACAGCCAGATCGGTCTACAACTGATATTGTCGCGCATTTTTTAGAAATTCAGCGCATGCTGCTGCAAGGCAGTGCACCAGAGCCGCTTGTCATCGTTGACGCTGATACTGCCGCTTTTGGCTATTCTGCAGATTATACCGCGACTATCGAACAGCCTCGCTACAGTTTGAATGAGGATCTTGATCTGCATAGTCTTTGGCGTACGTTACCCGCTTCGCAAGCAGATATTGCCTTCGCTGATGTGCGTTCGCCTTTTATTCGTAAGGCGTTGCCAGCGATCTTGCACAATCAGTTGCTTGGGCCATTAATTGCACGTATGCCGCACAATTTGAAACAAAATATTAAGAAGCTACTGCGCTCTTAGCGGTTTCGATACAGGGTATTTGTGGCGTTATAAAGGTATAATCATTCGTTAATCAGCATGTACAGAGAAAGGTGAAATAAGCTATGCAGCATTTGGGCGAATGGTTAGTCGCTGCCAAAAAGTTGTCAGATGCAGATTTGCAGCGAGCCATCCAGGTGCAAAAGCTATCCGGTGGTAAACTCACACAAATTTTAGTACGTCTTGGCTTAGTCGCTGAGAAAGATATCGCACAAATTTTAGTTGATCGGTTTGAGTATCGGTTGCTAACAGCTGATGAGTACCCGCAAGAACCTGTTCTTGCTGAGGATCTTATCTCTAAAGCATTTATGCGTGAACAGCATGTATTACCTGTTGCTGATGATGGTAAGACAGTGCAAGTGGCCATGCTTGATCCTTCAGATACATTTATCTTGCGCGCTTTAGCCATGGCGACAGAGCGTATTATTGAGCCAGTTTTAGCCCTCAGTTCTGAGCTTGAAAATGCTTACGAGCGTTTATATGGCGCTGGAGCAGCGCAGCGTGAAGAAAATGAAGCGCTAATTGACTCTTCGCTATCTGCGGGTGTTGATGATGTTGAGCGCTTGCGTGATATGGCCAGTGAAGCGCCGGTGATTCGACTGGTGAATAGTATTTTTTCTCGCGCTTTAGACAGCCGCGCTTCTGACATTCATATTGAGCCTTTTGAACACCATTTATCGATTCGTTTCCGGATTGACGGCGTTCTGCAAGAAGTGGAAACACCTTCAGCACAACTCGCGCCTGCGGTAATTTCACGCTTAAAAATCTTATCAAAGCTGAATATTGCTGAGCGACGCTTACCACAAGATGGGCGGATTCAGCTACGCATGCAAGGGCGCCCAATTGATTTGCGGGTCTCTACAGTGCCAACCATGCATGGTGAAAGTGTGGTGATGCGGATTCTGGATAAGCAAAGTATCAATCTTGATTTGGATGCAATTGGCTTATCGCCACAGATTTTAAAAGATTTTAAAGCGGTACTTGCACGTCCTAACGGTATTTTCTTGGTTACTGGTCCAACTGGTAGTGGTAAAACCACCACGCTCTATGCTGCGCTGAGTCGGCTTAATACTATAGATCGAAAAATCCTTACCGTGGAAGATCCCGTTGAGTATCAGATTGAAGGGGTCAATCAAATTCAAACCGCGAGTAAAGTAGGTTTGAGTTTTGCCAGTGCTTTACGTTCGATTTTGCGTCAAGACCCTGATGTGGTGATGATCGGGGAAATTCGAGACAAAGAGACCGCCGGCATTGCGATTCAAGCGGCTTTGACCGGGCATATCGTGCTATCAACGTTGCACACCAATGATGCACCCAGTGCCATTACCCGTTTGTTAGATATGGGCATGGAAGATTATTTGCTGACCTCGACAGTGAATGCGGTGATGTCACAACGCTTAGTGCGTGTTTTATGTCCGCATTGCAAGCAGCCGCATAGTATGAATGCCGAAGAAGTCGCTAATATGGGCGTTGCTCATATGGTTGAGGCAGACCAGTCTGTCACCGTGTACGGTCCAACAGGTTGTGATGAGTGCGCACATACAGGCTATCGAGGGCGTATGGGGATTCATGAGTTATTGCTGATGAACGATCAAGTACGCCATCAAGTATTGCAGAGATCCAGTAGCGAGCAAATTTATCGCACTGCACGTGAGAATGGCATGCTGAGTATGTTTGAAGATGGCTTTAGTAAAGTTCTTGCAGGCCTAACGTCCACTGCCGAAATATTGCGTGTTGCGCAGGCTTCTCGATGAGGCATCCGCATGGCTTTTTTTAAATACCGTGCTGTTAATGCATCGGGTAAAGTGATTGACGGTGTTATGGAATTGGCCTCTGCCGAGCAAGTCGTTGAGGCATTAGGCCGTGATGGCCTAATGGCGATGGACGTCAGTGAGACACGTCAGCCGGCCGCTAAAGGTGTTAAAAAAAGGCGCAGCCGTAAAAAAGGCAATGAGCGCGATCGCGTGTTGCATTTTACTCGAGAGTTAGCCGTGATGCTCTCATCCGGCTTGCCGCTGGATCGCAGCTTAAATATTTTAGAGGGGCTGAGTGACGAAGGTGCTGTTGAACTGATTCAGCATATTCGTAATGAGGTGCGTAAGGGTAAATCTCTCGCTGAAGCCTTCTCTGGACGCGCTGAATTTTCACCTTTTTACATCAATATGATTCGAGCCGGTGAAGCCAGCGGTAGCTTAGAAGCTTCGTTGACACGTATGAGCGAGTATTTAGAGCGCGCTAAAGCTTTGCGTAAGATGATTGGCTCAGCGTTAACCTACCCATTGATTTTATTATCAGTGGCCGTGTTGTCATTGGTCTTTTTGTTGGCCTATGTAGTGCCAAGCTTTGCCGATTTGTTTACCGATATGGGCGGTCAATTACCTACGCCAACCCGGATTGTGATGAACATGGGCGACTTTATGGCCGACTGGTGGTGGTTGGTAATCGGTGGTTGTGTCGGTTTGTTTTATTTTGCTAAGCATCTGTTTGCACAAGAAAATTTCCGCGAGAAATTTGATAAGCAAGTACTTTCCTGGCCGTTGGCAGGTGAGTTAGTACGCAATCTGGAAATCACACGCTTCGCAAGAACCTTGGGTGTTTTACTGCAGGGTGGCGTGCCACTAGTGGCTGGTTTAGCTATTGCACGAGAAACTGTGAGTAATCGTACGTTACGTAAGGAACTTGATACTGCGGTTGGTGCTCTTAAAGAGGGTAAATCGTTAAGTGCTTCTTTGTTGGCGGGTCAGCAATTTCCTGATTTAGCGCTGCATATGATGCAAGTCGGTGAGGAAACGGGGCAGCTTGAAGAAATGCTAATGAAGGTTGCTAATTTGTATGAAGACGAAGTGAGCACTGTTACTCAGCGTTTATTGGCCTTATTAGAGCCTATATTGATTTTGAGTCTTGGCGTCTTAATTGCGGGAATTATTGTTTCCATCTTATTGGGAATCTTAGGCGTCAATGAATTGATTGGTTAAGCGATTAGTTTTGGTGATTGTGTGGGCATTAGCCCATAGTGTTTAAGTTTATTTACGAGGTTTATGATGAAAAAGTATGGACAACGTCAACGTGGTTTTACGTTGATTGAGTTGCTGGTAGTTTTGGTTATTTTAGGACTGCTGATGTCTGTGGTTGGGCCGCGAGTGATGAAATACGTTGGTGGCGCAAAAACTGATACTGCTCGTATGCAGGTTCAAGAGCTCGCGGGCGCATTGGATATGTACCATCTTGAAGTAGGGCGTTATCCGTCTCAAGAGGCTGGCTTGCTTGCTTTGGTTGAGCAGCCGGCTGGTGCAACGCGTTGGAAAGGGCCTTATTTACGTAAATCAGCAATACCTAAAGATCCTTGGGGTAATGAGTATATTTACCGTTTTCCTGGCCAGCATGGCGCTTTTGATCTGTACTCTTTAGGTGCGGACGGACAAGTTGGTGGCGAAGGTGAAGATGCAGAAATTGGCAGTTGGGAGTAAAGGTCCTACGTCATCTAGGATAGCCGGCTTCACTTTAATTGAGATGCTGGTTGTACTTACTATTGTTGCTTTGGCTTTGGCCGTTGTCGTGCCTAATGTCAGTAAAAGTATGGTTCTTTCCGTAGATGATGTTGCTCGTGACGTACAAATTAGCTTGCGCCAAGCGCGAGCTAAAGCGGTTAGCGAGCAACAGAGTACGTTGTTTTGGGTGGATGTTGAGCAGCATCAATATTTGACTCATAAAAATAAAACAAAAGCTTTTCCTGAAGATATAAATATGCATGCAAAAGTAGCAAGCCGTGAGGTTCGGGGGCGTAAAGCCGGCGTGCGTTTTTTTCCTGATGGCTCGTCTACAGGAGGACGTCTGACGATCAATGACGCTAAGGTCACCGTATATATTGATATTGATTGGCTGACAGGCCGAGTTAGTGTGACTGATGAAAGCTAATGGCTGCACTATAAAAAGTCAGCGCGGTTTTACTATTCTAGAAGTGTTGGTGGCTTTTTTGGTGGCTGCATTACTTTTATCAGTGATTTTAAGTGGTTTTTCTTCAGGCATGAGCCAGTTAGTGCGTGTTGATCGAATCAGTCAAGCTGCTATCGTTGCGCAGTCAAGGCTTGCTGAGGTTGGGGTCTTACAACCGTTGCAAGCTGCTCAGTATAAGGGACGTGATGAGCAGTTCTCTGAGTTTTACTGGCAAGTAGATATTGTGCCATTTACGTGGGAGTTTGCCGGTCCATTAGCTGCGGTAGGCGGCATTATGTATCGTGTCGATGTTGAAGTGTTTTGGCCATCTGGCGAGAAAACTCAAAGCTTTTTACTGAGCTCGCTGCGTCTTGGGCAAGAGGAGCTACTATGATTTTCAAACAGCAAAAAGCATTTACGCTGATTGAAACTCTGGTAGCTATGACTCTAATGAGCCTACTAATTATGGTGTTGTTTGGTGGTTTTCGAGCGGGGGTACGCAGTTGGCAAGCGTCTGAAAACTATATTGCTGATGCCGAAGAACCGCGCCAGTTGAGCGCTTTGTTGTATCGTCATTTGGGTCAAGTTGTGCCAATGTTGGTTGGTGGTGGTGATATGTTATCTCGACCAGCATTTGCGGCAAGTGCAGAACGAATTCGCTATGTTGCACCTTTGTCGATGTCAGTGGGTGATGCCTACTTTCTATTTGAAATGATCAATAACTTTGAAGGGCGAGGTGGTATTTGGGCGCGTTTTGCTCCCGTAACCGAAGGACTCACGGCTGATGATATTTTAGCGTTAGCAGAGTACACCCAAATCAGTAAAAAGTGGTCTGTGCGCTTTTCATATTTTTATAATGACGAGTGGCTTGATGAAATGCCTGAGGGTGAGCTGCCTAAACTGGTTTCTGTCCATCTAACTGCCGCTGATAAGCAGTGGCCAAGTATGGTGTTTGCGCTCAGTACATTGGGGTTAGATCAGTGAAAGTGGTTGAGCAGCGAGGCGTCGTACTGATCGTTGTGCTGTGGATAACAGTGCTATTAACAGTATTGTTAGTGGCTTTTACCGCAACTGTCAAAGTTGATCGTAATATTGCCAGTGATATTGTCCAGCGCGTACAAGCTCGCGCAGGTGCTGAGGCCGTACTAAGTTATTTGGTTGCGATACGGCAATCAGAGGCCTACGACTGGTCAGAAATGACAGGTCAAGTGTATAAGCTAAGTCTTAACACAATGCAGGTGCGTTTTCGTTTTATACCTGAAAGTGCTTTTCTAAGTTTAAATGCAGCATCTGTTGAAGATTTAGAATCTGTGTTTAATGCCGCTGGTGCTAAAGATGCAGCAGCTATCGCAGAGTCCATTGTGCAGCGACGTGAAGGAAGTAATGATAGCCAGTCAGGTGCGACTATTGAGGCGCGGCCATGGCTGTCGACTATTGAACTATCGCAATTACCAAACATTACTTCAGATGTTTATCAGCAAGTACAAAGCTGGTTTACGGTTGATAGTGATCATCAAGGTGTTAATGTTAACTTTGCAGAAGCAGCTCTTGTTCGTGCCTTAGGTGGGACAGATACTGATCCGCTGCTGGCTGAGCAAACTGAGCAAGAAGTCGTTGATGTGGCTGCTCAAGAAGAGGGTGGTGATGTTTTTCGCGTACAGGTTGAATTAAGCAGTACAGCGAATAAACGTAAAATAGAGGCCAGTGTTGCATTCGGAGACGGTGAGTTAGGCTATCGTATCGCTCGCTGGAATGAGTACAATGCACATTTTTCATTGGAATAAATGTTGATGCGATTTGAAGTCGGCAATTTGCAGCTATTTGGATTTGATTTGAGCGCTTTGTTTCAGCGCTGGCTGCGTGGTATTCGCGATATTATGCCTGCAGGCTTGGGTGCTGCTTTTTTACGTCCGGCGCCCAGCATTGAAGCACGAGTGATGGGGCAGCAGCTTGATATTATACAAGTTGATGCAACTGGGCGGCGCACAGCTGTTGCCTCTTTGGGTGAAGATGCTCTTGATATTGCTTTAGATAACAGTTTACGGGCCGATGTGATTCGTAATATTAAATCGCCGCGCATGTTACAAGTGCAGTTGCTAATGCCTGAGCCGCAAATTATGCGACGTACGCTGACATTGCCTTATCAAGCTCGCCACAATTTACGAGATATTGTCGCTTATCAAGCAAGTCGTTTAACACCATTCGGAGTTGATAAGCTATTTTTTGATGTGCAATTGTTACGCGAAAATCGCGAGATTGGAACGATTGAAGTTGAATTTGTTGCCATATTAAAAACAGTTGCGCAGCCTTGGGTTGATCATTTAGAGCGCTTAACGGGATGCACTGTCTCTTGTTTAGGGGTGTACAGCAATGAGGAGGGTGTGCAGTCATGTAATTTGTTCGGCCAACCTCGAGTATCAGGGCAGTGGTGGCGACGTTTAAATCGTAATGGCATTTTGTTGATTGTTTTAATATTAGCGTTACTGATGACTGCGATTACGCCTGTGTATAAAGCCCGTGTCTTGGTGCTTGAGCGTAAGCAGGAGATTGCTCTGTTGGATCAGCAAGTTGTCGGCTTGCTGGATGTGCGCAATAAACTTGATGATAAGCTGACGCCTCTAAATGACTTTGTTAAGTATCGTGAGCGGCACGCTAGGTCCAGTCAAATTATTAATGAGTTATCTCGTGTTGTTCCACAGAATATTTATATTACAAACTTAACATTGCAGGACGATAGCGTAACAATTAGTGGTACAGGTACCAGTGTCGTTGATTTAATTGAGCAAATAAATTCATCACCGTTCTTTTTTGGAGCTAAGTTTACGTCGTCGTTAAACAGGAATGTGCGTACTGAACAAGATCAGTTTACAGCTATGTTTTCCTTGAAAAAATTAGGTGATGAAACGCAATGAAGGCTCGTCTTTTAAATCATCGAGATAGTTTGATTAGTGTCGCACTTCTACTTTTAATACTGTTAGTGGCTGCTTCTTTTATTGTCTCGCCATTAGTGAGTCAATATGAACAGTATCAGCTAGAGCTGACCAAGGACGCGCGGTTATTGCAGCAGCTTGGTGCTGTTGCTGAATCTAAACAAGAGTTACAACAAGCTTTCCAGATGTTTGAAACACAGGAACTATCAAGTTGGTTGTATGACTTGGAGGAACCCGCTGCTGTTGCTCTAGATGTGCAGCGGCGTGTCTCTGCTGAGGTTGCCAAAAACAATGGCCAACTACGTACGATTTCTCCCATGCCTGCAAAGCGTAAAGATGATTATTTACTCGTGGGCGTGCAAGTTAATTTTACTGCAGATTATGAATCTGTGTTGCAGATTTTAAAAGAGTTAGAAACTGATAAGCCGTTATTAGCTATCGATACGTTACGCTTTGCACCAATAGCCTATAGGGCGCGAGCAGGCGAACTTGAGCGACAGCAACTTAATGTACAGATGAGCGTCACAACATTTGTGCGGGCAGAGTTTACTCAAGGAGGCGAGCTATGAGTAAACACAATAGGCTTTCAGTGATAGTGACGCGCGTGCTTATTTCAAGCATTTTTGCATGTTGCTTGATAGCTGGATTGTTTTGGTACTTTATTACTGTCCAGCCAGTAAGAGTTCCGTATATGCAACCGTATGACTTACCTGAAGAAAATACTGTAGTCGAAATCGATACGAGTATTGCTTTAGAGTCTCCGCTATTTTGGGATGGACGGCTTCCTGTGGCTGAACCTGAGAGTGCTGATGGAGAGTCTAGCGTAATCGAAATGGGCTCAATTGATGGCGTAAAGTTGCTTGGTATTATCGTTCAAGGTGCTGTTCGTACTGCTTTGCTTGACATTGATAAAAAAGTTAAAAAGGTTGTCAAGGATGATGAGGTGAATGGCTGGATTGTTGATCAAGTGTCTGCGGATAAAGTTATGCTAAAGGGGAGTGATCAGATAGTAGAGTTGAGTATTGTCCGTGAACGTCCAGACAGTATAAAGCTCGAGTCTGTAGCGCAATAAGACAAGTATTAAGTAAACATACTTTTATCGTTTGCTGGTTTTTTTAGAGAGATTCATTAATGGCTTTATATAACCCTATGCGTGCTGGTTTTCGCTTACGCTCTTTGTTTTTAGTATGTGCAGCTACTGTCTTATCCGCCTGTGCAACTCCTCCGAAAACGACTGTTGAACAGCAGCCAGCACCCTTTGTAAAAGTTAACGAGCAAGTATCTCATGATGCGCTAGAGGATGTTTATGAGCCTAAGCGTGCGGGTAAGACACTGCTGGAGCAGCGTGGCACAGGCGGTTTTGTAAAAGCCCCGAATCGCGCACCTATCTCCACCGCCACTAAAGGCGCAGTGAATGTGAACTTTGAAGATGCGCCTTTAGATGCTGTCTTATCAGTTATTTTAGGCGATATGTTGAAAGTGCCTTACACCATCGAGGGCGATGTTAAAGGACGGATTACGTTGGTATCAACGAACCCTGTCCCTGAAGATGCCATGCTAGATATGCTTGAGTCAGCGCTTGAAGCTCAAGGTATTGCCTTAGTGCAAGGCACGAATGGTATTTACCGTGTTGGCGAATCAACAGGGTTGCGCAGTGAAGTACCTGTCGCTCTGCAAGAAGCCGTTGCAACCCGAGGCTACAGTGTACGTATTATACCGTTACGTTATTTGTCAGCGGTTGAGGCTGAGAAAATACTCATTCCGCTAGGTATGAAAAATAGTATTCTGCGCGTTGATCCACTGCGTAATATTTTAGTTTTGGGCGCGTCTGCTCCGCAAATGAAAAATGCATTACGCACATTGAGCATGCTTGATGTCGATGTGCTCAGCGGTATGTCATTCGGTATTTACGAAGTGATTAATATGGACTCTAAGCTGCTGGTTGAACGTCTAAATCAATTGCTTGGTAATACTGAAGCGGGAGGTTTGGTCAGTTCTGCAAAGCTGGTGGCGCTTGAAGAAATCAACAGTGTGATGATCGTTGCCCCTAATAATAGTCAACTATCAACCGTTAGTGCCTGGTTGAAAAAACTGGATCATGTCGGTTTAGGCGGTAGTGATGATGAGCAAGCGGGCGAGCAGTTGTACGTTTATAACGTGCAAAATGGCGAGGCTAAAGTTCTAGCGGATTTATTAGGACGTATCTTTGGCGGTTCAGGTTCTGGCTCGGCGTCTTCTTCTACAAGCGGTTCAACAGCGCCAGGCTTAGAGCAAACAGAGCTGAATAGTGGTGATGGCAGCTCTTTTGGCAGTGGTGCTGGAAAATCCTCGGGTGTCAGCGGTGCAACCACTTCTGGTGGTACACGAATTGTTGCTGATGAAGCCAATAATAGTTTACTGATTATGGCCTCCGCAAAAGAGTGGCGCAGTATTCGTGCCGCATTAGATAAAGTTGATAAAATGCCAGCGCAGGTGTTGGTTGAAGTGTCAATTTGGGAAGTAACTCTTAAAGATGAGTTGAACTACGGTGTTGAGTGGTTCTTTAACTCTAAGGGGGGCGTTGATGGCTTAGCTAAGAAAGGTGGCTTGCTATCAATGAATGATGGCGGAACTGTGGGCCGCTCCGTGCCTGGGTTCTCTTATATGTTCTCAGGTTCTGACTGGCGTGCGGTCATTAATATGTTGGCGAGCCGCTCGAAAGTAAAATCATTATCATCGCCTTCAGTGTTGGTGCAAGATAACCGTGAGGCGTCAATTCAGGTTGGTAACCAGCAGCCTATTCAAACCAGTCAAACAGTGAATACCAGTAATACTGGGGTGTTGACTCAGAATGTTGAGTTAAAAGATACCGGTGTGCAGTTGAAAGTTAAGCCTCGAGTGAATGCTGGGGGCTTAGTTGTTATGGACATCTTGCAAGAGGTCACCGATGTTGGCGCTACTGATGCGGCAACAGGCCAGCGTACGTTTTTGAAGCGCAGCATTGAAAGCACCGTCGCTATTCAAAGTGGCGATACGATTATTTTAGGTGGGTTAATTCAAGATCGAACAACAGACGGTGATAGTGGCATACCTTATTTGTCTAAATTACCTATTATAGGGCCATTGTTTGGCTCTAAAAATGAAGGGGGCGACCGCACTGAGTTGCTTATTACGATCAGCCCACGAGCGATTAACCAATACAAAGACTTTGCTAAAGTAGGTGAAGAGTTCCAAGGTAAAATGCAAGGGGTCGCTGACGCCTTTCGTGAGCAGTTTGAAGCGCAGAATCAATAATATTTTGGCGATACAGAAGAGGAAAGCATAATGAGAGTTGTTGTACAAACTGGGCTGCTATTGACGGCTGTTTTATTTTTTTCAGCATGCAGCGTATTGCCTACAAAAACTGATGCTGAGATTGTTGAACACCGTTCGGCATTACGTTTAGAGGCGTTGAAGAAGCTTGATTTTGAGAAAGCTTATACATATATGTCGCCTGGATACCGTAGTGTTAAAGGACTCGATAGGTTTAAGCTTGATTATGCTGGTTCGGTAAACTTACTCGATTTTAATGTGCAGACTGCAGAGTGTGTTGAAGACACGTGCAATGTTTTAGTTGATAGTACTTATAAAATCACTATCGTTGGACCTGGGTTTTCGGTTAAAAAACCTTTGGCTATTGAGCGAGCTAGCAAAGAAACATGGATTCGTACTGAAGGGAAGTGGTGGTTCGTTAAAGGCGACTAGGTCTTTATTGTGTTGTTTTTGGGTGGACGACACGTATACTTTGCATAAATATGTTCTACAAAAGCGGCTTTAGAGCTGCTTTTGTTTTTTATAATGCACAATCAGTATAGTTCTTAGTATATGACTATGCGCTTCGTTCAAAGAGGACCTTTTATGGCTGAGGCCATCCCTGCCTTAGAAATACGTGATTTACACAAGCGCTACGGCGACTTAGAAGTTTTAAAAGGGATTTCTTTAACAGCTAATGATGGCGATGTGATCTCGATTCTGGGTTCTTCTGGCTCAGGTAAATCAACATTTTTGCGCTGTATTAATCTGCTAGAAAACCCACATCGTGGGCAAATTTTCTTTTCTGGTGAAGAGTTACAGTTGAAAACTGATCGTGAAGGTCAGCTGGTTGCTGCGAATAATCAGCAGATCAATCGCTTACGCACGCAAGTCGGTTTTGTTTTCCAAAACTTTAACTTATGGCCGCACATGAGTGTGCTCGATAATATTATTGAAGCGCCGCGTCGTGTGTTGGGCTTAAGTAAAGATGAGGCCATTGCCACTGCTGAGGTTTTGCTAGCGAAAGTTGGCATTGCTGACAAGCGCCATGTTTACCCTAATCAGTTATCGGGTGGACAGCAGCAACGTGCAGCGATTGCGCGTACGCTAGCGATGCAGCCTAAAGTGATTTTGTTTGATGAGCCTACTTCTGCATTAGATCCTGAAATGGTACAAGAAGTACTCGGTGTGATTCGAGCGCTGGCTGATGAAGGTCGTACCATGTTGTTGGTGACCCATGAAATGAGCTTTGCGCGACAAGTGTCCAGTGAAATTGTATTTTTGCATCAAGGTTTAGTTGAAGAGCAGGGAACACCTGAGCAGGTGTTTAATAATCCGCAATCTGAGCGGTGTAAACAATTTATGTCCAGTCATAACCATTGAGGCAATAACTATGAAGAAATATAAAAAAATACTCTTAGTGGCGGCGGCCAGTTTGTCCTTTGCTACGGCAAGTTTTGCTGTGGAGAAACTTAAAATTGGTACTGAGGGTGCTTATCCTCCGTTTAACCTGATCGATTCCAGTGGTGAAGTGGTCGGTTTTGACTTGGATATTGCTAAAGCACTCTGCGAAAAAATGAAAGTTGAGTGTAGCGTTGTAATCTCCGATTGGGATGGCATTATTCCTGCGCTGAATGCTAAGAAATTTGATTTCTTAGCCGCGTCGATGTCAATTACCGAAGAGCGTTTGCAAGCAGTAGATTTCACCGATCCGTACTACACCAACGGCTTGCAGTTTATTGCGCCAAAGAGCAGTGATTTTAAGGTCGACAAAGATAGCCTCAAAGGTAAAGTGATTGGTGCACAACGTGCAACCATCGCCGGTAACTGGCTGGAAGATAATCTAGGCAAAGCAATTGATATCAAGCTGTACGATACCAATGAAAATGCTTATCTTGATTTAGCTTCAGGTCGTTTAGATGGGGTGCTAGCAGACAAGTTTGTTAACTGGGAATGGCTGAAAAGCGATGCCGGTGCCAGCTATGAGTTTAAAGGTGAGCCAGTGTTTGATAACGATAAAATCGGTATCGCACTGCGTAAAGGCAACGATGAGTTACGTGAGCGTTTAAATACAGCGTTAAAAGAAATTGTTGCAGACGGTACTTACAAAACCATCAATGACAAGTACTTCCCATTTAACGTGTATTAATTTTAAGACCGTGCTGTAAAAAGCCGCCACCTTGTTGTGGCGGTTTTACTTTACGACCTACACAAGTATTTCTGATGAATTTCGAACTCTATGGTTTTGGCCCAGCACTGCTTGCTGGTGCTTGGATGACAATTAAACTCGCTCTGTGCTCATTAGCATTAGGTCTGTGTCTAGGGCTGGGCGGGGCATTAGCAAAAACGTCTCCCTATCGTGTACTGCGCTTGTTGGGCGATGCCTATTCAACTATGGTGCGCGGTGTTCCTGAATTGCTCTGGGTGTTGTTGATTTATTATGGCTCAGTCGGTTTTGTGCGTGCGCTGGGTGAAAGCATTGGTTACCCCGAATTGGAGCTCAGTGCTTTCTCCGCTGGTGTCTTGGCGTTGGGCTTATGCTTTGGCGCTTACGCCACAGAAGTGTTTCGTGGCGCCTTGCTGGCTATCCCGCGTGGTCATCGTGAAGCGGGTTTAGCGCTGGGTTTATCGCGGCCGCGGATTTTATTTCGATTGGTCTTGCCGCAAATGTGGCGCATTGCTATTCCGGGATTAGGTAATCTCTTTATGATTCTGATGAAAGATACGGCGTTGGTATCGGTCGTCGGACTAGAGGAAGTGATGCGTACTGCACAAGTTGCGGTGACTTCATCGAAACAACCGTTCACCTTCTTTATGGTCGCAGCCTGCATTTATCTGACCTTAACCGTTTTAAGTATGTTGGCCTTGCACGCCTTTGAGAAACGCGCCAACCGCGGCTTTAGCAGGAGTGCAGCATGAAGTGGGATGTGATTGTTAAATGGCTGCCAAAATTACTGGAAGGCGCCTACTTAACCTTAGAGCTGGTTGCCATTGCTGTTTTAGTTGGTTTGCTGATCGCTATCCCAATGGGTATGGCGCGTGCCTCACGGCATTGGTATGTGCGTGCACTACCGTTTAGTTATATTTTCTTTTTCCGCGGCACGCCATTATTACTGCAGTTGTTTTTGGTCTATTACGGTTTGGCACAGTTTGATGCGATACGCCAAGGACCATTGTGGCCCTATTTGCGCGATCCCTACTGGTGTGCGCTGATTGCCATGACCATGCATACGGCTGCTTATATTGCCGAGATTATTCGCGGGGCGATTCAAGCGGTGCCTCCGGGTGAAGTCGAGGCTGCGCGTTCCTTAGGCATGAGTCGTGCGCAAACCATGTGGCATATTATTTTGCCACGCGCAGCACGTATTGGTTTGCCGGCCTACAGTAATGAAGTGATTTTAATGCTGAAAGCCAGTTCGCTGGCCAGCACTATTACTTTGCTGGAGCTGACCGGGATGGCGCGTACTATTATTGCTCGCACCTATTTGCCGGTAGAGATCTTCTTTGCTGCGGGGCTGTTCTACTTGGTGATGACG
The DNA here is from genome assembly GCF_905120345.1 of Denitrificimonas caeni. Taxonomy (GTDB): domain Bacteria; phylum Pseudomonadota; class Gammaproteobacteria; order Pseudomonadales; family Pseudomonadaceae; genus Denitrificimonas; species Denitrificimonas caeni_A. The sequence goes on along the minus strand of NZ_CAJHOA010000004.1, from coordinate 68,417 downwards.
TTTATCTTGGTTCAGGTCTTTCGTTGGCTTGAACGCAAACTGCGCGTGGATGCGTTGCAGGGCAGGTAAGTGCTAACCACCCATACCTCGCTTTTAAGCGGTGACACTCTGGACGAGCGGTTTGTAGCGCTCAATACTTTCTTGCTGGAGCAGCACAGTATTTGGCGTGAAAAACCTTTCATTCAGCAGCAGTTAAGCTGGGAGGCAGATTTTCCAGAGTTGTCCAGCTGGTTGCAGGCGCGCAGTCTCGCTCATGCTGAAGACAGTCATGCTGACCCCTACTCTATACCCGCACCGCATCCTTTTGGCGGTTGGGCGCAGCGAGCGCAGCAGCTCTGCAGTGTTGATACTTTTAGTCAGGCTGTACTGGGTGCGCGCCCGCTGCGTATGCAAAATGGTGTGACTGAGCGTAAATGGCAACAGATCGAAGCGTTTGCTCGTGCTGTGCATGGCGATACTGAGCAATCTTTTACGCAGACTCAGGGTTGGTTGGATTGGTGCGCAGGTAAAGGTCATCTTGGCCGTTACTTGGCTTGGCCAGATGCCAAGCTTGAATGTTTAGAATTTAACCCTGATCTGGTCAGCAGTGGTCGAGCTATTAGTCAAAAGTATCTGACGCATGCGCAACATACTTTGTGTGATGTGATAAGTATTGAGAGTACCGTGCCGTTGCAGCGCAGTGGCACGGTAGTGGCCTTGCATGCTTGTGGTGATTTGCACACTCACTTAGTTCGCCAGGTCAGTGCACAACAGACTGTTGCTTTAGCTTTGGTGCCTTGTTGTTATAACCGAACTCAGGCGGACTTCTATCAAGCGCTTTCCAAGCAAGGACAAGCATCAGCACTGCAACTTGATCGTGACGATCTAGGCTTACCGCTGACGGCAACCGTTACTGCGACAATCCGTGAGCGCCGTTTGCGTGATCAGTCCATGGCTTGGCGTTTAGCTTTTGATCTCTTACAGCGTGAGTTACGGGGTGTTGATGAATACCTGTCGACCCCTTCATTACCTTCAACGTGGTTTAATAAATCTTTTGCTCAGTGGTGCGGTGATCTTGCAAAGTTAAAAAACTTGCCTGCGCTACCTGGGCAGAACTGGTCGATACTGGAGGCGCAAGGTTGGCAGCGTTTAGCTCAGGTGCGTAACTTAGAGTTGGTGCGCGGACTATTTCGGCGGCCGCTGGAGTTGTGGCTTGTGCTTGATCAAGCGCTGTTCTTACAAGAGCAGGGCTTTATTGTTAAACTGGGCGAGTTTTGCGCGGCTGAGCTGACGCCTCGTAATCTTTTATTGCTTGCGCATCGCGCCTAAAAAACTACGCAACATGCTGCCATTACTGAGTTACAGCGTATTTCACTTAACCTCAGTAACTGCTTGAATTTGCTAGAATTAAAAATATTTACAGAAAGGCTTTACAAGGTGCTTTGAATCTATATAATAGCCGCCATTGCCGGTATAGCTCAGTTGGTAGAGCAACTGACTTGTAATCAGTAGGTCCCGAGTTCGACTCTTGGTGCCGGCACCAAACAAACAAAGCCTCGCAGAAATGCGGGGCTTTTTTGTATCTGCTATTTGAGTTTTGGCATCGCTCAGCACGTCGTGCACATGACATGTTTGCTGTCAAAATGCTAAGCTCACAGCTTCTTACGCTGTACATCTTTGCGTAATATTTTTCTCACCTCCTTCGTCGCCCCTTCCTGAGAAACACCGATACTGCCATCTGTGAAGCGCGTTTTACGCTTGAGCTTTTTGATGTGCATTGTCTACGTTTTGTTTTTTACTCCTCTCATGTTGAGTCGTCATAAGAAATAACACTTGACATTAGAGGAGTGAAAGGTGGTTATGAGTGTGTTGATACTAGTACGTAAGTTATAGTAAATAGTTTTTGAACAATATAAAAAGATCATGGTCTCACTAGTAAGTGGGTTTAAACGAGTTAAAGCGGATTTTTATTTTCGTGAGAACCTAACGCTAAAACTAAAAGAAACGAAATAGAAAAAGGTTTGCTAAACAAAAGGGACAGTTTGAAAACTAACAACAATTTATTGCCGCTGTTGTACCGCTGAGTCTGGCGTTCGGTGGTAACAACGAACAAAGGAAGGATACAAACTATGTTATATACAATTGCATTGGTACTTATCATTTTATGGTTTTTGGGATTGGTTTCGTCCTATACCATCGGTGGATTTATTCACATTCTCTTGGTCGTCGCAGTCATTATCGTCTTGCTGCGTGTGATTAGTGGCCGAAAGCCGCTTTGACCTCCAGACATTAGGAGCGTAGATAAACAAAAGTATATCTGTGGTACTACTTGTCCTTGGTGTAGTTCTGGTTTTATGGGGCGAGAGCATTATGGAGTCCTTTAGTTCTGGTTGACGGTCTCGTTGCCGTAATTGTTTGGACGTTTGCGCCGCAACAAGTAATATTGCCTGCTACCTAAAATGTACGGTGAACTCCTCGAAGGGTTGCCGTACATTTTTTATTTCTGGCGCATATATTTCATATGCAGTGTTAGGTTGTAAAAATTAATGAGCTATTCTCCAGCCGCATATGCTGTTCTGCAGGCATTGTACGGGCTGATCCCTATTGTACTGATTATAGGTTTCCTCAAAACACGTTGGTTTAAAGGTGTGCTTGGTGAAACTATGGTCAAGTTTGCTGCTAAAATTCGACTTCCTGCCGGCACATATCACCCTATTCACAATATAACCTTGCCGACACAGGAGGGTTCGACGCAGATAGATCATATTTTTGTATCTCGCTTTGGTATCTTTGTTGTGGAAACGAAAAATATAAAAGGGTGGGTTTTTGGCGCGCAAAATCAAGCACAATGGACTCAGCAACTCTTTAATACATCGTTTAAATTTCAAAACCCTCTGCGCCAAAATTACAAACATATTATGGTCTTGAGAGCGACGCTTGACGTGCCGTCACGGGTTATTTATTCGGTTGTGGCTTTTGTCGGTCGCAGCACGTTTAAATCGGCGATGCCTGCTAACGTTACACGTGGGTGGGGTTACATAACCTATATCAAGTCATTTCGCGAGGAGGTGCTTTCGGAGGCTGAAGTGCAGAGGGTTTTGGCTACCATTCAGTCCGCGCGTCTTGAGCCGACGCGGGCAACAAACCGTCGGCATATTAAACAGCTGAAGAAACGCTTGCATCCGAGCGCTCAGAAAAAGTGTCCGAAATGTGACCGCAGCATGGTTCTACGCACCGCTCAACGCGGAAGCAATATAGGCCGCTCATTTTGGGGCTGTTCGGCTTATCCAGCCTGTCGAGCTGTGCAAAGTATGACCTAGTGATACTAGGTTTATAACGAGCAGAGCTGATGTTTAACTAATGTGTTGTGCTCATGCATAGTGCTGCGTAACTGCTAGACTTATTTTATTAAACATGACCGCGCTGTTGTGAGATGAAGTATATGCATCGATTTTTAAGCTGGTTTGCCAGTATTCTTATCTTTTCTATAGCCACTGCAACCCTTGCTGAGCCTGTCGTTGACGCTGAGCGCGAGCGCGTTGGACTGGTGTTGTCTGGTGGTGCTGCGCGTGGTTTGGCGCATATTGGCGTGCTTAAGTCTTTAGAAGAGCAAGGCGTGACTATTGATGCGATTGCCGGTACCAGTATGGGGGCGGTGGTTGGTGGCTTGTATGCCGCGGGTTATCGGGTTGCTGAATTAGAAAAGCTGGCGACTGACTTGGATTGGCAGCAAGCATTGTCGGATGCGCCACCGCGTGAGGATATTCCCTTTCGACGTAAGCAAGATGATCGTGATTTTTTAGTCAAACAAAAACTCAGCTTTCGTGATGATGGCAGCTTAGGTTTGCCGTTAGGCGTGCTACAAGGGCAAAACCTCGCGTTGTTATTAGAAAAACTCTTTGCCCGTGCCGGTGCGATAGAGGATTTTGATCAGTTACCTATACCGTTTCGAGCGGTTGCCGCAGATATCGCTAGTGGTGAAGCGGTGGTGTTTTCGCAAGGGCATCTGGCTTTAGCTGTGCGCGCAAGCATGTCTATTCCGGCGGTATTAACCCCGGTTGAAGTGGATGGTCGTCTATTGGTGGATGGCGGTATCGCTAATAATATCCCAGTGGATATTGCTCGACAGATGGGCGTTGATCGGGTCATCGTTGTGGATATTGGTTCGCCCTTGGCCTCCACAGAATCGTTGCAAACGGTATTCAATATCCTAAATCAGTCGGTGGCCTTACTCACGAGGCGTAACTCTGAGGCGCAATTGGCGACATTACAGGCGCACGACATTTTAGTGCAGCCAACATTGAGCGGTTTTGCTGTGACTGATTTTTCCCGTGCGCAAGATATGATGGATGCCGGTTACCGCGCGACTGATGCGTTGCAATGGCGTTTTGCTGGATTAACTCAGCCTCTGCAAGAGCAGCCAAAGATACCCAGTAATGCTAAAAAAATTAAAAATGCACCATTGATTAGCGCGGTACGTATCCAAAATACCTCGAAAGTCGGTGATGAAGTGATTCGCTATTACATCCGACAAACGCTTGGTGAGCCGTTGGATATTGAGCAGTTACAAAAAGATATGGGGACGCTGTACGGCTTGGAATATTTTGATCGAGTAGAGTACCGTTTGCAGCCTGAAAAGGATGGTCATGCGCTAGTAATCAATGCCTCTGATAAGCGCACCGGCACTGATTATTTACGTTTAGGTCTTAATTTGTCGGATGATTTGCGCGGCGATAGTGTCTTTAATATTGGTGCTAGTTTTCGGATGAACGGGATCAATCGTTTGGGTGCGGAGTGGCTTAGTCGTCTGCAGATGGGTGACCACCAAGAACTCTATACTGAGTTTTATCAGCCGTTGGACATAGGCTCACGCTACTTTCTCTCGTCCTGGCTGCATGGTGAAGTGCGTAATCTTAAATTTACCGAAGCGCGTGCGCCGATTGCAGAATATCGACTGCAGCGAATACGTTATGGTTTTAATTTAGGTCGACAAATTGCCACCAATGCGGAAGTGCGTTTTGGTGTGGGGTCAGGTTGGGGGAATGCTGATGTGCGCATTGGTGACCCTGCTTTACCCGATTTTAGTTTTAAAGAAGGTTATTACCAGCTGCAATATGCGTTTGATAGTTTAGATAATGTTAATTTCCCACGTAGTGGCGAAGAGCTGCGCCTTTCTGCCACACAACATGCTACTGAATTGGGTTCCGATGAGCGTTACCGACAGTGGTTGATAGAGCTTAATAAGCCTCTAAATTGGGGCGCTAATACTTGGATTGTGGGTGGGCGTTATGGGCGAACCTTGGATGCTAAGGAAGTTGTGACCTCAAGCTATCAAATCGGTGGTGCGCAGAAGTTATCGGGTTATCGCGAAAATGCTTTAGCGGGGCAGAATGTCAGTATTGGTCGCCTAATTTATTATCGCCGTTTAACGCCAGTGCGTTCTTTTTCACTGAGATTGCCGGTATATGCCGGTTTATCTCTGGAGCGTGGCCGGGTATGGAATCAGGCTAACGACTTAGACAGCGATTATATCAATGCGATGAGTGTGTTTGTTGCGGTGGATACCCCATTAGGGCCGCTGAACTTAAGTTATGGCATTAATGATGACGATGAAAGTGCCTTATATCTGAATTTAGGGCGTAGCTTTTAGTTGAGTGACGATGGTTTTTAACATCGCTGGCGCAGTAGGCTGAGTTAATCCGTTTTATGATCAAATGGGCTGGCGCTGCAGGGTCAAAGTCACGACAGTGCAGCGCCGCTGGCTGATGCCTTATGACTCTAGAAAGTCATCTTCGTCGTCATCATCTTCATCTGTTAGGTCAGAGTCGGTTGGCTCGAGTAGCTGCAACCATCCCGCTAAAACATACTGTGCTTCATCAATACCAATGCGCTTGGTCGAGGAGAACAATTGGATGCTGGCGGTATCACCCCATTTCTGCTGTATATCTTTTTGCGTTTTTAACAGAGCGGCTTTACTTGCACCAAAAGTCATCTTGTCAGCTTTGGTGAGCAAAATATGCATGGGCATACGGCTGCCTGCCGCCCAATCCAGCATTAAGCAATCAAAAGGTGTAAGAGGATGACGGATATCCATCATCAACACCAAGCCCATTAGACTGTTACGACTACCGAGGTAGGCTTCTAAGTGACGCTGCCAGTGCAGTTTTAGCGGAATAGGTACTTTGGCATAGCCATAGCCGGGTAAGTCCACTAAACGCCGATCTTCGTCAAGACTGAAGAAATTGAGCAGTTGTGTACGACCCGGGGTTTTTGACGTGCGCGCTAAGCTGGCGCGGGTCAGAGTATTGAGTGCGCTGGACTTGCCTGCATTCGAGCGACCTGCAAAGGCGACTTCGTAGCCTTCATCTTCAGGACACTGCTCAACACGAGCCGCGCTGGTGAGAAAGCTGGCTTGTTGGCACAGGCCAATAATGGGGTTTTTAGGCTGCATAAGTTATCCAAGTAAAAAGTGCTGCAAGAGGTTCGTTTCCGTTTCAGTCTGAGCAGTATATAATGCTTCGGATTGTAAGTGCGTATTGCTACTGGTCAATTTGTAAAGGTTGTCTGTGTGGTAGATTGTGGTACTGTTTGCATAATTTATAAGCGCCGAGATTAGTCGGATCAGCATAATGACTGACTAAATCTGGGGAAAAATAACGTTTAGCCGTAGTTGGAAGAGCTGATGAACAAACTAATTGTAAGTCTGTTGTTGACCTTAGGCATCAGTGGTTTAGCCCATGCCGCTGGAGATGCAGTTGCAGGTCAAGGTAAAATTGCTATGTGTTCTGCCTGTCATAATGCTGATGGAAACAGCATGATACCAAACTTTCCCAAGCTAGCCGGTCAAGGCGAGCGTTATTTGCTTAAGCAAATGAATGACATTAAGTCTGGTCTGCGTCCAGTGGTAGAAATGACCGGTATGCTCGATGCCATGACTGAGCAAGACCTTGCAGATATTTCTGCTTGGTACTCAAGTCAGAAAGGTACTGTCGGTGCAGCTGATCCTGCTGTTGTTAAGCAAGGCGAACAGCTTTTCCAAGGTGGAAAAATTGCTAATGGCCTGCCTGCCTGTACCGGTTGCCACTCGCCTAATGGTGCTGGTATTGATTTAGCAGTTTACCCAAAACTCAATGGACAGCATGAAGCGTATCTTGCTAAACAGCTGACGGATTTCCGTGAAGGCGATCGTAGCAATGATGGTGATGCAATGATAATGCGTTCAATCGCTGCCAAGCTGAGCAATAAAGATATTAAAGCCTTATCAAGCTACATTCATGGCTTGAATTAATAGCTTAGCCTATTAATAAAAAACCGCCCAGCAGCTCATTTGCTCGGCGGTTTTTTTATGTCTGTGCGTTGTGCAGGCTGCATACGCTTAAAGAAAAGATATTCTTCTTGATCCTGATCTAGCAATAATTCTTATTAACAGGTCTATGCTGTACCTCATAGAGCACACGTATGCTCTACCGGTAGGTAAAAACCTGCAGGCAGGGTTGAGGAGAATGATTGTGAATGTAATTGATCGGCGTCAGGCGTTAGCTATTACGCCTTTTTTCCGCTTAGGCTTTCGGCCTTTTTTCTTGTTTGGCAGCGTTTTAGCAATGCTGGCGATTCCTTTGTGGATTATGGGTTTAAACGGTTGGTTTGCTGATTGGCAACCGACTGGTGGTTGGTTGTCGTGGCATCGACATGAGTTGTTGTTTGGTTTCGCTGCGGCGATTATTGCCGGTTTTTTGTTAACGGCGGTACAAACTTGGACTGGGTTTCCAGGGCTCTCAGGTAAGCCGTTGATGGTGTTGACTGCGCTCTGGGTTGCTGCGCGCGTGGCTTGGCTGGTCGGCGCGCCAGTCTGGTGCGTAGTGTTATTGGATGGTTTGTTTTTGCCGCTGGTGGCCGCACAAATGGCGCGTAGTGTCTGGCCTGTACGACAGGTACGTAACTATCCGCTGGTGGTGGTGTTAGTGCTGCTGGCCATCGCGAATGGCGTCACCTTGTATGGTATTGCTACTGGCAATGATCAGTTGCAACGTCAAGCCACTGTCGGCGGGGTGTGGTTTGTCGCAGCACTGATGAGCATGATTGGTGGGCGAGTGATCCCGTTCTTTACTCAGCGTGGCTTACTACGTAAAGACGGTGTGACGCCTTGGCCGACGTTAGACTGGGCTATATTAGTGGGTACTGCATTGCTATCAGTGACCTTGATGTTGGGTTGGGCCATGCAGACGAATAGCCTGATTGGGATCGCTTTTTTCGGTTTAGGTGTTGCCCATCTGATCCGCATTGTACGTTGGTATGACGCGGGTATTTGGCACGTTCCTTTGCTGTGGTCTTTGCATATTGCTAATGCGTGGATCGGTGTGGCATGTATAGCAATGGCGTTGTGGCACTTTTCAGTGCTGGCCAATATGAGTCTTGCGGTGCATGCGTTAACTGTTGGGGCGATGGGTGGTTTGATTTTAGGCATGATTGCTCGTGTGACGCTGGGCCATACTGGGCGGCAACTAGAGCCACCAAAATATATGACGTGGGCGTTTGTTCTGTTTAATCTCGGCGCGTTATCACGTGTGGTGTTGGTCGATTGGGCGTATATGCCAGGTTTGTGGCTGGCGGCGACTTGCTGGGCGCTGAGTTTTGCTGCGTACGTTTGGGGCTATGGACCGATGCTTTGGCGAGCGCGCGTGGATGGCCATCCAGGCTAGTTTGGCAGGCAGTTTTAACCTTGTTACTTAAAAAAACCACCTTCGGGTGGTTTTTTTATACCGATAAAAGCGCGCTAGATAGACAAGAGGCTCTTGCAATTGCCTATCTTTCACAAAGTACGCCATCTCTAGCGCTATTCAGCGCTGATTTTCAGAGTGATTAGCGCTTAGCAATAAAACTTTAGTTTTATTTGTCGAGGCTTTATGTTTAAAATAATAGTACTTAGACTTAATAACAACAAAAAGTCATAGTGTGAATATTATACAAGTACCGTTTCGGTGTGCGATCTTTAGTGTTGCAGCCATAGGTATCAAGCACTCGCTGCTTGACCACTTCACGCTTATTCATTGATGCACTTATCCAGTGTTCAACTGCTTGTTGGCTTTGAGGCGCGTACAGCGACATGCCATTCGTAGTGTGTCGCCTACTATTTATAAAAAATGCAGGAGACATGTCGTGCGTATTGGTATTCCAAGAGAAACACAGGTCGGTGAGTCGCGGGTAGCGGCAACCCCTGAAACGATAAAGAAACTGATTAATCAAGGTCACAGCATCACTGTTGCGAGCGGAGCGGGCTTGACCGCCAGCATTGCCGATCAAGCGTATGCTGAGGCTGGTGCAAGCATTGCCAGCCAAGAAGATGCTCTAGCTGCAGATATCGTTCTTAAAGTGGTGGCCCCGAGTACTGCTGAGCTTGAGTATATTCAGCCTCAGGCTGTCGTTGTCGGGATGCTCAACCCTTTTTGTAATGCCACCATTGCCGCGCTCAATGCACGACAGGTGACGGCCTTTGCATTGGAAGCAGCGCCGCGTACTTCGCGAGCACAAAGCTTGGATGTCCTTTCTTCGCAAGCCAATATTGCTGGCTACAAAGCGGTGTTGCTGGCGGCGCATTATTACCCCCGCTTTATGCCCATGCTGATGACGGCTGCAGGTACGGTTAAAGCGGCGCGTATTTTAATTCTAGGTGCTGGTGTTGCTGGTTTACAGGCGATTGCTACGGCTAAACGTCTGGGTGCGGTGATTGAAGCCTCGGATGTGCGTCCTGCAGTGAAAGAGCAAATTGAATCCTTGGGTGCAAAATTTGTTGATGTGCCCTTTATTACAGATGAAGAGCGTGAATGTGCCGAAGGTGTCGGTGGTTATGCCCGCCCTATGCCGGCCTCGTGGATGGAGCGCCAAGCACAAGCGGTGCATGAGCGTGCGAAACAAGCCGATATTGTCATTACTACGGCGCTGATTCCTGGCCGTAAAGCCCCTACTTTATTGCAAGCGGACACGGTTGCAGCGATGAAGCCTGGTTCCGTGGTGATCGATCTGGCGGCTGCACAAGGCGGTAATTGTCCATTAACTGTGGCTGAGCAAGTGATCAGCCATAACGGTGTGACCATCGTTGGCTACACCAATCTAGCTGCGCAGGTGCCTGCTGATGCCTCGGCTTTGTATGCGCGTAATGTGCTGGATTTTTTAAAGCTGGTGATTGCTGAAGACGGCCAGTTCCACCTTAATTTAGACGATGACATCGTGGCGGCTTGTTTAATGTGCCATGCCGGCGAAATCATCCGTAATAACGCTTAATAGAGGGTGCATAGATGGACATTGCTGACGGTATCTACAATTTAATTATTTTTGTGCTGGCTATTTATATCGGTTATCACGTGGTTTGGAATGTGACACCAGCCTTACACACGCCCTTAATGGCAGTCACCAATGCGATTTCCGCCATTGTGATTGTTGGCGCGATGTTGGCCGCTGCGTTGACAGTGACGCCCTTGGGTAAAACCATGGGTACCTTGGCTGTGGCTTTAGCGGCAGTGAACGTATTTGGTGGTTTCTTAGTGACACGCCGTATGTTGGAAATGTTTAAGAAGAAGGCTGCTAAAGCGCCCGTGGAGAAAGGATAAGATGAGTATGAATGTAATCACGATCTTTTATTTGATCGCCTCTGTGTGCTTTATTCAGGCGTTAAAAGGTCTGTCGCACCCAACATCCTCTCGACGTGGCAATCTGTTTGGCATGATTGGTATGGCCATTGCTGTACTGACCACGTTGGCGCTGATTATGAAACTCAGTGTGCAGCTGGCTGATGGTGGCAGTCTTGCGCAAGGCATTGGTTATGTTTTGGTAGGCCTGTTAGTCGGTGGTACTGTTGGTGCAGTGATGGCTAGACGTGTCGAAATGACCAAAATGCCAGAGCTGGTTGCCTTTATGCACAGCATGATTGGTTTGGCTGCGGTATTTATTGCCATCGCGGCGGTAGTCGAGCCGCAATCTTTAGGGATTGTTGCGCACATACAGGATGCGATCCCGGCGGGTAACCGTTTGGAATTGTTCTTGGGTGCCGTTATTGGTGCGATTACTTTCTCCGGCTCGGTGATTGCCTTTGGTAAGTTGTCGGGTAAATACAAGTTCCGTTTGTTCCAAGGCGCGCCAGTCTCCTTTAAAGGCCAGCACTTGATTAATTTACTGCTGGGTCTGCTGATTGTGGCCTTGGGTCTCTATTACACCTTGAGTGGTAACCTCACGGCCTTTGCTGTGGTGGTGGCGTTAGCCTTTGTGATTGGCGTGCTGATCATTATCCCGATTGGTGGTGCAGATATGCCGGTCGTCGTGTCGATGCTCAACAGCTATTCCGGTTGGGCAGCAGCAGGGATTGGTTTCTCGCTGAATAACTCGATGCTGATTATTGCCGGCTCTTTAGTGGGCTCCAGCGGTGCGATTCTCTCGTACATTATGTGTAAGGCGATGAATCGTTCGTTCTTTAATGTGATCCTCGGCGGTTTTGGCAATACGCCAGGTGCTGCGGTGAGTGCTGAGCAGCAAGAGCAGCGTCCGGTCAAATCAGGATCATCGGATGATGCAGCATTTTTGCTGACCAATGCCGATACTGTCATTATCGTGCCAGGCTATGGTTTAGCTGTTGCCCGTGCGCAGCATGCTTTGATGGAACTAGCTGAGAAGCTGACACAGCGCGGCGTGACAGTGAAATATGCTATTCACCCGGTGGCTGGGCGCATGCCCGGACATATGAACGTGTTGTTGGCTGAGGCAGAAGTGCCGTATGAGCAAGTGTTTGAGATGGATGATATCAACTCTGAATTTGGCCAGGCCGATGTGGTATTGGTGCTTGGCGCCAATGATGTCGTTAACCCTGCGGCTAAAACTGATCCACATTCGCCAATCGCAGGAATGCCGATTCTTGAGGCGTATAAGGCGAAAACAGTGATCGTCAACAAACGCTCAATGGCTAGTGGTTATGCCGGTTTGGACAATGAATTGTTCTATATGGACAAAACCATGATGGTGTTTGGTGATGCGAAAAAGGTCATCGAGGATATGGTTAAAGCAGTCGAGTAAGCTGGTTTTTTAACAGGCTGTTGTTTTAGACTTGCCCTAGCGTAGTGACTCTGCGCTGGGGCATTTTTTTATGCATGTTTTTCAATGTTGTTGTAAGGTAATGCGCAACGAGGACGCGGTCAGGATTGAATGATTAAAAGTCCTGCCAAAATCGACCTTAGTATAGCTGTTAAAAAATCTTATAGGCATAGAATGTTGGGATATAGTCAAAGCATCTGAAGTGTGGCGATGTGCAGTGATTGCCTCTGTTAACGCTCAGAAAAGCAGATATTATCAAGGCTGCTAGCCGACATATTTCAACAACAAAAACTCTCTAAAGGTGGTTGCATGAGCACTGATTTAAGTAAATTTATCCGTAATAAAGCGTTTTTAGATAAAGTCGTTACAGCAGAAGAAGCAGCCACATGGATTGAAGACGGCATGACTTTGGGTATGAGTGGTTTCACCCTGTTTGGTGAGCCAAAACTATTCCCTAAAGCCTTGGCTGAGCGCGGCAAAAAAGAAAAATTTAAAGTTAACCTGTTCACTGGCGCATCAATGGGCCCAGCAGCTGACCAATCGATGGCTGAAGCAGACATCATTAACTTGCGTGTTCCGTATCAAGGTAATGCCGTTCAGCGTAAAAAAATCAACGCGGGCGAAATTTTTTACATCGACCAGCATTTATCTCATATGGCTGAGTCCATTCGCCAGGGGACTTACCCAGCGATTGATTACGCAATTATTGAAGCTGCAGCGATCACTGAAGATGGTGACATCATCCCTACCGGTTCAGTGGGTAACTCACCGATCTTCTTGCAAACTGCTAAGCATGTGATCATTGAATTAAATATCGCCGCGCCACGTGAATACGAAGGTATGCACGATATTTATATGCAAACTCCAGCGGGCGAGAATACCCGTGAAGCAATTCCAATGTTTGAAGTGAGCAAGCGTATTGGTACGCCGGGCATGAAAGTAGATCCTGCGAAAATCCGCGGTATCATTATTTCTAGCGAAGCTGATATTCCATCGCCACTGTTTGAGCCAAACGAAGAAACTCAGCAAATTGCTAATAACTTGCTGGCGTTCCTAGGTGAAGAAGTTAAAGCCGGTCGTTTAACTGAAAGCCTCGCGCCGCTCCAGTCTGGCGTTGGTTCAGTAGCAAACGCTGTGCTTAACGGCATGAAAACTTCTGGTTTTAAAGACATCATCGTTGCCTCTGAAGTACTGCAAGACGGCGTCTTCGATCTGATTGATGCTGGCGTAGTGAAATTCGCTGCGGGTACCGCACTATCATTGTCTGCCAAGCGTGTCGCAACCTTAGGTAAAGACCTCGCTAAGTACAAAGACAAGATCGTCTTCCGTCCACAAGAAATCTCTAACCACCCTGAAGTGATTCGTCGCTTAGGCATTATTTCGTTTAACACAGCGCTAGAAGTTGATATTTACGGTAACGTAAACTCAACGCACGTTGGTGGTACGCATATGATGAACGGTATTGGTGGTTCAGGCGATTTCGCTCGTAATGCGCGCATCACTATTTTCGTGACTCAGTCGACGGCTAAAGCTGGCAAAATCTCAGCAATCGTGCCGTTTGTTGCTCACGTTGACCACACTAACCACGATGTTGATGTCATCATCACTGAGCAAGGCTATGCAGACTTACGTGGCCTAGCGCCAACTCAAGCGGCAGAGCGTATCATCGAAAACTGTGTGCACCCTGACTACAAACAACAAGCACGTGATTACTTGGCAGAAGCCAAAACACGTGGTGGTCAAACGCCACACAACTTGGAAAAAGCCTTTTCATGGCACACCAGCTTAGCTCAAAACGGTACGATGTTACTGAAATAAGCCGATGTAATTGGAGCATCCCACGCAGATGCTCCTTTGCTTCAGTGAGCTTAAGTTAAATAAAAAAGGCAGATGCTTTAAGCACCTGCCTTTTTTTGTGTGCGCTTTAGCGTCTGCTTGAGGCAGTCACTGGTTAGCGCTGCGCTAGAGTACTTCAATCAGTGGAATGCTGAGCTTTTCTAACAGCAGAGTTTGTGCATTACAGACCTGTTGCTCATCGCGAGGCTGCAGATGTTGGTAACTACCATCGCTGTGTAACAGCCAAGCATGGGTGTTGTCAGTGAGGTAGGTGTGCAGTTCTTTTTTAACCCGTGAAATGAGCTTTTTACCTTCTAATGGAAAGCAGGTTTCGATACGTTTATCGAGATTGCGCTCCATCCAGTCGGCACTGGAGAGCAATATTTGTTCGTCAGCGTCACTGTTCAGAAAGTAAAATACGCGACTGTGCTCCAGTAGTTGACCAATAATTGAACGCACTTGAATATTGTGCGAAACGCCAGGGATGCCTGGGCGTAAACAGCACATGCCGCGCACAATTAAATCAATTTTTACCCCGGCCTGACTGGCTTTGTAGAGTGCTTTGATCATGCGAGCGTCGGTCAGTCCATTCACTTTAATAATAATGCGTGCGGCTTTGCCTTCGCTGGCATTGTTGGCTTCACGAGCGATTAAATCCAGTAGCGTTCTTCTTAGGGTAAACGGCGCATGGAATAGCTTTTTCATCCGCAAGGTTTTACCCATGCCGATTAATTGATTAAACAGTTTGGAGACATCTTCGCAGAGTTCAGGGTCAGCGGTGAGTAAACTGTAATCGGTGTATAGACGCGCATTGCCAGCATGGTAGTTGCCGGTGCCAAGATGTGCATAACGAACAAAATTACCGTTTTCACGACGTAAAATAGAAACGATTTTTGCATGAGTTTTAAACCCTACTACGCCGTAAATCACTACCGCGCCAGCCGCTTGTAAGCGACTGGCTAGCGCAAGATTTGACTCTTCATCAAAGCGTGCCCGTAGCTCAATCACTACCGTGACTTCTTTGCCGTTGCGCGCCGCGTCGACCAGCGCATCTACGATTTCTGAGTTGGCGCCGGCACGGTACAAGGTCTGTTTGACTGCGAGCACATTCGGGTCTTTCGCCGCACCGCGCAGTAAATCAATGACTGGAGTAAAGGACTCAAATGGATGATAAAGCAAGATATCTTGTTTTCGGATCGCTTGAAAAATATTCTCGCTGTTTTGTAATGCTTTGGGAATGGACGGAGTAAAGGGTGGAAACTGTAAGTGAGGGTGGCTTTCAAGGCTGGTCACGCTAAATAAACGTGTCAGATTGACTGGGCCATTAACTTGGTACAGCTCAGCGGTGGATAAGCCAAATTGACTGAGTAAAAAATCGACTAAAGGTGCGGGGCAGGTATCCGCCACTTCTAGACGTACAGCATCACCAAAGCGCCGCGAATACAGCTCACCACGTAGCGCGCGAGCTAAATCTTCGACGCCTTCAGCATCGACGGCTAAATCAGCATTACGGGTCAATCTAAACTGATAGCAACCTTTCACACTCATGCCATGAAATAAATCATCAGCATGGGCGTGAATCATTGACGATAAAAAAACATGATTGACCCCAGGGCCACCGACTTCTTCAGGAATACGAATAATGCGGGGTAGTAAGCGCGGTGCTGGCAAAATCGCTAGGCCAGAATCACGACCAAAAGCATCCACGCCCTCCAACTCAACAATAAAGTTAAGACTTTTATTGACCAGTAACGGGAAGGGATGGGTTGGATCAAGACCGATCGGGGTGATAATTGGTGCTATTTCTGCGTCAAAATACTCTTTGACCCAGGCTTTGATTTTATGGGTCCAGTAACGACGGCGAATAAAGCGAATGTCTTGCTTGGCCAGTTCTGGCAGTAATACCTCATTGAGGATTTGGTATTGGCGATCAACTTGCTCATGTACGACCTCAGCAATCCGCGCTAAGGCTTGATGCGGCTGTAGACCATCAGCATCCGCTTGTTCACGAGCAAAGGTGATCTGTTTTTTCAGTCCAGCGACACGAATTTCAAAAAATTCATCGAGATTGCTGGAGAAAATAAGCAGAAACTTTAGACGTTCTAAGAGCGGCGTTGACTCGTCCAGCGCTTGCTCTAAAACGCGAATATTAAACTGCAGCTGTGAGAGTTCACGGTGTATATACAAGCTGCTGTCATCGAGATTAGTAATCGGCGCTAGAGCAACGGAGGACGCATCGGTAGCAGCAGGCGCATAGGCTGCAGAGGTTGCAGCTGTGCTCTCACTGTCTTGCTCAGCACTCTGTACTGTCTGATTTAGTCCTTCGTTGCTCATAGACTCTCCGATGTGAGTTAAGCGTCTTGTTTGAGTTGTTTTGCCGCGTGTACAGCAAAGTAGGTGAGAATACCGTCAGCACCAGCGCGCTTAAATCCGACTAAGGATTCCATAATCACCGCTTCGCTGAGCCAGCCATTTTGAATCGCAGCCATGTGCATCGCGTATTCGCCGCTGACTTGGTAAACAAAGGTTGGCGCTCTAAATTCTTCTTTGACACGGTGTAAAATATCCAAATACGGCATGCCTGGTTTAACCATCACCATATCTGCGCCTTCGGCGAGGTCGGTGGCGACTTCGTGCAAGGCTTCATTGCTGTTGGCAGGATCCATTTGGTAGGTGGATTTATTTGCTTTACCTAAGTTGGCTGCAGAGCCGACAGCATCACGGAAGGGGCCGTAGTAGGCGCTGGCATATTTAGCTGAGTAGGCCATGATGCGCACATTGCTGTGGCCAGCCATCTCTAAGGCTTCACGAATCGCTTGAATGCGTCCGTCCATCATATCGGACGGGGCAACAATCTGCGCGCCAGCATCGGCATGAGAGAGCGCTTGGCGTACCAATGCATCCACGGTTTCTTCGTTCAGAACATAGTTGTTGTCATCTAAAATACCGTCTTGACCATGCGTGGTGAAAGGATCAAGGGCAACGTCAGTGATCACACCTAATTCAGGGAAACGTTCACGTAATGCGCGCACCGCACGTTGTGCGATACCTTCAGGATTCCACGCTTCGGCAGCATCCAATGATTTACTGTCTACTGGTGTCACTGGAAACAGTGCTAACGCTGGGATGCCTAACTTAACCCACTCTTCAGCCTCTTCAAGCAACAAATCGATGGATAAGCGTTCAATACCTGGCATCGAGGCCACGGCTTCTCTGCGGTTCGTACCATCGAGGACAAATACCGGGTAAATCAGATCATCCACGCTAAGCTGATTTTCACGCACTAAACGACGTGAAAAATCATCACGACGGTTGCGACGTAATCGAGTGGCTGGAAAAAGGCGGTTAGCAGTATTGATGCTCACAGTAGCTCCTCATCCCGCAATTGCGGGGTTGTGTAACAGTATGTAGGCTAATAGTATGACGAAAAGATCACAGAAGTGCGAAAGCTGTGTTATTTAAATGATGTCAGTTAATATATAGATGAATCTATTTGAAAAAATACTACTGGACGCCGATAGGTAAATAAGACTATTGCAACAGGTGTCTGCTCTGGTATTATTCACGCCCTGTTTTCGTGCGGTACTCGACAATGGTGTTGGGTGGCGGCACGGTTATGTTGAGGAAACACCATGAAAGCCGATATTCACCCAAATTATGTTGAAATCAACGCTACCTGCAGCTGCGGTAACGTGATTAATACGCGTTCTACCATCGGTAAAGACATCAGCATTGATGTGTGCTCCGAGTGTCACCCGTTCTATACCGGCAAACAAAAAGTGCTTGATGTGGGTGGTCGTATCGATCGCTTCAAACAACGCTTTGGCGGTTTCGGCGCAACAAAAGAAGCAGCAGAGTAAGCATTTGCATGACCTTTTTAAATGGGGTCATAGTTGTGCTAAAAAAAGCGTCCTTTTTGGGCGCTTTTTTTTTGCTGTTATCTTTGCGAGCCCATGCTGCGGTGGCGTTTTGCGCAGCCAACGAGCGTCTCGCAGAGTACTCCGTAAGTTATGTGGTGGATGGCGATACTTTGCGTTTGCAAGATGGTCGCAGTGTGCGTCTGATTGGTATTAATGCGCCAGAAATAGGCGGTCGTGCTCGCATGACTGAGCCCTATGCCGTGCAAGCTAAGCGTCGTTTAAGCGCTTTAGTGAAAGCCAATGACAATAAAGTAGGTTTGCAACTGGGTGAGCAAACGCATGATCGTTACGGCCGTGTGCTGGCGCATCTGTACGATCGTCATGGTGCGAGCCTTGAGGCGCAATTGCTTGCTGAGGGCCTTGCATATCATGTGCTGATTGCGCCTAACCTAGCGCTGGCTGATTGTTTAACCCAGGCCGAACAGCAGGCTCGTCAACAGCAGTTGGGTCTGTGGAAAGAAGTAACCTTTATTTCAGCGCAACAGCTTAGTCGAGGCGGCTTTACTCTGCTGCAAGGTCGCATTCAAAGTGTGCAGCGTAATCGTGCTGGTGTCTGGCTTGAGTTAGGCCACTCCGTGACAGTTAATATCCCACTGAATGCTTTGCCGTATTTTAAAGATCAGGCATTTGAGCAGTGGCAGGGGCGTCGATTAAAAACCCGAGGCTGGGTCTCTGAACGTACCCATCAGCAGAAAAAATATGCTAAGTGGCGTTTAACTGTCAATCATCCGAGTATGTTGGAATTGCAGTAAGTCGCCGTATATCGACGATTCACGCTAAATCTTTCGTTGGTTATGCGGCTTTGTATGCAGAGTAAGCGAGATCCTCTTGTGGGCTTTGCCGTTCTTGAGTATGCTCGCAGATCGTCAAATTCATTATATAGTCAAGCGGAAATTGCCCATTATGTCTGATCTAAAAACAGCCGCTCTCGAATACCATGCTTCCCCACGTCCGGGAAAATTAAGTGTTGAGCTCACTAAACCAACTGCAACAGCGCGTGATTTGGCGCTGGCTTATAGCCCTGGAGTGGCTGAGCCAGTACGTGAAATTGCCCGTGATCCAGAGCTTGCTTATAAATACACAGGCAAGGGTAACCTCGTAGCAGTTATTTCAGATGGTACTGCAATTTTAGGTTTAGGTAATTTAGGTCCTTTAGCATCTAAGCCTGTTATGGAAGGTAAGGGCGTCTTATTTAAGCGTTTTGCTGGTGTCGATGTGTTTGATATCGAGATTGATGCAGAGAGCCCGCAAGCCTTTATCGATACCGTTAAGCGTATTTCTATTACCTTCGGTGGCATTAACCTCGAAGATATTAAAGCGCCTGAGTGCTTTGAAATCGAACGCGCGTTGATCGAGCAGTGCGATATTCCTGTTTTCCATGATGACCAGCACGGCACTGCGATTGTGACAGCGGCCGGTATGCTGAATGCATTAGAGATTGCTGGTAAAAAGCTGGAAGAAGCACATATCGTGTGCTTGGGTGCAGGTGCTGCAGCAACCGCGTGCATGAAGTTGTTGATCAGCCTAGGCGCGAAAGTTGAAAATATTTTCATGGTTGACCGTAAAGGTGTCATCCACGCGGGCCGTGATGATCTGAATCAGTACAAAGCAGTATTCGCACATGAAACCAGCCGTCGTACCTTGGCGGATGCCATGGATGGCGCTGATGTGTTCGTTGGCTTGTCAGGTGCAAACTTGCTCGGCGCTGAAGACTTAGCCCGTATGGCAGCAGACCCTATTGTGTTTGCTTGTTCTAACCCTGATCCTGAGATTGATCCAAAGTTGGCCCACGCAACACGTCCAGACGTGATTATGGCGACCGGTCGCTCAGACTATCCAAACCAAGTGAATAACGTTTTGGGCTTCCCATTCATTTTCCGTGGTGCGCTGGATGTGCGTGCAAAACGTATTAATGAAGAGATGAAAATTGCTGCAGTACATGCGTTACGTGACCTGGCAAAATTGCCGGTTTCTAATGCGGTATGTGATGCCTATGGAATTGATTGTCTTGAGTTTGGTCGTGAGTACATCATTCCTAAGCCAATGGATCCACGTCTGATCACCTTAGTATCGGATGCGGTTGCTAAAGCGGCGATTGAAACTGGTGTGGCCACCTTGCCATACCCTAAGCATTACCCGCTGACGTCAGTGAATGAAGTGTTTGACGGTTAAGCGTCAAACAGCCAATAAAAAACCCGCTTAGTGCGGGTTTTTTATTGGCTGTTATTGAGTCATCTAAGTGGCAGTTAGCATCTTAGAATAGGTCAATGGGCGCTGCTTCAGAGGGCTCGAAATATGATTTGTTTGAGGTGTCCCAACTGTTGTCAAACTCATCCATTGTGGGGGGGGCATCTTCGCTTTTGAATATTTCAAAGTAGGCGTCAGGTGTACCGGGTCGAGCAATGCGACCGTTCTCGGGATCGATACGTAAGGTCATCATGCCGGCCGGTTCTTTCATGCTATGTATCGGCTTATCTTTGAGTGCATAGGCCATATAGTCAATCCAAATAGGTAAGGCCACTGTGCCGCCGTATTCATGTCGACCGAGACTTTCTGGTTGATCAAAGCCAGCCCACACAGTAGTGACAACGTCACTGTTATAACCTGCAAACCAGCTGTCTTTAGATTCGTTGGTGGTACCGGTTTTACCCGCTAAGTCGCTACGGTTTAAGCTGAGCGCACGGCGTCCGGTACCGCGCTTAATGACGTCTTGTAGCATGCTGGTCATAATATAACTGGTGCGTTCGTCAATGATGCGTGGCGCGTCGACTGGCGGTTCTGTTTCACTGTCAGCCAGTAGCTGTTCTGTTACGGCCTCCACCTCAGTCGCCGCCGCTGTACTGGCGGGGGTACGTGCTGGATTAGCTAAGAAAATTGTTTGACCCTCACGGTTCTCGATACGCTCTATCAAATAAGGCGTTACTTTAAAACCACCATTGGCGAATGCTGTCCAACCCGTGGTGATTTCTAATGGCGTGAGGGTTGCTGTTCCGAGTGCTAAAGAGAGGTTGCGCGGTAGATCGTCGAGGTTAAAGCCAAATTGGCTGATGTAATCACGAGCGTATTGCATGCCGATATCTTGCAAGATGCGAATCGAAACGAGGTTGCGTGAGCGGTATAAACCTTCACGGACTCGGATCGGTCCAAGAAAGGTGTTGTTGTCGTTTTTCGGACGCCATACCGCTTTCATTCCAGGCTCGAAGATCTCCAGCGGTGCATCGTTGACAATGGTCGCTGCGGTGTAACCGGCATCCAGCGCTGCACTATAAATAAAAGGTTTAAAGCTTGAGCCCGGCTGGCGTTTGGCTTGAATGGCGCGATTATAGTTGCTTTGCTCAAAAGACAGCCCGCCGACAAGAGCGCGAATAGCGCCATTGCTTGGATCTAAGGAGACCAGTGCGGCTTGAACTTTAGGGATCTGGGCAAAGCTTAACGCGTTATCATCTTGACGGCTGACACGAACTAGGTCGCCCACTTGTACAATATCAGCAGGCTTTCTTGGTGGCGGTCCCATACTGCGGTTATTGATAAAAGGCCGTGCCCAGCGCATCGTTTGCCAAGCCACAGGCTCTTGCTCGCCGCTGGCCAGCATGACGCTAATACCGTCAGTGCTGACTTGGGTGACAATGGCGGGTAATAGTTGGCTAATACTGCGTGCTTTTGTCAGTGCCTCTGACCATTGGCTTTCTGGTAGCGCAGATTGCTCTGGTTTGCGATAGCCGTGGCGGTGGTCATACGCAATCAATCCGCTTTTAACGGCTAGATGTGCTTGCGACTGTAAGTCAGATGGCACTGTAGTGGTGACGCTGTAGCCATCAGTATAGGCTTGTCCACCAAAGCGACCAACCATTTCTGCGCGCGCCATTTCTGCGATATAAGGAGCATTCAGGTCTGGCGCAGTGATATGTAAACGCGCAGTTAAAGGTTCGGTCACGGCGGTTTGGTAGGCGTCTTCAGAAATACGGCCCAGTTTAAGCATGCGTCCGAGAATCCAGTTACGTCGTTCCATGCTGCGTTCAGGGTTAACAATAGGGTTAAACCGCGACGGCGCTTTAGGTAATCCAGCAATCATCGCCATTTCTGCTAAGCTGATTTCACCAATTGATTTGCCGTAATACACTTGTGACGCGGCTTCAATTCCGTAAGCGCGGTTGCCAAGGTATATTTTGTTGATGTAAAGCTCTAGAATCTCATCTTTACTTAATTCGCGCTCAATTTGTAAGGCTAATAGGATCTCATTGGCCTTTCGAGAAAAGCTACGCTCACTGGAGAGAAAGTAATTTTTAGCGACTTGCATGGTGATGGTGCTGCCGCCGGTTTGGATACGACCTGTTTTTAAAATTTGCGCGGCTGCACGTACTAAACTGCCCGGATCTACGCCATAATGATTGGCAAAGTTATCATCTTCTGCGGCCAGTAAGGCGTGGATAAAGTTTTTCGGGATTTCGTTGAATGAAATAGGCGAGCGGCGCATTTCTCCAAACTCAGCAATTAACTTTGCATCGCTACTGTAAACTCGTAACGGAATCTGCAATTCTATACTGCGTAAGGATTCAATAGACGGTAGATTGGGGCTTAAGTAAAGGTAGGCGCCGCTAAGGCTGAGCGTCAGTCCACAAACGATAGCGGTAAGAGTTGCAAAAAGGAATTTCAGCAAGCGCATCAAGACTATTGGATTCCCGAAAAAATTGTGAGATATGAAGAGTGCGGCGTAATAGAATAAAACAGAACACATTATAAGCGTTTTTAATCAAGAGAAGCTATTTGCGCTTTCTTACTAAATCCTCTTTAAACGTGCAAAGAAACCTTAACCGTGCATAAATGACGGGTGCTGATAGGAATACGGTCGTGCTAGGGATCTTCAAAAAGAAAGCGAATACGCTGCTGGGGATCGATATCAGTTCGACTTCAGTCAAACTCATTGAATTAAGTCGCTCAGGCAGCCGCTATAAAGTAGAGGCTTATGCTGTTGAGCCGCTTCCTCTTAATGCAATCGTAGAAAAAAATATTGCCGAGTTAGAAATGGTTGGGCAAGCGATTGCTAAGCTCGTCCTCAAAGCGCACACCAGTGTTAAACAAGCAGCTGTTGCCGTGTCGGGTTCTGCGGTGATTACTAAGACGATTGAAATGGACGCTGGTCTGACGGATGACGAGCTGGAAAATCAGCTAAAAATAGAAGCCGATCAATATATTCCTTATCCGATTGAAGAAGTTGCCATCGATTTTGAGGTGCAAGGTGTTTCTGTGCGTAGCAGTGATAAGGTTAATGTGCTGCTGGCCGCCTGCCGTAAAGAAAACGTAGAAGTGCGCGAGGCCGCCTTAACTTTAGGCGGCCTTAGCGCAAAAGTTGTTGAAATTGAAGCCTATGCCATGGAGCGTGCTTGCGGTTTGTTGGCTGATCAGTTGGGTAATGACGAAGAAGATTTAACTGTTGCGGTTGTCGACATTGGTGCAACGATGATGACCTTAAGTGTTTTGCACAATCGTCAAACCATCTACACACGCGAGCAGATGTTTGGTGGTAAGCAGTTGACTGATGAAATCCAACGCCGTTACGGCTTGCCCGTAGAAGAAGCTGGCCGTGCTAAAAAGCATGGAGGCTTGCCTGATGATTATGATCGTGAAGTTTTAACCCCATTTAAAGATGCTGTTGTTCAACAAGTATCACGTTCATTGCAGTTCTTTTTTGCTGCAGGACAGTACAGTCAAGTTGACTATATTGTTTTGGCTGGCGGTACCTCCTCTATTGTTGGACTGGAGCAATTGGTACAAGAGAAAATAGGAACTCCAACCTTGGTGGCCAACCCCTTTGCAAATATGACCCTAAGCAATAAAGTGAACGCCGGAGCATTAACCAGTGATGCGCCGTCTTTGATGATTGCTTGCGGTTTGGCGATGAGGAGTTTTGACTGATGGCGCGCATCAACTTACTGCCATGGCGCGAACAGTTGCGCGAAGAGCGCAAAAAGCAGTTCTTAGCTGTGTTACTGGGCGTGTTGGTTATTGCTGGAGGTATTGTTTTTTTAGCAGATCAATATTTGAGCGCCGCTATTGCTAAGCAAAACCAGCGTAACGAGTTTATTCGGACAGAGAATGTAGCACTTGATTTGCGCATCAAAGAAATCAGTGAGCTTAAAACACGCCGACAACAGCTGGTTGAACGAATGAAAATTATTCAAGCCTTGCAGGGTAACCGACCGATTGCCGCACGGGTATTTGATCAGTTAGTGCGCACACTTCCAGATGGTGTTTATTTTACTGACTTAAAAATGGTCGGGCCGTCTATCGCTATTGAAGGCGCTGCTGAGTCAAATAATTTGGTTTCCAGTTTAATGCGTAATCAGGAGGGATCGGATTGGTTGACGGCGCCGAACTTAATCGAAGTTAAAGCGGTCAGTGCCGACAAAATAGATCAAGCCAATACTTTCAAGCTCACCGTGCTACAAACAGAGCCGAGTGATCACAGTCAGCAAGGAGGCCAGCAATGAGTTTAGTGGACTCCTTTAAGAGCTTAGGTAAGGTCGACTTTGCCGAGTTGGATGTCAATAATATCGGCGCTTGGCCTGCTGCGGTTCGAGCGCTGGTATGCTTAGTCGTTCTGGTTTTGGTTTTGCTGCTAGGTTACTTTATGCACTTAACTGACTTGCAAAATATGCTCGAGAGTAGCAAAGCAGAGGAAATTACTTTAAAAGAACAGTTCACTAGCAAAGTTCGCCAAGCAGCTAACCTTGAAGAATATAAAGAACAGATGAAGCTAATGGAGGCTTCATTTGAAGCGCTATTGCGGCAGCTACCCAGTGATACTGAAGTGCCCGGATTGCTTGAAGATATTACCAGTGCCGGTTTGAGCGCTGGCTTGGAGTTTGAAGAGATTACGTTACTGACTGAAGTGACACAGCCTTTCTATATTGAGTTGCCGATCCAAATTAAAGTTGTTGCCAGTTACCATGACTTAGCCACTTTCGTGAGCGCTATCGCGGGAATGCCGCGCATCGTGACCTTACATGACTTCTCGATTAAGCCGGTCACTGCCGGCAATAGCTCTAAATTGGCGATGAGTATTTTAGTGAAAACCTACCGCTACAATGTGCAAGGAGCGAAACAATGAAACGCTCTCAGTATGCCTATGTAGTGGTGTTGTTTTTATTTTTAAGCGGTTGTGACTCATCGACCAATTTTGCCGATTTACAAGCGTTTATGGATGACGTCAGGACTCAACCTCGAGGCGTCATTGAACCTATGCCTAAAGAAGTGGTGTATGAGCCTTTTACTTATATGGCTACGACAATGCGTAGTCCGTTTCAGCCGCCGATTAAGGTTGAGTTGAGCAGTTTTGAAAAAGGTAATAAAAATATTAGACCTGATGAGGCGCGCGTTAAGCAGTTTCTTGAGGGGTTTAATATTGAAAGCTTTGTGATGGTGGGAACAATAGCAAATAGTGCCGGGACTTACGCTTTACTGCGGGGGGGCGATGGTGTGCATCGTGTTCGTGTTGGTGATTACTTGGGTGGTAATCATGGCCGTATTACAGTGATCACTGCTTCTAGCGTAGAAGTTATCGAAATTGTTTCTGATGGTGATGAAGGATGGTTGGAACGGCCTCGCGCTTTGACATTGCATGAAGGCCCTTGAGCACGGATAGGCTATATAACGTGACTATTAGAAAGCACAACGGAATTTGAAAATGAAAATAAAATTGTCTCGCCTCACTATGACTTTACTGGCTGCTGTATTTTCACCGATGCTGTTGGCTGCCAGTTTACAAGCGCTTGATGTCGCCAGCTTACCCGGTGATAAAGTTGAGCTTAAATTGACCTTTGATGAACCCGTAGCAGCGCCACAAGGTTATACCATTGGCGTGCCTGCACGTATTGCGCTGGATTTTCCTGGTGTTAAAAATAAGCTCGGTCTAAAAAAACATGAGTTAGGTGATGGTAATGCACGCAGTGTCAGTATTGTTGAGGCGCATGACCGAACCCGTTTGATTATTAATCTGACCACCCTCGCGCCCTACAGCACCCGCGTCAACGGACGGTATTTATACGTAGTGGTTGGGGAGGGCTCGAAAGTCTCCGCACCAGTTGTTAGCACATCTGCGGCTAAGCCGTATGTGGTTCAGCAGCCAGGCATCAGTAATATTGATTTTGAACGTGGCGAGCAAGGCGAGGGAAATGTGGTCATTGAACTCAATGGCACGTCCGGTACGCCTGATATTCAAGATCACGGTGGCAAAATCAGTCTGACATTTGCTAAGGCAGCCTTACCAGAGGCCTTGCATGTGCGTCTTGATGTTAAAGACTTCGCCACACCGGTGCAGTTTGTGAATGCCAGTGAATCAAACGGTAAGGTATCTATCGTTATTGAATCGAGTGGTTTGTATGATTATTTAGCTTATCAGACTGATAATAAGCTGATTGTCAGCGTTAAAACGGTTAGCCAAGACGAAATAGAAAAGCGCAAAGTCGAACACTTTGCTTATACGGGTGAGAAATTATCACTAAACTTTCAAGATATTGATGTGCGTTCAGTATTGCAGTTGATTGCTGACTTCACTGATTTAAACTTAGTGGCCAGTGATAGTGTGCAGGGCAATATCACTTTGCGCTTACAGAATGTGCCTTGGGATCAAGCGCTGGATTTAGTGCTTAAAACTAAAGGTCTCGATAAGCGTAAAATTGGTAATGTACTTTTAATTGCTCCGGCTGAAGAGATTGCTGCACGCGAGCGTCAGGAGATGGAAGCGCAGAAACAAATTGCAGAGTTAGCCCCTTTACGTCGCGAGCTGATTCAAGTGAACTACGCTAAGGCGGCACAAATTGCTGCTTTATTTCAATCGGTGACCAGCGGCCAAGGTGATGAGCGTGGTTCGGTGACAGTCGATGATCGTACCAACAGCATCATTGCCTACCAAACCCAAGAAAAACTCGATGAGTTGCGTCGTGTGGTAGCGCAGCTGGATATTCCTGTGCGCCAAGTAATGATTGAAGCGCGAATTGTTGAAGCCAACGTCGATTACAGCAAAAGCTTAGGTGTGCGCTGGGGTGGAAGCTTGTCTAGAGGCAGTGGTAACTGGACTGCTGGCGGAGCCAGTAATGAGGATGGTTCGGGTGGTCCATTTGTTGATTTAGGGGCATCGGGATCCACTGCTGGCTTAGGGATTGGTTTTGTTTCTAACCATGCGATTTTAGATTTGCAGCTTTCAGCGATGGAGAAAACCGGTAACGGTGAGGTGGTTTCGCAGCCTAAAGTTGTCACTTCAGATAAAGAAACAGCAAAGATTTTAAAAGGTGCGGAAATTCCATACCAAGAGGCCAGCTCCAGTGGCTCAACCAGTACTTCATTTAAAGAAGCCGCGTTATCGCTTGAGGTGACTCCGCAAATTACTCCAGATAATCGTATTATCATGGATGTCAAAGTCACCAAAGATGAGCCGGACTTCGCTAATGCGCTAAATGGCGTGCCACCGATTAAAAAGAATGAAGTCAATGCCAACGTGTTGGTGTCAGACGGTGAGACGATTGTTATTGGTGGTGTGTTTTCTAATACGCAAACCAAAGCCGTGGATAAAGTTCCTTTCTTAGGTGACTTGCCCTTTATCGGACGTGTCTTTAGACGCGACTATGTACAGGATCAAAAGTCTGAACTGCTGGTGTTTATTACCCCGCGTATTATGAATAATCAGGCCATTTCACTGAAAAACTAATGCAGACACGTAATTACATACTGATTGGCCCGATGGGTGCTGGGAAAAGTACCATCGGACGCTTACTGGCTAAAGAGCTCGGTTTGCCCTTTAAAGACTCTGATAAAGAGATTGAAGAGCGTACGGGAGCAAGTATTCCCTTGATTTTTGATGTTGAGGGAGAGGCTGGCTTTCGTGACCGAGAACAAGCCGTTATTGCTGAGCTATGTCGTGAGCAAGGGCTGGTGTTAGCTACTGGCGGCGGTGCTGTTTTACGCAGTGAAAATCGTCAGGCGATGCGCCAAGGTGCTGTGGTAATTTATCTACATGCATCTGTTGAGCATCAGCTCGCACGTACTGCTCGAGACCGTAACCGACCGTTGCTGCAGACGGAAAACCCAGCACAGGTTTTAACACGTTTATTAGCGTTACGTGACCCTTTATATCGAGAGGTCGCAACTTTGATTATTGAGACGGATACGCGGCCTCCACGCATGGTTGTGCAGGAGATTATGCGGTTTCTCAACACCTATCAGAGTCGTTAATTGTACCGCTTAATCTAGGTTATACTTTTCCAATGATTTAAGTATCTACCTGCGCTTTTGCAGGTCAGTTTTTATGCATGTATCAAAGCGTTATAACAAGAGGCCCATATGCGCACCCTTACTGTTGATTTGGCTGAACGCAGTTATCCCATTCATATTGGTACGGATTTATTAAGACAATCGCAGCTTTTTACTCCGCATATCGTCGGACGTAAAGTAGCGATTGTCACCAATACCACTGTCGCGCCTTTGTATTTGCAGGCATTGCGTGAAGCGCTGCACAGCTATGAGCTGACTGAGATCATCCTGCCGGATGGCGAGTCTTACAAAAACTGGGAAACCCTACAACTGATTTTTGATGCCTTATTGCGTGATAAGCATGATCGTAAAACCACCCTGATTGCCTTGGGCGGTGGGGTGATTGGTGATATGACCGGCTTTGCTGCGGCGTGCTATCAGCGTGGCGTCAACTTTATTCAAGTGCCAACCACCTTGCTGTCGCAAGTGGACTCCTCTGTCGGCGGTAAAACAGGTATTAACCACCCGTTAGGGAAAAATATGGTGGGTGCGTTTTATCAGCCGCAAGCTGTTGTGATTGATACAGCGACTCTGCACACACTGCCGTCTCGCGAGTTATCGGCGGGTCTGGCTGAGGTGATTAAATATGGCTTTATTTGTGATGAGCCGTTTTTAGTTTGGCTAGAAGAAAATATTGAGCTGATTCGTCAGTTGGATAATCCAACGTTGATGGAAACCATCGAGCGTTCTTGTGCTGCTAAAGCTAAGGTTGTCTCCGCTGATGAGCGTGAGTCAGGTGTGCGTGCAACCCTAAATTTAGGTCATACCTTTGGGCATGCAATAGAAACAGAGCAGGGCTATGGTGTCTGGTTGCACGGTGAAGCTGTTTCGGCTGGAACCGTTATGGCGCTTGAAATGTCCAAGCAGTTAGGTTGGTTAACGCTGGCACAGCGCGATAGAGGCATCAAACTCTTAGTGCAAGCAGGGCTGCCTGTAGTACCGCCTCAAAGCATGACAGCTGACACTTTTTTAACTCATATGGCGGTCGATAAAAAGAATATTGACGGGCACATACGCTTAGTTTTATTACGTGATTTAGGTGACTCGGTTGTTACCGCCGAGTATCCGGCAGATCTTCTGCACGACACTCTGACTGCTGATTATGCAACTATTGCGAGCAGTATTTAATTGAATGAGGACAGCATGACTGACTTGTATGCTGATGATGACTATTTAGATCATTATCAATTTGAGCACGACCCTTTTATGGAGCGTGGAGCACATTTTAAGTTTTTTGCCGCTAAACGTCGGCCTGTACTTGTTGAGTTGCATCACCTTGCCCGCTATAGCAAATTAATGCTGGTGGTGACTGGACCGCAAGGCAGTGGAAAAACATTGCTGCGCCAAGCGTTGGTAGCCAGCTCCAAGGAGCCGGTGAAAAGTATTGTTATTGTTGCTTCAGCGACAGTCGATGCTGCGTCTATGCTGCAGCAAGTCAGCGCTGCTCTAGAGTTGTCCGGCAGTACTATTGCCGATGTGTTAACGCATATTGAGCAGATGCATGTGAACGGGCAAGAAGTTCATTTGGTTGTCGATAATGCTGAGTGTCTAGATGAGTCAGCGCTGTTATTTTTACAGCGTATTGCACAAGGCGTGAATGATGCTTGTGCTCGCGTTTTTGTCTTTTCTGATTCGTCCATCTGCCCCTTATTAGAACGCGTCGCTGATAATTCTGACCTACACCATGTTATTGCTCTTGAGCCTTGGGATCGGCAAGAGATGGATGAGTATATTAAGCAACGCTTAGTCGCTGCCGGCCAAGAGTTGAATGTGTTTACTGAGTGGCAGCTTGCAGATATTTTTGCCCAATCAGGAGGCTGGCCTGGGCACGTTAACCGTGCAGCAAAAGCTGTTTTGCTTGAGCAAATGAATCGTAAAGGCGTCGGCAAAAAAACCGCTAGAAATATTCCCTATAAGTATTTTGCTGTTTTAGCCGTGCTTGCTGTGGCCTTGCTATTGGTATGGCTGATGCAGACCTCTGGATCAGGACGTAATCTAGAGCAAACAGCTGTAGATGTAGCGAGTGATGCATCCAGTCAACAGCCTCTCGGTGTGGGTGCGCGTCAATCGAAAACGGTTGAACTGGCTCTCCCTTTAGATACGCCGCCTGAGCCTGTATTGCGCGAACCGTTAGCGCAGGCGGTTAACTCTGAGGAGGATGACAGTCGCTTTGAGATCAGCGAGCCTGTACCCGTACTTGAGGAAGAGTCTGCTCTTGAACCGCTCGTTAGTGCGCCAGTACCAGTCAGTCTTCCTCTCGTTGAAGCGGTCAAAGAGGTTGTTGTGCAACCGTCTGTCGCTCCTCCTGTAGCAAAAAAACCTGCAGCACCCGTACGCAAAGTTCAGCCTGCGCCTAAGCCCGTTAGTGTGGCGAAACCAGCAGCGCCTGCCGTTCGTGCCGCATCGGGTACAGCGGGGCACAGTCAATGGTATAAACAGCAAGCACCGTCGCGCTATACCTTGCAGGTATTGGGTACCCGTACTGAAGCGACTGCTCAGCGTTTTGTGAAACAAAATACTGCTCAGTACCATTATTTTAGAAAAATTCACCAAGGTCAGCCGCTGTTTGTAGTCACTTATGGCTCTTTTGCCAATCGTGCTGCAGCTCAGGCTGCGATTAATGGTTTGCCGGAGAAAATCCGTAAAGATAAACCTTGGTCGCGTACCATTTTAAGCATTCAAAAAGAGTTGCGTTGAGGAATCTATGAATTATCGTCATGCCTATCATGCAGGCAATCATGCTGATGTATTAAAGCACTGGGTGCTAACCCGTTGCCTTGCCTTGTTGCAAAAGAAGCCGGCTCCTCTTGCTTATATTGATACTCATGCAGGTATTGGTTTGTACGATTTGAAGGGCGAAGAAGCGCTTAAAACAGATGAGTGGCAGGCGGGTATAGGACGGGTATGGACATCGACCCATCCTTTGCTAGCAGATTATTTGCATGCTGTGCGCGAACTCAATGAAGATGATGAGCTGCGTTATTACCCAGGCTCACCAGAGATCGCACGTTGCTTAACCCGTAGCCAAGATCATCTACATCTAAACGAAAAGCATCCTGCCGACGGTCAGTTGCTGAAAGACAATATGCGTATTGATCGTCGTGTCAGTGTGCACCTCGGTGAAGGTTGGCATGTTCCGCGTGCTTTATTGCCCACTGAAGAAAAACGTTTGCTGATGCTGATTGATCCGCCTTTTGAGGAAGGGGATGATCTGCAAAATAGCGTGCAGGCACTAGAAGAAAGCTTAGCTCGAATGCGCCAAGCAATCGTCTGTCTCTGGTATCCAGTAAAAGATATTGGACAATTACGACGTTTTTACCAGAAACTGGAAAAAAGTAATGCACCTAAATTATTGCGCGTTGAGCTGTATGTGAATCAACCCAATGACTCGAGTAAGCTCAATGGTTCGGGTCTGGTGATTTGTAATCCACCCTGGGGCTTGGAAGCTGAACTCAGAGAGTTATTACCTTGGTTGACTGAAACTCTGCAGCAAGGTGAAGGTGGCTGGCGTTTAGATTGGTTGATCGCTGAGTAGTGAGCTTACGGTTGGTGTGGCTCATTATCGTTATTACCCAGCTCCCAGTCGGTAATGATGCCGCGCAGTAGTGCATCGAGCATTGCTCCAGCTTGCTGGATATCGAATAATGTAGGGTCTCGCAACCAGTCGCTGAGCAGCCCTAAAATCATCGCATGCAAGGCTGCGGCTGCCATCCTAGGGGTTAGCTGCGGATGTAAACGTTTAGCTGTTGCAGGCTCGCTGAACAGCTGTTCACATAGGGCAATAAACTCATTAATAAAAGCTTCGTGGCGCTGCTCAGCTTCGCGTAAGTCTTCAGTAAATTCGCACCGACGTAGCAAGATGGTAAAAATACGTCGCTTACGCTCATCTCTTCCCACATTAAACAGTACTTCAGCACAGAGATGTCTTAACGCGACAATAGGGTTGTTAGGATCGCACTGGCTGATACGTTCGGCAATTTGCTCCGCGGGTAAGCGCACTTGATTAAGCATCTCATGAAATAAGTGAGCTTTATTTTGAAAGTGCCAATAGATGGCCCCCCGTGTGACTCCGGCTTGACGAGCGATTTGCTCAAGTGATGTATGGGATACTCCTTTCTTAAGAAACAGTAGTTCCGCTGCAGTGAGTATGGCTGTGCGGGTGTTTTCTGCTTCTTCTTTTGTGCGGCGCATAAGTATTTTCAAGCAATAAGTGTGAGTCTAAGTCTAACTGTTTTCTGCCGGAGGGGTGTAAATGAGCGTAAAAAGTCAGGCAGTGTTAGCCGACAGCAGATGCTGAGTGGATTGTTAGTCATTAAGGGCTTCCCAAATCTAGTCGGTATCTATACAATAGCCGCCTGCTACATTCTGCATTAATAAGTATCATTGAAACATCGTTAACAAAAACTAAGATTTATTTTGCTAAAGGTGTTGACAAGGTCTAAAAAATGCGTAGAATGTCGCACCACAGATGAGGCGAACTTCACAAGGGTTCAACGAAAACTGTATGTTCCGCGATAGCTCAGTTGGTAGAGCAAATGACTGTTAATCATTGGGTCCCTGGTTCGAGTCCAGGTCGTGGAGCCATCGGGGTATAGCGCAGTCCGGTAGCGCGCCTGCTTTGGGAGCAGGATGTCGGGAGTTCGAATCCCCCTACCCCGACCATTTTTTGGGTCGTTAGCTCAGTGGTAGAGCAGTTGGCTTTTAACCAATTGGTCGTAGGTTCGAATCCCACACGACCCACCATGTATTTTTGAATACACATTTTAGGCCTCTAGCAGTTTCTGTTAGGGGCTTTTTTTGTTTTCGTCGTAAAGTATTTAAAACTCATGGCGTTATTGCAGTTCTCTCTGCGCTATCTATATTTTTATTAAAGCCTGTTGATATGCTCCGCTTATGCAGAGCACGTCGTTCTGAGTTACTTAGTGGCTTCGCGAGACGATATAGTCAGCCAGTTGACGTAAATGATTGGCTCGTTGATCAAAGCTGGCTAGCGCCTCTTGTGCCTGGTCTCTGAGCTCATAGGCATAATCTTGGGCTTGTTTCAGACCCAGTAAAGCGGGATAGGTGGGTTTGTCGTGCTCGATATCGCTACCTTGCTGCTTACCGAGTGTCTGGGTATCGCTGGTGACATCTAAAATATCATCTTGAACTTGAAAGGCTAAGCCGATCGCTTGCGCATAATTATCCAGTGCGTCGAGTGCTTGTGGCGTGGCGTGGTTGCTGGCAATAGCGCCCAGTCGCACGCTGGCTTGAATCAGTGCGCCAGTTTTATGGCGATGCATCAGTTCTAGTGTTGTTTGACTGATCGATTGCCCGACTGAGCTTAGATCAATAGCCTGGCCACCGACCATTCCTGAGGCGCCTGCTGCGGCTGAGAGCACCTTAAGCATCTCTAAGCGTTGCTGACAGCTAATAGGCGAGAGCGCTTCATCGCCGAGGGCGTAAAAGGCTAGGGACTGTAAGGCATCGCCGGCTAAAACCGCATAGGCTTCATCAAACGCTTTATGAGTCGTAGGCTGGCCACGACGTATGTCGTCATCGTCCATCGCCGGTAGGTCATCATGAACCAATGAGTAAGCATGAATAAGCTCAACCGCACAGGCTGCGCCATAGGCTTGTTGTATTGCGCCGCCAAGTGTTTGGCAGCTAGCGAACACCAATAAAGGACGCACGCGTTTACCGCCATTCATTACGCTGTAATGCATGGCGGCATATAAACGTTGCAGTTCTGTAGATGGAGCCTTTAGTAATTGCTCCAGCGCGTCATCAACATGTTGCTGGCAAAATTTCTGATAATCTAAGATCAAGGCTAAAGACTTCCATCGTGTGGTTTTTCAGTCAGCGTGCCGTTTTGCTCAAGCAATACCTGGATGCGCTGTTCTGCATCTTGCAGTGCGCTTTGGCATTCACGAGTCAGAGCAATACCTTGCTCGAAGGTGGCGAGGGAATCTTCAAGGGATAAGTCGCCGCTTTCGAGGCGCTCAACGAGCCCTTGTAAGTCGTTTAATGATTGCTCAAAAGCGGGTGTTTTTTTTTGGCGAGCCATACAGCCCTCACAAAATTAAGGAGTAGGGAAGTGTAGAGCGCAACTTAGCTGTAGTCAGGTTGGCTGGGCTATACATAATGTCTAGCAAAGTATAGCAGCACTCGAAGTTGAGCTAAATTATTAACGTCTTTGCTATGATATCAGTTTGCTATCTCGGGCGAGTGTTGAGTCTTCTTAGTAATGTTTGAGTGTGTTTTCGCTCGTGAAGTGTTGCTGCGCAGGTTGCGCTCTTGAGAAATAGTAGCCCTGCAATCTATGGCAGCCACACTTGCGTAAAAACTCTACTTGCCCTGCTGTTTCAACCCCTTCGGCCACCACTTCAAGGTCAAGATGAGAGGCTATAGTTAGAATTCCAAGCACTAACGCAATAGATTGTGGGGAGTCTGGTAAACCCGCGACAAACTCTTTATCAATTTTAATGCCGTCAAATTGGAAGCGTTTGATGTAGGTCAGTGATGAGTAGCCGGTACCGAAATCATCAAGAAACATCAATAACCCTGCTGCTTTTAATTGCTTCAGCGTCTGCTGAACTTGTGAGCCTGCGTCGAGGAGTGAACTTTCGGTCACTTCTAACTCAATCAGTTTAGCTGGCGTCTGTTCCTCTTGCATAATTGTGATCAGTGAGCCGGCTAAGTCCGTCTGCAAAAAGTCTAGCGGAGAGAGGTTGACGGCAATGCGCAGAGGAGTACCTTGATTATTCCATAAGGTTGCTTGACGACAGGCGGTGCGGAACACCCAGCGTGACACATCTAAAATCATCCCTGTTTCTTCAAGTAGAGGAATAAACTGGCTTGGACAAATCTGGCCGCTAGAGGGTGATCGCCAGCGCAGTAACGCTTCCATTGCAATAGGCTGGCCGCAATCATCGACTTGTGGTTGATAAAGCAATTCAAACTCATTTTTACTTAGAGCGTAACGTAATTCGTCAGTCAGTCGTTGGCGTAAAGCCGAGTCGGTATTTAGGCTCTGGTTAAAACTTACAAAACAATTGCGGCTCACTTTTTTAGCATGATGCAGTGCTAGGTCGACATGCTTAAATAGCTGTAGAGCGTTACTGTCTTGACCATGCTGATGAGCAATACCGATACTGGCGGTAATATTGAGTTCGTATTGCAGTACTTTAAAGGGCTGTTTAAACGCCTCCAGTAGCTGTTGGGCTAATTGCTCGGCATCCTTAAGAGGTGACCTGTATAAGGCCAGCATAAATTCATCACCACCGATTCGTGCTAATACATCCTGGTCTTTTATGTATTTTTGTAAGCGGCTTGCCACCGCCTTTAATAGTTGATCGCCAATGTTGTGACCAAGACCGTCGTTAAGGTACTGGAAGCGATCCAAGTCGATCATGAGTAAGCTGAGTTCTACGTTATTTTTCAACATGGTTTCGATATGACTAAGCATGTTATTGCGGTTAGCCAGCCCTGTTAAAATGTCGTAATTAGCGAGGTACTCTAGACGCTGCTCGGCTTGTTTGCGTTCACTGATATCGTTGAGTAAAACCAGCTGAAAGCTTTGTTCATCACGTGAAAATGCACTGATTGAGGCTTCTATGGTTAGTGTTTGCGAGGCGCGTGTCATATTAAGTAAGGCTGTGTTGCTGCTGCCATGTAGCAGCAACTGCCATTGCTCAGCGCTGCTAAATAGCTGTGATGTATCAGCCGTGAGCAGCTCTTCTGGGCTCATCTTTAATAGCGATTGGGCAGCAGGGTTTGCTTCAATAATATGTTGTTGTTCATTGAGTACCAGTAGGCCGATCGGTGCCGCAGTGAGCAGACTGCGCAGCATATACTCACTTTCTTGCAGGGCTGTATGATTATCTTCCAGCTGGATAAGCATTTTATTGATATCAGTGCCCAGCTGGCTGATCTCATCACTACCGTCTAGGTGTGTACGCACCTTCAAGTTACCAGCGCCGTATAGCTGAGTCGTCTTGCCAATATGAGCTATACGTTTGACGACCAAATGAAAATAAAGACGGTTTAACAGAAGTCCCAGAGTAAGCAGTAATAAGAGCGTTTGGCTTAGATGGAGCCAAGTGTTGTTGGCTGTTTGTCGTAATAAGGATGAGAAATCTAATTCAACCAATAGTGCTGCGGGCTGATCTTTGTCATTGAGCTGCATGCGATTGAGTGGGTAGATGACCAAGTAGCTTTGTTTTCCAGTCAAGAGCCAAGAAGGCATGTTTTTCTTGATGAGCTCGGGCAGCGGCTGCTCAGTAAGCTGGTTTTGAATGGTTGCTTCTAGGCCTAAGCGTGTTGAAGAGATGGTATTTAGTTTTGCATCGATAACCGCTGCCCAGTTTACATTGGGTAAGCTGCCTAGCTCTGCCAGCTCTGTTGCTATTTCTTCAGTACGATTAAGACGTAAATGGTCATTAAGGCTGCTTTGCAGCTGAATCAGCATGTGGTCGGTATAATTGCGCCATGAGTCGAGAGCGTTTTTTTGACTAATTGGCAGTTGGATCAAGATTAATAATGCAGAGAAAGCTACAGCAAATGCGCTAAGCAGAACAGGAATTGACCAGCGCAGTGAGTAGCGTCTTAGCATGAGTCACCCGAGCAGGCAGGCAGTAGTAAAGTTGCGTCGATCGGTTGTTTAAGCTGACCCTTGTTGAGCATATAGGTTTGCATTATTTCAATCCGCTTGGCGAGTTCGCCTTGATCAAAATATACAGTATTTAGAGCCTTGTCACCCATCACCATACCGTTTAATGCTTGTACTAATGCTGATTTATCAAGACCTAAGCGTTTTTGTATCAGTACATCACTTTTTTCACGATGCTCAAGCCACGTCTCGAGACTGCTATACCAGAGTGCGCGAAGACGCTCACGCAGTTCTGGATTGATACGCTCACGGTTGATAACCAGCACATCGATAATTTCTTCGCGTAAATCACGACTGGTAAATAATGGAGCGGCACCTGTTTTTAGTGCTTGGTTGTGTACCACTGCAGTACCGATCGATGCATCAATTGTGCCTTTGTTGAATGCTTCGATGTGCATATACAGAGGCATATTGACCACTTCGATATCATCAGTGGAGAGCTGTGCTTTGTCTAAAATATGCGCTAGAAAGTACGTGCCGAGGGTGCTGCCTTCAACCGCAATACGTTTGCCCTTAAGGTCCGCTAAAGTGCGAATGTTGGGTCGGGCATACAATACATCAGAGCCGGCGGATAGATTAGTGATCAGGATGATCTCAATGTTGTGCTCAGTGCTTTGTAACACTATGGCTTCATCAAGGGTGAGCATGGCGGCATCTACTAAACCATTGTGTAGGCCGCGAACCACGCCGTTTGAGGTTGGATATTCTACGAGACGGATATTGGATGAAGCTGTCCAGCCGAGCTCGTCAGCGAGGTAAATGGGGGCGTAGCCTAACCAGCGGTTACTGCCGATGCGTAAAGGTTCTGAAGGGGGTTTACAGCCACTAAGAAATAAAACGCACAGCATAGCAATTAGGAAGGTGCGCATTGATGAGTCCCGCTTGCTTAGTTATTAGTAATTAATAACTCTTATAACTCGAAACAACTCCACTTTGAAGCGTTAGCCATAAAAGACTCAATGGTAACGCTGTAGGCAGTAGCGGGCGCTGCGAGTAACGACTGCTACTGCTTGGATTTTACTTGTTGTAGGCAGCGACAGCTTTAGTGATTTCTGCGCGTGCAGCGGCAGCATCGCCCCAGCCTTCAACTTTAACCCATTTGCCTTTTTCCAGGTCTTTGTAGTTTTCAAAGAAATGTTTGATCTGCTCAATCAACAGCGGTGGTAGGTCAGTGTATTCATGAACATCATTATACAGCTGGGTGATTTTCTCATGCGGTACCGCAATCAGCTTGGCATCACCACCGGCTTCATCAGTCATATGCAAGACGCCAATTGGACGTGCGCGAATGACTGCACCCGGTGCAACGGGGTAAGGCGTCACTACTAATACATCAAGAGCATCGCCATCATCCGCTAAAGTATTAGGGATAAAGCCATAGTTAGCAGGGTAGAACATCGGTGTCGCCATAAAACGGTCAACCATTAGGTTGTCGGTTTCAGTATCAATTTCATATTTGATTGGAGCGTGATTTGCAGGGATTTCAATGGCGACGTAGATGTCGTTAGGAAGGTCTTTACCAGCAGGGATTTTGCTAAAGCTCATGAGAGTATCCAATGGAAAATAAAAAAGTAGAGCAATTATAGGGGTATTTGTTTATCTATACCAAGTATTGCCGTGTGTTGATGTGCTGCGATGACAATTGTGGTTGTGGAGAGCAAACCCCAGCTGCTTAGCTTGATGCAAATGGGGCGGCTGGGACACTTTATAATAGTAAAATATAATTACTGAACTGTTGATCTTCGAGAAATTTTTCTGACTCGTAGAGACGCTTAGCAATTTCGTTGCTGGTGTTGATTGACACACGTAAACGTACAGCACCATTGGTGCGAGCGTGTGCCGCAGTGGCTTGAATTAACTGTTTGGCTACGTGTTTACGGCGCGCGTCTTCGGCGACGTACAGATCATTAATAATCCACATTGGACGCAGAGATACCGAGGAAAAGCTTGGGTAGATCAAGCAGAAACCCAATGCTACATCGCCTTCTAACGCTAAGAAAATAATGGCTTCTTTTTTATTAAGGCGCTCGGCTAAATACTCTTTTGAGGCCTCTGGCTGCGGCATTGCACCATAAAGTTCACGGTAATGGATAAACATCGGCGTCAGTTGGTCTAGATGGTCTAGGTCGGCGGAAATGATGCGCATGGCAACTCTCTTTTATAGGTCAGGTGATCATCACTAGGCCAGTAATCGTGCCTTAAAACAACGTCTAGATGCAAATGTGTTGCAGTTGCTTGATACGCCTCTGTGATCTGTCGCTTGTGTTAATCTTGCTAGCAATTATTTGGGGTTTATATGCATATTCATATTTTAGGTATTTGTGGCACCTTTATGGGGTCTTTAGCTTTACTCGCTAAAGAGTTAGGGCATCGCGTTACCGGTTCGGATGCCAATGTGTATCCGCCCATGAGTACGCAGTTACAAGAGCAAGGTATTGAGTTGCTGCAAGGCTATCATCCGGAGCATCTGCAGCCTGCGCCTGACTTAGTTGTGGTCGGTAATGCACTGTCTCGCGGTAATCCTGCAGTGGAATATATGCTGGATTCAGGCTTGCCGTATGTCTCTGGTCCACAGTGGTTGGCGGAGCATGTGCTGCAAGGTCGCTGGGTGCTCGCTGTGGCAGGTACGCATGGCAAAACCACCACCAGCAGTATGTTGGCATGGATTTTAGAGTATGCCGGCATGCAGCCTGGCTTTTTAATTGGTGGTGTGCCGCAAAACTTTGGCGTGTCAGCGCGTTTAGGCGAGACTGACTTCTTCGTGGTTGAAGCGGATGAATACGACAGCGCCTTCTTCGATAAGCGCTCAAAGTTCGTGCATTACCATTCGCGAACCACGGTGTTAAATAACTTAGAATTTGACCATGCCGATATTTTTCCTGATTTAGCCGCGATTGAATTGCAGTTCCACCATTTGCTGCGCACGGTACCGAGCAATGGTTTAGTGATTTATCCTGCGCAAGAACACGCGTTGCAACGAGTGATCGATAAGGGTTGCTGGACGCCCGTGCAGACCACAGGCACCGAAGGACAGTGGCAAGCGCGTTTGATCAAAGAAGATGGTTCGGCGTTTGCGGTGCTATTAGATGGCGTTGAGCAAGGAGTGGTGCAGTGGCCTTTGACCGGCTTACATAATGTTGCCAATGCGTTGGCGGCTTTAGCGGCGGCACGGCATGTGGGTGTTACCGCTGAGCATGGCGCGCAAGCGTTGGCTGCGTTTCAGAATGTTAAGCGGCGTATGCAAAAGCTCGCGCAAGTGCGTGGCGTTACTGTGTATGACGATTTTGCCCACCACCCGACGGCAATTGCTAGCACCTTAGATGGCTTACGCAAACAAGTCGGTAAACAACGCATTATTGCGGTGATTGAGCCACGTTCAAACTCAATGAAGTTGGGCGCGCACCGTGAAGGCTTAGCGCCATCGACGACTGATGCTGACCATGTTTTTTGGTATGCGCCAGATAATCTCGGCTGGGATTTGGCGGGAACGGTTGCCAATGCGTCGGTACCGACGCACGTGTGCAACGCCTTAGACGACATTATTGCCGGTGTTGTGGCGTTGGCTGAGCCTGATACTCAAGTAGTGATTATGAGTAATGGTGGTTTTGGTGGTATTCATAATCAGTTGATCGAAGCATTGGAGAACAAGCCATGATGGGTCCACAGCGGATTACCTTAGCCATGACCGGTGCCTCGGGTGCGCAGTACGGTTTACGTTTGTTGGATTGTTTGGTGCAAGAAGAGCGTGAAGTGCACTTTTTGATATCTAAAGCGGCGCAGTTGGTTCTAGCCACCGAAACCGATGTGCTATTGCCGCCGAAGCCGCAAGCCATGCAGCAGTTTTTAACTGAATATACCGGTGCCGCAGCAGGGCAGATACGTGTTTATGGTAAAGAAGATTGGATGTCTTCAGTGGCTTCAGGTTCGGGCGCGCCCAGTGCCATGGTGGTGGTGCCGTGCTCAACCGGCACGCTGTCCGCGATCGCGACGGGCGCATGTAATAATTTGATTGAACGTGCTGCTGATGTGGTGCTGAAAGAGCGCCGCCAATTAATTATCGTGCCGCGTGAAGCGCCATATTCCAGTATTCATTTGGAAAATATGCTGAAGCTATCGAATATGGGCGCAGTGATTTTGCCGGCTTCTCCAGGTTTTTATCATCAACCACAAAGCGTTGATGATTTAGTCGATTTTGTCGTGGCACGAATTCTTAATATTTTGCAGGTACCGCAAGATATGTTGCCGCGCTGGGGTGAGCATCATCAAGCCGGTTGGGATGAGTAAGTCACTGGTTGGGTTACTGCTTATCAGTATAACGCTGAGTGGTGGTTGTGCCAGTGTGCGCACCTTAGATGCCGCACAAACTGGCGCACCGGTGATCTATTCAGGGACGCGTTTGGATTGGTACAGTTTGCAAGGCGGCTGTTATCCTGTTGAACGTTTTGGTGCACAGGCGCCAAAATATGCAGCGTTGGATTTACCCTTT
The DNA here is from genome assembly GCF_905120345.1 of Denitrificimonas caeni. Classification (GTDB taxonomy): domain Bacteria; phylum Pseudomonadota; class Gammaproteobacteria; order Pseudomonadales; family Pseudomonadaceae; genus Denitrificimonas; species Denitrificimonas caeni_A. The sequence continues at coordinate 27,166 of NZ_CAJHOA010000004.1, read as the reverse complement.
AGTGCTTTGCTGGATACGCTATTATTGCCTTGGGCATTGGCGGTTGAGCTCGGGATTGGTTTGACCGTGCAGGGCGGGCGTTAAACAAATAGTAAAGAATCGTTACTTTGGTCGGTAAGCCTTTTAGCAATGCGCTACAAATGCGCTATAATTAGCCGCTTACGATTTCTTGACCGTACCATCTACCAAGCCACGCCGTGTTGCGTGGTTTGTTATTTTTGCAGCGCTAATAGGCGCCCAAACTTGAAGAGGCAACACTGATGAGTCCACTGGTAGGCGTGATTATGGGTTCCAAGTCGGATTGGAGCACAATGAGCCACAGCGTAGAAATGCTGGAAACCCTCGGCATTCCCTATGAAGTACAGGTGGTTTCTGCACACCGCACTCCAGACTTATTATTCAGTTACGCTGAACACGCGCATCAGCGCGGCTTGCAAGTGATTATTGCTGGCGCCGGTGGTGCCGCGCATTTACCCGGTATGTGTGCAGCAAAAACGCACTTGCCTGTGCTGGGTGTGCCAGTACAGTCATCGATGTTGTCTGGTGTCGATTCATTATTATCGATTGTGCAAATGCCTGCTGGCGTGCCTGTCGCGACGTTATCCATTGGTAAAGCGGGCGCCGTTAATGCCGCTTTATTAGCTGCCAGTATTATTGGCCATCAGTATCCCGAGTTTCATACGGCGCTCAATGCCTACCGTGAGAAGCAAACGCAAACAGTGTTAGATAATCCAGATCCACGAGAGGCTTAAGTCATGAAAGTTGGCGTGATTGGCGGCGGACAATTGGGGCGCATGTTAGCCCTAGCGGGTACTCCTTTAGGGATGCAGTTTACTTTTCTTGATCCAGCAGTGGATGCTTGTGCTGGCGCATTGGGAGAGCATTTGCATGCGGATTACAGCTCAGCAGAACATCTACAGCAGCTGGCACAATCGGTTGACTTGGTGACCTTTGAGTTTGAAAGCGTGCCTGCGGAAACTGTGGCTTATCTTGAGCAGTTTGTGCCGGTTTACCCCAGCGCCCAAGCCTTACGTATCGCGCGTGACCGTTGGTTTGAAAAGTCCATGTTTAAAGACTTGGGTATTCCTACCACTGAGTTTGCTGATGTACTCTCGCAAGCTGATTTAGAGGCAGCAGTAGCGCAAATTGGCTTGCCAGCAGTACTGAAAACTCGCACCTTAGGCTATGACGGTAAAGGTCAGAAGGTTTTACGCGAGCCTGCTGATGTGCTCGATGCTTTTGCCTATTTAGGCAATGTGCCGTGCATTTTAGAAGGTTTTGTCGCCTTTACTGGTGAAGTATCACTGGTGGCAGTACGTGGTCGTGATGGTCAGGTTTGCTGTTACCCATTGGTGCATAACACCCATAACGATGGCGTTTTACATCTCTCGGTGGCCAGTGATCAGCACCCATTGCAGGCGCTGGCGCAAGACTACGCCGGTCGCGTATTAACGCAGTTGGATTATGTTGGCGTCTTAGCGTTTGAGTTTTTTGAAGTGGACGGCGGCTTAAAAGCCAATGAAATTGCTCCGCGAGTGCATAACTCTGGGCATTGGACCATCGAAGGCTCCGAGTGCAGTCAATTTGAAAACCATTTGCGTGCGGTGGCGGGATTGCCATTGGGTTCAACCGCTACCGTTGGCCATAGCGCAATGCTGAATTTTATTGGTAGCGTGCCTGAAGCGGCAAAAGTCTTAGCCATTGCTGACTGTCATTTGCACGACTACCTCAAAGCACCAAAAGCCGGTCGCAAAGTGGGTCATGCAACTATACGCAGTCAAAATGTTGAACAGTTACAGCAGCAAATATCTGAGCTTGAAGCCTTGTTAAAAGAGTAGGCTAAACTGAACCGCAATGCGGTAATGTGGTCTGACAATAACATCATTATAAAAATGCAGGAGAAGGCCATATGGGAATATTAGGAACATTAGTTATTGGTTTTTTCGTTGGTATCCTTGCGCGCTTGTTAAAGCCTGGTCGTAGCGGTTTAGGCTTAATCATGACAATTATTTTAGGTGTGGCAGGCTCTGTTGTTGCGACCTATGGTGGTCAAGCTTTAGGTGTGTATCAGGTCGGCCAGCCCGCTGGTTTTATTGGCGCTGTAGTGGGTGCAGTTGTCTTGTTGTTTATCGTTGAAGCTTTGCATAAGCGTTAATTGAAAACTATGCGCTACTTTTTGTTATGCATGTTGTTGGTGGTGGGTACGGCACAAGCAGCACTGGAAGAAACTGACTGGCTGGATTTAATGCCTGAGTCGGATCGCCAGGCGCTGCTTGATATGCCTGATATTAGTCATGATACGCCTGAGGCTGAAAGTGGCTTTTATGTGGCTGGAGGCCTGCGTTCGACCGCTCAAGATTTGCCAGCAGTGATGTACTCGGCGCAAACAGTACCTGCGCTCGATGGGCTTAAGATTTTATTAGGTGGCTATCCAGTGCCGTTAGAAACCGACCAGAAAGGTCATTTTGTAGAATTTTTTTTAGTGCCATACCCTGGCGCTTGTATTCATGTTCCGCCACCGCCGCCCAATCAAATTGTTCTGGTACGCTATCCAAAAGGTATTGTTTTAGATGATATCTATGCGCCTTTATGGGTCGAGGGGATTTTACGCGTGGACGTTAACAGTAATGACCTGGCTGACTCTGCGTATAGCATTGAAGCTGCAAAAGTTGAGAAGGTTACAGACTAAGTCGTGCCGCATTTATGTCTACTGCTTGGTTATAACTAATCAAATTCTGCGTCAGGTAATTTGGCGCAGATCAACGTTTTAGAGTCTATTACTCTAGTTGTCAGCCGCTCAAAAATGAGGCTTTGTTACTGTTAAAACTCAGAAGTTTGAGTAATTGCGTTAAGATATACCTCTTAATTTATGCTTTATACGCTGCTTACCACAGCCATGCTTAATCTATTTTACAGCGAGGACATTATGCAGCCTTTTGTTATTGCCCCATCTATTTTATCCGCTGACTTTGCTCGATTAGGCGAAGATGTTGATCGAGTACTCGCAGCAGGTGCTGATACGGTGCACTTTGATGTGATGGATAACCATTACGTACCCAATCTGACGATTGGCCCAATGGTCTGTACGGCCTTGCGTAAATACGGTATTACCGCACCGATTGATGTGCATTTGATGGTGAAGCCTGTCGATCGCATTATTGGTGATTTTATTGAGGCTGGCGCCAGTTATATTACCTTTCATCCTGAAGCGTCTGAGCATGTTGATCGCTCCTTACAGTTGATTAAACAAGGCGGCTGTAAAGCAGGGCTGGTATTTAACCCCGCCACGTCTTTAGATGTGCTGAGGTACGTGTTAGATCGGGTCGATATGGTTTTGCTGATGAGCGTCAACCCAGGTTTTGGTGGACAGTCGTTTATCCCTGGTACGCTGGATAAATTACGTGAAGTGCGTGAGTTAATTGATGTCAGTGGCTTGCCGATTCGCTTGCAGGTCGATGGCGGCGTTAATGTGCAAAATATCAAGCAAATTGCTGAAGCCGGTGCCGATACCTTTGTCGCTGGTTCCGCAATTTTTAACGCGCCAGATTATGCGCAAGTGATTTCTGCCATGCGCGCAGAATTGGCAGGTGTAAAGCTGTGAAAACGTTAGCAGGCGTATTAGGCGGGCAATTACCTAAATTGGTGATGTTTGATCTGGATGGCACTTTAATTGATTCAGTGCCTGATCTGGCCGTTGCCACTGATCAGATGCTGCTGCAGTTAGGTCGTGCGCCTGCTGGCATGGATAAGGTGCGCAACTGGGTGGGTAATGGTGCTCCCGTGTTGGTACGCCGAGCACTGGCCGATGACTTTGATCATCAGGCTATCAGCGCTGAGCAAGAAGCTGAGGCCTTGGCGATCTTTATGCAGGTCTATGGCGTCGGTGAGAGTTTAACCACGCTGTACCCCGGTGCCTTAGACACATTGCAATCTTTGCACCTGCTCGGCATTAAAATTGCGTTAGTCACCAACAAGCCCGAGAAATTCATACCGCAACTGTTGGCTGATACACAGATGGCTGAGTTTTTTGAATGGATTGTTGGTGGCGATACCTTTGCTCAGAAAAAACCTGATCCAAGCGGATTGTTATGGGTGATGCAACAAGCAGGGGTCACTGCAGAACAGTGTTTGTTTGTCGGTGATTCGCGTAATGATGTGCAGGCTGCACATGCGGCGAATGTGGCCTGTGTTGCTGTGACCTATGGTTATAACTATGGCGAGCCAATCAGTGCTGATAAGCCAGCGCTAGTGGTGGATGATTTACGCGAGCTATTTCTATAGTTGCAGGCGTATTAGCTGTATTAGACACACCTGTTTATTCAGTTGGTACTGCTTGGCATAAGCGTGACGGACTGGATGAAATAGAGCGTCAGCCTGGCCCTCCGTATTCAAGCTCTACCAAACAATTGCAGTGGCTAGGTTAGCCTCTGTGATGCACTGGCCATTAAAAAACAATATCACTACAAATATAATGCTACGGGCGCCTGCTGCTTTCACTGCTGCCTTACGGGTTGTATCATACGCAGCTGAAAATGAGTAATTTATCAATTTAGGGATCAGCCGCTAGTGAACAATCCAATCAGCAATCAGCCGAATGATGAGACGTCCGTACCTACAATACGCTTAACCGAATACAGTCACGGTGCCGGCTGCGGCTGCAAAATATCTCCTAAAATACTCGATCGAATTCTGGCGTCTAGCTTGACCTTGCCGACCGATGCTAACTTGTTAGTGGGGAACAGCAGTAAAGATGATGCCGCCGCGTATGACATTGGCAACGGTCAGGTGATTCTCAGTACCACCGATTTCTTCATGCCAATTGCCGATGACCCGTTTGATTTTGGTCGCATCGCTGCCACCAATGCTATCAGCGATATTTACGCCATGGGTGGCAGACCGATCATGGCCATTGCCATTCTTGGCTGGCCGATTAGCGTGCTACCGCCTGAAGTCGCGCAACGTGTGATCGATGGTGGCCGTCAGGCCTGTGCTGAAGCCGGTATTATGCTGGCGGGTGGTCATAGCATTGATTCACCCGAACCCATTTTTGGTTTGGCCGTGACCGGCATCGTCAATAAAGATCAGTTAAAACAAAACAACACTGCCACGGTGGGTTGCCGACTGTATCTGACCAAGCCGCTCGGCGTGGGTATTTTAACCACTGCGCAAAAGCAGAAAAAACTACGAGCTGAGCACGAATTTTTAGCACGTGATGTGATGTGTCAAATGAATAAAATCGGCGCTGAAGTTGCACACTTACCTGGTGTGGAAGCGCTTACCGATGTCACTGGTTTTGGCTTAATGGGACACTTGTTGGAAGTATGTGAAGGCAGTGGCGTCAATGCGGTGTTATTTGAGCAACATATTCCTCTGTTGACACCCGTGCGAGATTATATTGCACAGGGTTGTTTGCCCGGCGGCACTACGCGTAATTTTGAATCATACGGCGATAAACTCGCGCCGTTAACCGATGAGCAGCGTGCACTGTTTTGTGATCCACAAACCAGTGGCGGTCTATTAATTGCGGTACAGCCACAGCATGCCGCAGAGCTAGAGCAGGTGCTCGCGACAGCGGGTGTCTATGCGCAATCGATTGGTGAATTAATTGCGGCGCGCGATGACTATCGCATTGAAGTGCGGCCATGAGCCGCGCCGATAGCCAAGATTTTACCCGTCTGTTTTTAGCTGATACACCGATGATGGATACCCGTGCGCCGCTGGAGTTTGATAAGGGTGCGTTTCCGCATACAGTCAACTTGCCACTAATGACCGATGCCGAGCGGAGCAAAGTCGGTACCTGTTACAAACAACAAGGGCAAGAAGCTGCTCTGGCGCTAGGCCATCAATTGGTGCATAGCGAGATTAAACAGCAACGGCTGGAGCAATGGCTGGCCTTTGCCCGTAATAATCCAGACGGCTATTTGTACTGTTTTCGTGGTGGTTTACGCAGCCAGATCGTACAGCAGTGGATGAAGGACGCCGGCTGTGATTATCCGCGTATCAGCGGTGGCTACAAAGCCATGCGTCGTTTTCTAATTGATAGCCAAGAGCAGATCGTTGCTGCGAGTCGTTTTTGTATTTTAGCTGGGCATACCGGTTGCGCTAAAACAGATCTGCTCAATACTCTGGACAACAGTATTGATCTGGAGGGTATTGCTCACCATCGCGGCAGTTCCTTTGGTAAGCGACCCGCCGGACAACCTTCACAGATTAATTTTGAAAATACGTTGGCGATTGCCTTTTTACGCCAACACCATGCACAACCGCAGCAGCGTATTTTGCTCGAAGATGAAAGCAGGCTGATCGGTCGTAGTGCCATTCCTTTAGATCTGCATCAGCGTATGAGCGTGGCCCCTATCATTGTTGTGACTGCAACCTTGGAGCAACGTGTAGAGCATAGTTTTCGTAATTATATTCTGCATAAATGCCAGGAATGGCAGCAAGTTGAAGGTGCAGACGCTGGTTTTATCGCCTTCAGTCATGACTTAAGCGATTCCTTGCAGAGAATACAAAAGCGTCTAGGTGGTGAACTGTATCAGCAGGTTAATGAGTTGCTGCAACAAGCATTGGTTGAGCAACAGCAAGGTGATAACAGCCTACATCGGGAATGGATTAAAATTATATTAAGCCAGTATTACGACCCTATGTATGAATACCAGTTATTGCATAAAAAAGGTGTCACTGAGTTCAGTGGCAGTGCAGTAGACGTTCGTGAATATCTAATACAATCCTCACACCTCGGATAAAAGAGATGATCAAGTCTGCGATTTGCGTATTTCTAGGCATGACCTTAATGGCTCATGGCAGACTTTTTTATGCTGCGTGCGCCGGGTCTGCGCGCTCAGTTATCTATTCTTTGCCAATAACAGCGATTGTTCCTAGGGAAAATAGTAGAAACTCGCATCTAGCGGTTGCGCGTTAGCATGGCCTGAGCTAGTGTTATCTAATATTTCAGTCCACTCCAAGGGACCCGCTCGTGGTTGTTGATCGCAAACTATTGATAGGCACGTTATCAGCGGCATCCGGCCGTTGGCGTTGGCGCGTCTAATTTATATGCGTCGCCATTATGGCGGCATTGTTTGTGTTTCCGTTTTCCCTCTTGCCACGAGGCTGATATGACCCAAGAAGAGTTTATGCGTTTAGCTGCAGAAGGCTATAACCGCATTCCTTTGGCCCGCGAAACGCTGGCCGATTTTGATACCCCGCTATCTATTTACTTAAAGTTGGCTGATGCGCCTTACTCATACCTGTTGGAATCTGTCCAAGGAGGTGAGAAGTGGGGGCGCTTTTCTATTATTGGTTTACCCAGCCGCACCCGTTTGCGTGTTGACGGTAAACGCGTGCGGGTGATCACTGATGAGCGCGTGGTCGAAGATCTTGAAGTCGATGATCCGTTGGCTTTCGTCGAAAGCTTTAAACAGCGTTATCAGGTGCCAACGCTCGCCGGTTTACCGCGCTTTAATGGTGGCTTGGTCGGTTATTTTGGTTATGACAGCGTGCGCTATGTCGAGCAACGTTTAGCCGAATGTCCGAACCCAGACCCACTGGGTACGCCAGATATTTTATTGCTGGTGTCGGATGCCGTGGTGGTGTTTGATAACTTATCCGGCAAGCTGCATTTAATTGTTTTAGCTGACCCCAATACGCCTGATGCCTATCAGCAAGGTTTAGTTGAGCTTGAGCTGCTCAGTGCACAATTGCGCAAGCCGCTGATGCCACGCCTCGGAGTCGATCTCAATGCCATTGATGACATTGAGCCTGATTTTACTTCGAGCTTCAGCCGTACTGATTACGAACAAGCGGTGTTGCAAATCAAAGAGTATATTGCCGCTGGCGATTGCATGCAGGTGGTGATCTCGCAGCGGATGTCAGTGCCTTTTACTGCGGCTCCCATTGATTTGTACCGTGCGCTACGCTGCTTTAATCCTACGCCTTATATGTACTTCTTTAACTTTGCCGAGTTTCATGTGGTGGGTAGTTCGCCAGAAGTTCTGGTGCGGGTGGAAGATGGCTTAATCACTGTACGTCCGATTGCCGGTACCCGTCCACGTGGTGCGACTGAAGAGCAAGATAAGGCGCTTGAACAAGAGCTTTTAGCCGATAAGAAAGAACTGGCTGAGCATTTAATGCTGATTGATTTAGGCCGTAACGATGTTGGCAGAGTCGCGCAAACCGGTAGTGTTAAAGTCACCGAGAAAATGATTATTGAACGCTACTCCAACGTCATGCATATCGTCTCCAATGTTACCGGACAGTTACGCAGTGAGCTGAACTCGATGGATGCCTTGCGCGCGATTTTGCCTGCCGGGACATTGTCTGGTGCGCCGAAAGTTCGAGCAATGGAAATCATTGATCAGCTCGAGCCGGTTAAGCGTGGTGTGTATGGCGGTGCGGTCGGCTACTGGGCGTGGAATGGCAATATGGACACTGCGATTGCGATCCGTACGGCAGTGATTAAAAACGGCCAGCTGCATGTACAAGCTGGCGCGGGGATTGTGACCGACTCGCAGCCTGCCTTGGAGTGGGAAGAAACCCTCAATAAGCGTCGGGCTATGTTTAAAGCCGTCGCGCTGGCTGAAAAAAGTAAGCCATAAGCGCACTGTACGTTTAACCGTGTTTTTGTTTTAACTGTAAAGGTAGACATCATGACTCATCGAATCAGAGTAGCGATTGCCGGTTATGGCAATTTAGGACGTGGCGTTGAAGCAGCGCTGGCACAAAATCCAGATATGCGTTTGGTCGGGGTATTTAGCCGCCGTGATCCGGTTAGCGTGAGTTTGCTGGATAGTAGCGTGCCGGTGTATGCCATGAGTGATGTTGAGCAGTACCAAGATGAAGTCGATGTGATGATTCTCTGCGGCGGTTCTAAGTCGGATTTACCCGAGCAAGGACCGTACTTGGCACAGTTTTTTAATACCGTGGACAGCTTTGATACCCACGCTAAAGTACCTGAGTACTATGCCGCACTGGACCAATCGGCACGTGATGCCGGTCGTGTCGCGATGCTATCAGTGGGTTGGGACCCAGGTTTGTTTTCACTGAATCGTTTATTTGGTGAAGCGATTCTACCCGAAGGCGAAACCTATACCTTTTGGGGGAAAGGCTTGAGTCAAGGGCATTCAGATGCCGTACGTCGTGTACCAGGGGTTAAATCAGCAGTGCAGTATACGTTGCCCTCTGAAGACGCGATGGCACGCGTGCGCAGTGGTGAACAACCAGAATTAAGCACTCGAGAGAAACATACTCGAGAGTGTTTTGTAGTGCTGGACGATGGCGCTGATGCAGAAATTGTACGTGACAGTATTGTCACCATGCCAGACTACTTTGCTGATTACGATACGGTAGTTAACTTTATCGATCAGGCTACCTTTGAGCAAGAACACAGCAGCATGCCGCACGGTGGCTTTGTCATTCGCAGCGGTCATACCGGTGTTGATAGCAAACAAACCATTGAGTATTCATTAGCGTTAGGCAGTAACCCTGAATTCACGTCAAGTGTGTTGGTTGCGTATGCCCGCGCGGTGCATCGTCTGGCCCGCTTAGGTGATATTGGTGCGAAAACCGTGTTTGATATAGCTCCCGGTTTACTCTCGCCAAAAAGCCCAGCCCAACTGCGTAAAGAACTGCTGTAATCCTATCGAACGCAATCGCCTAAGGACCACCCGTATGCTGCTGATGATCGACAATTACGACTCGTTTACTTGGAATCTAGTGCAGTATTTTGCTGAGTTGGGTGCCGAGGTTAAGGTGGTGCGTAATGATGAATACACCGTGCCTGAATTATTAGCTATGCAGCCTGAGCGGGTGGTGATTTCGCCGGGTCCTTGTACGCCGAATGAGGCGGGTGTCTCTTTAGCGGCGATTCAGGCGTTTGCTGGTTTAGTGCCGATTTTAGGAGTGTGCTTAGGCCATCAGAGTATTGGTCAAGTGTTTGGCGGTGAAGTCGTACGTGCCGCGCAGCCGATGCACGGTAAAACCAGTCCGGTCTATCACCACGATCAAGGGGTCTTTCACGGCTTAAATAACCCACTGACGGCCACCCGCTACCATTCTTTGGTCGTGGCGCCAGACAGCCTACCCTCAGATTTAGCCGTTACTGCTTGGACACAAACCGAGCAGGGCGAGCTTGACGCAATTATGGGCTTGCAACATCGTATTTTGAATATTGAAGGGGTGCAGTTTCACCCCGAATCAATCTTGACCGAGCAAGGCCATGCCTTGTTGGCAAACTTTTTAAAACAAACGGGAGGACAGCGTTAATGGACATTAAAGAAGCGCTGAATCGAGCGGTTGGTCATTTAGATTTAAGCACTGCCGAGATGCAGTCGGTGATGCGACAAATTATGACAGGGCAGTGCACCGATGCACAGGTTGGCGGCTTTTTAGTGGCGATGCGCATGAAAAGTGAGAGCATCGATGAAATTGTCGGTGCCGTGCAGGTGCTACGCGAGCTGGCCGAGCCGGTAGATATTTCAGGTGATCACTTGGTCGATACCTGTGGCACCGGTGGTGATGGCATGAATATTTTTAATGTCTCCACCGCCGCTGCATTTGTGGTGTCGGCTGCTGGCGGACAAGTAGCGAAGCACGGCAATCGTGCCGTCTCAGGTAAAAGTGGCAGCGCTGATGTGCTGGAAGCGGCTGGCGTGTATTTGGATTTAACGCCCGATCAAGTTGCGCGCTGTGTTGATACGGTCGGCGTCGGCTTTATGTATGCGCCTGCGCATCATGGCGCGATGCGTCACGCCAGCGGCCCGCGTCGTGAGCTGGGTTTACGGACGTTATTCAATATCCTTGGGCCGATGAGCAATCCAGCACAGGTGAAAAACCAAGTCATCGGCGTTTTCAGCAAGCAGCTGTGCCGCCCTTTAGCTGAAGTGCTGTTACGTTTAGGCAGCGAGCATGTCTTGGTTGTGCATGCGCAAGACGGGATGGATGAAATCAGTTTAGGTGCGCCAACCTTTGTTGCTGAATTAAAAGACGGCGAAATCACTGAGTATCGGATTCAGCCTGAAGATTTTGGCATCAATAGTCAGTCATTAATTGGCTTAGAAGTCGAAGACGCTGCGGCATCTTACATCTTGATTCGTGATGCTTTAGGCAAACGCGAGCTGCCTTATGCGCATAAAGCGGCAGAAATGATTGCCCTCAATGCTGGTGCGGCCTTATATGCTGCAGGTGTCGCCAGCACGTTAAAAGAAGGTGTGGCGCGCGCACATGACACCATCTATACCGGTCTGGCTCTAGAGAAATTGTCTGAGCTGGTATCCTTTACTTCGGTGTTTAAGCAGGAGGCCACCACAGCATGAGCATTCCAACAGTTTTAGAAAAAATTATTGTCCGCAAGCGTGAGGAAGTGGCACGACGTAAACAAGTCGTGAGCTTAGGCGAGTTGTATGCACAAGCCGCTCAGGCGTCTGCACCCCGTGGCTTTGCCCGTGCGTTACAGCAGCAAGTACAGAGTAAACTGCCGGCAGTGATTGCTGAGATTAAAAAAGCGTCACCCAGTAAAGGTGTACTGCGTGAAGACTTTGTGCCTGAGTGGCTGGCACAAAGTTATGCACAAGGCGGCGCGACTTGCTTATCAGTGCTGACCGATATTGATTTCTTCCAAGGTGCTGACCGTTATTTACAAGAAGCACGCAATGCCTGTGAACTGCCGGTGATTCGTAAAGATTTTATGATTGATCCGTACCAGGTTGTTGAAGCACGTGCCCTTGGTGCCGACTGTATCTTGTTGATTGCCGCGTGCTTAGACGATGAGCAAATGCGAGAGCTGGCTGCAACAGCTAAAGAGCTGGGCTTGGATGTGCTGGCCGAAGTGCATGATGGTGTGGAGCTGGATCGCGTACTGACTCATCTCGAGACGCCTCTGGTGGGCATTAATAACCGTAACCTGCACAATTTTGAAGTATCGCTAGAAACCACGCTTGAGTTATTACCACGTATCCCGCAAGAGCGTTTAGTGATTACTGAAAGTGGTATTTTGCAGCGTACTGATGTTGAATTGATGGAAATTAACAATGTACATGCGTTTTTAGTGGGCGAGGCCTTTATGCGCGCTAATGATCCCGGCGCAGAACTGCAGCGTTTGTTTTTTCCTAAATAAGTAGCGCAGCAGCACGGATTACGACCTAAATAAGGTTGCATCGTGACTTGCTATTAGATCGTCAGTAGTCTGAGTCTGCGTTTTGCTTGAGCTAATAAAGGATCAGTGATTTGAGTAAACCATGGGTGCTAGGGCTTACTGGTGGTATTGGTAGTGGTAAAAGTGCTGCTGCCGATACTTTTGCTGAATTGGGTATTGAGACCATTGATGCTGATCATGCAGCGCGTTGGGTGGTTGAACCCGGTCGCCCTGCTTTAGATAAAATCGTTGAGCGCTTTGGCGAGACCGTATTACTGGATGATGGTCAGCTCAATCGTGCAGTATTGCGTGAGCATATTTTTACTGAACCGGAGCAGCGACAATGGCTGGAAGGGCTGTTGCATCCACTGATCCGTGATGAAATTCAGCAGTTTTTAGAGGCGGCGCAATCGCCTTATGCCATTTTAGTTTCGCCACTATTGATTGAGTCAGGCCAAAATAAGATTGTGCAGCGCGTGTTGGTCGTTGATGTGCCCAGCGAGGTGCAGATGGCGCGAGCTCTGCAGCGTGATCAGGTCTCTGAGGCGCAATTACGGGCAATTATGCAGGTGCAGTTGCAACGCGATGAACGCTTAAAACATGCCGATGACGTATTATCTAATGCGGCTGATAAAGCCGCACTGCAGCGCGAAGTGTCGCGTTTGCATGACTATTATTTAACCTTGAAAGGAGGTCAGTGATGGCATCCGTAACAACCGTTGCTTGTCCCACCTGTGAAAAGCCTGTTGAATGGGGTGAACAAAGCCCTTCGCGTCCTTTTTGCAGTGAGCGTTGTAAACTAATCGATCTCGGAGCTTGGGCGGCAGAAGAGCATTCCATCCCCGGTGAACCCGATTTAAATGATGTGTTTAGCGGTGAACTCAACAGTTAAACTGCCCGACAATCGTTGCAAAAGCCATGATAAATATTTGTGCTCGGCGTGCCCCGCTAGTGTCGCTTTTCCCTCAATGAGGCTTCTTGCCTCAATTCGGGCGCTACGCCATCCATGCTTACGCTTGTCGCGCCACTAGCGCAGTACGATTGACTCAAAACTCGAGTAATCAGCTGCTTACAAGCTAGCAGTTAGTGCGCGGCGCTTGCTGCTTGTCCTGCTAAGTAGCGTAATAGCGCATTAAGTAGCAAGCCGTACAGCGGGATAAATAATAGCAGACTGATGAGAATCTTGATCACGTAATCGACGACGGCAATTTCGACCCAGTGCTCAGCCATAAAGGTGTTGCTGCTTGCCCAAAAGGCGATAGCAAAAAACACAAAAGTATCCAGTAAATTGCCCAGCACTGTCGAAGCGGTTGGCGCGACCCACCACTGTTTTAAGCGGCGTAAGCGATCAAACACTTGGATATCTGCCAGTTGTCCCACTGCATAAGCAGCAAAACTGGCTAAAGAGATACGCAAGACAAAGGTGTTCAACACCAGCAAAGCGCCCGCGCCATGAAATGACCCTTCTTGAAACAAGACTGATACCACATAAGAGACCAATAATGCCGGCAACATCACATAGGCAATCACCCGCCGAGCAGGCTGTTTGCCGAGTAAGCGCACGGTCAGGTCGGTGGCTAAGAAAATAAATGGAAAGCTAAAAGCCCCCCAAGTGGTTTGCCAGCCAAACAGCTGCATGGGGAATTGCACCAAGTAGTTACTGGCAATCACAATAAAGATATGGAACGCAATCAGCGTTACCACTGCCACACGCTGGCGTGGGCCGGATAGAACAAGCATTGAACACCTTTTTGAATGGGGTGAGGGAACCATGGGCACCTAAGTTTAGGTGTTGCGAGCGCGCATTATACGCATAAGCCGCGCTGATAAGTAGGCGAGACAGCCGACGACTTGGCTGCAGTCGAGCACTTAGACAGGTTTTGCTTGGCAAAAATTGCTATAAAATTTCGCGTCCTTGCCCTTGTTCCTCATAGGTGATGCCGTCACGAATATGATACAAACGCTTAAAGGTTGGAATGATTTTATCATCGTGAGTCACTACAATCACCGCGGTATTATAGTCTCGAGCAATATCATTGAGGGTGCGAATCACGGTGAGCGCCCGTACGCTATCTAAGGCGGCGGTTGGTTCATCGGCCAAAATTACTGGCGGACGATTGATGAGGCCGCGAGCAATCGCAATTCGTTGTTGTTCACCACCAGAGAGGCGTGAAGGTAACGCATGAGCACGGTGCTCGACTTGCAATACCGTTAATAATTCCAGTGCTCGTTGACGCGCTTCTTTGTTGCTTTTACCGGCCAGCATCGGCAATAGCGCAACGTTATCCAGTGTGTTCAAAAAAGGTATTAAATACGGTGCTTGGAAAACAAAGCCAATTTTATCGCGGCGCAGGGCGCGTAAATCGGAGATTTTCCAGCCATTGTCATAAATCAGTTGATCACCAAGGTACATCTGTCCAGCGCTAGGTTCGATAATGGCACCCAAGCATTTCAGTAGGGTACTTTTACCTGAGCCTGAAGGTCCAATCAGGCCCACCACTTCACCTGGCTCGACTTGCATGTTCACTTCTTTCAAAGCATGCACAGCGGTATCACCACGGCCAAAGGTCTTGCTCAAATTGGAGATTTTAATGCCATAAGCTTGCATAGAGTTAACCTCCCACTGCATCGGCGGGGTCGACGCGCAAAGCTGCGTAAATGGCGACGAAACTAGCAAGCACGCACATACCTAGTACGGCTATCAGTCCGGTTATGGTGTCTTGGGTGACCAATAAAACATATTTAGGGAAGAATGGCGCCCAGACGGTTGCGGCAATTTTACCCACCATAAAACCGATAATGCCCAAGGCTAAGGCTTGCTGGATAATCATCGAAATAATGCTTTTGTTGTGGGTGCCAATCAGCTTAAGTACGGCAATTTCACGGATTTTACCCATGGTTAGGGTGTAAATAATAAAGGCTACAATCGCTGCGCTGACCACCGCCAAAATAACTAAAAACATTAGAATTTGCCGTGCTGAAGTAGCGATGAGCTTGCCGACTAAAATCTGTTCCATCTGTTCACGATCGTAGACTTGCAAGCGTAACCAGCGCCGCATGTCTTCTGCCACCTGTTTAGGCTCAGCCTGTGCTTTGAGTTGCACCAGTACCGCGTTGACTTGAGTATTACTTTCTTGCAGGTCCAGCACTGCATCCAGCACTTCAGGGTTGCGAGGGTTATTAAAGATGGGATTCTGGCTGATGCGTCGCCGATTTTGTGCGATGGCATCATTACTTTTAAGAAACTGTGCTTGTTGCGCATCCAATAGCGGAATAAAAATCATTGGATCACCGCTGGATGACACCATGCGCTTGGTTAATCCGACGATTAGGTAGCGATTACGGCGAATTTGAATAGAGTCGCCGAGCTTAAAACCACTGGCAATATCGGCCACTGCTTCATAATGGTTTTTGCTCACCTGACGCCCGGCTAATAACCTGAGCGGCCAACCCGAAGAGCCTGGGCCGCTATTAGCAATGCCTGTGACTAAGGCACGCGTCTCACCGCTTGCTGATGACACTTGCATGGTTAAATAGGTCACATTAGAGGCGTTGGCGACACCGGGTATATTAGCCACTGCGCGCCAAGTGTCATCAGGCAAATTGGAGGGCTCGGCATAAGGACCAAGAGTGTCTTTTTGTACCACCCATAAATCCGCTGCACTATTATCCAGGAGTACTTGCGCATCATCGACCATGCCGCGATAGACACCAGCCATGGTTAAGGTCACGCCAATCAGTAAGCCTAAACCCACACCGGTAAAGACAAACTTGCCCCATGCGTGAAGAATATCGCGACCGGCTAAGCTGATCATGGTGTGTCGGCCAGCTGTTTAACACGCTTGACTCGACTATTGGTGGTTAAAGGTTTACTGCTATAGAGCACCACCTGCTGTCCTGCGCTGAGTCCTGAGAGTATTTGCACATTCCCCGCTAAATCACTACGACCGATACGCACGGGCTGAAAAAAGGGCTGCTGATCGTCAAGCAACCACACGCCTAAGGTGCCGGCCTGGCGCATGATAGCTGCGTTGGCAATCACTGGAGTGCTGGCCAATTGTGGCAGTTGCACGGTGACTTCGGCCAGCTCGCCAATGCTGGGAGCAGGGTTAGGTTGCTGGGTAAACATCACTTTGGCGCGACGTTCTTCGGTAACAGCATCGGCCAGCCACTCTAAGCGTGCAACATAGCCAGTGTGCGGTTGTAACTCCTGTGAGCGTAAAATAATCTGTGTCGGTTGCTGCTCTGCCAGTAGCATGGAACCCGCTTGGTCAAAGCGCACATCAATCCAGAGCTGCTGAGGATCGATCAGTTCAAACACGGTTTGCCCAGCCAATACCGTTGCACCTTGGTCAATATGGCGCGCAATAATTAAACCTGAGACCGGTGCGCGGAGATAGCGATCCTCGCGCAGCGCGAGTAACCCAAGGTGCTCAGCTTGGGCGCGAACCAACTCACTGGTGGCGCTGCGCATTTGGCTACGGGCCAGTATCCATTCATGCTGTTTGCTGGCATCTAACTCTTCGCTAACGGAGCGTGAAGGCAGTAGTTTGCGGTAACGCTCGGCTTGTTTACCGGTGTAATCTAAACGTGTTTGAGCCTCATTAAGTTGCGCTTTATTGCGCTCGACCAAAGCGGCTTGTGCATTGATTTTTTCATCGAGGTCAACCACGTCAATAATGCCAAGAATTTCTCCGGCTTCGACCTTATCACCGACATCAGCATTCAGCGTCGTAGCCCGTCCGACATTATTACTGGCAATACGATAGTTGTAGCGCGCGGCAACCGTACCAATACCAAATAATGCCGGTTCGAGACGCTGTTCTTGCACCTCAGTGACGACTATTTTTATTTTAGCCAGAGGTCCAGAGCTGAGTAACACCCAAATAAAGCCTGCTGCCAGTAACGCCATAGTGGCAAATACCGCGAGCAGTTTTTTTTGCTTAAAGAATTCTGGCATCACTAACGGGCCTCAATTGCGCGGGTATACAGAGCAAAGGTGTCTTGAGCCGCTGGCTGAATTACAAAATCAGTGCCGAGCAAGACGCTTTGCACCACTAAACCTTGGATGCTGCCAATAAAGAGTTGCGCCGCCGCTTCAATATCAAGCTCTGTATCGAACTCTTTATTTTGTTTGCCTTGCTCCAGTGCTTGCTGGATCCGCTGGCGGTATTGGTTGAGTAACGCAGTGACCAGCTTTTTCGCCGCGGTGCTTTCTTTACGCTGTAGTTCGCTAAATAGAATGCGCGGCACGCCGGGATGGTCGCTGATAAATTGTATGTGAGTCATAAATGCGCCGTGTAACGCGGCGAGTGCGCTGTCTTGACCTTGCATGGCTTTATCAATGCGCGTTAGTAAACGTTTGGCGACCCAGTTGATCACCGACTCTAAAATGGCTTCTTTATTGGCAAAGTGCCGAAACAGTGAGCCTTGAGTGACGCTCATATGCTTAGCAATAGCCGCAGTGGTGATCTCGCTTGGATTTTGCTCTGCCGCCAGTTCGATAACCGCCTCAACAGTGACAGCACGACGCTCATCGGCCGGTAAGTACTTACTGGGTGGTTGCATATATCCATCCAAAGAAGATAGTAATTGATTGCTATCTTTGCAGATGCGTATGTTTTGTGCAATACCATGGACAGTGATTGTTATGTTTTTAAGCTGTAATTAATATTTTAAGCTTATGTTGTGAGCCTATTGACTGCTGAGGATTTGCCTATGTACCGAAAACTTTTTCCTGTTGTGTTGCTCATACTCGCCGTGCCAATCGCGTAGCTTGTCAGGAAGATGCCGAGTTCGATGATTCTGATGATGATTCGCTACATATTCCGCGCTGACGTGCTGCAGGGTAGCAACTTTTGCTAAAAACAGCTGTTCAGGGAACTTTTGTTGCGTTCGAACGTTAACTAATGACGGGCATTAAGACGGTGAGGATTGTATTGATGAGTGAAGCAACAGACGATCACCTTATTGAGCAAACACGACACGGTGATCGGGTTGCTTTTGGTGAGTTAATTGCTCGTTATCAAGTGCAGGTGTATCACTTTTCACGGCGATTATTAGGCAGTGCCGAGGGTGCGCAAGATATAACCCAAGACGTTTTTATTAAAGCTTTTTTAGCACTGGATAGCTGGCGACCTGATGCTGCTTTTCCGGCGTGGTTGTTGCGTATTGCCCGCAATGCCTGTTTAGACGTATTACGTGCCCAACAACGTTACCCGCTGGTAGCGCTTGACTCACAGGCTGAGCAGCTCATAGCAGACAGCGCTAATGTTGAGGAGCATGCGATACATGCGCAGCGCTTAGAGACACTTGAACACGCGTTATTTGAGCTGTCAGTGGAGCACCGAGAAATTTTGATTTTACGCGATATTGAAGGGTTTTCTTATCAAGAAATCGCCGATTTGTTAGACATCAATACTGGCACTGTCCGCTCGCGTTTATCCCGAGGACGTGCCGCACTGATGCAAAAAGTGAATGGCAGGGCTACGTATGATTGAGCATATTGAAAAGCAATGGTTATCAGAGTATCTCGATGAGCAGCTGAGCTCCTCGCAGCAGCGGCGGGTGCAAGAACATCTGGCTGGCTGTTTGACATGTCAGGCGTATATGCGCGAGTTACAACAATTACAGCAAGACATGCAGATGCTAAAGACGACTGAATGCGCGATTGATGTGCGCGCGCAAACCTTGGCCATGCTGGCTGACTTAGCACCTTCTCGACGGCATAAACGTTGGTCATCGCTGGAGTATGGTGCGGCGGTGGCTTCGGTTTTCTGTGGCTTGCTGATTGGTAGTTGGCTGATGCCCGCCGAGACAGCTCCGTCATTCGATCTTGCTTTTGTACAGGTACTTGGTGCCGAACCGCCGGGGTTCTTATGCAGTACGTCGGCTTATTGTTATTTGGAGCCTAAGAAATGAACGAATCTAACGCACGTACCTATTTTGTTTTTCTAACCTTGCTCAATCTTAGTATTTTGCTGGCGATTGCTTGGTCGAGTTGGGGACGCGCTTGGTCGCCAACAACAGCGCCGGTTTTGGCTAACTATTTGCAGTTGGATGCGGAGCAAGTCTTATATTGGCGGCAAGCGGAGCAAACATTTTTAGTGCAACTGCAAAGCAATGAAAGCGCTATTAAACAGCAACGCAATGCTCTGATAGAGGCGGTGTTTGCTGATGATCTAAACGTCGATGATGTGCATGTAGCCCGACAATCCTTAGCGCAATTACAAAATCAGCAGCAGGAAATAGTCATTGAGCAGCTGTTAGCTGAGCGCGCTATTTTAACCGCTCGGCAGAGACGTGTATTGCAAGAGATATTGATTCAGCAGCCTATCCACACATCACAATACGAGCAATTGCATAAAAGTGAATGATAAGGGGAACTAAATAGCGCTAACAAACGTTATACATAAGAAGGCGCTTATTTTTAAAGCTTTATTTATTAACGAAAGGATCAACATATGAAAAAATATTCAGTATTGCAGACTGCAACAGGCTTAGGTTTGGCGTTAGTCTTGAGTTTAACCGCACTGCCCAGTATTGCTGAGGTGCATGATCACGACGATTTAGCCGGTGCTGAGTTGCAGCTCAATGCCGGTCAGAAATGGCAAACGGATGCGCCTTTGCGTGAAGCCATGGGTAAAATTGGTCACTCAGTGAATACTGCCTTGGACGATATACATAATAATCAGTTGGATGCTGCAGGTTATCAAGCTTTAGCTGAGCAAGTGCATCAGCAAGTGGCGTATATGGTTGAAAACTGTCAGTTAGAACCGCAAGCCGATGCACAATTACATATTGTTATTGCCCGTTTAATCGATAGTGCTGAGGTCATGCAAAAGCGCAGTGATCTGCAAGATAAGCGTAAGGGTGCAGTACAGTTGGTGGGCGCATTAGATAGCTACGCAACCTATTTCAATGATGCTGAGTTTGCCAAACCGGTACATTGAGGCGGTATATTAAGTTGCTCTGTGGCTTATTGGTGCTAGATCAATAAGCCACAGCTTTTAACGGGTGTTATAGCTGGCCGTACAGCAACGCGGCACTGATTAGCACAAACACACTGAAAATAACTTTTAGTATATGTTGCGGCAAGCTATGTGCTGCACGCACCCCATAGCTGACGGTCAATACGCCACCAATGGCCATCGCAATACCAGTCGCCCAATTGACTTGGCCGTGCATGCTATAAGTGACTAAGGTTGCTGCTGTTGTCGGAACTGCAATGGCCAACGATAAGCCTTGTGCAACCACTTGTGTGGCGCCGAAAAACATCGTCAATACCGGCGTGGCAACCACTGCGCTACCGACCCCAAATAAGCCACCAAGAAAACCCGATACAGCGCCTAACCCAGCAAAGTAAGGCCAAGCTAGGTCGCGTAAGCCTGTCGTTGCTCGTTTTCCGAGCATTTGTAACAGGTTCCAAATAGCAATAAAAATGAGAAAGCTAATAAAGATTTCACGCATGGCGCGATGGTCTAAATCAATCGCAATCAGCGCACCAAACCACGATAAGGCAAAGGCACATAGGCCTAAAATAGCGGCCGTTTTCCACTCGATTTTATTGCGCTGATTATATTTGTAGATACCCAAGACAATGTTTGGCACCACCATTGCTAGCGCCGTACCTTGGGCCAGTTGCTGATCCATACCGTACAATATACTGAGTGTTGGAATAGCAAAAAGTCCGCCGCCGATGCCGAGCAAACCGCCAAACACACCCAGCAGTCCGCCAATTAAAATATTGATAATAAATTCGATCACGTTATGCAGTGCCTTTTTTAAGGTCTCGAATGAGCTTTTCAGGTAAAGCTGAGTCACTGTTGATTAACGTTGTGTATTGCTGACTCAGCGCTCGTTGCGTTAGGTAATCTGATTTACTCTTACCTTGACATCATGACAAACTTTTTTGAGTTTTGTATATCTGCTTTATTTTAATGCAGTGTTAATCTTAGCTTAACGCTAGGGTGGTAGTCATTCACTTTGATCATGCTATTTTGCGGGTGCAATCCCGATAGAGCCCCCAAGGTTAAAGACTATAGAAGACGATACGTTTTAGGTGTTCTCTGAACGCAGTAGTATCGTGTGGTCGATCAAGATTGTTCAAGCATCGGCAAATATGAATTAAATAATAGCCTGTATCATCAGTAAACTAGCGTTTTTATCATGTTGAGGCAGATCAGTATGCAAAGGGTGAGAGGCATGACATTTGCAAAGCCACGCTGGCGCAATTTACTTTGGCTGGCGCTTTTTTTTCTGATTTTACTCTGGCCTATTCAGCGCTTTGTCGACAGCTATTATTTAGAAGGTTTGAACCGCAAAAATGGGCAAACCTTAGATTTATTTGTGGCTAACTTATTGGGAACATTGCAGCGCTATGAAGTACTGCCGCAAATTTTAGGACGTTTACCTGATGTGCAGCAGGCTTTGCTGGCACCGACCGATCAAGAGACGTTGCAGGTTACCAATGAGTTGCTGCAGCGTATCCAGCAGCAAACCGGTGCTGATGTTATTTATCTGATGGATACTCAAGGCTTAACCTTGGCGGCCTCTAACTGGAATGCTGAGCGTAGTTTTGTCGGTAATACCTTCGCTTTTCGTCCTTACTTTCAGGGTGCTTTACAAGGGGGAACGGGAGAGTTTTTTGGTTTAGGTAATATCTCTTTTAAGCGCGGTTATTACTTTGGTAACGCGGTGTATGCCAAAGGCGTCGTGATTGGCGTGATTGTGGTAAAAGTGGATCTGGATTTTACCGAAACTCTTTGGGGGCAAACCCCAGAACAATTATTAGTGACCGATAAGAATGGCGTCGTCATTTTGACCTCGCAAGCCGAGTGGCGCTTTACCGCAACCCGTGAGCTGACGGCACAAGAGCAACTTAGCGTCGCTAAACACCAGCCCTACACATCGATTTCTCCAAAGCTGATTAACCTTAAGCAACAGGATTGGCTGACCTTAGATAAGCGTTTAGATGAGATGGGTTGGCAGGTCAGTGTGTTAGCCCCGCGGCGCTTAATTAATGAGCCGGTCAGTACCGCCATGGCCGTTGTCACTGCGTCTTTGTTCGCGGTGCTGTTGCTTTTGGGTTTACTGATGCAGCGGCGGCGCCATTATCTTGAGCGGATTGCCATGGACACGCATGCCAAGCGTGTTCTGGAAGAGAATGTGCGTACTCGTACACAGGATTTACAAACTCTGAATAGTCGTCTTAAACAAGAAGTTTTGGAGCGTGAGTCTGCTCAGCAAGAGTTGGTGCGTGCGCAAGATGAGTTGGTGCAAGCTGGAAAATTATCGGCGCTGGGGATTATGTCAGCCAGTATCAGCCATGAACTCAATCAGCCGTTGGCAGCTATTCGTAGCTATACCGATAATGCAAAAATTCTACTGGAAAAACAGCGCTTCACTGAGGTGGGTAATAATCTCGACTTAGTCGCGCAGTTAACTGAACGCATGGCTTCAATTATTATCCACTTGCGTGCTTTTGCCCGCCGTGATCGTTTGGCTTCAGAGCATGTGGCGCTGCAGCCAGCGATTGATGATGCTTTAGCGCTGACTGCTAATCGCCAGCGCAGTTTACAGGTAGAGATTATTCGCGATATTCCTGATGCCACATTGTGGGTTGAAGCAGGCGAGACGCGTTTACGACAAGTGCTCAGTAATGTGCTGAGTAATGCTTTGGATGCGCTCAGCGAAAAAGGTTTGCCACGCCGCATTTGGCTGAGTACCCAGGTAAAAGAGGGCTGGGTGGTATTAATCTTGCGTGATAATGGTCCTGGCTTTAGCGTCGAAGCATTGCAGCAAGCGTGTGAGCCTTTTTATACAACGAAAACCAGCGCACGGGGCTTAGGGTTAGGCTTGGCTATTTGTGCAACGCTGATTAAAGCATTGAAAGGACGTTTGTTATTTGCCAATCATCCTGAAGGTGGTGCAGAAGTCACTTTATATTTACGCGAGATTCCATCGTCGGTGAATTTACGCTCAAGCGAGGATCGTTTTACATGATGCAGATCAGCCATGAAACCGATGTGGTGTTATTGGACGATGATGTCCATTTGCGTACGGCACTGTGCCAAACTTTTGATTTGGCTGGTTTGCGTGTGCAGGCATACGGCAGTGCGCAAGGTATTTTGCAGGCCTTACCGAGCGAATGGCACGGTGTCTTAGTCACTGATATTCGTATGCCGGGCATGAATGGTCTTGAGTTGTTAGAGCAACTGCAGCAGTTTGATGAACAGCTACCGGTCGTGTTGATTACCGGTCATGGTGATGTGCCGCTGGCGGTGCAAGCCATGCGTATTGGTGCTTATGACTTTTTACAAAAACCGTTTGCCAGCGAGTTGTTGCTTGATAGTGTACGCCGAGCACTGGAGGTGCGTCGTTTGGTGCTGGAAAATCGTTCCTTGCGCCTTGCCTTATCTGAGCAACGTTTATTGGGCGAGCGCTTATTAGGGCATTCGGTCAGTGTGCAGCGTTTGCGTGAACAGGTCAGTGCCTTGGCAACGATTCAAGCGGATGTATTGATTTTAGGTGAAACGGGCAGTGGTAAAGAAGTCGTGGCGCGTGCTCTGCATGATTTATCATCTCGTTGTGATGCACCCTTTGTGGCGATTAATGCCGGTGCATTAGCTGAATCGGTGATTGAAAGTGAGCTGTTTGGCCATGAAAGTGGTGCCTTTACCGGTGCGCAGAAACGTCGTATTGGTAAGTTTGAATATGCCAGTGGCGGTACTGTTTTTCTTGACGAAATAGAAAGCATGAGCCTTGATATACAGGTCAAACTGTTGCGCTTATTACAAGAGCGCGTGGTGGAACGGGTTGGCTCCAACCAACTGATTCCTTTAGATATTCGGGTGATTGCCGCCACCAAAGAAGACTTGTTAGCAGCGGCTGATGCAGGCCGATTCCGCGCCGACTTGTATTACCGCCTAAACGTCGCACAAATTAATATTCCTGCTTTACGCCAGCGCAGCGAAGATATCTTGCCGCTGTTTCAACACTTCGTTAGTGCAGCATGTGAGAAGCATAATATTACTGAGCCAGCCTTCACGCCGATGACCCGTGCACTGTTGTTGGGGCATGAATGGCCCGGCAATATTCGTGAGTTGCAAAATGCTGCAGAACGTTTTGCTCTGGGACTTGATTTAGCCATTAATCAAGCGCCGGACGCACTTCGAGCATCGACTCCGAACGTATCTTTGAGCGAGCAAGTAGAAGCTTTTGAGTGCAGTTTAATCAGCAGTGAACTCAATAATCCGCATCAATCGTTACGCGAAGTAGCAGAAGCTTTGCAGCTACCACGAAAAACCTTACATGATAAATTGCGTAAATACGGTTTAAGTTTCAGTAGTTCTGGCGAAAAATCGCCACTTGATGATTAGTCTCGGCGGGAAATCGCCACATCGAGTTTAAAAGAGTCCATTCGCTATCACAGCAGCTGTTTTGGCAGGCTAGCTAGGGTCAATTTTATCGACTTTAGTCGCATCATTCGCCAGTAGGTATGTAACTTGCCTTGTGTATAAGGCACATGGGTTGAACTCATGGTATATAACAAGATCTGTCGCGCTGTGCGGCACTAATCGAAGTAAGAGGAAATTTTAATGCTTAAAATGACCGCTAAAGCACTGGTTTGTGCTGTTTCATTGGGGCTGGCTGGTTTAGCTAACGCTGCCGAGCCAATTGTCATCAAATTTTCGCACGTCGTTGCCGAGCACACGCCAAAAGGGCAAGGAGCGTTGCTGTTTAAAAAGCTTGCTGAAGAGCGTTTACCAGGCCAAGTTAAAGTTGAAGTGTATTCCAACTCTTCTTTGTTTGGTGATGGCAAAGAAATGGAAGCCTTACTGCTGGGTGATGTGCAGCTGATTGCGCCATCGCTGGCCAAGTTTGAGCATTACTCGAAGCCCATTCAGATTTTTGATTTACCATTCTTATTTGACGATATTCAAGCAGTTGATCGCTTCCAGAAAGGTCCTGTAGGTCAAGAGCTATTGACCAGTATGGAAGATAAAGGCATCACTGGTTTAGGTTACTGGCACAACGGTTTGAAGCAGTTATCAGCGAACAAACCCCTGCGCGTACCTAAAGATGCCCGCGGTTTGAAGTTCCGTGTACAAGCCTCTGCGGTTTTGGATGAGCAGTTCAAAGCATTGCGTGCTAATCCACGTAAAATGAGCTTTGCTGAAGTTTATCAAGGTCTGCAAACTGGCGTAGTGAATGGTGCAGAAAACCCATACTCCAACATTTACTCGCAAAAAATGCACGAAGTACAAAAGTACATCACCGAGTCTAACCACGGTTTACTCGATTACATGGTTATCACCAACACCAAGTTCTGGAATGGTTTACCAGCCGATGTACGTACTGAGCTGGCTAAAATCATGGATGAGGTCACTGTTGAAGTGAACCAGCATGCTGAAGAAATTAACCAGCGTGATAAACAGTCAATCATTGATAGCGGTAAAACCGAAATCATTACTTTGACTAAAGAGCAGCGTGATCAATGGCGTGATCAGGTGAGACCGGTTTGGAAGATGTTTGAAAAAGAAATTGGTGCAGAGCGCATCAAAGCAGCAGAAGCTTCTAACCAAGAGTAATTGAGTGTGTCTTTGCGCAGCTACAAGTGCTGCGTAAAGACCGACTTAAAGTTGGTTGATCGCGTCTGAGTTTTGCTATCCGTTTCGGGAGAAAATTTATGAATGCTGTGCGCCTGATTTGGGATCGCTTTGAGGAAGGCTTTATTGTTTTCTTACTGGCGGCAATGACGCTAGTAACCTTTGTTTATGTGATTTTAAATAACCTCTATACCTTTTTTTATAGTGTGGGTGAGCGTTACGCGGAGAGTGCGGAAGGCGTCTCTGAGCTTTTTTATAGTATTGGCGATGTGATTTTAGACATCGTACAAGGTATGACCTGGAGTAATGCTTTAACTAAAGCATTGTTTGCTTGGCTGATTTTCTTTGGTTTGGCGTACGGCGTGCGTATTGGTGGGCATATTGGTGTGGATGCTTTGGTTAAATTAGCCTCGCGTTCCACGCAGCGTATCATTGCGATCATCGCCTGCCTCTTCTGCTTAGGCTATGCCGGATTATTAAGTGTGGCGAGTTTTGAGTGGATTAGCACGCTTATGCAGGCTTCGATTGGCGCAGATGATTTAGGTCATTTTGGCGTTAAACAATGGCATATCGGGATGATAGTGCCCATTGGTTTTACCATGGTATTTATTCGCTTTGTTGAAATATTAGTACGCCTTATTCGTCACCAGCAAGTGGGTTTAGGTTTGGCTGATGAAGCTGCCGATGCAATGAAGCTGTCTGCTATAGAAGAGGGGTCAAAAGAATGACCATTCTATTTCTATTTTTAGCATTATTTGCGCTGATGTTTATCGGGGTACCGGTTGCTGCTTCACTGGGTCTAGCCGGCTCCGTCACCATTATGCTGTTCAGCCCCGACTCGGTGCGATCATTAGCGATTAAGCTATTTGAGACCAGTGAACACTACACCTTGCTCGCTATTCCGTTTTTCTTGCTGGCTGGCTCGTTTATGACCACTGGTGGAGTGGCGCGGCGTTTAATTGATTTTGCCAATGCCAGTGTTGGCCATATTCGTGGCGGTTTAGCGATTGGTGCCGTTTTGGCCTGTATGCTGTTTGCGGCGTTGTCAGGCTCAAGCCCAGCGACGGTGGCTGCGGTTGGTTCAATTGCGATTGCTGGCATGGTGCGCTCCGGTTATCCACAAGCGTTTGCTGCAGGTATTGTCACCAACGCCGGTACCTTGGGTATTTTGATTCCGCCCTCCGTGGTAATGGTTGTTTATGCTGCAGCGACTGAAACCTCAGTCGGTACCCTGTTTATGGCCGGTGTGGTGCCGGGTGTGCTGCTGGGTGTGGTGTTGATGGCTGCTATTTACATCATTGCGGTGAAGAAAAATTTACCTGCTTTACCACGTGCCACGGTTCGTGAATGGCTAAGCTCGGCGCGCAAAGCGGTTTGGGGCTTGTTGCTGATGGTAATCATCTTGGGTGGTATTTACTCAGGAATGTTT
>NZ_CAJHOA010000003.1 GCF_905120345.1 Denitrificimonas caeni | reverse complement strand
CTTTTTTGTTCATCGTCTGTCTATCCTTCCCGTTAGGGGTCAATGATAAACAGTTACACAGATTTAATTACAGTCTCCAGCTTCAGAAAGTATTTTTGCGGTACCCTCCCAATCACCACTCTGTTGTAACTTCTCAATAGAATCAAAGTCGACACTATACATAGCAATTTTTGCTGAATGTAAACCACCAAGAGAATCTTTAATCCCTTCATTGATTGCTCGATAATATCCAACTGTACTTTCCCAACTCATACCACCTAAAAGACCGATTGTTTTCATGATACATCCCAAGAAAAGTCTCAATATAACGCAAAGTTAAGCGTGGGCTAACAGCTGCCTACCTTCCACGACTTGTTAGCTAAAAAATTGAGACATTGCACTAGCATTTGCTGCTATCTCGTCTTTTAACCCAACCTTAACGCCAATATAATTTTCCGACCACTCGTCCAAATTCGACCAAACTGCTTTCGAAGATGCTTCCATGATTCACCTAAAATTTAACGCCAGCCAAACAGGCAAGCCACTTGTTGCGAGTCCAGCGATCTCAGGAGCGAATGTTATGGTGTTTGTTAGGACTCAACAACTTCTTCAAGTTCTGATGTTCCTGTCGTTTGATCCCCAGTAAACCATTGCCAGCTTTCTTTGAGAACCAGCTTTCCATCTGGACTCTGATGAGGTATTGAACAGCATTTACCAGCCATCAACTCACCGTGAATATTTTCGTGATGGTACATAAACTCAAGGCTGCCATCGGCAAATACCTTCCCTTGAAGATGCCCACTTACAATCTCACCGCCAGAATAATCAGCCCAAACGCGATCTGCGTTTTGATAGTAATAAAAACGTGTCGATTCACTGACCTCACCGTTAGCTGAATTGGATTTCCCACAAAATATTCGATTGTTGTAGTTCACGAGTACTCCTATCGCCTCATTCAACGGCTTGTCCGCTGCAGTTTCTTGCTATAGCCCTCTAAATTCAAGCCCATAAAATGTGTTCCTGGAACAGGATTATTCGTTACAGGGGAATGCTCAACAAAACCATATGATTTATATAGTCTCAAGGCGGTTTTGAACTCAGGCAGAACATCTAAGCAGATTTTTTTGTATCCACTGATCACAGCCTCTTGCAACACCCTGTCAACCAGTTTAGCGCCTTGATTGCTACCGCGTGCACTTGGTCGAATATAAACTCGCTTCATCTCACAGACCGCATCATCCAACTTCCGAAATGCCGCACACCCAATAGACTTGCTGTCTTTTTTCAGCAAAAAAATCTTTGATTCTTCAAAGCTATATTTTTCAGGCAGCAGGTTAAACTCTTGTTCGTTATCCTGAAAAGAAAGGTCAACCGAGGTGCTATCAATATACTCACGATACAGATCCAGAACATCCTTTAAGTCATCGGGAAAGACTGCTCTTACTATCTCAAACACTCCACTCTCCTTGCGACTTACTGGGCTTTGAATAATGCTTCATGTCATATCAGCATAAGACAATCTAACTCCAAAAGCACGGCTAACTATAGATTATGCTCGAGTTAATAGACTTTAATACTTAAGAGCATATGCTTGGGATGCTCCAGCCATAACCTTTAAAATCTACTGAATAATTACAGGGGCATTCTATACTCAATAACACCTGGCTTCTCGGCTATCCAATCGTACAGTTTCTGTCCTGGCAAGTTCGTTTCTTGTGTGTGCCAGTATAAGCGTGCACACTCCTGTTTTCGCGCTTGTGCTTGAACAAATTCAATCAGTTTTCTCCCCACATGCAACCCTCTAGCCTCAGGTGTTACGTAAAGATCTTCTAGATAACAAAAATCATTAATAGCCCAAGTAGAAGGGTGATACAAATAGGTTACAAAACCTACAATCTCTTCAGATGACCTTGCCACTGCACAATAAACCTTGTCATTATTATTTAAAAAACGGCCCCATGTTAATAATGTTGTTTCCTCACTGATAGAAACCTTATAAAACTCTTGATATTTCAACCATAATGGAATCCACCGTTCATAATCTGCAGCATGGACTGGTTCGATCAAAACAGAAATATAACTTTTCTTCATTTTATATACCCAATAAATTAAATATCACTTTAAATGGAAACTTCTTCTGGTGTCGTTATGAGCTGATTTATATTGCGATACTCCTGCCACAACATCAAAACTGAAGTCAACATCATGAATACAGCGGCTGACCAAAAAACTCCTTTCGACAAGTTAAGATCTAATAAGTAACCTAGAAAAAGGGGGCCTAGTACTCCTCCAATATTAAATCCAGTAGACGCAATGCCAAAAACTCGGCCTTCCGCTCCTTTTGGTGAAGCAGCACGAACTAGCATATCTCGCGACGGGGCAACTAGACCTGTTAAAAAACCTATCAAACCAAGCAATATAACTAGCATTACACTTGATAGTTCGATAATGGTTATAAGCACTACTAAAAAAGCTGCCAAGAAGAAAGCTCCTGCAGCTAAGTATCCATGCCTAGCTGTTCGATCGGCTAAGTAACCCCCAACTAGAACTCCAAACGCGCTAAAACATAAAAATGCAGTAAGACCTTGGTTTGCTAATAAAAGTGGCACTGAAAAGCCTTCAACCAAGGCGGACACTGAGAACTTCTCAATCGCACCAGTGCTTAGACTTAGCAACATAAATAAAATAACAAAACTCACAAAGCGAATTATAGGCGTGGCTAGAGGTCGTTTTTCACTGTCTTTATTTGTTTGAAAATTTGGCTCTTCAATAGCCGATAGATCTGTACTCAATAGAAATAAAAATAACGCTATAATTCCCACTCCACTTGAAAAGATAAACGCCCAACGTATATCAATCAGTTGCGCCAAACCCAACAAAACAGGCGGTGCAAGTGCCGCTCCTGTAAAACCAGCAAAGGTGTGAATGGAAAATGCTCGTCCCATTCTCTCCGGCTCCATGCTTTGTGAAAGTAAAGCATAATCAGCAGGATGGTAAACACCATTAGCCAGTCCAGCAGTGCACATCACCAACAATAGCATCGGAAAAGTAGGCCAGATACCAAGCAATGCAAAACTCAGTGAGCCTACAATTAGGGCACCAATTAACATTGCCTTAGCACCAACACGATCAACCATAAAGCCTAGTGGCGCCTGCACTAACGCTGAGACAACATTAAATACACCAATGGCCATACCTAACTGTATAAAGCTCACACCCATAACTTGTGGCAATATCGGCAGCAAAGCTGGGATTGTCATAATGTGTAAATGGCTGACTAAGTGAGCCATCGACACTTGTATCAATAGTTTTTTATGCATAAAAACTATTGATTGCCTTGCTGATACACTGGGAATCTATGGCACAGAGCGACCACTTGCTCCCCAACCTTAGGCGCAATCTCATCTAATGTATTAAGTTCCAATGCATCTAATACATCGCTGACCCAGTGGGCCAACACTCTACACTCGTCCTCTTGAAACCCTCGCGTAGTTATAGCTGGCGTGCCCAAACGCACACCTGAGGTAATAAAAGGTGAGCGTGGATCATTAGGTACAGTATTTTTGTTAGTCGTTATGTAAGCTCGGCTTAACGCTAAATCTGCATCTTTACCTGTATAGGGTTTAGCTGATAAATCGATTAAGAACATATGGTTATCTGTCCCACCAGAGACGACTTTGAAGCCTCTACCCTTAATAATCGACGCCATTACCTGAGCATTTTTTACGACTTGTTCTTGATAGTTTTTAAAAGAAGGCATTAATGCTTCTTTAAAGGCGACTGCTTTAGCAGCAATAACGTGCATGAGCGGTCCACCTTGAATGCCAGGGAACACTGCCGAGTTCAGCTTTTTATAAAACACCTCACTCTGCCCTTTTGCTAAGATCAATCCTCCTCGTGGACCACGCAATGTTTTATGTGTGGTGCTTGTCACTACATGCGCATGGGGTAAAGGGCTCGGATAGATTCCCGCCGCTACAAGACCGGCGACATGAGCCATATCAACCCAAAAGATAGCGCCTACTCGATCAGCAATTCTTCGCATACATGCCCAATCAACTTTGCGTGAATAAGCAGAAAACCCTCCAATAAGTAGCTTAGGCTTAGTCTCTAAAGCTATACGCTCCATTTCGTCGTAATCTAACAGCCCTGTATCGGGGTCTACGCCGTACGCAACAATATGATATTGCCTACCTGAAAAGTTCGATGGGTTCCCATGCGTCAAATGCCCCCCGTGGGCAAGGTTCATGCCCATCACGGTATCACCAGGATTTAATAATGCTAGAAAAACTGCAGCATTAGCCTGCGCCCCAGAGTGCGGTTGCACATTGGCATAATCACACTCAAATAGCTGCTTCACTCTTTCAATAGCTAAGCTCTCAGCAATATCTACATATTCACAACCGCTGTAATAGCGCTTCCCCGGATAGCCTTCAGCATATTTATTGGTAAAAACAGAACTTTGTACTGCCATCACCAAAGGACTTGCGTAATTCTCAGATGCAATTAACTCCACATGTTCTTGCTGTCGTTTTATCTCATGTTGTTCAGCCATGAATAAGTCATGGTCAAACTGCTCAAGTGTTGTTGATAAATCGTACATAAAGACTCCTTAGCAAGTGGCCAGCAAGCGACTGATGCGAAAAACAATATCGTCGACTTGTTCTGCAGTGCAGATCAAAGCTGGCAATAAACGTATCGTTTGTTTGCGGGTAATAGTAATAAGTAAACGCTGCTCAGTTAGTGCACGTGACACCAAGTCAATTGCGGGGTAATTAAGCTCAATACCTACCATTAGACCTATGCCACGAATAGCCAAAATATCTGGATGGCCTTTTAACTGCCGGCATAAGCCCGCTAATAATTGCTGTCCTAGTTGGGCCGCTTTCTGCGGGATAAGATCGCGCTGCATAATGTCAATTACTTGGCATGCAATGCGGCACCCTAAAGGGTTTCCGCCAAAAGTAGACGCATGCGATCCTGCAGCGAAAAGTTGTGCTGCTTTGCCCTGAGCCAAACAAGCACCTATAGGAAAACCATTACCTAAACCTTTCGCTAGAGTAATCACATCTGGAGTTATGTCCGCATGCTGAAAGCCAAACCATTGGCCTGTACGGCCCATGCCTGTTTGCACTTCATCCATCATCAGCAACCAATCCTGCTTATCGCACAATTGACGTACAGCAGACAGGTAAGTTGGTGACGCACAATGAACCCCTCCCTCCCCTTGCACTGGCTCTAATAACACCGCGACAATGGACTTGTTAGAAACAAGATCTCTCAAGGCTTCTATTTCGTTATAAGGCACACGAATAAAACCTCCCATCAGCGGCTCGAATCCTTGCTGCACGTTTCGATTATCAGTTGCGGCTAAGGTTGCTAAAGTACGCCCATGAAAACTATTACTCATTACCACAATCTGTGGGTTAGCAATGTTTCTTACACGGGCATGTAAGCGTGCTATTTTCAAGGCTGCCTCATTCGCTTCAGCACCTGAATTACAAAAAAAAGCGCGCTCCATACCCGCCAAAGAACAGAGCTTTTGCGCTAATTGCTCTTGCCAAGGAATGCCAAACATATTCGATGTGTGCAGTAATAAACTGGCTTGCTGGCTAATGACCGCTGTAATTTCAGGATTCGCATGACCTAAATTTGTTACAGCAACGCCAGCAATAGCATCCAAATACTCTCGCCCCTGCTCATCCCAAAGTCGAGCACCTTCACCCCTAACAAAAGAAACATTCTGACGGGTATAGGTAGGCATTAAATAGCTTTGCTTTGCGTTCATTGTTTTTGCTCCACTGGACATTAAACGGCTATTTATTTACTCTTTGCACGATTGACTGCCATGGTTTTATTTTTTATATAGACGATCGAATACTCGCCCATTCAATACGGCATAGGCGATCAGCCCAATTAACAAGCCCCAGAAAGCCCCGCCAATTCCCAGCAGTTGAATATTAGAAGCCGAAGCCAAAAAAGTGATCAGCGCAGCTTCACGCGTTGTGCCGTCTGACAATGCACTGGTGAGGCTGCCGCCAATCGTACCTAACAGGGCCAGTCCTGCTAGCGTGGTAATAAAGGTGCTGGGTAACGCCATAAACACAGCTGCTAAAGTGACGCCGAATAACCCCACCAAAATATAGAACACACCCGCTGCAATACCTGCGATCCAACGTTTTGAAGGTTCCTCATGCGCCTCTTTACCTGTGCAGATCGCAGCAGTAATGGCGGCAATATTAAAAGCGTGTGAACCAAAAGGAGCCATAAGCAACGAGCCGAGCCCTGTTAGAGCAACAATGGGGTTGGCACTGGTTTTAAAGCCATCGTTGCGGAGCACTAACATGCCTGGCATGTACTGACCGGTTAAAGTAATCAAAAACAACGGCAGCGCGACACTCAACAATGCATGCCATGAGAACGATGGCGTTGTGAATATAGGAACGGCAAACTGCAACTCAACTCCAGAAAAATCTACACGATTTTGAAGAAGTAGAAGTATTAAGCCCAGAGCTAAAATACCAACCACTGCATACCGTGCAGTCACACGTTTAAGGAGTAAATAAGCAACAATTAAGCAAGTTGCCAGAACAGGTTCAAGCGTCATCCCAGAGAACGCATTAATGCCAAACTGCAAGAGAATCCCTGCTAATAAACCCGAGGCAATACTCGACGGAATCAGTCGAATCACTTTTTCAAAATAACCTGAAAGACCAAGGATAAGAAAAGCCAAAGCGGAAATAAGGTAAGCACCAATCGCCTGTTCATAAGGCGTTGAGGCTAAAGCGACAACCAAGAATGCCGCGGCTGGGGTAGACCATGCAGTGATAATGGGTTCGCGGTAGCGCCAACTTAATACAATCCCAGTAATCCCAACACCAATTGAAATTGACCAAACCCAAGAAGCGGTTAACTCTGGGCTTAAGCCAGCAATATGAGCGGCTTGGAAAACCAAAATAAAGGTCCCACCGTAATTGACCAAGACAGAAACCAGTCCAGCAATTACTGGGTTCCAGTAATCCGTAAGTTTGTTTTTTTTCACTACTGATGTACTCACAACTCATCCTATTAAACGGCATTTAGCCTTTAAACATTCAGCATATCCGTGCTAAGACGCTCAGAAGGCACCACCATTAAATCGCGCAAGTCGCGCGAAGAAGAGTTGTTTTATACGCATAGTTTGGCATGATGTGACCATCCATTTAATAGATGATAGGCATACCATTTGTTTAAGCACTCACAGCTGGAGTCCGTCAAAGCAGCGCTGTTGCATCCCTCCTATGCAAAGTACCCGTTGTATTTGCGCATTCAGCGGGCACTACGTCAGCTAATACTGGATGGCGCATTGCCAGCAAGTAATCCCTTACCCGCTTCTCGTGCGTTAGCTCTGTCGCTTAATGTCTCACGTGATACGGTCGAAAATGCCTACAGTTTATTGCATGCAGAGGGCTATATTGAACGCCAAGTTGGCAGCGGCAGCTTTGTAGCAGAGGTACCGCAACTGCATAAACCCAAGTGCAAAATCGCTACACAACCTAAAGAACAGCCAGTCATTCAGTTAAGCAAACGCGGGCAAGGTATGCTCAACAATAAAGGGGTTAGAGAGGCATTAACACCACGCCCGTTTGCTCCGGGCATCCCTGAAACACACCTATTCCCACTGCCGCTGTGGGAGCGTCTAGGGCGACAAGTGATTCGAGAGTATCAATTTAAAGCATTACAGCACAGCGATCCGCAAGGCACTAAAGAACTGCGGCATGCCATTGCTCACTATGTGAATTTAGAACGTGGCGCTCATGCAACAGCAGAACGGATTTTAATTTTAACCAGCTCGCAACAAGCCATCGCCCTATGTGCACATCTTTTATTAGATGCAGGTGATCATATTTTTACTGAAAACCCTATGTATCAAGGTGCTCGTAAAGCTTTTAAGGCAGCTGGGCTGATCCCTGTGCCTATTCCGGTAGATCAGCACGGCATACGTGTTGACCTATTAAAACAGCACCCCACGCCAGTAAAAGCAGTGTCTTTAACACCCTCGCACCAATACCCTACAGGCGCGACATTATCGCTTGAGCGTCGCTTAGAATTAATTGAGTGGGCTGAACACAATCAAGCTTGGATCATTGAAGATGATTATGACAGTGAGTTTCATTACGCGGGAAAACCAACCGCTTGCGTGCAAGGTTTAGACCCTTACCAGCGCACCATTTATATCGGTACCTTTACCAAGTCTGTCTTTCCTGGTGTACGCATTGGCTACATGATTTTACCAACACAACTCGTCGCCCCGATGACCACTGCAAGAACATTGCAAGATGGGCATACGGCGGCAATCTCCCAGCTAACCTTGGCTCGTTTTATTGAGAATGGTCACTTCGGAGCCTATATTCGGCAAATGCGTCAAGTCTATGCCAAACGCTTAATAACACTTGAACAGCTCGTGCGTGCGCACCTTAAAGATTTTCTTGAACCACTACCACCTTTAGGTGGCATGCAAATGCCCTGTGTACTGATATGCGGAATCAGTGAGAAAGTGGTTATAGAGCACGCCAAACAAAAAGGAATTGCACTAACGGGCTTGTCTAGTCTGTACATCACCACACCGACGCAGACAGGATTTCTACTTGGGTTTGCAGCCTATACAGAACGTGAAATGGAGCTTGCTATACGCGTAATAAAAAAGATATTTATAGATAATATGGATTAGTTGAATGCTCTGTGTCTTGATGGAGCTACAGTCTATATCGTATCAAGCATCAATACCGCTCAACAGATGACCCTCTGGCCTTTACAGAGCAAAGCCGGGTGAAGAGCACCCGTGTAGTCGGTGTTGTTATGCAATGCTAGACTCCCTTCCGTTGCCCGATACGCTTGCATGAAGGTTGAGGCTGTTCTCAATTGGCTACGCCTTTCCTGAAGCCTCCTTCCAACTTACTTATCAGCAATACGGCCTTGTAAAACACTCTCCAGTATTGCTTTAGCTTCCAACGCTGCGTCAAGATTTCCCTGAACATGAGCCAGCGATATTGATCCTTCCTTAAGTAGAACAACCAAGTTTGTAATCTCCACTATTATTCCATCTGGAAGGGATAATTCGTCAACATGCTTTCGAATCAGCGCCGATATACCAGCTTTGTGTTCAGCACAAGCCTGATGGATAGCATTGTCTCGGTCACCGAATTCAGCGCTAGCATTGATGAAGAAGCAACCGTTGAAGTGGTCGAGATCTGGCACCCGACTGTGAAACCAATCATTCAAGGCATTAAATAATTCTAGTAAAGCGGGCTTGCCAGCAGGCACAGCGTCTAGTCTAGATACAAGCCATGCATGGTAACTACGATCGCGATGACGAACTGCCGCTTCTATTAGATGCTCCTTGCTGGGGAAGTGATGGTAAAGCGTTCTTTTGGCTATACCGGACTCTGCCAACACTAGATTCACACCCACAGCGTGGATGCCGTGAATATAGAATAATTTAAAGGCGGTACGAACTAGCAACTCTTTCTTATCCATAACTATCCACACATCTTGACCATATAGCTGAATCTTGACACAGGTAGAACAGTCTGTCTATCATGGTAGACCACTCTGTCTACTGCGAGATATAACCTTATGTATCAACGTTTGATCACTTCACGTCATTTTGTCCCTTTGTTAGCAGGCTTTGGGGCAATGCTGTGTATTACCGCTCTAAGCAGCTTAGGTAGCGCAGTTCAGTCCTCCGTCTGGTTAATGGCTCCCTTTGGCGCGACCATGGTGATTCTTTTTGGGTTGCCCGAAAGTCCATTAGCACAGCCAAGAAATATTATCGTGGGACATCTGTTAACCACTGCGATTGGGCTTTCCGTGGCAACCTTGGTGGGCGTTACCCCTTGGACTTTAGGGTTGGCAGTAGGGCTAGCGGTAAGCTTGATGATGCTAACCAATACCACTCACCCCCCAGCAGGGGCCAATCCTCTAGTTGTTATGCTCGCGGGTGAACACTGGGATTTCCTATTGATGCCTGTTGCGGCAGGAGCTATTCTGATTGTGGTGTTTGGGGTGCTATACCATAGAGTTATTTCTGGGAAACAATATCCGAAGCGATGGTTTTAAGCGGCATTACCAACCGACTTGAACAGCTGGAACGGCATTCATGCCGAGGCCAGTTGCTCATTTGCATAACACTCGTTATACCGCAAGCGTTAGTGAATCCGGTGGAAGTCAGACTTTTTTCCAGTCGAAACCATTTAGAACTTGTTATGCCAACCTTGTTCCATTAGGTAGTTCCATATCAACAGCTGATAGCACTACAGAACCATCAGGGCGGTGCAGACCAGTAACTAAACACTCAGACATAATGGGGCCAATCTGTTTTGGCGGGAAATTTACTACTGCTAGCACCTGCTTACCGAGCAGCTCTTCTTTTGTATATAGAGCTGTAATCTGGGCACTAGATTTTTTAATACCCAGCTCATGCCCGAAGTCCACCTTTAGCTTGTATGCAGGCCGCCGAGCCTCTGGAAAATCCTCAATATCGACGATGGTTCCAACACGAATATCGACTTTCTGAAAGTCGCTCCAATCAATATATTCCATAACTCACCTTGTACGATTTATGCGCATAACGCCAACCATCGCGGCGTGACGCCAATAGTGTTCGACGGCCGCGTACTGTGCGACTGACTATGCAATGTTGGCACGAGTTAGCAGTGCCATAGCCTCATCAAATACTTTATCAATATGTTGTCTATTTTCGGTATTTTCCCGAAGTGAAGCACGATCACTTGAGACACCTTCAATCATTTCCTGAAGCATTCCTGGGCGATCAACTTCCAGACGCTGAAGGAGACCTGTTAAAAGATAGAGTGCCGCATCCGCCTTAGCATTATTCATATATAAACCTCAAATCCTCGATACTGCATAACGCCTAGCGTATGAGTGCACGCTTGCGAGCGTTTGATCGTCAAAAATGGTCCATGGCTTATTATGTGAGCACAAGCCATTACAAGCCCTGCTTCGCTTTTTCAATAGCCGACTCCACAGCTAACAAGGCTTGAGGACTATTCTTCCAGCAGGTAGTCCTCAGCATTGAAGCCACCATTTCGGCAATATTTTTTGCATTATAAGTTGATAACTTACTGAAGGAATCAATCCCTATTTCTTCAAACCGCTTAATCACAGTAGGCCCAACCCCTTTTACACTTAATAATGCAGCTTTTTCTGGCTCAGAGAATGCCATTATTAATATCCTTTAGAAATATAAAATTCTGCTCAAAAAAGTATGCGCAAGTCAGTGGCTTTCCGCTGCAATTACTTCTTATAAAGCATAGCGCACAACGGTATGGTCGAACATCTCTTATAAAAGAGTAAATAAAAACATGTTTGTTTTATATACACCACATTTGTTTACATTGAAAACAGGCGCATTCAACCGATCACGACAACTGATAAGGCCTGACTTTCTCAGACACTTTTTAGATTCATAAAATACTGCTTTTCATAGTTCATCGGCGACGCCCGCCGGTTGTGCGTGTGTAAACTCAAGCTATCAGCACAACATCAATCTTGACCTTGCTCAGGCAGCTCTCAAATGCTGGTGTGATCGAATACTGAGGCTAATGCGCTCGGCACAGATTTGTGCGCCGCGCGACTATAAAAAGCCTAAAATTTATTATAATGGCGCACCTGATATCACTGTCACTAATACGCTAGATTGTGTTTTAAATGTGTTAGCACCGAATCAGTGGAGTTCGTGTCGTATGCGCTAATTAAATCGATTTTACTGAACAGCGTCATACGAACAAATATTCTATATTTATGATTCAGGCACGTAAATTAAACGCCCGTCATCCATTTTATACGTAACTCCAGCTTTGGCTCCTTGTCCCTGGCCAATTTCACCTGTCGACTCATACTGAGTAATTTCTTTACCCTCTTTAACAGTGATGCGCATATCAGCTTCTCCAGGGTTTTCAACCACCACAACATTCCCTTGCTTCAATGGATTCAGAGGGTTGGTGACGATAACGATCATTAAAATGCCAATAATAACTAAAAAAAGATCGACTAAGTTCACCACTGAGACAATCGGATCTTCGGCATCATCGAGCTCTAAAAAGCGCATGCTGACTCCTGTGACAAGCATTCAAATTGGCGTAACTCTTGCAACAACCATCGTCGGCGGATGGTTAAAATAAAGAAGCTTATACTGGCACTCAATAAGGCTAAAATTACTGCACTAAAGGCCACCACAAGGTTTTCACCCACGCCATCAATGTTGCTTTCAGTGAGCGCCAACATTGCAGGGCCCATGGGGATCATGGTCGCAATTAAACCCAGCATCGGGGTACTGCGCGTGGTAATACGCAGCCACTCCAATTGCTTTAAAATAAACAGTTCCAAGTCATCGCTACTTCCTCCATGTTCTGCCTGCCAAGAGAGTAAGACTGAAGTGTAACGTTTTCGCTGGCGTAGCCATGCTTCCCATAAAAAAGCGCCTAGTGCAAAGAGCGCGTAGGTTAAAGATAAAATAATTAACAGTAATACTGGGTATAAAAACACATGGGACAGTTGATACATGCTCTGTTCTAGGGCATTCATGATTTAGCACCTTGGCGTTGTTGGTTATTATAATGCTGGTACATGGCTCCTGCTGCGCAGACAGCGAGCAACAGCAGCCATATATAGCTCCATAAAGATGGGGTGGTAGGGTTTGATGGGGCAGGGATAGGTTCTAGTAGCTGTCCCGTAACGGTTTCGCCAGCTTGGCTGCTGCCTGGAGTGGTGGTGGGTGCAGTCAAACCAAATCCGAGCGCTAATTCATCGATAAAATCGCGAGTCAGTTGTGCGCCATTCGACTCTTCAGTGAGTTCTGTTAAGTCCTGCCAGCGCTCAACCAACTGTTGCTGAGTGAGTTCGTCGGCTGGCCAGTAGCCTTTACGAATCGCCTCAATTAAACGCTCGACGAGTTGGACTTGAGCACTGGGGTTATGCTGCTCAAACCATTCGTTAAGCTGTAAATCGCGCTTATCCATAACAAAGGTTTCATGCAGTTCTTGCCATTGATCCGCTCGCACCATATTTTGATTCATAGCTTGCCAGCCCCACACATTGTTAATGGTATCGAGTATTTCTAATGTGCCTGCATAGCCTTCTGCTTGCATTGCGGCAATCCATTGCCGATTTAAAAAGTGGCTGCGTAACTCATCAGCTAAAAATCGTTCTGCCTTGGTTATTTTGGGTTGAGTTTTACGTAAGTCCGCAATATATAAATCGGGGGCTTGCCCATCTATAAATTCAATAGCGCGAGATAAGCCTCCTAGAAACTCAAAAGGATGATCGGTCGAGAGAACACCGTTGAGCTCGGATGAGCGTGACATAATTGCTAGCTCAGTACCCTTAAGCTGCTGGGAAAATAAGTTGCCTTGTGTTGCCGCTAAAGCAACGCCCCAGTGCTGAGTTCCATAGGCGTACTGCATGCGTGATAAAAACTGTTCAGCTAAAACGCTATCGTCTTCCCACTCGGTTGAGGCCATCGCTAGCTTAGAGACGCCTGTGCCGTAATCGCCGGGCTGATTGCTAAATAATCTGATCTGAGCCAGTTGTTTGGCTTGTTCCTTTTGCACACCGTTATCGAGCAATTGCTGCTCAATCAGTTTGCTGTGCTGTGCGATAGGGTTGTCATCTTCATCCAGTTGACTGAGGCGCTCAATGGCCCCAGCGAGTAGGTGCATAAAGCTATCAAATTGATCTCGATACACACTGGTGACTTGGACTACGGCATCAATGCGCGGGCGACCTAATTGCTGGCGTGGAATAATATCTAAAGCGATAAGACGGCCACCTTGATCCCAGCGTGGTTGCAGGCCTAAGGCATGTAAGATTTGGCTTTCTACCACACCTAAATGGCGTAAAGCCTCGGATGACCATAAGCTAAAGGCAATCTTCTTTGGAGTACTGCCAGAGTGCTGTTGTTGATGCTGTTTAAGCAGCTCCAGCAATGCTGTTCCCCCAGCCTTATATGCTGATTGTGTGGGGATTTTATCAGCTTCAAAAGCATAGATATTACGGCCACTGGGCACTTGTGGATTACGAACCGGATCGCCACCTGTTCCAGGCAAGACAAAACCGCCTGCTAAACCATTAAGTAAGGCTTGCAGCTCTTGTGGGTCTGAGAGATTTTCAAAGTTACTTGCACCGTCTTGCAGCAGTGTTAACAGGGCGGATGATGCATCTTGCGGTACGTTTTTATTTAAAATGTAGTCGGCTAATACTTGGTAGGGTCGCGACTCAGTGATCTGCTCAGCCTCAACTGCAAACACTTGCTGAGCATCAACCTCTAGAGTTGCATAGTAGGGCCCGCCAAGTTGTTGCATCACAGTGGTTAGGCGGTTTTGGACTGAGGCAGGCTCACCAAAGGTGTGCAATCCCAAAGGAATAGCCTCTTGCGCTAACAGCTGTAAGTGATCATGCAATTGGGCTAAGAAGGCTGCAAATTCAGTGGCTAATTGACTCGTTTGCCACTGCATGTCCTGATGTAGATTGAGCTCAGTGACTAACGCAATTATTTTATTCTGTGTTTGTTGCTGTGCTGCACCGAGCTCTAATTGTTGATATTCCTCAATCAGCTGGTTTAAATCCCGTAGCTCGTCGTAGAGCCCGCCGGGTGCAAAGGGCGGGGTTTGATGGCTGATAGTCACCGCACGACCGCGGCGTTTAGCTTGAATGGCCTCGCCAATATTATCCTGAATATAAGGGTAAAATACTGGGATATCGCCCACGGTTAAAAAGGGATAATCAGTAACTGAGAGCCCTCGATCTTTACCGGGCAACCATTCTTGTGTGCCATGTGTACCTAAGTGAATAATGGCATTTATAGACTGCTGATTTAGATAGCGGTATGCCGCGAGGTAGATATGATCAGGTGGGACTTTTGTATCATGATAGAACGCCTCTGGATCGCCGGCTCGGGAGGGTTGGGGCAATAGCGTTAAATGCCCAAGATCAATTGCAGGAAATACAAACTGTAATTGACCATCAATCGAGTGCAGTGCCCAGTGCTTTTGCGCCGGCCCCCAGCGATCGACTAACGCACGCTGTTCTTCCTCAGGTAGTGTGGTTAGGTATTGCTGATAGTCAGCAAGCGGCAGTGTTTTCGCCAAACCTTGCTTGTATAAGTCCGGTAAGGTTTCCGGGTGGTAAACACCGCTTAAAAGCTGTTGTGCAATGTCGATAAAATCCGTTTCACTTTGTGCTTTCACCGTATATCCGGCTTGGGCTAAAGCTTGTGTGATTTCTACTAGGCTACGCGGAACGTTTAAATGCGATGCGGCAATGTTTTTCTCACCCATGGGGTGGTTCCAAAATAGCAGTGCGATTTTTTTATCGCTGCTGGGCAACTGCTGTAACTTAATCAGCTGATTGACCTTGTGCAGCACGCTGTCAATCTGTGCTGCCATTAAGGTCACACGCCCATCTTCCACTGCAGCAATCACCATCGGGTCACTGAGCCCCCAGCTTTCTGTCACGCTTAAAAAAGGCGCAATAGTGCGAGTAGGTATGCCTTGATCGGCTTGCAACCATTGTTGTTCATTGCCATCACGGTAGGTTAGCGTCTGTAACACAGGAATATTGAGCGCTGCGAATTCCTGCAAGCGCGCATTACCATTTTGCATATGCTGCATATTGATAAGTACGCGGGGTTTATGTTTAGCAAAAAAATCGGTTAAAACGGTCGCTTGTTCGCTATCAAACCAGAAGACAACCGGTAACAATCCCTGCGCTTCGCTGCGCTGAATCAATTCATCGATGGCAGAGGTTTGCATGTCGCTGATTTGCTGCTCGTTAATAGCAAAAGCCACCAGTGCACGGGGTGCTGTATACCGTTGCTCAGCCCAGGTAATGTAATCCTCTAACTCAGTAAAAAACTGCTCAGCTTGGGGATGATAAATGCCTTGCAGTGGTATTTTTTTTGATTCGGGCAAGGTCAGTACCGGCTGATTTTTACTGTGTTTAACTAGGCTGGCAAACAGTTGCTGCATATTCTCTACACCGCCATAAGCATAGTAATCCAGCCAGAACTGAGCCAGCTCTTTAGGCAAACCATCGTATTGCGGACGCCCGCCACCCACTTGCATCCAAGGCTGCTGACGCTGCCAAGCCATATCCGCTAGATACTCGGTTATCCGCTCTGAATCATTGGGCCGTGGGGTATCTAGGATGACTAAATCACTGCTGTTAAGCTGCTGCAACACCTGATTTTTTTGTGTATGGCTGTCAGGGCGCAGCACCTCCAGCTGGACATCTTGAGCAGTTGCGATAGCCCGCAACTGCTCGAACTTATGCTCCAGCACAAAAGCACTGGCCACGATGGTGACCTTTGGCGTGGCATAGGCCAGACCGCTGAGTACAGATAATCCAATCACTAACCAATAACGCATTAGAAACCCACCTGTATGCTGAGATGATAGCTGCGTCCTGGCTCGGTATAATCGAACTGTTCATTGCTGTTGCTTAAACGCTTATTGGATAAATTACTAACACCTGCTTGTACGCTGGTATTTTTTGACAATTGATAGTTCATATCCCAATGCAGTAAATGGTAGGAAGGTAACTCATATTGTTGATCAAGACTGCCGGTGAGTTGGCTGCCGATATATTCATGACGTAACTGATTATTGAGTTGCTCGGTTAATTGCCATTGCAGGGTGTTATTCAGGAGATGCCGTGAGCGATCGCTTAAACGGTGTTTGCCTGTTCTATTCTTGGCATCCAAATAGGTATAGTTGCCATGCCATTGCCAATCAGAGTGAAAGGCCCAGTTCATCTCTAACTCCAGTCCGCGAATCCGTGCTTGATCAATATTTTCATAAGTGCGTTGCTCACGTCCGCGTTGACCGCAATTAGCAGTACAGCGCGTGTGAATCAAATCATTGAGCTGGTTTTCAAAAAGGGTTGTGCCAAAGGTAAAAGCGTCTTGCTGGTATTCCACTCCCCACTCATAGGTAGTATTGGTCTCTGGCTGTAGATCGGGGTTCCCATAAATCGTAAAACGCCCACCTCCGCCGATACTGTTATAAGAGGCCGACAGTTGTTTTAATGACGGTGCTTTATAGCCACGGCCGGCTCCGATACGCATTTGCCAGTCAGGGTTAAATTGATACATAAGGTAAGCGCGCGGACTATGTTCCCAACCAAAAGCTTCATGCTGGTCAAGGCGGCTGCCCAACGTAAGCGACCAATCTTGTGCCAGCTGCCACTCATCTTGTAGAAATACAGCACGGTGAATGGCTTGATCCTGTCCATGGCTATTCACCGAGAGATCTTCTAATTCTTCTTTACGCCATTCGCTGCCCACGGTT
This sequence comes from Denitrificimonas caeni, assembly GCF_905120345.1. Lineage (GTDB taxonomy): Bacteria > Pseudomonadota > Gammaproteobacteria > Pseudomonadales > Pseudomonadaceae > Denitrificimonas > Denitrificimonas caeni_A. The sequence continues at coordinate 423,651 of NZ_CAJHOA010000003.1, read as the reverse complement.
AAGCGATGCTGATAAAAAGGATCAAAGGTGATTTGCCCATCAACGACGCTGCCGATGATTTTTTGCGGATCGTTGGATTTTTGTCCTGCGCTGCGATGGTTCTCGCGTTGCAATTGATTACGATAGCCGCGAACTTGAGTGTGCCCCCAGGACCAGTCTTTATCATGAGTTAAGGACATTTGTTGACGCTTTAAGACATCTGTCGATTCATATTCTGAAATGACTTTGCCTGCCGTTATTGTATTACGCCAGCGTTCTTCACGACCTTGGCTGTAGTCAAAAGTTAGGTCCTGTGTCGGATCTAATTGCCAGCGTAGCGCCATACCTAAATGATGATTGTCGTTGCCTTCTAAATCAGATAAACGCTTATCTTTGCTGAATGGTGTTTCTTGCTGACGCTGCACTTCTCCGGTTAAGGAGAGACTCAACCGGTCAGGAATCAGCGCCCCACTAATGAATCCATTGAGCTGATGTTGCTGTCCACCGTGTTGTTCTGGGCGTTGTCCAGTTAGGCGTAACGTGCCGGTCCAGTCTTCGCTTGGCGCTTTAGTGATGATATTGACAATCCCACCTAATGCTTCCGAACCGTACAGCGATGACATAGGGCCGCGCACTACTTCAATACGTTCAATGGTGGCTAGGGGAATCCAGTTTAAATCAAAGTCAGAGTGTGCAATAGCGCCGGCTGAAGGGTTAATGCGCTTACCATCAATCAGCACAAGGGTATGTTCGCTCGGCATACCGCGTAAGCTGATTCCTCGGCGTGACATTCCAACACCATTAAACTGCACACTTTTAACGCCACTCAGCGCGTCTTTTAAATCTTGAACGGGACGCTTTTGCAATGCTTGTTGGGTGATGACACTGATGCTGGCAGGCGCATTACTCAAGTCTTGCTCAGTTGTTGTAGCACTAATTACAACGACGCCTAGATCGGTTGCAGTGTTCGCAAATGCCCAGCCAGCCTGACATACCAACACTCCGTACAGCCCAATGTTCTTGAAACAGCTCATTATAAACACATTCCTGTTACGTTATATTGTTGCATTTTATACAGGTGAAGACGTAACCAAGTAAAGTTATATTTAAAGCATCAAGAGTAATGCGTTGAGCGGTAGGGTGTAATATCTTTGTGTAATGTAGAGGGAATAAGGCTGTTGAGTCTTATTGATGACGAAATCTAACAAGCAGCAGAGTACTCAAAGTTTAGGATCCCCGTGATGAGAATACTGTAGATCACACAGTATATAGCTGAATCCTATTTTACATCAGCCAACTCAGGCAGCGATTTGGATGGATCGCATGCAAGAAAATCAGCAATAACGTAAAGCTTCTGTATCGTAATATTCACTTCCCCACGCTCAACACTGTAGTGGCGTAGTGAATTTGGCCACCTAATTAGAGGTGCTACTATGCACCAGGAAGCAATTAGGGGCAGTATGAAAACAAAACCAAAGCGTAATTTTAGCACTGAGTTCCGACTCGAAGCTTGTTTCTACGTAGCCTGCTGCAATGATCCGCATTGATGAAATCTGGTTGGCAACAGAGCTTCTGGATATGCGGGCTGGGCGAGATACTGCGTTTGGCACGTGTCGTTCAGGTATTTGGTTCGACTCGGCCGCATTGTGCTTTTCTGTTTGCCAATAAACGAGGCAACCGAATGAAAGTATTGATTCATGACGGTTTGGGTATCTGGCTCTGTGCTCGTCGGCTGAACTGAGGCAAGTTTCACTGGGGTGAAACGTGGCGTGGAAAGCAACTGCAGTTGACCGATGAGCAGCTGACCGCTCTGGTTCAAGGGCCGCCTTGGTATCGTCTCGGTGCAGCTGGTGTTATCTCTCTTTTGTAACCATAAACCGGCTTCTCAGGCCATCATCAACATGGCGAATCGTCACGATAATCATCGTTTTGGCATACTGCTTGGCATGTCAAAATATCCTGATCTTAACCAGCTCTCTGCCGATCAACTCCGAAGCTTAACCACGGAGTTGATCGGCAGAGAGCTGGACGCTAAGGAAAAATTACTCAATCAAAAAGATCGAGTAATCGTACATCGTGATGCAGTCATCGAAAAACTGAGCCATGAATTGGCCATTCTGAAACGTCATAAATACGCTCAGCGCAGCGAGCATCTTAATGTGCTGCAAGGCAGTCTGTTGGATGAGCTCGTTGAGAGCGATCTTGCTCCCATTGAAGCGGAGCTGGCTCAGCTCACTGTCGTAGACGCTCCGGCGCAACCTAAAAAGCAGCCCAAACGAGCGCCTTTGCCCGCAGAGCTACCTCGTACAATGATTCATCACGAACCAGAAAACACCTAGTGCAACTGCGGTTGCCAGCTTAAGCGTATTGGCGAAGACGTCAGTAAAAAGCTGGATTACGTATCGGGTGAATTTACAGTAGAGCGCCATATTCGCGGTAAATTGGCCTGCGCACAGTGTGAAACGCTAATCCAAGCGCCTGTACCTGCTCAAGTCATTGATAAAGGCATCCCTACTGCAGGCTTATTGGCTCAAGTGCTGGTGGCCAAGTACTCAGATCACTTACCTCTGTATCGTCAAGAACACATCTTTGCTCGCGCTGGCTTTGCCATTCCACGCTCTACTCTGGCAGAGTGGGATGGGACTTGCGGTGTGCATCTGCAGCCGTTGGTTGATGCACTAAGAAGCACCTTGTTAGAACACAGCGTTTTGCACGCCGATGAAACGCCGGTCAACATGCTGGCTCCAGGCAAGAAGAAGACCCACAAAGCCTACGTTTGGGCTTACTACACCACGCCGTTCTCAGATCTGAAAGCGGTTGTTTACACCTTCGCCTCGACCCGAGCCGGTGAACACGCGCGCAACCTTCTGGGCGGCTGCAGTCATGACGCTGATCCAATCCGCCAAACTAAACGGGCACGATCCATACGCCTATTTAAAAGATGTGCTGACAAGACTACCGACGCAGAAGAACAACGCTATTGATGCGTTACTACCGCACAATTGGACGCCGGTTATCCTTAGCAAGGTGTGATGGGCGGACGCTTACGATCAGGTTATTGAATGGCGAGGCGAACCTAGCTCAATTCGCTGTGACAACGGACCCGAATATATCAGCGGAAAACTAGGAACTTGGGCAAGTAAGCACGATATTAAGTTGGATTTTATTCAATCTGGCAATCCGCAACAAAATGCTTATATCGAACGCAACAACCGTACTGTTCGTTATGACTGGCTCGCACAGTATTTATTTGAGAGCATTGCCGTTAACACAGTTCAAGATCATGCGACTCAATGGCTCTGGCACTATAATAACGAGCGACCTAATATGGGGCTTTGTGGCATTACCCCTAAAGAAAAGTTGGCCATAGTGGCCTGATGTCTACTTTTGATCCATGTTATAAATGAGGAGATTATTAGATTACAATATTGCCAGACGGCGTTCATATACTCAAGTGTAGCAAGGCTCCACCTTTGTTCTTAATGCTTAGGCCTTACCCTCATTTGACTGAAACTTACGAGGTTTAACTGACAACGTCGAAGGTGATTGGAGCATTCCTGGCACACGGAATACCACAAGATGGCGCGCTACTTGCGCACCACTCGGAATATCAGCTTCGTACCAAATACACTCTTCAAGACTTGCAGGAGGCCCGTCACGCTTTGCAAGCTCTAAGATACCGAGCATTCCCAGCTTGACGTTGGTTCCCTGATACGAGCCGGCTTGCCCGATGTACTTGCCTACTGTACCTCCATTAACCATTCCATGATGACGCTTCAACTCAATAGTAAACCGATGCGCGCCGAACCCAACGTAAATGTCTGCACGACCTGTCGCAACACCTTCTACCTCAGACCTAATATCACCGCTCAAAAAATTACCGGCCAACCATTCACGCAAATCAGCTTGAAATTGAAACTCGGTTGCTTTCCCACTTCTCAGGTACTCTCCTCGAGCACCCATTTCCTTTAGGCCTGCATCTTGTCTATCCTTGCAAAAAAGAATTACCTGAAGGATGAGATCATCAAAATCGTCCTGTATAATGCCTTTGTAGTCGCTGCACTGAACTAGAGCAGAACGAAGTTCAGATAGAATTTTTTGTACGATGGGGTGAGCAATTTTATCGTTTTTTCTAGTTCGCTCGCCAAGTACAGCTTCTAGTTGCTCAGCAATCTCCGCTGGAAGATTCCCAATTTCTGAGTCGTCTTGGAGAGCTTGCTGGAGCAACGGGTATTGTGCCGCTTCTCCTAACCCCTTAAACTCCCCCCCACCTTTTTTAAGCTCATCAATGCGTGCACGTAGCATTTTAGACGCCCCTGAGTGGGCTCTTTGCCAGCAAGGGTCGAACATAAGTTCGTCAAGATGATTAAGAAGTCCTTTCTCTCTAATAAAAGCTGCTTCGATGCGAGGCCTAAATAGCATATTAAGTCCTTCAGAAGCAAAAATCGTGTGCTCAGCATCGTAAACAGCTAGCAATTGAGTCATTATAGTCCAAGCATTGAGCCAGCTTGGGCGCTCCAAATTCCTAGCAATACTCTCCAAGACACGAAGCAGTTTCACCCACTGTATGTCGCGATCTTGGCGCGGCTTAAGCCATAATGGAAGGCTGCCAATTTGCAAGAGCCTACTCCGATCTGCAATGGCCTCAGTTAGTGCTCTCAAATGAATGCTTAAGTCTTTTGCCGGAGCGTCGGTAGCAAATAGTTTTATTAATTCGATAGACGAAAAATATGCAATGGCGTCAGAGCGACGCTCATCCGTCTGCAGGGCCTTAAAAAAGAAAGTTTGTGAGAACTCTAGGCCTTCCAATATTTCTCTCAGTGAGTTTTTTTCTAATGCTCGCACCAAGTAAACCAAACCTAATTCAAATTCAGCTTCACCTTCTGCATCTTCGTTAATGCGTAGCCGACCCAAAGTATCAAGCAAGTCGCTCTCTCTCCAGACATGAAATGCAGCGCCTGTCAGTTTTGCGGCATGCTGTGCAAAGAGGCCATTTATTTCAGAACCTAATCCAGCCATTATTCCAAGTGTTTGATACTTATCAATAGTTCCTATTAAAGAAAGTCGGAACAATGCCTCAAGAGCATAAGCAGCGATTAGACCACTATTATTATCTTGCCGCTCATTAATACGTTGCACAAAAATAGGCTGCAGTTTTTTACCTATCCGCGTACGCAGCACCTTATTTTCAATAAGGATATTAGTAGCGTCACGAAACGGAAGGACGTGACTACTTTCTTGAAACCCCCTGAGAGTTAAAGCATCCAAAGTTGCCCAATCATCTGGGCCCGCCGTGGCTGCAAGCAAAACCAGCACATCTAAATAAGGAGCTTTGAGCAATGCGTCTGCTTCCGCGGCCATTGCTGCCACACCACCTAACTTTTCAACAGTGATTGCAGCATCAGCGCGAATTTGCGTTTCAATTGTAGCGATAATAGATACGGATGTTTCTATTAATCCGTGCGTTACCACAAATACGTTCCTCGCGCGGCGATTCGACATCTATCTTTCCCTAGGGATGGCACGACCGCAGGAGCATCCGCGCTTGCGATCAATATCTGCAGGCCTGGCGTTTCTTGGGCAACTTGTTTGAGTTCACTAAGCAATGCGGCAAGGTTACTACCACTCGTCTCTTCCGCCCCAGGAGAATCAATAATCAGTAACCCTGGGTGCCGCCCGACACCTCGTTCATACCCTACTCGAAGCAAAGCGATGGCTGTAGCGATTCGTAGCCGCAGTCGTTCGCCCGTTGTGAGTTTACTAAAAGATGTAGACTCTCCTCCCTTTTCCAGTCTCATTTGGGCTACCCAGTTCAGTTGTACTTTCTCCAGTCGTAACACTCCAAATGAAACAGCAAGCCGAAGAATCTCTTCATTTAGACGATCAAGAATATCGCCACGCTGCAACTTGAAAGCTGCATCCGCCTCTACCAATGCGGCCTTGACCAATAGCGCATCATTTGGAATAGGGAGTTCTGCTGGATGAACTTGTAACTCTTGTAGCGCACCTTCAAGTCTTGCGACCGCTAACTCTGCCTCTCGGCGATTGGTGAAAGAATCGTTTTGAGTCGCGGCAACTAGCGCACTGCTTACCTGCTTCAGGTTTTCTTGCGCATTCTGCAAGTCACCACGTAGGCGAAGCAGCACAGTCTTGTTATGGCCCAACGCTAATTTGGATTGAGTGTATCGTTGCTCAGCGTCTTGTATAGCATCACTTGCATTTTCAAGTTGATCTTCTGGGATTGGCTCTGAACATAAGGAACAACTAAACTGGGAACTTTCTTTTTTGAGGCGGTCTCTGGTCACTGCTGAATCACAACGTGGGCAGCAAGTCGGCTGTAAACCATTGAAGAACAAAGTTGCGACAAGATCCTCCCGTAAATCACGCGTCCTGCGCTCATCATCGTTCGCTACCAGTTTAAGGAGCTGATGTTCCGTTTCTGCGGCGGCAACACTCTGCTCTATTTCTAATGCAATTGCAGATAAGCGAGGAATTTCCTTAGCAATTTCTTGCAGTTTATCAGCGGTTTCATTTTCCGTTGATACATCAACTAGTGTCTGGCGTGCAGTTTTTAGATCTGCTTCAATTCGAGTTCTTGCCTGCGCCGTTCTCGTTGCTGCTTCGGATGTAGTACGCGTCGAGTGGGTCAGATCTTGCTCAACTTCTTTATTCGCAGTGGACGCCTGCATAACGGTAGTTGCCCACGGTAATCCTACGTACATTTGAAGCATTCGTGCCGGAAGCCCACTCCATGGTATGTCGCCGAGAAGTAACTTGTGATCTCCGCCGAAATATAGCGCACCCGAAAGAGCAGCCCACCCGTGAATAATTGTTTGTTTGTAGTCTTTATTACCCTGACGCGACGGTACCGGGTCTAGATCCAAGGTAACCATCATGAACCGTGACATAGTTTCGGAAAACCCTTGATCAGAGCTGAATTGATCAAGCACATCGGACACACCGTCGGGGCGTAAGCGTGATAGGGTTCCTGTCGGTTTTTTGTCTAGTACTGTAAACTCAACGATATAGCGTTGATCATCAACCTCAAAACCAACAAGGACCCACTCCAACCAACCACGAACATCATCTTGAAGTCCTTTCGGTTCTCCACGAAGGCACCACAACAGAATTTCAAGCACTGTAGACTTGCCAACCAAATTCTCATGGCTAGTTACGGCCCAAACTCCTGCCGATAGTCCAGACCAATCGAACTCGACCCTCCCTATGGTCTGACCTTTTTTTTCTCCTTTGAACAGGATGCGAGTTACAACAAGACTACGAGCTGGACGCAGTGGTCGATCGGGGTAAATACCACGTTTGGTTAACATTTTTGCCGCATCCGAAATGGAAACCTCCGCACTTTCGGCAACTTTTTCAATCCATCCTTGCGTCATATTTTTATTCCTTGTTGGATTTGCTTCAAGCGTGCCCTAACACGATCAGTCACAGGAGCGATCAAGTGTTTTAGCTCCGTCGAAGCGTACTCTTGTTGTAAATATTGACGATCTTTCAAAACCTTACCACCAACGTCGCCAGCAATAGCTACAACCACGTTAGCGCGGTCCTTGTACCAAGCAATTTCTGGTGCAGCTGAGGCTAGTTCGTTCATAGAAGATCGCCCGCGACTGGTTAGTAGGTAAAGGTGCTCCCGAATCTTTCCCGGCATACCTACTCGTCGTACTTTAATGAGACCAGTCGCTCGAAGAATAGCCAAAGCATTATCCAAGGGTTCAAAAGCTCCAAAGTGATAGCGAATCATAGGCAGTCTACGAAGATCTGGTTCGCGAGATTCAAATATTTGTTCAGCAAGCTGTATTAACGCAGTATCCCCATTTTTCTCAAACTCGTTCATCAGTTCGTTTGCTAAATAATCTGGATTACGCATCCAAAAGTCCAAAGCCTGAAGTTTTGCTTGTCCATGGAGGACTGCTACAACATCTACTCCCCATGATTGATCGGCCACAGACTTGCTGCCTGCATCTATGCATGCCAGTAAACGAACCGCGCTCTGGCGGTCAGTGGCTACAGGTACTAAAGTCATAGTCAGCCCTCTGTATAATCGTAAAGAGGATGGTGTAATAATATGTGCTCGCTAATACTTCACCCAAGGCCAGCCACTCCTTCATAGAATACAAACACCTACATACATTCAAACACTATATAGATTGAGAAAATTTTAAATACCGAGTATTAGCTTTGATCATATCCTCCAGCAAAAAATAGTATTTTAATATTCTAATACTTTCTGTACAGTTAAAAGTACGGTCAAGAGTAACTACACCTAACAAATATAGCGGTTTAAAACGGATAAACAGTAAATGGTAGGTGTTATTGAGCCCTCAGTAAGTCACCTAAACGCTCGAAAAGAAATACTATCTCATCGTTCATTTCGTTTGACTTAAGCCTGTAAACCTCACTCAGATGCTCTTTTACTAGCCGTAGGCGTTGCGAGCAAAGAGCCATCAAAAACTCTAATGTAGCTTCTCCCTGCTCATTATCCCAATTGTTAATCACCGATAAAATCACATCAGTCATTCGTCGACTGAATGCAGGGTCAACGCGATAATCAAGTTCTACTGGAAGAGCTGATCTCAAAAGACAAGCCTGTATAACACCGTCATTATATCGATCAAAATTGGCAGGGCTGATTAATGTTGTGTGATAAGTGGAGGCCAGCCCACCACTTTCATTTGGATTACGTAAGTCATGAAGCACGCATTGAATGGTCCAATAGACATCTGCTTGCGCCGCTTCTTTAAGTCTATCTTCAGAAAAGCCAAGGTCGGACCAAAATGCGAATGTATTACGTAATTTAAGAGACTTGCCCTCAGAATCCGGTAAAAAAAGATCATCTGAGTTGTAATTAGAGTTATTAATACAAGCATAACGGCTCGCAAGTATCGCAGGTAATTGATGTTCCATTTCACCCAAAGGATCTTCCATACTGTAGGGCTGCAATAGGTCACGCTCATAATCCCAGGCTGTCTTCGTATGCCCTTTAATGCGAGGAACGGGACATTTCAGCAGAACTACTAACTCATGTCCACCTTGGACTAAATCTGTTTTAAGCTGCGAAAAATCTGCTTGATTAGGTAATTTGGAGAATACAACAAAATAGACGATGGATGCTGACGGGTGTATGCAGCGAAGTTTTCTCGAAATAGACAAAAGGCTGCGGCCAGATGTTATTGCACCAGCAACAACTAGAACTGATGCAGTACCACGCACATCTGACTCTGAAAAACTATTCGCATCTAGCCACTTAATTGAATTAGTATCTTCGCTCAAATATTTTTCTATGCTTTCTTTAAACTTACTAGAACCCGCATCGTTGAATGTGATGACAGTGGCCAAATCTCTAGAAGCATATCGTTTTATGTTCTTTAATATTTGCGTATTTAGCATTTCCTCATCTAGCTGTATTGCATGCTCTACGTCAATAAAAAAATGTTCAGCAATTTCTTCGCTAGAATTAGCGAGTACATTCCATTTTAATACACCGTTAGCTGCAAACATCTTAAAAAAATCTAGTCTGGATTTTCCAAAATCTGCTTTTTTAATCACTAATTGATCATGCTTTGGATTTTCAGGAAGGAATTGATCCCCAGCTATGCGTATCTGCTTTGATCCCAACTTACAAAAAGGGCAATCCTCTGCTTTTTTTGAAATAATACCTTTTAAAGCAGCAGATGAAATATCAAAAATGCCAATCTGCTCACTAGGAAGATTCATATGAAACAATGTAATTACTTGATTGACTCCAAACCTAGTTTGGCTTAATAAGCGTTTGGCAAGTGACCCACTTGTAGTAGCTGATACCAATACCAGACTAAACTCATCCTCTACGAAATCGTACAGCTCATTAAGTGCAGCATATGATTCAAAGCTCACAATAATCGGTTGGGATTGAGAAAACTTGTCGGTTAACCCCAGCGCAATACTTACCAAAAAAGAAATCGATGAAGTATCTACATAGATACGTTTAATATTGCTTTTCAGGTAAGGCAAAAGCGAGGTAGCTAGAAATGAAACCTCAGTACTCGAAACTAGAAGATTAGAGGCTCTAATAAACTTATCGCAATGGTCACCAGATGGTTTAACAAAGTGATAACTATGATTCGAAACAATCAAGCCAGCATGTTTTTTAAAAAGAAAGTCCATTCCTTGCTGTAGAATTTCATTGCTTAAAATTTCTGAAAGCTTATTTCCATCACAATAAGCCAGTACTCCTAATGAGTCAGCGCTGACACAAAAAAGTGAATCTATGCTGCCTACATATGCGTCATATTCACTTAAAAACGCAGCATCATCTTGGCACTGCTGCTTAGTCATTTCACATTTACTAGGCGATAATAAATAGACCTTCTTAGGAGGGAGACTGCTCTCAATTTCTTGCTTTAAAACTCTAGCCAACATGTCCAGTTTTGGTTTCGATGTTGAGTAAATCAAAAGGCTGCTTTTCTGGTCACTGTCCGGCTCGGAAAATCTAAAGGAAAACAGGCTACTCATTCCTTTGCCTCCAAAGGAATAAGGAGGCTGATGGCGACGCCTGCGGCCTTACTCATTTCCGAGATGGACTCGTTTGCAATAGACTGAGTAGACCAATCAAAAAACTCGCAGGCATTATCTTGAGCTTGAGGTGATGCTACAAAGTCACGGTAAAGAGATAACCTGCCACTACGAACTCGCATGAAACCGTTAAGCTTGGTCAACCGATCCATTACCACTGGTAAGCCATTACCTTTATTGTTCCGTGACGTTGATGTGTTACGGAAATTAAAACATTTTTTAAATATCCCATATTCGTCCTGGAGAGATAGTCCACCTGTAGGCCCGTCTAATGGATTATCGGCCAACCAGCGGCCACAATACCCCAGCCCAGAATCAACTATTGCTAGCTCAAGAAAGCGGCGATTGCCTTGAATACCTAGTTTTTCTTCAAGAGAGGCTACATACTCTGAAAGTACTGGTTGCTGCTGAGTGATACCTTTTTCACCCGCCTCAGTAAGGTTGATCCCCTGAGCATAAATAATACGCATGCCCGGCTTAAGCCATTCACTGCGAGCCTCACCTCTACTGCCATGCTCATGAGTATTTAGAAATAGCTCATAAAATATTCTACCTAAATGATCCAAATCATCATCTACAGGAGCTTTTGCTCCACCAGATATACTAATTGCCTTTTCAGCCATGGCTTTAATAATAGCTTTAAACTGTTCTGGCTGACGGAGAGTAGGCTTACTACTATTTTCTTTAATATAAAAGTTCGGATCAAAAGCTTTGGAACTATGATCGACGAAGCTAAACCAGCAAAGCCTACCGTACTGCTGACCATGCTGATGCTGAGATTGCATTTCTATAGCCTGCTTCGCAAGGTAGTTAATCTGTGAACGAATCTCTTGTGTAGGTGTATTATCTAAAACAATTGATCGTGCCATCATAGAGGCAGAGAATTTATGCGGCCTGACTATGACATCACTTATAACATCGATTGTTTTACTGTTGCGCAATTCGAGTCTAGAAGCTGAACTTACTCTCGCCCAAGTATTGACGGCTTGAATGGCGCTAGCTAAACCACCAAATGCGGGAGCAGTTGTATCGACTGGTAGCTGAAGAGCATCACTGTTGCAATTTAACTTGTTGATAAATTTTTCGCAGGCTTCAATCGTTATGCTTTTAGGGAAGTTGATCAATATGTAGCTCCTGATAAAATCTACCAATAATTATTTAAAATTTAGGGCATACCACAAAATACGATAGTGAATTAGATATTCAAGTATCAATTACGATATGACTATCTCAATTATAAATCGTAGAATTCCCAACGCGGGTGCAGACTGTGCCGTTTGAATGGATTGTCGTGTTGCCGATGCGGTTGGATGAGCTGCCGTCTGAGCCGATAGTAGTTCCAACAATATTGTTATAGGCCGTGCCAGGCTGACCATCGCAGTAACTGTCTGCTTGAGCGATACCTACTCCACATAAGAAAAGTACTGCGACTACTGCTAATTTTCTCATATTATTCTTCCCTTTTTAATTTAATAATTTTTACTAAAATGCCTGTGTACGGTACCGAGTGATTGATTAACTGTATAGCGGCTGTCGGCTCACTCTTATCTATATGTGCAAAAGCTAGCTACACAAGCGCCTGATCGACGAGAGCATCGGTGAACTGGACTTGGGTTTCTTGTGACTGTTGTAGATTGATTTTTAGCTGTTCGCAGATTTCCATTAACTCGCTGACTATGGACACTATAAGCCTCTGGTTCTTTAAGTCAGGCAGAGGTATAGGTACAGACTCAACTGTTTTTTGATTGATTTTTGGCATAGTTCCCGATGTTCCTGTCATCCTGTCCCACATAAATTCGCGAGATGCAGGAGATGAAAGAACAATCGATAAATACTCTGTATCAACCTCATCGGAAGCTCGGATTTTAATCATTAAATCTGGATATATATAACCTATGACCTTATCTTCAATATGAATACTGCTGCCAACATAAGAAGCTGCATTACCTCGCTGTATTAAAATATCATCTTTAGATAACCATAAATGAGAGTCACACGGTATTTCATATTCAAAATATTTACTTTTCTCTAGTAGCAATCTTCCTGTTGTCGTTGCCCCTAGCGCTAAAACCTTATTACTTGTTTGATAATTAACTTCTTTTGGTGAGAAGCCATTTCTAGGGCCAAATGACAAAAGTTTTTTAAGAGGTATTTTACGCACATTTATTGTATTGGTAAGCATCCCTTTTACTGCGACTTCTAAAATTTTTTTTGATAACGCATCTATACTTTGCTCTGTAACAAAAAGTATATCAAAATATTCAGATAATCTGGCCCAGTTTTGTGCCAATTCATTGGTGTCGGCACTATCGGTTAGGGCTGCTAATAGGACATCGACCAAGGTGGCATGAGCGTCAATACTGGATTCGGTTTCTTGCTCTAATTGATCGCATAGCAGCATCAGCTCATCAACTTTTGAAACGATTCTTAGCTGCTCATTTGTTGGCGGCAACGGAATGGGTAACATCATAAAATTAGCTAAAGAAATCCCTCCTATTATGCCTGTCATAAGTTCAGAAAAATGCTCATAAAAAGTAGGAGAAAGATAGGCTGTTAATATATACTTAGGCAAAACACCTGAAAACAACTCATTAGCAAAAAGTTTATTTCCAAAATATATGTCTTGTTCAGCTATCCCACATTTTTTTCCTGCACTACCGCCCTCTGCACATATCAGCACTGCACCTTTATGTGCAACTTTAAACTTTGGTTCATCGTGTGGAATATTTATTCCATTATTATAGTTTAGAGAATCAAACCCATATTCAACATCTTTTGTTGCTATATAAGGCATTCCAACTGAAAAAGTTGAGTATTTACTTTTTTTTATATTCGAACTAATACTATTTCCATTGAAAACGTTACCAATGTCAGCGACTCTAACCCACTGCCAGTTTTCTGGTAAATCAAAAAGTTTTTCATGATTGGTAATTGCAGGAAGTGTTTTCGATCTTCTGGCTTTCCCTTCTTTAACAAGCATTTTTTTTTCAGAAACTAGCTCATCACGTAATGCGCTGCCTGATACATCTTTGGGGTCTTGCTGTACAAGCTTGCCACGTATAGCTAGCTCAAAAATCAGCTCACGCAGTTTTTTAATCCCGTACAGTTCATACTTTTTATTACTACCACGCCCTGCCGTGGACTTGGCTAAAATTGAGCTGGTCCAGATATCAATATGCTCAGTAATCAGTTGCTCTACTTTACTCATGACTATTCGCCCTGCGCCGAGCTATCTGCGAGCGCAGCACTCAGCACGCCCTTAAGCTGATCACGCAACTGACTGATGCTCTGCTGTTGCTTTGCATAGCTGGCGAGTAACTCATCAGGATCATGGTTAATAACTTCACCTTGGTGCGGATTTTTCATATCAAGATTAAAGTTACGCGCAATCACATCGTCAATACTGACTTTCCACGCCTGTTCATTTTCAACACGGCTGACAAAGCCATCAGCTTCATGACCCCACCAGTCGATTTCTGCTTGAAACTCTTCAAACTTCATCGGTCTGGTTTTGCTGTAATTCTTCACCCCAGCTGGGTATGGGTGCTCATAAAACCAAATATCTTGCGTCGGCTGGCCTTTAGTGAAAAACAGCAGATTGGTTTTAATACCGGTATAGGGGTTAAACACGCCATTGGGTAAACGGACGATGGTGTGCAAATTACACTCTTCGGTGAGCATTTTTTTCAGCTTAGTTTTAACTCCTTCGCCAAATAAGGTGCCGTCAGGTAGAACCACAGCAGCACGGCCTTGATCAGCAAGCAGCTCAATAATCAGCTGTAAAAACAAATCTGCGGTTTCACGAGTTTGCAGGTCAGCGGGGAAGTTTTTTTCGATACCGTGCTCTTCAGTGCCGCCAAAGGGTGGGTTGGTGACGATGACATTAATGTCACTATCCCAACTGGATAAGGGCTTACTTAGCGTGTTGTCATGACGTATTTGCACCGGTACTTCGATACCATGCAGCATCATGTTGGTGGTGCAAAGTAAATGCGGCAACTGCTTCTTCTCAAAGCCTAAAATCTGTTTCTGCAGTGTTTTATGGTCGTCAGCTGTTTTCACATAGTTTTTTTTAACATGATCAAACGAGCAAGTTAAAAAGCCACCCGTACCACACGCGGGATCCATAATGCGCTCGCCTAATTTAGGAGCAACTCGGTCTACAACAAAACGGGTGACGGCACGCGGCGTATAGAACTCACCGGCATTCCCCGCACTTTGTAAGTTACGCAGCAACTGCTCATAGATATCACCAAACAGGTGACGCTCACCGGAACGAGTAAAGTCGATTTCATTAAGCTTGTTAATCACTTGGCGCAGTAAGGTACCGTTTTTCATATAGTTGTAGGCATCACTCAAGCCTTGACGCACAACAAAGCCACGTGGATTGGTATCAATTGGTGCGGCAAGGTCTTTTAGATCGGCAAAGAGCTGGTCATTGATAAAGCTCAGCAACTCGTCACCGGTCATGCCCTCAGCATCGGCTGCCCAATTGCGCCAGAGGTACTTTTCTGGAATGGGTGCGGTGTAGTTATCTTGCTCAAACTCTAGCGCTTCTTCTTGCGCATCAAACACTTTAAGAAAAAGCAGCCACGATAATTGGCCCAATCGCTGAGCATCACCATCAACACCCGCGTCTTGACGCATGATGTCTTGAATAGATTTGATAACGGAACTGATCGACATGCTGTTTCTCTTTCAAATAGGTATAACGCATAAAATAAGCCCCGATACGGGGCTTGAATACATAAACTCTTGGCTCTGTAACTTAAGCTTGCTTGGGTGGTAACCAGTATATCTCAGCTTCTAGCTCACTCACGGCCTGCTGATAGTCTTGCCTAGTACCAAAGCCTTGCTTAACGATCTCCATGGGCGTGCCAAGCTGATCAAGCGGCTGCACTTTAAGCACATTAAGGCTTTCGATTTCTTCCACACCGGCATCAGCATACTTATCCAGCAAGGCATTAAGCACGGTCTGGGCCGTTTCTGAATACTTAGTAAAATAGTTACGCTTTTTAACCTGGTTTGCACGTTCACGGCGGGTCAAAGGCGGTTGATCATAAACCACATGACAGATCAGGTCGAAAGGGTCCATATCCTGACCGATTTCTTCTTGCAGCGCTTCCCAGATAATGCCTGCATTGGCCAGCTCATCAATAACGCTTTGTTTACGGTCGGCCTCATGCCAACGCTTAGTAAAATCATCCAAACTGGCAAACTGCTTGGTAAAGGTTTTACGGGTATAATCTTGGAATGATTCAGTCACCAGTTTGCCGTCGGTATCGTAATACTGCACACGCTGCGCCATTATTTGCACCGGCACACCTTTGACGTAATACTTTCTAACAGGTTCACCTTCACCCGTTTCAAACGGACCGCTATTCCCCTCACCAGCTGGTGAAGTGTAACTCCCGTTTTCTTCAGCAGCTTGCTCAGCATCACACGTGGTATCCAGCTCTTCGTCGGACTCACCGTGTACGATTTCTTCAAGCTCATCGCTGTCTTCGTTAATTTGCTCAGGCTTAACCGTCATGATGCGCTCGGGAATACCATCAAAACGCTCATCGGCAAACAGCTCTGTGGCTTTTTTAAAGTCAAGAATGGTAAACCACAGCTTGCCGTACTTATCGTTGATACGTGTACCACGACCAATGATTTGCTTGAACTTAGTCATCGATTTGATGTTTTGGTCCAGCACAATTAGCTTGCAGGTTTGTGCATCCACACCTGTAGTCATCAACTCGGAGGTGGTGGCAATCACTGGGTAGGCACGCTTAGGATTAATAAAGTTATCCAACTGCGCTTTGCCGAGCTCATCATCACCGGTGATTTTCATCACATATTTGTCGTTTTTCTGCACTTGCTCAGGATTGCAGTTAATCAGAGCACGGCGCATGCGCTCAGCATGATCAATGTCATTACAGAATACGATGGTCTTAGCCATAGGATCGGTGCGCTGCAGGTAACTGGTAATGGTTTTTGCTACCAGCTCGGTGCGCTCATCAATCACTAGAGTGCGGTCAAAGTCTTTTTGGTTGTAGATACGGTCATCGATTAGCTCGCCATGCTTATCGGTCTGCCCTTTGGTCGGACGCCAGCCTTGCAGGTCAATATCCAAGTCCACACGCACCACTTTATAAGGTGCTAAAAAGCCATCCTCAATACCTTGCTTTAAAGTGTAAGTATAAATTGGATCGCCAAAGTAATCCGAATTGGACACATCTTCGGTTTCTTTCGGCGTGGCGGTTAAGCCCACTTGGGTGGCACTACTGAAGTATTCTAAAATCTCACGCCATGAGCTTTCTTCTGCAGCACTGCCGCGGTGACATTCATCAATCACAATCAGGTCAAAAAAATAAGACCCTACTTGCTTAAAGGCTTTTTGCGATTCTTCCGGGCCGGTTAAGGCTTGATATAAACCCAAGTGAATCTCAAAGGCTGGATCAACTTTACGGCCTTCAATCTTGGTCATCGCCGTGCCAAAGGGCTGGAAGTCATTAATGCGGGTTTGATCAATCAAGATATTGCGGTCGGCTAAAAACAAAATGCGCTTTTTATTTCGCGCTTTCCACAAGCGCCAGATGATTTGAAACGCTGTGTAGGTTTTGCCGGTACCAGTGGCCATCACTAACAGAATGCGATCTTGGCCGCTCGATATGGCTTCAATGGTTTTATTAATGGCTTGCAGCTGGTAGTAACGGGGCATTTTACCGCTGCCATCATCGTGATAATCCTGAGTGATGATGGGCAACTGTGCCTGCGTATAGCCTTTCCACTGGCAGTACTTACCCCACAGATAAGCTGGTGAAGGAAAGTCGGCTAAAGCGATCTCAGTTTCGATGTGCTGGGTATTAGTTTTGTCATGAAAAATAAAGCCATCACCATTCGAAGCAAAGACAAAAGGCACTTCAAGCAAGCTGGCATAATCCAAAGCCTGTTGCATACCCTTACCAACTTCATGCTTATTCGCTTTAGCCTCAATCACGGCAAGCGGCAAATTAGGCTTGTGATAGAGGACAATATCAGCTGATTTCACCGTCTGCCGCGCCGCCATTTGACCACGCACAATCACCTTACCATCGCGCAATTTCACTTCTTCACGAATCTGCGTCATATCGTTCCAGCCTGATTTTTTAATGGCAGGGAGAATGAATTTGCTGATGATGTCAGCTTCGGTGAGTTTGGATTTATCGATACCAGCCATGGCGTAGGGCTTCCTGTCTAACGCTGTTAATGAGTGGCACTTTAACATGCAGTGGCTAAAAGTACTCACTGGGCATAAACAAGCAACTGATATGCAACTGTTAATGGCATTGAAAGCTGCTAGTGGTGGGGTCCACAGGCTTCCAAATCAATACATTTAATAGGACTTGACAAAGCGCTCATAGAAAATTAAACGGAAAACAAATGTCAACTTATTTCTTCAAAATCCTTTTTTAAAGCTCTGAAATTTGTCGATAAATCGCTACTAAAACCATACAAATAGTCGTACGCACGACATGGGCAGGGGGTTTCGCAAAAACACATACTGTAACAATTGAAGATTGGCGCAGCACTCAAAAATTAGCGATTCTGTGGTCCAACCAATTTTATAAGACACTGGAAACCATGAATAAAACCAAAAAAATTACTACGCTAGCTATATTTCGTGAGGCTGATAATGTGCTGACGCATATCACCGAAAGCACTTATAGAGTGAACGGCAAGCTAGCTCAAAACTCTGACCTCGACTCAATCTGCACTCAAGTTATCAATCTCCTCACGCACTATCTCGATGAGAATTATATTGATCATGGTATAGCCATTCGGCTTGATAGTACTGTCAACACCGAAGACTACAATAATGTTCCGCTAAATATTTCAATCTTAGCGGAGCCTGAATCTTCTGATGATATCAGTGACGACATTAAAAGCATTTTGCACTCTGTAGTTGTGAGGTTTATTGAGAGCGTATTGAGCAATCGCGGTGATATTTTTGCCACAAACAGTCCCGATAAACCTGAGATATTCACACCTGCACAGAGTGATTTAATCGACGAATATAGTAATAATTTTATTAACAAATACAGGGGTAAGTCGATTAGCAAGCCGTTTGTATGTCTACTCTCCGGAGAAAAAACGATTGAGATTCCAGTTCAAGGAACTTTTAAGTCTCCAGTAACGCAGTCAGCAGGCATCAAGAATGATGAGGTTTTTCTTGCTCATTCTGATGGTGCCAAAGGCTCAGAAATGCTAGTTTTCCTAAGGCGTGTTGGCGCTACAAACAAGCTCGCCAGTGGTCCAACAAGAGAGTTTATCGCTGAAAAAGATAGCCACACCAAAACAGCATCAGCGGCCTTTGCTAATAGTAGTCCGTTGGTAAAAGTTGTTAGTTATGAAAAAACTGACTCTAAAGGCAGAATCCGTTTTTATCTGAAGGATATTTCTAAGGCCAGCATGGAGGACCTTGAGGCTTTTAAGTTAGAACTAACTGACTAAATTGTATTTAAGCTCCAGACTTGCTTACAAGCTGCATCAAAAAGCCAACAGCTAAAACAGCAATAACGAGCTCGTACGAATTACGGATAACTCCACTAGCTGAACGAGTAAGGACAAGTCCGCCATAATCATCGAGCCGATATTGACTATTACGTTCCCATATAAACATGGTAAAGCCGTCGAGTCTCACCTCCGCTTCATGCTCTGTCACCACCTTGAACCCAGCTGCGGCCATACGCTGTTGGGCGATAGGCCGGTTGTTTTTCACAACAAACTGATATTGCTTGTTTGGTATTTCAAATAGTTCAACAACTCGCCTAATCAAACTGTAGTGTGCCGGCTGCTCCATCAAAATATGCCTATTAGGACTGATTAAGCAAGGCAGCTCGTCAAGACTTATTGGTTCCTCGTTTGCCTCGCATACATTCGCATCTTTCAACTCCTCAGCACGATGCAGCAGCCGCTGCCACGCGCCATCCGACAGTGATTCGAGTAATGCATTTGGAAAGTCTTCGCCTTTTATTTTGATGTTTTTGTCAGCTTTTGAGCTGAATCTCATACGAGCATTTGTCTGAAAAATAATACCTTGCAGCCTAGAAATGTGTAGAGGTCTGACCTGCATCAGCTCTCCAGCTCTCTCGTAACCCATACCAAGAGAAACAAGCCGCAGCACCTGCAGTGCTTTCATAAGCGTAAGGTTAGGATAGTTAAGCGTATCAGCTATATTTTGTACCCTGGTTTTTAACACCGTCGCTTGCTCAAACACCTGTAAAACACTCACGATTTTGTGAGCCCGCGTGTGAATCACTGGTGTTAACTGATCTGCCCACTCAGTCGCTAAGTGAAAATAGTTTTTCAGCCCTGTACTCGGAAATTTATGCCCCATTAAACGCGCTATCGCAACAGCACTGCGCCGTGATGGTTGATTGTTTGGTCCTAAAATGGTGCATCTGATCGAATCATTTTCAGATGCACTGCTTAGCTTTTCAGCGAGCGGATTTTGTAAATCAAATAATGCACAAGAGATTCTATTGTAAAAACTGTGCCGGCAATGATGCAAAACCAGCAGAGGATTACCAGTAACGCTGCGCAGCAACCTGATCAGGGCTCCAGAAATGCGTGGTTCGAGACTTGTAAGCACCGGCTGACCATTATTATCGCCAGACGCCTCGCATAGGACCGGTCGATTGTTTTGTTTGCCAGCTATACTTGTATACCTGCCTAATGTGCGATCAATAATATCTTGCTCGCCTTCTGAAAGTTTGAACAATAACGGTATTGCTCGCCGGCTAGCCTTGCTTTTTAGGGTGCGGTACTGGTTGCTTTGTACCAGCACCCAGCTATGCCGCCCATGCTGACACCAATCACGGCGCAGCATACCGACAGCCTCTTTAGCTCGCAATCCAAACCGATAGCTTGTAAGTAGGACGAAGCCCAATATCAACTGCTCATCCTGAGTTAGCGTATTGTCTGACAGAACAGTCTCTATACATGTTTGATATTCAGACTCGGAAATAAGACCAGGGCTGACTGTACGGTAGCCACTTTCAAGGTCCAGCTCGGTCCACTCAGGTGAGGCCACGCCAAAGCGAGCAGCCCAGCGGAAAAAGTCTTTCAGTCTCTTACCAAAATAATCAGCATGCCTTGACGATTGGTTCTTATAATCAAGCATCTGCGCGCACAGTTCAGTTATCTCTTCGCTATCCTGCGCAACAAGGTCCACTTCATATAGAAGATCGCGAAATGCTGGCGACAGCGAGCTTAAGTAGGTGCTCAAGGAGTTGAGCGCATAAGGAACAAGATTTTTACGTTTTTTTGCTTTTCCACTTGCAGCAAGGTCAGCGATCCAATAGCCAAGCAGCAACATGCTGGAACTGACCTGTCCGTGGTATCCATCGCAAATAGATCTGATATTTTTGGCACATTGACGTGCTTGCGCAGGAACATACGCCTGCAGCGCTGTGGCAATACTCTTTGAAAACTCTTTAGCTTGCCCCTGCAGTGACTGTTTGTCAGGAGCCTTATCGCGTGTTTTAGGCATGACATGACTTGGCCACTCAGAAGTCTCCGTGAAGTGGGCTGGAAGATCCAAAACTCGGTCGTTCAGTAGTCGCTCGTAATCTCGCAATGACGAGCTTGTGGGTGGAGCTCGTTCACTAAGTGCAGCGGCAAGAATGCCTGGTAGCTGAACTAGATTAGCTTGATTAACAATATTGCACAGCCAACTCAACAACTCTTCCATTTTAGGGTCGCAACTAGCTGGATTGTCCAGAGAGTATATTTCGAGTAAAGCCTTGAGTTCGTTTATTTGGCTGGGCTGTGGCGTGTCTACTATCTTTTTTTGGTGAACTCCGTGAGCGATTAGACTGGCTACTTTATAGCTGATTTCATGGCGTTGAACAGCTGTCGAAAAATCATCAGCGTCCAGAAGCTCGCTGTATTCAAGAAAGTAGCAACGTTGATTTTGAAGTAGTCGAAAATTTTGTCCTGCCGCAACATCCTCTAAAAGTAGCTTATAGCCAAGACGTTTCTCAACCGCCATCAATAATGAGCCTACACACAACGCACGTCCTTTAGATAACCCAGACTTTAATACTTTTTTACGGGTTGCTGTAGCCCATGTAAAAAGCTGTGTATAAAGTTCAAGTGCACGAGTTATAGATGGTGTAATAAGTGTGCGCTCGTCACGGACTGCAACCAAGCGCTTGCTGAATAGCCTACGCTTAGCAATTCCTGAAACTGCCTGCCTGGAAGTAGCCTCCGACTTCTGTAGCATTTTAATGAATATATTAAATCGAATAGCTGCCATAGGATGCGGTAGGCGATTCTCACGCAATAACATTCGAGTGCTCAGAAGCAGCAAGTCATTATCACCGATATCCTGTATTTTCCTATTATTAAGAAAAAGCTTGATATCAGCACGAGCCTCTCTTATTGCTGTTTTTATACGTCGCCATCTGAAACGGGCACGCTCTTTTTGACCAAAGACTTTGGGCTCTGAGTAATCCGTATCCTTTATAGGTAAGTAAAGCAGTGGCGGTAGCTCTTGCATTTCTGCCGGGGTAGCAAAAGGCAGTACGCTATAAGCGCGCTCTAACGCTGCTTGATAATTTACGGCATCAGTTTCCCAGCACCGAATTGAATAATCACTATAGGTGGCTGCCCCTCGCTCTGCATGTCCCATCCAGCCATCAATAACTTCAGGGTCAACACCTTCTTTAAGGAGGCGTTGTGAATAACGATGACGAAACAAATTAGCAGGCAGTAGCCATTCAAACAGCAAGCAATCAAGCTGGGCAGCATCCGACATCGAGTGCCAGCGTAGATTGTCATCGAGCAGAAAAAAGAGCGGCACACTGGCCTCACGTCCATCAGTAAGATTAGATATCTGTAGCGCCAATTCAGTGCGATGCGTTGCAATCTGTTGACCCAACTGGCTCAAAAAGTCCAGATAGTAAGTGAGTAATGTGATGACACCTTCTGGCAAAGGCACCAGCCTTCCGTTATGCAAACCTTCATCATTTTTATCATTGATAAATACGCATCTGTACTGGAGGGAAAAATGCTGAGCGGATTCAAATGGATCGCGCAGTGGCCGAGCACCTGTTGCGGCATATAACGCCATAACAACATACTGAGCCAATGCATTGTGTTGCTGGATAAGGCCTTTACCAAATGCCTGCTGGAGGCTCGCATTGCAGCGCTCGATTTCTTCAGTCAGTACTGATTCAACTGGGGTAAGTAGGCTACCCATGATATTTTTGCTGTCGGACTCATCACTTGCTGACTCCACAACAGGCAACTGCAACCCTTTTTCAATGGCCTTGATATCCCAGTCTGCATAACTGCAGCCGCCCGGCAAAGCGCTGCTTGGATGAGACGTTAATAAACGAGAAAAATGAAACTCACCAGTTGCATCAAACAACTGTTGCGATTGGTAGTTAGCGAGCTTTGCGCTTGTTAATCGGGGGAAGTGTTTTCTGGCTTGCTCGTTAAACCACGTGTCTAGCTTTTGTGATGATACAGCCTGCCAAAGTCTGCCAACTATTTGAGGGGACTCGACTGCATTGCTGGCAGCAGTTTGTAAAATATCTCTAATTAATTGCGGTACTGAGACTGTTAAGTCATCTCGAAATGCATTGACCTGTTGCCGTACTGACTCATCCGGCCGCCACGAGCTACGCCGCCGTGGAGATGTGCGCTTAAGAAGATGAAAATCATTACTGAAACTCCACTCATCTGTCAGTTTACTCTCAATACTCATCCGCTCAATCAGTACTAGTGATCTGGATAGATGCATAGCCAGCCACACCAAAGCGCCGCCTGTTCTATCAACCGTATCAGTGGAGTGTAATTGAGTGTGAAGCCATTCCTTTAATATTTTCGACTCAACAGGCAGTACACGCTCCCAGCTCCACGGTAAATAGTGGGATAACTCCATTGTTTGGATATAGACACTACCAGAGCTAACGATTTGTTGAGCAGCGCTATCAGTCGGGTCGACGTCTGTAAAATAAAATAAAGAGCCTTCATCACTAGGTGAGATGATTGGGATACTGTCATCTTCTAGGTCTTTACCAAAAAACCGGTCAACTATAGTTGGCATTAGAGGTTTGAAGCGTGTCGATCTTCCAGAGTCAGTCGCGCTGGCCTCAATCTCCCTACATTCACCATTCGCAACAGTATTTATTGCGTTAAGAAATTGTGTTGCTGTTTTACCTAGACTGACTGAATCATTCTTAATGAAATGTGAAGCGTTAGCTAAAGCAGTAGTGAACCGCTCATAAGTGTTGGGAATGCTGCCGAGCTGACCTCTTGCTCTTTTTAACAAATCATCAATCAGTGTCCAATTATCATCAGTCGCATCAATGACTAAAAATCGAGCAGCATTACTAATACTTTTATCTGCGGAATAACCGAACTCCAGTAGACGGCTTGCAGCTTGGATCAGCAACCAAATTCGCAGACGACGTCTATCGGTATAAGTGATTTCGGCGGTAGTATCTGCGAGTGGATTTGTTACAAGTGTCAGTAAGAAGGTTTTGGTTGGGTAAATTTTGAATTGACTACGGTTTTTACGCACTCCACCTAGGTGGGAAATGCTGGCGTATTTTCTAGAAATATTAGTATCGGTTGTTACAGCTTGGGTGAATTTTTGTAACTCATAAACAACTGGATTTGCTTCCCACTCACTAGTGATTAACTTTGATTCTGGATGACTGAGCTCCTTGACTAGATTTCCAATACCGACCGTAAATGGATCTAAGCCAAGAATGCGGTAGCCGACTTCGAGCGGTAACTCAAGCTCTCGCTCAACAGCCCACAAACAGATCTCAGCGAAGGGCTCACCGAGCCTTACGGTCAATTCATTCGCAACAGTAGAAGAATTTCTGTGCCAATTCTGTTCGACGTCTTTAGTCATTGATTGTCTCTAATGGCTCAATTGAAATATGGCTCAAAGCGCCTTATCATATGCATTAGAGTCATTTAATGGCAAGTAGAGACTTTTAAAGTGGCGCAGGATCATCCGTCTCATAACCATCAGGCATGCCGCTGTGGCGATAAAACTGGCTCATTTGCCAGCCCATACCGTCGCCAGTTGAAGGACTGACAAACAGCGCTTGATACTCACCGCGTGTCATATACACCGGGCACTTAAAGCGCTCGGCCAACCAACCTAATGAGCCGGAATGGTCATAATGAAAGTGCGTGGCAATCACCGCTTTGACCGGCGCATGATGCATAACCTCAGCAAAAACACGCTCCCACACATCGCGGGTTTGCTGCGTGCCTAAGCCGGTATCGACAATCACCCAGCCGTCATCGTGACGTAGCAAGTACAAGTTAATATGATCCAAACCAAACGGCAGGGGCATACGTAACCAGATAACGCCCTCAGCGACTGTCTGCCAATCACCACGCTCGGGTGGCGTTTCCCAAGGGAAACTCAACTCACGGTATTTTTGCTCGTCTGGAGTTGAGTAATAGCTCATGCATCACCATCCACAAAAGGTAGCAGCGCATTTCTAGCGAGGACTTCGTCGCTGTAGAGACTGTAGGTGGCAGCACTGTCATCTTTGACATACAGCGTGTCAGCAAACTTACTGGGATCGTAACCCTGCTTCTGTAAATCAATTTTGCGGTGCTTAAAGGTTGTGGTCATATCGGCGTGCGAGCCGGCTCGAACAAACACGGGACGAGCATAGTGCGGCAAGCGCTCAGTAACAAAATTATAAAACGCTTGCGGATCAAACTCATGGCCCTGCTGCATAACCACCAGTGCCATGCCTGCTCTACCTTCATGCTCAGTGACGGCCACCCCATAAATATTAATGAACTCCATACCGGTGAAATCACCTAATTCTGAAGCCACTTCTTGGGTTGATACGTTCTCACTTTTCCAACGGAAGGTATCACCGACACGGTCAACGAAATAGCAGTAGCCATTTTCGTCATAACGCAACAAATCACCTGAACTCCACCACGCATCACCCGTCTGGAATACATTTCTTAAAATCTTGGTCTCAGTCGCCGCCGCAGAAGTATAGCCCTCAAAACGGCCTGCACCGATATGTGGAGAGTCAACAATAAAGCCTACCGCTTCACCCACCTCACCTGGTTGGCAATGCACATAAAAACCGTTTTCATCGCGCACATGAGCTTGTGTTTCTTCATCGACACGCAACAAACGCAAGTTGGTTTTGTTCCAGTCAGGTATTCGCCCGCATGAACCAATATAGTTATCAAGATTGATGGTAGCGGTATTGGCTTCTGTTGAACCCCAGCCTTCATAGACATCTAGCTCACCGAAACGCTTGATCCAGCGACGCCAGCTGTCGGCGGTTAAACCGGCACCCAGCATACAGCGCAGTGAGTTGTTTTTTTCTTCTTCAGCTTCAGGGCGATTGAGCAAGTAACGGCAAATCTCGCCCACATACTGAAAGACCGTTACACCATGGGTGCGCACATCCGTCCAAAAACGGCTGGCACTGAATTTGCGACGAATAACAATCGAAGCCCCTGACGATAATGCAGTGGAACCGACCGACGTCGCGGCAGCACCGTGATATAAAGGCAGGCAGCAATAGAACACATCATTGGTGTCAGTATCCAAGGTGACTTCCATCACATCACCCGAGGTCATCCAGCGCATATTGCTGTAACGCGCAGCTTTAGGTAAACCGGTGGTACCTGACGTGAAGATGTAGAGCATGTCATCTTCGGCGCGAATACCCGCCCGTAAGGCCGCATCAGGTCGCGCATTTGAGGCCTGTTCCACTTCGACTGAAAACTCACGATCGAAGTTAGCGAGTGTCTCGACAGCAGCAGGATTCTCAGCATCGGGAATCAGCCATTGCGGCCATTCTTGAGTTTCAGGCGTTTCGAGAAACGGTACAATGCACTCTTCGCCAACCAGCACCGCTTTAGTGCGAGTCGCCTGCAATACGTGAATCAGTGGATTACCTTGTAAATGGTAATTAACCAGCGTTGAAACTGCACCGATTTTAGCAAGAGCAAACCAGCAAAAGAATAATTCCGGACGGTTCTCTAACGCTACCGCACACACATCTCCGGGCTGAATACCTCGCGCTACAAGCGTATTAGCGTACTGATTAACGCGCTCATCCACTTCTTTATAGGTATAAGTACGATCGCCGTAGATTAGAAATGGGCGTTCGGAAAATTTATCCACCGTATCTTCAATACGCTGCCCCAGCGTATATAGATCACTTGGCTTAATTTGTGCAGCAATAGATGAACGCAGATCATGTTTCTGTTGAACCCGATCCACTGCGGGAACGCGAACCGACTGATCATTATTTTTATTTTTATCGTATGAGTCAACGCCGAGCATATGCACCCCAATCATGAGTCAAATTTGTCTTAGCCAACCCAGCCTTGCAGACAGTGTCTAGGGCAGGCAGTACAAGTAACGTTGAATTAGATTATGAAAGGCCACAAGAGGGAGCATCGTCCGTAAAGACTAAATCCACTGTATAAATTGGCAACTGACCAAGTGGTCTAAATGGACGATGTCGTTTACCAAGGCAGACGGCAATGATTAGCGACGCTCAACAATAATGATAAGAGATGTACATTTATGGCCCACAATAAAGAAAAAGTGGCAGGACACGCCCACTACGCCCTCATGCTTCTGGCAGTAATTTATGTAATGAGCTACATCGATCGTTTGGTTATTTCCGTACTGATCGAGCCGATCAAGGCTGAATTTGGTGCCTCGGACACCATGATCGGCCTCTTAACTGGCGTTGCTTTTGCTATTTTCTACACAGGTTTTGGCTTGCCTCTAGGTCGACTCTCTGACCGTATTGGCCGCAAGCCGGTGATTGCCATCGCCTGTATCGCTTGGAGTATCCTGACCATGCTCAGCGGTTTCGCTGGCAGCTTTATGGTCCTGGTACTACTACGTATCGGTGTCGCTGTAGGTGAAGCGGGTGCCGGTGCACCCTCAGTTGCCATGATTTCTGAGCTATACCCGCCTCGCCTCAGAGCGCGCGCGCTAGCTATTTTTGGTCTTGGCCCAGCGCTCGGCGCAGTACTGGGTATTGGCTTTGGTGGTGTACTGGCAGAGATGTACGGTTGGCGTGCAACTTTTATTATTGTTGGCGCTCCCGGTATTGTGATCGGTCTTATCTTAGCCTTCACGGTTAAATCACCAAAACCTATTGTCGCCACAGCCCCTGGCGTACCTGAAGCAGGTATGTTGCGCACGGCACAAAGTTTGTTGTGCATACCGGGTTTTTGGCAGATTATTGCGACCGGCGGTGCAGCCGCTATTACTGGCTATGCCATTCAGATGTGGACACCCAGCTTTATGATCCGCTCACATCAACTCACCATTCAAGATGCCGGCATGTTGATGGGAATTGGTGGCGGTGTTCTCGCGGTATTAGGCACGCTGGTATGTGGTTATGTCACCGATACCCTAGCCGCCAAAGATCCAGGCTGGCAGCTGGGCACCGCGTTACTCGGTACCGCGCTCAGTATTCCGTTGGCAATGGCCTTCTACTTGTGGCCAGCAGGCACTGCTTTTATGATCGGCAGTACTGCGGTACCCACCGGCTTCTTATTTTATATGGGCTTCGCTTTTTTCGGTGTCTGGTGGACAGTCCCCTGCTTCAGCGCCATGACTCGTATTTTACCCGTCAACAAACTCGCACAAGGCACCGCGCTATTTTTTATGAGCGTGACCCTCTTCGGAGCAGGACTGGGTCCAGTTGTCGCGGGCATAATCAGCGATCTGCTTTACAGCTCAATTGGCGCTGAAGCCTTGCGCTATGCCTTGGTTGCCTCTGCCTGCTTGCTACTCATTCCCTGCCTCTTCTTGATCAGTGCCATTCCAAAATACCGTAAACAAATGCTGGCAACTGAGCAAGCAAGCACAACACATATAAATATGGCACACGACACTAAGCCTGCCATCTCTTAAAAGGAAAAGCACCATGAGCAAAACCAAAGACCTCCCACTTCCAGTCGGGAAATACGCCAAACTCGATAACGGTTTGACGCTTCACTATCTTGATATTGGTGACGGACCGGTTGTGGTCTGGTTACACGGTTCAGGCCCTGGCGCCAGTGGCTTCAGTAACTTCAAGGGCAACTATCCAGCCTTTGATAATGCTGGTTTTCGTAATATCGTTCTTGATTTACCAGGTTTCGGCCGCTCAGATAAGCCGGCAGATGTGAACTATGATCTTGCATTTTTTGTTGAGAATTTAAAATTATTACTGGATAACATCGGCATAAAAACCTGCACACTGCTGGGTAACTCGCTCGGTGGCGCGATTGCACTGGGTTATACTTTAGATCACCCTACACGTGTTGATAACCTGATACTGATGGCCCCCGGCGGCGTTGAAGAGCGTGAAACCTACTTCGAAATGGAAGGCATTAAACGCATGGTCGAAGTGTACGGCCAAGGCCCGATGGGCGTAGAGCAAATGCGCCAAGTGATGACCTTACAGCTATTTGATAGCAGCCAGCTACAAGACAGTATTCTAGAAGAGCGTGCCGCAGTTGCTGTCACGCAACCGGCTAATCTTTTCAGCACCATGCTGGTGCCCAACATGACCGAACGTCTGCATGAAATTAAATGCCCGATTCTTGGTTTCTGGGGCACCAATGACCTATTTAATCCAGTCAGCGGTACCTTTAAAATTCTAGAAAACGCACCGCATGCGCGTTTTACCCTACTAAACCGTTGCGGGCATTGGGTACAAGTCGAACACCAACAGCTGTTTAATCGTCAGTGTCTGAATTTTTTGCTCGACGCTGAGTAAGCGATTTTTTCAATTTAATGGTACACGGCAGGAAAACAATAATGAGCCAATACAAACATCTGCTTAGCCCTGGAAAACTCGGCCCAATTGATCTGCGTAACCGTATTATTCTCTCGCCAATGGGCGACAATTTTTCGGATCCGGACGGTTATTGCACTGAACAAATGCAAGCCTACTATGAGGCGCGTGCAGCCGGTGGCGCAGGCCTGATTATTATGGGGGTGGTCTCCATTGCCTTTCCTCACGGGACTGCAGAGCCTTTTCAGTGTGCGATTTCTGACGATAAGTACATCCCCGGTTTAGCCAAACTGGCCGAACGAGTGCATAAGCATGGCGCCAAAGTTGCCATGCAAATCCAGCATGCTGGCAAAGTCGCCGCACGGGATTTATCAGAAGGTCGCGATCTGTGGGTTCCATCCATACCGCGCATGACCAAAAACAACATCATGTCATCGTTGACTCAGGAAGAGCTGGGTAAATTTATTAGTTCGCAACGACGCGATAGCAACCCCGTCATCCGCGTCATGGATAAAAACGATATTGCACAAATGGTCGAGTGGTTTGCCGCTGCCGCTGAGCGAGCGGAAAAGGCCGGATTTGATGGTGTTGAAATTCATGCCGCGCACAACTACATTATTGCCGGTTTCCTCTCGCCCTACCATAACCAGCGCGATGATGAGTACGGTGGCTCTTTCGAGAACCGTGTACGATTTCTACGTGAAGTGATGCAAGCGGTACGCGCACGAGTCAGCCCGACCTTTGGTGTATGGGTACGTATTGATGCCTATGAGATGCATACTGAAGGCGGCATCACTTTAGAAGAAGCGAAAAAAGTTGCCCAAATTGCTGACGAAGACGGCATGCATGCCATTGCTGTCTCAGCCTACGCCACCATTACCAGAGGCTCCGCGTTTACCGATGCACCACTGGTACAAAAACCTGCAGGTTATCTTGATTGGGCGGCGCAGATTAAATCGGTGGTCAACACTTCAGTGATTGCACTGGGACGAATTGAGCCGGATGTTGGTGATAAAGCCATCGCTGCAGGCCAGTGTGACTTTATTGCCATGGGCCGTAAATTACTGGCTGACCCAGAACTACCCAATAAATTAATTGCGGGTAAACCTGAGACCATTCGTCCCTGTATTTACTGCTATGTCTGCGTCAGTCAAATCTTTATTAACGAACGTATCAAGTGCGCAGCCAACCCTTTTACTGGGCAGGAATTTCAAAAAGTTATACTGCCAGCCACACAGAATAAACATGTCGCAATCATCGGCGGCGGTCCAGCAGGCATGGAAGCCGCACGCATCGCGAGACAGCGTGGGCATAAAGTCACGCTGATTGAACGCAGTAACCGACTAGGGGGCACATTATTTTTTGCTGCCTTGGCCTATCCAGAAAACGGCGTCTTACTGGATAACCTGACCGCACAAGTTAAAGCACTGGACATTGATATCCGTTACAACACTGCCGCAACTGCCGAGTTACTCAGCAGTTTGCATGCTGATCAGGTGTTTGTTGCCACCGGAGCGAAGCGCGATGCGCCAAGCATTCCAGGTGCCGAGATGAAACATGTCTGGAGTGGTGATGAATTACGCCGTTTGATGACCGGTGACCGTGCTGATGAAATCGCCAAAAACAAACTGTCACTGACCCAACGCACGATGATGAAAGCCGGTAGCCTCAGTGGTGCTACCAACAGTCGTGATGCTCTGCAAGGCCTATCTAAGTTATGGATGCCATTGGGTAAAAAAGTGGTGATTGTCGGTGGTGGCTTAGTCGGACTTGAGCTGGCTGAGTTTCTAATCGAGCGTGGGCGTCACGTCACTGTACTTGAACCGAGCCCTTCCTTAGGTGCGGAGCTATCAATTGTGCGACGCTGGCGTGTGCTGGACAATCTAAGTGATCACAACGTAGCAATGCTGACACATTGTGAAGTCACCTCGATCGATAAAAACCAGGTCAACTACCAGGATAAAGACGGCCAGCAACACAGTGTTGCAGCCGACTCGGTGGTATTGGCCGTTGGCGCCAGTCCTGATCACAGCTTGGCCACCAGCCTTAACCAGCAAGGTTTTAACGCCATTAGCATCGGTGATTGCGACACACTTGGCTATATTGAAGGCGCACTGCGCAGCGGTACCAATGCAGCACTTAGTTTGTAACGGATGACTGACAACAAAAAACGGCGATTAATCGCCGTTTTTTGTATCTGTTGTTCTATAAAATGACCACAGTAACAGCGCAACCAGCTTGCATCATAAAGATGCAAACCGATTACTGATCATTAGAGCTAAAGGTTCGCAAACTCTTTTCTAACCTGTGCTTTGAGCAGTTTACCTGTAGCACTGCGTGGCAGAGACTGCTCAGCAAACCACATACGCTCTGGCAGTTTGTAAGCAGCCAAGCGCTGCGCCATAAAAGCCAATAAATCTTTTTCGCTGACATCAGTAGCGGTACGCACTACCATCCCCACTGTCTCACCAAAGTTAGCATCAGGCAGCATAAACACAGCGGCTTCCTCAACCTCTGGATGCTCACAAATGCAGTGCTCAACCTCAACCGCAGAGATATTTTCGCCACCGCGAATAATAATATCTTTGATCCGGTCGGTGATGTACAGCATGCCATTCTCGTCAAGATAACCTACGTCACCAGTGAAAAACCAACCATCTTTCATGACTTGCTGAGTTTCTTCGGGCTTATTCCAATAGCCGTCCATCAACGCTGAAGTACGCAGCCAAATAGGACCACTGGTACCGGCTAGCACGGGCTGATCAGGGCTTTCACCGATGATGATCTCAACCAAAGGTAAAGGCCAGCCCACCGACTCAGGAAACGCCATAAACTGGTTGCCACCATGGGCAGCACAGATACCATTGCTTTCGGTCATGCCGTAACCATTGCCCGACAGCGCCATCGGCTTACTCTCGAGCAATTTATCCAACAACGCCCTAGACGCTGCACTACCACCGAGACCCAGCGCAAACAGCGTATCAGTGTCTGAACTGGCAAAACGTTCACTGTGAATCAACTGCTGCATCATGGTCGGCACGCCAGCAAACTGGGTGACTTTTTCATCGCGAATGGTATTGATCGCGTCATCCACATCCCACTTGTAGATGATTACCAAACGACGGCCACTGCGCAGAGCACTCATAAATTGCGACAATAAACCACTGACATGAAACATCGGATAGGCCAACAGCATAGTGGGTTGTAGCCCCGACTCCAGCATCGGCCGAACCCGCTCTTCAGAGGTCATATAGGCCAATGTTCCTTGGAAATCCAACGCATACAATGCCTGACAAACCGCCTTGTGACTGGAGACAACACCCTTCGCTTGGCCTGTAGTACCTGACGTATACAAAATCAACGCAGGATCTTGCGGATCAGGACTGGCCAGCACGGCCTCTTCTGGCTCATATATCAGCATGCTGGCCCAGCTGCGATCACCTGTTCTTAACGGCGTTTCATCAGCCACAACGATGGTGATCTCATCGCCCAAGTCCTTGAGCAACTCATAACGCTGCGGGTCACAAAAAACCACGCGCGCACCGCAATCCTTAATGGCATACAACAACTCGTCGGCGGTGCTCCAGCTGTTAATGGGTACCGGAATCGCACCGACCTGGATAGCGGCCATAAAGGAGATCATCCAGGCCGGACGATTACGCATTGCAATCGCAATACGATCACCTTTACCAACCGACAAATCCTTTTGCAGTGCTGCAGTAATTTTATCAGCTTTAGCAAAAAACTCATTATAGGTGTAGCTCTGCCCCTGCCATCTGACAAACGGCTTATCGCCATGCTGTCGACCGGGTTGCAACGCCTCAACCAGATTAACTGGAGCTTTGGAGAACTCAGGGATACCCTGCTGGTTCTTTACTATTGCAAAAGGTGACGCCTCATGGATTAACTGGCCCCACGCTTGACGCCAACCATTAATTTGTTCACTAATCATTACTGTTCCCTTAATGTGTCTCAGCAAACAACTGCTGCGCCATCCGACCATACCGCTCACAATGAAAGTCACTGTCGCCAAATAATACTTGAGCCACGCGTGAGCGCTTTAGATACAGACCCAGATCATATTCATCAGTAACACCGATACCACCATGCATCTGCACTGCTTCACGACTTATTTTGTGCGCTGCTTCACCCGCTTTCCACTTCGCCAGACTGACGATTTGCTGACGACTTTCAACACTGAGGGAATCATCATTGAGCGCTTCAAAACCCGCCATCACTGCACTTCGCGCCAACTCAAGATCAACTAACATCCAACCCGCACGATGCTGCAGCGCCTGAAAACTACCAATAGCCGCACCAAACTGCGTACGGGTTTTCAAGTATTCAATGGTCATTTCAAACATCACTGCAGTCGCGCCCAGCAATTCTGCTGCAATACAAACGGCACCACGATCCAAAGCACGCTCGAGCTGCGCTTGCGCATCAACTGAACCAATACGCGCTGCCGCTGGTAACTGCACAGCATGCAATGACACGCGTGCATGATTTCTTGAGTCAAGTAAATGTATGGGCTCAATCTGTAAGCCTTGCGCATCAGCAGGCACTAAAAATAACGCCGTC
The DNA here is from genome assembly GCF_905120345.1 of Denitrificimonas caeni. Lineage (GTDB taxonomy): Bacteria > Pseudomonadota > Gammaproteobacteria > Pseudomonadales > Pseudomonadaceae > Denitrificimonas > Denitrificimonas caeni_A. Next base: position 389,725 of record NZ_CAJHOA010000003.1, on the reverse strand, counting down.
TCACCTGATATCAAACGTCCAGCCACCAGCAGTGCATCAGCCTGCTGTGCGTCCAGCACCCATAAATCTTCACCACCCAACAAAAATCCATCGTCCTGCTCCGTCACGTCAACATCGAGGTGCTCTGGGCGAAAACGATCTTGGCCTTGGGTGGCCAAAGCAAAACGCTGCCGTCCTTCAATCAAAGCCGGCAGTAACTCAGCGCGCTGCGCCTCAGTCCCGACTTCATCAATCAAAGAGGCACAGAGCACGATCGATGACAATAAAGGTGCAGCAGCGAGATTACGGCCCATATGCTCAAAGACTGGAGCAAAGCCTTGGAAGCCAAACTCCAAACCTCCATAGGCTTCAGGCAGCGCAATACCACCCCAACCAAACTCGAGCATTTGCTGCCAAACACTCGTATCAAAACCTTCCGGAAGCTGTTGATCTCGTATGCGTCGTTGTTCACTCACTGGCGAGCGCGCCGCTAAAAAATCGCGCGCACTGTCGTCCAGCTGTTGTTGTTCTTCGTTATAGACCAGACTCACATTAACCTCCTATTTTCCTTCCGGAAGTCCAAGGACACGCTTGGAAATCACGTTCAACTGAACTTCAGAGGTACCCCCTGCAATCGCTTGTGAAAAAGCGTTCAGCCAAGTATTGGTCAGCGCCAATTGCTGATCGCTAAAGGGAGCACCTTGCCAACCCAAGGCTCTGCGCCCCATCACGTCCAGCAACACTTCGAATTTATTTTTTTCCTGCTCACTGTGCACCAGCTTCTGAATCGACACCATTGATGAGATATCTTGGCGCGCTCGAGCGGTTTCATTTAAGCGACGTTGAGTCAGCTCAAAAGCGTGTTCATCCATACGCAGCGCTATAGCGCGTTGGAATAAGGCGATGTCACTGTGTTCTTTAGGCTCAGGTAAATATTCAAATAAGGTTTCGAGCAAACTAAAATGTGTTGGCAGGCTGATTTCACTGAACTTAGACATGGCGCGGCGCTCATGCCCCAACAGCTCCTTGGCCAGCGCCCAACCTTCGTTGATTTCACCAATCAGCTGAGTTTTAGGCACTCGCACATCGTCAAAAAATACTTGGCAGAAACTGGATTTACCGCTGATTAGATCGATGGGGGTCGGGGTGACACCGGAAGACTTCATATCCAACACAATCAGACTAATACCGGCATGCTTAGGCTCTTTAGGGCCGGTACGAACTAAAGCGTACATCCAGTCTGATTTGTCACCGTAGGATGTCCAAATCTTTGTACCGTTAACCACGAGGTGATCACCATCAACGCGTGCAGCAGTTTGTAAACTAGCAAGGTCAGAGCCAGCATTGGGCTCGGAGAAGCCTTGGCACCAACGTATTTCGCCACGTGCCATGGGCGGTAATAACTCACACTTTTGCTCTTCAGTACCAAACTCAAGCAGTACTGGTCCTAACATCCAGATACCGAGATTGATTTGCGGAGGACGACAGCGCAGTTTACGCATTTCAGCTTCCAGCACCGTGGTCTCTTCAGGACTAAGACCACCACCACCGTACTCCAGCGGCCAACTTGGGCAAAACCAGCCCTTGTCGCGCATGCGCTCAAACCAGAGTCGCTGATCGTCATTTTTAAATTCTATTTCACGTCCGCCCCAGACCATTTCATCAGCTGGCATCAGCCCACGCATGGATACTGGGCAGTTTTCTTCCAGCCACTCACGCACATTGTGGCGGAACTCTTCTATGTTATTCATAGGTATTCCCGCTTTTTACACAAGGTTAACGGACACTAAGCCCGATCTATTATTTTTATCTTAATAACCATAAAGGTATTGCTAAGCCGCTTACCTCGTACGGATACACGAATAAAGCAAAGCTTAAAACAGCACGCTTACAGAATAGCTACTGAAGCGGACACGTCAATTTTAACACCGACGTACCACGCTTCAGCCGCCATTATGTTGTCATTAAGCACTTACCAGTTTTGTAAGGGAAAGTACGTAGCTGATAGGTACTGTGGCGCTGCACACTGCATAGAGTTTACCTCACAGACTTGTGCCATAGATGTAGTGCCCGTAGGCGTCAGCGCAATAGGGGCACTTAGAGTCAGAAAAAACCCAGCTACAATAAATCCAACGGTCAATTTTTTTATTTTCATTATTTCCTCCGCTACATTCGCTCGTCATAAGCTTATGTGAGGTCTTAGCTGTAACCCACAACTTTCTACCTCAACTCAAAGGTACTCTCGGCAATCCCCCATGACCTCATCTAAACGGACTAATTTGAAAAATACCTGCCCGCATCGCACTAGACCAAAGAATGAGAGCCTAAAAAATATCAGACCAATCAGTCATAAAAAGAACAACCAGCCATATTGATTCTAAAAAAACTCAATTCATAGCAACAAAAAAGCCGCCTGCTCATTGACGAGAATGAACAGGCGGCTTTTTATATCATCGCAGTTTACAGTCCTAAGCGGCGAGCGGCCTCAGGTCCAAAGTTACCTGCCTTTATTTTCCCAGTATTCAGTGTATAAGCCGATTTCTGCTCATTTACCAGGTTGAATGCAAGGTATGAACCTGCCAGCAAGTCATGGTACAGACCGACACCGGCTTGCCACGTCTTGGCCTCATACGCATAGAAGTAGTTGATCATCGATGTGCGCCACAATTGGCCACGAGCATCAAAGTTTTCGCCCATCAGCATCAACAGGCTGTCTTCATCAACATACATCCGGCGCTTACCATACAGATGGCGGTAGCCCTTTTTAATGTTGCCTTCCAACACCCAAACTCGATGCAACTCGTAACGCATGTGATCTGGATTAACGTGCCCTTTGGTCAGCAACTCGTCATAGGAAATGTCCTGATTGTGAATACCATAGGCATTGTAAGGTACATATATTTCTTTTTTGCCAACAATGTCCCAATCGTAACGCACACCCGATCCGTTAAAGATACGCACTTCATCAACAGTAATAGAACCACCACTGCCTGGGAACTGCATATCATAACCGTACTCAGGTGCCTGACGTACACGACGGGTACCTGGATCATAGCGCCAGCTCTGACGGGGTTCTTTCTTATGGTTAAAGTACTCAAGACCAGTATTCACTTCACCACGATCACGCTGTGGTAAGTTCGTTACGTTGAGAAAGTACGCAGAAGGTCCTGTAGTGGGTCCCTCGTTACCAGGCTTAAGAAATAAGGCTAAGTTAGCGGATTTTAACTGCCCGTGAGTACGACTGCCATCGGCCAATACATACATATTGTCAGACACCAGCTCTTCACTCCAAGGACGGTAGGTAAAGAAGGATGACGTCCACAACAACTCTAAACCCGTTTTTGGAAACGGAAAGGCGATACCGCCCGTGGTGGCTTCAATACCTTCACCGTCATCAACCAGCTTGGCGCTTTTAGCGTTTTTCAGAGTCACATCACAGACTGAATCCGGGAAACGGAAATCACGATGCGATGGGTAGATCGGCATTTTAAAGGTATCTGGATACTTAGCGAACAGCGCGAGCTGCCCTTCAGACAGCTTATCTTTGTGCTCCGCAAGATTGTCTGCAGTAATAACATACAAAGGTTTTTCACCGGCATAAGGATCAATCGGGTGATAGCCAGTGCCTTTGAAGTCAACATGCTCAGGCGCACCCAACCATTTACCACTCCACTCAGGAATGGTACCCGCAGCGTTACCCGCTTTTTCCGCACCAACGCACGTCAGATCTTTACCTAAGCGCTGGATTTCTGCATCAGTAGTGGCCTGAGCCGTACCGGCCAGCAAACCACCTGCTACTGAAATATACAGTAGACTTTTCAAAGCATATTTATAAAACATAATACCCTCGAGGCTATCAGAATGTGTATTTGAGGTTAAGAGCCAAGTGGTCGCGATCGGCCATCAAGCGTCCCTGGTTAACATTGGCAGACGATAGAAAGTTAACTAAAGTGGCGCCCACTGCGAAGTTTTGCTTGTAAGTAAAGTCAGCGCCTAGAGTCAAACGCTTCTCGTCACGACCAAAGCCCTGAATACCACTGCCATCAATATTCTGCGTCCATACTGCAGACGTGGTTAAGTCCCAACCTTGGACGAAGCTTGGGTAATCCATATAGATACCACCGCCAAACAAGGAGCTTGATTTAGTTTGTGCGCCTTTATAGCGATCAAAACTACCATCGGCGAAGCTTCCCGTAACATGCAGCGTATCAACACTATGAATGCGCTGATTCATCAACTCACCCATCAAGGTGGTTTGGTGCGACAACCAAGAAGGACCAATCACATAGATGGCGTTCAGGTTGGTTTGCACAACCTTACCTGTGGTTGCTGCGCCATTATCGAGGACAACAGCAGCACCATCACGCAAACTGATATCACCACCGACCTGAACTGCGTCGGCTATTTTGGTACTTAGGCTGACACCTGTCAGTTTGATATCTTCAAAATATTTAAACTGGTAAGTCCCCGCTCCAGACGCTTTCAGGTCAGGTGCTGAGCTGTAATCAGTATTACCGGTGAAATCAAAAAACAATGACGGTGTGCGGTCATGGTAGCGATAATGATACACACCGATTTCGGTATTAAAGTCCGGATTAAAGCGGACACCTAGCCCCCACTGCCCTTTATCTCCAGGTTTTTTCGTACCGCCATACGTGGCCAGAACGCTGCCATCTGGTGCTAAAAAGCGCTCAGATCCTGGACCAAAAAAGTCCGAACCAAAGAAATCACCCACTGGATTGAGCAGGGTTTCTTCCCACTTGTATTGCCAGAAACCAGTAAAGGTTACATGCTGATTCAACGCGAGGTTAAAAGAAACTTGACCCGCAGGCAGGTAAGCATCTTTGGCTTCAGTACCCGGTACGTTAAATTTGGTGGCATCAACAGGCGCTTGACCCTGACTGATGTTAGGCCAGAATAGACTCTCACCCCACGCAACCAAATGTCGGCCAGCCTTCACTGACAGGTATTTGGAATCACCTAGAGTAAAGTCACCAAACACATAAGCGTCTAGCAGGCGCGGCTCACCGCCACTGCGATCCTTGGTCTTACTGGTAAACTGGCGGTGATCACCGGCTTTATTGACCGTACCAGGAGAATCGTTTCTGTTGCTTTGATGATAAACATCATCATAGAAATGACTGCCACGTACGACAGCACCCACGTTGTCATAGCGAGCAATGACTTCACCAAACACACTGACGCGGTTATTAATTAAACCCCACTCATTGAAGTTACGAGTACCGTCATCATTATTAGAGTCTTTCAGGTAAGCCGAGTTGGCCGAGCCCGTACGAGCCGATAACGTGTAGTTAGTCGTCACTTGGCTCTGTATGCTTAAACCATTTTCAAAGTTAAGCGTCGGCAAAGCCAGCGCAGAAGTACTGCAAGTAATGGCTGCAATAGCCAACGACAGTCGTCTTAAAGGGATTATAGGTGTAGCTTTTCGCAGCACATGCCAGTTCATCATTATTGTTCCTTTTTATTATTCCGTCTTACGGTAGGCAACAATATCTTTCACTGCTGAGCGCTAGCATCCTGCAAACGGACGAGACATAGGCGCTTTGCAACGCCCATGCTTAAGCCGTCTCTAATCAGGAAATTTTAAATGTACCCTGCTTGAGGTCGCAACGGCCTGACAAGCAAGGGTCCAGCCTTCGGCAAGTTCGTTTTTATCCAGCGCATCATTCGCCAACAGATCAACATCACCTGAGACTAATGTACACATGCACGTTGCGCACGATCCGACCAAGCAGGAGTGAGGCGCCTTAATGCCTTCACGCAGCATCGCCGCCAAGAGCACTTCGCCATCCTCACACTCAATTTCTCGAGTTTCACCATCCAGTTCTACCGTCAAGTGAGTTGCGCTGGAACCGGCATGCTGGACAATCGCCTCAAAGCCACCTTCGCTTTCACTTGGCAGTGACACGAAGCGCTCAACATGCACTGATTTGCCATCAATGCCGGCGATTTTCGCTGCCTGTTCAACACATTGCATAAACGGTTCGGGGCCACAGACAAAGATTTCCGGCTTGGCAAAACCTTCGGCAAATTGCGCCAAATGTTGCGGTGATGTATGCCCTTGTACAGAGTCCAGCCAATGAATAATTTGCAGGCGCTGAGGGTGTTTAACCGCTAATTCACGCAGTAAACCCTTGAAAATAACCGACTGCTCGTCACGATTGGCGTAGACCAAGCGCACACGGCCTTGGCCTTGACTTAAAGCTGAGCGCAGAATTGACAAGACCGGCGTTACACCACTGCCGCCAGCAAACAACAGAAAGTCTGCATCCAGATTTTTAGGGACAAACGCACCCGCAGGTTTTAACACCTGCAGCGTATCGCCGGCTTTAACGTTATCGCACAGCCAGTTCGAACCGCGACCATCATTGACACGCTTAACCGTGACACGCAGGCGTTCATTTTCATAAGGTGAACTAGACAACGAATAACAACGCGGTAACCAATCATCCTCCCAAGGTGTACGCAGCGTCAGAAACTGGCCAGGCCGATATTTAAACTCGGTCATTAACTCATCGGGTATGTCAAACTCAAATGAGCAGGCGTCATGGGTTTCCTGTATGACCGAAGCAACACGTAGCTCATGGTAGCTGGGTAGACTCATAGTTAAATACTCATTACAAATTGGCCGCTATCAATCCGCAATTCAATGCCGTTAACAGCACGGGCCTCATCTGAGGCCAGATAAAGAACACCGTTAGCAACATCTTCAGGACGACAGGCCCGGTTCATCGGATCTTTGTCAATGGTTAACATCTCAGGGTCAACACCCTTTGGATAAGTCGCACGCGTCATTGCCGTAAGAACACCATCTGGATGCACAGAGTTACAGCGAATGCGATAACGCTTAAGACGGCAGTCAGCAGCAACCGCTCGCGTTAATGCCGCTACCGCGCCTTTACTCGCGCCATAAGCAACATAATCTTCCTTACCGGCCAGACCGGCAATGGACGACATATTGATAATTGAACCGCCTTGTTTTTTCATCACGGCTATCGCGCTCTTGCAACCCAGAAACACACTGTCGGCATTGACGGTCATTAAGCGTTTCCAGTCCTCATAACTGGACTCTTCGATGTCACCTGCAATCAAAATACCGGCGTTATTCACCAAGATATCCAGCTGTCCAAACGCATCAACAGCACGCTCAACCACCTGCTGCCAACCTTGCGGGTCGGTCACATCGTGCCGCACAAAGGTTGCTCCGATTTCTGTAGCGATACGTGTGCCATCAACCTCATTAAGATCAGTCATCAGCACCTGCGCACCTTCACTGACAAAACGTCGTGCCACCGCCTCACCAACACCACTGGCAGCGCCAGTGACGATCGCTACTTTTCCAGACAGTCTTTTACTCATACTGTTTTCCTTATTTTTGTGCAGCGGCATCTAACGCAGCAATGTAACCAAAGGTCATCGCTGGACCCAAGGTACCGCCCGCACCAGGATAGGTGGTACCCATCACCGAAGCAGAGGTGTTACCGATCGCATACAAGCCTTTAATCACCTGACCATCTGGCTTAACGACTTGTGCATGCTTATTGGTTAGCAGGCCACCTTTAGTACCAATATCACCGCCTTGAATCGGCATCGCGTAAAACGGACCTTTGGCGACGGGGGCTAAACATGGGTTGGGCTTCACGTTGCTATCACCGTAATAGCGATCAAACACGTTACCACCGCGATCAAAATCTTCATCCACACCCGTTTCAGCGTAGTGATTGATTTTCTTAACCGTTTCTTTTAGACCAGCAACATCAACACCAATTTTTTGTGCCAATTCTTCCAGCGTGTCGGCTTTATAGTAGAGCTTATTCAACCACTCTTTGCGCAGACGCATATCAGGCATAATCTGCCCTGGCATTAATGGGCCCATGGCGTAGTTAAAGCGGAACTTGGCATCAAACACGACCCAACTTGGGAAGGTTTTGCCTTGAGTGACTTTATTATCGGCATACATCGAGGTGACAAACTCAAGGTACGGAGCCGCTTCGTTGACATAGCGTTTGCCTAAACTGTTCACCACAATCGCGCCTGGGAAAGCTCGCTCAGCAAACACACCGCGGGCTTTAGTTTCACCTGGTACTAAAAACGAAGGTGTCCACCATGCCCAATCCAATAAGGCTGTGGCTGCGCCGAGTTTCTGGCCTTGCTCTAAAGCAACCCCGGTATTTGCGCCTTCAGGTGTTGCACTCCACTCAATTTTATTCGGCTGCGGCAGATACTTTTCACGCAGCGCTGGGTTTTGCTCAAAACCACCCGAGGCTAAAATCACACCTTTATCGGCACGAATACGTTGCTGCCGGCCATTGCGCTCGACCACAATACCGCAAACACGGCCATCTTCTTCGATCAACTCAACAAAGTTAGTGTTGAGCCATAGGGGAATGTTTTTATCAATCAAGGTGGCACGCAAGCTGGCAATCAGCGCGTTACCTAAAGCAGTACGGCGATCACGTTGTTCGCCGGTTTTTTTACGCCACATAAAGTCCATCTTATAGCGCAGCATCATCCACATCAGCATCAAGCGCCAGCCGGGCGATTTGGACATCGCCACATGTGCTTGACGGGCTGTCCATGAGATTTTGCCCATCAATAAGTTGCCACGCGATGCTTGACGCAAATTAGGCAGCTCATCTTTTAACGCAGAGATATCAAACAACTCGGGGTCAAGGGTGCGGCCGCCGGGTAAAAAGCCATCCAAATGCGGATAATAATCAGGGTATTTCTCGGCCACTGCGTAACGTAAACGCGAGTTATTCTCCAGCCACTGAATCATCTCCGGTGCTTTATCGATATAGGTGCGCACACGCGGCTCATCAATATCATCACCAATAGCGTTCTTCAGATAAGTCCACACTTTCTCAGGCGTGTCGTTACCACCCTTGGCTTTAAAGTGATGGTTGCATGGGATCCAGATACCTCCACCTGATAACGCTGAAGTACCGCCGTACTTATCCGTTTTCTCGACCACTAACACACGCAAGCCTTGTGCTTGAGCAGTGATCGCAGCGGTTAAGGCTCCAGCACCTGAACCCACGACTACCAGATCATAATCTGTATTAAATTCACTTTGATCAGTCATCTACACACCTATCTTAATCACGGAGTTGGAAAGCAAAAACCGTCGCGCTACTTAGAGTGCGCGACGGAAACACTTTTAAACGTAAGGATCAGGGTTAGGTAAACCTAGCTGAACTGTTCCATAAGCACGTGCATAAGCCGCCATGTTATTAGCAATATGACCGCGAGCCTGATGAATATCACGGAAGATACGTTCGACTGGATTAGTCTTATACAGTCCAGACGCTGCCATCGACCTGAGCAGCATGCTGACTTTCTCAGCACAAGTGTTGGTCACATACGCTGACTGGTAGCGATACAGTAAACGCATCTCTACATCGGGCATCTCGCCTTTGCCAGCAATTTCCAACAGCTCACCGTAGTTACGGTTCAGTACCAATTTCAGCATATCGAGGGTTAAGATTGCATCGGCAACCGTATCCTGTGCGACTGGATCTTCAGCCGTCTTCGCACCGTGCTTACCAATGTGCTTAGCGGCATTGTCACAAAACTCGTTAATGGCACCTTGCAAGGCACCTAACGCTGAACTGGAGACCGCACGAGTAAAGACCTGAGCAAACGGAATCGCAAAGATCGGGTTGGTATTCTCTTTCAGACCTGGCGTGGCTTCTGGTGAGCTGTTATTGGTGCGCTGGACACGATGTGCAGGGACAAAAGCATCATCGACAACAATATCGTGACTACCGGTACCACGCAGACCGAGAACATCCCAGTTACGCTCAATACGATAATCAGATAAAGGCACGAGGAACGTACCGTGCTCCATACCTTCGCCATTCTCATCGGCCGGCAAAATACCACCCAACAAGGTCCACTCGCAATGCTCACAACCACTGGAGAAACCCCAGCGACCACTGATGCGATAGCCACCTTCAACCGGTGTCACTTTCGCCACTGGCATGTAAGTTGAGCCGACTAAGGTGTCTTGACTTACACCCCAGACATCTTGCTGAGCTTGCTCAGGGTAACGCGCCAACTGCCATGGGTGCACACCCATCACACCATAAATCCACGCGGTCGACATACAGCCTTCTGCCAGTGCCATTTGAATTTCAAAGAATGTACGTGGATCAACTTCAAAGCCACCATGACGCTTAGGTTGCATTGCTTTGAATAAACCTGCCTTTTGCATTTCGGCAATGGTTTCATCAGGAATTTTAAGATCGTGTCCCGCTTGAGTAGAGCGCGCTTTTAACGCTGGAATCATTTTGCGCGCACTTTCGATGAGCTCGAGTTCTTTTGTAGTTTTCTTATGAGCGATAGCCATAATTAGTTCTCTCGGTGATTTACGCAGATATTGTTTTTCAATGTTTTACGATTATCAGCGCACACCACCGCCCCCTCATCGTCAAACTGGACTAGAAATAAGCGAACAAGCCAACCTCACACTCAAGTCGTCGCTTCACTTAATCGGAAGCGACCTGCCTGGCCCTCCAACTCAGCCGCCATGGCCGTCAGTCGCTCAGCCGAATCGGTACTGCGCATGGCACTGTCCGACATATCGCTAACACCGGAATTAACACTTTCCACCTCTACGGCAATCTCTCGAGTCGCCTGCGCCTGATTATTCAACACCTCACTAATCTCATTGACGGCACTGATAATATCGTCGGTACCGGCACGTATATCGCGTATTGCTGCGCTGACCTGGTGAGCACTGCCAACGCCAGCATCAACTCGAGCAACCGTGTCCTGCATATCCGTGACAGCCTTACGCGTCGCGCGCTGAATCTGCTGCACTGTGCGGGTAATCTCTACCGTTGACGCCGAAGTTCGTTCAGCCAGCCCGCGCACCTCGCCAGCCACCACCGCAAAACCACGCCCTTGCTCACCCGCTCGGGCCGCTTCTATCGCAGCATTCAGAGAGAGAAGATTGGTTTGCTCAGCCACCTCATTGATCACGCGAATCACACTGTCAATTTGACTGGAGAAGGTTTCCAACTCCTGCACCTGTTCGGCAGTTTTACCGACAGCTGCCGACATGGCATGCAACTCCTCAACCATCAGCGCAATTGAGCTTTCACTGTCATAGGAACGATCGGCGGCGACCTGCACAATGCCGCGCGCGGCATCACCATGACGCCCCACCTCACTAATGGAAGCGGAAAGCTCTTCCACCGCCGCTGATATATTGGTTAACGCATAGGATTGCTGAGCGGCAAGATCCGAAGAGTTGCGCGCATCCGCAGTGAGTGCCTCGGCCGAACGACTGAGCACAGCAACCTGCTTATGTATTTGCCCGACTAACTCTTGCAAGCCCTGCTGCATACGCCCCTGCTCCTCCAGCAACTGACCAATTTCGTCGTTAGCACTGATCGGCAACGGCAAAGACAAATCACCATCAGCAATGGCTCTTGCAAACTCAGTGACCTGAGCGAAACCCAGACGCAGCCGTCGTAACGTGGTGACGCCGGTCAGGGTGCCAGCAATCAACCCAAACAATGCCAGTCCGATATAAAGAGTGACGGTACGATCATAATCCTGCTCGGCAGCGACCGTCACGGCAGAGGTCTTCTCACGCTGACTGAGCAGTAACTGCGACAGAATATCGCTGGCTGCCTCACCGGCTGGAGCACCGACTTGTAGAAACAGCGTCATGCCACGTTCGCCAAAATCTTCCAACTCTAGCAACTCCAGCATGGCCTCAAGATCGTCCAACCAAACCCCGTAGTGTTCAGCAAACTCAGCCAATAACACCACTTCCGCAGCGGTCATCGGCGTTTGCGTAAGGCGAGCCGATAACGCATCGATCGCTTTGCTGTTATTACGGATTTCATCCAGATAGGTGTTTAGAGCCTTAGTATGCGCAAGATATAAATTACCCTTGGGGTCAAAGTGAAATGCTAACAACAGAAACAAGCGGTTCTGACTCAAGAGCTGATCAATCTCAACGGTCAGCATCATCGCTGCCTGATGTTCATCATAGATCTCACGCAGGCTATCGCGGGACGATTGCAAACCGTACCAGCCTAATAAAACGGCGCTATAAAACAGAGCAGTAGCGAGAAAAGCCCAAAATAGCAGGCGTCTCGCAATTGTCAGACGGAATAGATAGTGCAACATAATGGGTCCCCAGCGTGACACTACAACGAAGAAAACCCGGGCACACGACAGTAGTACCCGGGTTCAATATCTTGACGTTTATTAGCGAGTCACTTGCGAAGCCATGGCGGCCGTGAAATGCTCTGAGAACGGCGGCAACATGCCCCACTCTCCACGCGGGTCAACGGGTGCACCACGGAACACGGTACGCGCATGACTAAACTGCAGAAACCCATCACGACCGTGATAATGGCCCATGCCTGACGCTCCGACACCACCAAACGGCGCATCTTCCATCGCCGCATGCATCAAAGCATCATTCAAAGTGACGCCGCCTGATAACGTGTGATCCAGCACATAATTCTGTTCTGCTTCATCTTGGCCAAAGTAGTACAGCGCTAATGGCCGTCCACCACTGTTAATTTCTTGCACCACGTGCTTGATATCACTGTAGGTCAGCAACACCAGCGCCGGACCAAAGATTTCCTCTTGCATGATATCGGCCAGTAATGCGGGGTTGATCACAATACTCAACGGACGCTTACGCCCTGTCGTTGGCATCGGCACATCCGGACAATAGATAACCTCAGCACCTTCTTCTTGTGCCTGCGCCACATAGCCAACCACGCGGGCCAGATGCTGATCATTGATCACCGCGGTAAAATCTGGATTATTCTCAATAGTCGGATAGAGTGCGCTATAGGTTGCACAAAAAGCCTGTAAAAACTCATCACGGGCAGCCACCGGCAGATAAATCAGATCAGGAGAAATACACAACTGACCGCCATTCATTCCTTTGGCAATCGCCAAACGGCGCGCAGCTTCAGCTATATCAGCCGTTTCACTGATAATCACCGGTGATTTACCGCCCAACTCCAATGTTACCGGCACCAAGTTGTCAGCGGCCGCCCGCATAATTTTCTTACCAACCTCAGTACTACCAGTAAACACCAAGTGATCAAACGGCATACCCGCAAACGCCTGCCCCATCTCGACGCCACCAGTAATCACCGCAACATCCATCGGATCAAAACACTCAGCGATAGCTTTGGCTAGCACGCGAGCGGTTTCTGGGGCGACCTCTGAAGGCTTTAGCACCGCACGGTTACCCGCCGATAACGCCGAGGCCAGCGGGCTAAACAAAGTAAAAATAGGCGCATTCCAGGTACCGATAATCCCCACCGTACCTTTAGGCTTATATTGCACCCAGGCTTGCGAACCCATTTGATCATAAGGAGAAAAAACCTGCCGCTGCTCAGATCCGAGCCATTGCTCAAGGTTATCCCGAGCGTGCTTCAGTGAACCGAGAGAACCCAAAATGTCATTCATCAGACTGAAACCCTGATGGCGCCCACCGAAATCGGCGTCCATCGCAGCACACAAGGCCTGCTGATGATCAACCAGTACATCAATCGCCGTTTGCAGTCTGCGTTTACGCGTTGCGACGTCAACCACACCTTGCTCGTCTGTAGCTTTTCGGTGCTGCTTAAGTAAGTCAGACAATTGTTGTGATGTTTCTAATTGAGCGCTCATGGACTCTCCTTATTGTATTTATTTTTTGGTCTTAAATTTTAGCTTAGAAGCAAGCCTCTTAAGTCGCTTCGTCTGTTTGGACGATAGCCGCAAAAACCCTTGATTTTACTGCATTTACACCGCCAACAAACGGTAGTCCATAGAGACGATGTTTAACCCATGCCCGCACTTGATAATTAAGTCAACATAGCATGACTAAACGAGGTGCTTCACTATGGCCAAAGCCAGCTTTGACCCACAAGAGTTTCGCTCAGCACTGAGCACATTTACCACCGGCGTTACGATTATCACTACGCGGGCCGAAAACGGTGATCCTGTTGGCATTACGGCGAACAGTTTCAACTCGGTTTCGTTGAATCCACCGATGGTATTGTGGAGCCTTGATAAGTCAGCCATGAGCCTATCGTCCTTCACCAACAACAAGCACTGGAACGTGCACATTCTCTCAACCGAGCAAGAAGCGTTGTCAGGACGCTTTGCCTCACGTGGGGAAGATAAGTTCAAAGGACTGGACCTGGAAGCAGGGATGAACAATATCCCACTGCTACGTAATTGCACCGCGCGCTTTAATTGCCGTACTGCCTTTATTTATGAAGGCGGTGATCACATGATTTTTGTTGGCGAAGTGCTGGGTTTTGATAAATCAGAATTGCCACCACTGGCTTTCCAAAGCGGTCTGTACGCTCTAGCAGCCAGAAAACCACGCGAAGGTGTGCAACTCAGCGCGGCACCAACACCAGAATGCAGCTATACCGAAGACCTATTGGGTTACCTCGCAGGTCGTGCACATTTCCAAATGGTCGCCACCCTGCAGAACGTATTGAAAACCCAGCAACTCAATGAGCAGCAGTTCTTTATTCTGTCGGTATTGAGTATTCAAGACAGTCTGACTCTTGAAGAGATCAATCAGTTTGTCGAATACACCGGCGGCAAGGTGAGCACCACCGAAATGACAGCCCTGCAAGCGCAAGACTATGTCGTGCTGGTACAGAAAAATGGTGATAGCCGTTACATTTTAACCGCCAACGGTCGCGACGCCTCACTGAAGCAAATCGCTGTAGCTAAATCAGTGGAAGAGCAGATCGCCAAGCAGATTGGACATGGTGACGTTGAAGCCTTGAAAATTTTGTTCAAACGACTGATTAAGGCAACCGATCTCGGTCTGCCAGATTTATGGGCGACCAAAGAAGAAAATAACGCTAAAAAAACCGCATCATAATAACAAGAAGGGATAAAACATGAGTCTGATTGACCGATTCAGTCTTAACGGCAGTGTTGCAGTGATTACTGGCGCAGGCAAAGGCATCGGCCGCGCCATTGCCTTGGCCTATGCTGAAGCCGGCGCTAAAGTTGTTTGCGCCGCACGCACCCTCAGCGACGTCGAAGCTGTAGCCAACGAAATCAAAGCCAACGGCGGTGAAGCGATTGCCGTAGCCTGCGACGTCACCAACGCTGAAAACCGCGAAGCGCTGGTACAAGAAGCCCTTGCAGCGTTCGGCAAGGTCACTCACTTGGTCAATAATGCCGGCGGCGGCGGTCCCAACGATCCGGCAAAAATGCCTTGGCAAGAACTTGATCGTCTCTTGAATTTCAACGTGACCACCGCGTACCACCTGATTCAATTGTGCGTGCCACATATGCGTGCAGCAGGCGGCGGTAATGTGATTAATATCAGCTCGGTTGCCGCCAACTATATTCAGAAGAACTTCAGTGCTTATGGCACAGCAAAAGCAGCTCTGGTGCATATGACCAAGCTGCTCTCACAAGATTTCGCCCCAGAAATTCGCATCAACGCCATCTCTCCTGGTCCGATCCTGACTGATGCTCTGGATAAGGTGATGCCAGCCGCAGTGAAAGAGATTATGACCAAAAATACACCTCTGCAACGCCTCGGCGAAGTTGAAGATATTTCTGCTGCAGCCTTGTATTTCGCGTCACCGGCATCGGGCTGGGTATCCGGCAAGATTCTGGATATTGACGGTGGTGCTGGCATCAGCGTTTTCCCAAGCTAAATCTTCTGGTTGAGAGGCATCATCATGATTGACGAAACAGTGATTAAAAAACTCGGTGACGAACTTTTTGAAGCGCTACAGTCGCGCACCAGCCTGTCGCCATTGACCGAACGCTACCCCGGCATAACGCTTGAGCAGGCCTATCAAATCTCTTTGCAGTTTCTCCAGCGTCGCGAGGCTGCTGGACAAAAGCTGATCGGTAAAAAAATCGGCGTCACTTCAAAAGCGGTGCAAGACATGCTCAATGTCCACCAGCCTGATTTTGGTTTTCTAACCGACGCGATGCAAGTCGCAGATGGCAGCACCGTTAGTAAAGCTGAACATTGCTTGGTGCAGCCGCGCGCGGAAGGTGAGATCGCATTTATTCTTAAAGCAGATCTCAACGGCCCTGGCATAACCGCCAGTGATGTCCTTGCCGCCACTGAATATGTTGTGCCCTGTTTTGAAATCGTTGATTCACGTATCCGTGACTGGAAGATTGCTATTGAAGACACCGTTGCCGATAACGCTTCTTGCGGTGTCTTTGCTCTCGGTTCTGCACGCATTGACCCACGTACCGTCGATCTAGCCAATGTCGAACTGACCATGACCAAGAATGGTGAGCCGGCCGGCAGCGGCCTTGGTTCCGCTGTACAAGGTCACCCGTGCGAAGCGGTGGCGTGGTTAGCCAACACCCTAGGCAAACTGGGCATCCCGTTCCGTAAAGGTGAAATCATCTTGTCTGGTGCACTGGCCCCCCTTGTTCCAGTGACAGCGGGTGACCGTATCGAAATGAACATTAGCGGACTCGGCTCTGCCAGTCTGACGTTTACCGACTGAGTCAACTATCGGAGATCACACTATTATGAGTAAAAAAATTCGCTGCGCCATTATTGGCCCCGGTAACATCGGCACAGATTTGCTGTACAAGATCCAACGCAGTGATTTTCTTGAGGCGGTGTGGATGGTGGGCATTGATCCCACCTCTGAAGGTTTACTGCGCGCTAAAGAAATGGGTTTGAAAACCACCGCTGATGGCGTTGATGGTTTACTGGCGCATATCAAAGAAGACGATATCCGTATCGCCTTTGACGCGACATCAGCTTATGTACACGCAGAAAACAGCCGTAAGCTCAACGAGCTAGGCGTGTTGATGATCGACCTTACGCCGGCAGCGATTGGTCCATTCTGTGTACCACCGGTCAACCTTGATGATTGCCTAAGCAGCGGCGCGATGAACGTCAATATGGTCACCTGCGGTGGTCAAGCCACGATTCCATTAGTGGCAGCGGTCTCACAAGTACAGCCCGTCGCATACGCGGAGATTATTGCCACTGCGGCCTCTAAATCAGTTGGCCCGGGCACACGTAAGAATATTGATGAGTTTACCCGCACCACATCTAGCGCCGTAGAAAAAGTCGGCGGCGCGAAAAAAGGTAAAGCCATTATTGTAATTAACCCAGCGGAGCCACCGCTGATGATGCGCGATACCGTGCACTGCTTAGTCGAAGGCGAACCGGATCAAGCAGCGATCACTGCATCCATTCACGCCATGATCGCGCAAGTACAGAAATACGTTCCGGGTTATACCTTGGTCAACGGCCCTGTCTTTGACGGTAATCGCGTGTCGATTTTTATGGAAGTAGAAGGCCTTGGCGATTTCCTACCTAAGTACGCCGGCAACCTCGACATTATGACTGCAGCGGCTGCACGTACGGCAGAAATGTTCGCGGAAAAATTACTCACTCAGACTGTGGCTTAAGGAGACTGTTATGGACCTTAAAGGCAAAAAAATCACCGTTCACGACATGTGCTTGCGTGACGGCATGCACCCCAAGCAGCATCAAATTTCTCTCGATGAAATGAAAGCCATCGCGCAAGGACTGGATGCCGCTGGTGTGCCATTGATTGAAGTCACTCACGGTGATGGACTGGGCGGCGCTTCGGTGAACTACGGCTTCCCTGCGCACTCCGATGAAGAATACCTCTCGGCGGTGATTCCGCTGATGAAAAATGCCAAAGTCTCAGCGCTACTGTTACCGGGTATCGGAACGGTTGAACACTTACATATGGCCAAAGACTTGGGCGTCAACACCATTCGTGTCGCCACCCACTGCACCGAGGCCGATGTTTCTGAGCAACACATCACTGAAGCACGCAAGCTCGGCATGGACACTGTTGGCTTCTTAATGATGGCGCACATGAACAGCCCTGAAGGCCTGACCAAACAAGCTAAGCTGATGGAAAGCTATGGTGCCAACTGCATTTACATCACCGACTCAGCTGGCTATATGCTACCGCATGATATCCATGCACGGGTGTCAGCAATCCGCGCGGCGTTAGGTGATGATATTGAAATCGGCTTCCACGGTCATCACAACCTGTCGATGGGTGTCGCCAACTCGATTGCTGCCATTAATGCAGGTGCCACTCGAATTGATGCCGCTTGCGCAGGCCTAGGTGCGGGTGCGGGTAATACTCCGATGGAAGTGTTAATTGCCGTTTGTGATCGCATGGGCATTGAGACCGGTGTCGATGTGTTTGGCATTCAAGATGTGGCTGAAGATTTGGTGGTGCCGATTATGGACTTCCCGATCCGTAGCGACCGTGATGCATTAACGATGGGTTACGCCGGTGTGTATGGCTCATTCTTGTTGTTCGCAAAACGTGCCGAAGTAAAATATGGCGTCTCAGCCCGTGAAATTCTCGTAGAAATGGGTCGCCGCGGCATGGTCGGCGGTCAGGAAGATATGATTGAAGATACTGCGCTAACGCTGCTAAAACAGCGCCAGGCATCGGCTTAACGCCTATGAAAAAGCAGACCGGCAGTCGTCCACTCGGGTGGCGTATCCATGGCTTTCTGGCACTTCTAGTGGTGACTTACGCTGGAAGTTTTATGGGCCGCCAGATCATGTCGGTGATGATCGAACCGATTAAGCAGGAGTTCGACGTCAGCGATGCAGCGATGGGGTTGATCTCCGGCTTAGCCTTCGCGGTCGTCTATGCTTTTTTAGGATTACCTGCCGGTCGTTTATCCGATCGGCATATCCGCACACGAGTGCTAGCAATTAGCCTAGGTCTTTGGGCTTTCGCAACCTTGCTGTGCGGTTTTGCTATCAGTTTCTGGATGCTGATTTTTGCACGAATGCTGGTGGCTGCGGCGGAAGCACCGGTGACACCTACCTCATTATCACTAATTTCTGACCTGTACCCCCCACACCGGCGCTCACTGGCGATCAGTTGTTTTACCGGTGCGCCGACCCTTTCCAGTATTATTGGCCTTAGTTTAGGGGCATGGGTCATCGACACCTATGGCTGGCGTACTGGCTTTTATGCCATTGGCACACCACTGATCTTGATGTCACTGATTTTCGGGCTGCTGATCAAAGAGCCCACTCGCGGTCAATGGGATAGCGGTGGCGGTACAGAACCACCTCGAGAAAGTTTAATCCAAGCGGCGCTGAAACTGCTGCGCAATAAAGATTGTTTTATGCTGATTGGTGCCAGCGCCATTACCACCTTCAGTGCTTTCTCTTTTGCGATGTGGAACACTACCTTTCTGGTGCGCTCGCATGAATTGTCATTGCAGCACGCAGGTATCTTGGCAGGTATCGTTACTGGTCTAGCGGCTGCTATCGGCAGTTTATTCAGTGGCTGGCTGACAGATCGACTGAGCGCACACAACCGCGCGTGGCTGGTACGCATCCCGATCATCGGCCACGTTGTCGCAACTGCCGCCATGATTGCCTATTTTCTTACGCCGGCCGGCATAGCCTTTGATCTAGCCGGTGTGCCAATACCCAGCGCGATGATCTGGTGTGCTATTTCAGGCTTTTTCACGGTGTTTTGGGTTGCGCCCTCCTTCAACCTCTTGTCACAACTGGTCAGCCAATGGCAGCGCGCCACCGCTTTCGCGCTGCAGACCGTGTTTACCACCTTATGTGGTGTGGGACTGGGTCCGTTAGTCACCGGTGCACTCAGTGATGCATTGATTCCCTATGCTGGTGAAGAATCTTTACGCTACGCACTGATTATCGTCAGTATCACTGTGATCATCCCAGTGCTAATGCTCTGGTCGCTATTGCGCACTAAACCGTGGCTCCACCTAGGAAGAAATACAGCAACTGCAGAGACTGCAAGCTCTCAAGCACACTAAACTGCGGATAATACCAAGACATGCCCGCACTAACCGATGCGGGCATGTCTGTCAGCTAAACAAGCAAAGCACCTTCACTGGCGGCCCCCACTAATAAGGGACTGACCAGAAGAATCAGCAGAATCGAAACAACGCTAGCAAGATGCCATCCTGTACGCTTGGCCGCTGAAAGCACAAAAATTATCATCACCGCGCGCACCCACGAACCGAACGGCAGACGACAATGCTCATTCTGAGCCACGACTGATGGCGAGAACCGACCCAAAGAAATAGTCGTGCGTTTCAATGTGCGAGGCAATCGCGTCACCCTAGCGCTAGCAGAACGACCCTGCCAACGATGCTCACTGTCCCCGTGCTATTACCGTGATACGTGCTGAAGCCAAACATACCGCTAGTTAACACGTAAATAAGTCCAACAGCCCCCGCTGTGCATGCATAGCGGGGGCTGCTTACTTTTAGGGATATAGCAAAGCGTTTATTCAAATGGACGATGAGTTTGCTGATGAATCTGCTAAACCTGCATCTGCTCGCATGACGGCACAACAACAATAAAGGACGCGTGATGAACCATAAAACCAAACACTCGCTATCACAGCGCTGGTTGATTCCAGTGTGCGCCAGCCTCGCCCTGCACGGCTTAGCGCAAGCTGAAACACCTGCACAAGCCAACGCTGATCAGCCCTCATCGCAATGGATGACAGGCTTCCCTCCCGCGCCTGAGCGTATTATTCGCAACTCCGATGCCGACTTCTTTGCCGGTGAAAAGCTGCGCTGGACCGTCTGCCACATGCAGGAATTGCTACCCACTAAGATTTTGCATCGCGGCCTGAAACCCGCGGTGAATCTTGATTACCAACTCGATGCAGATCTGGCCAGCGTCAGTTTTACACCAACAGGTACGCAAGACAGCATGACCTGGGAGCAGGCCTTCACCGTCAATAAAACCGACGGTGTTATTGTGCTGCACAAAGGTAAAATAGTGTATGAGCGTTACGACGGCTGCCTAGATGAGCAAGGCCTACATGCGTCGATGTCCATGACTAAATCCTTGATTGGCCTGCTCGCAGAAACCCTGATTGCCGAAGGCCAGTTGGATGAAAATGCACTGGCTGGTGATTTGGTTCCCGAATTAAAAGGCAGCGCATTTGGCAGTGCGACTGTGCGGCAAATTATGAATATGACCACCAGTCTTAAATACAGCGAAGACTATTCTGACCCTGAAGCGGATGTCTGGAAATATTCCCAAGCCGCCAGTTCAATGCCAAAACCAGGCGACTATAAAGGCCCACGCAGTTACTTTGAGTACCTGCAAACCGTTCAGGCCGAAGGCGAGCACGGCAAAGCCTTTGCCTATAAAACTATCAACACCGATACTTTAGGTTGGATCATTTCCCGCAACACCGGCAAGTCTGTGACTGAACTGTTATCAGAGCGTATCTGGCAACCGATCGGCGCTGAACAATCAGCTAACTTCACCATTGACTCGATTGGTACGCCCTTTGCCGGTGGTGGTCTCAGTGCGGGCTTACGTGATCTCGCTCGTATCGGCCAACTGATGCTCAACGACGGCAAACTCAATGGCGAGCAGATAGTGCCTGCCGCAGCGATCAAAAACATTCGCCGCGGTGGCGACCCTAAGCTGTTCACTAAAGCCGGCTACAGCAGTATGCCTAACGGCAGTTACCAGAGCATGTGGTGGCACTTCCATAATGCTAACCAAGCCTATGCCGCACGTGGCGTGCATGGCCAAACCATTTATATCGACCCTAGCGCAGAGATGGTCATTGTGCGCTTTGCTTCTCACCCGCAAGCAGCTAACGCTGGTAGCGATCCCACCTCACTGCCCGCCTATCAAGCAGTGGCTGATTATCTAATGAAATAAAATAATCAAATAGCGATGAGCACAGTGTCTGCTCATCGCTATAAAACAATCTAACTAAGGCAAATACGCCTCAAAGTTCTCCCGCAACGTCGCTTCTGGCGTGGTATGCGTAGTGACCGCAGTAACGGCTACTAAACCAGGCAGCTCGCCCAGTTGTGGCAGTACTGCTGTACTCTCATCATCCATAGCCAACCACAACAACGCATCGTAAGGAAACTCGCTCTGTGCATTGGCGACGCGCAGATCTAAGCTTGCATGCCGCACCCCAGATAACTTGGCCACCCATTCCTTGGCAGCCTGCTCTACCGCCGTCTGATAGTTCTCTAAATCTGCATCAGCACGCTGAAACAGTAACAAGTAGCGTGGACAGCCCATTGTATCGTCAGTAACACCCAGCAGTGTTTGCTCACGCACAGTCGCTACTCGAATACGCTCAGGGTTCATAAATTTAAGCTCATCATCCACCATCAAGGCGCGCGAGCGTGACCGCATCACATCACCACCCCGAAAACCGGGATCCATCCCGAACTCACTCAGGCAATCAAAATCCAGCGCCGCAGATTCCACTGCAACATGATTGCGGGTGTAGCGGGTAAACGGAAAATGTTGCATCCCCAACCAGCAGTGAATGTCTTCGTAATAGCGTTTAAAAGCAGACGCAGAGAGATCGTTGCGTCGTGTAAGCAGAGAAATAGATTTCATGCGTAACCTTTCTATGTGGCAGTCAAAGAGCAAATACGTCTATTTAAATCGCAAACTCTCACACAAGCTAACCTAAATGGACGATGCTCATCGCCTGCCTGCAATAGATTCTAAGTAATAGTTACGCTTTTTAATAACAATAAGCCAAGAGCACACACCATGACCAGTTCGCCAGAGTTAGCGTCGCAACCTACAGCAAGTGAAACGGCAACAGATGCACAACATACACAGGTGTATCCCAATCAGCGTCAAGCATGGATTGTCGTTGCCGGAATGGCGATATCATTATGTATTCTTTTTGGTAGCATCCTAAACTCATTCGGAGTTTTCATTCCGCCGATAACCAAGACCTTCCTATCGACGAACGAAGAAAGCGCCAATATTGCTTCTGCTTTTATGTTGACCATGACCTTAGCCATGCCTTTAGCAGGTTGGTTACTTGATCGTATCGGCCCACGAGCGGTGATGAGTTCGGGTGCCGTACTGATGGGCTTAGGCTATTTTTTAGCATCGATCAGCCAAGATATAAATAGCATTACCCTCGCCATGGCGGTGAGTGGTGCCGGCGTCGGCGCGTCAACCTATATACCGTCTATCGCCTTAGTGATGCGCTGGATCGATCTCAAACATCAAGGACTAGCCTTAGGTTTGATGCTCTCTGGCGGCTCTATCGGATCGATGATTTTTCCAATGCTACTGACACACATCACTGAGTTGTATAACTGGCGCGTGGCGATGCAGTTTATTGCCAGCCTCGCACTGTTAATTTGTGTACCGATCTTGCTGTGGCTAGCGCGCCTGCCTAAACAACCTTTACCCAGTAGTAACACGCACAATAATCTACAGAGACTCAGCGGTCAGTCCATCGGCAAAGCAATGCGTATGCCGCGTTATTGGTTATGGGTCGGTCTGCAAATACTCACCACGCTGAGTACTCTAGGTATTATTGTCAATGTGATTCCCTACCTGATATCCGTTGGTTATTCCCTACAAGAAGCGGCAACTATGTTTGCTTTTAAAAGCGTGGCAGGACTTTTAGGTAGCTTTACCTTCGGCATTTTAAGCAGTCGGTGGGATATTAAACCTCTACTGATGATTGGCCTCGCTATCGGCGGCTTTGGTATTCTCGCCTTACTACTCGGTAATGACCCTTCATTTGGCTTCGCTGCTATAGTCGCGTTCACCGTTGCTTGGGGCGCTACCTTTAACCTAGTCAATCAGCTATCACCGATGCTGATGGAAGAAACCGTCGGCCAACGCAACTTTGGGACCTTACTCGGCATTGGCAACCTCATTGCCGGTGTGGGTGCCGCGTTTAGTCCAAAGCTGATTGGCTATTTATTGGACACCTCAGGCAACTACTCTACAGCTTTAATGTTGTGTGCGGCATGCATGATTGCAGCGCTAATCCCTCTAGCCTTTCTACCTAAACGTATCCCTATCAGTATCACTGAGTAGACTGCGCAAAGCGCTTATCAAGGAGGTGACGGTGAAGCATGATCAACACGATAGCAGTACTCTGCTGGATCTGGTTGGGCTTATGTATGAGTCCATCAACGAGGCTTCGCCTTGGTATAGTTTTGCCGACAGATTGCGCCAGACGCTGGGAGCGAAAGCAGTATCGATCACCTTACATCACTCGCCGGAGCTCTCTCATGACATCCAAGTGATGGCCGTTGCGCCGAATGATCAAACCGATTGGCAGGCAGCAGAGATGAGCTACCGCAAGCGTTTTTCTCATATAGAGTTATTACAACCCAAACACCTCGCGCCGGGACAAATACTCGCTATTGACGCGTCGATGGTGGGTAGCGAATGTGCGGAGTACTTTGCTGATCTTGGTATTCAAGGCTCACTGAGAACCTGTTTTAGCGAATCTTCAGGTGCAATGCGCTGCTGGGTTGATATCGTACTGGACGACAAAACGGCGTGTCAGCCATTTAACCAGCACGCCTTTGAATTACTCAGCGTGCTGTCGCCTCATTTATCTCGAGCTTTGGGTCTGTATGTCAGACTGCAACGGCAAGAAACGCAAAAAGCTATTTATGAGTCCAGCTTAGACCATCTTTCTTTAGGCTGTTTAATGCTGGATGGTCAAACTAAAGTACTCTGCGCCAATCAGGCCGCGCAAGACATCATTAACCAATCCAGTGGACTGTCCATCACCCAGCAACAATTAATCTTGCATGACAAACACACACAGTATGAGCTCAATCAAGCCGTCAGCCATGCCATGAGTATACGAGCCTTGCCGAATAACAGCGACGACGATGAACGTTTAATTCGAGTGCGCCTAGCAGATGGCATGCTGCTCGGTGTATTAGTTGCTCCGGCACCACTCACCGCCCACTACCAAGGTAAACGTGTCCCCAACGTGATTATTTACCTTGCCGAGTTGGGCAATGCTCGAATCGTAGGCTCGGTCGAAAAGTATGAAAGCACCGGGGCCTCAGTTGCCCGCCTCTTCGGCCTCACCCCGCAAGAGGGCAAACTGGCTCTGCTGCTGGCCGCTGGACGTACCATTAGCGAAGCATCAGAACAACTGGGCGTTGCCGTATCAGCCGCGCGCAACTACTCAAAAAGCATCTATGCCAAGCTTGATATTAGAGGTCAAAGTGACCTCGTACGCTTGGTCTGCAAGAGCTTCGCGTTATTACGCTAAACACTGGTGCCAACTGGTACTAGCGAAGTACCCCAAGCCCTGAGTAGGATGGAATCAGCACGGCTAGCACCGATTGTGGTCAGCTATTTCTTATCCGCTATCGAGGTACAGGACATTGGCCTGGAAAAAATACGTAGAGTCTCAGGGTGCACAAGCGCTATCAGCAGCCAGTTATGAAGCCGGTGCAATGCCGATTAATTACAGTGGCTGGCCACTTGAGCAACCGGCCACTCAATATGCGCCATTAACAGACGATATCACTGCCGATGTTGTGGTTATCGGTGCCGGTTTAGCCGGTTCTTCAGTGGCATTGCATCTGGCCGAGCGTGGTATAAAAGTCGTTGTGCTCGAGGCGCAGCAACCCAGCGCTGGAGCTTCGGGTCGTAACGCGGGCCATATTCAACCTTACCTTGCCTCCTTTGAACCCTTGCAGGCGCACAAAGACGGTGGCCGGAAATTCACTGATTATTTTACCGGTAACCGCAATATTATTTTTGATCTGTGCAGCAAGCATGGCATCAGCGCTGACGTCTATGATAATGGTTTGATTGAAGCCGCTAAAAAACCCCATGCTGAACTCGAACAAAAAGCTAAGCTGTGGCAATCGCATGGTTACGCTATCGATATCCTCGGCGCTGACTCACTAAAACACATGCTCGGTACCGACGTGTATAACTACGGTTTACACTGGCGCGAAGGCGGGCAAGTGAATCCTTACTTATTCACTAACGGCATGGTCAACACCGCGCTCACACTCGGTGCCCAGGTGTACGGCGACTCACGTGTACTGGCGTGCGATAAAGTGGGTACTCACTGGCGTGTTCGTACGGCAACCGGCAGTGTCACTGCTGCACAAGTGGTCATCTGCACCAACGGTCACAGCGGCAATAAATTTTTTCCTGAACTGCAACATACTCAGTACCCTTTGCTGGCGTGCGGTCTAGCGACACGTCCGCTACCAGACGATCTATTAGCCAGCATTAATCCTGCTCGGGTGGTGTTATCACAACACCCGGCTGGGTTGTATCCCCTAGTGATTGATAATCGTAACCGTCTGATCACTGCGACGATTCCAAGTATGGGTCGCGCCCAACAGGCTGATCAGTACTTTGCCTACTTTCTACGTTACCTACACCGCACTTTTCCTGTGACTCGCCACGCCAATATCAGCATGGAGTCGTACTGGACTGGCATGACTGCCAACTCATCGCATCATTACGATAAGTGCTATCCCAAGCTGTATCAGGTCGCCAACGGTGTGCATGCGCTGATGAACTTTGGCTCATGGGGCAATCTTTTAGGACCGATGATGGGGATGAGCTTGGCTCATGCGCTTGCTGATGGTCGTCTGGATGACTGCGTCTTGCCTATAGAAAAGCCTCAAGCGGTACGCTTCCCTGGACTGTTTCAAACCAAAATACGCCGCACGCTGATACCGATAGCACGCTTGGCCGACCGTTTTGATCTGACCTAAACAATCAGTCTGAGTGATCTAGCGTGGCTCTAATAATAAACAATCATTAATAATAAAAAAGGAAGTGACATGAAAGTTTTACTACTGGGTTGCGGTAATGTTGGTTGTAACGTGGCGCGCCAACTGGTACCTCTGCATACCGATATCAGCTATACCGTCGCGGACTTTAATCTCGAGGCGGCGCAACAATTAGCGGCTCATCTAGGGGCGAACGTCAGCGCGATCAAAGTCGATTACAACGACCGAAAAAGTCTAGATAGCGCACTAGACGGCGTCGACCTGATTTTTAATGCTGCCGGACCTTTTTATCGCAGTGCAGTACCCGTTATTGAAGCAGCCATCAGCGCCAAAGTGAACTATATTGATGTTAATGACGACCATGACGTCGCTGATAAGTTGTTATTCAAAGGTGACTATAATCAGCGCGCCATAGCTGCGGGGATCAAGATTATTATTGGTTGTGGCTCAACCCCAGGCCTAACTAACGTTGTCGCCAAAATGCTAGTCAATACGATGGATACAGCCACCGCCATCCATTTATCGACCATCGTACCTTTTGTACCTAGCATGTTCTCTCCTGCCGTGATTGACCATATGATGCATATCACCAGTGGCGAGCAAACCCAGTTTGAAGATGGCCAATACGTGATGAAAGAAGGCTGGGGCGGCCGTCGTGATATTCCCTATAAAGAACCCTTCGGCAGCATGCCAGGCTTCTATATCGGACACGGTGAAACAGTCACCTTGCCCCACTTTATTAAAGGTCTGCAACAGGTCAGTAACCGCATCGGCTTCTTCCCCAATGCGGGTAACGATATCTGGCGTTCATTTATCGATTTAGGTTTTGCCAACAACGATCCGATCGAAGGTATTGATCTATCGCCGCTTAAATTTATTTCCAATTACCTGCCCAGCCCCGCCAGTCAAGAGGCCATGAGTGTCGACTTGAGCCAGTTACCGCGCAGTGTCGCGTTCCGCGTTGAGGTTGAAGGCGAACGTAACGGCAGCAAGGTTAACAGCGTCGTTGAATACCATATCCCTATGTCCGACCCCTCCTCTGGCGTCTCCAACGATCCAACACCGACCTGCGCACGCTTATTTATTGAAGCACTTATCCGCGGTGAAGTGACAGGCAACGGCATATTAGCGGCTGAAGTCTGTGTTGATCCAGAAAGCTTTGTGAAGGCGTTTGCCAAAGCCTCCGGCTCACTGTTTATCTCAGATGAATGCATTACAAAAAGAGGCTTTCTTGAGGACTGATCGCCCGCTTTGATCCAGTTCATGCATTGTATCATCACAATAAAAGCCCTAACTGCCGATGAGGCGCTCGGGGCTTTTTTATTGAATACTCAAACGGACGATGCAGTATTTATTGACTCTGACAAATTGTGGTCATTCATGATCCATACTAAAAACAATACGGAGTCATTTAATGTCACAGACAATATTCGGATTAACAGGACAAATCGCACTGGTCACCGGTGCGGGTCGCGGCATGGGTGTTGGTATCGCGCGAATGCTGGGTCGCCTCGGCGCCAAAGTGGTAGTAAATGATTTTTATGCTGAACGCGCCGAAGAAACCGTTGCTGAACTGCGTAAAGAAGGTATTGACGCCTTTGCTGCGCCCGCCGATATTACTGATTATCAGCAAGTCGCCGCGATGGTCGCTAAAGTGACTGAAGAAATCGGTGCTATCGATATTCTGGTGTCCAACGCCGGCGTACCCACCGATGGTATGGGCTACAAAAAGTTTCTGGAATCAACACCCGATGATTGGCAAAAATTTGTTGACCTTAATATGTTTGGTCTGATGAATGCCTGTCATGCAACCGTTCCGGGCATGGTCGAACGCGGTTACGGCAGGGTAATTGCCATCACCTCAGAATCATGGCGCGCGGGCTTACCCATGGGTATTGCTGCTTATGCCGCATCAAAAGCCGGAGCGGTTGGCTTTATTCGCCATCTCGCAGCAGAAACGGGTCGTTCAGGTATCACCGTCAATGCCTTATCGCTTGGCACCATGAACAACTGGGACTCTGATGCGCTGGCTAAGAAAACCTGTTTTGTACCGCGCGCAGGCAGTCCAGACGACGTTGGTGCAGGTGTCGCCTACTTTGCTTCTAAAGAAGCCTCCTGGGTCACAGGGCAAGTATTACCCTTAAACGGCGGCTCTCTAACCGCATAAAGATTGTTTATCACCTCAAGTCGTAAATAAAATCACTGCTAAACGATTGATTTTAAAATAAGTTTTGACACATCTCGAAAAGTGCGTATACTTATCGGCGCGGGATGGAGCAGTCTGGTAGCTCGTCGGGCTCATAACCCGAAGGTCGTAGGTTCAAATCCTGCTCCCGCAACCAATTTTAAAAGCCTTAACTTTCAATGAGTTAGGGCTTTTTTTATGCCTGTAATTCCGTGCTTTAAAGCCGTCTAAAAAGCCTCCGTGCCCAAACCGTGCCCTGGGCGTGCCCATTTTGAAATTTCAGGTTTTTTGCTTTGACGGATTTTGACCGTAAGTCTTCTTGGGGCACTGCTGTTTTCTCACGTGCCTTCAGCCAATATTTACGCGGGTGGATAAACTACTTTGGTATTGCCAGTGGCTACCCTATCAGCACTGCGTTGAGCGGGATCGTTGGATCCGGCGCAGGATGCGAATCGACAGGAGCATCTTGGACACCAACAACTGCTGGGTTGTCTAAAAAATCCACACCAATAATGATAGCACTGCCTGTAGCCACTAACTCTGTTGAAGCTTTCAAGTGCGACATATACTAATAGTTATAAGCAGCGTTTTGCATGAGCACGCCTTGGTTTGTATTGGCAAAGGGAGCTTTAAACTCAATGTAGTGATATTTGCTCGCCTCACCATCCCAAATTCACAAATTCACAAATTCACAAATCATATTATTTGGTTATGCGGTCTATCGCGGCAAAGCGTTGGTTTAGATCAATGGTGTACTCAATACCCGCGTCACGGCTATGGTAGTGAGCAGCGGCGTAATAATATTATGCGCTTGAATCAGCTAGGTACAAAACTCAAGCTTTAGGCAGCCTTCAAAGCTATTAGTGAGTGTTGAAATAATAGCTTTGCGCTCATGACTGATCGAGCCAATCAACGTTTTAAGCACTGCTCCTACACTTTATTATTTAAACGTTTCATACCCAGCGTAGTAATTCTGTACTTTTGCTTAGAGCTAGTAGGCTTGTCAGGCAGAGTGTATTCAATTAACCCTTGCTCTAATGCGGGATTGATATAGTGATCGCGTAAGTGTCTGCGGTCCTTAAGCTGCATAGCCTCACGAACCTCAGCATTACCTTGCTCGCCTTTGTCAGCCAGTAGTTTTAACAAGGTTGCAACTGGTGGGGTGACTGGTGGGGTGACTGGTGGGGTAGCTTGTCCGGTTTCATCTATGAGTTGGCGGACATACGCTTTAGGAAACTCAAAAATAACCCATAATCCACCAGGCTCAAGCTGCCATTTTGGCGCGGGATAGTTTCCCTGCTTACACGTATCAATAATGCGTTCTATGCCGCGCCCCCACGACTCGATTAAGCCTGCGCGAAAAAACGTGTTGGCGATATCTGGGTTAAATGGGCATGACGCATGTTTGGACATCAGCTTATCTAGCGTCCAGTTTTCTGGCAGATGGCCGGGATTCCAAATCATGAGCTTGTCAGGATACACACTAACTTGAATAGCGGTTGCGCTTGCATAATCTTTATGAACTACAGCGTTTAAAAGAGCTTCACGCAAAGCAGCCAGAGGAACAGGATAGCTTTCTTTGCGGTAGAGCTCGTCATAGCTAATTAAGGCTCTTAAGTATTTAAGCTTGAGTACTTCGATGGTATTTTCAATCTGGGTAAACAGATTGCCGACGACTTCATCATGATGCAGCAAGTCAGCATCATTAACGCCAAAAGCACCGATTTTAATGCATGCGCCTGTAACAAACCGCTCAGGGTCAGGATGAAACAGTAAAGCAACAGCGCGTTTTAAGTAATGATTCTGAGTTAAGCGTAAGCGTTCTAGTAGCAACTGGAGACTGTCATTGACGATGCTTGCTGGCAAACGCTGGCTGTTGATCGCCAGCTCGCTAAATTTCTTAAAAGTAGCGGTATCTAGGCTGCCGACTTCAAGCCCTGGCAAAGGAACGGCATCCCAATGCAAACCTTGTTTGCGAAGCAGAAAGCGGTCCAGTGCTGCACCTTTAAGTTCTTGCTTAGTGCTACCGCTACGGTAATGGTATTCACCCTTATAGCTCACTGGATAGGGGTAAGCAGGTACTTGAATGTGTAATACTTCTAGGTCGTCAGTAATTTTGAGATTCACATCCACAACGATGCCAAGTATGTCGCGAATTTTATTGGGGATATCTTCCAACAATTTACTGGCCTTTTCGACGCCAACCACTTGTCCATGATCGTCATAACCGACCATCAGAACACCACCTTCTGCGTTGGCAAATGCGCTGATCCATTTAAGACATTCGTCTTTCCATTGACGTTTAAACTCGGTCTGTTGTGATTCTTTCATTGAGGAGGTTCCTGACTCATCTGGGTGGTGGCGGCTGAGAATTGAAGTACCAGTAACAATAAGCGACCCATACTGCTTCTTTATACGTGTCTATTAGCTGGCCATGACACTGCTCATATATGTGCAGTACGAACAGCTTATCACCTAACCATCGATAGATTAACGCCTCCACAACATAAGCGCCTGACGACCTAAATGGACGATCATTAATCGAGTGAATAGCACCCAAATTCGGGCGACAGTCATGAGCATTGCCCGAGAATATGTACAAATTCAGCTAAAATTTCGTGAGGAATATTTCTAACTTATAAAGATTTGTAAATCAGTGGTGAAGGGTTAGGCTAGCCGCTAGCCCTTGATTAGCAAGAGGTGTGGGTTTATGTACATTAGAGACGTATACGATGGTTACGAACTCATAACCCGAAGGTCGTAGGTTCAAATCCTGCTCCCGCAACCAGATACTAAACCCCTAACTTTAAATAAGTTAGGGGTTTTTTTATGCCTATAGCTTTTTGCTCCCAGCAGCAATAAAGCAGCTCCGAGCCCTGCACGTACCTTTTTCAAAAGGCATCATGTTGAACGCCTTGTTCACTCTACCGACAAAAACTCTTATACCTATGACAAGAAGAATGCGAGATGCCGGCTATCAGGTGATGGTTTCTACATGAGTACAACGCACTATAACGACTCATAAATCTGAAGCAGTGAAGGTGTTAAAAATATCAAGACTAATAGTTTATAAATTATCTATCAATGTTTTTGCAACTGGATTTATTAACGTATTAAAAAGCAAGATGACTTATAAATACTTTAACATTCAATAAACGGCTTGATGAATACCAATCTAGGTTTTCATCAAGCCGCCTTATAATATTTAAATATAAATAATAGATATCACAACCTATACAGAAAACTTTTAATAAATTCTGTATCCAATCCGTATAACAGTTATTTTATCTCTCAACTCTACCCACACTCATAACTACGCCCATAAGGTGTTTCAATAACGTATTTATTCACTAATGACCATTAACGCTTGCACACCAGTAAACCTAATAGAAAACCAATTCCAGTACCGATAGCTAAGGCTTTTAAGGGGTGCTTACGAACGTATTCTTCGCCGTCATGAAGCGTCTCTTTACTGCGTTCAAGCACAGCCTGCTCTGTTGAAATGAGCGCGTCACGTGCACGTTGCAAGCTAGAACTTATCTGTCCGCGTAGCTCTTCAGCTTTGTCACCAGTCAGTTCAGCGGAGTGTTTTAATAATTGCTCAGTATCAGCAACGAGAGCTTTAAAATCTGTCGACAACTGATTATCTTTTTTACTTATATTTGTAGTTTGCTTAGCCATTATTTGTATCCTCTTTTTTAGAACAACGTAGCTTACACTAAACTTAAATAGATATTTTTGTCAACTTTTAAAACTAAGCATATTACATGTGGAGTATTACTAATAACCGTTCATCGGCTAGTTTGAACCAAAATTATATTTTTTTCTCTAAAGCAAACAAAGACAGAAGCTATTATTGTAGCTTTAATATGTTCAGAGGATAAGAAGATGAAAATAATAAACTCTAAAAATGCTGGTCTTTTTGTGCTGACAGCGGTCTTGAGCATGTCATTAACACTCGCAATTGCCAATGACGTAGGCACCTCACGTCAAGATAGCCCTAGCCCTTTTGGTGCGGAACAAGACCCAGACAGTGGTAAAGATCATGATATGTCTAGAGACAGCACGATTACGAACGAAGTGAATTCAAGCTTCTCGAATAAAAAAGACTTTCGTGATACAGCCATTGTCGTGAAAACTGAGAACGGGGACGTTTCATTATCAGGTGAGGTTTCTACAGAAGCACAACGCGAGATGGCAATTAGTAAAGCTAAAGCAATTCCAGGTGTTAACAGTGTCAACTCTGACGAATTGAAAATCCGGAATTAAAGAGTCGTTTAATCGCAAGCAGTGACGTTTAAAGTACTCGCGTATTATTTAGACATAAAAAAACCCCAAGAGGCCGGCTGATTAGCCAAGCTCTTGGGGTGTTTATGCAGCAGTTTTGTCTCTTAGCTGATTAAGACAGTCACTTAACACCCTGACCGATTAACACGCCATTGACTGTTTCGCCATAGAGGTTTACACCATCGTTCGCGTGGAACTTAACTCGAGTCTTTTCAATGTCACCCTCCACTAAACGTGGGTCTTGTGGGCGTTCATGGCTGTTCATAAATGCCGCAACATCCCATGCCTCTTTATCGCTCAAGGTGCCACCTTTACCTAAAGGCATATTCGCTTTGATGAAAGATGCTGCCGTGTTAATGCGGTGCATTCCGGCACCCCAGTTAAATGAGCTTTTACCCCATAGCGGTGGGAATACGTAGTTTTCCCCTACTTTTTGGCCTAAACCATCAGCGCTGTGACAAACAGCACATTGCTCAGCATAAATGTTCTTACCGTTGGCAATGTCATAACCGCCTTCTGGTTGTGCAACGTCAGGATAGCCACTTCCTGGTGTTTTCACCCCTGAAGGGGCACCGGTCGCTAACCAGTAGGAGAATGTTGTCAGTGCAGTCATTGTCTCACTGTCTGCGGCAGGCGGTGTGCCATCCATACTGAATTGGAAGCAACCTTGAATGCGCTCTGCATAAGTATTTACTTTGTCATTTTTCTTACGATACGCAGGGTACATCGTATACGCGCCCCACATCGGTGCAGAATTTGCTAGACGGCCTTGATCGAGGTGACAGTTCACACAGTTCAACCCGTTACCCACCAACTCTGGCACTTGACGCTTAGTGTCAACAAAGATGGCATGACCTTTACGCACCATTACACCAAAAGCATTATCCGGCAAGTCCGCTTCTAATGGAGGCAGGTGATATTGCTCGCTCTCTGCTTTGGACGGAGCAGGCTTTAATTGCGACTGATCTTCCATTGCAATAGGTGCCGCAATAGCAGTGCTGATAGCGGTTAGAGCAAAAATACTGACTAATAATTTTTTCATGGTTTGCTCCTTATTTACCAAGACCAGCAAAGTAATCAGCCACGGCAATGATTTCTTCTTCGGTGAGTGAGCGCGCAATATGGCCCATTAAATCGTTTTGATCGTTTTTACGAGTTCCTTGCTGCCATGCATGCAGCTGAGCTGCCAAGTACTTTGCGCCCTGCCCGGCCAGCGGTGGGAACGTATCACCAACACCGACACCACCCGGCCCATGACACGCAACACACTCAGGAATAGAACGGCTCCAGTCACCACGAATAGCCAACTGCTCACCTAAACCCTCAGGTGTTTTTGCGCGAGTGATTTCAGGTACTTGCACCTTATCAAGACTCGACATGTATTGAGTGACGGCTTTAATTTCTTCTTCAGTTAATGCGCTGGCAATAGGCAGCATGATCGCGTTTTCACGCAAGCCTTTTTTAAAGTCATGGATTTGCTTGGATAAATACACTGCCGAATCACCAGCAATTTTAGGGAAGCCACCGGCATCCATACCTTTACCATCGGGCATGTGACAGGTGACACACGCTAAAGCGCCCGGTTGAGAGCCGCCTTGTTTATAGATTTTCTCACCGTCATCAGCCATTGCTGGACTGATAGCAGCAGCTAATAAGCCACCATAAATCAGGTGTTTAAATGCACGCATAGGGTATCTCCTCGCAAGTTACAAAATGAATTGCGATGCAGTGTGTAATAAGGTTTGTGAACGATCCATTGACATACGACGCTTGCTTTGACTCGATAAGCTTTTTAGTTTTTATTAATAGCAGCTCAACGCCTTAGACTTAGTTAGTATAGTCTAAGAACTTAAAGTTATTTAGTAAACCTTTAGCTAGACCATTGGCCTCATTAACTGACACTGTGCCTAGTATTTCAGGAGCACTGACTTTGTGTTATTCATGTTGCAACTCGCTCGTAGTCATCACAGGGTCCTTACTCTGCAGGTTTGTAAAACTGTATGGCATTACGTCCACTGTCTTTGGCCTGATACATCGCCGTATCAGCGTGTTTGAATAAATCTTCAATGCCGACCTCTTGCCCCAAGAACAATACGACGCCGATACTCGCCGTGCATGAGTGTTCGATAGCGGTACTGACCTTGCCATCATAATTAACCGTCAACTGATAAAGATCTGCCAGAGAAATGCGGATTTTCTCTGCAACACCCTGTGCTTGTTGATACGAGAGCGCTTCGTTTGTACTTAACTCACTGAGTACAACAATAAATTCATCCCCTCCAAAACGGGCAACCGTGTCAACTTCACGCACACATTGTTTCAAGCGTTGCGCCACTTCAATCAGCAAGACATCACCAGCAATATGGCCATGAGAGTCGTTAATCGGTTTAAAATTATCCAGATCAAGAAAAATCAGTGCGCCATAGCATGCGTTGCGCTTACTGGCAGCCATGGCGTGGCTCAAACGATCATTAAGCAAATTGCGATTCGCCAACTTAGTTAGCGGGTCGTAAAAAGCCAATTGACGCACTTGGTCTTGGATCTGCTTGCGCTCAGTTATGACTCTAGAGATACCATAGAAGCCAATCACGTTACCCTCAGAATCAAGCTCGGGGTTGTAGCATATTTCCCCCCATATCCAGCGGCCATCTTTACATCTATGTCTCGCTTCGAATGTGACGTCAGTTAGTGGTATCCCCCGTGCTTCAGCCGCCAGCCTTTGTTGGGCGGCCCTTTTGATTGATGCAATTCCCTCGCTATCAAACATTTCAAAGACGTGGTGACCTAACACTTCAGCAGCGCTGTAGCCGCGGCGTTTTTCATCAGCGGGACTGATATAAGTGAAGCGATATTCAGCATCCAGCTTCCAGACAACATCAACAGCATTCTCAGTCATCATGCGGAAATGAGCTTCGCTTTTGCGCAAGTCATCTTGCGCGTGCTGGTTTTCTACAATCGTTTGTGCAAGTTTCTCATTAGTAACCTGGAGTTGGTTATTGATCTCAGCGAGCTGTTTGGTTTGTTCGACAATCTGTTTTTCTAACATCTGATTACGCTGCTCGAGCTCCCACAGCGCTAGAACGTCGCTATCTTTAATGTTGTCATATGGGATCGAATGGCTGCTGTGAGAAATTTTCCAGCCGCTCGATTCCTTGCGAAATATCAACACTAAACGAACAGTTTTGACGAGTGGGGCTTGTTCTCCGATCGGCAGATGAACAGTGAGCAAACCCGTTGTTACAGCGATAGCCTCTGTTAGAGATTGAATGAGCAATTCTTTGCGCTCAATACGCAGAGGCTCGTTGACCTGAGTAAAACCAGGGTGTGGAACAGTAAGCCAGTTCTCACAATTTTTGACTAGAAAATCACCATCACAGGTAAAGCCCGAAAAATCTTCGCTGAAATAGTCTATGGGGTCACCATTACGGGTGGCATACATACGTAAATAATCGTCAACCAATAGACGTAATACATGCTTGTCGTTTGAGTTCATATGTTTTTTCCCAATAGAATCACGAGCACAAGTGATGACCTCAGCATATAGAATGATATATAAACAATTATGTATACAAGCCTAAATGAGTTGATATTAGCAAAAATATCTAAGAGGTGTACTGATTCTGATAGCGGCCACATCCAGCCCAAAATGACTCTAAAGCATGCTCTTAAAACCATCTAAAAGAGCGACTCAAGAACATCCTTAGCCAATCATAACTCGAAGAGTCTAGGTTCAAATCCTGCTCTCGCAAGAAAATTATTCAAGAAAGCACGGTGTAATCTAGCGACTGATTTAATTCTTTCAGCCCTTTAGCCGACTGACCTGACACGTAGCAACGTGGTTTCATTAAACTGTCATTTAAGCCCCTTAGTATGCAGTCATCGGATGGCGCAGGCTTCCGTGCTGGTACAGATGTGCCAGTTCAGCTTGGTGAATCAATCGGAGTTATCTATGACCGTGAAAATGAAAGCACTTGCTACGGCGCTCAGTCTTTGTACAGCGTTCGCAACATTATCTGTCAGCGCTGCGGTGGATGCAGAGCTGCCCGACTATGTACGTGCCAGTGGTATTTCAGGCAATTTAACCAGTATCGGCTCAGATACGTTAGCGAACCTGATGACGTTGTGGGCGCAAGAATACAAAAAGAATTATCCCAATGTGAATATTCAGATCCAAGCTGCAGGCTCTTCTACTGCACCGCCAGCCCTGGCCGAAGGCACGGCGAATATGGGTCCGATGTCACGGATGATGAAGGACAGCGAAATTCAAGCCTTTGAAGAGCGCCACGGCTACCGCCCGACGGCTGTCCCTGTAGCAATTGATGCCTTGGCCGTCTACGTGCATAAAGACAACCCGATTGCTGGGCTAACGATTGCGCAAGTGGATGCTATTTTCTCGTCAACGCGTCGTTGCAGTACTGGCAAGGATATTACCCGCTGGGGTGATTTAGGCCTAACCGGTGCATGGGCTGAGCGTCCGATTCAGCTGTACGGTCGTAACTCGGTATCAGGGACTTATGGCTACTTTAAAGATAACGCCTTATGCAAAGGCGACTTTAAAAACAACGTCAATGAGCAGCCAGGTTCAGCCTCAGTCGTGCAGTCAGTCTCGTCGTCTTTGAACGCGATTGGCTATTCTGGCATTGGCTATCGCACCTCATCTGTACGCGCAGTGCCTTTGGCAACTAAAGAGGGCGAAGCCTTTATCGAAGCCACACCGGAACAGGCTGCTTCGGGTAGTTTCCCACTGTCACGCTACCTCTATGTGTATGTCAATAAACGCCCTAATCAAGCCTTAGCACCGCTAGATCGTGAGTTTGTTAAGTTGATGTTATCTAAGCAAGGCCAAGAAGTGGTGAACCGCGATGGTTACGTGCCATTGCCAGCAGCTGTGGTTGCGCGTCTGCATAAAGATCTCGATTTATAGATAGATCTTAGGTCGATACAAAAAAGGGGCTTAGGCCCCTTTTTCTATTTGTCATTTTACTGTCACACAAACGTCTTAAAGTGCATGCAACGTTTCGTTCAAGGGTCAGGCTATGCAGGATATATCGTCGCTACTCGAGCAGGAGTTAAACAGCCCGCGTATTCGCGCTCGTCGTAAATTCCGTGCTTGGAAAGATAGATTTGCACAACGTGCGATTGCGCTCGGAGGTTTGAGTGTGATCGCCGCCATCACGCTGATTTTCTTTTATCTGCTCTATGAAGTGGTGCCGCTGTTTAAAAGCGCCAGTATCCAGCAAGAAAGTAGTTTTGCACTGTCTGAGCCAGCACGCTCCAGCACAATCCTCACGATGTTTACTGAAGAGCAGAATGAAATTGCCGCGTTGCTGACTGAAAGCGGTCAGTTACTCTTTATCAATGCGAAAAACGGCGAGCCTTTATTCGAGCAACAACTGGCGCTGCCTGACGCGACCATTACCAGTCTAAAGGTCAAAACGCCCGGCGA
Organism: Denitrificimonas caeni; assembly: GCF_905120345.1. Taxonomy (GTDB): domain Bacteria; phylum Pseudomonadota; class Gammaproteobacteria; order Pseudomonadales; family Pseudomonadaceae; genus Denitrificimonas; species Denitrificimonas caeni_A. The sequence continues at coordinate 351,263 of NZ_CAJHOA010000003.1, read as the reverse complement.
TGACACCTTGTTGCTAGGTCTGAGTAATGGCCAAGCATTGGCCGTGGCGACCACCTTTAAAGTCGCCTTTGATAGCGAAGGGCAACGTTTAGGGGTTAAGCCGCAGGTCACCCAATTGTTTAACGGCAAGACCTTGCAGCTGGATCCACAACAACGACCGCTGACTGCGATTACCCAACAACAATCCCCGGATGGCATGTTACTGGCTGGCTTGGTCGGTGACGGACAAATTGTGATGGCGTTGTTGCGCCAGCGCACTGACTTTATCAGCGGTGAAGTAGAAGAAACTCTGCAGCCTATCGATTTTCCCAGCAGCACGTTGTACCAGCGTTTACTGATTGCCCCCGATCACCACTTTATCTTTGCTCTGCATCACAGCGGGCGCTTGGATGTGTATAACGCCAGAGATCTGCAAAATATTCAGCTGCTGCACACCCTGCCCTTGGTTGCTCCAGGACAACAGGTGACGCAGATGGTTTTTCAACTGGCGCAGCAATCATTGTTAGTCGGTGATTCACAAGGGCAGATCACTCAGTTTTTTATGGTGCGTGATGAGCATAATCAGCAGCAGCTGACTAAAATCCGCACGTTGAAATTAGCTGATGCGCCGATTAAAGTCTTGGAAGCCGAGCAACGCCGCAAAGGTTTTGTGGCGATTGATAGCACGGGCCGCGTGGGCATTTTCAATACCACCGCAGAAAAGAAAGCCATTGATCAACCACTACTGAGCGGCGCACCTTTACTCGCCGCCTTAGCCCCGCGTGCATCCATGTTACTCATGCAGGACACGCAAGGTGTTTTCCATCGTTATGCCATCGACAACCCGCATCCAGAAACCTCATTGAAATCACTGTGGGGCAAGGTCTGGTACGAAGGCTATAGCGAACCACAATACACTTGGCAGTCTTCTTCAGCATCTACCGAATTTGAGCCAAAGTTCAGTCTGACACCGCTAGCTTTCGGCACACTAAAAGCGGCGTTCTACGCGATGTTGCTATCGGTGCCGCTGGCTGTGTGTGGCGCGATGTACACCGCCTACTTTATGGCACCTGCTGTACGCCGCAAAATCAAACCCGTGATTGAATTGATGGAAGCCTTGCCGACGGTTATTTTAGGATTCTTTGCCGGTTTGTTTTTAGCACCCTTTATGGAAACCCACCTGCCCGGCGTGTTTGCGGTGCTACTGATCATCCCACTGGGCATTATGGCGTTTTCTTTTGCTTGGGCACAGCTACCGGACCGTCTGCGTGATGTCATCCCAGAGGGTTGGCATGTGGTGATCTTGATTCCATTGGTGGCGCTGCTGGGTTGGTTGTCTTTCAGCTTAAGCCAGCCGCTAGAGCTATGGTTTTTTGATGGTGATATGCGCAATTGGCTGAGTAATGATATAGGCATTGATTTTGACCAACGCAACGCCATGGTGGTGGGCTTTGCCATGGGTTTCGCGGTGATCCCAACGATTTATTCAATTGCTGAAGATGCCTTATTTGGTGTGCCGAAATCTTTGAGCCATGGCTCTTTAGCACTCGGGGCAACGCCTTGGCAAACCTTGGTTCGAGTGGTATTACCCACCGCCAGCCCCGGTATCTTTTCAGCGGTGATGATTGGTATGGGCCGTGCCGTAGGCGAGACCATGATTGTCTTGATGGCGACCGGTAATACGCCAATTATGAATGCCAATATCTTTGAAGGCATGCGCACTCTGGCGGCCAATATCGCTGTAGAAATGGGCGAGTCAGCACTCGGCAGCAGCCATTACCGCATTTTATTTCTGGCAGCCTTGGTGTTGTTCTTATTTACCTTCGTGGTGAACACCTTGGCGGATCTGGTGCGACAACGACTGCGTAAAAAATACAGCACGCTTTAATACAGCATTGATACAGGTTTGGGAGCAAACAATATGCAGGTTTCGCTGAAAAAATGGGTCGCCAGTGGTAGCCCTTGGGTGTGGCTGAATGCCGGTGCGGTAGCGATCAGCGTGGTGTTGGTGTTGGGATTACTCGGTGTGATTGCCTCGCGTGGTTTGGTACATTTTTGGCCGGCCAGTTTGCAAGAGTACAAATATACCGATAGCCAAGGCCTACAGATGCCGGTGCTCGGTGAGCGGGTGCAGCGTGAGCAAGTCACCGCTGAGCAGATTCGTAATGCTGGGCTGCCGGTGCCTGAAGGGCTACAGATTCTCGATCGGCAACTGATTAAAGTCGGCAACCGTGAGGTCTATGGTTCGGACTTTCGCTGGGTCTTAGAGCATCAACTCAGTGACCTGCAGTACCCCAAACAAGCCATTGCCCTTGAGCGACGCGAATGGGGTAATTTCTATGGCTACATTGTTGGTATTAAAGAAAATGGAAAATTAATTGCTGAGCAAAGCCCAGCTGAAAACCAGCTCTGGGATGAGGTACTACGCAGAGCCGAGCGCGCCACGGTGATTTATCAGAAAATTAAAGGTTTAGAGAGCGGCGCGATTGGTGCGATTAACTATGCGTTAGAACAATTGCGTTTAGAAGAGCGCAGCTTGCAACTCAAGGGCCAGAATACAGCGGAAAACCTAGCGCAACTGCACGCTGAAAAAACGCTGCTGCAAGCCGATTATGCCAACCAAGAAGCCGAACTGATGGCGCTGTATACGCCGTTCAAGCGCGATACCTTGATGTTAATGACAGCAGATGGCCAGGCAAAAGAGGTTAACTTTAGTGAAATCGTACGCCTGTACCAGCCCAACTCGCTGAGCTTATTAGAGAAAACTCAGCACTATATTCTCAAACTGGTGGAGTTTGTTTCCGATGATCCGCGTGAAGCCAATACCGAGGGCGGTATTTTTCCAGCGATCTTTGGCACCGTGTTGATGGTGATGATTATGTCGCTGATCGTCACCCCCTTCGGAGTGGTTGCTGCGGTGTATTTACGTGAGTATGCCAGCCAAGGGCTGATCACACGGATTATTCGCATTGCCGTGAATAACCTCGCCGGTGTGCCATCCATTGTTTACGGCGTGTTTGGTTTAGGCTTTTTTGTCTACTTTTTGGGTGGCAGTTTAGATCAGCTGTTTTATGCCCCAGCTTTACCTTCGCCAACCTTTGGTACCCCAGGTTTATTGTGGGCTTCGTTAACCTTAGCGTTGCTAACACTACCGGTGGTGATTGTCGCCACCGAAGAAGGTCTGTCACGGATTCCACGTTCAGTGCGTGAAGGCTCGTTGGCCTTAGGTGCGACAAAATTTGAAACGCTAATGCGCGTAGTGATTCCGATGGCCAGTCCAGCGATGATGACTGGGGTGATTCTCGCAGTAGCGCGCGCCGCCGGTGAGGTCGCACCGCTGATGTTAGTCGGTGTAGTCAAACTGGCACCAAACTTACCGCTGGATATTAATGCACCGTTCCTGCACTTAGAACGCAAATTTATGCACTTAGGTTTTCATATTTACGATGTTGGCTTTCAAAGCCCTAACGTCGAGGCCGCACGCCCCTTGGTGTATGCCACAGCCTTGATGTTGGTGGTGGTCATTGCGGTGCTCAACCTGACCGCGATTGGTATTCGTAACCGTCTGCGCGAGAAATTCCGTGCGCTGGATATGTAATTGATGATTTATTTTATAAAAAGGCAGCCATCATGAACTCGACCACAACCGCTTCACATGCGATGAAATTCAGCGCACTCGGACGGCAATCGCAGCAATTGAGCTTGGCCAATGAAACGCCCTGTATTGATGTAAAAGATATGCACCTGTACTACGGGGCTAGCAAAGCGCTGAATGGCATCACTATGCAAATTCCGAAAAAACGCATTACCGCATTTATTGGCCCATCGGGCTGCGGTAAATCCACCTTGTTACGTTCGTTTAATCGGATGAATGACTTGGTGGATGGCGTACGTATTGAAGGAGAAGTGACGATTGATGGCCATAATATTTACGCCAAAGGCGTGGATGTTGCCGATTTGCGCCGCCGCGTTGGCATGGTATTTCAAAAGCCCAATCCGTTCCCGAAAACCATTTATGAAAACGTCGCCTATGGTTTACGCATTCAAGGCATTAAGAATAAGCGCTTATTAGATGAAACCGTGGAATGGGCGCTGCGTTCTGCCGCGATCTGGGATGAAAGCAAAGACCGCTTGCATGAGTCGGCGCTGGGTATGTCCGGTGGCCAGCAGCAGCGTTTGGTGATTGCTCGGACCATCGCGGTCAAACCAGAAGTGTTGCTACTGGATGAGCCTGCATCAGCGCTGGACCCTATTTCCACCTTGAAAATCGAAGAGTTGCTTAACGACTTAAAAGATCGTTTCACCATCGTGATCGTCACCCACAATATGCAGCAAGCCGCGCGCGTGTCCGACTACACCGCGTTTATGTATTTAGGCCAACTGCTGGAGTTTGATAACACCGATACCTTGTTTACTAACCCAGCCAACAAACAGACTGAAGACTACATTACTGGACGTTACGGCTAAGAAGCCGTTGCAACACTTGTGTAAGAGCGGGCTATACCTGCGATAGCACTTAACCGGGACGTACAACATGTGTAAGCGTACGCCGCTGTTCGGAGGCATGGCCTCCTCCTACAAGAGAAATGCAATCTGCAGTTAACGTCAGCGCGATGCATGTTCGGCTGAAATAAAGAACTTAAGCCACAGGTGGATCCATTTTATGAAAATTAATCAAGACGCACATAGCACCCATATTTCTCAGAAGTTTAATCAAGAACTGGAAGAAATCCGCAGCCAGTTGCTAGAGATGGGCGGTATGGTTGAGCAGCAAGTTAAGGATGCGGTGCAGTCGTTACTGGATGGCGATACGCGTTTAGCCAGCGAGGTGCGTGGCAAAGATGCCCAAGTCAATCAACTGCAGTTAGACATTGATGAATACTGCACGCAAATTCTTGCCCGCCGTCAGCCGGCCGCGTCGGACTTACGTTTAGTCTTGGCCGTAATTCGTGCCACCGCTGATTTAGAGCGCATTGGTGATGAAGCCAGCAAAGTTGCGCGTGCTACTTTAAAATTAGCCGAGGAGGGTGCTTCGCCGTGCGGTTATATTGAAGTACGCCATCTCGGCAATCATGTGCGGCAGATGGTGCAAGATGCACTGAATGCTTTTGCCCGTTTTGACAGTACTCAGGCGCTAGCGGTATTGCGTGAAGATGAAAATGTCGACTTAGAATACCGCTCAGCCACACGTGCTTTGATCACTTTTATGATGGAAGACCCACGTTCGATCTCGCAAGTAATGAGCATTATGTGGGTGCTACGCTCATTAGAGCGGGTCGGCGATCACGCCAGTAATTTGGCTGAATATGTGATTTATTTGGTTGAAGGCAAAGATGTGCGTTATCGCGAAATCGATCAAATCGAAGCGGCGATTGCCCTACGCAGAGAATCGACTCAAGCGGCTGACTAAGCGCTCAATCAACCCGTTAGTAATGCAGTGTAAGCGCGATCGAGATAACGGCTTACGCTGCACGACCCAGCAAGGTTTGACTGAGTGGAAAACGACAGGTAAAGCAACTGCCCTGCTCTGCAACACTACTGATCTCTAAGCGTCCTTGATGGCGTAACAACACATGTTTAACAATCGCCAATCCCAAGCCTGTGCCGCCGGTTTGGCTGGAGCGGCTACTGTCGACCCGGTAAAAACGCTGAGTGAGAAAGGCTAAGTGTTTGCTATCAATTCCGGGACCATCATCTTTTACTTCGAGGTAAGCACCATCTGAATCGTGATACCAACGCAGTTCAATGCAGCTACCCTGCGGCGTATATTTCACCGCGTTAAACAGCAAATTGGAAAAAGCACTGCGTAGCTCATTAGCTGAACCACGCAGATACAACTGCGTATCTGCATCGACCAGCACTTGATGCTGCTGACCAGATAGCGCCAGCGCATCGACACGAATCGCCGCCAATAACTCAGCGACATTGATCGGCTCCGCTTCGGCTTTAAAATCACTGGTTTCTAAACGCGAGAGCGTCAGTAGATCAGTGACGAGGTGCTCCATTCGCGCCGATTGTTGGGTCATCAAGGTTAAGCCACGTTGCCAGTGCGTCGGCAACTGTTCGGCATAGTCACTGAAGGTTTCTAAATAACCAGAAAGCACGGTGAGCGGTGTGCGTAACTCGTGTGAGACATTCGCAATAAAGTCTTGGCGCATACGTTCGAGGCCTTTCATTTTACTGCAGTCGCGCACCAACAATAGACGATCATTTTCGCCAAAGAGAGTGATTTGATATTCTAAAAAATGCTCTTCATTGAGATGCGATGGCAGTACCAAGGGTTCTTGATAGTTTTGGCTTTCATAATAATCAACAAACTGTGGATGGCGCAGTAAGTAGGTGATGGGTTGTCCACGATCGCTACTTTCGGATAAACCCAAGAGTTTTTCTGCAGCATGATTCCACCACTCGAGGTCACCCTTATGATCAATCATAACGACACCGTCGCGCAGCGCTTGGCTCGAATCCTGAATACGCTCAAGCAGTTGTGCCAACTGTTGTTGATCAGCTTTTTGGCGACGCTGATAATGGTAGATACCATCAAACACCTCGCCCCAGAGTCGCTGAGCCTCAGGAGGCGTCTCATGCGGTGCTTGCAGCCAGCGCACTAATCGCTGTAATTGCCAAATATGCTGACCGAGTAAAACTAACAGTGCAACGGCTGCACCCAGCGCCGGCTGATCCCAGTAATAACCCAGCACTGCACCTAACAGCAGCCACGCCACGAGGCGCAGTATTTCTTTTCGCAACAATAGTTTCATGACGAACGGCCGACCATTAGCTGTTTACACCTTGGTTGAAAAGCGGTAACCGGTACCGCGCACAGTTTGCACGAGGTGCTTATGTTTTACCCCTAAATTAAGGCGTAAACGGCGAATATGCACATCAACCGTACGCTCTTCAACATAGACATTACCCCCCCAAACTTGATCAAGTAATTGACTGCGACTGTAGGCGCGCTCGGGGTGGGTCATAAAAAACTGCAGTAAACGAAACTCGGTCGGGCCAATATCGAGCGCCCTGTCTCCTGAGCTAACGCGTTGACTACTGGGGTCTAAACGTAAGCCTTCCACTTCGATCGGCTGATCAATACCAGCACTAGCCGTACGTCGCAACACCGCTTTTAAGCGTGCGACCAGCTCGCGCGGCGAGAAAGGTTTGGTGATGTAATCATCGGCACCTGCTTCCAAGCCTTGGATTTTATTATCTTCTTCGCTGCGCGCGGTCAGCATAATAATTGGAATATCAACGCTGGCGGGATCACGTTTCAGGCGGCGTGCTAATTCAATACCGCTAACGCCTGGCATCATCCAATCGAGCAAAATAATATCAGGCTGATGGTCAACGATTAAAGCGTGCGCGGTCTGCGCGTCTTGCGCTTCTAAACACTGGTAGCCGGCCATGTGTAAAGCAACGCTAAGCATCTCCCGAATCGCCGCTTCGTCATCAACAATCAGCACAGTTTTCTCGGTCATGGGTTAATCCTATCGTCCACACTTTAATTATGTCATGCGTATTACAGCCTTTGTAAATGACAGAATGATGACAAGACGTATTTACCCGTTTAAGTATACGCTCTGACATCCATAGCGCTATGGATGCTCTGCTTCCCAGCCAGATAGAATCTGCCTTAATTATTCTTGATCGTCGTCAGCGCCATATCCACCTATTTGCCCTAAATTTGTCTTTCGGATCAGCACATATCTATGCCCTTTTGATGAAGAATCGACTATGACTATTTATCTGTCCAACGAGGTATCCAATCTTAATAGCGATTTACGCACGCTCACCGATGCGCTGCGTCAGCAACATGACGTGGTAAAAAACGAAGCGGGTGACTGGATCCTGCTACGCCACGCCGATATAAAAGCCGCCGCTTTAGATGACACGCGTTTTTCCAGTCAGGTCTCGCGCTTCTTACAAGTACCTAATGGCCTCGATGGTCACCAACACCGCCTTTTTCGCGAAGTCATCGAGCGTCATCTGAGTCGTGAAGCTCTCAGCCCTTACCTGCCGGTTTTTAAAAAAATCGCAGCAGAACTGATGAGCTCATTACCTAAAAATACCGCGTTAAATGCCGTCAGCGACATTGGCGCCGTATTTGCTGTACGCGCACAGTGCGCTTGGCTAGGCTGGCCTGCGGCATTAGAGCCGAAACTGCTGCAATGGATGCGCGATAATCACCGCGCTACTCGCTCACAAAACAGCACTAAAATGGCGCAGGTTGCGCAAGACTTTGATGACATTATTCTGTCCATCATTCGCCCGCTTCGTAGTAGCGACGACCTTGCCGCAGCGGATCATCTCACCAGCCGTTTGTGCCGCGAGCAGGTTGATGGGCGCCTATTAAGCGAAGCCGAGTTAGTGTCTATTTTACGCAACTGGACTGGCGGTGATTTAGGCTCTATCGCTTTATGTGTTGGGGTCATCGTCGCCTTTCTACTGCAGCATCCTCAGCAAATCGGCTCTTTGAGTCGCGCCTCCGATACTGAACTGGAAGCAGTAATTGATGAAATCCTGAGAATTGATGATCCTTTCGTATCGAACCGGCGCGTCACCACCTGCCCTGTCACTCTAGGTCAGCATCAATTACCCAGCGGCGCTCGGGTACAATTGAACTGGACTTCAGCCAACCGCGATAGCGCAGTATTTGCCGATAACACTTTCGCTCCGCACGCTCACGCGGCGGACAACTTGGTTTACGGTATTGGCAAACATGTCTGCCCTGGCCGCTTGCTGGCCACGTGGCAGCTCAGAATTGCCACGCAAGCGTTATTGGCGTGTACCAGCAGCATTACGCTGGCACCCGATCAGTCGTTGCAACGCGAACAACCTCCGCTAGGCGGTTATCAAAATGTGCCGGTGATATTGGGCTAAGCTCGTTGTATGCGAATAATACCTTACACCCGCATGCCGCTAACTCATGCTAAACACTGATCATCAGTACGACATAAAAAGCGTAAACATCCATAAGCCGCAGAACAACAATTGAATCGAGCGCCTAGTCTGCTAAACTTACGCCTGTTTTTGCACAAGCAACTGCACAACGCATCAGACCATCGACCTGTTAAAATTGGTCTACTAAAATGCACGCGTTACCCGCTACTGAGCTGCAGCATTTCACTCTCGCTCAGCGCTAGCCCTCTACCTACTAAAACTTAGACTGATAGGTTTCAGTGCTCGTTAAGCCTGACTGCAGTACGCCGTCAGCGGCATGGATAAATTATGTTTAAAAATATGCGCAATGAATGGTTTTTTAATATCCGTGGCGATCTCTTGTCAGGTCTAGTTGTCGCCCTCGCTTTGATTCCTGAAGCCATCGCCTTTTCCATTATTGCCGGTGTCGATCCTAAAGTTGGCCTGTATGCGTCTTTCTGTATTGCCGTCATTATTGCTTTTGTTGGCGGCAGACCCGGTATGATCTCAGCCGCGACCGGTGCGATGGCGCTGTTAATGGTGACTCTAGTGAAGCAGCATGGCCTCGAGTACTTATTAGCGGCCACCCTGTTAACCGGTGTGCTGCAAATCGTGATCGGTTATTTAAAGCTCGGCAACCTGATGCGTTTTGTCTCCAAGTCAGTGGTCACAGGCTTTGTCAATGCTCTGGCGATTCTGATCTTTATCGCACAACTGCCGCAGCTGACCGATGTCACTTGGCATGTCTATGCGGTAACAGCGGCGGGTTTAGGGATTATTTATCTCTTTCCACTGATCCCTAAAGTCGGCAAAAGCATACCCTCCACACTGATATGCATTGTTGCTTTGACCGCTGCGGCGATCTACTTAGGCTTAGATGTCCGCACCGTCGGTGACATGGGTAAATTACCCGATACATTACCCATCTTTCTATGGCCAGACGTGCCGTTGACTCTAGAAACACTCGCCATCATCCTGCCCTATGCTGTCGGCCTCGCCATTGTTGGTTTACTAGAATCACTGATGACCGCCAATATTCTTGATGAATTAACCGACACCAAAAGCAACCGTAACCAAGAGTGTAAAGGCCAAGGTATCGCCAATATTGGTGCAGGCTTGCTCGGCGGTATGGCCGGTTGCGCGATGATTGGTCAGTCGGTGATTAATATTAAATCGGGCGGTCGTGGCCGTTTATCAACTTTTTGTGCCGGCTTTTTCTTATTGATTATGGTGGTTTTTCTCAGCGACTGGATTAAACAGATCCCGATGGCTGCTTTGGTTGCCGTGATGATTATGGTGTCGATCGGTTCCTTCTCTTGGAGCTCTGTAAAAGACTTTAAAAAGCATCCAATCTCTAGCAATATTGTCATGCTGAGTACCGTGGCTGTAGTGCTGAGCACCCATAATCTAGCGCTGGGTGTATTGGCTGGCGTGCTGTTGTCGGCGCTATTTTTCGTCAATAAAATTGGTCGTTTGATGATCGTCAAACAAGAGCAAACAGGCTCTGAATTACACTATCAAGTCATCGGCCAAGTATTTTTCGCTTCAGCAGAAAAGCTCTTTGCCGCATTTGATTTTTCCTACGCAACAGATAAAGTCATCATTGATTTAACCCATGCACACTTTTGGGATATCAGCGCAGTGGCTGCGCTGGATCAAATCGTCATTAAATACCAACGTCTTGGCGCAGACGTCAGCATCATTGGCAGCAATGAAGCCAGCAAAACAGTGATTGATACGTTTGGCACGCACAACTCAAGCCGAACGATTGAAAAACTAATGAGTGACCATTAAGGACTGCGTTATGCAAAAAATTCTAGCCTGCATTGATGAATCAACTTGGTCGACCAGCGTGCAAGATGCTGCCATTTGGGTGGCGGGAAAGATTAATAGCCCGCTGCTTTTTTTACACAGTATTGAAAAACAGCAGATACCTGACAGCAATGATCTCTCCGGCGCTATTGGCCTAGGTGCGCGCTCCAAACTGCTCAGCGAAATAGCTACCTTAGATCAACTGCGCGCCAAAGTGGCTTTACAGCTCGGCAAAGAATTATTAGCAACGGCTGAACGCAAAGCACAAGAAGCAGGCTGCAGCCCAGTAGAAACCGTCCAGCGTCACGGTGAGTTTATTGACAATCTGTTAACGCTAGAAAGCACGGCACGCTTAGTTATCATTGGGCACTCAGGCACACACACAGATAAAAAAACGATTGTTTTAGGCACACAAGTTGAAAGTTTGCTCCGTCAAATTAATACGCCCGTGCTAATTACGCCGCATGATTTTATCCAGCCGCAAAGTTTTATGCTGGCTTACGACGGCCGTGAAACAACCGACCTCGCTCTGCAGCGTATTTTGGCCAGTGATTTATTACGCGGTTTACACTGTCATTTGGTAACGATCAAAAACAAACAACCTGATTTAGAAGAAAAGTTTGCACAGGCCGCTGAGCGCTTAACAACTGATGGCTTTACCGTGACAACTCGCTATTTAGAAGGCGATATTGCTAAGCAACTACTCGACTATCAGCAGACTCAGGCCATTGATATGTTGGTGATGGGCGCATTTTCTGGATCACGCTTACGCCAGTTCTTTATCGGCAGTAACACACTAAAAATGTTAGAAAACTGCAATATTCCTATTTTAGTCGTCAAGTAATAATTGCGTTCTGCCCACTTCACACCTAGCGCTACATTGCTGAACTCTATGCATAGATAGAGTTCAGCAGCTCAAATACTTCAGCCTCTTAGCCCCGCCTAGCCGAAACTCAAGCGCATTCTAATCAATAGCAAAAAGCTATAACGCCAATTAATATATAATAATTTATTATATTTAAAATAATGTTAAATTGTATCTAAGTTAAGCAAACACCCCAGGAGAGACATCATGCAAGCGACTGATACTGCTGCTTACGGTTTACCACGTTTAAACGAACGCGCACCAGAGTTTAAAGCACCGACTACAGATGGTGAAAAATGCTTAGATGACTATAAAGGCAAGTGGTTGGTGCTGTTCTCACACCCCGCTGACTTTACCCCAGTGTGTACCACTGAATTTATTGCCTTCTCTAAAAAGGCGCCTGAGTTCAACGCTCGTAACTGTGAGCTATTAGGTTTATCTATTGATAGCCATCACTCGCACATTGCTTGGATGCGTAATATTAAAGAAAAATTTGGTGTGGAGATTCCATTCCCAATTATTGCTGACCTGAAAATGGATGTGGCCCGCGCCTACGGCATGATCCACCCGGGTGCGGCAGACACCTCAGCGGTGCGTGCCACCTTTATCATTGACCCTAATGGTATTTTGCGCGCGATGGTGTACTACCCAATGAGCAACGGCCGTTTAATTGATGAGTTTTTACGTTTACTGGATGCACTGCAAACCAGCGACGAACACGGCGTTGCGACGCCAGAAGGCTGGAAACCTGGTGATCGCGTGATTGTTCCACCTTCAGCGACTGCTGCCGGTGCTGACGAACGTGTTAAGTCAGGTGAGTACGAGTGCGTTGATTTCTACTACTGCACCAAGCAGTTGTAAAACGCTGGCCCTGAGGGGCAATCCAGTGTGACTTCTTAGAAGTTATGCTGCGTGGCGCTAAACTCCAGCATCGATAACGGTGCTGGAGTTTTTGCTCTATAAGGCCGTGAACTATACCCATTAGAACAGATGTTATCGACGGTGCTCCCACTTGAGATGCATCGTCTTCTATTTACTTCTCTCAGTTAAACGAACTCTGCGCCAATCCCCACGTCTGATCTTTACAGTTGTTATTAAAAGGTTATCTATTGTGCTGAGAGTCTTTCTTACTGCTTTATTGCTGCTAATCAATCCATTGGCGCATGCGCGCAGCTATATTGACGGGCATTTACACTATGTCGACTTCTTTCAAGAGTCTGAAGGCATGCAAGCTTTACTCGAGGCAATGGATCAAGGCAACATCAGTCACGCGGCCATTATGGGTATTCCTGTGGCTAAAAAATGGCAAGAAGACGAGCCTAAAAAACCCCGCTATTACGCCGGCGATGACGCTGCCCTGTATTGGTATAGCGCCACTGACTCCTATGTCTTACACGCAATACAACAGCTAAAACCTGAACAGCAAAAGCGTTTTTTCCCTTTTTTATCGGGTTTTAATGCCAACGATAAAAACTCTGCGGCACATATTCGCCGTACTCTACAAATGAACCCTGGATTTTGGCAAGGCATAGGCGAGGTTTTTACCCGTCATGATGACGTAACTGCATTGATGCACGGCAATACGCCACGCGCCAATAACGAAGCGATGATGAAAGTCTATCGCGTCGCAGCGGAGTTTGATTTACCGATTTTACTGCACAGCAATATCACCTCGAAGCGCGAGCGCAACCCTCTATACCTTGAGGAATTAGAAGACGCGCTCAGTAAAAATCCAAAAACGCGTTTTATCTGGGCACATGCCGGTACCAGTATGGAGTTGCATCGTCACCAAGAAGAGTTAGATTTTTTACTGCCACTGATCCAGCGCTTACTCAAAGAACACGACAATCTCTATATTGATTTATCGTGGACGCTGATTGAACCCTATTTAATCGATGAGCAAGGTAAACCTAATCCTAAGTGGTTAAAACTATTTAAAGACTACCCAGATCGTTTTGTGCTGGGCAGTGATGTGGTCGGTCGCTTTGATAATTTGGGCGAGACCATGCAAGGTTTTGAACCGGTGTTAGAAGCGCTGCCTGCAGAAGTAGCACAGGCGATCGCGGAAGATAATTTTCTTAAACTTTTACCGCGCCAGAGTTCTAAACTTTAAGCAGCAAAACTGTCACAGCAGTGCGTCAGCCAGCGCTTAAATGCGCTTGCGACGCTCTGAGCGCTGTAAGCGCAACTGTTCCTCATCAACCTCAGCCAAGACCTCGCAGACATACTCAATATGTTGATTGGATACATGCCGCGCCTGCTCCGCTTGTCCAGACTTGATGGCTTGATAGAGTGCGCGGTGTTGTTCAATGAGCATATCGCGGGTTTCACTGCGTTGCGTGTACATGCCGCCAATATTGGTCACCACATGGCCGCGTAACAAATCAAACAAGCCGCGAATCGTGTGCAGCAACACCACATTGTGACTGGCTTCAGCAATCGCTAAGTGAAAACGCGCATCAGCCAAACCTTCTTCGGCACGGCATGCACTATCGGTACTGGCATAACAGGCTTCGAGCTGAGCAAAAGCTATGTCTAAACGCTCATGATCGGCTGGCGTGGCGCGCAGCGCGGCATAATAAGCACAAGCACCTTCCAGCGTGTGGCGAAACTCGAGTAAATCTTTTTGCGCATCAGGCTTTTTAGCCAGCAAAGCTAGCAATGGATCACTAAAGGTGGTGCCCACGTCTTGACTGACGTAATTGCCACCCCCTTGGCGACTGATCACTAAACCTTTAGCCGCTAATTTTTGCACTGCCTCACGTAACGACGGACGCGAGACACCAAATTGCTCCGCCAGTTTACGTTCGGCCGGCAAGCGCTCGCCGGCTTGCAAGGTGCCTTCCAAAATCATCGTTTCCAACTGCTCAACAATGTCATCCGACAAACGGCGCTGCTGTATATGTGCAAAGCTCATGGCGCTCTTCTTACCTTACTAAAACAGCCGATTAAGATGTTCTAGGCTAACACAAAGCCTTTTTTTCAGCAGCGTATAACGCGCTTGCAGAACCCTCGCAAACAGTCACTCTCGACTAAAGTAGCAAACAAATTATTTGACAGATAACGCCTAGCGTATTTAACTAAAAACACCAGACTGTCAACTGGTCTTACCAATTGTATAAAAACAACAACATCGAAGGGCCTCAACCATGTCAAATATGTCTACCTTTGCCTTTTATCCTGCCAGTTGCATAGAGCAGCTATTGGAGTTGCACGATGCCGTCTAGTTTACTGGCTCTATTAGCCTTTTCACCGATTTTACTCGCCGCCATCTTGCTGATTGGTTTACGTTGGCCTGCTAAGCATGCGATGCCGTTGGTATTCGCCATGACGGCAGCCATTGCGCTGTCCTTTTGGCAGATGAGTTTTAATCGCGTGTTAGCCTCAACCCTGCAAGGACTGGTGATTACCGCTGGAGTCTTGTGGATTATCTTTGGTGCTATTCTTCTGCTTAACACTCTAAAACATTCTGGTGCGATCCAGTCGATTCGTACGGGTTTTATGACCATCAGCCCCGACCGCCGCGTGCAAGCCATTATTATTGCTTGGCTATTTGGCTGCTTTATTGAAGGGGCATCAGGTTTTGGTACGCCAGCCGCGATTGTCGCACCACTCTTGGTGGCTATCGGTTTTCCAGCGATGGCGGCGGTGATGTTGGGCATGCTCGTGCAAAGTACCCCGGTATCCTTCGGCGCGGTCGGCACACCGATCATCATTGGTATTACCAGTGGTTTAGACAGCGAAGCCGTTGGTACGCAACTCTTAGCTAATGGCTCAGACTGGGCCAGTTTTCTCCAACTGATTACCAATCAAGTCGCTATTATTCACGCGATAGTGGGCACTATCATCCCATTGATTATGGTGTTAATGCTGACGCGCTTTTTTGGTAAAGAGAAAAGCTGGAAAGCCGCTATAGAAATTATCCCATTCGCAATATTTGCTGGTTTAGCGTTCACTATTCCTTATGCCGCAACCGGAATTTTATTAGGCCCAGAGTTCCCATCATTGTTAGGCGGTTTAATCGGTTTAGCGATTGTTACCAGCGCCGCACGCTTTAACTTCCTCACGCCAAAAACCACGTGGGACTTTGCCCCAGCCAAAGAATGGCCGAGCGAGTGGTTGGGTTCGATTGAAATGAAACTGGACAACGTGACCAGCAAGCCGATGAGTAGCTGGTTAGCTTGGTTACCCTATGTTTTAGTCGGTTTATTATTAGTCATCAGCCGTGTCTTCCCCAGCGTGGGTAGCGCGATGAAAGCCGTAGTGATTAAGTTTCCTAATATCTTAGGTGAAGCGGGTATCAATGCTGACTTTATGCCGCTGTATTTGCCCGGTGGCATCTTAGTGTTTGTCGCCTGCAGCGCATACTTTTTACATAAAATGCAGTGGCAGCGTTTCCGTTCTGCGTTAAGCGAATCAAGTCGCATTTTAATCGGTGCGGGATTTGTTTTGCTGTTTACCGTGCCAATGGTGCGCATTCTGATTAACTCCGGTATCAATGCCGCAGATATTCCGAGTATGCCGATTACTATGGCGCGCTTTATTGCCGACAGCGTCGGCGGCATTTACCCACTGCTCGCTCCCAGTATCGGTGCGCTTGGTGC
This sequence comes from Denitrificimonas caeni, assembly GCF_905120345.1. Classification (GTDB taxonomy): domain Bacteria; phylum Pseudomonadota; class Gammaproteobacteria; order Pseudomonadales; family Pseudomonadaceae; genus Denitrificimonas; species Denitrificimonas caeni_A. The sequence continues at coordinate 335,087 of NZ_CAJHOA010000003.1, read as the reverse complement.
CTTTATTGCCGGCTCAAACACCATCAGCAATATGATGTTTAGCCAGTTCCAGTTTGGCGTGGCCGAGAACCTCGGTATTTCCACCGCCATCATTGTTGCCGGTCAAGCAATTGGCGCCGCAGCCGGCAATATGATTGCCATTCATAACGTCGTTGCCGCCTCTGCTACTGTAGGTTTACTCGGGCAAGAAGGCTCAACTTTAAGAAAAACCATTTGGCCGACCTTGTACTACGTGTTTTTCACCGGACTGATTGTGTTATTTGCCGTGAATGTCCTAGGGGTCAGTGACCCTTTAATGCCTTAACGCTATATTCGAAACGAGTCAGACATGCGTACACTGAGTGCATGTTTGACCCGCTTGCGCTTCCCTATTCACGCCGCCGGAGCTGACTATGAGCAATCAATTTTATAACGCCGCACCTCAAGAAACTCGGGTTGCACCACCACGCAAACCAGCGCGCACCTACCCTGCTAACAAACCCGCACAGGTATATTTGTTTGGCACTTGTGTGGTGGATCTGTTTTTTCCTGAAGCGGGGATGGATGCGATTTACTTGTTAGAACGCGAAGGCATCGCCGTCGATTTCCCGCAAGGGCAAAGCTGCTGCGGGCAACCGGCTTACACGTCAGGCTATACCGATCAGGCTCGTGAAGTCGCGCGCTCACAGCTAAAACTCTTTGCCAACGATTGGCCGGTCGTGGTCACTTCAGGTTCTTGTGCCGGAATGTTTCGTGAGCACTATCCTGACTTATTTAAAGACGAACCGGAGATGCTGGCCCAGGTGCAAAATCTCGCCGCACGCACCTATGAGCTGGCTGAGTTTTTATTACATGTCTGTAAAGTCCAACTCGCTGATCATGGCGCACCCTTGCAAGTCGCACTGCACACCTCCTGCTCGGCACGACGCGAAATGAATACCCATCTGCATGCGCGTGCCTTGCTCGGTCAGCTAGCCCAAGTTGAACGCGTTGAACATGACCACGAAAGCGAATGCTGTGGTTTTGGTGGTACTTTCTCTGTGCGTATGCCTGATATTTCTGGGGCCATGGTTGCCGATAAAACCCAATCTTTACTTGCCAGTGGCGCGCAGCAAGTGGTCAGCGCTGATTGCGGTTGTTTGTTGAATATCAACGGCGCCTTTGAGAAACAAAATAATCCTTTATTGGGCCAACATCTCGCTAGTTTTTTATGGCAGCGTACCCACGTTGAACAGGAGCCGAGCCTATGAACAGTCAGCGCATCCACGCCGTCGATATCACCTCGCGCAACCTAAAAGCCAATGCACGTCTGTCGTTAAAAGATCAGCAATTGCGCCACAATATGCGCAGCGCCATGGACTCATTGATCAGTAAGCGCATCATCTCGATGCCTGACGAAGATGAACGAGAAAACCTACGTGAGCTGGGTAATAAAGTCCGTGCCAGCGCTTTATCGCAACTGCCGGATTTACTGGAACGGTTGGAAGCCAATTTAACCCAGCAAGGCATTCAAGTGCACTGGGCCAGTACTACCGCCGAGGCCAACGAAATTGTGTTAAAGATTGCCCAGGCGCGTAATGCCAAACAGGTGATCAAAGGCAAGTCCATGGTCAGTGAAGAAATGGCCATGAATGAGTACCTCACTGAACACGGTATTGAAGCGCTTGAGTCGGATATGGGCGAGTACATTATTCAGCTGGATAATGAAAAACCCACGCACATTATTATGCCGGCCATTCATAAAAATGCTGAGCAAGTCGGTCGATTATTCGAGCACCGCTTAGCGATACCCTACACTGATGATGTCGACAGCTTGATTCAGTCAGCTCGCAGCATTTTGCGCGAAAAGTTCTTTCATGCTGACATTGGTATCTCTGGAGTGAACTTTGCTGTCGCCGAAACTGGCACTTTGTTGTTGGTCGAAAACGAAGGTAATGGCCGAATGTCGACCACAGTACCGCCGGTGCATATTGCCGTGACCGGAATTGAAAAAGTCGTCGCCAACTTACAAGACACCGTGCCGCTGCTGTCGTTACTGACCCGCTCGGCGCTGGGTCAAGGCATTACCACTTATGTGAATATGATTTCTGCCCCGCGCCAGCCCGGTGAACTGGATGGCCCGGAAGAAGTGCATTTGGTTTTGCTCGATAATGGCCGCAGCCAAGCCTTTGCTGACAGCGAACTGCGGCAAACGCTCAATTGTATCCGTTGCGGCGCCTGTATGAATCACTGCCCGGTGTATACCCGCATTGGTGGTCAAGCCTATGGCACAGTCTACCCAGGCCCCATCGGCAAGATTATTTCACCGCACTTACTCGGCTTAGAAAACACTCCCGATCATCCTTCTGCTTCATCCTTATGCGGTGCTTGTGGTGAAGTCTGTCCGGTGAAGATTCCAATTCCTGCATTATTACGCCGCTTGCGCGAAGAAAATGTTAAGCCACCACAGCAGCCCGGTCAGGTGATGGACGGCCAAGGTAGTCGTTATTCGTCGAAAGAGCGGCTGTTATGGAAAGGCTGGCAGTATTTTAATAGCCTGCCTTGGCTGTATAAAACTGGCACCTTTATGGCGACACGTTTCGGTGGCTTAACGCCAAAAAACCTCGGCCCATGGACGCAAAACCATAGCGCTCCCAAACCTGCTACGCGCAGCTTGCATGAATTAGCCAAACAGCATTTGGAGAAAAAATCATGAGTGCTCGAAATAAGATTTTAGCTGATTTACGCAGCAGTCTGCTCGGTACTACACCGATCGCTGATCCGTTTGACTCGTCATTGGTGGATGAGCCTTGGCGCTATAGCATCGCCGAGCGTGTCACTCGTCTCAAAGAATTGATGACTGCCGTACACAGTGAAGTGCTGCTGACCAATAACAGCGAATGGCCTGAGTTGCTCAGTGATTTATTAGCCGCGCGTCAAGTGAACAAGCTGCTTATAGCGCCGGCAACTGCGCACGGAAAAGCATTCAGCGCTTACAGCCAAGCCACTCAAAAGCCTTTGCAATTGTTGGCCTATGACCGCCCAATTGAAGAGTGGAAACGCGAGCTGTTTGATGATGTTCCGGCCAGCTTTACTGGCACTTTGGCAGGTATTGCCGCAACCGGCACCTTAGTGGTGCAGCCCAGTCCAGATGAGCCGCGCTTAATGAGTTTAGTGCCGCCGTTGCATATCGCTTTACTGAACGCCAGCCAGATTTATGACAATCTCTATCAAGCTCAGCAGCATTGGCCAAAACCGATGCCGAGTAATTTACTGCTCATTTCTGGCCCATCAAAAACAGCGGATATTGAACAAGTCCTAGCTTATGGCGCACACGGTCCGAAAGATTTAATCGTCTTGATCGTGGAGGACGCATGAGTTTACCGGCAGCGTTTCTCAGTGCTATCGAGCAACAGATTCCAGCGCAGCGCTGTTTTTCTGACCCGCTATCGACCCTGACGTTTGGCACTGATGCCAGCTTCTATCGCTTGATCCCGAAACTGGTAATCCGCGTCGAAGCTGAAGCCGAAGTGGTGTTTATCCTGCAACAAGCCAGCATCCATCAAGTAGCTGTAACTTTTCGCGCCGCTGGCACCAGCTTATCCGGACAAGCGATCAGCGACTCAGTCTTGATCGTCTTAGGTGATCGCTGGAATAACAAAGAAATCCTCGATGCTGGCCAGCGTATTCGCCTGCAACCTGGGGTGATTGGTGCGCATGCCAATCAAGCTTTAGCGCATTTACAACGTAAAATCGGCCCTGATCCGGCCTCGATTAACGCAGCTAAAATTGGTGGTATTGTCGCCAACAACTCCAGCGGCATGTGTTGCGGTACTGCGCAAAATAGCTATCAAACCTTAGCCGATATGCGTGTAGTACTGGCGGATGGCACAGTGCTCGACAGTGCTGACCTCGCCAGCGCCAGCCGTTTTCGGCACAGTCACGCTGAGCTATTAGAGCAGCTTGGCGAGTTAGCCATAGAAACGCGCGATAACAGCGAGCTGGCAGCCAAGATCAAACACAAATACCGCTTAAAAAACACCACTGGCCTGTCGCTAAATGCCTTAATTGATTTCAGCGACCCACTGGATATTCTCACCCATTTAATGGTTGGCTCCGAAGGTACGCTGGGTTTTATCAGTTCAGTCACCTACGACACCGTGCCCGACTATCCACACAAAGCCACCGCCTTAGTCGTTTTCCATGATGTAGAAACCTGCTGCCAAGCCGTCGTGGTACTCAAACAACACGCTGTTTCCGCAGTTGAATTATTAGATCGACGCAGCCTACGCAGTGTGCAACATATGGCCGGTATGCCGGACTGGATTGAGCAACTGGGTAGCTCAGCCTGCGCGCTGCTGATTGAGTCGTGTGCTGCCGATAACACACTGCTCGAGCAACAACTGCAGCAGATCAACAGCGCCATCGAACACTTTCCGAAAGAGCAGCATATTGCCTTTAGCCAAGATCCTGCGGTGTATGAGCTGCTCTGGCGGATGCGCAAAGACACCTTCCCTGCGGTCGGTGCCGTGCGTGAAAATGGCACCACAGTGATTATTGAAGATGTCACCTTTCCATTAGAACATCTGGCGACAGGGGTTAATCGTCTGCTGGCGCTGCTGGATGAGCATCATTATGACGAAGCGATTCTATTCGGCCATGCTCTCGAAGGTAATTTGCACTTTGTCTTTACCCAGCGCTTTGATCAGCCTGCAGAAATCGCCCGTTATCGCGCCTTTATGCAAGCGGTCAGTCAACTGGTAGCAGTCGAGTTTGGCGGTTCACTCAAAGCTGAGCACGGCACTGGGCGCAATATGGCACCCTTTGTTGAACTGGAATGGGGCAGCGATGCCTATCAACTGATGTGGCGCATTAAGCGTTTGCTCGACCCGCAAGGCATTTTAAATCCAGATGTGGTGCTCTCCGACGATCCAGAGATTCACCTGAAAAACCTTAAACCGATGCCGGTTGCCAACCCGCTGATTGATAAGTGCATTGAATGTGGTTTTTGCGAACCGGTCTGCCCTGCCCATGGTTTAACCTTATCGCCACGTCAGCGCATCGTAGCTTGGCGGGATATCCAAGATAAAAAACGTCATGGCATTGATACCTCCGAGTTAGAAGAACGCTATCAGTACCACGGCATCGACACCTGCGCGGCCACCGGTTTATGTGCGCAGCGTTGTCCAGTTGGGATTAATACCGGTGATTTAGTCCGCGAACTACGCGCTAATCAAGCTCAGCATCCTGATACAGCACGGCGCCTGGCGCGCTCGTTTGCGCAAGCAGCCGGTGTCGCTCGTTGGGCGCTGACCGCTGCAGAATTGGCACGTAAAGTACTCGGTGCGCCACGTATGTATCGTTGGTCATTACAACTGCACCAGCGCTTTGCCCAAGTACCGGTGTATTTAACCGCCACGCCACACGCGGTCAAGTTTTCCGCAGAGATCAGCAGCATCACGTCATCTAAAAAGCCGCGGGTGGTCTATTTTTCCTCCTGCGTCTCGCAAGTGATGGGTCCTGCACATCTAGATGCTGAGCAAACACCGCTGCGCGAGAAAACCCAACGGCTGCTAGAAAAAGCCGGTTTTCAGGTTATTTATCCTGAAGGTATGGCGGGCAACTGCTGCGGACAACCTTTTGCTTCCAAAGGCTATCCACAACAAGCCGCCGATAAACTCAATGATTTAGCGTTAATGTTGTTGCGCGCCAGCCGTAATGGCCAAGACCCGATTTATTCGGATACCAGTCCGTGCACCTTACGCTTGCTCAAAGACCTGAGCGATCCACGTTTAAAGATCTATGATTCAGTGCGTTTTCTGCGCGAAGAAGTGCTGCCGCGCTTAGAACTTAAGCCTCTGGAAAGTAAGATCGCAGTGCATATCACCTGCAGCACTCAACACCTGAATCAAGCCGATAATTTTTTAGCCGTCGCCAAGCAGTGCGCCAAAGAGGTTGTCGTACCAGAAGGGATTCATTGCTGTGGTTTTGCCGGTGATAAAGGCTTCACCCTGCCCGCCCTGAATGAGCATGCCTTACGCGATTTAGCCACACAAGTGGGCAGCTGCAGTGCCGGTTTCTCGACCAGCCGCACCTGTGAAGTAGGTCTGAGTAGCTACAGCGATCTCAGCTATCAACATCTAGTGTATTTAGTCGATAAAGTCAGCACTGCTAAGCCGTAAGCTGAACGAACTGGGTGGCGGTTGACGCCACTCAGTTGAGCAAATACAGCAGCGTATAAAACCCAGCTAAGCTGACCAAGACTGAGAGCAGCATGCTTTTAATCACTAACGCGCAGCCAATACTGAACAGCGCCGCATAGGTATAAGGGTTACTGGCTAAACCACTTAAACCCGTATCGCCGAGCAAAATCGGCCCACAAATCGCGGTCAATAAACACGGTGCAGAATACTGCAGCGCTTGACGAACAACGTTCGGCAAACGAATCGGCAAGCGCGGTTCGAGCAGCAAGTAACGGTTGAAAAACACAATACCGGCGAGAGTAAAAATCAGTAACCAAATCATAGCGCTTCACCGCGCCAACGCGCCACGCCCACGGCACAGAGCATGCCCAGTAGCCCGGCAATAACGATCGCACCGGGTACCGCTAAACTGCTGAGCACTAACGACAGCATCAGCGCAATCACCACACCCACTAAACTGCTGAGACGTTTAATCATCGGCACGACAATAGCGATAAAAGTGGCGACAATCGAGAAGTCTAGATGGTAGTCAGCAAGGTTAGGCACTGAAGCAGCTAGCACGACACCGATCAGGGTAAAGCCAATCCACGCCAAATAAAAACATAAACCTGCGCCCATTAAATAAGCAAAGTCGTAGGATTTTTTGCCGACACTTAAGGCAAATAACTCATCGGTCAGTAAAAAGGCGACTGGCAGGCGCTTTTTTAACGGCAGACTTGAAACATGCTCGCGCAAAATCAGCGCATAGAGTAAATGCTGCGCGGTAATCACCAGAATGGTTAAGCAAATGGCGACAAAGCCACTGCCCGCCGCCACCATACTGATGGTGACCAACTGCGCAGCCCCAGCAAATAAAAACACCGACAAGCCAATACTTTGTAGCGGCGTAAACCCCTGGCTCACCGCCATGGATCCCGTCAATACGCCCCAAGGGAATACGGCTAAGCACAGCGGAATAATATGCAAAGCGCCCAGCCAAAAACGTTGGCCATTGGACGAAGATAAAGCACTCATAAAAGTAACAACTGCAGGATATTTAAACCGCTAGTCTAGCGGAAAATACCAGCTGAGAGCTAAATACAGAAAGCGTAGATAGCATCTGTTAAAAATACGGCTACGCAATAGCCTAGCAAAAGCGCATGCACCGAGCACGCACTACAGTGTGCTGTTAGCGTTCTTAACGTTGTTGCGCCACAGCATATGCAAGAGTACCACCAGAGCAGCCCAGGCCAGCAAAACATCCCAAAACCCCATGACTAAAGCTATAGGCGTAAGCAGTGAGCCGATCATAGGAATGACATACACATACAGACGCTCACCTATATCCCATCCCCATAACATGCAGACAGACGCGCCCCTAGCGGATAGCTCACAGCCCAACCAAGAGGATAACTGCAGTGCACAGAGAATCCCGACAATAGGAAAGCCAAACAGAAATACAAAAACAGTTCCCCAAAAGAACACTATGTTCCTAGCCGTTTTCAAGAGAATACCTCGTATAACCTTTGCTAACTTGGCACAGCACAAAAAGAACAAGCATGCTCTGCTGTACGTTATTAAACACGGATTGAATCATTCTTCAATCTTTCCAGTTGCAGCGCACGCACGCTCTCGACAGAAATCTCTAGCAGGTACGCAACTTTGGTCTCAGCGAATCCCCCCCATGGTTGGATTTACCTGCTATCGATGGTGCTTTGTAATGACAACAATACAACAACAGGCACAACAACTGGGGATAAGGTTATGAGCAAAATACTGGTTTGTGCCCTCACTGCTGCCTTGCTGATGCTGACAGTCGTCGACGCAACGTCAGCAGCAGAGAGCGCAGTCGGCGATGAAGGTATTACAGCGTTGCACGGTTGTCGCCTGCATACTGAAGACAAAGCGCGACTGGCATGTTACGACCACGCAGTTGACCACTATTTTAGTTTTGATTTCCATGGCAACGGTCGCGAAAACACACCCATTTTTGAAAGTCAGGAAGGCTTCCAACTTGAATTTCACAGCGCCAGCGTGATCTTTGTGGTGTATGTCTTCAATGCCGATAGCGGCGAATTGGTGAATACATATAGCTCAGGCCCAGGTGAAGGCAAAATCAGGATGCACGAGGGCGGCCGCTTCTATATTGAGGTCAAGGCAACGGACTCTTGGAAAATCCGGGTTCGCCCGCTGGCAACTGCCGACGAGTCGAACCGCAGCAACACAAAAGAAGATGCAAAAGCAGAATGAGAAAAACGAACGTAAAACACTACTTTAGTTTCTCTTTTTTGATGCAATAAGTAATGCTTTATCCTTTCTGTTAGGAAAGTAATGATAGATCGTTACCCAGATTTAATGACAACCGCAACTGCGCAGGCCCGCATCTAGATGCGGACATTTTCAGTCACTTGTCGTCTTACCTATGTCATTGATCTATAAAACACCGGATAATACCCGCAGTATAAAAAACCTGTGCAAGTAAAGTGCAGAGTGACACTGCCCTAATACGCCTGACTGACTGTCCATACTCTGGAAACATACGATTGACGAGCCCTTTATTAACAGAAGATACGCACGCCTGCCCTAGAGGATCTGCCGACTCGAGCAGCGTTTCTCGGCGCCGCCTCAGAGTGTGTCACGAATGCGACTTATTGCTGGCCTTGCCCCCACTGAAGACTGGAGAGAAAGCTGACTGTCCACGCTGCAATCACACCTTGGTACGCCGCCAGGCCAATGCGGCTGAGCGCAGTCTAGCCTTGGCCATTGCGACTCTCATTATGCTGGGGTTGTCGCTGTCGTTTCCTTTTCTGGGCTTTAGTCTGCAAGGGTTCGGCAATGGGATTGAACTCTCGGAGACGGTGTCTTCCTTGCTGAGTTTTAATCAATCCTTGGTCGCTTTGATTATCTTGCTCACCGTGCTTATTTTGCCGCTACTGTACTTAACAGCACTGAGCTGGCTGTGTGTCGGCATTATTCGCGGTCAGCCATTACCGAAAAGCCCACTCCTCGCGCGCATGTTGAACTATGTCACGCCGTGGATGATGGCCGATGTCTTTGTGATCGGCACTCTAGTGAGCATGATAAAAATTGTTGGTATGGCTGAGGTTGAGCTGGGCTTATCCTTTTGGACAGTGTGTGGCTATGCGCTCTTGTTATTGTTCACCAGCCAATCCGTAGACCGCGATTGGTTATGGCAAGCACTCGACTCGACACCTATGGCGCCAACCGGCGGCCTCTTAGGTCAGGCCGCCGCTCCGCAAGGTCTGACCGGTTGTAACACTTGCGGTTTGGTTAACCCTATTACTGCCGGTGGGCGTTGTGAGCGCTGTGACGAACCACTGCATCCTTATCAGGGCGTCAATACACAAACCACGCTGGCCTTACTCGGGGCAGCCATAGTGATGTTTATACCGGCGAACGTATATCCCATTATGATCTCCACCTCGTTAGGCAGCACAGAACCGTCAACGATTTTAGCCGGCGTGCTGTTGTTTTTTCAAAGTGGTGATTGGCCGATAGCTTTAGTGATCCTGATTGCCAGTATCGTTGTGCCGGTCGGGAAAATGCTGTCTTTATTATGGTTATGTTTTGTCGTGCAACGACAACAACAGCCCATGAGTCGCTTAACCCGTAACCGCTTATATCGTATTACCGAGTTTATTGGTCGTTGGTCGATGGTCGACGTGTTCGTCGTGGCGATTTTGGTGGCGCTGATCTACAGCGGCGACTTAATATCTATTGCCCCTGGTCCAGCCGCACTGGCCTTTACCTCGGTAGTCATATTAACCATGTTAGCGGCGATGATGTTTGATCCGCGCAGCATTTGGCAACCGAACCCCAACACCACTGACTCAAGCACCGCGCCCTCAATACAACGGCCTCATTCTTCAGCCAAGGAACACTTATAATGTCGGAACCTACCCATGCTCTAAGGCGGACTCAGCGCTCTTTTTCTCCCGTCTGGATTGTGCCTATCGTCGCTTTATTGATCGGTGCTTGGATGCTCTATGACAACCTCAGCCGCTTAGGCTCGACCATTACGCTGACCGTAGAGACTGCAGAAGGCATCGAAGCCGGCAAAACCCTGATTAAAACCCGCAACGTGGAAATCGGTAAAATCGAAAAGGTCAGTCTATCTAAGGATCTCAAGCACGCCGTGCTGATTGCCCGCATGAGCCCGCAAGCCGACGAGATGCTCAATAAAGATACCCAGTTTTGGGTGGAGAAACCGCGCATCGGCCTTGAAGGCGTGAGTGGTTTAGGGACTGTGCTGTCCGGTGCTTATATTCAGTTATTACCGGGCAACAGTACAGAGAAACAAGATGAGTTTACCGTGCTAGAAAACCCTCCCATTGCCCCAGCTGATGCACCGGGTCTACGGATTAACTTAACCAGCCATGTGGGTAGCTCAGTGCGTATTGGTGACGCCGTCTCCTACCAGGGTTACACCGTTGGCCGAGTGGAAGACAGCCGCTTTGATCCTGAACTGCGCGAAATGCACCACCGCCTTTATATTCAATCACCGTATGAAATCTTAGTCACCAGCAACACCCGCTTTTGGACCACCTCTGGGCTCGACATTTCATTAGACTCACAAGGGTTTAGCGTCAATATGGCGTCATTAGAGTCGTTAATCAGTGGCGGTATCACCTTTGGCGTCGCCAGCAATTCCCCCATGGGCAGTCAAGCCAAAGAAGATGCCGACTATGTCTTATTTAGTGACGAAAAAAGTGCCCAAGAAGGCCATTATAATGACTATTTAGAGTATGTATTGTTGGTCGATGATACGGTGCGTGGCTTAAGTGATAATGCCCCGGTCGAGTATCGAGGCGTACGCATCGGAACAGTAATCAGTGTGCCATGGAACTTTACTGCCCCCCAACCCGACTCTCTGAGCCGCTTTGCAATTCCAGTACTGATCCGCATTGAGCCACAACGTTTTGACAATGACGAGTCGCAAGACACCGATCTAAAGGCATGGGCCAGCCGACTCGACAAGATGGTTAAACATGGTATGCGCGCCACACTTAAATCTGGCAACTTGCTGACCGGTGCTTTATTTGTGGATCTTAACTTCTATAAAGAGGCGCTGCCATTTAAGCCGATGAGCTTTGCCGAGCTGCCGGTTTTCCCAACCATCTCGGCCGGTTTTGCACAAATCGAGCAAAAGGTCTCTAACCTGCTGGATAAGCTGAATCATCTCAACGTTGAGCCGGTTATAGCCTCGCTGGACAAAACGCTGGTCAGCACGCAACAGACCATGGAGAAGGTAAATAGCATTGCCGCCTCGGTCGATCAACTGCTGGCCGATCCTGCCATAAGCCAGATGCCCAAGCATATCGATGCCAGCATACGCCAGCTGCGCGACACATTGAGCGGATTTGCACCCGACTCACAAGGCTATAATGAACTGACGCAAAGCTTATCTCGTCTAGAAAAGCTTATGCAAGAGATGCAGCCGGTGATCCGCACCTTAAGCAATCAACCTAATGCGCTTATTTTCAATAAGACACTCACTGAAGACCCACAACCGAGGGCTAAACCATGAGTTTTTGTGCACTGATTAACCGAGTCGCATTAACTGGCTCGCGCGCTCTACTCGCAGGAGTCACCCTATTGCTGATTGCCGGCTGTGCCAGCAAAACGGTTCAGCCCAGCACCTATATATTGCCCGCCAGCACTCCGCAGCAGCAGTATTCCAGCGCCTTAGCTGTGGCTATCGCTCCCATTCGCCTGACAGGCTTACTGGATAATGCTGGGATAGTGATGGCACTGAATGATATTGAAGTGCATCAAGCGCAGCAACACCTCTGGGCCGAAGACATCGCTATCCAATTACAACAGCAGCTACAGCAGCGACTCACATTAAGCCTGCCGCGCGCGCAAATCATCGCTAAAGGACAACCACTGCAAGCGGGCTTAGCGCAGCGGGAAATCCGAGTCAGCGTCAATGGTTTTCAAGGACGTTATGACGGCAGTGCGCTAGTCCAAGGCCAATGGCTGTTGTTAGACGAGAATGGCCAGTTACTCAAGCAAGAAAACTTTAAGATTGTGCAGCCACTACTCGCCGACGGCTATCCGGCCCTCGTGCGCACCTTAGCAGCCGCGTGGGATCAAGTGAGTGAACAACTGGCCGCCGCATTGGCAGAAGATACGTTGGGCAGTCGCTAATAAGCGCGTTACTTATTGAGGCTGTAAGTATTGTTTTCGCAGTAAAAAAGATTGACTCAGATGCTAAACAAAAGCGCATTGATATAAACCGCAACCAGGCAATGGTACCTTTTATATCAACGCGCCATTCACTATAGCCCGCAATTCTTGGCGGATGGGGTAGGACGATGAGGGAATAAGTTGCGTCATGAAAATCATCACCAGCTCCTCGACCGGATCGATAAAGAAATTGGTACTCGCCATACCACCCCAACCGTATTCGCCAACCGACCCGTTGATCTGAGATTTAGCAACGTCAGTCTTTACCGAAAAGCCTAGGCCAAAGCCACTCCCAGCGTAAGGTGCCTCACTGAACGATCCGACGGAGAGACTGGGCAAATCTTGATGACCGGGTAAGTGGTTGCTGCGCATGAACTCGAGTGTTTTGCGACCAATAATCCGCTGTCCCTGCAACGCCCCTCCTTGACAGAGCGCTTGGGCAAAATGGAAATAATCGTCAATAGTCGAGACCAGCCCACCGCCGCCAGACAGAAAGGTTCCTTTGCGGCGGAAAGGCGATATCGCTGGATCGTCCTGCAGCTTGAATTGATTGCCAGCCTCATACTGATAGCAGGCCGCGAAACGTTCAAGCTGAGCATCAGCCACCTGAAAGCCGGTGTCGACCATACCCAGAGGCTCGAAGATACGCTCGCGTAGATACTCGTCAAAGGGCTGATCGGCCAGTATTTGCACCAGATAACCCAACACATCCGTAGCAACGGAATAATTCCAGGCCGTACCCGGTGAAAACTCTAACGGCAGTTCCGCCAGCTGGCTAACCAGTGCCTCTAAGGTTAAACCCTCGCTACCATCAAGCCCCAATTGGCGATAGGCAGCGTCCACGTTGGTGCGTTGCATAAACCCGTAGGTCAGTCCTGACGTATGCGTGAGCAGGTCACGAATGGTCATGACGCGGGTTGCAGGTGTGGTGATGAAATCAGGGTAGACACCACTTTTGTAAACTTGCAGATTTTTCCATGCCGGAATATAGCGGTGCACCGGATCGTCCAGCAAAAACCGCCCTTGCTCGTAAAGCTGCATCATGGCAATAGAGGTGATTGGCTTGGTCATGGAATAGATGCGAAAAATAGTATCTCGGCACATCGCCTTATTGCGCTCAACATCCATCATCCCCTGCGCTTTTATATAGGCAATCTCACCTCGCTGGGCAACCAGTGTCAGGGTACCGGGCAATTTTCCAGGTTGGATATAGTGGCGATCAATGTGGCTTTCAATAGTGCGAAGTCGATCCAATGATAGACCAGCAAGTGGTTTGAATTCGGTCATAGAGACAGTGCCTTGTCGGATGAGTTATCAAGCATTAACTGCAGAGTCGTCCAATAATACGAGCGATCATAAAGTTGGATAAGCACTCAGAGCCTATCGGAATGACGTCCGATAGGCCGGTATCGACCCTTCATTTTAAGCATTTTCACCCTAAGACTTATTGTCTTTTTTATCTGCAGCCGCATTAGCAACGCGCGAAAAGAACTCCTGAACCTGATCCATACCTTGTATGCCCATCGGCATGATGCGCTTCATAAACATTTCAGGATCGCTCATTTCATCGACATAGGTATTCATTTTCTCCTGCATCTTTGCCATCAATTCCTTTTGCATGGGTTCAACATCAGGCAGGCCCATCACTTTTCTGACTTCTTCTGGGCTCATATCTATTTCCATAGTAATTTTCATGTGCATTACCTTTTGTTTTAAATTAAAGCATCAGTTTTAATCTAACAGGTTTGCTGAGGCAGTCGGTAATACGCGGGAAAATTACCAACGCTGAGCGACTCATGTCGTCACTAGGCTTGCCATACCCCTAGCGCGCGGCTAAATAGACTTGACCGCTAATCGCTTCACTCTCTAGGCGCTGTTGCAGCTCTGCATCCAAATTGAGATGCTCGGCAAGGCGGTCAAGATAGCTACGCTCGAGAAAATCGGCACTGCCAATCACCAACACACTAGCGAGATAAACTTCGCTGGCCAGTAGCGGGTCTCCCGCTACTTCGCTGGCAATCGCCTGCGGGTCCAGCGGCGCGCTCAGCTGCGTCTCTATCCAGGTTCGTAACGACGCATCACCACCACAGCGAGCAATCTCTTGATCGATCAGAGCACGTTCACGTTTGTCGATATGACCATCAACCCGCGCCGCCGCCAAAACCGCACGCAGTACGACTCGACTCTCAGTCTGACTGTTTACCGATGATAGCGGCGAGACGCTAGAGGTCGCTGCGGAGGGCTTTTTATTGTAAGCACGCCACGCCATAGCAGCCAAAGCGGCAAGACCGCCGTAAGCCGCCAGCTTGCGACCTGTTTTACTGCCCAGCAGCAGACCAATCAATCCCCCCGTAGCCGCGCCCTTGCCATAGTCGCTGATGTTCCCGTCGGGAGTGGTCACTCCGCTTTTGTTAAGTAATGATTTTCCGGCGCCTAGTAGTTGATCAAGCAAGCCTCGGGTATCCATTTTAAATTCCTTACAAGGATAATCTGAAACTAAAATTATCACTGGTCGCGCTTAACTGAAGCTGAATTCTTATGCTACTCAGGCTTTGCGCTAGGCTATAAAGTCCTCTTAGCCGATTAAATCACTATAAACTGGCCGAGACTTAAGAAGTCTTTATACCGCAATCTCGCAACGGTTACGGCCATTATCTTTGGCCAGATATAAAGCGCTATCGGCACGGCGCAGAAGGCTTTCGAAATCCTCATCGGCTTGCAATTCGGCAATCCCAATACTGACAGTCAACGTAAAGGGCTGATGACGCTTTTTAGTTTCTATTAAAGCTGAGTTTATTTCAAAGGCGTTACGCAATCGATTGGCTGCAGCCAAGGCTGCTTGAGCGGAAGTGTTTGGCAATACAGCGACAAACTCCTCACCACCAAAGCGACAAAACGTATCGTCCTCTCTCAGTATTTTCTGCGCGACAGCAACGAACCGGCATAAAACTTTATCACCAAGCGAATGACCTAAGTAGTCATTCACTTTTTTGAACTCATCGAGATCCATCATTAACACGCTTAGCGGGAGCTGGTGGCGCCGAGCGTGGGCGATGGCCTTGTCATACAGCAAATCACAGGAGCGTCGATTAAGTGCACCGGTTAAGGGATCATGATTCGCTTGGTTGTTGAGATCTGCTTGGAGGCGCTCAGCGGTCATCAAGACCATCCCAAGCGTGATAGCAATAATCGAGCATAACAACCAAAGCAGCATATACGCCGCAACGCCGTTGGGGTCCACTGGATCGGCTATTTCTGGGTGCTGATGGGCGACAACCGCGCGTAACAAAAAAACTGCGGCATTGATCGCATAAACATATCCGGTAACACGTACTGCAGGTGTGTTTTGTTGCGGCGATAGGAGTAAAACACGGGCAATCACTATCGATAACACCGCCACCAGAACAGCATTACTGGCGGCTTTGGCTGCAACTGAATACTGAGCTTGTGCTATTACAAGCCAAATTAACCCAATCACCGCAACACCTGCCAACAACCAAGGTGTTAAGGGCGGCTTATCAAGGAAGCGTCGAAAACCCTCCCAACTTAGACCCAGAGCAACGATTATAAATAATTGTGCGATGGATAAAGCTGGCGGCCAATAAAATATCCCATATAGCAAGATCAAGCTAAACGTAATGACACTACAAACACCGGCCAAAGCCCAAAGACCCAACCCCGGGATAGCCAAATGCATCCGCCAAAGTAAAAGTCTGGCGCCTGCGCAAAATGCCGTGACCAATGCCACCGCAACCAACAGTGTGTGAATGTCTAAAAGCATATTTTATTATTATCCATTTTGCTTAAAAACATTGAAGAATGATTATGAGTTGTAAACCCTAGCGTGGTCAATTTTAACATTGCTCACCAACATACGCACTTGCACTTAAAAGTCTTTTCCACACATGAATACTTACCAGCTAGAGTACTTTGTAGAATAAACTTGGAGTTTCACCACTTCTTTAACTCTCCGCCAGCGCCGCCGCCTCCTCGACATTCACCGCTACCAAACGTGAACAACCTGGCTCTAGCATAGTGACACCAAGTAATTGATCAGCCATTTCCATGGCGATTTTATTGTGGGTAATGTAGATAAATTGCACTTTCTCAGACATTTCTTTCACTAAACGCGCATAGCGGCCCACGTTAGCATCGTCTAAAGGGGCATCGACTTCATCGAGCATGCAAAAAGGAGCAGGATTGAGTTGGAAGATGGCAAATACCAGCGCCAGCGCGGTCAGTGCTTTTTCGCCACCGGAGAGCAAGTGAATGGTGCTGTTTTTCTTGCCCGGTGGCCGCGCCATAATTGCCACGCCGGTGCTGAGCAAATCATCGCCGGTCATTTCTAAGCTGGCATGGCCGCCGCCAAATACTTTAGGAAACAGCTCTTGCAAACCGTTATTAATTAAATCAAAGGTTTCTTTAAAGCGATTGCGAGTTTCTTTATCGATTTTACGAATCACGTTTTCGAGGGTATCCAGCGCTTCTACTAGATCATCGTTTTGCGCATCCAGATACGCTTTGCGTTCAGACTGCTGGCGATACTCATCAATCGCGGCTAAGTTAATCGCGCCTAAACGCTCAATGCGCGCGGCGACAGCGTTGAGTTGTTGTTGCCAAGCATTGATTTCGGCATCGACAGGAAGTTGTTCCAGAAGCTGATGCACATCCAATTCGAGGGCTTGCAACTGCTGATTAAGCGTATCTTTTTGCACACTTAAGGTTTGCCAAGCCAAGCGCTGGCGTTCCAGCTGTTCACGCACACCTTGCGCACGCTGCTCAGCTTGGCTGCGTTGTTTATCTGCTTCGCGCATGTGCGTGTCGGCATCTTCTAGCGCAGTACGTGCCGCACGTAATTCATCATCAATGGCTAAGCGCGTCTGCAATAACTCTTGCAACTGCGCGCGCAACTCATCAATCGGCGACTCGCCTTCTTGCAGGTTTAAATTAAGCTGTTCGCGGCGCTGATCGGCTTGAGCACATTGCTGCGCTAAACGCTGCAAGGCCTGTTCGGTTGACTGCTTTTGCGTGGTCAGCGTGCTGATGCGCAATGCCAATTGATGACGCTGATCTTTATCCTGCTGCGCTTGCTGGCGTAACTGTTCCAGATGAGTGCGCAACTGATTTTGTTCAGCCTGCAACTGCTGTTGCTGTTGCTCGGAGGCGGCGATGTTATCCAACGCATCTTGCAGTAATAAGCGTGCCTCAGCGAGCTGTTCTACCTCGATGTGCTGCTGTTCACTGACATCGTCCAGTTCGGCGCTAATCGCGCTGCGGCGTAACTGTAGTTGCTCAACACGGGCTAACTTGGCCGAGAGCTGGCTTTTTAATTCACTCAAGACTCGATGCGCTGCTTGCTCATCACGTCGCAATTGTTCGAGCTGTTCTTGCACCTTGTGGCGTGCGCTGTGTAGATCTTGCAACTGATGATCTAATTGCTGCTGTTGCTCATCTAGCTCGGCAACAGTTAATAGCAACTCGTCCAACTCTTGCGCACGCGCCAGCACACCAGTGTTATTTTCATCGCCACGTTGCACGGTTAAAAAGTGCGCAGCCAACCAATAACCGTCTTGGCTGACGACACTTTCGCCGCTGTTTAGCTGCGCGCGTAATTCTAGCGCTTGATCTAAAGTTTCAACGGCATACACGCTGGCTAACCATGGTGACACATCCAGCGAAGACGCCAAGACCTTGCTTAATAAACTGTTGTTAACCGGCGCGACTGCAGCGCTATCACTGACCAAACGTAAATGACCATTGTGTAAGCCGTCGAGCTGCAGGTCTACCCAACTATCGACTTGCACCGCTTGTAAATCAGCGGCTAACACCGTTTCAACGGCCAGCTCCCATCCGGCAGCAACTCGCAAGCCTTCCAGCAAACGTGGTTGCTGTTGCAGTTGCTGAGTTTCCAGCCACTCTTGTACGCCTTGTTCAGGGTTCAGAGCCGCTTGTTGTAGCGCTTCTAATGCAGAAATGCGGCCTTGCAAGCGCTGCAGCTGGCTTTGTGCTTGTTGCTGTTGTTGATTCTTTTCCGCCCATTGCTCTTGCGTGTCGTGCAACTGCGCCGCGTGCAATTGTTGGCTGGCGGATAACTCATCAAGATGCGCTTGTGCTTGCTCAACGCGCTCATCCAGCTCATCCGCCGACTCTGCCAACGGATCTTCTTGCTGGCTCTGTTGCTCGTCTTGTAAGCGTTGTTGGCGACTGTTTAAGCGTTGGCTGCTTTGTTCAAGCTGCTCAATCCGCGTGCGCTGCACGCCGGCTTCAGCACGCGGTTGCGCGCTTTGCTGGGTGAAGCTATGCCAACGTTCCTGCCAGTCTTGCATGTTATCTTCAGCCTGCATAAACGCTGCCGCCGAGCATTCTTCATTGAGCTCTGCTTCAGCATTTTGCTCACTCAGCAGCGCAAGCTCGTGCTCTAACTGAGTCAATAACTGACGGTCGCTGGCCAAATGGCTTTCGGTTTCTAAGCGTGCCCGTTCGGCGTCTTGTAAGTCATCTTGTAACTGACGTAAGCGTTGCTGGGCGTGCTGAATACTTTGTTCGTGGCGGGCGATATCGGCACCGATGGCATAGAAACGCCCTTGCACACGGTTAAAACAATCTGAAAGCTCATAATGACCGTCACGTAATAATTCAATTTTCGCATCGGCTTGGCGCTGTTGCGCAATGCAGGCTTCCAAGGCCACTTCTTGCTCAGCGATCACTGCTTCATGTTCGCCAGCTTGAACATTCAGTTGCTGCCAACGTAACGCGGTCAGCTGGGCTGTTAAGCGCTGCTCTTCGGCTTTGTATTCTTGATACTTTTGCGCAGCATGCGCTTGCCGTTGCAAGCGCTCAATTTGTCGTCCTAACTCTTCACGCAAATCCAATAAGCGTTCAAGATTTTCTTGAGTGCGACGAATACGGTTTTCAGTCTCGCGGCGGCGCTCTTTATATTTAGAGATACCCGCCGCTTCTTCGATAAAAATGCGTAAATCATCAGGACGCGCTTCGACCAAACGGGAAATCATCCCTTGTTCAATAATTGCGTAACTGCGTGGGCCAAGGCCAGTACCGAGGAAAATATCGGTGATATCACGGCGGCGACACTTCACGCCATTTAGATAATAAGTGCTTTGTGCTTCACGGGTGACGCGGCGGCGAATGGAGATTTCCGCGTAGCTGGCATATTCGCCCAGCAAGCTGCCATCGCTGTTATCAAACACCAATTCAATACTGGCTTGTGCGACGGGTTTACGGGTGTTGGAGCCGTTAAAAATCACATCCGTCATCGATTCGCCGCGCAGGTTCTTCGCTGAGCTTTCGCCCAACACCCAACGCACTGCATCAATAATATTGGACTTGCCACAACCATTGGGTCCAACCACAGCGGTCATATTGCTTGGAAAGCTGGCCGTGGTGGGATCAACAAAAGATTTAAAGCCCGCTAAGCGGATGCACTTCAGACGCATAAATCAGTGCTCTTCCGACAAAACGTGCAGTACCAGCTGGCAATTCTTTTGCGCATAAGACTGCAGCAGCAGGCGGATCTGATCAACTTTGCGCGCCTGCACGGCGACCAATAACTGATCAAAGATACGAGTAAACTGCCCCATTTCAGCGCTCCGCTGCTTGAAAGCCAAATGATAAGTACGACTCACCGCCGGCATAACATTGCCCAGGGCTTGCTGTAAGTAAAGATTATTAACAACCGGCGCAGCTACATCAACCACCGCAAAACAATGCTTAATAAAACTTTCAACATCATTATTTTGCACACTCAACTGCATGGCCCGCCGCACCTCTAGAAAAGGCAGCAATTGCCCTTGAGTGCGCCAACGCTGCGCCAGTAAGGTGCCAAGCAATATATATAACTCGGTGCTTAAGTCATACAGATCTTGCACGTTCTGTGCGGTCAACACGCGAACCTGCGCACCACGTCGCGGAAAAATATCGACTAAGTAACGGCGCTGCAACAATAACAACGCTTCACGCACCGAGCTACGACTGACCTGATAGCTCTCAGTAATCGCCACTTCTCGCAGCGCAAAACCAGCCGGCAGTTCGCCACTAATAATACGCTGCGCCAGTGCATCAGCAAGACTCTGGGTTAAACCGCCAGCACTGTGTCGCAACATACCTGGCTCATTATTCTGCTTAAAAATATCCGCGCAGTGTAACAAAAAAACCCAACTACAGCGCTGTGGATTAATCCCGCACAACTCTCACCCTGCACAACAAGAATTGCATAAAACCTGGATCAATATCGAGCTTGATGGCTAGCGCACTACAGCCCTAGCAAAAACTGGCAAACACCATCACTGTTCAATGAGTACCGCGCGAGTCACGTGGCAAGCGTAGTCATGGCTGGCGTAGCCTTCGAATTGCGCGAGGACGGCGCATTGAGAGAAGAACGACACTTGCGCAGTACCGCATGCGCACAACTATACCGGATGTTTTTTATTGTTCTGTTAATAATCCGCTGCGTGGCGTATTGCATAATAGGCGCTAGCCCTCAAGCAACGCGCGAAACTCGGCCAACTCGCGCATCTGCGCCAACTTGTAACGCAAAGTTCGTGGGCTGATACCCAAGCGTTGTGCAGTTCGCTCGCGACGACCTTGTTCAGCTTGCAACGCTTGTGCAATCAAACGAAATTCATGCCGACGCACATCATCCTCAAGCTCAGCTGCCGGCAACGACTCAGTCACCTCCGCTGGTGCAGCAGTAGCAGACGCGACCCATGTTTCGGCAGATGCAGTTTTGCTCACATTAGTCGCAGGCTCTTGCGCAACATCTCGATCACTCAGGGTAGGCAACACCGGCGTTGACGCTGAACGTCCCAACAAAGCAAAAGCATACAAACCCAAATCTTCCGCAGACAACAATTCACCCATCTGCAAAATTAACGTCCGTTGCACCACATTATCTAATTCGCGCACATTACCCGGCCAGGCATAATCCAGTAAAGCCTGTTGCGCGCACTCAGAAAAACGCACACTTTTACGCCCCTGCTTAGCCGCATGCACCGCCAACAAACGCTTAGCCAGTGGCACAATATCCGCCACCCGCTTACGCAACGGCAACCAAGCCAAAGGAAAAACCGCAACTCGATAAAACAAATCTTCGCGAAATTCACCAGCTGCCACCGCTTGGGGCAAATCACGGTTACTGGTGGCAATCACCCGCACATCCAAAGGAATAAGCTGGCGACCGCCGACTCGTTCTACTTCACGCTCTTGCAAGACGCGCAACAACTTGGCCTGCAGCGCCAAAGGAATTTCAGAAATCTCATCTAACAACAAAGTCCCGCCATTGGCCTGCTCAAACTTACCCGGACGCGCGGTGATTGCGCCGGTAAAAGCACCTTTCTCGTGACCAAATAAAGTTGCTTCCAACATATTCTCAGGAATCGCCGCACAGTTAATCGCCACAAAAGGCTGCTGCTGACGTGGCGATTGTTGGTGCAGATAACGCGCCAACACTTCTTTGCCGGTGCCTGATTCACCGGTCAATAACACTGTTGAATCACTTTGCGCGACACGCGTTGCCAGTGCCAATAACTGCTGGCTCGATACATCCTCAGCAACCGGCTGATCGTCCACCGCAACCAAACCAACGGCATAACGCTCAAGCACTTTTTGCAAAGCCTGCGCGGTAAACGGCTTTAATAAATAATCCACCGCCCCTTCACGCATTGCCTGCACCGCTCCTTGCACATCACCGTAAGCAGTCATCAATACCACCGGCATTCCCGGCACGCGCGCATTCACTGTTCGCAGTAAATCTTGGCCATCCATGCCCGGCATATTGATGTCGCTGAGCATCAAACTAAATACTTGTTGATTGAGCGCATGCAACGCCTGCTGAGCATCTGCCACGGCTACGCAATCGTAACCACTTAATGCCAGCGTATCTTCTAACGCCTCGCGCAGTGAGCGGTCATCTTCAACTAATAAAATCCGCACTGTCATAAATAGTCTCCAGCGAGCACAGGCGCACTGTTATGCGCAGAGGCAGCAACTGGCGCCTCACACTGTTCAACAAAATCAGCCAGTAATGGCAGTTCAACCAATGCCGAGGTGCCACGCCCCACTTTCGAGCGCAACACAAAACGTCCCTGATGCGCTTGTACCACCGCGCGCACCACCATTAAACCGAGGCCAGTGCCATTACTCTTACGGCTAAAAAACGATTCTTGCACGTGCTCGAGCAGCTGCGCATCCATACCGTCACCGTTATCGCTAACTACCAAGCGCAAAGTGCCCTGGCGCTGATAAACATGCACTTTAATCGCCACCGGTTGCGTGGCTGATTGCGCACTGTTATGCAATAAATTGAGCAACGCACCCAGCAAAACGTCCTGATTACACAACAAACCAACCTGTGCAGAGTCAACAACATCACACTGCCAACGCAGTCGATGGATCTCCAAGTGTGGCTCGGCAGCCTCCTGTAACGCCTGCCATAACTGCGCAACACTGCTGCGCTGCTCGCGTGGTAAAGGCCCACGGGCAAACAACAACATATCGCGCACTTGCCGTTCCAGTTCATGCAAACGCTCTTGTAAACGTCCGGCAAAGCGCTGTTGTAGTTCAGGATTTAAAGTCTTTTCAGTCAGATGACTGGCGTAGAGCATCGCCGCGGACAACGGCGTACGAATTTGATGGGCTAACGCTGCGGTCATTTTTCCGAGTGCCGATAAACGCTCATGTTGCGCCAGCTCAGCTTGTAAGCGGCGGGTATCGGTCATATCGGTTAATAAAATCAATTGTCCCGGCTCACCGGGCAGCGCCTGCAAAGCAATCGAGACGCGTCGGCCATTGTGCAAAGACACTTCATGACCATCATCGGCGCGATGCACAAAACATTGCACAATCACCTCGCGCCACAGCACGCCGAGCAGTGGCACGCCCAGCAAATTGATCGCGGCTGGATTCGCCTCTTTAATCAAGCCATGTCCATCAACAATCACCACTGCGCCGGGCAGCACATCTAAAATCTGTTGTAAGCGCTGCGCCAAACGTTCTTTTTCTGCCAACTCTTGCAATCGCTGGGCGCTCACCTGCGCTAATTCGTCTTGCACTTGTACATAACGCGCCTGCATCGACTGCAAAGAGCCTGCAAACTGCTCGCTCAAGCGGGTAAACTGCGCAAGCTGTGTTTGCAGCTCGACAACTGCCGGCGCATCATCGTCAACGGAATTTAATCGACTCTGCTGGGTGGTTAACGGAGCGGTCATAGCAAGTACTCAACTTAAAACGTCAAAAATCAGTCACAACAACTGGTCTAAGATGAGTTCTGCAAAAAGCATGCCGCCCTTTCGTAACAGAGCACAACAGATTTTTTATCGGCTTAATTAAGTAAGGCTACGCCATGACCGCTATTGATCACGCACAGTTAAATTGGGATGCACAAGGTCAACCCCTATCCAGCCAATTTGATGATGTGTACTTTTCCAGAGCTTCTGGGTTAGCTGAAGCACAGCATGTCTTTCTTTATCATAACCAACTCGCGGAACGTTTTGCTGCGCTGGAGAATGGCGCAACCTTTGTCATCGGCGAAACCGGTTTTGGTACGGGGTTAAATTTTCTCTGTGCTTGGCAGTGTTTTAATCAGCATGCCCCGGCAGGTGCGCGGTTACAGTTTATTAGCGTGGAAAAGTACCCGTTACAGTACCGCGATTTAGCTCAAGCTCTAGCGTTATGGCCTGAGTTGAGTGAACTCAGTGAGCAACTGTTGCAACAGTACCTTGCTATTCATAGTGGTTTTCAACATATCCAACTGGACCATGGGCGTATCAGCCTGACCTTATTAATTGGTGATGCACTGGACATGCTGCAACAACTGGATGGGAAAATTAACGCCTGGTTTCTCGATGGCTTTGCTCCAGCAAAAAACCCTGAGATGTGGAACGAGCCAGTGTTTGCGCAACTGGCGCGACTGGCCACGCACAGAACTACGCTGGCCACCTTTACCAGTGCAGGATTTGTCCGTCGCGGCTTAATTGCCGTTGGCTTTGCCATGCAACGCGTACCCGGTTATGGCCATAAACGCGAGATGCTCGCAGGGTCGTTTCAGCCAACAGAGCAGACTGATAAACCCAGCAAAGTGTCTGCGCCCTGGTTTGCCCGCCCCAAACACATACCCCTCGCCGCCGAGCATCGTCACGCCATTGTCATCGGCGCAGGCATCGCCGGTTGTGCCAGTGCAGCTAGCCTTGCCGCGCGGGGCTGGCGGGTTACCTTAATTGAGCAGCACGATAAAATCGCTCAAGAAGCCTCCGGCAATGCACAAGGTATTTTGTATTTAAAACTCTCTGCACATGCCACGGCTTTATCACGTTTTATTCTCTCAGGTTTTGGTTACACCCGCCGTTTGCTGGCGGCTCGCAGTGTCGAGTCCAGCAATACCAGCGCAACAGCGTCAGCTATGCTGAGTCCAAACGATTGGGCTATCTGCGGCATTTTACAATTGGCGTTTAATCAGAAAGAACAGCAGCGTCAAGACAGCCTCGCCGCGCATTTCCCTGAATCTATATTGCATGCGGTCAGCGCCGAGCAGGCCAGTCAACTGGCTGGAATAGAATTGCAGCAAGGTGGTTTATTTTATCCGGAGACCGGCTGGATCCATCCACCAGCGCTGTGCCAGGTTCTCAGTCAACATCCGCTAATCACGCTAAAAAGTGCACAGCAGGCAATGTCTCTGAGCCAAGATAATCAGCAGTGGCAGGTACATGCTGATAACGCCCTGATCGCCACAGCGTCAATAGTGGTGCTGTGCAACGCTGCTAATGTCGCGCAATTTGCACAAAGCCAACACCTGCCACTCAGTCGCGTGCGTGGGCAAACCACGCAATTACCGGCAACAAAGGCCAGCCAAGCCATCAGTTGCGTGATCTGCGCCAATGGCTATATCTCCCCTGCCCGTGACCACACCCACACCATCGGCGCTAGTTTTAACTTTGGCGAAGACAGCCAGGAAGCAACGTTGGCGGAGCACCGCAGTAACTTGGTTTTACTGCATGAGTTAGCGCCCTCATTTAAACTACACTACGCCCCTGAAACAATCGATATTGCCACACTCAAAGGCCATGCTGCGTTTCGTTGCACCAGCATTGATTACTTGCCGTTAGTCGGTCCTGTTGCCGACTATGACGCGTTTATGCAAACTTATGCCGATCTACGCAAAGATGCCCGTTTGCCACTGCAACACAGCTGCCCTTGGCACAACGGTTTATATGTCAACAGCGCACATGGTTCACGAGGCTTACTCAGCGCACCGCTCGCGGCGGAATTACTCAGCGCATGGATCTGTGCTGAGCCATTACCCTTGCCTCTAGATCTAGCCCAGCAATGTCACCCGAATCGTTTTGCCTTGCGCACTTTGATCCGTAATCAACCTTGAAAATGCCGCAATAGGCACAGTACAGCGCACAGAATCATGGATTTCTGCTAGAATTGCCGCTTCTATTGTTTACTTCTGCGTGATCTACGCTTAGAGGATTGCATGACCGTTTCTATTAAGACTCCTGACGACATCGCTAAAATGCGCATCGCAGGCCGCTTGGCTGCTGAAGTGCTAGAGATGATTGAGGAACACGTTCAAATTGGCGTGACCACTGACGAACTCAACACTCTGTGCCATGACTACATAGTCAATGTGCAAGAGGCCATTCCGGCACCGCTTAATTACCACGGCTTCCCTAAGTCGATCTGCACCTCGATCAACCACGTGGTCTGTCATGGCATTCCTAACGACAAGCCGCTGAAAGATGGCGATATCATTAATATTGATATCACGGTGATTAAAGACGGCTACTTTGGTGATACCAGCAAAATGTTTATGCTGGGTAAAACCCCTGAGTGGGCCGAGCGTTTATGCCGTGTCACTCAAGAATGCTTGTATAAAGGCATTGAAATTGTCCGCCCTGGTACACGCCTCGGCGACATTGGTGCGGTGATTCAGCAACATGCGGAAAGCAACGGCTTTACTGTAGTGCGCGAATACTGCGGCCATGGCATTGGTACGGTGTTCCATGAAGAGCCACAAATACTGCACTACGGTAAAGCGGGTACTGGTTTAGAGCTTAAAGAAGGCATGACTTTTACCATTGAGCCGATGATCAACCAAGGTAAAAAAGAAACTCGTCTACTCGGCGACGGTTGGACCGCGATCACTAAAGACCGCAAATTAACCGCACAGTGGGAGCACACCTTAGTAGTGACCGCCGATGGTTATGAAGTGTTCACCTTGCGTAAAGACGAAACGTTTCCCGTCACGTCTGCTTAACCGCGAAACTGTTTGATCGATCGCTTAACCGTCTTAAAACGACAGTTATCAGGCTAAATAATCGTTGTACTGTGCGAGGTGTCAATGCTGTTGCCCTTAGATAATGAACTCTTTGATGCAGATGCCTTCCAGCAGAAACTGGCCGAAGACAACAATACCTTAGCCTGCTTTCGCAGTGCCATTGAACATGCACGGATGGTGCTGGATCAGCGTTTTTTAGATCAACAGGATATCCATGATGTGGTGCATGCTCGGGCGTGGTTTATTGATCAACTGCTCAAGCATGCGTGGCATGCACAGACGTGGCTACAAGGTTCATGCTGTGTCGCTTTAATTGCGGTCGGCGGCTATGGCCGTGGCGAACTGCACCCGCACTCCGATATTGATTTACTGATACTGCTGGAACATGAAGACCACAAGCACCTGCATACCGGTATATCCGCCTTCTTAACCTTCCTCTGGGATATTGGTCTTGAAGTCGGTCATAGCGTACGTACGGTACAGCAATGCGCAGAAGAAGCGCGCAATGACTTAACCATCATGACCAACTTGCTGGAAAGCCGTTTAGTGCTGGGTGAACAGACGCTATTAGAAGCCATGCGTGAACGCATTGGCCCGCAATATATGTGGCCCAGTGAAGATTTTTTTATCGGTAAACACACTGAACAGCGCGAACGCCATAATAAATATAACGATACCGAATATAACCTTGAGCCTAATGTTAAAGGCTCGCCGGGTGGTTTACGCGATGTGCAAACCATTATGTGGATCGCTCGCCGCCGCTTTGGTATGCGCACCTTAAGTAGCTTAGAAGCTCCGGGATTTTTAACCGAAGGTGAATACCGTCTATTGGCGCAAGCTCGAGCTTTTTTATGGCAAGTCCGTTACGCCCTGCATATGCTCGCTGGACGTAATGAAGACCGTTTATTACTTGATTACCAACGCAAAATCGCTGATATGTTTGGCTATGCCGATGATGATAATAAACAAGCCATCGAGCATTTTATGCAGAAATACTACCGTGTGGTGATGGGTATTTCGCAGCTCTCCGATTTGATCAATCAGTACTTTGAAGAAACTATTCTGCGCAGTGATAGTACTGAATTGCCGACGCCGATTAATGAGCGTTTTCGCATTCGTGGCGGCTATCTTGAAGCCTGCAATCCGTATGTATTTAGCGATACGCCATCGGCCATTTTAGAAGTGTTTGTCCTGCTTGCACAGCATCCAGAAATCAAGGGTGTGCGCTCGCAAACCATTCGTTTGCTGCGTGATCACCGTCATTTAATTGATGATGATTTCCGTCATGACAAGCGTAATATCGACTTATTTCTAGAGTTATTTCGCTGCCCAGAAGGCGTGCACATGAATCTGCGGCGAATGAATCGCTACGGTATTTTAGGCCGTTATTTACCTGAGTTTGGTCGTATCGTCGGCCAGATGCAGCATGACTTATTCCATATTTATACCGTCGATGCGCATACGCTTAATTTAATTAAACACTTGCGCAAATTACGTCACCCAGATTTTGCTGAAAAATACTCATTAGCCAGCGCGATTATTGGTCGTTTGCCTAAGCCTGAGTTAATTTATTTAGCCGGTTTATTTCATGATATTGGCAAAGGTCGCGGCGGCAATCATTCGCTGCAAGGTGCCGAGATCGCTGAAGCCTTTGGTAAATTACACCAACTGCCATCATGGGACACACGCTTAATTACATGGCTGGTACGCAGTCATTTAGTGATGTCAGTGACGGCACAACGCAAAGATATCTCCGATCCAGAAGAAATCCATAACTTTGCCATGCTGGTCGGTGATCAAACCCGTTTGGATTACTTATATGTGCTGACGGTGGCGGATATTAACGCCACCAACCCAACGCTATGGAACTCATGGCGCGCACAATTACTGCGTCAACTCTACAGTGAAACTCGTCGCGCCTTACGCCGTGGTTTAGAAAACCCACTGGAGCGTGAAGAGCAAATCACCACTCGTCAAGCGACGGCACTCAGCTTGCTCACCGAAGAGGGTGCCGATCCTGATGCCGTCGAGCAGATCTGGAGTCAGCTAGGCGATGATTATTTTTTACGCCATACCGCAGGTGATATCGTTTGGCATACTGATGCTATTTTACAACATGGCAACAGCCTCGACCCCTTGGTTCTAGTACGCGAAACCACACAGCGTGAATACGATGGTGGCACGCAGATCTTTGTCTATGGTGCACACCGTCATGACTTTTTCGCAGTAACGGTAGCGACTCTCGATCAACTGGATCTCAGCACCTTAGATGCTCGAATTATGACCTCCACAGGCCATTTCAGCATTGAGACCTATATTGTTTTAGATGCTAATGGCGACCGTATCGGCAATGATCCAGAACGGATTCAGCAAATCCGTGCAGGATTAACTGCTGCATTGCGTAACCCAGAAGATTATCCAGCGATTATTCAACGTCGTGTGCCACGCCAACTTAAGCATTTTTCTTTTACGCCGCAAATCACTATTCACAATGATGCACAGCGACCGTATACCGTGGTCGAAGTGATCGCTCCTGACCGCCCAGGTTTACTGGCGCGCATCGGCGGAATTTTCCTTGAGTTCAATTTGGCCTTGGTTAACGCAAAAATCATCACCTTGGGCGAACGAGTGGAAGATGTGTTCTTTATCACCGACGCCGAAGGTTTACCGCTATCTGATCCAGAGCTCTGTCATGCCTTGCAAGAAAGCATGATTGCGCAACTTTCAACCGGTGCCAGCGGTACAGTCACTCATTTATCAAATGCTTATTAGTTAGGAATTGTATGGATAACCCACTTAACGTCATGACGACCTTAATTACCATAGGTATGTTTTGTTTAGCCTTTGGTTACAACTGGCGAGAGCGCTCTTGGGGTATTGCCTTACTCATGTTTGGCATGCTTTGCATGTTTGGTTCGATTGTCTATCGCGTTAACTTAGCTATTTCTTAAACGCTTTTAAGGAGGTTTTTTTATGAGCGATTTAACCCTATATGGCATTAAAGCCTGTGACACGATGAAAAAAGCCCGTATGTGGTTGGATGAAAATGACCAAAGCTATGCATTCCATGACTATAAAAGCGCGGGGATTGATCAAGCGCACTTAGAGCAATGGTGCAATGAGCATGGCTGGGAAAAAATCCTTAATCGCGCCGGTACGACCTTTCGCAAACTTGATGACGTCAGCAAAACCGATCTTGATCAAACCAAAGCCATCACATTAATGCTGGCACAGCCATCCATGATCAAACGCCCAGTACTGGATCTAGGCGAGCGCACCTTGATTGGCTTTAAACCCGAGTTGTATCAAGCCGCTTTTAATAGTTAGGTTGCATACTCTGCAAGGCTTTCAGAATCACTTACGCATAAGGAGTTTTCATGTCGCAATCTCTATTTAGCATCGCCTTTGGCGTCGGCACTCGCAACCGTACAGAGCAATGGTTAGAAGTGTTTTTCCCTAAGCCCTTATTGCACCCCAGCGCCGTCTTTGTAGAGCGCATTAAAACAATTTTAGGCTATAACGGTGGCAATCAAATTATTGATTTCGACTTTGCCATGGCCTCTGATTTAGCCCATGCCCTTAAGTATATTGCTCCGGAGCAAAGCGCGCTCTTAGTACGTCTGGCAGAAAGCCATAAGCCTACCGTTGCCTGTGTTTTAGAGCACGACTCACAACCGACTTCTGTGCCCGAGGCCTACTTAAAACTACAATTAATCTCGCATCGCTTATGCAAGCCGCACGAGATTAATCTAACCGACCTATTTAAAGTGCTGCCCAATGTTGCTTGGACCAATCGCGGTGCGATTGATATCAACGAAGTGGCGGAGCTGCAGCTTGAAGAACGCATTAAAGGCCGTATGCTTGAAGTGTTCTCGGTGGATAAGCTCCCTAAACTGACTGACTACGTGGTGCCCAAAGGCATCCATATTGCTGATGCTGCACGCGTACGTTTAGGTGCTTATGTGGGTAAAGGTACCGTGGTATTGCACGAAGGTTCAATCAACTTTAACGCCGGTACCCAGGGTGCCAGCACCATTGATGGCTGTATCGCCTCTGGCGTACTGATTGGTATTGACTCAACCCTGCAAGGCGGCTGCTCAATGGCCAGTACTGCTCAGCACCCGCTGATTAGTGTGGGTCATCACTGTGTGATCAATAGCCATGCTGGTGTGGGTATTTCACTGGGTAACCGTAACATCGTTGAAGCTGGTTTATGGCTCACCGGTGACACGCAAGTGAGTGTTTTGGACAGTAACAAGACATTCTTAAAAACCGTTACTGCTAATGAATTAGCCTTACAAGATGATTTATTTTTCTACCGTAATCCGGAAACCGGTGCCGTAGAATGCTTAATCAATAAGGCTTAATTGACTAGGCTGGCGGCGAACGCTAAAGGTCACTTTTAGTGGGCACCGCCAGCTTATATAACGTCTTTTTATTCATTCTATTGCTCCCATGTAGTGGATATTCTCGCAATGTTTCTGCCCTCCCCTTGGCGTCAATTTTTCCCCGGTATTCTTGCTTTAGCCGAGCAACAACAGACGTGGTTGGATAGCGCCGCCACTGCGCAAAAACCGCAAGTAATGATCGACACCCTGAGTCAGTATTATCAGCAAGGCGTGGCCAATGTGCACCGTGCTCAACATCAACCGGGTGAACGCGCCACTCGCGCCTTTGAAGCGGCACGCAGCAGTATTGCTGATTGGTTGCAAGCCGATGCAAACGATACGGTGATCTTCACCAAGGGCAGCACTGAAGGCATTAATCTGCTGAGCCAAGCCTTAGCCCACCATTTTCAGGCCGGTGATGAAATTCTAATCAGCGCCTATGAGCATCATGCCAATCTGTTACCGTGGCAGCAGTTGGCGCGAGCGCGCGATTTAACTCTGAAAGTATTACCCATGGATAAGCATGGCCATTTGGATATCGACTACGCGATTCGCCAGCTTTCAACGCGCAGTAAAGTAGTGGCGATCAGCGCTTTATCCAATGTGATTGGCCACCGTCAATCTTTGCAACCCCTGCTGGCTGCTGCGCGAAAAGCAGGTGCGTGGACTGTTATTGATGGCGCGCAAGCGGCAGTCCATCAGCGCCCGAATGTACAACAGTTGGATTGTGATTTTTTTGTTTGCTCGGCGCATAAACTCTACGGACCCGATGGCGTCGGCGTGTTGTTTGCTCGCCAGCATGCAGTGACTGCTTTACGCCATTGGCAGTTTGGCGGGGAAATGGTGCGTCGGTGCGATTACCAACAGGCGGAGTTTTTGCCTGCGCCTTTAGGCTTTGAACCTGGCACCCCCAGCACTGCCAATATTGTTGCCTTTGCCGCCACCTTAGACTGGTTACAAAGCTTGGATAGCCAAGCGATTGCCGAGCATGAGGCGCGCTTACATGCCGCAGTGTTAACCGGTTTACAAGAACGCGGCATGCAAATCATTGGTTCACCCAACTGCGCGCTAATCAGTTTTAATGCACCGCAGATACATCATTCGGACTTAGCTCTATTACTCGGCGAACAAGGCGTGGCGGTGCGTGCTGGACATCATTGTGCGATGCCGTTGTTGCAGAGTTTAGGTTTAGCTGGAGCGCTGCGGGTGTCACTGGCCATGTATAACAATGGTGATGATATACAACATTTTTTTAGCGCCTTGGATCAAGCCTTGGAGATTTTGCAGTGAGTGGTTTAAGTCGCGCAGCGCAACAAGCAGTGCATGATTTTCAAAGTTGCCAGCAATGGGAACAGCGCGCACGCTTATTACTGCAATGGGGCGCGCAGCTCGATGAGTTACCCGAAGCGCTACGCACCCCAGACAACTTAGTGCATGGCTGTGAAACTCGAGTGTGGCTGCTGCTGGATCAGCAAGCCGATCCGCTATGCTTTCAAGTCGCCAGTGAGGCACGTTTATTACGCGGTTTATTGGCCTTGTTGTTGCTGCGCATTACCGGCTTAAATGCCAAGCAAATGGTCGAGGTCGATGTGGCGGAGTGGTTTGCTCTGCTGGGCTTAAGTCGTCAGCTGTCGCCTTCACGCAGTAACGGCTTAACTGCAGTATTGCTAAAAATGCAAGCGTTGCTGGCTCAAAACTAACGCACTGCCAACTTACATCATCAGCGGTCACCCTCACACCGCTAAGCTAATTGAAGCCTATCAGTGTGAGGGTGATCGATCGCTTAAGGCGTTAAGTACGACGAACGGGTTAAGCCCAAACGTAACGCATCTAAGAACTGAGTTCGCTCACGAGGCGTGATGGCAGCACTGGCGACTTTATCGCGGTAATGCGTCATCAATTCTTCCGGTGACAAGTGTACATAGCGCAACATATCTTCAATGGTATCGTGGGTTTCAATACCGTCATGATAGACGCTACCATCTTCGCGCTGATACAAATTCACCGAATCGGTATCACCAAAGAGGTTATGCATATCACCAAGAATCTCTTGATAAGCACCCACTAAGAAGATGCTCAACAAGTAGTCTTCACCTTCACGTAACTCATGCACAGGCATACTGGTTTCGATGCTTTGTTCATCGACGTAATGCTTGATTTTACCATCTGAGTCACAGGTTAAGTCTTGTAAAACAGCACGGCGTAACGGTTCTTCATCCAATCGTTGCAAAGGCATAATCGGCAGAATCTGACCAATCGCCCAGGTATCAGGCAGACTTTGAAAGACCGAAAAATTACAGATGTATTTATCCGCTAGTTTATCGTTAAGCTCATCAAGAACCACACGGTGAGAACGTTGACGAGCTTTAAGCTGCTCATGCAAACGTCGGCATAAAGCGAAGTAGCATTGCTCGCCCAAGGCTTTTTGCACGAGGCTGATTTTTCCAGCGCTGTATTGTGAGCTGACCTCACCGATAAAGTGCGTGGCGCGCCAGTAGCTCTCAGCAACCGTTTCCGGATCATTCTCATCCAGCAAATTAATCAGTTCTTGCAGAGCTTCTGGGTATTCAGCCTCAGCGTCCAACTCAGGTACCGCATCGTTATGCTTTTCAACATCGGTGACTTGGACGACTAATAAAGCATGATGTGCAGTCAGTGCACGGCCGCTTTCAGAAAGAATATGCGGATGAGGTAACTCAAGACGATCACAGAACTCACGCAACATACTCACGATAGTGGCAGCGTAGTCCTCCATGTCGTAGTTGATCGAGCTGGCATTGCGTGAGTGGGTACCGTCGTAATCGACACCTAACCCACCGCCCACATCAATATGATCAACAGGCAAACCAAGCGCACGTAACTCAGCAAAGTAGCGAATGGCCTCGCGCAGACCTTTACGGTAGTCGGCAATATTAGAAATTTGTGAGCCCATGTGAAAATGCAACAGGCGGATACCTTGTTCGATACCCGCTGTGCGAAACTGCTCAACCACGCGCAATAACTGTGCAGCGGATAGACCAAATTTTGCCCGCTCGCCACCAGTATCAGCCCATTTGCTCGAGGCCAGTGACGATAAGCGCACACGCAGGCCCACTTGCGGGATGATATTGAGTTCTTTGGCTTCGTCTATGACCAGTTTAACTTCGGATTCTTTCTCGATCACAATAAAAATATTGTGGCCCAGACGCTGGCCGATCAAGGCTAGACGGATAAATTCACGATCTTTATAACCATTACAAATAATGGTGCCGCCTTTGGGGGCAAGGGCCAGCACGGCAAGCAGTTCAGGCTTTGAACCGGCCTCTAAACCAACATTGACGTTATCAGTGGCGATAATGCTTTCGATAACCGCTTCTTGCTGGTTAACTTTGATCGGGTAAACCGGTGTATAGCTGTTCTGATAATCGTACTTTTCAATGCCGCTCGCGAACGCGGCACTCAAGCGGCGCAGTCGGTCTTGTAAAATGTCTGGAAAACGTACCAGTAAGGGCAACTGTAGGCCGCTGCAACGGAGTTTTTCAATTTCTGCACTCAAATCAATGCCGATACTTTGCTCGCGCTTTGGCATCACCATAATGCGACCGCTTTCATTGATTGAAAAATAATCACTGCCCCAATGGCGTATGCCATATACGCTGCGGCTGTCAGCAACTGTCCATTGACTACCATCGTCTTTACGGGTGCGTCGTGAGGTCATGCGTACTCCTTGGGTGCTTTTATATGCAATGTTAAGTTATTGATTAATATTTATTAAGACTAGGCGCTAATCGGCAGTGGCGCAAGGTAACAGGCTGCGGGGGATACTTTGAATGGTGTTGACCGCTGCAGATGCGCTTACCACGCATACCAACGAGGCACGTGTTGAGCATGTGTGGTGTTTGCAAAGATACTGTTACGAGTAAGGAGGACTATTTGTCAAAACGGATCATCTCTCGGCGGATAGATTTGTTGTGTTGTCATTGCAACAAACCCATCTCGCAGTCAATCTAACGACTTACTGAGCGACGAAACTTGGCAGTTCGGTCAACTCAACAACTTGTGCTTTGCGCGGTGCAATGATCAGCGCTTCACCGTCAACCACGATTTCATCACGCTGATTAACAACACGAGTAGCAATACGCACACGAAATTTTGGCATTTTCTCTAGAATTTCCAATTGTACGGTCAACTCATCACCAATCTTAACCGGCAATTTAAACTCCATTTGCTGGCCCAGATAAATCGTCCCAGGTCCGGGTAATTCGCAAGCCACCGCAGCACTGATTAATGCGCCACTAAACATGCCATGCGCGATGCGCTCTTTAAACATAGTGCCCGCAGCGTACTCTGCATCAAGGTGAACTGGGTTACGGTCGCCGGACATACTGGCAAATAACATAATATCGTGTTCTGTAACAAGCTTACTAAATGTAGCTTTTTGACCCACCTCTAAACTCTCATAAGGGGTACTGGTACTTTGCGTCATAAGGTTTCTCCAATTCAAGCTTTAGGTGGTATGGGTGGTAGTATCTCGCGCTGATTCACCAAGGCAGTATTGAGCCATTGAATAATATCAGCAGTTACTTCTAAGTGATTGGTTTCTTGTAGAACTTCATGGCGTGCCCGCGGATAGATACGAATATCAACCGCACGATTACCTGATTCGCGTAAAGCATTAGCTAAATCAATCAGACGATGACCATGATTAACCGGATCGGCATCGCCACCAATAATCAACAATGGTAGGTTATTATCGATTTGTACCATGTTTTGCACTGGGGTAATGTGCTGCAAGCCGCCGAGTAGATCAAGCCATAATTGCGTGGTGCACGTAAAACCACATAAGGAATCTTTGATATACGCATCCACTTGCTCACTATCACGGGTCAACCAATCCCAATTGGTACGACGTCCTTTTACTGCACGCTGATAAGGGTAAAAAACCACTTTGTCTAACAAAGCACTGCGGCCCTTGCCACCTAAACGCCAGCGCTCAAAACGCGCGAGTGCCATAGCCGTACGATAACGTAGTGATGTTTTAAAGTAATTGGAACCGGATAAAATAGCGCCCTGCAAGCTGCAACTGTGCTGCATTAAATAGGTCAAGGCCACATAGCTACCCATGCTGTGTCCAAGCAAAAAAATAGGCGTATTAGGGTAGCGAACCCGGACATGATGATTTAAACAGCACAGATCATTAACAACTAAGTCCCAACCCTTCTCCTCAGCAAAATACCCTAGAGTACCCTGTACAGCGGTCCGGCCATGACCTCTCTGATCAAGTGCAAAAACCGAGATCCCCTGATCAGACAGCGCACGTGCAAATCGTGCATAACGCTGGCTATGTTCAGCCAATCCATGGGCGATCATAACAATGGCAACAGGTGACCCTTCACTTGACCAGTGATTAACATACAACTCTGTTTCGTCATTGGTCGTTAACCAGAATGCTTCATGGCGCATGATAGCCTCCTCCTGGATGCTCGCGTCGTTCTATTGTAGTGCCTATCCTAAAAATTTGGGAGGTTTGCCTGCATAGAAGTACAAAAACAGAACCAGAATAATTATTTAGTAACCAAAGTGACCAGAAAGGCTAACTTTGTGCTGGTGGCGTATTTATAAAACTGCTAACCTTCAGTTGTTTGCTATTAAATAAGAAAAGCAAAGCAAAAATTAATCATTAAAAACACGCCTTTGGTGAGATGATTGACAAGAGCACGCAATTCAGTGACTTTTAAGCATAGAATCGTGTAACAGGTAGACATTCTTCACCGTAAACTGGATCGCAAGGTGGACTTAAACCCCATCTGCGCTTAAAAGTTGTCTATTTATAGTGTGTTTTTGTTAAACACTTTCATAAGGCGAACATGAGCTGCTGCTTAGGAGTTGACTTGCATGAATGAAAACTTCTGGAAGGACAAATACCCTGAAGGTATTCCCACCGAAATCGATCCTGATCAATACCCGAATATTCAAGCGGTATTGAAAGAGTCCTGCCAGCGTTTTGCTGACAAACCTGCATTTACCAATCTGGGCAAAACGATCACCTATGGTGATCTGTACAAGCTCTCTGGGGACTTCGCTGCATGGTTGCAAAACTATACTGATCTTAAACCGGGTGACCGCATTGCGGTACAGCTGCCTAACCTTTTGCAGTACCCTGTTGTGGTATTTGGTGCAATTCGCGCAGGCTTAGTGATAGTCAATACCAACCCTCTGTACACCACTCGCGAGATGGAACACCAGTTCAATGATTCCGGCGCAAAAGCACTCGTATGCTTGGCGAACATGGGCCATTTAGCTGAAATTGTTGTACCTAAAACCAATGTTAAAACGGTCATTATCACTGAAGTTGCAGACTTTCTACCGCCACTTAAGCGCTTGCTGGTCAACAGCGTTGTCAAGTACGTTAAAAAAATGGTACCTGCGTTTCATATCCCTAATTCGCTTAAACTTAATGACGTACTGGCTCTGGGCAGTAAAAAAGCAGCGCGCAATATCAATCCTGACTCAGGTGATGTTGCCGTTCTGCAATACACGGGAGGTACAACGGGTATTGCTAAAGGCGCGATGCTGACCCACCGCAACTTAATCGCCAATATGCTGCAAGCACAAGCCATGATGGCTTCAAACTTAGGGCATGGCACTGAAACCATCGTCGCGCCCTTACCGCTTTATCATATCTATGCATTTACGTTTCACTGCATGGCAATGATGATGACCGGTAACAACAACTTGCTGATCACCAACCCACGTGATTTGCCAAGCATGATTAAAGATTTAAAAAAGAACAAGTTCACCGGTTTTGTCGGACTCAATACGCTATTCGTGGCGCTGTGCAACAACGAAGACTTCCGTAACTTAGACTTTTCTAACTTAAAAATGACTATTTCTGGTGGTATGGCGCTACAAATTGCCGCTGCCGAACGCTGGACACAAGTCACAGGCGCACAAATTTGTGAAGGTTTCGGTATGACAGAAACCAGTCCTGTTGCCACTGTTAACCCCATTCAAAAAATACAATTGGGTACCATTGGTATTCCTGTGGCCTCAACGCTGTGTAAAATCATAGATGACGATGGCAATGAGTTAGCACTCGGAGAAATCGGTGAACTCTGCGTCAAAGGCCCGCAAGTCATGAAGGGTTACTGGTTGCGTGAAGATGCCACCAAAGAAGTGTTAGACGAGGACGGCTGGCTGCGTACGGGTGATATTGCCGTGATTCAAGAAGATGGTTATATCCGCATTGTTGACCGCAAAAAAGATATGATTTTGGTCTCAGGTTTTAACGTCTACCCGAATGAAATCGAAGATATATTGGGCACACTTCCAAGCGTCTTACAAAGTGCTGCAATTGGTGTCCCTGATGATAAGTCAGGCGAAGCAATCAAAGTGTTTATTGTCGTACGCCCTGGTGAGAGTCTAACTAAAGAGCAGGTTATTGCACATATGCGCAGTAATTTGACCGGTTACAAAGTTGCTCGTCAAGTTGAGTTCCGCGATGAACTCCCAACCACCAACGTCGGTAAAATACTGCGCCGCGCACTACGCGATGAAGAGCTCAAAAAACTTGCGGCAACAGCCAACCACTGACAACTCACTTAATCAGGCCTCGCATAGAGGCCTTTTTAATACAATCTTTAATCGATGCTAAGTCACTACCCTCGCGGGTGATGTTCGCTGTGAATCGCTTGTAAACGCGCACGCGCCACATGGGTATAAATTTGTGTCGTTGATAAATCACTGTGCCCCAGCAACATCTGCACCACACGCAGATCTGCACCATGATTCAATAAATGCGTGGCAAAAGCATGGCGCAAGGTATGCGGCGATAATGGTTTAGTGATTCCCGCAACCTTGGCATGCAGCTTAATTCGATGCCAAAATGTCTGTCGCGTCATCTGCTGACCTCGCTGACTGGGAAACAAGACATCCGTGGCAGCTGCCGTGAGAAGCTCTCTGCGCCCGTCTTTCAGATATAACACCAACCAATCTAAAGCTGTTTCGCCCAAAGGCACTAAGCGCTCCTTAGAGCCCTTACCCATCACTCGCACAATACCCTGACGCATATTCAGCTGATCCAAGGTCAAACTGACCAGCTCAGTCACCCGCAAACCACAAGCATACAACACTTCTAACATGCAGCGATCACGCAAGCCCAGCACCTCCTTAACATTGGGTGCTGCTAATAATGCTTCGACATCCGCTTCGGATAAGGTGTCTGGTAATGAACGACCAACCTGCGGCAGTTCGACCTGCAGAGTTGGGTTATCAATAATCAATCCCTCCTCAAGTAAGTACTGATAAAAACCACGCGCACCCGACAAAAACCGGGCACTGGAGCGCGCCTTATAGCCTGTTTCCAAGCGCCAGCTTAAATAGTCCAGCAAGGTATCACGTCGTACCTGCTGCAAGGTTTGCCCACGCAGCAGCAACCACTGCGCAAACTGCTCTAGATCACTGCGATACGCCATGCGCGTATTATCAGCCAGTCCACGCTGCAACCACGCCGCATCTAAAAACCGCGTTAACGCCGACAAATCAAGCTGCACATCCGTAGTCATCTAAACAACACCTTATCTCGACCAGTAAACACTACAGGCAGTATAAAGGGTTAATGAGCACCGCAGGGATGCGGTGACACGCATCGAGCAGAATACGTACGTGCCGTAGCGCATGAGTGCCGCTCTTCCCTCAACGAATCATCCTGACTCAATTCGGGCGCAGCGTCGGAGTTGAACCTCGAACGGGTTCATCGATGTAAAAACAGCTATCTCGAAGTACGCATGCCACGTGTTATTAGACACAATGCTCTTAAAAAAACCTAAGCGGCCTATCAACGTGCAGTAAAAATAATTTCATATACCCCAGAAACAACAAAGCAGCCCGTAGGCTGCCTTGTTTTGAAACACTGGACGAATTAACGTGCCAATTTTTCTTTAATACGCGCTGCTTTACCAGACAGAGCACGTAAGTAGTACAGTTTCGCTTTACGAACATCACCACGACGCTTAACAGTAATGCTGTCAACCAGTGGGCTGTAAGTTTGGAACGTACGCTCAACGCCTACGCCGCTAGAAATTTTACGAACAGTGAAAGCACTGTTGATACCACGGTTACGCTTAGCAATTACAACACCTTCGTAGGCCTGTAAACGCTCGCGCTCACCTTCTTTTACTTTAACTTGAATAACTACAGTATCACCAGCAGAAAATACTGGAATCTCTTTAGTCATTTGTTCAGCTTCAAGCTGAAGAATAATTTTGTTCGTCATTCTGTGCTCCTGAAGGCAAATCCTGATGATTTACCATCGATACGTTAATTAACTATCGTTCTGCTGACGAAAATACTCGTCTAGCAGCATTTTCTCTTCTCCAGAAAGCGAGCGGCTATCCAGAAGATCAGCGCGACGCTCTGCAGTACGCCCTAAGGCTTGCTGCAATCGCCAGCGCCGGATATGTTCATGATTACCACTAAGTAGCACCTCAGGAACGTCTTTGCCTGCATACCTAACCGGTCGCGTGTAATGCGGGCAGTCGAGAAGACCATCACTAAAAGAGTCTTCTTGTGCGGAATCTGCATGGTTTAATGCCCCAGGCAGCAACCGCGTTACAGCATCAATCAGCACCATCGCCGGCAGCTCGCCGCCAGACAACACATAATCACCAATTGACCACTCTTCATCGACGTAGGTTTCAATAAAACGCTCGTCAATGCCTTCATAGCGACCCGCAATCAGAATTAAATTATCCTGCTTGGCTAGTTCGCTGACCGCGGCTTGTTTAAGCTGACGGCCTTGCGGCGACAGGTAAATAACCTTAGCCGGCCCTCCAATCGATTGCTTAGCCGCAGCTAATGCATCCTCAAGAGGCTTGATCTTCATCACCATGCCTGGACCACCACCAAAAGGCCGGTCATCCACTGTTTGGTGTCGATCCTCAGTAAAGCTTCGGGGGTTCCAGCAATTAAGCTCTAACAACCCTTGCGTTACTGCACGACTGGTAATGCCGTACTCAGTAATCGCAGCAAACATCTCAGGAAAGAGACTGATAACTTCAACGCGCAAAGCATTTACTCATTAAAAATCTGCATCCCATTCGACCTGCATCTCGCCTGCTGTCAAATCAACTGACTGTACACACTGCTGCGTATACGGCAGCAAACGCTCTTGATCATCAATGCTGCCAGCACACGGCTTAACAACTAAGACATCATTCGCGCCAGTCTCAAGTAAATGGTCAACAATACCAAACAACTGCTGGTCTTGATTGATCACTTTTAAACCTTCAAGTTGATGCCAGTACAACTCATCATCAGCTAACTCAGGCAACTCACTGCGTAGCACACAAATCTCATAGCCAGTCAATGTTCGCGCAATTTCACGATCATCTAAGCCTTCGATTTTTGCTGCAAGCGCTTTACCCTGTAAACGTCCGCTGGCCAACTTAACTTGCTTAATCTCATTGTCTCGGCGCAATTGCCAAACCGGATAATCAAGCAGGTTTTCCATGGGTTCAGTAAAAGAATGCACTCTTACTTCGCCACGCACACCATGCACTGCACCGATTTTGCCGAGTACGACCAGCTCATCTGCTGCAGGAGGTATTTTACTCATAGTCAATTAAGCAGTAGCTTGAGCAGATGCAGTTTTCAACAGTTGCGCAACGCGCTCTGAAGGTTGTGCACCTTTGCTTAACCAATACGTAGCGCGCTCTTGGTTAACAGACAAACTTACTTCACCACCAGTTGCAACTGGGTTGAAGAAACCAATACGCTCAACGAAACGACCATCACGAGCATTGCGGCTGTTAGCTACAGTCAAATGATAGAAAGGACGCTTTTTAGAGCCACCACGAGCCAAACGAATAGTTACCATTAAAGTTTTTTCCTTTAAGTATTTTACAAACAAAACGAACCAAGAACATGCATGGCCCGAAAGGCCGCATATTCTAAGGTTTATCCCGCCCTTTGCATAGGGCTATTTTGCACTCCAGTGCGTGTTTACATCTTGGGCATCCCGCCTGCCCCAGGCATCATCCCGCCAAGGCCGCGCATGATCTTACTCATACCGCCCTTGGTGCTGAATTTTTTCATCATTTTTTGCATCTGTTTATGTTGTTTAATCAGTCGTCCCACGTCTTGTACCTGAGTACCTGAACCCATGGCGATACGACGACGGCGCGAACCACTGATAATTTCAGGGTCACGACGTTCAGCAGGAGTCATTGAATTAATAATCGACTCCATCTGTTTAAACTGTTTTTCAGCAGCGCCTTGGGCACCACCCATCTGCGATAAATTCATCCCACCCATATTGGGCATTTTTTCTAATAGGCCGCCCATGCCGCCCATTTTATTCATTTGCTGTAGCTGATCACGAAAATCTTCCAGATCGAAACCCTTACCTTTTTTCAGTTTCTTGGTAAGTTTGTCAGCCTTTTCTTTATCAATGGTTTGTTCAGCTTGCTCAATTAAGCTGAGAACATCACCCATACCCAAAATACGTGAAGCAATACGATCGGGATGGAATGGCTCTAAGGCATCCGTCTTCTCGCCCATACCCAAGAACTTAATCGGCTTACCAGTAATGGCGCGCACGGACAACGCCGCACCACCACGGGCATCACCATCCACCTTGGTCAGTACCACACCGGTCAACGGCAGCGCATCATTAAAGGCTTTGGCGGTATTGGCCGCGTCTTGACCGGTCATCGCATCAACCACAAATAGCGTCTCAACCGGGTTGATCGCTGCGTGCAATTGCGCAATTTCCGCCATCATCTCGCTATCAATGGCGAGACGGCCGGCGGTATCCACTAGTACTACATCAATAAAC
Organism: Denitrificimonas caeni; assembly: GCF_905120345.1. GTDB lineage: Bacteria > Pseudomonadota > Gammaproteobacteria > Pseudomonadales > Pseudomonadaceae > Denitrificimonas > Denitrificimonas caeni_A. The sequence goes on along the minus strand of NZ_CAJHOA010000003.1, from coordinate 292,241 downwards.
TTAAGCTTGGCTTCTTTAATCGCTGCAATCGCGATGTCTTGCGGTTTCTGGCTGATATCGGAGGGGAAGAAGGTTACGCCCACTTCACTGGCCAAAGTTTCCAGCTGCTTAATCGCCGCAGGACGGTAAACGTCAGCGGAGACCACCATCACCGTTTTCTTTTTACGTTCTTTTAAGAAGCGCGCCAACTTCGCCACAGTGGTGGTTTTACCCACACCCTGCAAACCCGCCATCAAAATCACTGCAGGCGGTGCCGCATTCAGCGCAAGGTCTTCGTTGGCCTCGCCCATTAAGCTTTCTAGCTCAGCCTGAACAATCTTAATGAAGGCTTGGCCCGGCGACAGGCTACGCGATACTTCAGTACCGACCGCGCGATCACGTATCGAATTAACAAAATCTTTCACCACCGGCAAGGCCACATCGGCCTCAAGCAACGCCATGCGCACTTCACGTAGAGTGTCTTTGATATTGTCTTCGCTCAGACGCGCTTTACCAGTGACATGGCGTAGCGTCTGCGCAAGGCGATCGGATAAATTGTCGAACATACAAAGCCCTCAACATGGGTGCAGCAACAGCGAGCAGCATTGATTACGCTCATCTATAAAATAAACTGTTGCACAGCGGTTGTTACTAGAATCGGCAGAGTATAACCGATCCTGTGCGACTCGACAGCGTCCTGTGTGCAGTTGCGTTAAACTGTCGCTATTAATAAGGAGACGTTATGCCATCGAATTTACCACCCATCGTGCTGGCCTCCAGCTCAAGCTACCGCCGCGAACTGCTGGCACGCCTGCAACTGCCCTTCACGTGCCACAGTCCTGAGATTGATGAAACCCCGCTAAGCAATGAAACACCACAGGCATTAGTGCAGCGCTTAGCTTTGCGTAAAGCACATGCTTTGGCAGAGAAATACCCTGCGCATATTATTATAGGCTCAGATCAAGTGGCGGTACTCGATCAGCAGATCATCGGCAAACCGTTACACGCTGAAGGCGCCACGCAACAACTCAGCGCCGCCAGTGGACGCAGCGTGGTATTTTTAACCGGACTGGCCGTGCTCAATACACGTACAGGTATGCAACAAGTCGATCTCGTGCCGTTTACTGTGCACTTTCGCACACTTAGCTTGGATCAAATTCAACGCTATATAGCACTGGAGCAACCGTTTGATTGTGCCGGTAGTTTTAAGTCGGAAGGCTTAGGTGTCAGTTTATTTTGCGCGACTGAGGGTGCGGACGCCACCAGCTTAGTCGGTCTACCACTGATTCGCCTGTGCGATATGCTTAACCTGTGCGGTATTGCCGTGCCTTAAGTCATAGAGGTAAAGAAGACCTGTAACCTCTTATAGTTCGCGGGTTTTCTGCTTAAGGATATAGACGGTGACGCTGATGGCACTGACCAACATAAAGATACGTACCCAGAACAAGGGTACAATCCACATGGATAAACTGATGCTCGTCCACATCAAGACTAAAGCCCAGATTTTGCCTTTCAGCGGCAGACCTTGGCCATCGAGATAATCACGAACCCAAGGCCCAAGCTTTGGGTGCATGACCAGCCACAGATAAAAGCGTTTAGAACTGCGCGCAAAACACGCGGCAGCTAATAACAGAAAAGGGGTGGTGGGCAAAACTGGCAAGAAAATACCAATCACGCCCAAAACAACACTTAGACAACCACAAGCAAACAGCAAATAACGTAACGTAACACTACGTGCCTGCCGCTGCTGTGGCTCATGCATTACAAGCGATTAATGACGTGGCTTGAGTAGCACCGGTTTTTCTTCAGGTGCTTGGCATAATAAAAACAGCGCTGTCAGCACTTCAGGAATCTGTTCAACCATGCTGTCGACTAGATCGTAGTTGCTGGCAATTTCGGCAAAATCCGGCTGTTCATCAAATAAGCCTGAAGCGACCATAATCGGTAGCAACAGCTCGCTGACTTCGTCTTCAGCGTCTTCAAACCAGACTTCTTCGCGCAAGAAAATGCCTTCCATAAAGCCGACACACCAACCCCGCAGGTCAGAATCGTCTGGCTCTTCACCTAAATCCAAATCACATGGTAGGACCATATCATCGTCACTGGCTAATTGACGCTCAATCTGCGCTTTAAGCTGTAACAATCCTGCAGTGATATCAGCTTCTTCTGCCGCATCACGGTACTGTGGGACCTCAGCAAATAAGGCATCAATCCACTCTTCGGTCGGTACCACCTCAGGGCAAATAGACAGTGCCGTTAAATAGCCATGAGCGGCAATATAATCAAGCGCCTCGTCATGCAGTTCGTCAGCATCGAGGAAAGCTTGCAGTCGGGTTTGTTGCTCTGCGAGTGACATGCGTGATTACCATAAAAAATGAATTGAACTCTGATTGTAGTCTAGCTCTGCAATAACAGCTAGGGATTGGCTCGATGTTACCACCCTAGACAGCTAAAGATTAAGATCTAAACTGATTTACGCGTATAATGCCCAACTGGATTTGGAGAATGGCATGCATAATCAGGCGTTACAGACGCTAAAAAGTGTTTTTGGCTATGATGCGTTTCGCGGTCATCAGTCAGCAATTATTGAGCGTATCTGCGCTGGAAACGATGCTCTAGTATTGATGCCCACTGGCGGCGGGAAATCCTTATGCTATCAATTACCAGCACTATTACTCGATGGCTTAACCGTGGTTGTTTCGCCACTGATTGCCCTGATGCAAGATCAGGTAGCCAGCCTTGAAGAGCTGGGTATCCCCGCAGCGGCACTCAATTCCTCATTAAGCACCGACGAGCAACGCGAGATCGCTGATCGTTTGCGCAGACATGAAATCAAGCTACTGTACCTTGCACCAGAACGCTTGGTACAACCGCGCATGCTGGCATTTTTACAGCATTTACCGATCAGCTTATTCGCCATTGACGAAGCCCACTGTGTATCGCAGTGGGGGCATGACTTTCGACCCGAGTACCTGCAATTGGGTCAACTCGCTGAACTCTTTCCGAATGTGCCGCGTATTGCTCTAACAGCAACCGCTGACACTCGCACCAGGGAAGAAATCGCTCAGCGTTTACACTTACAAAAAGCCGAATGCTTTCTCTCCAGCTTTGATCGACCGAACATTTTTTACCGTATTACGCCGAAAGATAACCCACGCAAGCAGCTACTCGATTTTTTAGCACAACGCAAAGGTGATGCAGGGATTGTCTATTGTTTGTCGCGCAAAAGTGTTGAAGCAACCGCTGAGTTCCTGAGCAGCAAAGGTTTTCCCGCGCTGCCTTACCATGCGGGCCTGGACAATGAATTACGCGCCTCGAACCAGAAACGCTTTCTCAATGAAGAAGGCCTGATTATGGTGGCAACTATTGCCTTTGGCATGGGGATTGATAAATCTAACGTACGTTTTGTGGCGCATCTCGATTTACCTAAATCCTTAGAGGCCTACTATCAAGAAACAGGTCGTGCTGGACGCGATGGTCTACCGGCTGATGCGTGGATGGTCTACGGCTTACAAGATGTACTGATGCTGAAACAAATGCTCAGCAACTCAGAAGGCGATGAACGGCATAAACGCGTTGAGCAGCACAAGCTTGAAGCAATGCTGGCTCTGTGTGAAGAAACCCGCTGTCGCCGCCAAGCCTTACTGGCTTACTTTGATGAGGACCTACCGCAACCCTGCGGCCATTGCGACAACTGCATTGATACCATCGAGACCTGGGATGCCACCGCTGCCGCGCGTCAAGCACTCTCGGCTATCCACCGTACGGGTCAGCGCTATGGTGTCGGTTATTTATCTGATGTGTTACAAGGCCGTGAAAATGATCGCGTACGCGCGCTAGGCCATCAACATCTGAGTGTCTTTGCTATTGGTAAAGCACTGAATGACCACCAGTGGCGCTCACTGTTCCGTCAACTGGTTGCACGCAACTTAATTGATGTCGATGTCGACGGTTTTGGTGGTCTACGCTTATCTGAAACCTGCCGTCCGTTATTACGCGGTGAAACCACATTATTACTGCGTCGCGATCTATCTCCACAAACAAAACCAACACGCAGCGCCAGTCAAGCCAGCCAGTTGGTACGCAGCGACGAGCGCGAGATGTGGGAAGCTTTACGCACCTTACGCCGCCAGTTGGCGGAAGAACACAGCGTGCCACCTTATGTCATTTTCCCTGACTCGACTCTGCTAGAAATGCTTCGCGAGCAGCCCGAAGATCTTGCTGATATGGCAGAAATCAGTGGCGTCGGCGCACGTAAACTGGAACGCTACGGCGTCGCCTTTTTAAAAGTGCTTAACCAGCAGGACAACCCTAGCGCCGCGCCGAGCACGCCAAACAACCAAGACTTACGTCACCAACTGGTGACCTTAGCACGCAGCGGTATGACTCCCGAGCAAATTGCCCAGCACATGCAGTGCAGCCTAAAAAACATCTACAGCCTGATGGCACAAGCCATTGCTGGTAATTTATTAAGCTTGGAGCAAGCACTGGATTTACCCGAAGAGGTATTGGGCGACATTCAGGATGCTTTTTTACAAAGTGATGGCGAGCTACCCAGCGTCGCTAGTATCGCTGAGCAATTCACTCCGCAGATTGAAGAAGGTGTGTTGTATTGCGTGCGTGCAGCATTACAAGCTGAGTTTTCTGACATATTGTAAATACGGGCTTAGGATTTTAAGGGTGAGTGACATTCCTTTACACTCACCTTTATCCCTTTCATTCAACTCATGTGGCAACTTGTCACACCCTTCATTGATCTACATCAAGTCATAACCCATGCGTTTCTTGAATACTGCAAATGTCGCGCCAGCATTGCAATAACCCACAACCTTCCCGGGTACGTGTTCAATTTGCAACGTTTGCGCGTCGTTTAACTTTCTAGCGCTACTTCTTGAAACAGTATATGAATGTACTGGATTTTATGCGCCTTGATGTTCATCAAGGCGCATTTTTTTATGACATGCAACACTGCTATTCCATGCCCTGGGAAGCAGAGGTTTCACATGTCCCGTGCGCAACTCCCTCTAATTTATTCTTGCTCAGGCTGCTCAAACGTTGCTCAGCTAGCCAACACCTTGGCAGTACGTCTTGATCGTGCAGGCCTCGCAGAGATGTCATGCATTGCCGGAGTCGGTGGCGATGTAAAAGCACTGGTTAAAAAAGCCCAGTCAGCGCGCTCTATTTTAGCGATTGATGGTTGCAACCTACATTGCGCCAAAGCCTGTTTAGCCCGACATCATGTACAAGCAGATGTGCATATCACCCTCAGCGACTTTGGTTTGCGTAAGCGTTATGGTGAAGACTGTTCGCCAGCAGAAGCTGACGAACTATTTGCAGAATTAAGCGCTATTATAGCCAGCGACCGTTTATCTCAATACGCCTAAGCATCATGAGTCACTGGACGCGCAATAATTCGCCAATCATTAGCTAACGCGCGCATCTCAACGATGCGTAAAGGCAGCGCATCGGCCATCAGATCAATCGGTAACTGCATTAATGGCTGCGCGCTTGACCCCAACAGAGTGGCTGCCATATAGATATACAGTTCATCGACCAGACCAGCTTGAACAAAGGCGCCAGCCAATCGCGGACCTGCTTCAACCATGAGCTCACTGATACCACGCTGCGCCAACTCATACAATAATGCCTGCAAATCTACATATCCGTTAACCTCCGGCAACTGCAGGTATTCGATCTCTGCCGTATGAGTGGGCGGACATTGATGGGTAACCACTAAAGCCGGCCCTGCAGTGAAAAACGCAACATCCGTCGGCACACGTAAACGCCCGTCAAGCACAATGCGCAACGGTGGTCGCGACAGAGCTAAATCACGCTGCTCGGCACTCACCAGCAATTCATCAGCACGCACGGTGAGCCGGGCATTATCAGTGATCACCGTATCGGCACCGGTAATAATCGCACTGGAGCGCGCACGTAAACTCTGCACATCAGCACGCGCAGCAGGGCCGGTAATCCACTGACTTTCGCCACTGGCCATGGCAGTTCGGCCATCTAAGCTCATCGCTAATTTTAAGCGTACAAAAGGCAAGCCTGTTTCCATACGCTTCACAAAACCACAATTTAATGTCCGCGCGGCAACGCTGAGTTCGCCACTCAGCAGATCAACTTGAATACCTTGAGCACGTAAATGGGCAATACCCCGCCCAGCCACCTGCGGATTAGGATCTTGCATCGCAATCACCACGCGCTGCACTCCTGCTTGCACTAAAGCGTCTGCACACGGCGGTGTCAGGCCATGATGACTGCAGGGTTCCAGCGTTACATAGGCAGTGGCGCCTTGAGCTAGAGCTCCTGCTTGGCGCAACGCATGCACTTCAGCATGCGGTTCGCCGGCACGCACATGCCAACCCTCACCGACCACTTGCTGGTTCGCAACCACCACACAACCCACACGCGGATTCGGATGAGTACTGTAGAGACCCTGCTCAGCGAGGCGCAAGGCCTGCGCCATATAGACTTGATCGTTCATTCGTCTATGCTATTACTAGCGTCGGCTGAACTGCTAGCCATCAGATCGATTTCCTTACGAAACTCGTTGAGATCTTGAAAGCGGCGATAGACTGAGGCGAAGCGAATATAGGCGACTTCATCCAACTTTTTCAGCTCATTCATCACCAGCTCACCGACGACCAAAGATTGCACTTCACGCTCACCCGTCGCGCGCAATTTACGTTTAATTCGCGCCACAGCTTCCTCTAAACGCTCCAAACTGACCGGACGCTTTTCCAGCGCACGTAACATGCCGGCACGAAACTTATCCTCATCAAAAGGTTGGCGACTGCCATCTTGCTTAATCAGACGCGGCAAGATTAAGTCAGCCGTTTCAAAGGTCGTAAAACGTTCTTCGCACAGTAAGCATTCACGACGACGGCGCACTTGATCGCCATTCGCGACTAAGCGCGAGTCAATCACCTTGGTATCATTGGCGCCACAGAAAGGACAATACATACGGACTGATCGCTTATTAAAAACATAGATACGGATAGTAGCCTATCTTTCTCGTAAGCAAAACTGTCTAGCAGTCGTATACCAGAGGATGCTAAATATTAAGCATGCCTCAAGGCACCGTCAGATAAAGGTTTAAAGACACGCATTAAACGCTAAATAAGCAGCATGATCGATAGGTTGCACGCTGCTTAAAAGACTGTTTTCAACTGGCTAACAGCACCAAGTCTGCCGACCACAGCGCATATAATAATGCGCCAGCAATCAGACCTGCGAGCATATCGTCGAGCATAATGCCCAAGCCGCCACCGATATGACGATCAAGCAATGAAATGGGCCAAGGTTTTACAATATCCAGCACGCGAAATAGAACAAAACCAAGCACCCACCATTGCCAGGTATTGGGCAAGAGGATCAGCGTCATCCAGATACCCACCATCTCATCCCAGACAATACCGCCATGATCGTGTACGCCTAAATCATCAGCGACTCGACCGCACAGCCAAAATCCGAATAGGCTCACCACGACGATAAACACTAAAGCCCCTGCGAGCGGCAGCATATACAGCAACGGCATCACGGCTAAGCCTGCGAGTGTACCCCAGGTGCCGGGTGCTTTTTTAGCCAACCCTGTGCCAAAGCCAAAGGCTAGGAAATGCCAGAAATTGCTCCACACTTTAGGTGCGCGCATGGGTTCTATATCCTTATTCAAAATGCTGATAGCCACTGTGCAGTTGAGCAATCGATTGCCTGGTTTCATCTAAGAGCTGTACGCCTGTACCGACACAAGCCTGACCGATCACCCGCACATCAGGAAAGTGTTGCTGCAGGAGCATTAACCCACTCGGCGCAATCGTAAAGGCCAGCTGATAATCATCACCACCGCTGAGTGCACACTGTAATGCAGCACTATCGCCTAACAGTTGGCGTGCTGCAGCAGCGACTGGCACTTGTGCTTGCTGAATCTGCAGACAGAGATTGGACGCTTTAGCGATATGCCCACAGTCGGCTAATAAACCATCGGAAATGTCTAGAGCAGCATGGGCTGTGCCGCGCAAATATTGCCCCAGCGCCAGCTGCGGTTGTGGCGACCAGTACGCCGCCAATAACTGCTGTAAGGTTGCTGCCGAAACTGTTTGGGGATCAATATCACCCAACACCACAGGCACTGCGGCGGCGGCAGCACCTAGCGGGCCACTGACACAGAGTAGATCACCCTCTTGCGCAGCTGAACGCAATAACGCCTGATGTTTAGGCACTGCGCCCATCACCGTAACAGTCATCGCTAGCGGACCGCGCGTGGTGTCCCCACCCACTAAGCCAATCGCACAGCGCTGTGCCATAGCGCTTAAACCTTCACTGAAGGCGTGCAACCAGTCGGCATCAATCTGCGGCAAAGTAATCGCTAAGGTAAAGCCAATCGGCACCGCACCCATCGCTGCCAAATCACTGACGGCAACGGCTAAAGCGCGCTGACCGAGTAAAAAAGCGGGAGCGTTTTCAGGGAAGTGAATACCACTGACTAGAGTATCGGTGGATATTGCACAACGATGCTCTGCAGGAATATGCAGCAGTGCGCAATCGTCACCAATACCTAAAGAGATATTTTCACCGCCCTGCGCGCAGGCAGAGCGGGTGAAAAAATGTTGAATCAACTCAAATTCATTCATCAAGCAACACTCGCCGTGCTCAAGCGTGGCGAGCGCAGCATCGACTTAGTTTTTATTGAGTTTAGCGTCACGAATTTCTGCTCCGCGCAAGCGCAGGGCTAATTTATCCAGTACACCGTTGACGTACTTATGACCATCGGTTGCGCCAAAGACTTTGGCCAACTCGATGCCTTCATTAATCACGACACGGTAAGGTACATCAATACGCGTACTCAACTCCCATGTCGCTAAACGTAGAATAGCCCACTCAACCGGATCCAGCTCGTGCATCGGACGATCAAGATAAGGCTCGATCAGTGCATCAATTTCACTTTTCTTACCTGGCACGCCACGTAAGATCTCATTGAAATATACACCGTCGACGCCATTGAAATCATTATCCACGCGAAACTGCGCTTCAATTTCATTCAAGTTTTGTCCAGCCACATGCCACTGATATAACGCTTGCATTGCCAAGGTGCGCGCAACACGGCGCATGGCAATCCGACCTTTAGCACGCGGCGGTGGGTTATCACGACAGTCGTCGTTATTTAAGCTCACTTGGCCTCCAGCTGCGCAAGCAGGCTCACCATCTCCAGCGCTGATAGCGCTGCTTCCACACCCTTGTTACCTGCTTTAGTACCTGAACGTTCAATCGCCTGCTCAATCGAGTCAACGGTTAATACGCCAAAGGCGACCGGTACACCAAACTGCATAGACACTTGTGCTAAACCTTTAGTGCACTCACCTGAAACATATTCAAAGTGCGGGGTACCACCACGAATCACTGCACCTAAAGCAATAATTGCCGCGTACTCTTTACGCTCAGCAACTTTTTGTGCAACTAAAGGCAGCTCAAAAGCACCTGGTGCACGAATCACGGTAATTGCATCTTTGCTGACACCGTGGCGTACTAATGTATCAATTGCGCCTTCAACCAAGCTTTCTACAACAAAGCTGTTGAAACGGCCAACAACCAGCGCAAACTTGCCTTGTGGGGCAATAAAGGTACCTTCGATTGTCTTCAAGGTCATGTTTTTCATCCTAATAAAGAGCGAAGGAGCGGCGCTAGCTGCCGCTCCAATAACAGTTAATCCTGCGGTTGCAGGTATTCTACAACTTCTAAGTCGAATCCGGATATGGCATTAAAGCGCATTGGCGTACTTAATAAGCGCATTTTACGCACACCAAGGTCACGCAAAATCTGCGAACCCGCACCTACAGTACTGTAGGTGCCCGACGTTTTGGTGGCTTTCACATCACCATCGTTACCTAATTGACGCTCTAAATGCTCAAGCAAGCTGGAGCCAGTCATCTGGTTACCCAATAACAATACGACGCCACTGCCTGCTTTAGCCACTTCGGCCATGGCACCACGCAAACTCCATCGACCGTCATTCTTAACCATAAATAAGTCACGCAGCGGGTCCATATTATGAACACGCACTAAGGTGGGCTCTTCAGGGCTAATAGTACCTAAAGTCAGTGCCAAATGAACATCACCTGCAGTCGACTCACGGTAAGTAACTAAATTAAATTTACCCAACTCACTATCAAGCATCTGTGTTGAAACACGCTCAATGGTACGCTCATTCATCATGCGGTAATGAATCAAATCAGCAATAGTACCGATTTTAATACCGTGTTCTTGGGCAAAGATTTCCAATTCAGGACGGCGCGCCATGGTGCCGTCATCATTCATAATTTCACAGATCACGCCACTTGGCTCGTAGCCACCCAAGCGCGCTAAATCACAAGCAGCTTCAGTATGTCCCGCACGAGCTAAGACACCACCCACCTGCCCCATCAATGGGAAAATATGGCCCGGACTGACGATATCAGCGGCAACTGCATCTTTGGCCGCGGCAGCTTGCACAGTACGCGCACGGTCAGCCGCAGAGATACCGGTGGTAACGCCAACTGCCGCTTCAATCGAAACAGTAAACTTGGTACCGAAACCTGAGCCGTTGTGCTGCGCCATTAACGGCAAGCCTAAACGCTCACAGCGCTCAACGCTCATCGGCATACAAATCAAGCCGCGCGCATGCTTGGCCATAAAGTTAATATGTTCGGCAGTGACGCACTCAGAAGCGATAATTAAATCACCTTCGTTTTCGCGGTCTTCATCATCCATCAAGATGACCATTTTGCCAGCACGAATATCTGCAACAATTTCTTCAATAGTATTTAATGACACGAGATAACCCTTCAATTAAGAACGCATAAAGCCATGCTCTGCGAGAAAGCCCGCAGTAATGGCGTGGCTGGTCGGTTCAGCGGCATGCTCACCTTGCAATAAGCGCTCAAGGTAGCGAGCAATTAAGTCAATTTCGAGATTAACTAAATGCCCTGCTTGATAGTCGGCCATAATGGTTTCTTGCAAGGTATGCGGAACAATGGTCAATTCAAACTCACTGCCATTGACGCCATTGACCGTGAGACTCACGCCATCCACGGTAATCGAGCCTTTCATGGCGATATAACGCGCCAGCTCTTTCGGTGCACGTACCCAGAACTGGATCGCCCGTGCATTTTCGCTGCGTGACAATACTTCACCAACACCATCAACGTGGCCACTGACCAAATGCCCGCCTAAACGAGTGGTCGGCAATAAAGCTTTTTCCAAGTTGACTGGACTGCCGCTTTTTAAGTTAACCAAGGCCGTTCGTGCCAAAGTTTCTCGGCTAACATCCGCACAAAAGCCATCACCTGGCAATTCTACTACGGTCAAGCAAATACCATTAACAGCAATGCTGTCGCCCAGCTTTACATCGGTTAAATCTAACTTTCCTGTGGACACGTGTACGCGCACATCACCACCTTTCGGGGTCATGCTACGAATACGACCTATCGATTCGATTATTCCTGTGAACATAAAACCTCCGCACATAACGAATTGATATGACTCGTCTGTGTCGATCTCCTGTTTACTATCAAACAAGGCTATTTTTGATCGAATGGGAGTGTGCCGTGCAAGATATGCACGGTAACGGATCCCGTTCTCTCTTCATCCGGACTGTAACCGTCGGCCTTGGGATCTCACCAAGTCTGCTGACCTTGCTTACCTTATGCACCAGCGTAACCAAGCGCTCGTGGGCTATGCTTTTATTAAGCAATTACCACCGGTGGGGAATCTCGCCCCGCCCTGAGAACGTCACCAACACCTTTAGTAGGGTGGCGCTATACGTTTTACCACATATTAGACTGCACTGCACGGCTTGGCTGGAGTTGCTATGCACAAAGCCTAGCTGTCACCAAATAGTAGAGCAACCGAATGTATTACAGCCTTAGAGCGGACAAGCAACAATCGACGCTTTATCAGCTGCGCACCCCTCTTGAAATCAATACAGCAAACTCACCACAATCTGACTCAACAGCTTTAAAAGGTCACTTTATTAGTAAATCATCGGTCTTAACCTATGGCCAAAGCCCGTTTGACGGTATACTTTGCGGTTTTCCGATTAGCCGTATTCTATTTAGGGGTCCCGCCGCACTATGGATAAGACCTATCAGCCGCACGCCATTGAAGCCACTTGGTACCAGTCATGGGAAACCAATCAATACTTTGCGCCCCAAGGTTCTGGTCAACCGTACACCATTATGATTCCGCCGCCGAACGTCACTGGCAGCTTACATATGGGTCATGGTTTTAATAATGCCATTATGGATGCGCTGATTCGTTACCGCCGTATGCAAGGCCGTAACACCCTTTGGCAGCCCGGTACTGACCACGCAGGTATCGCCACGCAAATGGTGGTAGAACGCCAATTAGCTGCGCAAGGCCTTGACCGCCACGACTTGGGCCGCGAAGCCTTCTTAGACAAAGTCTGGAAATGGAAAGAAGAATCTGGCGGTACGATTACCCGTCAAATTCGTCGTCTGGGTAGCTCGGTGGATTGGTCGCGTGAGCGCTTTACCATGGATGATGGAATGTCCGAGGCGGTTAAAGAAGCTTTTGTGCGCTTGCATGAAGACGGACTGATTTACCGCGGCAAACGCTTAGTAAACTGGGACCCTAAATTTCATACCGCCATTTCCGACCTCGAAGTGGAAAACCACGATGAGAAAGGTCACCTTTGGAATCTGCGCTATCCGCTGGCCGATGGTGCGAAAACCGCCGAAGGTCAAGACTATTTAGTGGTTGCCACTACGCGTCCAGAAACCATGCTGGGTGATAGCGCAGTTGCCGTACACCCGGAAGACGAGCGCTATAAGGCGCTGATTGGTTCCTTTATTGATCTACCCCTAGTCGGTCGCCGCATTCCTATTGTGGGCGATGACTACTGTGATCCTGAGTTTGGTACCGGTTGTGTAAAAATCACCCCCGCGCACGACTTCAATGACTATGAAGTGGGCAAACGCCATAATCTGCCACTGATCAATATTCTCGATCAGAATGCTGCAATTTTAGCATCGGCACAGATCTTCAATAGCGATGGCACGGTTAATAACCAACTGGATAGCAGTTTGCCTGCCGAGTTTGCCGGTTTGGATCGTTTTGAAGCACGTAAACAGATTGTTGCTGCACTGCAAGCGGCAGAGTTACTGGTTAGCATTGATGATCACGCGTTAAAAACACCACGTGGCGATCGCTCCGGCGCGGTGATTGAACCTTGGTTGACTGACCAGTGGTATGTATCGACTAAACCTTTAGCAGAGCCTGCTATTGCTGCGGTTGAAGATGGCCGTATTCAGTTTGTGCCTAAGCAATACGAAAATATGTATTTCAGCTGGATGCGCGACATTCAAGACTGGTGCATCAGTCGCCAACTGTGGTGGGGACACCGTATTCCTGCTTGGTACGATGAAGCTGGGAATGTTTATGTCGGTCGCAATGAAGCTGAAGTACGTGCAAAACACGATCTTGGCGATATCGCTCTACGTCAGGACAATGATGTACTGGACACTTGGTTTAGCTCCGGCTTATGGACCTTCTCAACCCTAGGCTGGCCAGAACAAACTGATTTTTTAAAAACCTTCCACCCTACCGATGTATTGGTGACCGGTTTTGACATTATCTTCTTCTGGGTCGCGCGCATGATTATGATGACCATGCACCTATTGAAAAATGAAGATGGTACAGCGCAAATTCCATTTAAAACTGTCTATGTGCATGGCCTCGTTCGCGATAGTCAAGGACAGAAGATGTCCAAATCCAAAGGTAACGTTTTGGATCCTCTGGATATTATCGACGGGATTGACCTTGAGTCATTAGTGCAGAAACGCACCAGTGGCATGATGCAACCACAAATGGCCAAAGCCATTGAGAAGCAAACACGTGAAGAGTTTGCTGACGGCATTGCCAGTTATGGTACCGATGCGCTGCGCTTTACCTTCTTATCATTGGCCTCGACTGGTCGTGATGTGAAGTTTGATATGGGTCGCGTCGAAGGCTACCGCAACTTCTGCAATAAAATCTGGAACGCTGCACGTTATGTGATGATGCAATGCGAAGAACAAGACTGCGGCCTCGATGAGCAACCTGTCGAACTGACTGTAGCCGATCGCTGGATTATTTCGCAACTGCAACGCACTGAAGCTGAAGTGGCACGACAACTGGATAATTTCCGTTTCGACCTCGCCGCGCAAGCGCTGTATGAGTTTATCTGGAATCAGTATTGTGACTGGTACTTGGAGTTATCCAAACCCGTGCTCTGGGATAAAGAAGCGCCAATCGAACGTACGCGCGGCACACGTCGTACTTTGGTGCGCGTACTGGAAGCAGCGTTGCGTTTAGCCCATCCGTTTATGCCATTTATTACTGAAGAGATCTGGCAGCGTATTGCACCCATGGCAGGAAAAACCGGCGACACCATTATGCTGCAACCCTTCCCTGCCAGCGCTAGCGATGCCGTTGATGCGCAGGCTGAAGGCGATATCGAATGGCTGAAAGAGTTGATGCTGGCTCTGCGTAATATCCGTGCAGAAATGAATATTGGCCCAGGCACACCGATTCCGTTGTACCTGGGTAATACGACTGCAGAAGATCTGCGCCGTTTAGAGGTTAATAGTGTCACGCTGAACAAGCTGGCTAAGCTTGAGTCAGTCACATTGTTAGCCGCTGAACAACAAGCACCGATGTCAGCCACAGCACTGGTGGGTGAGATGCAAGTTCTGGTACCAATGGCGGGTTTAATCGATACCCAGGCAGAACTCGCGCGCCTGGATAAGGAAATGCAACGCCTCAACGGTGAGATTAAACGTGTATCGGGCAAGCTCTCCAATCAAGGCTTTGTCGCGAAAGCGCCAGCCGATGTGATTGACAAAGAACGCGCGAAGCAAGCTGATTTCGAGCAAGCATTAGCGCGCCTAACCGAGCAACATACGCGTATCGCCAGCTTATAAACTGATCAACACCTATACAAGAATTGGGGATTGGCTGGCATACTGCCACAATCCCCCATAAGAGGCAGACAAACATGACCCGCTTATCAAAAAAAGCGTTACTCACGCTCAGCGCACTGACATTAGCGATGAGCGCATCATTTGGCGCTTTAGCAGAACCGGTTAAATCCGTGGCAGTCACCGCGATTGTTGAACACCCTGCTCTCGATTCAGTGCGCGACGGTGTATTGGATGCTCTGCACGAGGCTGGTTACAACGAAGGCAAAAACCTAAAATGGCAATATCAAAGCGCCCAAGGTAATACCGGCACTGCGGCACAAATTGCCCGTAAATTTATTGGCGATCAACCCGATGCTATCGTTGCGATTGCGACACCATCAGCACAGGCGGCAGTCGCTGGCACTAAAAATATTCCTATTGTGTTCTCCGCGGTCACTGATCCGGTACTCGGCCAGTTGACGCCAAGCTGGGAAGCCAGCGGCACCAACGTCACTGGTGTTTCTGACGTACTTGAACTCAGCAAACAAATGGAACTGGTAAAGAAAATCGTACCCAACGCTAAGCGTATCGGTATGGTATTTAATCCAGGTGAAGCCAACTCTGTCGCTGTGGTTACAGCCCTTAAAGAAATCCTGCCGCAATACGACCTAACCTTAGTTGAAGCGGCGGCACCACGCTCAGTTGACGTGGGTACAGCGGCGCGCAGTTTAGTCGGTAAAGTCGATGTGATTTATACTAACACCGACAATAACGTGGTCTCCGCTTATGAAGCCTTAGTGAAAGTCGGTAACGATATGAAAATACCGTTAATTGCCTCTGACACCGACAGTGTGAAGCGTGGCGCGATTGCTGCTTTAGGTGTTAACTATCGCGAACTCGGCCAACAGACTGGACGCATCGTGGTACGTATCTTAAACGGTGAAAAGCCCGGCGATATCAAACCGCAAACCAGTGAAAATATTCAATTATTTGTTAACCTCAGCGCCGCTGAAAAGCAGGGTGTGACGCTGTCACAAGAACTGATTGATAGCGCTGCTGAAGTGATTCGTTAAGATAGATCCAGTCGCACCCCGAGCCGCCTATAGCGCTCGGGGTATTTTTATTTAGCCTTCGGTCAACCTACCCATGTCCCTGTTTTCAATGTTTGGTGCCCTTGAGATCGGTCTGATCTTTAGTTTAGTGGCACTCGGGGTGTTTATCTCCTTCCGCTTATTACGCTTTCCTGATTTAACCGTTGACGGCAGCTTCCCGCTGGGCGGCGCAGTTGGCGCGTTATGTATCTCCAACGGAATGGATCCTTTTCTAGCCACAGCACTCGCCGCACTCGCAGGTGCCGGTGCTGGCGTGATCACGGCTATTTTAAATGTGCATTTAAAAATCATGGATTTGCTGGCCAGCATCTTGATGATGATTGCCCTTTACTCAATCAATTTACGCATTATGGGCAAGCCTAACATTCCATTAATCATGGAACCCACCGTCTTCACCATCCTCGAACCGAGCTGGCTGATCGATTATATTGCTCGTCCTGTTATTTTGATTATTGTCGTATTACTCGCCAAACTGGCCCTTGATGCTTATTTCTCTACTCGCCAAGGTCTAGCGATCCGCGCGACCGGTTCCAACCCTCGAATGGCGCGTGCACAAGGTATTAATACTGGCGCCATGGTGATTTTAGGTATGGCGATTTCCAACGGCCTGGTTGGTTTAGCCGGTGCGCTCTTTGCACAAAGCCAAGGTGGTGCGGATATTTCCATGGGCATCGGGACCATTGTGATTGGTCTTGCAGCAGTGATTGTTGGTGAAAGTATTTTGCCTTCGCGCAAACTATTCCTAGTTACTTTAGCGGTGATCTTGGGCGCGATTGTTTATCGCTTCTTTATTGCTTTAGCATTGAACAGCGACTTTATTGGTCTACAAGCGCAAGACCTCAACTTAGTCACGGCATTACTGGTGACCTTTGCTTTGGTCATCCCACTGATTAAACAGCGCATGTCTCGACGCAAGAGGGTTTAAGATGCTTAAAGCGAATGATTTACACATCACCTTCAACCCTGGCACGCCGATTGAAACACGTGCGTTATGTGGCTTGTCATTACAAATCCCAACCGGGCAATTCGTCACCGTCATTGGTACCAACGGCGCCGGTAAATCAACCTTTCTGAATGCTATTTCTGGGGATTTAGGCATCGATAGCGGCAGTATTCTTATTGATGATAGCGACGTCACCAACCAGCCCGTCTGGGAGCGCGCCAAGCAAGTCGCACGAGTGTTTCAAGACCCGATGGCCGGTACCTGTGAAGACCTGACTATCGAAGAAAACATGTCATTAGCTGAACAGCGCGGACAGCGTCGTGGTCTGAGCCGCGCGGTTAAAGCCTCGCAGCGCGCGGGTTTTCGTGAGCACTTAGCCACCCTAGGTCTCGGTTTAGAGAATCGCTTACATGACCGCATTGGCTTGCTGTCTGGCGGCCAACGTCAAGCGGTCAGTTTATTAATGGCAGCACTGCGCCCATCACAAATTTTATTATTGGATGAGCACACGGCCGCACTAGACCCGCGCACCGCTGATTTTGTTTTACAACTGACGCAACGTATTGTCGCCGAAAAAAAACTGACCACCATGATGGTCACCCACAGCATGCGCCAAGCACTGGATGTTGGTGATCGCACTATTATGCTACACCAAGGGCAAGTGGTACTGGATGTCAGCGGCGAGCAGCGCAAAGGCCTAGATGTGCCTGATTTACTCGCCATGTTTGAAAAAGTCCGCGGCGAAAAGCTGGCTGACGACGCCTTGCTACTGAGTTGATATGAACCTGCAACTGGGTTTGGTGCTGCTCCTGCTACTCTGTGCAGTAGTATTGTTTGTACGCAATAAGCCACGTATGGACGTGGTGGCGCTCCTGATGATTGTCGCACTGCCATTGACCGGCGTCCTCACAGTACAAGAAACACTGGCCGGTTTTAGCGACCCCAGTGTGGTGGTGATTGCTGCGCTCTTTGTTATCGGCGAAGGTCTGGTGCGTACGGGAATTGCCTATCAACTCGGTGAGCGTTTAATGCACCGCGCTGGCAGCAGTGAAACTCGTTTGATCGTCTTACTGATGCTGACCGTTGCTGGGCTTGGCTCGGTGATGAGCTCAACCGGCGTGGTGGCGATTTTTATTCCAGTGGTACTAAGCATTGCCGCACGCCTGAACATTGCCCCCAGTCGCCTGATGATGCCCCTCAGCTTTGCTGGTTTAATCAGCGGCATGTTGACGCTGGTTGCGACGCCACCCAATATGGTGGTGCACAGCGAACTGGTTCGCGCAGGCTTTGCAGGTTTTAGTTTTTTCGCCTTTGCCCCCATCGGTTTAACTGTTTTAGTGCTAGGCATCGCTTATATGTTGCTCACTCGGCATTGGCTAGCCAGTGCCGATAGTCAAAAAGCCTCAGGTGAACCGCGTCATAATATTGCCGATCTGGTGCGTGACTATCGCTTAGCCGGCCGCGAACGTCGCCTACGCGTGCGCACCAATTCAACACTGACCGGACAAACACTAAACGAGCTACAACTGCGTAAACAATACGGCATTAATGTCATTGCCGTCGAACGCCAAAGACGCTTTCGCCGCATCTTACTCGGCGCTACCGGCAGTACCGAGTTACGTGCCGGTGATGTACTGCTCGTTGACTTAGTCAGCCCCACGATTGACCTGCTCAACTCCTACCACGAGCTGGGTGTCGAACCCGTTGCCATGCAAAGCAGTTATTTTAGCGACCACCATCGCGCACTGGGTGTCGCCGAAGTGATGTTGCCACCTGACTCACGTCTAGCAGGCAAAACCATTCAAGAGCTCGGCTTTCGTAGCCACCGTAAACTGAATGTTATCGGCCTGCGCCGTAACCAACAGGCTTTAGATGGCCTGCTGGTTGATGAAAAACTCAAAGCCGGTGACACCCTGTTAGTCG
Organism: Denitrificimonas caeni; assembly: GCF_905120345.1. Taxonomy (GTDB): domain Bacteria; phylum Pseudomonadota; class Gammaproteobacteria; order Pseudomonadales; family Pseudomonadaceae; genus Denitrificimonas; species Denitrificimonas caeni_A. The sequence continues at coordinate 273,345 of NZ_CAJHOA010000003.1, read as the reverse complement.
CAGGTAACTGGCAGCATATTCGCAAGCTGCAAGGCCATAATCGTGACTTTTTAGTCCTAAGTTTGCCTGCTGAAGTCGATGACGTTGCTCCAGCGCTAAGCCAAGCGCCACACGCCTTGTTCAGTTTAGCGGTAATGGTCATTCTGATGGTCACAGGTCTCGTCCCGAATGTGCTAGCGGCATTAATCGGCTGCTTATTGATGGGCGCCTTTCGCTGCATCGATATGGACAGCGCCTACCGCTCGATTCATTGGCAAAGTATTGTTCTGATCGTTGGTATGCTGCCCTTTGCCCTCGCCTTACAAAAGACCGGAGGGATTGATTTAGCCGTAGAGGTCTTACTAAGCTTGTTTGGTGATGCAGGGCCACGGATGATTTTGGCTATTTTATTCATTGCCACAGCGCTTATCGGTCTATTCATTTCTAACACCGCCACCGCAGTACTAATGGCACCCGTTGCCATTGCCAGCGCGCAAGCCATGCAAGCATCACCCGCGCCCTTTGCCATGATCGTCGCCCTGGCCGCCTCAGCCGCCTTTATGACGCCAATTTCATCACCGGTTAACACTCTAGTGCTCGGTCCTGGCCAATACCGCTTCAGCGACTTCGTACGCATCGGCGTGCCCTTCACCGTTATCGTGATGCTCACCAGTGTGATTCTGGTACCTGTGCTGTTTCCACTCTAACCATACCTTCAACAACACAACAACTTCAAAACAGCACATGCACAAACATGCAAAATTTAAACGCTAGACATAAAAAACGGCAGACTGATGACTCAGCCTACCGTTTATACCATCCTAAATTTAATCAAGCTCGCGGTAAAGTCACGCCACGCTGGCCCTGATACTTACCGTCACGGTCCTTATAGGACACTTCGCACTCTTCATCCGACTCAAAAAACAACATCTGCGCCACACCCTCATTAGCGTAGATTTTCGCTGGCAACGTCGTCGTATTTGAGAACTCAAGAGTCACATGACCTTCCCACTCAGGCTCAAGTGGCGTCACATTGACAATAATCCCACAGCGCGCATAGGTACTTTTACCCAAGCAAATCGTCAGTACATTACGTGGAATCCGAAAAAACTCCACCGTGCGCGCCAACGCAAAAGAGTTTGGCGGAATAATACACACCGGACCTTTCACATCGACAAAACTTTTCTCATCAAAGTTTTTTGGATCCACCGTCACCGAATGCAGATTAGTAAACACCTTAAACTCATCAGCACAGCGCACATCATAGCCATAACTGGATACACCATACGAAATCAAGCGCTCAGCACCCTCAGTACGCACCTGACGCTCTACAAAAGGCTCAATCATGCCGTGCTCTTGCGCCATACGACGAATCCACTTATCGGATTTTATGCTCATGCCAACCTTCCTAAAATTCTGGTTACTTAATCGTAAAAATCTACCGTTAGTTTACCTGCATAAGCCACCAGTTGACACAGTAAAGGATAAGCGCAGAAAGGATGGTTTAAAAAAATAAAACTTAGCTTTTTGGATAAATAGTAAAATAATGTTGGCACTTCGGTGAAAAAAGGGTACAGTTCATCTCACTGCTGCTGCTTGTGTACGTGAATCAATATATGTTTAGATCTCGATCCAATCATTGCTACGACTCCTGTAACTCCTTGCGCTCAGTATCACCTTGGGCTCAGCCCAAGTATAATTTTACTTCGTTCAAGGAGACATACAATGTCTAATCGCCAAACTGGTGTAGTTAAATGGTTTAATGATGAAAAAGGCTTCGGCTTTATCACTCCTCAGTCAGGTGACGATTTATTCGTTCACTTCCGCGCTATCCAAAGCGACGGTTTCAAAAGCCTGAAAGAAGGCCAGAACGTATCTTTCGTCGCAGCTCGCGGCCAGAAAGGTATGCAGGCTGAAGAAGTACAAGTTATTTCATAATTTGTGTTTCTTAAAAAACCCGCTTCGGCGGGTTTTTTTATGCCTAAAAACCAGCAATCCCCGCCTCTTCCGTTGACACAAATAAACCATGCACAAATAAAAACGCGCCACTTACAAGACCTAAACAGCCTTATCAGTGACGCGCAGTAAAACTTTTAATCAATACATCCAAACAGTCTAACTTTCTACAGCAGCTTTTTCACCAGGCAATTCTGCTGGCTTTCGAGTCTCAGCTGTTGAACGACGGAAATAACTGACTTGCTGTTGCCCACTTAACCCACGGGGAACCTCTTCAATCTCTCCACCTTTCTTTAAAAAGGCAGCAGTTTGCTCTTCAAGTGTTAATCGTGAAGTAACTGCTTCTGCTGGTTTCGCACGAGTGCTAGAACCTTTAATACGCATGACGACCACAACCTCCTCAAACGTTTATGGTCAACCATAATATGCCTAAAGCGTATAAAAGTCAAAACATATACTTTTAGGTTATAAAGAGAATCTCTTCAGAACTAATATACATTCGATCCTACCGGCAAAAAACATCACAAGTAAAAGAGCCCACTCTAGCGAGCCTCAAAAACCTAATTAACGCCCAGATCACATCGCATCATTGCGGCGCAGCAACTCCTCAGGCCAATGCACGAGATAATCGTCTTCAGGCGGCGGCATCTGTAAATGATAACCCTGCGTATCAAGATTCTTCAGCACCTGGATAATATCCTCACGCACCAAGGTACGCGTCGGCGTCAACACCAAGTCAAATGCATGCTTGGGCGCACCAAACAACTCAAGCAACGCCTCAGGAACCCGCTTTAATGCATCCGCACGCAACACATACAGGTACATTCCGGCTTTTTTAGAACTATGGTAGACCGAACAAATTCGCTTCACTGCGCATCCTCCAAAGACTTTAATAAGGCATCGCCCATTAATTCACGGCGCCAGCCTTGCAAATTATCTGGCAAGTGATAAGGACCATCGGGGTAACCTGTACGCAACAACTCTTCCAGTATTTTCTTACGCAGCATCAGCTCCGGCGCAATATCCAGCTCCAAGCCTCGCTCTAAGCCTACCTTACGCAGACGCTTTAGCACCTTAGAGGCCTCAATTGGCAAAGGCTCAGGCAAAGCTGCCGGCCAGCTCTCCTCAGGCAAACGCTTCGCCATCTTAATAATATTTAATAGCGTCGCACCTTCATTACGTAAAATACGCGGATGCATATCCTCAAGCTTGGCCAAGTGCGCCATATCAGTAGGTTGCTCATGCGCCAAAGCCCACAAGGTAGTCTCCCGAATAATACGATTACGCGGCACATTACGTTCACGTGCCTGCAACTCACGCCACGCCGACAACTCACGCAATATCATCAATTGTTGCGGGGCCAATTTCCAGGCCAGCTTCACTGTACGCCAGAACTCATAAGGTTCGGGCTCTTGTGCCGAAGCTGCTATCGAAAATGCACCATCTTGCAGAACCCAAGCATACTTTTGCGCAGACAACTGCTGAGTCAAAGCTCGATACACATCAACCAAATAGGCCGTATCTTGCGCCGCATACAATACCTGCAAATCACTGAGTGGTCGCTGCAACCAATCAGAGCGCGTCTCACCTTTAGGTAACTCAACATCAAGCAACTGCAGGACTAAACGCGAATAACCCATGGAAAAACCAAGATTCAAATACCCAGCAGCCACTTGCGTATCAAACAACGGCGCAGGCAATGCTCCAATCAACAATGAAAAGACTTCAAGATCTTCACTACAGGCATGCAACACCTTAACCACCTGCTGATTATTAAAGACATCCGCTAAGGGCTGCCAGTCATTCACCAACAAAGGGTCGATCAAATAGGTGCAGTCACCATCACTAACCTGCAACAAGCCAGCAATTGGGTAAAACGTATCAACGCGGATAAACTCAGTATCTAACGCAATAAAGGCTAACGTATTCCAATGCAGACAGCGCTCTGCTAATTCAGCATCAGTGCTAATCCAATTCATGTTTATGCTCAAAAGGGGTGACTCCTTAAAATTCAGCAGCAGTATACAATTGTCAGCGCGGCTTAAACACACAACTGTCGCGACCACCCCACAGCATTATGCTACTCTTGTATTACATATATTGAGCGGTACAATCGCTCAATTGACTCAATGCTGAGGTGGCCCTTGATCAAACTGTTGTTAGTTGATGACCATGACTTAGTACGTACCGCCATTGCCCGAATGCTCAGCGATATCGATGATTTAGATGTCATAGGCCAAGCCAATAGCGGCGAACAAGCCTATAGCATGGCAGGGGAGCTCAGCCCTCACGTGGTAGTGATGGATATACGTATGCCCGGTATTGGTGGTCTAGAAGCGACCCGAAAAATCAAACAACGTTACCCTGAGATCAAAATTCTTGCCCTATCCGCGTGCGAGGATGAGCCATTCCCTACCCGTTTACTGCAAGCTGGCGCAAGTGGCTACCTGACCAAAGGGGCCTGCATCGATGAAACAGTCCGCGCTATTCGCCAAGTTGCCGATGGAAAACCTTATCTAAGCCCAAGCATTGCCCAGCAAATGGCGCTTAAATCCTGTGATATTAATCAGCAAAGCTGCCCATTTGATCAGTTATCTGAGCGCGAAATGCAAATTTCTTTGATGATCGCCAGCGGTCAAAAAATCCAACTGATTTCTGACTTGCTCTGTGTATCACCAAAAACCGTCAACACTTATCGCTACCGTATTTTTGAAAAGCTTAATATTGAAAATGACGTTGAACTGGCCTTGTTAGCAGTACGTCACAATCTTGTTGAAAATTCCAACCGATAAGTTTAGCCAATGACAACTCAGCCTTTTGATGCTTCAGCTTTTTTACGTTCTTGCACCCAATATCCTGGGGTGTATCGGATGTTCTCAGCCGACCAACAACTTCTTTATATCGGCAAAGCCAAAAATCTTAAGAAGCGGCTTAGCAGTTATTTTAAAAGCACAATTAATGCGCCTAAAACTGCAGCACTCGTGGCGAAAATTGCCAGCATCGAACTGACTATTACTGCCAATGAGACGGAAGCATTACTGCTTGAGCAAACGCTGATTAAACAGTGGCGCCCACCGTATAATATTTTATTACGCGACGACAAAAGCTACCCTTATGTCATTGTCTCGGCCAACGACTTTCCACGTTTAGGTATCCACCGCGGCAGTAAAAAAGCCAATGGCCGCTATTTTGGCCCTTATCCAAGCTCTGGTGCAATCCGTGAAAGCCTCAGTGTTTTACAAAAAGTATTTAAAGTGCGCCAGTGTGAAGACAGCTTTTACAACAATCGCAGTCGGCCATGCCTGCAGTATCAAATAAAACGTTGTAAAGCACCCTGTGTCGGTCTCGTTGATGCGGCTGAATACGCCGAAGACGTCCGTCTTTCGGTGATGTTTCTAGAAGGTCGCAGCAGTGCTTTAACCGATGAGCTCACTCATACCATGGAGCATGCCGCAGAACTGCTCGAGTTTGAAAAGGCGGCGGCGGCACGCGATCAAATCGCTCTATTGCGCCGCGTGCAAGATCAACAAAGCATGGAAGGCGGGCACGGTAATGTCGATATTATTGCGGCAACTGCACTCGCTGGCGGGGCCAGCGTGCATGTCATTAGCGTGCGTGATGGCCGCGTACGGGGCAGTAATAATTTCTTTCCGCAAGTGGCCATTGAAGAAGACAGCGCTGATATTTTAGCGGCGTTTACTGCGCAATATTATTTAGGCAGCAAAGACCGCGACTTTCCGTCTGAGCTGATCGTCAGCAGCGAACACGCCGACTGGCCCGCTATCGCCGAAGCCATTGCTCAGCAATGCGGTCATATCATTGGTATTCGGCATCGCGTACGCGGCACCCGCGCACGCTGGCAACAACTGGCGATGACCAACGCCGAACAAGCGTTACAAACGCGCTTAGCCAACCGCACACAGATGGCAGCACGCTTTAAAGCATTAGCCAACGCACTGGATCTATCCGAGCCACCTGCTCACTTAGAATGTTTTGATATCAGCCACTCCAGCGGCGAAGCAACGGTCGCCTCCTGTGTGGTCTTTGGACCCGAGGGACCGCGTAAATCTGATTATCGTCTTTACAATATTGAAGGTGTTACCGCAGGTGATGACTATGCGGCCATGCGTCAAGTATTGTACCGCCGCCTCAGTAGCGCCTTAGAAAACCAAGGCAAGCTACCCGACGTACTGTTAGTCGATGGCGGTAAAGGCCAACTTAATATGGCCCGCGAAGTGTTTGCCGAATTGAAAATCGACCAGATTCTACTATTAGGAGTAGCCAAAGGCGTCACTCGTAAAGCCGGTTTTGAAACCTTATATATCAATGACACTGACACTCAACTGAATTTACCCGATCACTCACCTGCACTGCACTTAATTCAACAAATCCGTGATGAGGCGCACCGTTTTGCGATTACAGGGCACCGCGCACGTCGCGGTAAAACACGCCGCACCTCGGTACTCGAAGGTATAGCTGGGGTGGGTCCAAAACGCCGTCGCGAACTGTTAAAGTACTTTGGCGGCTTACAAGAACTTTCACGCGCCAGCGTTGATGAAATTGCTAAAACACCCGGAATCAGCAAAACTCTTGCCGAGTCTATATATAGTGCGCTACACCAAGCGTAAACTACCCCCTTTCATTCTTTGCCAAGAAAAGAATTACTTAATGAATATTCCGAATATTTTAACTTTAATGCGCGTGGCACTGATCCCCGTATTTATTCTCTTGTTTTGCTTGCCCTTCTCTTGGAGCTACTGGGCTGCTAGCGCAGTTTTTGCATTCGCCAGCTTTACTGACTGGCTCGACGGCTATTTAGCCAGACGCCTCAATCAAAGCACCCCTTTTGGGGCTTTTCTTGATCCAGTCGCCGATAAACTTCTAGTTGCGGTCGCCTTAGTACTCCTAGTCGCCGAACACACCAATCTCTGGCTGACTATTCCGGCAATTATTATTATTTGCCGCGAAATCATGGTGTCAGCATTGCGCGAATGGATGGCCGAACTGGGTGAACGCGCACAAGTTGCAGTGTCTAATATTGGCAAATGGAAAACTGCAGCACAAATGGTGGCATTGATTATTTTACTCGCCAACCCGCCAGCATTTAATGCATGGGTGATCAGCGGCTATGCTTTATTAATTGTTTCTGCAGTACTGACCTTGTGGTCCATGATTCAGTATCTGCGCGCTGCCAAGCCGCATTTACATACAAATCAACAAGATAGTTAACTTTTTTTGAAAAAAGGCTTGACGGAATATTTTAATTCGCTAGAATAGCGCCCGTCACCAAGACATTGCGGGAATAGCTCAGTTGGTAGAGCACGACCTTGCCAAGGTCGGGGTCGCGAGTTCGAGTCTCGTTTCCCGCTCCAAATTGTCATCGAAATTGCCGCTTCGTGCGGCATTTTCGTTTAGGCCGGGTGGCAGAGTGGTCATGCAGCGGATTGCAAATCCGTCAACGCCGGTTCGATTCCGACCTCGGCCTCCAAATTAAAAGCCCCTAGCAGCAATGCATAGGGGCTTTTTTTTAACTTAAAATTCTAAAGCCGCATCCGCACCTCGCAAAATACAATAACAGCGCGCCTTATATATGTAGCAAATGCAGGTTACAGTTGTAAGCTATTCGTGCAGATACGCTTTATTAGCCAACCCCACACAGCCTTGGAAAGAGGACTCTTGTGTAGATTAAGCCTAAAATACAATAATAACGTTTCATCATTTATTCCCTGCTATGGAATTCGATCTTATGCGCCATTTCCGTATTATCAGCTTAATTTTTCTGATGCTAGCTCTTAGCGCTTGTCAATTTTTAACGCCTTCAGCACCCTCTGCGAAGCCAGCTCAGCGTATGCAGGGCACGATAACTCATAGCCAAGGTCAGTGGGTATTCCAACCCTGCGCCAGTCAAGATTTCTATATTATAAATTCCTCATCAGCTCTCGATCGAGAACTGATTGCGCTGATTACTGCAGCGCCAAATGGTTTTTTTGCCGACCTAAGTGGCCATCTCGACAGGGCCCAACAGCGCTTTACTCCAACACAGCGTTATCGCTTACAAACCGAAGGACATGATTGTAGCGATCCAGACTTTGCTCGCTTACAGCTTAGAGCCAGCGGCAACGAACCTTTTTGGTCAATCTTACAAACTCCACGCGGATTGATTTTTAATCAGATTGGCGAAGCCGCTATTGTGCTGCCTTATCTTGAAGAACAACTGCCTGATGGGCGCTTCCATCTCAGCAGCCAAGCTAATAACCAAAACCTAAACTTATGGATCACGCCACAGCAATGCATAGACAGCATAAGCGGCACGGTGTATCACCTATACGCTAAGCTACAATGGAATCAACAGTCATTTAACGGCTGTGCTGCTTTCGGCGCTTTGCGTGACTAAATAGTGCGCCATATATCAAGCCAACTATAAAGGGACATAACAATGCTAAGAATTGCAATTAATGGTTACGGAAGGATTGGCCGCAATATACTGCGCACACTGTTTGAGCGCGGACTGCACACTCAACTACAGATCGTTGCCATCAATGATTTAGGCGACGCTAATACCCTAGCCCACCTGACACGCTTCGACTCAACCTTTGGGCGCTTTGCACATAACGTACAGCTCAAGGGTGACAACCTAATCATTGGCGATCAGTCCATTCGCCTACTCAATCAAGCTGACCCCGCACTTTTGCCATGGCAGGAACTGGGTATCGATGTGGTACTTGAGTGTACCGGCAGGATGAAGCAGCGCCCGCAAGTGGAACAGCATCTAATAGCTGGCGCACGTCGCGTCTTGTTAGCGCATCCAATGGATAGCGCTGATTTAACAGTGGTATACGGCGTCAATCATCACTTACTGGACGATCAACGAATTGTTTCCAATGCGTCTTGCACCACCAACTGTTTAGCGCCATTGGCCAAAGTACTGCATAACGCAGTAGGTATCGCACAGGGCATGATGACGACGGTGCACGCCTATACCAACGATCAGAACTTACTCGATAAAAGTCACAAAGACCTTTATCGCGCTCGTGCAGCCGCCAGCTCCATTATCCCCACTAGCACCGGTGCAGCTAAGGCCATTGGCTTGGTGATACCTGAACTGGCAGGTCGCTTAGATGGCATGTCTGTGCGCGTTCCAACGAAAAACGTGTCATTAGTGGATTTAAGTTTTATTGCTGAGCGCGAGACCAACACAGACGAAATCAATCAAATTCTTAGCGCAGGAGCAGCACAACTCCCACAAGGCGTGATGGAATGCAACGAACAGCCACTGGTGTCTTGCGACTTTAATGGCTATCCCGTGTCGTGCGTTGCCGATCTAACACAAACTCGTGCGCAAGGCAGATTGGTTAAAGTACTGGCTTGGTATGACAACGAGTGGGCATTTTCCAATCGGATGCTTGACGTACTGACCAGCTGGCGTGGTATTTAACAGTTGCTATGCACTGCCAAGTGTTAAAGCACTGCTTCGCCAGCACTCTACACGCTTGCGAAGCAGGACATGACCATTGCTTTAGAGACAATAATCAGTAATGCGGTGGTGGATCATTCGGAGTTTCATCAAACTGATTGTGCAAATCATTCTGCCTCTGCGCCAACAGCTCAAGCTGTCGCTCAATGCGCGCCAATAGCAATTGCTGCTCAACAATCACATCATTGAGCGCCTGAATAGTGTCATCTTGAAACGCTTGACGCATTTCAAGTTCAGCCATCCGTTGTTCTAAACTCATACACCCACCTTATTATCTGCTAGCCAATAATCTGCCAACGCATCCTGTAAACGCGCACTGATTTGCGCAAGCGCCTCAACAGTATAAGGTTGCGCGACGCCCCGCCCCCAAACTGGCGCTGGCCACGCCTCATCCTCTTGCATGCGCACAACAATATGCATATGCAACTGCTTTACCACATTACCCAAGGTAGCAATATTAATTTTATCGGCCTGAAACATCGTCTTTAACGCCACCCCAACAGCGCTTGTTTCCTGCCACAGTTGCTGCTGCTGAATGGCACTCAATTCAAACAACTCACTCATTGCGGCACAGCGAGGCACTAAAATCAGCCACGGGTAGCGACTATCATTCATGAGTAAGACACGACTCAAGACAAAGTCACCCAGAACGACAGTATCGTCAGCTAAGCGCTTATCCAGCTCGAACATATATAAACCCCATCTGATTGCTTTAAATCAAGACACATACTTAATTATCATTAACACTATAAACATTTAATAAATAAACGGCTGAAAAACATACAAATTTCTGAATGCTTGCTGAATGAACAACGTTCGGGTCTCGCAACAACAGATAAATCCATCTACAATATGCACCGATTAATAGTGTAAGTCCTGCCGGCAAATGTTTGCAGGCAAAGCAATCATCAAAATCAATCGAGGAGCATTATTCATGCAAATGATTAAGTTGAGCGTTATTGCCCTAGCAGTAGCCGCAGCAAGCACACAGATGGCAGTTGCTAGCCAGCAATCAGAGTCAAACGGCTTTATTGAAGACAGCAGCCTAAATGCGCATGCGCGTACTCTTTATTTTAACCGTGACTTCCGCAACACACCTAAAGGCACTCAAAGCTACCGTGAAGACTTAGGCTTAGGCTTAAAAGCTATTTACGAGTCAGGCTTTACTCAAGGTACTGTTGGTTTTGGTGTTGACGCTTTTGGTTTACAAGGCATCAAACTGGATTCAGGACGTGGCCGTAACGGTAACGGTCAGTTCCCAACGCACAGTAACGGCAAAGCACAAGACAACTACAGCCAAGCCGGTGGTGCAGTTAAAGCACGTATTTCTAACACAACACTGAAATACGGCCAGCAGTTTGTAGATTTACCTGTGCTGTCAACTGACGACTCACGTCTATTGCCAGAAAGCACTACAGGCTTCTTAGTTACCAGTAACGAAATTGAAAACCTTGAGCTGCATGCGGGTCACTTCACTGCTTTATCAGCGCAAGAACAAACCAGCCAAGACAGCAATCTTGATGGCAATCTGCGCTCATTAGATTTAGTCGGTGGTCGTTACAACCTCAACGATGATTTAAGTGCAGCGTACTACTACTCAGACGCTTCTTTAGGTCACAAAGGTGCTGGTGAGCGTACAGCTAAAAAGCACTACACCAATGTAAACTACACATTGTCATTAGCTGAGCAGCAATCTCTTAACTTTGACTTCAATATGTACAACACGAAGTTTAAGAACAAAGATGCACCTAGCAGCAAAGACAGCAACAATATTTGGAGCTTAGCAGCGGCTTACACATTGCTTGATGCCCACACCTTTACCGTTGCTCACCAGCGTTCAACTGGCGGCAATGACAATGGTTACGAGTACGGTTATGACGGTGGTGGCGCTGTTTACTTAGCCAACAGCGTTCAGATCCACGACTTCGAACAAAGCGGTGAAAAATCTTTCCAAGCACGTTATGACTTAGATATGGCCACCTTTGGTGTTCCAGGTTTAAGCTTTATGACTCGCTATGTACGTGGTACCAATATTGAAAATGGTAACCGCAACAACGGTAAGAACTGGGAACGTGATACTGAAGCAAAATACGTTCTGCAGAGCGGCGCAGCGAAAGACTTATCTTTCCGCGTACGTCAAGCGACCTACCGTGCAAACGATGCAGCTAACTACACAGACATCAACGAAGTACGTCTGATTGTTGAGTACCCACTAAGCATTCTGTAATGCTTAAGCGGTAAACTTGCATCATTCAAGAAACCCAGCCTCGGCTGGGTTTCTTGTTTTCAGGCTCTACAAAATACCAACGCTCTATTTTGTGCAAATAATTTGCCAGCGCAGCAGCACGCCCTATTCAGTCAAATGCGCTACAATAACGCCCTCCTTCATCTTTCTAATGTAGATTTTAGCCATGCGCACCAGCCAGTATTTACTTTCCACGTTAAAAGAAACCCCAGCCGATGCGGTGGTGATCAGCCACCAACTGATGCTGCGTGCCGGTATGATCCGCCGCCTTGCATCGGGCTTATACACTTGGCTACCACTCGGCTTGCGTGTGCTACGCAAAGCAGAAGCAGTGGTTCGCGAAGAGATGAACACTGCAGGCGCTTTAGAAGTATTAATGCCCGCAATTCAACCGGCTGAACTCTGGCAAGAATCTGGACGCTGGGAAGAATACGGTCCTGAATTACTGCGTTTAAAAGATCGTCATCAACGTGAGTTCTGTGTCGGCCCAACCCATGAAGAAGTCATTACTGATTTAGCGCGCAACGAACTGAGCAGCTACCGCCAATTGCCACTGACCTTTTATCAAATTCAAACTAAATTCCGTGATGAAATCCGCCCTCGCTTTGGTTTAATGCGTGGTCGTGAATTTATTATGAAAGATGCGTATTCATTCCATACTGATCAAGCCTCTCTGCAAGACACCTACGATCGTATGCATCAAGCCTATTGCACCATTTTTACGCGCTTAGGCTTAAATTTCCGTCCTGTTGAGGCCGATACTGGCTCGATTGGTGGTACAGGCTCACATGAGTTCCACGTATTAGCCGCATCAGGCGAAGACGATATCGCCTTCAGCACTGTCTCCAATTACGCCGCTAATATTGAAAAAGCCGAAGCGCTACCACGCGAAAGTAGCCGTGCTGCAGCAACGGAAGACGCACGCATCGTGGACACGCCTGACGCAAAAACCATCGAACAATTAGCCGAACAGTTTTCTATTGCTATTGAAAAAACCATCAAAACCTTAATCGTGCGCGGCGCTAAAGAAAACACCTTAGTAGCACTGATAGTACGAGGCGATCACAGCCTGAATGAAATCAAAGCAGCCAACCACCCCGCTGTCGCCAATCCTTTAGAGTTCGCTAGCGATGCTGATATTTTAGCGGCGTGCGGCACTAACCCTGGCTCACTAGGCCCTAAAGACTTAGCCATTCCTTGCATTATTGACCGCTCAGTTGCTTTTATCAGCGACTTTGCTGCAGGCGCTAACCAAGATGGCAAGCACTGGTTTGGTCTAAACTGGGAGCGCGACTTAGCATTACCTGAAGTCGCCGATCTACGTAACGTAGTGGCTGGCGATCCAAGTCCAGACGGCCAAGGCGTGCTAGAAATTAAACGCGGTATTGAAGTGGGCCATATTTTCCAATTGGGCACTAAATACAGCGAGTCAATGAACTGCACCGTAATGGGCGAAAACGGTAAACCAACCACCCTAACTATGGGCTGCTACGGTATCGGCGTATCACGCGTAGTCGCTGCTGCGATCGAGCAAAACCATGATGAGCGCGGTATTATCTGGCCAGCTGCTTTAGCGCCCTTCGATGTCGCTATTGTGCCGCTGAAGTACGACAATCCTGAAGTGCAAGCAGCAACCGATAAGCTCTATGAGCAATTAACAGCGGCGGGCTTTAGCGTACTACTGGATGACCGTGATAAGAAAACCAGTCCGGGCGTTAAATTTGCTGATATGGAGTTGATCGGTATTCCACAGCGCATTGTAATCAGTGAGCGCAGCCTGAAAGAAGGTACTTTAGAGTACAAAGGCCGCCGTGAGACTGAAAGCCAGCATATTGCTATTGAGCAAGCATTAGACGTCATCAGCAGTCAGTTGCGCGCTTAAATGCTATACAGCTTAGCGCTACGATAGGTAGCGCTAAGCTGTTGCCATAAGACAGAGCAAGACAGTAATTACAGCGCCCAGCAGAACACGCTGGCAAGGTACTAGTCATCAAAGACTTGGAAATCACCTCGTCCATCAAGTAAACGACGAATTGAATCCACAGCATAACCGCGTTGCGCCAAAAACCGACTTTGCTTTGCTTTCTCTTTTAGATCGACACTGCATCCGTCAAAACGACGCTGCCATAGCTCATACAAACGCTCATCCCAATCAATACCAGCAGCATTCAACGCGTGATCAACATCACCACGCGCTAAGCCACGCTGCGTAAGCTCTTCACGAATACGCATCGGCCCACGCCCCTCATTGGCACGACTACGAATATAGCTTTCGAGATAACGCTGTTCTGACAATAAGCCATCATCGGTTAAACGCTGCAGTTCCACCTCAATCATCTCTGCATCAGCACCACGTTGACGCAGTTTACGCGCCAGCTCAACATGCCCATGCTCACGTCGTGCTAACAAATTCATAGCGGCACGACGAATAGAAACGGGAGTGTCTAACATAATAGGCCTCACAAAAAAACGGCATAAATGCGTTGCACTATGCCGTTTTGTCGATCAATAAACGTTTGCTTAATTATTTTTCAGCTTTGTCAGCTTTTTCAACAATCTCTTCGACTGCTGGCTGCTTGTTACTGCCTGCGGCAGGTGCTAGCAACTGATCACGAATCTGCTGCTCAAGCGCTTTACATAGCTCAGGATTCTCTTCTAAATAACGTGCAGAGTTGGCCTTACCTTGACCAATCTTAGTGCCCTGATGGCTGTACCAAGCGCCCGCTTTTTCCAGCAGCCCCAACTGCACACCCAGATCAATAATTTCACCATTACGATAAATACCTTTACCGTAGAGGATCTGAAACTCAGCTTGACGGAAAGGCGCGGCAACTTTGTTTTTAACGACTTTAACCCGAGTTTCGTTACCGGTAATTTCGTCGCCTTCTTTTACTGCACCAATGCGGCGAATATCTAAACGCACTGATGAGTAGAATTTCAACGCATTACCACCGGTAGTCGTTTCAGGACTACCAAACATCACGCCAATTTTCATGCGGATCTGGTTAATAAAGATCACTAAGCAGTTGGCGTTTTTGATATTACCGGTGATTTTACGCAGCGCCTGACTCATCAGACGTGCCTGCAAACCAACGTGGGTATCACCCATCTCGCCTTCAATCTCCGCTTTAGGTACCAATGCAGCAACGGAGTCGATGACAATCACATCCATGGCATTAGAACGCACCAACATATCGGCAATTTCTAGCGCCTGCTCACCGGTATCCGGCTGCGACACATAGAGATCATCAATATTAACGCCAAGTTTACCGGCGTATTCTGGATCCAGCGCATGCTCAGCGTCAATAAATGCACAAGTCGCACCGACTTTCTGCGCTTCAGCAATGACTGAAAGAGTCAGCGTAGTTTTACCTGAAGATTCTGGGCCATAAATCTCAACAATACGGCCTTTGGGTAAGCCACCTATGCCGAGCGCAATATCTAAGCCTAAGGATCCGGTAGAGATCGCAGGAATAGCAACACGCTCATGATCACCCATGCGCATGACAGCACCTTTACCAAACTGACGCTCAATTTGACCAAGCGCAGCTGCTAAAGCTTTTTTCTTGTTCTCGTCCATTACAGATCCTCATAATACAAGTGAGCTTAAAGCTCTAAATACTGGATAACTAACCAGCATTATCCACAGTCTTTATTGATTAGGCAAATGTTTATTTAGCCATTGCTGCCAAGTTGTTGCCGCTTGCCCGTCTACCAAACACAATAGACCAGCCAGCGCTGCTTGCACAGTTTGCTGACGAACGGCCTGTCGATCTCCAGCAAAGCACCAGCAACCCGATTGCACTTGTGCGCCCTGCGCCCAAGCCAACCATACGGTTCCTACTGGTTTTTCGGCACTGCCACCGCCAGGACCTGCCACACCACTGACAGCGACAGCATACTCAGCACCAGAAAGCTGTTGCGTACCGCGCACCATGCTTTCAACCACCGGCTGACTGACAGCACCATCGCGCAGCAAATCACTTTCAGCCACCTGTAACACTCGTATTTTTTGTCGATTGGAATAGGTGACAAAACCGACCTCAAACCATGCCGAACTACCTGCTATCCGAGTAATGGCTTCAGCAATACCGCCGCCGGTACAAGACTCGGCGGTGCTCACAGCAGCCTGTTCAGCAAGCAACTTCTGCCCCAAACGCTCGGCGAGGTCAGTAATAAAAAAACTATGTTCGTGATTCATTACAAAGCCATACGGTAATGCAAGCTGTACACTTCAATACCATCATTGGGGCTTTTTAAACTGCCATTAGAATAGTGAGTCACCCGCAAGCCAAGCGCTTGATTATAAAGACGCAGACCAAAACCAAGGCGATCTTCAAACTGAAAAGAGCTGCCTAAACGGCGACTTTCAATTCGGGTATTTTCAAATAATGAAACGCCAACACCCGCTTCTACATACGGCTTAAAGACATCCGCATTAAACTCGTAAACCAGCACTGGGCTAATGGACAGACTGTGGTTATCAGAGGTTTTATTACCTTTCCAGAAGGTATAACCCGCATCCCAATACCCAGTTAATGCACCCACATCACTTTGCCACCAGCGTGATTGGAAGTTTTTTTGCAAACCAATACGCAATGTTGTCGTTGATTTTTCAGTGCGTCCCACTGCGGCAGTCAGGTCGACAGCAGAAGCCTGCTGTACGCTTAGACCTAACACTAATGCAGTGACAGCACTCATTATTAGTAATCGCATGATTTTTCCCGCTCCTTCAATAGGTTTTTTATTATTTAAAAGCCGAGTGCAAGAACAGGCTGCGGCGTAGGCCACAATGACGCTAAGGTCTTTGCTATTTTGTGCACATCACCGCTACTATAAAAACAGTCCACTGGTAATTGCGAGTCGGCTAGCAAGCCCTGCTTACCTAACTCATTTTGTAAACGCCGGGCAACCGCTTCGCCGGTATCGATCAGTTGCACATGGCTTGGCACCAAGCTCTGCAGCAAAGGCCTGACCAAGGGGTAATGTGTGCAGCCAAGAATGAGCGTATCACAGCCCGCTGTTAATAAAGGCTCAACGTAACCGCTCAACAGCGCGCGCGTTGCCGGAGTATTTAACTGACCTGTCTCGATTAACTCAACCAAGCCCGGGCAAGGCTGTGTAACCACTTGTACATCACTGGCAAAGCGTTCTAACAAGGCTGCAAAACGCGCGCTGCGTAACGTGCCAGTTGTGGCTAAAACACCAATTTTACCAGAAGGAGAGGCTTGCACAGCTGGCTTGACCGCTGGCTCCATGCCGATAATCAATACCTGCGGCCAACGTTGACGTAACTCAGTCACTGCAGCTGCCGTTGCAGTATTACACGCAACTACTAAAGCCTTAACCGGCTGGGCCAGCAAAAACGCACTAATGGCTAAACTGCGCTGAACAATAAACTCTGCGGTTTGCTCACCGTAAGGGACATGAGCGCTATCAGCGACATAAATCAGCGATTCAACAGGCAGCAATCGACGAATTTCATGCAATACAGAAATACCACCCAAACCCGAATCAAACACACCGATCGCGGCCTGCTTATTCATGCCGCACTCCGCAAACAACACAGTGCGGATCACGGCGAGTTTTCAACTCACGAAAATGGCTGTTCAAAGCATCAACTAACAGCAACCGTCCGATCAAAGGCTCACCGAAACCAACAATAACCTTCAAAACTTCCAACGCTTGCAAACTGCCAATCAAGCCTACCAACGGACCCAACACCCCAGCTTCGCTACAGGTCAGTCCTTCTTCTTCACCCTCACCAAACACGCAGTGGTAACACGGACTGTCGGCATTACGCGGATCATAAACACTGATCTGCCCTTCACTACGAATTGCGGCGCCACTGACCAGAACCTTATTAGCCGCAAAACAAGCGGTATTGAGCTGACCTCGAATAGTGAAGTTATCAGTACAATCAACCACCACGTCGACCGACTGCAACACTGCCGGTAAATTATCTGTATCGAGCTTAATACTGATGGTATGCACAGCAATCTGCGGATTTAAAGCCTGCAAACGAGCTTGTGCTGACTGCACTTTTAAAACACCTAAAGCACTACTGTCGTGCACTATTTGTCGCTGCAAATTAGATAAATCAAGGCTATCAAAATCAGCCAAATACAACTCACCAACACCTGCTGCAGCCAAATATAGGGCAACCGGAGAACCGAGTCCGCCTAAGCCAACAATCAATACTTTGCTGTTTTTTAAACGTAACTGGCCAGCCACATCCACTTGCTTTAAGAGGATTTGTCGACTGTAACGCAGTAATTCTTCATCATTTAACATGGAGTATGACGACCTAAGACAAGGATGGCAGACGCCCTAAACTGATTCTTTCATGCTTTGATAAGTCACGCCGACTACTGACATCAACAAAGCCTGCTTGTTGTAGCAACTCACGCACAGCACTAGCCTGATCAAAACCATGCTCCAACAACAACCAGCCATTGGCGCTTAAATAGGCCGGAGCTTGGGCAATAATCAGACGCAGATCATCTAAACCATCGGGGCCAGACACCAAGGCGCTCAGAGGCTCAAAACGCACATCGCCGCGCTGCAAGTGCGGATCGTTATCAGCAATATAGGGCGGATTACTAATAATTAAATCGTAACACTGCCCAGCCAGCGCACTAAACCAAGAGCTGGGCAAAAACGTAACATTATTCAGCTGTAATTGACGCTGATTGCTTTGCGCTAGAGCCACCGCTGATTCGATACGATCCACGCCGGTTACTGTCCATTGCGCTCGCTCACTGGCTAAAGCCAGCGCCAAAGCACCAGTACCAGTGCCTAAATCTAACACCTGTAACGCGCTCTGTGCATCAGCGAGCTGTAAAGCAGCCTCAACCAAGAGTTCTGTATCGGCGCGAGGAATCAGTGTGTGTTCAGCCACCTGTAAATCCAGTGTCCAAAACCCCTGACGACCTAATAAATAAGCGACGGGCTCGCCACGCTGACGGCGCTCAAACAGCATCATAAACGCTGCAGACTGCTGCTCACTGACCGTTTTTTCGGGCCAGGTATAAAGGTAGCTGCGTGGTTTATCAAGGACAAAAGCCAAGAGCAGTTCAGCATCCAGCTGCGCGGTAGGTGAATCAATCTGCGCAGCATAGGCCAACAACTGATCAATGCGTTTCATTACCATTAATCGCCTAACGCGGCAAGCTGATCAGCTTGGTACTCAAGCAATAGCGGATCAATAATCTGCTCTAAGCTGCCACTGATGACATCGGCCAGCGAGTACAGAGTCAGGTTAATACGATGATCAGTGACCCGCCCCTGCGGAAAGTTGTAGGTGCGAATACGCTCTGAACGGTCACCACTGCCGACCAATGATTTACGCGTCGCAGACATTTCTTGCGCGGCAGCACTGGTTTGCTGATCTTCTAGACGGGCCGCCAACCAACCCATGGCACGGGCGCGGTTTTTATGCTGCGAGCGCTCTTCTTGGCATTCCACCACCATGCCACTCGGCAAGTGAGTAATACGTACTGCCGAATCGGTTTTGTTAATGTGTTGACCGCCAGCACCAGAGGCGCGGTAGGTGTCCACGCGCAAATCGGCTGGATTGATTTCAATCGCAGCTTGCTCATCCGGCTCAGGCAAGACCACCACGGTGCAAGCCGAGGTGTGCACACGACCTTGCGATTCAGTTTCCGGCACGCGTTGTACGCGGTGCGCACCGGACTCAAACTTCAAACGGCCATACACATTGGCACCTTCTACGCGCGCAATCGCCTCTTTATAACCACCATGTTCACCTGCGTGCTCAGAGAGAATCTCCACCCGCCAGCCTTGGCGTTCAGCGTAACGCAAATACATCCGCAACAAGTCACCGGCAAAAATAGCCGCTTCATCACCACCCGTTCCGGCGCGGACTTCAAGAAATATATTACGGCTGTCGTTAGGGTCTTTAGGTAACATCAAGCGCTGTAAATCAGCTTCAATGGTCAATAAGGATGCGCGGCATTCTGCCACTTCCTCGACGGCCATCTCACGCACATCAAGATCCGCATCCTTGAGTAAAGCCTGGGCTTCCTCAAGGTCACTGCGAGTTTTGCGCCACGTTTGAAAAACCACTACCACAGGTTCAACCTCAGCATACTCTTTGGAGTAGGCGCGGTATTTATTTTGATCACTGATCACCTGTGCATCGCCTAATAATGCTGTGAGTTCCTCATAGCGCTCTTGCAGGCGGTCCAAACGATTGACTAACGACGCTTTCATTAATTCGAGTCACCTGTTGTTAAACCAAATAATTCTTGCGCAACTGCCAGCGCTTCACAGCGACCATCGGCAGATAAACGTTTTAATTGCACACTAGGAGCATGCAGCAGCTTATTAGTTAAGCCTCGAGCCAAAGCAGCCAGTGCATCTTCGGGTGACGCACCATTGGCTAACGCTCGTTGCGCACGGGCCAACTCTTCATCACGCAAACGTTCACCTTGTTGACGATAGGCGCGCAAGACATCCACAGCCTCAAGCTCACGCAAGCGCTGCATAAAGTCAGCGGTACCTTGCACCACCAATTCTTCAGCAGCTTTGGCTGCGCCCTGGCGGCTTTTTAAATTCTCTGTTACTACTTCATGCAGGTCATCGACGCTGTATAAGTAGACATCATCCAACTCGCCAACCTGCGGTTCAATATCGCGCGG
Source organism: Denitrificimonas caeni (assembly GCF_905120345.1). Taxonomy (GTDB): domain Bacteria; phylum Pseudomonadota; class Gammaproteobacteria; order Pseudomonadales; family Pseudomonadaceae; genus Denitrificimonas; species Denitrificimonas caeni_A. The sequence goes on along the minus strand of NZ_CAJHOA010000003.1, from coordinate 253,028 downwards.
CACGGCAATATCAACCATAAAAATCGGCTTATGCTTACGGAGTTTTAACGCTCGCTCGACTGCGCCCTTACCTAAAATAGGCAGCTGACTGGCCGTGGAACTGATGACAATATCGCTGTTCACTAAAGCATCGGGGATATCCGACAAAACAATGGCCTGCCCAGAAAACTCATTGGCCAATAACGTCGCGCGCTCTAAGGTTCGGTTCGCTACGACAATATTTTTAACGCCCTGCTCATATAAGTGTCGTGCAACCAACGTAATGGTTTCACCAGCCCCCACTAGCAAGGCTTGACTATGACTCAAATCGGTAAAAATTTGCTTAGCTAAACTGACTGCAGCAAAAGCCACAGAGACTGGATTTTCACCAATCGCTGTATCGGTACGTACCGTTTTTGCGGTGCTAAAGGTGGCTTGAAACAAGCGCCCTAATAAAGGTCCAAGTGTGCCGGCCTCTCGTGCCACAGCATAAGCTGTTTTAATTTGCCCAAGAATTTGTGGTTCGCCAAGCACTAAAGAATCTAAGCCACAGGCGACACGCATCATATGACGAATAGCCTGGTCATCTTGATGAACATAAGCGCAGGCTTGTAAGTCTTCAGCGGGCACATCATGAAACCGAGCCAACCAATCCAGTACTGCCTGTGGCTGTGCACACTCCATTTCTAAATAGAGTTCACTACGATTACAGGTCGATAAAATCGCGGCTTCTCGACTGCCCACGACTCGACACAGCTGACGTAACGCCTCAACTAATTGTTCAGGGCTAAACGCCACGCGCTCACGGACCGCCACTGACGCCGTTTTATGATTAATTCCAAGTGCTATAAAAGCCATGCATCGTCGCTAAAGGGGATTCAAAGCGGGCAATTGTCCTACTTCAAAGCCTTCAGAACAACCTCCCCAAACAAAACACAACACAAAGTGTCAGAAAAAGCATATATTTTAGACTATCACATGCGAAGACGGTCACAGCACAAGCGTTTAACTCAACGCATAAACTTAGAGTGTCGCGCGCCTTTACGCTGCTTGTGTCATGATGCAGCTATTCTAACTTGTCTTAGCTTGTACCTATGAATAAATATTTTAGTGTTATTTCAATCAGTTTTATTTTATCCGGCTGCCAAGCCCTGCCGTCAGATAGCAATCTACCGGTGAACGATACAGCTGTGCCCATCGCGACACAAACCAGCGTCGCGGAAAGTACTAGTGCGCAGTTCTCACCAGAGACCTTAATCAGTTTACTCTCTGCGGAAATTGCCGGACAGCGTGATCGCTTTGATATTGCTTCAGAGAATTACAGCCAGCAAGCTCAAGTCACCGGCGACCCTGGGGTTGCTGAGCGTGCTTTCCGCATTGCTGAATACCTTGGCGAAGACCAACGCGCGCTCAGTAGCGCCCTGATTTGGGCCAATGCTGCACCGGATGACTTAGAAGCACAACGCTCTGCCGCGATTCAACTGGCACAAGCCAAGCGTTATGACGAAGCCATGCAACGTATGGAAAAAGTTTTATTGGGTAATGGCGAAACGCAATTTGATTTTCTTGCGTTGTCGGCTGCCCAGTCTGACAGCAAAACGCGCAACGCGCTGCTGCAAAGCTTTGACCGCTTATTAGTAAAGCACCCCTATAACCAACAACTGGTCTTCAGCAAAGCCATTTTACTCAATCAAGATGAGCGCAGCGAAGACGCTCTAAAACTGCTGGAAGATCAACCTAAAAAATACACTGTGATTGCCACTACGCTCTTAAGAGCACGCTTACTCAGCCAGCTCAATCGCGGTGAAGAAGCTTTACCCTTGTTGCGTAGCGCTCTAAAGAAAACCCCAGGCGACAGCCGTTTACGTATGGCTTACGCGCGCCAATTGATTGAACTTAACCAGCTGGAAGAGGCGCGCGCCGAATTTATAGAGCTGTTACAACAATCACCTGATGACGATGACCTGCGCTTCTCACTGGCCTTAATTAATATGGATTTAGAGGCGTGGCTTGAAGCACAAGCATACCTTGAAGACCTCATCGAACGAGGCAGCCATAGCTCTGCTGCGCAGTACAATTTAGGCCGAGTATTTGAAGAGTTAGAAGACACCGAGCAAGCGTTGTCTGCCTACAACACAATACAATCAGGAAGCAACTACCTTGCCGCCCAACAGCGTATTGTCACTCTACTGCTCAACAATGACCGACTTAAGGAAGTGACAACTCACTTCGAATTACAGCGTGTAATGCGTGCGGACCTAGCCATTCAACTGTATCTCATTGAAGCTGAAGGTCTCTCCACTCAAGGCCAAGTGGAGACTGCGTGGCTGCGTATCAATCAAGCGTTAAATCATTATAAAGACGATCCAAGCCTGCTCTACACACGCGCAATGATTGCTGAAAAACGTAACGACCTAACGCAACTCGAAGAGGATTTGCGTCTTATTATTGACAAAAACCCTGACAACGCGATGGCTCTAAACGCCCTAGGTTATACCCTTGCCGATCGTACTGATCGCTTAGACGAAGCGCGCAAGCTCATCGAGCAAGCACATTTACTCGAGCCAAACGATGCTGCAATCACTGATAGCCTAGGCTGGGTTTATTATCGCCTTGGCGATCTAGAGACTGCTGAACGTCTGCTACGCGAAGCTTTTAGTGCCTTTCCAGATGCTGAAGTTGCCGCGCACTTAGGCGAGGTGTTATGGCAACAAGGCAAGCAAGATGCAGCCCAGCGTATTTGGAAGCAAGCGCTGAAAGCCGAGCCAAGTAACCCTACTCTTCTTGAAACCCTACAACGACTCACCAACAAGGACCTCTAAACTGATGCGTCTTTCCAGTGTTTTTTTACTGAGCCTGCTCTTTGTACTCAACGGCTGCAGTCAGTTTGCGACAAAAGAGCACCTCAGCGGCAACGGTAAAGCTGATTCTTGGCAAACTCACAAGCAACAGGTTGCGCCTTTAGATGCATGGCAAATCAGCGGCAAATTGGGTATCCGTAGTGAACGCGAATCTGGCAGCGCAGTCTTATTCTGGCTGCAACGTCAAGATTATTTTGATATTCGCCTGTCAGGCCCGCTTGGCCAAGGCTCAACCCGCTTAACCGGTCGTCAAGGTGCAGTCACATTAGACATTGCGAACCGCGGCACATACCAGGCGCAGTCTGCTGAAGATTTAATGCAGCAGCAACTGGGCTGGAGCTTACCGGTAAAAAACCTACTCTGGTGGGTGCGAGGCCTACCCTCCCCGCACAGTAAAAGCCGAGTACAACTCGACAACAACAGCCTGCTGGCACAACTTGAACAGGATCAATGGCAGATTGAGTACTTAAGCTACCGTACTGAAAACGGTATACGGCTACCCGAGCGGATTAAGCTCAGTGGTGCCGGTCTCAATATCACGTTGGTCGTTAAAGAATGGCAAGCCCGGCAACTGGGTCAGTAATCGCATGCAAGAAGACACTTTAAATAGCGCTGATCAGCAATCAAGCCGTGATTCGGCACCACTGAGCCTACCCGCACCAGCTAAGCTCAATTTAATGCTGCATATCGTCGGTCGGCGCGCTGATGGTTATCACTTACTGGAAACACTCTTCCAGTTCCTCGACTACGCTGACACCTTACATTTCAGCCCTCGTAACGATGGGCAAATTATTTTACACAGCGCAATCGAAGGTGTTGCGCACGACGATAATTTAATTGTTCGTGCCGCGCGCTTATTACAAGCACAGAGTAAAACCAAGCTGGGCGCAGATATCTGGTTAGATAAAAAACTACCGGTTGGTGGCGGCATTGGTGGCGGCAGTTCCAACGCGGCAACGACACTCGTCGGCCTTAATTATCTATGGCGCACGCAACAGTCTTTAGATTCACTTGCTGAATTAGGTCTAAGTCTCGGTGCTGATGTACCGGTATTTGTTATGGGGCGTGCGGCATTTGCGCAAGGTATCGGAGAAAAATTACAGCCTGTAGATTTGCCCGAACCGTGGTATTTAGTGGCTGTGCCGCCTGTTTCGATCAGCACAGCGAAAATATTTTCAGACCAGTGCTTGACACGCGATACTCCCGTGACTAATATACGCACCGTTCTCAAGCAAGGCGGTCACAATGATTGCCAAGCGGTAGTTGAGATGCGTTACAGAGAGGTTCGTAACGCGTTGATCTTGCTTAACAAATATGTTGATGCTCGATTAACTGGAACTGGAAGTTGTATATTTGGGGGCTTCCCAAACGAACAACAAGCTGTTAACATAGCAACCCAGATTTCAGAGTCTCTACCAAGCTTTGTAGCACAAGGCGCAAACATTTCGATGTTGCACCGAGCACTGCAAAACTTAATTGAAAACTGATAGTTCTACATTATTAAAATGTACAACTCTACAGGGGCGTCGCCAAGCGGTAAGGCAGCAGGTTTTGATCCTGCCATGCGTTGGTTCGAATCCAGCCGCCCCTGCCACATTACGAAACCTTCGTGGTTTCGCGTTGATCGCGAAGTTACGAAGGTTTTTTTCGTCAGGCCCACCCTCAGTAACAGGTACTGCGCGTGTCCAAGATGATGATCTTTACGGGGAACGCAAACCCCGACCTCGCTCGACGAGTAGCAGCCCAATTATATATTCCACTGGGTGATGCTTCGATCGGCAAATTCTCTGACGGTGAAGTCAGTGCGGAAATCAATGAGAACGTACGCGGCAAGGATGTATTCTTAATTCAGCCAACCTGCGCACCGACCAATGACAACCTCATGGAACTCATTGTTATGATTGATGCATTCCGTCGCTCTTCAGCGTCGCGCATCACTGCTGTGATTCCTTATTTCGGCTATGCTCGCCAAGACCGTCGACCGCGTTCAGCACGTGTTGCGATCAGCGCGAAAGTGGTTGCTGATATGCTCTCTGGTGTTGGTGTTGACCGCGTACTTACGGTTGACCTGCACGCTGACCAAATCCAAGGTTTCTTCGATATCCCTGTTGATAATATCTACGGTTCCCCAGTGTTAGTGGATGATATCCACACTCAGCGCTTTGAGAACCTGATGATTGTCTCACCGGATATTGGTGGTGTTGTTCGCGCCCGTGCTGTGGCTAAATCTCTAGGCGTTGACCTTGCTATTATTGACAAGCGTCGTCCTAAAGCAAACCAATCAGAAGTGATGCATATTATCGGTGATGTTGAAGGCCGTACCTGTATTCTCGTTGACGATATGGTTGATACAGCCGGTACTTTATGTACTGCTGCTAAAGCTTTAAAAGAGCGTGGCGCATCACAAGTATTAGCCTATTGCACACACCCTATTTTATCCGGCCGAGCAATCGAGAATATCGAAAACTCACTGCTTGATGAGATTGTGGTGACTAACACTATTCCGCTATCTGCTGCTGCTCAAGCCTGCTCGCGCATTCGTCAACTCGACATTGCCCCAGTGGTTGCTGAAGCTGTACGCCGTATTAGCAATGAAGAATCGATTAGCGCGATGTTCCGTTGAACATTGTGCAATCAACAACCGCCTAACTATATTTAGGCTTCAACAACCCCGCTCGTCACTGGTCGCAAGTTGACGGGCGTTGTTGTTTTTTTGGAGAGATACACATGAGCGAATTTACACTTAACGCCCAAGCGCGTAACGATTTAGGGAAAGGTGCGAGCCGCCGCCTACGTCGTAACGCGGACTTGATCCCTGCTGTTATTTACGGTGGCGAACAAGCACCTGCATCAGTCAGCCTAGCAACACGTGAAGTAGCTAAACTGTTACTGAACGACGCCGCTTACAGCAGCATTCTTGCGCTGAATATCGACGGTAAAAAAGAAAACGTTTTGATCAAAGCAATGCAGCGTCACCCAGCAAAAAGCTTTGTAATGCACGTTGACTTTATTCGTGTTGTTGCCGGTCAAAAACTAACAGCTATGATTCCAGTTCTATTGCTGAACGAAGAAACCTGTGTTGGTGCTAAAACTGGCGGTGGTGATATCTTCCGTCTGACAACTGAGCTTGAAGTCAGCTGCTTACCACAAGACCTACCTGACGCTATCGAAGTTGACATGCTCAACGTTAACGTTGGTGAAATCGTTCACTTAGCAGACCTCGTTGCACCTAAAGGTGTTGAGTTCACCGCTCTAGCGCACGACAACAACATTGCCGTTGCAAGCGTTCACGCTGCTCGCGTAAACGTTGAAGAAGATGAAGATCAAGATCAGCCTGCAGATGCAGCCGCTGAAGGTGCAGCAGAAGAGAAGTAATTTCTCGCAGCTTAACCTGTAAGACAAGGAGCTCCCGTAGTGAATGCTGTGCAACTGATCGTCGGCTTAGGTAATCCAGGCCCAGAATACGACCAGACCCGGCATAACGCGGGGGCTTTTTTTGTTGAGCGCCTTGCTGAAAAGTATGGTGTCAACCTCAGCTTTGATAAGAAGTATTCTGGTTTAACCGGAAAACTAAACCATCAAGGCCGTGATATTCGCTTATTGATTCCGACCACCTACATGAATCGTAGTGGTCAAGCCGTTGCTGCACTGGCCAATTTCTTCCGTATTCAACCCGAAGAGATTTTGGTCGCACATGATGAGTTGGATATGCCACCAGGTGTATGCAAACTCAAACTGGGCGGCGGACACGGTGGGCATAATGGCTTACGCGATATTATTGCCAGCCTCGCCAATCAAAAGAATTTTCATCGTTTGCGTATTGGCATTGGCCATCCTGGACACAGCAGCCAAGTGTCTAACTATGTATTAAGCCGAGCACCACGCAGCGAGCAAGAACTAACCAACACCAGCATCGAATTCGCCCTTGGCGTACTGCCTGACCTTCTTGACGGTAATTTCTCCCGCGCAATGCAGCAGCTACACAGCCAAAAGGCTTGACTCTTTTTCTCCCGAGGGACTCTCATCATGGGATTTAACTGCGGTATCGTGGGTTTACCCAACGTTGGCAAATCGACTCTATTTAATGCCTTAACTAAATCTGGGATTGCTGCCGAAAACTTTCCATTCTGCACCATTGAGCCAAACACTGGCATCGTGCCTGTGCCCGATCCTCGTTTAGGCCCGCTGGCTGAAATTGTGCAACCTGAACGCGTTTGGCCCACGACTATGGAGTTTGTGGACATCGCAGGTTTGGTTGCTGGCGCTTCCAAAGGCGAAGGCTTAGGCAATAAGTTTCTAGCCAATATTCGTGAAACCGATGCGATTGCTCACGTCGTACGTTGCTTTGAAGATGAGAACGTTATTCACGTATCTAACTCTGTAGATCCTAAACGTGACATTGAAATCATCGATCTTGAACTGATTTTTGCTGACCTTGATAGCTGCGAAAAACAACTGCAACGCGTCACACGTAACGCCAAAGGTGGTGATAAAGATGCGGTTGCGCAAAAAGCTTTGCTTGAGCAACTAATTAGCCATTTCACCGAAGGCAAACCAGCACGCTCACTGCTAAAAGGCTGGAGCGAAGATGAAAAACAACATGTGCGTAGCTTTCACTTATTGACCATTAAGCCGGTCATGTATATCGCTAACGTTGCTGAAGATGGTTTTGAAGACAACCCTCTACTGGATATCGTCCGCGCGATTGCCGAAGAAGAAGGCGCGCCAGTGGTACCAGTGTGTAACAAAATCGAAGCGGAAATTGCTGAGCTCGATGACGGCGAAGAAAAAGATATGTTCCTCGAAGCACTGGGTCTTGAAGAGCCAGGTTTAAACCGCGTGATTCGTGCAGGCTATGAACTGCTAGAACTGCAAACCTACTTCACCGCCGGCGTCAAAGAAGTTCGCGCATGGACCACCAAAGTTGGCGCAACTGCACCACGTGCTGCTGCAGCGATCCACACTGACTTTGAAAAAGGCTTTATCCGCGCAGAAGTGATCGCTTACAACGATTTCATCCAATATAAGGGTGAAGCCGGCGCCAAAGAAGCAGGCAAATGGCGCTTAGAAGGCAAGGAATACATCGTCAAAGACGGTGATGTGATGCATTTTAGATTCAACGTATAATTCTCGCGTCATCTGATTATTTACGCATGCGCTCTTGCTGCGTAAATAATCAATCCCCATCCAACTCTAGCCTACTTTAACCTGCTGCTGATTCATGCGCTCATAGCCGTACGTGATTGCCGTCTTACCGTGCGCAGCAGGCTTACCATTAGGCCCAATATTGGCAAACACCATACGCTCAATCCGCAGTATCTCCTTATGGGTGATTTTATTGCGTACCACACAGCGCAAGGTAATAGAGGCGCGACCAAACTCAGTCGCGGTAATGCCCAACTCAATGATATCGCCTTGCTTGGCCGAGCTAACAAAATTCACTTCAGAAATACGTTTAGTTACCACATGTTGATTATCCAATTGCACAATGGCATAAATCGCCGCTTCTTCATCCACCCAGCGCAATAAACTGCCACCAAATAAGGTGCCATTGGGATTTAAGTCTTCCGGTTTAATCCATTTTCGAGTATGAAAATTCATCGACTATGATCCTCAGCAGAGGCGCAAACAGCGCAGGATAGACTAACGCAGCCGTGCTGGCTGATACTGAAAAGCTCAGGGGCACATGCTCGCTTATCATTTTCAGTCTACATGATTACGCTGATACACCTCAGCCCCCATCGCCTCAATTTGCCCCTCAATCAGTGCTTCAAAAGGTCGCAAGAGCGCACTAAAGTCAGCATCAGGCTCAAGGATGCTCAATGCACAACTGACCGCCTCCACTGTCGCCAAGGCCTCAGCACTGAGCGCTTTACGCAAACGGTAGCGACTGCGCAGCCCAGCGGGCAAGGTCACCCGAGGTAACTCCGCCAGCAATGGATTGCAGTACAAAATCTTCCGCGCTTTACGCCAGGTGCCATCAGGCACCACCAACAACAAAGGCAGTTGATTAGCTTGATAGGCGGTCAGCTCTTGCGCCTCCTCGCCGGGAAACAATACACAGGCCCGATAACCAGGCTGTTGGAGATACTGCTGAAGATCAGCAATTGTTTCGGCAATAATCAGTTCTGCATTTTGTAAACCCAAGCTAACAAAGCGTGCCGTATTTAAAGCATGCTTTACTTCATCAGGATGTTGTACCAACAATATCCGCGTCTGGCTGGGTAAATGAGGGATCAAGCTGCATAAACAGTGAGCAAGCGGCCTTGTGCAACGCTGACAGCGTTGTCGCCCCGTGCGTTCAAGCGTCATAGCTGCGACATCTAGGATGATAAATGATAAGTACAACCTCAAAATTTCAGTGTAAAGTGTATAAACATTATATCGACAACGTATCTATATTAGGAGTTCGCCATGCGCTCACTACCCACCTTATGCGCCCTATTCTGCACCGCAATTCTATCGCACAGTGTCAGTGCTGCAACTCAATCCGACGCTCTTAAACAAGAAGCTGCTGCATTAATTCCACCCTTTGCTCAACAACTGATGGATACCGTGCAAAAAGCTAAAGAAGATGGCGGCCCAAGCGCTGCTATTGATGCCTGCCAAGATTTAGCACCAAAAATCGCTGACCAGCACAGTACTGACCAATGGAAGATCGGTCGGACATCACTAAAAACTCGCAGCGACGCTAATATTCCTGATGATTGGGAACGTGGCGTGCTTGAACAGTTTGCTGAGCGGGCGGCCAAGGGTGAAGACGCTAAGACTATGAGTTACGCCGAAACCGTAGATGGCCAGTTTCGCCTAATGAAAGCTATTCCACTGCAAGAGGGCTGCCTAGGTTGTCATGGTAACGGTATTAAACCTGAAATTGCTGCGGCGTTAGATGCTAAGTATCCCAATGATCAAGCGCGTGGTTACTCGGTCGGTGATATCCGTGGTGCTTTCACCTTACGCTACCTTGGCGAAAAACAGTAATGCGCATTCTCCCTTCACCCACTGAAGGGAGAATTTTTCGAGACACTCGCAGTCAACCTTCTCTGCTATTAATGCAATTTGAGCCGTTGGTCTTTTGTCGTTAGATGTACCCAGCAGTGCAACAGACATAAAATTGCTATAGATCTTTTTACCCAGCTCGCTGAACACCGTACACTGAACACCTACCCACCTTGAGTACGGACAATCCCCTTTGGACAACCTCATTTACGAAGCCCTCGGCATTGGTTTATTACTCGGCACCCTCTTAGGCTTAACCGGTGCGGGTGGCTCGCTGGTGGCTTTGCCTTTATTGCTCAGCCTGCACTTGCCCTTACGCGATGCAATAGGCGTGAGCTTGGGTGCTGTGGGCTTATCCGCACTCATTGGTGCCATAGGCCGTTGGCGAGCAGGTGATGTGCACTTAACACCCGTAGTTTTACTGACAACCAGCGGCTTACCTGGCAGCTGGATAGGCCAACAGCTTGGTCAGTTAATCAGTGAGTTTTGGTTGGTATTAGGCTTTTGTGTGCTGGTCCTGTGGTCAGCATGGCGCATGTGGAGCAACGCGAGTCTGCCAGAAGAGTCAGAGAAAAAACCAATGAATCGAGGCATGCTGGTCTTTATTGGTTTATGGGTCGGCGTGCTGTCTGGACTGATGGGTGTCGGTGGTGGGTTTTTAATTGTGCCAGCGCTGCTCTGGTTCAGCCCTCTCTCAATGCTCGCTGCAACAGCCACCTCAATGGCAGTGATTGCTCTAGTGTCCGGCGCTGGCTTCTTAATGTACCTTGGTGCTGCGCAACCACCACTGCAACTATTGGCAGGCTTAACGATGGGTGGCGCCTGCGGCGTCTTGCTGGGTAATAAATTAGCCACTCGTCTCGGTGGCCCGATGCTACAGCGTATTTTTGCGATTATGCTGCTTTCAGTCAGCTTATCGCTAGCAGCACAAAAACTCTTCACGGCGGCGGTGTAACAAGGCTTTAAGCATACACTAGCGCCTATTTAACACTTGACTGTAAGCAGATTTCAACGCGTAAGCCACCCAAAGGGCTATCAAGTAGCTGCAAAGTGCCGTGTAGTGTCTCGACGATATCGCGAACAATACCCAAGCCTAAACCATGTCCGACGCTCTGCTCATCCAAACGCGAGCCGCGCCGTTGCACCTGTTCGCGCTGACTCTCCTCAATACCTGGACCATCATCATCAACCCAGACACAATAGGCCTCTCCACGTTTTTCAATGCTCAGCTCTACCCTGCTGTCAGCCCATTTACAGGCGTTATCCAGCAGATTACCTAACATCTCCAGAATATCGTCACGCTCCCACGGTAAGCGCAACTCTGGCGTGGCATGCCAATCTAAAGTCAGCACATCACCATGCACGTGATTCATCAATTGAAATAAACTCGGCAGCTCCTCAGCACAATCAAAGAATGCACCCGGCAGGGCTTCACCGGACAAACGCGCACGCGTTAACTCACGGGCAATCCGTTGTGCAATATGTTCAAGCTGCTCTTGCATGATCGCCAACAACTCAGGCTGGCGTTGTAATTCTTCACGCTGCAACAGACTCACTAACACCGCTAAAGGTGTTTTTAAGGCATGCCCCAAGTTACCCAAGCCTTTTCGCGAGCGCTGCAACGTTTCTTCAGTATGTGCGAGTAAACGATTGACCTGCTGCACTAAAGGTTGCAACTCAATCGGGGTCTCTTGCTCCAACTGACTGCGCTGTCCTTGCTGTAATTGTTCAATTTGTACTCGCGTCTGCTCCAGCGGTTTTAGAGCACGGCGAACCAGTAATCGCTGCAATAACAAGGTCAGCAGTAACGCTAACAAGCCTAAGCCCGCACCAATAATTTGTGCCTGTTTAAAACTGACTAAAACGGGACTGTAATCATGCGCCACAGTCACTTTAATATCAGTTTTATAGCGTCGATAATCGCCCTGATAAATTAACAATTGCTGCTGTTCCGGCCCTGGCCTAAGTTGCTCAGAAAAGCCTAAATGCTCAACATCTGGCAGCTCAAAATCCCACAAGGAGCGTGAACGCCAGCGCTGTTGGTTAAACTCAATAATAAAATACTGCCCAGAAAAGGGCTTTAAAAATACCGCATCATGATGACGGCTATTTAACTCAAGACCTTGCGGGCCCTTGACCAGCGCCGCTAATAAACTTTCCGCTTGAGTCTGTAAATTATCCTGCGTGTATTGACGTAAACCTCGGTCAACAACCCATAAGCCCGCTTGAGAGAGTAATAATCCCATCACAATTAACAGCATGGCCAAACTGAACGTTAGCTGCCGTTGAATCGAATGCCTCACAGTTGCGCCTCACAACCAGCAAAGCGGTAACCTTGACCGCGACGTGTCTCAATCACGGCCTTACCTAATTTACGGCGTAAATGATTGACGTGAACTTCTAACACATTGGAGTCACGCTCAGTTTCACCATCGTACAAATGTTCAGCCAAATGGCTTTTCGACAACACCTGCCCAGGGTGCAACATAAAATAACGTAGCAAGCGAAACTCAGCACCGGTCAACTCTATCGTCTCACCTCGGCTGTGTACCATTTGTCGAGCTTCATCCAAATGCAGTCCTTCAGCACTTAACTGGTTCTGGTTGGAAAAACCATGACTGCGTCGTAACAAAGCCTGCACTCGTAAATACAATTCTTCGTGGTGGAAAGGCTTGGTAAGATAGTCATCAGCACCGGCTTTTAAGCCATCAATACGTTCACTCCATGCGCTGCGGGCGGTTAAAATCAATACAGGCGTACTGATTGCTGCAGCTCGCCATCGTGCCAGCACCTCAAGCCCTGGCAATCCGGGCAAACCTAAATCTAAAATAATTAAATCATACGGTTCCACCGCACCTTGATACGCAGCATCACGACCATCAGTGAGCCAATCCACGACATAGCCTAACCGCTGCAGTCCTGCGCACAGCTCATCAGCCAAAGCCACGTTGTCCTCAACCAATAATAGACGCATTAATCGTCCTCTTCGTCTTTTAACAACTCACCAGTACTGGCATCAAATTTGAGTTCTCTAACCTGTCCCTGCACAGTAAGCAATTCAACCTCATAAATATAGCGACCGCGTTTCTTTTCCAATTCCAACTCCAATAAACGCGCTTTAGGATGACGCTCTAAAGCGCGCTCAATAAATGTTTGCGAGGATAGAATCTGGCCTTTTTTATGCAGTCGTAATGCTTCATCATGGCTTAAATCATGCGCCACAACCTGACCGGCGCAAGCCAGCCAGAGTGCAAGCAAATAAGCAGATCGGGAACTTTTAAGCATCAGTCATCCTGTTGGTTTTTAAGAATTTCTGCAGTTGTTGCATCCATCTCAACTTCCCACTTCTGACCTTTCTCATCACGCAAATCAACTTGATAGATGTAGCGTCCATAACTCTCTTCAAGATCTGTCTCTAGTATGCTTGCATTAGGATATTGTGCCAATGCTACCTGATCGAGCTTTTCAAAAGATAAAATTGCTCCTGAGGTGCTCAGCTCAAGGATTTTCGCAGGGCTAACATCTTTAGCCTGAGCTAGACCGACACCCATCATTAGAGCAGCTGATACACATAAAGCGGTTAATTTTTTCATGATTATTTACTCTTTCGAAGTAGTTCAACACAAAGTTATTTTGTGTCTACACTGCATAAGCTACAGAGGGCAACTTAACTGAAACTTAAAAAACAGTCGTCAGTGAGCAATGAAATCAAACCAGCGTACGCCCTGTAGCGAGGCAGACCTGCTAAACTGAACTCATCAAAATTGATTATTGCGGACACCCCAGTGGAAATATTTAAAGAGTTTACTTTCGAATCAGCGCACCGCTTACCGCATGTCCCTGAAGGACACAAATGTGGCCGTCTGCATGGTCACTCATTTCGTGTAGCGCTGTACCTGCAAGGCAAAGTTGATCCCCACACCGGCTGGATTCGCGACTTTAGTGAAATCAAAGCGTTATTTAAGCCGACCTATGAACGTTTGGATCACAACTATCTGAATGATATTCCCGGCTTAGAAAACCCCACCAGTGAAAACATGGCGGTCTGGATTTGGCAGCAAATGAAACCGCTTATTCCCGAACTATCACGGGTACGTATCCATGAAACCTGCACCAGTGGCTGTGAGTACAGCGGTCAGTAAGCCGCCAACCACCACGCCCAAACCATCATGGCTTGGGCGTGTACTGCGTGTTGGCTTGCTCATTGTTTTACTACTGATTGCCGCAGTGCTCGCTCTACCGCACGCACTACCTTGGTTATTGCAACAACAAGGCATTGATTTTGATTGGCACAACCCAGAGTGGCAGCGCAATGGCTTTAGTGTCTCCCAACTGCAACTGACGCTTCCCAGCGATGATGGACCGCCCTATCAACTGCAAATCGACAATCTGCGCCTTAACTGGGCTTGGCAAACCTTCCCAATTCAGCGCTTACAAGCATCACGTTTACAGCTGTACTGGCCTTTAAGCGGTGCTCAAACAGCTACCGATAGCGCTAACCAGGCCATGCCTGAAGCGTTACTCAAATGGTTACCACAGCATATTGAACTGCAAAACATTGACGCCAACCTACCTGGACTTGGCCACTTACAAGGCGCGCTCAATCTACAAGCCAGCGCCCAAGGCTTGCTCTGGCAGCCTACATTTATTCACAGCCAGCTCACCTTAAAAGATCCGCAAGGCGCTTGGCTAGACAGCATCCCTACTGAGTTCCAGCCAACACAACTCAGCGCGCAAATCACCACCCACCCAGACCATCAAGATACAGCTAACGGCCAGCAACGACTGACAGTTGATCTACACAGCGAAGGCCCCATGCGTTTTCAACTCAACGGTATTTTGGATCTACAGCAAATACCCGAATGGCAAGGGACGCTAAAAAATGCACAACTTTTTATCCAGCTCGATGCATTAACGCTGCCTGCCGTACGTGCTAAACAACTGCAGGTACGCGCTTACTTTACCGCGCATGCCGATGCTGAAAAATTCACCGTTAGCCTCAACAAGCAATCGAGTCTAGAGATCCATAAGCTACAATTGCCTGATATCGTTCAGGCACAAAAAGTAACAGTGCAGCTCGCAGGCTCGACGATACAAGGTCGTAGCAGTGCACCGGAACAGCTACAAGTGCACAGCCCACTCAAAGCGCATATCGAACAACTCAGCGCAGAGCAACTGCACACACAAGACTGGGATTTCAACGGCACACTGAGCGGTCAATTACCGCAACTCGAATTAACCGGCGATCTAACCGGCCAACAGGGGCTGAGTCTGGCCAGCAAGATTCGTCTACTAGAGCACTCGATACAAGGCAGCGCTACGCTAAAAGAAGTGTTCTTTAAAGCCGGTAACCCTCTACAAACAACCTTGAAAGATTGGCCTGAACTGATTTCTTTTAATAGCGGCCGTTTGCGCAGTCAAATCGATTTCACCGTACCTAATACTGGCCCACTCAAAGTCTCGATCAATGGCAGCGCCAGTGGACTGAGCGGCATTGTCAATCGTAGCGAAATGAAAAATCTTGAGTTTCAATTCAGCGGCCAACTCTCTGGGCAGACACTTAAGCTTGGCATCCCTAACTTAACGATTGAGCAGCTTAATCCAGGCATTCTTTTAGGGCAGATTCAGATTAAAAATGCGCATTACCAAGCTAAGCTCGATAATCTTTTAGAAGGCGTAGCCGACTGGCAAAGAGTGCAAGCCAATCTACTCAATGGTAGCGTTTGGCTCGAGACGCAAAAATTTGACCTGCAACAGCCGCAAACCTTACCGCTACAGGTGCAAGGCTTGGAACTGCAAGAGCTGCTCAAGGTCTATCCTGCAGAAGGCTTGGCCGGTAACGCTACCATCGATGGTCAGCTACCGATTCACTTTGCGAGCGGCGAGTTCTACATCGAAGCGGGCCAATTAAAGGCGCGACAACCCGGTGTTCTACAGTTTCAATCGGAGAAGATTCACGCTCTAGGACAAAGTAACCCGGCGATGCGTTTAGTGGCTGACGCTTTGGAAGATTTCCACTTCAGTCTGTTAAGTAGCGGATTAAGTTATGATCAATCCGGTAAGCTGTTACTCAATGTTCGTTTAGAGGGGCAAAATCCAGGTGTTGAAAAAGGACGTCCCATTCATTTAAACATTAATTTAGAAGAAGACATTCCCGCCTTACTGGCTAGCATTCAGCTGAGCGGTCAAGTCAGCGAGATTATTCAAAAACGTGTTCGAGAGCGCCTCGAAAAACGTTAATTTAGGAGGCATCTATGCGAACAAGCCTATTTTTAAGTGTTTTTGTACTCGCTTTATTTAGCACTGCTTGCACCCCAACCGTGCAATTAGCCATGCCCAATGAACCGATCAATATTAATCTCAACGTAAAGATTGAGCACCAAATCTATATCAAGGTTGATAAAGAACTTGATAGTCTTTTCGATGAATCCAGTGGCTTATTCTAAGGAGCACAGTATGACTTTTCGTAAATTTTTAATGCCTTTGTTATTGGCCAGCAGCCTCCTTAGTACAGCAGTGTTCGCCATGGATCTAAACGACGCCATGAGTAATCTCAGCCCAGCCAAAGCAGCAGGGTTACTCGGTGAACAGCCCAATGGCTACTTAGGCGTGGTACAAGCACAAGGTAACGCCGCTGAAGTTGCTCGCCTGATTAATGATGCCCGCCGTGCGGAATACCAACGCTTAGCAAAGGACAACAACATTCAGCTGTCTGACGTCGAAACCATGGCCGGTAAGAAAGCGCTGGAGAAAACGCAGCCTGGTCAATATATCCAATTGAACGGAAAATGGCTTAAAAAGTAATCAATAACACTATTGATAAACAATTTTCGCCAATAACCTTCCAGAATTCAAACGCTTAGGGTATAGTTTGCTTCGTTTTCAGCCACAGCATGAAAACACCGTCGGGGCGTAGCGCAGCCTGGTAGCGCACTAGCATGGGGTGCTAGGGGTCGAAAGTTCGAATCTTTCCGTCCCGACCAAATTACCCTAGTAAAACCAAAGGCTTACGTCAGACCGGCGTAAGCCTTTTTTAATACCAAGTGTTTGTTTTTTTCTAGACTAGACACTGGGCTATACAGAGAATCCTGCTAGACAGCTTTCACCATCCATCTACCCGCCGCTAATGTCGTGATACTCTCGACTGTCTTGGCGAATATAAGCAGTTCCTGCAACACGACTGTATCTATGATTATTCCAGCATCCAGCGTCATCACAGTTGGTGACTTGTATCGATGCTCTCGCTCTTAAAGCTACTGCTAGCTTTTTGTGCTCTAACCAAATACGCTCAACATCACTAGCGCTAACTCCTGAACCCCATGCAGCCGACATAACCCTTTGTCTCGACGCAAGCAGGCTACTCTGGCAACCCTTTTTTATTGCCTTCCAGTTTTTCCCCATAGACCCTACTGCACACCATGTTGAGGATGCCCAATGAAGCTAAGTGAAAGCCTTCAACTACTTAATGATCTCGGAATAACAGACTGGGCCTCCAAGGATACGAATGAGTTCACTCGTCTGGTAATCAACGCAGCCGCTGAGTACTTGCTGGAAAGCAATGACCCCTTTGAATTCAGACCTTACATAGAGTCTGACTCAGTCTATAATTATTTTGTTGATCATTCATGGGAGCTTGACTGGTACACAATACTAAGCGGGAGTTTTATCGAGGCAGTGGAGCTAAATATTAATATGATAGCCTTTTCAATTAACGATTTTGATCCACTAATGAGCGTAGAAGACACCAAGGCATACGTAGAGTTATGGGTACGTGACTGGGAGAGTAATGTTCGCACGAAGCTTGTCGGTGAAATTGCAAAGCGCACATCATTATGATAATGCAGCCGCTACCAACCTTACCCATCTTCCGGGATTTGCTTCAGTGCACTATTTCATTGAGACTGGCATCAGCTAAAACGCTCTAAACCACTAAATGAGATATGGAAGCCAGCGCCTTTTACCGGCAGAGACATTTCAGCATCATCTGCACCTGACGCATTAGCAATACCCACGCTAGCAAAATAGCAAACTGCATCAGCCCCTAAAGCATGCTTAATACATAGTGCCTTGCTTGAAGCATCTAGGATGCCCTTTGCGGGATAGCAGTCAGTCCGAACAACTATAAACTGTAGCTGCCCTTCTTTCTTTGCAACGATTTGAGGGTTCATAGATAAGTCGGCGTTACCCCCTACGATCTCATACCCCTCACCCTGCAGATAACCAACCACCACCTCAATACCGAAGTCATGTATTTCAGCCTTAGTCATTATTTCTGCCATGATCAATTCCAAATCCCTAGTTATTAAAAAGGCTTACAACCTACTCACTATACAAATACTGCTGAAAACCAATAAAGGTTTCACGAATAACAGCCGTTGAACCGAGCTCGCTTGCAGCATCACTGATGGTGTTGTATTTCAGCTCAATCAGACTGCGCATTTTTTTAGCAGCCAACTCGTTTACGCCATCGGCAACGTACTTATCTAGAATAAAGTCCACAAACTCATGTTGTTTATAGTTGGCAAAGGCTTTCTTAATAAGCGGCTTAGCACGCTGCGCACGCTCGCTGCGGGTACGGGTTTCAGCCGTATAAGCGACATACGCCAGCACGTCATACACATCGCTATCTCTGGCATCAATCAGCTCTTTCATGCTGTCCAGCTTCTCATCGTCATAGCCTGCTTCTGATAAGTCTTCCAGCAGCTTTTCGCGTGTGGTTGGATCGCTCCATATTGCACGCAGCTGATATTCATCGGTAAAGAACTGCGGCAAGTCACCAAACATCCGTTCAATAAACTCTTTCGCAGTAATCGGCTTACCGTCAGGGCTCCAATACATGGCCGACGAGATATGTTTGATCTGTCTGGTTTTTCCGTCACTTAATTTAATAATGATTTTTTCTGCACGCGCGCACTCACACGACTGCATACCACAGTCTGCACAAGCGTCTTGTTTGCATAAACAAGGTGACTCACCACAGACTTGGCAAGCCCCCTCTTCGCACTCACAAGGCTCGGCACTGCATACAACGCAAAGCTTAGGGCAATTGCATGGGTGAAATCCGCACTGTTCACAAGGCTCTTTAAGGCAGCTACAAGGTTTGTTATTACACGTCTTACAGGTTTCTGGCTCTAACGGATCACCGTCCCACTCTGGATCAGCAAAATTGTAATGGGCTTTTACAAAGTCATAGACGGTGAAGTAATCCTTACCGTCATACATGCGCGTGCCACGGCCAATGATCTGCTTGAACTCGATCATATTGTTGCACGGACGCATTAAGACGATATTGCGTACGTTACGCGCATCGACACCTGTAGACAGCTTGCGTGATGTGGTCAGTATCGTCGGAATGGTTTTCTCGTTGTCCTGAAAGGTCTTGAGATCATTATCACCGGCTGCACCATCATTGGCGGTAACACGCACACAGTAGTTGCTGTTGCTCGTCCAACCCTTTTCAACGGCGTACTGGTTAACATAATCACGCACCATGCCTGCATGTTCTTGCGTGGCGCAAAAGACGAGGGTTTTCTCTTTAGGATTAAACATATCCATCCAATAACGCACACGCTTTTCTTCACGCGCTGGGATGGTAATAACCCGGTTAAAGTCGCCCTCTTTATACACTCGACCTGGCTCTGGATCGCCCTTAATGACTTCGCCATCGCCTGGCGTATAAACGTACTCATCCATGGTGCCAACAATGGGTATCAATTTAAACGGCGTTAAAAACCCATCGTTAATCCCTTCTTTGAGGGTGTAGCTGTACACCGGCTCACCGAAATAATTATAGGTATCCGTGTTGCCAGTACGCTTAGGCGTAGCGGTTAAACCCAGCTGTACCGCAGGTGCAAAGTAATCAAGAATATCGCGCCACGAACTTTCATCATTGGCTCCACCGCGGTGACACTCATCAATAATAATCAGATCGAAAAAGTCTTGTGGGTAGTCACCAAAGTACGGTGTATCTTCACCCGCTTCGTTTTGCCCGCCACTCATAAAGGTTTGGAAGATGGTAAAAAACACGCTGGCGTTTTTCGGTACTGTACCTTTCTTTTTAATTTCGCTGGGATCAATACGCACCAGCGCATCTTCGCCAAAGGCGCTGAAATCATTAAAGGCTTGATTGGCTAAGATATTGCGGTCAGCAAGAAATAAAATACGCGGGCGTTTTTGCGCTGCATCGGGGTCTTTCTGTGCGTTCAAACTCCAACGGCTATTAAATAACTTCCAAGCGGTCTGAAAGGCAATACAGGTTTTACCAGTGCCCGTGGCCAAAGTGAGCAAGATGCGTTGCTTACCCTGCGCAATGGCCTCAAGGGTGTTGCGAATCGCATTTTCTTGATAATAACGCGGCTGCCAGTCACCTTTGACTTCAAACGGAATCTTAGCAAATCGCTCGCGCCATACTGCAGCGTAATCAGGTACTTGGGCATCTAGCTCAGCAAACGTGAGCTGCCACAAGGCTTCTGGGCTCAGGAACTGATCAACCAGTTCTTCTTTACCACTCAGCATATCCACTTGGTAAATCAGATGGCCATTGGTTGCATAACCGATACGGCACTGTAAGCGACTGGCGTAATCCTTCGCTTGGCGCACGCCTTCGGTGTAGCTGAGGCTTTCTTTTTTAGCTTCAACGGCAGCCAGCTTATGGCCTTTGTACTCCAACACATAATCGCTAATAACCGGACTGCTGCGCTTACCGCCGCCGATAATTCGGCCTTGAGTGATGTTCACTTCACGACGAATAAAGCTGTGCTCAATTTGCCCCCAGCCTGCAGCAATCAGTTTGGGGTCAATTAAGTTCGCGCGCGTATCGGCTTCGTTCATAGCCATTTAATTAGTCCTTTAAAAATCCTTGTGTAAGAAAACCCGCTGCGTCTTACATATAAATAATCATATCCAACTTTAAGAAGGCTAAAGTGGAATAAGAAAAACCATATCCAACTTTAGGGTGGTTAAAGCGGGATAAGAAAAACCATACCCAAGCTTATGTACCGAATAGCGTGATATAACGCTCGAACAAATACACACGGTTACGCTGATAGCCTGTTATCTCACGCAGTACGCCATCGCTCTGCAGCTGTTTGATTAAGTTTGTTGCCGCTGTAGAGCTTATGCCTAGCAACTCAGAAACATCGTGCACCGTGGTAGAGGGACGCTTATACAACTGACTCAGCAACTGTTGTGCATTTTCAGCGCGCCGCCCCATGCCAAGCACTAACGTATCCATTTCTTGGCGTAGCCGCAAAATACTTTGGAAGGTTTCTTTACCCTTACTAGCCGTTTCAATCACTGCAGACAAGAAAAACTTTACCCAGTGGATGAGGTCATTCGATTCGCGCACACGGGTCAAGGCGTCGTAGTAGCTACTGCGATTGCGTTCAAAAAAGTCAGATAAATACAGCGATGGTTTTCTCAGCAAGCCTTTATCGACCAGATACAGCGTAATCAGCAGGCGACCAATACGGCCATTACCATCTAAAAACGGATGGATGGTTTCAAACTGATAATGGCTGAGGGCGATACGAATCAACTGCGGCACATTGATGTTTTCGTTATGCCAGAACTGTTCTAAATCGCTCATTAAATCGAGCACTAAATCCTGATGCGGTGGGACAAAAGCTGCATCGTTTAAACCACTGCCACCAATCCAGTTCTGACTGGTACGAAACTCACCGGGAGTTTTGTTCTCACCTCGCACACCCTGCATCAAGATTGCATGGGTGTGTTTGAGCAGTCGATTGGATAGCGGCAGTGTTTCCAGCTCGGCAATGGCATCGTTGATGGCTTGCACGTAATTGCGCACTTCAGTCCAGTCATCGCGCTTTTCTGGCGCAAGCTGGGCGGCTTCCATTACGGCTTCATCCATCTGCGTTTGCGTGCCTTCAATACGCGAGGAAGTGTTGGCCTCTTTAGTGATGTGCATCTGAATAAACAAATCCACATCCGGCACGATCAAAGTAAAGGCATCTAGCTCAGCTAGCGCGCGCGAAGCTTTTTCCAGCAGCGTATTAATGACCGGATCTTGCCAGAGCCATTCGCGATTGATCAGTGTTGGTGCAAAGCTTTTGTATTGATACTGTTGAATCCATTCGCCAGCACTGAACGCTTCGAATTTTATTGGCTCTTGGCGCATCATCAAGCGACCGCTCCTTGGTTGTTCTTTTGGGTGAGCTCACCGGAAAAGGCTTTTTGCAGGATGGATTTTTTGAGTTCGTCTAACTTTTCTAACTTTTTCTGGTAGTTTATTTGAGTTGTTTTAATTTTCTCACTAAGAGCCACCATCCTAACAACTAACTCTTTTTGTTCGGATATGCTCGGAAAAGAAATTTTAATTTTTCTTAAATCATCATTATAGAGCCTAGATATAGTTGCTCCTTTAGATGGATTCCAATCACAGACACCATAAAACTGATA
Source organism: Denitrificimonas caeni (assembly GCF_905120345.1). GTDB lineage: Bacteria > Pseudomonadota > Gammaproteobacteria > Pseudomonadales > Pseudomonadaceae > Denitrificimonas > Denitrificimonas caeni_A. The sequence goes on along the minus strand of NZ_CAJHOA010000003.1, from coordinate 230,769 downwards.
CAAATAATTGTTTAATATCATTTTTTCATCATTATCAATCCAAACGATATTTGAGTCTTGGAAATAAGCAGGTTGCCCGTCATAAATAACTCGCCTTCCAATAGTGCCTGCCGCTGAAATCAAAATATCTCCTTTCTTTGGAAAAGAATATTTTTCTTTATATTCCTGATATATATCATTACCAATAAAAGCATTTGCTGTTCGTCCAAAAGTTCCAATTTTATAGAATGGGATATCACCTGAAACGGCAGTTTGCTTTTTTAGTATCCTTTTACACATAGATACCTTACCCAATGCCCCCAGTACCGTTTCTTTCCACCCTTCCCCTCGCTGGCTAAACACTTGCTGCAAGTAGCTTTCAAAAAGCTCGCGGGCGTTTTTAAGGTTTTGTTCGGTTTTGGCGCGGACTTGTTCGATATCGGCAAAGACTTCATCAAGGATGGCGACAAGGCGTTTTTGTTCAGGAAGAGGCGGCAGTGGGATTTCAAAGGTTAAGATTGTATTTACATTAGCTCTAGGCATTCTTGCGCCAGTGCAGGTTTCATTAATGGCGCTTACAATCCGGTCACTTGAAAGCCAATAATACAGGTAACTTCTATTCAACTGACTTGTTGGTTTTAATGGGAATATCTCGGATGAGCAGTGCCCCTCAAAGTTTGGCACCAGCACTTTATTTAAATAAGGTCGCAAGCGCCCATAAAGAACATGGCTGCTAGAAAACTTAAACGTAGAGCTTGCTACAGCCCTAGGGTCTAATCCTCCTAAAAAACGCCCAGTAAATCCCTCAATATCTTCAAGCCCAACATAAGGTAGATTACCTTCTCGAAACTGTTCTTTTTCAATTTTGCATACATCGCCTAGCTTAACGGTTGGCCACTCCATCACAACAACTCCTGAATACTTTCCAAAATCGCGGCACTTTCTGTATCTAGCGCGATGATCTCAGCAATTATTTCTTCAGGTTCGCGTAGGGCTGCAGCTTCCGGTGCATTGGCATTCTTAACCGATAAATCCCAAGTGCTTGGGTCGATATCGGTCACATTAATCGACCACGATTTTTCAGACTCGGCAAAGGTCTTTTTCAACTCAACAAACTCGGCCAAGTCTTTGTCATTCAGCGGGTTGGTTTTGCCAAGGCTGCGGCCAGGATCAAGCTGGTAGTACCAAACTTTTTGCGTGGGTTCGCCTTTGGTGAAGAACAACACCACAGTTTTAACCCCAGCACCTAAAAAAGTTTTGGCTGGGCAATCTAAAACGGTGTGCAGATTAAAGTTCTCCAGCAGCTCTTTACGCAGCGCCACTGACGCATTATCGGTATTACTTAAAAAGGTGTTCTTAATCACAATCGCTGCGCGGCCACCGGGTTTCAGCATCTTCATAAAGTGCTGCATAAACAAGAAGGCCGTTTCACCGGTTTTAATCGGGAAATTCTGCTGTACTTCTTTGCGCTCTTTACCGCCAAAGGGTGGGTTAGCCAGAATAATATCGTGCTGATTGCTTGGAGTAATATCTTGCAGGCTTTCCGCGAGGGTGTTGGTGTGCATCACATTGGGCGCTTCAATGCCATGCAGAATCATATTCATAATGGCAATCACATAGGCCAGTGACTTCTTCTCTTTGGCGAAGAAAGTCTTTTCTTGCAGGGTTTTTAAGTCGCTAGAAGAGAGCTGCTTTTGCTCACGACCACCTTGGCGCAAGTAATCATAGGCTTCACATAAAAAGCCTGCCGACCCTGCTGCCCCGTCATAGACGGTCTCGCCAATCTTTGGCTGAAGTACATCAATCATGGCGCGAATCAATGGACGCGGCGTGTAGTACTCACCACCGTTACGCCCGGCGTTGCCCATGTTTTTAATGCGGGTTTCATACAGATGCGACAGCTCGTGCTTTTCTTCTTGCGAGCGAAAACGCAGTTCATCAATTCTATCTAGCGCATCACGCAGGGAATAACCGCTTTGAATTTTGTTTCTCAGCTCACTGAATATCTGCCCGATCTTGTATTCGATGGTGTCTGGGCGATCAGCCTTTTGCTTAAAAGATTTAAGGTACGGAAACAGTTTAAAATCAACAAAGTCGATCAGATCATCACCAGTGAGCGCATTATTATGGTCTGGCTTGCCATTGGCATCTTTTGGCGCAGCCCAAGCACTCCAACGAAAGTCCTTATCAATAATATGCTGATAGGGCTCATCCATCAGCTCTGCTTCAAGAGATTTCTCGTATTCCAAGTCATCCAGATATTTAAGGAACAACAACCAAGAGCTTTGCTCTGCGTAATCCAGCTCACTGGAACAGCCAGCATCTTTGTGAAAGATATCGTCGATATTTTTAAAAGTTTGTTCAAACATACTGGTGTGGTAATCCCTGAAGTGTTGCTGTGAGAGGCATAAGCGCCAGCGCAGCTTGTATTTCTAGCTCAGCCGAAGATATAGGCTTTGCTCTCTGTAACCGTTTAACCCCTTACGCTAAACCAAGCATCTAATCGTGCTCGTTGGAGTAACAGTTAATACGGCATGCAGTAATACAAGGAGTGTAGCTGGCGCTGAAATCACATAACTATAACAAAAGATTACTAACAACTGGCATAGAGGACTGTCGATCAGCAGCTAAAGCAAATCATTAAGGAACTGTTCTTGCTTCCTGAGCACCTTCGACACCTCCCGCAACTGAGGTCTTACACCACCCTTCCAAGCATTTATTGAGGCTTTAGCCTTCCCCTCTTCACTTATCGGCCCGGTGCTCTTTTTCCATGGTTGCCACTGTTTGATTAACTCTGCCTGTCTTGCTCTTCGTTCGGGTGTCCAGCCGTTCGCCATGATGTGCCTCCAATAGTTCGTTTGGCTCTTTTTGTTTTTTCCGCGTGCGCGCGTGAGCAGTAGTGGTGTTGTTTACTTGTACTTGATTGCCGATGTTGGCTTGCTTCACGAATGCGATTTGCTTGGGTGCTTTAATATCACCAAGTGTTTGCAGTGTTGCACGTGCTTGGCTTTGCGCCTTGAGCGCCAGCTTCATATAACGCTCTAGCTTACCAAGTTCATTGCTGGTCAACGCATGGCTGGCTAGCTTTGCAAACAACCCATCTAACGTATGTGCTTGAGCAATCAACATGCTTTCCGCTCGTGATAAATCATCGTTGTGTATGGCAGCAGACTGCGCTTTCAGTTGATCAATCATCTCATTGACTTGCGTATGCTCAATGTTCTGACAGATTGTCAGTACCGAGGCGCTAAGGCATTCAGGGCTTGTAACAGTGCGGGCTAAGGCTTGTGCTTGGGTTTCCTTGCGTTGCAATTCAATGCTGTAATTTTGCTGCATTAAAAACCTCCAAAGTTTTGTAATTCGAGTAAAAAACCTGTCAACTCATCGATATATTTCACCATGACGCTGGCTCCTTTGGCGTGTCGTTGTATTGCTGACGGAGAACAGCGCCAATAGCACAATAACGATTTGTCGGTGCATGGCAACAACGGCCTGTATCAACATCACTGAGACGACAACCCATTAAATGCCCAAGGTACTTATCTCGAGCATGGACCCAGCCTAGCGAGGTCGTAACGGCTGTATGAGGCTGTTCTGTAATAGTAGTTAATGTACTCACCCCATCATCTACGGGTGGAAGCTGCTCGATTGGATCGGCCTTGTCATCGGCAGAGGTTAACTCGGTTAACAGTGCTGATTTGTTGGTCAAAATATACTGCTTAATCTCGAGTGTAATCAGCTCAGCAGGCGACACTCGTAGCTTATCTAGTACTACTTCAACAGTCAGACCAGAGCTTTTTAAGTAGTCTAAAAAACTCATAATCAGAAATCCTCGTACTCAGGTTGCTGGCTAGCCTGAGAAGCATCTGTCCGTTTATCGTCCGATAGTTGTCCGTTCTGTCCGTTATTTGTATTGCTTAGCTTGTCCGTCCGCATTGGTTTCTCTAAGAGAGGTGGCAACGGACGGACAATACTTACGTGTACACCGTCAACGCGAATCTGACCGCGCTCAGTCAAAGTCTCCCTTGCATCGTGGAATCTCTGTCGAGGCATACCAGCTTCCAAGCACCTGCTTCTCCAGTCCTCCAGCAATATTTCTACGGACTGCTCTTCTAAACCCTGACTATCAAGTTGTGCTGCAGTCTCTGCATGCATCTGCTCAAGCACATCAAGCGCCGCTTTTTGTTGCTTACCCAGCTTTGCAGTTACAGGCGCATGAGCTGTGTACTCAGCGACTCTTAGCGCAGCACCCCCGACCAGAACTCCTGAGTCATCAAGCACAGGCACACTAACCAACTCAAAAGCGAGTGGTGCCGGTTCTTCCGCATCTTTCATCTTGCGCGGAGTTAAGCGAATGATCTGATCTGCGTCATTACGTCCAACTTCATACTCAGCATCAGCAGCACCTTTTAAGGCCGATGACCCCCGCGCTCCTCTATCACTATCTTTACCGCTATGGTGAACAATAAGAACAGTCGCCTTCCATAATCGACGTAAAGCATCGGCATTACGGATAAAATTTCCCATATCAGTGGCGCTGTTTTCATCACCTCCGAAATTTCTGGCAAGCGTATCTATCACGATCAGCACAGGTGTTTTGCCACTAGCGTCAGCAAGTTGCTGAACGGCTTCCATCACCTTAGTAGCGTTAGCTTCACTAGCGAGATCTGCAGGCGCTTCCGAAACAAATAATGCCCTCGGCATATCAGTGTTATTGAGCTCTGCCCATGCTCTCAAACGGCGAGCAAGACCGTTATGCCCTTCGCCAGCGATATAGAATACGGCTCCAGCTTTTACGTTATGGCCGTGAAAAGAGAGATTACTTGCAATGCAGCAAGACATATCCAAGGCGATGAACGACTTACCCTTACCAGGCGGCCCATACATGACAGCGAGGGCATCCTCCTCGATATAATCCTTAATCAGCCATGCAACAGGGTTAACTGGCATATCGCAGGCGGCGACAAATCGGAACGGTGATGGCCTCATCGGATAGATTGGCCTCGGTATCAGCGATGTAGGCTTGATGCTCATCGTGAAGCCCTCCACTGGGCAAGATCATTAAAGTCACTCAACTCCAGTGGAGCATCAGCAGGAAACGCAGGCAGCACCATAGCGCAGCCCAGCGCAATAGCTGTTTGAGTAGCAGCTTCAACTCCTGGATTACCTTTACCCTCAGCTTCAGTATTACGGTCATCATCGCCAGCGATAATCAGAATGCTGTCTGGATAGCAAAGGCTAAGCTGGCGACCAACACTTAATAAATTCCCAGCATTCATCGCGCAAGCTACAGCATGTCCTGTATCAGCATGGATGCTTGCACCTGTTGCCCACCCCTCACATATATAGAGTGGCTGCCCCGCCTTAATATGACCAATAGCTGAGTAGCATCCATGTACCTTGCCAGCCGCCAAAAAGCGCTTAGTACCATTAGGATAGATACGCTGTAGATTCATCAGCACACCATTGGCGGACAAAGGTACAAGAAGAACGCCTTCAGATTGGCGCAGGTTAAGAGGAGAAACATTTTTTTTCAGCAGGTACGAATGACCAGCACTTGCAGTATCTGATTTGCACCATAAATACTGCGCTTTAGTTGCAGCCTGTTTCTGGCGATGCAATTTATATGCTTCTGCCTCTTTACGCTCGCTCTCGATTGCTAGCTTGCGAGCAGCAAACTCAACAGGATCAATTGCGGCCTGATTATTTGGTTGCCAGCCATTTTCACGAGCTAAATACAACAGCGTGCCAATACCAACCCCGCCAGTCGATTTGCAACTTTTCCAGACTGCTAGCGCAGCACTCTCTTTATAATTATCAGCCTGCTTACTCCAGTCATTCCAAGCATGAAAAGCAGCTTCACCAAACTCAGACTTAAGCGCCATAGCTGCTTTGACCCAGGTACTCCTATCATGCGAATCAAGGTATTGCAGCGCATAAGTTACGAACAACAATTCGTTCATGACAGCACCGCCTTGACTGCATACGCAATCAAAACAAGAGCAAACGGAAGCACCCTAACTGCAAAAACCAACAAGACTGCTGTATACTTAAAATGTTGTAAAGCTTCACGAAGAGCCACTTTTCTTGGTCGGAGGGTGGCTTTTTTTATTTTCGCCATCACTCTTCCCCTTCTAGCCTTGCATCAATCCACTCTTGGATTTCATGCGAGTCCCAACCCACAGCTCGCGGGCCAAGCTTCTTTGCTTTAGGGAAAGTGCCTTCTTTGATGAAGTTATAGATACTGCTGCGGCGGTAACCCGTGGAGTGTGTGACTTCGGGTAAACGCAGAATACGGCGGGGTAAGTGTTGCTGTGATTTTGTGTGCATATAACCAGTTCCTAATGTTGCTTATTGACTGGTTATGGATAGTAAGACTCAAAACTGTCTATAAGGAGTGGACTCCTTTTGGACGATTTAATCTGGTATAAGCCCCGCCGCTTTAAGCACCTCGGTAATTTTTTTATAGGAACGCTGTGCTTTACTTACGCTAATACTGAACTGTTTTGCCGCTATTTTAGCTGCGCTTGTTTGGCTGCAACCATAGTTATCGATGTAGTCACTCATGAAGCTGAACACACTTTCATCATGAACACTTGGGCGGTTGTACTTTGAGTGCAAACCTAAAGCTATCAGAAGCGCTTTTCCAACATCATTATTGTTTAAATTATTGGAGTTAACATACTTCACTGGAGAATTCAGCGCCCCCTCAATAGCCCCTGCTAGCCACTCACTTACACCGATAGGTAATGCTTCTCCTCGACCAAGATATTCGGCTATTTCCAGTAGCACTTCTTTAGCCGTCTCTTCAGATAATTCAACTTCTTCAACCATTAACATTAAATCCGGATCAAAAACACGAGACGTTTTTTTACCTTCATCGCTGCTCATTTCTTACTCCTTTAGCCACCCGAAACAGCACAATATTGCTAGCACTTAAAATCTGCTCTAGCCGCTCACCCCATTTATGCCACGCCTCTGCTTTCTCTTTAGCGTAGTCGTACTGCTGATAATGCTTTGCTGACTTATTTTTACTTTCGATTACATGGTTTTGGCAGCGGTCGATAATCTCAGGTGCAATTCCAAGCATTTGCATCATAGTTGCACCAGTGCGGCGTAGGTCGTGCGGTGTCCACTCGCCATTAGCGCCAGCAGATAAAACCAAGGTGTCGTTGTGCTGCCTACCTGATAGCGGCTTGCTGCGATTCTTAAACATGGTTTGACGATCACCAATCAACTTGCTGACGGTTTTCAGGCATACATGGCTTTGCTCATCGCGTGACGGAAAACAGAAAGGCGTATGGCCTGTCTCTGCCTTGAGGCGCTTGAATTGCTTTGTAGCAAAACCAGACAAATTTATAAGGTGGTCACGGCGCTGGCCTCTACGTCCTTTTGTGTTGGCAGCCGGTATAAACCAAGTACCGGCGCTTAGGTCGACATGCTGCCATTCGCTTTGCAGTAGTTCACCAATGCGACACATCGTGCTTAGGCATAACCATGTTGCGCACTGAACACGGTTATTTACCGGCCTGATACCGCTGTACTTTTCACCGCTGGGCAAGTCGTTGTAGTCGTTCTCTAGCTTAGCAAAAATAGTTTTCAGTTCTCTGATTTCATCATCACTTAACACACGCTCCCTGACCTCTTGATAGCCCTCATCCTGAATACGTAATACCTGCTTAGGCTCAACTAAATCTATTGGATTGCCTTCAATCATCAGCCTGCGCCACGGCTGGCGCTTTTCACCCCACCTCAGCATCTGGCCTACATCGTTATGAACAATATCAATAGTTCTGTTTAACCCGCGCTGAGGATCACCTGTTACGGGTGCTCGATCTTTGATTGCCTTGAGCATTTTCAGTAGATCATCTGCGGTTAATACGCTTATTTTAATTTTGCCAATACTGGGCAACACATCCTTTTTAAAAGCACGAATTACCGCCGCGTTATCATCTTCACGTCTTACGCCACTTTCGACTGTTACCCACTGCTCGAATAAATCAGCCACAGTTAATGCTGCGGCCTTTTCTTTTTTCTCATCTGCTATCGTTTTGGCAATCGCGGCTTGTGCTTCGATACGTTTTGCTTGGCGCTTTTCTGTTGGATTAATACCATCAGCTACCAAAGCCCTAGCCTTATCTCTATTTTTACGTATATCGCTAATTGCGCTCTCTGGGAAAGTACCGCAATAAAACCAGCGTGTTTTACCATCAAAGCGGAATGAGTATTGAAAATTGACAGTAACCTCGTTACTGGTATTTACGCGAACATGCCCACGTAAGCCACCGCCATCATTTAAGTGATCGCCTTTCCATGTTTGCGGAATATTTTTCAACTCAGTGACAGACCAGTTTGCGCGTTTGTTACCGGTTTTCTTATCAGGCTCGGGGTATCTGGTAGCCATAGCTAAATCCTTTTTCAAAAGTGTTTTATCAATTCCTAGACTAGACACCAGACTAGACAGAAACACTAGATATAGTTAGTTCCCATTAAACGTCTCTGGACGACAAAAAGCTCTGCAGCCCTTTAAAAACAAGGATTACACTATACCAATAAGGTTTATTAGCGTCCAATAGAATACAACCACTAAAAGCATGGGGTGCTAGGGGTAGAAAGTTCGAATCTTTCCGTCCCGACCATATAAATCAAAGGGTTACAGTTAATAGCTGTAACCCTTTTTTATTATCTTCCATTTTTACCCCATATATAAAATCGCAGAACCCTAGAGTCAGCGCTACTCAATTCGACCTACCCTCTCCTGCCTTCCCTTAAAACTGTAGCCACGTTAAAAACGTAGGACTTACGCAGCTCTTATTGCTTCCCCACTATGCCACTACATTTTCAGCAAATACAGCAGCAGAAGCACTAATCCATATGGGTATAGCTACCCAAGCATTAATTAATCTGCAGCAACTATGCTCTGCATTCATCCAGCCTCATGACCTAAATGAGCTGCGCGAGCTGATTATCAATACATAACTTATTAAGCGACAATTACCTTGGCCGGTCTAGCGGCAACTATCTTAGCGGCTAGGCCGTCAGGCTCAAGATGGGCTTGCCGGACGCTTACCTATTTTCTCGATACTAGGCAGGCTGGTATGTAACTCTAAATTATGCACCAAGGTGATTGTCCAACAGCCTGCTGGACAATTGTTTAATCTGGCTATGTTTCAGCAAAAGCACACATGGATATCAGCTCAGCGCTGTAAAACACCTTGACCAACCTTCCAATACAGCATCACCAGCTCACGGCTCAGTCTGCGCAGCATGTTGTTACCCAGTTTGAATACGGCTCTTTTTAGCGGTCATCCTTGTCATGGTCTCCATTTGCGCTGGAGGTTTCGATTTGCTGAACGACCTTATCAAAATCACTTAAAGCGTTAGCTGCTTGCGTTTGCCGCTGAGTATGAAACTTACTGTATTCGGTTTCGGCTAATTGCTTAGCGATTTCATGGGAGATTTTTCCTGCATGGTTAAGAACATCCCGATCATTAATCATCAAAAAGCCATCCAGCTTCTTAAGCCAATCCTGCATAGTCATAGGCACTCGACGCATTGCCTGGCCTTGAGCAAAAATCAAATACTGCTCAACCAAGTTATTCAGCGCAGCCAACTCATCTTCATTCAAATAGTTTTTGGCGGTACTGACATCCTGCTTACGCACCTTAGCCCCACGATAGGTGGTGAGGCCCATGTTAGGTTTATCTGCTCTAGCACGGTTATGGATAATCTCTGCTGCAGTTTGACCGGTTATAGCCCAGTGCATTTTATTTTGTACTGTCTTGAAGAAATTGATGCTTATATCCTGTGTTGGATCGTAATCAATACTCAGCGCGTAAACATCAGTGATCTTGCGGTAGAATCTGCTTTCAGAAGTACGTATATCTTGTATACGCCGCTCAAGCTCTTCAAAGTAGTCAAACGGTTGATCAGGATTCTTTAAGCGCTCGTCATCCAACAAAAAACCTTTCTTGATGAACTCGGATAACTGCTGAGTGGCCCAGATACGAAAGCGTGTAGCAACGCGGCTTTTAACACGGTAGCCAACGGAAATAATCATGTCTAGATTGTAATAATCCAGAAGTCGTTTTACCTCACGGCTGCCTTCCTGGCGAACTGTCAAATATTTTTTGACAGTTGCCTCTGGTGCTAACTCTCCTTCTTCGTAGATTGAATTAATGTGGTGACTTATGTTCTGTTTTGAGCTTTGGAAAAGCTGCGCGATTTGCTGCTGAGTCAGCCAAACCGAATCCTCTTCTAAGCGCACATCTATTTTTAGCTCGCCATCTTCGGCCTGGTAGATTAAAAACCGGCCTTTAGAGAGGTCGCTAACTTCTGTCAATTCATTGCTCATTTATTCTTTCCCAAAAGCTTCTTTCAACCAAGAAAAACCAGCAACACTTGGGGTTCCGCTTGCTTCTTTATACCAATCAAACCTAGCCCTTCAGCATGCTTAGCAGGCCTTCAGCCCTGACTAGCTCAGGCGGTAATCCATGTGAGCCTTTCTTTTAAGGCTGCAATAGCGATACACCTAGACGCAAAATCCTCATCATCTATCTGTAAGAAAATAGCATCCAATGCAGTGCTCACATCAGTATTGCGCTTTGACGCTTGTAACAACTCTTCAAAAATTTCAGCAGAATAAGCATAACTGACGACTAAAGTCTTTGCTTTGCCTCTACATATACGCAAGGAGATTCTGCATGCAGCGCAGTAACGCGCAGCGGTCAAAAATCACGATTTACCGACAGCCAAATTCTCTCAGTCTTAAAGCAAGCTGAAAACGCTGTGCCTGTTCCAGAGTTGTGCCGCGAGCATGGCATGAGCAACGCAACCTTCTACAAGTGGCGTGCCAAGTTTGGTGGCATGAACACTTCAATGATGGCGCATTTAGATGCAGTTCATACATCAACTATCCAAACAGCGGCCCCACAGTTTTCATCGGTAAAAACATACGCACTCGTTCGTTCTGCTCACACAGCACCTGAAACCCAAACGTCTGATAGAAGCCTTGAGCCGAGTCCGTTAGGCAGTCAACAACGATAGCGTAGGCTCGCATGTGCGCATTCACATCCCACAAATACTCCAGCGCCTTAATCAAGCTCACTTTGCCTAGACCGCTGCCATGAAACTCTTTATGGACAGCCAGCTGTGCCAGTAAAAATACTGGGATGGGATAGTGAGGTAGTTTTTTAGCCAATGCAGCAGGTAATGTCTCACGGCGAATCGAGCTGGGCGCAACACTATAAAACGCACAGATCGGATATTTCTGATTGAGCAACGGCGCAGTGCCAGGTAACACCATGGTACGACTGATACCGGCCTGCATGTGTTTGGCTGCTTGAGTTTGAATAAAAGTATTCAGCTCACTCTCATCACAGTCAAAAGAGTCGCGGTCATGTTTGGATTTACTGAGCTCTTCAAAGGTCTTTGACCAACTCATTTAAAGTCACTCGCCTTGGTAAAGGCTGCGGCTTCTAACAAAGCTTTGTTCGGTACCTGAGCCTGCTCACAGGCTGCCATAAACTGATCAAACATATTATCTTCAACAGTCATGCTTGCGTGCTGAGCAATCACCTGTGTTGAATCCTCATCCATCAGCCTGACTACATATTCAGTTAAGCTTTTTAAGCCCAGCAGCGCAGAGGCTTTTTCAGCTTTAACTTTAATCTCTTCATCAAGCCTTATGTCTAATCGTGCAGTTGCCATTTCAACCTCCTTTGTACGTATAGATTCCGTACGATGCAGAGATAGTAGTACAAACCATAGATACAAGCAATCTGTACGGATAACTGCCGGACAATAAAAACAGCCTGTGCAAGTTGTATCCAGCCACTCAAAACCTGACCCGACTGGGGATGTGAGGCCGCGGTATTGGTATTGCGATTTCATTTCGAAAACTGAGCCTCTCAAGACGTTCAAAATTGAACTTTCATCTCTCTCGCCAGATTACAGCTACCAAAACCTAAGTCCTGCCGTGATGACATTTACCAACAAGAAAGACCATGAGGTCTGCACCGTCACAGTTTGGCATATCACTCTATTTCCTATCCCTCTCAAAGCGGCGAGCTTCATAGGGGCGGTATCAATCCCCCACTACACTACGCTAATCGACCTGATGGAGAGATTCTCCACTAGAGGCTTTAACAATCGTGTGCATATCATCTGAGCAGCAGCTGGTTTAAAGTGAAGCTGACACAAAAAATCGCAAAACCCTCAATAAAAAAAGCCCATAACAATAAGGAACTGCAATGAAAAAACTGGCAAATCGAGTCGCTATCGTCACAGGCGCAGGTTCTGGAATTGGTCAAGGTATTGCACGGCGTTTGGCTGCAGATGGTGCCTCGGTGGTGATTGCTGAAATGAACGCAGATACTGGTGATGCCGTTGCCCAAGCCATACAGCAAGACTTTGGCGTACCGGCCTCAGCCTTTCAAGTTGATATGTGCGATAAGACGCAAGTTCAGGCCATGGTTAAACACACGGTCAACACCTTTGGCACAGTCGATATTCTGGTCAATAACGCTTGGGCGGCGCGTCGTGGTGCAAGGCCGTTTACCGCAGTAGAGGACAAGACCGACGAGGACTTTGCGCACGCCTTTAATATTGGCTATATGGCCGCACTCTGGACCATGCAGGCGGTCTTTCCTTATATGCGTGATAAGCGCTGGGGCAGAATTATTAATCTAGCCTCGCTCAATGGCGTCAATGCCCACCCTTACACCGTTGACTACAACGCCGCCAAAGAAGCATTGCGCGCACTGACCCGTACTGCCGCACGTGAATGGGCGCAGTATCAGATTTGCTGCAATATTATTTGCCCCGCCGCCCGCACTGAAGCCTATGAGAAATTTGCCGCAGCTCAACCAGACAACGCCGCTCAACTGCTTAAGCTCAACCCGATGGGTCGCATGGGTGATCCTGAGGCAGATATTGGCGGGGTTGCCGCGTTTTTAGCCAGCGACGATGCCCGCTACCTGACCGGTAATACGCTGTTTGCCGATGGTGGCAGTCATATCAACGGCGTGCCTTGGCTGGCGGGTGCTTAATCAGCTTAATTGATCATACGCATTGGCTGATTCAGTCCACGGTCTATATTCTGACGCTAGCCTACGGTCAGTGAGCGAGATGTTTTTTGCTGTATTAAAGCACCTGCCTGGGCTTATTCTTCACAGCACTGCGTATAATTTTTTATCGTCCACCCTTAACATGCATCCATGCTGGATGTGCTCGGAGTTAATCATGCCCAATGCTCTACTCTCTGAATTAGCGCTTCAATATCCCATTATTCAAGCCCCAATGGCTGGCACCTCGACGGTAGCGCTAGCGGCGGCAGTCTCCAATGCGGGCGGACTGGGCTCGCTGGGCTTAGGTAATTGCAACGTAGAGCAAGCTCGTGAGCAGATTCAGCAACTACAACAAGCGACGACTAAGCCCTTCAATGTTAACTTCTTTTGCCATCAGCCCGCGCTCAGTGACCCCGCGCGTGAGCAAGAGTGGCTGACATTATTACAGCCTTATTTTGCTGAATTTTCAGCGCAGCCACCCAGCCACATGTCGGCAGGCGTTCCTAGCTTTATTGATAACCCAGCCATGCTGGAGATGCTGCTGGAGGAACGTCCACCCGTAGTTAGCTTCCATTTTGGTTTACCCAGCACTGCTGTTATTCAAGCACTCAAACAAGCCGGCATTAAGTTGTTAGGCTGCGCGACGAATGTGGCTGAAGCTCAAGCGATTTGCGCAGCAGGACTGCATGGCGTGATTGCTCAAGGGCATGAAGCCGGTGGACACCGCGGCGTATTTGATCCATCGCAAGATGTAAAACTCGGATTGTTCAGTTTGCTGCAATTGTTAAAAAAAGAATGCTCGTTACCGGTGATTGCTGCCGGCGGCATTATGCATGGTCAAGCCATCGCCCAGGTCATGGCGATGGGCGCCAGCGCAGCACAAATGGGTACTGCCTTTATCTTATGCCCTGAATCAGCAGCTAATCAGGCCTATCGTGAACAATTAAAAAGCAGTCGCGCTTATGAAACTGATGTCACCGCAGTGATTTCCGGTCGTCCGGCACGGGGTTTAGTCAATAGATTTCATGCGGAGTTAGCTGACAAGCAGGCATTACTGCCCGGCTATCCAGCCACCTACAGCGCCAGCAAAGCCTTAAATGCAGCAGCCAGCCAACAGGGCTGCAATGACTTTGCACCGTTCTGGGCAGGACAATCGGCACCGCTAGCGCGTGAGTTGCCGGCAGCTGAACTGGTCGCACAATTGGTTGCAGAATGGCAACAGGGCGGCACTTACTGAGGTTGAAAGCAAAGCTATGTATCAGATCGTCCCTATCCAAGCGCAACACGATGCAGATATCTGCCGGATTATTCAACAGGTCGGCGCACAATATGGCGCCATCGGGGCAGGCTTTGGTCCCTCAGATGCCGAAGTGACCTGCATGAGCCAACACTACGTAGCCGAGCAGCGCAGCCAATATTTGGTCGCGCTGCTTGATGGGCATGTGGTTGGCGGCGCAGGTATCGCGCCTTTTCTGCACTATCGTGAGATTGCTGAACTAAAAAAACTGTTTTTACTGCCCAGCAGCCAAGGACTGGGCATCGGTAAAGCACTGACCCAAGCCTGTTTAGCCTTTGCCCAAGCGCAAGGCTATCAACAGTGTTATTTAGATACCTTAAGCAGCATGCAAAGCGCCATTGCTTTGTATGAAAGCCTAGGTTTTATCCATCTCGATCAGCCTTTAGCAGGCACGTTGCACGGTGGTTGTGATGTGTGGATGCTCAAAAACTTACCGACTACAGAGAGCATTTGCGGCAGAGAGCGTGACCCAACATCCTGATACATCCATATAAAAGTACGCCCTTCGTAGTATGCGGCCAAAAAGAAACCATTGACTGTGGTCTTTTTCTTATTTGTGACTGATACTGATTCTTATAAGGCAGTAAAAATTACTTGCTCGTGCAATGGGCTGTAATTGATTGGCCCATTACATAAAACTATAAAAACCCAAGGTGGACATACTCCTATGAAATATATCCCGGCTAAGTTCGTACTCACCAGTCTTTGTTTTGCTGTCTTTTTAACTGCGTGCTCGTCTGAAGAAGAGCCCAGCAAAGTCCCAGCTACGTCAGCCACCCCAACAACTGAAGCCAACACCAACGCACCAGCTGTAGCAGACAATAAAATGCAAACGCGTTTTGTTACCATTGCTACCGGCGGCGCATCAGGTCCTTACAATATTATCGCGACGACCTTGGGTGAGATTTACAATAAAACTTACGGTGTGAACTCTAAAACCCAAACCACCGGTGCATCAGTCGAAAATATTAACCTGATGAACCAAAACAAAGTCGAAATGGCCTTTGTTATGAGTGACGTACTCAGCGATGCATTAGCGGGCACCAACAGCTTTAAAAATAAAATTGAAAACGTCCAACAAATCGCTGCGCTCTACCCTAACTATGTACAAGTGGTAACATCGAAGCGTTCAGGCATTAAAACCTTAGAAGACTTACGTGGTAAGCGCGTCGCAGTCGGCGCACAAAACTCCGGCGTAGAAGTAAACGCGCGTAATATTCTTAATGGTCACGGCATTACCTATAACGATATTAAAGTCGACTACTTAGGCTACGCAGAAGCCGCAGATGCGTTAAAAGGCGGCAAACTTGACGCCGCATTCTTAACCAGTGGTCTGCCTAACGCAGCGCTGATGGAACTAGAGCAAGGTTTTGATCTGCAAATGGTTTCGATTCTTCCAGAAAACATTGAAAAAATTGCCAAAGATCAAAGCTACTTTATTGCCTTGGACATTCCAGCTAAAACCTACGGCAATACTGAGATTGTTCCAACTGCAGCCATTATGAACGCACTGATTGTTCGTGCAGACCTAAGCGAAGAAGATGGTTACAAACTGACTAAAACCTTCTTTGAAAACATCGATAACTTACGTAACTCTCACCAAGCGATGAAAGACGTGTCCCTTGAAAACGCTCAAAAAGGCTTAGTTGCTCCGCTGCACCCAGGTGCTAAGAAGTACTATGCTGAGCAAGCGTCTAAATAAGTACGTATTCGTTGGACTGAGCGCTATCACAGCGCTCAGTCTGATGATTATCAGTCGCCCTATTGCCTCTTTACAGGTTTCCAGTACAGATTTTCAATGTGCTTTAACAGAGCAATCTTTTACATTGCAGTGGATTCATTCGGTAGAAAAAGAGCTTTGGCAAGAGCGCTACCAAACTGCCAATCAGCAACTTTTACTGACAACCTCGCACTTCAAAACCTTCGGTGCCGGCACCCCAAGTATTGAGGGTGCGATAACCAGTAAAGATGGCTGGCTGCACTATCAAATTGACCGTTTACTACCCCGTATAAACTGGATTATTTCGCGTAATGTTGAATCAACTCTTTTGACCAAACTGGGTGTCTGGCCCCTTTTTAAAGATTTCAATGATTATGCAGAAATTCAGATTCAGGTAATGCAGGTACCCCGTTGGCACTATTTTACACAGGAGTCCTGTGATGACTACTTCGAAAGACCTTGATGCCCCAATTGATGCAGCGCAACAAGAAGCATTATTAGAAAAGTTTGATAAATCCTCTGCTTTGCGTACCTTTGCAGATGCTAAAACACGCTATTTTGTCTTTGCTTTAGCCGTTATTTATTCACTTTTTCACTTGTATATCACCTACAACCCAATGCCTGAGTTACTACAGCGCAGTGCTCACGTCAGCATTGGGCTGTGCCTGATATTCTTACTCTATCCGGCGATTAACACCTCAAGCCGTACTCGAGTATCCTGGCTCGATTGGCTGCTCTTTATCGGTAGTGCTGCATCTGCGATCTATCTCTTTATGGAATACCAAAATATTGTCACCACGCGCGGCGGTATTCCGAACACCGCAGATATTATCTTTTCAATGATGACTGTGCTGCTGGTGTTTGAGTCCGCTCGACGCATCATGGGCTGGGGCTTACCTTTATTAGCGCTGATTTTCTTAGCCTACCCGTTTATCAGCAGCTTTGAGTTTATGCCTGACCGTCTAATGACTCGTCCTTTTGATATGGGCGATATTTTTGGACAAATGTACTTAAAAACAGAAGGTATTTTCTCCTCGGCGATTGGTGCTTCGGTTACCTTTATTTTCTTATTTATTTTGTTTGGCGCTTTTTTAGCAAAATCTGGCATGGGGCAATTATTTAACGATTTAGCTCTCGCCTTAGCCGGCCATAAACAAGGCGGACCGGCAAAAGTTGCAGTGATTTCCAGTGGTTTTATGGGCAGTATCAACGGAACTGCCGTAGCCAACGTGGTCGGTACCGGTGCCTTTACCATCCCGTTAATGAAGAAAATTGGCTATGACAAAAACTTTGCTGGTGCAGTTGAAGCCAGTGCTTCGGTCGGTGGACAAATCTTGCCGCCCATCATGGGTGCCAGCGCCTTTATTATGGCGGAAACCACTGGTGTCAGTTATGGCACCATTGCTCTCGCCGCACTGCTACCAGCGCTCTTATATTATCTGGGCGTGATTGCCCAAGTGCATTTTCGTGCCGGTCGTGACAATTTAAAAGGCATCCCAAAAGAAGACTTACCGAAAGTTAAAGAGGTGCTAAAAGCGCGTGGACACTTACTGCTACCTATTATTGGCTTAGTCGTCCTTTTGTTTAATAACGTACCGGTCAGCTATTCGGCTTTTTACACTATTATTCTGACTATTATTGTCAGCAGCTTGCGTCAATCAACGCGTATGTCGATTGCCGATATTTTTGAGGCATTGGCTGATGGTGCTCGCCAATCACTGGCGGTGATGTCTGCCTGTGCGCTGGTCGGTATTATTATCGGTGTAGTCAGCTTAACCAGCTTTGGTAGCGTGTTGACCTCAGCTATTATGAGCGTTGGCGCAGGCTCATTATTCTTGACCCTGTTCTTCACCATGCTGGCCTCCATGCTACTGGGTATGGGCTTACCCTCTATCCCAGCTTATATTATTACTGCAACTATGGCTGCACCGGCGCTAGCGAACTTTGATATTCCAATTTTAGTCGCGCACATGTTTGTGTTCTATTTTGGTTTATTCGCCAACATCACCCCGCCGGTGGCTTTGGCCTCTTTTGCCGGTGCGGGAATTGCTGGCGGCGATCCAATGAAAACCGGTTTTCAGTCGTTAAAGCTGGCCTTGGCCGGTTTTATTGTGCCGTTTATGTTTGTCTATAACCCAGCAATGCTAATGCTCGATACCACCAATGCGTTAGTCACCAGTAAAGAATTCCCATTACCAAGCTTTTGGGTGATTGCCAGCGTAACGGTGACAGCCATCATTGGCATTATCGCTTTAAGTGCGGCGGTTGAGGGCTACTTTAAAAGCCAACTTAATCCATTGATGCGCATTATCTTAGCGGCGGGTGCCTTTATGTTGATTGTTCCAGAAACTCTCACCGACATACTCGGGGTTGTTATCGTTGGCTCGGTCATCGCTTGGAATATCTCACAAACCAATAAACAGCAAGCCAGCAGAGTCTAAAAAGCTCACTCTCCTCTCTGGGTCAACTCTAAGAACACTAGAAGCTTCGATATGAAGCTTCTAGTCGAGCGTTACAGTCATAACGACTGCCGTCGTGGACTCATTACTCTTGGTACACTGAATAGTCGCTGTAGCCCTGCGCCGTGCCGCCATACATCGTTGTGGGATCAACTGTGTTTAGCGGCCAATCATTAGCAATACGCTGCGGTAGATCGGGGTTGGCAATAAATGGACGACCAAAGGCAATCAAATCACCCAAGCCAGCCGCTAAGGTTTCTGCGCCACGCTCTGCGGTATAGCGGCCAGCATAAATAATACAACCACTAAAGGTCTGCCGAACCGCGCGACGAAAGTCTGCAGGCAATTCTGGAGCATTGTCCCAATCTGCTTCAGCAATCGACAAATAAGCAATGCCTGTCTCTTCTAAAACTTTAATCGCTTCGATGTAAGTCGTATGCGGATCGGCTTCAACGAGCCCCATATAAACTCGATCTTCTTCGGTGCTGGCAAACAATGGCGCGAAGCGCACACCTAAACAATCCGCACCGACAACTTCAGCAACAGCCGTGACAACTTCTCGCAGAAAACGTAAACGATTCTGCAGCGAGCCACCGTACTCATCTTCGCGCTGATTACTGTGCTCAGAAATAAATTGATTGACCAAATAGCCATTCGCACAGTGAATTTCCACGCCGTCGAAGCCCGCACTTAATGCGTTTCGAGCCGCCTGTGCATACAGCTGCACCAACTCTTTAACTTCTGCAGTGGTTAATGCTCGAGGCACGGAAGGATCTGCTAAAGCCCCGACACCCGGCCCAGTTTCAATAAACACTTTAACGTTATTCGCCGCAAGCGCTGACGGCGCGACCGGCGCAGCACCCTCAGGTTGCAGTGAGGTATGAGAAACACGACCCACATGCCACAGCTGAGCAAAAATAATATTACCAGCGTCATGCACCGCCTTTGTGACTGTGCGCCAACCGTCAATCTGTGCTTGATTGTAAATACCTGGCGTCCACGCATACCCTTGCCCGCGCGGCTCGATTTGCGTGCCCTCGGTGATCATAAATCCGGCGCCCGCTCGCTGCTTGTAATAGGTTGCCATCAGCTCGTTAGCGATATTTCCAGGCTGGCTGCTACGCGAGCGCGTTAAAGGCGGTAGCACAATGCGATTGTGCAGAACATGACGTCCAAGTGTGAGCGGCTGAAATAAGCTATCATTTTTCATTTTTTATTTCCTAATGACGCAACGATACGTCGAGTTATACATGTCAAAGCAAACACTTAAAATAGACTAGTCGTCTATTAAAAAGTATAAATTTTTAACCCAGTCAACGCGAACTGAAAGCCAATAACGGCCTGCAGTCTTAGTTCCCAACAGCGAGTCTGTACTCGCTGTTGGGAACGTTGAATGTGTTTGTGGCCGCACTATATATCAAAATAGACCAGTCGTCTAGATTAATATAAAGCACATATAACACCTTAAGGCGGCACTCTTATCACGCATAAAAAATGAGTAAACTGAGTGCTTTAAGGAATAAGAAAAAAAACACGGAGAGATGTATCGCTGGCAAAAACAGATAAAAAATCATCTTATTGAGCTTGGCTTGGCCTAAGTGATAGCCAAGCCATCGAGCAAGCTAAATCAGCCTGCCAGCAGCGCTTCAGTCGTTATCATCGCGCTTTCTAACGGATGATTATTACGATGCAACTTGCTTAACAAGCTGGCACCTAGCCAGAGCTGATAAAGCGCGGTAGCTGTTTGCTGAGCATTACTTGTTGGCAGGGACCCTTCACGCTGCCCTTGCTCAATACAGCTTATCAAGCGTGCAATCACCTGATCCGTACCATCACGCAAAGTGAGGCGCATAGCCTCTGAGAGATCGGCAACCTCGGCACTTAACTTAACTGCCAAACAAGTTTGCTCATCGCACGGCTCACAATAGCTCTGCAACCACTTCTGCCAGTAACCCATCAACTGCTCACGCGCATTAACATCGGCCGCAGAAAAACGTTGATCCATATCGGCCAGATAACTCTGGAAATACTCTTCAAGCAAAGACTGCCCATATTGCTCTTTGGATTTGAAATAATGGTAAAACGAGCCTTTAGGAACGCCAGCAGCTTGCAGAATTTCATTAAGCCCTACGCCAGTGAACCCTTTGACCACCATCATGCGGTGACCCGTATCGAGTAACTGTTGACGAGTATTAGCGTAATTTTGTTTCATCAGGATAAGACACCAAAAACCAGACAGCCAATAAGGCAAATAAGTAGGATTTATTATAACAACTCTTTACTCAAGCCGCCCAACCCTGTCGTCTTCGTTACACTCTTGAATGCACGGCAATAACAGTTCACTGTCTTTTTCTAGGCCTGAGACAAGGCTTAACTATGCATACAGATGATCATAGACAGCTATATTTTTACATAATTATAAATTAGTAGACTGGTCGCATATCTGCAACATACAATGCAATTTACTCGGACCAAGCAGCCAATCGCTAAAACATTGAGCGTCCTGTGCAAGTCATCAACAATGTATAGCAAGACTCGGCGTGATCGCCCAGAAGGAATTAGCAACATGATAAAACTTCACCATCTCAATGCCTCACGCTCCATCCGCATCCTCTGGTTATTAGAGGAAATAGGTCAGCCGTATGAACTTATCATCTACAGGCGTGATGCAACGACGCACTTAGCACCGCAATCACTGAAAACGATTCATCCTCTTGGCAAGTCACCGGTCATTGAACTCGATGGCAAGGTGATTGCCGAGTCGGGCGCGATCGTAGAGTTACTGATTAAAAAATTCGCACCACAGTTGGCACCGGATGAACTATCGGCGGAATACAGCGACTACTTACAGTGGCTTCATTTTGCAGAAAGCTCGGCGATGCTGCCGTTCTTACTAAAAGTGTTCAATCAGTATGAAAGCAAATGCGGGACCTCGCTAAAATTTCTCGACAGCTACGCTGAAATAGAATTTGTTAAAGTCTTTGCTTATTTAAATGATCATTTAGACGGCAAGACGTTCTTAGTCGGCGAGCGTCTGACTGGAGCAGATTTTATGCTAGGTTTTGTCGTGCAAAGCGCACTGCAAATGCTGAAATGTGACAGCAAATACCCACACATTAAAAGCTATATTGAAAATCTTGAAAGCCTAAGCAGCTATCAAAAAGCAATGCGCATAGAAGCAAGCGAATAACAGCGCTGCCAGGATACCTATAGGGAATTTTGGCAGCTACACCAGCCCGTACTCCACCTCCATCACTGAAGATTCACTGTGACTTGCTGCGCAAGAAGCAGCTGATCTAGAAACAGTGGGACAGGACTTTTTCTACCCAGAAACGAAAAAACCCGTTAAGCGTTTGAAGGCTTAACGGGTTTTCGTAAGATGGCGCAGTGGACGGGACTCGAACCCGCGACCCCCGGCGTGACAGGCCGGTATTCTAACCAACTGAACTACCACTGCGCGATACTTAAAAGACTTGGTGGGTGATGACGGGATCGAACCGCCGACCCTCTGCTTGTAAGGCAGATGCTCTCCCAGCTGAGCTAATCACCCTTGTGTCTTCAAGTGGTGCGTATATTAGACACTAGAATAGCTTTTGGCAAGTCCTAAATTGATTTATTTTCATAATCAATCCAAGGACTTAGCAAAACTTCGAATAATCATCTACTTTTAACTGCGCAACGCTTAGAACACCGACTCTTTAACCGCCAACCCGCACAATAAGACGGATTAAAGTCGACCCTATAAATCTGTCACATGGCAGTGTCAATATCAGCAAAATCCGAAAAACAGCATATTTACACTGCCGTTTGCTCGATAACGGCCCTATACTTTGCGACCTGCTTATCTTCTTGGCTGTCGAGAAATCCAACACAGACACTCTAATACAGCTCATCTGTTTTTAACCTCACGGCCTGCCCTAAGCAGATAATCACTGATATTATATACAGCTTATTTACTACCTAGACGTCTTCGGTGATTGATCGCCAAGCGCTATTTCTTGCACGCCACGTGCTGCATGTATAATTTTTACGTTAATTTTGGAGTTTTTTATGTGGTTTCGTAACCTACTGATGTACCGCTTAACATCAGATACGTCCTTAACAGCAGAGGCTTTAGAAACTGCACTGGCCGCTAAGCCTGCTTTACCTTGCGGCAGCCAAACACTATCAACCTATGGTTTCGTTGCCCCCTTTGGTAAAGGCGAAGACGCCCCCCTAGTACACAGCGGCCAAGGATTCTTGTTAATTTGCGCGCGTACTGAAGAGCGTATGCTGCCAGGCAGCGTTGTACGGGATGCCGTTAAAGAAAAAACCGATGAAATCGAAGCCGCTGAAGGCCGTAAAGTTTACAAAAAAGAACGTGATCAAATTAAAGATGAAGTCACTTTAGCGCTTCTGCCTCGCGCCTTTATTCGTCATTCCAAAACATTCGCGGTTATCGCGCCAGCACAAGGTTTGATTCTGGTTGATACTGCCAGTGCTAAACGTGCTGAAGAGTTGTTATCAACCTTACGTGAAGTACTCGGCAGCTTACCAGTACGCCCTATCGCGGTTAAAGTCGCGCCGACTGCAACCTTTACCGACTGGGTTAAACAACACCAAGCCAGCCACGGCTTAGTCTTGACCAACGAGTGTGAATTACGCGACAGCGCCGAAGACGGCGGTATTATCCGCATCAAACGCGAAGACCTTGCCAGCGAAGAAGTTCAAATGCACTTAGCTGCCGGCAAGCTGGTGACTCAGCTGACTTTAGCGTGGCAGGATAAGCTCAGCTTTTTAATCGACGACAAGCTCACTATTAAGCGCCTGCGTTTCGAAGACCTATTGCTTGATCAAGCAGAAGAAGACGGCGGCGATGATGCAGCCGGTCAATTTGATGCCAGCTTTATTCTGATGATGCTGACCTTTGTGGAGTTTATTCCACAACTGCTCGAAGCCCTCGGCGGCGAAGAAATCCCACAAGGGATTTAACTCACCCAGCAATTAACGGATTCGCGGGCGAGCAGCCCGCGAATCCTAGCTTTTCGCAGTAACCAACCAATTCTTACGCTGTTCAGCGCTATGAAAACTCCAGGCCAAAAACCGGCTTTGTTTCTGTCCTTGCGCCATACTGCAGACTTGCACATCCACAGCTCCGACTTGCTTCAACACGCGTTGTAGCAAACGAATATGCGCCGATTTCGACACCAAGGTGGTAAACCACAATACCTGCGCTGCGTAGTCTTTACTTTCCTTGATCATATTGCGCACAAAAGTCAGCTCACCACCCTTACACCACAATTCATTGCTCTTGCCGCCGAAGTTCAGCGTCGGCAACTTACGCTGTGGATCCTGCTTACCTAAATTACGCCACTTACGCTCACTGCCACTCGTCGCCTCAGAGGCACTGCTATGAAAAGGTGGATTGCATAAGGTACAGATCACCCGCTCATCCGCACGCAACACGCCTTTAAAAAAAGCTGACTTATCACTTTGTAAGCGCAGCTCAATGACCTTATCCAAACCATTCGCTGCCAGCGTCTCAGCTGCACTAGTCAACGCCTGTGGATCAATATCACTGGCAATAAAACGCCAGCCATAATCATGCTGTCCCAACAACGGATAAATACAATTCGCACCCGTACCCACATCGAGCACAGTAAAATCAGCGCCTTGCGGAATCTCGCCTTGAGCGTCAAGCGCCAACAGATCTGCTAAGCCATGAATATAATCAGCACGCCCCGGCACCGGCGGACACAAATAGCCGTCTGGAATACGCCAACTCTTAATGCCATACAACTGATTCAATAAGGCTGCATTAAACACACGTACCGCGGCAGGGTTAGCAAAGTCGATGCTGTCCTTGCCATACGGATTAATGATCATAAAAGCCTTTAAACGCGGTTCAACAGCAATCAACGCAGCAAAGTCATAACGGCCTTGATGACGGTTACGCGGATGCAACAATGCGCCTGCAGGCTGTGTGCTCATAAACAAGAACCCTTACTGAAATCATTAAAAAACGCAGTATAGCAGCAAGCAAAGATCGACCGAACGTGCAACATGGCAATCAGCGCTGCCTATCTACAATTACAAAACCAACACCTCGACCAACAAAAACAACACTTTCATCCTCGACCCAGCTCTGTAAAATGACCGTCACACCGAGAAAAATAGAGAGTTCCTATGCAAGACAGCACTATCGAAACCTGGTTACAAGAGACCAAAGCGAACTGGCTACCTCTGCTGGTTGAACACGGCAGTCATATCCTCTTCGCACTGATTACCCTTGCCATCGGCTGGTGGTTGATCAGCCGTATCACCAACGGACTGGCCAACTTCCTGCAACAACGCAAAGCCGATGCTATGCTGACCGGGTTTTTAAGCTCACTGTTCAGCGCCATGCTACGCATCCTCCTGCTGCTCAGCGTCGCCAGCATGATAGGCATACAAACCACCTCCTTTCTCGCCCTCATCGGCACTGCAGGCCTTGCTGTGGGCCTCGCTTTACAAGGTAGCCTCGCTAACTTTGCCGGTGGCGTGCTGATTTTGTTTTTACGACCCTTCCGCGCCGGTGATTACATCGAAGCGCAAGGCGTTGGTGGCACGGTTGAAAGCATTCTAATTTTCCACACGCTGCTACGTACCGCCGACAACAAAACCATTATTTTGCCCAACGGCGCACTGTCCAACGGCAGCATCACCAACTACTCGCGCAAACCGACCCGTCGCGTCGATATTAACGTCGGTATCGACTATGGCGACGATATTAAACAAGCTCGCGCCATCCTCTTGGGCCTCGCGGCCGCTGACGAACGTGTACTCAAAGACCCCGCAGCTATCGTTCACTTAGTGTCTTTGGGCGATAACTCAGTCAATCTATCGCTGCGTATGTGGACTAAAAGTGCCGACTTCTGGGGTGTATTCTTCAGCATCCAAGAACAAATGAAAGAAAGCTTCGACCGTGAGGGCATCAGCTTCCCCTTCCCACAACGCACTGTGCATATCAGCCAACAAGCAGAATAGAAACTTAGTTAGCGCACGCTGTTGTCAATGAAGCAAAAGGCATACAGGGTATGTCGGCCTTTAGGTCGACATACCCTTACGACCTCTGCAAAGGTTACCCCTGCGGCCGCTGCTTATCAGCCCCGCCTAATCACGCAAACAGCCAACAAAACAGCTCTAGCACAAAACCTGTATCATCCCTTTATTAACCTATCACTCTGCCTTTGATTTTATTTTGACTGAGTCTGCCCAATGAATGCCGTCAAACGCTACGAAATTTTTCGCCGCTTTCAAGAAGACAACCCCAAGCCTGAAACAGAGCTTAACTACAATTCACCCTTCGAACTGCTGATTGCGGTGATCCTCTCTGCGCAAGCCACCGACGTTGGCGTCAATAAAGCCACTGATAAGTTGTTCCCTGTAGCCAACACCCCAGAAGCCATGTACGCGCTTGGCTACGAAGGCTTGTGCGCCTATACCAAAACCATTGGCCTGTACCCGACCAAAACTAAAAACGTGTTAGAAACCTGTCGTTTATTAATTGAACGGCATAACAGCCAAGTACCCGAAACACGTGAAGCGTTGGAAGCACTACCCGGTGTCGGCCGAAAAACCGCTAACGTCGTACTCAACACTGCGTTTGGCCAAGTGGCGATGGCAGTCGACACTCATATTTTTCGAGTCAGCAATCGCACCAACATCGCTCCAGGCAAGACTGTTTTAGAGGTGGAAAAGAAACTTCTGAAGTTTGTCCCTAAGGCGTTTTTACTGGATGCGCACCACTGGCTTATCCTGCATGGACGCTATGTATGTCAGGCGCGCAAGCCGCGTTGTGGCAGTTGTCGGATTGAAGATTTGTGCGAGTTTAAACAGAAAACCTCTGACGATTAGTTTTTACAATTGAAATACTAACAACCTATTGAAAAAATCTTTTTTACCATTTCTTTTTTTATGGTTATAAGGTGCGCCAACGGAAACTCCCGTGCGCGAGGCTCTAATCATGAGTAAAGAAGATTTAGAATTAGATGATGATGATTTCATTGCAGAAGATGCTGAAGAGATTGAGGATGAAGCGCCTGCTGAGGCAGCGAAGACCAATCTAACCAAGCGTCGTGTGATTGATAACATGCTTGAGGAGCGCCGATTACGTAAAGAATTGGCAGAGTATGATTTTGATTTAGACTGACGCACCCGCCAACGAGCCCACTACGGGCTCGTTTTGCTTTTAGCGGTAGATAAGCACGCTTAGTGTTTTATCACTCAATACGGTTCTATTGCGTCATACGCGACATGTACTGACCGGTAATAATAGTTCTGCCGAAGGCGCTCCGGCAGGTGTTGGTTATGCCTACGTCTCTTTCCTACAGCTAACAACCCAGCAAACAGTCACTCATCCCTACAAGCGTTACGGCTGATTAGGCATGCCATTCACACACCGCATCACCGCAATCACATTAAAACCCAGCAAACTGCAAATAACTGCTAGTAATCTCATCGCCCCACACTAAAGCGATCCATCCGGCCAGAGCCAAATAAGGTCCAAAAGGAATCGGATTGCTAATGCTGTTACGCTGCAAACGCAAAATAATAACGCCTAATACCGCCCCCACCACTGAGGACAGTAAAATTGTCAGCGGTAGGATTTGCCAGCCACCCCAAGCCCCCAGCATGGCCAGCAATTTAAAATCACCGTAGCCCATGCCCTCCTTGCCAGTCACCAGCTTAAACAGCCAGAAGATCGACCATAAACTCATATAGCCTATAGCAGCGCCCCACACGGCAGCGGATAAGCTCACAAATAAGCCAAAGCTATTCAGGATCAGCCCCAGCCATAACAGCGGCAACACTAACGCATCGGGTAA
Organism: Denitrificimonas caeni; assembly: GCF_905120345.1. Taxonomy (GTDB): domain Bacteria; phylum Pseudomonadota; class Gammaproteobacteria; order Pseudomonadales; family Pseudomonadaceae; genus Denitrificimonas; species Denitrificimonas caeni_A. The sequence goes on along the minus strand of NZ_CAJHOA010000003.1, from coordinate 203,401 downwards.
CAGCTGATGGTCAGCATCAATCAAGCTCATCGCCAACAGCCCCCACGTCAGCACCAACATCGCCAAGGTGTCCCAACTAACGCCATAGTGCCAAGCAATCACACCTGATAGCACGCCACAGGCCAGTTCCACCAGTGGGTAACGAATACTAATGGGCTGCTTGCAGGCTGAGCATTTGCCACGTAAAAACAACCAACTGAACAGCGGAATATTTTCCCACGGTTTGATTTCATGACTGCAGTGCGGGCAGCGAGAGTTAGGCAGTATTAAATTAAAAGTTTCTTTACTTTCCTCTACTGGCATCTCCAGCACATCACGCGCTTGATGACGCCAATCACGCATCATCATCTTAGGTAAACGGTAAATCACCACATTTAAAAAACTGCCCACCAAAAGACCCAAAACAGCCGCACTCAAGGCAAACACTACAATATTGCTGTTCCAAAACTGAATAATATCCATAAACACACCGTGCAAAATTCAAAGCCCCTGTCAGAACATGGCCCATGTCATACGACATAGGCCATGTTCAACAATATCGTGTTATCAAGCGGTCATATGGGCTGTAATCTTTGCCGAGGTATTTACCAAATGGTTAGAGATCAGCAGACAGCTGGCACAGGTATGGCCAGCGCCTACACAAGCGCATAAACACAGCGTAAACAATCGGCAAATACACCCGTTAGATTACAGCAAGCCTTTTACACCACCGCGCCTAACTGGAAGATCGGCAGGTACATGGCGATAATCAAACCGCCGACCAACACTCCAAGCACTGACATAATCAGCGGCTCCATCAAAGCAGTTAAGCCATCCACAGCATTATCAACTTCTGCTTCGTAGTGCGTCGCCACCTTATCCAACATTTCATCCAGAGCACCGGATTCTTCACCAATCGAGGTCATCTGCAACACCATCGACGGAAACACGCCAGTACTGCGCATGGCAAAGTTCAACTGCATACCACCGGAGATGTCTGCCTTGATTTTCATCACGGCTTCCTTAAACACCACATTACCTGTCGCGCCAGCCACCGAATCCAGAGCTTCAACCAAAGGCACACCCGCGGCAAATGTCGTCGCTAAAGTCCGGCCAAAACGTGCGACTGATGAGTTATAAATAATATTGCCGAAGATCGGTGCTTTCAGCAGAGCACGATCCAAACCATCGCGAAACTTCTTCGACGTACGGTACATCCGTCTCAAGATAAACACTGCAGCCACAAAAACCAGCACGATAATCCAACCGCTATGCTGGATATACTCTGAAACCCCAATCACAAACAAGGTAAAGGCCGGCAACTCTGCGCCAAAACTGGCGAATACTTCTTGGAACTGCGGCACCACTTTAATCAGCAAGATTGCTGTCACAATCACAGCAACCGCAATCACCGCCAGCGGGTAGTTCATCGCTTTTTTAATTTTCGCTTTTAACGCTTCTGTCTTTTCTTTATAGGTTGCGACACGATCCAACAAGGTTTCTAAAGCACCGGACTGTTCACCCGACTCGACCAAGTTGCAATACAGATCATCGAAATACAGCGGATGCCGGCGCAATGACGTTGCAAAGCTATTACCGCTGGCCACATCGTTTTTCAAGGTATCCACCAACTTACGCATATTCGGGTTATCCAACCCTTCAATAATAATGTCAAAGGACTGCAATAAAGGTACACCGGCCTTCATCATCGTAGCCATTTGCCGAGTAAAAATGGCAATGTCCATCGGCTTGATTTTTTTGCCAGCGCTAAATATATCAAAACTCTTTTTGCGCACTTTAGTGGGATTAATACCTTGCTTACGCAACTGAGCTTTAACCAGAGAAGCGTCTTGTCCAGGCATTTGCCCAGACATCGCCGAGCCTTGACGGTTCTTGCCTTCCCATTTGTACATATTAGTTTTTGGAGTTTTTTCAGCCATGCTCTAGTCCTTAGTGACACGGTTAACTTCGGCAAGGCTCGTGATACCTTGAACGACTTTCAGTAACCCCGACGTACGCAAACTATTAAAGCCGTCTTTGCGCATCTGTGCGCTAATCTCCATCGAGTTGCCGTCGGCCATAATAATCCGTTGCAGCTCCGGCGTCGTTTTCACCACCTCGTAGATACCCACGCGGCCTTTATAACCGGCATTACAATTCTCACAACCTTTAGCCTCATACACTTTAAAGGTACCAATCTGCTCATGGGTAAACCCTTCGTGTAATAACGCCTCATCCGGCACGACAATTTCTTGCTTACAGCTGCACAGTTTACGCGCCAAACGTTGAGCAATAATCAAGGTCAAAGAGGTTGCCAAGTTAAAAGAGGCCACACCCATATTACGCAAACGGTTCAACGTTTCTGCAGCACTATTGGTGTGCAATGTCGACATCACCAAGTGTCCTGTTTGCGCGGCTTTAATCGCAATCTCAGCAGTTTCCAAGTCCCGAATTTCACCGACCATAATCACATCAGGATCTTGACGTAAAAAAGCGCGCAATGCCGTGGTAAAGTCCATGCCTTGCTTAGGATTAACGTTGACTTGGTTAACCCCCTCAAGGTTAATTTCCACCGGGTCTTCAACGGTAGAAATATTGACATCAACCATGTTGAGAATACTTAAGCCCGTATACAAAGAAACAGTTTTACCCGAGCCTGTCGGCCCGGTGACCAAAATCAGCCCATGCGGCTGGTGCAGCGCCTCTAAATACAGCTGTTTTTGATCTTCTTCATAACCAAGCATATCAATGCCCATTTTTACGCTGCTGGAATCGAGAATACGCATCACGATTTTCTCGCCCCACAGCGTCGGCAAGGTATTGACCCGGAAGTCGATGGATTTATTAGCCGTGACCTTTAATTTGATCCGCCCATCTTGGGGTTTACGGCGCTCAGAGATGTCCATACTGGCCATGATTTTTAAGCGTGCAGAAATCCGATCGCGCAACTGTACGGGCGGTTTCGCTACTTCATGCAGCACGCCATCAGTACGAAAGCGCACACGGTAGATTTTCTCATAGGGTTCAAAGTGTAAATCTGAAGAGCCGCCTTTAATCGCATCGAGCAGCATTTTATTAACAAAACGTACTACTGGCGTTTCATCAATCTCGTCACCTTGCGACGGGCCTTTAGCTTCAGTTTGTTCTAAACTTAAACTATCCAGTTCGGCATCATCCATGCCATCCAGACCACCTGTTGCTGACTCATAGAGTTTATCAATGGCACGCCCCAGCTTCTCATCTTCCACCAAGAGCTGCTCAATCGTCATCCCAGTGCTGAACTGAATATCCTTCAGCGCCTGATAACTGCTTGGGTCAGAAACCGCCACATAGAGCTTGCTGCCTCGTTTATAGAGCGGCAATACACGGTGCTGACGGGCAAGTTTTTCGCTGATTAACTCTTTAGGAAAAACATCTGGATTGACCGCGTTTAAATCAAGGTAGATAACACCAAACTGCGCCGACGCCAGTTCCATTAAAGGCAGACTTTTGACTAATTTATTTTGTACCAACCAAGAGACCAAAGACGTTTGGTTACGCTTGGCCTGCAGCACCGCATCCTGCGTTTTCTTCTCGTCGAGAAGGCCGGCGTCGACTATTTGACGGGCCAGTCCAGTTAAATTAACGCTATCATTCATGCTTTTTGCCTGCACGCAGTGTTATTGAGTGTAATAAGGCTACTTATAGCCTAGAACGCCCCTAACCGCCAAACTCTCTAGACTTTTTTATACAGATATTTGCGAGCCGTCTGCCGCAAAATAATTTTGACCAACACAATACTCTAGTCACTGACAAAGACCTGCCATTCTATAAAACTATAAGTTACAAATTTTGTCTGCAGGTGCAGGAACTGATCAGTAAATACGCCTAAATCCCACCCCCGCGCGTAAAGACTCACCCTTCTTTTACACCAGCAACTCTATTTCAGATTAAACTGCTCAGTCTGTAGCTATGCTTAGCTTTAAGCAATTATTAATCTTTTAGGGTGGTGCAGGTGGGGCGAAGGTTTGGTTGGCATTTGCAGCATACATGGCGCTGGCTCGGTGGCGGTGTTGTGCTGCTCTGTGCCCTGCTCTGGCTTGCCGATACTGTTGACCCATTGCCTCTACCTAAAGACGATATGGCGCGCGTGGTGTTGGCACAGGACGGGACGCCTTTGTGGCGTTTTGCTGATCATAAGGGTGTCTGGCGTTATCCAGTGCAGATTGATCAGGTCTCGCCCTACTATATTGAAGCGTTGCTGGGTTATGAGGACCGCTGGTTTTATCAACATCCAGGGATTAATCCGCTGTCCATTGCCCGAGCGGCGTGGCAAAACCTCAAAGGCGGACGCGTGGTGTCGGGTGGCAGTACTTTATCGATGCAGGTCGCACGCTTGCTTGATGTACATCCCCGTACGCTGCGCGGTAAATTGCGTCAGCTATGGCGGACGACGCAGTTGGAATGGCACTTATCCAAAGATGAAATTCTCACCTTATACCTCAATCGTGCGCCCTTTGGCGGTACCCTAGAAGGTGTGGCAGCGGCCAGTTGGGCGTATTTAGGTAAAGCACCAAAAACCTTAAGTCGCGCCGAAGCTGCATTGTTAGCGGTATTGCCACAAGCACCCAGCCGTTTACGTCCTGATCGACATCCTCAGCGAGCACAAGCAGCGCGCGATAAAATCCTACAGAGGCTCGCGCAGTTTGCAGTCTGGCCACAGGCGGCGATTAATGATGCCTTGCAAGAACCGGTGTGGCTAGCGCCGCGCCATAAACCCGCCTTGGCTCCGTTATTGGCACGTCGTTTGAATCATGCCAAGAGTCCCGCAGCCATTGAAACCACCATCGATGCCAGTTTGCAGCGACGTCTGGAAGATATGTTGCTGGGTTGGCGTGCGCGTTTACCCGAGCGCACCTCGGCAGCAATTATCGTGGTGGAGCACGAGACCATGGCAGTGCAAGCCTACTTGGGTTCGTTAGACCTACAAGATAGCCAGCGTTTTGGCCATGTCGATATGATCCAAGCCGTGCGTTCGCCGGGCTCCACACTCAAACCTTTTTTATATGGACTGGCGCTGGATGAGGGTTTAATTCATTCGGAGTCATTGCTGCAAGATGTACCACGCCATGCCGGGGATTATCGTCCCGGTAACTTTTCACAAGGTTTTAGTGGCCCGGTATCGGTTAGCCAAGCGTTATCCCGCTCGCTGAATTTGCCAGTAGTGCAACTATTAGAAGCCTATGGTCCTAAGCGTTTTACCGGCGAGTTGCGTAATGCCGGTATACCCTTGTTATTACCTCGCGGCGCAGAGCCTAATTTGGCGTTAATTTTAGGTGGGGTGGGCAGCCGCTTAGAGGATGTTGTCAGCGGTTTTAGTGCCTTTGCTCGTCACGGAAAAGTGGCGCAGTTACGTTTTCAGCCACACCAAGCGTTGCAAGAGAAGCCTTTAATGTCAGCCGGGGCCGCGTGGATTGTGCGACGGATTTTATCCGGACAGCGCCGCCCTGACCTAGATCCACGCGCACAGCTGGTCGAGCGTGCGCCCTTGGCCTGGAAAACTGGCACCAGCTATGGCTTTCGTGATGCTTGGGCGGTGGGCGTCAGTTCGCGCTATTTAATTGGCGTGTGGATTGGTCGCCCGGATGGCACACCGGTACCGGGACAATTTGGTTTAGCCTCGGCCACACCGTTATTGTTGCAAGTGCATGATGTGTTAAATCATCGCGACCGACAAAGTGGTAAAGCTGATCGAGCCGACCCACAGCCGACCACAGTCGGTGTCGCCGCTATTTGTTGGCCATTAGGTCAAGTGTTGCCGCGCAGCGATAATAACTGTCGGCGCTTGCGTTTCGCTTGGACGCTAAATGGCACCATTGCGCCAACATTAACCATGGGTGAGCCATTTAGCAGTGAGTTGCAACCACTGCTTTGGCTGAATAAAAAAGGGCTGCGTGTCGGTAAAAACTGCCCCGATGCACAACCGCAACGGCTGGCGTTATGGCCCGCCGCATTAGAACCTTGGCTGCCATTGGCCGAACAACGGCGTTCTCGTTTACCTGCGATTGATCCGAGCTGCCCGCCGCCGCTATTGATGTCTAGCGAGCCTATGCAAATTGTTGGCGTGAGTGAAGGCGACCGTCTACAACGTGCTGCGGGGCAAGCCAGTGAACTGCGCCTGCATTTCTCCAGCCTCGGAGGCGGTGCGCGGCAGTGGTGGTACCTGAATGGTCGGCCGTTGCTTAACACTGAAAATGACGCAGGCTTTGATCATGTGTTTAAGCAAGCAGGTCTGTATCAGCTCAGCGTTCTCGATGAAACAGGGCAAACCGGCAGCGTACAATTCTCTGTGGTCGACTGATGGTCTGCCAGTCTGGCGTTACCCTGTGGTAAACTGCGCCCATCTAATGTATTGCCTGGCCTCGATCCTAAGATCGTGCCGCGTGCTGCTCAGCCTTTTTTATATTTGAACCCTTAAAAACTATGTCTCTACCTCTACACCACCTTGAGTTACTCAGTCCTGCCCGCGATGCCACTATTGCTAAAGAAGCCATTTTGCATGGTGCCGACGCGGTTTATATTGGCGGACCGAGTTTTGGCGCACGGCATAACGCCAGCAACAGCCTGAGTGATATTGCTGGGCTGGTGGAGTTTGCTCATCTGTTTCATGCCAAGGTGTTTGTCACCATCAATACTATTTTGCATGATGACGAACTGGAACCTGCGCAACAACTCATCTGTGAGCTGTATGACATTGGTGTTGATGCAGTGATTGTGCAAGATTTGGGCGTGATGGAGATGGATCTGCCGCCGATTGAATTGCATGCCAGTACGCAAACCGATATTCGCACTTTAGAAAAAGCCAAATTTCTCTCGCAAGCAGGTTTCTCGCAGTTAGTTTTGGCTCGCGAACTGAACCTGCAAGAAATTCGTGAGATCAGTCAGAATGTTGATTCAGCGATTGAGTTCTTTATTCATGGGGCACTCTGTGTGGCCTTCTCCGGCCAGTGCAATATTTCCCATGCGCAAACCGGACGCAGCGCCAACCGTGGCGATTGCTCACAAGCCTGCCGCCTGCCCTACACCTTAAAAGACGATGAAGGCCGCGTGGTGGCGTACGACAAGCACCTGTTGTCGATGAAAGATAATAACCAAAGCGCTAATTTGCGTGATTTGGTTGATGCTGGCGTACGCTCCTTTAAGATTGAAGGGCGCTACAAAGATATGATCTATGTGAAAAACATCACGGCGTATTATCGTCAGCAGCTTGATCAAATCTTACTGGAACGTCCTGAGCTAGCACGCTCTTCCAGTGGCTTTACCGAACATTTTTTTGCCCCAGATCCCGATAAAACGTTCCACCGTGGTAGCACGGATTATTTCGTCAGTGATCGTAAAGTCGATATTGGCGCGTTTGATTCACCGAAATTTATTGGTTTGCCAGTCGGTGAAATCTTAGGCATTGGCAGAAACGATATCAGCGTACAAACCAGCGAACCACTGGCCAATGGCGATGGTTTAAACGTCTTATATAAACGTGAAGTAATCGGCTTTCGCGCCAATACCGTGCAACAAGTCTGCGAATATGAACAAGATGGGCAGATGATTCGTCAGTACCGCGTGGTGCCGAATGATATGCGCGCCGAGTTAAAAGAACTGCGCCCGCCCTATCAGCTCAACCGCAATATGGATCATAACTGGCAGCAAGCGCTGCAAAAGAAATCCGCCGAACGCCGTGTGTTAGTGGACTGGCAAGTGCAGCTTGATGAGCAACAGCTGACCCTTATTGCCACCAGTGAAGAAGGTGTGAGCGTCAGCATGCAACAGGCTGGCCCCTTTACCCTGGCCAGTGATACCAAGCAAGCGATTGCACAAATCAAAGACACCCTGAGTAAACTGGGCACGACGATTTATCATGCGCAGAAGATTAATGTGCAGGCTGAACAGGCGTGGTTTGTGCCTAATTCACAATTGAAAAATTTGCGTCGGGATGCCATTGAAGCACTGACTGCCGCACGTATAGCGGCGCATCCAAAAGGTTTCCGCAAGCCGGTCAGCGATCCAGCGCCAGTCTATCCTGAATCGCATCTAACCTTCTTAGCTAACGTCTACAACGAAAAAGCCCGCGCTTTTTATCATCGTTATGGTGTGCAGTTGATTGATGCGGCCTATGAGGCGCACGAAGAAGCCGGCGATGTGCCAGTGATGATCACCAAACACTGCCTGCGTTTCTCGTTTAATCTTTGTCCGAAGCAAGCCAAAGGCGTCACCGGCGTGCGCACCAAAGTTAGTGATATGCAGCTGATTCATGGCGATGAAGTGCTCACGCTGAAGTTCGATTGCAAACCCTGTGAAATGCATATCATCGGCAAGATGAAAGGTCATATCCTTAATATGCCGCAGCTCGGTAGTGCGCAAACTAACGCCGCTGTCGTCGGCCACATCAGCCCTGAAGACTTAATGAAAACCATTAAGCGCTAAAGGAAAAATACAGAGGGGGAACATACCCCCTTGTAAGATCCAACAATATTCAGCCGTACAGTCTCTTCGCTAACACTCTCGTCACTAACAGTGCCATTGGCCAATGGCACTGTTACATACAGCGCCAGACCCAGATAAAACAAGCACATAAGGTCAACTAAAACTCGTCGCTAATAGCAAGAAGAGTTAACCCTCGTGGCGTACCAACAGTGCCGATCCCCATGACAAGCCGACACCAAAGCCGGATAGCAAAGCATTCTTCCACTGGCCATCAAAGCCATAATGCTCAAGCAGCATCGGAATCGATGATGACACGGTATTCCCCGCGCCAAACATATCCTTAAGCACTTTAGTGCCGTTGTCACCAAGGCGTTTAGCAATCGCATCGACAATTGCGCCGCTGCCCTGATGCAAACAAATGGCATCAACATCATCCATGCTCATATTCAACTCATCCAGCACTTCTTGCATATGCGGAATGATTTTCAAACTAGCAAAGTTGAACACTTGGCGGCCATTCATATGAAAGCAGCCATCTTTAACCACCAGATAGTCAGCACCACCACCATCACCACCAAAACGGGCAGGCCCCAGCTCCCAGACCGGATCTTCAGTCATCCAAGTCGCGGTTGCTGCATCACCAAATAATAGCGTGGTCATACGATCAGCGCGATCAACTATTTTCGAATACGGATCGGCTGTGACTAAAATGGCATTTTTCAAACCTGTAGCCTGCATAAAGCCTTTCAGCACATACAAACCATAGACATACCCCGAACAACCCAGCGATACATCAAAGCACGCTGCATGCAGTGGCAAACCTAACTTGTGCTGAACAATAGCTGAAGTATGCGGCAGACCTTCAGCATCACCATTTTGCGTGACAACGACGAGTGCCTGCACATCTTCAAGTTTTAAATCGGGGTTCTTCGCCAACAGATTTTGCACTGCTCGCACCGACAAATCGGAGGTTTCCTCATTCTCTGCTTTCACAGACAATGTCGTTGTGCCTAATTTATTCTTAACAAACTCAGCATCGCGATCAAAGCTTTGCGCTTGCGCGATGTTATCAATTCTGTCTTCCGGGATGTAACTTGCAATACTGCGTATGCCAATCATCGTGCATCTTCCACGTTAAAAGCCGCCTTAGATGACCGCTAACCCAGCGCTCGACTTAAGAGTCACTGTCAGATAAAAAAATACGCGCATTACTGCACGTGTTCTGCTGGCGGCCAAGCCTCAAATTCTGTTCCAGCTGTGACGCCCCACAATAGCCTGACGACACATTGTATGCTATAGGCCAAAGGGCGTAAGCAAGGAAATCCGCATAACAGGGCTGCACAATAGCACTCCTGGGCCTACAATTTGGCGAATAAATGCGTATATTGTCGATATCACACACTCTCAGTAGCGGTCTTTGTCATGACGGTCTTAACCCACACTGTTGCCTTGCCGACGGACTACCATGTCGCCGACTTCCTAAGTTTTCATCAACGTGACAGCCTGCAACTGGCCGAGCGCGTGAGTGTTGACAGACTGGAAAAAGGCCTCATGTGGGAGAATCAGCCAGCCTGTTTAAGCATCCACTTCACCCCAGAACAGGCATGCGCGCAGCTGCAGTTTGCAGCGAATCAAGGCCTCCCTGCTCCTACGCAAAACGACTGGCCGAAGTGGTTGGAGTCTTTCCTAGGTCTTCAGCAACCCACGGCTGAGTTTATTAAGCAGCATCAACAGCATCCTGAACTAGGGGCATTATTACGCCAACAGCCTGGCTTGCGGGTCGCACAAACCAGCAGCCCTTTTGAAGCGGTCAGCTGGGCCATTATGGGGCAGCAAATTAGTGTCGCCGCTGCGCTCAATGTGCGCCGTCGCTTTATTGAGTTAACCGGTGTGCAACACTGCTCTGGTCTGTGGTGCTATCCCGATGCTCAGCGTGTCGCGCACGTCTCGATTGAACAACTGCGCAGTGTTGGTCTGTCATTTAATAAAGCCCGCGCCATCGCCCAGATCAGCCAGCTGCTAAGCAACCAAACCTTCGCCTTTCCCCGCCAAGTTGATGCAAGCAATATTGAGCAGCTGCGTACTGACTTACTGGCCATCCCGGGGATTGGTCCTTGGACAGTCAACTATACGTTGATGCGTGGTTTTGCGTGGCTGGACGGCTCCTTACATGGTGACGCGGCGGTGCGGCGTAATCTGCAGCGTCTGCTCAATGTCGACAGCCTTAGCGCCGCAGAAACGGAGCAGTGGTTGCAGCAGTTTACGCCTTGGCGCGCACTAGTTGCCGCGCACCTCTGGCACTCACAAGGTTTTAGTGGTTAAACGTAGCGGCCATTTTTCCACGCCAGATGTGGCATAATGGCTTTCTTTTTTGTCTGTTCAAGCCCATGACTCACGCCCCTGATCGCATCTTTAATACACCGCTCGCGCAAGTCCCCGACTTCACTTTTAATGAAGATGTGGTGCGCGTCTTTCCCGATATGATTAAGCGCTCAGTCCCCGGTTATCCCACCATTGTGGAAAACACCGGCGTTCTGGCCGCACAATTCGCCCAAGCCAATAGCATTCTGTACGATTTAGGCTGCTCACTCGGCGCGGTGACTCAAGCGCTGCGTCGCCATGTCAGCCACAGTGGTTGCAAAGTTATTGCTGTCGATAATTCTGCGGCGATGGTTGAGCGTTGCCGTGAACACCTGAATGCGCAAGATGCGATGTTCCAAGAATTGTTACCGGTGGAGGTGATAGAGGCAGACATTCTGACCTTGCCTTTGCAGCCCACCTCTTTAGTCACGCTGAACTTCACCCTGCAATTTATTGCACCTGAACAACGCTTAGAGCTGCTGCAAAATATTCACCATGCCTTACTGCCCAGCGGCGCTTTAGTGCTGTCAGAAAAACTACGCTTTAATGATCCCGCTGAGCATGAGTTGCTTAATGATTTGCACTTGGCCTTTAAACGCGCCAATGGTTACAGCGAACTGGAAATCGCACAAAAGCGCCGCGCCATTGAAAAAGTCATGCTACCTGACAGCCTTGAAGAACACCGTGAGCGTTTATACAGCGCTGGTTTCAGCAAGGTTGTCGTGTGGTTCCAGTGTTTTAACTTTGCCTCGTTGATTGCCATCCCATGATTGATTTCTCCCCGCTCGTCCAGCAACTTGCCAGCACACCCCTAAAAGAGTGGTCACGCGGCATACAGCAACAGTTTGATGATTTATACACCATCAGCCACGGTGATTTACCGCGTTGGACGGCTGCGGTGGAGGCCTTACCCGCTTTAACTCCAACCTCCCGCGAACTGACTAGCGAGTTTCGCCTAGACGGGTCCTGCAACGATGCTGAGCGTAAGCAGCTGCACACGGCTTTGCAGGGATTAATCCCTTGGCGCAAAGGCCCCTTTCATCTCTTTGATCTGCATGTCGATACCGAATGGCGTTCCGATTGGAAATGGGATCGCGTCAGTCCGCACCTTGATTTACGTGGTAAGCGTATTTTAGATGTCGGCTGCGGTAATGGTTACTATATGTGGCGCATGCTCGGCGCCGGCGCAAAGACCGTAGTCGGGGTTGATCCCAACTGGTTATTTTTCTGTCAATTTCAGGCGATGCGGCGCTTTTTCGACGCACCGCCCGTTTGGCATTTGCCCTTCACCCTAGAAGACTTACCGGCCAAACTAGAAGGCTTTGATACGGTCTTTTCTATGGGCGTGCTGTATCATCGCAAATCGCCGATTGATCACCTTTTAGCGCTGAAAGATTGCCTCGTCAATGGCGGTGAACTGGTGCTGGAAACCTTAGTGATTGAAGGCGACTGCAACCAAGTTCTAGTCCCCGAAGACCGTTACGCTAAAATGCGCAATGTTTGGTTTCTCCCCTCAGTCGCCGCCTTAGAACTCTGGCTGCGCCGCGCCGGCTTCATCGATGTGCACTGCGTGGATGTCAGCCACACCTCCATTGACGAACAACGCTCCACCGACTGGATGAAATACCACTCACTAGAAGAATTCCTCGACCCTGAAGATCCCCGCAAAACAGTCGAAGGCCTACCGGCGCCAATGCGCGCGGTGATAGTGGCGCGTAAGCCTTAATCATTTACCACTAGGATATGCGTGATTTTTTCAATACTTCACGCTCAATGATTGAGCCAGCTATGCGCCGGAGTTGAACCGCGGACGGGCTCATCGGCGGATAAACACCTATACCGAAGTACGGCATGCACCAACCTTTAACTAATTATTGATTTAGCTGGTTTGTACACGCGCCAACGGAAATAAGCGTTTAAAGTTCTCTGTGGTTTGCGCGGCAAGCTCCTCATAGGGCACGCCGCGTAACTCAGCGACAAACTTCGCGACATCAGCGACATAGGCGGGGAAGTTAGGTCGGCCGCGGTGTGGAATCGGTGCTAAGTAAGGTGAATCTGTTTCCACTAGAATACGATCACTGGGCACCTGTAGCGCCACCTCACGTAACGCCTCAGCATTGCGAAACGTCACGATGCCTGAAAACGAAATATAATAACCTAAATCCAGCGCAGCTTTAGCCATCGGCCAGTCTTCGGTAAAACAATGCATCACCCCAGCTTGCGGTAACGCTGCTTCGCGTAATAAGTCGAGGGTGTCTTGTTTGGCTTCACGGGTATGCACAATCACGGGTTTGCCGCATGTCCGCGCCGCATCTAAGTGCAAGCGAAACGAATCCTGCTGCATCTGCGCCGTTTCTGCTTGATAGTGATAATCCAGACCTGTTTCACCCACTGCGACCACACCAGGATGCTGCAGTTCATCAAGCAACCATTGCATGGTTGGCTCACTACCACGGGTTAAATCCAGTGGGTGCACACCGACTGAGCAATCGACATCGGCATAGCGCTCAGTAAAAGCACGCACGATCGGCGCATTCTCAACACTGATACCGATACAGAGGAAGTGGCCCACACCACGGTCACGGGCAGCCTGCAGTGCGGTGTCGAGACAGCCGTTATAAGCAGTCAAATCAAGTCGGTCGAGATGGCAGTGTGAATCAATAAGCATGGGGGGAACCGTTGTTAAAAGTGTTTATGCAACGTCATTATTCAGGCGCTGCAGCTACATGGTATGTGTTTGTCGATCTGACTTCAGTGCACCAGCCAGATAAGTTTCAATTTTATTACGGGCTTCAGTGTCGTCTTCATTAAACTGTACGCCAATTCCAGCGGCACGGTTACCTTGTGCGCCGCGCGGAGTCACCCAGACGACTTTGCCGGTTAGTGGAAGTTTTTCCGGCTCTTCCATGAGGTTAAGCAGCATAAATACTTCATCACCGAGTTTGTACTCTTTGCCAGTCGGGATAAAGAGACCACCATTTTTTATAAAGGACATATAGGCCGCATAGAGCACGGATTTATCTTTAATGGTCAGCGATAAAATACTATTACTCGGACTCACAGTCGGGGGTAAGCTCATAGCACCTTCCTTGCACGTCAATAACGGTCTGTTTCGAGTGTCTGGTTGCAATCACAAGCCAGCGCGTTGTTGTCATTATACGCACAGATAGACGCAATCAGCGCGGCAACAATGCTTGCCAACGAACCAGTAGCCCTTCTAGCAACAAATCAGCACGTAATGGCACACGCCGCAATACTTTTTGTCGATGCTCAAGTAACCAGTCTTGAGTCTCTAGCAATAACGCTAACGGCGCCCTTGGTGCCACGTGTTTTAATACCACGCTCATATCTGCCAAGCCGAGCTGACTGTCATCTTCAGTCATTTTATAACGTAGGATCAGTTGCGCCCACTGACAAAACCACTCGAAGAGTAACTCTGGCGGCATTTTAGCCCAAGCCAGCGCCAAATCACTGGGACTGCTATGCTGCTTAAATAACTGCTTAACCCCACTGACCACCTGCTCGCGAATAGCCAATACATCAGCGTTCAACAGTTTTTGCGCACTCAGCGGTGAACCTGACGCAAGAGCCAGCACGGTGTGGCATTGCTCTTCGTTGAGTTCGGATTGTTGCTGTAACCACTGCACGCTTTCTTGCTCGTTCGGCAGCGGACAGGCTTGTAACACGCAGCGACTTTTAATAGTCGGCAGCAAAAAACTAAACTGATGGCTAATCAACAAGAAAACGGTTGAACCTGCAGGCTCTTCAAGACTTTTTAATAAAGCGTTGGCCGATCCGGTTGTCATTGCTTCAGCCGGCTCAACAATCACCACTTTACGGCCCCCTTGCTGCGAGGTTTGTAAAATCTTCGCGACCAGTTCGCGTACGCTGGCAATCAAAATACCCTTGCCCTCTTCTTCCGGCTCCAGCCTAACCAAATCAGGATGGGTATCGGCAGCGTAGAGTTTACAGGAGGTACATTGTCCACACGGCTGCTGTTGCAGCGATGCTTTACAGAGCAAAAAGGCCGCAAAATGCTCAGCTAAGGCACGCTTACCGCTACCCGCTGGGCCATGCAACAAATAAGCATGCGCTTGCTGACTGCGCCCGGCTAACGACTGCCAGAGTCCGGCCTGCCACGGGTACAGCTTACTGCTCACGTGCACGGTCCATAATTTCTAGCAGATGCACATCAAGGCTTTTTTGTACCTCAGGTAAAGTCTGCTGGGCATTCACTAAGCGAAACCGTTCTGGATCATCACTGGCACGTTGCAAGTAAGCCTGACGAACCTTTTCAAAAAAATCGTGTTGCTCTTGTTCAAAACGATCTAATTTCCCACGAGCGACAGCTCGCGCCATACCGTCAGCCACCGGCAAATCAAACAACAGTGTTATCTCGGGACGCAAATCACCTTGTACAAACTGCTCTAGTAGAGCAATGCGTGAGCAATCCAAGCCACGGCCACCGCCTTGGTAGGCATAGGTCGCATCCGTAAAACGATCGCAAATAACGATTTTACCTTCTGCTAAAGCCGGCAGAATCACTTGTGATAAATGCTGTGCACGGGCGGCAAACATCAGCAGTAATTCAGTATCCACCGCCATGATTTCATCATGCGGAGCCAGTAAAATAGCGCGAATCTGCTCGGCTAAAGCCGTACCGCCGGGCTCACGCGTTAACGCCACAGCAAAACCCTGAGCCTGTAACTGCTCAGCGAGGTAGGCGCGGTTAGTGGTTTTACCTGCACCTTCAGGGCCTTCTAGAGTAATAAACAATCCACGCATCATAAGGTCCTTATTGAGCTGTCACTGGGGCTGGACTGGAACGGTAATCAGCACGACGCTTAAGCTGATATTCACGTACAGCTTTATTGTGTTCCGCCAGCGTATTAGAAAACACATGACTGCCATCGCCACGTGCAACAAAGTACAAGCTTTTGCCGGCTTTGGGATGCAGCGCGGCATGAATAGCCTCGCGCCCCACCATCGCAATCGGTGTTGGCGGCAGGCCAGCAATCACATAGGTATTGTAAGGCGTTGGTTGGCGTAAATCAGCACGGGTGATTTTACCGCGGTAACGTTCCCCCATACCGTAAATAACCGTTGGGTCCGTCTGCAATAACATGCCAAGACCTAAACGGCGAATAAACACCCCAGCAATTTCATCGCGCTCGTGGGCAACTCCAGTTTCCTTTTCAATAATGGAGGCCATCACCAACGCTTCATCGGGATTACGGTACGGCAAATCATCGGCACGCTGCGTCCATTCTTCGGCCAGCACTTTCTGTAAGCGCTGATTGGCTTGTCGCAGAATATCTAAATCAGTTTGGCCACGGATAAAATTATAGGTATCAGGAAAAAAACGTCCTTCAGGATGCACATTGGCTTGATCCAACTGACGCATCAACTCACTGTCACTGACCTCACCAAGAGTGTGCTGTAATTTCTCTTGTTGTGCTAAAGCCGTACGTACTTGCTTAAAGTTCCAACCTTCTACCAGTGTCACGCGGTATTGCAAGATATCACCCACGCGCCACTTCTCTAGTAACTGTGCGACATTCATCGCGGGGCTCAGTTGATATTCGCCTGTATGCAAAGGCTGCACATGGCCTTGCAAACGCCAACTTAAACGTAGCCAAAAAGCGCCATGCAACACACCTTGCTGCTGCAACTGCAACAGCAAGCCATTGGGTGTGCTACCCGCGGGGACATTAAGCAGGTATTCACCGTCAACCTGTAAAGGCTGTTCAAGCACTTCACGCTGCATCCAAAACAACACAGCAACCGCTATTGCCAAAAACAAGCAGCCACTCATAAAAGCAATCGATAACTTACGCAACACGGCTATTCATCCACTAAATCTGTAATAAGTTGCTGCAGTTTACGAGTCACAGGTCCGATCGACCAGTGTTGTGTTGCATAGCCGCATACCGGCCAAATACCGTAGAGGCTATTGCAGGTAAAAACCTCATCAGCCTGTTGCAATTGCTGCAATGAAATATCAGCAATCTGGACAGCAACACCTGCAGCGGCGGCACGTGCTAACAGCTCAGCACGCATCACCCCGGCCACACCTGAACGATTCAGCGCAGGCGTTATCAATTGCTGATCACGGACGATAAAAATATTACTAAACACCCCATCAACCACACGCTCTTGGCTATCCAGCAGTAAACCTTCTGCATAAGCAGGGTCTGACCACTCGGCACGTGCCAAGACTTGCTCTAAACGATTGAGATGCTTTAATCCAGCTAATAGAGGCTGTGCAGAGAGTCGCAACTGACAGGCAAACAGTTGGATACCTTGCTGCTGATGAGCAACAGGCCATTGTGGAACACTTGACGCTTGCAGTATTCGCTGCGGCAGACAAGGATCTGGCATGCCATAACCACGTTGGCCGACACCGCGGGTCAAGATTAATTTACAGACACCGTTACCCAGCTGCTGCATATAAGCCAACAACTCGTCACGTAACGCCAACATATCGCAAGGAATCAGTAAGCGCTGACAGCCTTCGTGCAAGCGGGCTAAGTGTCGCTCCAATAAAGCCGCGCGCCCATTGCGAACTTTAATGGTCTCAAATAGACCATCACCATAAGCCAAACCACGGTCAGCCAGCGCAATACAATCTGCGGGCTGACCGTTAATCCAGGCTTGCACGTCTAGCTGTACCGGCGCAATAACAGCGAGCCGTTGGTACCACCAAAACCGAAGGAGTTAGACAAGACGGCATCAATTTTCATCGGCTGTGCTTGGTTGGCAACAAAGTTTAAATCACAACCATCGCCCGGCTGATCCAAGTTAATGGTCGGCGGCGCGACTTGATCACGAATCGCTAAAACACTGAAAATCGCTTCAACCGCACCGGCAGCACCTAATAAGTGCCCAGTCATTGACTTAGTTGAGCTCACAGCTAAAGCCTGCGCATGATCGCCAAACACAGTTTTTAGCGCATTGACTTCGGCCAAATCACCCGCCAATGTCGATGTTCCGTGCGCATTAACATACTGCACTTGGTCAGGACGCATACCGGCATCACGTAACGCATTGGCCATACAACGCGCCGCACCATCGCCCTTCTCCGGTGGAGAGGTCATATGGTAGGCATCAGCGCTCATACCAAAGCCTGCCACTTCTGCATAGATGGTGGCGCCACGCGCTTTGGCATGCTCAAGCTCTTCAAGAATCACCGCACCAGCACCGTCGGACAAGACAAAACCATCACGCTCGGCATCCCAAGGGCGGCTTGCCGCTTGCGGATCATCATTGCGGGTCGACAGTGCACGCGAAGCAGCAAAGCCACCAAGACCTAAGCCACAGGCTGCCATTTCAGCACCACCCGCTAACATCACGTCGGCTTCGCCATAAGCAATATTACGTGCGGCCATGCCAATGCAATGCGTACCTGTGGTACAGGCTGTCGCAATCGCATAATTAGGACCTTGTAAGCCCAACTGGATCGACAGAACACCGGAAATCATATTGATAATTGAACCGGGCACAAAAAATGGCGAAATACGTCGTGGGCCTTGCTCGACTAACGTTTTGCTAGTGTTCTCAATATTGGTCAGTCCACCAATACCGGAACCCATCACCACACCAACGCGTTCACGGTTGGCATCAGTCACTTCCAGGCCGCAATCTTGCATAGCCTGCAAACCCGCAGCCAAACCATATTGAATAAACAAGTCTAAGCGGCGTGCATCTTTGGCCGGCATATACTGTTCAATATCAAAACCTTTGATTGAGCCACCAAAACGCGTCGAAAAAGCCTCAACGTTCATATGTTCAATCGAACTGATACCGCTTTTACCAGCTAGGATGCCTGACCAGCTTTGCGCGACATCAACACCTAGTGGGGACAGCATGCCTATCCCGGTAACTACGACACGTCTACGCGACATGGCGACAACCTCTTGTTAATGTAAAAATTGCTGTACAAAAAAAAGCCGCACAGCTCATAAAAAGTCGCGCGGCTTTCGCTGTTGCAAAGTAACCGTTTACATTACTGCGCGTGAGCGTTGATGTAGTCGATTGCTTCTTGAACAGTAGTGATTTTTTCAGCTTTTTCATCAGGAATTTCAGTCTCGAACTCTTCTTCAAGAGCCATTACCAACTCAACTGTATCCAATGAATCCGCGCCTAAATCATCAACAAAAGATGCGCTGTTAGTCACGTCTTCTGCTTTGGCACCTAATTGCTCAGCAACGATTTTTTTAACGCGTTCTTCAATAGTGCTCATACCGTGTATCACTCCTAAATGGAAAAAACTGGGCAACTCAAGCTGCCGCTTTGTATAAAAGGGTTTGCGCATTTTAAGCGAACTGCTCGCCCTTTGCGAACCACTTATTTGATCTATTTGTGCGCTGCATCAGGCATCGCACAAATATTTCTAATATTCCAAACTGCAATTATGACTCAAAATACGATGCTTTGGTCACAATAACAGTCATTTTAACTCATATACATGCCGCCATTCACTGGAATCGTTGTTCCAGTGACATAAGACGCCTGTTCTGAAGCAAGAAAACCTACCACATTAGCTATTTCTTGAGCTTGCCCCAAACGCCCTAATGGAATTTGTGTCAACAATGCTTCACGCTGCGCTTCAGGTAAATCACGGGTCATATCGGTATCAATAAACCCAGGGGCCACAGCATTCACGGTGATTGAGCGTGAGCCCACTTCACGCGCTAAAGCGCGACCAAAACCTTCCAGACCAGCTTTCGCTGCAGCATAGTTTACTTGACCTGCGTTACCCATTGCACCTACCACTGAGCCGATACTGATAATTCGACCCCAACGTGCTTTAGTCATACCGCGTAACACTGCTTTAGACATGCGGTATAAGCTGTGTAAATTGGTGTCAATAACATCGAACCATTCGTCATCCTTCATCCGCAACATCAGGTTATCGCGAGTGATACCAGCATTATTGACCAAAATCAGTGGCGCACCAAACTCAGTCTGGATGCGCTCAAGTGTCGCAGCGACAGACTCAGCATCACAGACATTAAGCAGCATACCAGTACCCTGAATGCCGTTATCCTGTAGGACTTGACTGATACTTTGCGCACCTTTCTCAGAGGTAGCAGTGCCAATAACAGTGGCACCTTGTGCGCCTAACTGCAGAGCAATGGCTTGACCAATACCACGGCTGGCGCCGGTGACTAAGGCGACTTTACCTTGTAAGCTCATTATCATCTCCATATTAAAGCTGCGCAGCTAAGGCTGCTGCAAATGCTTCAGGGGTCTCTAAATTATAGGTGTTTACGCCTTTAATACAGCGCTTATTGAGGCCAGATAAGACTTTACCTGGACCACACTCAACGACATCAGTAACACCCTGCGCAGCTAAACACACCATCGACTCGACCCAGCGCACAGGACTGTACAATTGAGCCAAGAGATTTTGTTCTAAAACGGCCAAATCAGTCACGACTTCAGCACTGACATTTTGTACTAGAGCAATTTTTGGCTGCTGCCATTTAATTGCGGCTAAAGAGGCTGCAAACTGCTGCGCAGCAGGCTGCATCAAAGCACAATGTGAAGGAACGCTCACCGGTAAGGCAATCGCTCGCTTAGCTCCACGTGCTTTACACGCCTCAATCGCACGCTCAACTGCAGCCGCCGCACCAGCAATAACAACCTGACCGGGCGCATTAAAATTAACCGCGCTAACCACTTCGCCTTGCGCCGCCTCTGCACAGGCAGCCTGCACATCAGCATCATCCAAACCTAAAACAGCCGCCATACCACCTGTACCAGCAGGCACTGCTTCTTGCATTAATTGACCGCGGCGCTCAACTAAGCGCACTGCATCGGCTAAAGACAAGCTACCAGCGGCGACGAGAGCGGAGTACTCACCTAAACTGTGCCCTGCAACATACGCAGGCTGCGCCGCTGATTTTGCTAGCCACAAACGCCACAACGCAATCGACGCGGTTAAAATAGCGGGCTGAGTTTTATCAGTTTGATTCAATACATCGGCTGGGCCTTGCTGACTTAACGCCCAGAGGTCATAACCTAAAGCAGTGGATGCTTCAGCAAAGGTATCAAGCACAATTGACTCTGCAGCACCAATGTCTGCCAACATGCCAACGACTTGAGAGCCTTGGCCAGGGAATACAAACGCAAGAGAAGCCTTCATAACTATCATTACCTGTCATTCAACAAAGGAAGTTTGCCACGCATAGGAAGCGAATAACAAACCGACTATTGGATGATAAGCCTTATCCATCCGTCACACTTTAGCTACATTCTAGCTGATTTACTCTGTACTTAAACGCCGTTTAATCCTTGCAAGTGCACCTGCAAGCGTTGTGCTAAACGTCCTTGCGCAGCAACATAGGCAACGCTAATAGCAGCCTGAAATGCTTCTTGCGAGGCATTGCCATGGCTTTTCACCACGACACCGTCCACACCTAGCAAGCAGGCGCCATTATAACGCTCTGGCGCCAGCTCTGAACGCAAGACCTTTAACAAGGGTGCCGCCAACCACGCCAATAACCATGCACGAGGACCTCGGCCTAAGCGCTGTTTAATCCGCGCGGCAATCATCGTAGCTAAACCTTCACTGGATTTAAGCAAGACATTGCCAACAAAACCATCGCAGACCACCACATCAGCATCACCGCGAAAAACACCATCACCTTCCACGTAGCCAATATAGTTGATATGCGGCATCGCCTGTAACTCTGCAGCAGCCAGCTTAACCTGTTGATTGCCTTTATTGGCTTCACTACCGACATTAAGCAACGCAACACGCGGGTGATCAATACCTTGAATCTGCACCGCAGCTGAGCCCATTAAAGCGAATTGTACTAATTGCTGCGCACTGACATCGACATTAGCACCTAAATCCAGCAAATGTGTTTCGCCGATCAAGGTCGGCAAAGCTGTCATAATGGCGGGTCGATCAATATTCGCTAAAGGTTTCAGTATATGCTTAGCCAACGCCATTAAAGCGCCGGTATTACCAGCACTGACACACGCTTGCACCTGTTTATCGCGCAATAATTGCAAAGCAATACGCATGGATGAGTCGGGCTTATGGCGCAAGGCATGCGCAGGCAGATCAGTCATGGAAATACTTTCACTGGCGTGCTGTACTGTCAGCCGCGAACGATCCACTGGAGAACACTGAGCCAGAACAGACTCAATGAGGGTCGAGTCTCCCACCAACACTAAACGCAGGCTAGGATGCTCTATTAAACTTTTTATACACGCAGAAACAACAAGACGGGGACCATAGTCCCCGCCCATTGCATCAACCGCTATCGCTGAACCTATCAAGGTTTACTCAGCAGAATCCTTCGCGATCACCTGACGACCACGATAAACACCTTCTGGTGATACGTGGTGACGTAAACGCATTTCGCCAGTGCTTTGCTCTACAGTCAAAGTGCTTGCGGTTAGTGCGTCGTGTGAACGGCGCATGTCACGTGCGGAACGGGATTTCTTGCTTTTCTGAACAGCCATAATTATTAACTCCTAAACGTTTGGGTCACGCTTTAATTGCGCCAATACACTGAATGGGTTGGACCTTTTAACCGCATTCTTGCTCGTCTCGGACTCGATGAGTCCAGCCGGTTGCTGGCATTCTTCAGGCGGGTGCATCGGGACAATGGGCAAAGCGAGTAATAACTCATCCTCAATCAATGCCAATACATCCAAAGGCTCTTCACCTACTTCAAGTACGTCATACCCTTGCGGGAAGTGTGCTTCTTCTGTGCCAGGTACAACAATGGCATATAGATACTCACCACTGACAGGTATGACCGCTTCATCCAAGCAACGCTGGCAAATCATCCTAACCTCCGATTCAAGCTTAAGTTGCATTACTGCTACTTTCTGCTCGTCGCGGCTAAACTCAAACGCTACCCGAACAAGTCCGGAAGTGTCTGTCAGCAATTCGCAGACCCTAGAAAAATCAGATAGAGGAACGTCACCGGTTAAGGTGATACCACGATCTGCAAGTTTTCGCGGATCAACGTGAGGAGGAATCGGTGCATTTATCATAGGCGCGATATTCTATGGATAGACTTGGCAACTGTCAAAGGATATTGTCCTTTAGCTCAATCAATCATTGCCTAGCTCATAAAAGGTTGGGAACATTGAACCGCACAGCGCAGCAAAGTAAATATTGTTTCTACGCTGATGTATTATATGCCAAACTCAATCTATAGAAATTATTTTATAAGGTCTTATGTCCACTCTGTTTTCTAGTCTATTGGCTGCATTTTTTTATGGCGCGACCTGTTTATACTTGGTGAACTGCTTATGGCGGCGCGCGCCCTTTAATAAGGTACTGGTGACCAGCCTGACCTTAATTGGCTTTGCTGCGCACGGTATACATCTATTTACCCTGCTACTGTCAGAGCAAGGCCTAGTTTTAAGCCTATTTAATGCATCCAGCTTAATCGCCTTTTCCATTATTGGCTTAGTCCTACTGTGCTTAACCCGCATGCCAGTACACATACTGTTATTACCGCTACTCAGTTTAGGCGCAACCACTGTTATCTGCTCACAGTTTTTACCGCAAGGTCATCTGCAGCCGATCAATGAAGCGCCGGGCATCTTGGCCCATATTCTATTTTCCATCCTAGCCTACGGCATGATCACCATTGCTGTATTTCAGTCAATGATCCTCCTCATTCAAGACCAACAGTTGCGCAAGCGCCCTGTCTCCACCTTAATTAAGCACTTCCCGCCACTGCAAAGCATGGAAAGCCTCTTGTTTGGCTTCTTATGGGCTGGCTGGTTACTACTGTCCTTGTCACTGGTGACGGGCTGGATGTTCCTTGATAGCTTATTCGCTCAACATTTGGTCCACAAAACCTTGCTATCGTGCATCGCTTGGCTGGTTTTTGGCATCCTCTTATGGGGTCGCTATCAGCTTGGCTGGCGCGGACATAAAGCCATTCGCTGGACAATAGCCGGCTTTTTCCTATTGATGCTGGCCTACTTTGGCAGCAAATTAGTCCGTGAATTTATTTTAGTTATTTGAGGCTCTTTGCTTGTGGACGATATGCACATCAGCTATCTATTAGGCCTGCTGTTCTTTCTGATTATTTGTTCTGCGTTTTTCTCCAGCTCGGAAACGGGCCTATTAACCTTAAATCGCTACAGACTGCGCCACCTGAGCCGCGAAGGAAACCGTAGCGCACAACGCGCACAACAACTCCTCAGCACGCCAGATCGCTTACTGGGTACGATTTTAGTCGGCAATAATGTGGTAAATATTCTCGCCGCATCCATCGCCACAGTTATCGCAGTAGAACTGTGGGGGGATGCTGGCGTAGTCATAGCCACCACAGCCCTGACCATTGTGATTCTAATTTTCGGTGAAATCACCCCGAAAACACTCGCTGCTTTGCGCCCGGAGCTGATTGCCTTCCCCGCTAGCCGAGTAATTCTGCTATTGATGACACCGCTATACCCCATTGTCTGGCTGACAGGCGCCATCAGTAATGGCTTACTGCGCTTATTTGGCATTGATACGCGCCACCATTCATCTGAAAGTCTATCGACAGAAGAGTTACGCAGCGTAGTGCGCGAAGCAGGTCAAGAGTTACCCGGCAATCGCCAAGATATGCTGCTCGGCATCCTTGACCTGGAAAATGTCACAGTCAATGACATTATGATTCCGCGTAATGAAGTATTCGGCATTGACCTCAATAGCAACTTAGATCAAATCATTTGGCAACTGCGTACCACTACGCATA
Source organism: Denitrificimonas caeni (assembly GCF_905120345.1). Taxonomy (GTDB): domain Bacteria; phylum Pseudomonadota; class Gammaproteobacteria; order Pseudomonadales; family Pseudomonadaceae; genus Denitrificimonas; species Denitrificimonas caeni_A. The sequence goes on along the minus strand of NZ_CAJHOA010000003.1, from coordinate 178,874 downwards.
CACGCTTGCCGCTGTATCGTGAGAATATCAACCAGATTATTGGCGTGATTCATATGCGCCAAATTGCTCGTTTACTGACCCTTAACAAGCTCACTCATGATGACCTACAAGAAGCCTGCAGCGATCCGTATTTTGTACCGGAAAGCACACCGCTTTCTACCCAGCTACTCAACTTCCAAAAACATAAACGTCGTATCGGCATTGTGGTGGATGAGTACGGCGACGTAGAAGGCATTGTGACCTTGGAAGATATTCTTGAAGAGATTGTTGGCGAGTTTAGCGATCATGACAGACGCGCAACTCCAGAAATCCGTCAACTCAGTGACGGCAGCTACACCATTGATGGTGCAGCCTATATTCGTGATATCAATAAAGCGCTGGAGTGGGAATTACCCAGCGATGGACCAAAAACTCTAAACGGTTTAATCACCGAGATTCTCGAGTTTATTCCGGAAGGCGCCGTCTGCATCCAGGCCGGCCCCTACTATTTAGAAACTCTAGAGATCAAAGATAACCGGGTCAGTCGCGCACGCTTATGGAGCAGCGAGTAACCCAGTGACTTCTACTCTCGCTATTACAACTCAACGTTGATGTTACGCACCACCCGCAACGCTTTTTCACGCGCAGCGTCAACAGTTGAGGCCTGCGCTAAAGCAACACCCATACGGCGCTCACCTTCCACGGCGGGCTTACCAAATAAGCGTAGTGCAGTATCCGGCTCTTGTAAGGCGTGCGCCAAACCAGCAAAGCCTGTTTGCGTGGAATGCCCTTTAACCAAAATCACCGCTGACGCAGTCGCGCCCATTTGTCGAATCGCCGGAATCGGCAAACCTAAAATAGCCCGCGCATGTAGAGCAAACTCAGATAAATCTTGCGACATCAAGGTCACTAAACCCGTGTCGTGCGGACGTGGCGATACTTCACTGAACCAGACCTGATCACCTTTTACAAACAGCTCAACACCAAACACACCACGTCCGCCTAAGGCATCCGTAATGCTTTGTGCGATACGTTGCGCCTCAGCTAACGCAGTAGCACTCATGACCTGCGGCTGCCACGACTCAACGTAATCACCACGCTCTTGCAAATGACCAATCGGCTGGCAAAAACTGCTGCCATCAATATGACGCACCGTCAGCAAGGTGATCTCATAATCAAAATCAATAAAGCCTTCAACAATCACCCGCCCTGCACCGGTGCGCCCACCCTCTTGGGCAATCCGCCAAGAAGACTCTAAATCGGCCGCACTGCGCAACACGCTCTGTCCTTTGCCAGACGAACTCATCAACGGCTTAACCACACACGGATAGCCGACCTGCTCGACACCTGCACAATATTCAGCGTAATTATCAGCAAAGCAATAGGGTGAAGTCGGCAGCGCCAGCTCTTCCGCCGCAAGACGACGAATACCTTCACGATCCATGGTCAACTGTGCAGCACGTGCAGTTGGGATCACCGTAAAGCCTTCAGCCTCTAAAGCCACTAGAGTGGCAGTCGCAATCGCTTCAATCTCAGGGACGATATAGTGCGGCTGCTCCAACTCAATCACCGCACGTAAGGCGGCATCATCAAGCATATTAATCACGTGACTGCGATGCGCCACTTGCATCGCGGGAGCATTAGCGTAGCGATCAACCGCGATCACTTCAACACCAAAGCGTTGCAACTCAATGGCAACTTCTTTACCCAACTCACCTGAGCCACAAAGTAAAACACGCACTGCACTAGCAGAGAGCGGCGTTCCTATACGGGGCATTGCATATCCTCATTGATTAATTCAGTAAACCTTGCTGGCGAGCGCGCCGCTCAATTTGCTCAAGCACTTCGCGGCGTTGCTGATTGCTCATAGTGCCCCAGCGACTGATCTCCTCGCCGCTGCGCTGACAGCCCATGCAAATATCATTGATATCTAATGCGCATAGGCTAATGCAGGGCGACTTGATCGGTTTCTCACGCGGCTTAGGGGGTATCGTCATTATCGACCTGTAACTCTTTGGCATAACGCTGAGCATTATGCACATAATGCAACGCATTGGCTTCTAGCATACTTCTTTGCTGCTCAGTCAGCTCGCGCACGACCTTACCGGGTGAGCCCATCACCAAACTGCCATCAGGAATTTCTTTGCCTTCAGGGATCAAGCTGTTGGCACCAATAATGCAATGCTTACCAATTTTGGCACCATTAAGAATCACTGCACCAATTCCAATTAAGCTATGGTCACCCACCGTGCAGCCGTGCAACATCGCATTATGGCCGACAGTAACACCCTTACCTAAGGTCAATGGCCAACCCATATCGGTGTGCATTACTGTGCCATCTTGAACATTGCTGTTCTCACCAATATGGATTAATTCATTATCGCCACGTAATACGGCACTAAACCAAACGCTGGCTCCAGCATCCAAACGCACTTTACCAATCACTGCGGCAGTAGGCGCAATCCAACTCTCTGGATGAGCATCAACTCGACTATCAGCTAAACGGTATTTCATCAGTCATTCCTTTTATAGTTGTTATTTAGAGCTCTTTTTTACGCAACTGCGGCGGCTCAAACAAGTCAATCTGCGTGTCGTAGACCAGATTCACCAACTCGACCACCATTACCGCGGTCAACCCCCAGATCTTATAGTCTCCAAACTGATAGCTCGGCACATACCAAGTCTGGCCCAAATAATCGATACGGTGAGTATAGTCACGCGGGTCTGTAGTAAAAAACTCGAGCGGCACTGAGAACACTGAAGCAATCTCGCCAGCATTCGCTTGATATTCAAGACGATCCGGAACAAAACCAACATAGGGTGTGACTTTAATACCATGGCGCGAAACCAACTCACTCAAGGGTCCCACCACTTCAACCAAGTCTGGCGCTAAACCGACTTCTTCTTGCGCTTCGCGCAAAGCGGTACGAATCAAATCATAATCTTCAGGATCACGACGACCACCAGGAAAAGCGACCTCACCACCATGCGTCGACAGATTCTGTGCTCGCAAAGTTAATACCAACTCTGGATTTTCAGAGCGGGTCAGCGGCATCAGTACTGCTGCTTCGCGCGCATACGGCGGCAACAGCAAAGGGCGCGGAGAGTAACTCTGTATACGTTGTGCAACATTATTTAACATAGGTATGCTCTACACCTCGATGACTATTCATCATGCCAGAACCCTGCGCTGCACCCAAGTGACTTATCCACTGCTAGACCAAAAGTATGCGTTTAATATATCGCGAACAGATCGCAAGTCACAGATAAAGCCATTAGAATAGCTGCCGCACGTACTCAGCCTAGACCCGCTGTAGCTTTAGGTATATTTCGGAATATTTTTTATGCGTACTTTACTTATTGCCCTGTTGTTCGCGTTACCTATTCTGACCCACGCCAACTCAGCCAACAGCACGACTGCACCTCATATTGACAAGGTTCTGGTGGTTAAATCTGAGCGCACTTTGCATTTAATGCATCGCGGTACAGTGGTAAAGTCCTATCGTGTATCTCTGGGTAAAAAACCGGGCCCCAAACAATACGAGGGCGACCAACGCACTCCTGAAGGTTTGTATTGGATTAACTGGCGCAAGCACAGTAATAATTTTAATTTATCCATGCATATTTCCTATCCAAACGCCAATGACCTTAAACGCTCGGAAGAAACCGGCTTACCACCCGGCAGTATGATTATGCTGCACGGCACACCTAACGACGAAGAGTATCCAGAATGGTTTTTTAGCACCTTAGATTGGACCGAAGGCTGTATCGCTTTAACCAATCCTGATATGCAGGAAGTCTGGAGCAGCGTAAAAGACGGCACTTTAATTGAGATTCGCCCTTAAAGAGCAAAAGCATGATTGGCGCATGCCGTACTGTGTTAATGCCGCTCTTCCCTCAATGCGCCTTCCTGGTGCAATTCGGCGTAGCGCCAGAGCTGAACCTCGGACGGGTTCATCGACGGAGAAACACCTACCCCGAAGCACGACATGTACAACAGCAAACAACAAACACATCATCCAGATAGCACAACGCCGCTGACTGGCAGCGGCGTTGTGGCTGTTAGCAAGCTGACTTAGTCAACCCAAACACGAGCATTGCGGAACATACGTAACCATGCACCATCGTCTTGCCACTCATCTGGGTGCCAAGAGTTTTGTACTGTACGGAATAAACGCTCAGGGTGCGGCATCATAATAGTCACACGGCCATCACGGTTGGTTAAACCGGTAATACCCTTTGGCGAACTATTTGGGTTAGCTGGATAACGCTCCGTCACTTTGCCGTAATTATCAACATAGCGCAGACTCACACAACCCGATACATCCGAATCCAGCAAAGCATCTTGACTGGCATACTCGGCATGCCCTTCACCGTGCGCAACCACTACCGGCATGCGCGAACCTGCCATACCTTGTAAGAAAATCGACGCTGATTGCTGCACTTCAACCATCGCCACACGGGCTTCAAACTGCTCAGAATGGTTACGCACAAAACGCGGCCAGAACTCTGAACCTGGAATCAGCTCATTAAGGTTGGAGAGCATCTGGCAACCGTTGCATACACCTAAAGTGAAACTGTCGTCACGAGCAAAGAACGCTGAGAACGCATCACGAGCACGGCTGTTAAACAGAATAGACTTAGCCCAACCTTCACCGGCACCTAATACGTCACCATAAGAGAAGCCACCGCAAGCGACTAAACCTTTGAAGGTTTCCAGATCAACGCGTCCGGCCAACACATCACTCATGTGCACGTCGACAGCAGTGAAACCGGCGCGATCAAAGGCTGCAGCCATTTCCACATGACCGTTAACACCCTGCTCACGCAGTACAGCAACACGTGGACGCAAGCCCTTTTTGATATAGGGTGCGCTGATATCAGCATTAATATCAAAGGTCAACTTGGTGGATAAACCTGGGTCTTCCTGATCCAGCAACGCCTCAAATTCCTGCTCGGCACATTCAGCGTTATCACGCAGACGCTGAATCTGATAACTGGTTTCAGTCCAAGTACGTTGCAGCAAGCGACGCTCACCGCTAAAGACACTCTGGCCAGCGAGGCTGACTTTCACTGCATCACCAGCAACTGGGCGACCAATAACGCTCACACACTCAGCTAAACCGGCTTGCGTAAAGGCAGCCACAACAGCATCAAGATTACTGCTTAGCACTTGCACCACAGCACCCAACTCTTCACAGAGTAAGGTCGCATTGACTTGCTCAACCGTGATATTCAACGCATCAAGGTTGATATCTAAACCACAGTGACCGGCAAAAGCCATTTCCAATACTGTAGTGAACAAGCCACCATCAGAACGATCATGGTAGGCCAATAAACACTGTTGAGCATTGAGACTTTGAATCGTAGCAAAGAAGGCTTTGAGGTCTTCAGCACTGTCGACATCGGGCGTCTGCTGACCAATCTGACTGTAGACCTGGGCAAAAATCGACGCGCCTAAACGATTTTGACCGCGGCCCAAATCAATCAACACTAATGCACTATCACCTTTATCTAGGCGCAATTGCGGAGTTAGCGTTTGACGGATATCTGGCACTGGCGCAAAACCGGTGATCACCAGCGACAGCGGTGAAGTGACTGATTTATCAACACCTTCATCCTGCCAGCTGGTTTTCATCGACATTGAGTCTTTACCCACTGGGATAGTAATCCCCAGCGCAGGACACAACTCCATACCGACCGCTTGCACGGTGTCATACAGTCGTGCATCTTCACCTGGGTGACCGGTTGCGGCCATCCAGTTGGCTGATAAGCGAATATCAGAAATTTTGTTAATACGTGCAGCTGCCAGGTTAGTCACCGCCTCACCCACTGCCATCCGACCCGATGCAGGCGCATCTAAGACGGCAAGCGGCGTACGCTCACCCATCGCCATGGCTTCACCAACATACGCATCAAAGCTGCTCGCGGTAACTGCACAATCCGCCACTGGCACTTGCCATGGACCAACAAACTGATCACGGGCGACCAAGCCAGTAACACTGCGGTCACCGATAGTGATTAAGAAGCTTTTGCTACCCACGGCTGGGTGGCGCAAAATACGATCCGTTGCTTCTTTTAAGCTGTACTGCGCATCAGCAAAACCATCAGCCAGCTCTTCTTCACGCGTCACTGTACGGTGCATGCGTGGCGGCTTGCCGAGCAAGACTTCAAGCGGCATATCCACTGGATTATTACCGAAGTGGCTATCAGCGACGGTGAGATGACGCTCTTCAGTCGCCTCACCGACTACCGCATAAGGGCAACGCTCACGCTCACAAATCGCCGCGAAACGCTCTAAATTCTCTGGCTTGACCGCCATCACATAGCGCTCTTGCGACTCATTACACCAAATTTCCAGCGGGCTCATGCCTGGCTCGTCATTAGGAATATTGCGCAAGTTAAAGATACCGCCACGGCCTGCATCATTGACTAACTCAGGAAAGGCGTTGGATAAACCACCAGCACCGACGTCATGAATAAAGCTAATCGGGTTATCGGCACCCAACTGCCAGCAACGGTCAATCACTTCTTGGCAACGACGCTCCATTTCTGGATTTTCGCGCTGCACTGAAGCAAAGTCTAAGTCAGCTGATGAAGTACCTGTGGTCATCGATGATGCTGCGCCGCCACCCAAACCAATCAACATGGCGGGGCCGCCCAGTACGATTAATTTACTGCCGACGGCAATATCATCTTTCTGCACGTGCTCGGCGCGGATATTACCGAGTCCGCCCGCCAACATAATCGGCTTATGGTAACCACGAACTTCTTCACCACGTGGCGTGGTAATGGATTGCTCAAAGGTACGGAAATAACCAGTAATAGCCGGACGACCAAACTCATTATTAAACGCCGCGCCACCGAGCGGGCCTTCAAGCATGATATCCAGAGCAGTGACAATGCGCTCCGGCTTGCCGTACGGGACTTCCCACGGTTGGATGTAGCCTGGAATATTGAGGTTAGAGACAGTAAAACCAGTTAAACCCGCTTTCGGTTTAGAACCGCGACCCGTAGCACCTTCGTCACGAATCTCACCGCCGGAACCGGTTGAAGCACCTGGGAACGGCGCAATCGCAGTGGGGTGGTTATGGGTTTCAACTTTCATCAAGATATGAATCGGCTCTTGATGCGCAGCATATTCACCCGTCACTGAATCGGGGAAGAAACGTCCAGCAGTAAAGCCTTCAATCACTGAAGCATTATCGCTATAGGCTGATAACACACCTTCACTGTTCATTTGGAAGGTGTTTTTAATCATCGCAAATAAAGATTTCTCTTGCGCTTGGCCATCAACATCCCAACTAGCATTAAAGATCTTATGCCGACAATGCTCAGAGTTCGCTTGAGCAAACATCATTAACTCAATGTCATGTGGATTGCGGCCCAGTTTTTTGAAGTTACTGACTAAGTATTCAATTTCGTCTTCAGCCAGCGCCAAGCCCAATTCACGGTTAGCCTTCTCAAGGCTTTCGATACCACCTTGCAGCACATCAACCACCGCTAATGGACGCGGTTGTGCATGACTAAACAAAGCTGAGGCTTCTTCCATCGCGCCCAAGACCAACTGAGTCATACGGTCATGTAACGTAGCTGCGATCAACTGTGTTTCAGCATCGCTGTAATCACCGCTAATGTAATACGCCATGCCGCGCTCAATGCGCTGTACTTTGGCCAGACCACAGTTTTTAGCGATATCAGTCGCTTTACTGGACCACGGCGAAATAGTGCCAAAACGTGGCACCACTAAAAACAGGCGTCCGCTTGGCTCTTGGCTTGGCACACTCGGGCCGTACTTCAGCAAACGGCTAAGGACTTGGCCTTCTTCACTGCTTAGCGCAGCTGAAACCTCAACAAAATGAGCAAACTCAGCGTACAAACCGCTGACAGAGGGAACCTTCTGACGTAATTGTTCAAAAAGTTTCTCGTGGCGAAAAGCAGAAAGGGCAGGAGCGCCGCGCAAGATCAGCATCGTCGTGACAGCCTCGAAAAAGTTGTATTAAATGGGCGGATATTCTAGTCCGCATAGCAACAAATAACCATCCAAATCTGCCGTTTAGACATTTATTGCAACACACGCAAACTTGTTTGAGAACAACGGTCAGCGCTCGCAACTGCTTTTCTTTGCTGGAGTAACCTGCATTTGCGTATACTGCGCCCATGCATTCACTGACACTCGCCCCCATTCGCTGTCTTCTGCTGAGCTGCGCAGCTAGCTTGCTTATTGCGCTAAACGGTTGCGGCAAACCACCAACAACTCTTGAGCGTATTCAAGAGCAGGGAACCTTGCATGTTATTACCCGTAATAGCCCCTCCACCTATTTCCGAGACCGCAATGGTGATACCGGTTTTGAGTATGAGCTGGTTAGACACTTTGCTAAGCAACTTGGCGTCGAGTTAAAGATTGATACAGCTGACAATATCGATCAGCTGTTTAGTAGCCTAGGCACTGAAAACGGTCCTGTCCTCGCCGCCGCCGGCTTAGTTTCGAGTCCTGAGCGTTTAACCACTGCGCGTTTTTCCGATCCCTACTTAGACGTTTCATCACAAATTATTTACCACCAAAAGAATCCGCGCCCCAAACAAGCAAAGGATCTTATTGGGAAAAGCGTGCTGGCTCTTAAAGGCAGCATTCACGAAGACAACCTAAAAACTCTAAAAAAAGACTATCCAGAACTGGACTACGCTGTCTCTGATCAAGTCGAGAGTGTTGACTTGCTGCGTATGGTCGACGAGCAACAGATCGACCTGACTCTAGTCAACTCCAACCAAGTCGCCATGAACCAAGTGTACTTTCCCAATATCCGCGTGGGTTTTACCTTACAAAGTCACCATCAACTGAGTTGGGCGGTGGCCGCTGGCGATGACGTCAGCCTACTCAATGAAATTAATCGTTTTCTAGACAGCGCTAAACAATCGGGGCTATTGCAGCGTCTGACCGAGCGTTATTACGGGCACGTCGACACCCTCGGTTATGTAGGCGCCTATGCCTTTGCTCGGCACTTGCAACAACGTCTACCCAACTATGAAACAGCCTTCCGTGATGCGGCCAAAGAGCATGCTGTGGACTGGCGTTTACTGGCGGCAATGGGCTACCAAGAATCGCACTGGCTGCCGACCGCCACCTCAAAAACTGGTGTGCGCGGCTTAATGATGCTGACCCAACGTACCGCACAAGCCATGGGCGTCAAAGATCGTCTCAACCCCAAACAAAGCATCCAAGGCGGCGCACGTTACATTGCTTTATTGATCTCACAACTCCCCGAGAGTATTTATCCAGCCGACCGCATCTGGTTTGCTCTCGCCGCCTATAACGTTGGCATGGGTCACCTTGACGATGCGCGCAAATTGACCGCAGCTGAAGGGCTCAATCCAAACAAATGGTTGGATGTTAAAACCATACTGCCGCGTTTGGCGCAAAAACAGTGGTACAGCAAAACCCGTTACGGTTATGCGCGCGGCGGTGAACCGGTACATTTCGTCAATAATATCCGACGTTATTACGATATTTTAACCTGGGTGACTCAACCACAAATCGAAGGTACCAACATCATCAGCGGCACCACTCATGTGCCTGGCGTAGAACCGCAGGATAACAACACAGCACCTGCCGATCCGGCCGTTATTCTCCCAAAATAAAAGTTTAGCGCCGCGCTTTAAAAAACGCCCTGAGCATTTGTGCTGACTCCTGCGCCAGCACGCCCCCGTTCATTTCGACATGATGATTCAAAAACGGCTGAGAAAAGAAGCAGCCTTGACTCTCTAACGCACCGGCACGCGGCTCATTAGCGGCAAAGACCACTCGAGCAACGCGCGCATGCACAATTAAACCAGCACACATGTGGCAAGGTTCTAGGGTTACATACAGCGTGGTGTCCGGCAGGCGATAATTTTGCAATTGAATGGAGGCAGCACGGATCGCCTGAACTTCAGCATGCGCACTGGGATCGTTGCTACTAATTGGACTGTTAAAACCACGACCAATAATCTCGCCATCTTGCACCAATACCGCACCCACTGGCACCTCACCCAAAACCGCACCCTGCTCTGCTAAGCGTAACGCTTCACGCATAAACAGCTCATCCTGTATCCGCTGACAATCATGTTCTTGCATCATAGTTCTTCTCTAGATAAGAAAACGGCGAACCACATCGCTGAGGCTCGCCGCTTATAGTTCAGTCATTCAAATCAATTAAAGCTGAATCATTCCATCTACAATAGGGCTCACTTACACAACAGATACCCCCTCATTCCAGAGTTTACCTGCTATGCCCTATCAATCATCTTTTCTTGCCGCTGAATGGATGAAGTGTATACGGATTCTCTCCAGATCGCCGCAGAAAATAAAGCTTCATAAGGCTGATTGAGTCATGAGTACAACCCAGGTCTATGCGAACGCCCACTTAGATAACTGCTCAGACGAACCTCTCCTGCCATCATTTAATTCCTGCTCCTCGCACAGCGATGGCTTCGATCTCAAACATTAATGCTGGCAGTCCGAGCTGACTTACCTCGACGATCGTGTCGGCCGGATAAGGTTTGCTGAAGTAACGCTTACGAAGCTCAACGACTTGCGGAAAATAACTTATATCGGTAAGAAACAAGGTGACTTTGACCACATCCTCTAGCCCTGAATCAGCCGCAGCTAATACATTGGCCAAGCAATCGAAAGCAGCTTCAGCTTGAGCCTGGAAATCGCCTTCGCCAATCAACTGACCCTGATCATTTAGCGCCGCTTGACCTGATACGAACAACCATTCACCCACGGCAATGGCCTGAGATATAGCAAAGGACTCAAAAGGATCAATAGCGGTACGGATTCGTTGCATTTTTTCAGACATAACTCGCACTCCTGACAAGATAGTATTTCAAGCAAGACAGAGCAAGATCTGAGCCAGCGATCAACGGTTATGCTCAAGCGATTGTTTTATATGAGTTTCGCCTCAATACAAGACGGTCATAACCAGCTGTGATGTTTCAGAATGAAAACCTGCCACAACAAATGAAAGAGTCATCACACAGTCACATGGCAAACCAAGAAAACGCAGAATGTAGCCTTCTCAAATGAATTATATAGTCCACATTGGAATACTAGCTCTATTTGACCGTTATTCACAAACAACAAAATATCTTATAAATCAATAACATAGGATAATTATCCTAGCTTGGCATGGTTGCTGCCGTATACATATTTGATACCACGCAACCAGCTAGAACTAGGGAGAGGAAATTCTTATCAGCGAATGTCTCGCTCGACCTGAAGACAGATCTTGCTTAATCAACTCAACAGGCATTAACCCGCTCCATAAGAACGACCTCGTGCCTAGACCTGAAATAGGTTGACGCCTTTTCAGTCAAAACGCCCGATACACTGTATCGGGCGTTTGTATTGCAGCAATTTAGGCATCGATCGGCTGCAAATGCCATAAAAAACACTATGCCCAGTTTTTTATAGGCTGTCCGGCATCGTCTGGAGCGTATCGCCAGCACAGTGAACGGCTAGAGCCAACCTCTTGCGCCTAAGCACCCGCAAGCTCTTACCAGTTCCACTGTCTGTTGTTGATTCATCCCTGTTTAAGCTCATGCCAGCTCAAGAATCAGATCAGCAGCTTTTTCCGCGATCATAATAATCGTCGCACTGGGGTCGCCTGTGGTAATTCTCGGCATCACCGAGCCATCAACCACCCGCAGCCCTTCGATGCCATGCACTTGCAACTTATCGTTCACTACTGCGAGTTCGTCATGGCCCATTTTGCAGGTACCGACTGCCTCATAGTTAACATGACAGGTGTCGCGGAAGAACGTATCAAGATCCTCGTCACTCGTACATTCTGCTCCGGGAAGATACTCTCTACCACGGTAGCGATCATAGGCCGGTTGCGCAAAGATCTTTCGGGCGATTCTAACACCGCGTCGTAGCACGTCTCGATCACGCTCGTCGGCCAAATAATTAGCATCAATGATCGGTTTATCCAGCGGATCAGCTGAACGCAAGCGTAATTGCCCACGGCTTTCTGGTCGTGTCAAAATAACCAGATTGGTCACCCCATGCTCTTTAGCAGGCTCACCTCTGCCAGTAAGTATCGGTACCAGATAGTACTTGAGATCAAGTTCATCATGACCCGGAGCAGCAGAACGCAAATAGGCGATTGCTTCGATGCTGTTGCTGGCCAAAGGGCCGCCACGGGTCAAGAGATAGCGAATACCGGCAGTCACTTTAGCTACATTACTGCTCACCAGTTTGTAATCGGTCACGGGCAAGGGACAGGTCATTTGTACCGAAGTACCGACATGATCATGCAGGTTCTGCCCTACACCTTTTAAGTCGACAACAGGTTCAATCCCGACCGAGCGCAGGTGATCCGCATCACCGATCCCAGATAACATCAGCAACTGCGGTGACTGGAAGGTACCGCCACTGCAGATAACCTCGCGTGTCGCATAGGCCTGCTTAGTTTCGGAGGACTGAAGATATTCGACGCCAACGACGCGTAAACCATCCAGTAGCAACTTAGTGACATGCGCATTCGTCTCAATATGTAGATTTACGCGCCCTTTGATAGGTTTCAAATAGGCCACTGCGGTACTGATCCGACGTCCATTCTTGATAGTGCTGTCACAGGGACCGAAACCCTCGGGTTTCGCGCCATTGTGGTCGTCACTGTAAGGAAAGCCTGCTTGCTGCGCCGCGTCCAGCCACGCTAACTGCGCCAGATTTTTGATCTTCGCCTGAGTCACATGCAGTGGGCCGTTACCACCATGAAACTCAGTCTCACCGTGCTCATAGTTCTCAGCACGCTTAAAGTAAGGCAGCACATCCTTATATGACCAGCCTGAATTACCAAGACTTGCCCACAGATCAAAGATTTCCGGCGCACCACGGCTATAGCACATACCGTTGATCGAACTACTACCGCCCAATACCTTACCGCGTAGGTCATCTAGCACCCGATTATTGAGATGTTTCTGCGGCGCCGTTACATAGTTCCAGCTATTCTTGCCGCTCTGCAGCATCACAAAAAAGCCAGCAGGCATGTGAATCAACGGACTGTTATCTGCACCGCCAGCCTCAAGCAACAAGACCTTGTACTGCGGATCGGCTGAGAGCCGGTTGGCCAGTACACAGCCCGCAGATCCAGCGCCGATAACAATAAAATCATACTCAGCTCGAATTGCCATAATTATTCTTATTTGCCTCGATCAGTTGCTTACCCCTCGCTAAAATAACGAGGGCTACACTGCAGATTTTTAAGTGATCGGGCCGAGGCGCTGACTCCCCAACTGTGCGCTGTAGTTCCAGCTCCGTCTGCCCGCCTCATCCCTGCTGCCCAGCCTAAACGCTGTTTAGGCTCATGCTTCAAGGCTAAAGCATAGTCGTTCGATCAGCTAACCCAAATGGAGTAGTCTCAGCGCAAAATAGCCACGCCTAAAGTCACGATACGACGCTTGCAACGTTGCAGCCAACCAAGCCCTGCAAAAACAAAAAAGCCCATGAGAGCATGGGCTTAAGTGTATTTAAATGTGGGTTAGTACCAGCTAATAACTGACTTGGAATTATTCCCACTCGATCGTTGCGGGCGGCTTGCTTGAGACATCGTAAACCACCCGTGAAATACCCTCGATTTCATTGATGATGCGACCTGAAACAGTTTCCAACAACTCGTAAGGCAAATGTGCCCAACGTGCAGTCATGAAGTCGATGGTTTCTACCGCGCGTAATGACACAACCCACGCATAACGGCGTGCATCACCCACGACACCCACTGATTTAACCGGCAAGAACACCACAAAAGCTTGACTGGTTTTATCGTACCAACCCGCTTTACGCAGTTCTTCGATAAAAATATGATCGGCTTGTCGTAATAAGTCGGCATATTCTTTGGTCACTTCACCCAAGATACGCACACCTAAGCCTGGACCTGGGAATGGATGACGGTAAACCATATCGTGCGGCAGCCCCAGCTCTACACCGAGCTTGCGCACTTCATCCTTAAACAGTTCGCGCAGCGGTTCAACCAGCTGGAACTTCATATCTTCTGGCAAGCCACCCACGTTGTGGTGTGATTTGATCACATGCGCTTTACCATTTTTAATCGCGGCTGATTCAATCACATCAGGGTAAATCGTACCCTGCGCAAGGAAATCAATGCCTTCTAACTTGCTCGCCTCTTCATCAAACACTTCGATAAAGGTGCGACCAATAATTTTGCGCTTAGCTTCTGGATCTGACTCGCCTTTGAGTAAATCTAAATAACGCTGCTCAGCATCCACACGGATGACTTTAACACCCATATTGTCAGCGAACATACGCATCACCTGGTCGCCTTCGTGCAAGCGCAACAAGCCATGGTCAACAAACACGCAAGTCAATTGATCGCCAATCGCTTGGTGCAATAGAGCGGCAACCACTGACGAATCAACACCACCCGACAAGCCAAGTAATACTTTGCGGTCACCAACTTGTGCACGCACATTAGCAATTGCATCTTCGACAATATTAGCCGGTGTCCACAACGCTTCACAGGCACAAATATCCAAGACAAAGCGACTTAGAATCTCGGCACCTTGCGTGGTGTGCGTCACTTCAGGATGGAACTGCACGCCATAGTATTGGCGGGCGACATCAGCCATACCGGCAATCGGGCAGCTGTCAGTACTGGCAATGGTAGTAAAACCTTCTGGCAATACAGTGACTTTGTCGCCATGACTCATCCACACATCAAGACCGCTTGGCGAGGGCGCCGTTGCAGCATCGCGTAAACCATCTAACAAAGCGTTCTCAGCCACCACATTGACCCGCGCAGAACCAAATTCACGCACATTCGAGCCTTGTACTTCGCCACCCAACTGCTGCGCCATGGTTTGCATGCCATAACACACACCTAGCACTGGAATTTGCAGATCAAACACCAACTGTGGCGCACGTGGACTGTCATTGACATGCACCGACTCAGGACCACCGGACAAGATTATTCCGCGCGGATTAAACGCACGAATAACATCTTCACTGACATCATACGGGTGAATTTCGCAGAACACGCCAATACCACGGATACGACGCGCAATCAGCTGAGTGTACTGTGAACCGAAATCTAAAACTAAAATGCGATGGGCATGAATATCTTGAGCAGCCATGGGATAAGTCTCAATAACAGTTTATAAACTTATGAAAGGACAAACCGCCTCAATACGGCGGTTTGTCTAACGAATATGAGTACAGCTTAGCTGACTCGATAGTTCGGTGCTTCTTTAGTGATTTGCACATCATGCACATGGGACTCAGCCATTCCTGCGCCGGTAATACGTACAAACTCAGGCTTAGTACGCATCTCTTCAACAGTGGCACAGCCGGTGTAACCCATTGAAGCACGCAAGCCACCCATCAACTGGTGGACAATCGCTGACATTGAACCTTTATAAGGCACACGACCTTCAATGCCCTCAGGGACAAGCTTCTCAGCACCGCCACTGGTGTCTTGGAAGTAGCGATCGGATGAGCCTTGCGCTTGCGCCATGGCGCCTAACGAGCCCATACCACGGTAGGATTTGTAAGAGCGGCCTTGGAACAATTCAATTTCGCCTGGTGACTCTTCAGTACCGGCAAACATTGAGCCCATCATCACCGAGTCAGCACCTGCCACAATCGCTTTCGATAAGTCGCCAGAGAAGCGAATACCACCATCAGCAATCATCGGCACACCGGTACCTGCAAGCGCTGCAGAGACATTAGCAATCGCTGAAATCTGTGGCACTCCAACACCCGCAACAATACGTGTGGTGCAGATTGAACCTGGACCAATACCGACTTTAACCGCATCAGCACCCGCTTCAACCAAGGCTAAAGCCGCAGCGCCAGTAGCGATATTACCGCCAATCACTTGCACTTCTGGGAAGTTCTGCTTAACCCAACGCACGCGATCCAGCACACCTTTAGAGTGGCCGTGAGCGGTATCAACAACAATCACATCAATACCCGCTGCGGCAAGCGCGGCAACACGCTCAGCAGTATCAGCGCCAGTACCGACTGCGGCACCGACACGTAAACGACCTTGGTTGTCTTTCGAGGCAAAGGGGTAGCTTTTAGCTTTTTCGATGTCGCGGAACGTCACCATGCCACGTAACTGAAACTTGTCATTGACCACCAGCATTTTTTCGATGCGGTGCTCATACAATTTAGTTTTAATCTCTTCGAGTCCGGTACCTTCTTGCACAGTAATCAGCTGTTCTTTCGGCGTCATAATCGCGGCAACAGTGTCACCGGCATTCGGCGTATAACGCAGATCACGACCGGTCACGATACCGACCAACTGGTTACCAGCATCCAGCACTGGAAAGCCTGAAAAGCCCAGTTCATCAGCACGCTTTAGCAAATCAATGATTTTAGTTTGTGACGTCACAGTGACAGGATCATGCACAATCGCAGTTTCATGGCGCTTTACTTTGCGCACTTCAGCTGCTTGCTGTTCAACTGTCATGTTTTTATGAATGATACCGATGCCGCCTTCTTGTGCCATAGCAATGGCCAAACGGGCTTCAGTAACGGTGTCCATTGCTGCAGAGAGCAATGGAATATTGAGTTCAATACCCCGAGTCAAACGGGTTTTTAAACTGACATCTTTGGGTAAGACCTCGGAATAACCGGGGATTAATAATACATCATCAAAGGTCAGAGCTTCTTGGCTGATACGCAGCATATTGCACGCTCCCGAACGGGAAAATTGGAAGCGCGGTATTATACCGCGCAATGTTAGGCTTCTCAACGACTAAACTTGCAAACACACGAAAGCGGCGCTTGCAGGGCGTAATCATTCAATTTCTTTACGTTTATACGGAAAAACATCAATCACTTTGCCTTGGCGAATGGCCTCTTGTAACCCTTGCCAATACGCGGCGGTAAATAAGTCTCCGTGCAACTCTTTAAACAGTTTACGCTGTTTTGGATCGGTGAATAAAAAACGTGGGAATTCTTCTGGAAAAACATCATGCGGGCCCACTGAATACCAGGGTTCGGCTGACATTTCATCTTCTGGAAAACGCGCTTCTGGAATATTTCGGAAGTTTATTTCGGTCAAATAACTGATTTCATCATAATCATAAAACACCACGCGACCATGTCGAGTGACGCCAAAGTTTTTCAGTAGCATGTCGCCGGGGAAAATATTTGCTGCTGCTAACTGTTTAATGGCCAACCCGTACTCTTCCAAAGCATCGCTGATCTGCTGCTCATTGGCGTTATCTAAATAAATATTCAGCGGAATCATACGCCGCTCAGTCCAGCAGTGACGCACTAAAACCTCATCGCCCTGCACCTCCACTGTAGAGGCAGCCACCTCTAGCAGCTCACGCAAGCATTCAGGATCAAATTTAGCTAAGGGAAAACGGAAATCAGCAAACTCTTGGGTATCCGCCAAGCGTCCAACACGATCGACATATTTCACCATCCGATAGCGATCAATCACGGTGTCTCGAGTCACGCTTTTGGACGGTGAAAAACGGTCTTTAATAATCTTAAATACCGTATTAAAACCGGGCAAAGTAAAGACGCTCATTACCATCCCACGCACCCCAGCAGCCATCACAAACTGATCATCAGTGCTATCTAGATGATCAATCAGGGCCCGGTAGAACTCTGATTTACCTTGCTTATAAAAGCCAATCGAGGTGTACAGCTCTGAAATATGTTTACGCGGCAAAATACGCCGTAAGAAACTAATAAACTCAGCAGGATAGGCCACTCGTACCATAAAATAGGAACGGGTAAAGGAGAAGATAATCGAAACCTCGGCTTCATCAATAATCGCCGCATCCATACGAATACCCTGCCCTTCGCGGTGCAGCATAGGCATCACCAATGGCCACTGCTCATCTTGAGTAAAGACCCGCCCGACCAAATACGCGCCCTTGTTGCGATATAAACGGGAGCTGTACAGTTCAATACAAAGCTCGGGATCTTTACAGACCCAATCTGGCAGGCTGGCGCGCAATTGCGTCTCAAGACGCTGCAAGTCACGCTCTTGATTCTCGTAGGGCACAGCGAAGCGATAGTCTTCACTGATTTGTCGCAAAGACGCAGCCAGATCACCCTGTGGCCGGTAGGTACGAATCTGCATAGGGGCGTCATTACTGCGTAGCTCAGGTCGAGTACTGTGCACAAACATGCACTTATCACTGATTAAATCATGACTGAATAAGCTATTAAAAATTGAGTTAAACCAGGTTTCGGAAAGCTCATCATCAAGGCGCAAATCAATTTGACCGATATACGATTCTTTAATCTCTGGCCAACATCCAATGTTAAGCAACACGTCATCGCCATACTGTTCACGTAAGAACGTTTGGGTCTGCTCGACACAGACTTTATACAGCTGAATACGCTCAGCTGAAGCATCCTGAATGTCTTGCCATAAAGCTTTTTCAAAACGCTCACGGCCTAAATTAGTGATTTTACGAAATTGCTCTCGATAGTCATCAAACCCATCTAAAATTTGTCGTGCTATAGCAACAGCCGGACAATCAATCGCCATCAGTCATACTCCATCAATAGATATACGGCATAACTGTAAACCGTCTGCCGTATGCATCAGCTAATAACCCTTATTACCTTATTGCGCCAGCTCTTGCTCAGTAAACAGATCATCAAATAACATGCTCGACAAATAGCGCTCACCCGAATCCGGCAGAATCACGACAATGGTTTTGCCTTGCATATTAGGGTGCTCCGCCAAGCGTACTGCGACAGCCATCGCCGCGCCACAAGATAGGCCACACAAAATACCCTCTTCACGCATCAAGCGCAGTGCCATTTGCTTAGCTTCGTCATCGGTGACCAGCTCGACCTGATCAAGCATACTTAAATCAAGATTCTTAGGTACAAAACCTGCGCCAATACCTTGAATTTTATGCGGCGCGGGTGCAACTTCCTGCCCGGCTAAGACTTGGCTAATCACTGGCGAGTTGGTTGGCTCGACACCGACTGAAAGAATAGGCTTACCACAGGTGTTTTTAATATAACGCGAAACACCGGTCAACGTACCACCAGTACCGATACCACTGACTAAAACATCGACAGCTCCATCGGTATCACGCCAAATTTCTGGGCCGGTGGTTTTCTCATGCACATCCGGATTAGCTGGATTATCGAACTGTTGCAGGACTAAGTACTTTGCCGGATCAGTCGCGGCAATCTCATGTGCTTTGTCAATCGCACCCTTCATACCTTTAGCAGGCTCAGTCAGCACCAACTCTGCACCTAAGGCCTTAAGAATTTTGCGCCGCTCCAAGCTCATTGATGACGGCATCGTTAAGATCAACTTATAGCCACGAGCGGCCGCAACAAAAGCCAAGCCTATACCGGTATTACCAGAGGTGGGTTCAACCATGGTCACACCAGGCTTAAGTAGACCAGATGCTTCAGCAGCCTGCACCATGCTGACGCCAATACGGCACTTCACTGAGCCAGCGGGGTTGCGTGACTCTATTTTAGCAAGAATGGTGACGCCTTTTGGACCCAAGCGATTGATCTGCACTAAAGGTGTGTTACCGACACTCTGGGCGTTATCGACATAAATTCGGCTCATTGGTAATTCCTCAATTAATGATTTTTATTATTACGAGCGTAAAGCCCTGCGCGCCTAGCGTCCAGTCTGATTTACACGAGTCATTGCGCAAATAATGACTCGAAAAGCTCTTCCGTTCACAAATTCAAGGCGAGCAAGGTATAGTAAGCCACCTAATTAGACCCATTTACTCATTTTACTTACAACAATAACGCGCAGGTCGTGCAGAGGTTTGCTATGAAGTTTTCTGGTACTCAATCCTATGTTGCAACAGATGATCTTAAACTGGCGGTCAATGCCGCGATTACCCTAGAAAGACCACTACTGGTCAAGGGTGAGCCCGGCACGGGTAAAACCATGCTAGCCGAGCAGCTAGCGGAATCCTTTGGTGCCCGCTTAATTACTTGGCATATTAAATCGACCACCAAAGCGCATCAAGGTCTCTACGAATATGATGCGGTCAGCCGTTTGCGCGATTCACAGCTCAACGCTGACAAAGTTCATGATGTGCGTAACTACATTAATAAAGGCAAACTGTGGGAAGCCTTTGAGGCAGACGAGCGAGTCGTATTGCTGATTGATGAAATCGACAAGGCTGATATTGAATTCCCCAATGACCTGCTGCAAGAAATCGACAAAATGGAATTTTACGTCTACGAGACCGATGAAACCATTAAGGCCAAACACCGCCCCATTATTATCATTACCTCCAATAATGAAAAAGAGCTGCCGGATGCTTTTTTACGCCGCTGCTTTTTCCACTACATTGCCTTCCCCGATCGTCACACGCTGCAAAAAATCGTCGATGTGCATTACCCCAATATCAGCCAGTCCTTGGTCAGTGAAGCGTTGGATGTGTTTTTTGATGTGCGCAAAGTGCCAGGTCTGAAGAAAAAACCGTCAACCAGCGAATTGGTTGACTGGTTAAAACTGTTAATGGCCGACAATATTGGCGAAGCAGTGCTGCGCGAACGCGATGTCACCAAAGCGATCCCACCATTGGCCGGTGCTTTGGTTAAAAATGAGCAAGATGTGATGCTGCTGGAGCGTTTGGCCTTTATGAGCCGCCGCAACCGCTAACCACATGTGCTGCACGGGAGCTTAGCCTGCTTAAGCTATCCCGCTGCACCTTTTACCGAAGAGGTCTGTAGCCATGCTGCTTAATCTGTTTAATGAAATGCGCGCCGCGAAAGTACCGGTTTCGCTGCGCGAGCTGTTGGACTTAATCAATGCGCTGAAACACAACATCGTGTTTGCCGATATGGATGAGTTCTATTATTTAGCCCGAGCGATTTTGGTTAAAGATGAGCGCCATTACGACAAGTTTGATCGCGCCTTTGCCGCCTACTTCAAAGGCATTGAGAACCTCGACCAGCATATTGAGGCTTTAATTCCGGATGAATGGCTGCGCCGTGAGTTTGAACGCTCGCTCAGCCCTGAAGAGCGTGAACAAATCAAATCACTGGGCGGCCTTGATAAGCTGATTGAAGCCTTTAAACAGCGTCTGGAAGAACAAAAAGGTAAGCATAAAGGCGGTAACAAATGGATTGGCACCGGTGGCACCAGCCCCTTTGGTTCCGGCGGCTATAATCCTGAAGGCTTTCGCCTCGGCAATGATGGCGAGCGCCAAGGTAAGGCGGTTAAGGTCTGGGAGCAACGTGAGTATAAAGATCTGGATGATCAAGTCGAAATTGGCACGCGTAATATTAAAGTGGCTCTGCGCCGTTTGCGTAAGTTTGCCCGCCAAGGTGCTGAGGATGAGTTTGATCTCAGCGGCACCATTGATCATACCGCGCGCGATGGCGGTCTACTCAATATCCAAATGCGCCCCGAGCGCCGCAACACGGTTAAATTGCTAATTCTATTTGATATTGGCGGCTCAATGGATGAACACGTGAAAATCAGTGAAGAGTTGTTTTCCGCGTGTAAAACTGAGTTCAAGCATCTGGAGTATTACTACTTCCATAACTTTATCTATGAAGGTTTATGGAAAAACAACTCACGCCGTTTCGAACAACGTATCGCCACGCAAGATGTGCTGAACACCTATGGTGCCGACTATAAAGTGATTTTCGTCGGTGATGCCTCTATGTCACCTTACGAAATAGCCCAACCTGGCGGCAGCGTTGAGCACTGGAATGATGAAGCGGGCTATGTCTGGATGCAGCGTTTTATGCACAAGTTTAAAAAGATCATCTGGCTCAACCCCTATCCAAAAAACGTCTGGGATTATACCCAATCCACCAAAATGGTTCGTGAGCTGATTGAGGATCAAATGTATCCCATGACCATTGAAGGACTGGAAGAAGGTATGCGGTATTTGGCGAAGTAAAAATCAGTTCTGTACATGTCGTGCTGTTTTTTCTGCGAACTGGACAACAACATCATAGGTCAACAAGCAGCGTGCTAGTGTCACGGTAAGCGTCGCCATGGATGGCGTAGCGCCCGACTTGGGGCGGGACGAAGAGTGATACTAGTGCGCTGCGTCATACGCGATGATCAAATAAAGAAAAAACTAACAACCTTGTGCAACAGTCTCGCCATTACGCCACAAGCGCCATTCACCCGGCGCATAAACGGTCCAGCGCTCATTGTCAGTCAACGGTTCAGTGGCCAACACAGTCACCACATCATTGGGCGTGGTTTCCGCATGAAAATCCACACTCATATCAGCATCTTTTAAGGTCGCTGGGCCAAAAGGTGCGCGGCGGGTGATATGCGCCAGCTTAGTACTGCAAAAACTAAACAACCAATCACCATTACTCAGCAAACAGTTAAATACACCTTTGCTACGGTATTCTTGACACGCTGCCACAATGACCGGTAACAACTGTTCAATGCTGCACTCACTGCTACACGCAGCACGCAAACGATTTAAAAGATCACAAAAAGCTGCTTCACTATCGGTATCGCCGACCGGCTGATACATCCCCACAGACGGAGTAAAATCAGCCATCTGCCCATTATGCGCAAAACACCAATTACGCCCCCACATCTCGCGCATAAAAGGATGAGTATTGGCTAAACTGACGATACCGACATTGGCCTGGCGAATATGACCAATGACCGTTTCACTTTTAATCGGATAACGCTGCACCAAGCGGGCAATTTCCGAATCAGCACTGGCTTGCGGGTCTTGAAATAAGCGCAAACCGCGCCCCTCGTAAAAACCAATCCCCCAACCATCACGGTGTGGGCCAGTACGTCCGCCGCGCTGCATCAACCCAGTAAAGCTAAATACCACATCGGTTGGGACATTGGCGCTCATCCCGAGCAACTCACACATAACATCGTCTCCTAGCGGCGCGCAACAAGAGCAGCGGGCTGATTATCTCGTTCTAAATTGAGCATTTGCTGCAAGGTTAACTCAGATTCCAGCTCTGGTTCTTGCGATGAATCCCGATGCGCAGAGCCTTGCCGTTGAGAGTCTTTATGGGCTTTGCGCTTCTTGCGCGTCAACAGCACTCGTAACATAATAAATACTGCATACACAGCAAAGACCATAGCACCATAAATCAATAAGTCAGCGACTGAACGCCACGCGTCATTACTGACTTTAAACAACAGATCCATCACCGTCATCGCAATCGCAGGCGCATAAAAATCACGCGAAGGGTCAACCACTGTTGGCGTAAATAAGATAATGGCGGCCAGTACGCGCAACGGCTCACGCAAATAACGCCACATCCATCCAGTAAAATAAAAACACGCAAGCAAACAGCCCAAAGCAGATACGGCATAAATGCCCCAAGCCAGCTGATAATCGTTTTCTGTCATGATATTTCAAAGCACTAGAAGGTTTAAAGAGACACCTATCATAACGATTTTTAAGATATTTAGCTTGAGTCGACAACGCCATGCCTGAATTCAGCACAGGTGTCAGTCAGACGTCGTTTGTTTGGCAAGACAATCTGCCCAGAACAACGACCTATTGATGCTGCAGCAACGCCCAGCGCACATGCTCACGGACCAATTCCGAAGGGTACTCAAGACGCGCTTTAAGTGCTTCCAATACAGGAATGGTCGAGGGTGCATTGCCCAAACCCACCGCCAGATTACGCAGCCAACGCTCATAACCGGTACGGCGAATCGGCGAACCTTGGGTACGGGTCAAAAACTGCTCCTCAGTCCACATAAACAACTCCGCTAAACTGCTGTTATCTAAAGCATGTCGTGGCTGAAAATCATCTTCTTGGGTGGGCTTAGCAAAACGGTTCCATGGACAGACCAACTGACAATCATCACAACCAAATACACGATTACCGATCAGCGGTCGCAGCTCTTCAGGAATCGCCTCTTTGAGCTCAATGGTCAGATAGGAAATACAACGCCGTGCGTCTAATACGCGCGCACCGACAAAGGCTTGGGTCGGACATACCTCTAAACACGCGGTACATTTGCCACAATGATCACGATCATTCGGCGTATCGATTGGCAAGGGTATATCAACAAATAACTCGCCGAGAAAAAACCAACTGCCGGCTTGGCGATTTAAGATCAGGGTGTTTTTCCCTACCCAGCCCAGCCCCGCTTTGCGCGCCAGCGGTTTTTCTAATACAGGGGCACTATCCACAAAAGCGCGGTAGCCAAATGGACCGATGCTTGCAGTGATTTTCTCCGCCAACTGCTGTAGACGCTTGCGGATCAACTTATGGTAATCGCGCCCCAGCGCATAACGCGAGATATAGGCCTGTTCAGGTTGCGCCAACAGCTGCGCCATTTGCGTATCGTCAGGTAGATAATCCATGCGTACAGAAATCACCCGCACGGTACCCGGCACCAATTCCGCAGGGCGCCAGCGCATACTGCCATGATCCGCCATATAGGCCATTTCACCATGATAGCCAGCGTCTAAATAAGCCTTCAGCCGCGCAGCATCGTCACTCAGATCGATATCGGTAATACCGAGCTGCTGAAAACCTAACTGTGCAGCCCAATCACGAATCGATGCGGTAAGTGCAATCAGATCAATCTGCGCCGATGACATTCAACTCCACCCCTAAAAATTGTTATACTATTACTTACTGATTAACCATTGGTGCAAATAATGATGACTCATAATAAGCCAGTGCGCAGTATATCTGCTGATAATCTTACACGCCTTGCTCCACGCGCAATGAATACGCACAAGGGCCAGTTGGGTCATGTGTTAGTGATTGCCGGCGATTTAGGTATGGGTGGCGCGGGCTTACTCAGCGCACAAGCAGCGTTACGTTGCGGTGCCGGTATGGTTAGCTTGGCCACTCGTGAGCAGCATATTAGTGCGGCTTTAAACCGTTTACCGGAAGTAATGAGTTGCGCTGTACGCTCCAGCGCTGAGCTGCGCGCACCCTTACAACGCGCCAGCGTCCTCGTCGTCGGTCCAGGTTTAGGTCAGTCATCTTGGTCGCGCGCACTGCTCAGCTGCGCCGCGCAACAGACCATACCGCAAGTATGGGATGCCGATGCCCTCAATCTGCTCGCTCAAGGTTTCTGTCACCTGCCTGAACACTGCATTCTAACCCCGCACCCCGCCGAGGCCGCACGCTTACTCAATATAAGCACAACACAGGTCCAATCGGATCGCTGCACAGCTGCATTGGCGCTGGCGCAACGCTATAATGCAGTTACCGTACTGAAAGGCCATCACTCACTGATTGCGACGCCGGCCGGTGAGCTATCCTGTGTTGAGCGTGGCCATCCAGTCATGGCAGGTGCAGGTTTTGGTGATGTACTCAGCGGAGTGATTGCCGCGCTCTTAGCGCAAGGTTTAACGGCTGACTCAGCAGCGTGTTTAGCCGTTTGGCTACATGCCTGTGCTGGCGAGCAACTGGCCAACCAAGGCCGCGGTCTAGTGGCCAGCGACATGTGCCAAGCTATTCGACAACTATTAGAGGAACACAGTCCATGTCAGGCGTAGAGTTATATATAGAGGATGAAGAGGCAATGACGCGACTGGGTCATGCTCTGGCTGAACAAACCGCAGGGCATGGTGTCTTGTTCCTAGAGGGCGATTTAGGTGCCGGAAAAACCACCTTATCTCGCGGCATCGTACGTGGTCTCGGGCATTCGGGGCCAGTAAAAAGCCCAACGTTCACCTTAGTCGAGCCTTATGAAATCGGTGAACTACGTGTATGGCACTTTGACCTTTACCGTTTAAGCGATCCTGAAGAATTGGAATACTTAGGAATTCGTGATTACTTTGCCGACGATGATCTGTGTTTAATCGAATGGCCCCAGCAAGGTAAAGGCTATTTACCGCAACCTGACCTCGAAATCACGATAAAAGCTCATAATACGGGGCGAATTGTGCGACTATTACCATTCAGTACACGCGGCAAAAGTTGGTGCGTTGCTTTGGCAACTCTAACTTAAACATATAGTGAGGATACCCGTGCGCATACAATCGTTACTAGCTGCTTTAGTTGTCTGTATTGTCTTACCTTTACAAGCGTTTGCAATGAGCCAAATTAACAGTGTGCGCCTGTGGCGTGCACCGGATAACACTCGCCTAGTTTTTGATCTCACTGGTCCTGTTGAGCACAGTGTTTTTACCCTCAGTGCGCCAGACCGTATCGTTATTGATATCAAGCAAGCCAAGTTACTGACCCAACTGAACAGTTTAACCGGTGGTAAATCACCCATCACACAAGTACGTACCGGTAGCCAAGGTCCAGATCAATTACGTATTGTTCTCGATATATCGTCACAAGTCAGCCCTAAAAGTTTCACCTTAACGCCAAATCAGCAATACGGTCACCGCCTAGTCGTCGACTTATTTGATAGCGTACCTAACACTACAGCGCCTATGGCTAATAACCCCGTGCGTCAGCCGGCTAGCGCACCAGCAGCCTCGCTGCCCAGTAAACTCTCACGACTACCCGCTTCGAGCAAACGCGATGTAGTGATTGCTATTGACGCTGGCCATGGTGGTGAAGACCCAGGCGCTATAGGGCCTGGTGGTATACGTGAAAAAAATGTGGTTTTGATGATTGCTAAAGAACTGCAACGACAAATCAATGCTGAAAAAGGCTTTAGAGCAGAACTGGTGCGCACCGGTGATTACTTTATTCCACTGCGTCGTCGCACCGAAATTGCCCGCAAGAAAGGTGCGGACTTATTTGTTTCTATTCACGCTGATGCAGCACCACGGGCGGCTGCATTTGGTGCGTCAGTGTTTGCTTTGTCCGACAGTGGCGCTACCTCAGAGACTGCACGCTGGTTGGCCGACAGTGAAAACCGTTCCGACTTAATTGGCGGTGCGGGCAATGTTAAGTTAGATGATAAAGACGCCATGCTCGCCGGCGTGTTGCTTGACCTGTCGATGACGGCATCTTTATCTTCAAGCCTTGATGTCGGCCAAAAAGTACTGAGCAATATGGGCCGCATCACCCCGCTGCACAAAAAGCGTGTGGAGCAGGCAGGCTTTATGGTACTCAAATCGCCAGACATGCCATCTATCCTTGTAGAAACAGGCTTTATCAGCAATCCGGGTGAATCGAAAAAGCTCGCCAATAGAAGTCATCAGCAAACCTTAGCACGCTCTATTCATTCGGGTATTCGCCAATTTTTCCAACAAAACCCACCACCAGGTAGCTATGTTGCTTGGCTGCGCGATTCAGGCAAACTCGCTATTGGCCCACGTGAACATGTGGTGCGCTCCGGTGAAACTGTCGCTTTATTATCACAGCGTTACCAAATCAGCCTTGCACAATTGCGCAGCGCGAACAAACTCAGCAGTGACGCTCTGAAAATAGGTCAGATCCTCTCCATACCGGCCACAACTTTAGCAGGACAATAATGACTGACGTACGTGCCATTCATCTACTGAGCCCGCGCTTAGCTAACCAAATAGCCGCCGGTGAAGTTGTCGAAAGACCCTCATCAGTTGCTAAAGAGCTGTTAGAAAACTGTCTCGATGCCGGTGCCAAGCGCATTGATATTGAGGTTGAACAAGGCGGCGTTAAGCGCTTACAAATTAGAGATGATGGTCATGGCATCGCCTCTGATCAACTACCACTGGCACTGGCTCGGCATGCCACCAGCAAGATTGCTATCTTAGAAGACTTAGAAGGCGTTGCCAGTCTCGGTTTTCGTGGCGAAGCACTCGCCTCAATCAGCTCCGTATCACGCTTGACCCTGACCTCACGCACCGCCGACGCCGAACAAGCCTGGCAAGTGGAAGCGGAAGGCCGAGATATGCATCCACGTGTACAACCCGCTGCGCATCCGGTTGGCACCACAGTTGAGGTGTGTGATTTATTTTTTAACACGCCTGCTCGACGAAAATTCCTGCGTACTGAAAAAACCGAATTTGATCATTTACAAGATGTGATCAAGCGTATGGCACTGGCACGTTTCGATGTCGCTTTTCACTTGCGCCACAACGGCAAAAGCATTCTTGCCCTGCACCCAGCGAATGATGAAGTCTCGCAAGCACGACGTATTGCTGCGGTGTGTGGTGATGCCTTTTTAGAACAAGCCATGCCGATTAATGTTGAGCGTAATGGTTTGCACCTGTGGGGCTGGGTGGGTTTACCGACGTTTTCCCGTAGCAAAGCCGATATGCAACACTTTTACGTCAATGGCCGCGTGGTCAGCGATCGATTAGTCGGCCACGCCATACGTCAAGCCTACCGCGACGTGATGTACGGTGGCCGTCAACCGGCTTTTGTACTGTTCTTAGAATTAGATCCCGCTACGGTTGATGTCAACGTACACCCCACCAAACATGAAGTACGCTTTCGGGAAAACCGCAGTGTGCATGATTTTCTATACGGCACACTGCATCGTGCAATTGCCGATGTACGCCCGGAAGATAAACTGGAGCCAGCCAGCACCCTCAACCTGCATGCGCAGCCTGCCGTTAGCGGTTTAGACGCCGGCGAGTTTGGTCCACAAGGGCATATCCCACTGAGCAATACGCCCAGCCCTGCACCTGCATTTCAACCCAATGCGCAACCGGCTAGCTTTAGCAAAAGCAGTTACGGTCAGCCGCCGATGCAGCCGACACGCGCGCCCGAGAAATATCAGGAGGCTTATCAAGCATTCGCCCAACCTTTGGATAATTTAGCTGAAACAGCGCAAGAAGAAATCCCACCGTTAGGCTTTGCCATTGCTCAGCTCAAAGGTATTTATATTCTCGCGGAAAACCAACAGGGCCTTGTTCTAGTTGATATGCATGCAGCGCATGAACGGGTGATGTACGAGCGTCTGAAGCTTGCGATGGCTAACGAAGGTTTACGCGGTCAACCGCTCTTGGTACCAGAAACTCTCGCGCTCAGTGAGCGCGAGGTCGATTGTGCAGAACAACATGCGCAATGGTTTACCCAGCTGGGTTTTGAACTGCAAGGCTTAGGACCAGAAAGCCTAGCGATTCGCCAGATCCCGGCCCTACTCAAGCAAGCCGATGCCGCCGAACTTGTGCGTGATGTCTTATCTGACTTAATGGAATACGGCAGCAGCGATCGAATTCAAGCGCATACCAATGAACTGCTGGCAACCATGTCCTGCCACGGCGCGGTGCGCGCCAACCGCCGCCTAACGTTGCTAGAGATGAACGCCCTCCTACGCGACATGGAAACCACTGAACGCAGCGGACAATGCAACCACGGCCGCCCTACGTGGACTCAGCTGGGTATGGATGAACTGGATAAACTCTTCTTGCGCGGTCGCTAAATCTGCCACGCAAATTAAGCCACTCGATGACATACTTTACAGATACAAAAAAGCCGATCAAAAGATCGGCTTTTTTGTTAAGACACTCGACTTACTGCATGCCTAGCTTCTTCTCAAGGTAGTGAATATTCACCCCACCTTTACAGAAACCTTTGTCATTCAACAAATCGCGGTGCAACGGTACGTTCGTTTTGATGCCATCAATAATGATTTCATCCAAAGCATTACGCATACGTGCCATCGACTCTTCACGTGTTGCGCCCCAAGTAATGACCTTACCAATCAGCGAGTCATAGTTTGGTGGCACGCTGTAGCCGCTGTATAGATGAGTATCAACGCGTACGCCATTACCACCAGGCGCATGGAAGTGCTTCACCTTACCGGGGCTTGGCATAAAGTTATCAGGGTCTTCTGCGTTAATCCGGCACTCAATCGAGTGGCCACGCATCACGATATCTTCTTGCTTAATAGAAAGCTTATTACCCGAGGCAATACTCAGCATTTCTTTAACAAGATCAACACCGGTGATCATTTCAGTGATCGGATGCTCAACCTGAATACGGGTATTCATTTCAATAAAGTAGAAGTTGCCGTCTTCGTAGAGGAACTCAAAGGTACCCGCGCCGCTATAACCAATATCGATACAGGCTTTCACGCAACGTGCATAGACACGTTGACGTGCTTCTTCATCGATAAAAGGTGCCGGTGCTTCTTCGATCACTTTTTGGTGACGACGTTGCAAAGAACAATCACGGTCACCTAAATGAATCGCATTGCCTTGGCCATCAGCTAAGATTTGAATCTCAACGTGACGTGGGTTGCCGAGGTATTTTTCCAAATACACGACTGGGTTGCCAAAGAATTGCGCGGCTTCGTTGCGCGTTAAAGTCGCCGCACGAATCAAGTCTTCTTCTTTATGAACCACACGCATACCACGTCCACCACCACCGCCAGCGGCTTTGATGATAACTGGGTAACCGACTTCGCGGGCAATCGCTAAAGCTTGCTCTTCATCTTTAGGCAATGCGCCCTCAGAGCCTGGCACGACAGGTACACCGGCGGCAATCATCGCTGCTTTAGCCGCGACCTTGTCACCCATCATACGAATCACTGCAGCACTCGGGCCCACAAAGGTAAAGCCAGAATTTTCAACTTGCTCAGCAAAGTCAGCATTTTCAGCTAAAAAACCATAGCCTGGGTGAATAGCGGTAGCGCCAGTCACTTCAGCGGCGGCAATAATAGCCGGAATATGCAAATACGACTGTGCACCTGGCGCTGGACCAATGCACACGGTCTCATCAGCTAAGGATAAGTGCATCAGTTCGCGGTCTGCAGTGGAATACACCGCGACCGTTTTAATTCCCAACTCTTTACAGGCGCGTAAAACACGTAGCGCAATCTCACCACGGTTAGCGATTAAGACTTTTTCCAACATTGTAAACTCCTAGGTCGTTAGACAATGGTGAATAAGGGTTGGTCATACTCAACCGCCTGACCATTATCGACTAGGATAGAATCAATCACGCCACCGACTTCTGCTTCAATGTGGTTCATCATTTTCATTGCTTCAACGATGCATAGCACATCGCCTTTTTTAATCGTCTGACCCACAGTTACGAAATCTTCAGAGTCCGGTGACCCTGCACGGTAAAAGGTGCCGACCATTGGTGAGCGCGCAACGGTGCCATTGTATTTAGGGCAAGAAGGTGCTGCATCAACTGCTGCAGGTGCTGCAACCGGTGCAGGAGCTGCTTGTGGCGCTGGCGCATAAATAGGTTGTTGCGCAATTTGTTTGCTGTGGCGACTGATGCGAACAGACTCTTCGCCTTCGTGGATTTCTAATTCATCAATGCCAGACTCTTCTAGCAGTTCAATGAGTTTTTTAACTTTACGAATATCCATCGACCTTGACTCCAAAATTGAGAGGTTATTATTTAATATGTTCAAATGCTGCGTCTAAAGCGAAACGGTAACCGCTAGCACCTAGACCGCAAATCACACCCACCGCCACATCAGAGAAGTAGGAGTGATGACGAAACTGTTCTCGCTTGTGCACGTTAGAGAGGTGCACTTCAAAGAATGGGATGCTCACAGCAAGCAACGCGTCACGCAATGCGACACTGGTATGAGTAAAAGCCGCTGGATTAATAATAATACAGTCAATTCCCTCATCACGAGCGGCATGAATACGCTCAATCAGCACATATTCTGCGTTGCTTTGTAAGTAACACAGCTGATGCCCCGCAGCCTGTGCTTGCTCAACCAAACCTTGATTGATTTGCTCTAGGGTTGTTGCGCCATACACGTCTGGCTCACGCGTACCCAATAAGTTTAAGTTAGGACCATGCAAAACTAAAAAAGAAGCCATCGAAAATTCTAACCTTAAAACATCAAGAATGAATATGCCTATTTTTGCAGGCATTGTCAGCAATTGCATATAAAAAAGCAGATTTTATTGATATAAATAAAAAACCCCGCCAAAGCGAGGTTAAAAGGAGGATCATCGACTACAGCACTATTGCACCGTTAAAAGACGTATTGCACACGCAAACTGATGCCATCACCACTGTCATCATTGGCCGCATTGGCAACTTGATCAGCATTCACTGTTAGATAGTTTGCCGATACTTTTATCGAGTCATTGGCATACCAATTCATACCCAACGTATGGACTTTAGCTTTAGTGTCATAAAAACGGCCAGAGGTATCCAGGTCAGCATCAGTAACGGTTAAATGATCGTAGCGATACACCAACTCCCAGGCTCCGATGTGCTTGTTACTCGGTTTGATACTGTCAAACTTCCCCCCCGCCAACTTATAACCGCGCGCCTCACCGGTCAAAGTATAGGCAAGCTGCACGTTATACCCATCCACCTGCCGATCTTTCATTATCGAGCCTGATTTTGCAGTAATATTACGACGCAAATATTCGCTTTGCGCCGAGAACGGACCCAACGCATACGCGGCTTCTAAGCCCCAAGCACTATCATTATCAAACTGCCCCGCTCTGCTACTGGCAAACGTTGGACGGTTACCATTTTTAGTGTCTTCAGTCGTGCCGCGTACCCCTAGGCGTGAGCGTATACGCCCATCAAAGTCCTCGGTACTACGCTGCGCATAACTCAGTCCAAAATGCAAAACATTACCCGCCTCAGCCATGGGTGCAATCACACCACGCAGATTGTAGGTATTATTGTTATTGCCATTGGCGTCTTCGTTGTTTTTAGCTCGATTGATGCCAGCCGAACCATAAAACATGCTGACGGTACCACTCACCTGTACGCCCATACCGTCTTGCTTATCATTAACCCAATCACCCGCGTCATAAATAATCGAGCGTTCAATGGTGCTAATCCACTTAGAACTGGTAGCCTTTTCCAAACCAAAATCAGGATCAAAACGACCAACTTTTAGCTGCACAGGCTTGAAGCCTGCATAAGCAATAGAAGCTTCATCCCACTTACTGCTGCCGTCTTCGGCAAAATTCAGCTTAAAAGCATATTGCCAATGATGGTAAGCATTACCGGATAACTCTAACGTGGCTCGACGAAAATACGCCTCGTTAGCGCTCTTACCGTTCTTCGTATAAATACCATCAAACTGGTCAAAGTCAGCTTGAATACGACCGCCCAACTTAAATGAAAAAGACTTATCAACCGCAGCCGCTTCAAAGCCACCTTTGGTTTTGATAGTGATATCAGGGCCATCGGTTATCACTGAGCCTGCCGAAGCATGTGCTGAAACCAGTAGAGCTAGAACACTAGCAGCAGAAGCGCTGTAGGCACCTGCATTTTTTTGCGTGCAAATCATTGAGAACTCCCCTTATATTGGCAAAAACACAGTGCGGTGTAAGGCATTGTGTTACAGGGGATATTGGCAAGGGCTGATGACAACTGGGTGACTAAAACATGACGTTTAGGTGACAGTGCAGCTAAAAACAGTCCAGTGAATGCACTGCATAAGCCGGCTCTTCGTAGGGATGCGCAGCCTTAAGAGCAGCAACAGTTGATTTAATATGCGCTGCATCAACCACCAGCTCAACGCGCCACTCAGCGACTTTTTCTAACTGGTTTTGCTGCCCTATAAACGGCTGACTACCAGCCATCGGTTGAAACTGTCCTTGGCCGAGCACCTGCCAGCAGCAGTGTTTATAATCACCAATAGTGCCAGCACCAGCAGCAAATACAGCGGCTTTAACGGTTTCTAAATGCGTTTCAGGAACATAAAAAAACAAACTGTACATAACCTTCTCCATAGCTGTACGCGTAGTCTATGGATGAGTATTGTACAAAAACGCTCTATAATCGAATCAAATTTATCCTGGAGAGTAACCCTGTGATAGCACCGCGCTTTGCACCACTGGTTTTTGCTATTTTGATGTCGATCTATATGGTAACAGCAATGACTTTTGTGATTACTTGGGCGAATACGGGTATTAGCGAGGGCTTTACACTGCGCTGGTTTAGAGCCTTTTATATTGCTTGGCCGATCGCTTTCACCCTGATTATGCTTGGTGCGCCGCGTATACAAAGAATTGTTGCTAAACGCATCAAGACGCTCGCTTAAAAGCCAGTATAACAACGCCTGCAGTTCAAGTGACGGCAGGCGTTATGATACTTTTTAGCACTTACGCAAAATAACACTGCCGATTGAGTAGCCAGCACCAAATGAGCTCAGCACACCAATCGCACCGGCGCTCAGATCATCTTGATGTAAATGCAGCGCGATCACTGAGCCTGCTGAGCTAGTATTGGCATAGGTATCTAGAATCACTGGCGCTTCAGATGCGCTTGCGTCACGACCCAACAACTTACGAGTAATCAGCAAATTCATATTCAGATTGGCTTGATGCAGCCAAAAACGCTGCACGTTTTGTACATCAATTTGGTTACTGTCTAGGTGCTCAGCAATTAAGCTGGCAACCATTGGGCAAACTTCGCGGAAAACTTTACGGCCTTCTTGCACAAATAGCTTATCAACGGCGCCAACGCCTTCGTCAGCACAACGATTGAGGTATCCAGCGTTATTACGGATATTATTGGAAAACTGAGTCACCAGCTTAGTACTCACAACTTCCCACTGATGTTTAGACAGCGCAAGCTCTGCGTCTTCTAAAATCACGGCGGTGCACGCATCGCCAAAAATAAAATGGCTATCACGATCGCAGAAGTTCAGGTGACCCGTACAAATCTCAGGGTTGACCATCAAGATTGCACGCGCTTGACCGGCTTGAATAGCATTGACTGCCGCTTGCATACCAAAGGTCGCCGACGAACAAGCAACGTTCATATCATAGGCAAAACCTTCAATACCTAAAGCGGCTTGCACTTCAATCGCGACGGCAGGATAAGCACGCTGCAAGTTTGAACAGGCAACAATAACGCCATCAATATCAGCGGCGCTGCGACCCGAGCGCTGCAACGCTTCTTTAGCGGCAACCATAGCCATCTCACAGAGAATCCCCCACTCATCATTGGAGCGCTCAGGAATCCGTGGTCTCATGCGCTGAGGATCTAAGATGCCCGCTTTATCAATCACAAAGCGACTTTTAATTCCCGAAGCTTTTTCAATAAAGGCTGAACTTGATTCAGGTTTAGCTTCAATTTCACCGCTAGCAATTTCTGCCGCATGTTCAGCGTTAAATTGCTGAGACCAAGCATTAAACGCTTCAACCAACTCATCATTGGAAATACTTTGGGCAGGGGTAAATAGGCCTGTGCCGCTGATTACAACTTTCTTCATGGTCAATCCTCGAGATAAGCCGCGCAGCGTGCGGCGGTGTTGACGCTGCCCAATATCCGCAGGCAACACTTAATCAATAAAATACAGTATAGACTGACATCGTCACGCTTTAAAAGCTTGAGTGACGACGCTAAAAGCGCGTCAAAAGGCAGCGATCAATACTTCTCTCTGCTCGACATTGAGACGTGTCGTTGTTGACTAATCAACAGCGACAACACGTAATTCTTTGGGCATGGAGAAAGTGACATTTTCCGGACGGCCTTCCAACTCTTCAGTCATTTGCGCACCCCAGCCACGCAAACACTCAATCACCCCTTGCACCAACACTTCTGGCGCTGAAGCACCAGCAGTGACGCCAACCACAGCATGCTCAGAAAACCATTCAGGTTTTAAATCTTCGGCACCATCAACCAAATAGGCTGGTGTGCCCATACGATCAGAGAGCTCGCGCAAGCGGTTGGAGTTCGAACTGTTAGGACTGCCAACGACTAAAACCACATCACAGACGCTCGCCAGTTCCTTGACTGCATCTTGGCGGTTTTGTGTGGCATAGCAAATATCGTCTTTACGTGGTCCACTGATTGCTGGAAAGCGTGTTTTTAAGGCATCAATAACACGGCTGGTATCATCCATCGACAAAGTCGTTTGCGTAACGAAGGCTAAGCACTCAGGTACTTTGACCTGCAAAGTCGCCACATCGGCCTCATCTTCCACCAGATAAATATGTCCACCATGACGCGGGTCATATTGCCCCATGGTGCCCTCTACTTCTGGGTGACCAGCATGGCCAATCAACACGCACTCACGTCCTTCATTGCTATAGCGCACAACTTCCAAATGCACTTTAGTCACCAACGGACAGGTCGCATCAAAGATTTTCAAACCACGACGTTCGGCTTCATCGCGCACCGCTTTAGAGACACCATGCGCACTAAAAATAACGATATTGTCATCCGGTACTTGATCCAGTTCCTCCACAAATACCGCACCACGTGCACGTAAATCTTCAACCACAAACTTATTGTGCACCACTTCATGACGCACGTAGATCGGCGGCTGGAAAACCTCTAACGCACGGTTAACAATTTCAATGGCTCGGTCAACACCGGCACAGAAACCACGTGGATTTGCTAGTTTAATGCGCATCAATACCGCCTTCTACAGTTACAGGGTGCTGTTTTGCACCGTAATGATTGCCACATCAAAGGTGATGACTTTTCCGGCTAGCGGATGGTTAAAATCAATGGTCACTTGTTGATCGTTAAAGGCTTTAACCACGCCAGGCATTTCACCGCCAGCGGCATCTTTAAAGATCACCAGTACACCATAATCCAACTCCATATCATCAAACTGGCTACGCGGCATAGTCTGTACATTTTGCTCATTGGGTATGCCAAAGCCTTGCTCTGGGAGGATTTCAAAGCTGCGCTGATCGCCGTCTTTAAGGCCAAATAAGGCTCGCTCAAAACCAGGTAATAAGCTGCCATCACCAATAGTAAAGGTCGCGGGATCTTTGTCAAAATTGCTATCGACCACATCACCACTGTCAAACTTCAAAGCAAAGTGCAAGGTTACTTTGCTGTTTTGTCCAATACGTTGTTCACTCATTGCTCTGCGCTCCAGTTACAGCATTGTTTGCTGGTTTATTGCCGCGAAACATATCTAACGCGAGCATCACGGCGCCCACCGTAATAGCACTATCGGCAATATTAAAAGCTGGAAAATACCACTCGGTTTTCCAGTGCACTAAAATAAAATCAACCACATGTCCTAAGACGACGCGATCATATAAATTACCAATCGCCCCCCCTAAGACCAACGCTAAAGCAATCGCCAGCCACGTTTCATTGGCCTTAAGTCGTTTCAGCCAAACCACTAACACCACACTAACCGCCAAAGCGATCACGGCAAAAAACCAACGCTGCCAACCGGCTTCATTGGCTAAAAAACTAAACGCCGCGCCACGGTTATAGGCTAAGGTCCAGCTGAACAGATCGGGAATCAGCACAATCTGCTCATACATATTAAGATTAGCGACAAACCAATGCTTACTGATCTGATCTGCCGCAATCACGACTAGACTGATCCAGAGCCACGCCAGCTTGCCAAAACGTGCCGCCATTAGCTTGCACTCCCATCGGTCACGTACAAGTTACGCATAGTGACGCACTTCACCTTTACCATCCAGGTTATCGGCACAACGCGCACAAGCCTCAGGATGTGCTGCGACTGAGCCAACATCGGCACGGTGGTGCCAGCAACGCGCGCACTTAGGCTGTTCAGACTTACTGATATGTAGTTTTAGACCTTCCAGTTCTGTGTCCACTGCATCGACAGGGGCTTGGGCTAAATCAGCCACTTGCGCGGTTGAGGTAATCAGTACAAAGCGCAGTTCATCGCCTAAACGATTGAGTTTTTCCGCCAACGTCGCATCCGCGTACAGCGTCACTTGCGCTTGCAAGTTACCGCCAATCACTTTGGCGTTACGCTGATTTTCTAACTCTTTATTGACGGCAACTTTAACCGCCATCAGCTCAGTCCAGTAAGCGCTGCTTAATGTGTTATCGGCCGGCAGACGCGATAAGCCTTCATACCAAGTATTAAGGATCACTGATTCATTACGCTCACCGGGGATATGCTGCCAAATCTCATCGGCAGTAAACACCAAGATTGGCGCAATCCAGCGCACCAAGGCTTCGGCAATATGGTACAGCGCAGTCTGGCACGAACGACGTGGCAAGCTGTTCTCACCCGTGGTGTATTGGCGGTCTTTAATAATATCTAGATAAAAACCACCCAACTCTTGCACGCAGAAGTTATGCACTTTTTGATAGACATTATGGAAACGATACTCGTCATAGGCTTGAGTGATTTCATCTTGCAAACGCGCTGCAGCATCAACCACCCAACGGTCCAGCTCAATCATTTGCTCAGCAGGCACACAGTCGGTCGCTGGATTAAAACCATCCAAGTTCGACAATAAGAAACGCGCGGTATTACGGATCCGGCGGTAAGCATCAGCACTGCGCTGCAAAATAGTGTCAGAGACAGCCATTTCGCTAGAGTAGTCTGCAGACGAAGCCCACAGCCGTAAAATATCAGCACCTAAACTATTGGTGACGGTTTGTGGCGCGACAACGTTGCCCAACGATTTAGACATCTTGCGGCCTTTCTCATCCACGGTAAAACCATGAGTGAGCAAACCACGGTAGGGCGCGTGACCATCAATCGCACAACCTGTCAGCAAGGATGAGTGGAACCAGCCGCGGTGTTGGTCTGAACCTTCCAAATACAAGTCAGCACGCGGCCCGTGTTCATGCCCTAATGGGTGCGAACCACGTAACACGTGCCAGTGCGTAGTACCGGAGTCAAACCAGACATCAAGAGTATCGGTGACTTTATCGTAATCAGCCGCTTCGGCACCCAGCAACTCAGCTGGATCCAGTTTAAACCAGGCTTCGATGCCTGCTTTTTCAATACGCTGCGCCACCTCTTCCATCAATTCGACTGTGCGCGGATGCAGCTCACCAGTGGCTTTATGCAAGAAAAATGGAATCGGCACGCCCCAGTTACGTTGACGGGAAATACACCAGTCTGGACGGCCAGCAATCATATTATGTAAACGGGCTTTACCCCAAGATGGAGTGAACTCTGTTTCCTCAATGGCCGCTAATGCGCGAACACGTAAAGTTTCACCTTGCTCGGGTTGTTTATCCATACCAACAAACCACTGCGCCGTAGCACGGTAAATCAGTGGAGTTTTATGACGCCAGCAGTGCATGTAGCTGTGCTCTATCGTCTCATGCTTAAGTAATGCACCCACCTCTGCAAGCTTCTCAACGATACTGGCATTAGCTTTCCAAATAAACTGACCGCCAAAAAATGGCAGATCGGTCACATAGACACCATTACTTTGCACTGGGCTGATAATGTCATCATTGCTCATGCCGTAGCGTTTACAGGTGTAGAAGTCATCTTCACCATAAGCAGGCGCAGAGTGAACGATACCGGTACCGGCATCCAGCTCAACATAATCCGCCAAATAAACTGGCGCGACACGCTCATAGAATGGATGGTTAAACT
This sequence comes from Denitrificimonas caeni, assembly GCF_905120345.1. GTDB lineage: Bacteria > Pseudomonadota > Gammaproteobacteria > Pseudomonadales > Pseudomonadaceae > Denitrificimonas > Denitrificimonas caeni_A. The sequence continues at coordinate 139,857 of NZ_CAJHOA010000003.1, read as the reverse complement.
CTAAAAGCTCTAAAGCTTCACCCTTGGCACGAGCAATCACTTCGCCTTCGAGGCCGTAACGCGCCAAGCTTTCTTCAACCAACGTATCAGCCAGCAGCAAAATTTTATCGCCGACGTCGACCAGCGCATAAATTGCTTCGGGGTGCACGTTCAGTGCTTGGTTACCTGGAATAGTCCATGGCGTAGTGGTCCAAATCACGATTTGTACGTTTTTAGTAATGTCTGGCAAGGCAAAGGCGTGTGCCAGCTTGACTAAATCAGCGCTGTTAAAGCCCACATCAATGGCTTCTGAGCGTTTGTCTTGGTATTCAACTTCCGCTTCAGCCAAGGCCGAGCCGCAGTCAAAGCACCAGTTCACGGGTTTCAGACCTTTAAAAACAAAACCACCTTCAACCATTTTCGCTAATGCACGCACTTCACCAGCTTCGTTGGCAAAATCCATAGTTTTATACGGATTATCCCAGTCGCCCACCACGCCTAAGCGAATAAACTCAGCTTTTTGACCTTCAACCTGCTCACCAGCATAGGTACGACACAACTCACGCACTTTATCAGCCGGTAAGTTTTTACCGTGGGTGACTTCAACTTTGTGTTCAATCGGTAGGCCGTGACAGTCCCAACCGGGCACATACGGCGCATCAAAACCAGCAAGGGTTTTACTGCGCACAATCATATCCTTAATGACTTTATTCACCGCATGACCAATGTGAATATTGCCGTTTGCATACGGAGGGCCATCATGCAGAATAAAACGAGGCCGACCTTCGCCAATCTGACGCATTCTCTGATACAGGTTAATGCTATCCCAGTGCGCCAGCATTTGCGGTTCACGGGTGGGGAGGCCTGCCTTCATCGGAAATGCCGTTTTCGGCAGGTTAAGCGTCGCTTTATAGTCGGTCATGTTGGTTCCAAGTCACTCATTAAAGGGTGTGAAAATGCTGCCAAAGTGTTTTTGCCTGCGCGATATCCGCAGCAATTGCCTCTTGTAGTTGAGGCAGTGATTCAAAACGCTGCTCATTACGTATCTTCTTCAGGAACGTAACAGCAAGGTGCTGGCCATATAAATCGCCAGAAAAATCTAATAAATGCACTTCTAAATGTGCTTTTTGTCCACTATCCACAGTTGGGCGTGTGCCTATATTAGCAACTCCAGGCACCTGTCGCCCACTGTGCAGTTTTACTGAAACTAAGTACACACCATGCAAAGGCGCGCGATGGCGATTAAGTTGCACATTTGCAGTCGGTGCGTTTAAGGTGCGTCCCAATTGTTTACCATGCATGACACGGCCATCAATACTGTAAGGTCGACCCAACAAGCGCCGCGCCAAACTAAAGTCAGCATCCGCCAAAGCAGCGCGCAGCCAAGTGCTACTCACTCGTTGACCGTCGATTTCTACCGTAGCAGTGGGTTCCACGCTAAAACCACAGCGCAGCCCTGCGTCTTGTAAAAATGTAAAGTCGCCGGCGCGATCACAGCCAAAACGAAAATCATCGCCGACTTGCAAGTGCTGAATACCTAGAGCATCAATCAGTACGCTCTGGACAAAATCTTCGGCACTGAGCTGGCGAAAGCGTTTATTAAAAGCAATACATAAAACCTGATCAATGCCCGCGTCGCGAAACAACTGCAGTTTATCGCGCAATCGAGTTAACCGTACTGGCGCTGTCTCAGGATTAAAAAACTCCCGAGGCTGCGGCTCAAAAACAATCACACAACTGGGTAAATTAAGACGCGCGGCACTATCACGCAGACGCGTTAATATCGCCTGATGTCCAAGATGGACACCATCAAAATTACCAATAGTGGCAACACACCCATGATGTGTTGGAGAGACATTGTGTAAACCGCGAACCAACTGCATATTTTATATCTTGCCAACAAAGACTCTGATTATACCCACAGCAAAGGCATTGACGCACCTTTAGTCCATTTAACGGCGTAGATGACGCATTCGAATGCCGCTGGCGAACAAGGTAACCGCAAACACTATAATCCCGCCAGCCACCAACAACGTCACTTCCCAGACGCGACGCTGCCAGCCCCACGCAAACCATTCACTACTCGGCTCATTGAGCCACAATACTAGCGCTAACATCGCTGCACACGCAGCCAATAAACGTAAAATAAACAGCGTCCAACCCGGCGCAGGCTTATACACACCAGCACGGTACAGACCCCGCAACAGCAAACCGGTATTAAGCATACTGGCTAACGAGGTCGCCAATGCTAAACCCACATGCTGTAACGGCCAAATCAAGATTAGGTTGAGCACCATATTGACCACCATACAAATAATGGCAATGCGCACCGGCGTTCTTAAATCCTGACGGGCAAAGAAGCCCGGCGCCAACACTTTAATTAACATAAAGGTCAGCACGCCCAGTGAATAGGCTTGTAATGCTCCTGCCGCTTGAGTGACATCCGTCGCGGTCATCGCACCATAGAAGAACAATGTCGCAATCAAAGGCTCAGCTAAAATAGCCAAGGCCAACGCCGCAGGCACACCGACCAGCAACACCATACGCAGCGCCCAATCAATGGTGTTGGAAAACTCTTCAGGTTTAGCGGTGGAATGATGGCGCGATAACGCCGGCAAAATCACTGTACCAATGGCGATACCAAACGCACCTAAAGGTAATTCCGATAAACGATCAGCGTAGTACAGCCAAGAGACACTACCTGTCTGCAAGAACGACGCTAGCACCGTATCCAAGAGCAAGTTGATCTGACTGACCGACACACCAAACAAGGCCGGCAGCATCAGCAGCATGATCCGTTTTACCCCAGGATCATCGGCCACGACTCGCGGTCGTGGTAACAAACGCATTTTCCACAAGAATGGCATTTGAAATAACAGCTGCGCAACACCGGCAATAAACACACCCCAGGCCAAGGCCATCACCGGCTCAGCAAAGTAAGGAGTTAAAAATATCGTCGCGCCAATCATCGAGATATTCAACAGCACTGGAGTAAAGGCCGGTACCGCAAAACGACCGTAACTATTCAGAATCCCGCCACAAAATGCCGTTAACGAAATCAGCAATAAATACGGAAAGGTAATGCGCAGCAACTCACCGGCCAATTGCATTTTACTGGGTTCATCGTGGAAGCCAGGGGCAAATAACATAATTAAATACGGCGACATCACCACACCCAAGGCAGTGAGTGCGGTTAAAATCAAACCCAACATAGCGGCGGTACGATCCACCAGCTGCTTAACCTCGGCGAATGAGCGTTGCTCTCGATACTCGGACAACACTGGCACAAAGGCTTGGGCAAAAGCACCTTCAGCAAATAAGCGGCGCAAAAAGTTAGGTATCTTAAATGCGACGAAGAATGCATCCGCTGATGCGCCTGAGCCAAAGTAGCTAGCAACCACCATATCGCGCACCATACCTAAGATACGCGAGAGCAATGTCATCACGCTGACCACTGCACTGGAACGTAAAAGGCTGGAGGTTTTTAGTTTTGTTGGTGTATCAGCAGCGTTGCTCATGGTGCACTCTTCCAAATTAAGCGCACAAGTTTAGTCGCTTGCTCAAGGGGATACCATAAAGATTGCAGAGAAAGCATGCATTCTGCACTTCGTCTGCGTATACTTATGCGCGGTAACTTGCTGTGCGAATAAATTTGTGCACTCTTAAAGTGTTTCTCTGTGTATTCGAAAACAGCAACTTGACAATCCATTAATTTAGCTGCATCATTCGCGGCCTATTTTGATACATTCAACTAAAAGTTTTCGAGGAGTACGACGTGGCCAACAGCCCTTCTGCCAAAAAACGCGCTAAACAGGCTGATAAGCGTAGCGACCATAATGGTAGCCTACGTTCTATGGTGCGTACCTACATCAAAAATGTAGTTAAAGCCATCGAAGCTAAAGATTTAGAAAAAGCACAAGCTGCTTACAAATTGGCTGTTCCTGTTATCGACCGTATGGCCGATAAAGGCATCATCCACAAAAACAAAGCTGCTCGTAACAAAAGCCGCCTGAATCAGCACATCAAAACGCTGAGTCAAGCTGCCGCTTAATTGCGATAGCATGTTTAATAAAGAACCGGCTTAGGCCGGTTTTTTATTGTCTAAAATTCATAACAATACAACTTCTGCTACAACTCAGCGTCAGGCGCGCTTCCCGCTTCAGCTCACTCACCAATACCACCCGCTTATATCTTGACTGTCCGCCAACAACCTCTAACAACCGGCAACCCACGCACAAACAATATCCGTTGATATTACCCTGCTGTATTTAGACATAAAAAAACCCCAGAGCCTATGAACTGACCTGGGGTTTATTATTTAACAATACAACCTATAAAGGCTTACCACGATTACCACGCTGACTGACAAAATCTTGCACTGTTGCCAAGTCATTGGCCAAGACCGTGCAGCGCTCTTCACGCTCAAATAAGTCAGCCATATGCGCTGGCAAGCGTGGGCTGGCACTTGGCACAGCCTTCTCGACTGCTTCTGGGAACTTAACTGGATGCGCTGTACCCAAGATCACCATTGGCGTGGATAAGCTACGACGGCACTCACGCGCAGCATGTACACCAATCGCCGTATGCGGATCTAACAACTCACCGGTATCTTTATACACTTGCGCGATGGTCGCACAGGTTTGCTCATCATCAACTGCTAATGAATCAAACAACTTACGAGTCTCAGTCCAACGCTCATCGGTCACTCGCATTTCACCAGTGGCGCGGAAATGATCCATCAATTCAGTCACTGCAGCGCCATTGCGACCATGCATATCGAACAGTAAACGCTCAAAGTTCGACGACACCATAATATCCATCGATGGCGACAGTGTTGGATGCAAGGTATCTTTGTCATAACGATTACCACTCATAAAGCGGTGCAAGATATCGTTACGGTTGGTAGCAACAATCAGCTGATTAATCGGCAGACCCATATTGCGCGCTAAGTAACCGGCAAAAATATCGCCAAAGTTACCGGTCGGCACTGAGAATGCAACAGAGCGCTGCGGGCCACCGAGCTGAATTGCCGCGTGGAAGTAGTACACGATCTGCGCCATGATGCGCGCCCAGTTGATCGAGTTCACCGCGACTAAACGCGTGCCTTTAAGGAACGACTGATCAGCAAAGCTGGCTTTGACCATCTCTTGGCAATCATCAAAGTTACCGTCAATGGCAATATTGTGAATATTATCGCTCAGCGCACTGGTCATTTGTCGACGCTGCACTTCCGACACACGCTGATGCGGGTGCAGAATAAAAATATCGACATTGTCGCAACGACGGCAGCCTTCAATCGCCGCCGAACCAGTATCACCAGAAGTGGCACCCATAATCACCACACGCTCATTGCGTTTGGTGAGGAAGTGATCCAGTAAACGGCCCAATAACTGCAAAGCAAAGTCTTTAAAGGCTAAGGTTGGGCCGTGGAACAACTCCAACACCCACTCATTACCATTGAGTTGGCGCAAAGGTGCCACTGAACTGTGCTCAAAGACACCATAGGTATCTTTGAGAATCGCTTTAAAATCAGCATCGTCAATGCAACCCGCAACAAAGGGGCGCATCACCCGAAAGGCTAATTCGTGATAGGGCAAATCAGCCCAAGAGGCAATTTCTTCCACGGTAAAGCGCGGCAAGTTTTCTGGCACATACAAACCGCCATCACTGGCTAAACCGGCTAATAATACATCTTCAAAATTCAACGCTGGAGCTTGGCCACGCGTGCTTATATAACGCATAAGTAACAACCTTTGTAATCGCTTAACTTGAAATTAACCCAACTGTTCAACACGAATACGCACCACTGGCGTCTGTACAGTCTCGAGCGCTTCTAGAGCAATAATAGCATCATTAATACGCTGCTCTTGCACGCGGTGTGTCAACAGAATCATCGGTACTGAACCATCTGACTCTTCCGCTTCTTTTTGCATAATCGATACAATATTAATACCGCGCACCGATAAGATGCTCGCGACTTGCGCCAACACACCTGGGTGGTCTTTCGCTTGGATACGCAGGTAATAGGCGCTCTCGCACTGATCAATCGCCAAAATTGGATGCTCAGATAAAGCGTCAGATTGGAACGCCAATGCGGGCACTTGGTGTTTAGGATCACAGGCCATGGAACGCGCGACATCAACAATATCAGCAATCACAGCAGAAGCCGTCGGCTCCATACCTGCGCCAGCACCGTAATACAGGGTACTACCGACAGCATCACCATTAACCATTACCGCATTCATCACGCCATTCACATTGGCAATCAAACGGTCAGCAGGGATCAAAGTTGGATGCACACGCAACTCAATGCCTAAATCAGTACGACGCGCCACACCTAAGTGCTTGATGCGATAACCCAATGCTTCAGCGTAATTGACATCAGCAGTGGTCAGCTCAGTAATGCCTTCGGTGTAAGCTTTGTCAAACTGTAACGGGATACCAAAAGCAATTGAAGCTAAGATAGTCAGCTTATGCGCGGCATCAATACCTTCCACATCAAAGGTTGGATCGGCTTCGGCATAACCCAATGCTTGTGCTTCTTGCAAAACATCTTCAAAGGTGCGGCCTTTTTCACGCATTTCGCTGAGAATAAAGTTACCGGTACCATTGATAATCCCCGCCAACCAATTGATCCGGTTGGCTGCCAAACCTTCACGGATGGCTTTAATCACTGGGATACCGCCAGCCACAGCCGCTTCAAAGCCGACCATCACACCCTTCTCACGGGCACGGGCAAAAATCTCATTACCGTGTACAGCGATCAGCGCTTTATTAGCGGTAACCACATGTTTACCGTTTTCAATGGCACGCAACACGATTTCTTTGGCGAGGGTGTCACCACCAATCAGCTCAACGACCACATCAATTTCAGGATTATCGACGATGGCAAATACGTCATCAGTCACTTCAGTAGTACTGGTATCGCATTGCGGATTGACAGCACGTGAAGCCACTTGGACCACGTCAATCGAACAGCCTGCGCGCCGAGTAATCTCTTCAGCGTTACGCTTGAGAATATTAAAAGTACCACCGCCAACGGTGCCTAAACCACAGATCCCTACTTTAACTGGTTTCACGCTGCATCGTCCCCATCGTCAAATAAAATAAACCCGCCCAACAGAGTATGAGCGGCAAAATACTGCACTGTACGAAGCCTATCGGTGTCGGTCAACCTAGGGCTGTGCTTTTAATGCTTGAGCAGCCAATTGCTGCGCAGGTTGGTAGCCAGGAATAATCTGTCCATTGGCTAAAATTATAGTTGGCGTACCTTGCACACCGACTGTTTGCCCTAAAGCGTACTGCTTATCAATCGGATTCTTGCATGTTTTCTTTGGTACGCTACGGCGTGCTTTAGCTTGATCCATAGCATCTAAACGGTCATCAGCACACCAGATACTGGTCAAGGTTTCGTAGCCATGACTGCCAACGCCTTGGCGCGGAAAAGCTAAGTAACGAACGTCTACACCGAGCTTATTAAGCTCTGCTACTTCACTGTGCAGCTTCTGGCAGTAGCCGCAATCGGTATCAGTAAATACGGTAACATGCGTTTTAGTATTCTGCGCAGCAAACACGACCATCTCATCTAGAGGGATGCTATTGATCTGTTTAGCAATGGCGAGCTGTTCAACCTGTTCGGTTAGGTTTGTCGCTTGGCCATTCTGTATTTGAAACAAGTTGCCTTGTAACAAAAACTCACCATCAGCGCTGGCGTAGAGCAAACGACCGCCTTTCAACTCGATTTGATACAAGTTCGGCATCGGACTGACAGTAATTTTTTCAATAGGTAAGTCGGGCTGTATCGACAGCAGTGCTTGCCGAACAATCTGCTCAGCATCATTAGCCTGCGTAGCTCCGACTAAAGCGAATCCGCATAACAGCCCTAACCATCGTAAGCGCAGCATATTGCCAACCTTGAATGAATATTTAAAAGGCTGCAAGGGTAGCACAATTGCATTTATTTAAGCGTAATTTCGTTAATCTGCAACCTATTGAACCACCCACAGCACTGCGCATCTGCATGCCCTCAACGGAGTATTGATGCGCAGGCAAACCTTCTCACTTAATCTAACGTTTGCACACCACCACCATTAACGAACAGTACTTGCCCACTGACCCACTGCGAGATTGGTGCAGCAAAATAAAGTACCGCACCGGCAATATCTTCTGGCTCACCGAGGCGCTTAATCGGCGTGCGCGCCAGCATACGCGCCTCAACTTCCAGCGTCAGCACTGTCGCTAATGCGCCGGCTCTCACCGCACCCGGTCCAACCGCATTGATCCGAATCACAGAACCATAATCATGAGCGAGGTTGGCGGTCATGTGATTGATCGCAGCTTTTGAAGCGGCATAAGCGCTGATAGCAGGACTTTTATTAACCGAATTCATCGACGACATATTAATAATCGAACCGTAACCTGCCTCCTGCATATGCGGCGCACATAACTGCGCTAAACACGTTGATTTGAAGCGGTCGCTCAAATTGCTCTAGGGTGATTTCGAACGGGCTTTCTTTCCCCGCCCCACCACCAGCATTGTTAACTAAAATATGGATACTCGCTGTAAGTCGGTATCGGTCGATGCCAAGCGTATTATTAATCAAGAGTCCATTTAACACGCAAGCTGATAAGCACGCGGCGGGTGCGTTATAATACCGACATTATTGACTTGAGAAGACTAGATCCCCATGCGGCTTGATCGATTTGTATCTGAAACAACTGGCATGAGCCGGAAAGAAGCTACCAAGGCACTACAACGTGCCGAGGTGACCATCGATGGTGTGGTGCAGAAAAAAGCAGCGTTGCAAGTGTCGAGCGCAGCCAAAGTGATGTGGAATGATGAGCAACTTGAGCTTATAGGACCGACGTACCTGATGATGCATAAACCGCTTGATTGTGTCTGCGCTAACCATGACTCACGGCACAGAACCATATTTACTTATTTAGATGTACCCAACATCAACAAGCTGCATACAGTTGGACGGCTAGATCTCGACACCACAGGGTTGTTATTGATTACTGATGATGGCCAATGGTCGCATCGCATCACGTCACCCAAACAGCAATGCCTGAAAATTTATCATGCGTGGCTGTCAGAACCGCTCACCGAAGACAATATCAGCGCCTTTGCTGCAGGTTTACAACTAACGGGTGAAGATAAGCCAACCGCACCAGCCCTGCTGGAAATACTCAATGAGCGCGAAGCCTTAGTCCATGTACATGAAGGCCGTTACCATCAAGTTCGCCGGATGTTTGCCGCGATTGGTAACAATGTAGAGCAATTGCACCGCGAGCAAGTGGGTACCTTAAGGCTCGATACTGATCTTGCTCCCGGTGAAAGCCGCGTGCTGACGGCAGAGGAAGTTGCCTTGTTCTAGATGCTAGGCGTTGTAGCGCGATTTATTAAACAGCCGGACCTTCGCGTCGTATTCGTCATAAAAAGTCAATCACTAATATAAGAAGAACTGACCCATTGTTGATGCCTAGTCACGAGTTCTTGCTTACTTTCATCTGAGTAGAGACTGATAATGATGCCGTAATTGGTATGCGGCTTTATGCCTGTAACGTGAGGCGACGTCAGCACTAATACATTTTTATAATGTCCTGCAAATATATTTTTGATTTCTTCAATTGGCCCTTCGCTGATATAGGGAAGCGTTTTATTTTCTGGATTTTCAAATTCAATCACAGCATAAGTATTGTCTGGCAGATCCTTTTTAATCAGCAGATTAACCCCATACGTTTTGCTTGGATTTTTCCCCAACGTCATTAGAAAGCTGCCACCAAGAGTAGTAAAATACTCACTGTCAACCGGCCTAGGCGTTAACAGCGATGAACATGCAGCTAGCATAAGAGACATGAAGACAAGCATTACTTTGCGCATAACAATTCCTTTTGATCAAAGCCCAAAATATAAGCTTTAATACTATTACTATGCTGCAACCAGTTGTAGTGTGGCTGTTGATAAAAAGTACGTTAAAGCTGTTGTTGTGACACGCTTCTCAAGAGTTTTACAGAGGGTATGCGATGTCTTATCAATAAGACAATAAGACGACAACTACAATATCGCTGATATTTTTGTCTCTACTGAGAGGCAAGCGGTATGTCGATAGGTACTAAAACCTCATTACGTCTTAAGAACCATAGGGTAAACGGTGGGTTATAACGCGCCCACTGCGCCTCGCCAGCCAGCTTAAAACCCTTTTTGTTTATCCAGGCATACAGCGCATCACTATTGTTTTGATAACTCTTCTCACGCCATGCGCCTGAGTAACGCACCACGGCAATATGCTGAGCAGGAACGTGACGCAAGACGATGCGCGGATCTTTAGGTTGAGGAAGCGTCTCCAGCGAAGAGGACGCTGGCATCATAAAACTGACCGCCCACTGACCATTGACTTGCTGCTGACTCACCGGCGAGGTCATAGCGATTTTTTCACTGTCAACCGCTTGGGTTATCGGCGCAGTCATTGGTATTTTTTGCTGGGATATATTGTTACCGGTAATATATTTAAACAACCGAGCAAACGCCTTATTACCAGCACTGGCAAAGCCACCCTCCACTAAGGTTTCAGCAAGAACATGCGACTCATACGCGCGCACTTCAAAGTTCTGCTCCTTGAGGACCACAGTGTATTTCGCTTCTTCTGCAGCCATAGCACTCTGAACTCCAGAAACCATCAAGAACACAGCCATAATCGTTTGCTGCAGGTACGTCATACGAGCTCATCCTTAAGTTGCGGCTAGAGCCTACAGATTTACTCGCAAACCCATAGCAGTACAAGCGTTCTAAGACTCAGGGCTTGATTATTGCTAGAAACAAAGGTATTTCGCACCGCCCTAGCCATACAGAAAATGTATTTAGATAAGTCGAGACAGCGCTGACAAGATAACCTGTCTCGACTTTCTATTGATATCAAGCGATTGACAGTGCTTAGGCCTTTTGCACCCAAGACTGACACCAACCCTCGGGCTCAACACTGCTTTGCGGGAACAGTTGACAGCCATTATTCGCTTCTTGGAAGAACATACAACCTGAACACTTACTGCCCTCTTTATATGAAGCATTGTCACTGGCTTCTGCGGCAACTTTTACGTAATGCAACGCCTGAGCCTGAGGCGCAGATGGATCAAGCGGCGTCAACTCTTGAGCGAAGGCACGTTGAGACAGAAGGCTCGCCCCTAAAGGCAAAGCGGCGATAGCGATTAAACTATTGCGCATAAATTTACGACGGCTTTGATTGTCCATGATATTCCCTCATTTCTTTGTAGTTATATTAGGATTATCGAGCACCGATCTATTATTAATCTGCAGTATAAAGCTCACACTAAATAGCAGATCGAAACAAGCCTAGATCCAAATGCATAGTAAAATAAAGCATGTATTTTACTATGGTGTCAATGACTTTCGTTAGTTGACATATATCAATAATCTAAAAACATATTATATCATTATCTTTACTATTTGATTGTCTTAATTTTGGCTACGAAGACGCTCCCTGGAAACACCTCAATCAAAATGAGGCCCGCCAGCAAATACTTCAATCAACTGAAAAAGTGACGTTATGTTAGAGTCTTGATAAAGCGTACGGTATCTCAGGAGGTATTCAATGAGTATATTTTCAGGAAAGCTCACCGTCTTTTATGATGGTGCTTGCTCCGTTTGCATCCGCGATCGACGCTGGTATGAAAAGCTTGAAGGTAAAACAGGCGATAGCGTTGAATGGTTGGATATTACCGGACGAGATGATGAGCTGCGTCAGCAAGGTATTGATCCAAACAAAGCCCTGCGCGAGCTACACGTTAAAGATGCGCAAGGTACAGTACATCGAGAAATGGATGCTTATATTCTGTTGATGTCTCGAGTTACGCTGCTGAAACCGCTGGCATGGTTGATCGCCTTGCCGGTGATCCGCCCTACTCTCGCTTGGCTGTACCATCGCTGGGTCGCACGTAGACTTGGATCGCGAATTTGAATTGTAGAGAATACCGTCCAGCTCTACTCGCCAATTATTAGTTAATATTTAACCACGGCCAATGACAGCGTAATTGCGCCTACTAAAAGCCCAATGACACTGTGAATTCGACTCAAGATACTCTGCGTATTGAATCTCGCCCCGATCAACACTTCAGGTTAACTGACGACTCTAGGCCGGATCGGCAGCAGGCTTATCTTTCTCGCGCAGGCGCTGGCGTTCAGCTCGATCTTTTTCATAGCGTTCAGTGATGTCTCGAGCCTGCGCCACCGTACCAACGACCTCGCCTTGATCATTCATAATCAAGGCAAAACCCATTTCCGTGTAGAACTCACTGCCATCTGCGCGCAACGCTTTGGTTGCCATAGGTTTGCCGCTGTGTTTGGTCACGCCGGCAGCAATCGCGGCATCGAAACCCCGCCAATGCATTTTACGTAGTTTCTCGGGAATAATAATATCCAAGCTTTGACCTAAGGCTTGTTCAGCAGAAAAACCAAACATTTTTTCCGCCGCAGCATTCCACAAGCGCACAAGGCCTTCTTTGTCTGAATAAATCGTCGCATCGGGCGATTGCGCAACCAACCAACTGGCTAGCTCGTGAGGATTTTTTGTTGTTGTCATCTCAACTCCTATCGGCAAGTTTTCTCATTTACCCTAGCAAAACTAAACGCTCTTATGCAGTGAAAGCGGAGTTTTATAGACTAAAGTTTATACCCTCTTAGACTCCACAGTGGAGCTTAGGCTGCGGAGTTTACCGCAGTAGCAATAGACCGCTTAGGTCGCAAAAACTAGACAAGCAAGCAACTCATTCAGTCTGAGTTTGAGGGCATAATAGTGAGCGTAATACTCTAGTCATTATAGATTAATCTTATTTTTTACAGCACTCAGACCTTGCCAGTCTTCTAAGTCCTGCTCAGGTTTTTCAGAACGGAAATGCGCATAAAGCGCTATGCCTTGCTGGTCTTGTAAAATATCAACCTGTACACCTTTTTCCCGCAACAATGTTTCAGTACCGCAAGCATTGGTTATATCGCCAACCACCACACGACTCAATCCTCGCATATAGAGCAGCGTCGCACACACGACACATGGACTTAAACTGGTATACAGCGTTGTCTTACTAAAATCGATGCGCCCAGCATCGCCAATCGCAGAGGTTTCGCCGTGGTTATAGGGATGGTTATCTTGCACCAAGGTGTTGTGCCCTTTGCCGACGATCTGCTTACTTGAGTTATCAACAATGACCGCGCCAATTGGGCAGCCTCCTTCGTCATAACTCTTTTGCGCAAGGAGCACGGCAATACGCATAAAGTCAGCATCAGTTAACCCTTGCATGAAATCGTCACTGATTAAAACTGGCAGACTTTTCGTTGGCATGTGAGCGATTGCTGCTAATGCCTGCTCAGTTATTTGGCTCTGTTTATTTAGGAGAGTTTTCATATTTATCAGAAATATTTCCTTATCCTTATCAAAATATAACGCCCAAATTAAGCGGTATGATAAAACTATTTCGTCTTAACCCTATGAAAAGACATTTCTTATGTCGTCACTCCAAAAAGTGTGCCGACTGCGGTGGTCAAACCCATAGCGATTGCCCCCCAAAAAGAGACACGCAATACTGATGGGAGCAAAGGCGCGCCACCGGCATACGCCGCCAGAAAACCCAATAGCGTAAGGAACAACAAAGCACTGCCTGCGAGGCTCCACATCAGCGCAGCACTCGGCACTATTAGCACGACTAATAATGGTAACGCAGCTCCCGCAGCAAACATGGCAGCAGAAGCAAATGCTGCTTGCACCGGCTTTGCCGTAAGCGTAGCGGAAATACCAAGCTCGTCTCTAGCGTGTGCACCGAGCGCATCATGCGCCATCAGTTGCGTAGCGACACTGGATGCTAGCGTCCGCTCCAAACCACGTTCAATATAGATCAATGTCAACTCCTCGTGCTCATGCTGAGGATTCGTTGCCAACTCTTCTCTTTCACGCGCCAGATCGGCACGCTCAGTATCAGCTTGGGAGCTGACAGAGACATACTCGCCAGCAGCCATCGACATCGCCCCTGAAACGAGACCGGCGACCCCAGCAATCACAACGGTTTGCGTACTCGCTCCAGAAGCGGCAACGCCTAACACCAAACTGGTAGTGGAAACGATGCCATCATTGGCCCCAAGCACCGCCGCGCGCAGCCAGCCGGTCCGATGCGTTTTATGTTCTTCGCTGTGTCCCATACCGTCTCACCGTGCAGTAGAAAGTTTGATATATTGATTAGTATTTCATATATCAGACAAGCCCAGTTTCATTCAAGTAATAAAATATATACCATCAGTTTCTCTAGATATATTCGCAGTTAATAGCTCAATATAAAAACGCGCAGTCCTTTCGGTTCTGCGCGCTTATTTTAGTTCAGTTTACGGATCAACTATTTAAACACTAAGCCAATAACCAGCATGGCGAGCCAGTTTGCCCTGCTTAAGTCTCATGACTGAATGACAACAGTAAGCAGAACGCCAAGAAAATCTCAGTTATTTATCTTGTCCTTAGATTGGATAGCGCGAGATCACCGCTAAGTCGTGACCACCAGGGATATCAGCCTTACGCACAGCCATAACCTTAGCGCCTGAGCGCAGTGCGCGACCGGTGATTTCATCGACAATACCGTAGTTAATCGCATTGCCCTCAGCAGCAAAAGAAACAACTCCTGTTTCATCGTCAATCGTGCCGTCAACTACGCCGTCAATATCGACCAGAAGTCTGTCGATACCACCGAAGGTCGCCAGTCGCGCAGCATCGGTAATATCCGTCGTTGTGCGCTGCTGACCGGTACGCTCTTCAAACAAGCGATGGAAGTCTTGAATTTTCTCTGCATAGTGAGCATCGAGTACAGGTCGTGCCGCACTTGCCAAATCAGACTCAGTCAAGTGTTCAGGGTTGCCTGAGATAGTTCTGGACAGCGCAGGAATGACACTCAACGAACGGAACAATGCTTCCAGCTGTTTGGTTGTTGCCAAAATGAGCGGCAGATCAGATCCCATCAGAACAGGGCGCAGCGCTGCATCAAGTTTGCGCACATAGCGTGCAAGATAAAAACCTTCTCCCTGCGAACCATGTCGGTGTCCGGTCCCAGTGTAGTTTTTATTAACCGCCTTACCACCAGCAGTCGCCGCATCTGTCGGCATATTCTGTACAGTAATTTCACGGGCAGGCATATCTGCAGAAACTTCAATCAGGCGTACTGCGTTTTCTGACAGAGCCAAAATATGCGCAGCATGCGGAAAGGTAATCGCACGCAGTAGCGGCTTCAGATGGAAACGATCAGACACCTCAACAGCAGGGTTGATCTTATTCGCCATGCGGTAGGTACGCAGTGATTCAGGCGTGGCCAGAATTGCCAAACTATTGGCCTGATGATCCCAAAACTCATCATCGGCTAATAAATCAGAGAACTGTTCTTGCAGCGATACAATTCTTCGCTTATCGAAACCCGCAGCTTCAAGCTGAGTAACGGCCTTCTTGACTAGATTGCCAAGGTTGATCCGGCTCTGCTCGATGTCACGAGTAACCGGAGTCGTCGGCAAATAAATCGAGATACTCGCATCAGAACGAACGAGGTTGAGGGCACCAATTTCTTCGGCGCTTGGCATATCAACATAATACATAAAAAGCCTCCTGCAAGTTATAGAGCCTTGACTGTACCAGAACTGCGCATAATAAATAGCCACGCTATATAAACGAAAGCTGTACCAGTTTAAGTATGACGGCAGCTAATGGTCTTATTATATATATGCACATTAAAAATCTAGCGACCCTATCAAACAGACCTCATTGTTTTTATTAAACTTAAAATCATTTAAATAATATTAGTCTCTAATTTGCAGCGACTATCTCTAATAGCATCAGTCATCCTCAGTTTTGCTGGTTAACGATCCAAGCCTCACCCGACGCTAGCGGGCGATTGTGTAGAAAAGCGCGCTCAATGCCAACCAAAGCGGCGGATATAGTAGCGTTTCACTAAGGAGGTCAGCGCGACGTAACCAACCACGATGGCAAACAACCAAATAAAGTAAGACCACGGCAGAGCCTGCATCTTAAAGTAGCCAGCCAACGGTCCCATCGGTAGGAAAATAGCCATTGCCATAATCACCAGTGTTGCAGCGATTAACGATGCCGATGCGCGGCTTTCAATAAAGGCCATTTTTGGCGTACGAATAATGTGCACAATCAGCGTTTGCGTCAGCAAGCCTACGACAAACCAACCCGACTGAAATAGCGCCTGATTTTCGACGCTATTGGCCATAAACACGTACCACATTATCGCAAAAGTGATGATGTCGAATATCGAACTGAGCGGGCCAAAAAACAGCATAAAGCGGCCGACACCATCGGCATTCCAAGTCAGCGGCTGACGCACTTCTTCTTCATCAACGTTATCGAAGGGAATAGCAATCTGCGAAATGTCATATAGCAGATTCTGCGTCAGCAACTGCAGCGGCAGCATTGGTAGGAACGGCAGAAAGACACTGGCAATCAGCACTGAAAACACGTTACCGAAGTTCGAACTGACCGTCATGCGAATGTATTTGAGCATATTGCTAAAGGTTTTACGGCCTTCAATCACACCATCCTTGAGCACCATTAAGCTGCGCTCCAGCAAGATGATATCTGCCGCTTCCTTGGCGATATCCACCGCGCCATCCACGGAAATACCGATATCAGCAGCGCGCAGTGCCGGTGCGTCGTTGATGCCATCGCCCATAAACCCGACCACATGGCCTAGATCACGTAGACAGCGGACCACCCGCTCTTTACTGAGCGGCGACATGCGAGCAAAAATCGTATTGCTTTCTACCGCAAGCGCTAACTCTTCATCATTCATCGCATCAATCTGTGAACCCAACACCAGACCTTTAACCTCCAGCCCCACTTGACGTGATACCTCAGCTGCTACTAGCTCATTATCGCCAGTGATCACTTTGACGGTAACACCATGCTCTGCCAGAGCTTGCAGCGCCGGTGCGGTAGATTCCTTCGGCGGATCAAGAAAAGCAATATAGCCCACCAAGGTTAAACCTGACTCGTCAGCTTTTGAGTAGACTGTTTGCTCCGGCGGGATCTCTTTCATGGCGACTGCGATCACGCGCAAGCCACTTTCATTCAGCTCACGCAGTACCTCTTTAAAGCGCGCCTGCCGACTCTCATCCAATGGATAGACTTGACCACCATATTGCACATGGGTGCATATATCGAACATCTCTTCCGCCGCGCCCTTACTGATCAGCTCATGATGCTGCTCGCGTTCAGACACCACCACCGACATACGGCGACGGGCAAAGTCAAAGGGGATCTCATCGATCTTGCGGTAATCACGAACCACATCCAGCTCGGTTTTCAGCTCGACATGATCCAGCACTGCATGGTCCAGCAAGTTTTTCAGGCCCGTTTGAAAGTAACTATTGAGATAGGCAAAGCCCAGCACCTCATCGGATTGGTTACCTGCAACGTCGATATGCTGAGCCAAAGCAATTTTATCCTGGGTCAACGTGCCGGTTTTATCGGTGCACAACACATCCATAGCACCAAAACTTTGAATCGCATCCAAGCGTTTAACGATGACTTTTTGCCGTGACAGCACCACCGCTCCGCGGGCCATGGTTGAGGTGACAATCATCGGCAACATTTCCGGTGTCAATCCAACCGCCACTGATAAGGCAAACAATAATGCTTCGGACCAGTCACCTTTGCTAAAGCCATTAATAAACAGCACCAGCGGCACCATGATCAAAGCGAAGCGGATCAGTAACCAGCTGACTTTATTCACACCCAACTGAAAGGCGTTAATGTCATCCGCAGTGGCTGCACGAGTGACCCGCGTGGCCAAGGTGCCAAAATAAGTGCTGTTACCGGTGGCCAACACCACAGCACTGGCCATACCAGAAATAACGTTAGTGCCCATAAACACCAGGTTATCCATTTCCAACGCAGAATCAGTCGCAGATTTGGCGCGAGCAAACTTCTCTACCGGTAACGACTCTCCCGTCATGGCTGACTGACTTAGAAACAAATCGGTTGCCGCTATCACTCGGCAGTCCGCTGGAATCATATCGCCCGCCGACAGGCGCACAATGTCTCCGGGAACCAGTTCTTTCATGGAAATTTCGACAGTATCGCCAAGTAGATGACGGCTACTGGGCTCGACGGCCACAGCAGAGCGGCGTCTGACACTGGCGGTATTACTCACCTGCTCTTTAAGTGCCTGCGCGGCTTGATTAGAGCGACGCTCCTGATAAAAGCGGATCATGGTAGCTAGTACCACCATAACGCTGATCACCACAGCACCCTGCATATCCTTGGTCAGTACTGACACTAAGGCCAGCAAGGTCAAGAGCAAATTAAACGGATTGTTGTAGCTCAACCAAAGATATCGCCAGCAACGCACAGAGCTTTCGTGCTCCACCTCGTTAGGGCCGTACTGCTCCTGAAGCACCTCAACTTGCGCATCACTCAGTCCTTGCTCCGAAGTGCCTAGCTGCGCCAGCAACTCTGGCAAAGCAGCGCGCGCCTGAGTTGCTAGGCGGATGTTTAACTTATCTGACAGGTGACTATTGCGCTTACCTCGCGCCACCGAATCAAGAATAGTACGACGACGAAACAGATGTTTGCTTTGTCGTACGGCTAAATAGCGTTCAAAATATCGCTGGAAAAAACTCATACTGCCGCGCTCCCTGCTAAACCCATCCGCTACTTAATATGTGCGCAATGACACCGCATGCCAGCATCGTTACTACACAATTACGCCTCAATCCTTTCACTCTAAAAAGCATTCGAATCACTACTCCTTTAGCACCTACCCCGTTGTAGCTGCAGCAGGCCGCAGATCTCCAACCAGCTCACGAAGTTGATTTTCATCTAGTGTTTCCACTTCTAACAATCGGCTGGCAGCTGTTTCCAGAATATCGCGATTGTCGATTAAAATTTTTAGTGCTTGTGCGGAGACCTCCTGCAGCAAGTCTCGAACCGCCGCATCCATTGCTTCAGCAGTAGCCTCACTGTACTTGCGCTCAAAGTATGCTGGAGCGCTGCCACCGAGAAAGTTGCTTCTCTCAGTCTCATAACTGACGCCACCCAAAGTCGCATCCATACCATAACGCGCCACCATGGAGCGGGCGATATCGGTGGCGCGCGCTAAGTCGTCAGCAGCACCTGTTGAGAGATGATCAAACACCAGTTTTTCTGCTGCACGCCCACCCATCAGCACGGCAATCTTGTCGCGCAACTCCCTTTCCGTCATCAGAAAACGGTCTTCAGTAGGACGCTGAATGGTATAACCCAGGGCACCAACGCCGCGTGGAATAATCGACACTTTATGTACTTTATCAATTCCCGGCAGAGCCATGCTGACCAGCGCATGGCCCATTTCGTGATAGGCAACGATCTTGCGTTCGAACGGATTAATCAGGCGGTTGCGTTTTTCTAGACCGGCAACAATCCGCTCAATTGCATGAGTAAAATCACCCATCGTCACCACTTTGCCGCGTCGACGTGTAGCCAACAACGCCGCCTCATTGACGAGGTTGGCCAGATCAGCACCGGAAAACCCAGTGGTCAATGCAGCAATATCATCCAACGCCATTTGCGCATCGAGGACAATTTTTTTCATATGTACGTTAAGAATCTGTACTCGACCGGCACGATCAGGACGATCAACCAGTACTTGTCGGTCAAAACGTCCGGCACGCAGCAACGCTGGATCAAGAATTTCTGGACGGTTGGTCGCTGCTAACAACACCACACCCTCTCCCGGATCAAAGCCATCCAACTCAGACAGCAATTGGTTCAGTGTCTGCTCGCGCTCTTCATTGCCGCCTTGCGCCGTTGCTGCTCCTCGCGCACGCCCCAGCGCATCCAGTTCATCAATAAAAATAATTGCCGGTGCGGCTTTACGTGCTTGCTCAAATAAATCTCGTACGCGGGCAGCGCCGACACCGACAAACATCTCGACAAACTCTGAGCCAGAAATAGAAAAGAAAGGCACCCGAGCCTCACCAGCGACTGCACGAGCTAAGAGCGTTTTACCGGTACCTGGGGGTCCAACGAGCAAAATCCCTTTGGGCATACGTGCACCGAGACTGCCGTATTCTTTCGGGCTTTGTAGAAAGTCGATCACTTCTTGCAGCTCGGCTTTAGCCTCATCCACGCCCGCCACGTCAGCAAAAGTCACCTTGGTGTCACTCTCGATATACACCTTAGCTTTGCTTTTACCGATCGACATCATCCCGCCCATGCCCGACTTAGCACCCATGCGGCGAATCAAGATCATCCAAATTCCGACGAAAATCAGAGCCGGTAATACCCAAGACAATAAGGTGGTAAACCAAGTATTTTCCACCGCGCCAGCATAGGTCACATCGGCTGCGTTTAAACGCTCAGCCAGCTCTGGCGCAACGGGGGTGGTAACAAAACCGGTTTTGCCATTGTGTGCCGACTTAAACGTACCTTTGATCGTGCTGCTGCCAATCATGACGTTTTCGATCGCACCTTGTTCCAGATAGGCTTCAAACTGACTGTAAGGAATTGACTCAACCGTTTGCGTTTGCACCCATATATCACGCAGAAAAACCACGCCCAAAACAGCAAAAAGAACGTACCAAAGGTTGATTTGGGTTCCACGGTTCATGTTGTATCTCCATTAAGCCATTGGCCAGAATCACATAGCCGTAACCTATAAAACCTTAACATCTAATAAAGTATTCTAAAACACTGCGCGGTTGTCACGCCTGAGCGTTTATAGATAGTCAGGAGACGCTGATAACTGGGTTATAGAGTGGTTTTTTCAAAAAAACATAGACAGATCCTCCTCAAAACCCGTAACCCTAAGCTTGAGATTTTGAGGAGAATCATTTGCATGATAAATAATTGCTATTAGAGAACTTCAGGCGGAGGAGAAGGGTAAATATTCGCGCTGTCACGTCCTAAATTCTTAACTAGACTAGCCTGCGGGCCATCATCTCCACGCGCTTCAACAAAGCGAACCGTATCGCCAATATTAAGTTTATCAAAGCCGGGCGTCGATACGCTGTTTTCGTGAAAGTAAATTTCACGCTCGTCCGGCGTCATTAAAAAACCATAACCTTTATCTAAGAACATCTTATTGACGACGGCATAGGGCGAGTCTTCCTGTGACACTCGCGTTTCTTTCAGTTGTGCCGCATAGTTCTTTAATTGTCGTTCCACCGCATCGAAGGCATTGCGGATCGTCACATAAATATCATTAAAATTTTCGTGCTCGTTTGGTTCACTTGAAACCACCAACTCTTCGCCTGGAACACTTATTTCAACATTGACGCGGTGATTAAGGACGTCGTAGTTAGGGGTCCGATTGGGTACGTCCAACGTCACTCGGCAGGATATAATATGGTCGAAATACTGGCCTAATTTATCAACACGCTCACGAACAACAGCTTCCACTGGATCAGAACGTTCAGCGTTTCTAAAAGTAATATCTAAAGGTACCTGCATAATTCACCTCATGTGAAAAACGTCGACGCAGCTAGGATACAAACAGCGGGCGGCGCATCAATCCGACCCAAACTCAAGAAGAACAAAGTCCTACTGGCAAGTGACTGCACATAGGTAAAGCGTACCATCCCACTCTCCATGAGCACTATGAGCATAAACAGCTTTTTTAACCAAGTCCAACCTCCAGTTCTCACTGGTAAACTGAAATACAGTTGCGGGTCGTTCCAGCAGAGCGAGCCGCAACAACTCACAGTACGTATTGTTGATCAATCCGCCGCCAGCCGCCGCAGACGAGCGATAACATGACGCTCAGTTCCATCGGTCGGGATGGTAATGCAATCACCTGCCACTGACTGTCCGTCTACCTTAAGTTCGACCTGCCCCGCGCCGATACGTTCAGGATCCTCAATCGTAATAATCAGTACGCCATCTGGGCCGTTGATTCGAGCCGTTGCACCACCCCAACTGGTAGGGATTTGCGGTGCGATTTTAACTGCGCCACGTTGCAAGCTGAGACCAAGAATACCTTCAACGGCCAACTGCCAACTCCAACCGGCAGCGCCGGTATACCACGTCCAGCCCGCTTGACCAATGCCTGCTCCCGCACCTCGTATATCGGCAGCGAGAACATAGGGTTCGCCACGGTATAACTCAGCGCCCTCGAGGCTATCACTGCGCCGAATGGGGTTAATCAGGTCAAATATTTCATACGCCTGATCAGCATGACCGAGCCGCGCATGAGCTAAGCCCAACCAAGCTGCAGCATGGGTGTACTGTCCACCGTTTTCTCGGACACCCGGTGGATAAGAACGAATATAGCCTGGATCACGCAGGGTTTGATCGAATGGCGGCGTCAGTAAACGCACCAGTCGCGCATCGCGATCGACTAAGCGCTCGGTTGCCGCGTTGACAGCGGTAACCGAGCGCTCAGGCGAGAGTCCGCCAGCCAGCGCTGCCCAAGACTGCGAGATACTGTCAATCTGACATTCTTCGGAATCTTTCGAGCCCCATGGCAAACCCTCATCGTCGAAGGCTCGCGCATACCAGCCGCCATCCCAGCCGGAAGCATCGGCTGCTCGACGTAAATCATCGGCACGTGGCCGCCAGAGGTCATCAAGATCCTTGCGGCCAATCTCGCTAGCAAGATCGGCGAAGGCGTCAACACAATCTGCGGCGAACCAAGCAAGCCATACGCTTTCGCCACGCCCCTCACTGCCAACACGGTCCATGCCGTCGTTCCAATCGCCCATACCAATCAGCGGTAAACCATGCGCGCCTGCAGTAACGCCACGATCCAGCGCTCGTCGGCAGTGCTCGAACAATGTGCCACTTTCCTCACCCGGCTCGAACGGCGCATAACGATCGTTCTCGCTGTCTGCCAATGGCGGTGCCGATAGGAATGAAACCTTTTCATTAAGAACAGAACTGTCGCCAGTCGCCTTAACATAGCGGCCAGTGGCGTAAACCAACCACAGCAGGTCATCTGAACAACGCGTTCGCACTCCGCGTCCTAACGGTGGATGCCACCAGTGCAACACATCACCCTCTTCGAACTGGCGCGAGGCGCTTTCTAGAAGGTGTGCACGCACCCGTTGCGGCTCGATAAACAGCAGCGTCATCATGTCCTGAAGTTGATCACGGAAACCAAAGGCACCACCCGCTTGCTGAAACCCAGCCCGTGCCAATACGCGTGAGGCAAAGGTCTGGTTGATAAACCAGCGGTTAATCATCAGATCAAAAGCCGGATCCGGCGTACTGACCTGCACCACGCCGAGTCGCTGTTGCCAAACGGCAGCGTTGTCGACTAAGCCCTGTTTAGCCGTCTCAACGTTCGCCCAATGCTTGGCAAGTTGCGCGGCTTCGGCTGAATCGCGGCCCTCCCCCAGTACAAACACAACGTCTTCGGTCGCCCCGGCCGCCAAATCAATATGAACTTGGAATGCTGCACAGGGATCAGCGACGTTGTCGAGCATGCCATCGAGACTCCAAGCCTCTAGGCCAGCCGGCCGTGCCGAATTACCCTGCTGCCCAAGAAACGCCGCGCGGTCACAACTGAGGCTGTGTGGTGTGCGACTGGCGGCAAGAAACGCGGTGCGCTGGCCGAACTCAGGGTTCCAGTCATTACGCGCGATCAGCGCCTGACTGTTGGCATCAAAGCCGCAAACCAGATGCGGTCGCGACGCACTGACCATCGAGCCTAGTAACCATTCAGCATAGTAAGTGACCGTGAAGCGGCGCCCGCGATCGCCGGGGTTGGTCAGACTCAGCAGTGCTAATTTAACCGGTGCCTCAGGCGGAACAAACACAGTAAGACGCTGTTCGAGTCCTTCTGCGTTGCGCAACCAAGTCGTGGCACCAGCATGATGCTGGATCTGACAAGAAACATCGCCACCCGCAGGCAGCGGAGTCGGCGTCCAGATCTCAGCAGTTTCTTCATCACGCAGATAAAGTGCCTCGGTCTGCGGATCAAGCACTGGGTCGTTCGACCATGGGGTGAGACGATGTTCACCACTATTAATACACCAAGTGAAGCCCAGTCCTGCTTCCGAGACAATCGTGCCGAAACTCTCATTGGCGAGTACATTGCACCAAGGTGATGGCGTCACACGCCCATCATCGAGATGGATGGTGTAGTCACCTGTTTCAGGAGCAAAACCGCCCAGACCGTTATCGAACATAAGATTATCAGGTCGTGACAATGGCTGCAGGTGCAGCGGCTCGGGCACGGATGCTCCCAATGGCTGAAAGAGAGGCAATGGATTGAGTTCAGGTCGCGCGGGTGCTGTCGCCAGCGCCAGTGATCCAGCCGCTGCATCGAGCGTGACCCGCGCTGTTGCCTCTAGTGTGCGACGCTCAAGCGCACCAATCCGTTCAGTTGCCAACAGATGAACACCGCCATTGCCTCCCAGCCCTTCGGGCACATTGGTTGCACGCAGAGCGCTGTACAGCAAGTCACGAATCGGCTCTTGATAGCCTGAAACACCATCCTGTAGAAAGACTAGGTCGACCTGAAGGCCACACCGCTGCCACCAACGGTGAACTCGAATAATACTTGGCAACAGCGACACATAGGCCTTATCGACGACTCGCACCAGCACGATTGGCAAATCGCCAGACAGCCCCATACTCCAAAGATGAGGCTGAGCAGGAAGCGCAGCACTCGAGGCAGCGGCCAACATAACTGGAGGCGTTCGCGGGAAAACCAAGTCACGGCATAAAGCCTGCGCCTCAGCCAGCGTGCGTGAATCCAGTCCTAGACGCTGCGCTTCAAGTGCAGCCGTACGCCGCGCATCTTCAGTCGCCCAGTCAAGAACCGGCCCAGTTGCAAAGCGCTCAGCAATTGCGAGCACTTTCTCCCGTGAGCCAGCCACAATCGTGACAAAATCAATTCGTACCTGCGCACCAGGCGCAAGAACAACATGCGCGCGCAACGCCATAATCGGATCGAGCGTCCAACCAATCGAATCAGCCAGCGTTTCGGCAGCACCCAGTGGTCGTTCTAGATCACCGTGACGGCCAAGAAAATAACGGCGGTCAGTTTCGTAGCCTGCCAAGGTAACCGCCGCATCGGTCGACAGAATGCTATGCAGCACGACTGGCGGACGGTCGTCAGGACGCCGGGAACGGCGCTTGAAGAGCAACGCATTCTGCTCCTCTAAACGTTCACTATGGATAAACAGCTTACTGAAAGCAGGGTGCCGCTCATGACTGGCGGCTGGCGCCAACACCACCTCAGCATAACTTGTCACATCCAACTCGCGCACGCGGTTGCTCTCATTGGAGAGCGTAACGCGGCGTATTTCCACGTCATCGTTAGGTGCAATGACGATTTCAAGATTGGTTGATAGACCCTCTCTACGCTCTTGAAAATCGATCTTGTGAGCATGGTAACTGGTATCCAGTAACCGGTTGGAGTGGTCTACACCGAGCGACCAGATCGCATCGCTGGCACGCTCGCTAAGATAAATCCGCGACTCACCACAGCGACGGATGGCATCTCCCGTCCAGCGAGTCAAAGCTTGACCACGCCACCATAACGCACTGTCTCCGGCATCACTGACCCAAGCGGCCAGATTGCCGTTACCCAACACATGCAGCTGTGGGCTGGTCGGATCCTGCGCTGCCCAACCATGTAAAGCGGGTGTCGGCACACGAGTCAGATCAGCAGTCATCTCATCGGTTTCGGTTGGCTGCTCAGGTGGAAACTCCCATGGCACACGCTCCTGCAAGAGCATTTCGGTGGCGCGCATGCGCGGATCGCGACCTAAGCGTTTGATCAAAATATTATTGTTCAACGCATTACCGATCGCAGCACTGATCATCCCTTGGTGGTGAGCCATATAAGAGCGCACCGGCGAGAAGCTGCCCTCTATCGGTAGCCGCTCTGGGGTGAAATCGGCCGCCTCAAAAAAACCGTATTGGTCACGTAAACCAAGTTTGTCCAGACGACGCAAATTGGACGTCGCAGCAATGGGCACAATGGCTAATGCCAGAGCGCTAGCATAGGGCGCGACGACATAGTCTTTAGATAAACCGGTCTTCAGCCCAAGACCAGGGACGCCAAACGCTTGGTACTGGTAGTGATGCGAGTCGTCACGGGCGGCAAAACCGGATTCCGAAACCCCCCAAGGCAAACCAAGCTTCTCGCCATAGCGCTGCTGCACCGCAACCGCGGCACGCTCACTCTGACCGAGAAGTCGCCCCGCCTCACTCGGCAACAGCAAAGTTGGCATAAGGTACTCAAACATTGAGCCGTTCCACGACAGTATCGTCAGTGCTCCAGCCGTTCGGCTGATGGGGCGACCCAAGTGGAACCAGTGCTTAACGGGGACATCACGCTTGGCTATTGCAAAATAGCTGGCCAGTCGTGCCTCGCTCGCCAATAGATCATAATGGTGTTGATCAAGATGATCAGAGTCGAGATTGTAGCCAATAAAGAAGGTACTGCTTTCCTCGTCATACAACGGTTGGAAATCCATGGCGAAAGCACGTGTCTCTGCTCGTATCGCGCACTCCAGGAAGCTCTCATGAAGCTCTCGACAAGCGCTCTCGCCACTGTCGAGCGCCACCATCATCGCCGCGATCCAGGATTGACTCTTCACGTCAACGGCAGCCAATTGTGCCAGAGCACGGCGTGCACCATCGATACTGCTCGTCATCTGAGCGAAAGAAGCATCGGCTCGGGGCAGCGCTTCAAGCAACGTTGACACGTCTTTTAAAGCAGATGGTGCTGACTCAGTTAGAGCCAGCCAAGGTGTCAGTGCAGCAAGATCCCGGCGCATGGTCATCAAGTGGTGATCAGTACGTTTGAGCCACAGATGAATTTCATCGGTGTCAGCTTCGATACCAGCCTCTAACACCTTAACAATATGTGCTTGCACCGCTTGCCAGTCATCCGTACTCAACTGCAGCAATGCGGGCCACCAGTCTTGCGAGGTGCGGCGGATGCCAGGCAAACGCTTGACGATAGCATTAAGATCATCGGTAATGACATCTCGGTCGATCTTAGGCAAAACGGCTACGGCTTCGCGCAGCAAATGGAGTGAATCTTGAAGACCGTCCCAACGTGCAGGTAAAAGTCCTAAGCCGGCGGCGGCCTCTCGGCAACCGGCGGATAATGTCAGTAGGCTGACCGCCAGATTACCGCTATCAACCGTCGAAATGTAACGCGGCTCAAGCGATTCCAGTGTTCTGGTATTGAACCAGTTAAGGGTATGACCGTTATGATTCTCCAGCCGATCAAGGGCGTCCAATGCGGCAGCCATACGTGCAGCAAGATCACGTCGCCCGATATGACCTAAATCCCAGGCGGTCAGTGCCGCTAAGAAAAGCATGCCGACGTTGGTTGGTGAGGAACGATGGGCAATGTCTTCGTATGGAGCCGCTTGATAGTTGTCGGGCGGCAGCCAATTATCGTCGGGACCGGCGAATGTTTCAAAGTACAGCCACGTGCGTCGTGCAATCAAACGCAGGTAAAGTCGGTCTTTTTTGCCCAGTGTTTCTAATATCAGTTGCCGCTCGCGGCTGATCAGCCAAGCAATCTGCGGCGAGACGAACCACAACAGTAGCAACGGTGCCGCTCCTGCCAAAGCAACGGGGTTCAACAAGCCGAGAATAACAGCAATAATCACCGCCAATGACGGTGCAGCAGCCATTTCGCGCCAAGTACCGTGCCACGTTTGCGATACTTCTGCAGCGGAATGGGCCGCCGACGTCCACTCCAGCATATCTCGGTGCGAGACATGCATGCGCCACAGAGCACATGCGATCGCTTCACACGCCACCGCGGCTTCGTGTGCCAAAAAAACCACCGCCAACAGCCAGCGCCCGGCCTGTTCAGCCAGCGGATAGAGTATGCTGCGCCGCCCACCGGGCTTACGTGTATGCAGCAAACGGGTCATCAGGTCGATGAACAGATAGGCAGCCGGCGCACCAACAGCCAGAACCGTCCAAATCAGAGCTTGGCCCGGCAACAGCAACCATCCGGCCGTCGCGAAAGCGATAAGCATCGGCGCAGTCAGACTTCGGCGTAAGTTGTCGAGCATTTTCCAACGATCAAGCATTGAAAACCGACTGGGGACAGGTTGATCGTCACTGCTCGGTACATTGCCACCTAACCAAGGAGTAAGCTGCCAATCACCGCGGATCCAACGCAGGGCGCGCCGCGCGTAAGAGAGATAATTGGAGGGAAATTCCTCGTAGAAAACAATATCGCTGGCCAGCGCGGCACGACCGTGCAGCCCTTCGAACAAGTCGTGGCTGAGAATTGCGTTTTCCGGCACGCGACCGTGCAGGCATTGATAAAATGCAGCAACGTCGAACGCACCCTTACCGGTGAATATCCCTTCACCGAAAAGATCCTGATAGACATCCGACACCGCACGACTGTAAATGTCGATCGCGGTATCTCCCGAATAGAGATAAGTAAACAGCGAGCGGTCACCAGCATCGGGGGAAATCTCAACCCGTGGCTGAATAAAAGTATAGCCGCGTGTTGGTTTGCCAGTGAGCGGATCGAACTCAACACGGTTCAGCGGGTGCGCCAGCGTACCCACCAGCCGGTTGATATTATTCGACTGGGCACGGGTGTCGGCATCGAGCGTGACCACGAAGCGTGCTCGACAGAGTGTATCGATATCGCCTTCGCATAGAACAAAGACATCAGACTGATGACCCAGCATAAGACCGACGAGTTCTTCAAGCTTGCCACGCTTACGCTCCCAACCCATCCAGCGGCCTTCAGCAGCATTCCAATGACGCCGGCGATGAAGAAGCGCAAACGGTGCATGTTCGGCGTAGCGCGCATTCAGGCGGCGGATGCCCGCGACAAGAGCAGACTCCACTGCTGCATCGTCAGGCATGTGCTCTGAATCGGCATCAGCAAGGTCACTCAGCAGCGCCATACGCACCAGCGGATCTGGGTTCGATAGCCAGTGCATTTCCAGCCGCTCGAGCAGCGATTCGACCTCAGACTGCTGACGCAGAATAATCGGCATCACCAGCGCTGTCTCCCAGCCTGGCTGCAGTCCCTTTTCAACATCGTATTTGGGCAACACTCGAGGCGCAACAGTTCGACTGACAAGCCAGTTGGTAAATGTGACCCCGATAATCATCGCTGGTGCGAGCGACAACGCAAGTCCCGCTACCCAGGCAAGCACACTCGCATCGAACACAAGCAGCAGAACAACAGGAAAGAGCCATGCTGCCAGGCTAAAACCTGTCAGTGCGACCGCATAGCTTTTCCCCGGATGAGCCATCATTAAGCGACGCCAGCTCGCGCGCCAGCCGGCACGAAAACCAACCTTACGCTCGAGCTGCGTCCGTCCTTCGGCGACTAACCAGCAGCCAATATGTCCGGCGCGACGCGTGCCTGCATGCTCGCGCGCCAGTTCCAGTGCAGCGCTGGCAACCTCCCATTCGGAGGCTGGTGCGTGTGCAGCAATTTCTTCGACCGCCTTGCGATAGCGGTCGCGTGTGTCGAAATCCATCGCCGCATAAACATTCGCAGGATCATCCTGAAGAATTGTTTCGACATGACTAACCTGTTCAAAGAAGGTTTTCCACGGTGTGTTCGAAATTGCTACAAGGGCAGAGATCACCCGTGAAACACTTTCCGTCGGATCAAGCGCTGGGTGAAAGCTGGAGCGTGGGATAAGTGTAAATGGAGGCGCAAGTTCGGGCAACAGCTCGGAAAATGATTGCGCCAGTTCTTCTAAGCAAGCAAGACGCAACATCGCTGGGAACGCCCAAAGTTCGGCGATCGTTAGCGGCCCCTCACACTGATAAGCGTTGACGAAATCAACGGTTCCGGCAAAGCCAATGTGTACTTGGGCAATCTCGAGCATCCCTCGCGCTAGTGCTAGAACACGGGGAATGCCGTGGTATTCAGGTGAGGCAAGTCGCGGCAAGCGTCGATAAAACGAAGCAGGTAGATCTTCACGTACCTGGCGAACGGCACGCCGTAACTGAAACTCGTTATCGAGCAACCACTCCGAAGCCTTGGTCAAATGTGGCAACGGCTTAACACAATAGCCATGCGCATTATCTAGCCAAGGTAGGAGAGCGGAAATATTCTGCCAAGCGGAGGCGGGCTCAGGCACACCAATAACGATGTCATGACGTGCTCGAAGTTCAGCAGCCTCACGTGCATATCTACTGTCTGCTGCGGTGGTGTCGTGCAATGGCATTGTAGTCTGCGTCATATGATTCCTTGGTTCGGCAATCGCGCATCCATAGCGTGACATTGTTCTCTGTGCCCTCTGGGCAGATTGCGTTTATGCTGCCGCACCAGCAACACAGGGATACCAATACGATTGATCAGATAATCAGCAACACTGCCAACCGTCATGTCGGTATGCCCGCTTCGGCCCGCAGCAGAAAGAACCATTAAATCAGCGTTTTCTTCGCTGGCAATATGGGCCAGCGCACGGCGTGCATCGCCACTGGGTAATAAGCGCGTACCAGTTGTCAACGGCGAAGGCAGTCGAGATCGTAGCCAATCTAAGTACTGTCGAGCCGCGCGCTCATTATGACTGCAGAGCTGATCACGCAAGGCGATAGCTTCCGCGTTGAGCAGATTTGATTCAATAAGGTCGACATTCGGAGCGACATGCACGAGCACGACTTCTGCGCCATGCACAGCGGCAATCCCTAGGCCAAGCGGCAAGACGCATTCTGAGCGAGATGAGCCATCGAGCGGAACCAACACCTTGCGATAGCGTATCGGTGAGTCCTTGGCTTGCATTGCTGGAACCAGCAGCACCGATGCACCAGCGACCTCAGCAACTCGACGTGCGGTGTCACCCAGCCCGACGAAAGGCCCATGGTCCTCTCCTCCTCGACCCAACACAATCAAGTCTACTGCGTTATCGTGCGCCCATGTACTGATACGCTCGGCGGGGGGGCCCGCCAAAATAACCACATCAGCATGAAGATCAGCACAGCGCAACATCCGCTCATGCAGATACGCAGTCGCAGCACAATGACGTTGCTTCCACTCCACCGGATCCATCGGCTCCTGGGCTGGTGATGACTGAAGCACGTGGATCACGGTCATGCAGGCACCGACGGCCTTTGCCACCGCTGCGGCGTGTGCTAATACAATGTCGGCACAGGGTGCTGTATCGACGCAGGCAAGAACATGTCGAAGGTTTGACTGTTCAGCAAGCTGGCTCGTGCGCAGCGGATCGGTTGTTTGCTGATTACAAAGTTCAGATTCAGACATACTATTATACCTCCTTGTAAACAATTATTATCGTGCGGCAATCCTGCCCAACGCGAAGGCTACCGCCTTACGCAACCAACTGTATCACCATACTCACCATACTCAGCATACTCAGCATACTGCTGGCAGCCTCTATAACACTACACTTAACCTTAATGAATAACTTGATTAACTGTAAAACACCCGATCAATGGTTGATTCTGTCCAACACTTCGCGAAAGATTAGCTACGCCCGCCAGCAAGAACTCATCCCCCTCTAAAAAGATAAATTTGCTCCCTGCGCAGCGGTAGTGACTTCATTAAATAACAGTGTAAAGGCTCATTCTGAGTACAACATGGAGATGTTATGCACCCGAATCAAAAAGCGACTATTGCAACAGAGAAACTACCAATAAAGCTGTGGCTGAAAGAAGAACAAATCGACGAAGGCGCACTGGAACAAGCACGTAACCTTGCAAACTTGCCCTTTGCTTTTAAGCATATCGCCATCATGCCCGACACTCATCAGGGTTATGGCATGCCTATCGGTGCTATTCTTGCCACCCAGGGCGTAATCATACCCAACGCGGTCGGTGTCGATATTGGCTGCGGCATGTGTTCGTTACGAACTAATCTGCACGCGATCGACAGCACTGATCTAAAAGAAATCATCAAGCTCATTCGCGAGACTATTCCGGTTGGCTTTGAGCGCCACAAAACCCCTCAAGACTCAGCGTGGATGCCGAAAATAACCGGTCAATTGCCCATCGTCGAGCAAGAATACGACAACGCTTTGTATCAAGTTGGTACCTTAGGCAGCGGCAACCATTTCATCGAGATCCAGCAAGGCTCCGATGGTTATATTTGGATTATGATCCACTCAGGCTCGCGCAATATCGGCTTTACCGTCGCCAATCATTACAATGAAGTAGCCAAAAAACTAAATAAGGCAGCCGGCGAGGATGTCGCGAATGATCTGGCTTACCTTCCCGAGTCTTCTAAGTATTTTGAGTTGTACAAAAATGAAATGAACTATTGTCTGGAATTTGCCCTCGCCAATCGCACCCTAATGATGGAGCGAGCTAAAGCAGCCTTTACCGAGGTTCTGCCTGAAGTCGAGTTTGCCGATTTCATCAATAAGCCGCACAACTTTGCCGCCGAAGAACAACACTTTGGCGAGATGGTGATTGTGCATCGCAAAGGTGCAACGCGAGCGCGCCAAGGTGAATGGGGCATGATTCCTGGCTCGCAAGGTACACGCTCTTTTCTGGTAACCGGCAAAGGCGAAGCGCAGTCATTTGAATCCTGTGCGCATGGTGCCGGACGCATTATGAGCCGCGCTCAGGCCCGTAAAAAGCTGGATTTAAAAGAAGAAGTAAAAGCGCTCAAAGATCGTGGCATTTTGCATGCCATTCGTAGCCGTAAAGATCTGGATGAAGCACCCGGATCTTACAAAGATATTGATGAAGTGATGCGCAACCAAACCGACTTGGTCGACGTACAAATTGAGTTGCAGCCTTTGGCCGTGGTGAAGGGCTAAACCCACATTCAAATGCGCGGGCCAGACGGACATTTTCCGGAATAAAGGTATAAAACCCTATTCCGGAAAAACATTAACTAAGGTTTTTACGCAAGGCTTCAACCTCTCGCAGAACACCTTTATAAAGCTATCTTATTGTAGCTTTTGCACCCGTTGCTGCAGCTCGGGGCTAGTCTGAATGCGCTCAGATAGGATGTTATAGGTCTGCGCATCTAAACCAGACTGATCCACCGCTTTAAGCATTTTATCTTGCGCTTCTTGTTGCAAGTTCTGCGCTATCGCTGGGTCTTTTGCTCTATTAAAACGCTCAGTGTAGTCCTCACGGATTCGCGATACTTCGGTGCTGGCATTGATGAATTTTTTAAGCTCAGCATCACTGATTGTTTCCTGCCCTTGTTGCTGAGCAGGTGCGGCAGTTGCGGATGCCGGTGCAGCATTTTGCGCCATCACTGCAGAAGCACTTAAGCCTAAGGTTACAAATGAAACGGCGGCGACTAGCTTTTTAAGATCAATCATTAATGCTTTCCTTTCGTTTGAAGTACTTAATACCACTCACGTTTCATGCCAAGTTTTTATATTTTCCGTAACTTACTGATTTAATTCAATAAAAATAGATTCCCTATATTTTAAGAGACGTTTAACCTTTACCTAGGGCGATTAAAATGTATAAATATTACACATGAGCAAAAAATATACGTTCAGAAATAACACACAAACATCCTTCTGGCCTTTTATTGGGCTTAGCAGTCTACAGCGCACGTTATTGTTGTTTGTGGTGCTGCCTTTGGTGCTGCTCACTGCATTAGGGATTCGCTTTGGTTTAGATCAAGCCAATCAGTTTCAGCAGCAGCGTTTAAAGAACGACTTAGAATTAATCGCCCGTGCAATTAGCTTGCCCGTCGGCACCGCACTGAATAACCGGGACATGGAGGCGGTGAATTTAGCCCTCAGCTCGGTGTTTGTGTTAGGCGAAGTGTATGGTGCCTCGGTGTTTGATGTAGATGGCAATCGTATTGCCTCAGCAGGTGTCACTCAAACCGATTTGACCGACTCAGCCATTCCTGCACGTATTCGCAGGACCGGCGAGGGACAAGAAGCATTTAGTCGAATTAAGGGACGCCGCTTATTTTCACACTTCTTACCCCTGTTTGATAACAGCGACCAAACTCAAGGCTTCATTCAAATTACTCGAAAAGCCAGTGATTTTGGCCGAGCACTCGATCAACTCACTGTTATTGCTTGGCTGGTCTGGGGAATATTTAGTCTGGGCATTCTAGCGGCAGTTTTGCTGGGTCATTACGGTGGTATAGGACGCTATGTCGACAAATTACTCGCGCATATGCAACGAGTAGCTGAAGGTGACTTAGCCTATCGCGCCGCACTGGAAGGCCCAAGTGAAGTGGCCAGTATTGCTCAAGGTTTAAACCAGATGTTAGACAGCATTGAGCGCGCCAATCGTGAGTTAGATGTCCACCGCGCAGCAGAAGCACAATTACTCGCGCAGTTAAAAGACAATGAAAAAATGGCCGCGATCGGCAGTATGGCGCAAGGCATTGCGCATGAGCTTGGCGCGCCGTTAAGCGTGATCGATGGACGTGCCAGACGGCTTGAGCGCTCTGGAACGCTAGATGAGCAGGCATTGCGTCACGCCAGTGGTATCCGCAGTCAGGTTGATCGACTGACCCGCACCGTACGACAATTGTTAGATTACTGTCGCCCCGCCTCAACTCAAGCCAGAGAGCTGGCTCCAGCACAATTAATCACCGATGTTATCGCTGCAATTGAGCCTGAGCTAGAAACGAGCCAACGCAGGCTCATAGCCGATATTCCAGAGAACTTACCGACGCTGCATGGCGATGCCGGCCGTTTAGAGCTGGCCTTACTTAACTTAATTCGCAACGCCATGCAGGCCGCTAACAGCAGTATAGGTGTAACAGCCAGCGCCGATCAGACAGAATTAACTATCTGTGTCACCGATGATGGCCCAGGCTTATCTGCAGAGTTTTCACTGGATACTTTGCTGGAACCATTTTTCACTACCAAGTCACCCGGTGAAGGCACCGGCCTCGGCCTCGCGATTGTGCGCACTGTCATCGAAGAACATAACGGTCAATTAAGCCTTAATAACCGGACGCAAGGCGGTTGTGAAGTGCGCGTCACTTTGCCACTCGCCGCCAGCAACAAGGACACACAATTATGAGTCAGATTGAAACGATATTACTGGTCGAAGATGACAGCGGCTTACGCGAATTACTGCAAGAAGAGCTGGAAGCTGAAGGCTATCAAGTCATTGCGTGCAGCGACGCGGAACAAGGTAAGCAACTATTAGTAAGCCAAGCGCCAGACTTACTGATCAGTGATTTACGCCTGCCAGGCGCTGATGGTTTGAGCCTCCTAACAAACCTTGCTACAACAGAATCGCCACCGGCGGTGCTGATCATCACAGCCTTTGGTTCAGTACAGCAAGCGGTCAAAGCCTTGCAAGCGGGCGCGGATGATTTTTTAACCAAACCGTTAGAAATGGATCATTTTTTACTCACTGTTAGCCGCCTGCTAGACAATAGAAAGCTGCGCAGCGAAGTACGGCATTATCGAAGCTTGCTCGCCGTTAAACAGTTTAATGGCATGATCGGTCAGAGCCCAGCCATGCAACAGATGTTTCAGCACATACGGCAAATTGCTGATGCCGACGGCCCCGTCTTAGTGCAAGGCGAAAGTGGCACCGGTAAAGAACTGGTAGCCCGAGCGTTGCACGATCAGAGCAGCCGCCGCGATGGTCCGTATATGGTGGTGAACTGCGGCGGTATCCCCAGCGAATTAATGGAAAGTGAGTTTTTTGGTCATGCTGCGGGTGCCTTTACCGGTGCGCGCACACAGCGCGCGGGTTTATTTCAGCAAGCCAATGGCGGTAGTTTATTACTGGATGAGCTGGGTGAAATGCCCTTAGCGTTGCAAGCCAAGTTGCTACGCGTTCTGCAAGATGGCAAAGTACGCCCAGTCGGTAGTGATCACGAAATCCAGCTTGATGTGCGCATTATCGCCGCGACCAATCGCAACTT
This sequence comes from Denitrificimonas caeni, assembly GCF_905120345.1. Classification (GTDB taxonomy): domain Bacteria; phylum Pseudomonadota; class Gammaproteobacteria; order Pseudomonadales; family Pseudomonadaceae; genus Denitrificimonas; species Denitrificimonas caeni_A. The sequence continues at coordinate 104,088 of NZ_CAJHOA010000003.1, read as the reverse complement.
AACCGAGGCTGTCGCCGATGGTAGTTTTCGCGAAGATCTATTTTATCGTTTAGAAACCTTTGCTTTGCAAGTCCCACCCTTGCGTACTCGTGGTGAAGATATTCAGCAGCTTACAGAGTTCTTTTTAACCCGTTTTAATGCACAGCAAAAACAAAATATCAAAGGCTTTAGCGATGCGGCACTCACTATGCTGCAGCACTATAGTTTCCCAGGGAATGTGCGCGAACTGCAGAACGCAGTCGAGCGTGCCGCCACTTTTTGTGATACCTCTTTAATCGAGATTCAGCATCTGCCGCAACGTATTCGTGAGCACACAGACACAGCCGCACTGCCAAGCAGTAATGCTACATTGTCGATACTGCCCAGCCCAACAGTCGATATTGAAGCGCTACCCAGTTTAGAAACGCTACAGCGCCAATATATCCATCAAGTCCTCGCCGCCGCTGACGGCAATAAACGCCGTGCGGCAGATATTTTAGGCATCACACGACGCACCTTATATCGCTGGATAGAGTAGTCACAAAAGGACTATCCCTCTTAATAATAGCGAAAACAGCACCGACCAGCGCCATAGCCATAGCCATATCTGACTGCGCATCCCAAATATAACCCTAAGTGCCTAAAAAACTGCTAATCCATAAATATTTTATAATACTTTTCCCTAAGATTTAACGATTAAGCTAAGGCACTCTAAAGCCTGCATCCTTTTCACATTGTACTAAGCAATACATACAGACATGACTTTACTGCAAAACGATCTGCGCTGCATCAAGCTGCTCTTGCGACGCTGTGGACAACATAGAAGGGTTTGACGGATAACCTATACCGTTGAATTGCAGTAATTTTTCCGCACCATCACTGTGCACAATAATATCTCGCCAGCCTTGACTGCTGGAGCCAGAGACACGAATTGCTTCTCTCGTCGCCGTGCTCTTAGAAACGACGCGATAACCCTCGCCCTCACCTTTCAAAACCAGCATTGCACAACCACCAGAGCCGCACCAACTCCTGCCTTGCAGTAAGACAATCGCATCGTTGACACCATCACCATTCAAGTCGGTAAAAACGTATTTATACTCGGGGAATTTTTGCTCAGCATAATATGAGACCACCGCGGATAAATTTCTTTCTTGAGTTGTTGTTTCACTACAAGCAGTCAGTCCCAGTGCTAGGAAGGAAGCGATAAAGGTATAAGCAATTGTCCTTGGCACGGTCGTACCCTGTATCTTTAAATGTGGTTCGATGTCAGCCTGTAAGTGATCTCTAGTAGCACGCATTGCTTAACCCTCAACTCTATTGCGAATGATGCATTACAGCATGACTACGCAGAGTTTGACGATGCGTGTAATCAATTTCAACGCAATTGTTAAGAGCCCTGCACTCACTCAATCAGGCTGTTGAATTATCCTCCGGCGGCTGATGACTTGACCTCAATGTCATTGTGACCTAGCTTGATAACTGCTCAGCACACTCACTTTGCAAGGAACCCAAAACAATGAAACTCTCAATCCCTCAATCTACGATCAGTTGGCAAGCTGCCCATTGCGCCGTGGAGGCTGCCATTCAAGAAGCGCTTCAGCTTGGTGTGCGTATCAATGTGGCTGTCACTGATGGCTCAGGTAACCTCATGGCTTTCCTGCGCATGCCGGGTGCTTTTCCGCAGTCGATCAACATTGCCATCGACAAGGCTCATACTGCGGCAGGGTTTGGTTTTGCAACGGGTGATTGGATGAAGGTGTGCGGCGACAATGAAGCAATGAAGCTCGGCTTCGCCGCGCAACCAGGGCTTATTATTTTTGCTGGGGGCTTACCGATTCGAAGTGCTGGCGAATTAATCGGCGGTATTGGCGTTTCCGGAGCATCGGAAGAACAGGATACTATCTGCGCTCAAGCGGGGCTGGCAGCGATAGGCGCTGATCAATCCTAAGCCTTACGTTACACAATACAGGCAACTGCGCCATGCTCTAATTATATGGCGAATGCCTATCAATAAGCGGACGCCAATAGCTATGTTTAATGCACCCTATCGAGCACATAACACAGCTATTGCTGTCCGTTTAATGACTATGACGTACTCTACTGCTCAAACACTAGACTGTAGGTCACTGGCACCACTGTACTGATGATTGGTAGGCTTGCGACTACACGTAGCGCTTCTATACCTTCCGCTAGCCCGTAATCTTCCGCATTAACCAGAACGGGCTCTAATGAGCTGACCAGCATTTTGTCATGCGCGAGCTTAGTGATTTGTACACCACTGGTCACGTCTTTAGCAGCGCCATGCAATGATAGCTTGAGAGTAATTGAATCTCGGTAAGTTTCACCCACTTCAAGCTTTGACACTCGAGCCAGATCAACCATGCCACTGATATGTGCTTCAGCAAATTCACCCACTTGAAAAAGCATGTCTTGCATGCGCTCATTACGAATCGGTATGTTGGTTTCAAGGCTCGTCAAATCAATAGTAAGAGATACCGTGCCGTTGTCACTCACCGAGCCGGCTAACGTCTTGAAGCTATTAATTTCTCCAGCCTTTGAATTTTTAATTGAAACGTAATGTAGAGAAGACTCATCATTGAGCAACTCCCAATCGGCAAATACACAGGGTGATAAACCCAATAGCATTAACATTACTAACGATATTTTTTTCATAGTCATTTCTCCTTTTGACTAGCCTATAGCAAGCATGTCTTTATGAGCACATTGCTGGATTTCGAGACTAACATTCAAACCAAGCGGCTGAAACGGCTTTATCGCACTCATTAGTTGTAAGCAAGACATTAAAAATGTTCATTACCAACCCAGCTCTGATGTTTTATTTCGCTGCAGACTCTCAAAAAATACTCGTTAGACGCACCGCCGAACCTAAGCATTTGCAGCAACTCTACAACCCGAGACACGCTCTAAGAGTCTTTATGGCTTAAACACGATTGCAACAATGCTTGCAGTTTGTCTCTTCCTAATTCATTCATTAACGCGATGTTTCGTTCGGGAATACCGTCGACATCAGGGTAATCAGCAATAACTCGCTCAAGGCTCGCCTCGCGAATAAGATGCAAAACGGGATAAGGAGAACGGTTGGTATAGTTTTCAGCATCATCCGGCGCTGTACCACCAAACTGGTAATTTGGATGGAAGCTGGCAATCTGATAAACACCTTCCAAGCCCATCTCCATCAAGACATTATCGGCATCGTCTAGAAAGTCATTGAAGTCGTAAAAGTCCTGCAACACCTGTGCGTGAATCAGCAGCGTGGTTTCAATGGCCGGATCACTATTGAGCAATTCTAATTCTGCTTGCAATGCATGCAGCAATTGCTCTGCGGTTGTTGCTGCTGTAGTGATAAAGCGTACGCGATTCTTGACCAACTCACGCTTGGCAAAGGGGCAGAGATTCATTCCCACTACTAAGGTTTCAACCCACTGCCGTACAGCAGTCACGATTGCCTTGTCATTCACAATATCATCTGACTTTGGTGTTTCTTGCATTTTATTTCCACGATTTATTAGCTGATACAGGCAAACATGATACTGCTGTTTGGCGCATCATGGTTTTTTCAAATCGTCCTTAACCTCTACTGAGTTAAAATCAGACGTCGTGTGCTTGTTATCCTCTACTTCGAACGATAAGGCTGTGAGTACAGCGCGTCAGCGGCGCTATTCACCAGCCTCATGACGCCAGCGATTTGGCTACTGGTTTGGCCGTTTTCAGTTTACCTTTGAGCGCCAGCATCAAACTTACAGCGATGACAACAAGAATGATAGCAATCAACGGGCGGTAGAATATCCACGCAATGGCGATGGTGAGTAGCGATGCAGGGGCCGCCACTAGAAACGCAATAAGACCTGCCCCAGCACCAACAATGGTGCCAGCAATAGGCAGCACATCGGCGACAACAGAGAGTGGCCTGAGAAATAAATTGAGCCCTATCATCATACAAACGAAACCAGCTAACCTAAAAAGCCAAGTCAGCATGGTGTTGTTGGTTTGCGCCGTTTGAATCATAGCGTCAGCAGAGTGAACACCGATCTGTAGAAGCTCAATCGATCCTCTTGCTTTGGCAACGTAAGGCTCAAAAGTATTGCCCACCTGTTTTGCAATCACACTCACCTGCACAGGCTTGACCCTATCGAATCTCACTCGCATGTCACCCACCTGCGGATGAGTAGAATCCGCACCAATATAAAATCCTGCGCCGTACAATTGGCCAGTTTCTTTGATCGTATCAGGCAACGCTGTATCACTGCCGAGTACCAAGGGTTCAAAGCTGTCAATACTGCGTACCAGCGAGGGTGACAAGGTAAAAGCATCAAGGGTGACTCTATCGGCTGTTTGCTGTGTTGAGGTATACGGCATGGAAGAGGGATTTGGGTGTTCGTAAGATTTCTTGAAATTATCGGAGTTAATCGATCGCTCAGACCAGGTCTTACTATAGGAATACTCTGTCACAGTCTCTGTGCCACCACCTAGTTTCTTAGTGGTCTCGCTACTTGAGTCCTCCTTCCACTGATACATTTCAGCCGTCCGCCTTAGTTTCAGCGCCTTGGCTGACACCTCAAACACTGGGTCGGTCAGGCGGGTCTCAGTATCAGCCAACCCGGTCACGTGAATTAAACGCCCTGCGTTGGCAGGATCAACGCTATCGGAGGCGACGCTGGTCACGATGCTACCACCCTCTTTCAGGGTCTTATAGGTGGTAACAGCTCGTCCCTCATTCCAGAACAACAATGGGAAGGCGACAACAAATAAGATGAGACCCAGCAAGATCCCCTTGATCGCACCGCCAATCCGACTGAGCCACGATTGCGTTGTCACCTCTGTAAAACGATCCTGTGACATATATATCTCCTTGTTTTCCTATACTTATTACTGACAGTAACGACTTTGAGTATACGAAGCTGCACAACGTTACTCAGAATGCTCTGCTAAAAATCACATTTATCTAGCAAAATATACTGATTAGCTTACTATGCGCCACCCAAAATATTTCAATTAAAAAATCCAGGCTCATATGTCCGCCAACGCGCTGTATACCGATCTTTCAGGCTATTACGATTTAATGTGTGCTGGTATCGACTACCAAGCTCAAAGCCACTCTATTCGCAGGCTGCACCAGATCTTTGGTAACGGCGGAAATACTCATCTTGATCTAGCCTGTGGCACGGGTCCGCATGTCCGTTACTTCATTGATTTTGGCTATCAAAGTAATGGCCTTGATATCAATCAGCCGATGCTCGACATTGCCAAAACCCGCTGCCCTGAAGCGCTTTTCTCATTGCAAGATATGAGTACTTTCAACGTCACTGAGCCATTGGATTTAATCACCTGTTTCTTGTACTCGATCCATTACAGCGATGGCATTGAAAAACTCAAAGAATGTATAGCCAGCGTCCATCGCGCATTAAAAGCGGATGGTGTTTTCTGCTTCAATGTGGTCGACAAGGACAAAATCGACAATACCTTATTTGTAAAACATCGCGCTCAGCAAGAAGACGATCTGTTCACTTTCAGCTCAGGTTGGCATTACTGCGGTGATGGCGAGAAAAAATCACTCAAAGTTAGCATTGAAAAAACAACCATTACAGACACGCAGATATGGCATGACGAACATCCCATGGTCGCTTTCAGCTTTGCTGAGTTACTAGAGATCTTGACGCCTTACTTTGACGTGCAAATTTTTGAGCATGACTATGAGAAAATCATTCCTTGGAATAAGACCTCTGGCAATGCCATTTTCACCTGCGTAAAGATTTAAAATCGACTGACACTTCATAAGCCTCTACCAGTCTAACGCTCACACCAGCAACTCAGCGTTAACCAGCCAACCTTATTCAGCACACTAAGCACTTAATGCTGATAGAGCAAATGATGTTAAATACCCTAAAACGGCAAGCAAACCCGTCCAATTGTGGGTGCTTGCAAAAGCTTCCGGAATCATCGTGTCAACCACCATAGTCAGCATGGCACCGGCTGCCACAGCCGTGGTTAAGGCAATAACAAAGGGCGAAAACTGATCAAACAAAGCATAGCCTGCGAATGCAGATACACCACAGGTCACGGCAATTGCCGACCAAATACCGAAAACAAAAAAAGCGGGCCGCCCCGCCGCTCTCATCCCCGCTGAACTTGACAGCCCTTCTGGAATATTCGATAAAAAAATAGCCACCACGACCGCGATACTGACCGCGCCACCATGCAAAATGCTCAAACCAATCACGATGGATTCAGGAATCCCATCTAATAAGGCACCTATCGCGATGGCCGCACCACTACCAGGCTTTTCTTCTTCGCTGGGTTGCTGTGTCCCTGAGCGCTTACGATGTTTTGCCCCATAAATAACCAGCACCCGGTTTGCTGAGGCATAAAAGACTGCTCCCAATAGAAACCCTACTGCCGTCGCTGTTATCCCTGCGCCATTGAATGCTTCGGCCATCAACTCAAACGACAGAGCAGAAATCAAAACTCCACTACCAAACGCCATCACTCCGGCAATCACGCGGGTCGGCACGGTAACCAGATAACCTATCGCTGCGCCGAGGATCAGCGCACCACCCCCGACACCACCCCAAAATGCTGCCTCAAATCCTAGATTCACAGCGCGCTCCTTAGAAATCACCATCACATGTAGAGTAAAGCGAACACCAGTACAAGAGGAAGGATAGTCTTTGTAAAAAAACACTTAGTACTGCTCATTCAGCAGCGCATTTATAGTATGTTGCGGCTTATATATTAGGCGCTAGCAACGGCGCTGGCTGCTGGCTGCTGGCGATAGAACTGACATAACAACCGATAAACCTCAGGCATATGCTCTTGCATATGCTTGGGCGCTTCAAAAAACGTTTCACTGCATACTGCGAAAAATTCTGCCGGACTGGTCAGGCCGTAATCATTGATCGGTAGGGTGCGATTCTGCTGTAAGTCATTCTGCAAACGATCCCATGCTGCAGTAAAAATAGCGTGCCATTCACCAGAGCGCATATCAGGGTGCATGGGCGGCGCGCCGTTAGCACCATCCCGCAGCATATCGAGCTTGTGCGCTACTTCATGAATCACCACATTGCTGGCCTTACCAAAGCTAACATGCGCACCGCTATTACACACCGCATCCCACGAAAAAATCACAGGGCCTCGAAACCACGCCTCACCACTCAAGCCAGGTCCTTTAGCATGCACGATGCCATCGTTAGTACGATAAGGGCGATTGGGTACAAAGCCTCCCTCGTAAAGAATCACCGTATACCAACGGTCGTACCAATCTAAGCCAAGCCGTAAAACAGGCACGCAGGCCATCGTGGCAATTTTCAAACACATGGCATCGGTAAACTCAAACCCACCGCCGGCAACAAAACTTTTGCGCGCCAAAAAACGTAAGCTCATATCGCGCAACTGATCCCGCTCGGCACCCTGATAGCGCTGCATTACCGGCCAGTCAGCAATGGCTGTTTCCCACTGTTCAGCAGTAAAACCCATTTTTTTAATACGTTTGTTTTCTCGCCAATTACGAAATCGCTTAAACATATTTAACTCGCACCCAGTAGATTGCCTAACAGTCAAAATGACAGAACTCAGATTGAGTGAACTATATAGCAACTCATTTTTAATGTTCAGGCAAACAACGGCGCGCAGATGATGAGCATCATCGTTAGTGTTTTGACTGTGGCTACTTATGCGCCGCGAGCTGGCAATCTAAAGCGTCCATGGAGAGCAGGACAAGCCCACTGAACATGATATTCGACCTTAGCGACCTTCGTTACCAGGGAGCAGACCTAAACTTTCGCCTATCTTTTGTAGGTACCTCGTTCTTTGACTAAGTAAATAACCCGCTATTTTTCTGGATCACCACTGCATCGTTATGCTCTTGATCCTTGGCGCCATAGACCAGGGTAACTCTGCCTTTTTTCAGCGCGTCTTTTAAGGCTTGGATGGCGTCTTTATTCTCTTTAAGTTCGCTTAGGTAGTGTTTCTGAAACTCGTCCCATTTGCTTGGGTCATGAGCAAACCATTTACGCAGTTCGGTACTGGGCGCAATCTCTTTGAGCCACAGGTCAACACGAGCTTTTTCCTTGGTCAGACCTCGCGGCCAAAGCCGATCAACGAGAATGCGCCGCCCATCCTCGTCGCTCGGCTCGGCATAGACTCGTTTTATTTTGATGTCCATGTCACACCCCTAACTTAACCTCAATAGCCGGAAAACTCCTCAGTGCGGATATTGTCGTCGTCGACACCGGCTTTCATCAGCATTTCCAGCATCGCATGCACCATTGCTCGCGGGCCGGCAAGGTAGTAAATGGGAACCGTCAGATCATCAATGTATTTCAACAGCATGTCTTCGTTGATAAATCCCGTCTCTCCCTCCCAAGCGCAATTTGATTTATCCATCTGCGTCATCGTGCCCACAAAGGTGTAGTTGGGATTGGTCTTTTGGGCGTCCAACAACTCATCTAAAAACACGGCATCTTCCGGTCTTTTATTGGAGTCGAAGAGAAAGATCTTATGCGCAAGTTTGTCCCGTGCGGCTTGCAGAATAATACTTCTAGCCGGCGTCAGTCCGATGCCACCAGTAAGAAACACAGCGGGAACACTGTCTTTATTGTGCAGAGTAAACGAACCGTGCGGAGCATCTAAGGTGATTTCAGTGCCAAGCGGCATGGTTTTTAATACGCGCTTGAATGCGCTATCTCGCATCCGCGTAGCAAACATTAGCGCATCTTCATAAGGCGCATTCGCCAGGGTAAAGGTACGAATGTTACCTTCAGAATCGGTTTCGCTAGGATTGATCAGAGTGAGATCAGCATATTGGCCTGCTTTATGGCTAAACCCTTGCGGCTTTTCAAAATAGAACGCCATGGTTCCATCAGCGATTTCTTCTCTGCTTACTAATTTTACGGTATAGACTGGCATGGTCAAATCCTCTTTGCTCATGTTGTAGTTATAGCCTACAAAGCGACCGAACATTGAACCAAGCCAACCGGTAAAACCGGTCTGAACGCCTTGCGAGCCATTAATAGTGCAACTGACCTGAGGGAAATGCAGCCAGCTGAGGGTGTATCAACCCTTTCTACTGAGACAGCTGTCTTCCCGAGGTTTTTTTACTGTACTGCTAAGAATAGAAGTACTGCAAACCCAGAGAAAACTCAAGAGAAGATAGATTTATTCTGTACTCAGCACGCCGCTCACTTGATTAATATCAACCCAGTAACCTTCAGTGACATGGCTCAAGAAAAAACCACGAATAAGCGGGCTGTGCGTCAGCCAACATCTTTCAACTTAACTATCCGATGGGTCAGCATGGCATGCTTAAATCCTCGACCCTATAAAAGCGCATATTTTTTAGGTAGTCTGCTGATCAGCATTGACTGATCGAGCCTTAACCACGCTCTTCAGCATCACAATCAAAAAACCAGGGGAAACTTTAAAGTGGCAGACGATCTGTACCAAAAAGGCATCAACAAAATTCAAGAGTTGACCGCCTCACCTGATGATAATCCAACCGGCGCAATGGATATCGGTGAAGCATTTAAAGACATTGCACCTGATTTAAGCAAATATGTTGTTGAGTTTGCTTTTGGCGAAATTTATTCACGCCCAGGCTTGGACAACAAACAAAAAGTGCTGACTACTATTACAGCACTGGTTGCTCAAGGCCGACCTCAAGTTGGGATGCATATTAAGACAGGGCTGACAGTCGGCTTAACACCGGAGGAGATCGTCGGTTGCATAATGCACCTGATCCCCTATACCGGATTCCCCAGCGTGTTGAATGCGTTAAGCGTTGCCAAAGAGATTTTCAAAGAGCAAGGCATAACAGTTGATACATCAGCCTTTAAATAGAAAAAACAGACAGGCGACAACGGTGCTCTGCCGTTGGCGTTCTGTGTGTTAGGCGCGCATTGAGTTAAGCAGATAATGACGAGTCATGAGCGGTCTTCAATCGCTTACTTTTCTGTTGTATCAGCCGGATAAATCACCGCACCATCATCCTCGACTCGTGCACCTTCAGTTAGTTTTGCCGGATCAATTTTGTCTTTACCCACCAGATGAAAGACGCTCTCGCCACGCGCAAGCAGATGATCGGCAACGATTCGTCGATGGCAACGCCACCACACCGCCTCGGAACACATCATCGCGCAGCGCTGCTGCCGCCCCAACCGAATCACCTGTGCGAGACCGTTACGAAACGGCTCCGTCAGCGTGTAATCAGCATAATTATGAAAGCTCTGATTATTCCAAAAACCGTTTAAATCTGCCTGAACCGCTTTGCTCTTGCTACGCAGACCGCCTAACTCTGCTATATATTCATAATCGATTTTGAACGCGGCCAAGCGCTCAGGTAACCTGTCTTGGTTATATTGTGGATTGGTACGAGATTTTGGAATTGTGCGGATGTCGATGACAAGTGTCACATCGGCGGCCTGCAGCAGTTCGACGAACGCTTCGATCGTGCGTGTCGAATGACCTACGGTATAAAAAGGAAGCATTATTTCGCTCCTCAGTAAACGCAGACTCTGTCAGCGCAGTTGAGTCTATGGTTAAATTAATTTTGATATTTCATCTGCTAACTCAAAATCTCTCTTTGATAATCCACCAACATCATGGGTGGTTAAACTTATAAATACCTTGTTATAGATATTGCTCCACTCCGGATGATGATTGGCCTTCTCCGCCAGCAACGCTACTTGTGTCATAAAAGCAAATGCTGAGACAAAATCAGAGAACTTGAACGCTTTGAATAACTTTTCGTCCTTAATACTCCACGAATTATCAGTCTCTTTATTGAGCTCTTTAAGCGCCGTACTTATCGCGCTTTGACTGTATTTTTCGATCATAGCAATCTCCTAAAAACCATCCAATCAACCTATAGACCATCCACTCAGCACCGTCCATACCCCTACAGTGCAACAGCTCAGCCGCCTCTCTCAATAAACAAGCGAGCCTAGATCGCCAAGCTCTGCGGACTTACGCCAGTGTGAGAGCAGCCATTACAGTCGCTCATGCAGCTGAACTTCATTAGCAAAACCAGCCAGTTCTCTTACGATCTGCAGGTCTTCGGGAAGTTGCAAGGCTTTTTCTGCTCTGGCCAATGCCATACGGGCATGACGCAGTGCGGCATCACGCATCGCAGAATCGCCAACAAATGCCAGTGATTCAAATGCCTTTTGCAGGCGACCCGCTACTTCTACGGTACTGGCTCCGTCACGAGCGATGGCGGTGAAGGCATCATCAAACATGTCCTGTACAGATATCTCCGGTACCTCGACGCGATCATTGTCACCCTCTTGTCGGTCACCTTCTTCAATCGGCTCGCACCACAACGCAAAAAGTCGCACAAAAACGCCAATAATGTAAATTGCGGTGCCTGGATCATTCACCGCGGGTGACAAAGCTCGTCCGGCGATTTCAGAAAGAACAACCAGACCAAAACGAGGGTCTTCCTCAAATTTTCTATCATCACCGATAAGAAAAGCTTTGGCGATCTGACTGATATCGAGATCCGCCGCGCCGCTAGAATCTCGAGTAATAAAAGCTAACGCCCGTCCCGGAGCGGAAAATGTACCCGGCAAAGCTGTCAAAGTGATGCGTACTTGTAGTTTTTCGGCACAGGCCTGTAAGGCCGTAACATTGACCTGTTGCACAGAGCCAATGGTCGTCCCATAAATAACCTGACTGCCATGCGTAGGTTGTCGCCAAGCAGGCACACCGCCCAGAGTGGGTGCGTGACGCCTGCGCTTAAATGCGGAAGCGGTTGCCGCCTCAACCTTATTAATTGTTCCCTTGAGCCGCCCAAGCCGAGCAATACGATCAACCCACCTGACAAAGGTCACAATCACAATGATGAGAATAAGCACCGTCAAAACAAAGAGTACGAAACGTCCAGCTGTACCGTAGTAACCATTCTTCATCGCAATAAGTGCGACAACGCTGTAGATAAAAGCACCAATAAAGGTGGACAGAGCATTCTGGGAAACGTCGTCGGAGATAATCAAAGAAAACGCACGTGGTGTCGCGTTATTACTCGCAGAAGAATAGGCAGCAACCATCGAACCGACGGCAAAAGTGGCGATCATCAACATACTGCCGGAGAGAATCGTCAGCAATGTTTCTATGGAGTCTTGAGTCACTCTCGGAACAAATTGACCGATTTCTTCAATATCCAATACCTTTACAAGGAATACGATAACGGCTGACAACACAGACATCACAAGCGGTTTAATCCATAACCGTTCGCGTATACGGTTTATAAAAAACCTTAATCGATCACCCATTTTTCCTTCCTCGATTATCAATGGTAACCGCCTTAAACCTGCAAGAACATCACCCCATGCGCAACCAACACTAACGCAGTCACTCTTAATCGCAAGCCAATATAATAATCAGGCCGACTGATATGACTCAGCACAAATAACTCCAGCACATAAAGCGCGATAAACCCCAACGCGACGATCAGTAATGCGATAGACGGAGCAGCTAATAGAAAGGCAAACCAAGCAGCCAGTGTTATAGCATTGGTAGCCAACGCAATGCGTTTAACCTTGAGGCTATCCCTCATCACTTGGCCCCACAAGGTGCCGGCCATAAAACTTAAGATAACCAATCCATAGGTTAAGAACCATTGAGTACCATCAACGCCTAAAAAGAGCTGATTGGATATGCTGATGTAAATGGCTAAAAAGAATGGAGAGGTGCCCAAGTAGGTCAACAATTTAATCAAGTTTGAATGGCTCATAAGGTCACACTCAGCGAAGCTCTTCAGTTATCGCAGCGTACTTGATTGCAGCGTGCCCAAGCAATCAAGCAAATGAATGAGATTGTTTTATTTTATGACGCATTGACGTCGTGAGTGGAAGCAGGCACAAATGGCGAGTTACATAGAGTTATTTACAGGCTCGGCTCACAGGCTCAATAACCACAGCCGACCTCATCGTTCGTTGAGTAGAAAATCGAAACATGCACACTATTTCTAGCGGGTCATGCTGACCACAAGAAATCATCGCATCGATCCTCTATGACTTTTGGGCATCATAACGCACTGGCACTCGGTTATGATGCCCAACATACAGACTGGATAGTTTTACACTTTAACATCCAGTTGCGCGATTGCCCGTTTAGCGATGGCGGACAGTCCTGTGGGGTTTTCATTGGCATAGGTAACAATTATTTGCTTCATGCTGCGCGCCCAAAACTTGTGCAGGTGGTCAGCAGCAACCGCCGCAACGTGTTCGCTGTCACCCTGGTGCAGGTTATTGGCAATGATCTGCTCGAGCATTTTAATTAAGTTGTTTAGTTGCTGATCACTCACAATCGTTCTCCTCAGAACACTCACCACTCTGGGTGTAGATAACGTGGCGCCCGAGCCGGGCAAAGCCGATCAGATTCATACCACTATGACAGGCCTCACGGATAGCCAATGCGGTAGGCGCAGACACCGCGACTAAGGTGCCAATACCGACACTGGCGCTTTTCTGCACCATCTCAAAACTGGCCCGACTGGAAATCAGCGCAAAGCCCTGCGCAAAGGGCTGATCAGCCTGTGCAGCAATGCGCGCACCGATCAGCTTGTCTAAGGCGTTATGGCGACCCACATCTTCACGCGCCAATACAATCTCACCATCGTTAGTGCACCACGCCGCACCGTGGGTGGCACCAGTCTGTATTTGCAAGGGTTGATGTTTTTTCAAATGACGCAAAGCACGCTGAATCACCTCATCAGACGGTAGCGGCTGCGGCGCGACCTGAGGTATGGCTCGTACCACGTGAGCAAGAGACTCGGTGCCACAAAGCCCACAACCGGTGCGGCCGGTCATATTGCGTCGCTGTTCTTTCAAACGCACGAAACAATCACCAGCGATATGCATATTGATGGCGATACCATGATCCTGCGGCTGCACGTCAATACTGAACAGCTGCTCTGGGCGCTGCAGAATACCTTCAGTCAGACTGAAGCCCATAGCGAAGTCTTCCAGATCGCAAGGCGACGCCATCATCACCGCGTGGGATACGCCGTTGTAAACCATAGCCACGGGGATCTCTTCGGCGATGCTATCGCGGTCATGAGAAGGTGCGTCCTGAATGCCACCACGCACATCCACCGGTAGCTCACACACGGGCGACGGTAAACTGTCGCCCGTGGGTGCAGTGGCCATGGTCGCCAGTTCCACGTTATTTAAGAGATGCTGCATGGGCGTTATCCCTATTCTGCATGGCCGGTGCCAACAACGCTTGCTGGCGCTTGTCGAAGCTCTTAAAATCGCGTTGCCATTCCGACGGTTGGCTAACAACTTCCACCTGCACGGCAGTCACCTTGTACTCAGGGCAGTTCGTGGCCCAGTCTGAGTTGTCGGTGGTGATCACGTTGGCACCACTACCCGGATGATGGAAGGTGGTGTAAACCACCCCGGGTAACATGCGTTCGCTGATTTTGGCACGCAATACAGTATGACCAACGCGACTGCTGATACCCAGCCAATCACCGTCTTTTACTCCGCGCAACTCAGCATCGCTAGGGTGCAGTTCCAACAGATCTTCTTCGTGCCAATCGCTATTACTGGTGCGCCGAGTCTGTGCGCCGACGTTATACTGGGACAGAATACGTCCAGTCGTCAGCAGCAATGGGAACCTGCGCGTGGCGCGTTCCTCAGTGGCCAAGTACTCAGTCACTGCAAACCGACCTTTACCGATAGGGAAATCAATCGTGTGCATGGTGGGTGTACCGTCTGGATTCTCGTCATTACAAGGCCATTGAATACTGCCCAATTGCTCCAGCTTATCGTAACTGACACCAGTGAATGTCGGCGTCAGCACAGCAATTTCATCCATAATTTCCGATGGATGATTGTAATGCATGGGGTAACCGAGGGCATTGGACAACGCCATAGTGACTTCCCAGTCCTCCATACCAGCGATCGGCTGCATCACTTTACGCACGCGGTTAATGCGACGTTCGGCGTTAGTAAAGGTACCGTTTTTCTCCAAGAAGGTCGAACCGGGCAGCAGCACGTGAGCGAACTTGGCTGTCTCGTTGAGAAAAATATCTTGCACAATCAGGCAGTCGAGAGATTTCAGCGCCGCTTCGACGTGATGCGTATTAGGGTCTGATTGAGCAATATCTTCACCTTGTACATACAGTGCTCTGAAGGTACCAGCAATGGCTGCATCAAACATATTCGGAATACGCAGACCTGGCTCGTCGTCAATAGTCACGCCCCAGACTGCTTCAAAGCGATGACGTGCCTCTGAATCATTGACATGCTGATAACCCGGCAGCTCATGCGGGAAGGAGCCCATATCACAGGAACCTTGCACGTTATTCTGCCCACGTAGTGGGTTAACACCACCGCCCTCGCGACCAATGTTACCGGTGGCTAACGCCAGATTAGCAATACCCATCACCATGGTCGAACCTTGGCTGTGCTCGGTCACGCCAAGGCCGTAATAGATCGCGCCGTTACCTGCTTGGGCATAAATCCGCGCTGCTTCGCGTACTTTTTCTGCCGGTACACCCGTCACCCCTTCTGTCGCTTCTGGTGAATTTCGCTCTTCAGCGATAAACGTACGCCATGTGTTGTACGCCTCATTATCACAACGGCTGGTGATAAAATCCTGATCTTCCAGCCCTTCGCTGACAATCACATAGGCCAGCGCGTTGACAATGGCTACGTTGGTACCTGGACGCAGGGCCAGATGCAGACCTTCACCACCATGCGGCGTATTAAGGACATCGATACGACGCGGATCAATCACGATCAACTTGGCACCCTGACGCAAACGCTTGCGCATCAGTGACCCGAATACGGGGTGTGCATCGGTGGGGTTGGCACCGATCACCACAATGGTGTCAGCTTTCATGACTGAATCGAATGTTTGCGTACCCGCAGATTCACCCAGCGTAGTTTTCAAACCATAACCGGTAGGTGAGTGACAAACCCGCGCGCAGGTATCGGTATTGTTGTTGCCGAATGCTGCCCGTACTAACTTCTGGACCAGATAGGTTTCTTCGTTAGTACAGCGCGAAGACGTAATACCCCCAATACTTTCACGGCCGTACTGGGCCTGAATGCTTTTGAGCTTGTTCGCCGCAAACGTTAACGCTTCATCCCAAGACACGACTTGCCACGGGTCATTAATCGAGTCGCGGATCATCGGTTCTTTGATGCGATCTTTGTGAGTGGCGTAACCGAAGGCGAAGCGGCCTTTAACACAGGAGTGTCCATGGTTAGCGTCGCCGCCTTTGTACGGCACCATACGCACCACCTGATCACCTTTCATCTCAGCCTTGAACGAGCAACCAACACCACAATAAGCACAGGTGGTGACGACGCTATGCTCGGGCTGACCGGCATCGATGACGCTTTTCTCCATCAATGATGAGGTCGGGCAAGCCTGTACGCAGGCACCACACGAGACACACTCGGAGTCCATAAAGTCTTCACTCTGCCCCGCCGACACGACTGAAGCAAAGCCTCGGCCTTCGATGGTCAAAGCAAAAGTGCCCTGTACTTCCTCACAAGCTCGCACACAGCGGGAGCATACAATGCACTTACTGGGATCAAAACTAAAATAGGGATTGGAACTGTCAGTTTCAGCATGCAGATGATTTTCACCCTCAAAGCCATAGCGCACTTCGCGCAGACCCACCACCCCGGCCACGTCTTGCAATTCGCAGTTGCCATTGGCTGGGCAAGTCAAACAGTCTAGTGGGTGGTCAGAGATGTACAACTCCATAATATTGCGGCGCAGTTTTGCTAATTTTCCAGTTTGTGTGGTGACTGCCATGCCTTCCGCCACGGGTGTGGTGCAGGAGGCTGGATAGCCACGACGGCCTTCAATCTCAACCGCACAGAGACGACAGGAACCGAAAGCTTCGAGATTATCAGAAGCACAGAGCTTGGGAATATTGATGCCCGCCAGTGCCGCGGCACGTAATACTGAGGTGCCTTCTGGAACGGTAATCGCACGGCCATCAACGGCAATCGAGACCAGAGTTTGCGAGACACTGGCCGCAGTACCATAGTCAAAATCAGGGTTCAGAGCGCTTGTGCCTGGCTGGTAATCTTGGGTGTTCGGATTATAATAATGCAACATATCATGCCTCCACTGGGCGCGGGCTGGCCATCAGGTCTTCGGGAAAGTACTTCATCACACTCTGCACTGGGAAAGGCGTCATCCCCCCCATAGCACAAAGCGAGCCGTCCACCATCGTTTCGCACAGCTCAGCCAGAAGCTCCAGATTATCATCACGATTTTCACCGGCGCGGATGCGATCAATCACTTCCACCCCTCTCACCGAGCCGATACGGCAAGGGGTGCATTTTCCGCAGGATTCAACGCTGCAGAACTCCATCGCAAAACGGGCTTGCTCACCCATATCCACAGTGTCATCAAACACCACGACACCACCGTGACCGATACCAGCGCCCAGTTTGGCGAACGCTTCGTAATCCATCGGCGTGTCCCACTGTTCTTCAGGCATATAAGCCATTAACGGACCACCAACCTGCACGGCTCGCATGGGTCGCTCAGTGAACGTACCCTGACCAAAATCTTGCAAAACTTCTTGCAGAGTAACGCCAAAAGCCAACTCAATCAGCCCGCCTTGTTTGATATTACCGGCCAACTGAATAGCCAACGTACCAAGGGAGCGGCCCATGCCATAATCAGCATAGGCTTTACCGCCGTTAGCCATGATGAAGGGTACCGCCGCCAGCGACAGGACATTGTTGACGACCGTCGGCTGGCCAAACAAACCTTTGATCGCGGGTAATGGCGGTTTCGAGCGCACCAATCCACGCTTACCTTCTAGGCTTTCCAATAAAGAGGTTTCTTCACCACAGATATACGCGCCTGCGCCTAATCGCACCTCAAGATGAAAGGCTCGGCCGTTACCGCAGATATTATCGCCAAGATAACCGGCAGCCTCGGCACGACGAATGGCTTCGTTGAGCATCTGTTGCGATAACAAATACTCAGAGCGCACGTAAATATAGCCCTGAGTAGCACCCACTGCCAGACCGGCGATGGCCATACCCTCAATCAACATGTAAGGATCACACTCCATGACTAAGCGGTCAGCAAAAGTACCCGAGTCGCCCTCGTCAGCGTTACAAACAATGTACTTTTGTTGATTGTGCGGCTCATTCAGCACGGTCTGCCATTTGATACCTGCAGGGAATGCTGCACCACCACGACCTCGTAATCCGGAGGTCTTCACTTCATCGACAATGCCCTGCGGGGTCAAGGTAGCGGCATTTTTCAGACCGGAAAAGCCATCATGGGCGAGATAATCTTCAAGAGAAACAGGGTCAGTAATACCAATGCGCGAAAAAGTCAGGCGCTGCTGTCGCTTCAGATAAGGGTGATCTTCAATCACGCCTAAATACAGTGGATGCCCAGACTTACCCTCAAGCATGCCGGCTGCAATCAGCTCTGTTATCTGCTCTGGCTCTACCGGGCCGTAGGCAACACGCCCCTCAGCCGTCATGACCTCCACCAGCGGTTCTAGCCAAAATAAACCGCGAGAACCGTTACGGATGATGTTGATGTCAGTCCCCTGTTTGCTCGCGTGATCGCGGATCTGTTGCGCGACTTGATCAGCACCCAAAGACAGGGCAGTAGTATCACAGGGCACATAAATTGTTATTGTCATGGTTTGCTCCTGCGCTTATTTCAGCTCGATAACGGTAGTGGTCAGTCTGTCCGCTAACTGATCAAATTTTTGTGGACTCATACGACCGTAAACGGTGTTATCCACACTGATTGACGGTCCACAAGCACAATTTCCTAAGCAGTAAACCGGCTCAAGAGTAAATTCATAATCAGCAGTGGTGTTGTGATAATCGACACCCAGTTTCTCCCGAATATGGCTTTCCAGAGCGCGACCACCACGGGCCTGACAAGCTTCAGCACGGCAGACTTGCAAGACATGGCTACCGGCTGGACGCGTCCGGAAGTGGTGATAGAAGCTAATGACACCGTGCACATCAGCACGGGTTTGCTGCATCTCTTGCGCAATAATTGGTACCGCGCCTTCCGGTATGTAACCAATCCGGTCCTGAATGGCGTGCAGGATGGGCAAAAGAGCACCGGGTTTGTGTTTCAATGCAGACACTTCATGCCGGATCATGTCAGGGTTCCAATCCCCACCGCCGGTAACGGGCATAGCGGCCACTTGATGGCTAACGCTCTCTGACATATGCATATCTATTCCTACCTATTTTTATTCTGATACAGTAATGGCGCTAAGTTAGCACCTCATTCACAGCCACGGAATATGAACTATCATGCATAACAAGAAACTGACCATATCTCCTGCATGGATTTTCCGAACCGATACCGATGAACTCTTCGAGCCGATATTGTTGCATCTGCTAGAAAACATTCGTGACAGCGGAAAACTCACCCACGCAGCAGCAGCCGCTGGAATATCCTACCGCCATGCTTGGAACCTCCTTAAACGTGGTGCCGATATCTTTGGTCTACCCCTCGTTGAGATGCGCAAAGGTCATGGTTCGACTCTTTCCACTCTGGGTGAAAAACTACTGTGGGCAGATCAGCGAGTCAAAGCACGTCTGGGACCAGAACTTGAGAGCATGGCCTCCGAGCTGAATGATCAGATACGCCAGCTGATGGTTGGTACTCAGCCGATGCTGCGTTTACACGCCAGTCACGGCTATTCCGTTGCTCTGCTGCCAGAATTTTCTGAACAGATCAAAATCAATCTACAGTACCGCAACCCTAAAGAGGCTCTATCAGCACTGAACCGTGGCGAGTGCGACCTGGCCAGCTTCCATGTGCCCACCGACCCACTCCTAGCTAAGCAGATTCTCAGTCACTATCAACATTTTCTTGCCGACAACCAACATCAGGTGATCCGCTTTGTCACCCGCAGTGAAGGGCTGATGTTACGCAAGGGCTGTCATGACGATGTGCGTACCTTGCAAGACTTAAGTGCTTCACGACTGAGTTTTATTGGCCGTAATCGCGACTCAGGAACCCGTCTCCTGTTCAACCTACTGCTCAAACAACAAGGCCTAAGCGAAGACAGCATCAACCGCTCGTCACAACAGGAGTATACCCACACGGCAATCGCTGCATTTGTGGCCTCGGGTATGGCTGATGTGGGTTTTGGTATCCAAACAGCTGCCGACCAATTTGGTCTCAATTTTATCGAACTGGCTCGCGAACACTATTTATTACTGTTCCGCAAAGATCGCTTGCCAGCCGATACACTCGCACCACTGCTCAAGCTAATACGCTCACAGCCTTTTATTGAACGCATCGGCAACATTGCCGGTTACGCACCTGACAACCCTGGTGAGATCACTACGTTTGAGCAACTCATCGCCGAAGACACCTGAGTGTTCAGCACAACAACGCCAGAACCTTTGTATTGATCATGCCCTGATGAGTGCTTTAAATGTACAGTGTTCTTATTCAACAAAGTCATACGCCTTAAAAGCTTGGAGTACGTTTTATGAACACATTTTTGCTCATAATCCAGAACGCCAATGCAAGTCCTATCTAGTGTTGCTCACTAAAGAGTCTGCCGCTGTTGGACCCGTATAATGCCGAGCCAACTGATCAAAATGATCTCGATGAGAAAAAGTAGAAATAATATGCTTATCGATGAGTGTGGGTGCAGCTAACGCTGAATGCTCCTTATAGGTATCAAGTAAGGACTGATAGGTCGCGCTGACAGCTTTCTCGAAAGGCGTATGACCACGCATATACACCCGCACACCACGCGCCGCTAATGCGTCGTAACCACCTAACTGATTATCACCATAACTGATGATCATAACCGGTACAGTCGTTACCTCTCGAATAGCGGCTAACGTTGCGGGGTTGGTCAGACCGAAGGCACAAATAGCATCAACTCCGGCTTGGGTATAACTTTTCACACGCCCAAGAATCGCAGTCAATGGCTGGCTGTCGTCGGTTGGTGTACGGGCAATCACCACCATACTGTTATCTTGCCGAGCACTTAACGCGGCTTCGAGCTTACAGGTCGCTTCCGCAACCGAAACCATAGACGCTAGAGGATGATGGGGGCTGGGCAAAACCGTATCTTCAATGGTGATCCCGGCGGCGCCAGCAAACTCCAGTTCCTGCACCAATCGTGTGACATTCAAAGCATTACCGTAACCACTATCACCGTCCACGATCACCGGCAATGCAGACGCACGACAAACACGTTGAGCATGAGCGACCAGTTCGCTCAGCGTCAGTAGGGAAATATCCGGAACTCCCAGTTGCATTAACGAACTGATCGAGCCTCCAAGAATGCCAACATTAAAACCAATATTTTCTGCCATTCGAGCGGATAACGGATCAAATACCGACGCACAAGGACTGCACACACTGCCCTCAAGTACTGCTCTGAGCTTTTCCCGAGAGATACTCATAGTGACAGTCCTTTAACATGGCTCTGAAGCCAACGCGCCGTTTGCAACAACGAATCATCATCACGGGCTTTGCCAATAAGCTGAACACCCAGTGGCAATCCTGCTGCGTTGGTTAGACCCGGTAAAGTAACCACCGGCAAACCCATCGCTTGCCAAGGGCGGCTCATATAAGGTTTACCGGTAGCGGCCAATCCTACTGGCGCAGCTCCGGGGGCTGCGGGAGCGAGGATGGCGTCGATATCTGGATCTTGATGCCACAACCAACGTGCAGTCTTACTAATATTAAGCAACGCCGCAAGGTAGTCAGCTCGTGAAATGTTGGCACCTTCATGCAACAGACCGCAGAAAGACTCACTTAAGGTTTCTGGGTGTTGGCGTTCAGTTGCTAGATTACGGTACACCTCATAGGCCATAACCGTTTCATGGTTACCCACTAAACGTTTGATCAGATCGCAACTGTCCAGTTCTGGGGTTTCGATACCTTGCTGTTGTAATTGCGCAACCAGCTCAGCCATTGCCGCATTCATATCCTCATCAGTATCTCCCACATTACTGCCAGGACAGACCAGAATGCGCTTAGGCTTCATCGGCTCATCGCTATTCACATCGGTATTACTCAGCAATACCGAACGCAACAACACGATGTCATCCACCGAGCGTGCGAAAACCCCCAGTGAATCTAACGATTGCGAGAGTGGCTGGATACCTCGGGATGAAAACTCTCCGTAGCTGCCCACGTAACCAACGGTACCGCAATAGGCTGCTGGACGAATCACTGAAGCAGCGGTTTGCGACCCGAGAGCCGCAGGAACCATATAATCGGCAACCGCCGCCGCCGAACCACTGGATGATCCGCCCGGTGTGTGTCCAAGGTTTTTCGGGTTAGCCGTCACGCCCGGCTGAAAATAGGCAAATTCGGTAGTGACAGTTTTACCTAGCACAACACCACCAGCCTGCTGAAGCAACGCTACACAACTGGCGTCGTCGACCGGTTGGCGTCCTACATGGAGCCTAGAGCCCATTTCAGTCGGCATAGCAGCAGTATCAATTGTATCTTTGATACCCACCGGCAAACCTTTCAGACGACTGCCTTTAAAGAAGGCTTCATTGGCATGGTACGCATGCAAATACTGCTCACGCGTTAACGAATACTGCCATGCAGCAACCTGTGGCTCTCGAGCGTCGATCTGATCGTAGCAGGCATTAATAATCGCTTCTGCAGTGCTGTCACCACTTTCAATAGCTTTAATGGCTTCGACCAAGCTGAGTTGATTCAAGAGTTTGTCTGTCATAATCCTGCCTCGCTCAGCACCTGCTCAAAAAAGGCGGCAGGAATATCGACGACTCCGCCACCAATTCGACCAGCTTCTCCTGTTGTTTCAATCATGCCTAACAAAATAAGAGGACTACTGGCATTGGCCGCAGCCGAACGGGCATTAGTCGCACCAGCACGCCCACCAAAACCCGTGATAGGGCCTGATAATACTTTTTCAGGCCGCGTCAACGCATCGTCTGGTAAGTATGCTTTAAGATTCGCAAAGGATTGCTCGGCGGTATTCAACACTTGGCCGCCCAGCCCCATAAAATCCACCACCGCACTGTCGCCAATCGCGCCGAGTGCTGTGCGTCCAGCATGAGCAGCTTCAATAGCACCCTGTAGAGCAGGCGCGGCAGTAATAATCCACTGCCCCGGCTGCGCGGCTACCTGAACACCAAACTCAATACCGTTACCGCCAGCACGCGTAATCAGCGAAGATCCGGCAACACCTTCTGCAGCAGCCATCATCAGGCTGCATGCGGCCATCCACACATTCAGCGCGAAGGCGAGTGACTCGTTTAAAAATGCATCAATATCGTCAGGGATTGCATCCTTTGACTGCTGTCGCAACTCGGTAGCAATCAATGCCGATCCGGCCATAGTACGGCCATGACAATCATCCCCTTGCGCCAAAGCTGCCTTAATAATCGGCAACAAGAGCATCGGTTTTTGCAAACGCTTACCGACCCAATCCGCAAACTCGGTATTGAGCCAGGTCAAATGACGGGGCAGTTGCGGATTCATTACACCCAAACGGGTGCAATGCACCATGCCCTCATTAAACACTGAATACTTACGTGCCTCGGGGTTACGGGCATCGCTCACCACCAACAATTGCATAGAGGGCGATACCACACCGGCTAACGGTACAACAATATTGTGATCTTGTGCTGCGGCAACCGTAATCGCGCCGCTCATAATCAGATCCAAGGCGTCAGACCGCTCTGCGGCCCAGCCTTCGTAAATCGCGCCGATACACAGTGAGTTTAAAACCGGCTCTGGAATATGCTCTACATCACTGAACGGAGGCCCAGCGTGCAACAAAACTTTACCCGTTTTTCCCAGTATATCTTGCACCTGGCACAAACCTATCCATTGCGGCTCACACGCTGCAACTTTGTCAAACGCCACTGAATCAGCACGATTATTTAACATTATTGTTATACCTATAGTTATTAGTTAGATAAAAGGTTTCAGGACATCTGCACCCAGCTTTCACTGCTCGCCAAGGCAGCTGAAAGAGCACGGCGATCAAGGAAGTCACGTTCTATTGGCTGACCTTCCAGCGCTTTTCCATTCACCTCAACTCGAGCACTGCTCGCAGCTTGGAACACACAGAACATTTCATGCTTACCCGTCTGCGTCTCAGCCGGTGGCAACGCCACAGCAAATGGCTCGTTAAGACCTTCCCAGACCAGGTTAACGGTTATATTCTTGCTCGTGGAATGAGCCGATTCGATATGCTGCTTCGGATAGTCTGCTTCGGTCTTAAAGGTAGCGTCTGCAATGTATTCCATGTTCTGCAAAGAAACGGCTTTACGGAATAATGCGAAGTGCGAGAGGAAGTCTTTAACCAAATAACGAGACAATTCCAGGTTATCAGTCAGACATACGCGAATGGCGTTGGCATCTTCAAGCTGATATGGGTTTTCAAGAACAATAATAGCTTCGCCACGACCGTAATCCGATGCGGCGATACGGAAATATACAGACAATGATGTCCAATCTCCTTCGGGATCGGTTTTCATATAAATGAAGGGGTTATCACCGGTCCAATCGACTTTACCAGTACGTATAGATTTCATTTCAGATACTCCTACCATTTTTATTAATAATTCTTAGTTACTTATTTTGACTGTTCTTTGCTTGGGCTCGTAACTCATCAAAATTGGACGTTGGCTGCCAGCCCAACAGTTCTTTAGCATCACGATTGCTAAAAATAGATGCTCGTGGGTTTTGCTGATACAAGCGCGGATTAGCAATGGTTGGCAATGGTCCGATCACGTCTTGATACCACTCTAGAGTTGGCTTAGGGTGTGAGGTATCGTCGGCACTCAGGAAGAAAGTCCCGTAACGCAATCCTTCAGTTTTCAATGCGGCGTCAAATGCGCTCGCAACATCCTCGCCAGTCACATAGTAAAAAAGCCAATGGCGATCAGCAGCGTCGACGAACTTAATGTAATCATCAAGCGTTTCGTTCAGTACCACAGCAAGAGGTCGTAAACAGATAACGTCCATATCGGTACCGTCGACAAAGCTCTTCGCCATCTGCTCCATAACCAGCTTACTAACGCTATAGGCCTGTACAGGCTTATTGTCATGACGCTCATTTACCGGCAGATACTCCGGCGTCCAGTCAATGCGCATCTCGGACAATCCGCAGGCAGAAATACTAGAACACAGCACCACTTTTTTAACGCCCATCTCAGCAGCAGCTTGCAGCACGTGCCAAGTACCGCGCACGTTAATATTAATGTACTGCTCGTCTGGCGCCTTCCAGTCAAAATCAATCGCAGCCAAGTGCACTACAGCATCAGCGCCTTTAAAAGCAGCTCGCAACTCATCAAGTTCCATCACGTTGGCTTGAACGTATTCAGCCTCTGCATTACCAGCCACTAGGTCGGCAATCACCACGTCATAATCTTTTAATAGCTGGCGCACGACGTAACTGCCAACCCGGCCAGATCCACCGGTTACTACTACTCGCTTAATTGACATTAGTTTTTCTCCAGATAATTCATTACGTACATCCGGCCTCAGAGATCCAGCACCAACTCGTCGGTAAACGCTCGCGATACACAGACCATCATGTAATTATTGTCCGCTCGTTCTTCTTCAGAGAGCACAGAGTCACGGTGATCTGGAATGCCTGACAACACGCCGGTTTCACACGTGCCACACACACCATCGCGACAGGAACACTTTATTCTGATGCCCTTATCTCTCAAGGTCTCAAGGATAGAATGCCCTTCCGCTATATGAATACGCTCGCCGGTACTATTAATCACTACGTCGAAAGAACCACTCTGGTCAAGCGCGGCATCGCTGGCGGCAAAACGCTCAATGGTTAAACTCCAGCCAGCATCTTTCTGTTCAGCATGAATTTTTTCCAAGGCATCGAGTAATGGTTTCGGACCACAGGAGTAGACGGCTGTTTCCGAATCGCAAGTGCTTAACAATTCATTCAGATCACAGTAACCATCTTCAACATCGCCGTTCAGACGTATCCGACTGCTGTCGTATCCGGTAAATCGATCCAGATACACCATACGGCCACGTTCTCTGGATAAATACACCAGGCGCCAGTCAAGACCTTCGTTATTTGCCTGTTGAATCATCGGTAGAATCGGGGTAATACCAATACCGCCGGCGATAAACAGTATTTTTTTATCAGATTTGAAAGGGAAATGATTACGCGGTATAGAAACCTGAACCACATCCCCTTCTTTGATTTTTTCATGAATATATTGGGAACCACCACGACCCTTTTGCTCTCGCAAAATGGCCAACTCCCAGTTATCCGTACAGGTGTAGTCACCGCACAAAGAGTAGTGACGCAACATAACGGCGTCCTGATCGGTACCGCTGCCTGTATTCAGCTGTACTTCAACGTGTGCACCAGGCTTCCAGTCCGGTAGTGGCGAACCGTCTAGAGTAACCAGCGTTAATCCGACAATGTCTTCGTTCAGCTGTTTTCGGCCAGCCACTTTGACTGTGATTTGTTTGTTATTAGCCATAAACACACTCCGGGTGCCGTAAACACTGCAAAGACACCATTGATTCTGGGGGTAACAATTAAGCAGACTCGCAGATTAAACGAGCCTGCTTAATAGCTTTGTTAGCCAACCTTGGCTGATGCAGAAGTGTCCTGCGCTCGTACAGCCGCATCCTCAGCACGGTATTTATCAATCAGCCACTTCTGTAGTCGATGAATAACTTGCTCTTTAGACGTCAGACGACCGCGCGTAGCAAAACTAGACTCCATTCCGGCCTGAGTTCTTCTCCACGCAAACAGATCCTCTTCCATAACCGGCCACAGGTCGGTATGTTCCTGCTCGTAGTTTTTCTTGAAATCATCGCGCGCTAGAGTACTTTCAGGATACAACCAAGAAACTCCGTAAAAGGTCTGTTTTGGACCCGCAGGTAACCAGATAAAATATTTAACCTTATCGGGCATAGCGACGATAAACATATTAGGTGCGACGGTAATATAACTGAGACGCTTACGCTCTTCGTCCGTCAGCCCTGGTAATGGTGGCTGCAGAATCGTGCCTGTATTGGTCGGTGCTGCATCGATATGAGTACTGAGCAAGTCATACGAAACGATACCTTTTGAGCCATCGTTATAAATCGAGGCCTCGTCTACTGCTGAAGGCGGTAGCGGGTACATCTCTCCCCACGATGAGGCATGCAGATAGCCGCAGTGGTAGCACTCGTCGTTGAAAATTTTCCAGTTCCAGTCAAAGGTTTGCATTTCCAATGGCTCTGGACCGCGCATCTCTGCCAAACCATAGTTTTTGATCTGCTCACCCAGATGGCCTAAACGATCTTGCAGCGATGGAATCGTTTCATCAAAGGTTATGAAAATAAACCCTTCCCACATATCAGTGCGAATCTTGGGCAAGCACACGTCTTTTACATCGAAATCTTCTTCAACATCACTCAAACCTGGTGCTGTAACTAAATCACCTTTAGTGCTGTATACCCATGCGTGCAATGGACACTGCAGACGACGGGTATTACCACGACCTTCAAGAATCAACATGCCTTTATGCTGGCACACGTTAGACATTACGTTGACAGCACCACTACGATCACGAATAACGATCAACGGATCATTGCCAATGGTAATAGTGTTGTAGTCACCCGCATTAGGAATTTCATTCGCGCGACCAACACAAATCCAGTCACTGCGCCAAACAGCATTTAACTCAAATTCATAAAACTCTTTAGACCAATACAACTCAGGAGGCAAAGAAAAAATTGGCGTACCTTTTTCGTCAGGATAACTTATATTGAACTCTTCCATTGGAATCGGACTTATTGTTTTTTTAATATTCATATCAATTAAACTCCCGTGAGGATCAACGCTTTCTTATTAGTTTTTTTCACAACCAGATGGCTCTTAACAACGTTCATTCTTGTCATATGTCATATTGTCAGAGCGTCGACGCATGGAGAAGCAAGTAGATTTCAAGGCTGAGTGAGTAAACCTCAGCATGCATCGATATTGGCTCACAAATAGATTGTGGTACCGTAAGTCTCGAATAATTAACAAGAAATGGCTGTCAGACTATGAGTAAAAAGCAACTGTTCCGACTTGATCACATCATGATTCGGGTATCTGATTTGGAAAAGTCTCTGGATTTTTATATTCGTATTATGGGTATGAAAGTTTTACGGCAGAATGAGTATTCAGAAGGCCGCTTCACCAACACTTTTATTGGCTATGGTCCTGAGAATGAAACCACGACACTGGAACTGACCTATAACTGGGACACCAACGCACCCTATGAAAAAGGCGCGGGGTATGGGCACATTGCTTTTAATGTTGATAACGTAAAAGACGCAATGGCCTACCTCGAAGCGGAAGGGGTTACTATCCGCAGCCCGGCTAAACCGATGAACCACGGCACACGTATGCTAGGTTTTATTTATGATCCAGACGGTTATATCATCGAGTTAAACGAGCCTATATCCCAATAAAAAAAACAGCGATCAATGATCGCTGTTTTTATACTGTTGTCACTGTGCGTATTCAGAATATATTTTTATTGCGGGTAATGTTTTCCTGTCGGCACAACATACACAGGGATCTTTGAACCTCGAATCACGCGCTGTGTTTTAGCACTTTGCATGCCGGCACGGTTTTCGCTGCCCATCACGATCACATCCGCCCCCTCATTGACAGCAACTTCCAGAATCGTCTCATCGTAACGTCCGGTTACCACAAGCTGGCGTATAACCACTCCGCTGTATCGATCCATTTCTTTACTTTCGTCGCTCATGATGTCATGAATTCGTGCCTTCATTTTCTCCATGACTCGACTCACACCTTTATCATGAACCTCTTCAATAAGCTCTGCAGGTAAATACTCCTTAATCAGCGCTTCACCCATAAGCCCAACAGGTTTGATGATATGTAACATAATCAACTCGGCATTATTAATGTATGCCAACTGTAGCGCGTAACGATACACATGCCGTGTATAGGGGCCGAGAGATGTGGTGTACAGCACCGTGTTAATTTTTGGCATATTCATAAGGTTTGTCCTCTATTGATCATCATGACATCAGCTGCGGTAAGAACAGAACAATGCTTGGGAACAAGCTGACCAGCAAAACGACGAGACACATCAGCAAGAAAAACGGGAATGCAGCCTTCACAATAGTGCCGATTGGTTCGCCCGTTAGTCCTTGAAGAATAAACAGGTTAAACCCTACTGGTGGTGTCATCTGCGCCAACTCAATCATCAATACAAGAAACACGCCGTACCAGATCGGATCAAAGCCTGCAGACAAAATCAGCGGCAGAGTGATCGGTAAGCTCATTACGATGATAGAGATACCATCCAGGAAGAAACCAAGAACGACATAGAATAACGCTAGAATCAGCAACAGTCCGTACGGAGAAAGCCCCATACCCTCAATCAGCACAACTAACTGAGCAGGAATATGCAAATAGCCAATGGTGGTTGACAACAGTGCCGCTGCAATCAGGATAGAACACACCATACAAGACGTACGGATAGCACCCATAGCTGCGTCAATGATGATTTTCCATGAGAAGCTGCGCATGAAAACCGTTAACAGAATAGTTACCACAACACCCACTGCTGCGGCTTCTGATGGCGTAGCGATACCCGCATAAATACTACCCAGCACCATTACAATCAGAACGACAATCGGAAACAGGTTACCCAATCCATTGATGCACTCTTTAATACTAAACGGCTCAGCATCTCGGGGTGCCAACGATGGATTAATAACACAACGAATAATGATGTACATGGAGTAAACAAACGCCACCAGCAATCCAGGCAAAATACCTGCAGCGAAAAGCTTGGCAATGGATACTTCAGCCATCACACCGTAAATAATCATGACGATTGAAGGCGGAATCAACAAGCCAAGACTACCTGCACCGGCCAGCGAACCAATAGACAGAGATTGACTGTAGTTACGCTCCCGCAGCGCAGAGGTGGTGATCTTCCCAACCGTAGCAGTGGTCGCCGATGTAGAACCACTCACCGCCGCAAACAACGTACAACCCAAGATATTAGTGTGCAGAAGACGGCCCGGCATCCATTGCACCAATGGCGCTAAACCACGGAACAGACGGTCGGAGATATCCGTACGGAAAATAATCTCGCCCATCCATATAAATAACGGGATAGCTGACAACTCCCAAGCACTGGAACTGCGCCACATAATAGATTTGGCAATAATCCCAATACGGTCCATCGGAAAGTCGACAAGGACTGCCAGACTAACGATTGAAACCAGTATTAACCCTGAAAACACCCAAATCCCAAGACCAAGGAAAAGTATAATCAGCAACAGCATGAAGCCCATACTTAATAGAACGTCCATAGTCATTTACCTTTTTTATTGTTCAGACATTAATTTGCTGCCAGACACCAAGCGCAATACATAAGCCAACATCTGAATAACAAATATAATCAGACCGATTAAGGCTAATGATTCAGGAATCCATAATGGGACTTGAGCAATCGTTTCACTGGTTGAACCGCGCTCAAAGTTACGACTTACACTTTTCCAGAAATAGCTGGCTACGAAAGAGCACATCACCAAGGTAATGACCACGCAGCTAATTTCTACTAATTTACGTAGAATGTTGCTACGAATTTTAAGCAGGACAAAGTTCACTCTGATCAGTACATTATTTTCAAAGGTATGACCCAAGGCTAAAAAGGTCATGGCGGCAACACCATAACCAACAAACTCATCCAGTACGTAAGTCGATGTACTGAAGAAATATCGAAGTGCTATCTCTGTCATAATATGCAAAGTCATCCCGATCATAAGGATGACAGCGCCAATGGCCCCAGCCGTTGAAAGCCGACTCGCAACAACAGAAAATCCAGATGCAAATGTGCATAAGAATTTCATAAAGAGATTATTCATAACTTGGTCATCCCGTTTATTAACAATCACAAAAGATCATTTTGATGCGCTCTGGACTCGACTCTCCCGCCATTAACAGCAGACTGGACGAATCTTATCCAGAGTCACATCAGGCTCTAAGCTTATTGAGCAGTGCTGATAGAATCTTGATAAGCGCTTAGGATCTTAGGACCATTAGGACCCATTTTTTTAGTCCAAGACTCAATGACAGGAATTGCTGCATCCTTCATTTCTTTACGGAAATCTTCTGGAACCTCGCTCACGATTGTTACACCGCGACGCTCTGCTTCCTCATAGCTTTTACGGATAACTTCATTGGCATTACTCCACAGCTGGTCTTCGGTTTCCTTGGCTGCAGCGGTTACTGCTGCTTGCAGTTCCGGAGTCAAATCCTCCCAAACATCTCTGTTCATCGTAACCAGATTG
Source organism: Denitrificimonas caeni (assembly GCF_905120345.1). Taxonomy (GTDB): domain Bacteria; phylum Pseudomonadota; class Gammaproteobacteria; order Pseudomonadales; family Pseudomonadaceae; genus Denitrificimonas; species Denitrificimonas caeni_A. The sequence goes on along the minus strand of NZ_CAJHOA010000003.1, from coordinate 72,798 downwards.
ATGGTGCTGTCGTAGTTAATCGCAGTGAAGTGCGTGACGTAATCGTTGAAGCTAGAGCTCAGTCCAGACTCAATAGAGGTCAGTACCGCATTAATTCCACCCGTACTTAACTGTGGAACAATATCGGCCCAACTCAATTGGATAGGTGCGGAACCCATACTGCGGAACACCATGGTGCCATTGGCATCGTAGGTGCGCATTTTCAGGTTATCGATAGTGCTATGGCTCACCAGTGGTTCCTTGCCCCAGATACCACTTGATGGCCATGGAGAAGAATACAACAAACGCTGATTAAACTTGGCGAGTACGCGATCATAGTCCTGGCGAGCAGCGTCAAACAATTTACGCGCTTCATCAGCGTTAGAGCTCAGAAACGGCAGAGATGACAATAAGAAAATCGGATCAACGCCACCCAGTGGAGGAATAAAGGTATTAGCAACCTGAACGATACCATCACCTACCGCATCCAGCTGATCTTTGGATTTCAAACCCAAAGCACCACCGAAGTGGTGGGAAATTTTAATTTGACCAGCGCTTTTCTCTTTCAACAGCGTCGAGAAGGTTTTATCTCCTCGTCCTTGGACTGAGGTTGATGGATATTCGTTTGGCATATCCCAAACCATTTCAGCCGCGACTACGGAATTGACATGGGTCAAGGACAAAGTTAGCGAAAGACCTAAAATAGCACTTGTTGTTTTTATCATTATTTTTCTCCACTCGCTTGCGCATAATTATTGTAATTAGAAAGCAGTGATGAACACTCACGGCTTTTTTATATATTGTCACAAACAAACACAACAAGAATGAAGCTGTACTCACGCTTGTATGAGTTCACCTCATTGTTTGTTCAATACCCGCTTCGGCTATTAACCAGTCCACAAAAATCTGCATATTTTTAGTTAGTTGTAGGTCTTTCGGATAGACCAGATAGTACGAATACGTATCTAAGCAGATGTCAAAGAGCTGCACTAATCTGCCGTCGGCAAGGTATGCTTTCAAAAGAGTCGGACACCCCAGCATAATGCCCTGATTATTAAGGATGGATTGTAATCGAACGTTAGTGTCATCAATGGTCAAGTTCGCCGATAAATTCACTGGGCCAGCGTTGGCTTTCTCTACCCAAGCATCCCAAGCAGAATGGTCCTCGTCATGAATGAGGACATATTTAGCTAGATCCGCCGGCGTGGAGGGACGGCCCTGTTCCTTGATGAATTCGGCACTGCAAATCGGTGTCAAATTACCTGGCACTAACAGATGAGACTGTAGGTCAGGCCAATCACCCTTGCCCCAGATAATTTCAAGATCAATATTTTCCGTATTGAAGTCCATTATTTTAATGGTGTGAATCAGATCAATCCTAATTTGCGGCCACTTGCCCCAGAAGCCATTCAGTCGATGCGCCAGCCAGCCACCGGAAAAAAACGGCCGCAGGGCTATGCGCAAAGAATCAGAATCGCGATTACGGACAGTATCTTGAATGGCACGAGCGATCTGATCAAAGGGCTGTTTTAGGGCTTGATATAAACGCAGACCTTCTGGAGTCAACGACAAGGCACGGTTCTGGCGGATAAACAGTTTGACCTCAAGATAGTCCTCAAGCACTCGAATCTGGTGACTGACTGCTGACGGTGAGACCAAAAGATCGTCTGCTGCACGAGTAAAGTTGAGGTGTCCTGCGGCAACTACAAAGGTTTTTAACGCATTAAGTAAAGGCAGATGTAACATAGTTTTTGTTCCTTTTGACAGATACAAGCAAATCAAACCATTGCTATTCTTATTGCTTCCTCGCGGCCTAGAGCAATGAGAAGCACAGCGGTAATGGCGGTATCGGCATACGATTTAAGGCAGCACTAAAACCTTAACAACTAAAGTCGCTGGAGCATTTACAGTTCTGATCGCGATCAGTAGTAACGGACCAGCAGCACCCCTGTCCCATGGCTGAACGATTGACTTTGCTCTTAATTAAATAGCTTTCTGTAGGCTTGAACACAGGTCAATCTTCAAGGTCAGACGAACGTAGATGAAGCCTAACCATATCAGTTCTCTGACTGCGTCAAACCACAACGATGCTGGCATTGAGATTGCTGTGTTTAACAGACAATGTATTGTTCAACAGCGTCGCTATTACGCTTTATGTCTCGACTGAGGGTTGATCAAAACTCGTCTCAGGCAATCATAGGCTAATAGATAAGTTATGCTTGTAGTTTAAACCTATTCGCTCTGCAGAATTCATGCTTAGTCACTTAGCAACTCATCAATAAGTATTAAAAAACGCGCAGTTCCTTACGAAACTGCGCGTTTTTTAATTATTCAGCTAATACTGATTTAGCTATACAACTAAAGATAAGGGATACATAGTAAGCCGTCCCTTATTTAGCTTTATGACTTAAGTATTATTTTGCATCAGCGGCCTGCACGGCGAGCAGCATCAGGACCAAAGTTATTTGGAGTAAGTCCACCTTTGTTTACCGTATAACCTGTGGGTCGCTCATTGATCAGGTTAAAGGCTAAATAATCGCCCGACAGCAAGTCATGATATAAGCCAACCCCAGAAAACCAGCCTTGCAACTCGGGGAGATGGATATAATTCAACACTGAGGTGCGCCATAATTCGCCATGACTGTCGTAATTGTCACCCATAATGGCAAACCAGCTATCTTCATCAACATAGATATCTCGCGTGGCATACAGATGGCGGTATCCTGGTTTAAGCTCTCCTCGAATAACCCAAACACGATGCAGTTCATAGCGCATCACCTCGGGTTTGATGTGGCCTGTGCTCAGGATGTCATCGTATTTTAATTTTTCAGAGTGAATACCGTAGTTATTGTAAGGAATGTATAGTTCCTTCTTGCCGATTATCTTCCAATCGTAACGGTGCCCACTATTACTATAGATCCTCACTTCATCAACAGTCATGGAGCCACCCGTACCAGGATAAACCATGTCATAACCATAGCCCGGCGACAGTCGTACGCGTCGAGTGCCAGGATCATAGCGCCAACTCTGTAATGGCGACGTGCTGTAGTCCCACGCATTCAAGCCAGTGAGTACCTCACCACTGTCACGCAATGGCAGTATTGTTTCGTTCATGTAGTACGACGATTTTTCTGTTGTGCGGGTATGCTTAATTTTTCCTGGCTCATTACCGGGTGCCAGCGCACGAGTCGCAACGCGCCCCCAGCTCACCTTTCAGTTACTGACGCCATAGCTATCGCCAGGCAGCGCCTGGGTAAATATCGATACTGCATATTATTATTGTCCTGTTACTCGTGTTGAGTATCTCTCTGCCTGAAGTGAGCTCAGGCTCTTGATGAAGTGCTTGCTAGGGATAAGGGTATCAACCCCAATACGCTTGACCGCCATCGAGTGGTATTGTGGCTCCGGTTAAATAACGAGCGTTATCACTGACGAGGAAAGCCACGGTGCGACCAATATCCTCTTCACACTCACCTACGCGACGCAATGGAATGCTATTGAAGAACGCTTCTGCTTCAGTCGGGTTGCTATCAATCCAGCCTTTCAGGCCTGGAGATAAAGCATGCGGAGCAATCACGTTAACGCGAATCCCATCCACGCCCACTCGCAAGCAGCGCCACGACTGATGGAGCGTATGGCTTCTTTGGTTGCCCCATATAGGCTATAGCCGGTCGCGTCCCAACGCACAGCAGCTGAGGACGCCAGATTAATCACCGCACCATCCCCCTTGAGATGCGGATAAGCAGCGCGCATCATCCGCAGAGTCGCCAAAGGTCCAGAGTCAATGCCCTTCATAAAGGTTTCATCGCTGACATCCAGCAGACGCCCTAAAGGTACAACCTGTGCGTTATTGACCAGAATCTGCAGCCCACCAAAGGCTTCGACCACCTCGGCAACACAGCGATCAATATCATCTTGGCTCATCACATCACAGATCACTGCCATAGCTGTGCCGCCGCGACGACGGATTTCTTCACAAGTTTCTTCCAACGTGGCCAGGGTACGACCGGCAACAGCAACCTTGGCACCCTCTGCGGCAAGGGCATAAGCAATCCCCTGTCCGACGCCTTGACCGCCACCGGTAATCAATGCAACTTTGTCTTTAAGCATAGTCATCAATAGTTTCTCTTGTTGTTATTAAGTCGGTACGCAAACGAGTCCGCACCGAGCAAGGCTGCGACGATCACAACGAATTACTTTGCAGGCCAACCCAATTGACTGCGCGTTTGTGCCTCGTCGTACACTTTAATCATCCGTGCCACTTTGCCGTTTTCATCAGGGCTGAGGAAATAAGCAAAGTGTGATTTTGCTACTTTACCGGTCGGTGCCACTGGGCCGTCGGGGCCTGTATGTTTAATAATACTGGTGCCAAAAAAAGCGATCGTGCCCTTCTCATTATGAGTGACGTCTTCCAGCACATAGTCGGTACCCTCTCTAAAAATAGCGTAGTACACCTCAGCAATTTTGCTCACGTAACCTTCAACTGTATGCACGTCGGCATAGGTACCTGACTGACAAATAAACTCAGCATCGTCAGCCACGTACTGCTTACAACTTTCCCAGCCTTTGGCTGATTCACACTGATGAAAGAACTTAGTTGCGTTCTCAAACCACGTTGTCATGTTATTCATCGTTGCATCACACCTCAGTCGTTGTTGTTAAAATACGCCGGTACAAGATATTTATGGCGACCAGCGTCATAGCGCAGCCCAGTGAGCAACGGTAGGTTAATACCCGCTCTACGGCCTGCAAGGGTCAACAACTTAAGACTTATTTGTCGATATTTCCTCGTCTGTCGAGACGATGATTAAAAGGCGCTCTCAGGTGCTTCCCAACCTCAAAAAACGCATTTTTAAGACAAATAAAAGAGTGAGAAGTCACTGCCGAATAGCGACTTTAGCCGCGCTAAGCCACGTCCATACAGACGACGTATGATTCTCAAAACGATGGTGATTATCGTCAGCCAGGACGCTGTGACCGGCATCAAGAAGAAGGAATACACAACTCAATAAACCCTCTGGACACGCACTAGATTTTAGTCGCATAACAATCGATTTGTTATTGAAACTAAGCCGCGACGCGCTCGCTGTGGAGTGGTCGGATGCTGAATGTGCCACTTTGCGTGATTAATGCATTAGATGGTGATGGCGTACGCCGTGAACCTTTGCGGCTCGGATGGGAGAAGTGTTATGTACTTTACGCATCGATGACATCATGCGACGCACTGATATTCAACTGGACAGAATATCATGCACTGAGAGCAATATTAGAGCGGAAATTTTATCTGAAGTGGTGTCTGGTTAACCTTATGCGGCGTGTGCGATTGACACCGCGTGTTTATACAACCTTACGTATTATCCTTTGCTATATCTCTGGGGCGCCGCTCTGCAATAAACCGTTCAAAATCTTCGACTGTTAAAGGCTTAGCGAAAAGATAACCTTGGATATAATCACAGGACAGCGCTTTTAAAAATGCGAGTTGCTCTTCACTATCAACACCTTCAGCCACAGTCTTAAGGTTTAAATTGTGTGCTAATGCGATAGTCGCACGAACAATATGCTCATCAGAACCGTCTCCACCAATACCAATAATAAAGCTACGATCTATTTTTAATTGGTTCGCATCAAGCGCCTTTAAATAGCTCATCGACGAATAGCCCGTACCAAAGTCATCAATCGATAAGCTGACACCCGCTTGTTTAAGCTGTTTCAGATTATCCATCACACTGTCGGAATTGGTCATCAGGGTTGTTTCTGTAATTTCAACAGAGAGCTGTGCAACGGGGATAGAAAAGCTCTTCATCATGCCCAACAGGCGCTTAGCTAAAGAATCTCTGGCCAGCTGGAGTGCAGAAATATTCATAGAAATCTTACCAAACGCCACACCACGACGATTCCATTCGGCCATTTGCTGAAATAAATTCTTCATTAGCCAAACGCCTATGTCTAGGATTTGCCCCGTCTCCTCAGCTAGAGCGATAAACTCACTCGGTGAGACCCACTCTCCATCAGCGATCTGCCAACGCATCAGGGCTTCTGCACCGTAAAGATGCCCCGTAGTCGTCTCAATCTGTGGCTGGTAACGCAAACTAAGGGCTGTTTCTGAGCGCAACGCTATTTCTAGCTGTTGCTGAAGGTAGACACGTCGTCTTACCAGTGCATCCATCCCCTCATCAAAAAAGCGAAACGTATTTTTACCGGCATGCTTAGCACGATACATCGCCATATCTGCTTGGCGTAACATATTCGATGCATCGGATGTTTTGCTATTACCGATTGCAACGCCAGCACTGCAGGTGATATTAAACACACCATCACCGAAATGAAAAGACTTCGTAATAGCCATAACAACCTTGCTAACAAAGCTTGTTAACTGCTGTTGGCTCTCTACTTCTTTGACTAATATCGCAAACTCGTCACCACCCAAGCGGGCCAGTAAGTAGTTGTCATTCATTAAGCTCTGCAGATTAGCTGTGGTATGGATTAAGAGCTCATCACCTGCTGCATGGCCCATGGTGTCATTTACATCTTTAAAACGATCAAGATTGATAAATATAACAGCCATGTTCATTTGCTCGGAGTTTGCAAAGTCCTGATGTAAGCGTCGCTCAAAGTAGCGTCGATTCGGTAAATCGGTTAAAGAATCATGATCAGCGATATACAAAGCTTTTTGCTCAGCTTTTTTACGCGCAGTGACATCTTCCTGAACGGCAATAAAATGCTCAATATTATTATGTTCATCAAAAATAGGTGTAATCGTCTGCTCAACCATCAGAGTATGGCCTAGCTTGTGCCGGTTAATGACTTCGCCTCGCCAACTTTGACCAGACAAAATGGTCATCCATAACGCACTATAAAAATCTTTCTGTTGATAGCCTGAGTTTAAAACCCTAGGATTTTTTCCTTTGACCTCGGCAAAAGAATAACCAGTCAACACGGTAAATGCGTTGTTAATCCAATGAATTTCACCCTGTTTATTCGTAATAAAAACGGCATTCGCCGTACTTCTAATAGCAGTGCTTAGCAAGTGTATATCGCCAAGAGCTTGCCAGCGTTTTTCACGTAGGATGGCAATCACTAACGTCACAACAAGAGTAATAATTGAAATAACCAGCAAAAATAAGCGCATTATTCTCTCGTCATGCCGCCAAGCAGCAAGCGCTAACGCTTCATCAGACACTAACACCAAGATTAACGGCAACAAGGACGTCGAGCGATAGCTCACCAAGTACTCACGCTCAGTAATGGTTGTACGAAATTGCCCCCAACTTTTTCCTTTAACACGCTTTAAGATGAAAGCAGAATCAGGCGCAACTGCACCCGATGCGAGGAGCTCTTCACCATCGTAGCGATACAAGTGGATATACGAGCCAAAAGATTCAGTAACCGAGGTGAAAAGATTGTAAAAGTACTGAGGATTGATTGAGGCGACCAGCACCCGTGATAACTGACCCTGTGCATCACGCACAGGCACACAGAAGGGGATATAAGAATGGGCCGACTGCGCGGCAAAAGGATCATTGGGGTAACGACCCTTGCGCGGAGTTTCAAGCACAAACTCCGTCAATGGTTCATTCTTAAGCACAGCAAGACAAGAATAAGCTCCGTTACTGCCCTTACTTTTTGTTACAGACGCAATCACTACTCCATCAGTATCGAGCAGATCAATTGCTCTGAGCTGTAGAGAAATACGTAATTGATCATGCAATACATTATTAATATCCAAGCTAGAAGCTTGTGCAGATAAACTTTCAGCAAGCGTTTGCATTGAGCTATTGACCGACTGAAACGACCGCACGACCGTATCTTCAAGCGCATGCAGCAAGACCGCATTGCTTGTATCCTGCTCAGCGAGACTTCTTGCGTCACCTTGACGCGCAATATATTGCAGTGCCCCCCAAAAACAGAGCAAAAGGAATAATCCTGCAAGAAAAACCCACTTTTGGCGAAAAGCAGCATTTTTCAATAAAGAAACGATATCAGCTAACACAGGTCAAATAGATTCCATAGAATAAAGAAGCAATACAACAACTCATTACATTATTATCCAACATGACTATCAGCAGTGGGTATTCTATATGAGACGACAGTCCAGACTTATTTTTTTAACAAACAATCGCCTCAATCGTCGACTACTGAGCTTTATCTTTTCATGTTTGATCAGTGTAGTCTTCCAGCACAACGCCTTTGCTGTGTCGGACACAGAACAAAAAATCAAACAATCGGGCAAATTACAGGTGTGTATCTGGCCTGATTATTTTTCTATCTCTTACAAAAACAAAAAAACAGGCCAGTTAGAAGGCATTGATATCGATCTCTCACAAGAGCTGGCCAAGGACTTGGGGGTTGAGGTTGAATATGTCGTCACTCACTTTGGCGTTTTCATGAGTGATCTACAGCAAGAGCGATGCGATATCGCTATGTTTGGTGTAGGTATCACAGAGGAACGCGCTAAAAAAATCGAGTATAGCGAACCTTATCTAAGTAGCAGTATGTATGGTGTTGCCAGTAAAACAAACCCTATTCTTGAAAGCTGGGAATCGATGGATCAGCCTGATGTTATCGTCTGTGTGCAAAAGGGCACTTATATGGAAGGAGCGATGCGCAAGAGTTTAAAGAATGCCGAGCTCATGACGGTGACACAAAATAGTCAAAGGGAGATTGAAGTGCGCTCGGGTCGTGCCGATGTCTTCATCACAGATTATCCTTATGGTCAAAAAATGCTGCAAATGTACGACTGGGCAAAACTCTTAACGCCAAAGCAAGCGACAGAGCAGACTCAGTACGCTTACGCCATTAAAAAAGGACAACCTGAATGGCTAGAAAGAATTAATATTTTTGTACAAGCAATCAAAATTGACGGCCGTCTTGAGCGTGCTGCACAAAAAAATAACTTACTTCCTATTGCATTAATTAAAGGCTAATTTCTCCTCGTACTAGCGCAAGTGACCCTCTCATTCATTCTGGACAGTACTTTAAGCGTCTCTCAGCAACAACGGATGCAACTCCCCCACCCGATAAGGTCCTGATTAGTTGTAGTGTGCATGCCGTCTACCTTACTAACGACATGCACACTACCCTGCCAAAAAATGCACAGCCCTTGCGCAACTGTGCGTCTTCTTTATTTCCAAGCGAATCAACCTGACCAGCCCATTTAAGCTTTATGCGTACTCTTCACGCAACTGCTTAGCGGCGACCACCATGTGCTCTAAGGCCGCTTTGGTTTCTGGCCAGCCGCGAGTTTTTAGACCGCAATCGGGGTTGGCCCACAGGTGCTCAACTGGAATGCGCTTGGCTGCTTTACGGAGCAAGTTAGCCATTTCTTCGCTATCTGGCACGCGTGGTGAGTGAATATCGTACACACCTGGACCAATGTCGTTCGGGTAGTGGAATGTTTCAAAGGCTTCTAGCAACTCCATATCTGAACGTGAAGTTTCAATGGTAATAACGTCCGCGTCCATCGCTGCGATGGAGTCGATCACGTCGTTAAACTCGCTGTAGCACATGTGGGTGTGAATCTGCGTTTCATCACGTACGCCACTGGCGGTGAGACGGAAAGCTTCAGTGGCCCAATCCAAGTAGTTTTTCCACTCAGCTTTGCGCAATGGTAAACCTTCACGGAATGCCGCTTCGTCAATCTGAATGATCTTGATGCCCGCGGCTTCCAGATCAACCACTTCATCACGAATCGCGAGGGCCAATTGACGTGCTTGTTCTTCACGTGAAACGTCTTCACGCGGGAACGACCACATCAGCATGGTCACGGGACCGGTCAGCATACCTTTCATGATTTTATTCGTCTGCTGCTGTGCATATTCAATCCACTCAACGGTCATCGCTTTCGGACGGGTTAAGTCACCGAAGATCACCGCCGGTTTTACACAACGTGAACCATAGCTCTGTACCCAACCAAAACGGGTGAACAGGTAGCCGTCCAGTTGCTCAGCAAAGTATTCAACCATATCGTTACGCTCGGCTTCGCCGTGTACTAACACATCAAGGTCTAGCTCTTCTTGCACTTTAACTGCGTGCTGGATTTCTTTCTGCATTGCATGTTTGTAGTCTGCTTCGTTCAGTTTGCCCTGACGGAACGCTAAACGTGTCCCACGGATTTCAGCGGTCTGTGGAAACGAACCAATCGTGGTGGTTGGGAACAGTGGTAAATCCAAACGCTCACGTTGCAGCTTGATACGTTCAGCAAAGACTGATTTACGTTGGCTGTCTGCTGCGGTAACTGCCGCTAAACGCACCTGTACTTCGGGCTTGTGAATACGAGGTGAATTGGCGCGGCTCTCTTGCACTTTACGGCTCTCAGCCAGTGCGGCTTTAACTTTTGGGTTGTCTGGGTTGTTCAGTGCTTCAGCTAAGATGGCCACTTCTGCTGACTTTTGTACAGCAAAGGCGAGCCAGCTTTTTAATTCTTCATCGAGCTGATCTTCACGGTTTAAATCAACCGGGCTGTGCAGTAATGAACAGGATGGTGCCACCCATAAACGGTCGCCTAAACGCTCGTGCGCATGCTTAAGCGTTTCTAATACTTTCTCCAGATCACAGCGCCATACATTCCGGCCGTTAACGACACCCAGTGATAACACTTTATAAGCAGGTAGACGGTCTAAAATCGTTGGGTACTGTTCTGGTGCACGTACGAGGTCGATGTGTAAGCCATCAACAGGTAATGCTGCGGCTAAACCGAGGTTATCTTCTAGACCAGAGAAATACGTCGCAACTAACTTCTTAATCGGCTCACGTTGTAGCAAGTTATAGGCTCGCTCAAACGCATTTTTCCACTCTTGTGGTAAATCAAGGCTCAGAATCGGCTCATCAACTTGTACCCACTCAACACCTTGTGCAGCCAAGCGCTGAAAAATTTCGCCATAGATTGGCAGTAATTTATCGAGTAAGTCTAGTTTGTTAAACTCTTCGCCTTTCACTTTCCCCAACCATAACCAAGTCAATGGACCGATCACCACAGGTTTAACGTTGTGACCCAGCTCTAAAGCTTCGTCAACTTCTTCAAACAACTGCTCCCAGCTTAAAGAAAACTCTTGGTCTGCAGTCAGCTCGGGTACTAAATAGTGGTAGTTAGTGTCAAACCATTTGGTCATTTCTTGAGCGTGAGCACCGCCACAACAACTGCTCTCTACAACACCACGGCCCATGGCAAATAAGGTATCAAGCGTTGGTTTTTCGCCCGCTTTAACAAAACGTTCTGGAACGACACCGAAAGTCAGTGAGTGAGTCAAGACTTGGTCGTACCAAGCAAAGTCCCCGACCGGTACTAAGTCTAGACCGGCATCTTTCTGAATCTGCCAGTGCTTAGCACGCAATTCACGGCCCACTTGACGTAAACTGTCTACATTAATGTCGCCTTTCCAATACGCTTCAACTGCTTTTTTTAATTCGCGATCGCCACCAATGCGGGGAAAACCTAAGTTATGTGCTACGGCCATGATTGCTCTCCTCTAAGTTAATGGCGCTATTGTCATGGTCGAGCGTGAATGAGACAAACTCAAAATATTATCGATGATCAATAGTTTTATTCATGTTGCCACTTAAGGAATTCTCATGTTGGATATTCGCCACCTCAAGACGCTCGGCGCTTTACGTGATGCAGGCAGCTTAGTCGAGGCAGCAGAACGTCTGCACCTCACCCAATCAGCCCTCTCCCACCAGTTTAAAGAAATGGAAGAGCGCCTCGATATGCAACTGTTCGTGCGTAAGACCAAACCGGTACGTTTTACCAGTGCCGGCTTACGTTTACTCAGATTGGCCGATGAAGTGTTACCGCTGATGCGCGGGGCGGAGCGTGATATTACGCGCTTACAAGGTGGCTCGGCTGGACGTTTGCATATGGCCATTGAATGCCACAGTTGTTTTCAATGGCTGATGCCGACCATTGATCAGTTTCGTGATGCTTGGCCGGAAGTAGAATTGGATTTGGCCTCAGGCTTCTCTTTTGCGCCGTTACCAGCATTAGCGCGTGGCGATCTGGATTTAGTGGTGACGTCTGATCCTGTTGAGCTCACCGGTATCAGCTATATCCCACTGTTTACTTATGAAGCCCTGTTAGCCGTGGCAAAACAGCATCCTCTGGCGCAGAAAGCCTATGTAGAACCTGAAGATTTACGTAATGAGACGCTGATCACCTACCCAGTCGATCACGATCGCTTGGATATTTTCAATCACTTTTTAGAGCCCGCCGATGTCGAGCCGGCACAAGTACGCACCTCTGAACTCACGGTGATGATGATGCAATTGGTGGCCAGTGGCCGCGGGGTCTGTTGCTTACCGAACTGGGCAATGCATGAATACAGCTCTAAGGGCTATGTCAGTGCTCGTCGCTTAGGTGAAGACGGTCTGTTCTCGACTCTCTATGCAGCGGTGCGTACCGATATGCTCGATGCTGCGTTTATGAAGGATTTTTTACTGACGGCTAAAGACACATCATTTACCACATTAGCCGGTGTGAGTGCGGTTAAAGAATAACCGCACTACAGACTCATGCGTGGCTAGCCCAGCAAGATCATTGCCCAGACTACGGCAATGACGCTCATGCCAACCATTTGCGCGGCGCTACCCATATCCTTAGCATTTTTAGACAGAGGATGTCGCTCTAAGGAAATACGGTCAATCGCGGCTTCAATCGCTGAGTTAAACAGTTCGATTATTAACGACAGTAAACACACCGCCACCATTAAGGCTCGCTCGCCACGAGACACATCGAGAAAGAAACTGATCGGAATTAAAATAGCGTTGAGTAACAGCAGTTGACGAAACGCAGCCTCACCAACAAACGCGGCACGTAGGCCAGCCCATGAATAGCCAGCAGCATTAACAATACGCCGAACACCGGCTTGGCCTTTAAATGGCGATGACATAAATACCTTTTCTAAGCAGTGACACAACGAACAACATCAGCATGGCGTCCTTGCCCAATCACACTACTGACGTAAGGACTATTTAGCTTTGTGGAATAGATTCCATTTGCTGCAACAATAAAGCAGCTTGCGTACGTGTACGTACATTTAGCTTACGGAAAATTGCGGTAACATGCGCTTTGACAGTTGCCTCTGACACGTTTAAGTCGTAAGCGATTTGCTTATTGAGCAAACCATCACAAACCATCGTCAGAACACGGAACTGCTGTGGCGTTAAGCTAGCTAAGCCTGCACTGGCAGCTTTTTCGTCTGCGGTCACTGCAGCGGTGGCAGCTGTTTGTGCAGGCCACCAAACATCGCCATCTAAAACAACTTGTACGGCTTTTTGAATATCTTCTAATGCGCTGGACTTTGGAATAAAACCGCTAGCACCAAACTCACGTGCACGAGCCATTACTGTAGATTCTTCTTGTGCTGAGATCATCATCACTGGAATTTGTGGATACTGCCCCCGCAGTAACACCAACCCAGAAAAACCATGTGCGCCTGGCATATTTAAATCCAGCAACACTAAGTCCCAATCTGATTTTTCTTGCAAACAACTTTCAAGCTGCGCAATATTTTCTGCTTCGACTAAACGTACAGCACTCCCCAAACTCAGCGTCAGTGCTTGACGCAAAGCACTTCTGAATAATGGGTGGTCATCTGTAATCAGTATTTCATAGGCAGCCATCATTTAGGATCCTGTTTCTTTATTATAGTAGCGCTGTGTACCTTACCGTTCAGTGTCGAAGCGGCCACATATAAGACCATAACGTACCGCCCTCACGTCTATACAGGTAATCACAAGCATATATGCTAATGTATTTTGTCTTACAATCTACGACTCATAGTACAGAAAACCTAGCCAAAGGTCTTATATTACGAAGAAAAAATCTCATTATTCAATGGCATAGTGCCATATTGAGTATTAGTAACGAATAAAGTGTTCGCGGTAATACTTCAGCTCGGCGATTGAGTCTTGGATATCTGCCAAAGCCAAGTGCGCCTCACCTTTTTTAAAACCATCACGAATCTCTGGTGCCCAGCGCGCAGCCAGCTCTTTAACCGTTGAGACATCTAAATTACGGTAGTGGAAATAGGCTTCAAGCTTAGGCATATATCGGTATAAAAAACGGCGATCTTGGCAAATACTATTGCCGCAAATAGGCGAAGCATTGGCCGGTAACCATTTTTCTAAAAAAGCAATGGTCTCAGCTTCAGCTTCAGCTTCAGTAATACGACTCTCACGTACACGCTGAGTTAAACCACTGCCGCCGTGCTGACGCGTATTCCACTCGTCCATACCAGCAAGCACTTCATCCGACTGGTGAATCGCCAGTACAGGGCCTTCTGCGAGGATATTGAGCTGGCTATCGGTCACGATAGTGGCCATTTCAATGATCAGGTCATTATCGGTATCCAACCCGGTCATTTCCAAATCAATCCAAATTAAGTTTTGTGCACTGTACATGGCTCACCTCAACGTTATGCAACCTGCCGACACCGCGACAGACGGGTGGTTTAAATGCAGTTTTTTAAGACATCAATCAATATTTGATTCTGCTCATCAGTACCGATGCTGATGCGTAAAAATTGCTCAATACGCTCCTGTTTAAAGTGACGTACCAGCACGCCTTGCTCTCGCAATTGCGCAGCCAACTCTTGTGCATCACGGCTCTTATGGCGTGCAAAGACAAAGTTGGCAGCAGACGGTAGCACTTCAAAACCTAGCGCACTTAATGCTTCAACCACCCACTCACGACTAGCAATAACTTTATTGCGGGTGAAGTGGAAGTGATCTGCATCAGCAAAAGCAGCGGCGGCACCGGCAATAGCAGCACGATCGAGCGGATAGGAGTTAAAGCTATTTTTCACGCGCTCCAAACCTTCGATCAAATCAGGATGGCCCACAGCAATGCCAACCCGTAAACCGGCCAAGGAACGTGATTTTGACAAGGTTTGCGTGACCAACAAGTTATCGTATTTTTTTACCAAGCTGATCGCTGAATCACCACCAAAATCAATATAAGCTTCATCCACCAAGACCACTGAATCAGGATTGGCTGTTAAAACCTGCTCAATCTTATCGAGTTCTAACAAGCAGCCCGTCGGTGCATTCGGGTTAGGAAAGATAATGCCGCCATTAGGCTGCTGATAATCAGCCACACGAATTTGGAAGTTTTCATCCAACGCAACGACCTGCTGTTTAATACCATACAAACCGCAATACACGGGATAAAAGCTATAGCTGATATCCGGAAACAACAGCGGTTTGTCATGCTGAAACAAAGCATGGAAAGCATGCGCAAGCACTTCATCGGAACCATTACCGACGAACACGTACTGCGGACCCACCGAGTAGTAATCAGCCACGGCATGTTTGAGTAGATCACTATTGGGATCAGGGTACAGACGCAGATCATCGTTCATTTGCGCCTGCATCGCAGCGATCGCTTTAGCCGAGGGTCCATAAGGATTCTCGTTGGTATTGAGCTTCACTAAACGATCAATCTTCGGTTGTTCGCCAGGCACATAAGGCACGAGGCTATTAACAAAAGGACTCCAAAACTTACTCACGTGTTGCGCTCCTAAACTGGGTCAATCGTCACACCCATGTCTGACGATTTAAATGCTCAACAACCGCCCTTGGGGGCGATTAAACTATCATTTTAATCCGCTTTAATACGATACTCTGCTGATCGCGCATGCGCCGTTAATGACTCACCGCGCGCCAAAACTGATGCTGTTTTACCCAACTCAGAGGCACCTTCAGGACTGCAGTAAATAATCGACGAACGCTTCTGGAAGTCATACACCCCTAACGGTGACGAAAAGCGTGCGGTGCCAGATGTCGGCAACACGTGGTTCGGCCCGGCACAGTAATCACCTAAAGCTTCAGCAGTGTAACGGCCCATAAAGATCGCACCCGCATGACGAATCAACGGTAGCAGTTCTTCTGGGTTCTCTACCGACAACTCTAAGTGCTCTGGAGCAATACGGTTAGCCACTTCAATGGCTTGCGTCATATCAGCAACATGAATCAATGCACCACGCTCACGCAGTGACACGCGGGCAATACTTTCACGCTCTAAGGTCGGCAATAAACGCTGCATACTTTCCTCAACGCGGTCGAGAAAGTCCGCATCAGGACTGAGCAGAATGGATTGTGCGTCTTCATCGTGCTCCGCTTGTGAAAACAAATCCATGGCAATCCAATCAGGATCAGTTTTGCCATCACACACCACTAGAATCTCGGAAGGTCCAGCGATCATATCGATGCCGACTTTACCAAATACGTGGCGCTTAGCCGTGGCCACATAGATATTGCCAGGACCAACAATTTTATCCACCGGCGGTACACTTTCAGTACCGTAGGCCAACGCAGCAACAGCTTGCGCACCACCAATGGTAAAGACACGATCGACACCAGCAATCGCCGCGGCAGCCAGTACTAACTCGTTAATTTCGCCACGCGGGGTAGGCACCACCATCACGACTTCAGGTACGCCAGCCACTTTCGCAGGAATGGCGTTCATCAATACAGAAGAAGGATAGGATGCTTTACCACCAGGCACATAAAGACCCGCGCGATCCAGAGGGGTGATTTTTTGGCCCAGCACGGTGCCATCAGCTTCTTGGTAACGCCATGAGTCTTGCACCTGACGCTCATGGTACAGACGCACACGTTCAGCCGCGGTTTCCAGCGCAATACGTTGCTCAGGAGTAATACGAGTTAACGCCAACTCAAGACGCTCGCGTGGCAGAATCAAATCACTCATCTGCGCGACATCAAGACCATCAAACTGACGGGTATAATCGACTAATGCAGCATCACCACGCGTACGCACATTATCAATAATATCCAGTACGCGTTGATTAACGCTGGCATCAGAAACGCTTTCCCAGCTTAATAGCTGATCAAGTTGGGTGTTAAAATCTGCATCTTGGGCATTTAAACGTCGAACAATAGTCACTGCAGTCATAGCGGGCCTCTATAATAAACAAACATTCGGGCGCCGCCAGACTAGCAAACCTTCTGCGCGGGCACCCGATCAATTCGGCTATGACGCAGATAGGTCGTGTGCATCAGCACACAAGCAGACATTACTATCAGTGTCGTGCGTTAATCGCAGCACTTAGGGTATTAATTAGCGCTTGAATATCCGCGTGCTTCATCTTCATCGAGGCACGATTGACGATTAAACGCGAACTGATATGTGCGATCAGTTCTTGCGGCTCCAAACCATTGGCGCGCAAGGTATTACCCGTATCAACCACATCAATAATTTTATCAGCCAAACCCACTAGCGGCGCCAGCTCCATAGAGCCGTACAACTTAATGATATCAACTTGGCGACCTTGCTCAGCATAGTAGCGTTTAGCCACATTAACGAACTTAGTTGCGACGCGTAAACGGCCCGTTGGCTCAGGCGTATCAACAGGGCCGGCAGTCATCAACTTACACTTAGCAATCTGTAAGTCGAGTGGTTCATACAAACCTTGACCACCGTACTCAAGTAGTACGTCTTTACCAGCGACACCTAAGTCAGCGGCGCCCAGCTCAACATAGGTTGGCACATCGGTGGCACGTACGATCAGTAAACGCACATCATCACGTGTGGTAGGGATGATCAATTTACGACTTTTTTCTGGATTTTCGGTCGGCACAATACCCGCTTGCTCTAACAGCGGCAAGGTATCGTCCAGAATCCGACCTTTTGACAATGCAATAGTTAACATAAGACTAGCCCGGTACTCGACGGATTTTCGCACCGAGGAGTTGCATTTTTTCCTCGATACATTCGTAACCACGGTCAATGTGATAAATGCGGTCAATCAGAGTGTCACCCTCGGTCATCAGGGCAGCAATCACTAAGCTGGCTGAAGCGCGTAAATCTGTCGCCATGACAGGCGCAGCTTTCAGCATAGGGATGCCTGTGACAATCGCGGTATTACCTTCAATTTGAATTTTCGCACCCATGCGCTGCATTTCTAACGCGTGCATAAAGCGGTTTTCAAAGATGGTTTCAATCACGGTGCCCGTACCTTCCGCCAATGCATTCAAGGCAATAAATTGCGCTTGCATATCGGTTGGAAACGCAGGATATGGTGCGGTGCGTACACTGACTGCTTTCGGACGCTTGCCGTGCATATTCAGCTCAATCCAATCGTCCCCAGTGGTGATTTCTGCACCGGCTTCTTGCAGCTTAGAGAGCACCGCTTCAAGAATAGTTGGATCAGTGTCTTTCAGCTTAACGCGACCACCTGTAACCGCTGCTGCAACCAAGTATGTGCCAGTTTCAATACGATCAGGCATCACATGATAACGCGCGCCACCCAGCTTTTCGACACCGTCAATAATAATGGTATCAGTACCTGCGCCTTGAATTTTTGCACCCATGGCGATCAGGCAGTTGGCTAAGTCAATAATCTCTGGTTCACGCGCAGCGTTCTCTAGCGTGGTGCGGCCTTTAGCTAAAGTCGCCGCCATTAGAATATTTTCAGTGCCGGTCACGCTGACAATATCAAAGAAGAAGTTACCGCCACGCAAACCACCTTCCGGTGCTTTAGCTTTAATATAACCATCTTCTACAGTAATGATCGCACCCAAAGCTTCTAAACCGCGGATGTGTAAATCAACTGGACGTGAACCAATCGCACAACCACCAGGCAAAGCCACTTCAGCTTGGCCAAAATGCGCAACCATCGGTCCAAGTACCAAGATAGACGCACGCATGGTTTTCACTAAATCATAGGGTGCAATCAGCGTTTTAATCGTGCGCGGATCAATTTCGACACTCAGCTTTTCATCAATAACCGGTTCAATGCCCATTCGGCCAAACAACTCAATCATCGTGGTAATATCGTGCAGGTGCGGTAAGTTGCACACAGTCACCGGCGCGCTGGCCAATAAAGTTGCCGCAAGAATAGGCAACGCAGCGTTCTTCGCGCCTGAAATACGAATCTCACCGTCTAAACGATGACCTCCGCTAATAATTAGCTTATCCATTAGAATCTCGTTTGGTTGCTTTAAGAGCGTTCGGCCCAAGCCGTGCGAGTATAAAACTTCATCGTAACCGCGTGAATACTGCCATCCGCAATCCAAGGATTAATCACTGCATAAACCTGTTGCTGACGCTTAACAGGGCTTAATGTTGCTAAGTCGTCACTGACTATATTCAGTTGGAAATTACAGCCTTCGCCTTCAACTTCAACCTGTGTGTTTAATAGTTTTTCTTCTAACAGTTGTTTTACTGCTACAGCTTGCATAGTTAACCTCATTAACAGCGGTCAGCATCTTTGCGGCCGCTACATTAGCACTTATTCAGTCGTTACTGCACAGACAAGATCAGGGCTCAATACCGAGGATATCGGTTAAGCCACAGACTTCGGCAATTTTACGCATATCTTCAGGTAATTGGCTCACTTCAACGGTTTTACCGTACTTTTCGCCATCGCGCATAAAGGCTAATAATAAAGCCAATCCAACACTGCTGGATTTCTCTACCTCAGCACAATTCAATTGTAATTTTTTCGCCGTATTCGCACGGATTAGGGCTTCGCCTTGTTGACGTAAAAGCGCTCCACTGCTGTGATCCAACACACCTTTAATGTGCAGAACACCGAGTTCATCAATAGTGACACTCGCCTGTGACTGACTCACACGCCCTCCTGCGCAACACGTGTTTTAGCGACGGTCTCAACCCAGTTGTCAATCACCCGATCAAGATCTTGCGCATTACGCTGCATGGCTTCGGCAAACTGATCACGAAACAGCTTACCGAGGTTGATGCCATTAATAATCACATTACGCATACGCCAATCATTATTAATTTTAACCATGGTGTAAGACACCGGATAAATAACACCTTTATGATCAGTCACTTCCATCCGCACTTCACTGCGTTGATCGCCTTGTGCGACGCTGCCAGGTAGTACACGGATACTTTGATTATCGTATTCCAACAAGGCGTTGCCATAAAACTGCATCAGACTGCGTTTAAAGTTCTCCTGAAAACGCTGCATCTGCTCAGGTGTCGCGCGACGCGAATAACGTACTGTCATGACACTTCTGGAAATACCATCAGCATCGACTACAGCACCTAAAATAGAGTCCATAGCATTATAAAAAGCAGTGGGGTCAGTGCGGTATTTATCTTTATTGGCTTTTAAATCAGCCAACAGACTATTGGTGGTTTGCTCAACCACCGTGTGCGCATCCGTTGCAGCAACGCTGATACCAGTAAAGGCTAACAGGGTAAATAGTAAAGCATGACGTAACATAGCCAACATAACGATTAATCCTGATTAACTGTATTCATTAAGAACTTACCAATCAGCTCTTCGAGTACCAAAGAGGATTGCGTATCATAAATAACATCACCATCTTTTAAGATGTCATCTTCGCCGCCGACACTGAAGCTGATATATTTTTCACCCAGCAAACCTGCAGTTAAAATCGATGCAGTGGTATCGGTTGGCAAATTGTTAACGCTGCGCTGCACTTCCATCGTAACCCGACCCGTATAGGTTTCGGTGTCAAAATCAATGGCAACCACCTTGCCCACGGTCACCCCAGCCATAGTTACTTTAGCTCGCGTGGTTAAACCAGCAATATTGTCAAAATGAGCGGTCAATCTATAGGTATCGGTACTTGTGGCAACGGTTAAGCCACTGACTCTCAGAGCCAACAACAGTAACGCGAGAATACCTGCCAACAAAAACACACCCACACTAATCTCTACGGCGCGGATTCGCATCAGAAATCTCCAAACATTAAAGCGGTCAAAATAAAGTCCAAACCTAACACCGCTAACGAGGCATAGACCACTGTACGCGTCGTGGCACGACTGATACCTTCTGAGGTTGGCTCACAGTCGTAGCCTTGGAATACAGCGATCCAAGTGACCACAAAAGCAAACACCACACTTTTAATCACACCATTGAGCACATCACTATAAAAGTCGACACTGTTGGTCATATTGCCCCAATACGAACCTTCATAAACGCCCAACCAATCAACGGCGACCATAGCGCCGCCCCAAATACCCACTACAGAAAAAATCGCTGCCAGAAAGGGCATCGAAATAAAGCCAGCCCATAAACGTGGCGCAACAATATACTTAAGTGGATCAACCCCAATCATCTCCAGACTCGACAATTGCTCAGTGGATTTCATATTGCCAATTTCTGCGGTTAAAGCAGAGCCAGCACGTCCAGCAAACAACAATGCAGTCACCACCGGTCCTAATTCACGCAATAAAGTTAGCGCAACCATCTGCCCAACGGCTTGTTCGGAACCGAAGTCAACCAAGATACTATAGCCTTGCAACGCCAGCACCATGCCAATAAACAAACCTGAAACAATAATAATCGCCAGCGACAACACGCCAACTGAATACAACTGCTTAACCAATAAATGCACACCCGTACCGGCACCACCGCGTCCGACCAACACATGCCATAAAAATATCAGCGAACGGCCCAACGCTTGCACGATGTCCAGCCCTGAGCGGCCCAGCAATGCAATACGATCCAATAACGACTTGCGCGCCATTTAGCGACCTCCTAGTAAGTCGTCACGATAATCGCGAGCATTAAAGTGAAACGGCACCGGACCATCTGGAATACCCTGCATAAATTGCCGAATACGTGGATTGTCTGAGTTCATTAACTCGTCAGGCTTACCTTGCCCTAACACTTGACCATCACCCAGAACATACAAATAGTCAGCAATACTCGCGGTTTCAGCGAGATCATGAGAAACCACCACACTGGTGATGCCTAATGCATCATTGAGCAAGCGAATCAAACGTACCAAGACACCTTTAGCAATCGGATCTTGACCAACAAAGGGCTCGTCATACAATAAAATATCCGGATCTAAAGCAATCGCTCGCGCTAAAGCAACACGACGTTTCATACCACCGGACAGCTCATCCGGCATCAGATCAATTGCACCGCGTAAACCGACGGCTTGCAACTTCATTAAAACAATATCGCGAATCATTTCTTCGGGCAGCTTAGTGTGCACGCGCAGTGGAAAAGCGACGTTTTCAAAGACATTTAAATCAGTAAAGAGCGCCCCACTTTGAAACAACACGCCAAATTGCTTACGCATATCAAATAAATCACTGCGCGATAAGCTCGGCAGATTCTGTCCGTTGACCCACACTTCACCTTTTTCAGGCTTTAACTGTGCCGCCATCAGACGCAATAATGTTGTTTTACCGCAACCCGATGGACCCATCACGCCAGTCACTTTGCCACGCTGGAAGCGGATATCAACATTATCAAAGATTTTCCGTGAACCCCGTTGAAAGGTCACAGCTTTTAGCTCTACGGCGAAAGCATCGTCAGCCGACATATAAACTCCCGCTAAATAACATAGATTTGCTGAAACATAAGTCATCTGCACATTGTTTTAGCATGCAATAAACCGAGCAATATAGCACTGTCAGAGCAGACACCCAATAGACAAGGAGAGCGGTTGCACAAAACAGTGCCGTCCCTCACATAGCCTCTTTACGCAAAAAAGGCACTTAAAGTGCCTTTTTATAGTGTATGCACGCAGTTTAGCAATTAATGCTGATGACCACCTTCACCGTGGACATGACCATGCGCCAGCTCTTCTTCGCTCGCCGCACGGACACTGATGACCTTAACTTTGAAATTAAGTTGTTGGCCAGCCAAAGGATGATTGCCATCAATAGTGACTTGATCACCATCAATATCGCGGACAGTCACAATTTGCATACCGCCATCGGGCGCGGAGGCATGGAACTGCATACCCACTTCCAGCTCATCAACGCCTTCAAACATTTCACGACCCAAACTGGTGATCAACTCAACGCTGTACTCACCGTAGGCATCTTCCGGCTCAATGCTTACTTCCAGCTCATCGCCGACAGTTTTGCCGAGCAATGCATTTTCTAAACCAGCAATAATATTGCCTGCACCATGCAAATAAACCAACGGCTCCGCACCAGCAGAACTGTCAATTACTTCGCCAGCGTCGTTACTGAGTGTGTAGTCAATGGCGACAACGTGTTGATTGGCGATCAGCATAAAATAAGAACCTTTATCAAAATGAATGTAAGCGAAAGTTTACCTGCACCTGAGCTGTAATGCGACTTTAGATTAAATAGACTAATGCGTACTTGACCTAACTCTATCTAGCACACGAAGATTGGGAAACCTTATATATGGTCCGGCCTTTATTTTGTTACATTGGGTCGCATCCAATTTTTCATTTTATGCAGTAAAAGGATCTTCAATGTCGTCTCGAAACGTATTGGTTATTAATAGCGGCAGTTCTTCTATTAAATTCGCATTAGTGAATGAAGACAGCGAACAATTTCTGATCCAAGGTTTAGCTGAGCGCTTAGGCAGCAGCGAAGCCGTTCTTAACTGGCAATTGGGTGATGAAAAGCATGTTGCGCAATTGCATGGTGCCGACCATAAAGAAGCATTTGCCCGCTTACTGCCGCTCGTACAAAAAGCCAGCCATGGCCAATTGACCGGTATTGGTCACCGCGTGGTCCACGGTGGCGCGCATTTTACTGAAGCGTCTGCGTTGAACCGTGAAGTCATTGATGTGATTCGTCGCGCCGCGGTACTGGCGCCATTACACAACCCAGCAGGTCTAATCGGCATTGAGGCAGCGATGGCGCTGTATCCTGAACTGACGCAAGTGGCTGTATTTGACACGGCGTTCCACCAAACGATGCCGCCACATGCGTATCGCTATGCTGTGCCTGAACACCTATATACCGATCATAACGTCCGTCGTTACGGCTTCCATGGCACCAGCCACATGTATGTCAGCCGCAAAGCAGCGGCCATGACCGGTCTCCCAGTAGAAGACAGCTGCTGGCTAACCGCTCATTTGGGTAATGGCTGCTCCACTGCTGCGGTGGTGAATGGCGAGAGCTTAGACACCAGCATGGGCTTAACACCACTGGAAGGCTTAGTCATGGGCACTCGCAGTGGTGATGTCGACCCAAGCCTGCACAATCACTTAGCACGTACTTTAGGCTGGGATACTCAGCGCATTGAAACAGTACTGACCAAAGAAAGTGGCCTACTAGGCTTATCCGGTCTCTCTAACGATATGCGTACCCTGATCGAAGCCCGTGAAAAAGGTGACGAGCGTGCAACACTAGCCATTGAAGTATTCTGCTACCGTTTAGCTAAATCTTTGGCCGGGATGGCCTGCGCACTGCCTAAACTGGACGGTTTAATTTTTACCGGTGGTATCGGTGAAAACGCCAGCTTAGTACGTAGCAAAACCCTTGATTACCTGCGTTTGTTCAATTTTAAACTCGATGAAGCAGCAAACCTGAAGTGTGTTCGCGGTGTAGGCGGTATGATCAGTGCCGACAATCATCCGCGTGTTTTGGTTGTACCAACCAACGAAGAACGCCAGATCGCTGTTGAAACACTGGCTTTAATCGACGCTCACGCTTAATACAGGACGCTTGATACATGCATACTTTTTTACTTGCTCCAACCGGATTTGGTGTTGGTTTATCTTCTGTTAGTTTAGGCGTAGTGCAAACGCTATTACGTTCAGGCTTGAAAGTCGGCTTTTTTAAGCCGATTGCTCAGCCGCACCCTGATGATACTGGCCCAGAGCGCTCCAGCGCACTGATGGAAGCTGCTCACGGCATTCGCCAGCCCAAAGCCCTGTCTTTGGCCTATGTCGAGCGTATGATCGGTAATGGTCAACTGGATGAGCTGATGGAAGAAATCGTCAGCATGCACCAGCAAATCCAAGCTGAGTACGACATTATTATTGTTGAAGGCATGACGCCATCGCGCCAAGCCAACTATGCTGAGCGTATCAACGCACATCTAGCAAAAACCATGGACGCTGAAGTTATCTTAGTCAGTGCGCCAGACAGCGATGATCTGAATGTCCTGTCCGATCGTATCGAAATGCAAGCGCAACTGTTTGGAGGCACAAAAGACCCTAAAGTGCTCGGCGTAATTATCAACAAAGTCAGTGATACGCCTATTACTGGTTTCATTGAGCGCTTAAAAAGCCATTTACCAGCCCTGCGTAAAGGCGATCTACACCTGATTGGCTGCATTGCCGCCAAAGAAGAACTGAACAATGCACGCACCAGTGATTTTGCTCAGCTGATTAAAGCTAAAGTGCACAACAGTGGCGATATTGAACATCGTCGAGTACAAAAAGTTATTTTATGCTCGCGCACCGTGGCCAATATCGTACCGTTGTTGCAACCTGGTGTGCTGGTGGTGTGCCCAGGTGACCGCGATGATATTATTTTAGCCACCAGCTTGGCGGAAATGAATGGCGTACTGTTGGCAGGTTTACTGCTAACCGGCGACCTCACGCCCAACCCAAGCATTATGGATATTGGTGAGCGTGCCCTTAAAGGCGGCTTACCGGTGATGAGCGTTGCTACTGGCTCATACGACACGGCTTACAACCTAACGCGCTTGTACAAAGGTATTCCGATCAGTGATACCGAGCGCGCCAAAGCAGTGACAGACTACATCGCTGGTCATTTAGATCAAGACTGGCTCGCTGCACGTTGCAGCACTACACGAGAGTTATTGTTGTCGCCACCAGCGTTCCGCCATCAGTTGGTGAAACGTGCGCAAGCAGCCAACAAACGCATCGTTCTGCCAGAAGGTAACGAGCCACGCACCATTCAAGCTGCCGCGATTTGCCAAAAACGAGGGATTGCCCGCTGCGTACTGCTGGCTAAACCTGAAGAAGTGCATGCGATTGCTAAAGCACAGGGTATTGATTTACCAACCGACTTAGAAATTATCGATCCAGAGTCTATCCGCCAGCGCTTTATCGCACCGATGGTTGAACTGCGTAAAGACAAAGGCTTAACCCCGCAACTGGCGGCAGTACAACTGGAAGATACCGTTGTTTTAGCCACCATGATGCTGGCTGAAGATGAAGTGGACGGCCTAGTATCTGGCGCGGTACATACCACCGCCAGCACCATTCGCCCTGCTCTGCAGTTGCTCAAAACTGCACCGGGTTACAACTTAGTTTCATCCGTGTTCTTTATGTTGCTGCCGGACCAAGTACTGGTCTACGGTGACTGTGCTGTGAACCCTGATCCAAGCGCAATTGAACTGGCTGAAATTGCTCTGCAAAGTGCGCAATCAGCTCAGGCTTTCGGTATTGATCCGCGAGTGGCAATGATCAGCTATTCAACTGGTGATTCAGGTACCGGTGCGGAAGTAGAGAAAGTTCGCGAAGCGACACGTATTGCTCGTGAGCGCAATCCCGATATGCCTATCGATGGCCCGTTACAATATGACGCCGCCAGTATCGAAAGCGTAGGCCGTTCGAAAGCACCAGATAGCTTAGTTGCTGGTCGAGCTACCGTGTTTATCTTCCCCGATCTAAACACCGGTAACACCACCTACAAAGCGGTACAGCGTAGTGCCAACGTGATCAGCGTTGGTCCAATGCTGCAAGGCTTACGTAAGCCGGTTAATGACTTGTCACGTGGTGCATTGGTTGATGACATTGTCTTCACCATCGCGCTGACTGCAATTCAAGCTGCCAACCAACCGAAGTAACACCGCTCTCAGAGTCACTGTCGCGCAGTGCGCAGTGACTCTTGAGTATCACGCAAGACTTGCACTCCCCCGCGAAAACGATAACCCTATCCAGACAAAAAAATAGATTCTTGCTGCGCTAGGCGCATTGTCTTGAGGTATTGCTTATATGCTGCACTCTCTACCGTCCTTGTTACGGGGCATTATTGCCTCTCTTATGCTGGCTCTAAACACCCTCTTTTGGTGCTGGCCACTCTTTGCCTTGGCCTTATTAAAACTAATCCTGCCCTTCCCTGTGGTACAGCGCGGCTTACGTTTCGCCATGCATTGGATTGCCGAGTCATGGATTGCAGTCAACTCGTTTTGGATGCGCTTAGTACAACACACTGATTGGGATATTGAAGGCTTAGAAAAACTCGATTTGACCCACTCATGGTTAGTCACCAGTAACCACCAAAGTTGGGTGGATATTCTGGCACTGCAATACCAATTCAATCGTCGCCTGCCGTTGTTAAAGTTCTTTTTAAAGCAAGAGCTGATTTGGGTGCCGGTGATTGGTCTATGCTGGTGGGCACTGGAGTTTCCTTTTATGAAACGTTACAGCAAAGCGTACCTCGCTAAACATCCAGAAAAACAAGGCCAAGACTTAGCCACCACTCGCAAAGCCTGTGAGCGCTATAAAACCAACCCTGTCTCAGTATTTAATTTTCTCGAAGGGACACGTTTCACCCCAGAAAAGCATGACCAGCAAAACTCTCAATTTGAGCATTTACTCAAACCCAAAGCGGGCGGTATTGCTTTTGTGCTGGATGCGATGGGCGAACAACTGCATGGTTTGGTCAACGTTACCCTGTATTACCCAGAAGGCCGTCCTAAACTATGGGATCTGCTCAGCGGACAGATCAAACGCATTGTCATGCGCATCGAAACTATGCCAATCCCTGAGCAATTTATTGGCCAAAGTTATGATCAAAACATGCTGTATCGCGCCGAATTCCAAGAGTGGGTTAATCAGTTGTGGCAAGAAAAAGATCAACAACTCGAGCAGTTAATGGCTGTCGAACGTATGAATCAAATCCGTTAAAACATTCTTTGCCACCATAGTCGATAGTCCGTGACTGTTCGTTTAGCAGTGATGCGCGCTATACTTACCGGCTTATTAAGCATCTGTACTGTGCGCTGAGCCTAATTTAGCGCACCTACTGTCTGCTCATCTACACCGAGTCCGCTGGTTAAAAGCACTTGATGTTCCCTTCGCATTAGAGGAGCGTTTCATGACCGTTATTAAGCAAGATGATTTGATCCAAAGCGTTGCTGACGCCTTGCAATTTATTTCTTACTACCATCCGCTCGACTTTATTGAAGCCATGCACGAGGCGTATTTGCGTGAAGAATCTGCATCGGCGAAAGATGCCATTGCGCAAATTCTGATTAACTCGCGCATGAGTGCTACCGGACATCGTCCACTGTGCCAAGACACCGGCATCGTGACTATTTTCGTACGTGTTGGTATGGATGTGCGCTGGGATGGAGCGAGCATGAGCCTCGATGACATGATCAACGAAGGTGTGCGTCGTGCTTACGGCCTGCCAGATAACATCCTCCGCGCATCAATTTTGGCTGATCCAGCCGGCGCGCGACGTAACACTAAAGACAATACTCCAGCAGTGATCCACTACTCCATCGTGCCCGGTAACACAGTTGAATTTGATGTCGCAGCGAAAGGCGGCGGCTCGGAAAATAAAGCCAAAATGGCCATGCTCAACCCGTCTGACTCCATCGTTGACTGGGTACTGAAAACTGTTCCTGAAATGGGTGCGGGCTGGTGTCCACCGGGCATGCTCGGTATAGGTATTGGCGGTACTGCAGAAAAAGCTGCAGTAATGGCTAAAGAAGTGCTGATGGACCCTATTGATATTCATGAACTGCAAGCGCGCGGTGCACAAAACCGTATTGAAGAGCTGCGCTTAGAGTTGTTTGAAAAAGTTAACCAGTTGGGTATTGGTGCGCAAGGTTTGGGTGGTTTAACCACAGTCCTTGATGTAAAAATCATGGATTATCCAACTCACGCGGCGTCTTTACCGGTATGTATCATCCCAAACTGTGCAGCGACACGTCACGCACACTTTGTCTTGGATGGTTCAGGTCCTGCAGTACTCGCCGCACCACCCTTGTCGGCCTTCCCAGATATCGTTTGGGAAGCCGGTCCTTCAGCGCGCCGGGTCAATCTCGACACTATTACGCCAGAAGATGTACAAAGCTGGAAGCCAGGTGAAACGGTGTTGCTCAACGGTAAAATGTTGACTGGCCGTGATGCAGCACACAAGCGTATGGTCGATATGCTCAATAACGGTGAAGAATTACCGGTTGATCTTAAAGGCCGTTTTATCTACTACGTTGGCCCAGTTGATCCAGTCCGCG
This sequence comes from Denitrificimonas caeni, assembly GCF_905120345.1. GTDB lineage: Bacteria > Pseudomonadota > Gammaproteobacteria > Pseudomonadales > Pseudomonadaceae > Denitrificimonas > Denitrificimonas caeni_A. Next base: position 43,918 of record NZ_CAJHOA010000003.1, on the reverse strand, counting down.
AAGAAGTGGTTGGACCTGCAGGCCCAACCACCGCTACGCGCATGGACAAGTTCACTCGTCAAATCCTCGAAAGCACAGGCTTGCTGGGTATGATCGGCAAATCTGAGCGCGGCCCAATCGCCATTGAAGCGATTAAAGATAACAAAGCCGTGTACCTGATGGCTGTCGGTGGCGCGGCGTACTTGGTGGCTCAAGCCATTAAGAAATCACGCGTGGTGGCTTTTGCTGAGCTGGGTATGGAAGCCATCTACGAGTTTGAAGTGGAAGATATGCCAGTCACTGTTGCCGTCGATACTACAGGTGAGTCAGTGCATATCACTGGCCCTGCCCTGTGGCAGAAAAAGATTGCCGACAGCTTAGCGGTTGAGATTAACTAATCCACAACAGCACTGTTGCGCCGTAACCCAGGCCGAGACTCAGCTCTCGGCCTTTTTATTTATTCCGTTCTTTTTACCCATACCGAGTCGAGCAGCACTCTCCACGGCGCGGTATCAACTGAATCTTTTGTGAGCATATAGTGGCCAATCGTCGTTACAGCTGCATCGCCTTAAGCAACCCTAAATCCCCCACCAATGTCGGTTCAATCATGCGTGCAGCCGGCTGTTATGGGGTCAATAGCGTGTTTTATACTGGCACCCGCTACGATCGCGCCAAAGACTTTATTACTGACACCAAGAAAGTCCATCAAGATGTGCCACTGATTAATATTGATGATTTGCGCAAGATTTTACCGCTAGGTTGTACGCCGGTCGCGATTGAACTGGTTGAGGGGGCTCGTCCATTACCGGAATACACTCACCCTGATCGAGCGCTGTATATTTTCGGCCCTGAAGATGGCTCACTGGATAAAGACATCCGTGACTGGTGTGAGGATGTTGTCTATATACCCACCAACGGCTGCATGAATTTAGCGGCAACGGTGAATGTGGTGCTGTACGACCGCCTGGCGAAAGGCCTCAATACTCGCTCAGGGCCACTTTTTAAATAGTCAATAAAAAACGGCTTGAGGACAGCGCGTTTAAACACCCTCCTCAAGCCGTTTAGGCTGGAAAAATTACAGTTTGCGATGAAACTCTGCAATTTCCTCTTCAGCCTTTTCTTTGGTCAAGCCGTAACGCTCTTGTAGCTTGCCAGATAAATACAGGCTATGGCCTTCAACCACATCAAGGTCATCATCGGTGAGCTTGCCCCAACGGGTTTTAATCTGACCTTTAAATTGTTTCCACTTACCTTCAAAAATATCCGTATTCATAAAACACCTTAGTTTTTTAAAAGTTTAATTAATAACTGGCTAAGCTTAACGACTGGTTTTCAAACCATCCGCAGCAATACCTTTAACACCTTTAATCTCTTTGGCTTTAGCGATTGCTAAATCACGCTCGGCGACAGTTGGCACTTCACCGGACAGCGCAACAACACCGTCAACAGTTTCAACTTTAATATCTAAGCCGCTAATATTAACGTCACTTAAAAAAACCGACTTCACTTTACTGGTGATCCAGCTATCGGAGACAACGTCTTGAACTTCACTCATGGTTTCGTTGGCCACTGCGTGTGTTAATGGCATACCTAAAAGAGCCGTTAGAACTGCAAGTCCAGCGTATTTACGGGTTAATGTTTTCATCGTTATGCACTCCGTACACATTGTTTTTATGAATGGCTTATCTTAATAAGCACACTTAATAGACGACGCTATAATCTGTTTGTTCAATATTTTTTAAAATACTTTATTCTACTTTCACATAGATTAAAGCCACTAAGATGTCCATAACTGACGAAAAGTAGGGCTTGATAGCTGTATATATTTAACAGTAGGACTGTCAATTTTCTCGCCAGACAAAGCACTAATCAGCAATGTAAAACTGCTGCTTAAAGACCACCAAGAGGCTGTACTTTTATAAAAAAAAGATATAAAAAAACGGCCTGAGAAGAACGTATTTAAACATCCATCTCAGGCCGTTTAGGCTGGAAAATTACAGTTTGCGATGAAACTCTGCAATTTCCTCTTCAGCCTTTTCTTTGGTCAAGCCGTAACGCTCTTGTAGCTTGCCAGATAAATACATGCTATGGCCTTCAACCACATCAAGGTCATCATCGGTGAGCTTGCCCCAACGAGTTTTTACTTGGCCTTTCAGCTGCGTCCACTTACCTTCAAAAATATCCTTATTCATAAATCACCTTGTATATAAAAAATATTTATTAAACTCAAAACTCGCTGCACTTAATGGCTAGCTTTTAAGCCATCCGCAGCAACGCCTTTAACGCCTTTAATCTCTTTGGCTTTAGCAATTGCTAAATCACGCTCAACGGCTGTCGGTACTTCACCAGTCAGAGCAACAACGCCGTCAACGGTTTCAACGTTAATAATCAGGCCACTGATATTCTTGTTACTTAAAAAAACCGATTTCACCTTACTGGTGATCCAACTATCAGAAATAACCTCCTGAGCCTCAGTCACGGTTTCGTTAGCAACAGCATGGGTCAGCGGCATACCTAAAAGAGCCGTCAGAACAACGAGTCCTGCGTATTTACGGGTCGATATTTTCATTATTATGTCCTCCGCACATGTGAAAAGCTTAAGTTAGCTTACTATTCATGCACACTCAGTAGAGGACTTAACGGGACTTTAGTTCAACTAAGATGACCAGCGGTCAATGTGTTTTCTTTATTGGCTTAGGGAGCTTGCGCAATCGCCAAGCCGGCCATAGCGCTAATAAAAAAGCGAGACCTAGCACTATAAAAGTACGCTCAAAAGCTCGTGTTTCGGCGGCAAAGTCACCACCCAAAGAGTGGTGTTGCCATTCGAGAAAAACCGTTAACAAATTAATCCCAAAAGCCCCACCCAACTGGCGCACAAAAGTCACAGCGCCAGCACCATAAGGCAGCTCATCTACGGTGAGGCTGTCCAGCGAAGCGGTGCTGAGCGCAGGCATAATCAAACCAATCCCCATACGCCCTACTGCAGCAATCACACATAACCAAAGAAAACCGCTACTCGCACCCCAAATGCCATACCATACGGCGGAAAATGCGAATAAAAACAAACCCGCGCAGAGCAGCCAAACAATAGCTATTCGATCACACAGCCAACCACTGGCAAAAGACGCAAGGCCCAGTAAGATCCCAGCGGGCAACAATAAAACCCCAGCATGACCTGCGCTGTAACCACTAATAGTTTGTAAAAACAAAGGAATTAAATACGTTGAGCCATAAAGACCCAAGCCCAAAGCTAAAGCCACCCAACTGGCTCGTCTAAATGCGGCTAAGCGCCATAAGCGTAAGGATAAAATAGGTTGCTTGCTGTTTAATGTGCGCCGAAAAAAAATTGCACTGCAAACGACAGTGATCAACGCCAAAGCAGTCACTCGCCAATCACCCCAAGCATAACGTTGTGCTTCAGAAATGGCTGCGAGGCCTGCGAAGATAGCCATAGTTAAGGTGACAAATGACAACACATCTAAGCGTTTAGCATTTGGATTACCTTCATCAGGCAACAGCCAGTGCCCCGCTACCATCAATACAAAACACACCGGCAAAGGCAGCCAGAATGCTGACATCCAGCCGAAATGATCAATCAGATAACCGCCAACGGTAGGGCCGACACTGGGCGCAATCATTAACCCGAGGCCGTATACACCTAGCGCGGCACCACGCCCACCTCCCGCATACACACGAAAAATCAATACGGTAGCCAGTGGCTGAATAATCCCCGCCGACGCGCCTTGCAGAATACGCAAAACAATCAATTGCCAGCCTTCAGTAGCCATCAACGCAGCAATTGAACACAGCACAAACAAACCAATACTGGCCTGTACTGTTAAACGTGAACCAAACTTAGCTTGCGCCCAAGCAGCCAATAATAGCCCAGAAGTCATCGCGGCTAAAAAGCCCGTCGCCAACCACTGCGCCAACGGCCGACCCATGGCAAACTCATCCATAATCGCCGGCAATGCTACGTTAATACTGGTAGATGACAGTACCATCACCATACTGCCCAGCATTAATACACCTAATAACCAGACACGATAAAGTGCACCAAAACGCGCATTTAGACTGGCTAGATCACGCTTCATATATTTTTTCTAAATTAGCCAACATGTGCGCTTGGATCTTTTGGCACTGCTGGATATCATCTTCGGACACTCCGGCAAATATTTCTGTGCGCAAAGTTGTGGCGATGGTTTCAATTTTTTCAATAAGATCTCGCGCCGCATGTGTTAACGCAATTTTTTTAACACGACGATCATTTAGATCAGGTTGGCGCTCAATCAGCTGCTGAGCTTCGAGGGCGTCCAGCAGTCGCGCTAACGTTGGATTTTCAACGCCAACACTGCAGGCTAACTCACCTTGTGTGGGCAATGGCTTATCACGAGCGAGATGCAATAAGACCAACCAGCGTGCTTGTGATAAACCAAGCTCAACTAAACGTCTATCCAGTTCAGCACGCCATGCGCGTGATAAATGCGTGAGTTGCATTCCAAAACGGTGCTGTTCGTACATGGCTACGCAGTCTCCAAGCTAGTATTTAGCTGGCTAAGTATACCAATATTCAAACAACCTGCTAGAACAGAACCCCGTCTTATATCGCGCAAACGACAAGACGGGCGATCACACGCATTTACTTAACGATAATACGTGCAGTATTTAAATAGGCTGGTGCAGCCTCTTTTAGCGCATCACGGTTAAAGGTTTCTGAGGCAACATGTACTTTTTCTAACGTATTGGCGAGCTCTTCTAAATCAACATTAATTTTCTCTAGGGCGTTTTCCAAGGTGTAGGTCAACTCATGCACCTTCACCAGATCCATATCAGTTAACTCACCACTGAGCACATCTTCTAAACGCTTATTGTACTCAGAGAAATTAGCGACTGCAGTTTGCAAGTCTGGCGCAGCTAAGCCTTTAAAGTGCGCCGTGCTTTCATCGGCAATCGCACTTCCCGCAACGACCAAGCTCACTGCGAACACTGCACCTTTAAATATATTTTTCATAACGAACCCTGATAGAGAATTAATATGCGGACAAAACTAACAGAGCATTACCGGAATGGCAATCATTATCATTAAGTGCTACCTGTGACAAAATACCTCAGGAGCAACTGAACTGATCAGCACTCTCTCGGTAATATTGCATGACTTATCAATAACTTTTAAAAGGCAAAAAAATACCCCGAACCAGTCGGGGTATTTTAATAGTAATGATCAGCTAACCATCACAATGTCACGTTTTAGTGATCTTGCGCGCCAGAACGACCGATACCCGTTTGACTACGTACAGTTAATGCAGTGAACGCATCACGCTCTTTAACAGCCCGTGCACTCTTATCAGTGACTGAGAAGAACCAAATCGAGAAGAACGCTAATGGGATCGAGAAGATACCTGGATTAGGGAACGGACTGATTGGCTCAGCGTTACCAAATACATCGACCCAAACTGTCTTACTCAGAACCACCCACAGTGTTGCAAAGGTTAAGCCTAAGAAGCCACCAATGGTTGCGCCGCGAGTTGTACAACCGCGCCATGAGATCGATAGTACCAATACTGGGAAGTTAGCACTTGCTGCAATCGCAAAGGCTAAACCCACCATAAAGGCAACGTTTTGATCTTCAAAAACAATACCCAGCAGTACAGCCAAGACACCTAGTACCAGAGTAGAGATCTTAGAAATACGCATTTCTTGCTTTTCAGTTGAACGTCCACGAGCAATCACGTTGGCATACAAGTCGTGCGCAATCGCTGCAGCACCCGCTAGCGCCAAACCTGCGACCACTGCAACGATGGTTGCAAAGGTTACTGCGGCCAAAAAGCCTAACAGCAAGCTACCGCCAACAGCATTGGATAAGTGCACCGCTGCCATGTTAGTGCCACCAATGAGCGCAGTCAGCATATTGTTGCTGCCTGCACTGAGATCTAAGTTGTTATAGAACTCTGGGTGACGAACCAGTAGCGCAATTGCACCGAAACCAATGATAAAGGTCAACAGGTAGAAGTAGCCAATAAAACTACTGGCCCAGATCACAGATTTACGAGCTTCTTTTGCGCTCGATACCGTGAAGAAGCGCATCAGGATATGTGGCAAACCTGCAGTACCAAAGGCTAACGCCAAACCAAGTGACAGTGCGTTCAAGGGGTTACTACTGACCGCAGCACCCGGCGCCATCAACTCTGCACCCGATGGGTGTACTTTAACTGCTTCAGCCAGCATTGCATCTGGGTTCCAGTTAAAGGCCATCAATACAAGAGCAGCTAATAAAGTACCACCCGCCAGCATCAGTACCGCTTTAATGATTTGTACCCACGTCGTCGCCGTCATACCACCGAAGAACACGTAAATCATCATCAATGTACCGATGATTACCACTGCAATTTTATACTCAAGACCAAACAGCAGCACGATTAACTTACCCGCACCCACCATCTGTGCAATCAAGTACAGAGCAATAATTAACAACGATGCACTTGCCGCCAGAATACGCATAGGGGTTTGTTCTAAACGGAATGCGGTCACGTCAGCAAAGTTAAAGCGTCCCAAGTTACGTAAGCGCTCAGCAACTAAAAACATCACCACCGGCCAACCAAAGAGGAAACCAATGGCGTAAATGATACCGTCAAAACCACTGACGTAGACCATACCAGCAATACCTAAAAAGGATGCGGCAGAAATATAGTCCCCAGCAATGGCTAAACCATTCTGGAAACCTGTAATCCCACCACCTGCGGTATAGAAGTCTGATGTGGTTTGCGTTTTACGCGCAGCCCACCAAGTAATAACCATAGTCCCTGCAATAAACACTAGGAACATCACAATAGCAGAGGTATTGGCTTGTCCTGTTGCAGCGAATGCAGGCTGTGCAATCATCGACAACAAGGCTGTGTTCAGTAGAAACTTTTTCATTACTCTACATCCCTTACAATAGCATCCAGCAATGGATCAAAAATCTTGTTTGAGAAATAGACATAAAGTGAAATCATAATAACCGCACTGAATACAACTAAAATCCCGGTCAAAACACCCACACTCATCGTCCAATCTGGACCTAGTGGCTGTGCAAATACCTCTGGCATATAGGCCAAAGTCAAAATAAACCCAGAATAAATAACTAAAGCCACTGCGAAAAACGCCATACTTACTCGAGTTCGGCGCTGAACCAGCTCAGCATATTTTGGGTGCTTAAGCACCTTCTCAACAATTGTATCTTGCATAGATATTTCTCCTACTCAACCGAACACGCATAAAGCCACGTACTCTTGAGCATGTTTTATTGTTAACACTTACATGCAGGATACGACCAATACCGCTTATCGCTAAGCATTGAGCGCATACACTTATTGTGATTGTTTTGACATTTTTATCTGACTTTAGGAATGAGCGTAAAAAACACAGAACGCCAAGCCCTAAAACACTTTCGAACACCATCCTTAGCAAAAAAGATTGTACTCAGCATCCAGTTCCAACTGTTAAGTGCTGTATACAAGGGCCGCTAATGTAAAGATTGTGACGCAGAGGAACAACCGACCTTCGTCTAAATCACTGCTTTTATTACAAATAATAACAATATCTAATGACATAATTGCAATACAGATCACATAAAAGAGTGACAAACGAAAAACAAACCTAGACGAGGCAGCGATCTACAACGCCTAGGTTTGGCATCGAATGCTTTAAAAGAAAAGTTTGTTAAGTCCGAAAACGACTCAGCAACTCTTGCAAAGTACTGGCGAGACGCGCCACTTCATGACTGGCTTGTGTTGTTTGTAAAGCACCTTCAGTGGTTTCAGTTGTTAAATCATTAATGGCGACCACCGAGCGAGTAATTTCTTCACTGACAGCACTCTGCTCTTCAGCAGCACTAGCAATTTGCACATTCATATCATTGATGGTGCTAATGGCATTCACAATAGACTCTAAACAAGCGGTAGTCTTCAGCGTTTGCTCAACACCTGCTAGGGCTTGCTTACGTCCAGTAGCCATGGCATCTACAGCCTGTACCGCACCGCGCTGTAGGCGCTCGACCATATCATTAATTTCTTGGGTCGATTTTTGCGTACGCGACGCTAAAGTACGAACCTCATCAGCGACCACGGCAAAGCCCCGCCCTGCCTCACCCGCACGCGCCGCTTCAATAGCAGCATTTAATGCCAACAGGTTAGTTTGATCGGCAATACTACGAATCACATCTAATACACTGCCAATATCTTCACTGTCTTTCGCCAACGACTCAATCACGGCAGTAGCATGCTCAACTGCTGAGGCTAAACTCTCAATCGCTTCGATGGTTTGTAGTGAAACATCACGCCCGACAATCGCTTCTTGGTCAGCATAATGCGCGGCCTCTGCAGCCAGACTTGCGCTACGCGCCACTTCACTGGCCGTTGCGTGCATCTCATTCATCGCTGTCGCTACCTGAGAAATTTCGCTTTGCTGCTTACGCATGCTTTCACTGGTGTTTTCTGTCACCACCGATGTTTCTTCACTGGCAGAGGCCAATTGCTCTGCTGAGCGACCAACATCATGCAATGCAGCTTGAAAGCGCTCACCCATATGATTGAAAGCGAGGGCTACGGCACGCAATTCGTCATTACCAGGATAGGTCACTCGAACTCGGGTATCACCTGCAGCAATTTTCTCCGAGGCTTCACGCAACAGCTTAACCGCATTTTGAATGCTTGAAATAACCCGCACAGCCAGCAACACAATCAACGCGCCGCCAATAATTAAAATAAAGGCAAATAACGTTAGCGTTTGCTGATAACGCTGCTCACCTAAATTAAATTCTTCTTGCGCACGATTCATCAGCTGATCACTGAGTTGCGTCATCGACTTTCGCACCTGAGCGACTGCAGGGTTCACTTGGGTTAAAACCAATTGATTAGCTAAATAAAAATTCTGCTGATTGATCGCTTGTAATACAGGCTCAACTTGTCCGCGCAAGGCCTTAACATCATCTTGTAAGTCTTTTAGCTGCTGCTTCTCTGCGCTGGCAAACTGTAATGCATCCAATTGTCCCCACGCCTGCTGATTACGCGCACGATTGCTTTCAATATTATCAATATGCTGACTTAAAGGATGGTTATGTAAATCTACAAAAGGCGAGTCAGGCGCATGCTGCAACGCTAATAACAACTCAGTGCGTGTGCTATTAATATCGGTAAAAATATTATCTAATAACTTCACCGGAACCATATTTTCCTGATAAACCTTTTCTAAGGATTTATTCAACGTACTGATCCCTAGCAAGCCCACAGTACCAACCAGCAAAAAAAGCAAAAAAGCGATGCTTGTTAGCACGATAAGTCGCGCTTTGAGGGATATTTTATTCAGCATAGAGTGTTCCTTTACAGAGTTTTGACAGCGCATCAATTCAAGTTTAAAAACCAAACCACCATTAAATATATCGGCGTCTTAGCGTATTTATTAACCAGCCAATGGCATTATGCCTTGATCCTTGCAAGACGTGGCATAACGTCACATTACTGACGAAAAATACTGCCACTTTCGGCATTTCAGTCAAGAAACCATAGACTTAGATCAAAAAGTACTTAAAGAAGCTACAAATCCGACTTGTACGCTATATCGACCTGCAGGATAATAAGGATCTTATTAACAACGCCTTGTGCCCCTACGATCTCCTATGAGCGAACTCTTACTTATTTTGGTCAGTGCCATTTTGGTGAACAATTTTGTATTGGTTCAGTTTCTGGGTTTGTGCCCGTTTATGGGGGTCTCCAAAAAGGTTGAAACGGCCATCGGCTTATCGCTAGCAACAACCTTTGTGCTGACCTTAGCGTCGATTTGTAGCTACCTCGTACAGCAATACATTCTTAAACCTTTTGATTTAGAGTTTTTACGCACCATTAGCTTTATTTTAGTGATCGCGGTGGTAGTGCAGTTCACTGAAATGGTGGTCAATAAAACCAGCCCTATGCTGTATCGGGTACTAGGGATTTTCTTACCCTTGATCACTACCAACTGTATCGTCCTCGGTGTCGCTCTCTTGAATGCTAATCGCAGCGAATACACATTTATTCAAGCCAGCGTTAATGGTTTCGCCGCAGGCATTGGCTTTTCTTTAGTGCTGGTTTTATTTGCGGCCATGCGTGAGCGGATTGCTATCGCTGATGTACCTAAGCCCTTTCAAGGCGCAGCGATTGGCATGCTAACCGCTGGACTTATGTCGTTAGCCTTTATGGGCTTTAGTGGTTTAATCAAGCTATGAGCATGGTGTTTATCGCAGTCACTGCACTGGTTTTACTCAGCTTAGTCTTCGGCGCAATCTTAGGCTTTGCTGCCGTACGCTTTCGCGTCGAAGGCAACCCGATTGCTGAACAAATTAACGCGCTACTGCCGCAAACCCAATGTGGCCAATGCGGCTACCCCGGCTGCAAACCCTATGCAGAAGCCATTGCGTCTGGGGAAAAAATCAACAAATGCCCACCCGGTGGCGAAGCTACTATTCAAGCGCTGGCTGAATTACTCGATGTCGAGCCAGAACCTCTGGATGCCGTCGAAGGTGAAAAGCCACAAATGGTGGCCTTTATTCGTGAAGCTGAGTGCATTGGCTGCACAAAATGTATTCAGGCCTGCCCAGTAGATGCCATTTTAGGCGCAGCCAAGCAGATGCATACGGTGATTGTCAGCGAATGCACGGGTTGCGATCTCTGCGTTGAGCCTTGCCCTGTGGACTGTATTGATATGATTCCGGTCGCGGGTACCTTACAAAGCTGGAAGTGGGAGCATCCCTTACCTCCCGGCACTTTGATTGCAACTGATCGGGAGGCTTTAAAATGAATATTTGGCCTATTCATCCGTTGCGTGGCGGCGTACATCCACCTGAATGTAAAACACTGTCTAATCAGCAACCCATCCAAACCGCGCCCTTAGCTAAGCAGCTGATTGTACCGTTATTGCAGCATTTAGGCTGTAGCACACAAGCGCTGGTCAGCGTGGGTGATGACGTGCTCAAAGGTCAGCTGATCGCGGATTCCAAGCACTTCATCAGCGCTGCGGTGCACGCTCCCAGCTCGGGTACGGTCAGCTTTATCGGCCCACAACCTTACCCGCATACGTCTGGTCAGCTACTCGACGCCATCGTGATTGATACCGATGGTTTAGACCGCTGGTGCCCGCTTGAGCCTCTAGCAAACTTTAAAGAGGCGACTGCTGCTGAGTTACTGGAGAAAATTCGTCAAGCCGGTATTAGCGGCTTAGGTGGTGCCGGTTTTCCAACCGTGGTTAAGCTGTCACCGAAAGCTGATCAATCGATTAAAACCCTGATTATCAACGGTACTGAGTGCGAACCTTATATCACCGCTGATGATGTTTTAATGCGTGAGAAAGCCACGCAGCTGATGCTGGGCATTGATATTCTGGTGCATATTCTGCAGCCAGAAAACGTCCTGATTGCCATTGAAGACAATAAACCAGAAGCGCTTGCCTGCGTACGTTCTGCGTTACAGCAGCGTAATTACTATGTTGTTGCCGTTCCGACGATCTATCCATCGGGCGGCGAGCGGCAACTGATCCAGATTCTCACCGGTAAAGAAGTTCCGGCAGCGCAGTTGCCGGCGCAGCTGGGCATTTTGTGTCAAAACGTGGGTACGGTTGTCGCGGTGCATGATGCCATCATTGAGGGTAAGCCACTTATTTCACGGATTACCACGCTGACTGGGCAAGCCTTACGAACCCCAATGAATGTTGAATGTTTAGTCGGCACACCGGTGCTTGAGCTGCTCGAATTTGCTGGTCTACAACAGGCTAAAATGAGTCGATTGATTGCTGGCGGTCCGATGATGGGCTTCACCTTAAACGCTCTCTCAGCGCCAATCATTAAGACCAGCAACTGTTTATTAGCAGCAACTGCAGAAGAGTTACCGGCACCGCCCCCAGCGATGCCCTGCATTCGCTGCGGCGACTGCGCTGAAGTATGCCCCGCTAACTTACTGCCTCAGCAATTGCACTTTTATGCCCTCGGTGATGACCATCCGCAACTGCAAGCGCACAACTTGTTTGACTGCATTGAATGCGGCGCTTGTGCTTATGTCTGCCCGTCGAGCATTCCTTTAGTGCAATATTATCGTGCTGCTAAAGCCGATATTCGCGAGCTGGAGCAAAAACAAGTCAAGTCTGAACACGCCAAAGAGCGCTTTGAATTCCGCCAAGAACGTTTACGTCTTGAAGAGGAACGCAAAGAAGCTGAGCGCCAAGCTCGCGCTGAACGTTTAGCTAAGACTAAAGCTGATCAAGCGAAAAAAGCGGCGCAAGCAGAGGCAGCGGGTCAGCAAGCAAGCACTGCAGACGACGATGTGAAACGCTTAAAAATTGCCGCCAGCATGGCACAAGTGGCTCTACGTAAAGCCGAAAAGCAACTAGAGACACATAATACTGAAGAGCTCAAAAGCCAAATCGAACAGCTACGTATCACTGCCGAACAAGCCAAACAAGCTCTAGCGGCAATCAACGCAGCGGCCCCAACTCCCGCGCCAAGCAAACCGGTAGATGATGATCTAAAACGCTTAAAAATTGCCGCCAGCATGGCACAAGTCACATTGCGCAAAGCTGAGAAGCAGTTAGCAACTCATAATACTGAAGAGTTACAAACACAGGTTGAGCAACTACGCGTCAACGCAGAGCAAGCCAAGCACGCGTTAGACGCAGCGACGGCGGCGGCTCCGACAGCAGTCGAAGCCGCTGGCGTAACTGAAAAAGCTGCCAAGCCAGAACTGAGCGCGGCTGAACAAGCATTGAAAAAAGCCAAGATTGAAGTGGCCATGAAGCGTGCTGCGCTGCGTAAAGCAGAACGGGCTGAAGCCGATGCAGAGAGCTTAGCAGCACTACAAACAGAACTGACCCAAGCTGAGCAAAGCTTAGCTGAACTTAATTAATCACAAGCAGGCGTATAATCACGCTCAGCTTTTGCAGCACACTTGGAGCACCGATGACTCTGCCTCGCATTACCTCGCCACACGCCAAAGGCGCTAATCGCACACAGCGCGTTATGCTGTTGGTGATGGCCGCCGCTGTGCCAGGCATTCTTGTGCTGAGCTATTTTTTTGGTATTGGCCCACTGCTTAATATTACTCTAGCTTGCAGTTTTGCTCTGCTCTTTGAAGCGGCTATTCTCGCGTTACGTCAACGCCCTGTTGCCTTCTTCCTTAAAGATGGCAGCGTGTTGGTCACCGGCCTGCTCTTAGCTTTAGCACTACCACCCTACTCGCCGTGGTGGTTAATTGCTGTGGCCAGCGGTTTTGCTGTGGTCTTTGGCAAACAGTTATTTGGTGGGCTCGGTCAGAACCCATTTAACCCAGCGATGCTGGGTTATGTGGTGGTATTGATTTCTTTCCCGGTCGAGATGACCGCGTGGCCTGCCGCGCATAGCATCGATGTTGCTGCTGGTTTGCAATATGTATTTTTTGGCCAAGCCTTGCCTGATGGCTGGAGCCAAGCCACAGTGCTCGACAGCTTAAAAACCAACAGCAATCTAACCTTACAAGAACTCTGGGACAGTAACCCCGCCTTTGGGCTGTTTGCCGGCTACAGCAGCGAATGGGTTAACCTCTCGTTTTTACTGGGCGGCCTGTTTTTACTACGTAAAAAACTCTTTAGCTGGCACGCTCCCGTGGGCATGCTCGCGGCACTGTTTATTATGAGTTTAGTGTTTTGGAATGGCAGCGGCTCAGACTCGCACGGCTCGCCACTCTTTCATCTACTCAGTGGTGCCACCATGCTGGGCGCCTTTTTTATTGTCACTGACCCCGTCAGTAGCGCCACCAGCGTACAAGGCCGTTTGATCTTTGGCGTCGGCGTTGGCATCTTGGTCTATATTATTCGTGCTTGGGGTGGCTACCCTGACGGTGTCGCGTTTGCCATCTTACTGATGAACCTCTGCGCACCCACGATTGATTACTTTACCCGTCCACGCACCTATGGACATCAAACAGCCAAGCGCGGCTTTAAGACGGGAGAATAAAAATGCTGCCAGAAATCAGTCGCTCAGTGATTAAAAACAGTTTGCTCTTAGCGCTATTCGCTGCAGTAACCGTAGCGGTGGTTGCGATCACCCAACAATCCACTGAATCACGCATTGCTACAGAAGAACGTGCGGCACAAATTCGCGCGCTGGGTGAAATTTTGCCGGCGCACAGCTATGACAATGCGCTGCTTGATAGCGTGATTTACCTCAATGAATCTTTACTCGGGCACCGCACAGACACTCCAACTTATATTGCCAGCGTAGAAGGACAACCCGCCGCGGTGATTTTACAAGCCAATGCAGCAGACGGTTACAGCGGCACCATCAGTTTGCTGATTGGCATTATGGCCGACGGCACACTCAGCGGAGTGCGGGTCATTCATCATAAAGAAACCCCAGGCTTAGGCGATCGGATTGAATTAGCGAAAAGCCAGTGGATTAAAAGCTTTGATGGCAAAAGTCTGAATAATCCAGAAGAACGAGGCTGGGCAGTGAAAAAAGATCAGGGGGATTTTGATCAGTTCGCCGGCGCCACTATCACTCCTCGGGCTGTCGTTACTGCTGTGCACAAAGCCTTACAGTATTTTGATCAAAACCATGCCCAATTATTTGCTCATTTAAAAACGACAGAGGTGAGCCAATGAACCCATCATTTCGCGACATCACTATTAATGGTTTGTGGAAAAATAACCCTGGCTTAGTCCAACTGCTCGGTTTATGCCCACTGCTCGGCACCAGTAATTCTACAGTGAACGCCTTAGGTTTAGGGATCGCCACGGCTCTGGTACTGATTTGCTCCAATGCCGCAGTATCGCTGATCCGTAACGCCGTGACTAACGCCGTGCGCTTGCCGGTTTTTGTAATGATTATTGCTGCACTCACCACCTGCATTGAATTGCTGATGCAAGCCTTCACCTACGAGCTGTTTCAAATTCTTGGTATCTTTATTCCTCTGATTACCACCAACTGCGTGATCCTTGGCCGCGCTGAAGCCTTTGCAGCAAAAAACTCGATAGCGCGCTCCAGCTACGATGGCTTGATGATGGGTTTAGGTTTTACTTTGGTGCTGGTCGCCATCGGTGCAACCCGTGAACTGCTGGGGACTGGCATGCTGTTTACTAATATGCATTTATTATTTGGCAGCATTGCTGAACACTGGCAAGTTGTTGTGTTTGAAGACTACAAAGGCTTTTTACTGGCTATTTTACCACCGGGCGCGTTCTTAGTATTGGGCCTGCTGATCGCCTTAAAAAACTGGATTGATCAGTACTATGCTGAACATATCGCTAGCACCGCAGAGGTTACAGCGCCTGCTGTGAGCCGTCGTGTCCGCGTGACTGGCGTGGTTGATTAAGGTCGCAAAGATGGAACAACAAGGCGTATTACGCAGCTGGAATGACGATAAAGGCTTTGGCTTTATTCGCGGCGCTGATGGCGATTACTTTGTGCATATTTCCAGTGTGCGCGGCGAACAGCGTCCACAGCAAGGCGAAACAGTTTTCTTCGTTGCCGGTAAAGATGAAAAAAACCGTTTACGTGCCGAGCATATGCGCGGTGCGGCACTCAGTATTGATCGTCCAGCGATACGCCGTAAGCCTACAACGGCAGCGCAACCTAATCAGGCTACTTATCGGCCAAGACGTCAGGCACAGCCTAATATCAAGCGCACACTGATCCTACTGACGGGTGTCTGCGCGGCACCACTGATGGGTGCCTGGCAACTCTTTGAGCGCAACGGTACACTCTGGCCTTTACTGGTTTACGCTGGCATGAGCATGCTCAGTATTTTTCAGTACTGGCACGATAAGCAAAATGCGCAAAACGGAGAGTGGCGTACGCCTGAAAAACAATTGCATGCCGTGGAGTTGCTCGGCGGCTGGCCTGGTGCTCTCTTAGCGCAACAACTGCTGCGCCACAAAACCCAAAAAGCTTCATACCAAGGCGTATTCTGGTTGATTATTTTAATCCATCAAGCGTATTGGCTGGATCAGCTAGGCTTTAGTGGTCAGTTACTGCAGCAACTGCGCAGCACACTATAATCACCACATCGCATAGACTTACGGCTTACAACTCTCGCACCCAAAACAATTCATGCTTGCGCACGGCTTTGCGCAAAAACTCATTGTCACCGGTCTTCGGCCAACGGCGTCCAGTGAACAGCTGCTGAATCATCCGACGCACACGTTTTTTAAACGGCTGGGCTGGCTGTAAATCATGTTGCATCAATAAGGCCATAGCTTTATCTAGCTGCTGCTGCTCACTAAGTACATAGCTAAACAGCTGATCGGCAGGCAATTCAAGCATCGCCGGTGGCAGCGCCACACCAGTATTGGCATTGCCCATCGGCCAGCGATCATTATCGTGAAGATGGTTGGCATACAGAAACAAACGCTGCGGCCGCCAGTCACTCTGCTCTAATGCCTGAAATAACGCTTGCGTGGTCGCAATATGATCAGCGTGTGGATCAATTTCCGGGTGCGGCATCACCACCACATCAGGTTTAAAGTGCATTAAGCACGCCGCTAAATCAGCGACTAAATTCTGCCAAGTTGGCAAACCTGTCGTATCAGCCGGCAACTGCACAGCGTTGAACTGGCGCGCGCTACGAATATCGGATTGATCTGATTGCTTAGAAGCAAACGGTAAATCAGGCTGCTTGGCCATATTAGACAACTGCATGCAGTAATAACCCAGTTGCACACAGTTGGCTTGCGGCACACCACCCCACAGCGCAATTGCCATACTATCCCACGTACGCAAACGACCTTTTAGCTGCGCTGCCTGCTGCGGTGATAAGCCTAAACGTTGATAATATTCAGCTTCGATTTCACCCTGCGTCAGCGTCACAATGCTGACAGTTTGAGCACTGCTATACAGTCCAAATGCGGCCAACTCAGCATCATCGGCATGCGGTGCGAGAATCATTATATTCTCAGTCAGTGGACTTGGTGGAGTAAAAACATACAAATCCACATCTGTCGCAACAGTACAAAAACGGCCGCGTATGGATAAGCCTTCAGCGCCTAACGCCTCAGCCTGTCCCGTTAGATTAAGATAACGCAAACCTTGCGCACCGCGCTCAAAGGTTTGCTGATCATTGCCGACACAGATCCTCGGATCAAACCAACGCCCCAACCAAGTACTGGTCATCTGCACCTTAGCAATGAGTGTTGCTTGCTGCGCTTGTGGTAAGAGTTCAGCAGCCAACTGCCAGCGGCCATTTAACGCAGTCACTTTAATGGGCTGAATCGATTCTGGAAAACGGTACTGATAGTCTTCTTGCGGGGAATAAAATAAATGGTCAGCAAACCACGCTTCATGCCCAATCCAGAGCAGCAATAACGCTAGCGGCAACAGCCAAAGTGGCGCAGTAAAACTAAGCACAAGCAGTCCGGCTAATATAGCGAGCATGACGATGCGCTTAGTGCGACGATGTTGTTTCAGTAACTGCTGCTTACGCACTGACATTAGGACACCTTATACACGGCAACTCGATTGCACCAACGGTCTTTATACTCACGATCTGCACGGCCGAAAGAATAGCGCAAAGGCTTACCTAACTCGCGCGCATACTGCCACTCGTTTTGCGTGTTTACAAAACTTAAGACACTACCAGGACTGAGTGAGTTGTAATCCGTATCGACGCCGCCATTGATGTATTCAAGACTGATCCAGTCTGGCGCTGCGACGCGATACAACACTTGAAATGCCACCGGCACATCATTAATAGTAATAAAGCTGCCGGTCATGAACTCGCTTAGCAGACTAAAGACCTCTGCTAGATACTCTTTACCCGGTACCGCAAAGCCCCAGCGTTTCTCAAATAATTTAGTATAGATCTGAGCTTGCTCTGCCGCTGACAGACTGTCCACAGAGATGATCACGCCGCCCTGCTCTTCTAGTAGACGCTGTTCACGACGCTGATTATAACGAAACTTTTTACTGTATTGCTCAGGCTCACGAGCCAATGCGAGGCCTTCTTTTTGTTCTTTCAACGTGGCGATACGCTGCACGTGTAGTTCAGACACATACTGTGCTTTATGACGCAAAGCGATCACGCTGTCAGACGCTTGTGGAAGAATAATTTCAGCATTACCTAAGTCAAACATACCGCGTTTTTTCTGTTGTTTGAGTACCTCTTTAGCCAAGGCCAAATGCCGCCCCCAAGTCGGTATCGCCGCCTGTAACTCGCCCTTTTCAGAGCAGCCTAGATAACGCACAGCAACTCCCGCTAAATCAGATAAGCGTGCAACCACATCAGGATGCGTTGCAACACTACCACCCCAGCGTAACCACGCCGCGCGATACTCTTCAGCACTGATGGGATGCCAGCCATGCTCACGGTACAGACGAAAATAGCTCAACATAATCCCAGTGGCTCCACTGCCGCACAATAAAAGCTAATTCTAGCACAGCCCACCGCAAGGCTTTGCGCCGATCGCGGCTGAAGCTAACCCAGCGCAACATCAGTTCTGATAAACTGTTTTATCTTTTATCCACTGAGTTGAGTGATCAGCGCTCATCAGATGACTCATAGAGGTTAGGCGATTATGCGAGTTTTAATTACCGGGGCGCGAGGACAAGTAGGTCAGGAGTTGATGCTCTCTGCACCACACGATTGGCAGGTATCTGGCTTCGGTTCTAGTGAGCTGGATATTAGCGATGCGCAACAAGTTAGAGCTGTGCTGCAGTCCTTACAACCACAGCTCATTATTAACGCTGCCGCCTATACTGCAGTAGATAAAGCAGAAACTGATAGCCAGCGTGCCCATGCAGTCAATCATCTCGGCGCTGAGAATTTAGCGAAAGCAGCACAGCAAGTAGATTGCCCTCTACTGCATATTTCCACTGACTATGTCTTTGCCGGCCAACACGCTAAGCCTTATACAGAAGAAGACGTACCGGCACCTAGCAGCGTATACGGCGCAAGCAAATGGCTTGGAGAGCAAGCGATTACTAGCTGCTGCAAACGCCATATTATCTTGCGCACCAGTTGGGTATTCGGTCTACACGGCAACAATTTTGTCAAAACGATGTTACGCCTTGGTCAAGAAAGGGATACCCTCAGCATTGTTAGCGATCAAGTCGGCGGTCCCACTTCAGCACGCAGC
This sequence comes from Denitrificimonas caeni, assembly GCF_905120345.1. Lineage (GTDB taxonomy): Bacteria > Pseudomonadota > Gammaproteobacteria > Pseudomonadales > Pseudomonadaceae > Denitrificimonas > Denitrificimonas caeni_A. The sequence continues at coordinate 24,838 of NZ_CAJHOA010000003.1, read as the reverse complement.
ATCGCACACGCTCTATGGCAGATTGCTGAGCAGTATAAGACCAGCGGTAACAGTATTTGGGGCACCTACCATTTCAGCGGCGCACCCACCTGCAGTTGGTACGATTTTGCTAACGAGATTTTCACTCAAGCCTCTGCACTCAAATTAATTGAACGCAGCCCTACACTAAAGCCAATCAATACCAGCGACTACCCTACGCCGGCGCAGCGTCCCGCTTACTCGGTGCTAGATAACAGTAAAATCTCTCAGCAACTTAAGATTGCGCAAAGCGACTGGAAAAACGAATTGAACATCATGTTACGCGCACTCAAAGATGCCCAATAGTGCTGTTTCAGGTAAGATTCTCCGTTCAACTATTTAAGGCCATTGCATGCAAAAGCTCGACCATAACGACTATTTAGCCCTGCGCGCGAACTGTAAAGTGATTGAGCAAGATGGTTTTGGCGATAAAGTGCTAATTTTAGAAGACGGCACATTTTTAAAACTGTTTCGTCGTAAGCGATTAATTACCTCAGCCGCAATCTGGCCTTATGCTCAGCGTTTTGCCGATAATGCAAAAAAACTGGAAGAGTTGGGTATTCCCTGTCCGAAAATCATTCAGGTCTACCGCATCCCTAGTATTAAGCGCGATGCCGTGCATTATCATCCGTTACCTGGGCTGACCTTGCGTCAACTGCGCGATGGCGAAGCCGAATACCCGGATGATCTACTTGAGCGTTTTGCCTCATTTGTCACACATATTCATAACCTTGGTGTTTACTTCCGTTCTATCCATCTCGGCAACGTCGTTCTCACTCCGCAAGGTGAAATCGGCCTAATAGACATCTCCGATCTGAAAACTCAAAGTCGCCCACTGAGTAAATGGCAAAGAGAAAGAAACCTTGTGCATATGACCAAGGATGCAGCAGATAAAGAGTGGCTCAATACAATTTTAAAATAGGCTTAATCTAAATTAAAACGATAGATTGAAATCCACTCAGTAGTTTCCACCGCTACTCCTTTAAAAATACTTTTTTAAATAACGGCTTAAGTAAATCTGACCCACGCATATTCAAGTGATCATCATCATAGAATATTGGTAAACCATCAATATCTCCGTAACAACGCTCGCCATCACATAGATAAGGTATGGGATCGAGCAAGGTGATATTGCACCTGCTCGCGACCTCATCCAAGAGGCGCAGCGCGACTTGATTGCGCTCTTCATACTCAGCCAAGCTAATAGAAATTCTTTTCTGCTCACCACTGACAAGAAGAGCACGCCCCATCATATTAGGAATATTCAGCTTAAGCTCGGGTATAGGCTTCAGCACATAAACAGCATTATTTTCTGCTAAAGCACACAGCGTTTCAACATAACCACTATACATTTCATCAATATAGGGCGCTGAAAAACCATGATAGGGCTGGGTTAAATACAGTCCTGGCGATTCAACTATTTCTGTTTTTTCATTAGGGCCAAGAAAGTGAGCTGAAAATCTATTCGCGACTAAAATAGGCATATCTGAATATTCAGACAATTTATTTAACCTTGGTGATAAAAAATCATTACACCTCGATGGCTTGCTTCCGGTTGCTTTAATATTATTAATTGTCGGGCATCCACTTTGCGTCCAGTCTAAGACTCGTGACTCCTCTAAAGTGCTAGCAACACTTCCGATTATAGCCATTGCATGACTATCACCAACAACTATAACGTCTAAATCTCCGTCCCCATAAACACAGTCACTGTTATCTCTTGTAGCTTGGCATCTTTTCATCTCATCAAACTTATTATTAGCTTGATTAAAAACTGCAAAAACCTCATCAGGCAATCTATCAATAACACCTTTGTTATACCTGATCATCTTCGCTGCACCTAGGACAGCCACAAGAGGTATGAGAATCAATAGAAATACAAAGAAACGATTATTAGAGGTCAAATATTTTCTAGTAGGATTCTCGATATAAAAATAAGACAGAGCACCTAAAATAACAGATAAAGATATCAAAATAACATTAACCACTATCGTCTGTTCGATATCAAATAACAAGATAGCAACAACTAACGGCCAATGCCAAAGATATATTGAATAAGACCAATCTCCGAGTTTCTGAGAAAAGAAATTACTGGTGATAAAAGTATCTTTACCTGAATAAATAATTAATGCTGTACCTATCGTTGGTAATAATGCAGCAACGCCTGGCCAAACAGTGGCAGGGCTATAGATCAAAATAGAGAGCGCAATAGAAAACAATCCTAAATAGCCACACCATTCTTTTCTTAGCTTATAACGTTCATAAGTAATAGCATAATATACGAGCCCACCTAAAAACATTTCCCAAGCCCGGGAAGGCAGCATATAAAATGCGTAACTGGGATCTGCATAACTTTTATAAACAGAATAAAAAAAAGAAAGTGCAAATAAAACAAAGATAGCACGAGGCAGCAACCTAATACTAAATTTAGAAATAAACAACAACAAAATAGGATATAAAATATAAAACTGCCACTCTACCGATAGTGACCATGTATGTAGCAATAAGCGCTCATGAGAACTTGGATCAAAATAGCCAGATTTCTTAAAAAAATAATTATTCGATAAAAATAATAACGATCGATCCGCTTCTTTGGCGAGATTAAAATAATCATCTGGAGAAAGGTAGAACCAACCAATAACAAGCAACACCACAGCCAGAAAAAACAAAGCAGGAATAATACGTCGAGCTCTTGCTAAGTAAAAATCAATAAAATTAAAATTATTCTTATTAACGCCTCTTATAACAATCGATGTCATTAAGAATCCTGAAATGACAAAGAAGATATCAACGCCAACAAAACCACCCGAAAAACCAGAAACGCCGAAATGAAACAACACCACAGAGATCACTGCAATAGCACGAAGTCCATTAATTTCTGCTCTAAAAAGAGTAACGCTCATGCCATCCCCTAACGCTTATAAAATACAATCTGAAATTTATTAATTTTTATAAAACATTAAATCAAAATAAAATACTACAAGATATATTACCTATATCTCTAAACAGAAGCCCCAGATCAAAATACTCTTAATGATAAGCGCAGCATCTGTAAGATGGGATTCATTTTAAAAATCTTCACAAAGGCTTAAGTATACGTATTCATCGTAGTGTTTTACATTTCCATCCGCTGTGAGGTCTAGTCATACGCCAACAACGCAGTTATGGCATCAAGGGCTGAACCAATTTAGTCAGGAATCTTACCGCGTTTGTAGTAAATATCTACAGCCACAGTATATACTTACGACTACAATGCCGTCCTCCTCCATTAAGATGATACATGAGCGGCCAATACCTCCAACCTAAAACTCAGTACAACATGTCAGAAAACAATAGCTTGAGCGGTTAAGTAAACGGAAATTAAAATGCCAATCAATTTTAAAAAGAACACTCTTGAAGGCGGATTCGAAAAAATACTAGCTTTAGGGGTGTTTTTTATTTTGGCCGGTTTACCAATACTGCCAAAAGTATCAAACTACCATACTTTTTTTTATGTATTAATGCTGACCCCTGTGCTCTTCCATTCTGCTATTTACCCTAGAGCAGTCATTGGACAGATATCAAATATAACAAAATTATTTATTGTATTTTCTATATGGTCGTCTCTCTCTATATTATGGAGTGACACTCATGATGATATTTCAGCCCCCATAAAAAGATCTATTTATACACTATCATTATTTATTTCATTTTCAATAATTACGAATAACAACAAGGACGATATATTAAAAATATTTATTGCTTCTGGCTTTGCAATTACTCTAACAGCAATCTATAGCTTGTATGCTTTACAGCCTTTACACTTATCTGACTCTCGTCTTGTCGGCACAGGAGCGTTAAGCAATCCTTTATTGAGCTCTCATGTATTCGGTATATTCTCAGCATTATTTATAGCAATAACAATAACATCTAGAGAAACAAGCTATAAATTTATTTATTTTTTACTTGCTAGCATACTAATTATTACAACGTTCAGGACAGAGTCACGCACACCTTTAGTCGCTCTAATTGCTGTTGTAATATGGATCGCACTTATACTAAATAATAAAAAATCAATACTTACTATACTTTTCTCAACAATAGTATTAGCCTTCGTATACATACTCTATTCAGAGGAAATTCTTAGCAGGGGTTTATCATATCGACCAGAGCTATGGAGTATTGCTATAAACAAAATACTTCTAAAGCCAATAATTGGCTATGGTTTTGATTCAAACTCAGGTTTTTATATAAGTTCACTGGAGACTAATTTTCGTGAACCTCACAACATCCATCTAAGTATTTTATACTTCACGGGTATCGCTGGCTTTAGTTTATGGTGTGCAATGCATATGTATGCACTCTGGGCATGCTGGAAGAATAAAGCAGATGTATTATTTGTAATAGCCAGTGCATTACTCGTCTATGGAATAACCGCCGGCATGACTGAAGGAGGAGGCTTACTACCTCGGCCTAAAGAGCATTGGTTTATAACTTGGATTCCGCTCGCTTTTATATCGGCTTTATTAACAAATAAAAAATTAAAAGCTAAAGATTCTCTTGTTGAGCATACGTAAGTAGCCCAACAATATCGCCACTGCAAAGAAGAGGAACGGCTTGTACAATCAACGCCTCTGGCCAGTTCCACCACTCTAACTTTAACAACTCCTGACGCTCAGTCTCTGTAAACCTATAGCGTACACAACGCGCTGGATTACCTGCAACAATAGAGTAAGGTTCAACATCCCTCGTCACTACAGCACCCGCAGCCACCACAGCACCGTGACCGATATTCACACCTGACAAAATAACAGCACCCGTGCATAACCACACATCATTGCCAATAACAACATCACCACGACTAAAGGCATAACCTTCAATAGGCTCTGCAGTGTTAATAAAAGCGGGGAAAGGAAATGTTGTAATCCAATCAGAGCGATGATGCCCGCCTAAAAAAATATTCACATCCTCAGCAATAGAGCAAAAAGCACCTATTCTTAAAGTCGAACCTTCCTTCCAGTCATGTACCAATGGAATACCATAACTTCCACGGCCCATGTCATAACGAGGGTATTTGTTTTTAAACTTTGCGACACCTCGCTCGAGCTTAGGCAAAGCTCGAATTCTCTTCTTTTCTTTTTTATCAGAGAAATATTTTAAAAGGCGCATACAAAATACTCACTTTTCTAAAGGATAGAAATACAACCGAAGCAAGCCTCTCCAAGTTTTTTTGTTCCACTGACTAAACGGAATCTCTTTTAATAGCGACCGAGCCAAGCGACGGTCTCTGTTCGCTACTTTTAAAAACATAGAATTTAAAAACTTGTACTTAACAAACTCATAGTCTGGGTGATCGGAAAAACGGGCATAGGTGTCTAAAATGCTATCAATCATGAATTTGTGGTTTTTATAGGTATTGGTAGCATGCTTTCTATATTGAGCCAGAACAACTGGAATGCAGTCAATATAATAGCCTGCCTTGGTTATTTTAAGCTCAATCATAAGATCTTCTAAGCGATTATCCTCATCAAAACCACCAACCTTTTCTAGCGCGTCCCTTCTAATGAGCAGGGTTGTAGCAGGCACATAAGGCTTTCTTTCGAGAAAAACATCTTCAAAATTCAATCGACGAAAAGGCGTATCTCGACTTTGTCTTTTTTCCGGATACAGCACTCCATCGGAATCAATCAGCTCAATATTACCGCCACAAATCCCCACCTCAGGTTTGTCTTTAATATATTCAATTTGAGCGGAAACCCTGTGCGGGAGCATGACATCATCTGAGCCAAAAGGAATAATATACTCGCCCTTTGACTTGGCAATTGTTTCATTTAAAGTTCTAGTTAGACCTTTATTTTTTTGCGCTAAAAAATAAAACCCATAGGTCTCTTTTAGTCGATTAATAATCTCGACACTCGCATCACGAGAGCCATCATCAACGACTAAAAGCTCTATGTTTTTATAATCTTGATTAATAACACTAAGTATACATTCTTCAATATACTTCTCATGATTGTAACAAGAAACTATTACTGAAACCAAAGGGCTCTCATTACTCATTATTTTTCAATCCATTCTCTATAAGCTCAAGATACTGCACCTTAAACTCTTTTATACTATGATTATTAACTAAGTACGTATAAGCATGCCGGCCTAGCTCTACTCTTTCCTGAGTGCTTTTATCTAAATAGTTCTTCAGTGCAGCTGCGATGTCTTCAATATTATGAGGATCAATTACAATACCGCCCGCGCCCTCGGTTAAAGGCAGCATAGCTGGAACATTAGAAGCAATAATAGGAAGTTTCGCACACATCCCTTCCAATAGAGCCAAACCTAAGCCCTCCTTAAAAGAAGGCATAACCCAAATATCAAATGCTTTTGCCAGCCTTATCGCATCGGGCTGAAAGCCTAATAAGTGCACGCGCCCGTCAAGATTCAAGTTTAAAATCAAACTCTGAAGATTATTTTTTTCACGCCCATCACCAATAATCGCCAAGTGTGCATTAGGATAATCCATACTAATCGATGCAAAGGCTTTTATTAGATTAGCGTGTCCTTTTAAAGGTACTAAACGCCCTAATGCCCCGATCACTTGACTCGATTGCTCAAGCTTTAGCGCTGCTCTAGCCGTAGACTTATCAAGAATAATTTCTTCAGCTTTTTCAGTATCAATCGCATTAGTAATTGATAGTGTATTTTTTTCTGTAAAACCGCACTTTAAATTCAATAAGTAATTTTTTACTGCAGGAGAAACCCCTACAAATTTCCAGCTTTTACTTATTCTTTTTTTAACTTGTTTACGTCTATATGCACGGTCATAATCACCAAAGCCATGGACAATACCAATGCATAAAGGAATATTCAAAAAACGCGATAACGTTAACAGCATATTAACCGGCTTATATCGATTACAAATCACTACATCAAACTGTTCTTTCTTTAAATACTTATACAACGTCCACAAAGCAGTAATTCTTAAGCCTTTAAGCTGTTTGTCTGTGAACTCAAAATAAATAGACTGATCGGCACAACTGATAGCCTCCTCACCTGTAGGCTTTCCTGCAAAAAAGCCACTTACAGTAGTGTACCTATCTTGAGGTAGCGCTTTGAATATTTGCTCTCCCAGATCAGAAATATCAATCTTTTTAATGTTGTACCTAGGGTGTAATTGCAGAACTTTAATTTTACTCACCGCTCACCACCGCTTTAATACCTTCAGCAGAAAACTCATAGCAACAGCCTGGGTTAATCGTTTCTAACCGAACAGGATCATGATTGAGCCAGTTATTTTTCTTCCAAATCGCAAAATGAAAATATGGATAATAGGCCTCTTTATCTAAATCATTGGTAATGACACCCTCTTTCCAAAACCATTTTTTTGGAAAATTATAACTGCCATCTTTCCATGCGATACAACCATTGGGTGTTGTATGGTTTTCTACAAAGCATCCTTTGCGTGAAAGTGGATATATACTCTTTAATAGAGTCCGTGTCTTTTTTGGAAAGTTCTTATGCTTAACAAAAAGCTTGCTAAACGCTCTTTCATCAACGGCTAAATGCAAGGGATTGGAAAATTTATCTTGCCAATTGGGTATTTTCTGAAACACCTGTTGCATTTTCTCTGTATTTCTAAAAATACAGAGATGCCCAGATATTCGCGTAGCATGATTAGAGTACACATCACAGTTACTTAAGTATTCACGCGTGTAGAGAGCGCGTAAATCACCGTACACTAAATCTAAGTCGCCAAATCCCCAAAAATCATAAGAGGCTATTAATTCTTTATGAATAAATCCAAAGGCGGGGCGAATATCACAGATTTTATAGGCATTATCAGGCTCAAAATTTATTGAGAGCTTAGAAGAAACGAGCGCCTTGTACTGATCAAAACTCATTTCTTGATATTTTACATTCGCAGGAAAGCTCTCTAAAACACCGCAATCACTAAAAAAATACCAATCAATGGTTGCATTATTTCTACAACTTTCTATAAATAGCTCGATCCAAAAGGGCCATGTCCCAAAATAGGGCATGAGTATAGCGATGGTTGATAATTTATTACGATCACTCATACGAACTCTCTTACTTTTAAATTCCTTTTGCCCCTAACTACAGAATATATTTTATAGTCAGCTCTTATCATTTCATGCCTATTGAACTGTTTAATAAACTCTTGTGGTTTATCAAAGCTAAAGCCAATCATATTGTCTAAAGAGTAATTCCACCATTGAGTATCTAACAGCTCTTTAGCAGTTGACTCTGAGAATCGATCTCTTATAAGTCGAGCAGGAATACCGCCAACCACGGTGTAGGGTTCAACATCCCTGTTAACCACTGCCCTCGCTGCAACGATAGCACCATCACCAATACTGACGCCTTCCATAATCAAAACACCCTCACCAATCCATACGTCATTACCAATGGATGTTTCACTCTGCGCTATTTTATAAGAGAGTTGTATCGGCGTATTCTTAAATGACTGATCATATTGAAAAGGGTTGGTACTGACCCAATCAGCAGGATGCGCTTGTGCATTCACACCAATATGGATATTTTCGCCTAAGGAGCAAAATCGTCCAATCGTTAGATCAGAAGAAACCACTCCACTCCTAAAAAAACTATATGCCCCTATTTTAAACGATACCGAAGCCACTTCTATTCTGCCGAGGGTGCTCTTTTCTTCCATGAAAATATGTGTTTTTTTGGAAATCTCTTTTCCACTAAATTTTATAACTAGATTTGCTTGCGTTAGTTTTTCTTCAAAACCTGTTACAGACTTAATTAAGCGTCGAATTTTTTTATTAATAAAACTAATCAAAAAACACAGCCTCTATTTCTCTGTACTGACCTATGGCACGGTCATCAGAAAACTCACTTAAATCAAATATTTTCTTATGCTGTTGCTGACTCATTAGAGTCATTAAGTCTGCTAGTTCTTTAACGCTGCCCAGTTCAAATAAATATTGAGGATCACTGACTACTTCTTTTGCTCCACCGCAATTGGTAGCGATAACAGGTACATCCGCCGCCATGGCCTCGAGTAATACCATGCCAAACGGCTCGTGGTCTGAACTAAGGGCAAAGAGGTCGAATGCTTTAAAATAACGGCGACCGTTAGGTACTTGCCCAAGAAAGCGCACGCTATCTGCCACGCCAAGATCAATCGCCAGTTGTTTGAGCGGTTGCTCTAAGCGACCGCTACCCATAATCGCCAGCAGACTGCCTGCCGGTAGCTCTGGCAGCGCTTTGGCAAAGCCTTTGATCAGCGTGGTTTGGTCTTTGTCGGGATGCAAGCGTCCGACGTTACCGACAATCCAGACATCCAACGGTAAATCAAGCAACTGACGTGCGTGCTCACGGCTGACTTGCTCGGCTTGCACGGCATCAACATCAATACGGTTATACAGCGTTTGAATATGTTCAAATTTAAACTTGGGCAAGCAGGCGCGCATATCATCACGTACCGCATTGGACACGCCAAGCAAGCGTAGCCGGTCACGGAAGTGATTGGCCAGCCACTGTCTTGAGCGACGTTTATAATCGCCAAAGGCGTGATGCACGCCAATCACTGGGAGTTTTGAGCCAAACAATGCTATATAAATCGGCTTAAATCGATGAGCGATACACAACGTAAAGTTACGACTGGCAACGATTTTCTTAAAGTCAGCAATGGCTGCAAGTTTGAGACCTCGCACTTGCTTGCTACTGTAATTTAAAAAAATAACGTCATCTGAAGCGCTGCCTTGCGTTACTTCATCACTCGGCTTGCCGGTTAAATACACTGTACAAACCTTATAGTCAGTGTCTTTAAACAGCACTGCATACTGACGTGCACAATCTAGAAAAGGCCCGTCATAACCATGACTAAACTGCAGAACCCATTGCTCTGCAGTGGCTTGCACAGCCTTAGTTGCTGTCATCAGCCTGATCATCCTTAACGACTAAAATATCTTCCATAATCAGATATTGCAGATCTGAACCATAGAACATATCCAAAGCATCTTTTGGCGAACAGACCATGGCTTCACCGCGGCGGTTCAGTGAGGTATTCAGCGATACGCCGTTGCCGGTAAGCTTCTCTAACTCAAGCATCAAGTCATACCAGCGCGGATTGTATTGACGCTCCAGCACTTGCGCACGTGAAGTACCATCCTCATGCACCACTTCAGGTACACGGGCTTTCCACTCATCACTGACTTCAAAGGTGAAAGTCATAAAGGGCGATGGGTGATCCACTTTCAGCATTTTCTCTGCCACTGTATCCAGCATCGATGGGCAGAATGGACGCCAGCGTTCGCGGAACTTGATTTGTGCGTTAATCAAGTCAGCTACTTTTGGAATGCTTGGGCAACCAATAATCGAGCGACCACCTAGCGCACGCGGACCAAACTCCATGCGGCCTTGAAACCAAGCCACAGGATTGCCATCGACCATGATTTTGGCGATATGCTCAGGCACATTATCGATTTTTTGCCACTGTGGCTGACCTGGGTGTTTAGCACAGGCAGCAATCACCTCTTCATTAGTGTAGGACGGGCCGAGATAGACATGTTCCATCTTCTCAACCGGTACACCACGTTTTTGTGAAATATATGCCGCAGCACCGACTGCAGTACCGGCATCACCGGCTGCCGGTTGAACAAAGAGTTCTTTGACTTCATCACGAGCAATAATTTTTTGATTGAGCTTAACGTTAAGTGCGCTACCACCCGCAAAAGCAATACGCCCGGTTTCTTTAAGAATGTCACCGAGGTAGTAATCCATCATTTCTAAAGAGAGTTTCTCAAACAACGCTTGTACGCTGGCGGCGTAGTGAATATAAGGATCATCGGCAATATCGCCTTCACGTTTTGGACCCAGCCACTCGATCAGCTTAGGCGTGAAGTAGAATCCTTTACCCTTTTCTTTATAGCGGCGTAGACCGACAACGTTAGCGTACTCGGTGTTAATCACTAACTCGCCGTCTTCAAATTTAGCTAAGCGCGATAAATCATAAATATCAGGGTCGCCATAAGGCGCCATCCCCATCACTTTAAATTCGCCATCGAGCATTTCAAAGCCTAAAAACTCGGTCATTGCACCGTACAGGCCGCCGAGTGAATCAGGATCATAAAATTCTTTAATTTTATGGATTTTGCCGTTTTCACCGTAACCAAAGAAGGTTGTGGCGTACTCACCTTTACCATCAATGCCCATAATCGCCGTTTTTTCTTTAATGCCTGAACACAAGTAGGCACTGGCGGCGTGCGCTAAGTGGTGTTCAACCGGCTCAATTTTGACTTTTTTCAGATCAAAACCTAACTGTTCCAAGCACCATTGGATTTTTTTGTAGTAGCGTTTGTAACGACGATTGCCCATTAAAATCGCATCTAAAGCACGATCAGGCGCATACCAATAACGCTGAGCATAATGCCAGCGGGCTTTGCTAAAGATGCTGATCGGGGCAAAAGGAATGGCAACCACATCAACATCGGCAGGGGTAATACCTGCCTGCTCTAAACAAAACTTAGCAGATTCGTAGGGCATGCGATTTTTTGCATGCTTGTCGCGAACTAAACGCTCTTCCTCAACAGCAGCAATCAATTTTCCATCAATATATAACGCTGCCGAGGGATCATGGCTGAGTGCGCCAGATAGGCCGAGAATAGTAAGTGCCATGGGTCTTTTTGCCTCTTAGTCTTCAGGGCAGCTGCTGGGCAACTGCGGTAAACGCTGATCAAGTAATGTATGCAACGGACTGCCTTGCGGCCAATTGCGTAATAAACGATTGCGATCTTTTAAATACGCGCGAGTAAAGCTGCGCATGTTGTGGTGCTGTTGCATGGCATCTAAATCAATTAAATAACAGCGTTGTTGATGCCATAAAATATTGTGACCTTTTAAATCACCATGACTGATTTTTTCACGAATCAACGCGTTCAACAATTCAACTAACGCGACGATCTCAGCCTCAGGTACGACACCATCGTCTTGATAGTTAGACAAGCGGTCGATTATATCCTGCTCACCACAATATTCACTAATTAACCAAGCGCTACCACGCAACCCACACCATCTGTTTTCTAATACAGCCAACGGTTGCGGCGTAGCAATACCTAACACGCTAAGTCGATGCCCTTCGCGCCAGCTCTGCCAAGCACGGCTCGGACGCCAAAAACGCTTACACCAATGCAATATGTTTTTAATGTTATAGCGCTTAACCACGAACTGATGTTGATCCTGCTCAACTCGAGCGACAGTCGCAGCACCACCGGTTTTATAGATATGCCCTGTGGCAATCGCAGCATCAGGTGCTGCCAATAAGGACTCAAGTTCACTGAGTGCAGCGCGCCAAACCACGCGCAAACCAAATGGGTTGATATTGGCACTAAACAAACTGCACTCACGGCCGGCTTTCTTGAGGTAATCTTTGACTCGCCATTGGCGAATGCTGAGTATTTGCTTATGCAGGCTTTCTAAACGCAGGGCATGCTCGCCATTGGCCATTAAATAATGAATCAGTAACTCTTCAAGGTGTGCATCAAAAGCACTGGGTAACTGTGCAAAGAATACCGCTAAGTTGCTGATCACTTTGTCGGATGATAACGGTTGCCCAGCTTGCTCACTTTGTACACCACCACCATCGACGACATAGAGCTGCTCGCCTTGCTGTAATACATTATCGAGATGCAAATCACTTTGCCAAAGACCGCGCAAATGCATCTGCGCAATAGCGCTCAGCGCGCGACCGAGTACAGCTGTTTGTTGCTCACTGAGTGGCAGATCGGCAGCGCATTCTTGCCAAGCAGCAGCGAGGCTTTGTGCGTTGTCGATAAACTCAAATAGCAAATAAGCACTGCCATCGGCTTGCTGCTGGGCATCAAGTAATTTAGCGCTATCGATGTGCTGTTCGCTCAATAATTGTGCGCCAGCCAACTCTCGTTGAAACTGACGTGCAGTTTTGCTGCCAAGCAAAATTTTTGCTAAGACACTGCGGCCTTGCCATTGCGCTTTACCAACATAACGCTGCCCAGGCAGAACACGCAGCCATTGCTCAATCACCAAGAGCTGACCATTATCCAGCGCTAAAGTCAGCGGCAACTGTGGGGCACGACCGCTTAATGCACTCAGTTTCACGAACGCGCCTCCTTGTTACGACGACGCGCGTCTAAACGCTGCAACCAGTGTGCAGCATGACTCGGTTTTTCCAGATAGCTGAGCAAAAACAGCTGTGTTTGCTCTCGACCCCAAACATGACGCGAACGTCTAAATAATGGCTCTAAATCTTTAATCCGATCACGTCGACCGAACAGTAATGGACGCGTTTTTTCAAGATCAATCAACTGGGCAGTAAAACCATCGGTCTGTTCTTGTAAAAAAATATGCTTAGGATAAAAGCAACCATGAATTTGCCCAGCATTGTGCAAGGTTTGCGCAAGTTTGGCACAGGCTTGCACAATGCCTTGCTGTTTCTGATTCGACAGTTCATGCCATTGTTGCTGCCAATAATCTAAATCTTGCCAGCCCTCTAATGCATAAGTCATCAATATCGCGCGTTGTTCATCCAGCTCTTTACGCTGAGCAAAGTACGCGGCATGCAATGCGGGAATACCCAACTGTTGATAGCGCTGAATATTGCGCATTTCGCGGGCAAAGGTGGGTTCACCAAAAGGTTTTTGCAGGCTGCGAGTCAAATGATTGATTTGCCGCTTTAAATAAAATGTCTGCTCACCTAAGGTCAGCTTCGCAACACTACTCCAGCCACCACGTTCGGTATTAGGCTCATCCACAGCATCGAGCTGTAAATTCCACAAGGCGCTAAAACTATTGAGTTGATGTTGTTCAAGCACATCAGCGATGACTGGATCAATAAAGTCGTTCATTCACGCCCCTCAAAAAATCGTACGATTTTTACGATCTGTTTTTTATCCTGGGCATTAAGCCGAGCGCGCTGACAATACTCTAAATAAAAGCGTAAACGCTGAGTATTGCGCAGATGATACTTAGCTACTTTATCTAAGCAGGCCAAATCTTTAATGATCCGATAACGCAACATTGGCCCCCACCAAAAGGTACCGGCAGGGCAGTCAATTAAGTACACTTTGCCTTGATCATCCACCAGCAAGTTACGCCACTTCAAATCATTGTGGGTAAAGTGGTGTGCATGCATAATTCGTGTTGCACGGGCGACTTGCGCACTGACTTGCTGCACCCAAATAGCATCCTGCAAAAGAGGGCTCTGTTGATGGGCTAAGGCAGCTAAATCATAGCTATTGGGGATTTCTCGGGTAATCATCGCGCCACGCACAAAAGCACCTGCTTGCCGCTCTAAACCTTGAGCGATCACTTCCGCCGTTGGAATACCCCATTTGGCAAAGCGCTTAAGATTTTGCCATTCTGCCTTAATTCGAGGTCTGGCAGCATAACGGCGCAAGCCTTTACCGGCATTGCGGTAGCGTTTCACGTAATACTCAACACCGTCACGTTTTACCCGAATCAATTCAGATAAAGGATCATGAGTGATGCGCTCACCGTCTAAAGCAAACACCTTTTCTAGGCTACCAAAGTCGGCATGCAACGCTTGATAGTCTGCTGTCAAACGCCAACTCGACATTACAACGCATCTCCATAACGTATTTTACGCGCATAGAGTTTCGCTGCTTTGCTCTCTAACCAGGCCAATAACACAGCCTCATCGTGCAAAATTTCCAGCAGCGGCTGCTGAAAGTACTCACGTAGAAAACGTAGTTTATCGCGCTGGGTTAAACCGATGTCTAACGCAGAAAAATATAGCGCAGCTAAGTCTTTATTGCGCCAGCGTTGCGGTGTTTGCTCACGTGTTTGCGCACGGTGCAAATCAATCACTGACAATCGAAACGAGTCGGCGCTAATGGGCTGATCGGTGTGCAATAAAAAATGGCAAATATAACAATCGCGGTGATTGACGCCAGCACGGTGCATACCACCAACCATTTGCGCGACACGCTTAATCAACGCCCATTTTAAGCGTGGCTCAGGTGGCTGTGTACGCCAGTTGATGGAGTAATCTTCCAGACTAACGGTGGGCGCTAACTCTTCAGTAATAATAAAAGAATGCTGCTGCGCCGGATTACAACCACGCGCACCAAAACCGATTGCCGTCATGGTGGCAATATTGCTTTGTTGCAGGCGCTCAATGGCTTTCAATTCTTGCTCAGCACCCAATACTGGCGCTTTGGCGGTCAGCCAGTTTTTAAAGATTTCTGCCCAACCAATGCCTCGGTGGATTTTGACAAAATAACCACGTCCAGCTACTTCAGTGCGCAGCGTACGGCGTGCTTCGAGCTCCCGATACACTTCACCTTGCAATTGTTCGACAGCGACAAACGCATCTTGTCCTGCCCAGAGGCTGGCAAAGGGTTCGTCTAACTTAAGCTTCATGGTGACTCCGCTAAAATAATATCGGCTGCGCGCTGTGGCATTGAATAAAGGTCGGCTGTTTTAGCATAGTTCAGTGCATTTTCCGACCAGCGTGCACGCAAAGGCGGATCAGCTAAAATAGTACTCAAAGCGTGGTCCAGTTGTTTTTGCTGAAAGGGACTGCTAAGCACCTGTCCACAACCGGCATCGGCAATGTAATGTGCATAACCACAGACATCAGTGACCACTACGGGCAAACCCGAAACTAAGGCTTCTAATAACACCGTGCCAGTATTTTCATTATACGCAGGATGCATTAATAGATCAGCGCCCAGTAAGAAGCGCGGTATATCACTGCGTCCTTTAAAAATCTTGACCTGCTTCGAGATACCGAGAGCAGCCGCTTGGACAATAAACGGTTTAGGATCATCCTGACCAATCACCATCAAACGAGTACGCTCGCGCTGTTCTGTTGGCAAGCTGGCTAGAGCTTTAAGGGTGCGGTCAAGACCTTTAGTTTTAAAACCGGAACCCACTTGCAGCAGCAAATAGTGTTCATCTTGCAGATTAAACTCAGAGCGAAAGCCAGCACGAACCTCAGCCGCATTACTGGGTGCTTGACGATCTTTAGCAATACCAGGAGGCAACAGATGGAAGCGCTCCGCTTGGGTTTTATAATGTTTGACAAATAGGGGCTGCTGCACTTCAGAGATCATTAAAATTTGCGTCGACGAATCAGCGGCAAACACGGCACGCTCATAGCCAGCAAAGTGACGATAACGATTGCTGTAGCGATAGAGTGGATTGCGCAAGGTTTGTGCTTTGTCTTCATAGCAGCCATCCGCAGCATAATAGACATCAAGACCAGGCATTTTATTAAAGCCAATCACTCGATCGACGGGCTGCTGTTGCATATCCGCTTGCAGCCAACGGTAGAATTTTTCATTACGCCGATGATTAGCAAAGGCTTTATCAGGGCCAATGCGCACATCAAAGCCTTCAGGAATCTCACCTTCCCAAATCAGCGTATAGACGCGAATCTGATGTCCACGTTGTTGGCACTCTAAAGCAATGCGCATAAAATCGCGCTGCAAACCACCAAAAGGGAAATACTTGTACAGAATAAACGCTAACTGCATCAGAGCGTGCCCTCATCGGCTAAAGCCTGTTCTGTACTATGCACTACCGCTTGGGCAATACCTGCATTCATAGCGAGTAACGGTTGCAGTGCTATAAGCACCTGCTCAGCATGCAAACTATCAAAACAAGGCAACTGGCGATCACCTAAACCCGCATTCGGGCCGCTCGCACAGAGATGCACCTGACCTTGACCATAAGCCCCGACTCGTCCCGGCAGAGTTGGTCCATATAAAGACACACACGGCACATCTAACGCAGCAGCCAAATGTCCCAAACCAGTATCCACCGCGACACAGGCCTGCGCGCCAGCAATCTGCGCGGCAACACCGCTTAAGTTCAGACGCGGTAATACCTGCACGTTCGACAGCCCATCGGCAATCGCATGCGCGCGTGCTTCTTCGCTGGCATTGCCCCACGGAATTCGTACAGCAATATTTTCAGCCGACAGTTGCTGCGCCAGTGCCCGCCATTCTGCTTGTGGCCAGTGCTTACTCGGCCAGGTGGTGCCATGCAAGAACAACACATAAGGCGCATGCTGCTCGGTAGTGGCTAAGCGCTCACGGTGCAAACTGTAGGCACCCATCTCCAAAGGTAAGGAGTAACCCAAGGCTTGGGAAAACAATTGGCGCGTACGCTCAACAGCATGCTGTCCTTGAGCAACAGCAATTTTTCTATCATAAAAAAAACTAGCAAGTGGCTCACGCGCACTTTTACCATTAAAGCCTGCTACCGGTGCTTTAAAGCCGCGGGTTAACCACGCGCTTTTCAGTAGCCCTTGCGCATCAATCACTAGATCATATTCTTGCTGGTGTATACGTTGCTTAAACGCATGCCACTCGCCATTGCGCCAAGTTTGCAGCAGGTTTTTACGCCAACGACGAATCGCGACAGGAATCACTTGATCGACAGCCGGATGCCAGCGCGGGATTTCTGCAAAACCTTCTTCCACCACCCAATCAAAACGAATTTTCGGATTAGCGCGCATGGCATCTGTCAGCGCAGGCAAGGTATGAATCACATCCCCTAATGAAGAGGTTTTAATTAACAATACACGCACTGGACTAAAACTCTTGCAGCGAAAGAGGAGTACCCACTAAATCGGTTAAAGCGTCAATCACCTGCGTCGGTTTAAGCAAACGCAAACAATCATAATGCCCAAAACGACAGGTACGATCAAAACATGGACTGCAGTCAATGCCGGTGCGGACCATGGCGACTTGGTCAGCTAATGGCGGGGTAAACTCCGGTGAAGTAGAGCCGTAAACCGCGACTAGCGGCAGATTCAACGCGGCCGCAACATGCATTAAGCCGGAGTCATTCGACACCACCGCCGTTGCACAGGACATCAAATCGATTGCCTGCGCTAACGAGGTCTCACCGGCGAGGTTATAGACTTCTTCACGTAAACCGGGAATCAAATAATCACGAATTTCTTCACCACCTGGGTGATCATTTTTCGAACCAAAAATCCACACTTGCCAACCTTGACGAATTTTTGCTTCGGCAACGACCGCATAATGCTTGGCCGGCCAGCGTTTGGCATCACCAAACTCAGCGCCTGGACACAGCGCCAACACCGGGCGATCGCCTACTTTCAGCGCAAAAGCGGCCAAAGCACTCTCACGTTCGGCAGTATCAATCTGTAAGCTCGGTCGTGGATAAGGTTTAGGCAGCTCTGCATCGGGCGAATAAGCCAGCGCCATAAAACGTTCGATCATCAGCGGATAACGCTGTTTATCGAGGATACGCAAATCATTCAGCAAGCCATAACGCATCTCACCTTTCCAGCCGGTACGCAGAGGGATGCCGGCAAAGAACGGTGTTAACGCTGATTTTAATGAGTTGGGCAATAAAATAGCTTGGTCATACTGACCTGACAGCTGCTTACCAATTTTACGTCGTGCAACAATATCCAGCACACCATGACCCAGCGGAAAGCTGAGCGCTTGGCGCACTTCTGGCATACGTTGCAAGATCGGCCGACTCCAGTCAGGCGCGAGCACATCAATGTTGCAATCAGGGTGTTGCTGCTGCAGACAGATAAACAATGTCTGCGCCATCACCATGTCGCCAACCCAACTTGGGCCAATAATCAATATATTCATAGTGCAGAGTTTCAAGCATCTAAGCAAGCGCGGCAAGTGTTGGCATAAAAAAGCCAACACTTGCCTGTAGTTTACTCTTTGCGCACACGAAACCATGCGGCATAGAGTGCCGGTAAGAATAACAACGTCAGTACTGTGGCAACGGTTAATCCACCCATAATCGCCACCGCCATCGGCCCAAAAAAGACACTACGAGACAATGGAATCATCGCCAACACAGCGGCTAAGGCGGTGAGCATAATCGGTCTAAAACGTCGCACAGTTGCATCAATGACAGACTGCCAAGGCGTATGTCCCTGACCGATATCGGTTTCAATTTGATCAACCAATATCACTGAGTTGCGCATAATCATACCTGATAATGCAATGGTACCGAGCATCGCGACAAAGCCAAAGGGCTGATTAAACAGTAATAAAAATAAAGTGACGCCTATCAGTCCCAACGGCGCAGTGAGAAACACCAATACGGCACGGGAAAAACTGCGCAACTGAATCATCAACAAGGTCAAGACTACCAGCAAGAATAACGGTACACCGGCAACCACTGAACGTTGTCCGCGCCCAGAATCCTCAACGGTACCGCCCACCTCCAGCAAGTAACCATCCGGTAGCGCCTCACGAACTGCTTGCAACTGCGGCAAGATTTCTTGCACCACATCTACCGCCTGACTCTTACCATAGATATCCGCGCGCACGGTGACGTTAGGCAAGCGGTTACGGTGCCAAATTACGCCCTCTTCAAAGCCATATTCTAAATTAGCCACCTGTGACAAGGAGACGCTGGTACCACTCTCAGTGGGGATCGCCAAACTGCCTAAACTGGCTAAGTCCTCACGATCGTCTAACGTGCCACGCTGTAGAATTTCAATCAACTCGTTGCCTTCACGAAACTGGCCAACGCTCGCGCCAGATAAAGCACCTCGTAAAAACTGCGAAATACTGGCTGTGCTAACACCCATCGCCCGCGCGCGGTCTTGATCAATCTGCAGATGTACCACTTTGCTGGGCTCTTCCCAGTCCAAATGCACATTACTAACATGAGGATTGTCGCGCACCACCGCCGCCACCTGACGCGCCAACTCACGGACGTGCGGGATATGCTCGCCGGTGATACGAAACTGCACCGGATACCCTACAGGTGGGCCATTCTCCAAGCGGGTAATCCGCGAGCGCAGATCAGGAAATTGCTCTTGCATCGCACTGATCAGCCAAGAACGAACCTCTTCACGCGCCTCAAGGCTGGTAGTGACCATCACAAACTGAGCAAAACTGGTCGCGGGTAATTGTTGATCCAATGGCAAGTAGAAACGTGGCGAGCCGGAGCCGATATAGGTCACATAGTTTTCAATACCGGAATGTTCTTTCAGCAAGCTTTCAATTTTCTCCACACTGGCTTGTGTGGCTTTTAATGAGGCACCTTCAGCGAGCTTGATATCCAACAGTAATTCCAGACGGTTAGAGTCAGCAAAGAACTGCTTAGGCACATAACGAAAACTGAAAATAGAACCGGCGAACAACAATACCGTAACGATAATGACGAGCACTCGATGCGTTACAGACCAAGTAATCACCGTACGAATACGCTGATACAAAGGCGTGGCATAAGGGTCGTGCTCGCCTGCTTGACTGCCATGCTTAGCGGCTTTCAGTCGTGCTAAATCCGGCAATAGCTTATCGCCCAAATAGGGCACGAAGACTACGGCAGCAATCCACGAGACAATCAGCGCAATCCCCACCACTTGGAAAATAGAACGCGTGTACTCACCTACCCCTGATTGCGCTGTAGCGATCGGTAAAAATCCAGCGGCGGTAATCAGAGTTCCGGTCAGCATTGGGAAGGCTGTACTGGTCCAAGCAAAGCTGGCCGCTTTAAAGCGATCCATCCCTTGCTCCATTTTAATCGCCATCATTTCTACGGCGATAATGGCATCATCGACCATCAAGCCCAGCGCCAACACCAACGCGCCTAAAGAAATCTTATGCAAACCAATACCAAAGTAATGCATTAAGGCAAAGGTCATGGCCAACACCAGCGGAATGGAGAACGCCACCACCAGGCCGGTACGAAAGCCTAACGAGAAAAAACACACCAACAAGACAATGCCCAGAGCTTCAATCAAGACTTGGACAAACTCGCCAACGCTTTCTTTCACTGCTGCAGGCTGATCGGAGACTTTACGCAACTGCATACCCAGCGGCAAAGTATTCTGTAAGCGCGAGAATTCTTCCTCTAAGGCTTTACCCAGCACTAAAATATCACCGCCATCACGCATCGCTACGGCAATCGCTAAAGCGTTATCGCCCATAAAGCGTACCCGAGGCGCTGCCGGATCATTAAAGCCACGGCGCACTTGCGCGATATCACCTAAACGAAAGGTACGCTCACCGACGCGAATCGGGAACTCTCGAATTTCTTGCACACTATCAAAGCGGCCACTGACTCGTAGTTGCACGCGATCTGTCGCAGTTTCAAAAAAGCCGGTCGCCGAAACACTGTTTTGTTCTGAGAGTGCTTGCTGCACCGCCTGCAGTGGTAAGCCCAGGCTGGCCAGTCGTGTATTGGATAATTCGACCCAAATCTTCTCATCCTGCAAACCTAAAATATCGACCTTGCCGACATCTTTAACTCGCTGCAATTGCAACTGCACGCGGTCGGCATAGTCTTTGAGAACGGCGTAATCAAAACCCTGTCCGGTCAGCGCATAAATATTGCCGAACGTGGTGCCAAACTCATCATTGAAAAACGGACCTTGTACACCAGGTGGCAAGGTATGCCGAATATCACTGATTTTTTTCCGTATTTGATACCAGAGCTCGGGAACTTGTTTGGAACTCAACGAATCACGTGCAACAAAGGTCACTTGCGATTCACCCGGGCGTGAAAACGAAATTACTTTGTCAAACTCACCGGTTTCCATCAGTTTCTTTTCAATACGCTCGGTGACCTGCTGCGCCATTTCTTCAGCAGTGGCGCCTGGCCAAACGGTATTGATCACCATCGCTTTAAAGGTAAAGGGCGGGTCTTCACTTTGCCCCAAAGTGCGGTACGACATGCTACCAATAATAGCCAGTAACACCATGCTAAATAATACTAGGGGCCGATTATTCAAGGCCCAAGCAGAAAGATTAAAGCGCATCAGTCTTACTCCTTAGCGCTTAATGACACAGGTTGATTGCTACGATCAACTGGACGCACCGCTTGCCCTTCTTGCAAGAGATGCACGCCAGCCACCACGACCCACTCATCGCCCTGCAAACCTTGCAGGACAGGTACCTGTGTTTGCCCAAAAGCACCCAACTCAACGCTACGTTGCTGTACTGTTGAGGTGCGGGGATCAACCACCCAGACATACGCCTGACCCACTTCAGCAGTCACTGACGATAACGGCACAGCGTATTGCGCATCGGTACTGGAACTCATATAGACTTTAGCGCTTTGCCCTAGCTCAGCAGCTATAGTTGCCGTGCGAAAAGCTACCCGCGCTGCATAGGTACGTGAGCGCGAATCCGCCGCAGGGGCAATCTCACGAATTTCACCGGCAAAGCGCCGGTCAGGCTGTGACCACAATGACACTTCAACTGGTTGCCCGACTTTAAAGCGCTCAATTGCCTGCTCAGGCAAGTTAATCGCGACTTCACGCTCACCATCCACAGCTAAGACAAAAACGGTCTGTCCAGCAGCAACCACCTGTCCCGCTTCAACCCGTGCTTGCGCAATCACGCCATAATAAGGTGCGCGTAACTGGGTATAGTTGGCTTGGTTTTTTGCAGCATCTAATTCTGCTTGAGCCTGACGCAGGCGCGCCTCACCGGCTTTAAATTGATTTTGCGCGTTATCGTAATGTGACCGACTTAATAACTGTCGATCCAGCAGCGTTTTATAGCGATCCAGTTCCGCTTTAACCAGCTGCAGATTAGCTTGCGCCGCCGATACTTGTGCCTGCATCGCCTCCAAATGCAGGCGCACATCTTCCGGATCCAGTTGCGCGAGGACTTGCTCAGTAGTGACCTTGGCACCGACATCAACTAACCGCTTAATGACTTTGCCGCCTAAGCGAAAGGCTAACTCGGGTTCTAAACGTGCTCGCACTTCACCAGGAAAAGCTACCGTCAGATCTTTAGACGGTTGTGGTTTAACCACCATCACCGGACGCGTAATACTGGCGACAGGTTCTTCACTGCTGCAAGCACTGAGCACAGCCAATGACAGATAAATACATAGATAAACAATGCGATGCGACATAACGAATTGACCTTCAATGCAGCGGCGGGAATACATGATTGAAGAAGTATAGTAAAATACTACACTCATCAGTTCACTATTTATTTTCTATGCCCTCACAAATACCGAAAGCAGGCCCAGGCCGACCGAAAAATCTAAGCAAGCGCGCGGCCATTCTGGATGCGGCTCAAGTCTTATTTCTACGTCAGGGTTATGAAGGCAGCAGCATGGATGCTATCGCGCAAGAAGCGAATGTCTCGAAACTAACCGTTTATAATCATTTCACTGATAAAGAAACTTTATTTTGTGCAGCCATCGAAGCCAAATGTGAAACACAACTGAGTCAGTTATTTGTCAGTTCCACAGATACACCTCCCGACAATCTACGCGAGTGTTTATTGGCCATTGCCCATAGCTTCCAAACTTTAGTCGACAGCCCTGAATCTCTTGCCATGCATCGGCTTATTATTAGTCATGCCCTAAGCAACCCGGCTTTGTCACACTTATTTTATGAAGCAACAGCGCTGCGCATTATCAATAAGATGGAGCAACTGCTGAACACCATCAATAACGCCAAACAGCTTGAGATCACCCATACCAAGCAAGCAGCAGAGCACTTTTTCAGCTTGCTCAAAGGCACTCGTAATTTACAACTGCTGGTTGGCTATCAACCCGAGAGTATCAATGCCAATGTGCATCAGCATGTTGAGGATGTCGTCGATTTATTTATTAAAGCTTACCAAGCCCACTGATAAAGCCTTAACACAGACTATTTGCCTCTAGCTGTACGCTCAGACTGCCTGTGCTAGGGGGTTCTTTTTCAGCCGCAACCCCTTACAATGCAGCACTTTGCCTTTCAAGAACTGGATATTTACCATGTCTGATCACGCCCTACTGCTCGCGAATCTTGGTTCACCGCGCTCAACATCAGTCAATGATGTGCGCCGTTACCTGAACCAGTTTTTAATGGATCCGTATGTGATCGATATTCCGTGGCCGCTGCGGCGCTTATTGGTGGGCTTAATTTTGATCAACCGCCCAGCCAAATCAGCCGAAGCCTATGCTTCAATTTGGTGGCCAGAAGGCTCACCTCTGGTCGTCATCAGTCAACGTTTAACCGATGCCGTGCGCCCCTTATGGCCACATGGTCCAGTCAGCTTAGCCATGCGTTATGGTGAGCCATCGATTAGTACGCGCTTATTGGAACTGGCCAAACAAGGGGTTAAAACAGTTACTTTTGCTCCGCTGTACCCGCAATTTGCCGACAGCACGATCACCACTGCGATTAAAGAAGCTGAGCACTGCATTAAAAAGAATAACTTAGCGCTTAAATTAAATATCGTTAAGCCTTTTTATGCTGACCCTATCTATATCAAAGCTCTAGCAAAAAGCGCTGAAACTGAGTTGCAAAAAGACTTTGATCACCTGTTGCTAAGTTTTCATGGTTTACCTGAGAGCCATCTGAAAAAACTCGACCCCACTGGTTCGCATTGCTTAAGTGATAAGTCCTGCTGCGCCACCGCCAGTCAAGCCGTGCTCGATACCTGTTATCGCGCGCAATGCATGCGCAGCGCTGAGTTATTTGCCCAAGCAGCGGGTCTGCGCCCTGAGCAATGGTCAGTCGCGTTTCAGTCACGCTTAGGTCGTAACAAATGGATCGAACCTTACACCGACGCCACCTTGAAAGAGCTTGCTGCGCGCGGGGTGAAAAAACTGTTGGTCATGTCTCCCGCATTTGTTGCAGATTGTATCGAAACTCTAGAAGAACTCGGTATTGAAGGCCGTGAAGAATTCCTCGCAGCTGGCGGCGAAGAACTTGTGCTGATTCCCTGCTTAAATGCCGAACAACATTGGGCACAGGCATTGACTCAGATCTGTGAAAACACCACCGATTAAGAGCGAAATAAATAGAGCGTGGTGAGACTGTAATTAAATCTGTGTAACTGTTTATCATTGACCCCTAACGGGAAGGATAGACAGACGATGAACAAAAAAG
>NZ_CAJHOA010000002.1:43772-531458 GCF_905120345.1 Denitrificimonas caeni | reverse complement strand
CCGAACTCAGTAGTGAAACGATGCATCGCCGATGGTAGTGTGGGGTTTCCCCATGTGAGAGTAGGTCATCGTCAAGCTTGAACAGTAAAACCCCAGATCAGCAATGATCTGGGGTTTTTTTATGCCTCGAAGAAAGTACTTTGATGTGCTTCCAGCCACGACTCAGAGCGCACGCAGCACTTTAATACCCTGCTATTGTGTTCTCGGATTTAAAATCGCATAGACACTGAGTGGCACTACAGCTAGATCCTTAGAGTCTGCTTATCAGTTGCATAAAAGACCTGTTCAATCTCTGCGTATTTCGTGAATTAGTAAAAGATCTTGCTTGAGGGCGCTTGTCTTATTTCGATTGCTTGAGGCTTTTATATATTGGATGCTGATCCTTACGAAGTTATCGCATGCTGGTGTGTTGAGTCTGCGCTTTGTGCATAATGCAGCAGCTTTACTGCTAAAATCCTGCTATGTTTTATTGAGTTAAATGGTAATGGCTTGGCTGTTACTGATAGGCCATCTGTGTAAATAAAAAATATAATACAGCTTCTTAGTGAAGTAAGTTCTGGAGTGATATGCGAGATTTATTAATGCTGCTAGCTGACGGTGGTTTTCATTCTGGCAGTGATTTAGGTCGACAGCTAGGTGTTAGTAGGGCTGCGGTCTGGAAGAGGATTCAGCGCGTCACCGAAGAGTTGGGTATTTCAGTGCAGAGTGTTCCTGGGAAAGGTTATCGATTGACGCAGCCGCTGCAGTTGTTAAATCATGATGTTATTCAGCGAGTATTTCCGGCGCTGCCTATTTATATATATGAGTCTATTGGCTCAACCAATGATCAAGCTAAACAGTTGCTATCTGAGCATAGTGCGCCTATGGCCGTTTTAGCGGAGCACCAGACACAAGGCAAAGGTCGACGAGGACGTGAGTGGGTCAGTCCTTTTGCTCAGAATCTGTACTTGTCGTATGTCTGGCCTATCACTGAGGGACTTAATCAAATCGATGGTTTAAGCCTAGTAGTTGGGCTTGCGGTAACTAAGGCTGTTAAGAAGATAACAGGTATTTCTGCACCTCTAAAGTGGCCCAATGACGTGTTAATCAATGAGCGCAAGGTGGCGGGTATTCTACTTGAGTTGATGGGGGATCCTGTCGAGCTATGCCATGTTGTGATCGGTATAGGTGTTAATCTTAACATGCTTGATTCATTTAATAGTATTGACCAGGAGTGGACGTCCCTAAGTAAGGAGACAGGGAGTGTAATTGATCGCACGTTATTCGCCCAGGTTCTAATAGAAGAGTTGGATGGTTATTTAGAAAAGCAAAAGAACCATGGTTTTGCCAGTATGCGAGCTGAGTGGCTTGCGTTGCATGCTTGGCAGGGACGCAATGCTCTATTGCAGATTGGAAACAACACGGTTAGTGGTCAAATCGTTGGAGTGGGTGACAAGGGTGAGCTTTGTCTGCTGGTTGAGGGTGAAGAGCGTAGGTATCTTGGTGGTGAGTTGAGTCTAAGGCTGCAGCATGATTCTTGAAATTGATTATGGAAATACGCGACTTAAATGGCGATTGTTGAAGGCTCGCTCACTGAAACCAGTGAAGACGGGCGCGGCGATCGATTTGCAAGAGCTCTCAACATCTTTAAAAAATATTGAAAATGCAAAGATTGTTTATTGTCGTGTGTGCTCAGTGCGTAGAGCGGATGACAATGCAAAGCTGGCTCTGTTAATAAAAGATCTCTGTGGGGTTGCAATAGAGTATGCACAGTCCCAGCAGGCACTTGTTGGAGTTACTAATGGGTATTTAGATCCAAGTCGACTGGGTGTCGATCGTTGGTTGGCGATTGTTGCAGCATATAATCGCGTACAGGGTGCATGTGTCGTTATTGACTGCGGTACAGCTATCACGGTTGATTATATTAGGGCTGATGGTGTGCATTTGGGTGGGTGCATAGTTCCTGGTATGGGAATGATGAGAGCAATGTTGGATAGTGGTACTCAGCTTGTGAAAGATACAAAGGGTGAGGCTGTTGATACGTCTAAGATGTTCGGTGACACTACTCATGCCGCTGTGACTATAGGTGTTAGATCGATGGTTAGCGGCTTTATTAAAGAACAGTTGCAGAGTGCACAGAGTGCGCTTGGAGCGTCATTTACCGTTTTGTGCACAGGTGGTGACAGTCGTATTGTTTGCGCTGTAGCTGCTGATGCGCGAGTGGAAGATGATTTGGTGTTTGTTGGTCTAGCTATTGCCTGCCCCTATAGTGCAAAGGAATAAGATAATGCGTTGGTTATTTTTAGGGTTAATTATTATCAATGCATTTTATTTTATATGGAGTCAGCAAGACTTTGGGCGTGATAAGGCGCAGTTGCCAGTCGTCGAAAAATCTGCAGGGTATCAGCTTGATGAGGTTACGCTGCTTAGCGAGGCGCCACTTGCAGATAGATATGTTGGGCATACTGAGAGTGGGGTGGTGCAGGCAGATGTTCTGCTTTTAGGTGGTTTCAATGATGAGGGTGTTGCGCAGAATTTACAGCAACGCTTGCTTAGTTTAGACATTGAGTCAAAGGTAAGGGCTCTTGATAGCGAGATCGTTGCTGGGTATTTGCAAGATATTCATTCTGATGTGTCGATGGAGGAGGGTGCGCACAGGGCTGCAAGGCGGAGCGACTCATCTATAGATGCATTGGACGGCTCGCACGCGCTTTATTGGGTCGTTATTTCTGCACGTTCTCAGCGTCTAGTTGGACAAGAGTTGTTAAAGCAACTGCTTGAAGATTTTCCAGATATTAAGTATTTATCTTTGCCGAGTGACAAAATAAAACGCTGAATCTGCGCATAAGAAGGTTTTTATGAGTTTAATAGCATTAAATCCATAAATGCGCTTGACATAAAAGTCTCTATGGCGGATGATGTCGCCTCGCTTAAGGAGGGGTTCCCGAGCGGCCAAAGGGATCAGACTGTAAATCTGACGCGTGAGCTTCGAAGGTTCGAATCCTTCTCCCTCCACCATATTTTAAGCAAGTGCAATGCGGGTATAGTTTAGTGGTAGAACCTCAGCCTTCCAAGCTGATGATGCGGGTTCGATTCCCGCTACCCGCTCCAATTGCATTTGCACCGTTTTGCTCATGTAGCTCAGTTGGTAGAGCACACCCTTGGTAAGGGTGAGGTCAGCGGTTCGACTCCGCTCATGAGCTCCATAGTAAAAATAAAGGCAGATATGTATATATCTGCCTTTCTTGTATGTGCTTATAAAAATAAGTGCGCTTAATCAGAGGGTGGTAGCAATGGCTAAGGAAAAATTCGAACGTAATAAACCGCACCTGAACGTTGGTACTATTGGTCACGTTGACCATGGTAAAACCACACTGACAGCTGCACTGACTCGTGTTTGCGCTGAAGTATTCGGCGGTACAGGTACTTCGAAAGGTTACGACCAGATCGATAACGCACCTGAAGAAAAAGCACGTGGTATTACCATTAACACGTCACACGTTGAGTATGACTCACCGATGCGTCACTATGCGCACGTTGACTGTCCAGGTCACGCTGACTACGTTAAAAACATGATCACTGGTGCTGCACAGATGGACGGCGCTATTCTGGTTTGTTCAGCTGCTGACGGCCCTATGCCACAGACGCGTGAGCACATCTTGCTGTCACGTCAGGTTGGTGTTCCGTACATCGTAGTGTTCCTGAACAAAGCAGACATGGTTGACGACGAAGAGTTGTTAGAGCTTGTTGAAATGGAAGTGCGTGACTTGCTCAGCATGTATGATTTCCCAGGTGACGATACTCCTATCATTACTGGTTCAGCGCTGATGGCGTTGGAAGGTCGTGATGAGAACGGTCTAGGAACAACTGCAGTTAAAACTCTGGTAGAGACATTAGACTCTTACATCCCAGAGCCAGTACGTGCAATTGACCTGCCATTCTTGTTGCCAATTGAAGACGTATTCTCTATCTCAGGTCGCGGTACTGTAGTAACAGGTCGTGTTGAGCGTGGAATCGTTAAAGTTGGTGAAGAAGTTGAAATCATCGGTCTGAAAGACACCGTAAAAACCACCTGTACCGGTGTTGAAATGTTCCGTAAGTTGCTCGACGAAGGTCGTGCAGGTGAGAACGTTGGTGTTCTGTTGCGTGGTACTAAGCGTGAAGATATCGAGCGTGGTCAAGTATTGGCCAAGCCTGGTTCAATCAAGCCGCACACGCGCTTTGAAGCAGAAATTTACGTGTTGTCAAAAGAAGAAGGCGGACGTCACACTCCATTCTTCAAAGGCTACCGTCCACAGTTCTACTTCCGTACCACTGACGTAACAGGCAGTTGC
Source organism: Denitrificimonas caeni (assembly GCF_905120345.1). Lineage (GTDB taxonomy): Bacteria > Pseudomonadota > Gammaproteobacteria > Pseudomonadales > Pseudomonadaceae > Denitrificimonas > Denitrificimonas caeni_A. Next base: position 527,145 of record NZ_CAJHOA010000002.1, on the reverse strand, counting down.
GAACTTCCAGAAGGTATCGAGATGGTAATGCCAGGCGATAACGTTAAACTTGACGTTACCCTGATTGCGCCAATCGCCATGGAAGACGGTCTACGTTTCGCAATTCGCGAAGGTGGTCGTACTGTTGGTGCCGGTGTTGTTGCAAAAATTATTGCATAAGGCTTGAACTTGTTACGCTAGGTCGGTATCATAGCCGGCCTAGCAATGTTCTAGGCCAGTAGCTCAATTGGCAGAGCGACGGTCTCCAAAACCGTAGGTTGGGGGTTCGATTCCCTCCTGGCCTGCCAGCTTTCTAATTAGCTGGCATTCCAATTTAGGATTCTAAGTAATGAATGCAAAAACTGAATCCAAGGTAAGTCGTTTAGATTCTGTTAAATGGTTGGTTGTTGCTGCGCTAGTTATATTGGGCGTTGTTGGTAATCAATACTTTGCTGCTGAATCAATTCTATATCGTGTATTAGCTCTGGTTGTTCTTGCTGCTTTGGCGTTTTTTGTTGCCGTGCAGACAGCAAAAGGGCAGGCTTTCCTTACTTTAGCAAAAGAATCACGCGCTGAAATTCGTAAAGTTGTTTGGCCAAACAGGCAAGAAACTACGCAGACAACATTAATTGTTGTTGTTGTTGTTTTAATAATGGCGCTCTTGCTTTGGGGGCTTGACTCGCTCCTTGGGTGGCTTGTCTCATTGATTGTAGGTTAAGGGTGCTCTGTGGCTAAGCGTTGGTATGTCGTTCACGCCTATTCAGGCTATGAAAAACAAGTGATGCGCCATTTAATTGAGCGTATTAAGTTTGCTGGTATGGAAGAAGAGTTTGGCGATGTTCTCGTCCCAACTGAAGAAGTTGTGGAGATGAGAAATGGTCAAAAGCGAAAAAGCGAACGTAAGTTTTTTCCAGGCTATGTGCTCGTTCAAGTTGAAATGTCCGAAGCTGCTTGGCACTTAATTAAAGATACGCCGCGAGTTCTTGGCTTTATTGGTGGTACTGCAGCTAAACCTGCACCAATTACTGAAAAAGAAGCTGATGCGATTTTGCGACGTGTTGAAGACAGTGGTGATAAGCCACGTCCAAGAACACTGTTTGAGCCAGGTGAGACCGTGCGTGTTAATGATGGTCCATTTGCAGACTTTAATGGTGTTGTTGAAGAAGTTAACTATGAGAAAAGTCGTATTCAAGTGGCTGTTCTTATTTTTGGACGTTCAACACCTGTAGAGCTAGAATTTAGTCAGGTCGAGAAAGTCTGACGCGAATCATGGATGCCACCCTGCAGCTTTTAGTTGCGGGGTTTTTTTGTCAAAGGACTGGCAGATAAATTACTGGGAAGCCTGAAGGCGTTATACCCATTTTGGAGTGAATCATGGCTAAGAAGATTCAAGCTTATATTAAGCTACAAGTTAAAGCAGGTCAGGCGAACCCTTCGCCACCAGTCGGTCCAGCATTGGGTCAACATGGTGTGAATATTATGGAGTTCTGTAAGGCGTTTAACGCAAGAACTCAAGGTGTTGAGGCAGGTTTGCCAACACCAGTAATTATTACTGTTTACAGTGACCGTAGCTTTACTTTTGAAACTAAAAGTACACCAGCTGCTGTGTTATTGAAAAAAGCTGCAGGTGTTTCTGCTGGTTCAGCGCGTCCAAATACTCAGAAAGTGGGTACTGTGACACGTGAGCAACTAGAAGAAATCGTGAAAATTAAAGAAGCTGATTTAACTGCATCTGAACTTGATGCTGCTGTTCGTACCATTGCTGGCTCCGCGCGCAGCATGGGCTTGAACGTGGAGGGCGTGTAATGTCTAAGCTTTCAAAACGTCAACAAGCTATCGCATCTAAAGTAGAAGCTGGTAAGCAGTATTCATTTGAAGCAGCAGCAAGTTTATTAAACGAACTGTCTACTATCAAATTTAAAGAGTCAGTTGATATTGCGATTAACCTTGGTGTTGATCCGCGTAAATCTGACCAAGTTGTACGTGGTGCAACTGTAATGCCAAACGGTACAGGTAAAACTGTACGCGTTGCTGTGTTTGCACAAGGTCCAGCTGCTGAAGCAGCTTTGGCTGCCGGTGCTGACAAAGTAGGTATGGATGACCTGGCTGCAGAAATGAAAGCCGGTGACCTAAACTATGACGTTGTTATTGCATCTCCTGATGCGATGCGCGTTGTTGGTCAGTTAGGACAGGTGCTTGGCCCACGTGGTCTGATGCCTAACCCTAAAGTAGGTACTGTGACGCCTGATGTTGCTACAGCAGTAAACAATGCTAAAGCAGGTCAAGCACGTTTCCGTACTGATAAAAACGGTATCATTCATGCTGCAATTGGCCAGATTGACTTTGAGCCAGCTAAACTTAAGCAAAACGCTGAAGCGTTACTTGCTGAGCTACGCCGCTTGAAGCCTTCTTCATCAAAAGGCATTTATGTAAAGCGTATTACATTAAGCAGTACTATGGGTCCTGGTCTGATCATTGATCAGTCAAGCCTAGTAGAAGTTAAGTAATTTTACGCTGACAGTTTTGGGGTCCCTGCTTAGCGGGGGCCGTCAAAGACCGTAGGTGGCATTCGTCTTAAGAAATATGTGTCACTGATATTTGCCTACGTAGATGGTGCTCCCGATTCATTTTTGAATCAGACACCAAATAAGCGCTCAGTTTACTGAGTGAAATGAAATAAGCAGGAGTAAAACCCGTGGCAATTAGACTCGAAGACAAGAAAGCTATCGTCGCTGAAGTCAACGAGGCTGCCCAAGCTGCCCTTTCCGCTGTTGTGGTTGATGCCCGCGGCGTAAAAGTAAGCGCTATGACCGGACTCCGTAAAGAGGCTCGTGAAGCAGGTGTATATGTACGTGTTGTACGTAATACATTATTGCGTCGCGCTGTTGCAGGAACTCAGTATGAGGTCCTCAGCGACGTGTTCACAGGCCCGACCTTGATTGCATTTTCTAATGAACATCCGGGCGCAGCTGCTCGTATTTTCAAAGAATTCGCTAAAGGTCAGGATAAGTTTGAGATCAAAGCAGCCGCTTTTGAAGGTAACTTGATTGCAGCCAACCAAATCGACGTATTGGCAACCTTGCCAACATTCGACGAAGCGGTATCTCAGTTGATGAGTGTTATTCAAGGCGCGACCAGCAAACTGGCTCGTACTTTGGCAGCAGTTCGCGATCAGAAAGAAGCAGAAGCCGCTTAAGCTTTCGCTCTTTACACAAATTTTTGATTTTGGTGGCTTAATTAAGTCATCACCAATATAGGAAGCATAGAGTCATGGCTCTTACTAACGAAGATATTCTTAACGCCGTTTCAGAAATGTCAGTAATGCAAATTGTTGAACTGATCACTGCAATGGAAGAGAAATTTGGCGTGACTGCAGCTGCAGCTTCAGGCCCAGCTGCAGCAGTTGCAGTTGTTGCTGAAGAACAAACTGAATTCACCGTTATGCTGTTAGCAGCTGGCGAGAAGAAAGTTAACGTGATTAAAGCAGTTCGCGAACTGACAGGCCTAGGTCTGAAAGAAGCTAAAGCAGTTGTTGACGGCGCACCAGGCGTTGTTAAAGAAGACGTATCAAAAGATGAAGCTGAAGCAGCTAAGAAAACGCTGGAAGAAGCAGGTGCTTCAGTCGAGCTTAAATAAGCTAGATGTTGCATAACAGCCTGTGCAAAGGGCTGATGGCTGGTGGCTGATGTCACCGGCCTTTTTCTGTTATAGCTCTTCATTGAGTGGATGCCTCAGGCAGAACTCAAGAGCTAACTGAAGAATAAATGTTTGCACGATTTACTGGGTATTTCCGCCGGAAGTATCCAACAGGCAGGTTACCAAGCTGGGGAACGCTGATGGCTTACTCATATACTGAGAAAAAACGTATCCGCAAGGACTTTAGCAAGCTGCAGGATGTGATGGATGTGCCGTATCTACTGGCAATCCAATTAGATTCTTACCGTGAATTTCTGCAGACTGGCGTGAGCAAGGAGCAGTTCCGTGATATTGGCCTGCATGCAGCCTTTAAATCGGTATTTCCGATTATTAGTTATTCAGGTAATGCAGCGCTTGAGTACGTAGGGTATCGCCTAGGCGAACCCGCTTTTGATGTTAAAGAATGTTCTTTACGTGGTGTGACGTATGCCGTCCCACTGCGCGTAAAAGTGCGCTTAATTATTTTCGATCGTGAATCATCAAGTAAAGCGATTAAAGATATTAAAGAGCAAGAAGTCTATATGGGCGAAATCCCACTGATGACTGAAAATGGTACCTTTGTAATCAACGGTACCGAGCGTGTAATCGTTTCCCAGTTACACCGCTCACCGGGTGTGTTCTTTGACCATGACCGTGGCAAGACACATAGCTCAGGTAAACTGTTGTACTCCGCTCGCATTATTCCTTACCGTGGTTCATGGCTCGATTTTGAATTCGATCCAAAAGACTGCGTGTTTGTGCGTATTGACCGTCGCCGTAAATTGCCTGCTTCAGTATTGTTGCGTGCATTGGGTTATACCACAGAAGAAATTCTTGCGACCTTCTATGCGACTAACGTATTCCATGTGTCTGCTGATGAGGCCAGTCTGGAACTGGTTCCGCAGCGTTTACGTGGCGAGATGGCTACCTTTGATATTAAAGACGATAACGATAAAGTTATTGTTGAAGAAGGTCGTCGTATTACTTCACGACACATCAATCAGTTGGAGAAAGCGGGTATTACCAAGCTGGTAGTGCCTACTGAGTACATTGTTGGTGTGACTACAGCTAAGCCAATCGTGCACCCTGCAACCGGTGAGATCTTAGTTGAGTGTAATACTGAACTGACTGCTGAAATGTTGCAGACAGTCGTTGACGCGCAAGTGGTACAAATTGAAGCGCTGTATACCAATGACATTGACTGCGGACCGTTTATTTCCGACACCTTGAAAGTTGATAGCACTACTAATCAACTTGAAGCATTGGTTGAAATTTACCGCATGATGCGTCCAGGCGAGCCGCCAACTAAGGATGCCGCTGAGAACTTGTTTAAGAACCTGTTCTTCGCATCAGAGCGTTATGACTTGTCTGCTGTTGGCCGGATGAAGTTCAACCGTCGTATCGGTCGTACTGAAATTTTAGGCGAAGGCGTACTCAGCAAAGAAGATATTGTTGACGTACTCAAAACCATCGTTGCGATTCGTAACGGTCACGGTATTGTCGATGATATCGACCACCTCGGTAACCGTCGTGTTCGTTGCGTTGGTGAGATGGCTGAAAACCAATTCCGTGTTGGTTTAGTCCGTGTTGAGCGTGCAGTTAAAGAACGTCTGTCAATGGCTGAAAGCGAAGGCTTAATGCCGCAAGATCTGATTAACGCGAAGCCAGTGGCTGCCGCGGTTAAAGAGTTCTTCGGTTCCAGCCAGCTCTCGCAGTTTATGGACCAAAACAACCCGCTGTCAGAGATCACCCACAAGCGTCGCGTCTCTGCGCTCGGCCCAGGTGGTTTGACCCGTGAGCGCGCAGGCTTTGAAGTCCGTGACGTACACCCGACTCACTATGGTCGTGTTTGCCCAGTTGAAACGCCAGAAGGTCCAAACATTGGTTTGATCAACTCGTTGGCAACCTATGCTCGTACCAATAGCTATGGTTTCCTTGAGACACCATACCGCATCGTGAACGAAGGCAAAGTAACTGATGAGATTGTTTTCTTATCAGCGATTGAAGAAGCTGATCACGTTGTTGCTCAGGCTTCAGCCTTGATGAACGAAGACAACGTCCTGATTGAGGAGTTGGTAACTGTTCGTCATATGAATGAGACCACTGTTAAAGCACCTGAAGACGTGACTTTAATGGATGTGTCGCCGAAGCAAGTGGTATCGGTTGCTGCCTCATTGATTCCGTTCCTTGAGCACGATGATGCTAACCGTGCTTTGATGGGTTCGAACATGCAACGTCAGGCCGTTCCAACGCTGCGTGCGGACAAGCCTCTTGTCGGTACCGGTATGGAGCGTAACGTTGCCCGCGACTCAGGCGTGTGTGAAGTTGCTCGTCGTGGTGGTGTGATTGAATCGGTTGATGCCAGTCGTATCGTTGTCCGCGTTAATGATGACGAAGTGGAAACGGGTGAGGCGGGTGTAGATATCTACAACCTGACTAAATATACACGTTCTAACCAAAATACCTGTATCAACCAGCGTCCATTGGTGCGTAAAGGTGAAAAAGTTTCACGTGGCGATATTATGGCTGACGGTCCATCCACTGATATGGGTGAACTTGCTTTAGGCCAGAACATGCGCGTGGCATTTATGCCGTGGAATGGTTACAACTTTGAAGACTCCATCTTGTTGTCTGAGCGGGTTGTAGAAGAAGATCGTTACACGACTATCCACATTCAAGAGCTCACCTGCGTCTCACGTGACACCAAGCTCGGCCCAGAAGAAATCACGTCGGATATTCCGAACGTTGGTGAAGCTGCGCTGAACAAGCTTGATGAAGCGGGTATTGTCTATGTTGGTGCTGAAGTTGAAGCAGGCGATATTCTGGTTGGTAAAGTGACGCCAAAAGGCGAAACACAGCTGACGCCAGAAGAAAAACTGTTGCGTGCTATCTTCGGTGAGAAAGCCTCTGATGTTAAAGATACGTCATTGCGCGTTCCAACTGGCACCAAAGGTACCATCATTGATGTTCAGGTCTTCACTCGCGACGGTGTTGAGCGTGATGCGCGTGCCTTGTCGATTGAAAAATCGCAGCTCGATGAGATCCGTAAAGACCTTAACGAAGAGTTCCGCATTGTTGAAGGTGCAACCTTTGAGCGTTTGCGTGCCCACTTGGTGGGTAACAAGGCTGAAGGTGGTGCTGGTCTTAAGAAAGGCACTGAGCTGACCAATGAAATGCTTGACGGTATTGAGCACGGTCAGTGGTTCAAATTGCGTATGGCTGATGATGCGTTGAATGAGCAGCTTGAAAAAGCTCAAGCTTATTTGTCAGATCGTCGTAAGTTGCTGGACGAGAAATTTGAAGACAAAAAACGTAAGCTGCAGCAGGGTGATGATTTAGCACCTGGCGTACAGAAGATCGTTAAAGTGTATCTAGCGATCAAACGTCGCATTCAGCCTGGCGATAAAATGGCCGGACGTCACGGTAACAAAGGTGTTGTATCGGTGATTATGCCTGTCGAAGACATGCCGCATGATGCTGATGGTACGCCGGTTGATATCGTATTGAACCCGCTGGGTGTTCCATCGCGGATGAACGTTGGTCAGATTCTTGAAACTCACCTTGGCTTAGCGGCTAAAGGCTTGGGTGAAAAGATTAACCGCATGATGGAAGAGCAGCGTAAAGTCACTGAGTTACGTGCTTTCTTGCATCAGATCTACAACGAAATCGGTGGTGCTGATGAAGACCGTGTCGATCTCGATGGTCTGACTGATCAAGAAATTATGGATTTATCTGAAAACTTGCGTGCTGGTGTACCAATGGCCACGCCGGTGTTTGATGGTGCTTCCGAACTTGAAATTAAAGCGATGCTGAAGTTAGCTGATCTGCCAGAAAGTGGACAGATGACGCTATATGACGGTCGTACCGGTAATGCCTTCGATCGACCTGTGACTGTTGGTTATATGTACATGCTGAAGTTGAACCACTTGGTCGACGATAAAATGCATGCGCGTTCCACTGGTTCGTACAGTCTTGTCACGCAGCAGCCTCTGGGCGGTAAAGCACAGTTCGGTGGACAGCGCTTTGGTGAGATGGAGGTGTGGGCACTGGAAGCATACGGTGCTGCATATACTCTGCAAGAAATGTTGACCGTGAAATCGGATGACGTGAACGGCCGAACTAAAATGTATAAAAACATTGTAGACGGAGATCACCGTATGGAGCCTGGCATGCCAGAGTCTTTCAACGTACTGATCAAAGAAATTCGTTCGCTCGGTATCGATATCGAACTGGAAACCGTTTAACACGCGTGCGTATTAGGAGCGGCGTAGAGATACCCGCTCCCCGCTCCGTCAGGAGGAAAGGCCTTGAAAGATTTACTGAATTTATTAAAAAACCAGAGCCAAGTTGAAGAGTTCGACGCGATTAAGATTACGCTCGCCTCTCCAGAAATGATTCGCTCATGGTCCTTTGGTGAAGTTAAAAAACCAGAGACTATTAACTATCGCACATTTAAGCCTGAGCGTGACGGCCTGTTCTGTGCCAAGATTTTTGGTCCGGTAAAAGACTATGAGTGCTTGTGCGGTAAGTACAAGCGTCTCAAGCACCGCGGTGTGATCTGTGAGAAGTGCGGCGTTGAAGTTGCACTGTCTAAAGTCCGTCGCGAGCGTATGGCGCACATTGAGCTGGCATCGCCATGTGCACATATTTGGTTCTTGAAGTCACTACCAAGCCGTATTGGCTTGCTGCTAGATATGACTCTGCGTGACATTGAGCGCGTGTTGTATTTTGAAAGCTATGTGGTGATTAACCCCGGCATGACCACGCTAGAAAAAGGCCAACTGCTCAACGATGAGCAGTATTTTGAAGCCTTAGAAGAGTTTGGTGATGACTTTGATGCGCGTATGGGTGCTGAAGCCGTTCGCGAGCTGCTGATGGAAATTGATCTTGAGCATGAGATCAATCACTTGCGTGAAGAAATTCCGCAAACCAACTCAGAAACTAAAATCAAGAAACTGTCTAAGCGTTTAAAGCTGATGGAGGCTTTCTTCGGTTCAGGCAATAAGCCTGAGTGGATGGTTCTTACCGTTCTGCCAGTCTTGCCACCGGATTTACGGCCTTTAGTGCCGCTCGATGGCGGCCGTTTTGCCACCTCTGATCTCAATGACCTTTATCGTCGAGTGATCAACCGTAACAACCGTCTCAAGCGTCTGTTGGACTTGTCTGCACCTGATATCATCGTGCGCAACGAAAAGCGTATGCTGCAAGAGTCAGTCGATGCTCTGCTTGATAACGGTCGTCGTGGCCGTGCTATCACCGGCAGTAACAAGCGTCCGTTGAAATCTTTGGCCGATATGATCAAAGGTAAACAAGGTCGTTTCCGTCAGAACTTGCTCGGTAAGCGTGTTGACTACTCCGGTCGTTCGGTGATCGTAGTGGGTCCAGCTCTACGTTTACACCAGTGCGGTTTACCGAAAAAAATGGCGCTTGAATTATTTAAGCCGTTTATTTTCGGAAAACTTGAGCAACGTGGTTTAGCGACAACCATTAAAGCTGCCAAGAAAATGGTTGAGCGTGAATTACCAGAGGTTTGGGACGTTTTAGCGGATGTGATTCGCGAGCACCCAGTCCTACTTAACCGTGCGCCAACACTGCACCGTTTAGGTATTCAAGCATTTGAGCCGGTACTGATTGAAGGTAAAGCCATTCAATTGCACCCGTTAGTTTGTGCGGCGTATAACGCTGACTTCGACGGTGACCAAATGGCGGTACACGTGCCCTTGACCTTAGAGGCACAGCTTGAGTCACGTGCTTTAATGATGTCAACCAACAACATCCTGTCGCCTGCTAACGGTGAGCCAATTATTGTACCTTCGCAAGACGTTGTTCTTGGTCTGTACTATATGACCCGTGAAGCGATTAACGCTAAGGGTGAAGGCCGTATCTTTGCTGATCTGCAAGAAGTGGACCGTGTCTACCGCTCCGGTGATGCAGCACTGCATGCCAAAGTAAAGGTTCGTATTAGCGAAACTGTCAACGATCGCGATGGTGGTTCAGTTCACAATACAAAAATTGTGGATACCACGATTGGTCGTGCGTTGTTATTCCAAATCGTACCAGCAGGTCTGCCATTCTCTATCGTCAATCAGCCGATGAAGAAAAAAGCAATTTCAAATCTGATCAACCAATGTTATCGCGTCGTTGGCTTGAAAGAGACTGTGATTTTTGCTGACCAGTTAATGTACACAGGTTTTGCTTACTCAACGATTTCAGGCGTTTCAATTGGCGTCAATGACTTTGTCATCCCAGATGAGAAAGTTACGATCATTGATCGCGCTGTTGAAGAAGTTAAAGAAATTGAAAAGCAATATGCTTCAGGTCTGGTTACTCAGGGCGAAAAGTACAACAAAGTCATCGACCTTTGGTCAAAAGCCAACGATGAAGTGTCTAAAGCGATGATGGCCAACCTTTCGACTGAGCCGGTGGTCAACCGCGATGGCGAAACCGTTAGTCAAGAGTCGTTTAACTCGATGTATATGATGGCTGACTCCGGTGCTCGAGGCTCGGCAGCGCAGATTCGTCAGTTGGCTGGTATGCGTGGTCTGATGGCTAAGCCAGATGGCTCAATTATCGAAACGCCGATTACCGCAAACTTCCGTGAAGGTCTAAACGTACTGCAGTACTTTATTTCGACCCACGGTGCGCGTAAAGGTCTGGCCGATACGGCGTTGAAAACGGCTAACTCCGGTTACTTGACGCGTCGTCTAGTCGATGTTGCGCAAGACTTGGTGGTGACTCAGGTTGACTGTGGTACTGAAGACGGTCTGGTATTAACGCCGCACATTGAAGGTGGTGATGTTGTTGATCCGCTTGGTGATCGCGTTCTAGGCCGTGTGATTGCTCAGGATGTTCTCAAGCCTGGTAGCGATGAAGTTCTTATCCCAATGGATACATTGATTGATGAGAGCTGGGTCGAGTTTATTGAAAACAACAGTATTGATGAGGTAGTCGTACGCTCACCTATTACTTGTGAAACCCGTCATGGTATCTGTGCTAAGTGCTACGGTCGTGACCTTGCACGTGGTCATGAGGTTAACCAAGGTGAGGCTGTAGGCGTTATCGCGGCTCAGTCGATTGGTGAGCCAGGTACACAGTTGACGATGCGTACGTTCCACATTGGTGGTGCGGCAAGTCGTACATCAGCTGCAGACAGTGTTCAGGTTAAAAACGGCGGTACCGTGCGTTTGATTAACTTGAAGCATGTTGTCCGTGATAACGGTAATCTGGTTGCAGTATCGCGTTCGGGTGAGTTGGCTATTGCTGATGAGTTTGGCCGTGAGCGTGAGCGTTATAAGCTTCCTTATGGTGCTGTTCTTTCAGTGAACGAAGGTGATGTGGTTGCTGCTGGTGCTATCGTGGCTAAGTGGGATCCGCACACTCACCCAATTGTTACTGAAACAACGGGTGTTATCCAGTTTGTTGGTATGGAAGCGGGTATTACTATCAAGCGTCAAACCGATGAGTTGACCGGTTTAAGCAATATTGAAGTAATGGATCCACAAGAGCGTCCAGCTGCTGGTAAAGATATTCGTCCTGCGATCAAGTTGGTTGATGATAATGGGGATGATTTGTTCTTGCCGGGTACTGACGTTATTGCGCAATACTTCTTGCCGCCGCACGCATTAGTGAACTTAAACGATGGTGCGCGGATCAATATCGGTGATGTTGTTGCGCGTATTCCGCAAGAAACTTCAAAAACTCGAGACATTACTGGTGGTTTGCCACGCGTAGCTGACTTGTTTGAAGCCCGTCGTCCGAAAGAAGCGGCTATTTTGGCTGAAGTCAGCGGAACGATTTCGTTCGGTAAAGAAACCAAAGGTAAGCGTCGTTTAGTGATTACGCCAACTGATGGCAGCGATCCGTACGAAGAGTTGATTCACAAATGGCGTCACCTCAACGTGTTTGAGGGTGAGCAAGTCAACCGTGGTGAAGTTATTTCCGACGGTCCTAGCAATCCGCACGATATCTTGCGTCTGTTAGGTGTGAGTGCATTAGCACGTTACATCGTGACAGAGATTCAAGATGTTTACCGCTTGCAAGGTGTGAAGATCAACGATAAACACATTGAAACTATTTTGCGTCAAATGTTACGTAAAGTAGAGATTTCTGAGTCGGGTGATTCGACGCTGATTAAAGGTGATCAGGCTGAATACAATCACGTACTAGAAGAAAACGAAACATTGGTTACCAATGATCGTTTTCCTGCTAAGTTCGAGCGCGTATTGCTAGGTATTACTAAAGCGTCGCTGTCAACAGAGTCATTCATCTCTGCTGCATCGTTCCAGGAAACTACACGGGTTCTAACTGAAGCCGCAGTAACTGGTAAGCGTGACTACTTGCGTGGTCTGAAAGAAAACGTAGTTGTTGGTCGCTTAATTCCAGCAGGTACAGGATTGGCATACCACGCAGAGCGTAAACGCAAGCGTGCGATTGAGTCACCACAAGGTGTTAGTGCCAGTGATGTAGAGGCTGCACTGAGTGAGGCACTCAATTTAAAAGAGTAAAATGCTAACCGTTCATGCAATTGTATGAATATTAGCCTTGACGGGGGGCAGGAGTATAATTAGACTCTTGTACCCCCAAAATTGGCGGGATTCTTCAATTCCGTCATTTTGTTTATGTCGGAAGACAACAGTGGAGCTTGTAGATGGCAACTATTAACCAGCTGGTGCGTAAGTCGCGCAAGCGCATGGTCGGAAAAAGCGACGTGCCTGCGTTACAAAACTGCCCGCAACGTCGTGGTGTATGTACTCGTGTATATACAACTACGCCTAAAAAACCGAACTCAGCCTTACGTAAAGTTTGTCGTGTTCGCTTAACTAATGGCTTTGAAGTCGCTTCGTACATCGGCGGTGAAGGTCACAACTTGCAAGAGCACAGTGTTGTTCTGATCCGTGGTGGTCGCGTAAAAGACTTACCAGGTGTTCGTTACCACACAGTGCGCGGCGCTTTAGACACCTCAGGTGTTAAAGACCGTAAACAAGGTCGCTCTAAGTACGGTGCTAAGCGTCCTAAGTAATTCTTTTTCTATTTTCTCGAGTCGATAAGAGTAAGGTCGGGCGCTATTAAGCAGATCCCGAGCTAACCTGAAGACCGTTTGAGGGCTTATCAATGCCAAGACGTCGCGTAGTCGCAAAACGTGAGATTCTAGACGATCCAATTTATGGTAGTCAGATTCTTGCAAAATTTATGAACCACGTTATGGAAAGCGGTAAAAAAGCCGTTGCCGAGCGTATCGTTTACGGTGCACTGGAAACAGTAAAAACCCGTAAAAACGTGGAACCACTGGAAACTTTCGAGAAAGCACTCGACGCCATCGCTCCGCTGGTCGAAGTTAAATCCCGTCGTGTAGGTGGTGCTACCTACCAGGTTCCTGTTGAAGTCCGTCCTTCACGCCGTAATGCTTTAGCAATGCGCTGGTTGGTTGACGCTGCGCGTAAGCGTGGTGAGAAATCAATGGCTTTACGTTTAGCTGGCGAACTGATGGACGCTGCTGATGGTAAAGGCTCAGCCGTTAAGAAGCGTGAAGACGTGCACCGCATGGCAGAAGCCAACAAGGCTTTCTCGCACTACCGTTTTTAATTTAGCGAGGAACTTACTGTGGCTCGTACTACCCCTATTAATCGCTACCGTAACATTGGTATCTGTGCGCACGTTGACGCGGGTAAAACCACGACAACTGAGCGTATCCTGTTCTATACAGGTGTGAACCATAAGATGGGTGAGACCCATGATGGCGCAAGTACCACTGACTGGATGGCACAGGAACAAGAGCGCGGAATTACTATTACTTCTGCTGCTGTTACCGCTTTCTGGGAAGGCTCTAAGAAGCAGTACGATAAGTACCGTGTAAACGTTATTGATACACCAGGTCACGTTGACTTCACTATTGAAGTAGAGCGTTCACTGCGTGTTCTCGATGGCGCGGTCGTTGTGTTCTGTGGTTCGTCCGGTGTTGAGCCTCAGTCTGAGACTGTATGGCGTCAAGCGAACAAGTACGGCGTTCCACGTATTGTTTACGTGAACAAGTTGGACCGTCAGGGTGCAGACTTTAAACGCGTTTTGGCTCAAATCAAACAGCGTTTAGGTCACACTCCAGTTGCATTGCAATTGCAGATTGGTATGGAAGAAAACTTCATTGGTCAAGTTGACTTAATTAGCATGAAAGCCCGTTATTGGGATGATGCTGATATGGGTTTGACCTATCGTGAAGAAGATATTCCGGCTGATATGCTTGCCGAGGCTGAAGAGTATCGTGCTTTGATGATCGAAGCCGCTGCGGAATCAAGCGAAGAGTTGATGGACAAATACCTCGAAGGTGTTGAATTAACCAACGAGGAAATCAAAGCAGGTCTGCGTGCGCGCACGATCGCTGGTGAAATCGTCCCGGCTGTTTGTGGTTCATCCTTTAAAAATAAGGGTGTGCCATTGGTTCTCGATGCTGTGATCGACTACTTGCCTGCGCCAACTGAGATTCCACCAATTAAAGGTGTGCATCCAGACAAAGAAGACCAAGTTGAAGATCGTCCAGCAGATGATTCAGCGCCTTTTGCTGCTTTATCGTTCAAGATCGCCACTGACCCATTCGTCGGTACTTTGACCTTTATTCGTGTTTACTCTGGCGTCCTGGCATCCGGCGACTCAGTGATTAACTCGGTAAAAGGCAAGCGCGAGCGCGTTGGTCGTATGGTGCAAATGCACGCAAACGATCGTCAAGAGATCAAAGAAGTTCGCGCGGGCGATATTGCTGCGCTGATCGGCATGAAAGATGTGACCACAGGGGATACCTTGTGCTCGATCGATAAGCCAATCATTCTTGAGCGTATGGATTTCCCTGAGCCTGTTATCTCGGTAGCAGTTGAGCCGAAAACCAAGGTTGACCAAGAAAGAATGGGTATTGCCTTGGGCCGTTTGGCACAAGAAGATCCATCGTTCCGCGTTAAAACTGACGAAGAAACAGGTCAGACGATCATCTCAGGTATGGGTGAGTTGCACCTTGATATCTTGGTTGACCGGATGCGTCGTGAGTTTAACGTTGAAGCGAACATCGGTAAGCCACAAGTGGCCTACCGCGAAACGATCCGTAACTCCTGTGAAATTGAAGGCAAATTTGTCCGTCAGTCAGGTGGTCGCGGTCAGTTCGGTCATTGTTGGATTCGCTTTGCTCCTGCCGATGAAGGCGTGGAAGGTTTAGTGTTTACCAATGAGGTTGTTGGTGGTGTTGTTCCTAAAGAATACATCCCAGCAATTATGAAAGGTATCGAAGAGCAGATGAAAAACGGTATTGTTGCCGGCTATCCGCTCATCGGTCTGAAAGCTGCAGTCTTTGATGGTTCTTACCATGATGTTGACTCTAACGAAATGGCGTTTAAGATCGCTGCTTCGATGGCAACTAAGCAGCTTGCTCAAAAAGGTGGCGCAGTGCTACTTGAGCCGGTCATGAAGGTTGAGGTGGTAACACCTGAAGACTACATGGGCGATGTGATGGGTGACCTGAACCGTCGTCGTGGCTTAATCCAAGGTATGGATGATAGTCCTTCCGGTAAAGTGATTCGCGCAGAGGTTCCATTGGGGGAGATGTTTGGTTACGCTACCGACGTTCGCTCAATGTCTCAAGGTCGTGCGAGTTACTCTATGGAGTTCTCTAAGTACTCAGAAGCGCCGGCGAATATTGCCGATGCAATTGTTAAAAAACAAGGTTAATCCAGCCCATTTCGTTAAGAGGTAATATATCGTGGCTAAGGAAAAATTTGAACGTAATAAACCGCACCTGAACGTTGGTACTATTGGTCACGTTGACCATGGTAAAACCACACTGACAGCTGCACTGACTCGTGTTTGCGCTGAAGTATTCGGCGGTACAGGTACTTCGAAAGGTTACGACCAGATCGATAACGCACCTGAAGAAAAAGCACGTGGTATTACCATTAACACGTCACACGTTGAGTATGACTCACCGATGCGTCACTATGCGCACGTTGACTGCCCAGGTCACGCTGACTACGTTAAAAATATGATCACTGGTGCTGCACAGATGGATGGCGCTATTCTGGTTTGTTCAGCTGCTGACGGCCCTATGCCACAGACGCGTGAGCACATCTTGCTGTCACGTCAGGTTGGTGTTCCGTACATCGTAGTGTTCCTGAACAAAGCAGACATGGTTGACGACGAAGAGTTGTTAGAGCTTGTTGAAATGGAAGTGCGTGACTTGCTCAGCATGTACGATTTCCCAGGTGACGATACTCCTATCATTACTGGTTCAGCGCTGATGGCGTTGGAAGGTCGTGATGAGAACGGTCTAGGAACAACTGCAGTTAAAACTCTGGTAGAGACATTAGACTCTTACATCCCAGAGCCAGTACGTGCAATTGACCTGCCATTCTTGTTGCCAATTGAAGACGTATTCTCTATCTCAGGTCGCGGTACTGTAGTAACAGGTCGTGTTGAGCGTGGAATCGTTAAAGTTGGTGAAGAAGTTGAAATCATCGGTCTGAAAGACACTGTAAAAACCACCTGTACCGGTGTTGAAATGTTCCGTAAGTTGCTCGACGAAGGTCGTGCAGGTGAGAACGTTGGTGTGCTGTTGCGTGGTACTAAGCGTGAAGATATCGAGCGTGGTCAAGTATTGGCCAAGCCTGGTTCAATCAAGCCGCACACGCGCTTTGAAGCAGAAATTTACGTGTTGTCAAAAGAAGAAGGCGGACGTCACACTCCATTCTTCAAAGGCTACCGTCCACAGTTCTACTTCCGTACCACTGACGTAACAGGCAGTTGCGAACTTCCAGAAGGTATCGAGATGGTAATGCCAGGCGATAACGTTAAACTTGACGTTACCCTGATTGCGCCAATCGCCATGGAAGACGGTCTACGTTTCGCAATTCGCGAAGGTGGTCGTACTGTTGGTGCCGGTGTTGTTGCAAAAATCATCGCTTAAGTGATGACCATAGAAGAACCCTCGCTTGCGGGGGTTTTTCTTTATAGTTGACATATTATCTAGACGCCATTAGAATTGCGCCTCCTTTTATCGGACGAGGCTCGTCTGATGGGGAAGGTAACTAAGAGTCTGAGGTCAGAATGCAAAATCAACAAATCCGTATCCGGTTGAAGGCTTTTGACCATCGCCTGATCGATCAATCAACCCAGGAAATCGTGGAAACCGCGAAACGTACTGGTGCTCAGGTGCGTGGTCCAATTCCACTGCCGACCCGTAAAGAGCGTTTTACCGTTCTGGTTTCACCGCACGTCAACAAAGACGCGCGCGATCAGTACGAAATTCGCACTCATAAGCGCGTGCTGGACATTGTTCAGCCAACTGATAAAACAGTTGATGCGTTAATGAAGCTTGATCTTGCGGCTGGCGTGGAAGTGCAGATCAGCCTCGGCTAAAACCAGGTGGTTTTAGTCGTGTAACGCTCTGAAATGGGCGGCCATAGCGGGTGAAAGCCCCGTACACTCATGAGGTTTTAGACATGACTATAGGTGTAGTCGGTCGTAAATGCGGGATGACCCGTATTTTCACCGAAGATGGTGTCTCGATTCCGGTGACTGTTATTGAAGTCGAACCGAATCGCGTCACTCAGTTCAAAAACGAAGAAAGCGATGGTTATCGCGCTGTGCAAGTGACTGTGGGCGAGCGTCGTGCTTCCCGCGTGACTAAAGCACAAGCAGGCCATTTTGCTAAGGCTGGCGTTGCTGCTGGTCGTACAGTTCTCGAGTTCCGTCTTGAAGAAGGCGAGTACAAGGCAGGAGACGAAGTTACAGTTGACTTGTTTACTGCTGGACAACTTGTCGACGTAACGGGCCAGACTAAAGGTAAAGGTTTTGCCGGTACCATTAAGCGCTGGAACTTCCGTGGTCAAGACAATACTCACGGTAACTCTGTATCTCACCGTGTTCCGGGTTCGATTGGTCAATGTCAAACTCCGGGTCGCGTCTTCAAAGGTAAAAAAATGTCTGGTCATATGGGCGCTGAGCGTCAGACTACACAGTCCTTAGAAGTCGTGCGTGTCGATGCTGAGCGCAATTTGCTGTTGGTTAAAGGCGCTATTCCAGGCGCACCCGGCGGTAATGTCATTGTGCGTGCAGCGGCGAAGGCTCGCGGTTAAGAGGGGAATGCCGAAATGCAAATTAATGTAAATGGCGCCGCGGCAATTGATGTCTGTGAGCGCACCTTTGGCGGCGAGTTCAATGAAACTCTAGTTCACCAAGCTGTAGTCGCTTACATGGCTGGTGGTCGTCAAGGCAGCAAGAAACAAAAGACTCGTTCAGAAGTTTCTGGTGGTGGTAAAAAACCTTGGCGTCAAAAAGGTACTGGTCGTGCCCGTGCTGGTACGATTCGTAGTCCAATTTGGCGTGGGGGCGGGGCAACATTTGCTGCACGTCCACAGGATCACTCACAGAAATTGAACAAAAAAATGTATCGTGCTGCGATGCGTTCAATTTTGTCTGAGCTGGTTCGCCAAGATCGTTTGGTAGTCGTTGAAGATTTTTCTGTTGATGCCCCTAAGACAAAAGCCCTGCTGGGTAAATTAGATACTTTGGGTCTGCAGGATGTATTGATCGTTTCAGAGAATGTTGAGCAGAATTTGTATCTTGCTGCTCGCAACCTGCCGCACGTTGATGTGCGTGATGTTCAAGCGTCTGATCCAGTAAGTCTGATTGCTTATGACAAAGTCTTAATGACTGTGTCTGCAGTTAAGAAATTTGAGGAGATGCTGGGATGAACCAGGAACGCGTATTTAAAGTGCTACTTGGCCCGCACGTCTCTGAAAAGGCTACTATGCTGGCAGATGGTAAGAGCCAGTTTGTTTTTAAGGTTGCAATTGATGCAACTAAGCTTGAAGTCAAAAAGGCTGTTGAAAGCTTATTCGACGTGAAAGTGGCGAATGTGAATACTCTTAAAGCTAAGGGTAAAACAAAGCGTACTGCGCGTGGTTTAGGTCGTCGCAACGACTGGAAGAAAGCGTATATCGCTCTTCAGCCGGGCCAGGATATCGATTTCACCAGCAGTGCTGAGTAAGATAGGGGTGCATCATGGCAATTGTTAAATGCAAACCGACTTCGCCTGGCCGTCGTTTCGTCGTCCGCGTAGTCACAAAGGAGCTTCATAAAGGCGCTCCTTACGCACCACTGCTCGAGAAAAAATCGAAGACTGGTGGTCGTAACAATAATGGTCGTATTACCACGCGTCACATCGGTGGTGGTCATAAGCAGCATTACCGTTTGGTGGATTTCCGTCGTAACAAAGATGGCATTCCAGCAACTGTAGAGCGTATTGAGTATGATCCAAACCGTACTGCGCATATTGCATTATTAAAGTATGCAGACGGTGAGCGTCGTTATATTCTTGCACCTAAAGGTGTAAGTGCTGGTGAGCAGCTGATGTCGGGTGCGCATGCGCCGATTAAAGCAGGTAACAGCTTACCTTTGCGTAATATTCCTGTGGGTTCTACAATCCACGGTGTTGAGCTTAAGCCAGGTAAAGGTGCACAAATTGCACGTTCAGCTGGTACTTCAGCGCAACTCGTTGCTCGCGAAGGCGTGTACGTGACTTTGCGTCTCCGTTCAGGTGAAATGCGTAAAGTACTCTCTGAGTGCCGCGCAACATTGGGCGAAGTGTCGAATCATGAGCATTTCCTACGCTCACTGGGTAAAGCAGGTGCTTCACGTTGGGCAGGCATTCGTCCTACCGTTCGTGGTGCTTGTATGAACCCGGTTGACCACCCGCATGGTGGTGGTGAGGGTCGTACTTCTAGTGGTCGTCACCCGGTTACACCGTGGGGCAAGCCAACTAAAGGTGCGAAAACTCGTTCGAACAAGCGCACCGATAACATGATCGTTCATCGCCGCAAATAATTAGAGGGATACGCAAGTGTCACGTTCTCTTAAAAAAGGTCCTTTTATCGATCTTCACCTTCTAAAGAAGATCGAAGTTGCGGTGGAGAAGAATGATCGTAAACCAGTGAAAACTTGGTCGCGTCGTTCAATGATTCTTCCGCAGATGGTTGGTTTAACCATCGCAGTACATAACGGTCGTCAGCATGTCCCAGTTCTAGTGAGCGAAGATATGGTCGGCCATAAACTCGGCGAATTTTCTGCTACTCGTACCTATCGTGGTCACGTGGCAGACAAAAAAGCCAGGCGTTAAGGGGTATTAATGATGGAAGTTGCCGCTAAGCTGTTGGGCGCTCGCATTTCTGCCCAGAAAGCTCGCTTGGTCGCTGACCAAATTCGCGGGAAGAAAGTGGGTGAAGCGCTTAATCTTTTGACTTTCAGTAGCAAAAAAGCTGCTGAAATCATCAAGAAAGTGTTGGAGTCTGCGATTGCTAACGCTGAACATAACGAAGGTGCTGATGTAGATGATCTTAAAGTCTCTACAGTTTTCGTTAACGAAGGTCGTTCGCTAAAGCGTATCATGCCTCGTGCCAAAGGCCGAGCTGATCGCATCGTCAAGCGGTCTTGTCATATCACTGTCAAGGTTGCCGACAAGTAACGGAGTTATCAGATGGGTCAGAAAGTACATCCCATTGGCATACGCCTGGGAATAGTCAAGGAACACACGTCTGTTTGGTATGCAGACCGCAAAAATTATGCGGATTATCTGAATGCCGACTTAGAAGTACGTGCGTATCTTTTAGACAAATTAAAAAACGCGTCCGTTAGCCGTATCGAGATTGCTCGTCCGGCTCAAACAGCACGTATCACTATCCACACTGCTCGTCCCGGTATTGTTATCGGTAAGAAAGGTGAGGATGTTGAGAAATTACGTCAGGACCTGACCAAAAAAATGGGTGTGCCTGTGCACATCAATATCGAAGAGATCCGTAAACCGGAACTCGACGGTTTGTTAGTAGCACAGAGCGTTGCTCAGCAGTTGGAGCGTCGTGTGATGTTCCGTCGCGCTATGAAGCGTGCGGTACAGAATGCCATGCGTCTTGGTGCCAAGGGCATCAAAATCCAAGTTGGCGGTCGTCTTGGCGGTGCTGAAATCGCACGTTCCGAATGGTATCGTGAAGGTCGTGTGCCATTGCACACACTGCGCGCTGATATCGATTATGCCACCTACGAAGCTCACACTACTTATGGTGTGATCGGTGTTAAGGTTTGGATCTTCAAAGGCGAGGTCATCGGTGGCCAGCATGAAGAACTAAAACCAACCGCACCAGCGCCTCGTAGAAAAGCTGCACGTTAAGGAGTACGCAGAATGTTACAACCAAAGCGTACGAAGTTCCGCAAAATGATGACTGGCCACAACCGTGGTCTGGCTCAGCGCGGTAGCAAAGTGAGCTTCGGGGAATACGGCTTAAAAGCTGTTGCCCGTGGCCGCCTCACAGCACGTCAGATTGAGTCAGCACGTCGTGCATTGACCCGTCACGTTAAACGTGGTGGTAAAATCTGGATTCGTGTATTCCCAGACAAGCCAATTACCAAAAAACCACTCGAAGTTCGTATGGGTAAAGGTAAAGGTTCTGTTGAGTACTGGGTTTGCCTGATTCAACCAGGTAAAGTTCTGTACGAAATTGAGGGTGTTTCGGAAGAATTAGCGCGCGAGGCATTTGCCTTGGCCGCTGCTAAACTGCCGATTGCTACATCCTTTGTTAAGCGGACGGTGATGTGATGAAAGCTACCGAACTTCGTGAAAAATCAGTAGAGCAGCTGAACGAGCAATTGCTTGATCTGCTTCGTGACCAGTTTAACTTGCGCATGCAAAAAGCAACTGGCCAATTGACGCAGTCTCACCTGCTGTCGCAAGTGAAGCGTGATATTGCGCGCGTAAAGACTGTGCTCAAGCAGCAGAAGGCAGGTAATTAATCATGGCTGAAGCTCAGAATAACGTCCGTACGCTAACAGGTATTGTTGTTAGCGATAAAATGGACAAGACAATCACCGTATTAATCGAGCGCCGTGTTAAGCACCCGATCTACGGTAAATATGTTAAGCGTTCGACTAAACTGCATGCGCATGACGAAACTAATCAATGCCGTACTGGCGACAAGGTCACTATCAGTGAAACTCGTCCAGTAGCTAAGACTAAGTCTTGGGCGTTGGTTGAAGTCGTTGAGCGCGTGGAAGTGGTCTAAGGGCCTAGGGTCGGAGAAATTATATGATTCAGACTCAATCTATGCTCGATGTCGCTGATAACAGCGGCGCTCGTCGAGTAATGTGCATCAAGGTCCTTGGCGGTTCACACCGTCGCTATGCCGGTATCGGTGACATTATTAAAGTCACTGTTAAGGAAGCAATTCCACGCGGCAAAGTTAAAAAAGGCCAAGTAATGACCGCTGTTGTTGTACGTACTCGTTTTGGTGTACGTCGCGCAGATGGTTCAGTAATTCGCTTCGACGGTAACGCTGCTGTTCTTTTGAACAACAAGCAAGAGCCGATCGGAACTCGTATCTTCGGGCCAGTGACGCGCGAACTTCGTAACGATAAGTTTATGAAGATCGTCTCACTCGCACCTGAAGTACTTTAAGGAGTAGCCGTCATGCAAAAGATTCGTCGTAACGACGAGATCATCGTCATCGCCGGCAAGGATAAAGGTAAGCGCGGTAAAGTTCAGAAAGTTCTGGACGATAACCGTGTGGTTGTGAGCGGCATCAATATGATGAAGCGTCATACCAAGCCTAATCCGATGTCCGGAGTTCAGGGCGGTATCGTCGAAACAGAAGCGCCGCTAAATGCTTCTAACGTGGCTATTTTTAACGCCGAAACCAACAAAGCAGATCGCGTTGGTTTCAAAGTTGAAGATGGCAAGAAAATTCGTGTCTTCAAGTCAACCCAAAAACCGGTTGAAGCTTGAGGCTGCTAGGTAGATCACCATGGCACGACTGAAAAGTATATATAGGGACGAACTGGTTCCACAACTCAAGGAAACTCTTGAGTTAGCGAACGTAATGGAAGTCCCACGTGTAACGAAAATTACACTGAACATGGGTTTAGGCGAAGCTGTAACCGATAAGAAAATTATCGAGCACGCGGTAGCTGACCTTGAAAAAATCACTGGCCAAAAGCCTGTGGTAACCTATGCACGCAAATCTATCGCGGGTTTTAAAATCCGTGAAGATTGGCCGATTGGGGTCAAA
This sequence comes from Denitrificimonas caeni, assembly GCF_905120345.1. GTDB lineage: Bacteria > Pseudomonadota > Gammaproteobacteria > Pseudomonadales > Pseudomonadaceae > Denitrificimonas > Denitrificimonas caeni_A. Next base: position 504,409 of record NZ_CAJHOA010000002.1, on the reverse strand, counting down.
GTTACTTTACGTAACGATATTATGTATGAATTCTTGGATCGTTTGCTTTCGATCTCCCTGCCACGGGTGCGTGACTTCCGTGGGCTGAATGCTAAGTCTTTTGACGGACGCGGCAACTACAGCATGGGCGTTAAAGAGCAAATTATTTTCCCAGAAATTGATTACGATAAAATCGATGTGTTGCGCGGACTGGACATTACTTTGACCACCAGCGCTCGTAACGATGATGAAGGCCGTGCTTTATTGCGTGCTTTCAAATTCCCGTTCCGTAACTGAGGGTTAGCACATGGCTAAGAAGAGCATGATCAACCGTGAGCTGAAACGTACGCTAACGGTAGCAAAGTACGCTGTAAAGCGTGCCGCGCTTAAAGCTATCATTGCCAATCCAGAGTCTAGCGACGAAGCTCGCTGGGAAGCTCAGGTTGCATTGCAAAAGCAACCACGTGACGCCTGTCCTGCACGTCAGCGTAACCGCTGCCGTATTACAGGTCGTCCACATGGTGTGTATCGCAAGTTCGGTTTAGGCCGTAACAAGTTGCGTGAAGCTGCAATGCGTGGCGATGTACCAGGCTTGGTTAAGTCCAGCTGGTAACAGATTTAGCTTATAACTGGCTTATAAGCTAAAAAATACTTATCAAGCCCCTTATGGGGCTTGATTCGTTTGTGCTTTATCAATTAGAATGTCTGGCTCGCAGAGTCTTTATTTCTAATTGTTTTGCGATAGTGGCCAATTGGCCTTTTAATTTATGTATCAGGAGATACAAGCCCATGAGTATGCAGGACCCGTTGTCAGATATGCTGACTCGAATCCGTAATGCCCAGATGGCTGAAAAGTCTGTTGTAATTATGCCTTCTTCAACTTTGAAGCAAGCCGTTGCCAATGTTCTTAAGAACGAAGGTTATATTACAGATTTTCAGATCAGCAGTGATGTTAAGCCGCTGTTGACCATCGATTTAAAATACTTCGAAGGCCGTCCGGTTATCGAAGAGATCAAACGTGTTAGTCGTCCTGGTCTGCGCCAGTACAAAGCGGCTAATGATCTGCCAAAGGTTCGTGCAGGTTTAGGCGTAGCGATTGTTTCCACCAATAAAGGTGTGATGACTGATCGTGCTGCGCGCGCTGCCGGAATCGGTGGTGAAGTTCTTTGTAGCGTATTCTAAGGGAGATAAGCATGTCTCGCATTGCTAAGAATCCCGTCACGCTACCAGCCGGTGTTGAGTTAAAACTCGCTGGCCAAGAGCTTTCGGTGAAGGGTGCAAAAGGTGCCCTAGAGTTAACTGTACATTCTTCAGTTGAAGTAACCCAAGAAGCTGGCGAAATTCGTTTTGCTGCACGTAATGGTGACCAACAGTCACGTGCTATGGCCGGTACAACCCGTGCTTTAGTAAACAATATGGTGACTGGTGTTAGCCAGGGCTTCGAGCGTAAATTGCAACTTGTTGGTGTGGGCTATCGTGCTCAAGCCAAAGGACCAATTTTGTCTCTAGCTCTAGGTTTCTCGCATCCTATTGATTATGAATTGCCTGAAGGTGTGACGGCTGAAACGCCAAGCGCTACCGATATCATTATTCGTGGTATCGATAAGCAAGTTTTGGGTCAGGTTGCTGCTGAGATTCGTCAGTACCGTCGTCCAGAACCATACAAAGGTAAGGGTGTGCGTTACGCTGATGAAGTCGTACGCCGCAAAGAAGCTAAGAAGAAGTAGGGCTAGCATATGAACGACAAGAAAGTTTCAAGACTGCGTCGCTCTCGCAAAGCACGTCTGAAAATGAACGAGTTACAAATGACTCGTCTTTGCGTGTTTCGCTCTTCGCAGCATATTTATGCCCAGGTCATTTCGGCCGACGGCAGCCAAGTATTAGTTTCGGCTTCTACTTTGGATACGCAACTGCGCGATGGAGCCACAGGCAATATCGAAGCAGCCAAAAAAGTAGGCCAGCTGGTCGCCGAGCGTGCGAAAGCCGCTGGTGTTGCCAAAGTGGCTTTTGACCGTTCTGGCTTCAAGTACCATGGTCGTGTGAAAGCACTGGCTGATGCTGCTCGTGAAGGCGGGCTGGAGTTTTAAGTTATGGCAAATCACGATCAAAGACGCGATAACCGCGACGACAGCCGCGATGAGGGCTACATCGAGAAATTGGTGCAGGTCAACCGTGTAGCTAAAACCGTTAAGGGTGGTCGTATCTTCACTTTTACAGCGCTGAGCGTTGTAGGTGATGGTAAAGGCCGCGTAGGTTTCGGCCGCGGTAAATCACGCGAAGTTCCAGCAGCAATTCAAAAAGCTATGGAAGCAGCACGACGCAATATGATTCAGGTTGATTTAAATGGTGTTACTTTACAGTACCCAATTAAAGCTGTGCATGGTGCTTCACGCATCTTCATGCAGCCTGCATCAGAAGGTACTGGTGTAATTGCCGGTGGTGCAATGCGTGCGGTTTTAGAGGTTGCAGGTGTTCAGGACGTATTAGCTAAGTGCTATGGTTCTACTAACCCAGTCAACGTTGTTTATGCAACGTTTAAAGGTTTGAAAACCATGCAATCACCTGATTCAGTTGCTGCTAAACGTGGCAAAAGTGTCGAGGAGATTCTCTAACCATGTCTCAAGCAACCGTTAAAGTGACTCTTATTAAGAGCACGATCGGCCGTTTGGCTAATCACAAGGCTTGCGTTCGTGGCTTAGGCCTACGTCGCATTGGTCACACCGTTGAAGTTCTGGATACTCCAGAAAATCGCGGCATGATCAATACAGCTTATTATTTGCTTCGAGTGGAGGGCTGATCCATGCATTTGAACGATTTGCGTTCTGCGCCAGGCGCTCGTCGCAATAAAGTCCGTCTCGGCCGTGGTATCGGTAGTGGTATGGGCAAGACGGCTGGTCGCGGACATAAAGGTCTGAGCTCACGTTCTGGTGGTAAAGTTGCACCAGGTTTTGAGGGTGGTCAACAGCCTCTTTACATTCGTCTGCCAAAATTTGGTTTCACTTCATTAAAAGCTATGAACCGCGCAGAGATTCGTACTTCTGAGTTGGCTAAAGTTGATGGTGATGTGGTATCAGTACAGACTCTTAAAGATGCCAATCTGATTGGTTTGCATGTAAAGCGCGTTAAAGTCATGTTGTCTGGTGACGTTACTCGCGCAGTTACTTTGCAGGGTATTGGGGTCACCAAAGGTGCCCGCAGTGCAATCGAAGCAGCTGGCGGAAAAATCGAGGAATAAATGGCTAAGCAAGGTTCTCTCTCTGCAATGGGTGGTGGTGGTTTGTCTGAATTGTGGGCACGCTTACGTTTCCTCTTCATGGCGATTATTGTCTACCGTATTGGTGCACACATTCCTGTTCCAGGAATTAACCCCGATCGACTCGCAGACCTGTTTCGACAGAATGAGGGAACCATTCTCAGCCTGTTCAACATGTTTTCAGGTGGTGCGCTTGAGCGTATGAGTATCTTCGCATTGGGAATCATGCCGTATATTTCGGCATCGATTATCATGCAGTTGATGACCGCTGTGAGCCCTCACTTGGAGCAGTTGAAGAAGGAAGGTGAGTCTGGTCGTCGTAAGATTAGCCAGTACACCCGATACGGCACCTTGTTATTGGCATTTGTACAAGCGATCGGCATGTCCGTTGGTTTAGCCAGTCAAGGTGTTGCTTTTGCAAGTGACTTCAACTTTTACTTTGTAGCTGTAACAACTTTTGTTGCTGGTGCAATGTTTATGATGTGGTTAGGTGAGCAAATTACTGAGCGCGGTGTAGGCAATGGCATTTCTATGCTGATTTTTGCTGGTATCGTTGCTGGTTTGCCTGCAGCAATTGGTCAGTCTTTCGAGTCTGCCCGTCAAGGTGATATTAATATCTTTGCCTTGATTGCGATTGGTATGCTTGCTGTTGCAATTATTGGTTTTGTGGTCTTTATCGAACGTGGTCAGCGTCGTATTGCCGTGCATTATGCTAAGCGTCAACAAGGTCGCAAAGTATTTGCTGCGCAAACGAGCCATCTACCTTTGAAAGTGAATATGGCCGGTGTAATCCCAGCTATCTTCGCCAGTAGTATCTTGTTGTTCCCGGCGTCTCTTGGTCAGTGGTTCGGCCAATCAGAGAGCATGTCGTGGCTTGCTGATGTATCGCAAGCGCTGGCACCAGGACAACCTTTAAATATTTTGTTGTTTAGTGCAGGGATTATTTTCTTCTGCTTCTTCTATACAGCATTGATGTTTAATCCAAAAGATGTTGCTGAAAACCTGAAAAAATCCGGTGCGTTTATTCCGGGTATCCGTCCGGGAGAGCAGTCTGCGCGCTACATTGATGGTGTGCTTACCCGCTTAACCGCGTTTGGTGCCTTGTACATGACGGCTGTCTGTTTGCTACCGCAATTTCTTGTTGTAGCTGCAAATGTGCCGTTTTATCTCGGCGGGACATCGCTGTTGATCGTTGTTGTGGTTGTAATGGACTTCATGGCTCAAGTACAATCACACCTCGTTTCTAACCAGTACGAATCCCTGATGAAGAAATCCAACCTGAAAGGCTATGGCGGCAGTGGTTTAATGCGCTAAAAGGCCTTTAGGCTATAGGAGATAGTGATGAAAGTTCGTGCATCGGTGAAAAAGCTTTGCCGCAATTGCAAGATCGTACGTCGTGAAGGTGTTGTTCGCGTGATCTGTAAAGCGGAACCACGTCACAAGCAGCGCCAAGGCTGATTGTGTAGTGTCATGAACCGGACAGCTAGTGCGCTGTTCGGTTGTATATATAGTTATTACAGCATTGGTTCTTGCTTTCTTTCTTGGCTTCCTGAGAGTGAGTCGCTGTCAATTGGAGTTACACTGAATGGCCCGTATTGCAGGCGTTAACATTCCGGATAACAAGCATACTGTTATCTCGCTGACCTATATCTTTGGTATTGGTCGCACAACTGCGCAGAAGATTTGCGCTGCTACTGGAGTTAATCCAGCAGCAAAAATTAAAGATCTCTCTGAAGAGCAGATCGAGCAGTTGCGTGGCGAAGTTGCCGTCCTTCATACCGAAGGTGACTTACGTCGCGAAATCAACATGAACATCAAGCGTCTGATGGACTTGGGTTGCTACCGTGGCTTACGCCACCGTCGTAGTCTACCAGCCCGTGGTCAGCGCACCAAAACCAACGCGCGTACCCGTAAAGGCCCACGCAAGCCGATCCGTAAGTAATCGCATTGGTTCTAGATAGGAATTTGATTAATGGCTAAAGCAGCTGCTCGTCCTCGTAAAAAAGTTAAAAAGACAGTGGTTGATGGCATTGCCCACATCCACGCTTCTTTTAACAATACAATTATCACAATTACAGACCGTCAGGGTAATGCTCTGTCATGGGCTACTTCAGGTGGTTCAGGTTTCCGCGGTTCGCGTAAAAGTACGCCATTTGCTGCGCAAGTTGCAGCAGAGCGTGCTGGTCAGGCGGCTCTGGAATACGGCTTGAAAAATTTAGATGTTAACGTCAAGGGCCCTGGTCCTGGTCGTGAATCAGCAGTCCGCGCTTTGAATGGTTGCGGTTATAAAATCGCAAGCATCACCGACGTGACGCCCATCCCCCATAACGGATGCCGCCCGCCGAAAAAGCGCCGCGTGTAAATTAGGAGACAGTGAAAAATGGCTCGTTACATTGGTCCCAAATGCAAACTGTCCCGTCGTGAAGGCACAGACCTCTTCTTGAAGAGTGGTTCACGCGCGATTGAATCTAAATGCAACATCGAATCAGCACCTGGTCAACATGGTCAGCGTCGCGGTCGTTTATCTGAGTACGGTACTCAGTTACGTGAAAAGCAAAAAGTTCGCCGTATGTACGGTGTGCTTGAGCGCCAGTTCGCCAGCTACTATAAAGAAGCAGCGCGCCGTAAAGGTGCAACGGGTGAAAACCTTCTGCAACTTTTAGAGTCACGTCTGGATAACGTTGTATACCGTATGGGTTTTGGTTCTACACGTGCCGAGTCTCGTCAGCTGGTATCGCATAAGTCGATCAGCATCAATGGCAAGACTGTAAACGTTCCTTCATACCAGGTTCAACCCGGTGATGTTGTAGCTGTACGTGAAAAGTGCAAAAACCAATTACGTATTTCCCAGGCTCTCGAATTGTGTGTCCAACGTGGCCGCGTCGAGTGGGTTGATGTAGATGCAGAGAAAAAGTCAGGCGTGTTCAAAAGCACTCCTGAGCGCAGTGATCTGTCAGCCGACATCAACGAAAGCCTGATTGTCGAGCTCTACTCCAAGTAAGGGCTAGAAAATAGGTGTATCCATGCAGATTTCGGTAAATGAGTTCCTGACCCCTCGTCAAATTAATGTTGACATGGTCAGTCCGACCCGCGCCAAAATTACGCTTGAGCCTCTCGAGCGTGGTTTTGGACATACTTTGGGCAATGCGCTACGGCGTATATTGTTATCTTCAATGCCTGGCTGTGCAGTTGTCGAAGTCGAAATCGACGGCGTACTGCATGAGTACAGTGCTATTGAAGGGGTTCAAGAGGATGTTATTGAGATCCTTCTTAACCTGAAAGGCCTTGCAGTAATTATGCACGGTCGTGACGAAGCCACGTTAACTCTAAGCAAAAAAGGGCCGGGCGTGGTGACTGCTGCCGATATTAAGCTGGATCATGATGTGGAAATCGTCAATGGCGACCACGTTATTGCCAATCTGGCTGACAAGGGCGCATTGAATATGAAGCTACGTATTGCACGTGGCCGTGGTTATGAGTCAGCTGATTCTCGCTTTAGCGAAGAAGATGAAACTCGTAGTATCGGTCGTTTGCAAATCGACGCCTTATTCAGCCCTGTTCGCCGTGTAGCGTATGTGGTGGAAAACGCCCGTGTTGAGCAGCGTACTAACTTGGACAAGCTCATCATCGATCTTGAAACCAATGGCACGCTTGATCCTGAAGAAGCGATTCGTCGCAGTGCAACAATTCTGCAACATCAGTTAGCAGCATTTGTTGATCTTCAAGGTGAAGCGCAGCCGGTTGAAGAAAAACCGGAAGATGAGATTGATCCAATCTTATTACGTCCTGTTGATGATTTAGAGTTGACTGTGCGTTCGGCAAACTGCCTCAAAGCAGAAAGCATCTACTACATTGGTGATCTGATTCAGCGCACTGAAGTAGAGTTGTTAAAAACTCCGAACTTGGGTAAAAAATCTTTGACTGAAATCAAGGACGTTTTAGCCTCGCGTGGTCTGTCCCTCGGTATGCGCCTTGATAACTGGCCGCCGGCAAGTTTGAAGAAAGACGATAAGGCTACGGCCTGATCGCCATTATCACCGAACCGAAGAGTTTGGTAAGGAATTAAATCATGCGTCATCGTAAAAGTGGCCGTCACCTAAGCCGTACCAGCGCCCACCGCAAGGCTATGTTTCAAAACATGGCAGTGTCGCTGTTCGAGCATGAACTGATCAAAACTACTTTGCCTAAAGCTAAAGAACTGCGCCGCGTAGCTGAGCCGTTAATTACTTTAGCCAAAGAAGATAGCGTTGCTAACCGTCGTCTAGCATTTGCCCGTACTCGCTCTAAATCAGCGGTTGGTAAATTGTTTAACGATTTAGGTAAGCGTTATGCAACTCGTCAAGGCGGATACTTACGCATTTTAAAATGCGGCTTCCGTGCTGGCGATAACGCGCCTATGGCTTATGTTGAACTGGTTGACCGTCCGGTTACTGGTGAAGTAGAAGCTGCAGAGTAAGCAATATTGCAGTTCAAAAAAACCGAGCCTTGTGCTCGGTTTTTTTATGCCTATCTTTTCTGTATAGAAATTAACTATCGCCCGCTTTTGTGGAATCCATTAGGCTCATCTCGTCTTTTTCGTTACTCTCATGCTAAGTCCATTTTTGATAGACCAGTAGGAGAAACGCCATGACTGACAAGCCAAAACTCACATCTGTTTCTGGATGTCCGATTGCCAACAACCAAGATAGTTTAACCGCCGGTGCGCGTGGTCCGCTGCTACTGCAGGATGTTTGGTTTCTGGAAAAGCTCGCACACTTTGATCGCGAAGTTATTCCTGAGCGCCGTATGCACGCCAAAGGGTCTGGTGCGTTTGGTAGTTTCACTGTTACCCATGACATCACCCAATACACTAAAGCGACAATGTTTGCTGACGTCGGCAAGCAAACGGATATGTTTGTGCGTTTCTCTACCGTTGCCGGAGAGCGTGGTGCGGCCGATGCTGAGCGTGATATCCGTGGTTTTGCCATGCGTTTTTACACCGAGCAGGGTAACTGGGATTTGGTGGGTAACAATACTCCAGTATTCTTCTTTCGCGACCCGCTGAAGTTTCCTGATCTGAACCATGCGGTGAAGCGTGATCCGCGCACCAATATGCGCAGCCCAACCAATAACTGGGATTTCTGGACCGGGTTACCTGAGGCGTTGCACCAAGTCACTATCCTGATGAGTGACCGAGGTATTCCTACTTCTTTCCGTCATATGCATGGTTTTGGCTCGCACACCTTTAGCCTGATTAACGCTAACAATGAGCGTTACTGGGTTAAGTTTCATTTTAAAACTCAGCAAGGTATTAAAAATCTAACCGACCAAGAAGCCGCTGAACTGGTCGGGAAAGATCGTGAAAGCTCACAACGTGACTTGTATGAAGCCATCGAGCGCAGTGATTTCCCGCGCTGGACTATGTTTGTGCAGATCATGCCAGAAGCGGATGCCGCTAAAGTACCGTATCACCCGTTCGACCTGACTAAAGTGTGGCCAAAAGGTGATTATCCACTGATTGAGGTGGGTTACTTTGAGCTGAATAAAAACCCTGAGAACTATTTTGCCGATGTTGAGCAAGCGGCCTTTAATCCAGCGCACATTGTGCCAGGTATCAGCTTCTCGCCTGACCGGATGCTACAGGGTCGTCTGTTCTCCTATGGTGATGCGCAACGCTATCGTTTGGGTGTGAATCACGCGCAGATTCCAGTGAACACACCGCGTTGCCCGTATCACAGCTACCACCGTGATGGTGCGATGCGTGTTGATGGTAACCAAGGCAGTCGCTTGCATTATGAGCCAAACAGTCAGGGCGAATGGCAAGAGCAGCCAGATTTCTCTGAGCCACCGTTAGCGTTAGAAGGCGCAGCTGATCGTTTTGATTATTGGGAGACTGAGCCGGACTACTTCACTCAGCCTGGTAATTTATTCCGTCTTATGAGCCCAGCGCAGCAACAGGTGCTGTTCGAGAATACTGCGCGCAATATGAACGGGGTTCCGGATGCGATTAAGATGAAGCACATCTGCCATTGCATGCAAGCTGATCCTGCATATGGGCAAGGTGTTGCAGCAGCTTTAGGTATTGATCTACCGAAATAGATGGCCTAGTTACCGCTGTTAGTCACCACACAAGCCTCGTCTATCGAGGCTTGTGTGATTTTAGCACTTACAGTTTATCTTTAAGAAAACGGCCAGTATGTGAAAGGCTATTGTTAGCAACCTGTTCAGGTGTGCCGGTAGCAATAATTTCGCCACCGCCAGAGCCACCTTCAGGACCGAGATCGATAATCCAATCTGCAGTTTTAATCACATCCAAGTTGTGTTCAATCACCACGACAGTATTGCCGCGATCGCGTAAGCGGTGCAGCACATCAAGCAATTGTTGAATATCAGCGAAGTGCAAACCAGTGGTGGGCTCATCGAGGATATACAACGTTTGTCCGGTATCGCGTTTGGACAGTTCACGAGAGAGCTTAACCCGCTGCGCTTCGCCACCTGAGAGCGTGGTAGCGCTTTGCCCAAGACGAATATAAGACAACCCTACATCAATCAGTGTTTGTAGCTTACGGGCTAGGGCAGGCACTGGATCAAAGAAAGCGCGCGCTTCTTCAATGGTCATGTCCAACACTTCGTGAATGTTTTTACCTTTGTAACGGATATCCAAGGTTTCGCGGTTATAGCGCTTACTTTTACAGGTATCGCAGGCCACATAAATATCAGCCAAGAAGTGCATCTCAACCTTGATAACGCCATCACCTTGGCAGGCTTCACAACGGCCACCTTTGACGTTAAAGGAGAAACGCCCTGGGCTGTAACCGCGCGCACGGGATTCAGCGACACCTGAGAATAACTCCCGGATGGGCGTGAAAATGCCAGTGTAGGTCGCTGGGTTAGAGCGCGGGGTGCGACCAATCGGACTTTGGTCAATATCAACAACCTTATCGAGTAGTTCAACGCCTTCTAGTGACTGATAGGGCGCTGCTTCTAAGGTGGTCGCACCGTTTAGCGCCGTGGCCATCAATGGGTAGAGCGTATTGTTGATCAGGGTCGATTTACCTGAACCTGAAACACCGGTGACACAGGTCAGTAGGCCGAGCGGGATGTCTAAATCAACATTCTTTAGGTTATTACCAGTGGCACCGTGTAAGCGCAGCATTTTTTCTGGATTGACTGACGTGCGCTCAGGCGGGTAGGTGATCTGTACCTTGCCGGATAAGTATTGACCAGTGAGCGAGTTCGGATTGGCCATTACTTCAGCAGGAGTCCCTTGCGCGACGATTTCACCGCCATGCACACCTGCGCCAGGGCCGATATCGACAACATAGTCGGCCATGCGAATCGCATCTTCATCATGCTCAACCACAATCACGGTGTTGCCGATTTTACGTAGATGATCAAGGGTATTGAGCAAGCGTTCATTATCGCGCTGGTGCAAACCAATGGATGGTTCATCAAGGATATACATCACACCAACCAAGCCTGCGCCAATTTGACTGGCCAGACGAATCCGCTGTGCCTCACCGCCGGACAAGGTGTCGGCACTGCGGTTGAGGGTCAGATAATTCAAGCCCACGTTGACTAAGAACTGTAAGCGTGCACTGATCTCTTTAAGAATTTTCTCCGCGATCTCACCACGTTTACCCGGTAAGGTTAGAGCAGAGAAATACTCGAATGCTTCGCCGATGGGCATGGACGTGATGGTGGGTAAGGTGTTTTCGCCAACCCAGACATGACGCGCTTCACGGCGCAGGCGCGTACCTGAACAGTCAGGGCAGGACTGGGTGCTGAGATACTTGGCCAGCTCCTCACGGACGGTATTGGATTCAGTCTCACGGTAGCGGCGCTCGAGATTCGGTACAATGCCTTCGAAGGGGTGCGAGCGCTTAACAATATCACCACGGTCATTCAGATAACGAAACTCAACTTGCGTTTTACCTGTACCGTGCAGAATAGTTTGCTGTGTGGCTTTATCCAGCTCTTTAAAAGGGGTCTCAAGGCTAAAGTCATACTGCTGAGCCAGCGAATTGAGCATCTGAAAATAATAGACATTGCGTCGATCCCAACCGCGAATCGCTCCTTCAGCCAGAGTTAGCTCGCCATTGACCAAGCGTTTGGTATCAAAAAACTGCTTAACACCTAAGCCATCGCAGCTTGGGCACGCGCCGGCCGGATTGTTAAAGGAGAATAGCTTGGGTTCTAGCTCACTAATGGCATGGCCACAATGCGGACACGCAAAGCGAGCAGAAAATACCATTTCCTCGCTGCCGTCATCGTCCATGGAGGCTACTAAAGCAATGCCATCGGTTAAACGTAGTGCTGTTTCAAACGATTCGGCTAAGCGCTGAGCGAGGTCATCGCGGACTTTAAAGCGGTCAACCACCACATCAATCGAATGTTTTTTCTGTTTATCCAGTTTAGGTACGTCGTCTATTTCATAGAGCGTGCCGTTGACGCGGACGCGGACAAAACCTTGTGCGCGCATTTCTTCAAAAACAGAAAGATGTTCACCTTTACGCTCACGTACTACTGGGGCTAACAACATTAAGCGCCGTTCGGCTGCTTGGCCAAGAACCAAGTCGACCATTTGACTGACGGTCTGTGCTTCTAACGGAACATCATGGTCAGGGCAGCGCGGTACACCGGCGCGGGCATAGAGTAAGCGTAAGTAATCATAAATTTCAGTGATGGTGCCGACGGTTGAACGAGGGTTATGTGAGGTTGATTTTTGCTCAATAGAAATCGCCGGAGACAAGCCTTCAATAGTGTCAACGTCAGGTTTTTCCATCATGGATAAAAACTGACGTGCATAGGCCGACAAAGACTCAACATAACGGCGCTGACCTTCGGCATATAAAGTGTCAAAGGCTAATGAAGATTTACCTGAACCGGACAGACCGGTAATCACAATCAGTTTATTTCTAGGTAAGTCGAGATCAATATTTTTTAAATTATGGGTACGAGCCCCACGAACTACTATGGTATCCACTGCATTCCTCGCGTTGCGAGTGTAAACGGTTGAGTATACGGGTTAGAGGTATGCTGCGGCAAAGCGTTCCTCCTGATAGAATCGCGTCTCTAGATCAAGGAGACATCATGAACGAGCATAATAACGATGCAATGAACGCTCAAGAGCGCCGTGCGACAGCTGGCTTATCGCTGGTCTTTGCTTTTCGTATGCTGGGCATGTTTATGGTTCTGCCAGTGCTGGCAACCTACGGGCAAGATTTATCTGGAGCGACGCCTTTTCTACTGGGCTTAGCGATTGGAGCATACGGCTTAACTCAGGCGGTATTACAAATACCTTTTGGCATGCTCTCGGACCGTGTAGGGCGCTTGCCGGTTATTTATATTGGTTTGTTAATTTTCGCTGCCGGTAGTGTGGTGGCGGGTATGTCTGATTCAGTCTGGGGCGTTATTGCAGGTCGCATCTTGCAAGGTGCCGGTGCAATTTCAGCTGCAGTCATGGCGTTGTTGTCAGATATCACCCGTGAACAACACCGTACTAAAGCGATGGCCGTCATTGGTATTAGCATTGGTATCTCTTTTGCCGTGGCGATGGTGGTCGGGCCGTTGGTGACTCGTGCTTTTGGTTTGTCTGGACTGTTTTGGTTCACCGCAGCGATGGCCTTGCTGGGTATTGTAATTATTGCTCTGACGGTGCCGAAGCCAACAGTACAGTTGCAGCATCGTGAGTCAGGTGTGGCAACGGCGGCGTTATCGGCAACGTTACGTAATGTTGCTTTGCTGCGTTTAGACTTAGGTATTTTTGTTTTGCACGCGCTGTTGATGGCCAGCTTTATTGCTTTGCCTTTAGCGCTAGTAGAGCAGGGTGGTTTGCCAAAAGAAGAGCATTGGTGGGTGTATCTGATAGCAATGTTTGTCGGTTTTTTTGCCATGCTGCCGTTTATTATCTATGGTGAAAAAAAGCGACAGATGAAGCGTGTCTTTATCGGAGCAATTAGTGTTTTATTACTGACTGAATTGTTTTTTTGGTGGTTTGGACAAAGCCTGAATTTACTAGTGATCGGCACCATCGCCTTCTTTACTGCATTTAACTTATTGGAAGCGAGTCTACCGTCCTTGATCAGTAAGTTTGCACCGGCCGGCGCGAAAGGTACAGCAATGGGTGTGTATTCGACGAGTCAGTTTTTAGGGGCGGCGCTGGGTGGTATCTTAGGTGGTTGGTTATTTAGTTTAGGCGGAGCGTCAATAGTTTTTGCAGGATGTGCCGCACTGGCCGCACTCTGGTTGGTTTTTGCTGCTAATATGCAAGAGCCGCCTTATGTCACCAGTTTGCGCTTGTCGGTCTCTCCGGCCGCTATACAAACCACGCAATGGTTGACTCGATTACGTTCACAAGCAGGTGTTATGGATGCGGTGTTGGTGGCAGAGGAAGCTGCTGTTTATGTAAAATTTGATACGCAAATAATAGATCGTGCGACTGTTGAAACTTATTTATAAGTGATCTTAGTGCACTGACTGGATGGAGAAAGCTATGGCTCGTGGAATAAACAAAGTAATTTTAATTGGTAATGTGGGCGGCGACCCAGAAACACGTTATTTGCCTAATGGCAACGCGGTGACTAACTTGACTTTGGCGACCAGTGATAGCTGGCGTGATAAGCAAACAGGGCAAATGCAAGAGCGCACTGAGTGGCACCGTGTGTCATTTTTTGGAAAAATTGCTGAAATCGCCGGTCAGTACTTACGCAAGGGTTCGAAAGTTTATATCGAAGGCCGTTTGCAGACCCGTGAGTGGGAAAAAGATGGTGTAAAGCGTTACACCACTGAAATTGTTGTGGATATGGGCGGTAGCATGCAAATGCTAGATAGCCGTGGTGATAATGAAGGTGGCAGTCGTCCTGCACCTGCGCCGCGTCCTCAGCAGCAAAGTCAGCCACAACAGCAACAGCAGCAGTCACGTCCTGCGCCGAGTGTGCAGCATGATGCGCAGCCTGCACCTGATTATGATAGCTTTGATGATGATATCCCGTTCTAAGATTGACATACGTTATACAACATCTCTGAGGGGCTGATATGCAATTACGCTTGGTTTTGCTGGGTGGCGGTAACGCGCTAGGACAAGCTTTGGTACGTTTGGGTGCCGAGGAGGATATTTCCTTTCTCGCGCCTAAACCTGAAAAAGGTGCTTGGGACGCTGCCGGCTTAACCACCCTCATTGATGAAGTACGTCCTGATGCAGTGATCAATCTGGCGTACTACTATGATTGGTTTCAAGCTGGTGCAGTGGATCCTTTGCATTTTGTTCCGCAAGAGCGAGCGATTGAGCGCTTAGCGCAGTTGTGTAAGCATTACGATTGCATTCTCTTGCAACCATCTAGTTACCGTATATTTGATGGTGTGCGTGCCACCGCTTATAGCGAAAGCAGTGAGTGCAAGCCGCTCAGTCCACGAGGACAGGCTTTGCAGCGTATGGAACAGAGCGTACGAGCGTTATGTTCCAAGCATATTTTGCTGCGGGTTGGCTGGTTACTGGATGACAGTCCTGAAGGGATGTTGGGTCGTGTATTACGTCGCGCACAAGATCATGAACCGGTCGAGATGGCCGATGATCGGCGCGGCAATCCAACGCCGGTGGAAGATGCTGCGCGGGTTATGTTGGCGATATTAAAACAGCTCGATTGTTCGGCGCCGTTATGGGGTACTTACCATTATGGCGGGCAAGAAGCCGCGACGGCGTTAGCAGTTGCGCAAGCAATTTTAGCTGAAGCCCAGGCTTGGCGGCCGCAATTGAGTCAAGAGGTGGTGTCGCGAGCGCATGCGAGTTTTGCTGATGCGGTGATTGAGCCACAGCATGGTGTGCTAGACAGTCGTAAGATTACCCATACTTTCGGCATTAAGCCGCGGGCGTGGCGAACAGGTTTGGCAGATTTGCTCGACAGCTATTATCGCAATGTCTAAGGTTTGTCTGATCGAGTCAGTGCTTGCGTTCCTATAGGAACGCAAGCACTTTAATAGTTTAGCGCAGGATGTTGCAGCACAAATAAAAACAGGCGCTTAATGCGCCTGTTTTGTTTTCGCTGGTAAAACTTAGAACTTGTAGCCAAGACCGACCATGTAAACCCATGGTTTAACATCAACATTTACTTTGGCGCGAGCCACATCAGCCACATTCACATAAGCATCTGTATCAATATCGATATAACGAATTTGGCCGTTGATCAGCAAATTATCATTAAGCATATAGTCAGCACCAATCTGCGCTGCTAAGCCCCAAGAATTTTTAATATTTAAGCTTTTCAGTGGAAGGCCCGCTGCGTTATTACCAGCTTTAGCACCACTACTTACGCTCTCGTCAAAGAACCAAGTGTAGTTAATACCTGCACCAACATAGGGCTGGAAGGCTGATTTACTATCCAGTGGGTAGTACACAGCACTTAAGGTCGGTGGTAAGTGCTTAAAGCTACCAAGCTTACCGTCAACCGCGCCGGTGCCTTTAATGTTCGCTTCATGCTTAAAAGGTGTTGCTGCTAGTAATTCAACACCCCAATGGTCAGTGACCATATAAGCAAAGTTTAAACCCAGTTGGGTGTCATTATTTAGAGTGGCTTTACCACCAAGATTTGCGCCTTCAAGAATACCTCGGTCACCTTTAACACCGGAAGTGCTTTCATGAGTTTGTACAGTCACAGCACCTGCACGAACGATAATATCGCCGGCTTGGTGAGCTTGAACTGAAGGTGCTGCAACCGCTAACGCCAATAATGACGTGGCAAATAAAGTTGTGCGCATGATGTGCTCCGTTTGCAATTTGTCTTATGTGTTGGTTGGTAACAATGTTACGGAATGAAGCACACTGCTGTTTGATACAGATCAACAAAAACGCCGCTAGTTAACTATGTCGCTGTGAAAATGGCACTTAAGATAGATAAGCGTGACTAAGTTGGCTGTTTTTGGCTGTGCAGCGCTACCGATAGGCTGCGGGGTGATTGATTTAATGTGACTTTAGGCGAGTCATCGAACCGCAAATGAAAAGCGTTGCAGCATTCAGAGTCACAAAGCGGTAAACTTGCCGGCATATTTTTTTCCTACTCCGTTGGAGCGTTTTATGTCACGCACGAGTTCACGCACGAGTTTAAGTCGTTTCCTTATTGAACAAACACGTTCGCATCAAACCCCGGCAGAGCTGCGCTTTTTAATCGAAGTAGTGGCGCGCGCTTGTAAAATGATCAACCACCAGGTGGCTAAGGGCGCATTGGGCGGTGTTTTAGGTAGCATGGGTACTGAAAACGTACAGGGTGAAGTACAGAAGAAACTCGATGTGTTATCTAATGAGATTCTTCTCGAAGCGAATGAGTGGGGTGGCCACCTCGCCGGTATGGCGTCTGAAGAAATGGATAATGCCTATCAGATCCCAGGTAAGTACCCAAAAGGTTCATACTTGCTGGTGTTTGACCCATTAGATGGCTCGAGTAATATCGATGTGAACGTCTCTGTTGGTACGATTTTCTCAGTGTTACGCTGTCCAGATCGCAATGGTGACGATGGCGATTTAGGCGAGGAAGCATTTTTGCAGCCTGGCACTGAGCAGGTGGCAGCAGGCTACGCGATCTATGGTCCGCAAACCATGCTGGTGTTGACCTTAGGCAACGGCGTTAAAGGCTTTACTTTAGATGCTGAAATGGGCTCATTTATTATGACTCATGATGATATTCGTGTGCCTGAGCAAACTGCAGAGTTTGCCATCAATATGTCCAATCAACGCCACTGGGAAGCACCAGTAAAACGCTATGTCGATGAACTGCTACAAGGCGAAGAAGGACCACTCGAGAAAGACTATAATATGCGATGGGTTGCGGCAATGGTTGCTGATGTTCACCGTATTTTGACGCGTGGAGGTATTTTTATGTATCCACGTGATAGCCGTGAGCCAGAAAAACCAGGTAAATTACGCCTGATGTACGAAGCTAATCCGATGTCGTTTATTATTGAGCAAGCCGGCGGCGTTTCAACCAACGGCTATCAGCGCATTATGGACATTCAACCGAGCTCGTTACATGAGCGCGTTGCAGTATTTTTAGGCTCCAAAGAAGAGGTTGAGCGTGTAACAGGCTATCACGCTGAATAAAATGCTATAAGCTGCATCCATAACGCACAAAGCCAGGCTCGCCTGGCTTTGTGCGTTATGGATGCAGTGTTGACTTGGGTCAATACTTCATTGATTTGATAGGTTTGTTGAGGCGTATGAAGATAAGCCTGTATGTCCGATGTTCTCTGCATTTGCATCAATATTATGTACATTGATTAACAGTAAAAAAAATAACTATGACTTTGGTCAAGGTGTATTAACTGCCCCGCTTGCTAAGCTCAAGGTACTTTTTAAGTACTAAGGCACGATCATGCAGGCTATTTATTTTTTATCCACACAGCGCAGAACATGGGCCCGTATAGCTTGGCTAATGCTCGTGTTGGTGTTCTTTTTTTCTGTATTGGGCTCAGCGCAAGCGGCAAGCTTAAGCGCGCTAGAAAAGGGGCGTATAGCTTTAGCTTTTCCACAGTCGGGCACTATTACTGAACCTGAAGGCGAGTTTCAGATAAGACAGATTTTGTTGGGTGATGAGTTACTCGGCTATGCCTATCAGACTATTAATGTGGTGGATATTCCAGCTTACTCAGGTAAACCTGTTAATTTGCAGGTGCTCTTAGATCCCCAAGGTGTTATCAGAGATGCTTATGTTTTAAAACATGAAGAGCCCATCTTATTGATTGGTATTCCTGAGCAAAAACTGCATGATTTTGCGGCGAAATATGAAGGCATTCGGGTTGATCAGCGCGTTGTAATTGGCCGCTCAAAAGATGAAACTGCTATCACCATTGATGCGGTCTCAGGTGCTACTGTAACGGTTATGGTGGTGAATGAAGCCATTATGCGTTCTGCACACCGAGTGGCGGTGTCGCTTGGTTTGGTAGAGGCTCACTCACAAGTTAAAAGTAAGCCCGCCATAGTGCTGATGGATCAGTATGAGAAAGCCAGTTGGACCACCTTGACCGGTGATGGCTCTATTCGTCGCTTATTGCTTAACCGCGGACAAGTGGATGATGCCTTTATTGGCAGTGAAGCAGAAGGTGTCGATGCGGCTGCTGCAGATCAGCGTGATGATACTTTTATTGATCTCTATGTCGCCGAGCTGAACCCGCCGACGATTGGTCGTAACCTATTGGGTGAAAGACAATATAAAGACTTAATGGATGAGCTGAAACCTAACGAGCATGCCATTGTGGTGCTGGGTAATGGTGAATATTCATTTAAAGGTTCCGGCTATGTACGTGGCGGTATTTTTGACCGTATTCAGTTACGTCAATTTGGCGACATTATCAGTTTCCGTGACTTAGACTTTTATCGCTTAAGTGATGTGTATGCCGAAGGGATGCCAGATTTTACTGAAATGGGCATCTTTATTATTCGGCCACAATATGCCTTTGATTCAGGGTCAGACTGGACGTTAGAACTGTTAGTTCGTCGTCAAACCGGCCCGGTTGACAGCATCTTTACCAGCTTTGAATTGGCTTACCAAATTCCTGAAATGTACATTGAGCGCCCACCATTAACCGCGTCTGAACAGGCGGCGATTGATGAAGCGAATCGTCCATTGTGGTTGAATATTTGGTATCAAAAAACTTTCCAAATTAGCGTGTTAGGTATTGGCTTATTCGTACTGTTCGCGATCTTGTTCCTGCAAGATCAATTAGTGCGCCATCCTAAATGGCTACACCGCATTCGTATGGGTTATCTGACCTTTACTGTAGTGTTTATTGGTTGGTATGCCTTAGGGCAGCTGTCCATTGTTAACGTGCTAACTTTTGCGCATTCGATTATGAATAACTTTAGTTGGGAGCTGTTCTTAAGTGACCCCGTCATCTTTATTCTCTGGGGTGTGACTGCAGCGATTGTCTTGCTCTGGGGGCGCGGTGTGTTCTGCGGCTGGTTATGCCCATTTGGTGCCTTGCAAGAGATTATTAATGAGATTGCGCGCAAGATAAAAATCCCACAGTACGAAGTGCCATTCGCATTGCATGAACGGCTCTGGGCGATCAAATACATTATATTACTCGTGCTATTTGGTATCTCTCTCGAATCAATGTCGACTGCAGAGCAGTTCGCAGAGATTGAGCCCTTTAAAACCGCAATCACATTGAGGTTTGATCGTCAGTGGTGGTTTGTTCTATATGCTGTCGTTTTGCTAGTGATTAATATCTTTACTCGCAAAGTGTATTGCCGTTATATCTGCCCGCTGGGCGCTGGTTTAGCCATACCGACTAAACTACGTTTATTTGACTGGCTCAAGCGCCGCAAAGAGTGCGGTACACCTTGTCAGTTATGTGCGGTTGAGTGTGAGGTTCAAGCGATTCATCCTGATGGGACGATCAACGCCAATGAATGTCACCACTGCCTCGATTGCCAAGTGACTTACTTTAATGAGGATCGTTGTCCTCCTTTGGTGGCGAAGAAGAAACGCCGCGAACGCACTAAAGCAGCTCCGCAAACGCAAGAGCCGCAAATCATTCCGGCCGTCCAGCTGGAAACCACGTCTTAATTCCGTCCAAATTAAGATAAATTATCAAGGAGATGTATCTGTCATGAGCGAAAAGAAAACAACAACTGAGATTGAAAAAGCAGGCTTAAGTCGGCGCGGATTTCTTGGCGCCACTGCAGTCACTGGTGCAACCCTAGCAGGTGCTACAGCGATCGGCTCTTCTGTAATGAGTCGTGAAACTTGGGCTGCTGCTGTTAAAGAGGCGAAGAATAAAGCCCATGTTGGTCCTGGTGAATTGGATGATTACTACTGCTTCTTAAGTGGCGGTCACCAAGGTGAAGTGCGTGTGATGGGTCTACCATCTATGCGCGAACTGATGCGTATTCCAGTTTTTAATATGGATGGTGCTGTTGGTTGGGGTATTACCAACGAAAGTAAGGCTGTTTTAGGTGAAAGTGCCAAGTTTATGAATGGCGACTGTCACCACCCACATATTTCTATGACTGATGGCAGTTATGATGGTAAATATCTATTTATTAACGATAAGGCCAACACCCGTGTTGCGCGTATTCGTTTAGATATTATGAAGTGTGATAAAATCACTACCATTCCTAACGTACAATCAATCCACGGTTTGCGTTTGCAAAAAGTACCTTACACAAAATATGTACTGTGTAACGCAGAATTTATCATTCCACATCCTAACGATGGCACAAACCTCGATAACCTCGATGCAGCAGAAAAGTACACCATGTACAACGCTCTCGACGCCGAAACCATGGAAATGGCATGGCAGGTAATTGTTGACGGTAACCTTGATAACACCGATATGTGCTACACCGGTAAATATGCGGCAGCAACGTGCTACAACTCAGAAGGTGCTACTGATCTTGCTGGTATGATGCGTAACGAGCGTGACTGGGTCACCATTTTTAATATTCCGCGTATTGAAGAAGAAATCAAAGCAGGCCGCTTCATCACTTTAGGTGATTCTAAAGTACCTGTAGTTGATGGTCGTAAAAAAGAAGGTAAAAACGCTCGTGTCACCCGTTATGTGCCGGTTCCAAAAAACCCACACGGCTTGAATACTTCACCAGATGGTAAATACTTTATTGCCAACGGTAAGCTGTCACCCACCTGTTCAATGATTGCCATTGATATGTTGGACGATTTGTTTAATGACAAATTTGCCGATGAACGTGAAGTGGTTGTCGCTGAGCCAGAGTTGGGTTTAGGCCCATTACACACCACCTTCGATGGTCGCGGTAATGCGTACACCACACTGTTTATTGACAGTCAGGTGGTAAAGTGGAATATGGAAGAAGCCGTTCGCGCTTACAAAGGCGAAAAAGTGAACTACATTAAGCAAAAGCTTGATGTACACTACCAGCCAGGCCACAACCATGCGTCATTGACTGAAACAAAAGATGCTGACGGTAAGTGGTTGTTAGTGTTGAGTAAGTTCTCTAAAGACCGTTTCTTGCCAGTGGGTCCATTGCACCCAGAGAATGATCAGTTGATCGATATCTCTGGCGATGAAATGAAAATCGTGCATGATGGCCCATCCTATGCTGAGCCGCATGATGCGATTATGGCGCGTCGCGACCAGATCAAAACCAAGAAAGTTTGGGATCGTGATGACCCATACTTTGCTGCAACAGTAGAACGTGCGAAAAAAGATGGCATTACTCTAGAAACGGATAACAAAGTGATCCGTGATGGTAATAAAGTCCGCGTTTACATGACGTCTATTGCTCCGTCTTACGGCATGAGCGAGTTCACTGTTAATCAAGGTGATGAAGTTACTGTTACAATCACCAACTTGGATATGATTGAAGACGTAACCCATGGTTTCTGTATGGTAAACCACGGTGTCAGTATGGAAATCAGCCCACAGCAAACTGCGTCAGTGACCTTCACTGCTGATAAGCCTGGTGTGTTCTGGTACTACTGCAACTGGTTCTGTCATGCACTGCACATGGAAATGGTCGGTCGTATGCTCGTTAAACCTGTGTAAAAACAGGTAAAAGCTACCGGCGATGCACTGGCAATCAGGCATCGCCGGTTTTCCGATACATTGGGGACTTTATATGCAGGCTCGTAGACAACAGGATGCGCGGCGATGATTCGCGGAATTATTTACAGTGTTGCATTGATTTTAGCTCTGCCTGTTTACGCAGCAGAAGAAGTACCTGACGAATTGAAAAACGTGCAATTGCACGAGATACAAGCCGCACCCGATGCGGACTTAAAATTACAATCAATCACTCAATTACCTTTAGAAAAGGTCTCCGAGCAACATTGGCGCTTACCTGCCGGTGATTATGTCGGGCATTTTGTGATGGATCAGCCAATGATCCTCGAGTGCGCTAAAGACGCTTATTTACGTGCCGATGGACTTGGTAATGCGCTGAATATTCGCGCCGCAGATGTCACCATTAAGAACTGTGATATCAGCGAATGGGGCAATAACCTGACGCAAATGGATGCAGGTATTTTTGTTGAACGTACGGCTAAAAATGCGCGTATTGAAAACAACTTTATCCATGGTCAAGGTTTTGGTGTGTGGGTCGATGCCACGCACAATGTGAGTATTATTGATAACAAAGTCCAGGGTGATAAAGATTTACGTAATCAAGACCGTGGCAATGGTATTCATTTGTTTGCTGTGCGTTTTGCGAACATTAGTGGCAATGAAATTTGGGAAACCCGCGACGGTATTTATATAGAAGCGGCCAATGATAATATTATTCATAACAATCATATCCGTGATTTGCGTTATGGCATCCACTATATGTTTTCCAACCGTAATCAAGTCACCAACAACAGTACCACGCGAACGCGTACCGGCTATGCGCTGATGCAAAGTCGTCAGCTGACGGTCACGGATAACCGCTCTGACCATGATCAGAACTACGGCTTACTGATGAACTACATCACCTATTCCACGCTTAAAAATAATTTTGTTACAGCTGTACAGCCAGGCTCTGGCGATGGTGTGCATATCAGCGGAGCAGAGGGTAAAGCGCTATTTATTTATAACTCACTGTTTAATACCCTCGCTGGTAATCACTTCGAACATAGTGCGTTGGGTATTCACCTGACAGCAGGATCAGAAGATAACCGTATTTATCACAACTCCTTTATTGGCAATCAGCAGCAAGTAAAGTATGTGGCTATTCGCTACCAAGAATGGTCACACGAAGGTAAAGGTAATTACTGGAGCGACTATTTAGGTTGGGATCGCAACAGCGATGGTGTTGGCGATGTCGCGTACGAGCCTAACGATAACGTTGATCGATTACTGTGGATGTACCCACAGGTGCGCTTATTGATGCACAGCCCAAGTATCGAGTTATTACGCTTAGTGCAGCGCGCTTTTCCAGTGGTTAAATATCCTGGCGTACAAGACAGTTATCCTCTTATGCGCCCAGTGAGCACGGCTGCCCCTCTTTCATCAGGAATATCAGAATGAATGCTGTAGAGCTGCACAATGTTTATCAGCAGTACGGCACTATGGCTGTGCTGGACAATATCAGTTTGAACGTTGCGGAAGGCGAAGTGCTAGGCCTGTTTGGTCATAACGGCGCGGGCAAAACGACCACAGTACGTTTGATTTTAGGTTTGTTACAAGCCACAAGTGGGCAAGTTCGCGTATTAGGTGGCACCCCTGGCGATAGTGATATTCGTCGAGACATTGGTTTTTTACCAGAAAACGTCACTTTTTACCCGCAGTTAACTGGACGTGAAACCTTGCTGCATTTTGCACGCCTAAAAGGTGCGGCAGTGCAACAGGTAGATGACTTGCTTGAGCAGGTAGGCTTGACTGCTGCCAGCTCGAAACGAGTAAAAACCTACTCTAAAGGCATGCGCCAACGTCTTGGCTTGGCTCAAGCTTTGTTAGGGCGTCCGCGCTTATTATTATTGGATGAGCCTACAGTTGGTTTAGACCCCATTGCCACGCAAGAGCTGTATCAAGTGATTGGTCGCTTGCGGGATGAAGGCACTAGTATTGTTATTTGCTCGCATGTGTTACCCGGTGTCGAGCCGTATATTGATCGCGCTGCAGTGTTAGCGCTTGGACGTTTAGAGGCGATTGGTAGTTTGCATGAGTTGCGCACTCAGGCGCAGTTACCGGTACGTATTCGTGCGGCGGGTTTAACTGTCGCGCAGTTGAGTGCGCCTGATGTGCAAACCATCCGTCCTTTACACGGTGCTTGGCATGAAGTGTTTGTTGCTCCGGCGGATAAACTAGCGACGGTGCAACGTATTTTACAACTACAGCCGCAAGACTTAGAAGTGCAGCCTCCTTCGTTAGAAGACCTGTACTGCTATTACATGGAAAAAGCAGGTGCCTTGGGTGTTGCAGGAGTTCAGCAATGAATCAGATTTGGAATATTGCCCGTAAAGAGTTTAGCGATGGTTTACGCAACCGCTGGATGCTGGCAATCAGTGTGGTTTTTGCTTTATTGGCGGTGGGTATTGCGTGGTTTGGCGCTGCTGCTTCTGGGCAAATTGGCTTTACTTCAATCCCCGCTACGATTGCCAGTCTAGCGAGTTTGGCAACTTTTTTAATGCCGTTAATTGCCTTATTGCTAGCTTATGATGCGATTGTTGGTGAAGACGAAGGCGGCACCTTGATGCTGCTACTGACCTATCCATTAAGTCGTGGACAAATTTTACTGGGCAAATTTGTTGGTCATGGCATGATCTTGGGTTTAGCGACGCTGATTGGCTTTGGTTGCGCAGCAGTGGCTATAGCCGTATTAGTTCCTGAAATTGAGCTGGGCATGTTGGTCTGGGCCTTTACTCGTTTCATTGTTTCCTCCACCTTATTGGGTTTGGTATTTTTAGCCTTGGCCTATGTTCTTAGCAGTCGCGCCAATGAAAAGTCCAGTGCAGCTGGTTTAGCTTTAGGGTTATGGTTTTTATTTGTGCTGGTGTTTGATCTAGCCTTGCTCGCAGTTTTGGTGGTTAGCGAAGGTACCTTCAGTCCCGAAGCTTTACCTTGGTTATTGTTGCTCAATCCTGCGGATATTTATCGACTGATTAATCTGGCTGGTTTTGAGTCCAGCTCAAGCACCGTCGGGGTGATGGCGTTAGCCGGTGATTTGCCAGTCAGTAGTGCCGTATTATGGGGTTGTTTAGTCGCTTGGGTTGCCACCTCATTAGCTTTAGCACATTGGATGTTTGCCCGTCGAACAGCATGATTTCATAACAATTAAGGAGCTTGAAATGATAAAAATGCAAAGTGTTGCCATGCGTTGGTTGGTGGTGCTGTTAGCAAGTGTTTTGCTGACGGCCTGCGGTGATGATAAAAAAACAGCAGAAGTGGCTGAAGTATTAGGCCCTGTGGCTTTTGAGTCCGGTGACGAGTGTCATGTTTGCGGGATGATCATTACTGAATTACCGGGTGCTAAAGCACAAGCTTTGGAAAGCAGCAGCACTGCAGTGCGCAAGTTTTGCTCGACGCAAGACATGCTTAGCTGGTGGCTGCAACCGGAGAATCAGCACCTTAAAGCTGAGTTGTATGTACACGATGTGGCAAAAACCCCTTGGGATCATCCAAAAGATGAACATCTGATTGATGCACGTACTGCATGGTATGTGGTTGGTTCAAGCTTACAGGGTGCTATGGGACCGTCCTTAGTTTCCTTTAGTAGCCGTGAAGCAGCGCAGTTGTTGGCCGATTCTAAAGGCGGCCGCGTACTGAGTTGGGATCAATTGGATATGGCTGTTCTGCAAGAGCTCGCCAGCGCTGGGCATGAGCATGCGGCGGCATACGGCGAGCATTTGATGGATGAGTATGGTGTTGCTGAAGAAATCGATGAGCACGACCAGCATACAGCCCCAGTCGACGTACCTGCTACAGATGCAGCAACAGAGCATGATGCACATCAGCAGCATTAATCTTTTGTTTGCTTGATGCTTCAATACATTCAATAGGCACTCAGTTGTCTATTGAATGTGAGCTCTTATTCATCCACCTCCGCACTTGTTCCTATCGTTGTTGCTGATTTGAAATATTGCGTTGTGCATTGAAGAGTGTATCTTGAGCTATAACTGAGATTTTTGTTTAATCTTGGCGCGCCACCTCTATAGTATTTTTTGGCTGTATGAGATCGTACTATGTCACCTCCGCAAATGACGCCTCGCCCTGCCTCCACGCTTATTTTGACACGGGACACTTCGTTTGGATTAGAAGTATTCCTAATGCAGCGTACCCATCAAGCAACCTTTATGCCGGGTGTTTTTGTTTTTCCTGGCGGAGCTGTAGATCCTATGGACAGCAGTGACAGCATACTGTCACTCTGCAATAGCATCGATGACACTGACGCCAGTTGCATGCAGGGCGTGGAGCAAGGTGGTCTTGCATATGCGATTGCTGCGATCCGAGAAAGCTTCGAGGAGGCCGGTTTGCTGCTGGCCCATAATGCGCAAGGGACTTATGTGGAAATCGCTGAGTCGAGTGATATTGAATATTATGCTGGCATGCGTGAAGGGCTGAATACTGGGCAATTGACTTTTGCTGATGTGATCCGTCTCAGAGGTCTGAAGATTGCTGTGGAAAAGCTGGTCTTCTTCAGTCGCTGGATTACGCCTGTTGGACTACCGCGGCGCTACGATACGCATTTTTTTGTTGCGGCTGCTCCAGAGCAGCAGATAGCCGTACCGGATGGTCAGGAAGCCATCGATCATATTTGGCTTGCTCCATTAGACGCGCTGGAGAGAGGAAGGCGCGGCGAGTTGCCACTGTCGTTACCGACAATAAGCACATTACAAGACATTGCGGCATTCGAAACAACTGCTGCGCTGATCAACTCTGCGCGCAGTCAACGCCGAGTGAAACCCAGGCAGTAACGACTGGTTGTTAGCCGTATTGGATGGAATTGGTTTTTTAGTTGATTGCCATGAGCAGTTAGCAGTTGTAAATCCAGGAGCAGTGAGCGAAAAGCCGGTGAGTGCCGTTATCGTCGCTACTCCTGGTTTTTTACTTAGCGTTTAATATGTGAAATCTTCGTACCTTCAATGCTCACACCAGCCATCAATCCTTGCTGACTGAAGATAAATGCATAAGCATCATTTTTCAGTGAAGAGGAAGAAATATTCTTAGCGATGCCTTCGTCAACGACAACTACGGTCGGACCGACACCTACTTCCCAACCTTTGGTCTTCTCTATATAGCTAACTGCTTCATCGGTCATCAGAAACACTGCATATCCATAAGATTGTGCACCGATTTGAACACCCCATGAGCCAGCAACAGAGTTGTAGTAATCGATAACCTGAGAGCCTTTCAGCAGAACGCCTTCACCATAGCTGCCGCCGAAGACCAATCCGGCTTTAATCATATTAGGGAAAACCAAAACCGCCTTGGCACTTTGTGAAAGTGTTTTGGCTACGGGTTCGGCTTTATATAGTGTTTGCAATGCCTGCAGAGAATCTCTATCTAAATCCTCAGCCGTTGCTGCGCTTGCCAGATTCAACGTCGCCATCGAAACGGTGGCTACCGCTGCAACGATGAATGCAATAAATGTACTGCGTAATTTGTTCATTATATTATCCTTTTTTGATGAGCATCCGAGCTTTTCCTGATCGCACAAAGGCAACCAAGCTATTTGACAATACTCGGGAAACAGCAGCATAGCTAGTTAAATAGTAAAGTTCAGTCTTCACACAATCGATGTATGTTCGTATGTATTGTCTCCTTAATTAGACGGTTCTTCGCTATAGGAATGGGTACTTCGCACCAGCACCCATCAGGCTTTTGCTTTAAACTCATGAAGCAAGCAGGCCTGTTTTTGATCCGCGTAGAATTGGGTTGAGTCACGCCGATATCAATATTTTTAGCAGTCGATAGTAAGAGGTGGACGTGAAAGCATTATTGCAGCGGGTTAGCCAAGCCAGCGTTAGTATTGAAAACCTTGAGGTGGCACGCATTGCGGATGGTTTGTTGGTTTTGATCGGTATTGAACCGCAGGATAATCAGCAAAGCATTGAGAAAATGCTGCATAAACTGCTTAATTATCGGGTTTTTGCTGATGAGCAGGGGCGAATGAACCACTCTTTAACGGATACACAAGGTGGTTTACTGTTGGTTTCGCAGTTTACTTTAGCTGCTGATACCCGCAGTGGTTTGCGTCCAGGGTTCTCTACTGCTGCGACACCGGCGCAAGCGCAAGAGTTGTTTAAACAATTGGTCACTTTGGCACAGCAACGCCATAGTACTGTGCAGGCAGGACAGTTTGCTGCAGATATGCAAGTACAGTTGATAAATGATGGGCCAGTGACCTTTATGCTGGAGGTCTAGCTCAAATCTGCGCAGTACTGTTAGACAACAGCTGCCGCGCAGAACGCGTTGATGCATCGATGACTGCCCGAGCTTTTAGCGCTATGGTTGCAATCGATAATAGTCTGAGCGTCGATTAAAAGCGCTTTTTCAATAAACGTAAACTATTGATAATCACCAATAAGCTGGCGCCCAGATCAGCAAATACGGCCATCCACATTGTGGCTTGACCGCTGATGGCCAACACTAAAAATATTAATTTAATCACCAAAGCAAAGCTGATATTTTGTTTAAGAATCGTACTTGTGTGCTGCGATAAGCGAATAAATTGTGGGATTTTGCGTAAGTCAGCATCCATTAAGGCAATATTGGCTGCCTCAACTGCACTATCTGAACCGGCTGCAGCCATGGCAAAACTGATATTAGCTTGGGCTAAGGCTGGCGCATCGTTAATACCATCACCGACCATGCCCACAACCTGCTGCGCGTTGCTTTGCAGTTGCTGCACGGTGCGTTGTTTATCTTCGGGTAGCATCTCACCGGTGGCTTGTTGAATGCCCACTTGTGCGGCAATAGCGTTCGCTGTGTGCTGATTATCACCGCTGAGCATTAACGTGTGTACACCTAGCGCGTGCAGTTGTGCAATGGCCTCAGCAGCTTGTTCACGCAAGGTGTCCGCGACCGCAAAGCAGGCGATGACGTCGCTCTCGCTGGCCAGCATCACGACGCTTTGTCCTTGCTGCTCAAGAGTTTGTAGTTGCTTTTCGAAATGCTCTGAATCAATCTTCAATTCTTTGATGAGACGCTGGTTACCTAAGTAATAGCGTGTGCCATTGATTATGCCGCTACTGCCGCGTCCCAGTAGGGCTTGGAAGTCACTGACTTCATACCAGTGGTCTTGCTGGTCTATAAACGCATGCTCAATGGCTTTGGAGACTGGGTGGTCGGAACGTGTGGCGAGGCTAGCGGCTAAATGCTTAGCGTTGCTATGTGCATCATGCAGCAGCAGTGTTTGCGTCAATACGGGCGTGCCATGGGTGAGGGTGCCTGTTTTATCGAAGGCTAATGTCGTCAGCGCTTTACCTTGCTCTAAAAAGACACCACCTTTAATTAAAATCCCCTGGCGGGCTGCTTGAGTGAGAGCGCTGACGACGGCGACCGGAGTAGAGATGACCAGTGCACAAGGGCAAGCGATAACTAATAACACCAGCGCCTTATACAACCAGACCGACCACAATCCGGCAAAAAGTAGAGGGGGTACGATGGCGACCAAACAGGCAATACCGACCACGATTGGCGTGTAAACTTTGGCAAAGCGATCAATAAAACGTTGGGTTGGCGCACGACTGACTTGCGCTTCTTCAACCGCATGGATAATCCGTGCTAGTGTTGAGTTATCTCGCGTCGCTGTGGTGGTGTACTCCAGAGCACCTTGCATATTGATACTGCCGGCAAATAGCGGACTGTCGATGCTCTTTTCAACCGGTAAGCTTTCACCGGTAATGGGAGCTTGATTAACCGTTGAGTTGCCACTGACCACAATGCCATCTAAGGGCACACGCTCGCCCGGTTGTAAGCGCACTCGGGTGCCAATAACGACCTCGTCAGCAGATTGTGTTTGCCACTGTTGCTCAACTAAAATGAGCGCGGTTTCTGGCGCCAGTTCTAACACGCTATGAATTGCGTAACGGGCGCGATCGAGTGACTTCGCCTCAATCCATTCTGCGAGGGCAAATAAGAAAGTGACCATCGCTGCTTCCGGCCAGTGGCCGATAAAGAGTGCGCCGGTTACAGCAATCGTCATTAAGGCATTAATATTTAGATTGCCAGTACGAATGGCAATCCAGCCTTTTTTTAACACCGGTAAGCCAACCGTGAATAACACTACAAGGGTGAGGACCACGGTACTCCAATGCGTACCGTCCAGTCTCCAGTCTAAGACCTCAGCGGCAGTAGCGGCTATACCAGCAATAATGAGCGGCCAGCGTGCTGACTGCGGCTGATGAAGTGCACTGCTGTTGCTCTGCTCGTGTTGCAGCTGTGGTCTAAATCCGATGCTCTCTAGAGCGCTCATAATTGTTGCAAGAGCAGACTCTGCATGACTGACGGTGAGCTGGCGCCGCATCAGATTAAACTCTACTGCGCTAATACCCGATACAGTCGCCAGCTTGCTACGAATCAGCTGCTCTTCGGTGGGACAGTCCATTTCGGTAATGATAAAGACACTGGTGATATGTGTAGCGTCTTTTTTTGTGGAAGATCTAGGTTGCGTGTTGTCTATGCCGCACTCCGTTTTGCAGGATTTCATAGCGACTCCAATCGAGATGATGTTTGACTACTGACTAAAGACCATTATAAAGACTATAGCGTCAAGCGCTTTAGTCGGTAGAGCGCTAGGATTGAGCCATGACTCACTAGACTGAAACTCGTTAGTGAATGCTATAAACAGAGGTTGCAGCGCAAAGCTTTAGTGATGTAGACATTTAAAATAGCCGTGCTAACAGCGCAGGCACGGCTGTTTCGACGCGTAAAATACGCTCACCGAGTTGTACAGGTTGCAGTCCGGCTTTGCTCAGCAACTCAACTTCATAAGGAATCCAACCACCTTCTGGGCCAATGGCTAAGGTGACAGCTTCACTCAGTGCTCTTGGGCACTCAGGGTAGTTACCAGGGTGCGCGATTAAACCGTGCGTGTTAGCAGCAATAGCGGGCAGTTGATCCTCGACAAACGGCTTAAAACGCTTGGCTAATATGACTTCTGGCAACACTGTATCGCGTGCTTGTTCCAAACCTAAAATCAGTTGTTCAGTGATCGCATCGAGGTGTAAAAAAGGTGTTTGCCAAAAACTTTTTTCCACTCGGTAACTATTAATTAACACCAGCTTATCTACGCCCATGCTGGCAATGGTTTGCAGGGTGCGTCGCAGCATTTTTGGACGAGGCAACGCTAGCAGTAGGGTCAGGGGAAGTTTTGCGGGGGGATTGTCTTGCAGGCTAATCTGTAACTCTGCCGCTTCCTGAGTAATCGACAATATCGTGGCTTGACCTTGCAAGCCACCTAGGCGACCCGCGCGCAGAGTTTGTCCGATGCTGGCTTTATTGACACTGTTGAGGTGCTGTAAACGGCGGTCAGTAATACGTACCCGATCCGCCGCGATAAAATCAGCGTCATTGAGCAGCAGTAAATTCATGATTGAACTGAAGGCGTTTGGTCATCGTTATTGGTATCTGACTCAGACTCTTCAGCCGCCTTCGCCTCACGCTCTTTTTGAATAATGCCACCAAACAGCACACCCACTTCAAATAGGAACCACATGGGGATGGCCAGTAGGGTTTGCGAGAAAATATCAGGTGGAGTCAGTACCATTCCAACAAAAAAACAACCCACGACTACATAAGGACGACTTTTGCGCAAGGTTGCGACGTCAACGATACCCATCCACACCAGTAAGAAAGTGGCAATGGGGATTTCAAAGGCAACGCCAAAGGCAAAAAATAAAGTTAAAACAAAGTCTAAATACTGGCCAATATCCGTCATCATCTCGACCCCTTGTGGGGTCACGCTGGCAAAGAAGCCAAACATAATGGGGAACACGACAAAGTAGGCAAAAGCCATGCCGGCATAAAATAAAATAACACTGGAAATCAGCAGTGGTATTGCAATGCGTTTCTCATGTTTGTATAAACCTGGTGCAATAAAACCCCAGATTTGCTGTAAAATCACTGGCATGCTGAGAAACAGCGAAACCACCATAGTGAGTTTAAAAGGTGTCAGGAACGGCGACGCAACGCCCGTTGCAATCATCGTTGCGCCTTCCGGTAGATACGCCCGTAAAGGTGCCGAGACTAAGGCATAAATGTCTTGAGCGAAATAAAACAGGCTCGCAAAAATCACCAAGATAGACACTACGCAACGTAATAAACGTGTGCGCAGCTCGGTCAGATGAGCAACCAATGGCATGGTCGTGTCTGGCTGTTGGGGTGTACTCATAAGGGCTGCTCTTTATCTGCGCTATTACTGTCTTTTAGTAAGGTCTCTAGTGGTTTATCGCTCAGCATTTTATTAGCTTTACTGGCAGTATCCTTGAGCATTTTACGCTCTTTTTCTAAAATCCCTTCGTTATGCAGCTCACGGCGAATCTCATCCGCGCCCAGTTCACGCTCGACATCTTCTTTTATATTGTTAAAACTGCGTTTGATACGGCCCAGCCATAGCCCTGCAACCCGTGCTGCACCAGGTAAACGATCAGGGCCAAGCACCAAGAGAGCAACGACGCCAATCAGGATCAGTTCAGAAAAGCCAATATCAAACATGGATTAACTCATTTTTTAGAAGAAGGTTCTTCGATATGTTGTGCCGTGGCGTCAAAAGTCTGTCCAGTCGCTTCGGACTTCTGTACCGTCTCAGTTGGTTTTTCCTCACCGGTGTCGACTGCTTTGCGGAAGCCTTTAATCGCGTCACCGAGGTCAGAACCAACGCCTTTAAGACGCTTGGTACCAAACAAAACAATAACGATTGCGAGAATAATCAGTAGTTGCCAAACGCTAATACCGCCCATGATATGTACTCCAAAATGCAAATAATTAAGTGGTTGTGCGAGCCGCTTTTTCTGCGTGACCTGATAAGCCAAAACGCCGCTCAAGCTCATCAAGTACAGCTTGTGGCTCTAAGTTTAAAGCAGATAGCATGACTAAACTATGAAACCAGAGATCTGCTGTTTCATAAATAACGTCGCTGTTATCACCCGAGCTGGCTGCATCTTTTGCCGCAAGGATGGTTTCTACCGCTTCTTCGCCGACCTTCTCCAAGATTTTATTTAAGCCTTTATGGTGCAGGCTTGCAACGTAGGACGTGTTTGGCTCAGCGCCTTTGCGAGAGTCAATGACCTGTGCTACACGGCGCAGAATATCGTCAGTCATGCTTATAAGCCTTGATAGATATCATGTGGATTTTTTATAACAGGTTCTACTACCTGCCATTGACCATCATTTAATACACGATAAAAGCAGCTGTGGCGACCGGTATGGCAAGCAATATCACCAATTTGCTCCACTCGCAGAATAATAACATCAGCATCACAGTCTAGGCGTACTTCATGTAGTTGCTGAATATGTCCGGATTCTTCACCTTTACGCCAGAGTTTTTGCCGTGAGCGTGACCAATAAATTGCGCGTTGTTCTTTAACAGTCAGTTCCAGCGATTCGCGGTTCAGCCACGCTACCATTAAAACGCGATTGGTTTTGTAGTCTTGGGCGATGGCGGGAATCAGGCCGTCGCTGTCCCATTTTATTTCGTCTAACCAGTTGCTCATAGTATTCTCAATAACTGTCGTGTTGTTAAGTGTCTAGAAAAACCGCATGTTGCTAACGACGTAAGACTAAACTGAGGCCAGTCCCTAGCATTAACCAAGCAGGCCAAGCGTGCAACTCTAGGGCTAAGCCCAGTTGTGCGCTGGCCACTAATAATCCTGCACCTAAAAGTCGATTCAACCATAGCTGAGGTGCGGCAGGTTGCACAGAATTTGTGCTGAATTTTTCAAAGCTATCGCGTGCCATATGGGCTAAGTGTGGCAGTTTCTCAATTTGTTGCTGCAGATTGCTCAGCACATGCTTGGGCATATAGCGTTCGCGCATCCAGCGTTCTAAATAAGGCTGCGCGGTACTCCACAGATCAAGATCAGGGTACAACTGACGACCTAAGCCTTCGATGTTTAACAAGGTTTTTTGCAACAAAACCAGTTGCGGCTGCACTTCCATATTAAAGCGTCGCGCGGTTTGGAACAGATGTAATAAGAGATGACCAAAAGAAATTTCTTTTAACGGTCGTTCAAAAATAGGCTCACAGACGGTACGAATCGCCGCTTCAAACTCATTGATGCGGGTATCACTGGGCACCCAGCCGGAATCAATATGCAGTTGCGCGACTTTACGGTAGTCACGCTTGAAAAATGCCAATAAGTTACGCGCTAGATAATCTTGATCTTCTGGTGTCAGCGAACCAATGATGCCACAGTCAATAGCAATATACTGCGGATCCCATGGGGTGTGGGTGCTGACAAAAATATTACCAGGGTGCATATCAGCATGAAAGAAACTGTCGCGAAAAACCTGAGTGAAAAAAATTTCTACACCGCGCTCAGCCAATTTCTTAAGATCGGTACCCTGATCAACTAATGCGGCCATATCGGTGACTGGAATACCGTAAATACGCTCCATCACCAAGACTTTTGGACGGCTCCATTGCCAATAAATCTGCGGCACATAGAGCAATGAAGAACCGCTAAAGTTACGACGTAACTGGCTGGTATTCGCTGCTTCTCGTAGCAAGTCCAGCTCATCATAGATAGTTTTTTCGTAATCACTGACCACTTCTTTAGGACGCAAACGGCGTGCGTCTGGTGAGGCGCGTTCAGCTAAACTGGCCAATGTGAAGAGCCAAGCAATGTCTTGAGCAATGATTGGTTTTAAGCCTGGTCGAATCACTTTAACCACTACGTCTTCGCCAGTTTTGAGTTGTGCAGCGTGCACTTGAGCAATCGAAGCAGATGCCAATGGAATGCTGGAAAAAGTACTAAAAACTTCACTAATTGGCGCGCCGAGCTGCTCTTCAATCAGTTTCATGGACTGCTCTGATGAGAAGGGCGGAACTTGATCTTGTAGCTTTGCCATTTCATCAGCAATATCCGGCGGCAATAAATCACGCCGGGTCGAGAGGATTTGGCCAAATTTAATAAACACTGGCCCTAGATCCTCCAGTGCTAAACGTAATGCTTCACCGCGCTTCATAGGGTTGCTGCTGCGGGGTAACCAGCGCCAAGGCATTAGAACCTGCAAGATACGCAAATGCCAAGGTAAGGGCAGAGCAAAGAGCAGGTCATCCAGACGATAACGGATGGTGACACGTAAAATGCGCCAGAGTCGGCGGATGGCAAGCAGCTTCATAGAGGCTTTTGGTTCCGTTTAAGTAAGAGCGCAATGCGAGCATCAAGACGGTCTAAATCAAGTGTCAGCTGGTCTATTTCACTAAAGCGCATATCTGCTTCAATATGCCCCACCAGGGCGCGCGACTCTTCAGCCAAATAGTCGGCGGCATTTAAATGCAGGCTTTGTGCTGACTGTAACAACCAACGGCTGCGGCTACGTAAGTGGCCGCTGAGCAGGGCTGTTGGGACAGGGCCGAGCCAGCGTGATACTTCATACTCCCAGTCCAGCTCAAGGCTTTGTAGGATATCTGCGAGTTCCATCAGGAGTGCACTGTTGCCGTCGAGGCTAACATCAGGATGGTGTAGCACTGTGCTTTTATCGGTACTGGTGACGAGCTTTAGCAGCAGTTTAGCTGGTGCGCTTAAAGTACAGTCAGCTGGCGCCTGCCATTCTTTGGCCAGCTGTATGCCCGTCTCTAACGGGATCAGATAGACCGTGACGGCTGGCATGCTGCAGACTATCGCAATGACTTTTCCTGCTAAAGGCGCGAGGCGTGCTTGTGCTCTGCTGTCTAAACTGAGCACATGATTAACTGCCCGTTCGGCACTGGCTAAAGCAAACTGGGTCAGCATTAGGGTTTGATTCCGCGGTGCAGTGCGACAATACCGCCGGTCATATTGTGAAAGGTCACTCGTTCAAAGCCCGCATCGTTCATCATCGCTTTTAACGTTTCTTGATCCGGGTGCATACGAATGGATTCAGCAAGATAGCGGTAGCTGTCGGCATCATCGGTAATCAACTTGCCAGCCAGCGGCATAAATTTAAATGAGTACGCATCGTAAAACTTAGACAGCAGTGGGTTGCTCGGTTTAGAAAACTCCAGCACCAGTAAACGCCCGCCCGGCTTTAGTACGCGGAGCATCGAGCGTAAGGCTTCTTCTTTATGAGTGACATTACGTAAACCAAAGGCAATGGTCACGACATCAAAGTGATTATCTGGGAAAGGCAGTTTTTCGGCATCGGCTTGAACAAAGCGGATATTGTTTGCCACACCTTTATCGAGCAGACGATCACGGCCTACTTTGAGCATTGAGGCATTAATGTCAGCCAATACTACTTGGCCTTCAGGGCCGACAAGACTGGAAAACTTACGTGCGAGATCGCCTGTGCCGCCGGCAATATCGAGCACTTTATTGCCGCGACGCACACCCGAAAGTTCGATGGTGAAACGTTTCCATAAACGGTGCATGCCACCAGAAAGCACGTCATTCATAATGTCATAACGGGCAGCCACAGAATGAAACACTTCAGCAACTTTTTCTGCTTTCTGACTTTCAGGAACATTTTCAAAGCCGAAGTGGGTGGTGGGCTCATTACTATTGGGCTGATGTGGATTGCTCATAAAACTTCACCTTAGACAGATTATCGAACATTCTAATACCCACAGCGCAGTTTGTCTTGACGCTGGACAGATTAGCGTCAATATCGCCTGTACAATATGTACAGATACTCGCTGTTGGGCAACGCGTTAGGAGATAGATATGAGTAAAATTGTAGTTGAGCGACAACACCACTTGGGTCGTGCTGGTGCGCGCGAGCAGGCGCAACAGCTGGCTGAGCGTCTGGCTAAGCAATATGACGTCAGTTACCGTTGGGTGGGTGATACCCTGGAGTTTCGTCGTACGGGTGCACAGGGTACGATTGCTGTGGATGATGCTAAGGTCTGTGTCAGTCTTAAGCTGGGTTTATTGCTGTCAGCACTCAGTGGCACCATTAAGCGTGAAATTGAAGAGGCTTTAGACAAGCAATTGGCATAAAACGCTGGGTGCAATGTTTTTGATAAACACAGCGAGCTGTGAGCTGTGAGCCGTGCGTACGTGACCGAGGTCGCGTATAAGGCTATGAGTGGTTACTTCGCGGTGCTGCGGCGTACTCGCTGATTAAAGCATCATCCGAACAACCGACTCACTCGGATCACGTGAGCGTCCTGCGGTGCTGAGCGTATCTAAGTACTCTTGCCATAACGTTGCTTGTTGCGTGGCTAATTGATGCAGGTAGGTCCAAGTATACAAACCGCTGTCATGACCATCATCGAAGGTCAGTTTTAGCGCGTAATTACCTGTGGCCTCTACATCAGTCAGCGCAACATTCAGCTTGCCGTACTGCAGTATTGGCTGGCCATGTCCTTGTACTTCAGCAGAAGGGGAATGCACGCGTAAAAACTCAGCTGGCAAAATAAACTGCTGACCGTCGGCATAGCCCAGCTCCAGTGTTTTTGAGCTTTTATTGAGTTTAATACGTGTTGGAATCAGCATGGTGGTCTCACTTTGGGCTGTTATATCAGCGCTGGATGTAGCGCTGATATAACAGTACCGACTTATAAGATATAACGCGACAGATCTTCGTCTTTGGCCAGTTCGCCCAGATGCTCATCAACATAGGCTGCATCGATTTCTAAAGCGTTAGTGCTGTATTTCTCTGCCAATGCTGCCGCATCAAAGGATACTTCTTCCAGCAAGCGCTCGAGTAACGTGTGCAGGCGACGGGCACCGATATTCTCGGTTTTCTCATTGACCTGCCAAGCTATCTCGGCAATACGTTCAATGCCGCTCGCGGTAAAGGTGATATTAAGACCTTCAGTCGCCAGTAGCGCAACGTACTGCTCAGTCAGTGAGGCATCCGGTTCACTGAGAATGCGCTTAAAATCATCCGGTGTCAGGGCTTTCAGCTCGACTCGAATCGGTAAGCGACCTTGCAATTCAGGCACTAAGTCGCTGGGCTTACTGAGGTGGAAGGCGCCCGAGGCAATAAACAGAATATGGTCGGTTTTGACCATGCCCAGTTTAGTATTGACGGTACAGCCTTCAATCAGCGGTAGTAAATCACGCTGTACACCTTCGCGTGAAACGTCGGCACCGCCAGTGTTGCCGCGTTTAGCAATTTTATCGATTTCATCAAGGAAGACGATACCGTGCTGTTCAACGGCTTCGAGCGCGCGCACTTTAAGGTCTTCTTCGTTGACTAAACGCGCTGCTTCTTCATCGCGAATCAGTTTTAGCGCATCGGCGACGCGTAGCTTACGACTTTTGGTTTTGCCTTTGTTCATGCCAGAAAACAAATTCTGCAGCTGACTGGTCATTTCTTCCATGCCCGGCGGGGTCATGATTTCTACGCCCATCGGTGCTTCGGCTACTTCGATTTCGATTTCTTTATCGTCGAGCTGACCTTCGCGTAAACGTTTACGAAATAATTGACGTGTGCTTGAGTCGGTGCGCTCTGGTTGCTCATCAAAGCCTGAGCGTGCAGGCGGTAAAAGAGCATCTAAAATACGCTCTTCAGCCGCATCTTCAGCACGGCTGCGCATCCCTTTCATCTCTTGCTCGCGCAGCATTTTTATCGCAGCGTCAGCTAAATCACGAATAATGGATTCAACATCACGACCGACATAACCCACTTCGGTGAACTTGGTCGCTTCAACTTTAATAAAAGGAGCGTTAACCAGTTTTGCTAAACGTCGGGCAATTTCAGTTTTACCGACACCGGTTGGACCAATCATTAAAATATTTTTTGGGGTGACTTCATTGCGCAGGTCGGCGGACAGCTGCATGCGTCTCCAGCGGTTGCGCAAAGCAATCGCAACAGCACGTTTGGCATCATCTTGGCCAACGATATGGCGATTGAGCTCATGCACAATTTCACGGGGTGTCATGGACATAGTGGTCTCCGAGGTGCGCTTAAATAGCGCTATCCTGCTCTTCGATGGTCAGATTATGGTTGGTAAATACACAAATTGTACCGGCGATATGTAAGGCTTTTTCAGCAATTTCACGTGCTGAGAGTTCAGTGTTTTCTAATAAAGCCATGGCTGCCGCTTGGGCAAAACCGCCGCCTGAACCCATTGCAATCAAGCCGTGCTCCGGTTCTACCACATCCCCATTACCGGTAATAATTAAAGAAGCGTCTTTGTTGGCTACTGCCAGCATGGCTTCGAGACGGCTTAGTGATCGGTCGGTCCGCCAGTCTTTGGCTAACTCAACTGCCGCACGCACCAGATGACCTTGGTGTTTTTCGAGCTGGCCTTCAAAACGCTCAAATAAAGTAAAAGCGTCTGCTGTAGCACCGGCAAAACCTGCCAGTACTTCGCCGTTGTATAAACGACGAACTTTTTTTGCATTGCCTTTCATAACGGTATTGCCAAGGGATACTTGACCGTCACCACCCATAACGACTTTGCCGTTGCGACGAACTGAAACAATTGTGGTCAAGGGACATTCTCCTCGCTGATGGGTATACACCCGGATTATTAACAGATGGGGATGCTAGGAGCAGGCTTCAAGGGTTGAGCTTGAAAAACATAGGGATGCTGCACACTTTACGTACAATTAAGACCCGTAGTGGCAGGCATAGTTTCAAGACACACTACGCGCAAGGTTACAGTCTTAGCGTTTGCAGGCAGCGTGTTTACGCGATACCTGCAAACGCGAGTATCAGCCGCCTTTACGTTGTTGCAGGAGTAGGTTATTAAAACCGTTATTTGCCAGTTGTTTTTGTGCGACTGCCAGTTGTTCACGGCTGACAAAAGGACCGACTAACACGCGATACCAAGTTTTATCCGCGACTTGCCCTGACTCAATACGTACATCTTGGCCGCTCAGCAACAGTTGTGCTCGAACACTTTCAGCCTTGGAGCGTTCAGGAAAAGAGCCCGCTTGCAGGTAGAATTGAGTTTTAACTTCTTTTTTCACCACCGGTGCAGGTGGGGTTTTGCCATCCAGTATTGCTTGAGCGCGCACTGCATCGGCTTTTTTCACCGCTTCCAATTCAACTGGGGTAGGCGGTGGCGGTGTTTTTTCAGGTAAAGCCTCTGCTGGTACAATCACTTCTGATTCAGACAGCAAGGTATAGAACTCAAATTTAGGTTTGTTAGCCGATGCTTCTTTTTTTTCTGAAGCAATAGGTTTTTTACTCTCGGCGACTGATTTTTTGCGCTTAATCGCATCATCACCGGGATCCAGCTTAAACAATGACATCATGAAGATACCAATGATCAGGCCGCTGATCACCCAAACTAGAGGGTGCACGGGTTTATTCGCTGGCGCTTGGTAGCGGCTCGCACCTCTTTTCGGCGCAGTCTTTTTACGTGCAGCCATTTACATACGCTCCAAGGTCTTTAAACCGAGTAGCTCAAGGCCCTGTTTAAGCGTACGACCGGTAAAAGCAGCAAGGCGTAAACGGCTGTGACGAGTCGCTTCGTTCTCAGCAGACAAAATAGGGCAATGCTCATAAAAGCTTGAAAATTGACCAGCCAACTCATACAAATATGTGCAAAGAATATGCGGTGTACCTTTGTCGGCAATGTTGTACAGCACTTCGCTAAAACGTTGCAGGGTTGCCGCCAAGACTTGTTCTGCTTCACTGTCTAACACTATGCTGCCGAGAAGTTCGCCATTCATATCCAAGTCTGTGCGTCTAAACACACTGGCAACACGGGTGTAGGCATACAACAAGTACGGTGCGGTATTACCTTCAAAACTGAGCATTTGTTCAAAGTTAAAGCAGTAATCACTGCTGCGGTGCTTGCTTAAATCCGCATACTTAACCGCGCCAATGCCAACAGCTTGAGCAATGCTCTGCAGTTCGCTTTCGGCCAGTTCTGGGTTTTTCTCTTTAACCAAAGCGTAAGCGCGTTGCTCGGCTTCATTGAGTAGGTCTACTAGCTTGACAGTACCGCCGTCGCGAGTTTTAAACGGGCGACCGTCGGGGCCGTTCATGGTGCCAAAACCCATGTGTTCCAGTTGCATGCTCGGGCTGACGAATTCAGCACGGCGTGCCACGGCAAAGACCATTTGGAAGTGCAGGGCTTGGCGTTGATCAACAAAATATAGCGCTCGGTCAGCATGCAGTGTTTGACTGCGGTAACGCATCGCAGCCAAATCAGTGGTGGCATACAAATAACCACCGCCGGCTTTTTGCACAATGACTGGCAAAGGCTGGCCTTCAGCATTTTTAAATTCATCTAAAAACACACACTGCGCACCATCACTTTCGGTGAGCAAGCCCTTGTTACGTAGGCTGTCGACGATATTCGCCAACTCAGCATTGTATGAGCTTTCACCGCGCACATCGTCCATGCCCAACTTTACACCAAGACGGTCGTAGAGCTCTTGGCAGTGGCTGAGTGACACTTTATTAAATTGCTGCCACAAACGTAAGCACTCTGGATCACCAGCTTGCAGTTTCACCACTAAGCCACGGGCACGCTCAGCAAACTCGGGAGACTCATCAAAGCGCTGCTTGGAGGCACGATAAAACTCTTCTAAATCCGACAGCTGGCTGTTTTGTGCGCTAGGATTTTCTTGCAGATAGGCTAAAAGCATGCCGAACTGAGTACCCCAGTCGCCGACATGGTTTTGGCGAATCACATCGTGACCTAAAAACTCTAACACTCGCGCCACGGCATCACCAATAATGGTTGAGCGCAAATGGCCGACGTGCATTTCTTTGGCCAGATTGGGCGAGGATAAATCCACCACCACTCGCTGTGCCGGTTGCTGCTCCGGTACGCCAATCTGGCTATCGCTTAAGGCTGCATCTAAACGCTGCGCCAGTGCCGCATGGTTTTGGAAAAAATTTAGAAAGCCTGGGCCAGCGATGGCCACTTGACTGACTTGCGGATCGGCCGGCAGGGCTTTAATCAGCAGCTCAGCTAAATCACGCGGCTTCATTTTTGCCGGTTTAGCCAACATCATGGCGATATTGCTGGCGAAGTCGCCGTGGGTTTTATCCCGCGTGTTTTCGACTTGAATGTTTGCAGTCAGTCCTTCGGGAAGGATGCCTTCGCTAGTAAGTTGATTGACTGCGTGTTGAATCAGGGTGCGGATACTGTCTTTCATAATTTCTCTTAACGAAGGCGAGTCGCGAATGAACGCTGAATAAATAATCTATTATCGACGCCAGACGCGCAGGCTTCAAGCGGCAAGCGCGATCTGCTGTGCTTTAAAATAAATCGATCGGGTCGACATCCATTGACCAGCGACTTTGTCTGGCGCTGGTGAGGTTTTCTAAGTTACTGCATAAGGGTGTCAGTAAACGGTGTAATTGTGCGCGGCTGCTGGCTTGCAGCAACAGTTGTGCACGGTAGCGGCCGGCGCGACGTTCCATGGGTGAGGTAATCGGCCCTAATAGCTCAACACCTTCAATACTGTGCAGCTTAATTAATTGTTCAGCAATGCTGTAAGCATCTTCTAAAAATACATCGGCCAGTTCGGCTTTTAAGGCATCGGCACGTAACAGCGCTAAATGACTAAAGGGCGGTAAGCCGGTGGCGCGGCGCTCACTCAGAGCCTGTTCAGCAAAGGCAAAATAGCCTTGCTCGCTGAGTTGCACCAATAGCGGATGATCCGCCAGTTGACTTTGAATAATCACGCGTCCCGGATCACCGGCACGCCCGGCACGCCCGGCCACTTGCATAATCAGTTGCGCCATCCGTTCGCTGGCGCGGAAATCAGCAGAAAACAAACCGCCATCGGCATTTAAGATCGCCACTAATGTCACGCGAGGGAAGTGATGACCTTTAGCCAACATTTGCGTGCCAATCATAATGCACGGTTGGCCGCTGCCAATGGTGGTCAATAAAGCATCCATTGAGCCTTTGCGTGTGGTGCTGTCACGATCAATGCGCAGCACCGGCGTATCGGGAAATAAAATCTGTAAACGCTCTTCGGCGCGTTCGGTGCCGGCGCCAATCGGACGCAAGTCGACTTTACCGCACTCGGGGCAGTTATGTGGACGTGCTTCAGTGTGGCCACAGTGGTGGCAGCGCAATTCGTTGTAGCGCTGATGAAATGTCAGGCGCGCATCACATTCTGAGCATTGACTCATCCAGCCGCAGTCATTGCACATCAACACTGGAGCAAAACCACGACGGTTAAGAAAGACTAAAACTTGCTGGCCCGCTTCTAGCGTTTTACCGATTTCTTTCTGCAATGGCGCGCTAATCCCAGAGTCCAGTGGCAAACTGCGCACATCCATACGAATAAACTGCGGTTGACTGGCACCACCGGCGCGCTTGGTTAAGCGCAGTAAAGCAAAGCGTCCGCTATGGGCATTATGCAGGCTTTCTAAACAGGGCGTCGCCGAACCTAAAACAATCGGCACATTAGCAGCACGAGCACGTACCAGTGCTAGGTCGCGAGCATGGTAGCGCAGACCTTCCTGCTGTTTATACGAGGCATCGTGCTCTTCATCAATAATGATCAGGCCGAGCTTCTTCATCGGGGTAAACAGCGCTGAGCGTGTCCCAATAATAATATCGGCATGTCCCGAGCGTGCGGCCAGCCATGCCTCTAAACGTTCACGATCATTGACGCTGGAGTGCAACAAAGCAATGCGCGCATTAAAACGCTTAGTAAAGCGCTCTAAGGTTTGTGGCCCGAGGTTGATTTCAGGAATCAGCACCAGCACTTGTTTGCCGGCGACTAAGGCTTCACGAATCAGCTGTAAATACACTTCAGTTTTACCGCTGCCAGTGACGCCAGCTAATAAGTAGGCTTTGAAGGTTTGGTTATTGGCGTTGATTGCATTAAATGCCGCGAGCTGTTCATCATTTAATGGCAGTTCGGGCTGGGCAAGGCTTGGCTGTTTATGCGCTAAGTCTTGTAGCTGGCGCACGTGCTGGATGACAAAACCTTTTTTGAGTAACGCCGTGGCACTGTCTTTACTGATATCGAACTGCTCAAGACGTTCATGGGCAATGCCTTGAGCATGCTGGGCTAATACCTTCAGGGCATCACGTTGGCGTGGTGCACGGGTTAATTGCGGATCTTCGAGATTGAGTGGTAATTTTGCCAGCCAGATTTTTTGCTGACGTGCTTGCGCCGCTTCACCTTGACGCAGTAGTGTGGGTAACGCCCAGCTAAAAGTATCGCCTAAGCTGTGCTGATAATACTGCGCGGTCCAAATACATAAACGCATCATGCTTGGCGGTAGTAACGGCTGCTGGTCGAGCAACTCCAGCGCATCTTTTAGCTTATTGCTGGGCACATTGGTGACGCTGCTCGTTTCGACCAGAACACCGACCATTTCACGCCGGCCAAAGGGCACCCGCACGCGCACACCAGGCTGCCATGCCGTCACCGCGATGTGCGCTGGCGCACGGTAATCAAATAGCCGGCGTAGCGGTGAGGGCAAGGCGATACGTAAATAGAGATCAGACACAGCGTTACCCTTAGGCATAATGGCGTTATCTT
Source organism: Denitrificimonas caeni (assembly GCF_905120345.1). Taxonomy (GTDB): domain Bacteria; phylum Pseudomonadota; class Gammaproteobacteria; order Pseudomonadales; family Pseudomonadaceae; genus Denitrificimonas; species Denitrificimonas caeni_A. Next base: position 460,240 of record NZ_CAJHOA010000002.1, on the reverse strand, counting down.
AGCGCATCATTTGCGAAGTTGCTTAGGGGCCGAGTTGATTGCGCTTTGACAGAGCAAAGGCTGTCTAAGTTTTGTAACCGGCAGACAAGCTTTAGACGGATATGTCCTCATTCGGCCCAGTGTCTTGGCTGGCTTACGATAGTTCACTTAAACTGTTTGAGAAAAATAAAATTTAGTAAATAAATTTTCACATTCATACACAACAATAAAGGTACTTTTATTTATGACATCCAACCTTTTTATCGCACTCGGCATGGTATCTATTGTCAGCACTCAGGCATTGGCTTTTGATGCTAAATTTGCCGATGACACATGGGACGGTATTAAAGTCCCTGCAGGGGAGCAATGCCAGAAATTTGGTGGTCAAAATCCCGCAACACCGCCACTGATTATCAAGGGCATTCCCGCTGGCTCGAATGCAATCGTGCTGGAATACAGCGATGGCGACTATGCGCCGATGGATAAAGGCGGGCATGGGCGGATATCGTTTATGCTTGATTCATCGGCAAACGAGGTGACAATACCCTCTGTTGCTGGGCATACCTTCGATCTTCCTGCCGCGTTTAAAGTGCTTGAAGCGCATCGCAACCCGGACTGGGATACAGCCGGTGCCTATATGCCGCCATGCTCTGGCGGTAAGGGACATGCGTACTATGTGACGCTCAAAGCGACTCAGGATGATAAGGTTATGGCCATGACCACGCTGCAAATGGGTACGTTTTAACTATTGATAGTGGCGCATTTATTTAAGCTAATAAGGCGTTTTCAGTGGATGCATAGATTGCTGCTGAAAACGTCAGTAGGGCGTCAACACTCAGTCAGTCTGGGCACCTTGCCAGCGACTTTGCAGTGCTGGACATGCCAAGGTCAAATCATCCCTCAAGCTGCATCCTTATGCGAACTAACGCTGGTGCCCCGATAGCTGGCCAACAGGAAAAATACGACGATGCCTAATAGGCCAATCATCCCTGCTGAGGTCGAGAGCAGTAGCGTATGCGTTGTTGTGAAGGCCGCCTTACCTGCGGCGATGAGTGCCGCGCCCTGATCGGCGGACAGCTCAGCTGCGACTAGATAGGTATCTCCAATAGAGCGCGCCGCGCGTCGGGCCAGATCGGGTGCTAAATCTGCAGGCACGCGCAGTGCTCGAGCAAAAGCACTCGACATAAAAACACCAAATAAGGTGATACCAAGCCCCGTACCCAGCTCGTAACTGGTCGCCTCCAATGAACCCGCGGCGCCGCCTTTGCTGGCTTCGACCGAACCCATAATGGCGATAGAGGAAGCGGTCAACCCGATGCTCAGCGTCAGACCCAGAAGCGCCAGCAGCACAGGAACCACTAAGCCTGGAGCATGAAAATCGCTGAAGGCCAATCCAGCAAGGGCTCCGGCCGCGATAAATAGCGACAGGCAGGCCAGCGGGCGTAGGCCGAAAAGATTCGATAAACGACCGGCGATTGGGCCGCCAACCGCGGCTGCTGCCATAATGGGGATCATAAAAATCCCTGCCTGCAGCGGTGTTTTATCCAGCACGTATTGCAGCTCTTGCGCCAGCGTCAGCTCAACGCCAGCCAGTGCGCCGACTGAGACCATCGCCATAATCATCCCCGCAATGATGGCTGGATGCGAGAATAAGGTCAGATCCAGCATGGGCGTGGCCGAGCGTAATTGCTGGCGTGCAAATAGAATCAGCAGCGCAATGCCTAGGGTGACAATAAGCATTACGACCGACAGACTTTGCGTTGCGCCGAAGCCCGCCTTGATGCCGTACACCAGCGCAATCATGCCCACAATCAGTAAAAGAGCCTGTCCGATGGGCCAAGCGCTGGGCGTGGTCACCTCGACCCGCGACAGCAGCAGAAAACACACCGGCGCCACCACCAGCATCAGCGGCACATTGATCAGAAAAACTGACCCCCACCAGAAATGTTCCAGCAGCGCGCCGCCAATCAGCGGACCCAACGCCGCGCCCGCCGCGCCGACCATGCCCCATAGGCCGAGCGCCATCGCGCGCTCGGCGGCGTCCTCAAAAGTGCGGCGAATGATGCCCAGCACGCAAGGCATGATCATCGCTCCGCCCAGCGCCAGCAGCACACGGGCGGCGATCAGCATAGCCGTGTTGGGCGCGAAGGCGGCCAGCCCCGATGCAACCCCAAAGACCGCAAGCCCGATCAGCAGCATAGGTCGGTTACCAATCCGGTCGGCTAGCGTCCCCATCGGCACCAGCAGGCCCGCCATGAGTAGCGGATAAATATCGATAATCCACAGCACCTGAGTATTACTCGCCCGTAACGCCTGAGTCAGGGTCGGCACAGCAACGTGGAGGATGGTCATGTCCAAAACAACCGGCAGAAATGCCAGCATCACCGCGATAAGTACGAGCCAGCGCTTAGGATCGGGGGAGGGCGTGGACATAGTTCACCTAAAAATGAGGTTGCGATCGCGCGTGTAAATCTAGAGGTGTAAATCTAGCACGAGCGTGCACTTGCGCCCGAGTCTGTGTGACAGCACGCGGGCGACTATACTTTGCCAAAGTGCGCTGAGTACAGGGCAATAAACCCATTGATGGTTCGTCAGCTTGTCATGGTAATGGCCGCACAATAGTTTTTTAAGTGATCGAGTAACAACGCTTGATGACCCAAGGTTACTAAATTAAGTGATCAGGGTGTGTCATACAGGTTTTGCTGGACTTCTAACGCTCCGCTTTATCGTCTTCTTTCTACGCACCGGTGCCTTGCCCTGACCTTGCAAGCCAGCAAAGCGAATCATCGCAACCTGCTCAACCAAGCTATTCAGTCCATCCAGCATGGGCGTCATAAATTGCTTATAGCTGATGCGCTTTTCTGCAATGGCTTCAAGCTGCGATTCCCAGTGCGCAGTCATATCGGGTAAGACCATCACTTCAGGCAGAGCCAAGATTAAACGTCGGCCGACTTCAGTGGCATGGATTTCTTTGCCGTGTTTGATCAGAAAACCGCGCTTAAACAGCAACTCAATGATCCCTGCACGAGTGGCTTCGGTGCCTAAACCGTCGGTCTCACGCAGCACTTTTTTGATCTCAGGATCAGCGACATAGCGCGCGATGCCGGTCATGGCACCGAGTAAAGTGGCGTCAGTAAAATGCTTGGGAGGGCTGGTTTGTTTTTCATGCAAACGGCCATCGGTACAGAACACGTTTTCGCCTTTGACGACCTTGGGGAGTTGTAGCGCCGAAAACTCTGTGTCTTCAGGGTTGGCTTTGCGCTCGGGCAGCAGGGCTTTCCAGCCGTTGTGCAGCACTTCTTTTTGCCGACTGATAAACAGACCGCCGCCCACCTCAGTATCAATTTGCTTTTCCTGATAGCTAAAGGGCGGGTAAAACTGCATTAAGTATTGCCGAGCGACTAAGGCATAGATTTTTTGTTCATCGGCGGCTAAACGGCTGGCATCAACCGCGCGACTGGTGGGAATAATGGCGTGGTGGGTGCTGACCTTGGCGTCATCCCAGGCTTTAGATCTGAGTGATAAATCAGCGTTTTTAACGGCCTGAGCCAGTGCAGGGCTGCTTTGCGCAATGGCCTGAGTGACTGAATGCTTATCGCTGTAGTGGCCTTTAGGTAAGTAGCGGCAGTCGGAGCGTGGGTAGGTCAGCAGCTTGTGGGTTTCGTAGAGCTTTTGGCAAATGTCCAAGGTCTTTTGTGCGTTGAAATTAAAGCGATTGGAGGCATCGATTTGCAATGACGATAGGTTATAGGGCAGGGGCGCGGCTTGTTTTTTCACGCTTTGGCGGACGGCTACGACCTGACCGGGTTGGTTAATCACTTTTCTCAGGACGGTTTCCGCGAGCTTTTTTAACAGCACGCGGCCGTCTTCATCCATATAGTCTTCACAGGCGGCGCTGGGTTTCCATTTGGCGCTGTAGCTTTGCGCTTTGTCTGTTTGCAGTTCAATAAAAACCTCATAAAAAGGCTGAGTGACAAAGTTCTCAATCTCAAGATCACGGTGCACCAGCAAACCTAAGATCGGCGTTTGCACGCGGCCAACCGAGAGCACGCCTTGATAGCCGCTGGCTTGGCCTTGCAAGGTACAGAGCCGCGTCATATTAATCCCATACAACCAATCGGCACGGGCGCGTGCTAGGGCTGAGGTGGCGAGGGGGATAAAATCGCTATTGCGGCGCATATCATTGAGTGAGCGTTTGATTGCATCGGGGTTCATGTCGCTGATTAAGCAGCGCTGTGCCGCCATGCGCTTGTCTTTAGGCACGTCACAATAGTTAATGATTTCATCAACCAGAATTTGGCCAACACGATCGGGGTCGCCCATATTGACCAAGACATCTGCTTGTTTCACCAGTTTTTTTACCACGTTAAATTGCTTTTTAGTCGCGGCTTTAACCTGATGTTGCCATTCAGTGGGGACTATGGGTAAGTGCGCTTTACACCATTTTTTATACTCGGGGTTATAGGCTTCAGGCTCGGCTTGTTCGAGTAAGTGGCCGATGCACCAAGTCACCACATCGCCGTTGGCGACTTTAATAAAACCATCGCCCTTTTGCTGTGGCTTAGGTAAGACCTCAGCCACCGCTCGACCGACACTGGGCTTCTCCGCTATATATAGGATCACTTAATTTACCCACTTTGACTGGCAATAGCGCACAACACTGCATCAGTATAGAGGGCAGGCAGTTTTTTTCTAACTCTAGCTGATTTTTAATGCTTGTCTTGCGTGGTGCAGGTAGGTGAGAGGCATTAGGTAAATCACGATTGGCGTAAAGCGCTGCCTCGTGGTATGAATAAAGTCACACATTTAATAAGCGAGGAGAGCATCATGAGCAAGAAAGTAGCGATCATCTTATCGGGATGTGGTGTCTTTGATGGCGCAGAAATTAATGAGACGGTACTGACCGCTTTACGATTGGATCAGTTGGGAGCGCAGGTTGAATATTTCGCGCCTGATATCGCCCAAGCAGCGGTGATTAATCATCAAACTGGCGAGAAAATGGATGAGCAGCGCAATGTGCTGGTTGAGTCAGGGCGAATTACTCGTGGTAAATCGCGTGATATACGCGAGCTCAAAGCTGCGGATTTTGATGCGGTGATTTTGCCTGGTGGTTTTGGTGTGGCGAGTAATCTGTCAGATTTTGCCAGTAAAGGCGCTGACTGCAGCGTGCAAGAGGATACCTTAAAAGCTATTCTGCAATTTAAAGAGGCGAAGAAACCTGTCGGCTTAATCTGTATCTCGCCAGCCTTATCCGCGAAAATTTTTGGCCAAGGCGTCAGCTGCACCATTGGTAATGATGCCGATACTGCTGCAGTGATGACGCAAATGGGTGCGGTTCATCAAGACTGTGCGGTGGATGGCATTGTGGTAGATGAGGCCAACCGTTTGGTGACCACTCCAGCTTATATGCTGGCGCAATCGATCGCTGAAGCGGCGAAAGGGATTAATAAACTGGTTGAACAGGTTCTCGCCATGGCCTAATTGCCAGGCACACCATGTGCTTGCCGACTGTCGTGCGCAATCTACTCGCCGCAGGTGAGCACAATCTTTAGTGCTGTATTGAACAATAAAAACCAATTGTGTTGAATGGTTTTCTAACATACGGTCATTAAACACAATACAGGCAGGATGACTCTGTGATGAATGCAACAGAACTGGCTCCAGAGTTACTGCAAGCGGCGCAGTATTTTTTTGATCAAATACCTTTTAACAGCTTAGTAGGGATTCAAGTGGATTCATTGTCCACTGAACACGTACGTATGCATGTCTCGATGCGCGAAGAGTTGGTGGGCAATCATATTCAAGGTATTTTGCATGGTGGCGTGATTGCTTCGATTTTAGATGTGGCCGGTGGTGCTATGGCTTTAATTGGTGCCTTGCAGCGTCTACCTGAACTGCCGGTCGTTGAGCGAATGATGAGCATGTCGAAGTTGGGCACCATTGATATGCGCGTTGACTATTTGCGCCCAGGACGCGGCCAACGTTTTGATGCGGTGGCCACGGTGTTGCGTACGGGTAATAAAGTGGCGGTGGTGCGCACCGAGTTGCACAACGATGAAGGGTATTTAATTGCTGTCAGTACTGGCACTTACTTGGTTGGCTGAGGCATTGCTGGGCAGTTTGGCTAGACGCGTAAGAATGCGATCCAGGGCATTGGCAAAAGCTTGCTTGTCGCGCTCATCATAGGCGCGTTGGCCGCCGGACATCTGCCCTTGATCGCGCAAATCGGTAAATAGATTACGCATGGCTAAGCGATCACCCATATTGCGCTCGGTAAACTCATTGCCACGCGGATCCAGTGCGATCGCTTTATTTTTAAGTAGGCGATCGGCCAGTGGAATATCACTGCAAATCACCAGTTCATTGGCCTGTGCGTTTTCCACGATATAGTCATCGGCGGCATCTGGGCCACTGGGGACGACAATCAGTTGTACACAGGCAAAGTTGGGCCGTGGCTGGGCTTGTCCGGCGACTAAAATGACTGAGAAGTTGCGCTTTAAAGCGAACTTGATCACTTGATCACGGGCTAAGCGTGGACAGGCATCGGCATCAATCCAGACGCGCATAACAATTACTCCAGAACATGATCTCAGCGCTGCTGGAGCGCTGAGAGGCAGTGTATTGCATGGTGTTTTATGGCGTGGGCAGGTCTTTATCAACCGCGTGTGACGCAGTTAAAGAGCGCTTGAGCTTCACTGCGTTACGCATTTTAATATTGAGCGCTTCAACGCCTAAAGAAAACGCCATAGCAAAGTAGATATAGCCTTTTGGCACATGCACGCCAAAGGCTTCGGCAATCAATAAAGTACCGACCACAATTAAAAAAGATAAGGCCAGCACTTTGAGCGAAGGGTGTTTTTCAATAAAGGCGCTGATGGTGCTGGCTGACAGCATCATAATCAGAATAGAGATCATAATCGCCGCGACCATTACCGGCACATGCTGTACCAAGCCCACCGCGGTAATTACAGAATCCAGTGAGAAAATAATATCAATCACGGCAATTTGTAAGATCACGCTGACAAAACCGGCTTTAACGCCTGCGCCCTGTGCAGATTCTTCTTCACCTTCAACGCTGTGCCAAATCTCTCTGGTACTCTTAAATAAAAGAAATAAACCACCAAAGAATAAGATCAAATCACGCCCTGAGAAGCCTTGCCCCATAATTGCAAACAGGTCGTTGGTCAGACGCATAATCCAAGTGATGGAAAGCAGCAACAAAATACGTGTGCCCATGGCGAGGCTTAAGCCAATGATGCGGCCTTTAGCTTGCTGGTGGACGGGTAGGCGGCTGACTAGAATCGAAATAAAAATAATATTATCGATACCCAGCACAATTTCCAGTGCGGTTAGGGTGAAAAAGGCAATCCAGATTTCTGGGTTAGTCAGCCATTCCATAGAGGTTATTTCTCAGAGGGTTGAGGAAGCTCTGGACCACGCCAGCGCCGGATAACTTTTTGAAAAAATAAACTGTTAGGTATTTGTAGCAGCGCACCTTCATTGCCTTCGCTTAGATCCTCAAGGGTGGTGTAGAAGATATTGATTGTCACCACGCGCCCACGAACGCCAAGTTTGTCAGCGCTTTCCAACACCTCAACACGGTCGCCAAGACGAAACGGGCCAACGGTGAAGATCAGCGCAGCACAGAAAATGTTGGACAGTACGCTCCATATCGCAAAGAAGGCAATCGCCGCCACTGCGACAAAACCAGTCAGAGCCGTCCAGAGTACGCTGGCGGAGACACCGAAGCGCTCCAAGATCAGCATCAAGGCGCTACCCATCACCAACCAACGGATCGCGCCGCGCAGCGGTAGTAGCATGCTCGGCGGCATATGGTAGCGTCCGGCCAAACTGGTCAGGCCGCGCGCTAATAAGCGCTGTAATAACCAGGCGGTGAGAGCAATTAACAGAATTTGCCCGCCTGGAATTAACAAGCTAAACCAGTCCACCGCCCACTCTTCAAACCATTGCGTCATAGGTTGGCCTCAAGCTCATTCTGTAATAGCTCCAGCTCTTCTAAGTGCATTAGCCACGTTTCTTCAAGTTGCGATTGTTGCTGTAACAGTTGGCTTTGCTGGCTCAGATAGATCTTAAGTTGATCTTTTTGTGCCTGTTCATAGAGACTGTTATCGGCCAAGATGGTTTCCAACGCCACTAATTCTTTTTGAATTTTATCCAGTTGCTTTTCCAGTGTATCGGCTTGTTTACGCAGGGGTGCCAGCTGTTTACGCATGTCAGCCGCCGCTTGACGCTGAGCCTTGCGGTCAACTTTGTCAGAGTTATCCACATCGCCCGTAGTGACGCTGGCCTGCTGGCGCAAACGGTAATCGCTGAGCCATTTGCTGTAATCCTCAAGATCACCCTCAAACTCTTGTACGTGACCTTCGGCAACAAGGTACAACTCATCAACCGTGCTTTTAATCAAGTGACGGTCGTGCGAGACCAGCAGCAGTGCGCCGGAGAACTCTTGCAGCGCCATGCTCAGCGCTTGGCGCATTTCTAAATCAAGGTGGTTGGTCGGCTCATCGAGCAGCAGTAAGTTGGGTTTGCCCCACGCAATCAGCGCTAAGGCTAAACGGGCTTTTTCACCGCCAGAGAAATTCAGCACCGGCTCATCACAGCGTTTGCCACGGAAATCAAAACCGCCGAGAAAATCGCGCAATACTTGCTCGCGCTCATCGGGAGCGATGCGCTGTACATGCAGTAAGGGGCTGGCCTTGGGATCAAGCGAGTCCAATTGATGCTGAGCAAAATAGCCGATCACGAGGTTTTCACCGCAGGTGAGCTTGCCGCCCAGCAGGGGTAGATCATTCATAATGCTTTTGATCAGGGTCGACTTACCGGCACCATTGGGGCCGAGTAAAGCAATCCGCGCCCCAGGCACCAGCTGCAGCTTTACATTGCTTAAAATAGGCTGTGCTGGGTCATAACCGAGCTGGGCATTATGCAGATCCAGCAGCGGACTGGAGACTTTATTGGACTCACGGAAAATAAAATCAAAGGGTGAGTCAAAGTGCGCCGCCGCGATGTCTTCCATACGCTCCAAGGCTTTGACCCGGCTTTGTGCTTGCCGTGCTTTACTGGCTTTGGCTTTAAAGCGGCGAATGAAGTCTTCCATATGCGCGCGCTGGGCTTGTTGTTTTTCGAAGGCTTGCTGTTGTTGCATCATGCGTTCGGCGCGTGCGCGTTCAAAAGCTGTGTAGCCACCGCGGTACAGGGTCAGTTTCTGCTGGTCGACATGCACGATATGGCCGACGACAGCATCGAGAAAGTCACGGTCGTGGGAAATCAGCAGTAAGGTGCCAGTGTAGTTTTGTAGCCAGCCTTCCAGCCAGAGAATCGCATCAAGGTCTAAGTGGTTGGTGGGCTCATCGAGCAGCAGTAAATCGGAAGGACACATCAAGGCTTGCGCTAGATTTAAACGCATGCGCCAGCCGCCGGAGAAGCTGTTGACTTGGTTGTCCATTTGCTCTTCGAGGAAACCTAAACCAGCCAATAATTTGCGCGCGCGCGCATCTGCGGTATAGGCATCGGCGCTATCCAGTTCGGCATGCAAACGGCCCAGCTCAGCACCATCGTGCAGCTGCTCGGCACTGGCCAACTGTTGTTGAATATCACGTAAGTGCGTGTCGCCATCGAGGACATAATCAATCGCGTTGCGATCGGGCGCATCGATTTCTTGGCGCATATGCGCAATACGCCAGTTGGCCGGTAAAGCGCAATCGCCTGCATCGGGATGCAATTGACCGCGCAGTAAGGCGAAGAGGCTGGATTTGCCAGCGCCATTGGCGCCAATTAAGCCGACTTTATGCCCTGGGTGCAGGGTTAATTCTGCATTTTCCAGTAAGCGAAGAGGACCACGTTGTAGGGTAAGTTCTGAGATTCGTATCATGCCGCGCAGTTTAGCAGTTTCGTAGCCTTTACCAATATGCGGCGCGAGATATTTAGTTAGTGGTGCAGGAGCTGACAAGCAGGACAGCCAGGTCAATGACTGCCCATTTGGGTACTGGCTTAGCTAGCGAGTTTTTCTGCCGCAGGTTGTATATCGACCACGCTATAGCGACCGCGATCATCACGAGCAATCGCGCCAATCGCTACGTCTGGATCATGAGTGAACACGAGGCGGCCATTACGGGCGTATAAATCATCTAAGAGTGCTTGTTTTTCTTCAATCAAACCTTCAGGGAAACGGTCGTAACCCATGGTGATCGGTAAATGCACCCAAGGTGCGCCGGGGACTAAATCACCTGGAAACACGACTGGACCATCGGGCATCGCCACTTCAGGTAACATTTGCCCAGGCGTATGACCATGACTCCAATGCAAACGCCAGCCGTCACCTAATAAAGGGAAGCTTTCGCTGTCATCTTCAACCAAATGTAAACGTCCACAGTCTTTTAATAGCACCAGTAATTCTGGAATATAGGATGCGCGATCACGGGCATGTGGGTTATTCGCGCGCTGCCATTGACCAGCGCCAGTAATAAACTCTGCATTAGGGAATAACAACTGCGCAGGTTGACCGTCTTGCCATGCTGAGAGTAAGCCGCCGGCATGATCAAAATGCAGGTGGGTGAGAACCACGATATCAATATCTTGGTCAGTCAAACCCTGCTCGGCTAAGCTATCGAGTAATACGTGATGGCTTTCTTGCACGCCAAAGCGCTCTTTCATTTCTGGTGAAAAGAAAGCACCAATACCGGTTTCAATTAAAATATTACGACCTTCTTCTTGCACCAGTAACGCGCGACAACCGAGATCAATACGATTCAGTTCATCCGGCTGCATCCAGCGCTGCCATAGGGCTTTTGGTGCGTTGCCAAACATGGCGCCGCCATCCAGTTTTTGGCTGTTGCCTTGGAGGGTGGTTAAGGTTCTCATTGTTGTTGTGCTCCTTATTTGCATCTAATCAATGTTCAACCCCGCAACACTGCAGTCTTACGGGACTGGATCGCTTATCTTAAAAAAGCTCTGCGGCTAATCCATATAAAGACTGGCTACCGGCTTTAATACTGGCTTCCAAACCTAAGGTTCGTGGCAGCATACGGGCGAAGTAGAAGTCAGCCGTGGCCAGTTTGGCCGCATAAAAATCTGGATCTTGAGCGTGATTGGCTTGCGCAGTTGTCGCCATCCGTGACCACATCCAAGCGTAAGCCACGTAACCAAACAGATGCAGGTATTCAACTGAAGCGGCACCCACTTCGTTCTTGTTGACAGCTGCTTGCTCAAGCAACCACTGGCTGACACTTTCTAAACGCTCGACCGCAGCCAACACTTCAGCCGCATACAAGGTGTTGGGCTGGCTGAGTTGTTCACGAATGCTACGAGTGAAGGTCTTTAAAAATGCGCCGCGATTGGCGACCAGTTTACGACCGACTAAGTCGAGCGCTTGAATACCGTTGGTGCCTTCATAGATTTGCGCAATGCGCACATCACGCACCAATTGCTCTTGGCCCCATTCGCGCACATAACCGTGGCCACCAAAGACTTGTTGGCCGTGGATGCAGCTTTCTAAACCGGTATCAGTAAAGAATGCTTTGGTGACTGGCGTCAGTAACGCGACCAAGTCTTGCGCTTGAGCGGCTAATGCACTGTCTGGGCTGAATTTGGCAATATCCAATTGCTTGCCCACATAACAAGCAAAGGCACGGCCGCCTTCGGTCATGCTCTTCATGGTCAGCAGCATACGGCGCACATCGGCGTGTACAATAATGGGGTCAGCGGCTTGCTCAGGGTTTTGTACGCCTGTGGCTGCTCGGCTTTGAATACGCTCGCGAGCATAATTGGCTGCGCGCTGATAGGACGTTTCTGCGCAACCAATGCCTTGAATACCAATGGATAAACGTTCGTAGTTCATCATGGTAAACATTGCCGCGAGGCCTTTGTTGAGCTCGCCGACTAAATAACCGGTGGCACCATCAAAGTTCATCACGCAGGTGGCTGAAGCTTTGATACCCATTTTATGTTCGATAGAACCGCAGGTGACTTCGTTAAGAGAACCTAATGAACCGTCAGCATTAACGTTGATTTTCGGCACTAAAAATAAAGAAATACCGCGTGCGCCTTCAGGAGCATCAGGCAGTTTGGCTAGCACTAAGTGAACAATATTTTCGGTGAGATCTTGTTCGCCGCCAGTAATGAAAATTTTGCTACCGGTGATTGTATAGCTGCCGTCACTGTCTGGGATGGCGCGCGTGCGGATCAGACCTAAGTCAGTACCTGAATGCGCTTCAGTTAAACACATGACACCAGCCCAACGGCCTTCATATAAAGGCGGTAAATAGGTGCTTTTTAGTTCTTCGCTGGCGTGTGCATCAATGGCTAAACACGCGCCAGAGGTGAGGGCAGAGTACAGTGCAAAACTTGAATCCGCGGCATACAGCATTTCTTCAAATTGCACGGAGAGCATTTTTGGCATGCCCATGCCGCCGTAGGCTGGGTTACCGGCTAAGCCAACCCAACCACCTTGAATATAAGTGTTGTAAGCCTGCTTGAAACCATCGGGCGTGGTGACCACACCATTGTCCCACTGTGCGCCTTGCTCATCACCGCTGCGGCTGAGGGGTGCAATTAATTGGCTGGTTACTTTTGCTGCTTCTTCAAGAATGGCATCTGCGGTTTCTGGGTCAACGCTCTCTGCCAGTTCAGGCAGCTGCTCCCAAACTTTTTTAGCATTGAATACTTCGTGCAGGACAAAGCGCATATCGCGCAAAGGAGCGTTGAAATCAGACATGATCTATCCTATTTTGGTTGCGAAAGCCGCAGGTTAGGGCGGCTATCTAATACAAATGATTTATTATTCTGTAGGTGTTGCCGTGTCGTCTTGTTGAGGCTTGGCCGTGGTGAATTTCAGAATGTGTGTACGCTCAACTAAAATATAGAGCACCGCACCTGCTGCTAAACCCCAACCTGCCCCATACACCGCGAGCACAACGCCCATAGTGCCAGCAATACCGCGCTCAGTGTTGTTATTGAGCTGTTCAAAGCCGACCATTAAGCAAATGTAGCCGGTTAAAACTAAGGTCAGAGATAAGGCAATTGGCAGTACCGGTTGGAAGAAAGTCACCAGCGGTAGCATAAATAGTGCAAGGAAACCGGTAATCCAGAAAGTGCCGCAGCCGCTGTAAATCGATTCCATGGCATGGCGACCGTATTTGTAGCGCTCGGCCATTGTCGCTGCTACAGCTGTCCACAGAGGGCCCGCTAAACCAGGGTAGGGTGCGAAGAAAGCGTGAATGGCGTTACGTAAAGCGGTGACTAAGTGGACACGGTCGATATTGTTTTCAATTTTTTCGTCAGGGCGCAATTCATCGGCACGTTGCATTAATGATTGACCAACGATGATGTCACCGAAAGCAATAATATAAGCAATCACTGCCGTTGGAATCGCTAGCATAAACACCTTGGCGTCTGGGAATCCTAGGGTAAACGGTAGGTAGTTCCACATTTCTGCAAAGGCGGGTGCAGTAATACCAAAACGTATATCCGGCATTTTGTATTCGCCCACGCCAATGCCGATAAAGATCGCAATCAACATGCCAGGCACCATGCCATAGTTCACAACCTTACGGGCAAAGGGCAGGCGTTCAGTTAGGCCGCGGAAGGACACAGAAAACATCAGATATAAACAGACTAAGCTGCCAATCACCAAAGAAATTGGCGTATTAGCTAAGCGCCCACCGGCATCAATCTCGCCAATCAGGGCAGCGATACCTGCACCAATAATGATGCCGCCTTTCATCGAGTTAGGAATAATACGCACCAGCGTACTACCCAGTCGTGTGATTCCAAGAATTAGAAAGATGACAAACACCAGAAATTGTAAGGCAAACAGCGCTTGAATGGCTTCTGGGCCGGGCTCAAAGTCACCTAAAAACAGTAAGACCACTGGAATGCCAGGGGTAATCCAGCCCGGTACAAAAGGCACACCTAAGAGTGCGGGCAGCATAAAGCCAATACCACACACGGTGACATAGGCTAAGGCCACATCGTAGGGTAGGCCTAAGTATTTTTCTAACAGCGGAATCATCCCAAGGCTGACCACAAACATAATCAGCGCTTGAAACATTTCCGCGGTTTCCCAGCGGTAGTGCACAAAAGGCAGGCGTATTTTAAAAGGGCCGGCAGGCCAGTAAGGTTGTTCTTCACCGTCTTTACGTTGATACAGTTGCATGGTTCTAGTCTCTTCAGTGATCTGTGCGGCAGCAGTCAGCAGGCTAAATGCAGCACAGATACAATTGTTATTGTTGTTATGGCAGCGTCAGCGCCTTTTTTTATAGTGCTCGAGCGGTTTCGCGCAGGACGAATTTTTGTATTTTTCCGGTTGAGGTTTTTGGCAGTTCGGTAAATATCACGGTTTTAGGCACTTTAAAGGCGGCCATATGTTCGCGACAGAAACTCATAATGTCTTCTGCGCTGGTCTGTTCTTGGCCCGCTTTTAACGCAATAAAGGCGCAGGGTGTTTCACCCCAGTGGCTATCGGGACGCGCTACTACTGCTGCTTCTAGTACTGCAGGGTGGTGATAGAGCACACCTTCCACTTCAATGGTGGAAATGTTTTCACCGCCGGAAATAATAATATCTTTGGAGCGGTCTTTAATTTCTACATAACCATCAGCATGCCAGACCGCTAAATCGCCGGTATGGAACCAACCGTCTTTAAAGGCTTCTTCGGTGGCTGTTGGGTTTTTCAGATAGCCCTTCATCACGGTATTACCGCGCATAAAGACTTCGCCAATGGTTTGCCCGTCTTTGGGTGTGAACTCTAAGGTTTTTGGATCACCCACCATCACGCCTTCGAGGGTTGGGTAGCGAACGCCTTGACGGGATTTAATCACCGCACGTTCTTCCAGTGGTAAGTCATCCCATTCTTTATGCCATGCACATAAGGTGACCGGGCCGTAAACTTCAGTCAGACCGTAGACGTGGGTTACTTCAATACCCATTTCCTCTACCGCGCCAATGACTTTAGCCGGAGGTGCAGCACCTGCGACCATCGCTTTAACCGGATGCTCAATTGCCGCTTTGGCTTCGGCAGGCATATTGACGAGCGCTTGTAGGACAATAGGCGCGCTGCACATGTGCGTGACGTGTTCATCGCGGATCAGGTTAAGGATTTTCTGCGGATCGACGCGGCGCAAAAACACATTCACACCCGCAAGAGCAGTAATGGTCCATGGGTAGCACCAGCCGTTGCAGTGAAACATCGGCAGGGTCCACAAATATACGGGGTGGTTGCCCATCGCCCAGGTCATTTGGTTGCCCATCGAATTTAAGAAGGCACCACGGTGGTGGTAAACCACACCTTTAGGGTTGCCGGTGGTACCGGATGTGTAGTTCAGCGAAATTGCTTGCCACTCATCTTCAGGCCACTGCCAAGCATAGTCTGGATCGCCTTCAGCTAAAAATGCTTCGTAATCAAGGTCGCTAACGGGACGGCCTTCACCGTACTCTGGGTCATTGACATCAATAATCAGTGGCGGGTTCTCCAGCATGCGACAGGCGGTCTGTGCCACCTCGCAAAACTCACGGTCAACCACCAATACTTTGGCTTCACCGTGCTGCAGCATAAAACTAATGGCTTCAGCATCAAGGCGTACGTTGAGTGTGTTAATCACCGCACCAATCATCGGTACGGCAAAGTGCAGTTCCAGCATCTCTGGAATATTGGGCAGCATCACTGCAACTGTGTCATCTTTACCAATACCACGACTGGCCAGAGCAGAAGCGAGTTTGCGGCAGCGTGTATAGGTTTGCCCCCAAGTGCGACGGATGGCACCATGTACAACAGCAGGGTAATTTGGATAGATAGCGGCGGTGCGTTCAATAAAACTGAGCGGACTGAGTGCCATATGATTAACTGAGTTGCGGTCAAGGCCTTGTTCGTAGATCGACATTTTTAATACCTGTGGCTTTTTATTAGCTCTGGCCGTTAACTATTAGGCAGTTATACGGTTTGTTTGTGTGTCTGTTATAAGCTTTGTCTTTTTATAATGGTAGATGAACTATAGTTCTATAGTATTTATCCTATACCTTTTTAGGGTTGTCTATGCGCCGTCAGGTTGAACAACGATTGCAGCTGCGATTACTGCAGCGTCTTTTAAGCGAGAGGCAGCCGCTGGCTGAGTGCGCACGGGTTGTGCAAGCGTTGTTGCGCGCTGACCCGCAGGTGCATTCCGTGTGGTATTTCAGCTGGCAGGACAGTGCTGATATTTATAATCCGGAAGGTGATGTGCGCTGTTGGCCACCGGGGCCAAGTGATGTTGTAGCTGCCACAGATCACAATTTATTTACGTTGATGCAAGAACACACGCAGCTGAGTATTGAACAAGTCAGTGCCATGGATTGTTGGTTGTCGAAGCGCATGCGTCGCGCTGGGATCAGTCATGGTGTTGTAGTGAACCTACCTTTATTGGCTCAGCAACATGGGCTGCTGGTGATTGAATTGCAGGCTGCGGCACCGTTGTCCGCGCTCGATAGCTTGTTAGTGGTTCTCGGCACGTGGTTGCATTGCGCCCAGGATGCGCCTTTACCGACTGAGCTGTTAAGCACTGATCCACACCCGGCCTTGTGGGTTGATCAGCATGCGACGCTGCTTGAGGTGAATAAAACTGCCGCCGAGATGTTTGCTGGGCAGATTGCCGAGAATGCGCAACAGGCGTTGCCAAATAATCATAGACAATTAGTGCGCGCCTGTTTAAGCCAGCAACGGATGATTGCCGATGTGTCGGCGCAGTTTGGTCAGCGCATATTGCAATGGAGTTATATTCCTTGCCTAGAGCAGCAGCGTATTTTAGTTCGTGGCCGTGATATCACCGAGCAGGCTCAGCAGTTGCAAGAGGCGGCGCAAGCCTCGCGTTTGTATCGCCTCATTACTGAAAACACCACCGACTTAATTTCACGGCATCTGCCCGATGGACGTTTTATTAGTGCCTCACCAGCATCATGGAGTTTGCTGGGTTATTGGCCTGAAGAGTTATGCGGTATGCGCTGCCAAACCTTGTTGCATAAGCACGACATCGTGTTGGTCGAGCAGAGGGCTAAGAATGCCTTAGCGGAAGACGGTTACCATACGATGACCGCGCGCGTACGCCATCGTGCAGGGCATTATCTGTGGTTTGAAACTGCCAGTCGGGCGATACGTGAGACCTATACCGGTGCGATTGTCGAAGTGGTCAGTGTGTCACGCGACATCACCGAGCGGGTTAAAGCCGAGGAAAATCGCCGCCGTTTAGCTGAGGTGGTTAAGGTTAATACTGATCTGGTGCTATTTGTTGATCCCAATGGTCTGATCCGTTGGATGAACCCGTCGGCGCGACGTTTATTGCATGTTGCTGAACAGCAAGACACATTACAGTTAGCCGATGTGGTCGGTTCGGCAACGCTAAATGAGCTGACTCAGCAGGGCTGGCCAGCGGCTGATAAGCACGGAGTATGGAGTTGTGAAACCCGCTTTCAGCCCTGTGCTAACGTCGCGTCTTTCCCCGTTTCTTTGGTGTTGCTGGCGCATACCGTTGCTGGTGGTGAGCGTTATTATTCATTGGTGGCGCGCAATATGGCGGAGCGTGAATTGCGTGAAGCGCAGAACCGTAAACATCAAGAGGAACTGGCACATACTGCACGTTTGGTGACTTTAGGTGAATTGGCCTCAGGTATCGCCCATGAGATGAATCAGCCGCTGGCTGCGGTGATCAACTATGCGAATGCCAGCTTGCGTTATTTGCAAGCAGCCGATAGTCAATCGCCATCAATTCAGCGCGTGGTGCAAGGCTTGCAGCGCATTACTGAACATGCCAACCATGCCGCTGCAGTGATTAAGCGTTTACGGGCTTTCTTGCGTAAAGAACCGCGGCGGATGCAGGCTTTAAATATTGCTGAAGTTCTGCAGGAAACCGTACAGCTCTGCGCTTGGGAAGCGGTGAATGCGCAGGTGACGATTGAGAAAAAAATGCTGACTGAGCTGCCTTACGTTTATGCTGATCGAGTTTTATTAGAGCAAGTGTTATTGAATGTCTTACGTAATGCGATTGAGGCCAATCGTGAGCAATATCAGGTTGGAAATCAGTCATCACGCATTTTAATTACTGCTGAGCAGCAGGCTGAGCATGTTTATATTAAAGTGCATGATCAAGGAGCAGGCGTAACACCTGCGCAGTTGGAGCAGTTATTTACCCCTTTTTATACCAGTAAAGTCGATGGTCTAGGCTTAGGTTTGTCCATGAGTCGTAGTATTATCGAAGGCTTTGGCGGATCACTGGAGACAGAAGAAGGTTTATTAGGCGGCTTATGTTTAAGTTGCCGTTTACCGGTACGCAGCCGCGCTGATGAGCGGCTTACAGTTCACAAGCATAAATAATTATAAGGACTTAACATGAGTGCAGTAGAGCAGATCGTATATGTAGTGGATGATGATCAGGGTATGTTGGATTCAACGGTATGGTTGCTGGAGTCGATCGGCTTGCGCGCTATCCCTTTTATCAGTGGCCAGGCGTTTCTTGATGCCAAGCTGGCTAGCAGTCATGCCTGCGTTATTTTAGATGTACGTATGCCGGGTATGGGCGGGCTGAATGTGCAAGAAGCTTTGCGTAGCAGAGGGCTGGATTTGCCGATTATTTTTGTCAGTGGTCATGCTGATGTCCCCATTGTGGTGCGCGCCTTTCGTGCTGGCGCGGTGGACTTTATTGAAAAGCCCTATAACGAGCAGCTGCTGTTAGACAGCGTCCAGCAGGTACTGAATCGTTTTAATGAACTCGCTAGTGAGAGTCTGCTCGGTGCTGTTGTGCAGCGTATTGCCAGCCTTACGCCGCGTGAAAGTGATGTGCTACTGCCGTTGGTACAAGGCTATACCAATCGTGAAATCGCTGAGCAATTGGGCATTAGCGTGAAGACCATCGATCTCTACCGCTCACGCGTAATGAAGCATATGCAAGCGCAGACTTTGCCTGATTTGGTTGGGATGGCGATTGCCGCCGACTTAGTTGATTCGCTGGCCCTGCGTGGCGTGGCAGTGAGCGATTAAGACTATTTTTTAGTTCGTTGCGCGAGCGTTGGCGACATAGGTTTGTAAGGTGCGCAAACGCTCAGCATTCAAAGCCAAACCCAGTTCTGCACCTTGCAAGCCCTGCTCCAACAGAGGTTTTACACTCACGGAGCGCACTACTTCAGCGGCACAGCGCAAATAATCCGCTTGCGGATAGAGACGGTCTTCAAGACCTAAACGCCCGCGTGAATCCATCTCACTGGCAGCAACAAAATCAGCAAAGCGTTGCGGTCGGCGCATAATATCGAAGGTCATTAATAATTTTAATAAGGTTTCTGGTCGTAACTCCAGCGCACGGTGGGCATGGGTGTGGTATTCGCCGACCAACACGGCTAATTCAGCGCAGTCATTGGGTGCTTTAAAACGCTTATTAACTTTCTTAATCAGCGCTAAACCCTTTTTTTCATGACCCAGATGACGTGGCCACAGCTCCGGATCGGTAATGCCTTTACCTAAATCATGCAGCAAGCACGCCCAACGAATATTAAGCGTTTGCTGAAAACGCACACATTGTTGCAAGACACTTAAGATGTGTACGCCGGTGTCAACTTCCGGGTGATGCTCAGCCGGTTGTGGCACGCCAAATAACAGATCAACTTCAGGCAGCAGCGCTTTTAAGGCACCGCAGTCACGCAACACTTGCAGGAACACTTCTGGATTATCTTCCATCAGCGCACAGGCAAATTCTTGCCAGATACGCTCAGCAGTTAAATGCTGTAATTCACCCGACTCAGTCAGCACGCGCATCAACGCCAAGGTTTCGCTGGCCACACGAAAGCCTAAATAAGCATAGCGTGCGGCAAAACGTGCCACACGCAATACGCGAAGTGGGTCTTCGGCAAAGGCGGGTGAGACATGGCGCAAAATGCCTGCGGCTAAGTCAGCTTGGCCACCATAGGGGTCAATCAGGCTGCCGTCATCGGCGAGCGCCATGGCATTAACGGTCAGATCGCGGCGCAGCAAATCTTCTTCCAAGGTCACATCTGGACTGGTATGGAAAGTAAAACCACCATAGCCATGACCATTTTTGCGCTCAGTACGGGCCAAGGCATATTCTTCACCGCTGTGCGGATGTAAGAACACCGGAAAGTCATCGCCGACCGGACGATAGCCTTTTGCGCGCATCTGCTCTGGCGAGGCGCCGACTACCACCCAATCAATATCCTTGACTGCGCGACCTAAAAGTTGATCGCGTACGGCACCACCGACCTTGAAAATCTGCATACAGAGACGTACCTTAAATAGCTGTTACGGTAAGGATACCTGTAAATCACTATCCTGTGCTGACTACAGTATTGTGCGGCGGAACCCAATAGATGTATTTGTATCTACTATTGGGTCGCTGGCTTTTCGTCATCGAGGCTGTGATAGGAATGTTTAATTGATGATAAAATGAATCGATTACTAAAAGCTATCGTAGTAATGTCATCAATCAATTATACCTAACGGCTGAAGTGGCCTAGTATTAATCCCGTAAAGTTCTTAACCCCACAAAGGAATTATTAAATGTCTTACATTAATAGCGAAGTAAAAGCGTTTAAAGCAACTGCATTCCACAACGGCGAGTTCGTTGAAGTTAGCGAAGCAGACATGAAAGGCAAATGGTCAGTCGTATTTTTCTACCCAGCTGACTTCACCTTTGTTTGCCCAACTGAGCTGGGTGACCTAGCTGACAACTACGCAACCTTTAAAAAATTGGGCGTAGAAATCTACTCAGTATCAACTGATACCCATTTCACCCACAAAGCATGGCACGACACTTCACCAGAAATTGGCAAAATTGAGTACCCAATGATCGGTGATCCAACTGGTCAAATCACCCGTAACTTCGGTGTGATGATTGAAGAAGCGGGTCTGGCTGATCGTGGTACATTCGTTATCGATCCAGACGGCAAAATTCAAATCGTTGAAATCAACGCCGGTGGTGTGGGTCGTGACGCACAAGAATTACTGCGTAAAGTTAAAGCAGCACAGTACGTGGCCGCTCACCCAGGTGAAGTGTGCCCAGCGAAGTGGAAAGAAGGTGAAGCAACATTGTCTCCTTCATTAGACCTCGTAGGTAAAATCTAAGGTTAAACCTTAGCTTAATCCTAGCTTACTAAGTTGTGATCCAACTGGTAAGCGTCCGACGCCCGGGCGCACACCGCTCGGGCGTTTTACATTCAAAAAACAGATTTTGGAGTACATCAATCATGTTAGACGCAAATTTAAAAGGACAATTACAGGCTTATCTAGAGAAGGTGACGCAACCCTTCGAGATTGTTGCGTCTCTTGATAATGGTGCAAAATCTACAGAATTGCAGAACTTGCTGGAAGAAATAGCCGGCATGAGTGACAACATCACCTTACGTACCGACGGTGATGATGCACGCAAACCTTCCTTTGCGTTAAATCGCATTGGTGGTGACATCAGCTTACGTTTTGCTGGTATCCCAATGGGTCATGAGTTCACTTCATTGGTGTTGGCGCTGCTGCAAGTTGGCGGACACCCATCGAAGTTAGGCCAAGAGGTGATTGAGCAGGTTGCCAATTTAGACGGCGAATACAATTTTGAAACCTACTTCTCACTGTCTTGCCAGAACTGCCCAGATGTTGTGCAAGCACTGAACTTAATGGCCGTACTCAATCCGAAAATCAGTCACGTCGCGATTGATGGCGCGCTGTTCCAAGATGAAGTTGAACAGCGTCAGGTGATGTCAGTACCGATGATTTTCCTTAACGGCGAAATGTTTGGCCAAGGCCGCATGGACGTTGAGCAGATTCTGGCGAAAGTCGACACCGGCAGCGGTGCCCGTGAAGCGGCTAAGCTGAATGAAAAAGAAGCCTTTGACGTACTGGTGATTGGTGGTGGTCCAGCTGGCGCCGCCGCGTCTATTTACGCTGCACGTAAAGGTATTCGTACCGGTATCGCCGCTGAGCGTTTTGGTGGCCAAGTACTGGATACCATGTCGATTGAAAACTTTATTTCTGTCACAGAAACTGAAGGTCCAAAACTGGTGCGTGCCATGGAAGAACATGTGCGTGAATACGATATCGATGTGATGAACTTACAACGTGCCAGCCGTTTAATCCCAGCCACAGAGCAGGGCGGTTTACACACTGTTGAGTTTGAATCAGGCGCACGCTTACAAGCGAAAACTGTGATTCTTTCTACCGGTGCCCGCTGGCGCGAAATGAATGTACCCGGCGAGCAAGAGTACCGTAACCGCGGTGTTGCATACTGCCCACACTGTGATGGTCCTTTATACAAAGGTAAACGTGTTGCAGTGATTGGTGGTGGTAACTCCGGGGTTGAGGCAGCAATCGACTTGGCGGGCTTGGTTAAGCACGTGACTTTGCTTGAGTTTGATACCAAACTGCGTGCCGATGAAGTCTTGCAGAAAAAACTCAACAGCTTGCCTAACGTGACTGTGATTAAAAATGCTTTAACCACTGAAGCAGTCGGAGATGGCAGCAAAATCACTGGTCTAGTCTACAAAGATCGCGCGACCGATGAGTTACACAATGTTGAGCTGGAAGGTATCTTTGTGCAGATTGGTTTACTGCCCAACAGCGACTGGCTGAAAGACACTGTTACGCTATCTAAGCACGGCGAAATTGAAGTGGATGCACGTTGCGCCACCAATATCCCCGGCGTCTTTGCGGCAGGTGATGTGACTACTGTGCCTTACAAGCAAATCATCATCGCGATGGGCGAAGGTTCAAAAGCGTCACTGAGTGCCTTTGATCATATTATTCGTTCGTAACTATCGCACAGACCATTTTTAAACGTTGATTGGAAGCCGTTAACAGCAATATAAGAAGAGTCGTTCAGGTTTAGATTTAGGCATGCTGTAACTTAAAACGCCCGATGCATTAAATGTATCGGGCGTTTTTATTGGCTCAGCTGAAATCTACGCAACTACGATGAAATCAATCATGATCGCACCTGGCTCACGCTGCTGGTAAACAATTTGCACACGCTCGCCATAGCGTTCGCGCATCTGACTGAGCAACGGCAGCGGATCGTGATCGTTGACAAAGCGCATTGCTTCACCTGGATTCAGTGAATCCAACGCACCAAAAATAGCCGAATGGCGAAAGCGGTGCGCAATAGCACGAGCATCAAGCGAATAGGGGGTGTAACGGAATTCTGTCTCTGCAGTCGGAGTGCTCACGTGAAATCCTCTAGTGGATAAACCTCTAAGAAGACTAAATCGAATGCCTGCTACGCGCCTTGATTAGTATTAAGTGCATGGGATCAGGCGTTTTTGGAGTGTTGGTTGCGTGTTTGACAGACTTTTTATACGCGCACAATGCACACTTCTGCGAGTAAGTTACGCGGTCAGCGATGCCAGCTACCTCGCCAAGCATCCTAGATTGGCATCCAAAATCATTCGGCTACTTACACGCTCACTTCTGGCCGATATGAGCACATTCGTTTAGCATGATGAAACAATTGAGCAGTTGGCGATACTCAGAGTAAAAGTATTTGTTTGGTCCGGCAGAGGGTTATTTTGCCGTGCAATGGAAGCAATATTCATTAATGACATCCAGTATGCCGTCAGCTTGATGGCCAGAGTTTCGCTACTTTGTGCTCAGTTTGTTGAATCCTTAGCTGCTGAGTAATCACAGCAAACCAACATCTATTGACTTGAAAGGATCCCATCATGAGTAAGACCGTCTTGATCACTGGCGCGACGTCCGGTATGGGCAAGGAAACCGCGCTGTTGCTGGCTAAGCATGGCTATAGCGTATATGCCGGGGTAAGAAATAGCAGTGAGGAACTGCTGGATGAGGCCGAAAAGCGCGGCGTCAAACTTAATACTGTGGCGCTTGATGTACAGGATATCGCATCGATTCAGAAAGCCGTCCAGCATGTTATAGGCAAAGAAGGGAAAATCGACGTCCTGGTCAATAATGCGGGTTTTGGACTGCTGGCGACGCTGGAAGAAGGCACGGATGAGGAGATATTCAAGCAATTCGATGTGAATGTTTTTGGCCTCATCAAGATGACCCGCGAAGTCCTGCCACACATGCGCGCAGCGCAAAGTGGTGTGGTAATCAATATTTCTTCCTTCCTCGGGAAGATGGGCCTGCCTTTGCTGTCGCATTACAACGCCAGCAAATATGCCGTTGAGGGGATTACCGACTCCCTGAGATTTGAAGTGGCTCCCTTTGGTATACGAGTGCACTCTGTTCTGGCCGGTTTGTTTGGAACCAACTTTGTCAAAAAAGGGCTGGTCGCCAACAGCAAAACCACCAGTGAGGACTCACCTTATAAAGATCTCGTAGCTCATTTCGTTCCGATTGTGGCTAATGCCATCAACGAAGGCCCTGATCCACTGCCTATCGCACAAGCGGTGAAAAACATTATCGAGGATGAGGCGAGCGCTATTGCCGTTGAGGTTGGCAAGGAATCCGAGCTGTTTGTGCCAATGCGCAAGAGCATGGATGACAAAACATTCGAAGAGAAGGTAAAGGAAACCTTTGGCTTATAAGTAAGCCTGGGCGACCTGTTTGGCTAAGGTCGCCCGAGAGCTTTGATGCCATTGATTACTTTTTAAATCCACGTTAACGCAAACTGTCTTTAAAGACACTTCTTCTACATTTACAGAGTATTCGAAAACCCGTATATTCACTTTTCCATATATGTGGTTTAGCATATAAGCTTCTCTGCTGGTTGTTCAGCTTTCGTTTTACTGCCTTACTCTAGAAGGGCTTTCCTTATGCAACTCACACCTACTGAGGTGTTTAAAAGTCTCGCTGATGATACGCGGCTGCGGATTGCTTTATTGCTTGCCAGTGCAGGTGAGCTTTGTGTCTGTGAGTTGACCGAAAGTCTGCAGGCAAGCCAACCGAAGATTTCGCGACATTTGTCCTTATTGCGTAGCACAGGCGTGTTGTTGGATCGTCGCCAAGGGCAGTGGGTGTATTACCGTTTGCATCCAGAGTTGCCGGTTTGGGTGCTGAGCATTCTGCAGCAAACCCTCGCGGCTAATCAGCAGTGGTTGGTGGGTGATCTACTGCGTTTGCAGGCGATGGAGCGCGGGCCGCTCAACCAGCCAGTATGTAACTAAACCCTTCCAATTATTTCCACTGACTGAGTGTTGTTCATGCTGATCGCGTTGCTGATTTTTCTGATTACGATTGTCTTAGTCATTTGGCAGCCGCGCGGGCTGGGCGTGGGTTGGAGTGCCTCTTTTGGTGCGCTATTGGCGTTGCTCAGTGGTGTGGTTGAATTGGCGGATATTGCTCTGGTTTGGCAGATTGTCTGGAATGCTACGGCCACCTTTATCGCCATTATTATTATCAGTTTGCTGCTCGATGAAGCCGGTTTCTTTGAATGGGCCGCATTGCATGTGGCGCGTTGGGGCGGCGGCAGTGGGCGCAAATTATTTGCTTTTATTGTGCTGTTGGGCGCTGCGGTGTCGGCGTTATTTGCCAATGATGGTGCCGCGTTAATTATTACACCGATTGTGATCACCATGCTGTTGGCGCTGCGTTTTTCCCCAGCGGCGACGTTGGCATTTGTCATGGCCGCAGGCTTTATTGCCGATACCGCCAGCTTGCCTTTTGTGGTGTCGAATTTGGTCAATATCGTTTCTGCGGATTACTTTAATCTCAGCTTTAATGAATACGCGACGGTGATGGTGCCGGTGAACGTTGTCAGTATCGCTGCCAGCTTGGCGATGTTGCTTTGGTTCTTCCGTAAAGACTTACCGGCGACGTATGCTTTGAATGAGCTCAAGCTGCCTAAAGAAGCGATCCGTGATCACGC
The DNA here is from genome assembly GCF_905120345.1 of Denitrificimonas caeni. Lineage (GTDB taxonomy): Bacteria > Pseudomonadota > Gammaproteobacteria > Pseudomonadales > Pseudomonadaceae > Denitrificimonas > Denitrificimonas caeni_A. The sequence continues at coordinate 434,462 of NZ_CAJHOA010000002.1, read as the reverse complement.
AACCTTTGTGGCGGGTTGGTGGGTGTTAGGCTTATTGCTGTTGGGTTTTTTTGTGATTGAGCCGCTGGGTGTACCGATCAGTGTGATTGCTGCAGTCTGTGCGCTGTTGTTGTATCTGATTGCCGCCCGTGGTCAGGTGATTAGCACCACTAAAGTGCTGAAGGAAGCGCCATGGCAAGTGGTGGTGTTTTCGTTAGGCATGTATCTGGTGGTCTACGGCTTAAAAAATGCCGGTCTCACTGATTATATTGCCCAGCTGTTAAATATCTTTGCCGCGCAGGGCTTGTGGACGGCGACTTTGGGCACGGGACTGCTCACCGCTGTGCTGTCCTCCATAATGAATAACATGCCCACAGTATTGGTCGGTGCACTGTCGATTGATGCCGCTGGCGTCGATGGGGTGATTAAGCAGGCGATGGTCTATGCCAATGTGATTGGTGCCGACTTGGGACCGAAAATCACTCCAATTGGTAGTTTGGCCACACTGCTGTGGCTGCATGTGCTGGCACGTAAAAATATCCAAATCAGCTGGGGTTATTACTTTAAGGTCGGTGTAGTGCTGACGCTGCCAGTATTGTTGGTAACCCTCAGCGCCTTAGCGATTCGCCTGAGTATTTAAGCGAACACCGATGGCTTATTAAGTGATTCACAGCAGACCAAGTAAGATCATAAGAGAGGGATTTATGTACAAAGATTTACCCAATATCAGCGCTGACGCATTAAACATTCCAACGCTGGAGCAATTACAGCCCACTCAGCAGTCTGCGCATAAGCCGCGTATTTTATTGTTATACGGTTCTACGCGTCAGCGCTCTTTTAGCCGTTTAGTGGTGCAAGAAGCGGCGCGTTTGTTAGAAACCTTTGGCGCAGAAACCCGTATCTTTAATCCGTCTGGCTTACCGTTACCGGATGATGTTGAAGATACCCATCCTAAAGTGGCTGAGTTACGTGAGCTGATGCAATGGTCAGAAGGTCAGGTTTGGTGTTCGCCAGAGCGGCATGGCTCCATGAGTGCGGTGTTTAAGGCGCAGATTGATTGGGTACCGTTGAGCATGGGCGCGGTGCGTCCGACCCAAGGTAAAACCTTAGCGGTGATGCAGGTCTGTGGTGGTTCGCAGTCGTTTAATGTGGTCAATCAACTGCGTGCACTCGGGCGTTGGATGCGTATGTTCACCATCCCCAACCAGTCTTCAGTGCCGAAAGCCTTTACTGAGTTTGCTGACAACGACCGCATGCAGCCGTCACCCTATTACGACCGCATGGTTGATGTGATGGAAGAGCTGGTGAAGTTCACCTTGTTGCTGCGCGACCGTCAGAATTATCTGGTGGATCGGTACTCTGAGCGTAAAGAATCAGCAGAAGAATTATCGCAGCGGGTTAATCAACGTTCGATTTGATCCATGAGCTTTGCTCAGAGCGATCAAATTAGAGCTGAGACAACTATTAACTAACGGATTATGCCTTGGCCGATCATATTGCTGGTCGCGGCACAAAGAGCGAGTAGAGTTTGCTGGGAATAGGGTGAATGAAATGTTGGAACCAGTCATTCAAGAAGAAAGCACTGGCTGTGGCATTGCCGCAGTGGCCAATATTCTCGGTAAAACCTATGCGCAGATGAAAGCCATCGCCAATGCTATGGGGATTGCTGCGGCGGATACCTCATTGTGGTCAGATACGCAGTATGTGCGGCGCATGTTAGCCAGTGCAGGGGTGGCAACTTCTGCGGATGAAATACCCTTTAGCTCTTGGGATGCATTGCCTGATTTAGCCTTGTTGTCGATTAAGCATCACCGCGAGGGCGATAAAGACTTTTGGCATTGGGTGGTGTTTAAGCGTGTCGATGGACAACCCGTGGTGCTAGATTCAGCCAGTTATTTGCCCAGCAATATACGAACAGATTTCGAGGCAATGCAGCCTAAATGGTTTATTGAGTGCACAAAAGTCGTTGGTTGATTGCACAAATGGGTAGGGATGGGTTTGCGCGCTACTTTTAGCAACACATCCAGTCAGAATACTGGATAATAGCGACTATTCTTTTGCTATGTATTCTGGTGATTCGCTGTGGAAATCAAGGTTAACTTTCTCGACAACTTGCGTCTTGAAGCCAAGTTCGACGACTTTACAGTAGTGGCTGATCAGCCGATCCGTTACAAGGGCGAGGGTTCTGCGCCCGGTCCGTTTGATTACTTTCTGGCTTCGTCGGCGCTGTGTGCAGCCTATTTTGTAAAGCTGTATTGCCAGACTCGCGATATCCCGACGGAAAATATCCGTTTATCACAGAACAATATTGTCGATCCGGAAAACCGCTACAAACAGATTTTTAAAATTCAGGTTGAGCTACCGACGGATATGTCTGACAAAGACCGTCAAGGTATTCTGCGCTCTATTGATCGTTGTACGGTCAAAAAAGTGGTGCAAACTGGGCCTGAGTTTGTGATTGAGATTGTGGATAATCTTGAATCTGATGCGCAAGCGTTGTTGGGTACTTCGCTGGCTGATGGTGCTAGCACTTATATCGCCGGTAAAGATCTGCCGCTGGAGCAAACCATCGCGACTATGTCGGGCATTTTGGCTGGCCTCGGGATGAAGATTGAGGTTGCTTCATGGCGTAATATTGTCCCCAATGTCTGGTCGTTGCATGTGCGTGATGCGCATTCGCAGATGTGTTTTACCAACGGTAAAGGGGCAACCAAAGAGAGCGCGCTGGCTTCGGCGCTGGGCGAGTTTATTGAGCGCCTGAACTGCAATTTCTTTTACAACGATCAGTTTTGGGGTGAAGACATCGCCAATGCGGCGTTTGTGCATTATCCAAATGAAAAGTGGTTTCAGCCGGGTCCAAAGGATGAGCTGCCGAAGGGTATTCTCGACGAGCGTTGTCTAGAGATTTACAACCCGGATGGCGAGTTGCGCGGCTCGCATTTGTATGACACCAACTCCGGCAATATCGAACGTGGTATTTGTTCGCTGCCGTATGTGCGTCAGTCCGATGGTGAGGTGGTGTATTTCCCGTCGAACTTGATTGAAAACCTCTTCCTTAGTAACGGTATGAGTGCCGGTAATACGCTGGTGGAAGCGCAGGTGCAGTGCTTGTCGGAAATTTTTGAGCGCGCGGTGAAACGTGAGATTCTGACCGGCGAAATGGCCTTACCAGACGTGCCGCGTGAGGTGCTGGCCAAGTACCCAAGTATTTTGGCGGGTATTGAAGCGCTCGAAGAGCAGGGCTTTCCGGTGTTAGTGAAAGATGCTTCGTTGGGCGGTCAGTTCCCGGTGATGAACGTCACTTTGATGAATCCACGGACTGGCGGTGTGTTTGCTTCGTTTGGTGCGCACCCAAGTTTTGAAGTGGCGCTGGAGCGCAGTCTGACTGAGCTGTTGCAGGGTCGCAGTTTTGAAGGTTTGAATGATTTAGCCCGTCCAACGTTTTCGAGTCATGCAGTGACTGAGCCGAACAACTCGGTGGAACACTTTATTGATTCCAGCGGTGTGGTGTCGTGGCGTTTCTTTAGCGCGAAAGCAGATTACGACTTTGTCGAATGGGATTTCACCGATGGCGGCAACAACACCAATGCACAGGAAGCTGATCTACTGTTCGGCCTTCTGGAAGAAATGGGCAAAGAAGCTTACGTGGCCGTGTATGAGCATCTCGGTGCGACCGCCTGTCGGATTCTAGTGCCGGATTATTCCGAGGTGTACCCGATCGATGATCTGATCTGGGATAACACCAATAAAGCGCTGTTTTTCCGTGAAGATATTCTCAATCTGCACCGTCTCGATGATGATCAGTTGGCCGCGCTGGTCGAGCGTTTAGAAGAAAGCGAGCTGGATAACTACACTGATATCACCACCTTGATTGGCGTGGAGTTTGATGATAATACGGTGTGGGGGCAGTTGACGATTCAGGAATTGAAGCTGTTGATTTATCTCGCCTTGAATCAACTGGATGAAGCGTTGGAACTGGTCGAGGAATTCCTGCAGTTTAACGACAACACCGTTGAGCGTGAGTTGTTCTATCAGGCGATGAACGCCGCGCTGGAAGTGGCGTTGGATGATGAGCTGGATATGGACGATTACGAACCGGTTTTCCGTCGTATGTTTGGTGAGGAGCGCATGGATGCGGTGTTGGGCTCGGTGACTGGCGCTGTGCGTTTCTTCGGTTTAACGCCGACCAGTATGCAACTGGAAGGGTTGGATAAGCATTTGCGTCTGCTGGATAGCTTTAAAAAGCTGCATGCAGCACGGGCGCGATTCGTCGGTTGATTGCTTCTGTTACAACAAAAAAGGCACTTTTTTAGTGCCTTTTTTTGGTTTTACCCTACTGTCTTCGCAAGGCTAGATTGTCTGCGCTCATCAAACTTTGCGGTACATAACTCATACCTATTAAAACACGAGTCATGTTATTGCCTGATGTTCTTGCAGTTGTGCTTAAATGGACAAAACCGCAACGACCAAGTGTTGATCACCGTCTAGCGTAACGTGCTCTACTCTAATCAGAAAAATAACAGGAGACAGGCTATGTTGAGATTACTATTCAGTGCTGCGCTAATGATGGCGCTCGGTTCTACGCCGGCGTTAGCGGCTGAAAGCGCGCCATGCCCAGCGTTTCTTGATCACGATTTACCCAAACTGCATTCTAAAGACACCGTCAACTTGTGCGACTTCGCAGCGGGTAAGCCGATGCTGGTGGTGAATACTGCCAGCTTCTGTGGTTTTACTAAGCAGTTTAAAGGACTTGAAGCCTTGCACGAGCGTTATGGCAAGCAAGGTTTGGTGGTGGTTGGCTTTGCCAGTGATGATTTTAATCAGGAAGCAAAAACTGAAGAAGAAGCCGCGACGATTTGCTTCAAGAATTTTGGCGTGACCTTTACCATGATTGCCCCAGGTCCGGTTACCGGCGCTGATGCAACACCGGTGTTTGCGCACATTAACCAGCAGAGCAAAGCGCCGCGCTGGAACTTCAATAAATATCTGCTTAATGACAAGGGTGACGTGGTTAAGTCTTTCGGCAGTACTGTTAATCCTGAGAGCAAGTCTGTCACGCAGGCGATCGAGTCAGTTTTGTAGCAGTCAAACTGACTGATCTACTCTAGTCTGTGACGTGTCGATGTTTGTCAGCCCCATGTTGTGTCGTAGTCGGCGTGCAACTTGGGGTTGCTGATTGGGAAAGTATGAGGCAAATAAATCAAGTCGAGGCTTTATGAAAGCATCGGTACGCGGCGCCATGATGCGGATCTTTATTCTGTTATTGTTTGTCTGTGCAGGCAGTTTTGCATGGGAATCATCACGCAACTCCGACATGCAGCCTGTCACTGGGCAGGTGATCGGTACTGTGTATAAAGGCTACAGGATTAGCTATGAGTTGCAGGAGCAGCGCTATCAGTTTGAAACTCGATTTGGCATTGTTGATCTTATTAGCGGGCTAAGATCGCTTAGATCAGGTGATGCGATACCGCTACTCGTCGATCCTAACCATCGCCATGCAGCGCTGATCAACACGCTGAATGGTCGTCATGGCCTTACGCTGAGTTTCGCTGCGTTACTGTTTTTATTTATTGTCGGTGTGGTGCTCTCGATTCTCGGACGTAGAGACAACAAACCTTTCTGAAAAAGCACGCTATATAATGAGCGATATTTAAATATTAATGATTTATTCTGAAGAGTATAGAGCTGCTTTTATTGGTTTATTGCGTTAGCAAAAAACATTAAAGCCTATGATTTAGAAAGGTTTTTCTGTATCTGAGATATATAAAATACTTATAAAATCATAGGTCTTTGAGTTTTGGTGTGAAAGTTAGTTAAATTTAATGTTTTTTCTCAAGAGTAGCAGGGACGGCATAATGATTATAAAGGCATTAAAAAACACCTTGGCTGACTCTGGAACTAAGAAGATATCTATAGGTGTAACAGGCTTCTCGCGCGCAGGAAAAACTGTGTTTATCACATCATTAGCCCATGCACTAATGACTGCAAAAAACTGGCAAAAAGAAAAGGGTGCAGGACCATTAGCGCAGTTTTCTGTATATGAGAAAGGCGCTTTTAAGTCTGCTCGCATTAGAGAAGATATTGACAGCCATTTACCCCAGTTCCCTTATCGTAAAATGCGAGAGTCACTTCTCGGGATCAATACGCATTGGCCTGAAGCAACAACAGGTATTTCAAGGTTATTTATTGAAATTGATAGCGAGCAGTCTTCCGGAGTTTCAAGCTGGTTAGCTAATAATGCCGGGATGAGTGATTTGGGTTTAGGCAAAGTCATTATTGAACTGGTTGATTTTCCTGGCGAGTGGCTGATCGATCTTCCCATGCTAGATTTGAACTATGCAGATTGGTCAGAAAAAAGCTTGCTGCTTGCGCGTTCAGTCGCACGGCATAAGTTTTGTAACCATTTTTTTACACAGCTTAGTGCTGTTGATGCAGAGTTAGAGGCAGGCCAAGTAGCCAGTGATTTAGCCGAGGCATGGACTCTCTACTTACAGCAATGCGCGGAAACTGGCTTGACGCTTAATCAGCCGGGCCGGCATTTGCGACCTGATGCATTTAAAGGTTCGCCTATTCTATGTTTTGCGCCTATGGATAAGGGCCTTGAAAAAACTGCGTTATATAAATTAATGCAAAAGCGTTATGAAGAATATAAGAAGAAGGTCATTACTCCGTTTTATAAAGAAAATTTCGCCAAAATAGATAGGCAGATTTTTTTAGTTGATGTGTTAAGCACGCTCGAAAAAGGTGAAGCGATCTTCTCTGAAATGACAAATGCGTTGCAGGACGTTTTAAAGCAATTTAATTACAGTAAAGGTGGTGTGCTTTCTAAACTTGGTTTTGCCAAGACAACGCACGTGTTATTTGCTGCGACTAAATCCGATCATGTAATCCGTGGTGATCGTAAAAACTTAGAAGAAATGTTACGTAAAATGCTTTACTTAGCAGATGATTTAAATAATGTGCATGGGAAGGTTGCTAAGTACCAAGTTATGTCGCTGTCTTCTGTAAAAGCTACTAGTGACTTTATGACGACTCAAGCACCTAAGAGAGAAATATTAAAAGGCCGGCCAAATGGTGAGGCTGAGAGTGCTTTATATGATCCGGGTGGCTTACCGCTTGATATGCCTCCTTATTGGGAAGATGTGAATTTTGTTTTTTATAAGTTTGCTCCGCAAGCAATGCCAGATGCTCTTCACCAGGGGTTTCCTGCAATTAATTTAGGCAAAGCACTCGAGTTTCTTATTGGGGATGATGTGTTATGAGCAATATACCGCGTAAGCCAGAAAAAATTATAGAAGAAGCTTTGTCAATTGATGATGTTGGTACGCACTCAGGAGATTCTGATGCTAAGGCTGTTGCGAGCCCATCAGTTGAACGTTTAAATCAAAAAAAGCGAGAACCCGGAAAAGTAGAAGCCGAGGCAGCGCAGGTAACAGAGCAGGATGATTCTGGAGAGCACGCAAAACACACGACAGGATATGCTTTAAAAACAAAAAGCGAGTCTTCCGTAGGCAAGCGTATTGGTTACTTTACAGTATTGATATCGTTTACTGTGTGGTCGCTGTACGAGGCGGTTAATTGGAATATTTCTAAGTGGCATGAATCAATATTCGGTGGGTTAGTAACAAGCATTTTTCTTTTTTCTATCCTCTCCTTTTTGGCTTATTTGATTACAGGTGAGGTAAAAGCTTTTTTAGCAATAAAGAAAATAAACAAGGGTATTCATAAGGCTGCTAATGAAACCTATAGTGATGAGCAGGCAAATGACTATATCCATAGGATTTTAAAAACCATCAAGCTTGATAAACCTGATGTGTATGAGGATTTTGTAAAAGTTTCGAAAAATCGCTCTGAAACTGACGAGTTGGTGTCTTTATTTAAGAACACAGTGCTGGTGGGTATCGATAAAGAAGTCGACCAACAAATCGAGCAATATGCGAAGTCTTCAGGAATTGCTGTGGCAGTTCTGCCTCACCCAGCTTTAGACGCGCTTGTGATTATTATTCAAGCCATTCGAATGACTAAAACAGTTGGTACTTTATATGGTGTTCGCACCGGCTTTTTTACGTCCGCGATTTTAATGCGTGAAACGATTAAAAATATATTGTTGTTAACCTCTATTGATTTTGTCAGTGAGGTTTTAGCTGATGAGTTTAGCGCCGGTGTTGCAGGTAAAGCAGGAAAAGGTATTGCTAAAGGTGCTGTGATTTATTACCGAGTAAGACGTTTAGGTAATGCTACTAAAAAGCTATGCCGTCCTGACTTCTAACGCATAGGCTAATAGTTTATTTTATTGATGGATAATTGATCATATTAGTCATGTTTGACCATTTTAGTGAATATAAAAATATTTAATAGGAAAGTAGCGGGTAAATATGTTCAGAATGATAAAGCTACCCTTTAAGCTTGTTTTTTTAGTTTTGGCTGTTATTTCTTTTAGTATCCTCTGGTATCAAACAAAGCTTTCTATTTTGGCATTAAGCCGTATTGATCCTCTACCAGAAACTAGGGATATGCTTGAAGATAATAAGTATGCAGAGGCTGGTGATTATTTAATGTTTTTTATGAGCTATGAGTATGTTAATGAAAACCCAGAAGCTCAGGAACTACATAAGGAAATTTCAAGCAAACGCAGCAGTTGGAGCTATCAGCTGGATAAGCTCGGCGAAGGGTTAATCTCTGGTACAAGTGATGAAACAATTGGTCAGGCTGCTGGAGTGGCAACTGATTTTTTTGTTATTGGCGATATTCGTGACTTGGCTAAACAGGGCGTTAATCTTGCGAAAGGTGAGGACGTTGACCAGGTACTTGTTGCTCTGGCAACTCTTGGAGTCGTCGCTACTGCTGCTCAAGTGGTTAGTGTAGCGGGGACTGCTGCGACAGGCGGTGCTGCTGCTCCAGCTGTGGCAGGAACCACTGTTACTAAAAGTGGGCTTATTGCATTAAAAGCTGCTAGAAAGTTAGGGAAAATGCCTTCGTGGTTAGGTGAGGCTATGATCAAGGCTGCAAAAACTGCAAAACAATCAAAAAGCTTAGCGTCTGTTACTGGTTTACTTGCAGATGTAAACACACTGGCCAAAACCCGTGGAGGATTTAAAATATTAGGACAGGCAAAGAATGCTACTGATCTTCGGCGTATGGCAAAGTTTGCCGATACTTTTGGAGCAGAAAGTGCAGCGATGTATCGTGTTGGGGGTGATGTGGTTGTTGATGTAGCGCAGCGAGCAAATAAGCTGGGCAAAGAGACAATAAAGCTGGCTACAACCTTTGGGCAGAATGGGTTGAAATTACTTGATAAGGTCGGTGTATTAAAATTCACTAAGCGCGTAAGCCGTGGATCAAAAATGGCCTATAAAGGCGATATATTTCATTTGCTAGCGATATTGTTGCTAATGCTACCAAAATGGATTTTATCTCTTTTTGTTATTATTGGTGCTGCTATATGGGTTCCTTGGCGGATGCTCGCTGCATTTAGCAGATGGCTTTACCGTTATTTTAAAAAGACTTCCAGTATCACGAGTAGTATGGAAAAAATTTAGCAGTATGCAGTTATGATTTATTACGTTTTTTAACCCCTTGCTGTGCTTGCGCGGTTAAAGCATCTTCCGGCCATGGATGCTTGGGATAACGCCCGCGAATATCTTTGCGTACTTCTGGATACACATTGCGCCAGAAGTTATTCAAGTCAGCCGTCACTGCCAATGGTCGCTGTGCTGGCGAGAGCAGATGAATCACTACGGCAACTTTACCGTCCGCTACTGTCGGTGTGTCGGTCCAGCCGAATAGTGCCTGTAACTTAGCGGCTAATACTGGGCCGTTTTCCGCGGTGTAGTCGAGCTTCACCTGCTGACCGATGGGGATAGTCAGCGTGGTCGGTGCCAATGCGTTGAGCTGCTGTTGTTGCTGATAGGTCAGCAGGCTGTGTAGCGCGTCGGACAGATTCAGGTTTTTCAGATCAGACCAGCGGTGCATGCCGGTGAGAAAGGGCAGCAGCCAGTCTTCTAAACGAGCCAGTAATGCTTCGTCACTGACATCCTGCCATTCGTTGGGAAATACTTTTGCCAGTAAGTTCACGCGGGCGCACCATTGCGTTGCGTTGTCCGACCAATTGAGACTGTGCAGACCTTTTTTGCGCACAGCATTAAGCAGACCCTGTTGAATTAACGCGGGATCAGGTTTGGCTAACTCTTTCTCGGCCAAAATCAGCTGGCCAAGTTTGCGCACGTGACGCGCTACAACAGTGCCGCGTTTGTCGTCCCACAGCGCTTCTTCGCTTTCAGTAATCAATGCGGATAAGTCTTGCTCTAGATCAGCCAGATTGACTGGCGCGGCGAGATAAATGCTGGCTTGGCGCGTCTTGCCATCCAGATCAGCAGCCACCAGCCAGTCATAGCGCACCAGCGGGTCATCTTCACGCAGCGATGCACCTTTGCCATTGCTGAGTTGATAACGAGCGGATTGTCCCGATCGGCGCTGGCCAACTCGATCAGGATAGGCCAATGCTAGCAAACGACCGGTTTCGGTATCTGTTGGCATGCTTGCCGTCTCATTATTTTTAATCATCAGCCGTTTGGCATCTTGACGTACGGCGTGCAAGCGCGCCGGATCAACTCGATGCTGTTTCGACTCGCCACGCAGCACTTGTAGCCGTTCGTGCATATCAGCACCGGCACTTGCTCCGAGCAGGTCGCGTTCACCCAAAAGCGCGGCCAATTCTGCCGCTGGCTGACCAAGGCCAAGCTGACGACCACGCAAGACCATATTGGCCAAACGCGGATGAATACCAAGATTGCGTGCGGCCTTACCATGTTCGCTAATCGCGCCGTCGCTGGTGAGCATGCCGAGCAGTTGTAGCAAATCTGTAGCTTGACTCCAATGTGCAGCCGGAGGGGCATCAATCCACGCCACCTGTGCTGGATCACGGGTACCCCACTGTGCCAGTTCCAACACCAGTGAAACGAGATCGGCTTCTTGGATTTCTGGCGGAGTAAATTCGGCGAGTGCAGCTTGCTCTGACTCACTCCAGAGCCGATAACATACGCCCGGCTCGATGCGTCCAGCGCGGCCTTTGCGTTGCTCTGCGGAAGCTTTAGAAACGCGTCCAGTCATCAGCCGGGTCATGCCGCTATTGGGGTCGAACACGGCGCGGCGCTGCTGACCACTATCAATCACCACACGTACGCCTTCGATGGTCAGGCTGGTTTCGGCAATCGCGGTGGCCAGCACCACTTTACGCATGCCTGCTGCAGGTGAGGAAATGGCGCGGTCTTGTTCGTCGGTTTTGAGATTGCCGTATAAAGGCGCGATCAGCACATTATTGGCAACCTGTCCGTGTAACTGGTTTTCGACTCGACGGATTTCTCCAGCGCCCGGCAGAAACACCAATAGCGAGCCCTCTTGCTGCGTCAGTGCTTCGTGAATGATGCTGACAATAGGCTCAATAATGCTGCGATTGCGATTTTGCGTAGGAAGCGAACGATAGAAAACATCCACCGAAAAAGCGCGACCTGCACTGCTAATAATAGGTACATCGCCGAGGATCTTGGCAATCGGCGCGGTATCCAAAGTGGCTGACATAATCAGCAGGCGTAGATCCTCGCGTAACGCTTGCTGCGATTCGCGTACCAGTATCAGCCCTAAATCGGCATGCAGTGAGCGCTCATGAAACTCATCAAACAATACCGCGGCGTAGTCTTCTAGCATCGGATCGCTTTGAATCAGGCGAGTGAGAATGCCCTCGGTGACCACTTCAATCTGCGTAGCTGCAGAGATTTGACTGTCCAGTTTGGTTCGGTAACCGACGCTTTGCCCTGCTTTTTCGCCTAACTGCCGCGCCATAAAAGTAGCCGCAGTACGCGCCGCCAAACGCCGCGGTTCCAGCATTAAAATCTTACGACCTTGGCGCCAAGGTGCATCGAGTAACGCCAGCGGTACCCGTGTGGTTTTGCCCGCACCCGGCGGTGCCTGCAGCAATACCGTGGTGGCTTGCTCAAGGGTTTGTTTGAGTTGCGGGAGAATGACGTCGATTGGCAGCACGGTTGGGTTTGGCCTGAAGTGAGGTGCGTATTAGAACCTTATACTACAGCGCCGCCCAAGTTAATAAACCTGCGTTGTCTGAACGACATCCTTGACTGCGCGCGATTGGCTCGATTGTAAACAGGTTGCAAGCTGAGTATAAACAATAGGATAGATTTTGATTGGTCGAAATTTGCATGGCAGAGAAACGTGCATACTGACTCATAAGCAACTGGAAACACTATGTTAATAATATCTACCATAGCGACGCTATTGATCATCATTAGCACGGTACTGCCGTTGTCTAAAAACCCACATTGGCTTGTTAGAGGGATGGATTTCCCGCGTCTGCAAATTACCGTGTTGGCTGGGTTATTACTGGTTGTTGATTTTGTTTTTCTCGATCTGAACATGCCGCTGACTTGGCTGTTGATGACGGCCACCACGCTCTGTTTTCTTTGGCAACTATGGTGGGTGTTGCCCTATACCTTGATTTGGCCACATGAGGTGAAAACCGCCAGTGCGACTGACCCGAATAAGCAGCTGAGTATCATCACCGCTAATGTGCTCAAAACAAATCGTAATAGCGCAGCGCTGATTGATCTGGTGAATGACTATCAGCCTGATATTTTGGTCACGCTCGAGACAGATCAATGGTGGGAAAACCAACTTAAGGTGCTGGAAGTTGAGATGCCGTATAGCGTTAAGTGCCCTCTCGATAACCTTTATGGAATGCACGTCTATTCGCGTCTGCCCTTTAGTAACGAAAAGATTTCTTATTTGGTCGAGAAAGATATTCCGTCCATACACTTATGTTTGCAGCTGCGTACTGGCGATACCGTGCAGGTACATTTTGTTCATCCTGCGCCACCCAGTCCGACTGAAAACACTGAGTCGGCAGAGCGCGATGCTGAGTTAATTACCATTGCTCGTAGTGTCGCCGAGACGGAGCAGCCAGTGATCGTGACGGGTGACCTAAATGATGTTGCTTGGTCAGCGACAACGCGACTTTTTCGTAAAATTAGCGGCTTACTTGACCCGCGTGTCGGACGCGGCATGTTCAATACTTTCCACGTAAACGTTCCTTTTTTGCGTTGGCCATTGGATCACCTGTTTCATAGCTCGCACTTTACGGTTAAAAATATACAACGTTTGCCGTCGATTGGCTCTGATCACTTTTCGCTGTTTAGCGTTCTGGTCTATGCGCCTAACGAGTCTGTTAATCAAGAAGGACTGACGGCTAACGGTGCAGAACAGGCTGAGGCAAAAAGACTATCGCAAGAGAAGAGCGTGAGTAAGGATGATGTGCCAGGTTAAGCACGGGGTTAGGGGGGGTGGACTCTTAAACGTTATCTAACTCTGAGTGACGCATAAAAATAATCATTGGGTTATGGGAAATCGAAACTATGGCTTGAGCGGCATAAAAACGAGCTTATTGGGCGTTACTGATAGGGTGCAAATTACTGGAGGTTTATGCCTCTTTGACAGATCAGAGTGGATGGCTAAAAAGCTACTTATGCAGCGCATAGAATTGTTAGTGTTACAGGCAGATCAAACCATGCTTTAATGAGTTGAAATGCGTTCACCCAGATACCTTCGGCGCTGAGGTTTGAACATATAACCAAGGAAGTTATGACATGAATACAGTTAGAATGATGGCAATCGCTTTGATTATCGCTGGTACGCTTGGTCTTGCTTATGGCGGATTTAGCTACACAAAAGACACAACAGTGGTCAAGTTGGGCTCTGTTGAGCTGACGGCAAAAGAAAAAGAAACCGTTAACATTCCGATGTGGGCCGGCATTGCGGCAATCTTTGCTGGTGGCCTATTGCTTGTTATGGGCAACAAGAGATAGGGCAATGATGGTTGTTGGCTAAGCGTATTGAACAAATAGGGTGCCTACATCCAGGCACCCTTTATACTTTAGCTTTGCAGCGTGGCGTCCAGCGTGATATCTGCATTGAGCAGCTTGGATACAGGACAGCCACTTTTGGCTTTGCCTGCTATTTCTTCGAACTTGGCCTGATCAATACCTGGAATGCGCGCCTGCATCTGCAAATGCACGGCAGTAATGGTAAAACCATCATCCTGTTTTTCCAACGTGACCGTGGCTTTAGTATCGATACTGTCCGGAGTAAAGTTTTCCTCGCCTAGCAGCATGGAAAAAGCCATCGAGAAACAGCCAGCATGTGCCGCGCCGATCAACTCTTCTGGATTGGTGCCGGGGGCATCTTCAAAGCGCGTATTGAAGCCGTAAGGGTTTTCTTTCAGAGCGCCGCTCTGGGTTGAGATCGTACCTTTGCCTTGCTTAAGGTCGCCTTCCCAGTGGGCTGATGCAGTCTTTTTCATGACGTGTCCTCTCTTCAGATTATCCAGAAAAAGCTGGCCTGATGGCTGGCTTCCTGGTCTTGTTGGGACAACGCAAAGCAATGTTAGGTTCATCTGGCAACCCCAATCTAGGTTTGCTGTTGCTAGATCACGCAGTCAAGGTACAAGCGAGACTTTACTCAGCGCTACGCTCAACCAACTCCGGCAAGGCATGCCGCCACTCTTCAAAACCACCATCCATGCTGTACAGATCACTAAAGTCTTGACTGTGTAAATACGCCGCTGCACTTTGACTGGAATGACCGTGATAGCAGATAACAATGGTGGGTACGTCCAGGTCTGCTTGGGCGATAAACTCAGCTAAAGACTGGTTATCGAGATGGATTGCACCGACTGGGTGGCCACCGGCAAAACTCTCATGGTCACGAATATCAACCATTACCGCACCATCGGCACAGAGTTGTTGAGCTTGTGTCACGTTAATGCGTTTAAAAGCGTCCATAAGGTCCTCGTGCAATAGCAGTGATTATTTAGCTGGCGGGCAAGCGCAACGTTCAAAATGTTGCGTGTCGATATTATACAGCGATAATTTTCCACCCCAGACGCAGCCGGTATCTAGCGCAATGGTGTTGGGTGCGGGGCAGCGGCCTTCGAGAGCTGCCCAGTGGCCAAATAAAATAGTGTCGTTCTTAGTTAAACGCTCTGGGTGACTGAACCAGGGTGCAAAGCCGCTGGGTGCCGTGTCAATGCCTTCTTTTGCATTGAAGTCGAGTACACCTGTAGCACTACAAAACCGCATGCGGGTGAAGTAGTTAGTGATCACCCGTAAACGTTCAATGCCGGTCAGAGTATCACTCCAAACAGTTGGCTGATCGCCGTACATACCATCTAAGTAAGGGATAAATAAGCTGTCATCACGCAGCACACGGTGCATTTCTTCTGCGTGCGCTAGCGCCTCGGTAATGCTCCACTGTGGTGGAATACCGGCATGCACCATACTGATCTGGCGTTCGGCATCGTGGTGCATCAGCGGTAGCTGGCGTAGCCAAAACAACAAGTCGGCACAGTCTGGCGCATTTAACACCTCACGTAAGGTGTCTTTCTTTTTTAGACGGGCGGTGTGGTTGGCAATCGCTAGCAAGTGCAAGTCATGGTTGCCTAGCACGCTGACCACGGAATCACGCATTGAATAGAGAAAACGTAGCGTCGCTAAGGATTGCGGACCACGGTTGACCAAATCCCCGACCAGCCAAAGAGTATCTTGGCTGGGGTCAAAATTAACCCGATCCAGTAAGCATTTTAGAGGCTCGAGACAGCCTTGTACGTCACCAACGGCATAGGTCGCCATTAATGCAAAACTCCCGGAACGGCTAAGCTAAAGGGCGCAATCGGGGCATCAAACTCTTCACCATCGGGTGTTTTCATGGTGAAGCTGCCTTGCATACTGCCGACTGCAGTGGCCATTAAAGTGCCGCTGCTGTAACTGAATTCATCATTGGCATCAATCACCGGTTGTTCACCGACTACGCCTGAGCCGCGTACTTCTTGGGTTTTGCCATCGCCATCGGTAATGATCCAATGTCGGCTTAATAGCTGTGCAGATTCGTCGCCGTTATTGCGAATGGTGATGTCATAAGCAAATACATAGCGGTTGTCTTCTGGGTGTGAATGCTCAGCCAAGTAGCGAGTATTCACACTGATATCAATGGTGTCGCACAGATCAGTCATAGTGTTTCTCAAAGTAATTCTGCTGCTTGCTGCTCAGACAGTTGATCAGCTAAGCGCACAAACGCAGCAATATCTAATTGTTCGGGACGTAAACTGCCATCCACAGCAGCGGCTTCGATTTCTTCGTTGGATAAGACATTTTTTAATGTATTACGTAAGGTTTTACGACGCTGATTAAAGGCTTCGCGAACAATACGATCCAATGCGCGGGCATCTTTAGCTGGATGTGGCAGTTCGGCATAGGGGGTTAAACGTACGATTGCTGAATCAACTTTAGGTGGCGGGCTAAACGAGCCTGGACCTACATTAAATAAGTGCTCAACACGGCAATGGTACTGCACCATAATCGATAAACGCCCCCAATCACCACCACCAGGCTTCGCAGCCATGCGTTGTACCACTTCTTTTTGTAGCATAAAGTGCATGTCGCGGACTAAATGGGCGTTGTTGAGCAGGTGGAAAATCAGTGGTGTGGAAATATTGTAGGGTAGGTTGCCGACCACGCGCAGGCTGCTCGGTGCTGCCTCTAAACGGGTAAAGTCAAATTTTAGCGCATCACCTTCATGCAAGGTAAAGTTCTTCGACAAAGCAAATTTATCTTTCAATATTTCGACTAAGTCACGGTCGATTTCGATCACGTCGAGCTTGGCAGCGCTGCTGACTAAGCTGTCGGTCAGCGCACCTTGGCCTGGACCAATTTCTAGCAGACGATCGCCTTCACGAGGGGAGATAGCACGAATGATGCGATCAATCACGCCTGTGTCGTGCAAGAAGTTTTGACCAAAACGCTTACGGGCGCGGTGCTGATAGATATCCGACATTCGGCTGCTCCAATTAACAAGCAGACTAGTTTAGCAAAAAACCAGCCGCGCTTCGCCTATATCGATGGCTGATGCTGAAAAATAGGTAAGGCCGAAGCCAAGCATCTTTATGCTGGTAAGGATGCCATGCTCGACTGTGGTGGCGTGGATGGCGGACTTCACCGTGTGACAGGCTCTAAATTTGAGGACGTGCTGTTTTGTTGTTTTCTGATGAATGACTGCAGTGATAATAACGAGCACGCAATGAGCTGGTGCACTGATTAAGCCTAGTATGTGCGCCGCGCCTTCTCAAAATCCAGCGTATCCAGCGCTGAGATTTTGATTGTGACTTTGCTCACAAATCTGAAACTTTGTGCTAATCACCATACTGGAGCAGTCTCCGAGCATACGATCCCACCTGTAATCGGCAGAAGCCGCGCTAGGGCTGGCTGCAGCCATTATAACGAGAGTCACAAAATGCCTAACTGGTCACATTTTGCGTCACAGTATCGATCTGAGTGCTTATAGACGCGTCGCAAGTGTCGTTGACCATACGTATCGCTAATTGTATGGTCCACAAAAAAGTCAATGGTTACGATGTAAGAGAGTGCTGTACGACCTGGCTGCACCACAAGGGTATTCAAGACTAACTTGTACTCTTACCTTCCTGTCGACGACACAACATATCGGATAGGCCCTAGTAGGAAGGTAATCCATTTTTACTGAAGGAAAAATAAAAAATGATTGGGTTTAAAAGATTTTGTTCCGGCGTACTTCTGTCAGTGATGTGTTTGGCCTCTAGTGCTCAAGCAGCGAACGTTTTATATTACTTTGATAGCTATATTGGCACTGATTATTGGGTGCAGGCTTTTGCGACACGCGGCGATACAGTGACAACCGCTGTTGACGCGAGTGATCTTGTGACTCAGCTTGCAGGCGGCCCGTGGGATTTAGTAGTCATCTCAGAAAACAATTACAATTACTCTGCAACGTGGGCGACACCAATCGCAGACTATATTACCGCGGGTGGCAAGGTAGTACTGAATGACTGGTACCCGAATGCGATTATCGATGCGGCAACCGAGGTCACGGATCTGAACAACGATAATCAAACCGTAGCCACCATTAACGCGTTAGGTATTGCCACGGGTCTGGCGAACGGGGTAGCAATAAATCCATTTACTCTGACAAATGCTGGCTGGAGCATTTACTCGCAAGCACTCCAGCCGACAGGCAGTGCGGAATCACGCTGTGACTTTCCAATTGGCTCATGTGCGGTTTTTGGTAACTCGGGTCGTACCATGCGGCTTGGGTTTATTCCTGACGGCTTGCCTGCTGCAGACGGAGCACAGATTCTGGCGAACGCAGTGCAAGCGTTGTTCGATGCGCCTGTCGTTGGCTCGTATTCAGTCAGCGGAACGATTTCTGGACTTGGTGCAGGTTTGAACGTTGTACTGAGATTGAATGGTGCAAATGATCTGACGGTAGCGGCCAATGGCGGCTTGACGTTCGGCACATCTATACCAAACAATTCAGCATACGCCGTGACCGTCTTTACTCAGCCAGTCGGACAGACATGCACTGTTATGAATGGCAGTGGCACATCGAACGTTAACATCACCAATGTATCGATTACCTGTGTTAACGGAGCAGTGGTTCCGTCGATTCAGCCAGCCTCTATTCCTACTCTTTCTGAGTGGGGCATGATCCTACTGGCGAGTCTGCTGGCTATTTGGGGCGCCTTCACCTTGCAGCGCCGCAGAAATTACCTGTAAGACCGTTAGTGTCTGCTGATTCGCCAGTAACGTAAGAAAAGATTAGCAGCATTGACAAAACAACGGAGCCTGTGCCAAAGCACAGGCTCCGTTTTTGCGTAAGCCTGACAGAATTGATGATGCACTTTTGAGCAACGGTTGGCAGTACGTAAAGACGTTCAGCTGTCAGTGCTGGTTGGCGATCTCGAGTCAGCCTCATTGACCCGACAGTAATACGGCACTCAGTACACTAGGCAAGGTACGTCTCGCTGTAAAAGTAAGCACTCAGCGCGAATAAGATATGACGCATCAGACTCAGTGTATGGACGAACCAAAATCATATCCTAACCTGTCGGACACGCCAAAGTGCATCCTTGGATGCTAGGGTCATCAGGGTTGGGTAGAGGTATTGTGCGCTTGTGAGCCTAGCAAGCTCTTAATAAAGAGCCGGTTAAAGCTGGTCCATAACACGACAGGTATAAGCGTGGGGAAAATCAGATTGCCGATTTGGTAGCTGAGTGCGATGGCCTCTAAGTGCCATCCGAAGATACCAGCCTGCGCTGCAATATCAGGGCCGAGTTTGATGCCGACTTGCATCAATAAGTCGAAAACAATACCCCAGCTTTGGAAAGGTAGAAGCGCAATTGCACCGGCTAGAATTTTCCACCACTGCGTGTTCGCAGCAAGCATCAGTGCGACAAAAAACGCCAGACCGTAAGTGTAGAGCAGGGGATTCACTTCCGGTACCAGCAAGCCGGTCCGTCCAGCGTCGACTTGTACTTTGAGGTTGGTTACGAATGCTAGATCAGTTCCTGTTTGCTCCAGCGCAGACACCATCCCGGGTTGTAACCCGTTCAATAGCAGGTGCGCGAGCTCGCCAGCGATGGCCACGTGATAAGGTGCGCTGAAATACCAAGCTGCGAGACACAGTGGAAACCATAGCAGGGTGCGTAGAGCAAGCTTCCCGAGTGTCATGCTAGTGCGTACCACCGTCATGGGGCTGTCGCTTGTTGCATTCTGGTGTCTGCCGGTGGAGGAGGTGTGCCAGATGAGGATGAGGGCGCTGGTAGCATCCGAATCCAGACGAGCCAGACAATCAGTACGTCGAGCATGATGAGAGCCTGCCATAGATACAGATGCGCCCAGTTGAAGACCTCTAAACTCCACTGGCCAAGGTAAAAAAGGCTAATCACTCGCACCACATTCAACAGCTGCACTGCTAATAGACCGGACAGAATGCCGATTACGCGGTGCTTCCACGGCGCAGGGAAAGCGAGCATGGCGGCAATAAGGACAATGGCCGCTTCTATGCCGTTACATCCTGCTTCGATGGACACTGCGAAACCGTTGCTCGTACTCTGCAGAATCTTGCCGTAGGCGATAACGTTTGAATCGAAAAGCATGATTAGGCTGGCACTTATTCTGGCTAGCGCTTCGGTCCATGGTAGGACGATGGCGTTTTGCACAGGTGGCGTCAATTCGGCCGCGAACAGCGCAACCAGGATGACAACAAAGAGAATAAAGAATCGAAACATTGAGTAGGAAGCCTGAAATTATTGCTATACGGCTTGTCTAGCAAAGCGAAATGATTATAGGGGTTTCGATACTATCACCCGTATTAATAATATGGAATCGGCAAGAATTAGAAAAGCTCATGATTGTTAAAGCCGTCGCACTTTGGCAGCAATGGCCGTGCTAACAGATAAAGATTTCTGGCTCATCGAGAGTGGCTGGCGCGCTAAACTTAACTCTATCGGTTACTGATGCTGGAAAATAGGTAACCGTGAGCCTGACATCTTCAGCAGTATTGAAGCCATACCCACCCAGGCATCACCAATGGTTTGACCTTTGCTTTGCTCGTCGATCAGTTGTGCGTCTTTGAGTAGCAACTGCCATTGTGTGCCAGATAGACGTTTCAGCGCTTTGCTGAACAGTGGTTTACGTGCGGCAGGCCAGACTTTTGAGAGCGCGCGATCGAGACTGGTACCTTGATTGAGTTGCTGAGCTAACGCGGCCAATTGACGAATATCACGCGCCACTGCCCAAAGGATAATCGGAATGTCGACACCTTCACTGCGCAAACCAGCCAGCATCCGCAAGCTGCGCTCGGTATCGCCCTCGAGTGCGGCATCGACTAAGCCAAAGACATCATAGCGCGCGCTATCCGCGATGCTGGCTTGGATGGTCTCTAAATCAAGATGGGTGGCGTTGCTGAGTAATTTAAGCTTTTCAATTTCTTGCACCGCAGCGAGCAGATTGCCTTCGGTGCGCGCGACGATTAAATCAATGGCGGCGGGATCAGCACTCAGGCCTTGTTGTGCCAGACGCTGATTAATCCAACTGGGTAATTGCTCAATAGTGACACTGGGCAGTTGTACAAAGCCGCACAGTGGACTGTCTATTAATGCCTTGGCCCACTTGGTCTTTAACGTGCTGCTATCGAGACGCGGCACATTGATCACTAGCACCGTATCTTCAGCGGGACGTGCTAAGTATTCCTGTAATACGATGCTGCCTTGGTCGCCCGGTTTACCTGAGTTAATGCGCAATTCCAGTAAGCGTTTTTCGGCAAATAGCGAGAGGCTGGCATTGGCTTCGCGAATGATATTCCAATCGAAGCCACGCTCAACATGAAACACTTGGCGTTCGCTGTAGTCAGCTTGGCGGCAGGCGCTACGAATCACATCGCTGGCTTCTTGTGCCAGTAATGGCTCGTCGCTACTGACTAAGTAAATAGGCAGCAGGGCTTGTTTGAGTTGGCCATTGAGTTTTTCAGGATAAATGCGCATAGGACAAGGGGCAGGGTCTTATTTGCACAAGACCCTAGCGCTCTATGGGAAAGAGATCGGTGATTGTTGTGGCTCATCGAACTGCTGTGCGCGAATTGCCGCTTCACGAGCTTGTATTTCAGCATCCTGACGACGTTGTGTTTGTTGCTGTAAGTCTTGCAATTGAGCAGGCGTGACAGCTTGCAGGCGCATCATCAGTTGCATGACTAAATCACGACGCATTTCTTCACGCAACAATACTTCTTCTTGGCCTGAGCCGGTGACATTGTCTTGGTTATGAGCATAGGTACGCTGCACTTCAACACTGTCTTTCAACAGTGCCGGCAAGTTGCCAGAGCGCAACTCATAGCTGACAGCGCTGGTCAGTGTGTACTCGGCACTGCGCGTACCAGCGGTGAAACTAGCGGTGCGCTTGCTGTTTTCTTCAAGACCTAAGTAGAGAGTGAAAGGTGCACTGCTGGAAACTGATACTTTATTGTGAGCCAGACTTTCTTTAACCTGTTTGCTGAGTGTGCTGAATGCATCACGGGCAGCAAAGTCGAGTTCGGTCAGCGCCATTTGTGTGGTGCCGGTACCGCGTAAATTGAAGCCGCATGCGGTCAGTAAAAAAGCCAGACCCAGTACGGTAAGAGAGCGTTTCAGCATGGTGTATCCTCTATGTCTAACCTCGTTGTGAGGTTAGACAGGTGTGAGTAAAAAATATAACTCAATCAGTTAGCAACAATATTAACCAACTTGTTCGGAACAACAATCACTTTTCGAATAGTTAAACCATCGACATAGCGCAAGACATTGTCATTAGCGCGTGCCGCCGCTTCAATTTCTTCACGGCTAGCGGTGGCGGGTACATCAATATGTCCACGCAATTTACCATTGACCTGAATCACAATGCTTAAGGTGTCTTGTACTAGAGCACTGTCATCGGCTTGTGGCCAAGCGGCATCAATCACCAAGTCGCTATGACCCAGTTGCTGCCATAACGCATGACAAATATGCGGAGTGATCGGCGCCAGTAACAACACAACGGTTTCTAAACCTTCATGCAGTAACGCGCGATCTTGTGCTGTTGCGACAGGAGCTTTTTCCAGTACGTTCATCAGTGTCATCACTTGCGCGATGGCGGTGTTGAATTTTTGGTGTTGGCCAACGTCGTTGCTTGCATGCTTAATCACCGCATGGATTGAGCGACGAATTTCTTTTTGCGCATCAGTTAAAGCGGCAATGTCCAAACCGTCGTGGCTGCCTGCGTTGATATGTTTGTAAGCTAAACGCCAAACCCGCTTCATAAAGCGGCTTGAGCCTTCAATACCAGAATCAGACCATTCCAGACTCATATCAGGTGGCGCAGCAAACATCATAAATAAGCGGCAGGTGTCAGCGCCGTACTCGTCGATCATGATTTGTGGATCAACGCCATTGTTTTTTGATTTGGACATTTTCTCAATGCCGCCAATCACCACCGGCTGACCATCGCTGATCAATGTCGCCGATAGCGCTTTACCTTTGCTGTCAGATTCTACCGTGACTTGATCAGGGTTAAACCATTGGCGCCCGCCATTAGGCTGGATGCGGTAGTAGGTTTCGGCAATCACCATGCCTTGCGTCAGCAGGTTGGTGAACGGCTCATTGCTGTTGACTAAACCTTCGTCACGCATCAGTTTATGGAAGAAGCGGGCATACAACAGGTGTAAAATAGCGTGCTCGATACCACCGATATATTGGTCAACCGGTAACCAATGATCCGCCGCGGATTTTTCGACTAAGCCACCTTCGTAATGCGGTGATGCGTAGCGTGCGTAGTACCAAGAGGACTCAACAAAGGTGTCCATGGTATCGGTTTCACGACGGGCGTCAGCACCACAGGTTGGGCATTTGCACTGATAAAACTCTGGCATTTTATTCAGTGGATTACCTGAACCATCAGGAATGACGTTTTCAGGTAAGACTACGGGTAGTTGCTCTTCAGGGACAGCGACATCGCCACAGCTGGGGCAATGCACAATCGGAAT
Source organism: Denitrificimonas caeni (assembly GCF_905120345.1). GTDB lineage: Bacteria > Pseudomonadota > Gammaproteobacteria > Pseudomonadales > Pseudomonadaceae > Denitrificimonas > Denitrificimonas caeni_A. The sequence goes on along the minus strand of NZ_CAJHOA010000002.1, from coordinate 411,059 downwards.
CGGACAACCCCAATAACGCTGACGGCTGATGCCCCAGTCACGCAGACGGAATTGTGTTTTACGCTCACCGTGTTGCTTGGCTTCAAGATCAGCGACAATACCGTCAAAGGCCTCTTGTACGCTTAGACCATCATATTTGCCGCTATTGATGGTGCTAACGTTGGCTTTGTCGGCGTACCAATCATTCCACTTACGCGCATCAAAACTGTTATCAGTGTTGTTTGAGGCAAATACTTGCTGAATCGGTAAATGGTAGGTATTAGCGAAAGCAAAATCGCGCTCATCGTGAGCCGGTACAGCCATTACCGCGCCTTCGCCGTAGCCCCACAGCACATAGTTGGCGATATAAACCGGCAGTTTGTCACCGGTCAATGGGTGAAGCACAAACTGGCCGGTCGGTAGACCTTTTTTCTCCATGGTCGCCATATCGGCTTCGGCCACAGAGCCGCCTTTGCACTCGGCAATAAAGGCGGTGAGTTCTGCGTTATTGGCTGCAGCACGTTGCGCCAATGGATGCTCAGCAGCCACGGCAACATAAGTCGCACCCATAAGCGTGTCTGGACGGGTGGTGTAGACCTTGAGTTGGCCTTCAGTACCGACTGATTCCACATCGTAATCAAAGAGGATATCGGCGCCGAAGCTTTTGCCGATCCAGTTACGTTGCATGGTTTTAACTTGCTCAGGCCAGCCGTGCATATCATCGAGACTGGTCAGCAGTTCGTCGGCATAGGCGGTAATTTTGAAGTAGTACATGGGGATTTCGCGCTTTTCTACCAGCGCATCCGAACGCCAACCACGACCGTCAATCACTTGCTCGTTAGCCAATACGGTTTGGTCGACTGGGTCCCAGTTAACTGTGCCAACTTTTTTGTAAATGATGCCTTTTTTGTATAACTGAGTGAACAGCCATTGCTCCCAACGGTAGTAGTCAGGTTTGCAGGTGGTAATCTCGCGCGACCAATCAATGGCTAAGCCCAACTGGGTAAACTGCGCCTTCATATAGGCCATGTTTTCGTAGGTCCAGGCCGCTGGCGCAACTTTATGTTGAATCGCCGCGTTTTCTGCTGGCATACCAAAGGCATCCCAACCCATCGGCTGCAGCACGTTTTTACCGAGCATGCGCTGGTAACGGGCAATCACATCACCAATGGTGTAGTTGCGCACGTGGCCCATATGCAGGCGGCCGCTGGGGTAAGGGAACATCGATAAGCAGTAAAAGGTTTCTTTACCGGCTTGCTCGGTCACTTCAAAGGATTTTTGCTCGGCCCAATGGCGCTGAGCGGCGGCTTCAATGTCGCGAGGCTGATACTGTTCGTACATGATTTTATGTGGTTATCGTCAAGAAAGTCATAAGGACGATACGCCGCAGCGCATCAATTAAAAATATTTGCTTAGCATACATGAGGCAGGCGCATTCAGGCTAACGAATCACAGTGACGGCCGTCCATTTAGAGCGAGGTGTCACAGTATAAACCACGTTTTTAGGCCGGTAAATTTATCAGGTAAATACTGTTATTATTAAAAATTTGCGCGCTCTATAACCAGTATGGTTTGCGGTTATACACATGACCCAGCACTGCAAAAGTCAGAATGCTGGCATTGCCAGAGGGTTTTATCTATGCTGGATTATCGCTACGTGCGGTGCACAACTTGGTTCAATAACTCCAGCTTTGAGTCTGATATATTTTCCTCGAACCGTTCATATTGGAGGTCGTCTTGACTGTAGCCTCGCCTCAGCGCGTTTTGATTCTGGTGACAAGCGGTCCGAGCACACCAGCACGCTGCGCTGCGCCTTTTCATATCGCCACGCTGCTCGCTTGTATGGATGCCGAGGTAACCCTCTATCTGACGGGGGAAGCCGCTGACTTTGCATACCCCGGTGTTGCTGAGTCGGTGTTTCCTGAAGCCAATGGTGCGTCAGTCCTGCATTTTATTCGCCAAGCTAAGCAGATGGGCGTGCGCCTACTCTTGTGCCGTAAACCACCGAGGCTGGGGCAAACACATCTTGAAGAGCAGGTGTTGATTGATGAAGTGGACGACTTTGGTAGCGGCGGCGAACTGGCGACTATGATTCTTGAATACGAAAAGGTGCTTTCATTATGATACTCGATGGCATGACTTTTCCCGATGCGCTTTGGTATGCCCCCGAGCACAGTATGTGGCTGCGTGAGGAAAGCAACGGTGAAGTGACGCTGGGGTTGACCGATTACGGTGTGGCTTTGTTTGGTGATATCTTCGCCTTCACCCCTAAGCGGGTGGGCTTACATATCGATGTTGATCGTAGCTTGGGCGTGGTCGAGTTTGCTAAGGCGGCCGCGTCGGCAAAAAGCCCCATTGCTGGTACGGTGGTGGCGTACAACGAGCAGCTGTTGCGGCGTCCGGCGCTGATCAACCGAGATTGTTATGGTGAAGGTTGGATGATTCGCCTACGCCCCGACGACTGGGAAAGCGCTCGATTGTATTTGCTGCGCGGCGAAAAGGTGTTGGCAGCCTTTGCTGAGCAAGCGCAACAAGACGGTTTCGATCCGAGTGATGAAAGTGTTCAGGCGCTGAAGTTGAAAAACTAAGCAGAAAACAACTCGGCAGTGCGAAGTGGCGGAGGGCAGTGGGAGTCGAACCCACCTAGGAACGGCTGCCGTCCCCAACCGGATTTGAAGTCCGGCCACACCACCGGATGTGATTGCCCTCCGTAGCGCAATATACTAGCGTGATTTGATGCGCAACACTATGCTGTTTTCCTCGCGAATTCGTCGTTGATTAGCAAAGCGTCGTGTGACTCCAAGACGGTCAAGGTATTCCAGGAGTTGCACGCAGCGTTTGCGTCCCAATCCCAGCGCATCACGAAATGCCACCACCTCTAGAGTATTGTTGTTCTGGGCTAGGGTTATTGCACAGTGTGCCAGCTTTTCGATGGCGGGCTCTGAGTAAAATAAATCGCGTACGACCTGATGCAATTGTCCCAAACGTGCCAGTTTCAACAGCAGCGCCCGCACCTGAACTTCCTCGCAGCTTTCAAGGCGTGCGAGATCGCGCACCCAAGGCGGGTTAATATCACCGGCTTCGAGATGTGGCCACAGCTGGCTTTTTAAGACTTCTTCTTCAGCGTTTAAGCGCACCCGATAACCTGGCATATGCAGCCAAGGGCCGCTGGCCACTACGCTTGCATCGAGCAAGGCTTCATCCAGTAATGCCGTAAATACTGCTGGCTGTAGATAGGGGAGTCCGTAGCGACGCAGTCGGCTACGGTCGGGTCCGGGTTCGTCGGGTTGCTCTTGGTGAAAACGTGTTAATGCTTCGACGAGCGCTGATCGATGTTGTTGCCAAATGCTTTCAGCGAACAGGCGTGGTCCGCTACTGGTGTGTTTGCTGATTGTACTGTGTGGCAGCTGCCAGCCTTGTTGTGGGCGATTGAATTGACGCTCTAGATTTTCCGGCGCTAGACCGTTATCAGCAGCGCTGAGTAACACCGGCAGAGCATCTTCTAACCCGCCTTGTGTCAATGCTTGTAATTGGAGCAACCGTGCGGGTGTTCGGCGTTGACGGGTCGGTGCGGCTGGATCAAGCACAATGCCACCGCCGAGTGTGTGCCAAGCGGACTGGTCACGTAGCACCACTCGATCACCGTAGACCGCGTGCGTGTTGCCGTCGAGTACCAATTGTGCCAAGCCACTTGCGCCCGGAGATAGGCTGGTGTGTTGCAGAAGCGCGACGCGACCGGTCAAGCGCTGGGCACCTAAGTGCAGATGCACCGGCGTCCAGTGTTCCAACGGTCGAGATGCACTGGAGAGCAGGGTCAGGTGGATATCCAGGCGGCGGCTGGGGTTCAATAAGGCAGGGTGTAGCAACCAGTTGCCGCGCTGGATGTGCTCAGCTTTGAGTCGCTCGCCGGCCAGATTTAGCGCCACCCGCTGGCCTGCTTGAGCTTGCTCGGCGACGCGGTTCTGAGCGTGCAAGCCACGCACTCGTACGCGCTGATGGCTGCCGTTTATATCTGTCAAAAGCAGACTGTCGCCCACCGCAACGCGTCCAGCCAGCGCGGTGCCTGTGACGACGACGCCAGCACCTGAAACGCTGAAGGCGCGATCTACAGAGAGACGAAAATGATCGTTATCGGCGCGTAGTGCGATATCTCGGGCTTCTGTTAGTAGTCGCTCACGCAGTGCGCTAATGCCTTCGCCGGTAATATTTGAAAGGCTAAAAAAGGGCGCATTCGAGTAAGGACCAGATTGCAACAGCGCTTTTATATCTGCTTGTGCAGCAGCTTGGCGCTGCGTATCCACTCGGTCACATTTGCTCAGCACCACCCATAAACGCGGAATGCCCAGCAACGCAAGTATGGCGAGGTGCTCGCGGGTCTGCGGCATTACGCCGTCATCGGCGGCCACCACCAGCAGCGCCAGATCAACGCCGGCGGCACCGGCCAGCATGTTATGTACGAAGCGCTCATGGCCCGGCACGTCGATAAAACCCAAGGTTACTTCGCCGCCTAAATCCGCGTAGCGATAGCCTAAGTCGATGGTGATGCCTCGTTCCTGCTCCTGACGGCGACGATCGCCGGCATGACCGGTGAGCGCTTCCAGCAAGGCAGTTTTGCCGTGGTCGATGTGCCCTGCAGTAGCGATAATCATACTGGATTGACTTGCAAGGCTGGTAGCTGTTCTATGAACGCAGTTTCGTCGTCCAGTTGGCGCAGATCGAGCCATAAAGCGTTGTCATCAAGACGGCCGACTACGGCAATGGGCAGGGCACGAAACGCCGCCATCAACGTGGTCAGTGTGCGGTTGCGTTCTTTGCGGGCACCTTGCGGTCGAATGCACAGTGCGGCACTGGGCAGGCGGGCGATGGGTTGTGCGCCGCTGCCAATCATGCCGAGCGCCGCGCGTACCTCGACCTGCCAGTTTGAGCCTAAGTGTTGTGCTATAAGTGGCGCTAAGCGTTGCGCCTGCGCTTCGATGTCGGTTGCGGGTCGCGTCAGAATACGTAGGCTGGTAAGGCGCTCAGCCAAGCGGTCGGGGTCTTGGTAGAGACGCAGAACGGCCTCTAACGCGGCGAGGGTCAGTTTATCCACACGCAGTGCACGCTTGAGTGGGTGCGCTTTGATTCGATCAATCAGGTCGCGACGACCAACGATGATCCCTGCTTGCGGGCCACCGAGCAGCTTATCACCGCTAAAGGTGACGATATCCGCGCCGTCAGCCAGAGACTCCTGGACCAGCGGTTCGCGTGGCAAATCCCATTGAGCTAGATCGACTAAGCTGCCGCTGCCGAGGTCTTCCAGCAGCGGTAAGCCGTTATCATGGGCGATGATAGCCAGACGTTTGGTCGCCACGCTGGCGGTAAAGCCCTCAATACAATAGTTGCTGGGGTGTACCCGTAAGATCAGCCCAGTGTGATCGTTGATGGCTGTTTCGTAATCGTGGGGGTGGGTACGGTTGGTGGTACCAACCTCGCGCAGGATCACGCCGGCTTGGGCCATAATATCGGGAATACGAAAGGAGCCACCAATCTCGATCAGCTCGCCGCGCGAAATCACTGCCTCACGGCCTGCGCCGAGCGCGCTGAGCGCCAATAGCACAGCGGCGGCGTTATTGTTGACCACGGTCGCCGCTTCAGCACCGGTCAGCTCACATAGCAATTGTTCCACTAGGCTGTCGCGGTCACCGCGCTGGCCTGTGGTCAGATCAAACTCTAAATTGGTCGGGTGACGTGCCGCCAGAGTTATGGCTGTAATGGCTTCTTCTGGCAGCAAAGCGCGTCCTAGATTGGTGTGTAGCACTGTACCGGTGAGGTTGAACATGCGTCGCACGTTAGGGGTTTGATAGCGCTCTAATCGAGCAGCTACTGCGGACACCATCATCGTTTCTGTCAACATCTGCGGTAACAGCTCTTTACGGCGATAGATCTCTCCTAATTCGGCCAGATAGTCACGGACTACTTTACGCAACGACGAGCGGCCATGACGCTCTTGCAGAACCGCCATGCCGTGCGCGTTCAGAAGTTGCTCCACCGAAGGAGGGTGCGGTTGTTGCGCAGTATTCATTCGGTCATTTCCCCGCGTGACCTTCGCCACCTGGTGCCAGCAATAGATTGGGCGTACGGCGTTGCAAACCTTGGTCAGCCAAGCGGATATCTAGATCGAGGCTGGCTAGATCTGCCGTTACGGCTTCGCCGTTCGGAGCTATCTCTAGATAGAGCTGCTTCAGGTAGGTATGGCAATCGGGACAGGCTTCAGCCTTGATGCCGTACGGACTGTCGTCGAAATGCAAGTAGTCAAGTTCGCGCGTACTCTTACAGTGACTGCATTTCAGGCGCACGTAATGCCATTCAGTGGCACACAACGAGCACAGTAAGTAGCGCACACCGTCGATGGGGCGGCGCTGATGGACAACGCCAGCCACCGGCAATGAGCCGCAGCAGGGGCACTCGGTCTGATCTTCGCGCTCGCGAATGGCTTCGACATCAATCGCTTGCAACCAATGTTGCCAAGCGAGCTGTAAGGCGGCGCCAAGAAAAGGCACTAGCGCCTCAGGTACTTCGCTAAAGCGCCCACCGAGTAATGCGGTCGCCCAAATACGGCGCTGTTCGGTATCGGCCTGACGTAGTTGTTGCAGTGCAGTGAGCACTGCATCGGGTCGCTTTTCATCTTGTGTGGTGAAAGCCTCGAGCCAAGCGTCCAGCTGTGTTTGCCAGCCGCTGTCGTGAAGTAATGTATCCACTGCCAGTGGTGGCATATCATGCTCTAACGCGGCGCTAAGATTGGAGGCGTTGAGCTCAGGTAGATTGGGTGGTGCGTCAAGCACAGTCTGTTGTGCGCGGCAGACGCTGGCCAGCAAGCTTAGGTAAGCACTCATAGGATGGCCTTCGGATAAGCTATCAAGGCGCATCGCACGTTGGGCAAACAGATCGGTTGGGGGCAGTTGTACAAAGGGCGGAGTCATGGCCGCACTTTCGATCTCCCCAGGCTCGAGAATCTTGGATGACATGGGCTCGTTCCTTGTCTAGGTAGGCACGGTGGCCTGAATGGGCGTAGTTGAGGTAAAGCATACAACTAAATAGACAGCGCACAAGTGCGCTGTCTGACATTACAACCATTATACAAACGTACCGGTCAACCCGTGGTTTTTAAGGGACTGACCGGTGCGGGTTAACGCTCTTTGTTGCGCATTTCGTCATACCATAGTCGGTGATGTTTGCGCGCCCACGCTCGGCTCACTTTACCGTACAGCATCGCTCCCATCGAGCCTTTAACCCAGATGGCAGCATAGATGTGCACAGTGATGCTAGTGATTAGCACAAAGGCGAAAAACGCATGCAGCACACTGGCAAAGCGGATAAGGTCAATGGCGAAGAAACTGCTGAAGTACGCTCGCCAGATCACAATTCCGCTGATGAGTAACATCAGCATGCTGATCACCAGCGACCAGAATAGAAGCTTCTGGCCAGCGTTGTACTTACCCACAGGCGGCAAGTCTTCTTCGTGGTTAGTGACCACCTTACGCCACTGGGATAACCATTGACGATCGTGCGCCTTGATTCGGTTGCGACCGGCAAAGCGCAATGCCATTAAGACAAACAGGATAGACATTAACACCCCAATAAAGGGGTGCAGAATGCGCGTCCAAGTCCCACCGCCAAACAGATTGCTCAACCAGAACAACGCTGGATGGAAGAGTGCCAGACCCGATAGACTCGACAGGATAAATAGCAGAGCGACCGCCCAGTGATTGGAGCGTTCGTTGGCATTGTAGCGCTGTAGGTCTTGCTTCATGTCCTTATTCATGTCGTTCTCCTTCCGCGCGAGGGTCTCGGCGTTCGGCAGGGTCATAGTGCTCGACCGATGCTAACGGCGCATGGGTTTCCTCGTCGTCTTCGACGCGGTTAGGCCCGACCCGTACGTAATGAAAGAACCCTGTCAGCACCGTGGCCGCGACGGCCATCATTGCCAACGGTTTGGCCACGCCTTTCCATACGCCCACCATGGGGCTGATGGTCGGATTCTGAGGTAAGCCGCTGTAGAGCCCAGCTTTATCGGCATGGTGCAGCACATACATCACGTGGGTTCCGCCCACGCCTTGAGGGTCATAGAGTCCGGCGTTGTCAAAGCCGCGTCGATTCAGGTCGGCAATCCGCCAGTCAGCATGATCCTTCATATCCTGCTTGGTGCCGAAGACGATCGCCCCAGTTGGGCAGACCTTCACGCAGGCAGGCTCAAGGCCTACAGCCACCCGATCGGAGCACAGTGTGCATTTGTAAGCTTTGTTATCCTTTTTAGAGATGCGTGGTACGTCGAAGGGACAGCCCGTGATGCAGTAGCCGCAGCCGATGCAATGATCTTGGTTGAAGTCGACGATACCATTCGCATATTTGATGATCGCTCCCGGACTTGGGCAGGCCTTGAGGCAGCCAGGGTCTTCGCAGTGCATGCAGCCGTCCTTACGGATCAGCCATTCGAGGTCTTCATCGGTGGTTTCGTGTTCGGCGAAACGCATCACCGTCCAAGATTCAGCAGTCAAGTCGCTGGGGTTGTCGTACACCCCAACGTTGCTGCCGACCTCATCACGTAGATCATTCCATTCCGAACACGCCACTTGGCAAGCTTTGCAGCCGATGCACAATGTGGTGTCGATTAGTTTTGCCACCTCGTCGAGTTGCCGCACCGAGGGGCTCGCTGTAGTGGTCGCAGAGCGTGCGATTATGTCTTGAGTAGCCATGATTACACCCTCTCCACGTTAACTAGGAAGGATTTGTATTCCGGTGTATGGGTATTGCCGTCGCCGACAAAAGGCGTCAGCGTGTTAGTCAGGTAGCCGTTCTTGGCCACCCCGACAAATCCCCAGTGCAGCGGAATACCGACGTGATGCACGATCTTACCATCCACCATCAGCGGCCTGAGACGCTTGGTCACCACCGCTACTGCTTCGATATAGCCACGGTTGGATGACACCCGTACCCGATCACCGGCCTTAATGCCCAGTTCGCCAGCCATTACCGCGCCGAGTTCGACAAACTGTTGTGGCTGCATGATCGCGTTGATCCGGCTGTGCTTGGTCCAGAAGTGAAAGTGCTCCGTGAGTCGATACGTTGTCGCCGCATACGGAAATTCATCGGCGGTGCCAAATACCTGCATATCGTTACGGAAAACACGTGCCGCTGGGTTACTGGTCACGCCCGGGGAGTCTGGGTGCAGCGGGTTGCGACTGATGGGCGTCTCAAACGGTTCATAGTGCTCGGGGAACGGACCTTCGGCCATGTTGCCACGAGCGAAGAAACGCGCCACGCCTTCTGGGTTCATGATAAACGGGTTCATTTTGTCTTCCGGTGCTGAGGTCACCGCAAAGTCGGGGACATCGGTACCGGTCCACTTGCTGCCATCCCACCATACCAAACGCTTGTCTTTATCGTTCCAAGGCTTGCCTGATGGGTCCGCCGAGGCACGGTTGTAAAGGATGCGACGGTTAGCCGGCCAAGACCAAGCCCAGCCCAAGGTCTGTCCCATATCATAAGGGTCAGAGTTGTCGCGCCGCGCCATCTGGTTACCTGCTTCCGTCCAAGAGCCGCAGAATAACCAGCAACCACTGGAGGTGCTACCGTCATCGCGTAGCTGGCTAAATCCTGCCAGTTGCTGCCCGGCACGCAGGAGTAACTCTCCTGTTTTAGGGTCTTTGAGGTCGACCAGCGCTTTGCCGTTGTACTCTTTGGCAATTTCCTCTGGTGCGGGTTCATCGGGACGCAGATACGACCAATCCAGATTCATAATCGGATCTGGGAAGGCTCCACCTTCGCTCTTATAAAGGGCGCGCAGACGATGGAATAAACCGCCCATAATAGCGACGTCAGTGCGTGCTTCGCCCGGTGGTTCGCCGCCTTTCCAGTGCCACTGCAACCAACGACTGCTGTTGACCAGTGAGCCGTCTTCTTCAGCGAAGCAGGTGGTCGGCAAGCGGAACACCGTGGTTTGAATGCTGGCAGTATCGACATCGTTGTATTCATCGACATGTTTCCAAAACTCTGAGGTTTCGGTGACCAGTGGGTCCATGATGACCAGGTATTTTAGTCGCGCCAATCCTGCGCCAACCTTGGCCTTGTTGGGGAACGCGGCAATCGGGTTGAAACCTTGACAGAAGTAACCGTTGACCTTGCCTTCGTACATCATGTCGAAGTATTTCAACACGTCATACATTGGCTCATCGAGTTTGGGTAGCCAGTCGTATCCCCAGTTATTTTCTTCGGTGACTGCATCGCCGTACCATGCCTTCATCAGACTGACATGGAAGCGACCATAGTGTTGCCAATACGACATTTGTCCAGGGCGCAGTGCTTGAGGAGCGCGCTTGGCAATATAGGCATCGTAATCCTGTTCGTTATCACGCGGCAGAGTTAGATAGCCCGGCAGCAGATTGGAGAGCAAGCCTAAATCGGTCAAACCCTGAATATTGGAGTGGCCGCGCAGGGCGTTCACACCGCCGCCTGGCATACCGATATTGCCCAGCAGCAGTTGCAGCATGGCACCGGCACGAATCATCTGCGAGCCAACCGAGTGTTGAGTCCAGCCTAGCGCATAGAGGATGGTCATGGTCTTGCCAGGCACTGCAGTCTCAGCAATATGATCCCATATTTGCATCATGCGCTTGAGCGGTGTACCGCAGATACCACTGACCATTTCTGGCGTATAACGACTGTAGTGTTTTTTCAGCAGTTGATAGACACAACGTGGATGCTTGAGGGTCATATCGATCTTGGCATGACCGTTTTCGTCAAGTTCGTAGTCCCAGTCGCTCTTGTCCGGATAGCTGCGCGAATCCGCGTCATAACCGTTGAATAAACCATCTGCAAAAGAAAAGTTTTCCTTTACGATAAACGGCATGTCGGTGTAGTTACGCACGTATTCGTGCTGAATCTGATCGGTTTCCAGTAAATAACGAATCAAACCACCCAAGAAAGCGATATCCGTGCCGGTACGAATCGGCGCGTAGACATCGGCCAAGGAGGCGGTGCGAGTAAAGCGCGGATCAACCACCAATAGCTTGGCTTGGTTATGCGCTTTGGCTTCAGTGACCCACTTAAAACCGCACGGGTGCGCTTCTGCGGCATTGCCGCCCATCACTAACACCAGATTGGCGTTCTTGATGTCGCTCCAGTGATTGGTCATGGCTCCACGGCCAAACGTCGGGGCAAGACCTGCCACCGTCGGACCGTGTCAAACGCGCGCCTGGTTGTCGAAACCCAGAATACCCAGCGAACGTACCACTTTGTGCGTCATATAACCGGCTTCGCTGGATGCCGCTGACGCGGCTAGGAAACCTGTGGTCAACCAACGGTTGACGGTTTGCCCAGCGTCATTTTTTTCAATGAAGTTGGCATCACGATCATCTTTCATTAAGCGCGTAATACGGGTCAGGGCATCGTCCCAACTGAGACGTTTCCACTCGTTGCTGCCTGCTTCGCGCACTTGCGGATATTGCAGGCGGTTGGGGCTGCGAATAAAGTCAATCAAACCTGCGCCCTTTGGACACAAGGTGCCACGGTTAACGGGGTGGTCAGCGTCACCTTCAATGTGAAAGATCTCCTGGCTGACGTTTTTTCCACCGCTGCCGCGACTATACATAATGAGACCGCAGCCCACCGAGCAGTAGGGACAGGTGTTACGCGACTCTTTAGTGTTGGCTAGCTTGAAATGGCGAGCAGATTCGGCAAATGCCGGTTCTGGTGCCATACCGAGCGCGGCAAGACTGGATGCGGCTATTCCCACTCCGCAAAACTTGAAAAACTCCCGACGGTTAATATCCATCGTGATCACCTCCTCTTATGCTTCGGAACGATTGCAACTGGCGCTTTTTAATTAAGCAACTGGCCGACAAACAACCGCAAGCAAACCGGAAAAATAGGCCAACCGCACAATGGCGGTGGGCCGAGTATGTATTGACAAAAATCAGGCAAATACTCATACCTTGATCGACGTTAGCAGACGAAAGGTTTTTTACTACTCGCTCAATCAGCTAAATATATATTTCTTAATTTAAATCAAGAATATGTTACGGACGCGATGATCTGGCAGGCCTCAGGGTTACGGGCGCTGCTGAATGCGTTTTATTGTTTAAAAATGACTGTTTTTGCTTTAAATGAGAGGGCGCTAACAAGAAATGCGATGCTGCATTATGCGAAAGTTTGCTCGAGGGCTATCGCGGATATGACCTAGGGGTAGGGCTGCTGAAATCGGCTCAAGGCGACCTGTCTAAATAGACATGGCCGCTGTTACAGGGGCTGTGGTGGTTTATTTGCACAGGTGTCGCTGCAGTACTTTATTTATGCTTTAGGGCTGCTGGACGCTATAACTTAATCGGTACAGCAGGGCGCCAATGGCCTCGTTAAGTAAGGCTGTGTTGTGCCACATTGCTTTACTTTCTGGCATCCAGCCGTTGAGTGGGCGCTCGTTGGCTCCACTTAAAAAGCCAACAGGTGCACTAACCACTTCAAAACCAAACTGCTCGTAACTCCAGCGCGAGCGCGGCATATGCCAAGCATCAGTCACTAATACCACACGTTTAATACCTTCGGCTTGGAGCATTTGCGCGGTGTATTGCGCGTTTTCCCAAGTGGTGCGGCTTTCACCTTCCAGCCAGCGCGCCGTAACAGCAAAATCTTGCTGCAAACTATCCGCCATAATCTGCGCTTCACTGGGCGGATGACCGTAATGTAAGCCACCAGAGAGCAATACCGGCAACTGTGAAGCTTTGGCTAAACGAGCGGCATAACGCAGGCGTTGCATGGCCATCAATGACGGTTGGTCGCTCTGCCAAGCGGGATCGTTGACTTCACGACCGCCGCCGAGCACAACAATGGCATCGGCGTGCTGCTGTAAGGTTGACCATTGTTGGTATGGCAGCGCTGCTTCCGTTTCCAATGCGCGCGCGGCATACTCAACAGTAATCGGCAAACTTATTATATAAAACGTACTGATGCTGATAATAAAACTTGCTAGGGCTAATTTTGGCCAGCGTTTACGTAAAAAGAACGCACACAGCAGTAGTAATAAGAGGCTACTGGGTGGAAAGGCCAGTTGCTTGATAATATAGCGCCAAGTCATGTTCGCACTCTAAGGATGTTGTTGTAAGAATTCATAGTGTGCCTCTATCTTAATTTAGAAGACATCTATCGGTGCACTGCTTGACCCTAGCGTGTTGGCTGGGCATGCTTTGTACCACTATTTTAAATCAGTCTTGAGTATTAGTGATGAAACCAGAAACGATTGCGATCCATGTTGGCTACAGTTCTGACCCAACTACCAAGTCGGCTGCTGTGCCTATTTATCAAACGACTTCATATACGTTTGATGATACTCAGCACGGTGCTGATTTATTTGATCTAAAAGTACCCGGTAATATTTATACGCGTATCACCAATCCAACTAACGATATTTTAGAAAAGCGTGTTGCTGCTTTAGAAGGTGGGGTCGCTGCGTTAGCGATGGCATCGGGTATGGCGGCGATTACCGCAACTATTCAGACGATTGCTGAAGTGGGCGATAATATCGTTTCCGTGGCCAAGTTGTATGGTGGTACGTACAACTTATTTGCCCATACTTTGCCACGCCAAGGTTTAGAAGTACGCTTCGCACCGCACGATGATCTGGCGGCATTGGAAGCAATGATTGATGACAAAACGAAAGGCGTTTTCTGTGAAAGTATTGGTAACCCAGCGGGTAATATCGTTGACATCCAAGCCTTAGCTGATATTGCCCATCGTCATGGTGTGCCGTTGATTGTTGATAATACGGTTGCGACCCCTGTGCTGTGTCGTCCGATTGACTACGGTGCCGATATCGTTATTCACGCGCTGACTAAGTATATGGGTGGCCACGGTACAACCATTGCTGGTGCTATTGTTGACTCAGGTAAATTCCCTTGGGCTGAGCACAAAGAGCGCTTCCCTCTATTAAACACGCCAGATGTGTCTTACCACGGTGTTGTTTACACCAAAGACTTCGGCGCTGCGGCCTTTATTGCCCGTTGCCGTGTGGTGCCATTGCGTAATATGGGGGCGGCGCTATCACCCTTTAATGCGTTTTTAATTATGCAGGGCATGGAGACACTGTCGCTGCGGATGGAGCGTCACTGTGAAAATGCGCAAAAAGTTGCTGAGTTCTTAGAGGCTCACCCGCAAGTGGCATGGGTGCAGTATGCCGGTCTGCCAAACCACCCTGATCACGCTTTGGCGCAAAAATACATGGGCGGTAAGCCGTCTTCAATTTTATGCTTTGGTATTCACGGCGGCCAAGCGGCTGGTGCTAAGTTTATTGATGCGTTGCAGATGTTCTACCGTTTGGTGAATATTGGTGATGCTAAATCATTGGCGTGTCACCCCGCGACCACTACCCATCGTCAATTGACTGAAGAAGAAATGACCAAGGCCGGTGTGAGTCTCGACCTGATTCGCTTGTCGATTGGTATTGAGCACATCGATGATATTTTAGCCGACTTAACTCAAGCGCTAAAAGCCTCTGAGTAACGGTCCTTGCGCGCAAACGAGTGTGCCGTTTGCGCGCCTCTTTTGATTGTCAAAAAGGAATGCACATTTATGCAGCATATTATGGTTGCCCATGACCTCAGTGATAACGCGCAGATTGCTTTGCGCCGAGGCGTGCAGCTGGCCCAGCAGCATCAGGCACGATTGAGTGTGATCTATGTTTTAGAAGATCACTTACCGATGGCCGTGTTAGAAAAACAGATGCTAGCAGCGGATGCTTTGCTGTCTCAGCAATTGCAGGATTGTGATGCGGGGAATGCGCAAGTTTTGATTAAAATGGGCCGCCCAGCACAGACGATTGTTGCCGCGCAAAAAGCCCACAGCGTTGATTTTATGGTGATGGGAGATCATCACCAGGATTCGCCTGAGTACTTTTCTGGTACCACGCTAGAGCGCGTTTTACAGCGTAGCGCCGTCCCTGTGTTGTTGGCGATTGAAGCGAATGTCAGCTCTTATCAACGAGCGCTGGTGCCCTTGGATTTTTCTTTGTGTGCCTGCCATGCGCTGCACCATGTGTTTAAGTTATTGCCTCATAGCGCATCTATCCATGCCTTGCATGTGCTGGAAATGGCGGAAGTGCATGGTTTTGACAGTGACTCAGAGATATCATGGCAGACGTCTTTGTTTGATCAGTTGGTGATGGATGAGCGAGCCAAATTACCCGAGCGTGGCCCGCAGATCAGTCATGAGCTACGCCAAGGTGAGCTGCATAATTGTTTGGCGCAAGTGATTACTGAACAACAACCGCAGATTTTGGCTATTGGTAAGCATGGGCGTGGTGTTTTGGCCGATGCCTTGCTCGGCAGTTTGGCGCAACACTTTTTAGAACACCCCCCTTGTGATGTGTTGGTGGTGAAGTAATGCCTGCGCTGAGCAGCTCTGCTCAGCGTTATCTGTGTTGCAGCTACCTGTCAGCGGTAGCTGCTTAGCATTGCCTCAATCGCTTTGCGCAGCGCCTCTTCACTGGTTTGCCCTTGTTGATCGCTGCTAACGGTGCTTTGCGTACGCCATACCGACTGCTGTGTTTGTGCATCAGAGAAGGAAAGAGTCAGCTGCTGATAGTACTCAGTGTAGCTGCGCGATCGCAACGGAATATTAACGCCAATCCCAGAGTAGCGATGACGATCATAATACGGGTCGCCATGTCCGAAGCCGTAGCCATAGTTCGCTGATGGGAAATCATCATATTCGCGACGTTCATGCTGGCGCTGTCTGCTCGTGAGCTGCACGTGCAGTTGGCACTGTTCGGCAGAAGCTGCTGGGCGCAAACCATGTTGTTCCAGTTGCTCAGCTAAAATACGCTGGGCAACATTATCAGTACTGGCGATTGGCGCTGGAATGGCGTATTGATTGTGCCAGCACCAGTAGTTGTAGGCTTTATTATTGATCTTGGCAGGGTAAGCGCTGGCATCAAAATGTGTTGCGGCAGCCGCCGGTGCCGGTGGTAACGGCAGGCTTTCGCCGGGGTAAGGATTGCTTGCTTGGCAGCCGACTAATAGTAGCGCTGCAGCACTGGGTAGTAGATAACGAAGCATCATGTGCCTCCTAGGAGACTGAGTCATAATGAGTCTACTGTGATCGTGCGCGGCTGGCAAAGCCAATGCAGATAGCGTCCTAAACCTGATAAGGCGGGATGACGGCGATAGCTCAGTTCGGTGCTAATCAACTCTTCTGCTGCGATTTTCTGGCGAAACTGTGGCGGCATATAATCGTGAAAGACACGAATACCGCTACGCTGTTGGATCTGCCAGAGAGGCGCCACTTGAGCAGCTAACTCACGTGGATCGAGCGGTTGTTGCGGGGTCAGGCCACCGGCATCACCGGTAAAGCGTTGTTGGCTGAGTTTACGTAAATTGCCCTTGATCAGGTTCTGTAAGATCAGGCCATCTTTGTTGTAAAACGCCAACGATAGCCAACCGTCAGCGGTGGTGAGTCGATGTAGTGCCGCTAAAATAGCGCTGGGCTCGGCGAGCCATTCCAGTACTGCATGACACAGCACTAGATCATAAGGACGGTGTTCTTGCTGGGCAAAACTTTGCCAGTCCGCATGAATAAAGGTCGCAGGGCATTGTGCGTTAGCAAAACGTTGCTGTGCTGTTTCCAGCATGGCTAACGCCGGTTCTACTAAAGTGACGTGATGACCTTGTTCAGCCAGCCACAGCGACATATGGCCTAAGCCTGCGCCAATATCTAAAACGCGCAATGGACGCTGCGGTAAAACCTCATTAAGGTCGGCTTGCAGCACCGCTAAACGAATCGCGCCTTTATTGCTACCGTAAATTTTTTGCGCAAAACGAATGGCAAGCTCATCAAAGTGCTGATCGTGCATAGGATTACTCTTTAAAATGTCGCGCACCTTAGCAAGGTTGCGTGTGGCGCCGCAAACAAAAAGCCATTGTTGACGGTGCATAGGTTCTTAGTCGATCGGTTAGGATGGTATGGCGCTACACGCTACGCTTATTTTTTAGGCTTATCTTTTAACGGGCACTCGGGCCGCACTCCGTAGTCGTTTTTCTCGCATGGATTCACTCGACGCTTATCGTTTAAAGTGATTTGGCGTAAGTGAAAAGGTTGTGCAGGCGTGCGTTCGAGCACCGCTCCTTGCTGGTTGATGATTTCTACAGCCAGTAGATGGGTGCCACGATTGAGATCTTTAAGAGGGAAAACTGGGCTGCGCGTCGGCTCGCCGACAGCTTCACCATCTAGCAGTAAACGGTAATGATGTCCTTCAAGTAACGCTGGTTCGCTGTTAACTGTGACAATCAGTTGTCGATTATTTGCGCGAATTGTAGCATTGGGTTCGGGTACCAAAATGCGTAATAACTGATACTGCACTGGCAGCGGCTCAAGAGATTCTTGATAGACCGGCGGCGCTGTTATCACTGGGGGAGCGGGGACTTGATTTGTGGGCTTAAGATTAAGTGTTTCGGTACGTTGATGTTTGGGCGGTTGATCGGTAAACACCCGCGCTCCATTCGCATCGATATAGGTATAAATAGCGGCTGAGGTGAGCGGCGCCACACAGAGTAAAAGTACACCGAATAGAGCGCTCAGTTTCATAGTTTAGGGCGCGGTGAAGGTTTAGGTTGGAATGCCGGGCTACCGGTATGTACACGTTGCACGCTTAAGGTTTGTTCATCACTGCGTTGCAGTACTTGCTCACCGGCTAATACCTGAACTGCAAGACGATGCTCGCCACGTGCAAGGTTTGTCACCTGTATGCTGGTCGCGGCACTCGCCGTACCGTAGGCTTGGCCGTCAACCAACAGTTGTAAACGATGTGGACTGACAAGGTCTGGGATGATTGTAACCTGGACGGTAAAGTTACCGTTGTTGGCACGCAACGCTTCGGCGTCAGGCAACCCTATGAGCTGTAATTGGCTGTAAGGCCCTGCTTGATCTGATGCATCACTGTTGTCGGTATCAGATTGTCCGTTTGTTGCTCGATTGGTTGAGGAGGGCAGGCTATTAATCGTCTGCAGCTCAACACTATTGGCATCGGCGCCGAGTGGCGGCCGGTCAGTGTAAACAAGGTTGCCTTTCGCGTCGGTATATTGATAAATCTGTGCAGTAACAGGTAATGCTGCAGCGAGCATGATTGTAGCCAAGACAAGGCGCATAACCCACTCCTTTTAATGTGTGTGTAAGCCTTGCACGCTCGGCATACTTAGGCAAGTGTTTCGCTGGTCAGTGCTGCAAAAGAGCTAGCAATCCTTGCCCATTTAAATATTCTATCGGTGACTAATAAAAAAATGAATTGTGCCTCTGTGCCGCGTACACTATAAAACATTATGCTTTGCTGGTTTAATTGTTGCTTATTGAGTCGCTTATTACGCTGTTTTTTTCTAATAGTGTAGGTTAGGGGCTAGCGCTGATCGCGGGCAACAGTCAAAATAGCACGCTGAATTTATATTACGCGTCTCGCCCTCGGTTTTGACACACTCCTTGTCTTGCCGAGACAGGAAATGTGGCGAGCGCACTGCCCGGAAGCCTGTTGCTGGGCGGGCACCTCGTTCATGAAATCTTGGAGACCATGATGTCAAAGTCGCTCGAACTGATACAAACCCATAACGCAAAATGGATTGATTTGCGCTTTACTGATATTGGTGGGCAACAGCACCATATCACTATGCCAGCTCGTGATGCTGATGATGATTTTTTCGAGCAAGGAAAGATGTTTGACGGCTCTTCTATGGCAGGTTGGAAAGGCATTGAAGCCTCAGATATGATCCTACTGCCTGATGACAGTACTGCGGTAATGGATCCTTTTACCCAAGAGCCGACTTTGATTCTAGTCTGTGATGTGATCGAACCATCCACCATGCAAGGCTATGACCGTGACCCTCGAGCGATCGCCTCTCGAGCCGAAGAATACTTAAAATCAACAGGAATTGGCGATACCGTCTTTGTCGGTCCTGAGCCTGAGTTTTTTATCTTTGATCAGGTTAAGTTTAAGTCTGATATTTCTGGCTCAATGTTCAAAATCTATTCTGAGCAAGCCGCTTGGAACAGTGACGCAGATATCGAAGGGGGTAATAAGGGCCACCGTGTGCCGGTTAAAGGCGGTTACCTGCCCACTCAGCCGAGCGATTATGACCATGAGATTCGTACAGCGATGTGTAATGCGCTGGAAGAAATGGGACAGTTTGTTGAGGTGCATCACCACGAAGTAGCCACCGCGGGTCAAAACGAAATTGGCGTGAGATTTAACACCTTGGTGGCTAAAGCTGACGAGGTACAGGCATTGAAGTATGTGGTGCATAATGTTGCCGATGCCTACGGCCGTACCGCGACTTTTATGCCAAAACCATTATTTGGTGATAATGGCTCAGGCATGCATGTGCATTTATCAATTTCTGCAAGTGGCAAAAATATCTTCTCTGGCGAGGGCTATGCAGGCTTATCTGATAATGCCCTGTACTTTGTTGGCGGAATTATTAAGCATGGTAAGGCGCTGAATGCGCTGACCAATCCATCGACTAACTCGTATAAACGTTTAGTTCCAGGTTTTGAAGCGCCGGTGATGTTGGCTTATTCTGCCCGTAACCGTTCGGCATCGATTCGTATTCCTTATGTGACCAGCCCGAAAGCGCGCCGTATTGAAGCACGTTTCCCTGACCCGTCGGCGAACCCTTATCTGGCCTTTGCTGCGCTGTTAATGGCTGGCTTAGATGGTATTCAAAACCGCATTCATCCTGGTGATCCAGCGGATAAAAACCTATATGACTTACCGCCTGAGGAGTCGAAACAGATTCCACAAGTGTGTGGTAGTTTAAAAGAGGCGTTGGAGGCCTTGGATGCAGACCGTGAGTTTTTATTACGTGGCGGTGTCTTCAGTAATGAATTCCTAGATGCTTTTGTGGCCTTGAAAGCCGAAGAAGAGTTACGTGTACGTACCTTTGTGCATCCGCTTGAGTATGAGCTGTACTACAGCTGCTAAGGCGATCAAATAGTTAGCGGGCAGGACAGTGCGCAGATTGTTGTGCAGTGTGTTGCTCGTTAAATGAGCATTTTTTAGAAAAAGATGCTATGATTTGTGCCCATTTTTGCGGTTGCTTTGGTAACCCATCTTAGCGATCTGTTTGCATAATGAAATTAATTCTAAAATCTTTTCCTGAAATTACCATCAAGAGCCGTCCAGTGCGTCGGCAATTTATGCGTCAGTTAGGCAAAAATATCCGTACGGTATTACGGGATCTTGACCCTGATGTAAAAGTGATTGGTGAGTGGGATAATTTAGAGCTATTTACTGCACTTGAAGATCCCACAGAGTTGCAAGAGTTGTATGCGCGCTTGCGCTGTACGCCAGGCATTTCACACTTCTTTCAAGTGCTTGAATACCCGTTGGGTGATTTTGATGAAATTACTCAGCACTGCAAGGCCCATTACGCTGATCTGTTAAAAGGCCGTACATTTTCTGTACGTTGTAAGCGCAGTGGTAAACATCCTTTTTCTTCTGTGGATGTTGAACGCTATGTGGGCAGTCAGTTGCGTCAACAATGTGCTGCATCAGGTATTAATTTGCGCCATCCTGATGTTGAAGTGCGTTTCGAGATTCGTGGCGAAAGATTGTTTATTGAATATGAACGTCACCAAGGTATTGGCGGTTATCCGTTAGGTACGGTGGAGCAGGCACTGGTGTTGATGTCCGGTGGTTTTGATTCCACTGTGGCAGCCTATAAGATGATGCGTCGTGGTTTATTAACGCATTTTTGCTTTTTTAATTTAGGCGGACGTGCGCACGAGTTGGGTGTTAAAGAAGTTGCTTATTACTTGTGGAAAAAGTATGGCAGCTCACATCGAGTTTTGTTTGTTAGCGTACCGTTTGAAGAAGTACTCGGTGATATTTTAGAAAATGTCGATGACAGTCATATGGGTGTCGTGCTGAAACGTATGATGCTTAAAGCGGCTGACGTTATCGCCGAAGATTTAGAGCTGGAGACCTTAGTCACTGGTGAAGCGATTTCGCAGGTGGCCAGTCAAACCCTGACCAACCTTGCCGTCATTGATAAAGCAACCGATAAGTTAGTGTTGCGTCCGCTGATTACTGAGCATAAACAAGATATTATTAGTACTGCAGTTGAGATCGGTACTGCTGCCTTTGCCGAAAATATGCCAGAATATTGTGGTGTTATTTCAGTGAGTCCGAAAACCCGCGCTAAGCTGGGCCGCGTTGTACACGAAGAAAGTCAGTTGGACGCGAGCATCTTACAGCGTGCGATTGAACGTACGACACGGGTTACTATGGATAAAGTCCTCGACGAATTGGGTAAAGATGTCCATGTCGAAGAAGTTAACCACGCACTACCAGGGCAGATTATCATTGATATCCGCCACCCTGATCAGGTAGAAGATCAGCCATTAATCCTCAACGGTATTGAGCAGCGCACCGTGCCTTTTTATGCGATTAATAGCCGTTTTAAAGATTTTGAGCCTAATCGTCAATATCTACTGTATTGCGATCAAGGTATGATGAGTAAATTGCATGCGCACCATTTATTGCATGAGGGTTATGCAAATGTGCGAGTTTACCGTCCTGACCCAGTGCAACGGCCGCGCGCAAGCAGTCACGCATGATGAGATACCTGTTATGGGTGTGTTTGTGGAGCTGTGTGGCAACGCCGCAACAGTTACGCCCACCAGACCCATAAACCCTACCACTTTGATTCGAACTGACGCGTTTTGCGTGCAGCCTACATATTTTACTTGAGATAAGCTTGTGATTGAGAATTTACGTAATATTGCCATTATCGCCCACGTTGACCACGGTAAAACGACCTTGGTTGACGCCCTGTTACGTGCATCAGGTACCCTAGACCGTAAAGAGCTCGACTCTGACCGCGTTATGGACTCCAACGACCAGGAAAAAGAGCGCGGAATTACTATTCTGGCAAAAAACACTGCTATTAAATGGCACGACTACAACATCAATATCGTGGATACCCCAGGCCACGCCGACTTCGGTGGTGAAGTTGAGCGCGTGATGAGCATGGTGGACTGCGTGTTGTTGGTGGTTGACTCCATTGACGGCCCTATGCCGCAAACTCGTTTTGTAACGCAGAAAGCGTTCCAGTCTGGTTTGAGCCCTATTGTTGTGATCAATAAAGTTGACCGTCCTGGCGCGCGTCCAGACTGGGTTGTTGATCAAGTATTTGACCTGTTTGATAACTTGGGTGCGACTGAAGAACAGCTCGACTTCCCAATCGTTTACACCAGTGCTTTGAATGGTACTTCAGGTTTAGATCCAGCCGAAATGACTGAGAACATGGATGTCTTGTTCCAGTCTGTAGTTGATTTTGTTAAGCCGCCAAAAGTTGATTTGGATGGTCCATTCCAAATGCAAATTTCTGCACTGGACTACAACAACTTCCTCGGCATTATCGGTATTGGCCGTATTACCCGTGGTCGTATTAAAGCCAACAGTCCAGTGACTTCGATTGATGTTGAAGGCAAGCGTCGTAATGGCCGTATTCTGAAATTAATGGGTCACCATGGTTTACACCGTGTTGAAGTTGAAGAAGCGCAAGCCGGTGATATCGTTTGTATCAGTGGTTTTGATCCCCTGTTTATTTCTGACACTTTATGCGACCAAGCACACGTGGAAGCATTGCCGCCGTTGAGCGTTGATGAACCAACTGTGAGCATGACTTTCCAAGTGAACGATTCTCCGTTCGCGGGTAAAGAAGGTAAGT
The DNA here is from genome assembly GCF_905120345.1 of Denitrificimonas caeni. Lineage (GTDB taxonomy): Bacteria > Pseudomonadota > Gammaproteobacteria > Pseudomonadales > Pseudomonadaceae > Denitrificimonas > Denitrificimonas caeni_A. Next base: position 388,344 of record NZ_CAJHOA010000002.1, on the reverse strand, counting down.
TCGTTACCAGTCGTAACCTGAAAGAGCGTCTGGAAAAAGAATTACTGCACAACGTGGCATTGCGCGTTGTCCAAGGCGATGACGTGGACAAATTCAAAGTCTCTGGCCGTGGTGAATTACACCTGTCAGTACTGATTGAAACCATGCGTCGTGAAGGCTACGAGATGGGTATTTCCCGTCCAGAAGTTGTGATCAAAGAAGTTGACGGTGTTAAGCAAGAACCGTACGAAAACGTTATTCTGGATATTGAAGAACAGCACCAGGGTTCGATCATGGAGCAGTTTGGTCTACGTAAAGGTGAACTCACCGATATGGTTCCAGACGGCAAAGGTCGTATCCGTCTTGAGTACACTGTACCTTCACGTGGTTTGATTGGTTTCCGTAACCAGTTTATGACCATGACTTCAGGTACGGGTATTTTGACCGGTATGTTCAGCCACTACGGTTCAATCAAAACCGGTGAAGTCACTAGCCGTCAGCAGGGCGTATTGGTGTCTATGGCGACCGGTAAAGCACTGACGTACTCACTCGAAACTCTGCAAGAGCGTGGTAAGCTGTTCTTATCACCGGGTGAAGAGATTTACGAAGGTCAGTTGGCCGGTATCCACAGCCGTGACAATGACTTGGCGATTAACCCAACTAAAGCGAAAAAACTGGATAACATGCGTGTGTCTGGTAAAGAAGAAACCACAGCATTGGTTCCGCCAATCCGTTTCTCTCTTGAGCAAGCGCTTGAGTTCATCGAAGACGATGAGTTGGTTGAAGTAACACCTAAGTCGATTCGTCTGCGTAAGAAGTATCTGACTGAAAATGATCGTAAGCGTCATGGTCGTAACAAAGTCTAATTTGCGTTAGTAACATCAAAACCCGCACCGGCAACGTTGCGGGTTTTTTAATGGCTGCACACTACAGGTCGATGTTCAGCACTCGATTTTATTGCGCAACACCTCGCTCTGAGTATTCATCATCTTGTCATCTGTTGGTCATGCTTCTGACATCGACGCTCACTAAGCTGTGAGCTTCATAGTTGAGTTAATCGATGAGGCTGGATCATGAGTCAGTTTGAGCTGCAAGATGAGTTGAATCATCCACGTACGCAAACACCACAATTTACCCAAATGGTTGAGCAGGGTTTATCTCGACGTCGTTTTCTCGGCGCTAGCGCTGCTTTAGGTGCTGTGGCTTTTTTTACTATAGCTCCTCTTAGTCAGTCTATTGCAGCTGTATTAGCGCCGGCGGCGGGACCTCTGTTAGGTTTCAAAGCGGTACCTGTTAGTACGGCTGATACTGTTGTGGTGCCTGATGGCTATCAAGTCGAGCGTCTGATTTCTTGGGGTGATCCTTTGTTTACTGATGTGGCAGATTTTTCTAATCAGGTGCAGAACAACACTGTTGCCAATCAGCAGCGCCAATTTGGCGATAACAATGATGGTATGAGCTTGTTTTCTGTGGACGAGAATACCGCTATTTTGGCCGTCAACAATGAGTACACTAACTACGAGCTGATGTTTGCGCATCAGGGCAAAAAGATGACGGCTGCTGATGTGCGCTATGCACAGGCTGCGCATGGCGTATCGGTGCTGACTTTGGTGAAGCAGGCGCAAGGCTGGCGCTTTGCAAAGGACGGCCAGTTCAACCGCCGTATTGATGCCAATACCCCGATGCGCATCAGCGGTCCAGCTCAAGGTCATGCTTTGTTGCAGACTAAAGCCGACCCCAAGGGTGAAATGGCTTTAGGTACTTTTAACAACTGCGCCAATGGTATGACGCCTTGGGGCACCTATTTAACCTGTGAAGAAAACTTTAATGGCTATTTTGGCAGTGATGCGGCAGTAAAGCTGAGCCCAGCTTTTGCTCGTTACGGTATTGCCGCTGAAGACGCCGGTTACAGTTGGTACAAATTTGATCCGCGTTTTGATTTAGCGCAAGAGCCCAATGAAGCCAATCGATTTGGCTGGGTGGTGGAAATTGATCCGCATAGCCCACAGGCGATACCGGTTAAACGAACGGCCTTAGGTCGCTTTAAGCATGAAAACGCAGAGTTGGTGATTGCTGCAGACGGTCATGTGGTGGTGTATCTAGGTGATGATGAGCGTGGTGAGCATATTTATCGTTTTGTCAGTCGTAACACATACAACCCTACTGATCAGGCTGCTAATCGTGACCTGCTCGACGATGGAGATTTGTTTGTCGCTAAGTTTAATGAAGACGGCAGTGGTGAATGGTTAAGTTTAGTCTATGGCGAAAATGGCTTAACTGCAGAGAATGGTTTTCATAGCCAAGCTGAGGTTTTAATTCATGCGCGTTTAGCGGCCACTCAAGTTGGTGCGACGACCATGGATCGGCCGGAGTGGGTTGCTGTGCATCCGCATGAGCCGATGGTTTTTTGTACCTTGACCAATAATAAAAATCGCGGTTTAAAAGACAATCAACCGGTTGGCGGCCCTAATCCTCGTGCTGAAAACCACTATGGACACATCGTGCGCTGGCGCCCCACAGCAGGGCAGCATAGCGCTAAAGGCTTTCAGTGGGATCTGTTTTTAATCGCGGGTAACCCCAGCGTGCATGGCGCAACCCCCTATGCTGGGTCGAGCAATATCACTGCCGAGAATATGTTTAACAGCCCCGATGGCATTGGTTTTGATCAGGCCGGACGCCTGTGGATTCAATCCGATGGTAACTATTCGAACCAAGGTGACTTTGCCGGACAAGGGAACAATCAGATGCTCTGCGCCGACCCTAAAACAGGCGAAGTGCGGCGTTTCTTAACGGGGCCGGTGGCCTGTGAAATAACCGGTCTGGCTTTTACTGCCGATCAGAAAACGCTATTTATCGGCGTACAACACCCCGGTGAAGAGCTGGAACCATCGCACTTTCCACTGGGCGGTGATTCAGTGCCGCGCTCCAGCGTGATGGTCATCACCCGTACCGATGGTGGCATTATCGGTACTTAGGTTGGGCATTGCTCGGCTGTCGTTGGTGTGTTCAGAACAGGCTTTAAGCTCGGCAGCATGCCTTAACTAAGGCGCCATGTAGCGCCTTAGTTATTAATCACCCCAGCGTCCTGGTGAGTAGGAAAATACTGGCAAGGACAGTTGCCAGCGGATGGCCGAGAGACGTAGAGCCAGTCCAAAACTGAAGGAGGCGAGGGTGTTGATATCGTCAGAGACGCCTTGCGATTTTAGGAACAAATAGACAATCGCTACAATCAGCGACACGCTGGCGTAGAGCTCATGACGCAAGACTTGTGGGGTGCGATTACACATGATGTCGCGCAGAATACCGCCAAAAATACCGGTAGTAATTCCCGCCATAATAATCACAGGTGTTTCATAGCCAAGCTTTAAGGCAACATTGCAACCAATGATGGTAAAGGCCACTAAACCCATGGAATCTAAGATCAGGAAAATCTGATTAAGCTTGTGCATAAAACGCGCCACTAACATCGTCGCGAGACCTGAGCCGATAGTCAGATAGATATAGGGCGGGTGTTGTGTCCATGTGACGGGGTAATTGCCCAGCAACATGTCACGCACGGTACCACCACCAAGCGCGGTGATAAAAGCGATCAGAGCAACGCCAAAGAGGTCCATATTTCGTCGTCCAGCAGCAAGTGCACCGGACATGGCTTCAGCAGTAATAGCAATCAGATAGATATAAGTCAGCACACAGGACTCCTGCAGACAGTCGCGCCTCTCCCTCTGTCCTGTGTACCTGAGAGTTTATGCAGCAATATGCCGCTTGCCCCTTCGGTGGATTGCCTAAAGCAATCGCTCTCCAGTTGGCGAATCTAAGTTGTTTCGCAGTACATGAGCCTGAGCGTTTATGGGAGTTTGCGCCTTCGGCGGAGCAGCTTTTAGCTGCCCTCTCTCCTGCGAGCGCGCATTATACGATGGCTGATCGGATAAAAACGATTAATTTGTAGCACTTTTAGTCTAGGGCTACACAGATTGTTGTTCTAATTGCCGATCTTGGCTGGCCCAAGAACACTGGAGGAGAGGGTTAACGATTTTTTTTGATCGCAGGGCTGTCAAAGACATAAGGGTATATTTGTTCTGCTTCAGCACGGTAGCCAGTATCGCCCATATCACTGCTAAAGGATTCAACACTGAGGGTGCCTTCAATCCAATAGGGCTGCCACATATCGCCTAAGGCAACCCCGCCTTCACTGGTGACGTAAACAATTTGATTCGACGGCGGCGGTGGTACATGGATGCAAGCACCAAAGTAGGGCACTAACAAAAACTCAGTAATACGACTGTTATCATCAATAGTCAGCGGCACGATATAGCCGGGTAGCTTAACTTTTAAACCATCCAGCTCAGGCACTATCGGTGCATTGGGGTGTTGTTGCTCAGCTGCAGGGCCGCTTTCTTCAGCGAGAATGTCAGCCAGTTGATTAAGGTTGTGCAACGGTGCTGGTGCTGGCAAGGGTGGTGCATCAGCGGGGACCATCTCTTCCCACTTTAGCGTGCGCAGCTCTGCGGCAAAGACTGTATTAACACTGCACAGCAGTAAGGTGATCCAAAATAGTTTTCGCATAATACAGGCATCTCTAGTTAATGCTATTGGTTGGTTTTAAGGCTTATAAACGGATATTTAAGCCGTCCGCTAAGGACTGTCGATAGGCACGCCATGCTGGAATCGCGCCCATTAATATCGCCGCGAGCAATACGACCGCAAGCAGTTTCCACTCATACAGCGTGGGTGCCGAGAGAGGGAGATACAAACCGTAATAGCTTTGCAACGGTGCTTGCGCGAGGGCTATACCAGCATAGAGTAAAACCACGCCGAGGAGGATTCCAGCGCCGGCGAGGGTCAAGGCTTCAAGAACCAGCAGGCTAGCAATATGCCAAGGGCGTGCGCCGACAGAACGCAAAATAGCCATCTCGCGGCGACGTTCATTGAGACTGGTTAGAATCGCGGTGAGCATGCCAATAAGACCGGTGAGCACCACAAACAGCGAGACCATAAACAAGGCTTTTTCGGCGGTGCCCATCAAGCTCCACAGCTCTTGCAGAGCAACACCGGGCAATATCGCTAACAAAGGCTCGCCGCGCCATTGATTGATTTCTCGCTGTAGAGCAAAGGTTGCGATTTTACTGTTTAAACCCAGCAGCATCGCGGTGATTGCTTTCGGCTGCAGATCCATTTGCAACGCTTGTTCGGCGCTGATTTTCCGATTGCCATAGGCGGGCGCACCCTGTTGCCAATCAATATGAATCGCTTCCATCCCCGCTAAAGCAATATGCAGAGTGCGGTCTACGGGTGTGCCGGTACGCTCTAAGATACCAACAGCGGTGAAAGGCTTATCATCGTGCTTGACTAAGCTAATGGTAGCGACGCCATGCGCGAGAACGATTTCCTGGCCCAGTTGATAGTTTAACGCGTCGGCAACCTCGGCACCCAGCACCACTTCAAAGGGCGCTTGGTTACTAAAGATGCGGCCAGCGCGGAGCTTTAAGTGCTGTTTGCGACCGTATTGATAATGAGTGAAGTAATCTTCAGAGGTACCTAGCACGCGATAGCCGTGATGGGAATCACCCAATGATAGCGGTACCGCCCATTTGACCTGCGGGTGCTGAGCAATGTGCTCGAAGCTACTCCAGCGGATATTATTGGTCGCGTTGCCAATTCGAAACACTGAGTAGAGTAATAAGTTGACTGAGCCGGAACGCGCACCAACAATTAAATCAGTCGAGCTGATGGTGCTAGCAAAACTGGCGCGGGTTTCCGTACGCACTCGCTCGACGGCCAAGAGTAGAGTGATCGACAGAGCAATAGCAAAGATGGTCAGCAGTGCTGTAAAACGGCGATTATTTAAGCTGCGCAAGGCAATTCGAAGTAAATGCACTTTTAAATCTCCTGCTTGCGTGTGGCACGGTTCAGTTGCGTGAGGTCAATGCTGCGGTCAAACAGTGTTGCCAGTGACTGATCATGGCTAACAAACAGCAGGCTCGCTCCAGCGGCTTGGCATTCGGCAAATAACAGCTGCAGAAAAACCTCACGACTATCAGCATCTAGAGCGGAGGTGGGTTCGTCAGCGATCACTAGTTTTGGCTGACCGATTAAGGCCCGCGCGGCGGCAACCCGTTGCTGCTGGCCGATCGAGAGCTCACCTGCCCGTTGCTGATGAAGCTCGGACGCCAGTCCTAAATGACTGAGTAATGTTTCTGCGGCGGCATGTATCGAGCCGTGGCGCTGAATCGCACGCAGTGTCCGCCGTTTCGAGAACTGGCATGGCAGTAACACATTCTCCAGTACGGATAAAAACGGCAATAAGTTGAATTGTTGGAAAATAAAACCGCTGTGATCCGCGCGAAAACGGTCGCGAGCACTGGCACTGAGTTGACTTAAATCTTGTCCCAGCAAGTGAATACTGCCGCTTTGCGCCAGTTGTACGCCGCCGAGCAAACCTAAAAGCGTAGTTTTACCGCTACCAGACGGGCCTTTTAAAAATAAACTCTGTCCAGGCTCAAGGCGAAACGTATCGATATCTAACAGGGTGGCTTGCTTAGGCCAAGCAAAACGCAAATTCTGCAGTTCGATAATCGGGGTGGAGGTGGTCATGATCAATCTCAGCAGCGGAGGAACGTAGAGCCTGCGCAGCACGGCTGGCGCAGGCACAGAGTGAGCTTACCAGTTTAGTACAGTATTGCTCTGTGAGAGTTCAACGCCGAGCTGTGCGGTGGAGGTCATCAGCTGTACGTTGATTTTTTCTGTGTGTGGAAATGCTTTAAAAAAACCGGCTAAATCGATGCTGTGTAATTTATCCGGTGTTGCGCAGTTAAATAGGTAACCTACCTGAATATCACTGTGGTTCTGTTCATCTTGAGCATCGGCATGTTCGTCATGCTCATGCTCATGCGCGTCTTGAGTGGGTTCGACTAGATCGTTTTCAATCGTTACTGCGCTCAGCACACACTGCGCTGCACTGGAGAGTTTGAATAATGCTTGCTCATTTTTCAAGGTAAGCTCTGCCTCAATCAATGCTTGTTTATCGTTTTCTGAGCTGGGCTTGTATTCAAAACCAAAGATATTCATCGTCGGACTTTCAAATTGCAGTTCGAGCTGCTGGTCGTCTAAGCCTACATTTAGTGTGGCAACGCCATGTACGTGAGCGTCTAAACTTTGTTCGTGTTCGTGTTCGGACGCAGCGATGCTGAGAGGGCTCAGGGCAAACAGGATAGGGGCTAATAAATAAGAGAAACGCATGCTAAAACTCCATTAATACATCATGATTTAGTTATAATATAACTTTACATCTATGTGCTATACATAAGCAAGTCAGCAGTAAAATGAGTGTTGCAATGGAGCTATTAAGGCGGATAGCAGGGTATAAGGTATATTTTTATTAAAAAAGTGTATGTTTTTCTATCGCAAGATGCCCTCGCACTGATAAAGTCAGGTGGTTTTGAACCATGACCGTACATGTACGGTTTGCTGAGGCTTTATTATTATGTCGCAAACTCTTGATGCGTTTTTATCTCATATAAAACAGCGTGACCCTGACCAGCCGGAATTTCACCAGGCGGTTGAAGAAGTGCTACGCACCCTATGGCCCTTCCTTGAGGATAACCCGCGCTATATGAAGGCTGGCATCATTGAGCGTATGGTCGAACCTGAGCGCGTGATTTTATTTCGCGTACCTTGGGTTGATGATGCCGGTAAAGTGCATGTTAACCGTGGTTATCGGATTCAAATGAACAGTGCTATTGGTCCCTATAAAGGCGGTCTGCGCTTTCATCCATCGGTCAATTTAGGTGTTTTAAAATTTTTAGCCTTTGAGCAAGTGTTTAAAAACTCTTTGACCTCATTGCCGATGGGCGGTGGTAAAGGGGGGTCTGACTTTGATCCTAAAGGTAAAACTGACAATGAAGTGATGCGCTTCTGTCAGTCGTTTATGACCGAACTGTTCCGCCATATTGGCCACAACCTCGATGTGCCCGCCGGTGATATTGGTGTGGGTGCACGTGAAATTGGTTATTTGTTTGGTCAATACAAGCGTCTAGCCAATGAGTTTACTTCGGTGTTGACCGGTAAAGGCATGACCTACGGCGGCAGCTTGATTCGTCCTGAAGCAACCGGCTACGGCTGTGTCTATTTTGCTGAAGAGATGCTGAAAAGCGTTAAACGTCGCATTGAAGGCCAGCGTGTGGCGATCTCAGGCTCAGGCAACGTGGCGCAATATGCCGCGCAAAAAGTGATTGAGCTGGGCGGTAAAGTAATTTCCTTGTCTGATTCCGGCGGTACGCTGTATATGGAAAACGGCATGGACAGCGAACATTGGCAGTATCTGATGGATTTAAAAAATATCCGTCGTGGCCGTATTGAAGAAATGGCTGAACACTTTGGTCTGCAGTACCTCGCTGGCCAGCGTCCTTGGGCGCTTAAATGCGATATTGCCTTGCCTTGTGCAACGCAGAACGAACTGACCATTGATGACGCCCGTACTCTGATTAAAAACGGCTGCATGTGTGTGGCGGAAGGCGCCAATATGCCATCGACACTGGATGCGGTTGACCTGTTTATCGAACAGGGTATTTTGTATGCTCCTGGTAAAGCGTCGAATGCGGGTGGTGTTGCAGTAAGTGGCTTAGAAATGAGCCAAAACGCCATGCGTTTGCTGTGGACTGACGGTGAGGTGGATGTCAAATTACATAGCATTATGCAGAGTATTCATGCCGCTTGCGTTAACTACGGTATGGAAAACGGTCGCGTAAACTATGTTAAAGGTGCCAATATTGCTGGTTTCGTTAAGGTCGCGGATGCGATGTTAGCGCAAGGTATTGTTTAACCTTTGATCCTTACGCTGTACTAGTAAAAATGCCTCGTTGAGTAATCACGAGGCATTTTTTTTGCCCTTGTTGTATCTTGATAGTCTGGTTGACACAGATTAGCGCTTTGCATGGCAGTGCGTTCTATAGATTGGATTTTAATTGTAGTCTCAATATTGATTTATCTATTTTTTAGAAGAGGTTGTTATGACTGACATTAAGCTACGTGCGCGCTTGGAAGCGCTGGCCAGTGAGTACAGTAATCGAGCAGACGCCATTGAGCGTGATTTGTCACGTGAGCATGCACAAAGTTTTTCTGAGCAAGCTACGGAGCGTCAAAATGATATGGTTTTGCAAGGTTTGTTAGCTGATGCACGTGCCAGTAACAAAGAGGTGCAGCAAGCATTAGTGCGTTTAGATGAGGGCACTTATGGTGAGTGCGAGAAGTGTGGTGAGCCGATTAGCGCGGCACGCCTTGAAGCCTTGCCCGCAGCCAGCTTTTGTATTAATTGCGCCGACTGAGTTATCACTGAGCGTGGGCTCTTAACCAGCGTGCAAGAACAGTATCGATAATCAACCCGTGTTTCGCTAAGGTTATCAATTTCGCGTAAGACCTCGTACTTTGATTGTGAGGGTGTCAATAGCGGAAAATAACACTAGCGGAACACCCCCATCACAGCGGTTGCAGCATCTTCACCGATTAGCTTTTAGTGCATAATCAGCCGTTAAACGGCCTTCTTTGTACTTCTGCCTTGCACAGAGCCACCAAGCAAGGCCAGAATGCGCCGTTCACTTCGCGGCGTGGCCGCTAGCTGCAAGGAATTCTAATGCCTGATTCAACTGTCAATGCACAGCGTTTATTACCAGAACAACTCACTCGCATCTTTAATGGGCAGTTCAACTTTACCAGTACGGCGGAACTTGAACCCTTAACAGGTGTGCTCGGGCAGGCTCGAGCTGTACAAGCGTTGCAGTTTGGTATTTCCATGCAGCGTCCAGGCTACAACGTGTTTGTCATGGGCGAGTCAGGGACAGGCCGTTTCTCTTATGTACGGCGCTATCTTACCGAACAAGCGAAACAACGCCCGACACCTTCGGACTGGTTGTATGTTAATCACTTTAGTGAAATGCGCGAGCCGCATGCACTACAGCTACCTCCCGGCGAAGGCAGTCGCTTTTGTGCTGATATCAGTGTGTTGCTGGATAATCTGTTAGCGACCTTTCCTGCGGTATTTGAAACACCGGCTTGGCAGCAGAAAAAAAGCGCCATTGATCGGAGTTTTAACCGCCGTTATGACAAAGCCTTGGATGTCGTTGAGAAGCTGGCGCTAGAGAAAAATATCGCTCTCTATCGCGATAGTATCAATATTGCTTTTACGCCGATGTTTGAAGGTAAAGCTTTAGATGAAGCTGAGTTTGCTCAGCGCCCAGAAATCGAGCGTGAGAAGTTTCATGCCGATATCGCTGTGCTTGAAGAGCAACTCAATAAAGAGCTATCTAGCTTGCCACTGTGGAAGCGGGAATCGGGTAATCAGCTACGACAGCTCAATGAAGAAACCATTGCGCTAGCATTGGAGCCTCTACTTGCGCCACTGACACTCAAATATGCCGAACATCCTTGCGTGGTCGACTACCTACAAGCGATGCAAACCAACTTATTAAAAACTGTGGTTGAGCAGTTGGTTGATGAGGAGCACAGCGATGCCATTGCGCGCAAATTATTAGAGGAGCAGTACAGTCCTAATTTAATCGTGGGGCATACGCCTGGTGAGGGCGCGCCGGTGGTGTTTGAATCACACCCCACCTACGATAATTTATTTGGCCGCATTGAATACAGTACTGACCAAGGCGTGCTCTATACCAGTTACCGACAATTGCGTTCGGGTGCTTTGCATGATGCCAATGGTGGTTATCTAATTTTAGAAGCGGAAAAACTGCTCTCTGAACCCTTTGTTTGGGAAGCGCTCAAGCGTGCATTGCACTCGCGACAATTAAAGATGGAATCGCCATTGGTTGAGTTAGGTCGTGTCGCAGCGGCTACTTTAATTCCACAAGTGATCCCTTTGCAGGTCAAAGTGGTAGTGATTGGCTCACGTGATTTATATTACGCATTGCAGGAACTGGATCCTGATTTTCAGGAAATGTTTCGTTTGTTGGTGGATTTCGATGAAGATATTCCTTTGACTGACGAGACCTTGACCCAGTTTGCACAATTGTTATGTGCCCGTACCACTGAAGAAGGCATGGCGCCATTGACCTCGGCAGCAGTAGAGCAGTTAGCCCGTTACAGTGCGCGTTTAGCTGAGCACCAAGAGCGCATCTCGGCAGGTCTTGCGGATTTGTTCCAAGTGGTCAGTGAAGCTGACTTTATAAGGCACAACGCTGGCGCAGAGCTCACAGATGCAGAGCATATTGAAGATGCCATTGCTGCTAGGATAACCCGTACTGGTCGTGTCTCAACGCGAATTATGGATGATATGTTATCTGGGGTTATTTTGATTGATACCCAGGGCGCCGCTGTGGGTAAGTGTAATGGCCTTACCGTACTGGCTGTGGGTGATTCAGTCTTTGGTGTGCCCGCTAGAATTTCTGCCTCAGTGTATCCAGGCAGTAGCGGTATTGTCGACATTGAGCGTGAAGTCAGTTTAGGTCAGTCGATTCACTCGAAAGGAGTGATGATTCTCACCGGTTATCTAGGCAGTCGTTATGCACAAGAGTTTCCCTTAGCCATTTCTGCCAGTATTGCTTTGGAGCAATCCTATGGTTATGTCGATGGCGACAGTGCTTCCCTGGGTGAGGTGTGCGCGCTTATTTCTGCTTTATCGCGCACGCCACTAAAACAGTCGTTTGCTATTACTGGCTCGATCAATCAGTTTGGTGAAGTACAAGCGGTCGGAGGAGTTAACGAGAAAATCGAAGGGTTCTTCCGCTTATGCCAGGAAAGAGGTTTAACCGGAGAGCAGGGCGTGATTATTCCACGCTCTAATATTATCAATTTGCTATTAAATAAGGCTGTGATTGCTGCTGTCAGCGCAGGGCAGTTTCATATTTATACTGTCTCTCATGTTGATCAAGCCTTGTGTTTGCTCAGCGGTGTCGAGGCAGGCTGTGCTGATACGGATAATGTTTTCCCTGACGGATCGATCAATGCTCAGGTTGTTGAGCGCTTACGCAGCATCGCTGAGCTGGATTTAGTGGATGATGAAGCTAAAACACCGAGCTAATAGAGTCGGCCTAGGATAAGCGTACACAGAGTTATCCACAGACGGCTTTGTGTACTATAGCAATTATTTTTCTTGATTTTATTTTATTATCGTTGTGAATCAATAGGTTACTGGTTTTTAATTCTGGCTTTTAGGTAGCGGCTTAGCTTTGCACAGATTGCCCACAGAGTTATCCACAGGTTGGAGTGGGTCGTTATGCCGCAGCTGTCGAGTACACAGGGTTAGCTTTAGGTGCTTGGAAAGTCTAAGATTTGCATCAACTATTATTTAAGAATTTCGGTTACTGGAGTGTATGACCTATGACGGCAACAGCGTTTCGTTCTGAACATGACTTATTAGGCTCTTTGCCCGTTCCTAAAGATGCCTATTACGGCATTCAGACGCTTCGAGCCATGCATAACTTTCACCTCTCGGGTGTTCCCTTATCGCATTACCCTAATTTTGTCAGTGCTTTGGCAATGGTTAAACAGGCCGCCGCCGATGCCAACCATCAGTTGGGTTACTTAAATGATAAAAAGCATACGGCTATTTCTGCAGCCTGTACCCAGCTGATTGAGGGTAAGCATCATGATCAATTTATTGTTGATATGATTCAAGGCGGTGCTGGCACTTCAACCAATATGAATGCCAATGAAGTTATTGCTAACCTTGCTTTAGAGACGATGGGCAAGGAAAAAGGTGAGTACAGTTTTTTACACCCTAATAATGATGTGAATATGGCGCAATCGACTAACGATGCGTATCCAACCGCTATACGTGTGGGTTTATTGTTAGGTCACAATGACTTGTTGGTCAGTTTGGAGCGCTTAATTGACGCATTTTCGCACAAGAGTGATGAGTTTGCGCATGTTCTGAAAATGGGCCGCACGCAATTACAAGATGCTGTGCCGATGACTTTAGGTCAAGAATTTAAAGCGTTTTCAGCCAACTTAACTGCGGATTTAAATCGCTTAAAAAGCTTAGCTAATGACTTATTTACCTCCGTTAACCTCGGCGGCACGGCCATTGGTACCGGTATTAATGCTGATCCGCGTTATCAAGGAATTGCCGTTGAACGTTTAGCGGCAATTTGTAGCTATCCCATTAAAGCCGCTCCAAACTTGATTGATGCCACCTCTGATATGGGCTCTTTTGTGCTGTTTTCTGGCATGCTCAAGCGTACCGCAGTGAAACTGTCGAAGATTTGTAATGACTTGCGCTTATTGTCCAGTGGTCCACGTACCGGGATTAATGAGATCAACCTGCCCGCCCGCCAACCGGGTAGCTCGATTATGCCGGGCAAGGTCAACCCTGTGATCCCTGAGGCGGTGAGTCAGGTGGCTTATGAGGTAATAGGTAACGATCTCTCATTGACCTTGGCTGCAGAAGCAGGGCAGTTACAACTTAACGTGATGGAGCCGTTAATTGCTTGGAAGATGTTTGACTCCATTCGTTTGCTGCGACGCGCGATGGATATGCTGCGTGAACATTGTGTGGTGGGTATCACTGCCAATGAAGAACGTTGCCGTACGCTGATGGAGCATTCTATTGGTCTGATTACGGCACTTAACCCGTATATTGGTTATGACAATGCTACGCGGATTGCCAAACTGGCTTTAGAAAGTGGCCGTGGTGTACTGGAGCTGGTGCGTGAAGAACAGCTCTTAGACGATGTCCTACTCGCCGATATTTTACGTCCGGAAAATATGATTGCACCGCGTTTAGTGCCTTTAAAAGAGTAGCAGCTGACTATTTTCCTAGGGCTTGAGTCAATGGCTCAGCCCTAGGAAATTCTCTAGCTAGTTCGCAAAATGAGTATGACTCGCGGTATCTTTACGCAATAGAAGAAACAGCGCAAACACCAACATCGCGCTAAAGCTGACGATGCTGAGTTCAGCAATACTGAAACCTAATAATGTCCAGTCCACTTTGGCACAGTCAGCCGTGCCATGTAGCATTTTGCTGATAATTTCCTGCATGGGGAAGGCTTCCAGCATAAATTCCAGTGGCGGCAGGCATGCGGGCAGTTGATCCTCTGGTAAGCCTTGTAACCAAATTTGCCGAGCGGCTGTAGCTATACCAAAAGCGGCAGCCAGCATGGCGAAAAAAGCATAAATACGCTGACCCCATAGAGCGGGATTGTGCAAGGTTGCTAGCAAGCAAATTAAGCCAAAAAGGACAACAGCAAAACGCTGTACATGGCATAGCGGGCAGGGAACTAAGCCGACACTATGTTCAAGGTACAGAGCGAAAGCCATAAGACCTGTACAGCCTAAAAAAGCCAAGAAGAACAGCTGGCGAGTGGAGGGTAATTGCATTTAAATTCCTCGGTGTAGCATCAGGCTATAGGTGGTGGTGAGTCGCTGTGCGACAGATGAAAGCTAAACAAGGCTCAAGGTGGTAAACACGCTGAGCCTTGTGAAATATTACGACGATGCCGTTTCTTTTTGTAGTGCCGGTTGCGGTAGTGTCGGTAAAGAATCCTCTAATAGCTGGAAACTCTCGGCAAACAGCTGATTACTACGTTGCGTATCGCCTAAATGGCTGAGTAAACGTGCTAGTTCTGCACAGGTATGTGCTTGGCGGTGCAGACGTAAACTACTCTCGAAATAATCACGAGCTTTACCCCAGAGCTGATTGCGCAGGCTTAAGCGGCCTAAGGCACGCAGCAGTATAGGATGGTTCGGCGCTTGTTTTAGCCAACTCTCAGCCAGTTGCAACTGGCGTGCTGCATCCTGACCTTGAGTGCGCCCATACAATTCGATTAACTCGTCATTTAAACTATTTTTTAACGCATGACGCAGCAATGATTCCGCCTGTTGCTGGGCATCAAGACGCAGCAGCTCAGTAGCATAGGAGGCGACCAGTTGTGGGTCGTTTTTCAGCTTAACCGAGAGTCCTTGCCATGCGCTGTCTAACGATTTAAGTGCAGCTTGAGTATCCTGCTTAAGTGTGCAAATAGTCGCCAAACGTCCAGACCATGCTTGATGCTCAATACTTTGCAGTTGTTCGCTATTCAGACGTTTACATTTGCGTAATGCGGGGAGCAAGCCAATCAGTGCTGACCAGTCCTGACGCTGACGCAGTAAGGCTTGTAGACGCAGAAGAACTTCTGGATGCTGCGGGTGTAACTCGTGCATGGCTTGTAGTGTGACTTGTGCACCGGCGTCATCCGCGCGCTGCAGTTGTAAGTCAGCATGGGCTAAGGCGATGGCCACCTCGGCAGAGGGTTGTTTGATTAAGGCTTGCTCTAATAACTGGTCGGCTTCTTCGCTATACCCTAATTTCTCTGCGGCATTGGCAGCACCCAATAAGTAGACCAAAGGTTTTTTTTCACCTTCAGCAGCGCGGCGTAAATGGCGTAGAGCATCTTTCCATTGGCCTTGCGCTAGGTCCAAAATACCTTGCTCGGCAGCACGGCGTAAGCGGCGGCCTTGGTTGCGTCGTGACCAGGGGTTAACCAACCCGGTTGAAACGAAGGTCATTTTAATTAGCGCACGTAAGCCATACAGCACGGCAAATACGCCAGCGAGAACTGCAAGGAACATCCAGAGGCTTGACTCATAGCGAAATGATTTCCACGAAATCAGCACATAGCCTGTGTGTTCAGCGATAAACATGCCGAGTGCAGCAGCGCAGGCCACCACAACCAGCAAAATAAGGTAGGTCCGTTTCATAATCAGTTGGACTCCTCTGTGCCAGGCTCTTGAGGGGTTGAACGGGTATTAATATAGGCTTGCAAGGTTATCAGTGCGGCATTTAAGTCTGGCAGCTCTTCGCTGACTTTTTGCTCGTGCAGTTCGCTGAGCTGAGTACGTAAGCTGCTAACGCTGCTGTCTTTCACACTAAAGTGAGCCTCTAAAATAGCCAAGGCTTGTTGCAATGCTTGTTGGTATACCTCGGTTGCGCCATTGAGAGCGGCCCACTGTGCTTGCTCTAAGGCTAAACCTAAGGCAAGACGTACTTGTGTCAAACTTTGTCCGGCTAACAGAGGTTGCACTTGTTCGCTAGCATTAAAGTCGATACGTACATAGCGCGAAATTTGCTCCCACCACTGGGCCCAGCGTCCTGGGCCGTCACCTTGCGCAACGTCAGCTTGCTGACCTTGGCTTTGAATAAACTCAGGCGCTAAGTGAGTCAGTTGACTGGCTTGCTGATGCAAAGCACCGAGCTGCACAAATAAGCCGGTACGGTCTAAAGTACTGCTGCTGTTCAGAGCGGCGATGCTGTTCGCTAATTGTTCGCGTGCGGCAAATGCGGCTGGATCATCTTGTTCCATTAAAATCTGATCAGCGGCTTGTAAAAGAAAGCGCGCACTATTGGTATCGTGTAGCGCGGTTAAGCGCAAACTGGCCATGCGCAGCAGATGCTCGGCTTCCGCTAAACGCCAATCTTGACGGCTGGCGCCTAAAATGGTCTCTAGGCGTTGCGATAACAATTGTTGTTCGGCCTGTACACTGGCCAAAAGCTCACGACCTTGCTGTAATTGGCTGGCCGATGGCATTTGTGCCAAGGTTTGGCTGAGTTGTTGTTCACGTCCTGCTAGATCTTTGGTTTGTGACAGCATGCTCGAAAGCTGTTGTTGTTGCTGTGCACTCAGATCATTGGAAGCTTGGATTTGTAGCACACTCCAGACCCCAGCGCCCAAACCACCTAAGCCAAATAATAAAGCAAGTACGGCTAAACCTTTGCCTGATGAGGATGTTGTCGGCTTACTGGCCGGCGTTGCTGTGCTTGCTGATGGTTTCGCCGCTGTTGGCTTAACTGTCGACTCCTTGTTTGCCGGTTGCTCAGGTTTAGACGTGTTATTTTGTTGAGCTGGTTCTGCTGCTGTAGCGGCTTTAAGGTCGGGCTTTTCTGAAGATTGAGTCATGATTAAATCCTTATGCTGTTGGTACGGCATGCGCGGTCAAAGCCTTTAATAAAGCCTGGTTACTAGCTCCCCGACAATCAATCACATGCTGTGCGCCTAACTCTTGGGCAATATGTGCAACGCGTGGACTGGGCACAAATAACGCTAAAGATGCTAGCGTTGACCATGCGTCCCCAGCTAATTCAATTAAGTGACGCAGTCCCTGCTCACTACTGACCACAAGACCATTGAGCTGTTGTTGTTGGATGCGCGTCACTAATGTATCTGTAGGATAAACGGGTAAGCTGCGGCGATAAAGCGGTAAAAAATCAACTTGCACGCCGCGCTGTTTTAATTGCTCGGCGAGAAAGTCACGGCCAACATCTGCTCGCATAATTAAAACGCGAGCATCTTCTATACTCGTGATCTCTAAAAACTTCGGCAGGGCTAATAAAGCTTCACTGTCATCACCCTGTTCAGGCCAGCTGACTGATAAACCATAATCAGCCAAGATACGCCCTGTTCCTGCACCGACGCTAAACCAGTGTTGTTCAGCGAGCGGTTGTGGCCAATATTGATCAACGCGCTGCAAGCCTAAGATTGCGGCGGGTTTGCTCACGACAATCACAGCACAATAGCGATCAAGATTGAGTATCTGCGAGCGTTGCGCAGGCGTTTCTAGCAGCGCTTCAATTTCTAAGAGCGGTAAGCTACTGCTATAGATCTGCTGTTCGGCCAACAGCGCAGCCAACACTGCGCTGTCCGCTGTGGGCCGCGTAATTAACACGCGCCACTGTTTCACGTTACAGGTGTCTCTTCGGCGTAGAGTGCGGCAAGGATTTCGCCCGCACCTTGGGCTAAGAGGTCTTTAGCTACAGCAATACCTAAGGCTTCAGCATCATCTTTATGCGCACGCTGTTCAGCGCGCAGCAACACCGATGCGTCAGGCTGGCCAACAAAGCCACGCAACCATAACTGTTCATCTTCTAATACTGCATAGCAGGCGATCGGTACTTGGCAGCCACCATTGAGATGTTTATTGAGTGCGCGTTCAGCGCTAACACGAACTGCCGTATCAGCGTGATGTAAAGGTTTTAATAATGCATGAATCTCGCTGTCATCGCTGCGGCATTCGATACCCACTGCACCTTGTCCTCCGGCAGGCAAGCTACTGCTGACATCTAAGCTGCTACGAATCCGTTCAGCAAAGCCTAAGCGCAGTAAGCCGGCCGCAGCGAGAATAATGGCATCGTATTCGCCGGCATCCAGCTTGGCTAAACGGGTATTGACGTTGCCGCGTAAAAAATTAATCTGTAAGTCTGGGCGCTGAGCTAATAGCTGTGCTTGGCGACGTAGGCTGGATGTGCCGACAATGCTACCTTGTGGCAAGTCCTCTAAGCAGGCGTAGTTGTTGGAAACAAAAGCATCGCGTGGGTCTTCACGCTCACAGATGCAGTACAAACCTAAACCGGGTGGAAACGCCATTGGCACATCTTTCATCGAGTGCACAGCAATATCGGCTTCTTTGGACAGTAGAGCACTTTCCAGTTCTTTAACAAAAAGGCCTTTGCCGCCAATTTTTGATAAAGGTGAATCAAGCAGTTGATCGCCCCGACTGACCATCGGCACTAAGGTCACGGTTAAGTGTGGGTGAGCCGCTTCAAGTTCGGCTTTAACAAATTCTGCCTGCCACAACGCTAAAGCGCTTTTGCGGGTGGCAATACGAATTTCACGGACAGACTGTTCATTTGCAGACATAGTTATGATCCAAAGTTATCAATTCTCATAGTAGGGATGATAACAGGCACAGCGCAGGCTTGCCTCATGCGCGCAAGCAAGTTTTCTGCAGACCGTTAGAGTTGGTCCATTAATTTACGTACGGCAGCAACATGACGACGGCTGACGCTAAGCCCTTCTGGCACACCGCGCAGATGCAGCTCGTAATGTCCGCTGGGCGTACGCTGTAAACGTTCAATATGGTTGCGGCTGACTAAGGCATTGCGATGAATACGTACAAAACGCTCAGCAAACTCTTCTTCAAGGGATTTTAGTGATTCGTCAAGCAAGGTCTCCCCGTCGGTATGGCGCAAGGTGACATATTTATTATCCGCCACGCAATGGATAACCTGCTCCAGTGGAATCAGCTCAATACCTTTATGAGTGCGAGCGCTGAGATGAGTACGAGGAACGTTGAGGCTGCGCGGTGCACGCGATAAAGTCGCCAACTGTAGCGGACTCAGGTGCTGGGCTTTTTCTAAAGCTGCCAGCAACTGCTCAGTACGAACAGGTTTGACCAAATAGCCAATAGCGCTGACATCAAAGGCTTGCAAAGCATGCTCATCATGCGCCGTGCAAAATATAACCGCTGGTGCGTCACTTTGCTCGCAGAGCTGTGCTGCGACTTGCAGGCCATCTAAACCTGGCATGCCAATATCTAGCAGCAAAATATCTGGTTTTAAACGTGCCACCAGTTGTAGCGCGTCATAGCCGTTTTCTGCACTGGGCTGTAGCACTGTGCAATAGGGTATTTCTGTAAGCATTCGAGCTAAGCGTTCGCGAGCTAAAGGCTCATCATCAGCGATTAAGATCTTCATCTTGTTGTGGCGCCTCAGCTGAGGGTCTAGAGCAAGGATAGCTTAGACCTGTGGTGTGACGATTAAGGTGTTGTTGTATGGCTAATTGTGCTGTTGCACCAAACAGAGCTTTTAAGCGTGCCTCAATATTATCCAACGCTAAACGTGTTCCACGCGGGTTGTAGTTATTATTGCTCGGGGTAAAAGGATTGCTCACTTGCAACTTAAAAACGCCTTGTACATAGTCGGCATTGATTTCAATCGTGCCGCCTTCAATGCTCGGTTGAATACCATAAATCACTGCGTTTTCTAATAATGGCTGCAGGGTTAAATGCGGCATTGGCAGATCATCAGGTACAGCATCAATACTCCATACCACTAGTAGACGCTTGCCGAGTCGATATTGTTCAATGGAAAGGTATTGTTTTGCTAATGCGAGCTCATCTTTCCATGTCGACAGCGAGTCTGGCTTGGCTAAACTAGCACGGAATAAGTCAGATAAATCGAGCACCGCATGTTCTGCTTTATCGGGATTTGAGCCAATTAAACTGGCGATACTATTGAGGCTGTTAAATAAAAAGTGTGGATGGATACGCGCTTGTAGGGCTTGCAAGCGCGCCTTTAACTCAGCCTGCTGTTGACGTCGCCATTGGCTCTGCAAATAAAAATAACGCAGTAGTAGAGCGCACATAATTAAGCTGATTAAAGCGTAGCGAAGATATAAGTGCGTACGAGCCTCATGTGATAACTCTTCGGTAAGGTAAAAGTGCTCGGCAATTGCGGTACATAATAAGGTTAAGCACAGCACCAGTGTGCAGACAATCAGCACTGCCGCACCGGCCGGTAAACGGGCTAAGTAAGGGCGTGCACGGCATAGCGTGGCTGCAGAGAGTAAAACAATCCATTGTACAAATAATGAGGTTAGCGCCAAACGCATCCAGTCAAAGCCGGTCACCATCGGTTCAGCGAGAACCAGGACAAAAACTAACAACTCTGCCAATAGCACTAGACCCAGCAACGCTTCTGCTTGGCAGAGCTCCGGTAGGAAAAAATCATCCGTGGTTTTTGTGCTGTTATTCGATCTGTTCATATCCGCAGTGTTACCTGATGCTGTGGTGGGCGGCAAGTGTTGTTGTGGATATTATCGATAATAATTTATGCTCGTTGGCTATCAATTGCAGCGCGCCAGTTCTGCAACATTTTCTGTCGTGCTGGCGGTACGTAAGCGGCCTTGACGATTTAGAATCAGTTGCCAGCTGATCTCTTGCTTGTAGCAGCTATAAAAGCGGCCGTTACCCATTGGACTGATGCCATTACTATGAAATTTAATTGATGATTGAAACCCACTCCATTGCAAACGTCGTTGCTCTGTATTGAGTTGAGTGACGCTCACTGGTGTTAACTGGCTGGACTCACGCAGCAGCCAGCCCTGTGCCCAATCGTGATCACAGGATAACCCGTCGCCGCTACCGCATAACTCCACGCGGACACGGTGGGTCACCGCATAGGTGCGCGCATTCTGCACGGCTCGGGCAATTTGATTGTATAGGGCCTGCTGTTGATTGCGCTCGATGAAATCTTGCATCGACGGCAGCGCGACTTGAGCTAGAATCGCCAATAAGACCAGAACAATACACAATTCAACTAGAGTAAAAGCGCGTTGATGTTGCATAAACAAACAGCCTCCATGCCGTGAGTGTTTTTCCATCAATAGTTAAAGTTGTAGACTAAGAGGTCGCAATAAGCAAATAGCTGCTACTAGAAGGCTGGGCTATATAGTTAATAATTAGGTAAAGTAGTGCTGTGTTAAATAAAGAGGACGTCAAAATGACTGTATCTATTGTTGTTCCTTGCGCACATTGCGCGACTCTAAACCGTATTCCGAGTGATAAACGTGAAGCACAGCCACAATGTGGTTCCTGTAAGAAGAGTATCTTTATCAGCGAGCCGTTTGACCTGGATCAGGCAACTTTCAGCAAACAGAGTAAAGGCGATATTCCTTTATTAGTCGATGTCTGGGCCAGTTGGTGTGGACCATGCCGACAGTTTGCGCCGACCTTTACTGCAGTGGCTGCACAGTTAGCGACGCAGTGCCGCTTTGCTAAGTTAGACAGCGAAGCCCATCCAGCCCTTTCTGGTGAGTTGGGTGTGCGTTCGATTCCGAGTCTGATTTTGTTTCGTAATGGCCAAGAAGTGGCCAGACAAAGCGGTGCTTTGCCTTTGACGCAGTTATTGAGTTGGCTTAAACAGCACGGTGTACATAATTAAAGCGAGGACGGCATAACCCTGTGCCATCCTGTTATTATGTGCGCATCTTTTATTGTTTAGCTGGGCGGATTCAATGAGCAACGAGAAAACCAATCAGTCGTGGGGCGGTCGTTTTAGTGAGCCGGTTGATGCATTTGTCGCACGTTTTACCGCGTCGGTGGATTTTGATCAGCGCCTCTATCGTCATGACATTATGGGCTCGATTGCCCATGCAACGATGCTGGCTAAGGTTGGCGTATTAACTGTGGACGAGCGCGATACTGTTGTTGCTGGTTTGCAGTCAATTGAAAAAGAAATCGAAAACGGTCAGTTCGTGTGGAGTACGGAGCTAGAAGATGTTCATATGAACATCGAGGCTCGTCTCACTGCGCAGGTTGGTATTGTCGGTAAAAAACTGCACACGGGTCGCAGTCGTAATGACCAAGTCGCCACCGATATTCGCTTGTGGTTACGTGATGAAATTGATCTGATTTTATCTCAGCTGACACGTTTACAAGAAGGCTTGTTGGGTTTGGCACAAGCGCATGCTGATACTATTATGCCGGGCTTTACCCACTTGCAAACCGCACAGCCAGTGACTTTTGGCCATCATATGATGGCGTGGTTTGAAATGCTCTCGCGCGACTATGAGCGCTTAGTGGATTGTCGTAAGCGTACTAACCGTATGCCGTTAGGCAGTGCAGCGCTAGCCGGTACCACCTATCCGATTGATCGCGAAATGACCTGTGAATTGCTGGGCTTTGAAGCGGTGTCTGGTAACTCGCTGGATGGCGTCTCCGACCGTGACTTTGCCATTGAGTTTTGTGCGGCTGCCAGTATCGCCATGATGCACTTATCGCGCTTCTCCGAGGAGTTGGTGTTGTGGACCTCTGCGCAGTTTCAATTTATTGATTTGCCTGATCGTTTTTGTACTGGCAGCTCAATTATGCCGCAAAAGAAAAACCCTGATGTCCCGGAGTTAGTGCGTGGCAAAAGTGGTCGTGTGTTCGGTGCTTTAATGGGCTTATTAACCTTGATGAAAGGCCAACCGCTGGCCTACAACAAAGATAACCAAGAAGATAAAGAGCCGCTGTTTGATGCTGCTGATACCTTGCGCGACAGCTTGCGTGCTTTCGCTGATATGGTGCCAGCCATTAAGCCTAAGCACGATATTATGCGTGAAGCAGCTTTGCGCGGTTTCTCAACGGCCACCGACCTTGCAGACTACTTAGTCGGCAAAGGTTTACCGTTCCGTGATTGTCATGAAATTGTCGGTCATGCAGTAGGTTATGGTGTAAAGGTTGGTAGGGATTTAGCGCAAATGAGCTTGGCTGAGTTACAGCAGTTCAGTACGCAGATTGGTGATGATGTCTTTGCCGTGTTGACCTTGGACGGCTCGGTGAATGCGCGTAACCACATTGGTGGTACTGCTCCGGCACAAGTGCGAGCGGCAGTGCAGCGTGGTCGTGAGCTATTGACGAGTCGCTAAGCACTGTACACTTGCGGCTAAGTTAATCGATTGTTTTGGAGGTGAGCGTGACTGATAAACCGAGAGACCTACGTTTTCAAGTGTCGGCGGATCGCGCTTCAGCCAGCCGCAAGGTGCGTTATGTGGAAACCAATCAAGGTGATGCAGATGATTGTATGCTGTGTCAGCTTGATGAGGGTGGCGTGCCTGTCGGCGATTGTGATGACTCCAAGTCTTTGCCATCTGCGCCGCCAGAGACGGCGTCGCAACCTGTAGACGATGAGGCTGAAGATCAGTTTGTCGAAGAAAAATTGATCGACGCGATTGAAAATCAGTTAGCTGATCAGCAACCACCCGCTGTACAGGCGGTGCTGAATAAGCTGACTTTAGTTGGGCATACACGCGAAGAGAGTGTGCAAATGATGGCACAGGTTTTAGCGTGGCAAATTAGCGAAATGTTAGAGGCTGAGCAACCATTTGATAGGGTTGCTTATGAACGCGCATTACGTGCATTACCGCAATTGCCTGATGCGCCTTAAAATGCACAGCAGTTGTTACGCAAGTCCTTTATTACCTAATAAATAGGTGGAGTAAATTATGTCTTGGACCCCTGAGATTGTCGCGGAACTCGAAGTGTTATGCTTATACAATTTAGACAGTACACAAGAAGGCATTAAAGTGCATAGTAGTGCTGGAGCTGAGCGTGTTGCGGCTGTTCAGCGTTTGTTTGAAAAAGGCCTAATCAGCCAAGATGACGGTGGTTATTTAACCAGTCTTGGTCTTGAAACAGCAGCACATGCGCAAGCAGTGTTAACTGTTTTAGAGGCGAACTAAAATCGTTTGAGCGGTCATGGGTGATATACGCTTGGATATAGATAAAGGGATTGATCGTCAAGATCTGAGTCGTTTACGAGAGCGTTTTTTAAACGTTAATCATGATCGTTTACAGCGTGCTAATTTAGTTCTAACGCAGCACCAGCAATCGGTGCTGCGCTTGTTACCTTTGTTGCTGCATATAAATGATCCTCAGCTACCGGGTTATATCTCAGATAGTACACCGGCTGGTTTCAGCGCTTATCAGCCTAGTGTTGATTTAATTAAAGAAGCGCAAGTTTTTGTGCCCTCCTTTGTTTATAAAACCGTCCGTGGCGCTCAGGCAGCGCATTCTTTGTATGCGTTATTTTTAATGGGCAGCCTTGGCTCTGTCGCGTATGCGGAAGACAGTGATATGGACTTTTGGTTATGTCATAGCGCTGATTTAACGCCGATAGAGCTGCAAGAGTTGCGCGACAAGTGTGACGTATTGCAGGAGTGGGCAGCGGGTTTAGGTGCGAAAATTTATTTTTTCCTGATTGAGCCAGAACAGTTTTCCAGAGGCCAAACCCCAGATGGCCAGCTTACTTTAGATGATTGCGGTGCCACCCAGCACTATTTGTTGCTAGATGAATTTTACCGTACAGCACTGTGGTTGGCAGGGCGTACACCTTTGTGGTGGTTCGTTCCTGTTGCTGAAGAGCATCGTTACCAAGAGTATGGTGCGATGTTATTAGCCAAGCAGTTGCTGCGCAATGATGAGGTAATCGATTTCGGCTGCTTAGCGCAGATTCCTGCCAGTGAGTTTATTGGTGCAGGGATGTGGCAGTTGTACAAGGGTATTGAGTCACCCTACAAGTCCTTGCTTAAGTTGCTACTGATTGAAGTGTATGCAACCGAGCATCCGCAGGTACAGTGTTTAAGTTTGAGTTATAAACGCGCTATTTATGCCGATCAGCTTAATCTTGATGAGCTCGACTCCTATGTAATGCTCTATCGACGACTTGAAACTTATCTGCTGAAACGTAATGAGTTGGAGCGTTTAGAGTTGGTGCGTCGCTGCTTTTACCTCAAAGTGGGTAAACGATTGACGCAGAGTCGTTTACGCCGCTCCACCAGTTGGCGCCGTCGACTGCTAGAGCAGCTTACGCATGAGTGGGAATGGCGAGCAGTATTGCTCAGTCACCTCGACCGCCGCCAGCACTGGAAGGTTTTGCAAGCTGAAAAAGAGCGTAGCTTATTGGTGAATGAGCTGGTTTACAGTTATCGACTGTTAACTCAGTTGGCCCAACACATGCAGGCCGAGCAAGCGGTTAATAGCCGTGACTTAACCATCCTTTGGCGTCGTTTATATGCTGCTTTTGAGCGTAAAGCAGGCAAGGTAGAGTACCTCAACCCAGGTATTGCTCCAGACTTATTAGAACAGAGCTTAACGCTTGTGCAGTGCAAGCATGACGAGCCTGAACAAACCAGTTGGGGCGTTTTTCGTGGCAGTGTCGTGGGTCACGAGTGGCACAATCACTCGCCTCTTAGACGGACAAAAAATCTACTCCCGATGCTTGCTTGGGCATACTTAAACGGTGTCATTGATGACTCGACAGAGCTGCGACTGGTGACCACTGATAGCGCTTTAAGTGAGTTTGAATTACACAGTATTTTAACCAGCTTACGCCGCGTAATACCATTACCGCTGCCTGCTGTTGCAGAAGAAACACTCTTGCTCAGTAGCTATCCCGTCAGTATTTTATTGCTGGTTAATATCGGCCTTGAGCCATTGCCGCAACACAGTCAAGCCCATGTGTCAGGGAGTAGCGAGCAGGTACCGGCCTATG
Source organism: Denitrificimonas caeni (assembly GCF_905120345.1). Lineage (GTDB taxonomy): Bacteria > Pseudomonadota > Gammaproteobacteria > Pseudomonadales > Pseudomonadaceae > Denitrificimonas > Denitrificimonas caeni_A. The sequence goes on along the minus strand of NZ_CAJHOA010000002.1, from coordinate 362,579 downwards.
GTTCTTTAGGGCTGGCCGAAAACCTAGTGTTAAGTATTGATCAGGTTGTCTTAAATAGCTGGAATGAGTTAATTGTTAGCCGAGTGAGTGGCGATAATGCTGTGTTGCAGTGTTTGGCAGGGTTGCTCAATGACTGCCCAGCGCATGCGACTGATGTGCAAATTCATGTGGCTTGCTTTGCTGGCAATCAAGCTGATTTGATTGTCGCGCGCGTTGAACAATTAGTTGCTCAGGCTTTTGCTAATACTCAGCAGGGCGATGAAAACCGTTATCTATTGCAGATCGGGCAGCAGCTGCATATCTTGCAATGGAGTGCTGGACGTGCTGGATTTAGATCTTTTATCGATCTGGCTGCGTTCACCGAGTATTTATCACAAGAGCAGGACGAGTATATTCGTTGGCGAGTGGATGAATATGCTTTGCGCGGGCATGTGTTAAAATTTATTTTACCAGTCGGTCGTGCAGATACTGTACAGATCTTCTATCGCGTTGATGGTGCGCAGGCACACTTGTATGTGCTCGATGAACGCAATGGGCTCTGGCAGCAGACGCAACCTTTTGTGGATCAACAAAGACTGCTGGCACCTTTGCAACGCTTTTTAAGTGCCTTATTTCATCGGCACAGTATGACTGAGTTTTGTCTTCAGGCAAATGCTGCTGCCTTGGCTCCGTTGAGTGTGAAATATTATCGTATTTATCCGGATGGACATGCGAATCCACAGCGTATTGAGCCTTGTCACTTAGTCAGCAGTCATCGTGAGCACACTTTTTATCCAGTACAGGCTATTTATGAGGCCGACGGCGGCCTTACACTATATTGCAATCATCAGGAGTTTTCCGAGTTGCAACATGGAGCCCAGCTTTATCATTGTGTTGCGCGCTATATTTTAGACATGCGTGGCACGGACGACGCGTATCCGTGTTACATCACTGATATTGATGTATCGAACTTAGGCACGCAGGGTCACCGACAAACCCTGCACTTTTTACAGCGTAAAGCACTATTGGAAAAACGTCTAAACAAAGCCTTACAGGCGTTTTAAGGGCAACAAGTTACGCATCTATAAGGTGAAATCACCCTGTGCTTCTGGCTGATACTCAATCTCTTTTAAAGTGAGTTTTAGCGTTTTACCTTTTGGCGTTTGCCAGTCAATCGATTGTCCGACGCTTAGGCCTAACAGCGCCATACCAATTGGCGCTAACACTGAAACATTCCCTTCAATACCGCCTTGTGCTGGGTAGGTTAGCGTTAATTGATAGTCTGCGGCACTGCTTTCCTCGCGGAAATGTGCTTTCGAATTCATCGTGACGATGTCCTTGGCTATTTCCGTATGACCAACAAAATTCGCGCGAGCAAGTTCTGCTTCTAAGGCTTCGGCTGCAGCATCATAGTTGTCTAGGTTGTCGAGCATGTGCTCAAGACGTTGCATATCTAAACGAGTGACAGTGATCGCGGGTTTGTTGCTCATGGTCTTGGTGATACTCCTAGGTCTGTAAATCAAAATCAAAAAAGACAAAACCCCGCCGAAGGACGAGGTTTTGAGGTGCTGTATATTCTCTACAGCAGATGTACGCAACGTACCACAGCTATGTAAATAAGCAAGTGCATGAACAGAAAGAATGGCCTGTCATAGCGCTCAGTTATAGGCTGCTTAAATTAAAGGTTTGCTGAGTGTGAGCGAGCAGGATATCGCTCAGCATCTGCGCTAATGTTTGCTGATTAGTATCGCAGCGCCAGACAGTATGCTCGTTATCATAATCGAAATGAAAGCCGCCGCTGCGATCAGCTAACCATAATTGCTGCAAGGGCTCCTGGCGGCTTAAAATCAACTGGTGTTGGTTTTCGAAGGTAAGGGTCAAGATACCTGCGCTGTTTTCAATATCAATGTCAGCATCGCTATCGTCAATGATGTCTTCGAGGTTTCTTTGCGTCGCATCGACAAGGTCGTGGAATTGGCTATTACTCAGGCTCATTGAGAGCTCCTTTATATTTTTTCAGGACTAAACAGGGCATGTGGATAAAACAGGCTCAATAGATCAGCAATAATACGTCTTTTTCATGACTATCCTAGTACTGCAGCCTATTGTGCGCATAGGCAAGATTATGAGGGGTCGGTATACTCATTGCATTCATGGTTTTGAAGAAGGATTTATTATGAAGCGTATTGTGCTTCCGTTTCTTGTGTTGTCGGTGCTGTTGTTGGGCTTAACGGCTTGTGGTCAAAAAGGCCCGCTCTATCATCCTGATGATGAAAAAGCTGCGCATGAACACCGCAAAGATCGTTATGAACTCTAATGGGGACAAGCATGCAAGCGTTTACTTATAAAAAATCTGAGTTGCACGCAGAAAACGTTGCTCTGTCGGCTATTGCTGAGGAGTTTGGTACGCCTACTTATGTCTACTCTCGCGCTCATATTGAAGCACAATACCGTAGTTACGCGGATGCGTTGCAAGGTGTGGAGCATTTAGTTTGCTTTGCAGTAAAAGCCAACTCCAATATCGCTGTGTTAAATATTTTAGCGCGTCTCGGCGCTGGCTTTGACATCGTTTCTATTGGCGAATTAGAGCGGGTCCTTGCTGCGGGTGGTTTGCCTGAGCGTATGGTGTTTTCTGGTGTGGGCAAAACCCGTGAGGAAATGCAGCGTGCGCTGGAAGTGGGAGTGCATTGTTTTAATGTTGAATCAGTCGATGAGTTGGACCGACTGCAAGACGTTGCCACACAAATGAATGTGATTGCACCGGTTTCTTTACGGGTTAATCCTGATGTCGATGCCGGTACTCATCCCTATATTTCTACTGGGTTGAAAGATAATAAGTTTGGGATTGATATCAATATTGCTGAGTCGGTCTATCAACATGCGGCTACTCTGAGCCATATTGAGATCAAAGGTGTGGATTGTCATATTGGCTCGCAATTAACCTCGTTGACGCCGTTTTTAGATGCGCTAGAGCGAGTCCTGCTGCTGGTTGATCGTTTGGCTGAAAAGGGTATTACTATTCGCCACTTGGACTTGGGTGGTGGCTTAGGCGTGCGTTATCAGGATGAGCAACCACCTTGCGCCGGTGATTATATGGCTGCCGTACGCGAACGTCTGGCGGGCCGAGAGCTGGCTTTAGTGTTTGAGCCGGGCCGCTACATTGTCGCGAATGCCGGTGTATTGTTGATGCAGGTCGAATACCTGAAACATACCGAACATAAAGACTTTGCCATTGTCGATGCGGCAATGAATGACATGTTGCGTCCGGCGCTGTATCAGGCTTGGATGGATGTGCAAGCGGTACGGCCGCGCACGGGAGCGACGCGTTGCTATGACATTGTTGGACCGGTTTGCGAGACGGGAGATTTCTTAGCGAAAGAGCGTGATTTAGCTTTAGCTGAAGGTGATCTGCTGGCCTTGTGTTCGGCTGGTGCTTACGGTTTTGTGATGAGTTCCAACTACAACAGCCGCGGTCGCGCTGCTGAGGTCGTGGTCGATGGCGAGCAGGCCTATCTCGTCCGTCGACGTGAAACTATCGAAGAATTATACGCTCACGAAAGCTTACTGCCGGAGTCATAACATGCTCTTGCGTTTTACGAAAATGCATGGCTTGGGCAATGACTTAATGGTGTTGGATTTAATCAGTCAGCATGCTTATATCCAGCCGCAGTATATCCGTGCATGGAGCGATCGACGTTCGGGTGTGGGGTTTCGACGTTTGGCGTTGATTGAGGTACCGCAGCATCCTGATGTTGACTTTAGCTGTCGCATCTTTGATGAGAATGGTGCTGAAGTTGATTGGCTTGCCAGTGATGTCTGCTGTGTCGCTCGCTTGGTGGCTGATAAACGTCTGATTTCCAAAGCACAGATGCGTGTTGAGCTGCGTCATGCGGTCATTGATGTGCAGGTGCATGCTGATGGTTCTGTGTCTGTGCCGCTTGAGCGACCAGACACTATGGTGGACGCTATTGCCTTACCGAGCGGCTTTCTTGAACAGCAGCTGCAAACCCCTTGGTTATTGAATAAAAGTTTTACCATGCTCTCGACAAGTGGTTTGCATGCCGTGTTGCAGGTGTCCGATCTGGCGCAGGTGCCGATGGCAGAGTTAGCCAGTTACCTCGAGGAGCATGCGTGTTTGCCTCGAGGCACGACGATCAGCGCTGTGCAGGTGCAAGACAGTAATAATTTAAATGTGCTGATCTGGCAGTTAGGCATGGACGCGGTGGATAGTTTTCATCCTGCGTTATGCGCCGTTGCAGTGTCGGCGATTGCGCAAGGTTGGGTTAACCAGCAGGTGCATATTGAGTTTGCCAATGGCAAAGCTCGGGCTTGGTTGCAGTGGTCGGAAGGTGATCGCTATGTGCATTTTACGGGCTCAGCGGTCCGTGTTTATGAAGGACAGATTCGCATATGAGTAACCAGAAACAGCTACTATCCACGATTACTGAAGAGCAAGTAGTGGCTTATTTAACCGATAATCCGACGTTTTTTGTTGATCAGGATGAGTTGTTAGCGCAGTTACATATTCCACACTTGCGCGGCGATTCGATTTCTTTGGTGGAGCGTCAGATTAGCGTATTGCGCGAGCGTAATACGGATATGCGTCATCGTTTAGCGCATCTGATGGATATGGCACGCGATAATGGTCGTTTATTTGATAAAACCAAGCGTCTTATTCTCGAAATGCTTGATGCGCAAACACTCGATGAGTTAGTCAGTGTCGTGGATGACAATTTGCGCCATTCGTTTATGGTGCCTTTTGTTGGGCTCACTTTATTTAGTGATAAGCACATTAGTGTGGGTCGCAGTCAAACTTTAAAGGTTGCTCAACAGCATATTGCTGGTTTATTGGCCAGCGGTAAAGCATTGTGCGGCGTGTTGCGACCCAAAGAGTTGGAGTTTTTGTTTGGCTGTGATCAGGCTGAACAAATCAAATCGGCGGCTGTGGTTGTGCTGGAGTATCAAGGCGCTCAAGGGGTTTTGGCCATCGGTAGTCGTGATCAAAAGCACTACAGCAATGCGGTTGATACGTTGTTTTTAACCTATATTGCCGATGTCATGGCGCGCTTACTACCTGCCATGTTAGCGTCATTACGTGCGGTTAAATAAATGACTGGGATGCGGGGTGCTGTATGCAGGTTCAGTTAGCAGCTTACAGCGAGTATTTGCAGGTTGAGCGTCAAGTGTCTGCACATACTTTAAGTGCCTATCGTAGTGACTTGGCTAAAGTTTTAGACTTTGCTCAGCAGCAGGGCTTAGCGAGCTGGCGTGATTTGCAGGTGCTGCAGCTACGTGAGCTGGTCGCCGAGTTGCATAAGGGTGGCCTAACTGGACGCAGTATTGCGCGCTTGTTATCTGCAGTACGTGGTCTCTACGCGTATTTAGTCCGAGAAGGAATATGCCAGCATGATCCGGCGGCAGGAATTCGTCCACCAAAAGGGCCGCGCAAGCTGCCTAAAGTCCTTGATGTCGACCGTGCTCAGCAACTGCTCGACAGCCCCGTTGCTGATGATTTCTCGGCCTGCCGTGATCATGCTATTTTAGAGTTATTGTACTCCTCGGGTTTGCGCCTCTCTGAGCTGGTCGGCTTAAATATAGCTGATATCGATTTGCAGCAAGGTTTAGTCGTGGTGCTCGGCAAGGGCAATAAGCAGCGCATGTTACCGGTGGGCAGCAAGGCTGTTGCGGCCATCCAACATTGGCTGACTGTGCGTGGACAGACTAAAACGGATAATCAAGCCTTGTTTATTGGCGTGCGTGGTCGACGGATGAGTCCGCAATTGGTGCGTGAGCGAGTACGCCAAGCGGGTGCCCGTGACTTGGGGCAGCACCTGCATCCACATATGCTAAGGCATTCCTTTGCCAGTCATATTCTTGAATCATCACATGATTTACGTGCGGTACAAGAGCTGCTTGGTCATGCTGATATCAGCACGACGCAAATTTATACCCACCTTGATTTTCAACACTTAGCGCAAGTCTATGATCAGGCGCACCCACGAGCGAGGCGTAAACCAACAGAATGAGTATTGGCTTAATTACCTTTGATTTGGATGACACTTTATGGTCGGTGCAGCCGGTTATTGTTGCAGCGGATAATACGTTGCGCGCTTGGCTGGGGAGTAATGCTACGCGTCTAGGGTCATTAACCTCGGAGCGTTTACAACAGTTACGTGCCGAAGTAGTCGAGCAACAACCTGAGTTGGATCGACGTGTCAGTGAGTTGCGTTACCAGGTGTTATTGCGTGCTTTATTGCAATCGGGTTATGCCGAGCGTGAGGCGCAAGATATTGCAGAACAAGCCTTTCAAGTGTTTTTGGCTGCGCGGCAAAATGTTGAGCTGTTTACTGATGTCTTGCCGACTTTGGCGCTTTTACACAGTCGCTACATGCTCGGCGCGTTAAGTAATGGTAATGCCGACATACGGCGCGTGGGTCTTGGCGAATATTTTACCTTTGCTTTAAATGCTGACATGCTTGGCGTGGCTAAGCCTGAGCCGCAAGTGTTTTTGGCGGCTTTAGCGCGTGCGCAAGTGCTGCCAGCACAGAGCATTCATATTGGTGATCATCCACACGATGATATTTTTGGCGCGCAACAAGTGGGCATGCGCACCATTTGGTTTAACCCAGAGGGTCATGCGTGGACGGGTGCGCGCGAACCGGATGCGCAAATCAGCCAGATTTCTCAGCTACCGGATTTACTGAAGCGTTTTGCTGAGTAAGTCGGTTACGCAGTGCTTCGCTCCGAGTCGCTGAAATAGCGCAGTAAGGTCCACATAAGTATTACCCACCCGCTCTATAGTTTCTCAAATACAATCGAAACATAATTAAAAACGCCCGAATTAACGGGCATTTTTATATCTACGCGAGCACTTAGCCTTGCATTTTTGCAAAGGCTTTTTCTGCTGCATCGAGAGTGATTTTTAACTCAGCATCACCTAGCGCAATTGAAGTAAAACCTGCTTCAAATGCGCTTGGCGCTAAGTACACGCCACCATCCAGCATCAGATGGAAGAACTGTTTGAAGTGTTCAACATTACTGCCGGTGGCATCTTCAAAGCGGGTGATGTTTTTGCAGTCGGTAAAGTACAGACCAAACATACCGCCGGCCTGCGTGGTGGTAAATGGAATACCTGCTGCATCTGCACGCTCTTGTAAGCCTTGCAGCATACGCGTGGTGTAGTCGGTTAGCTCTGCGTGGAAACCTGGACGGCTGATCAGCTTCAGCGTGGTTAAGCCTGCAGCCATCGCTAGTGGGTTACCCGACAAAGTACCGGCTTGATACACTGGACCCAAAGGCGCGATGTGCGACATAATTTCTTTGCTACCGCCGAAGCAACCCACTGGCATACCACCGCCAATAATTTTGCCGAAAGTCGATAGGTCAGGTGTTACGCCGTATAGCGCTTGTGCGCCGCCCAGAGCGACACGGAAACCCGTCATCACTTCGTCAAAAATCAGCACAACACCGTGCTTATCGCACTGTTCACGTAAGCCTTCGAGAAAGCCCGGTACGGGTGGAACACAGTTCATATTGCCGGCAACCGGTTCAACGATAATGCAGGCGATTTCTTGGCCTTGTTCAGCTAAGCAGGCCGCCACTGCATCAATATCATTGAAGGGTAGAGTGATAGTGTGCTTGGCAAATGCTGCCGGAACACCGGGTGAGCTGGGTACGCCTAAGGTCAGTGCGCCAGAGCCTGCTTTAACCAATAAGCTGTCAGAGTGACCGTGGTAGCAACCTTCAAACTTGATAATGCTGTCGCGCCCGGTGTAACCACGCGCCAAGCGAATCGCACTCATCGTTGCTTCGGTGCCAGAGCTGGTCATGCGCACCATGTCCATTGACGGTACTAAGCTGCAGACTAAATCAGCCATTTCAACTTCCAGCGCAGTCGGTGCGCCGTAAGAGAGACCGTGCTCCAGTTGCGCGCGAACGGCATCCAATACGTCGGGGTGGCTGTGACCAAGAATCATTGGCCCCCATGAACCGACATAGTCGACATAGCGCTTATCGTCTTCGTCGACAACATAAGCACCTGCGGCGTGTTTAAAGAATAATGGTGTGCCTCCCACGCCAGCAAAGGCGCGTACGGGAGAGTTAACTCCACCGGGGATGTGCTGCTGGGCTTGTTCAAAAAGAGATGCTGAACGTGACATTGAAAACCTCATTTAAAAAAGCAGTGAGCCTGTCGCTGCAAAAATTAATCAGTAAAAAGTGCACTAAACGCACGTGCACGTTGTTCGACTGCCGCCGCAGAGTCGGCTGCAAATAATCCATGAATGACCGCAAGCATCGCTGCGCCATGCTCAATCAATAGGCTAGCGTTGGCTAAGGTAATGCCGCCAATGGCAACAATGGGACAGTGCAAGGGTTGTGCTTGCTTGAGCAGTTCGGTGCTGGCCAAGACGCTGCCGGGTTTAGTGTGTGAATTATAAAAACGACCAAAAGCAACATAGTCAGCGGTATGCTCTACCGCTTGCTCGGCTAATTTTAACTGAGCATGGCAGGTGACACCGATAATTGCATCAGGGCCCAGTTGCTGGCGCGCGTTGGGCAGGCTGCCGTCTTCTTGGCCGAGATGTAAATCAGCGCCCAGTTCAACCGCCAAACGAAGATCATCGTTGATAATCAGACGTGCACCGTAGTTTTGGCACAGTGCTTGCAAAGCTTGAGCTTCATGCAGGCGACGCGCCGTATCGGTGGATTTATCACGGTATTGCAAAATTTTTGCGCCGCCTCGCAGTGCCGCTTCACAATAGGGTAACAAGCGCCCATCCGTTAATAAGGCGGAGTCAGTGATGGCATATAAGCCTTTAAGTGACTTAAGGGCTTGGCTCATGGACGGCAGAAGTCCAAGGGTAAGCGGCGTGGAATATATTGCCCGCGACCGGGCGCTTCAGCGTCGCGCAACGTACGCCAAGTATAGTTCAGCGCTGAGTTAACAGCGCTGATGAGTTCCTCGCCTAACGCTAAACGACCTGCGAGGGCGCTGGCTAAGGTGCAGCCAGAGCCATGGTATTCGCCGGGTAGGCGCGCGCAGGTAAAGGTATGAGTGCTGCCATCGGCGCAATACAATCGGTTATGTACTTCGCTTTCATCACCGTGACCGCCAGTGATCAACACGTTTTTGCAATGTTTGAGCAGTACCTGTGCGCACTCATCAGAGCTGCCGTTGGGCAGTTCAGCGAGAATACGTGCTTCGGGTAGGTTCGGTGTAACAATGATTGCGAGTGGCATCAGTTTTGTGCGCAGAGCATAACCGACTTCATCTTTACCCAAGGCGCCGCCGCCACCGGCACGCAACACCGGGTCACAAACAAAAGGAGTGTCAGGTAATTGTTGGATGATTTGCGCCACGGTATCAACCATTTCGAGCGAGCCGAGCATGCCTAACTTAATCGCTGACACAGGTAAATCTTGCAAAATTGCTTGCGCTTGCGCCAACACCCAATCGTGATCAAGAATTTTAAAGTCACTGACGTTTACTGTGTCTTGAATAGTCAGTGCCGTAATAACTGGGGTGGCGTGGCAATTTTGCGCAATCAACGCTTCAATATCTGCTTGCAGTCCAGCGCCACCGACAGGATCATGACCTGATAAGCACAATACAGAAGGGCGAGAGGTGTATGTATTCATAAGCTCAAGTTTACCATGAATTTAAAGGGTGCTGCAGGCACCCTTTCAGTGAGTTAAGACTGCGCGCTAGGCGTCTTATCTGCAGAGTCAGGCGCAGTAGGATCATTAGCATCGGGTAATTCACATGGCGGGTTCAACCAGCGCAGTGCGCGTGCTTGTGCCATTGCAAAGTTACTGACGTAGGATAGTTTGTTGTGTGCTAAGCGAATACCGGCGCGGCGCATTTTATAGCGGACTTTAGCTGATGCGCCTAAAAATATAATACCAATATCATTTTTTTGATAATCAATCAGCACATTGCTCAGCGCTGCCAGCGCGGTCATATCCAGCATAGGTACTGCGCGCATATCAATAATCACAACACGTATTTCTGGGTTAAATTTGCGCAGGACACTCAAGGCTTTTTCTGCCGCACCAAAAAACAGTGGGCCACGAATGGCGTAGACAGTGACAGAGTCTGGCAAATCAGGGATCTCGTGCTCAGTGCTAGAAACGCTTGCTGTATCCGTTAAATCACTCATGCTCTTAATAAACAAACCGGCGGCTAACAGTAAACCCACGCCCACGGCGAGAACCATATCAAACAACACCGTAAGTGACAGGCAGGTGAGTAAAACTAATACGTCATTGCGCGGTGCGATTTTTAGCGTATGTAGCACATGTTTAGGCTCACTCATATTCCAAGCGACCATTAGCAACAATGCTGCCAGTGCTGCCATGGGTAAGTGACTAAAAAGAGGTGCTAAAAACAACATGGCCAACAGGACTACGCCCGCATGAATAATAGCGGCGATGGGTGAGAAGGCTCCCGCCCGCACGTTTGCTGCGCTTCGAGCAATGGCTGCAGTTGCGGTAATACCACCAAACATAGGGGCGATAATATTACCAATGCCTTGACCGAGTAATTCACCGTTAGGGTCATGTTTAGTGCCGGCCATACCATCGGCAACCACGGCGCACAAGAGAGACTCAATAGCACCCAGCATAGCAATCGCAAAAGCGGGTGCTAACAGCTGTCGAAATAATTCAAAAGAAAGCACAAGCGGCTTGCCATCAGGGGCTGGAAGCTGCCAAGGCCATATGAATGAAGGTAAAAAAGGTGGTATGCCAGGATGACTAACACCGTCGACAACATAGCTGAAGCGTTCGCCTAGCGTTGCCACAGAAATATCAGCATTTTTAAGGGCTAGACCGACCAGGCTGCCGACAATTAAAGCCACAAGGTGACCTGGAATTTTCGGTACAATACGCGGCCAAATAATCAGCACTGCTAAGGTTATGGCGGCGACTAGAGTATCACCAAGATGAATGCTAGGCAGTGCTTGTCCTAGTGCGCTGATTTGCTCAATGTAGTTGGCTGCAGGCGCTATATTTTCTAAACCAAAGGCATCTTTGATTTGTAAGGTAGCAATCACCACGCCAATCCCAGCAGTAAAGCCTAACGTGACCGGATAAGGTATAAATTGCAGTAGAGCGCCTGCCCGCAAGACCGCCATGCTAATTAAGATCACACCCGCCATGGCGGTGCACAGTAATAATCCGCCAACACCAAATTGCTGGGTGATCGGTAGCAGAATGACGACAAAGGCTGCTGTGGGCCCGGAAACGTTAAAGCGCGAGCCACCGGTTAGCGCGATTAGCGAGCCACCAATAAGGACGGTATACAGTCCATGTTGTGGTGGGGCACCTACCGCAATAGCCAGTGCCATCGCCAGAGGAATGGCAATAATGCCAACGGTTAGGCCTGCGCTAATGTCACCGCGTAAAGCGTTTAGCGTATAGCCAGCGGCAAATGATTGCCGTAAAGCAGAAAATAATGGCGGAATATACATGATGGCTCCACAAGTGAATGCCATCTTATTATAGACCCATGGACAGTAGGGAATGCTAGAGAACTAAACCTTTTACTGCTTCTTCAGTGCGACTTGTGAACTGCAACAGGCTAAAAACCAAGAAAACAGTTAGATAAAAGCTGCTATACTTTATGCCGTCACTATTTTTATAAATCGGTAAAATTATTTTTAATAACGTTGCGGACAATTAAGCAGTTGCTTTTTTTTCGCTAACGGGCATAATTACGCGGCTGTTTTGTTGGCAATGCCTAGCCTATATACAGAACAGAAGGCGAAACGATGCAGATTTGCCGAACTTAGAGCCATAGCAGACGTGATAGACCCGAGCCCCCGAAGTAGCGTCTGTCATATGAGCTTACTTTGACTTGTCAAAGACAATACTATTCATTAGGATTTGCCGTCTATTTTTAAGGCGGCCCTGAGGCCATAGCGAATGAAAACTTTTACAGCAAAAAATGAAACTGTACAGCGCGACTGGTATGTCGTCGACGCTGCAGGCCAGACTCTGGGTCGTTTGGCCACTGAGATTGCTAGCCGTTTGCGCGGTAAGCACAAGCCTGAGTATACTCCGCACGTTGATACTGGCGATTACATCGTTGTTATTAATGCTGAACAGGTGCGTGTTACTGGTAAAAAAACATCAGACAAAATCTATTACTCCCACACTGGTTTTCCTGGCGGTATTAAGGAAATCAGTTTCGAGAAACTGATTGAGAAAGCACCTGAACGTGTTCTTGAAGCTGCGGTAAAAGGTATGCTTCCAAGAAATCCGCTGGGCCGCGACATGTATCGCAAGCTGAAAGTGTATGCAGGTACTAACCACCCGCACGCTGCACAGCAGCCCCAAGAACTTAAGATTTAACGGGATAGTTGATTATGTCGGCGACTCAAAATTACGGCACTGGCCGTCGCAAGACTGCAACCGCACGCGTTTTTTTACGTCCGGGTACAGGCAGCATTTCTATTAACAATCGCACGCTAGAGAATTTTTTCGCTCGTGAGACTGCACGAATGATGGTTCGTCAGCCGCTTGAGTTAACAGATACTTTGGAAAAGTTTGACATCATGATCACCGTTGCTGGTGGTGGTGCAAGTGGTCAGGCTGGTGCAATTCGTCACGGCATTACTCGTGCTTTGATGGACTATGACGAAACTTTACGTCCTGAATTGCGCAAAGCTGGCTTTGTTACGCGTGATGCTCGTGAAGTTGAGCGTAAGAAAGTTGGTCTACGTAAAGCACGTAAGCGTCCTCAGTACTCTAAGCGCTGATCGATACTTGCTGCAGAAAAACGCCCGTTTCCGCAAGGAATCAGGGCGTTTTTTGTATCTGCTTGGTCCTGCGACAAAATGTCGCTCGCTTGCTGCTGGTCGCTTGGTAGGGTTTTCGTCGAATTGTGGTGTGCGATAAACTTGTCAAGAAGACACCTTTTCTTTACCATTTGTTACAATCAAGAAAGTAAGTAGCTTTTTTCTTATTACAAGGCCTGACAACAGGCCACATAGCTGATGGGAGACGACTTAATGAGCAATGACGGCGTGAATGCGGGCCGACGTCGCTTTCTAGTGGCAGCCACCTCTGTGGTGGGTGCAGCTGGAGCGGCAGGGGCTGCGATCCCGTTTCTGGGGTCCTGGGCCCCTAGTGCTAAGGCGAAAGCCGCGGGAGCACCGGTGCGAGTCAATGTGGGTAAGATTGAGCCAGGTCAGCAGATTGTTGCTGAATGGCGTGGTCAGCCTGTATTTGTTCTGCACCGTACACCGGAAATTATGCAAGGGCTGAAGAAAATTGAAGCCCAACTCGCTGATCCGGAGTCTAAAGAATCAGAACAGCCGGCCTATGTTAATCCTGAAGAGCGCTCAATTAAGCCTGAGCTGCTGTTTGTGCTGGGTGTGTGCACACACTTGGGCTGCGCGCCAACCTTTAGACCAGAAGTCGCACCAGCGGACTTAGGGCCTGACTGGGTGGGTGGTTATTTCTGCGCATGTCATGGTTCGCGCTATGATCTTGCTGGACGTGTCTATAAAGCACAGCCTGCACCGCTGAATCTGCCAGTTCCTCCGCATTCTTATGAGTCGGATAATATCGTCATTATTGGTATTGATGAGGGAGCCGTCTGATGAGTAAGTTTATGGAATGGGTGGATGCACGCTTCCCCGCCACGAAAATGTGGGAAGATCATTTATCTAAATATTACGCACCAAAAAACTTTAACTTCTATTACTTCTTCGGGTCACTTGCTCTGTTAGTGCTGGTCAATCAGCTGCTAACCGGTATTTGGCTGACCATGAGCTATGAGCCTTCGGCAGAAGGTGCGTTTGCCTCTGTTGAATACATCATGCGTGATGTGGAATACGGTTGGATTCTGCGCTATCTGCACTCTACCGGTGCTTCAGCGTTCTTTATCGTAGTTTACATGCATATGTTCCGTGGCTTGCTCTACGGCTCATACCAGAAGCCTCGTGAGTTAGTTTGGGTCTTCGGTATGCTGATTTACTTAGCGCTGATGGCCGAAGCCTTTATGGGTTACTTGCTGCCATGGGGTCAGATGTCATATTGGGGCGCACAGGTGATTATTTCACTGTTTGGTGCGATTCCAGTGATTGGTGCTGATCTGACTGAGTGGATTCGCGGTGACTATCTGATTTCAGGTATCACACTCAACCGCTTCTTTGCTCTGCACGTTGTAGCTGTACCGATTGTCTTGCTGGCGCTGGTTGTTTTACACATCCTAGCGCTGCACGAAGTGGGTTCCAACAACCCAGATGGCGTCGATATCAAAAAGCATAAAGATGAAAATGGCATTCCTTTAGACGGTATTCCTTTCCATCCGTACTACACAGTAAAAGATATCGTTGGCGTTATCGTATTCTTGTTTGTGTTCTGCTTCATCGTGTTCTTCTTCCCTGAGATGGGTGGGTACTTCCTTGAAAAGCCGAACTTTGAACAAGCTAACGCACTAAAAACGCCTCTGCATATTGCCCCTGTTTGGTACTTCACCCCGTTCTACGCAATTTTGCGTGCAGTACCTGATAAGTTAATGGGTGTTGTCGCGATGGGTGGTTCGATTGCAGCCTTGTTTGTATTGCCTTGGTTGGACCGTAGTCCAGTTAAATCAATGCGCTACAAAGGTTGGTTGAGCAAAATTTGGTTATTAGTATTCTGCATTTGCTTTGTGATTCTCGGTGTCTTAGGTGTCTTAGCACCAACGCCAGAGCGCACATTGGTTGCACGAATCTGTACTGTCCTTTACTTCGCTTACTTCATTCTGATGCCTTTCTATACCAGAATGGAGAAGACTAAACCGGTTCCGGAAAGGGTGACTGGCTAATGAAAAAGCAAATTGCTGCGTTAATTTTGGCTGCAATCCCTATGTTTGGATTTGCTGCGGCTGGCGAGTATCCTTTGGATAGCGTCTCAATTGATCTGACTGATAAAGCGGCTATGCAAGATGGCGCAAAAACTTTTGTGAACTATTGCATGGGTTGTCATGGCGCGAAGTTCCAGCGTTATGAGCGTGTTGCGAATGATCTGGGGATCAGTGAAGAGTTGATGATGGAAAACTTAGTCTTAACTGATGCTAAGTTTGGCGATCATATGAACTCGAGTATGACAGCTGCTGATGCTAAATCTTGGCTGGGTGTTGCACCGCCAGACTTGACCTTGGTTGCTCGTGTACGGGGAGCGGATTGGTTGTACACTTACATGCGTACATTCTATGAAGATCCAACCCGTCCGTATGGCGTCAATAACAAAGTCTTCCCGTTAGTTGGTATGCCCAACGTTTTAGTGGGTTTGCAAGGTCGCCAAGAGATTGGTTGCAAGCAAGTGCAGATTGAAGAAGACGGTAAAAAAGTCTTTGATCCATTGACTGGTGTCGCTGTGACCCACGAAGCCTGTGATCAATTGACGATTGTGCCTAAAACAGGCTCGCTGAGTGAAGTTGAGTTTGACGAGAAAATTAAAAATCTTGTCACTTTCCTCGAATACTCTGCAAATCCTGTTAAGCTCAAGAGCCAGCGTATCGGCACGTACGTGTTGTTGTTCCTTGCTTTCTTCTTTGTATTTGCTTACTTCTTGAAGCGTGAGTACTGGAAAGACGTGCATTGACACACAATGCGGTAACGATCGAGTGACGCACGCGCCCTAATGGGCGCGTGCGTTTTTGTGCTTTATGTATATTTATAGTGGAGGAGGTAAGCATGTCTGCCCCCAATAAGTTGGGCTGTTATTCTGATCCGACCTGCCAGTATTCGCACCGTGTGCGTTTAGTCTTGGCGGAGAAGGCAGTAACTGCTGAAATCATGGATGTCGTAAATGGTGAGTGCCCAGAGTATTTGGCGGAGGTCAATCCTTACGCTACAGTACCGACTTTGGTCGATCGCGATTTAGCTTTATACGATTCAACGGTCATACTTGAGTATTTGGATGAGCGCTATCCACACCCGCCGCTGTTGCCTGTGTATCCCGTGGCACGCGCGAATACGCGCATGTTATCGTATCGTGTACAACGTGACTGGTGCGCGCAAGTCGATTTAATTCTTGATAAGCGCAGCAAAGAAACTGCACGCACCAAGGCGCGTAAAGAACTACGCGAAAGCCTAACCGGTGTTGCTCCGGTATTTGCTAGCATGAAGTTTTTTATGAGTGATGAGTTCAGTCTGGTGGATTGCTACTTGTTACCGCTGTTGTGGCGTTTGCCTGCTTTAGGAATTGAGTTACCGAAAGCGGCACAGCCACTGTTGGATTACATGGATAGAAATTTTGCGCGAGAAGCTTTTCAGGCCAGTTTATCTGACGCTGAGCGCTTGATGCGTCCTTAAGGGGAATGAGTACATCATGAACTCCAGTCGTCCTTACATATTACGCGCACTGCATCAGTGGATTGTTGATAACGAGTGCACGCCACATATACTAGTTGATGCAAATTATCCTCAAGTTAAGGTGCCGCCTGGCTATGCAGCAGATGGGCAGATTGTCCTGAATACTGCGCCTGCAGCGGTGCGTTATTTTGAAATAGATAATCAGGCTGTGAGTTTTGAGGCGCTTTTTTCCGGCGCACCCTTTTCGCTGTACGTGCCTATAGCGGCCGTTTTAGCGATATATGCGCGTGAAAACGGGCAGGGCATGTTCTTTGATGCTCATTCAGATGTGCTTGCTGATGATGACGAAGAGTTGTTAGACGAGAGTGCTAGTGACACGGATGAGCCGCCGACAATCCTGCATGCGGTAGATAGTGAGACACCCGCTGATCCAATAGATCCTGATGATGAACCACCAAAGCCACCATCCTCAGGGCGTCCGAGTTTGCGGATTATAAAATAGTTTGATTCTTTTATGACACTGATTGCAGTGCGTCTGGCACGTTGCAATCAGTGTTATAAAGGGCTTTGTTATGTGCTGCTGTTGATCTGTGCAATGCGGATCTAGTCGATATACTCAAACAAGCGCACAATTTTTTGCACACCGTTTACATCTTGCACGACTGCCGTTGCACGGCTGGCTTCAGCGCGACTGAGAATCCCTAGCAGGTAAACTACACCATTTTCAGTAATCACTTTGATCTTCGAAGATGGCACATCGTTGTAGGACAGCATACGAGTTTTGACACTGGTGGTGAGTAAACCATCATTGCTACGCACTAAGCCTGAAGTTGGCGTGGTGACTTGTAACTCATTATGGATTTTCTTAGCGCTGGTTATCGAATGGGCTGCTTTGCCAGCGATTTCTTTTAGCTCTGCGCGAGGGGTTTGCCCAGCGACTAAAACGATCCCATTGTAACTGGTGACAACAATGCGTGAGGTGCTGGTGGAAAGATCGATATGCGCATCTTTAATCGCGCGTGCAACTTCAGGACCAATAAACTGGTCATCAATTTTATTACCGAAACTACGAGCACCACAAGCGCTCAGTAATACGCCGACTAAGGCGATGGTAAGGATTTTACGAATCATTCTTCACTCCCGAACAGTTGGTGGTCAATTAAGTCGCATAAGCAGTGAATGGTCAGCAAGTGTACTTCTTGCACGCGGGCGGTCACATTAGAGGGCACACGAATCTCTACATCATCCGGTAGTAGTAGTGGCGCGATTTGTCCGCCATCTCTGCCGGTTAATGCGACAACATGCATGTTACGATCATGTGCGGCATGGATAGCTTGCACAACGTTACCTGAGTTACCGCTGGTGGAAATCGCGAGTAATACATCACCTTCTTGGCCTAGCGCACGAATTTGTTTAGAAAATATTTCTTCGTAGCTGTAGTCATTAGCAATTGAGGTGATGGTTGAGCTGTCTGTGGTCAGTGCAATAGCAGGAAGACTTGGGCGCTCGCGTTCAAAGCGGTTAAGCATTTCTGAGGAGAAATGCTGTGCATCGCCAGCTGAACCACCATTACCACAGGCTAAAATCTTGCCTTCATTAAGTAATGCGCTGACCATCATGAGGCTAGCGTTTTCAATGGCTTGCGGCAATACGGTTAAAGCTTGTTGTTTGGTTTCAATGCTGGCTTGAAACATCTGTTTTATACGCGATTGCATAGGGTCAGCCCTTTTAAAATGGGATTAGGATTCAAATGCATCCTGAATCCAGTCAAGTTTGAATGTTTCTGGTTGGCTTGGCTGTACAGTAATGACATCAAAACGGCACGCATGTTCTAACCAGTTTGGATTTTCGTTTAAAAAAGACTCTGCAGTTTTAAGTAGCTTGCGACGTTTGTGCTGATCAATACTCTCAAGGGCGCCGCCGAAATAATTGCTTTTTCGGTAGCGCACCTCAACAAACACAACAGTCTCGTGCTCTAGCATGATCAGATCAATTTCACCAAAACGACATGACCAGTTTTGCGTTATGGTGCTTAAACCTGCTTTTTTCAAGTAGTTTAAAGCATAGCGCTCAACGGTTTTGCCAATACTTAGTGACTTAGTCACTCTGTGCTTCCTTAAGCTGCTCAATGTTGTTGTTGGTAAACTGCGCCCAGTACAAGGTACGCTCAATACGTTGCTCAGGACTTAATTTTAAAGTGCCGGTTAAGCCGACCACGCTGCTATTGGGTATAGCGCTGAGCTGTTGTAACTGGTTAGCAAGTTGATAGGCATCGACGCCCATCGCATAAAAGCGACCCATACTGCCCAAGGCTTGTGGCCAGTGATAGGTAATGTGCTGACGTGTTGCATCATCAACTTCAATAAACCACGGCATTTCGCTAAATTGTAAACCATTGAGTTCAGGGTAGGCTTCGCCAGAACCCGAGTTCACTGCTGATGTCGCATAGATAGGTACGTCGCCAGCATACTGAAACGTTAGCGTTGGTTTAATTTGTCTCGCCTGCTGTGGCGTAGCCGCTAGGAAAATAAAATCAATATCTTGGCGTCGTGCGGGCTGTGCTGCTACTTTTGAGCCTAGGGTGCTTTCCAATTGTTTGGCGCGCTGTTCGCTCGCACGTAGTTGAAAAAGTTCGGCGATTTGTCCCGCGAGCTCAGTCGGGCGATCAATATGTTGAGTCGCTACCAGTTCACCCCCTAATGACTGCCAGTGCGTTGAGAATGCATCCAAAACACGTTCGCCCCAGGCGTTTTTGGGTACCAGAGCCGCTGCGCGACGCATACCGTCAGCCCATGCACGATCCGCTGCAACACGGGCTTCATCTTCCGCGGCTAAGCCATATTGGAAAAGCTGCTTAGGGCTGTGCTGTTGGTTGTCGGCGTAGTTCAGCGCTAAGGTTGTGATGGGCAGTTGAGTACGACCTGCCAGTTGGCTGACTAGATTTTTCTCCCATGGGCCAACCACTAACTCGATACCGTCGGCTATGGCTTGTTGATAAAAGGCGTCCATTGATGGAAGAGTGCTGCTGTCATATATATGAATCGTAGGCGTGTGCTCGCCATTGGCTTGGGCGAGATAATGGGCAGCAAAAAAACCATTACGCAGTGCACTGACCACGTTTTGATTTGGATCTTTTGACGGTAACAATAGAGCTATGCTATTAACGTTGTCGGCCTCTAGCTGTTGCAGTTTTATCAATGCGTCCGGTAGTTGCTGAGCGGCTGGATGGCCTGGATTTTGTAGCGTCCATTGGCTGATGTTCATTTGTTGTTGCACCAATGAACCAGGCGCTTTGCTGATACGTAGTAAAGCCAACCAGCCATCAAGTACTGCTTCGCCGGTATCTTTAGTTTGCGCGCGCGGTAGATCGTTGAGTAACGCCCAGATGCTTTGCTGATTCGCAAATGCTTGTTGCTCTTCTAGCCAAGCAGCAATGTAAATGCGCTCACGGATAGCAGCAAGTGGCTTGCCAGTATCTTCGAAAGCCTGCGCACGCGCCAGTTGACTACGCACTTGCTGATTTAATGGCATTTCAGTTAGGTGGGTAAAGCTGGGGTGCTCTAATGCTTTTAAAGCACGCTTGGCTTGTTGGCGCGCTAACGCTAATTCTGCTTCTAGAGTTTTAGCAAAGATTTGTTGCGCTGGGGTTGCTTGGCTGAGATCAATGCCCTCTAGAATTTTACGCGCGCGCAGCGCTTGGTTTTGTTGCCACGCGAGATCAGCAGCCGCCAAGTACAATCCTAACGCTTGGCTAGCATTTTTCTGACTTGCTTGTAGTAACAGCTGGTCTACATCATTGTACTTAGTCGGCGGTAATTCTCCCAAAGAGTTACTTGGAGAGCTGGAACAAGCCACTAAAAAAGCTGACAAGCACAGGGTTGAGAGTACGCGTAGCGGGGTTTTCATAGACAAGCAATCCAAGCACGGTGAAATGAATGCTTTGATTGTACCCAAGCGCGCGCATTGGTGCGATCTTGTCATGCTAAATCAGGCTACAATGGCGTTTTATTTTGTATCTTCGGAGTGTTTTGTGAGCGTATCCACACCTCAGTCGGGCGAGTTTGGCACATTGTATGTCGTCGCTACACCGATCGGTAATCTTGATGATATTAGTGCGCGAGCGTTACGTATCTTAGCTGACGTGAGTTTGATTGCTGCTGAAGATACTCGGCACTCAACACGCTTGCTGCAACACTTTGGCATTCGCACGCAGCTGGCCGCGTGTCATGAGCATAACGAGCGCGAAGAAGGTGGGCGCTTTATTACTCGTCTTTTGGCCGGTGATGATATTGCTTTGATTTCTGATGCTGGTACGCCGTTGATTTCTGATCCGGGTTACCATTTGGTACGCCAAGCTCGAGCGGCCAATGTGCGGGTGGTGCCGGTGCCGGGTGCTTGTGCTTTAATTGCTGGGTTATCGGCAGCTGGACTGCCTTCTGACCGTTTTGTCTTTGAAGGGTTTTTACCCGCTAAGCAAGTCGCGCGCTGTACGCGACTGACTGCTGTTCAGTATGATCCGCGCACATTAATTTTTTACGAAGCGCCGCACCGTATCTTGGACAGTATTGCTGATATGCGTGATGTATTGGGCGCTGATCGCCCCGCAGTATTAGCGCGTGAGTTGACCAAGACCTTTGAAACCATCAAAGATCTACCGCTGCAAGAGTTGTATGACTGGGTCGCGGCTGATACCAATCAGCAGCGGGGTGAATGTGTGCTGTTAATTGCGGGGTATCAAGAGCCTGCTGATGCTCTGGAGGTCTCTTTGGAAGCACAGCGTGTCCTAACGCTCTTAATGGTTGAATTACCGCCCAAACGTGCCGCAGCAATCGCTGCCGAGATTACTGGTGCGCGTAAAAATGCACTCTACCAGTGGGCATTAGACAATAAGGCGGCTGAGCGGTAATTGAGTAAAGCGTACACCGGCTAAACCATGCTGCAGCAGCTTGCGGATATTCGCGTGCTCTGTTTCATTGGGCGTTGCTAACACATAGGTATAATGCTCGCCAAATGCCAGTAAAGCATCCTGACTACTGAGTTTTTCCAATAATGCTAAGCCTAGAACTTTACACGAGCCTTGATTGCTACCAGCAGGGTTGTGCAGCCCACCATTATCAAATGCAGATGGGCTGTATTGGTAATGAGCATCAATAAAAGCCAGGGTGTCGATAAAACGATGGCCTGGCTGTCTAGTGGCTTTTAGAAAATCGTCTAATGTCATTATTCAGGCTGTACGGTGCGCAGTGAGAGTAATCGACACTGACTCAGAAAAACGCAAAGCGTGAGGCTTGTCGACTTCAACTTCGGCATAACGCACTTGCTGGTGGCGCATCACGCAATCGAGTACGTCTTGGGTTAGACGTTCAAGTAGTGCAAAGCGATTTTCCTCAACGTACTGAATAATCTCTTTAGTGATGGTGCGGTAATTTAATGCATGGTTAATGTCATTGATTTGCACTGCATCATCTGCAGGATAGAACAGGGTGACGTTGATTAAAATATCCTGTTTGTTGCGGATTTCATCTTCATTGATACCGATGTAGGTGCGTAAACGCAGATTTTTAATACGAATCCGCGCCATTCCCGGTTCTAGACGTGCCATAGATTAGTGACTCCGAATCAGTTGTAAAAATTCTTGACGGGTCGTACCTGACTTGCGGAATACGCCGAGCATGGCAGAAGAGGTCATCACTGAATTTTGCTTTTCGACACCACGCATCATCATGCACATATGCTTCGCTTCAATAACCACTGCAACACCGGCAGCCCCCGTCACTTCTTGCACTGCGTCAGCAATTTGACGAGTCAGGTTTTCTTGAATTTGTAGACGACGGGCAAACATATCAACAATACGCGCTACTTTTGATAAGCCCAGTACTTTACCTGTTGGAATATAGGCAACGTGTGCTTTGCCAATAAAGGGCAGCATATGGTGTTCGCATAATGAGTAGAGTTCGATATCGCGAACAATTACCATTTCATCACTGTCAGACTTAAACAGCGCACCATTGACGATTTCATCAAGATTTTTCTCATAGCCGTTGCATAAGTATTGCATAGCTTTTGCGGCACGCTTTGGCGTATCCAGTAAGCCTTCACGCTCAGGATCTTCACCAAGGCCAACGAGGATTTCGTGGTAGTGTTTGCTTAAATCATCACACATGTTCAGCTCTCCGAGCCAAGCATCATTTCAGATGCCGGCCACCATTAACAGTAAGGGTTGTGCCTGTCACATAAGGCGTATCGAGTAAGTAACGCAGACTTTGGTAAATAACTTCCGGGCCAGGCACTGTGCCCATGACGGATTTGGCTGTTGCACGACGTTGATATTCATCATCATCATCGGGATGTAGCATAATTAGCGCTGGTGCTAATGAGTTTACCTTAATATGTGGTGCGAAACGTGCAGCAAAAGATAGGGTTAGGTTATCTAGGCCTGCTTTACTGGCGCTATAAGCAATGCGTTTAGCACTACCTTTACGGATCACATCATCAGTAATGTGAATAATATCAGCATGAGTGGATTGCATCAGCAGCGCTGCACAATGCGTATTGATTAAATAAGGTGCAAGTAGATGGACATTAACCATCTGCGTTAAAGCGCTGGCATCGGTGCCGTCTTCTGCGAGCCATAACGAGGCATTGTGAATGATCGCGCGCAGAACGGGTGTTGCATTTTTTACTTGTGCAATAAAATCAACAACACCTTGTTCAGTGGCAAAGTCTGCTTGAATGCAGTGCACGCCGAGCTGGCGCAGTTGATCAACCTCAGCACGTTCTTGACGATAACTGATAATCAAGGGCTGACCGGCATCTAAAAAACGCTGGACGCAATGCAGCCCCAATCGTTGACTGGCACCTGTGAGTAGAATCGGAGCGTTATGGCTCATACGTTAGCCTTATCCTCAGCAATTGGCAGGGTAATATTGACGATCAACAGCGCTGTCTTTGAAGTCGATAAAGTTATACTAGAGTTAAACTTTGTACAACCTACAAACTCTAGGTGAATAGCTTTTGTTACAGTTTTTTGGTTTCTTGTTATGATGAGAATCATTTGAGTTGTTTAGATATGACTTACCTGACTTACCTGACTTACCTGACTTAACTGATGAGGCGGTTGCACAGCATGACAATGAACGTGGTGATTATTTCTGGCACAGTGTTTGGCGCAGCAGAGGAGGTAGCACACCATGCCGCGCAAATATTGGCTGAAGCAGGGTTGGATGTCACTTATAAAACCCGTGTGTCTTATTCTGAATTGTTAGCTCTAGACGCTGATGTGCTCTTGTTTGTCACCTCCACCACTGGGATGGGCGAATTACCTGAAACCTTACAACCCTTGGTACATGCTTTGCGTGAGCAACCGCCGCAGCAATGGCATGGTTTACTCGCGGGGGTCATCGCTTTGGGTGATGCCTGTTACGGTGAGGATTTTTGCGCCGGTGGCGAAATGATACGTGAGCTGTATGCAGAGCTTGGTGTAGTTGAGTTGCAAGACATGCTGCGTTTGGATGCCAGTGAAACTGTTAACCCAGAACGCGATGCTGAGCCTTGGTTGGCTGAGTTTGCTGCCAGCCTAACAGTGTAGGGTGCCCCATGAAAAAACCAATGAAAGCGCGCGCTAGACCCGGTGCAAGCACAGCCAATCCGCGTCAGGTACGGCCCTCTGCACGGCGGCAAGCAATTGAGCCCCACGAACCTTGCTTATTGATGTTAAACAAGCCCTATGATGTCTTAACTCAGTTTACTGACGAACAGGGGCGAGCAACGTTGAAAGACTATGTGTCTGTTGCTGATGTTTATCCTGCCGGTCGTTTAGATCGCGACAGTGAAGGTTTGGTATTGCTAACCAATAGTGGTCGCTTGCAGGCGCGAATAGCTGATCCAAAATATAAACTGAGTAAAGTGTATTGGGTGCAAGTTGAGGGCGAGCCTCAGAGTGAACAGTTACAACGCTTACGTGACGGTGTTGAGTTAAAGGATGGTTTAACTGCAACAGCGTTGGTTGAGCGCATCGCTGA
The DNA here is from genome assembly GCF_905120345.1 of Denitrificimonas caeni. Lineage (GTDB taxonomy): Bacteria > Pseudomonadota > Gammaproteobacteria > Pseudomonadales > Pseudomonadaceae > Denitrificimonas > Denitrificimonas caeni_A. The sequence goes on along the minus strand of NZ_CAJHOA010000002.1, from coordinate 338,269 downwards.
GCCTGAATTATGGGAGCGTAATCCGCCGGTGCGCGAGCGTAAGAATATCCCCACTGCTTGGCTGCAGTTGACCATTTATGAAGGGCGTAACCGCCAAGTACGGCGGATGACTGCTGCGGTAGGCTTGCCGACCTTGCGTCTAGTGCGCGTACAAATAGGTGAGTGGCGTTTAGCTGATCTGCCCAATGGCCAGTGGCGCAGGCTGGAGCTGCCAAGTACTTTGGCTTAGTAGCAACGTTTATCGTTGCCAGCAAATTGACTTTGCAGGGTGATCTGCTTGGTTGTTCTCAATGCCTATCGGGTGACCGTTGAAAGATAGAGATTGTGTTGCTGGGTGTGAAGGCTTGTAGTGTTAAATGTCTATAAACCTTTTACGGCAATGACGATGCTTTTGATAACGAAACCGAGAACACCCAAGCCCAAAGCAAAAAATAATACTGCAGTGCCGTAACGACCGGCTTTAGATTTTTTGGCTAAATCCCAAACAATAAAAGCCATAAATAAGATCAAACCACCCACTAAGACAGTCATCATTAAGTCTTCAAATACTTCAGTTTCCATGGTCTTTCCTCCTGATATTACAGAGTGTTGGGTTTTTTAATGGCTGCTCGTTTGCTCTGCATGGTGAATGTATCAAGCGTATGGATCAGGTCAGTCGCGTTATCTTATTGATCCAAGGCAAGGTATTCATAGTATATGCCAGAAAAAAGACAATATAAGTAGCTGTGGCGCTTGTTACATGAAATTTATAATGTCAGCGCTGTATGCTAAAGCATTTTTTCGATTGTATTAACATTGCAAATGGCTCAAAGGTAACGCCGTTGATAGCTGTACATGATTAAGCACAAAGCTTGAGCGTACGCTGGTCACTCCGTCGACGCGCGTCAGCTTTTCAAGTAGAAATTTTTGATAGTGGTCCATATCTGGAACTATCACTTTCAGTTGATAGTCGGCATCCATACCGGTAATTAAGCTGCACTCAAGCACTTCAGGCCACTGGCAAATGTGTGCTTGAAAGTTCTCAAAGCGCTCTGGCGTATGCCGATCCATACCGATCAAAACGTAAGCGGTTAAGGTCAAGCCCAGTTTTTTACGATCGAGTAAGGCAACGTGTTTTAGAATATAGCCTTCATCTTCTAGTGTTTTCACCCGTCTTGAGCACGGTGAAGCGGATAGGCCTATACGCTCGGCCAGGTCTTGATTGGACAGGTGTGCGTCTTGCTGTAGTTCTTGCAGAATACGCAGGTCGTAGCGGTCAAGTTTGTCCATGAGAGTCTCTTTTTGTTGTTTGGATTGCTTGTAATATAGAGGGTATGGTTTTTTATTGCCATATAATTAGTTTTAGCGCGATTATTTTGTGTATTTTTTTGTTTTTAAGCGAAATGCGCAATTATTCTCTGCAATCTATTGTGTACACTAAAGACCAGTTCGCAGCTTGTATAGAGTCTATGCCCATTGACTCAATTTTTACCGAGATTGAGTCTGTAAAAACATTTACCCCATGTTTTTCACACAAGCGCGATGGTCTTATCTGACTATCGATTGAGCCGACAGCACAACTGTTGATCAGGGCGCATTAAAGGAGCATCTGCTTAGATTGCTCCTTTTTTGTATGTGCGAAGCAAGCACTGCTTGTACCCGAGTAGTCTGTATTATTACTAAGATGAATAAGCTGCAAGACTCTGCGATACTTGCTGTCTAGGAATTCTAGCAAGCTAAATAGAGGGCGTATAATGAGTGCTTTTCATGCTTTAACTCTCACTGCACTGGATGGTACCGAGTTGCCATTGGAACAGTTTAAAGGACGTTTGTTGTTAGTGGTGAACGTAGCCTCCGAGTGCGGACTAACCCAGCAGTACATTGCTTTACAAGCACTGTATGAGCAGTACCAAGCGCACGGCTTCAGTGTATTAGGCGTACCCTGCAATCAGTTCGGTAAGCAAGAGCCGGGTAACGCAGCCGAGATTCAAACGTTTTGTACGGAGCGCTTTGGTGTGACTTTTCCGTTAACAGAAAAGTTGGATGTGAATGGCTCAACGAATCACCCTTTATACCGTTTACTGGCAGGCGAAGGTGCTGAGTTTCCTGGCGAGATTACGTGGAATTTTGAAAAGTTTTTAGTTGATGGGCAAGGACGTGTATTGGCGCGTTTTTCTCCGCGCACAGAGCCTAATGATCCGCAGTTGCTGAAAGCTATTGATGAGGCTTTGGCTGTATAGAGTGATTAAGTATTGGTTGTAGGTACATATTAAAAAAGAAGGCTTTAGCCTTCTTTTTTAATTTACGCGGCGCTGTTTTAAACTATTTACCGAATAAGCCAAAGGTTAAACGGTTGAGCCAGCTGCGTTTAGGCTGCTCGTTATCAATTGCCGCACGGACGCTGTCAGGTATTTCTTCGGCCGCATTTTCATACTGACTGATGACATCTTTGCTGGCTTGTGTCTGCTGTGGACGTAAATCTTCGTTGTTACCGATAAAGCCTAATGTTGCTGTGCTCAGCCATGAACGGTTTTCAATATCTTTTTCACGAGGCTTAAATGTACCGCTTGCCAAGCTTGGGTGCTCAGGGTAGTTCAGCTGTAAGGTTTCTAGACTGGTTTGCGCTAGCTCTGGCAGAGTCAGATGCTGATAGGCTTCAGTCATAATCGCTAAACCATCACCCACCGCTGGTGTTTCTTGAAAGTTTTCTACGATATAGCGCCCACGGTTTAATGCTGCGACATAGGACTGGCGCTTCAGGTAATAGTGGGCAACGTGTACTTCATAAGCGGCCAATAAGTTGCGCAAATAAATCATGCGCTGTTTTGCATCGGGTGCGTAACGGCTATTTGGGTAACGATTGGTCAGCTGTGCAAACTCATTATAGGAGTCACGTGCAGCGCCAGGATCACGTTGTGACATATCCAGCGGTAAGAAGCGCGCCAGTAAGCCACGGTCCTGATCAAAGGATGCGATACCTTTCATGTAATAGGCGTAGTCGACATTACTATGCTGTGGATGCAGGCGAATAAAACGATCAGCAGAGGCACGAACTGCTTCAGATTCCATGTTTTTGTAATAAGCGTAAATCAACTCTAATTGTGCTTGCTCCGCGTAACGACCAAAAGGATAGCGCGATTCCAGCGCTTTGAGTTTGGTGATGGCTGCTGAATAGCCTTTTTTGTCAAGATCCGTTTGTGCTTGTTGATAGAGCTCGGTTTCACTTAAATTCGCATCGATTTGCTTGGACGCACAGGCGCCTAATAAGGTAAAAAGAGCGATAAATAGCAGGTGCCTTAGATGCATGATTGAGTACGCCGGTAAACGGTCGGCTGACTTGCAGTGAGCCGTCCTGTTATAGTGAACACCCTGAATCACGATTCAGGGCAAATAATGCTGTATTTAACCACAAGCGTGCGCTTGAAACCAAAGCCTACGCATTCTCTGTTGATGAGTATGCCAACAAATACGACCGAAACAATTAAATTATACGCCAAGGTTCCAGTGGAATTGGGTGGTCAACGCTTAGATCAGGTTGCTGCGCAGTTGTTCCCGGAGCATTCCCGTTCACGCTTGACTAACTGGATTAAGGAAAACCGCCTAACCGTTGATGGCCAAGTTATACGACCACGCGACACTGTTTATAGCGGCTCAGAGCTGGCATTAACGGCCGAACGCGAAGCGCAAGGTGAGTGGCTTGCTCAAGATATTCCTCTAAATATTGTTTATGAAGACGAATATATTCTGATTTTAAATAAGCCCGCTGGCCTCGTGGTGCATCCTGCTGCAGGGCATCCCGATGGTACTTTGTTAAATGCATTGCTTTTCCATGTGCCTGGCCTGATTGAAGTGCCGCGTGCAGGTATTGTGCACCGCTTAGATAAAGATACAACCGGCTTAATGGTGGTTGCCAAAACACTAGTGGCGCACACCAGCCTAGTTGATCAAATGCAAGCTCGTTCAGTGGGTCGTACCTATGAAGCGATTGTGGTTGGTGTGATTACTTCAGGCGCTACGATTGATGCGCCGATTGGTCGTCATGGCCAGCAGCGTCAGCGTATGGCAGTGATTGATAGTGGAAAGCCTGCGGTCAGTCATTATCGTGTCTTAGAACGTTTTCGGTCGCATACGCATACGCGCGTGATGCTGGAAACTGGACGCACTCACCAAATTCGGGTGCACATGACCCACGTGGGTTTTCCACTGGTAGGTGATCCTGCTTATGGTGGACGTTTTCGTATCCCGCCGGCCATTAACCCGACTTTGCTAGAAACGTTAAAAACGTTTCCTCGGCAAGCGTTGCATGCCCGTTTCTTGGAGTTGGATCATCCCATCACCGGCAAACGAATGAAATGGGAGGCGCCACTGCCAGACGACTTTACTTGGCTGCTGAGCTTGTTGCGCCAAGATCGTGAAGCGTTTGTTGGGTGAGTGAGACGTCTGTGACACGGCCGTTTGATTGGCTGACCCCAGATTGGCCTGCACCGCAGCATGTGCAGGCCTGTGTGACCACCCGTAGTAGCGGTAACAGTGCTGAACCTTTTGCAGCGTTTAACCTGGGTGATCATGTCGGCGATGCGTTTGAACAGGTTCAGGCTAACCGCCAATATTTAGCGAATGCTTTAGGCTGTCAGCCCACTTGGTTGAATCAAGTGCATGGCGACCATGTGGTTGCTGCAGATGCTGGACGTATACTCACGGCTGATGCCAGTGTGTCGCGCGAAGCCGGCCTTGCCTGTTGCATTATGAGCGCAGATTGTTTACCAGTGTTATTGACTGATCAAGCGGGTTCTTGTGTTGCCGCCGCGCATGCGGGCTGGCGCAGTCTGGCTGCTGGTATCTTAGAAAATACTGTAGCAAGTATGCAGGTTGCACCGCAGCAGGTCATGGCTTGGTTGGGACCCGCGATTGGCGTGGCAGCTTTTGAAGTGGGTGGCGAAGTGCGTGCAGCCTTTATGCACGATAACCCAATCACTGCGCAGGCTTTTGTTCCGAGTGAAAATGATAACCGCTGGATAGCTGATATTTATCAGTTGGCACGTCTTCGCTTAGCCGCTTGTGGTGTTACGGCAGTATATGGCGGCGGTTTTTGCACAGTCACCGATCCACGATTTTACTCCTATCGCCGTCAGCCGGTGACCGGTCGCTTTGCTAGCTTGGTATGGCTCGCTGAGTGACTCGTTCTGCTACTGTCACGTTAAAATCTCAATGACAGCTGCCATTATTTAGCTGTATATAAAGGCTGAATGATCTTCCTGTGTCTTTTTTGCGAGCTGGTCAAATTCATCCTTTAGGTGGATGCATGGCCCACTGCGCTGTCTTAACCTATGTCACACAGACCAAAAATAACAATAGGTGTCGATATGTTAAAGACGCGTATTTTGCCTTCTGCTAAGAATGCACATGCTGCCCCTTTATTGATTAAAAGCCTTTTACTCTCCGGCGTACGCTACGAGAGTCAGCGCGAAATTGTTTATCGTGATCAACTCCGTTACAGCTACGCCACTTTTGTTGAGCGGGTGGCGCGTTTGGCCAATGTTCTGACAACGATGGGTGTTAAGGCCGGTGACACTGTGGCAGTGATGGATTGGGACAGTCATCGCTATCTTGAGTGCATGTTTGCCGTACCGATGCTGGGAGCGGTATTGCATACCATTAATGTGCGCTTATCGCCGCAGCAAATTCTTTACACCATGAATCATGCCGAGGATCGCTTTGTTCTAGTCAATAGCGAGTTTGCTGGGCTATATGCAGGGTTGGCGAATTCGTTAACGACTGTTGAACGTACTTTATTGTTGGCTGATAAGGACGCTGAGAGCGTTGAGTTGCCTGACTCGGTAGGTGAGTATGAAGCGTTGTTGGCGGCAGCGCAGCCCAGTTATGCGTTTGCCGAGTTTGATGAAAATTCTGTCGCCACTACTTTTTATACAACCGGTACTACTGGGAACCCTAAAGGTGTGTATTTCACCCATCGTCAGTTGGTTCTGCATACGTTAGCCATGGCGTCAGTTGTGGGCAGTGTCGACAGCGTGCGCTTATGTGGCACGAATGATGTGTATATGCCGATTACTCCGATGTTTCACGTACATGCGTGGGGGATGCCTTATGTTGCTACGATGCTGGGGCTCAAACAAGTTTACCCCGGACGTTATGATCCAGAGTTTTTAGTTGAGTTGTGGGAGCGTGAAAAGGTTACTTTTTCCCATTGCGTGCCCACCATTGTGCAAATGATTCTTGGTGCAAAAGCGGCGCAAGGTAAAGATTTTAAAGGTTGGAAGCTGATTATTGGTGGTAGCGCCTTGCCTCGTGCTTTATATGATGCTGCCCTTGCTCAAGGTATTCAGTTGACCGCCGCATACGGTATGTCCGAAACCTGCCCGTTGATTTCTTGCGCGATGCTCAATGAGCAGCTACAAGCTGCCAGTGAAGATGAACGAACCACTTACCGTATTAAAGCCGGTATTGCTGTGCCTATGGTCGAAGCCGCTTTGATGGATGAAGAGGGTCAGTTTCTCGCTCATGATGGTGATCAGCAGGGCGAGTTGGTATTGCGCGCACCTTGGTTAACGCAAAACTACTGCCGAGAGCCTGAGCAAGGAGAAGCCTTGTGGGAGCATGGTTGGATGCATACCGGCGATGTCGCTACCATCTGTGAGATGGGCTTTATTGATATTCGTGATCGCATTAAAGATGTGATTAAGACCGGTGGGGAGTGGGTGTCATCCTTGGCGTTAGAAGACTTAATCAGTCGTCACCCGGCGGTGCGTGAAGCTGCGGTGGTTGGTGTGCCCGATCCGCAGTGGGGAGAACGGCCTTTTGCTCTGATTGTCTTGAAAACAGAGCAACAACTCGATGCGCGCGCCATTAAAGAGCACCTCAAACCTTTTGTCGAACAAGGGTTACTAAATAAGTGGGCGATACCGGTACAGGTAGCAGTTGTTACCGAAATACCCAAGACCAGTGTTGGCAAACTCGATAAGAAACGCATTCGGCAAGATATTACCCAGTGGCAAGCAGATGCTTCAGTTTTTTTATCAACCCTCTAGGCTACGTCTTTATGGGGGTGTAAATATGACTTATAGGTCATATATTTAATTGGCATGCTTGCTGCATTAAGGGTATAGATAGAGTGTGACAGAATATTTAAAACCGTCAGATTAGAGCGGTTAGTATGATTAATCAGTCTTTTGGTTGATTAGTCTGAAGAAGTGGTTGGTTATACTGCCAACAGCCAAAATAACATTCGGAGTTGCATCCATGACTATAAGAAATCAACATATATGGCGTTTGGCGAAATTGCCATTAGCCGTAGGCTTAGCATCAGTATTGGCTACGCCAGCCTCTGCAATCACTTTTGATGTAGGCGAAATTGAAGGATCATTTGATAGCTCTTTGTCAGTTGGTGCCAGTTGGTCAACCGCTAAACATGATCAGCGCTTTATTGGTAACGCGAATGGCGGAACCGGTTATACCCAGACTGGAGATGATGGTCGTTTAAATTTCCAGCGCGGTAAAACTTTTTCACAGATTTTTAAAGGTTTACATGACCTCGAATTAAAATACAAAGACACAGGGGTCTTTGTCCGTGGTAAATATTGGTACGATACAGAATTGCAAGATGGTAGCCGCCCGTTTAAAGATATTAGCAATAAAGGTCGTAAGGAAGGCGCTAAGACCCGTGGTGCGGAAATCTTAGATGCCTTTGTTTACCAAAACTATTCCATTGCTGACCAGCCCGGTACTGTGCGTTTGGGTAAGCAGGTGGTTAGTTGGGGTGAAAGTACTTTTATTATGAACTCTATCAACTCGGTTAACCCGATTGATGTATCCGCATTTCGTCGTCCAGGAGCTGAACTAAAAGAAGGTTTAATCCCTGTTAATATGCTGTTTGTTTCGCAGAACTTGACTGATCAGCTATCGATGGAAGCCTTCTATCAAATTGGCTGGAAACAAACTGTAGTGGATAACTGCGGGACTTTCTTCTCTAGTGCAGATGTTGCTGCTGATGGCTGTGATAATAATTACCATATTCTAGACCGTCAGTTGACTGATTTGTTGATGGGTATTGATGGTGCTAACGCAATGGGCGTTCCCAATATAATTAATACTGGCAGTGTTGGTATTAATTATTCTGAGAGAGAAGGGTTGTTGGTTGCACGAGGTAAAGATAACAAAGCTAAAGATGATGGACAGTATGGTTTAGCCTTACGTTGGCTTGGTGATAACACTGAGTACGGTGCTTATATGATGAATTATCATAGTCGTAACCCGTTTCTTAGTATGAAAAATGCGAATGCGAGTGCACTTAATCCATTAAGTATTGGTTCGGCTGCCGCCTCTATTCAAAATACAACCATCCTGTCTCAGGTGGCTAAGCAAACCGGACTCTCAGGACCTGCTCTAGTTGGCGCGTCTATGGCACAGCCAGGCTGGGTTAATGGACCTGCACAGTTCGGTAAATTAACTGGCCAAGCGAAAACCTTAGGTGGTGCCGCAGTTGCGGTGGGTAACGGTAATTACTTCATGGATTATCCAGAAGATATTCGCCTGTTTGGCTTAAGTTTCTCGACCACCTTACCTACGGGTACCGCGTGGCAGGGTGAGGTCAGCTACCGTCCGAATGCGCCGATTCAAATCAACACTCAAGAGATGACGTTGGCGTTAGCTACTGTGCTGACTGGCGGTTCTGTACCCGGTGCGATTCAAAAAGGTTATGCACGTAAAGAAGTGACGCAATTGCAAACCACCTTTACCCATTTCTTCGACCAAGTGTTGGGTGCCAGCCGTGCTACGGTTGTAGGTGAAGTGGGCTATACCTATGTCGCTGGATTAGAGAGTAAAGATAAAGTTCGCTATGGTCGTGATCCGATCTTTGGTGTGAAAGGTAGTGCTGTTGATCCAACAGGAAGCTCAGTGGCACGATATGGTGATCACGGCTTTGTAACCTCATCATCATGGGGCTATCGTATGCGCGGTATCCTAGATTATAGCGATGTATTTGCCGGCATTAACTTGCATCCCAATATGGCGTTCTCACATGACGTCGATGGTTATGGTCCTAATGGTCAGTTTAACGAAGGCTCTAAAGCGGTAAGTTTTGGTGTTGATGCTGATTACCAAAATACCTACACCGCAGGTTTGTCATACACCAACTTCTTTGATGGCCGTTATAACACCTTAAAAGACCGTGACTTTGTATCATTAAACTTTGGTATGAACTTCTAATAACTGCTCGCAGTGCTGGCGAGGGTCAGCACTGCGCACTGTGTGTCTCCCAATTTTTTTACTCTTAGGAAGACTAAAATAATGAAAACAAATAAATCTTTAATGCAAACTGGCGCAGTATTTTTATTGTCGTTGTTCGCTGCCAGTGTAATGGCTGCTGTTTCTCCAAGTGAGGCAGCAAAATTAGGTAGTACGTTAACCCCGTTTGGTGCAGAAAAAGCAGGTAACGCCGAAGGTACTATTCCAGAGTGGACGGGTGGTATCGCCACTAATGCTGCCTCTGTTGATAGCCGTGGTTTTTTAGGTAATCCGTTTGCTGGCGAAAAACCATTGTTTACTATTACTGCACAAAATGTGGAGCAATATAAAGACAAGTTAACACCCGGACAGCAGGCGATGTTTAAGCGCTATCCTGACACTTACCGTATACCTGTGTATACAACGCACCGCTCGGTGAATATGCCTGCGGATGTGGTTGAGGCTGCTAAGACCAATGCTTTAAATACCAACATGGTGCAAGGTGGTAATGGTCTAGAAAAATTCGGTGTGGCGAATGCATTCCCCATTCCACAAAATGGTTTGGAAGTGATTTGGAACCATATTACCCGTTACCGTGGCGGCAGCGTAAAGCGTTATGTCACGCAGGCAACGCCGCAAACCAACGGTTCTTATTCACTAGTGTACTTTGATGATGAGTTTGTGTTTCCCAACAAACTTAAAGACTACGACGCCAGTAAGCCAAGTAATATTTTGTTTTACTTTAAGCAAAAAGTTACTGCACCTTCACGTTTAGCAGGCAACGTGTTATTAGTTCACGAGACTCTAGATCAAATTAAAGAGCCACGTATGGCATGGTTATATAATGCCGGTCAACGTCGTGTGCGTCGCGCACCACAAGTGTCGTATGACGGTCCAGGTACTGCAGCCGATGGTTTACGTACCTCTGATAACTTAGATATGTATAACGGTGCACCTGATCGTTATGATTGGAAGCTTAATGGTAAAAAAGAAATTTATATTTCTTACAATAACTATGAGTTAGATTCACCGAAGCTTAAATATGCTGACATCATTAAAGCGGGCCATATCAATCAAGACTTAACGCGTTATGAATTGCACCGTGTTTGGCATGTGACGGCAACTCTGAAAGCAGGCGAGCGTCATATTTATGCAAAACGTGACTTCTATATTGATGAAGATACGTGGCAAGCTGCGGCAATCGACCATTACGATGGTCGTGGTAACTTGTGGCGTGTTGCTGAAGCGCACGCGTTGTATTACTTTAACAAGCAAGTGCCTTGGTATTCGCTGGAAGCCTTGTATGACCTGCAGTCGGGTCGTTACTTAGCTTTGGGTATGAAGAACGAAGAGAAGCAGTCGTATGACTTCGGATCAGTTGCGTCCTCGGGCGATTTCACCCCAGCAGCGTTGCGTCAAGCAGGCGTACGTTAATTAGACGTTAGCTAGCGGTGTCTGATGGTAGGCACCGCACCTCGCACAATCAAAAGCCAAGCTTAATGCTTGGCTTTATTGTTTCTATAATTCGAGGGTTATTTTTGCTGCGCTGTATTATCGACAAAAAAAGACCCGCACATGTGCGGGTCAAAACCGTGTTTAGCCTGATGAGAGATAACTTGAAAAACCGACCTGTTGATTTTTTAGTCATCCACTGATCTTGCGATCAGTTGAGTTAATAATAACAATTCTCATTCGCAAGTCAAGCATTGAATGATTTTATTTTGCAGTGAGTCGTAAGGGTTATGCGCAGGGAGATAGGACTCACGCATAATAGCTAATAAGCGTTATAGGATAAGACTACACAATTGAGTGAATATGTTAAGCTGCCACTCCGTTCGTTTATGAGTTTTATGCGGTTATGAGTAAAAGCGAAAACCCGATTTTTAAGGTGATCTTTGTCAATCAAGGCCAAGTCTTTGAAATGTATGCAAAAGCAATTTATCAAAGTGATCTTTGGGGCTTTTTAGAAATAGAAGAGTTTGTTTTTGGTGAGCGTACCCAAGTCGTAGTTGATCCCAGCGAAGAAAAGCTTAAGGCACAGTTTGAAGGTGTGATTCGTAGCTATGTGCCGATGCATGCGATTGTTCGTATTGATGAAGTTGAGCGCTTAGGCGTGGCGCGCATCAGTGAAGCTGCGGTCGGTAATGTGATGGCATTCCCTATGCCGGTCCCAACCAAATAAAGTCCTGTTTTATAGTGCTTAATTAGCCGCTGCTGTATCACTTATAGAATGCAGCGGCGACGTAAGTGGGTTACGGCTCAATACCTTCATGGCTTTCATCGCTCACCCTGTGAGTTTTAGTCGCAGGCGTAATAGCAGGGAACTGTGCTGACGCGTAGCGCACCACTAATACTGCGATGGCCAATAATAAAATGGCTCCAGATACGTAGACCACGCTCATATCGGGTTCTTGATGATGAGAAATATCAGAAATCATCAGCCGGGTTAATGCTGTAATTGCCACATAGATTAAAAAGCGTACCGGCATATGGTTGGTTTTAAAGTAAATACCGACCATAGCGCCCAACTCTAAGTAGATAAACAGTAATAAAATATCATCAATCGAGGCTGCGCCCTTGCTCAGCATTTCTAGCGCCGCCATGGTTCCCGCCCAAGCTGTCATCCCGCCGATAGCAAATAAGGCAAGGTAATGAAACGCTTCTACGAGAAGATTACCTGCTGATTCAGCGTGCTCATGTAAGCTATCGCGTAACTTATCTGCTCGATTTTTTTTCACCGTCAATACTCCTTAAGTCATGCGCGGAGCATAGCAAAACCGGTATGCAGTGAATATATTTGATTCGCTTTTAAGCGTTAAGCGGTGCGAGTAAGGCTTCAATCGTTGCGTCATCGAGGCTGGAGTTGACGCTAGAGCCGCCGTCAAGAATACTGCTAGCCAATGCCGCTTTATGCTCTTGTAGGTGTTGGATCTTTTCTTCAACACTGCCGCGTGCAATCAGCTTATAAATAAACACCGGTTTAGTTTGTCCGATACGGTAAGCGCGGTCGCTGGCTTGTGCTTCTGTAGCAGGATTCCACCAAGGATCAATATGGATGACGGTATCGGCTGCGGTCAGGTTTAAACCGACTCCGCCGGCTTTTAGACTGATTAAAAATACCGGTACTTCTTCCGCTTGGAAGCGCTCTACGGGTGTGCGGCGATCAACTGTTTGTCCAGTCAGTTGCACAAAAGAGATCTTGGCCTTATTGAGCTCGTCGGCGATTAAGGCCAGCATGCTGGTGAATTGTGAAAAGACTAAGATCCGCCGTCCTTCAGCAGTAAAAGTACGCAGCATTGCCAATAAATGCTGCATCTTCGCTGAGGCTTTGCTGGTGTGTTGTTTAGCATCTTCCTCGCTGAGAAGACGTAAGTCGCAGCATACTTGTCGCAATCTTAGCAGTGCTTCTAAAACGACAATATGACTGCGTGCAGCACCAACGCGCTGAATCGCATCGCGAACTTTTTTATCCATAGCCAAACGTAAAGTTTCGTAACGATCTCGTTGGGCGCTGGTTAAATTGATGTGATGGGTGATTTCTGTTTTTGCCGGCAGTTCGCTGGCCACTTGTTGCTTGGTGCGCCTTAAAATAAAGGGCTTAAGACGACCTTTAAGGTGAGCCAAGCGCTGCTCGTCGGCCTGCTTCTCGATCGGAGTACGGTATTGACGAGTAAAGCTTTTGTTATCGCCGAGCCAGCCAGGCATCAGAAAATTAAACAGCGACCAGAGTTCACCTAAGTTATTTTCCAAGGGTGTGCCGGTTAAACATAGACGTTGTTGTGCGCGCAGTTGGCTGACACACAGCGCCGCCTTACTGTGAGGGTTTTTAATGGTTTGCGCTTCATCGAGAATCACCATATGCCAATCGTGCGCGAGCAGATGCTGGCTGTCGCGTGATAACAAAGCATAGGTGCTAATAACAATATCAGCCTCGGTAATCTGGGTAAATAATGTCTTACGCTGTGGGCCATGCAAGCAGAGCACTTTAAGTTGCGGAGTAAAGCGTTGCGCTTCATCTTGCCAGTTGGCGATCAGGCTGGTTGGCATAATAATGAGTGCCGGCTGTTGCAGACGTTGCGCATTTTTCTCACTGAGAATATGCGCTAAAGTTTGCAGCGTTTTGCCCAAGCCCATATCGTCGGCCAAAATACCGCCCATACCGATCTGCATTAGATTTTGCAGCCAAGTTAGACCGTCACGTTGGTAGTCGCGCAAGGTGGCGTTGAGTCCGTCTGGTACTGGGCACAAGGATTGTAGTGGCTGAGAGAGTCGTTCGGCTAATGCTTGAATGCCTTCGCCGCCATGCCATTCAATACCTTGAGCTTGTAGCTCAGTTAAACGAGCAGCCTCTTGGCGCGGCAAGCGCAATGTATTGTCGTCAGTTAGCGCTTCACGGATATACAGTTCGCCCAGCGTCATCAGCACTGGACGAATACGTGCATAAGGTAAGGCTACGCGCTGGCCTAGCTTGCTGATATGCACTAAAACTACGTCTTGGTCGCTGCGTTGGGCAATATAGTCAGGATCGAGTAGCTTCGGCGATTGGCGAATCAGCTGTAATAAAATGGGTAGCAGGCTGATGGATTGGCCTGCCACTTCGATACCTAACTCTAAGGCAAACCAGTCGAGGCTGGGGGATTCTTCAAGCGTGGCGTACCACTGCTCAACCGGCAGTAGATTAAACTGAAACTGTGGCAGCATTAAAATCTGCCACTCTTGTGCACGCAAATCTTGTAACGGCTGCTGCATAAAAATCAGCCAAGCTTGCTCGCTAGCTAACTCATAGGCATCGCCTGCGCTCTCTGGCACCGCATCGCTACGTCGTAGAGAGATCTGCCAGCCGAACTTCTTCAATTGCTCACGGCAGCGATTTTCAAAATCTAAATCGCGGGTAATGCGTAAGCGTTGATAGGGGCCGGTACTCACGAGAAAATTGGCTGTTGCTTTGCCACTGCATTGATGACCGTGATAGTCGAAAGCCAAGGCTGCGCGGTGCTGGATTGTGGTTTGCATGCGTTTACTTCGGGCGTCGTAACGCTTCAGTGTGACACTGCCAAACGTCAGTTGCGGAGTCGGTCGCTGTACAGCTGCATCAGTGATTTTTAAGGCTTGTGTCACGTGTTGTGGAGCCGGTGCTTTGACTGAGCTGCTTAAACTGGGTGGGGGTTGTCCCTCTTTTTGCATCTGCTCAAGCGTCAGTAGCGCGGCGACGACATGTTTACAGTTGTAACCGACATAGCAAGAACAGCGGCCATTGATATCGTAGTGTGTATCTTGGGCCAGTAAAGTGATGGTTTGCAGATAGGTTTGCCCAGCCGAGCCTTTACACTGTGCGGTTAACGTCGAGTTCTGCAGCTGCAATACGCTACTGCGACCTCGTGCAGCGTAGTCTTTGCCGCGCTGAAAGTCGCCGAGTTGAATGGCTTGTCGCCATTGTGAGCACTGCAGATTTTGTATGTCGAGAAGCTTTGGCATAGGCACGTAAGATATTAATAAGCCTAATAGTATGGCATAAGCGGCGCAGCTGTTGTGCTCTGTGCTTGATACGGTAAAATTGTCTGCAGACTTGCTAACATCGCAAGTCTGCTTAAAGCATAACGAATGCGGAGTGTGTCGTTTCTATGACTGTTGCGGTAATTCAAATGGTATCGGGCGAAAATATTGCCGCGAACCTTGCCAGCGCACGCCGCTTACTCGAGCAGGCTGCAGCAGAAGGTGCGCGTTTGGCAGTGTTGCCAGAAAACTTTGCCGCGATGGGGCGGGTTAATACTGCACAAATCGCTGCCCTTGAAGCACAGCAACAAGGCCCCATCTTACCTTGGTTAGCGCAAACTGCGCGCGAGTTGGGTTTATGGCTGGTTGGTGGGACGTTACCGCTGCTGCCTGCAGGGCATCAGGACGGTAAGCCCTGCGCCAGCTCTTTGTTATTTAATGAATTTGGCGAATGCGTCGCGCGCTACGATAAGCTGCATTTGTTTGATGCTGCCGTCGATGATCAGCAGGGCCGTTATCAAGAGTCTGAGCGTTATGCCCAAGGGCAGAGTTGTACTGTGGTGGATACACCCGTCGGGCGCTTAGGTATGACAATCTGTTACGATTTGCGTTTTCCTGAGTTGTATAGCGCCTTGCGTGATGCTGGTGCTGAGTTGATTAGCGTGCCGTCGGCCTTTACTGCGTTGACTGGAGCGGCACATTGGCAAGTGTTATTACGCGCTCGTGCGATAGAAACACAATGCATGCTGCTCGCGGCGAATCAAGGTGGCGAGCATGGGCCGGGTCGTGAAACTTTTGGCCATTCAGCAATTATTGATGCATGGGGACGTGTGTTGGCTGAGTTACCGACAGGCGCAGGCTGTATCAGCAGTACTTATGCGTATGCTGAGCAAGCGGCCATTCGCCAACGTATGCCAATCTGGCAACATAAACGATTTTCTGTAGCGCAGTTACCGCGCGCAGACACAGAGGACACACCATGAGTGATTTGTTAGCCAGCGCCAGTTCTGTTTTGTTGGCACCCACGGGCTTAGCGTTAGAACAATTATCCACTGTATTCAGCGAGTTAGCTGGACCTGGGATTGATGCGGCAGATTTATATTTTCAAAACCGTATTTCTGAAGCCTGGGTGCTGGAAGAAGGTATTGTGAAAGAAGGCAGCTTCAGTTTAGATCAAGGCGTTGGTGTACGCGCCTTAGCCGGTGAAAAAACTGGTTTTTCCTATAGTAATGCTCTGACCTTACCGGCCTTATTACAAGCCGCGCAAGCCTCACGTAGCATTGCTCAATCGGGTCAGAACGTACAGCCAATCGCTATTCAAAGTGTCGCCCATACGCCTTTATACCCAGCGGATAATCCGCTTGAGGTGATCAGCCGCGAAGAGAAAGTAGCGCTACTGAAAAGAATTGATTTGGCGACTCGCGCATTAGATCCGCGAATTTGTCAGGTGACGGTGAGTTTGACTGGATCGTGGGAACAGATTTTAATCGCAACCCTCGACGGTCGTCTCGCCGCAGATGTACGACCACTGGTGCGTTTTAATGTCAGTGTGATTATTGAGCACAATGGTCGCCGTGAGCGTGGCAGTGCCGGCGGTGGTGGACGCAGTGATTACCGTTATTTCTTAGAGCAGGACCGAGCCTTAGAGTATGCCCGCGAAGCTGTGCGCCAAGCGCAGGTTAACCTGGAAGCAATTGCTGCACCTGCCGGAATGTTACCTGTGGTACTCGGCCCAGGCTGGAGCGGCGTATTGCTGCATGAGGCGGTTGGTCATGGCTTAGAAGGTGATTTTAACCGTAAAGGCAGCTCAGCTTATAGCGGCAAAGTGGGTCAGCAAGTGGCGTCATCACTGTGTACGATTGTTGATGATGGTACTTTAGCAGGCCGTCGTGGCTCTTTGAGTATTGATGATGAGGGCACACCGAGCCAATGCAACACCTTGATTGAAAAGGGTGTGTTGCGTGGTTATATGCAAGACAGCATGAACGCACGTTTGATGGGGGTTGCGCCAACCGGTAATGGTCGTCGTGAGTCCTATGCGCACGTACCAATGCCACGCATGACCAATACTTACATGTTGGCCGGTGAAAGCGAGCCGGATGAGATTATTCGTTCAGTGAAGCGCGGCATTTATTGCGCTAACTTGGGTGGCGGACAAGTGGATATCACCAGTGGTAAGTTTGTTTTCTCCACGAGTGAAGCCTACTTAATTGAAGACGGTAAAATTACCGCGCCAGTTAAAGGAGCCACCTTGATCGGTAATGGTCCAGAAGCTATGCGTCAAGTATCGATGGTCGGTAATGATTTAGAGTTGGACGGTGGTGTTGGCGTCTGTGGTAAAGCAGGGCAGTCAGTGCCGGTGGGTGTCGGTCAGCCGACCTTGAAGATTGATGGTATTACTGTGGGTGGTACGGGGAGTTAATTGAATACGATACATATCCGCTGTTGTTACGGCGGATATGTTGGCGGCTTGTTGGTTATTTTAAACCTAAGCGCTGCTCGTCAAGATCGCGTAGATACTTGAAAATTCTACGCGAGGCAGTCGGCGCTTTATTGCGAGCCAGTTCGTGCTGAGCATGACGAACTAAGCTGCGCAGATGTTGAATGTCGGTGCTTGGATATTCTTCAACAAAACCCTGTAGCGCCGTATCACCTTCGCTAATAAGGCGATTACGCCAGCGTTCTAAGGCATGAAAACGGTCATTGTATTCGCGGGTTTGGCTGTCAGTTAGATTAATGGGGCGCATAATGGCATCAATATCATGATTGCGCAGCAGCTTACCGAGAAATTGCGAATGACGTTTACGGGCAATATGTGCCGTATGCTTACAGGTTTCGGCCAAGGCTCTACGCAGCTCATCGCTGAGTGGCATTTTGTCCAGTAAGTCAGGTTTAAGGTCAGAAAGACGTAGACCCAGCTCTTGCAGAGCAAGCATTTCACGTTTGACTTGTGATTTGCTTTTTTCTTCGTCTTCGTCAAGTGAGTCATCGAGGTAGTCAGACATAACGGTGTTCCAATCAATTAGAACACCATGATAACAGAGCAAGGCTGGTACTTTGCTAGAGTCTTGTGAAAATGCTTTGGAGTAACTATGAGTTTAATTGAAAGTGTCGGTCCACAAGCGTTACCTGAGCTGAAAAGCCAGGTTGAAAAAATTCTTGCGACCGCCAAGCAGCAAGGCGCCAGTGCCTGTGAAGTGGCAGTCTCGGTGCAGCAAGGTTTGTCCACCAGTGTGCGTCAGGGTGAAGTTGAAACGGTTGAGTTTAATCGTGACCAAGGTTTTTCAATTACTGTTTACCACGGCCAACAGAAAGGCTCGGCGAGTACGACTGCGACCGGTGATGCTGCTATTCAAGAAACGGTGGCGGCGGCGTTGGCCATTGCTAAATACGCCTCGCCAGATGAGTTTTCTGGCTTAGCCGATAAGCAATTGATGGCGCAGGAGTTTCCTGATTTAGATTTATGGCATCCGTGGGATTTAAGCCCAACCCAAGCCATTGACTTGGCGCTAGAGTGTGAAGCCGCTGCGTTCGCGACGGATTCACGGATCAGTAATGCCGACGGCACCAGCGTGAACAGTGATGTAGGGTGCACAGTATATGGCAATAGTCATGGCTTGATTGCGGGTCATGCCGGTACTCGCCACAGTGTCAGCTGCGTGATGATCGCGGAGTCTGACGGACAAATGCAGCGTGATTACTGGTATGACTATGCCCGCCGTGCTGACCTGTTAACCGATGCGGCAACCATTGGACGTCTAGCTGCTGAGCGTACAGTCAGTCGCTTAGGGGCACGCTCAGTGCCAACCTGTGATGTCCCGGTACTGTTTGCTGCTGAATTGGCTGGCGGTTTATTCGGTAGCTTGTTGGGCGCTATTGCCGGTGGTAGCCAATACCGTAATTCCTCGTTTTTGGTGGGTGCGTTGGGACAGACGCTGTTTCCTGAATGGCTGACGTTAGATGAGCGTCCGTTACTCAAAGGTGGCTTGTCCAGCAGTGCTTTTGACGGTGATGGTTTGGCCACTTATGCCAAATCCTTTATTGAGAATGGCGTGCTGAGCAATTACATGCTCAGTACCTATTCTGGACGTAAGCTGGGCATGCCGAGCACTGCCAATGCGGGTGGCGCACGCAATCTCTTTGTCACTCATGGCGATGCTGATCAAGCAGCTTTATTGAAACAAATGGGCCGCGGCTTGCTGGTCACCGAGTTGATGGGGCAAGGTTTAAATATGGTCACCGGTGACTACTCGCGAGGTGCCAGTGGCTATTGGGTCGAGAATGGCGAGATACAGTTTCCTGTCGATGAAGTGACGATTGCCGGTAATATGCGCGATATGTTTAAGCAGATTGTTGCCATTGGTAATGACCTCGATCGACGTGGCAGTGTCTGTACGGGGTCCGTTTTGATTGAGCGAATGAAAGTTGCGGGCAGTTAGCGACTTGTTAAATACAGCGCTTAGAGGGTTTAAGCGCTGTTGTTTAATGATCAGTCAGGTGAGACAAAATTTAAGCTGTAGTTGGCGGCGCCACCTTTGGCTTCAAGTATTTCTAAGGCAATATGAATCGGCGTTTGTGGTGGCATTTGGCTTTGTCCAGCCAGTTCGCCGCTCAGGTATTCTGTAGGTTTAAATAAACGTTTGGCTAAAGGCTTGCCGTACGGATCAGAGAAGGTCAGCTCCAGCAGTGGGAAAGGTTGGCTAAATGGCGCACGGTTATAAATAATTGCATCCACTAGCAAGGCCGCGCTAAATTCAGGGTGCTTACGTACCACTAAGTTGCTGCTTTTAATTTTCTTTACATCCACTTTCGCGGGCAGCTGACAATCAAACAATGGGCAAAGTGCTGCCAGCCATGGGCGTGTGTTGTCGTCACGAGCCAGCTGGGTAAAGTTGTTATACGTGTATTGGCCGACTAATAGCAGTAGCGCTAAAGCGTTGACGAGTCCCCACGCTAGCCGGCGTTTCCAAGGCTTTTTTTTGCTCCGCCAGTCAAGACGTAATGGTTCGTCGCTAAAGTATTCCAGCTGCTTAACACGAGGCGTTATAGGCTCTTCTTGCAAGGGGGCTTGCGAGGTATCGCTGCGTCGCTCGGTAGGACTGACTGGCGTTTGCAGTCGCGCCTTTGCGACTGCCTCGTTCGCTAAAGGTGTTGCTGTCATAGGTTCTTCAACGAACAGTTCATGACTCCAATCATTCAGTGTTTCGATGCTGGTGTTATGCAGTGAGCTGGCCTGATCGGCAGCGCTGAGTCTGCTCTTGAGCCGCTCTGTGAGTAGTTGATGAGCGTGCTGCTGTTCTTGCGCTAAACCATTGAGCTGATGATCAAGCTCTAGCTCATCTAACCGATTTGGCGTTATTGACGGATCAGTTATTGCGGACTCTTTGTTTGAGTCAATCGCCTGTGTGTTGGGTTCAGACCGAGAGATAATGCTGATACTTGGGCTGGGTTTAATCGTTTGTTGTACGGCAGGCCGTGCTGTCTCGACGCTGAGTTGACTGATAGCGTTAAAGGATTGTAAGCAGGCGCCACAGCGTACTGAGCCTTGCGCAGCATCAAGTTGACTGCGCTTCAGATGAAAGCGCGTCTGACAATGCGGACATTGAGTGATTAACGTATCTGTCATGGTTGTATCAAATTCAAATGGCGCATGGATGCAGTACAGTTTAGCCTATATAGATCGCTAAACTGTACCGACTATCAGGCAATATTGATTACAGGCGTACCCCTGAGATGCAGACCCAGCCGTCTTTTTCTGCGGTAGGGGCTAAAGCAAAAGCGTTGCTATAAGCATCACGTACCTCTTGTGCTTGCTCGGCTAAGATACCCGATAAGGCAATGCGTCCACCTGCGCGCGTATGTTGAATCAGCTGTGGTGCCAGTTCGACCAGAGGACCGGCAAGAATATTGGCCAATACCACATCAAACTCACCCGCAGGCATGTCTTGCGGTAAGTACACCGGCATAGCCTCTTCGGCAATACCGTTACGGTTGGCATTGTCGCGCGTGGCGTCCAGTGCTTGAGTATCAATATCGGTGCAGGTCAGTTGTGCCGCGCCTAACAATTTAGCGGCAATGGCTAGAATTCCTGAGCCGCAGCCAAAGTCCAGTACATTGCAGCCCTCAAGCGGCTGACCATCCAGCCATTCAAGACATAATGCTGTCGTCGGGTGTGTGCCCGTACCAAACGCTAAGCCTGGATCAAGTAGTAAGTTCACTGCATCAGGTTCTGGGGCCGTATGCCAGCTGGGTACAATCCAGAGACGTTCGCCGAAACGCATTGGGTGAAAATTATCCATCCAGCTACGCTCCCAATCTTGATCTTCAATCTGCTCGATCTGCATCTCTGGCGCATCTGTACCACCGAGTAATTGCAGATGCTGGTGCAGAGCTTCAGAGTCAACATCGCCTTCAAATAGAGCCAGTAAGTGTGTATGCGACCACAGTGGTGTGGTGCCTAAATCAGGTTCATAAATAGGTTGATCTTCACCATCCATAAACGTAACTGAGACGGCGCCCAGTTCGAGCAAAGTATCTTCCCACTGCTCAGCTTGGTCGGGTTGAATGGCTAAGCGGACTTGTAACCAGGGCATAAAAACCTCAAAACATATGCAGTTATCTGCGAAATTTAAGCGTGAAGAGCGTTGCAGCGGTATTGATTTTGCAGCGGCATAGCGTATTGCATGATCAGATAAGGTCGGTGTTCTTCTGGGCATGCGGCTAAACGACGTTGCCACTCTTGTTTAGCGATTAAGACTTCCTGGCGGTTAAAAATGTCAGCAATCTCTGGTACGTCTAAACCGGTATCTTGCTGATCCCACATCGACCAAGCCAAGTAATGCACAGGGAATAAACGATAATCGCGCCAAATTTGCTGGTCAACTAAGTGAGCTAACTGTTTAGCGTCAGTAAAACCAGCATAAATCACTGGGCAAAAGTGCACATGTACTCGGCCTTTATAACCGGTAATGCCTTGCGCGATACTGGCATCATCTTCACCTACTTGTTTTTTATACTCACCTGTTGTCGCACGAATATACAGCTCGCGTGCTTTGGCAATATCACAAGGATCATATTCATAACTGATGGCAACCGGTGTCAAACGCAAAGAGGTGATAACGTCTTGAAAATCTTCATCTTTACGTGACAAATGAAACATTTTTAAGATAGCGCTTTCAGTACGGTCATCGCCATCTTTGGCGCGGCCTTCAGCTTGTGCAATCCAAATAGATTCATGATCGTTTAAAATTGAATGATTGATATAGGCTGATAGCAATTGAAATGCTGCCAGTTTCTCACGACGGTTGGTCAGTGAACGGTGCACAATAAAACTTTTGTTAATCCGCATCAGATCGCTAACAAAAGGGCGCTGCAATAAGTTATCGCCAATCGCGATACGAGGTGTCGTGTGTTTGGCCTGAAATAAAGCGTAATTAACAAAGGCTGGATCCATAACGATATCGCGATGATTGGCGAGAAAGAGATGGGGTTGGCCGGTATGTAAATGTTCAATTCCCGAAAAGCTAATACCGTCAGTCGCTTGGGTGATACTGCGCTCAACATAGGATTCAATACGTTGCTGTAGAGCCAGTACACTATTGACTGGACCCAGCTCATTACGTATTTTCCAAGCAATAATAGGGCGTAATAACCAGCTGAAATAGCGTGAAGCTGTTGGGAAGCGGTATTGAGTAATTATGGATAAAAAGTCTACATTAGCCAGTAAGCGTTGCAATACAGTCGCCACTTCATCGTCATTGTAGGGGCGAATGCTATCAAATTGATCCATGTGATTCTCTTATTCGGATGCTGGTCAGTGCTTTGGGCGCTGTAGGGTTGGACAAGTGGGGTATTATACCCGTATTAATGCATAACTTGCAGAGGAGATCTAAGGTGCAAAGAATTCATGAACCTATTGATTTAATCGAAGCGCAAATGTTGATCAGTATGCTGCGCAGTGAGGGTATTGAGGTGTATTTGCAGGGTGAGGACTTAGTGGGCGGTATGGGTGAACTGCCTGCTTTAGGCCTGCTGGGCTTAATGGTGGGTGATCAGTATGCGCAACAGGCGCGCGAATTGATCAGCAGTTATCAGCAAGCTACACCAATGATTGATGGTACTCCAGAGCTGCAGCATGTTGCCGCGCACGGTGTTTTAGAGTGTTAAAAGAGAGGCTGTAATGTCGGGACGCTATGCTTTATTTAATTGGCCTGAAACTCTAGCGCAGCTGCCTGGCTTTCCGCAGCAGATGCGTGCGCATTGGAATTTAGCACCGAAGTCTCAGGTACTGATGCTGTTGCAAAAGCAACAAGAGCCGCATGCGGCGATGGCGTTATGGGGTTTTACCTCGGAGTGGATGACGGATTTAACTCGCGCGGTAGCGCATGCTCGAGCAGAAACCGTCAGCACTCAGCCAATGTTTAAAAAAGCCTGGCGCAGTCAGCGCTGTGTCTTGCCTGCCAATGGCTTTTTTGAATGGCGCGGGACGCATCGCAAACATCCATTTTGGCTGTATGCCGACGATGCGTTGCTGTATTTTGCTGCGATTTGGGATGTCTATGCGCTGCCGGGGCGTGATTACTACAGTGTTGCGATGTTGACGCAACAAGCGGCCAATTTACGTCGACCTATTCTACTTAATCAGCAGCAACAAGCGCTGTGGCTTAATCCGCAGAGCAGTGATGCAGAGCTGTTAGAGCTGTTAGCCAGTCCACCGCCGCAATTACGTGAGCGCCGGGTTAGCACCTTGATTAATGATCCTTTGGTGGATGGTCCGCACTGCTTAGATATTGGCTAGCGATTGAGTTCGCTGCTGCAGTGTCTGGCCTAGCTTTCTTCGTGAAAGCGCTCAGCTATTAAAGCTTGTAACGCCACTAATGCCGCTTCGGCGTCTTCGCCTTCAGCGCTGATCGACAACGCTGTGCCTTTACTGGCGGCCAGCATCATCACTGACATAATATTTTTACCGTTGCAGAGGTTATTGGCGTCACGGCCAATGCTGATCTGACACGGAAAAGTATTGGCCACTGAAACAAATTTTGCTGCGGCTCTCGCATGTAAACCGAGTTTGTTAATAATAGTCACTTGACAGCTAGGCATCATTTTTCTCGTCAGTACGCACGACGTCACGGTGACGTATTTGCACATTGCTCAGCTCTTTGCCGAGCGCTTCACCGATGCGTTGTGCCATATACACAGAGCGGTGTTGACCGCCGGTGCAACCAATAGCGACGGTAACATAGGCGCGGTTACTGGCGGCAAAGCGCGGCAGCCACTTAGCTAGATAAGTATAAATGTCGCTGTACATTTCTGCCACGTCAGCTTGTTCGCCAAGGTAGTCGATAATGGGTTGATCAAGGCCACAGTAAGCGCGCAATTCAGGCTTCCAGTACGGGTTGGGTAGACAGCGAATATCAAAAACTACATCTGCGTCAACCGGTACACCACGTTTAAAACCAAAAGACTCAATCAAAAATGCAGTGCCAGGTTCGGGCTTATCCAGTAAACGTAGTTTAATGGTGTCACGTAGCTGGTACAAATTGAGATGCGAGGTATCAACGGTTAAGTCGGCTAGATCGATAATCGGTGACAGTAGAACTTTTTCATCACGAATAGCTTCAGCCAGTGAGCGTGAATCATTGGTCAGAGGGTGGCGTCTGCGGGTTTCTGAAAATCTTTTCAGTAGGGTTTCATCGTCCGCATCAAGATACAACACATCACAGATAATATGCCGTTCGCGCAGACCTGCTAATAGCTCAGGAAAGCGTTCCAGTTGATTCGGTGCGTTACGCGCATCAATGGATACGGCTATCTGCGGGTACACCAACTCAGTGGCGAGTAACGTACGCTCAGCCAGTTCAGGGAGGAGCATTGCTGGGAGGTTATCAATGCAATAGAAATCGTTATCTTCCAGTACATCCAAGGCTGTACTTTTACCTGACCCAGAACGGCCGCTAACGATAACTAAACGCATGGATCAGAACCTCTAGAGTTGAGCATCAAGCACTGCTTGGTATAAAGCGGTGCTATTTGGCGCATTACGCAAGCGTTCGCGAACATCATCTTGTTCAAAAATACTAGCAATTTGGCGCAATAATTCTAAGTGCTCATCGGTGGCTTGTTCAGGTACCAATAGTACAAAGAGTAGATCAACTGGCTCGCCATCAATGGCGTCAAAATCAACTGCAGTTTTTAAATGTAAAATTGCACTAACAGGGGCTGTGCAGCCAATTAGTCGACAATGCGGAATAGCAATGCCATTACCAAAACCTGTCGAGCCGAGCTTTTCACGAGCAACTAAGCTTTCGAAAAGAACGTCCTCATCAATTTCAGGTAAATCAGTGGCAATTAAGTGGGCAATGTATTCAAGTACACGTTTTTTACTGCCTCCCGGCACGTTCACTTGGGAACGCCCCGGGGTCAGTATATGTTCTAATCGAATCATATAAGTCTTAACGTTCCAGAACGCCTTTTTGACGATCCAGTTGCTTTTCTTTGTGTTTGATTAATTGGCGGTCCAGTTTATCAACCAAAAGATCGATAGCGGCATACATATCGTCATGTTCAGCGTTGGCAATAATTTCGCCACCAGCAATCAGTAAGGTGGCATCAATTGTTTGTTTAACTTTCTCAACGCCAAGTGTCACACGGATACTGGTGATTTTGTCGAAGTGGCGCTCAAGTTTAGCGAACTTACCATTAATGTACTCACGTAGAGCTTCAGTAACTTCCAGTTGATGACCTGTGATGTTGATTTGCATACCGTTCTCCTTAGTTTCACTGCTTGATGCGGTGTTTGCAGGATTGTACCGCCTGCGTAAATTAAGTGTTACTAACCAATGCCTATAATAGCTGTTTTCGCTCAGTTGACGAGGCAATACCTAATGACTCTCGGTATTTGGCAATGGTACGCCGTGCCACTTGAATCCCTTGTTCTTCCAGTAAAGCAGCGATCTTGCTATCACTCAATGGTTTTTTAGGATTTTCTGCTGCAACCAGTTTAGAAATAATGGCACGAATGGCTGTTGATGAACATTCGCCACCTTGTGCTGTACTGACATGGCTTGAGAAAAAATATTTTAACTCAAAAATACCACGTGGCGTATGCATATATTTTTGCGTAGTCACGCGAGAAATGGTTGACTCGTGCATACCGACCACTTCCGCAATTTCAGCCAATACCAAGGGTTTCATCGCTTCTGGGCCGTAATCAAAAAAACCGCGCTGATAATCGAGAATTTGCGTGGCAACTTTGAGCAAGGTTTCATTGCGACTCTGCAGACTTTTAATAAACCAGCGTGCTTCTTGCAGTTGTGTGCGTAAAAAGGTGTTATCGGCGCTATTGTCTGCGCGTTGAATAAAGCTGGCGTATTGTGCATTGACGCCTAAACGGGGGGCGATCTCCGGATTTAACTCAACAATCCAGCGGTTATTGGCCTTGCGTACAATAACGTCAGGTACGATATATTCAGGCTCTTTGCTTTCAATCACTGAGCCGGGGCGTGGATTGAGGGTTTGGATCAGCTGTACGATCTCTTTAAGCGCTTCTTCCTTAATTCGCATACGTCGCATCAGTTGATTGTAGTCACGGCTACCCAGCAGCTCTAAATGCTCTTTGCAGAGTACTTTGGCTTCAGCCAACCATGCCGTCTCACGTGGTAGATACTGCAGTTGCAGTAGCAGGCACTCACTTAGGTTGCGCGCAGCAATCCCTGTTGGCTCAAACTGTTGTACACGTTTGAGCACCATCTCCACTTCATCCATTTCAATGTGTTGCATCGGATCGAAAGAGGCGTGGATTTCCTCGAGGCTTTCTTGCAAATAACCATCGTTGCCGATGCTATCGATAATCACCGTAGCAATCATGCGATCACTGTCAGTCATTTTTGCAAGGTTAAGCTGCCATAACAGGTGAGTTTGCAGGTCAATGCCAGCGGATGTGGTGCTGGTAAAGTCCCATTCTTCGCTGTTACTACTGGGTAGATTGCTGGCGCTGGATTGGTAGATGTCTTCCCATGAGGTATCAATCTCTAGTTCGTTAGGGATTTGCTCGGTCCAATCCGTTGAGTCGGGTTGATTCTCAGCGCTACTCGCCGCCTCATCTTGGCCGGCTGATTGACCGCCGCTGCTGTTTTCCTGGGCTTTACTGGTACGCTCGTTGCTACTGTCAGCATTGTCGCCATCCTCTTGGCGTTCAAGCATCGGGTTACTCTCCAAGGCTTCTTGGATTTCTTCTTGCAGGTCTAATGTCGACATTTGCAGCAAGCGAATGGCTTGCTGCAATTGCGGGGTCATGGTCAGTTGCTGACCCATTTTTAAAACGAGTGAGGCTTTCATAATGGAAAGGCATAACTCCTAATCATCAGTGCGCCAAGAAATGGCTCTTCTAAGCAAGATATATGCCTGAAATTTTCTTGTTTGCCTAGTCTTGACAGACTAATGATGATGATAAAAGTGATGCGGTTCTGGTTGTTTAGGTCGCACAAAAGGGTGTGCGAGCCTGTTTACATAGGCTTACAAGTGAAATTCTTGACCCAGATAGACATCTTTCACTAATTGGTTGTCAAGGATGCTGCTGGGTGAGCCTGCAGCAATAATTTGACCGTCACTGACGATGTAAGCGGTTTCGCAGATGTCGAGCGTTTCGCGTACGTTGTGGTCAGTGATTAAAACGCCAATCCCTTTGTCTTTTAAGTGATTGATAATTTGCTTGATATCACCCACTGAGATGGGGTCGACCCCAGCAAAAGGTTCATCCAGTAGAATAAATTTAGGATTGGTCGCTAGCGCGCGAGCTATTTCTACTCGGCGCCGCTCACCACCGGATAAGCTCATACCTAGGTTGTTGCGTAAGTGAGTGATATTGAACTCTTGTAGGAGTTCATCCAATGCTTGCAGGCGGCCAGCGCGATCGAGATCTTTACGCAGTTCTAAAATGGCTAGAATATTGTCTGCCACGCTCAGCTTGCGAAAAATTGAGGCTTCTTGCGGTAAATAACCAATACCGGCACGTGCACGACCGTGCATAGGCTGAAAACTGACGTCGGTTTGATCAATAAAAATGCTACCTTTATCAGCTTTTACCAAACCAACAATCATATAAAAACAAGTGGTTTTGCCCGCACCGTTAGGGCCCAATAAGCCAACCACTTGTCCGCTATTAATGGATACGCTGACGTCATGCACCACTTTGCGGCCTTTGTATGCTTTGGCTAAGTTTTTCGCGGTTAAGGTACTGCTCATGGGGCGCTTGACTCTGTTGTGCTTTCTTTGTTTTTGGGCTGGATGACCATGTTGATGCGTGGCGAAGGCGTCGTGATAGTGCCTTGCTTACCGCGTCCAGCGGTGACAATTTGCTTTTTTGTATCGTAAATAATTTTTTCGCCGCGGAAAGTGTTGCCTTGTTGAATTACTTTAGCCTGATCAATAATGATGATTTTTTCATTATTGGCAAAGTACTGAATGGTCAGTCCGTAGGCTTGTACCAGTGCTTTATCAGTGGCGGGTTGTTGCTCATAGTAAGCCGGCTTGCCGACGGAGGTGAAGACATCAATATCACCGCTTTTATTCAGGGTGATGGTGACTGTATCACCGGTAATCTTTAGTGTGCCTTGGGTGATAATGACATCGCCACGATAAATCGCTACGCCACGTTTATCATCCATTTCCGCACTATCAGCCTGCACATTAATAGGTTGGCTGCTATCAGAGGGAAGGGCGTGAGCCAGTCCGCTGAGCAAGCTGATGCTGGTAGCAAGGAGTGCAGCTGTTATTCTAGCGAACGTCATGACGGCCTCTCACATTTGAAAGTAAATGCATTTTACTTTCATTTAAATAAGTTTGCATGCCAACGCCTGTAGTGACTCCGTTGGCCGCTTCAATTTTTACCGCAAGCGGTGTGTGTGCGTATTCAGTGTCTGGCACGTAAATCAGTTGTTCCGTGGTGAGTATGGTTGGGCGCCCTTTTTCATCGGTGCGCTCAATGCGAACGTTTTTGATCAGCTCAACCTCTTTACCTTCTGGGCTGATTTCGCTACGTTCGCTACTAATCTTCCATGGCAGTTCACCGCCGCGAAAGAGTAATAAATTCGGTTGTAATAATAACGTAATATCATCGCGCTGCGTATGCTCGATGCGCGGGCTACTCAGTTCATAATGCAGTGTGCCGTTCTCGGTAAATTGCAGGGTATGAGTCCCTTGTGCAAAAAAATCGATAGCATTCTCAGCTGCTGTTAAAGCGGATGGCTCGTTTGCTGTTGGGCTATTAATATTCCAATAACCCAATGCTGCGACTAAAACAGCGAAGGGTAAAAAGAATAAAGCCAAACGTAAGTTTGCGGACATAGGCACAACCAAAAATTATAAATAAGCACTTTGGGCGGCTTCAAGAGTACCTTGCGCCGCCATAATGAATTCGCAAAGCTCGCGTGCTGCGCCTTCTCCGCCGCGTAACAGAGTAACGGCTTGAGCGTGCTGGCGGACAAAACTGTGGGCATTGGCAACCGCTGTACCCAAAGCAACACAACGAATAGCTGCTAAATCAGGTAAATCATCACCTAAGTAGGCAACTTGATTATAAGAAAGTTGCAATATGGCCAATAGTTCATCTAATGCAGTGCGCTTATCTTCCCGGCCCTGCATAAGATGTTTAATGCCTAAGTTTGCTGCACGGCGCTCCACAATGCTAGAGCTGCGCCCAGTAATAATTGCAACATTGACGCCGGAGTTCATCAGCATTTTAATACCTTGGCCATCCAAAGTGCTAAAAGCCTTGGCTTCACCGCCGTCAGCGAGGAAATAAAGTTTGCCATCGGTTAGGACGCCATCAACATCTAAAACCAGCAAACGCACCGCGCGTGCCCGTTGTACTAAATCACTGTTCCCAAGGCTTAGCATTACATCACTCCTGCGCGTAATAAATCGTGCATATTTAATGCGCCAATGGCTTGGTTGTGCTCATTGACCACCGGCAGTGAGCTGATCTTATGATCTTCCATGATTTTTAACGCTTCGGCTGCGAGCATATCTGGGCGCGCCGTTTTGCCGCCATGGGTCATCAGTTCATCAATACTGGCTTCGCGCACATCGATGCCTTTATCGAGCGCGCGCCGTAAATCGCCGTCGGTGAAAATACCGGCTAAGGTTTGATCGGGTGCAAGGATCAGCGTCATCCCTAAGCCTTTTTGCGTCATTTCTAATAAGACTGCGCGTAATGAAGCGCCGTGCGCTACTGCGGGCAAATCATCGCCGCTGTGCATTACATGCTCCACTTTCAGTAGCAAGCGTCGACCCAGAGCGCCGCCTGGGTGGGAAAAAGCAAAATCTTCAGGGGTAAAGCCACGGGCTTCCAGTAGGGCAATCGCTAAGGCGTCACCCAATACTAAGGTTACGGTCGTTGAGGAGGTTGGCGCTAAATTGAGTGGGCAGGCTTCTTGCGCAACTTGAGTATCTAAATTGACCTGTGCGGCATTGGCCAGAGTTGAATCTGGGTTGCCAGTCATGCTGATCAGGATAATGCCCTGACGTTTAATCAAGGGCAATAAAGTGATGATTTCATTGGTGGTGCCAGAGTTGGATAAGGCTAAAACAACGTCATCTGTGGTGATCATACCCATGTCACCATGACTGGCTTCAGCTGGATGAACAAAAAAAGCAGGGGTGCCAGTGCTGGCCAAAGTTGCTGCAATTTTATGGCCGATATGCCCAGACTTACCCATGCCCACCACTACCACGCGACCCTTACAGGCTAAAATAAGCTCGCAGGCTTTAACAAAACTGGCGTCAATACGTGCCAGTAAGCTGGTGATAGCGTCTTGTTCAAGACTGATGGTGCGTTTGGCAGAAGCAATAAGAGCGTCAGGTGAGAACATAATAAATTATTCTTCAAGACAAAAAGTAATTATACGTGAAATTACTGGGCAACTCATCAGCTGTTATTGTGTGCCGATTGTGTTGAGAGAGGTATTGTCTAGACGCGCGCTAAACTATCTAAAAAGAGCTCATCTGGACGAGCTGTTGGCCGACGATAAAATTTAAAATAGCAGAGCAAGGCATCATCGCGTTTGGGGATAAGCGCCGCTTTGTTACTTTATTAAAGAGTCCGCTGAGCAAACACTGTAGAATATAAAATGTTCCCGCTAAGGGTTAGAAGAGTCAGGGTGGAAAAGTACATGTCTTTTGCAAGTTTAGGGTTAATGCCAGCGTTGCTTGGTAATTTACAGCGCCTCAATTACCAACAACCAACGGCTGTGCAGCAGAAAGCTATTGCGCCCATTCTTGCGGGTAAAGATGTCTTGGCCGCTGCGCAAACCGGAACAGGTAAGACTGCAGCATTTACTTTGCCAGTCTTACAACTGCTGCTGACCCAAGGGGGAAAAGTGA
This sequence comes from Denitrificimonas caeni, assembly GCF_905120345.1. GTDB lineage: Bacteria > Pseudomonadota > Gammaproteobacteria > Pseudomonadales > Pseudomonadaceae > Denitrificimonas > Denitrificimonas caeni_A. The sequence continues at coordinate 307,174 of NZ_CAJHOA010000002.1, read as the reverse complement.
CCTCGAACGGTGTGCGGACATTGGTGCTGGTGCCAACCCGTGAGCTGGCTGAGCAAGTGCATGAATCCATTCGTAGTTATTTAGACGAGCTGCCGTTGCGCACAGCCGTGGCTTATGGTGGTGTCAGTATTAACCCGCAAATGATGCAGCTGCGTCGTGGGGTCGATGTGCTCGTCGCCACGCCAGGACGTTTGTTGGATCTGTACCAGCAAAATGCGGTGCGCTTTCATCAAATGCAAATATTGGTGCTTGATGAAGCCGACCGTATGCTGGATTTAGGTTTTGCTGAAGAGCTCAATGCGCTGTTTTCTGTAATGCCAAATAAGCGCCAGACCTTATTGTTTTCAGCAACGTTTTCCGGACCTATCCGTACCTTGGCCGGCAACTTACTGCGTGATCCCATACGTATTGATGTCACGCCAAAACACTCGGCAGCTGAGACGGTTAAGCAGTATCTGCTGGTGGTTGATAAACACAATAAAACCGAGTTGCTTTTACACTTATTGAGCAGTCGTAAGTGGGGGCAAGTTCTGGTGTTTGTACGCACCCGTAAAGGTGCTGAGTCACTGCATAAAAAACTAATGGCGGCGCAGGTGACAGCGGATGCTATTCACGGTGATAAAACCCAGCCGGCGCGCTTACGTGCTTTGCAGGATTTTAAAAAAGGTCGTATTCAAGTCTTGGTCGCCACTGATGTGGCGGCGCGCGGACTGGATATTGAGCAGTTACCGCATGTGGTTAACTTTGATTTGCCGACTGTGGCGCAGGATTATGTTCACCGTATCGGTCGTACCGGTCGTGCTGGGCTCAGTGGTGAGGCGATTTCTTTAGTCAGCGCTGATGAAATAGAAAAATTAATTGCCATTGAAGAGTTGATGGGTATTAATTTACAGCGTTTTGATGAACCAGATTTTTATGCCGAACACCGCTTGCCAGAAACCATCCTCGGTGTTGGTAGCATTAAAAAGCCGAAGAAACTGAAAAAGAATAAAGTCGCCGCGGTGGCTGGGCAGATCCACTTAGGCGATATCTTATCGGCTGAATCACAGCCGCGCGTGGTAGCGGTACGCCCAGCACCACGATTGGCTGTGCCAGGTCGTCATAAGCCAAAGCCGAGTAATGCTAAACCTCGATAAGTTTACTCTGCAGGCAAACCCGTTCTGAAAAGGCTGGTTTGCTTTGGCTGATGGCCCTGGTGAACCTTTAAAGCGTTAGTCTATAACTGCCTGTAGCAGTTGCTGGCAATCCGAGGCATGAAAATCGGTCAGTTCAGGCCAGAGGTTATCTGCGTTATTGACCTGAATCGCATAAGCGCCAGCGGCGTGGGCTGTTTTTAAATCCATCTGAAAGTCCCCCACCATAATCAATTGCTGCGGTTTGACGTGCCAGCGTTCAGCTATTTTTAACAAGCCGTCTGGGTTGGGTTTGGGGATGGCTTGTTCGCGACCTAAAATCTGCTCATGCGCAAAGTAATCACTTAAACCAATGGCCCCTAGAGTCAGTAGTGCAAGCTCTTGTGCATTACGGGTGAGAATGGCTAGCTTACGTTGCTGCTGATGGAGGTGCTTGATCAGCTCAATTGCACCGAGTGCTGGCTGTGCATTCAGCGCCAGCTGACGCTCGTGATCCAACAACCAGGCATGTTTTTGTTGAGATTCAGCGCTCGGCAGTGAGGCCAGGTGTCCGAGTATGTCGGCATGCTCTGGAATTTCGAGCATGCGACGAATATACAGAAAGTCATGTACGGCAATGGTCAGTGTGCCGTCCATATCAAAAACCCAGTGCTGACAGTTTTTTAAATATGCTGACATAGCGTTAACCGATAATATCCTTATGTTGCCAATCGCCGCGGGTGCGAATAAGGCCTTCTTGGGCAACCGATGTTACTAAGCGGCCGTCACGCGTATAAATGCTGCCGCGTGTATAGCCGCGAGAGTTGCCCGCCCAAGGGCTATCGGTTGTGTAGAGCAGCCAGTCGTCTAAGCAGACGTCTTCGTGGAACCAAATCGAGTGATCAATGCTGGCAACTTGCATATGTGGCTGCCAGATCGTTGCGCCGTGAGGTATCAACGAAGTGGTCAGCAGGCTGAAGTCCGAAATATACGCCAAGAGATATTTATGTATGGCCGGTGATTGCGGTAATGTTCCAGCGGGTTTAAACCACACATGTTTAATCGGTGCACCTATTTCTGGGTTCAGCGGGTCTAAAACCTGCACGGGACGAGTTTCAATCGCTTTGGCGCGCAGCATTTTTTCACGATTTTCTTTGGTAAGCGCTTTAGCTAGATAAGGCGATAAGACTTCTTCCGGAGTTAGATCTTCAGGCGGTGGCACATCAGGCATATCTGTTTGATGCCTAAAGCCCTCTTCATGTTTATGAAACGAGGCGCTGCAGGTGAAAATTGGCTGACCATTTTGAATGGCCGTAACACGGCGTGTGCTAAAACTGCCACCGTCGCGTATACGCTCAACCTGATAAATTACCGGTTTTTTAGCATCGCCTGGGCGTAAGAAATAACCGTGTAAAGAGTTGGCTGGGCGAGAGGGGTCAACCGTTTGGCTGGCAGCAGAGAGCGCTTGCCCAAGAACTTGGCCGCCAAATAATTGCCGGAAACCGAGTTCTTGGCTCACTCCGCGGAATAGGTTTTCCTCGATTGTTTCCATACTCAATAACGACACTAACTGGTCAAGAATTGAATTCATTAGGTTCCTCGCCGGCTAACAGATAGGCCGTGAATAATAGGGTGACGATTGATTGTTGAGTTAGATGGTAAAGTTTTTTTCAGCTTTTGTCGGCTATCTATTGCTGGGCTGGTATTATTTTATTTTTAACTTTGAATAAAGGCGCCTGCTTTATGGCCGATTCGCAGCATAGTTTAACAGTAGCGCCCGTCTGCATTATTGGCGGTGGACCTGCCGGACTCATGGCAGCTGAAGTGCTCGCAGACGCGGGATGTGTGGTGCATGTGTTTGACGCTATGCCTTCGTTAGGGCGTAAGTTTTTACTCGCTGGGATTGGTGGTATGAATCTGACCCACAGTGAAGATAAGGAGGCTTTTGCACAGCGCTATCATGCTCAACAAGGTTGGGTGGCTGGCTGGCTGGCACAGTTTGATGCGCAAAGTGTACGTGATTGGGCGCAAGGTTTAGGTATCGAAACCTTTGTTGGCAGTTCCGGGCGGGTGTTTCCCAAAGATATGAAAGCTGCACCTTTATTGCGTGCTTGGTTACAGCGCTTGCGTGCTTTAGGGGTAAAGATTCATACGCGTAGCCGCTGGTTGGGTTGGGATGAACGGGGAGCATTGCGTATTGCAACGGCCGCTGGTGAGCAGCAGGTACGCGCGAGCGCTGTATTGTTGGCGTTAGGCGGGGGGAGCTGGCCGCGACTGGGTTCTGATGCGGCATGGTTGCCTATCCTTGAGCAGCAAGGGATTGCTGTCAGCGTATTACAGGCCAGTAACTGTGGGTTTGATGTGGCTGCCTGGAGTACAGTTTTTACTGATAAATATGCTGGTACACCGGTTAAAAATTGTGCGTTGAGCGTTGCTGGACAGGCGTTCCGTCAAGGTGAATGGGTGATCACTCGTAGCGGTATTGAAGGCAGTTTGGTCTATGCGCTCTCAGCGGCTATTCGTCAGCAAATACGCCAAGACGGGCGCTGTACTGTTTTGCTCGATTGCCTGCCCCATAAGTCATTAGCTCAGGTGCAAAGCGCTTTAGAAAAACCACGCGGCAAAAAAACGCTGAGCAAACATTTACAGGCGCAGTTGGGCTTGGGCGGTGTGCGAGCAGCATTGTTGCGTGAGTGCGCGCCGGCTGACTGCTTTAATGATATGCAGCAACTGGCCCAGTGGATTAAATCTCTACCCATTGAAGTGTTGCAGGCGCGACCGTTAGCAGAAGCTATTAGTACAGCGGGTGGTGTTGATGCAAAAATGTTAAATCAGGGCTTGATGCTTAACGCTAAGCCTGGAGTGTTCTGTGCTGGAGAGATGCTGGATTGGGATGCACCCACCGGTGGCTACTTATTAACCGCATGTCTGGCCAGTGGCTTTGTAGCAGGGCATGGCATGCTGGATTGGCTTGCTAAGGACTGTATTGTTGAACAAATTGTGTAAGTTTTTTATCACGAATGCTTGCGGTGCTAGGCAATGCACCGTAATCTTCGCCGCGGAGAGTCGATCGGACAGTCGCTGTTTCACTACTTCGGTAGTGAGAGGGAGGAAAGTCCGGGCTCCATAGGGCAAAGTGCCAGGTAACCCCTGGGAGGCGTGAGCTTACGGAAAGTGCCGCAGAAAATAACCGCCTAAGCACGCAAGTGCCGGTAAGGGTGAAAAGGTGCGGTAAGAGCGCACCGCACGGCTGGTAACAGTCCGTGGCTAGGCAAACCCCACTTGGAGCAAGACCAAATAGGAGTCCATTGGCGTGGCCCGCGCTGGACTCGGGTAGGTTGCTTGAGGTCGTCAGTGATGGCGATCCTAGAGGAATGACTGTTCACGACAAAACCCGGCTTACAGATTGACTCTCCGCTTTTTTTCCTGATTAACGACCGTTGGTCAGAGTGTGAAAAACACTATCTCTTAAGGAATCACTTTAACTTTTCTAGTTAAGGTGCTCATCCATCTATGATTATTTTTTTAAATCGCTATTTAAATAGAAACTGAATGAAGTAACTGTAGCTAAGTTCAAGACTTATAACGGTTTTTCTGTGTTTATTACTTGACGCTGGGTCGTTGTGATTTCTATAGTGTGCATAAGTGGCATGAAGTGGGGAAAAGTGGGTTTTTTTTGCTTGAGTACTGCATAATATAGGGGCACAGCGGTGTTTCGCGGATCTAGCGCTATTAATCTTGACGCCAAAGGGCGCCTTGCGATGCCCAGTCGGTATCGGGAGGAGTTGCTTGAGCGTTGTGACGGTCAGTTGGTTATTACCATCGATTTAGCCGATCCGTGCCTGTGTATTTATCCTTTGCCTGATTGGGAAAAAGTTGAAACCCAGCTCAGTCAAATGCCTTCTCTGCGGCCACAGACGCGCCAGTTGAATCGTTTGTTGATTGGTAGTGCAGTGGACTTAGAGTTGGACAGCAGTGGCCGCTTGCTAATCCCCGTGCGTTTGCGCGAGCAGGCTGGTTTGACCAAACAAGTGATGTTGGTGGGACAACTGAATAAGTTTCAGTTGTGGGATGAGACAAAATGGAATGAGCTACTTACTGCTGATCTTGAAGATATTAAAAACTCTGATCACCTGCCCGAAGAATTAATGAATCTGGTCCTATAATTATGAGTGAAGCGTTAAGTCACATCACCGTGTTACTTGATGAGGCGGTTAATGCCTTAGCCGTACGTTCGGCTGGCTGCTATGTAGATGGCACCTTTGGTCGTGGCGGTCACAGTCGGTTGATTTTAGAACAACTTGCTAGTGATGGTCAGCTATTGGGATTTGATAAAGATCCGTTAGCCATCGCCACCGGCTTGCAACTGCAGGAGCACGATGCGCGCTTTGCTATTGTGCAGCGCAGTTTTGCAGAAATGGACAGTGAGTTAAAACAGCGCCAGCTATTTAATCAAGTCGATGGAGTGTTGCTCGACCTCGGTGTGTCCTCACCACAAATTGATGATGGTGAGCGCGGCTTTAGCTTTATGCATGACGGCCCTTTAGATATGCGCATGAATCCTGCTGAGGGTATCAGCGCTGCGCAATGGGTCGCGCAGGTGAGCGCCGAAGAAATGGCGCGTGTTTTCAAAGAGTATGGTGAAGAGCGTTTTGCTAAACGTATGGCCAATGCTGTGGTTGCTCGACGTGCGCTGCAGCCTTTTACTCGAACCGGTGATTTGGCCGCTGTACTGACTGAAGCGAACCCAGCTTGGGAAAAAGGCAAAAATCCTGCAACACGTGCTTTTCAAGGCATGCGTATTCATTTGAATAATGAACTGGCTGACTTAGAAAAAGGCTTGGACGCTGCTTTGGCGTCATTAAAAGTTGGCGGGCGCTTGGTGGTAATTAGTTTTCACTCATTAGAAGATCGTATTGTTAAACAATTTATGCGTCGTCTGGCTAAGGGTGAAGCCGATCAGTTACCTCGTCATTTGCCGATTATTCCGGAAAAATTTGATCCTATTGTCAAATTACTTGGCAAGCCGCAATACGCCAGCCCCGCCGAGCTTAAAGTCAACCCGCGAGCACGCAGTGCCGTGATGCGTGTGGCGGAGAAGCTGCGGTGAGCAGAATCTATGCAAAACCATTACCGCGCCTCAGCGGTATTTTGCTGTTTTTGTTTGTTGCTAATTTAGCTTCAGCAGTCGCGGTGTCTTATGCCTCGCATAACAGCCGTAAATATTTAAATGAGCTGTTTGAGGTCACACAAATTCGCGATCGAATACAAGCCGAATGGGGACGCTTTATTTTAGAGCAGAGTACTTGGACCGCGCATAACCGTATTGAAGCCTTAGCCGTGCAGCAATTGAACATGCATATTCCTGAGCCAGCGGCGATAAGGATGGTGACCCCATGAAACGATTGCAAGGCGTTGAACACCCGAATCGTTTTATTATTATTCTGGTTTTACTCTCGGTGCTAGCGGCTGCTATTGCAGTGCGTATTGTTTATCTACATATTTTTAGTCATGAATTTTTAGCGATGCAAGGTGATGCGCGGGCGATGCGTCATATTCCTATACCTGCGCATCGTGGGGTGATTACCGATCGCAACGGTGAGCCCTTGGCTGTGAGCACACCAGTGCTGACCTTGTGGGCCAACCCGAAAGAATTACTGACAGTTAAGAGCCGTTGGAGTGAGCTCGCCGCAGCACTTAAAGTGCAACCGGCGGTGCTGGCTAAACGTATTGAGACTAATGCTACGCGTGAATTTATGTATTTGGAGCGTGGTTTAACCCCTGAAAACGGGCAAAGCGTACTCGATCTTAAAGTGACGGGTGTGTACGCTAAAGAAGAGTTTCGTCGTTTTTATCCGGCGGGTGAAGTGACCGCGCACTTGGTTGGCTTTACTGATATTGATGAGCAGGGTCAGGAAGGTATTGAACTTGCGTTCAATGATTGGCTGACTGGTGTACCGGGTAAACGACAGGTCATCAAAGACCGCAAAGGCGATTTGATTCGTGATGTGCAGGTTAAGGAAAATGCTAAACCGGGCAAGCAATTAGCATTATCCATTGATTTGCGTCTGCAGTATTTAGCCCACCGTGAATTGCGTAAGGCCTTGCTCGAGTTTGAGGCTAAGGCTGGTTCTTTAGTGATGATTGATGTGCGCAGCGGTGAGATTTTGGCAATGGTCAATCACCCAACCTATAACCCGAATAATCGTCGACATTTAAACCCACAAGCAATGCGTAATCGCGCCATGGTTGACGTGTTTGAACCGGGCTCAACGGTTAAACCATTTTCAATTGCTGCGGCGTTAGGTACTGGGCGTTGGACGCCAGAGTCGACAGTCGATACTGGTAATGGCCAGCTGAGAATAGGCCGCTACACCATTCGTGATGTGTCGCGCGGTGGGCTATTGGACTTAACCGGTGTCTTGAAAAAATCCAGTAACGTGGCAATCAGTAAGATTGCTTTAGATATTGGCGCGCAGCCTGTCTATAACGTCATGCAAAGTGTTGGTTTTGGTGCCGATACAGGTCTCAGTTTTCCGGGTGAACGGGTGGGACAGTTGCCTATGCACCGCAAATGGGGACAGGCTGAAACAGCTACTTTAGCGTATGGCTACGGCTTATCTGTGACTGCAGTACAGCTGGCGCATGCCTATGCGGTGCTGGGTAATCATGGCCGTAATATGCCTCTGTCGCTGATCCGCCAAGATCGTAAAGCCGATGACGGTGCGCAAGTGATTGATGCGGATATTTCCAACTCGGTGATGGGTATGCTGCGGGCTGTGGTTGAAGAGGCTGGCGGCGGCGGTGCACGAGCACAGGTGCCGGGTTACCACGTCGCGGGTAAAAGTGGTACGGCTAAGAAATTAGCAACCGGCGGTGGTTACACTAAAAGTTCGTATCGTTCATTGTTTGCCGGTGTTGGGCCTGTCGATAACCCACGTGTTGCCGCTGTGGTGGTGATTGATGAGCCCAGTAAAGGCGGTTACTACGGTGGTTTGGTCGCTGCTCCAGTCTTTGGACGGGTGATGGCCGGCGCGTTGCGCATGCTCAATGTGCGTCCAGATAACTTACCAACTGAAACGCCAAGCGTTGTGGTTGGCACTGCACAAGGAGGGCGCGGCTAATGGCAATGCCCCTGAATCAATTATTTGCGCAAGCACCCAGCTCTACATTAATTCGTGAGCTGACTCTGGATAGCCGTAAGGTGCGTCCAGGTGATTTATTTTTAGCGGTAGACGGCATCGAGCAGGATGGCCGTGATTATATTGGTGATGCTATTGCGCGTGGCGCCTCAGCCGTCGTTTACGAAGCACGTGATGCGTTAGCGATGCAAGACAGTGAGGCTTTATTGCTGCCTGTGCACGACTTGCAAGCACAGTTATCTGAAATCGCTGGGCGTTTTTATGGTGAACCCAGTCGCGCCATGCGAGTGGTTGCAGTGACCGGTACCAACGGTAAAACCAGTGTTACTCAGTTACTTGCGCAAGCATCCGATCTGCTGGGGCAACACTGTGGTTTGATTGGCACCTTAGGCAGTGGTTTTTATGGCAATTTGACCCTTGGGCATTACACCACGCCTGATCCTTTGACAGTGCAAGCAACTCTAGCTGATTTGAAAAATGCCGGTGCTAAAGCCGTGGCGATGGAAGTGTCCTCGCATGGTTTGGCACAGCATCGCATCAGTGCAGTGAGTGTTACCGTTGCGGTGTTAACAAATTTGACCCGTGATCATCTTGATTACCATGGTTCCATGCAGGCTTACGCAGAGGCTAAGGCGAGCTTATTTAGCTGGCCTGGATTGCGCGCTACGGTATTGAATCTCGACGATGCTTTTGGTCGTGAACTGGCCGAACAGACCTCGTCTGCGCGCTTAATAACCTACAGTCTTACGGACACCAGTGCCACTATTTACTGCCGTAATATTCGTTTTAGTCCGTCAGGGATTCAGGCTGAAGTGGTTACTGCACAAGGTGAGGGCAATTTATCCAGTGCTCTCATTGGCCGTTTTAATTTAAGTAACTTATTAGCGGTGATTGGCGCGCTATTGGGTTTAGGTTATTCCCTCGAGCAAACGCTTGCGGTGCTACCAAAACTGCAAGGTCCAGTAGGGCGTATGCAGGTGTTGGGTGGGCAACAACGGCCTGTGGTGGTCGTTGATTATGCCCATACACCGGATGCTCTCGAGCAAGTGTTGACAGCGTTACGCCCGCATGTGGCGGCTAACGGGCGTTTGTTGTGCTTATTTGGCTGCGGCGGTGAGCGTGATGTGGGTAAGCGTCCCTTGATGGCTGAAGTGGTTGAACGCTTGGCGGATGCTGCAGTGGTGACGGATGACAACCCGCGCGGTGAAGATCCTGCCAGTATTCGCGCTGACATTTTAAATGGCTTCAGTGCGGGTGCTGCTGTGACTGAGGTTAATGAGCGTGGTGCCGCAATTGCTCAGCTGATTGCTCAATCCAGTTGCCATGATGTGATCGTTTTGGCCGGTAAAGGTCATGAGAATTACCAAGAAATTAATCAATTGCGTCAGCATTTTTCAGATATTGAACAGGCCGAGCAGGCGTTAGCTGTATGGCAGGTGAGCGATGTTTAAACCTTTGCAGTTAAGTCAATTGCTAGAACCACTTAAGGCCACCTTGCAGGGTGCTGATCTTGAGTTTCATGCCCTCAGTACTGACAGCCGCAAGGTCAGTCGCGGGCAATTGTTTGTGGCTTTGCGCGGTGAGTTTTTTGATGGGCATCTGTACTTAGCCGATGTGGCTAAGCGCGGAGCGGTGGCAGCAGTCGTTGAAGAGTTTCAGCCTGAGGTCAATATCACTCAGCTCTGTGTGGCTGATACGCGGATTGCGTTAGGGCAAATAGCTTTAATCAACCGTCAGCAGTTTAACGGTCAAACCGTTGCCGTTACAGGCTCCAGTGGCAAGACCACGGTTAAGGAAATGCTTGCTAGCATCTGTCGTTGTGAATTAGGTGAAACGGCGGTGTTGGCCACGCGTGGTAATTTAAATAATGAACTGGGCGTGCCTTTTACCTTACTGGAGCTTAATCAACAGCACCGCGCTGCGGTGGTTGAGCTGGGTGCTTCGCATGCCGGTGAGATTGCCTATACCGCTGCCTTAGTACAGCCGATGGTGGCCGTGATCAGTAATGCTGGGATGGCTCACGCCGGTGAGTTTGGCGGTCCTGAGCATATTGTTTTAGCCAAAGGCGAGATTCTTGATGGTCTAGGCGCTGAAAATACTGCAGTGCTGAACCTTGATGATCCTGCCTTTGCACAGTGGCGAGCGCGTAACAGTGTGTGTCAAGTCTTAAGTTTTTCCACCAATAACTCGGCAGCTGATGTCTACGCCAGCGGTATTGTCAGTAATGCGCAAGGCCGTATGGGCTTTAACCTGCACGGCGTTGCCGGTGAGTGCTTTATCCAGTTAGCGGTATTGGGTTTACATAATGTGAGTAATGCCTTGGCCGCAGTTGCTGCAGCACATGCTTTAGATTTGCCATTGCCAGCTATTAAGCAAGGTCTCGAAAACATGAATGCTATTTCAGGGCGCAGTGTGGTCTATGAATGTGCCAACCATGTGCAGTTGATTGACGACAGTTATAACGCCAACCCAGCCTCAATTCGAGCGGCTATTGATGTCTTGCAGAACATGCCTGGCCAGCGCGTATTGGTGTTGGGTGATATGGGTGAGTTGGGTGAGTGGGCCGAGCAAGAACACGCACAGATTGGTACATATGCCAAAGGTAAAGTGGATGCGGTTTTTGCAACAGGTCCGTTGATGCAGCATGCCATTGCACAATATTGTGGTATTTCAGGGCACTTTCTCGAACAAAGTAGTCTGATCGAAGCGCTACTCACACAAGTGAGTGGGCCAGCAACACTTTTAATTAAAGGTTCACGCAGTGCGGCAATGGAGCATGTTGTTAATGCACTGCGCACACGTTTAGGGGACGCACTCTGATGTTGCTTTTATTGGCGGAGTACTTACAGCAGTACTACAAAGGCTTTGCAGTCTTTCAGTACCTGACTCTGCGCGGGATTTTTGGTGTGCTCACTGCATTGGTGATGTCGCTGTGGCTCGGTCCGAAAATGATTCGCCTATTACGCAATTTACAGATTGGCCAATCTGTGCGTACCGATGGACCGCAGTCGCACTTGTCTAAATCCGGTACACCAACGATGGGCGGCGCCTTAATAATCGCCTCTATTACTATCAGTACTTTACTTTGGGCTGATCTAAGCAACCGCTATGTATGGATTGTATTGCTGGTCACTATCCTCTTTGGTGCGATTGGTTGGGTGGATGATTATCGTAAAGTCGTTGAGAAAAACTCGCGTGGCTTACCGGGACGTTGGAAGTATTTCTGGCAGTCCGTGTTTGGTTTAGCGGCAGCCTTGGTGCTCTATTTTACCGCGCAAACACCTGCTGAAACCGCGCTGATTGTACCGTTTTTAAAGGACATCAGTATTCCGCTTGGCGCAGGTTTTGTGCTGCTGACTTACTTAGTGATCGTCGGTACCAGTAATGCCGTCAACTTGACTGATGGCCTTGATGGCTTGGCGATTTTGCCCACGGTATTGGTCGGTGGGGCGCTGGGTATCTTTGCTTATGTTTCTGGGCATATCAGCTTCGCACAGTATTTGTTTATCCCTTATGTGCCGGGTGTCGGTGAGCTGATTATTTTCTGCGGTGCCTTGGTTGGCGCAGGTCTAGGCTTCTTATGGTTTAACACCTACCCAGCACAAGTGTTTATGGGTGATGTCGGCGCTTTAGCTTTAGGTGCTGCACTCGGCACTGTAGCGGTGATTGTGCGCCAAGAAATTGTTCTGTTCATTATGGGCGGTGTGTTTGTCGTGGAAACCTTATCGGTGGTGATTCAAGTGGCCTCCTTTAAGTTAACCGGTAAGCGCGTGTTTCGCATGGCGCCCATTCACCACCATTTTGAGTTAAAAGGCTGGCCAGAGCCGCGCGTGATTGTGCGGTTTTGGATTATTACCGTGGTGTTGGTTCTGGTGGGACTTGCCACCTTGAAACTGAGGTAGATAACGTGCAAAGCATTGATCAGCAAACACAGGTCGTGGTTGGCCTGGGTAAAAGTGGCTTGTCACTGGTGCGTTTTTTAGCGCGCCACGGGCAGACTTTTGCCGTGGCTGATAGCCGTGAAAATCCACCTGAATTAAGCACGCTGCAGCGTGATTACCCACAGATTACTGTGCACTGTGGACCGTTATCGTCTGAGTTACTCAGCGCGGCGCAAGTGCTTTATGTCAGTCCAGGGCTCGCGCTGAGCACCCCAGCAATTCAAACCGCCATTGCCAATGGCGTGATCATCTCCGGTGATATTGATTTATTCGCCCAGCATGCGCGTGCGCCCATTGTGGCGATTACCGGCTCTAACGCGAAAAGTACGGTGACCACTTTGGTCGGTCAAATGTGTGCCGCAGCAGGCTTAAAGGTGGCTGTCGGCGGTAATTTAGGTGTCCCTGCATTAGACTTATTAGATGATGCGGTGGATGTCTATGTGATGGAACTGTCGAGCTTTCAACTGGAAACCACGTCACATCTACAGGCACGCGTGGCGGTGTGCTTGAACATCAGCGAAGACCATATGGATCGCTACGTTGATGTGGATGGCTATATTGCCGCCAAGCAGCGCGTCTTTAATCATGCGCAAACGCTGGTGATCAATCGTGACGATCGCCCTTCACAGCCACAGCAGGCTCAGAGTCCAACCATTAGTTTTGGTTTGTCGACCCCAGCTGCAGGCGAGTTTGGTTTGTCGGAGCAAGAGGGGGAAACGTATTTAGCCTATGGCGACCAGCATTTGTTAGCAGTCAGTGCGCTAAAAATTCGCGGTAGCCATAACTATGCTAATGCGTTATCAGCCTTAGCCATCGGTACTGCAATCAATCTACCTATGGCGGCGATGCTCTCGGCATTGCAAGAATTTCCAGGGCTTGAGCATCGCTGCCAGTGGTTGCGCAATGTCCATGGTGTGGATTGGTATAACGATTCCAAAGCCACCAATGTTGGTGCTGCTTTAGCTGCGATTGAAGGTTTGGGTACAGGTAACGTCGGCAAGTTGATTTTGATTGCCGGTGGCGATGGTAAGGGTGCTGATTTTTCTAGTCTCAAAGCGCCTGTTGCGCAATATTGTCGCGCGGTGATTGTTTTAGGGCGTGATGCTGAACGTGTTGTTCAGGCGTTAGGCGGTGCAGTTGCTATTGAGCATGTCACCAGTCTTGAGGAGGCGGTATTAGCCGCAGCAAAACGTGCGCATGAGGGTGATAGCGTGTTATTGGCTCCAGCTTGTGCCAGTTTGGATATGTTCAAAAGCTTTGAGCAGCGTGGTGATCTCTTCGCCCAAGCGGTCGGGAGGTTGCTATGAACATACGTGATGCGCTAGCGCTACCGTCCCCTTGGCGGCATAACAACCAAGTCGATATCGATTTCCCCTTGCTGACTGCTTGCGCGTTACTGATGGGGATCGGTTTGGTGATGATTGCTTCTGCGTCATCAGCGGTAGCGGATACCAATACCGGTAACACCTTTTACTATTTTATTCGGCATATGATTTACATCACGATCGCCTTAATTGCCGGAGGCGTCACTTTGTTTGTGCCAATGTCTACTTGGCAGCGTTACAGCGGCTGGCTGCTGCTGGTGGCTTTTGTGGTGCTGACTCTGGTGTTGATTCCAGGCATCGGGCGTGAAGTAAATGGCTCAAAACGCTGGATCGGAGTAGGGGTTTTTAATATCCAGCCGACCGAACTGGCTAAGTTGTTTATGGTGATTTTTATTGCTGGGTTTCTTGTGCGACGCAAGACTGAGGTCAAACAACGGTTGCGTGGCTTGCTAAAACCTTTGCTACTGGCTGCGGCCATGGCCGTGTTGATTTATTTCGAGCCGGACTTTGGTGCCATGGTGGTGATGCTCGGCAGTGTGATTGTGATGCTCTATCTGGGCGGTGTGCGCTTGTTATTGTCATTGCCATTGTTAGGTATCCTGCTCTCGGGACTGGTCTATGTGGTTCGTTTTGAAAGCTATCGAATGGCGCGCTTGACCAGCTTTACTAATCCTTGGGAGGACCAGTACGGCTCTGGTTATCAATTAACTCAAGCGTTGATTGCTTTTGGTCGTGGCGAATGGTTTGGCTTAGGTTTAGGTAACAGTATTCAGAAACAGTTTTTTCTTCCCGAAGCACATACCGACTTTGTATTTTCGGTGTTGGCTGAAGAGCTTGGAATGTTGGGCGCCTTGACCACTCTCGCTTTATTTGTCTTTGTCAGTGTGCGCGCGCTGTTTATCGGAGTTTGGGCGGAGCAGGCGAAACAATATTATTCAGCCTATGTTGCCTATGGCTTGGCTTTACTGTGGATTGGGCAGGTCATTATTAACCTCGGCGTGAATGTCGGCCTGTTGCCGACCAAAGGATTGACACTGCCCTTTATCAGCTATGGCGGGAGTTCATTAGTGGTCTGCTGTATCAGTCTGGCAATTTTATTGCGTATTGAGTGGGAGCGTCGTACCCAATTGCTCTCAGCCAACGCCATGAGTAAGGCACAAATTTCTGCCATGGCGAAGGAGGTGCGTGATGCGCGGTAATATTTTGATTATGGCGGCAGGCACCGGTGGTCATGTGTTTCCAGCCTTAGCTTGTGCTGAAGAGTTTAAAGCTCAGGGCTATCAAGTGCATTGGTTAGGAGCGGGACGCGGTATCGAAAATGAACTGGTGCCCGCCGCAGGTTTTTCTTTGCATACGCTCAAGGTCACCGGCTTGCGTGGCAAAGGTTTGCGTTCGCTATTGACTGCGCCTTTTAAACTACTGGCGGCTTTATGGCAGGCCAAGCGCTTAATGACAGAGCTGCAACCTGCTTGTGTCTTGGGTTTCGGCGGTTATGTGACGGGTCCTGGTGGCTTGGCTGCCAAGCTGTCATCGGTTCCTTTGGTGATCCATGAGCAAAATGCAGTGGCAGGAACGGCCAATCGAGCTTTAGCAACTTTTGCGACTCGTATTTGTGAAGCCTTTCCAAACACTTTTAAGAACGCTAAAAACTGTATTACCACCGGTAATCCCGTGCGCCAAGAGTTATTTTTAGTCACCGAGCGGCAGGATTTAGCGCTGCGTCCGCTGCATGTATTAGTGCTGGGTGGCAGCTTAGGTGCCGAGCCGCTGAATAAACTGCTACCTGCCGCTTTAGCTAAAATCCCTCAAGAGTTGCGCCCGCAAGTCATTCATCAGGCTGGGCGCGAGAACGATCAAGTCACTCGTGAGCGTTACCAAGCTGTGGCTGTAGAGGCGCAAGTACAACCTTTTATTAGCGATATGGCCCAAGCGTATGCATGGGCTGATTTAGTGATTTGTCGGGCGGGTGCACTAACGGTGAGTGAGTTGGCTGCAGCAGGATTGGCGTCGTTTTTAGTGCCATTGCCGCATGCGATTGATGATCACCAGACACGCAATGCAGAATTTTTGGCTGAGCAGGGCGCTGCCGTGCTGTTGCCACAACATGCTACTGATGCAGATCGTTTAGCTGCACAGTTAACTGAGGTATTGATGAACAAGCAACGGATTAAAACCATGGGTGAGCAAGCGCGATTATTGGCGCAGCCCGATGCTACGCAGCGTGTTGTTGCTGCGTGTTTGGAGGTGGCCCGTGGTTGATTTATTACAGCCGACATCCGCTGAAATGCGCCGCATGCGCCGTATTCGTCGTATCCATTTTATTGGCATTGGTGGTACCGGCATGTGTGGTATCGCCGAAGTATTACGCAATCTGGGCTATGAAGTGTCTGGCTCAGACCTGAAGCCTTCAGCGGTGACTGAGCGTTTGCAAAGTCTCGGCGTCCACGTGGTGTTTGGTCACCATGCGGAAAACGTTGAACATGCGGATGTTTTGGTGGTCTCCAGTGCGATTAATCCCAGTAACCCTGAAGTGGCGCGTGGTTTAGAGCGTCGTATTCCAGTGGTGCCGCGTGCGGAAATGCTGGCTGAGTTGATGCGCTACCGTCATGGTATTGCTGTCGCTGGCACACACGGCAAAACTACCACCACTAGTTTGCTTGCGTCAGTGTTTGCAGCGGCGGGTTTGGACCCAACTTTTGTCATTGGTGGCCGTTTAAATGCTGCTGGCAGTAATGCTCAGTTGGGTGGTGGTTGCTATCTCATTGCTGAAGCGGATGAAAGTGATGCCAGCTTCTTGCATTTACAGCCGATGGTTTCGGTTGTAACCAATATTGATGCTGACCATATGAGCACCTATGGTGGCGACTTTAATAAGCTGAAAAAGACCTTTGTCGATTTCCTCCACAACTTGCCGTTTTATGGTTTAGCTGTGCTCTGTGTTGATGATCCCTCAGTGCGCGATATTGCCAAACACGTCAAGCGTCCGATGCTGACCTACGGGTTTTCTGATGATGCTGATTTACGCGCGATTGATGTCTCGCAAGAGGGCATGCGTACCTCCTTCACTGTCTTGCGTAAGGGTCGTGAGCCGTTGCCGGTATCGGTGAATATGCCGGGTAAACATAACGTGCTGAATGCTTTGGCGACCATTGCCATTGCCACTGATGAAGGCATTGCTGATTCGGCAATTATTGCCGGTTTATCAGGTTTTGAAGGCGTGGGCCGTCGTTTTCAAATGTACGGTGAGTTGCCGGTCGAAGGCGGTAATGTGATGCTGGTGGATGATTATGGTCATCACCCGAGTGAGGTCGCTGCAGTGATTAAAGCGGTGCATGATGGCTGGCCGGGCCGTCGCTTAGTGATGGTATACCAGCCGCATCGTTACACTCGTACCCGCGATTTATACGAAGACTTTGTGCAAGTGTTAAGTGATACCAGTGTGTTGTTACTGCTTGAGGTCTATCCCGCTGGTGAAGAACCGATTCCTGGCGCGGGAAGTCGTCAACTGTGCCATAGCATTCGGCAGCGCGGTCGTTTAGACCCCTTGTATGTCGAGCGAGGTGCTGACCTGGCCCCGCTGCTCAAGCCTTTATTGCAACCTGGCGATATTTTACTGTGCCAAGGCGCAGGTGATGTCGGTGGGATTGCACCCGGCTTGCTTAAGCATCCCTTATTTAGCGTTAATCTTCAGGAGCAGCCGACATGAGTCAGTCCGTTAATGTACAAGCGTTCGGTCGTGTTGCCGTGCTCTATGGCGGACATAGTGCGGAGCGCGAAGTATCGCTTAAATCAGGCGCAGCAGTCTTAGCCGCGTTGCAGCAAGCGGGTGTCGACGCCTTCGCTATTGATGTCGGTGCTGATGTTCTGATGCGCTTATCTGAGCAGCCGATTGATCGTGCTTTTATTGTTTTGCATGGTCGTGGTGGTGAAGACGGTACCGTACAAGGTTTACTCGAGTGCGCGGGGATTCCTTATACCGGCAGTGGCGTGTTGGCCTCGGCCTTGGCGATGGACAAGCTGCGCACTAAGCAAATTTGGCACAGTGTCGGCTTACCAACACCACGCCATGCCGCACTGGTCAGCGCCGAGGATTGCCATCAGGCTGCTACAGAGCTGGGCTTTCCGTTGATTGTTAAGCCTGCGAGCGAAGGCTCCAGTATTGGCATGGCCAAAGTTGATGATTTACCAGCCTTGTTAGCGGCCTGGCAAGAGGCGTGTCAGTTTGATCCGCAGGTGCTGGTTGAACAGTGGATCTCAGGCCCAGAATTTACTATCGCGATGCTCAATGGTGAAGTACTGCCGCCGATTCGTTTAGGTACCAGTCACGCTTTTTACGATTATGACGCCAAGTATTTATCGACCGATACCCAGTATCAGATTCCTTGTGGTTTAGACGCTGACAAAGAAGCAGAGTTGCGTGAGTTAACTGCGCGTGCTTGTCAGACGCTTGGTGTAACAGGTTGGGGTCGTGCTGATGTGATGCAGGATGCGCAAGGTGATTTTTGGCTCTTAGAAGTCAACACCGTACCCGGCATGACTGACCACAGCTTGGTACCCATGGCGGCGCAAGCGGCGGGAATCGATTTTACTGCTTTAGTGTTGAGCATTCTAGCGGGCACTTTGCAGGCGCGAGGTTAAAATTTTGAACAGTGCACAGCGACCGGCTAAGACAGCACCTCGACGGGGTGCAACGCGACAAGCGCCTGCGCGTGGGGCGAGTCGTGCTGCTGTGCAGAAAACGCCACGGCAGTGGCCAAAACCGAACTGGACAATGATCAATCTTCTAGTCTTGAGCGTTTTAGTGGTGGCACTGTTGCTGAACTTTGAGCGTTGTAAAACGTTTTTACAGCCTTATGTTAATCCGCCGATTTCAAAAATTCGTGTTCTGACCGAGTTGAGTACGGCAAAACAACAGGTGCTAGAGCAGCAGCTGATGCCGTATGGCGATGGTTTGTTTTTTTCAGTAGATCTTGAGGCTGTACGCCGAGCCTTGGAAGAGCTGCCTTGGGTGGTCAGTGCTGAGGTCAGTCGGATTTGGCCTGACCAGCTGCAGGTGATTATTCAAGAACAATTGCCCGTTGCGCGTTGGGGACAGAATGCCTTACTGAGTACGCAAGGTTATTTGTTTACTGCGTTAGATGTGGAGGCTTATCGGCACTTACCGCAACTTTCGGGGCCTAAAGATACACAAGGTCGTGTCATGCAGCAGTATTTAACGTTTAGTCAAGCGCTGCGACCTTTGGGCTATTCGATTAAACAGCTGGAAATGCGCGAACGTGGCAGCTGGTTCGTGACCACGCAAACAGGCCTGCAGTTGCTGTTTGGGCGTGATCATTTGATAGAAAAAATGCGTCGTTTTGCTGTAGTTCATGAGAAAGAATTGCAAGGGCAGATTGATAAAGTTGAACGGGTTGATTTGCGCTATGCCAATGGTTTGGCAGTGGCTTGGCGCGCCCCGACAGAAGCTGAAACTACAGCAGTGGTGGCACAGTGAAGGAGAGAAAGTTAATGGCACTTGAAAATAACCACAACATGATTGTTGGTCTTGATATAGGTACCTCCAAGGTTGTGGCGCTGATCGCCGAAGTCACTCCTGAAGGTGAGTTGAATATTGTTGGCATCGGCACGCACCCCACGCGCGGCTTAAAAAAAGGCGTAGTGATTAATATTGAGTCAACGGTGCAATCGTTACAGCATGCCATTGAAGAAGCCCAGAAAATGGCGGCTTGCCATGTCCACTCGGTATTTGTTGGGATTGCGGGTAGTCATATTCGCAGTCAAAACTCGGATGGCATTGTTGCGATCCGTGAGGGTGAAGTTAGCCGTGCTGATTTAGAGCGTGTCTTGGATGCTGCGCAAGCAGTAGCGATACCTGCTGATCAAAAAGTTTTGCATACCTTGGCGCAGGACTATGTGATTGACAATCAAGAAGGTATCCGTGAGCCGTTGGGTATGTCCGGTGTGCGTCTGGAAGCTCGTGTGCATGTGGTCACCTGTGCGACTAATGCTGCACAGAATATTGAAAAATGTGTGCGTCGTTGTGATTTAGAAGTTGAAGACGTGATTCTGGAACAGTTGGCTTCAGCTGATGCGGTCTTGACTGAAGACGAGAAAGAGCTGGGCGTGTGCTTGGTTGATATTGGTGGCGGTACGTCAGATATCGCCATCTTCACTGAAGGTGCCATTCGGCACACGGCAGTGATCCCAATTGCTGGCGATCAAGTGACCAATGATATCGCCATGGCTCTGCGTACACCCACACAGTACGCTGAAGAGATCAAAATTCGCTACGCCTGTGCCCTGGCAAAATTAGCCGGTCCAGGCGAGATGATTAAAGTGCCAAGTGTCGGTGATCGTCCGCCACGCGAATTATCACGCCAAGCGTTGGCTGAAGTAGTGGAGCCGCGTTACGACGAACTGTTTAGCCTGATTCTGGCTGAGTTGCGTCGTAGCGGCTACGAAGACATGATTCCTGCTGGCATTGTCCTTACCGGCGGCACCTCGAAAATGGAAGGTGCAGTTGAGCTAGCAGAAGAAATTTTCCATATGCCGGTGCGCCTAGGATCGCCCCAAGGCATTAAAGGTATCGGTGATGTAGTGCGTAACCCAGTGTATTCAACCGCGGTTGGCTTACTGATCTACGGACTACGCAAACAAACCTATGGCGCAATCGTCGCAGGGACCGGCAACGATCAAGTAGAAATAAAGCCAGCGATGTATCTACGTGTTAAGCGCTGGCTGCAAAATCAATTGTAATTAAAAGCGCCAGTGCAAACTGGACTATAACGAGAAAGGTAGGAGAGAGCCATGTTTGAATTAGTTGACCAGACTCCGCAGAGTGCTGTGATTAAAGTTATTGGTGTGGGCGGCGGCGGCGGTAATGCTGTTAACCACATGGTAGCGAACAGTATCGAAGGCGTTGAGTTTATTTGTGCGAACACTGACGCTCAAGCATTACGCGATATTACTGCGCGTACTATATTGCAATTAGGCACTAATGTGACTAAAGGCTTGGGTGCAGGAACGAACCCAGAAGTAGGCCGTAAAGCGGCTGAAGAAGATCGCGAGCGCATTGCTGAAGTACTGCAAGGCACCGATATGGTATTTATCACCACTGGCATGGGGGGTGGTACCGGTACTGGCGCTGCGCCAATTATTGCGCAAGTGGCAAAAGAGATGGGTATTTTAACCGTTGCTGTGGTCACCCGTCCGTTCCCTTTTGAAGGCCGTCGTCGTTTGCAAATTGCTGACGAAGGTATTCGCTTATTAGCTGAGCATGTTGACTCATTGATTACCATTCCTAACGAAAAGCTGCTGACCATCTTGGGCAAAGATGCCAGCTTGTTGTCAGCGTTTGCTAAGGCAGATGATGTTTTAGCCGGTGCAGTACGTGGTATTTCTGACATTATTAAGCGCCCAGGCATGATTAACGTTGACTTTGCTGACGTTAAAACTGTGATGAGTGAAATGGGCATGGCCATGATGGGAACCGGTTGCGCAAGCGGCCCGAATCGTGCTCGTGAAGCCACTGAAGAAGCGATTCGCAATCCATTGTTAGAAGATGTCAACCTCAATGGTGCGCGCGGTATTCTAGTCAATATTACTGCAGGCCCAGACTTAACCTTGGGTGAGTACGCTGAAGTCGGCAGCATTATTGAAGCTTTCGCTTCTGATGAAGCGATGGTTAAAGTCGGAACAGTGATTGATCCTGAAATGCGTGATGAATTACATGTCACGGTTGTTGCGACAGGCTTAGATCCGCGTGTTGAAAAACCAGTAAAAGTGGTAGATAACACCAGTTCTCTGAAAATGAGCGCAGCAGTGCCGGTGATGACAGCCGTTATTGAAGACACTAACGAGGTTAATTACGACAAGTATGACCGTCCTGCGGTACATCGTCGTGCTGCGGGTGGTGCTGCAACCGCGAGCAAGCCGAATAATCAAGAAGAAATGGACTACTTGGATATTCCAGCGTTTTTACGACGTCAAGCAGATTGATAAGGGCTGTGATTGCGAGTTGATTTCTTTATTCGTTCAGCATCTGTTAAGATGCGGGCAATTATTGAAAACTATTCGCAACCAGTATAGCAGCGGCCTAAGTCATGATTAGACAACGCACCTTGAAAAATATTATCCGTGCCACTGGTATCGGTTTGCACTCAGGCGAGAAAGTTTACCTGACTTTGCGCCCGGCATCAGTGGACACAGGTATTGTGTTTCGCCGTATGGATTTAGATCCTGCGGTGGAAATACCTGCTTTAGCAAAAAATGTGGGTGAAACCACCATGTCAACTACGCTGGTTAAAGGCGGGGTTAAAGTTGATACGGTTGAGCACCTGTTATCTGCCATGGCTGGCTTGGGAATTGATAACGCTTATGTTGAGCTTTCGGCTCCTGAAGTGCCAATTATGGATGGCAGCGCAGGACCTTTTGTATTCTTGATTCAGTCCGCAGGATTAGAAGAGCAAGATGCACCTAAAAAATTCATCAGGATTTTGCGGGAAGTAACGGTTGAAGATGGAGAAAAGCGCGCTACTTTTGTGCCTTTTGAAGGTTTTAAAGTAGGCTTTGAAATTGAGTTCGACCACCCTGTGTTTGCCGGTCGTACGCAAAAAGCGAGTGTCGATTTTTCCAGTACCTCCTTTGTTAAAGAAGTCAGTCGTGCACGCACCTTTGGCTTTATGCGAGATATAGAGTTTTTACGCACACATAATCTAGCCTTAGGTGGCAGCGTTGACAATGCGATTGTGGTTGATGAAAACTCAGTGCTTAATGAAGACGGTTTACGTTACGAAGATGAATTTGTTAAACACAAAATTCTCGACGCGATTGGCGATTTATATTTGCTCGGCAAAAGTTTGATTGGTGAGTTCCGTGGCTACAAGTCTGGACATGGCCTGAATAACTTATTGTTAAGAACCTTACTTGAGCAACCAGATGCTTGGGAAGTGGTGACTTTTGAGGACTCGAGTTTAGCTCCTATTTCCTATATGCGCCCTGCGGCGGCGGTATAGGCTAAGTGTAAACGTCTTAAACCACCCTTTATGGGTGGTTTTTTTTGTCTTTTTATTGCTGGTAAAATGATCAGAACTCTCTGCCTATCATTATTAATGATGATGCCACTTCATTTAAATCAATAAAGCTTCAGCTTAACGTACAGCTCCCCTAATCTCTCTATAACGCCTGAGCACACCGGCACTTTTGGAGGATCGCATGGACTTTTCTTATAGCGCAAAAACCCAAGCTTTACGCGAGCAGCTACGCAGTTTTATGGATCAGCATGTTGTGCCGCGCATTGGCGCTTGGCAGCAAGAAGTGGCTGCAGGTATTTATCCAGTCTCCTTTATGGACGACCTTAAAGCCTTAGCTCGCTCTGAAGGTTTATGGAATTTGTTTTTACCGTCGTTGCGGGACGATGAGCCGGGCAACGGTTTGAGCAATATTGAATATGCACCTCTGGCAGAAATTATGGGCCGCGTCAGCTGGGCCTCGGAAGTGTTTAACTGTAATGCGCCAGACACCGGCAACATGGAGTTGCTGCATATGTTTGCAACCCCAGAGCAGCGTGAGCAGTGGCTTAACCCTTTGTTGGACGGCAAGATACGTTCGGCCTTTGCCATGACTGAACCGGATGTAGGGTCATCGGATGCAAGTAATATTCAAACCTTGATCCGTCGTGAAGGTGATGAGTATGTGATTAATGGGCGCAAATGGTTTATTACCAATGCCTCGCACCCTAATTGCAAGCTACTGATCGTGATGGGTAAAACCGATCCTGATGGTGATGCTAAGCGCCAACAAAGTATGATTATTGTGCCAATGGATACACCGGGTGTCGTGGTTGAGCGCAATATTCCGGTGATGAACCATATTGCTCCTGAAGGCCACTGTGAGTTGGTTCTACGTGATGTGCGGGTGCCAGTCAGCCACTTACTGGGTAGCGAAGGCGATGGTTTTATCATGGCGCAGGCGCGTTTAGGGCCGGGTCGTGTACACCACTGCATGCGTTCGATTGGTATGGCAGAACTGGCGCTAGAGCTGATGGTGGAACGTTCACAAGAGCGTAAAACCTTTGGCCGTTACTTACACCAGCATGGCAGCGTATCGGAATGGATTGCGCGCTCGCGGATGGAAATTGAGCAAGCACGTTTGCTGGTATTAAAAACGGCATGGATGATCGATGCCGTCGGCGCGCGTGCCGCACGTAAAGAAATTGCGATGATTAAAGCGGTGATTCCAACCATGCACACGCAAGTGGTTGATCGCGCGATACAAGTGTTTGGGGCAATGGGCTTAACCCCAGATACGCCATTGGCTGACTTGTGGATTGGTGGCCGTTGCTTACGTTTTGCAGATGGCCCAGATGAGGTGCATTTACGTAGCATTGCGCGGATGGAGTTACAGGACAGTGAAGCCAGGCGAGGTCATACTGTCGCTTATTTAACACCGCATCAACGCAGCTAAAATGATCCTGTAGAAAGGTAAAAAGCCCTGGTTTATACAGGGCTTTTTACTCTAGTGCTGCTGTTAATCTTTCTTGATCGAGTACTGCGGTGTTGACGCTTCATCTTCTTCAGGTAATTTTGTTTTCCAGCCTTTATTGCCAGGCAAAATCACATTCAGCAGCAAGGCAATCACTGCGCATAATGAAATACCCGAAAGCGTAAAATCACCGCTGCCAATGCTCATGCCACCAATACCAAACACCAAAGTGACCGAGACAATAATTAGATTGCGTGCTTCGGACAAGTCGACTTGGTTACGGATTAAGGTATTTAAGCCCACTACCGCAATCGAACCAAACAACAAACACAAAATTCCACCCATTACCGGTACGGGAATACTTTGCAGGGCGGTACCAAACTTACCGATAAAGGCTAAGAGAATAGCGAATACTGCGGCCCACGTCATAATCACTGGGTTGTAGTTTTTGGTCAGCATCACTGCGCCGGTCACCTCAGCGTAAGTGGTATTGGGGGGGCCGCCAAGCATCCCTGCGGTAGTGGTGGCAAGGCCGTCACCCAGTAAGGTGCGATGCAGCCCTGGCTGTTTAATATAGTTCTGCCCCGTCACACTACCAATCGCAATCACACCGCCAATATGTTCAATGGCGGGCGCTAAAGCGACTGGCAGCATAAATAAAATAGCACCGAGGTGAAACTCGGGTGCGACAAACGCAGGCAGAGCAAACCACGGGGCCAGAGCAATTGCATCAAGGTTGACTTCGCCGAGGATTACCGACAACGTGCAGCCGACAGTAATCCCTGCCAGAATCGGTACCAGACGAAATAAACCACGACCTAAGGTGGCGACCGCAAGTGTGGTGACTAACGCCGACATCGAGATGATCATCGCCGTTGGATAGGCAATTAACTGCGTCGCACCATCACCTGATTTACCCATGGCCATATTCACCGCTACCGGTGATAACGCCAGACCGATGCACATAATGACTGGAGCAATCACTACGGGTGGCAATAGCTTGTCAATAAAACCAGTACCTTTCAGGCGTACCGCTGCACTGAGCAACACATACACCATGCCCGAGGCCATAATCGCACCGAGTACTGCAGGCAAGCCAAAATTGGTTTTTGCGTAAAGAATCGGAGCAATAAAAGCAAAGCTTGAGGCAACAAACACCGGTACTTGGCGTTTAGTGACCAGTTGGAACACCAAAGTGCCCAAGCCTGCGGTAAACAGGGCGACGTTGGGATCCATCCCAGTAATCAGCGGCATCAGGACCAGCGCACCAAAGGCGACAAATAACATTTGTGCGCCGGCTAGCGCCTGTCGCCAAGCGGGTTCAGGAGGATGAGACAGCATTAATCAGCTCTCCTTTTGCTTGGTGCCGAAAATCTTATCGCCCGCATCGCCGAGGCCCGGCACAATATAGCTGTTGCTGTCTAAGCCTTGATCAATCGCTGCGGTATAAATATCGACATCAGGGTGCGCATCGTTAACTGCTTTAATGCCTTCTGGCGCGGCGACTAACACCATGGCGCGAATTTCTTTGCAGCCGGCTTTTTTCAATAGGTTGATGGTGGCAATCATCGAGTTACCAGTAGCCAGCATTGGATCAATAATCAATGACAAACGTGACGGCATATCGGGTGCAAGTTTTTCTAAATAGGTCTGTGCTTCAAGGGTGGTTTCGTTACGCACCACACCGACTGCACTGACTTTGGCGCTGGGGATCAGACTTAATACCCCTTCGAGCATACCGATACCTGCGCGTAGAATAGGCACTACGGTGATTTTCTTGCCAGCAATTTTTTCAACTTCAACCACGCCACTCCAACCATCAACCGCGTAGGTTTCTAAGGGCAAGTCTTTGGTTGCTTCGTAGGTGAGTAATGTGCCAATTTCTTGGGCTAATTCGCGGAAATTTTTCGTGCTGACATCAGCGCGACGCATTAAACCGAGTTTGTGACGAATCAGAGGGTGACGGATTTCATGGGCGGACATGAAAAACTCCAAAAGCTAGAAAGTAGGCGCCTAGATTAAACGAAATCAAGCTAAAGCGGCACTTTGTTTGCGATCACTACTTGCCCTCACGCGCCTGTAGCAGTACCTTTTGCGTCTTGAGTTTTTAACGATGAGTCTTGTGATGCCTGCTAATCTTGAACATATCCAGCAAATAATGGCTGAAGCCGATATTTTATTCACTAGCGAGGAGGTTGAAGCAGCGATCGATCGGGTCGCACTGCAGATCAATCAGCAGTTGTTTGCGAGTAACCCTGTGGTATTTTGTGTGATGAATGGCGGCTTGATTTTTTCTGGGAAATTACTGACCAAGTTAACCTTTCCGCTCGAGCAGTCTTACTTGCACGCCAGCCGTTATCGCAATGAAACCAGTGGTGGTGAGCTGTTTTGGAAAGCTAAGCCAGAAGTCTCTTTTATGGATCGAGAAGTGCTGATCATTGATGATATTCTTGATGAAGGGCATACGTTGTCAGCCATTATGGATTTTTGTAAGCGTTCCGGCGCCACTAAAGTGCATAGCGCAGTGCTAATGGACAAAAAACATGATCGTAAAGCCAGTCCTAATTTAAAAGCCGACTTTGTTGGACTGTATTGTGAAGATCGCTATATCTTTGGTTATGGGATGGATTATAAAGGCTACTGGCGCAATGCCGCCGGCATTTATGCGGTGAAGGGATTGTAAAACTGCTGTTATGATTTTTTAGCATGCTGAGCTAAACGTTCTAGGGCTTCACGCAGTGCTGGGTCGCGAGTAGCATCTGCGCTGGCCTGAATGGCTTGGCCTGCTTGCTCAGACAGTGCAATGCTCCGTGTTGCTGGCTGCTCTGACTGCATCGGCGGACGAACTTTAAACTGAATACGTGATATCTCGTTGAATTCTGCTATACCTTGCAGTTGTTCCAGTAAGCGTTTTTGCTGGTAGCGTAAACGAGTCGCCCAGTGCCCATTGGTGACAATTAGAGTCAGTGTCCCTGCTTGATAGCTTGCCAAAATACAATGCTCGCGTGCCGCTGGCTGTAAGTATTGGTTGAGTAATTGTTGCAAGTGGTCAACGGATTGCGCACGCGCTATTAAACGCTGCAGAGATACACTTTTAAGCAGTACATTGTTGCTGTTTTGCGCTTTAATGGGACGGTAGCTCATCGATCACCTCACAAAAAACGAATAGCCTGAGCGATAGGTGTATAGTTTTTGCCAAAATATGCTTGAAATATACGCAGTGCAGTACAATGTTACTTAAATAGTATAGCCCACAATAAACGGGTGGCTATGCGCAGCAGCTTAGATTTAGAGCGCCTGTAAGCAAAGTTGTCGACTAAGGTTGCTTTATTCAGCAGCAAATACGGGTAGAATGAACTTTTTGTGCGGGTGAGTACTGTATGTCTTACGCGCCTTCACCCCCCCAAAAATGGAAGCGTTATTAATTATGTTTGCGCCTTTATTCAGAAAACTTCTTGGTAGTAAAAACGACCGTGATGTCAAGCGTATGTACAAAACGGTGAGTGCCGTTAATGCGTTTGAAGAACAAATGGTGGCTCTATCGGATGAGCAGTTACAAGCTAAAACCAATGAGTTTCGCGAGCGTTTGGCGGGTGGTGAAAGCTTAAACAAACTCCTACCAGAAGCCTTTGCTGTCGTTCGTGAATCCGGCAAGCGCGTGATGGGTATGCGTCACTTTGATGTGCAGTTGATCGGTGGGCAAACCTTGCATGAAGGCAAAATTGCTGAAATGCGTACCGGTGAAGGTAAAACTTTGGTGGCAACTCTGGCGGTGTATCTAAACGCCTTGCCCGCTAAAGGTGTGCATGTGGTCACAGTCAACGACTACCTTGCTCGCCGTGATGCCAATTGGATGCGTCCACTGTATGAGTTCTTAGGCTTGTCTGTGGGCGTTGTAGTACCCTTTCAAGATCCAGAAGACAAGCGCGCTGCTTATGCTTGTGATATTACCTACGGTACCAATAACGAGTTTGGTTTTGACTATTTACGCGACAATATGGCGTTTAGTGTTGAAGAAAAATTCCAACGCGAACTGCATTTTGCCGTGATCGATGAAGTGGACTCCATCTTAATTGATGAGGCGCGCACGCCTTTAATCATCTCCGGACAAGCTGAAGACAGCTCTGAGCTGTATAAGAAAATCAATCTAATTATTCCAACGCTAAAGCGTCAGTTGGAAGATGAAGAAGGTGAAGTGCTGGAAGAAGGGCATTACACCATTGATGAAAAAATGCGTCAGGTGGAGCTCAATGAAGCAGGTCACCAATACATTGAAGAAAAACTGACTGAGCTGGGTTTGTTGGCCGAAAACGAATCGCTGTATTCTTCCAGCAATCTGAGCCTACTGACGCACGTTAACGCTGGTTTACGTGCGCATACCTTATTTAATCGTAACGTTGAGTATATTGTGCAAGATGGGCAAGTGGTGCTGGTGGATGAGCACACCGGTCGTACCATGCAAGGACGACGCTTGTCTGAAGGTCTGCACCAAGCTATCGAAGCCAAAGAAGGTGTGCATATCCAACCTGAGAGCCAGACTATGGCCTCTACCACCTTTCAGAACTACTTCCGGCTGTATGAAAAGCTGTCCGGGATGACCGGTACGGCAGACACTGAAGCTTTTGAATTCCGTCAAATTTACGGTTTGGATGTGACGGTTATTCCAACTCATCGTCCGGTCGCGCGTAAAGATTTTAATGACTTGGTGTTCTTAACTCAGCCAGAAAAATACTTAGCAATTATTACTGATATCCGTGAGTGTCAAGAACAAGGTCGTCCGGTATTGGTTGGTACGGCATCGATTGATAGTTCCGAGCATATTTCTGAGGTGCTTAAAGCTGAAGGTATTGAACATAAAGTACTGAACGCTAAGCATCACGATTTAGAAGCCGATATTATTGCGCAAGCTGGACGTCCTGGTGCGGTCACCATCGCGACCAACATGGCTGGACGGGGTACGGATATTGTTTTAGGCGGCAGTTGGGAAGCAGAAGTGGCTGCGCTCGAAAATCCCGATGAAGAGCATGTCGCAGCATTGAAAACCGCTTGGCAAAAACGCCATCAGCAGGTGATTGAAGCCGGTGGTTTGCACGTGATTGCTACTGAGCGTCATGAGTCACGCCGAATTGATAACCAGTTGCGTGGCCGTTCCGGTCGTCAAGGTGACCCAGGTTCGACCCGTTTTTACTTGTCGCTTGAAGACAATCTGATGCGTATCTTTGCTTCAGATCGTGTGAAAAACTTTATGAAAGCGCTCGGTATGAAAGAAGGCGAAGCGATTGAGCATCGCATGGTCAGTAATGCTATTGAAAAAGCGCAACGCAAAGTTGAAGGTCGTAACTTTGATATGCGTAAGCAATTGCTTGAGTACGATGACGTTGCTAATGAACAGCGTAAAGTGATCTATCATATGCGTAATACGTTGCTGTCATCGACTGATGTCGGTGATGTCGTGGCTGAGTTTAGACATGAAGTATTAAGCAGCACTATTGAACAGTTTATTCCGCCACAGTCATTACCTGAACAATGGAATATTGCTGAACTCGAGCAAGCGATCGTTGAAGGTTTTGGCACGCAGTTGCCTATTCAGCAGTGGCTCGATGCTGATGATTCCTTATATGAAGACACGCTGCGTGAGCGCATTTATCAGCAAGTCACTGCAGCCTATACTGAAAAAGAACACATGGTTGGTGCTGAAGGCTTACGTGCTTTTGAGAAGCAAATTATTCTGCGCGTGTTGGATGATTTGTGGAAAGAGCATTTATCAGCGATGGATCACTTACGTCACGGTATTCACTTACGTGGCTATGCGCAAAAGAATCCTAAGCAAGAATACAAACGTGAATCCTTTAACTTGTTCCGTGATTTACTTGACTCGATTAAGCGCGATTCGATTCGTGTGCTGTCAAATGTGCAGATTCGCCAAGAAGATCCAGAGGAAGAGGAAGCACGTTTGCGCCAACAAGCGCAAGCGATGGCTGAACGTATGCAGTTCCAGCATGAGGACGCAGCAAGTTTTGACGGCGCTGAAGAGGATGCTGCAATCGCTGAACCGGTTGCCGTTGCACAAGTACGTAACGAACCTAAAATTGGTCGTAATGAGTCGTGCACCTGTGGTTCAGGTAAAAAATACAAACATTGCTGTGGACGTATCAGTTAATGTTTTAAGGCTGCTTTGAAGTTTTAGAGTGGTTGCTAGTTTTAGCTTTACGCCGTACCAGAAAAAATCTGTGTGCGGCGTTTCTTTTCGCGCGTAGCGCATTTGATTGGCGGGAGAATTATTATGGCGGTTGGCTTAGGTGATTTACCAGTAATGCACCCAGTAGCAGGTTTTGAATTAGGTATTGCTAGTGCCGGTATCAAAAAGCCAGGCCGTCGCGATGTTGTGCTGATGCGCTGTGCGCCGGGCAGTACAGTTGCGGGTATTTACACGCAGAATGCCTTTTGCGCGGCACCTGTGGTGCTCTGCAAGCAGCGCATGCAGTCTTCACCGCGTTACTTGGTGGTTAATACCGGCAACGCCAATGCCGCCACTGGTGAGCTAGGCTTGCAAGCAGCCAATGCTGTTTGTCAGCAACTAGCTGCTTTGCTTAAGTGTCCTGTTGAGCAGGTTCTACCTTTTTCAACGGGCGTGATTGGCGAGCCGTTACCCGTCGATAAAATTGTTGCGGCTTTACCCGCAGCGCTGGCTGACTTAGCTGAAGATAACTGGGCATTGGCCGGTGAAGGTATTATGACCACCGACACTCTACCCAAGGGCGCGAGTGTGCAATTTCAGCACGAGGGTGTGACTTTAACCGTAACGGGTATCAGTAAAGGTGCCGGCATGATTCGTCCGAATATGGCGACCATGCTGGGTTATATCGCAACAGATGCGGCAGTCAGTCAGGATATTTTGCAAAATATTTTGCATGATGCGGCCAATAAATCTTTTAATCGCATCACTATTGATGGCGATACTTCAACCAACGATTCTTGCATCTTGGTCGCTACCGGACAAGCTGCGCTGGCGCCGATTACTGCAGCAACGGGTGCGCTGTACGAAGCCTTGCGTGATGCCATTCATCAGGTCGCCATGCAATTAGCACAAGCGATTGTGCGCGACGGTGAAGGCGCCACTAAATTTGTCACGGTGCAAGTGCAGGGTGGAGCGAATCAGCAAGAATGTCTTGATGTCGCCTATGCTGTTGCTCACTCACCGTTGATTAAAACTGCGTTATTTGCTTCTGACCCGAACTGGGGACGAATTGTCGCGGCAATTGGTTATGCTGGGGTTAAAAATTTAGACACTGAACAAGTCAATGTGTATTTAGATGATGTTTGTATTGTTGCTCGAGGTGGTCGTGCTGCCAGTTACACCGAAGAGCAGGGCGCTGCGGTGATGCAGCAAGCGGAAATTTTAATTCGTATTGAGTTGGAACGTGGCGGTTGCGCTGAAACCATCTGGACCACTGACTTGTCTCATGAGTATGTGCGCATTAATGCTGAATATCGCTCATAAGATTATGGCTATAGAAGCAGGTGTTGCTAGGTGACTGTCGATGACTAAGCGTGTACATGTGGTGGCTGCGGTGATTCGCAATGCTCAAGACGAAATTCTGCTGGCGCTACGCCCTAAAGATAAGCATATGGGTGGTTTGTGGGAGTTTCCTGGCGGCAAGTGTGAAGTCGGTGAAAGTCCGCCACAAGCCTTAGCACGTGAACTGCATGAGGAGTTGGGGATTGTCATTGATAATCCTCGACCGCTGATACAAGTGCGTCATAATTATCCTGATTTGCATGTGCTGCTGGATGTCTATGAGGTGCTCAGTTTTACTGGGCAAGCACATGGTGCTGAAGGACAAGAAGTACGGTGGGTTACGCCTAAAGCTCTATCTGCTTACCAGTTTCCCGCGGCTAATCGTACCATTGTGAGTGCGGCACAATTGCCGCAGCAGTATTTGATTACCCCAGAGCAGCTGGGCGCTGAGCAATTGTATGTCGGCGCTGAGCAGGCGTTAGCAGCAGGCTGTCAGTTGTTGCAGTTGCGCGCCTCGCACCTATCCGAGAGTGAGTACAAAAGCCTTGCGCAGCGGTTACAGATGCTGTGTGCTAGGCGTGCGCAGTTGATGCTTAAAGGTGATTTGACTTGGCAGGCAGATTTTCCTGATGCCGGTTGGCATCTAACCGCACAACAATTGCGTGAACTGGCTGGGCAACAACGGCCTCTGGCAGACGGCCGCTGGTTAGCAGCGTCGTGTCATAGTGCCGAGGAATTAAAACTGGCCAGTGCGTTACAGGTCGACTTTGTCACTTTGTCACCGGTGTTGCCGACGCAGACACATCCTGGTGCGCCAATCTTGGGTTGGGATGCTGCGCAAGCGTTACTGCTCGAATTTAATGCACCAGTCTTCCTGCTCGGTGGTTTAACCGAACAGGATACTGATAAAGCACAGGCTATTGGCGGCCAGGGTGTGGCAGCTATTCGTGGTTTTTGGCCGCTGGCGTCATAGCGGCTTTTCTGCTGCTTGCCAGAGAATTTCAGCACAGCCTTGGTACTGGGCAATCAAACGTGCTGCAACAAACAGCAGATCAGATATTCGGTTAATATAGGCGAGCACTTCTGGGCGTAAAGCTTCGCCGCTGTGCAATGCTTGGCAGCGTCGCTCGGCGTTGCGTGCACTACCACGACAGATATGCGTTTGTGCAATTAAGCGAGAGCCGCCCGGTAAAATGAAATCTTTTAGCGAGCCAACCTGTACATTCCAAGCATCAATGGTTTGTTCAATTCGAGCGATTTCAACCGCTTGCAACGCTTGATACTCGGGCATGGCCAACTCGCCACCTAAATCAAATACACGGTGTTGGCAGGGTGCTAGAACATCAATAATAATCTGTAAGGCAGGAGTGGTTTTGAGTTGCTCTTGCAGGTCAGCTAATAATAAGCCCAGCTGGCTATTGAACTCATCTAAAGCACCAATGGCTTCAATCCGTGGGTGGCTTTTATTGACGCGGCGGCCATCGGCTAAGCCCGTTTGTCCATCATCACCGGTACGTGTGTAAATTTTACTAAGTCTATAGCCCATGTGCAGTCTCCGTGAACAGGTTATTTAAACGGTTGGTAGTCCTTGCGCCAGTAAAGCGTCTTGTAACTGCGTATGCAGTGCATGCAAGGTTGGTGTGTGACAGCTCAGCGCACGGCTTTGCGTGCATGCAAAGCCGATGATATAGCTGATTTCAGTGCGGCGCTGATTGAGTACATCTTGACGCATGGATGACGAATTGGCTGCTGTTTTATCAATCACTGCCCAAACGTGTTCTTGCAATGCCTGCGCTGCCTCAGATTGCCCTGCGCCACATAACAGAGAGTGTAACTCATCGCATAGCGTATTGATCAGCTCTGGATAATTGCGTAGCTCACCATTTAAACAGTTATAAATGACCGTCAGTGGGTTAATTGCACAGTTGATCGCTAATTTACGCCACAGTTGAGTGGCGATATCTGCTGACCATAGACAAGGAATCCCTGCCGCGTTACATGTCTCTAGCAGCTGTTGTGGCTGGGGTCGTGCGTTAGTGTCTAAGTCGCCGAGGATAACTTGTCCTTGCCCAGCAAGGACACTGTGAAACGGCGCAGCTAGATAAGCACCCTCGGTGCTGGAGGCGGCAATGCAGCGTGTGTTTGGTAAGCGCTTTTGCACCGCTTGCTGACTGCCTAAACCGTTTTGCAGCAGAATGACTAAGCTGTCGCTGTTGAGACGTTGCGTAACTTGGGCAATTGCAGCTTCTGCGTCATAGGCTTTGCACGCCAAGAGCAGATGCTTAATCGGTTGCGGATCATCGGCTAATTGTGCGCTGACAGGATAATAGACCGTGTGCTGATGTTGTGCATCGCTGAGGCCGACGCCAGGCGCTTGCTGATAACCGGCTATGGTTTCGGTATTGCGTAAAATTAACTGTACAGTATGCTGTTGAGCGGCTAAACGCGCGGCCCATAAGCAGCCTAAACTACCCGCGCCGAGGATATGCCAGATCATGACGCTATTACTGCACGGCTGCTAAGGTGTATCTCTGTATAATCAGCAGGCTGCTGTAGAGGATTTATCATGCGACTTAAACGCTTGGCATCATCTGCCGTGATGATATTGAGGTGCGAGTTTGACATGGCTTAATTATGGCTCATAAAAGCATCGGAACCTTGAGGTAATGTGGCTCTTTATACCGAGTCGTCTAGGGCAATGGCAAGCGCTCTGACCTGCAGTAGCAATTAAAATATTTTTTATTTCAATCTAGAATAATTTTGGAGGATAACAATGCCCTCATTTGATGTTGTTTCAGAGCTTGATGCTCATGAATTGACCAATGCCATGGATAACGCAGGCAAAGAGCTTGAGCGTCGTTATGACTTGCGCGGTAAGGCCAGTATAGAGTTTAAAGATAAAACCGTGACCTTAACCGCCGAGGCTGATTTTATGCTCGAGCAGTTGATTGAGATTATAAAAATGTCACTGGTCAAACGTAAAATTGACGTGCAGTGTTTGGAGTACAAAGACGCTTACGGGTCAGGTAAGGTCGTGAAGCAAGAGATAGTGTTGCGCGAAGGCATCGATAAAGAGCTCGCGAAGAAAATTGTCGCTGCGGTCAAGGATGCTAAGCTTAAAGTGCAGGCCTCGATCCAAGGTGAGCAAGTGCGTATTACCGGTAAGAAACGTGATGATTTGCAAGAAGCCATTGCTTTGCTACGCAGTCAAGATCTGGGTTTACCGCTGCAGTTTGATAACTTTAGAGACTGATGGTGTAGTCAAATTAAGCGCTTAAGGTGCTGGATCAATAAAAAATGCCCGCTGAGTGAGCGGGCATTTTTTGTTTTAACGTAACTTTAATAACGTGTCGGAGCGGTCTTGCGTACTGCGATACAGTTCTGCATTGGTTTCCAGCTCTTTCAATGGTGCTGGGAAAATAGCAGAAAGTTTTTCTTTCCACTCAGCAGAGGCGCTTTGCTCTGGGAAGCAGCGTTTAAGCAAGTCAAGCATGATTGATACGGTCACTGAGGCACCAGGTGATGCGCCGAGTAATGCCGCTAATGAACCGTCAGCAGAGCTAACCAGTTCAGTACCGAACTGCAAAACACCGCCTTTCTCTGCGTTTTTCTTGATGATCTGTACACGTTGGCCGGCAATTTCTAGTTTCCAATCGGCAGGATCCAATTGCGGGTAGAAACGACGTAAAGAGTCTAAGCGTTGCTCCATGGACTGCATTACTTCGCTCACCAAGTAGCGAGTCAGATCCATATTGTCGCGACCGACTGCCATCATTGGCCAGATATTGCTAAAACGCACGGATAAGGGTAAATCAAGAAATGAACCGTACTTTAAGAACTTAGTGGTAAAGCCTGCGTAAGGTCCAAATAGCAACGATTTTTTGCCATCAATCACGCGGGTATCTAAGTGTGGAACTGACATTGGCGGCGAACCTACCGCTGCCAAGCTGTACACTTTGGCTTGATGCTGTTCAACAACTTTAGGGTTATCGCAACGCAACCATTGACCGCTGACTGGGAAACCACCGTACCCTTTGCCTTCAGGAATACCTGATTTTTGCAGCAATGGCAGAGCGGCACCGCCGGCACCTAAGAACACAAACTTAGTGGTGACTGTGCGACGTTGGCCATTCACTAGGTTTTTGATCGTGACTTTCCAGCCTTGTGCACAGCGCTCAAGTCCGACCACCTTATGCTTGTAGCTCAGGGTGCTGTTGTCCTGCTGGTCTAAATAAGTCAGCAATTCACAGGTCAGTGCGCCAAAGTTAACGTCGGTACCGTTACTGATATGGGTAACCGCAATTTCTTCATCATCTTTACGTGCCGCCATCATCAAGGGCAACCACTGCGCCATGACACTTTTATCTGTAGTGAACTCCATGTCGGCAAAGGCATGGTGAGCTTTTAATAGCTCAGCTCGTTTTTTCAAAAAGTCCACATTCGCTTTACCTTCAACAAAGCTTAGGTGTGGGACCGAATGAATAAAAGTTTCAGGGTTGCCAAAGGTACCTGTTTCGATGAGGTGAGCCCAGAATTGCTTGGACTCTTCAAACATCGCATTGATATTAATAGCTTTCTTAATATCAATAGAGCCATCAGCTGCTTGCGGAGTGTAGTTGAGTTCACAGAGGCCGGCGTGACCGGTGCCTGCGTTATTCCATGGGTTGGAGCTTTCCATCGCTCCACCTTCCATTTGCTCAACAATTTCTAAGCGAAGGCTTGGATCCAGCTCTTTTAGCATGACTGCTAAAGTTGAGCTCATAATACCGGCTCCCACCAGCAATACATCCAAGTGTGCTTGATTATCTTGTGCCATCAGTGTGTCTCCAAAATGCAGCTTTTGAGCTGTACAGTACGACTGTAGTCAGCCAAGGTCAGGGTTAGATTATTGTGAAATAGCCAATGCTTTAACCACTGCAAGAAGGGGGGCTGTTGGTGCATGGAACTGTAAACGCCAAACTATTCATTGCTTGCCACACTCTTGTGAAGTTGTGAAACACAGTTTCCCGCCATCTTTTGGAGTAGCGGATCTTAAAAATGCTTTTGCCGCAGGCGCCAGAACAGGTTTTGCATGAATGCTACATCGCTACAAAAAGAGCATTGATCATCATTCATCGTGGGTCTGTGCGTCATTAAATGGAGCACTTAGCAACCTCTTGGCTTTAAAAATAAACGCTGCAAAAGTGCAGGTTAAAGCGTCAATTAGAGGTTGCCGTACATAGTTGGTTGACAATTATAACGATGAAATTAGAAAAAACGATCATTCACGTTAAATTTCTTTAGTCGAAAGGAATTGAAAAATACAGTCGAACCCTAATCTAGTCGCAATTCTATAGGTGTAAATGAGGTATTTTAGAGACTTGTGCTTGGTGCTGTGCAAGTGTGCAGCGCTTGGTTAAACTTGAACCTGTTCAGATATTTTTAAAGGATCTCAATTATGTTGCGTTATGTCTTAGTCGGTGCTGCAGTTATTTTGACTGGGGTTTTAGCCGGTTGTGGTCTGAGTCCACAGTATTTAAAGCCAGAACCCCGCTTTACTGGACAATTGGTAAAAGTCGGGCAGGGTCAGCCGGTCACGGTCACGGTCAATGATGCACGGCCTTCGCCGGTGATTGGTACACGTGGCGGTTTATATGCGCAGAGCAGCGCCATCAGTGTTAGCGGGCCAGCATTCTTGCCGCGCTTACAAGCAGAAACCGATGCTGCAGTGCGTATGATGGGCTTTACGCCGATGGCTCAAGGCGCGGGTAATGCGCAAATTACTTTAACGCTGACTGAGCTCAGTTACCGCTCCACAGAAAAAAATCCCCTCGCGAAAGAAGCACAATTACAAGCGGTCTACAAGCTCGAAGCAAGAAATGGCACGCGTCACTACAGTGGTCGTTACGCCGCAACCCTAAATCAGGGGTATGCAAGCGCGCCGAATGAGCAAGCCAATACAGACTTGGTCAGTCAAGTGCTGAGTGAAGCGCTGCAGCGAGTCTTTAATGACCCCGCTATTGGACAATTATTAGCTTACTAAGCTTTTTTTTGCTCTGCTGGTCTACAGCCATCACCCGCGACAAACGGTGTCTCGGGTGGTTGGCTTAGGTGAGTAAGGGGGTTATTTTGATAAACAACTTGCCGCCGGCCATTTTTTTAATGGGTCCGACAGCGTCCGGGAAAACTGATTTAGCGCTGCAGTTAGTGCATCAGTTGCCTTGTGAAATTATCAGTGTCGACTCGGCACTGATTTATCGTGGGATGGATATTGGTAGTGCCAAACCCAGTGCTGATATTTTACACACTTACCCGCACCATCTCGTGGATATTCTCGATCCTGCGCAGAGTTATTCGGCAGCGCAGTTTCGTGATGATGCGCTGGTTGCTATGGCCGACATTACTGCACGTGGACGTATTCCCTTGCTGGTGGGTGGTACCATGTTGTATTACAAGGCGCTCATTGATGGTTTAGCCTCAATGCCAGCTGCCGATGCTAGGGTTCGAGAAGTGCTTGAGCAGCAAGCAGCTGCGCACGGCTGGGCTGCATTGCACGCTGAGTTGCAGAGTGTTGATCCGGTGTCAGCACAGCGCATCCATCCCAATGATCCGCAACGCATTATGCGAGCCTTAGAGGTGTGGCGGGTCAGTGGACAAAGTATGACTGAACTGCGCGCACATCAAGCGTTACAAAAACAAGCATCTAACAACAGTCATTTACCGTATAATGTTGCGACATTTGCTATTGCACCGCAGCAGCGCAGTATTTTACATCAGCGTATTGCCCAACGATTTCATTTGATGTTGGAACAAGGTTTTATGGCTGAGGTCGAAGGGTTGTGGCAACGCGGTGATTTACATGCAGATTTGCCCTCAATACGAGCGGTCGGTTATCGACAAGCGTGGGCGTACTTGCAAGGAGACTACTCGTACGATGAGATGATTGAGCGCGGCATTATTGCCACGCGTCAGCTTGCTAAGCGGCAGTTTACTTGGTTGCGCAGTTGGGCAGATGTTGAATGGCTGGACAGTTTAGCGTGTGACACGCTGTCACACACCTTGAAAAAGTTAGAACAGCTCACCATATTGAAATAACTGAAGTTTTTTATTTGCCTGTGTACAGACACAGAGCAAATTTTTATTTTATTGAATTGGAGTACACCACATGTCAAAAGGGCACACGCTACAAGACCCTTACTTAAACCTCTTGCGTAAAGAACGCGTACCCGTATCAATCTACTTGGTCAACGGTATTAAGCTGCAAGGGCAAATTGAATCTTTTGATCAGTTTGTTATCTTGCTGAAGAATACTGTCAGCCAAATGGTTTATAAGCATGCTATCTCAACAGTCGTACCAGGTCGTCCAGTACGCTTGCCGAGTGATGATGACAGCAATGCTGATTTGGGTGATGACTAGTTGGAGCATATTTTGATCAATGAACATCCGGGTGAGCGCGCCATTCTTGTGCATTTAGACGGCCGCGAACCTGATGTGCGAGAAGATCCTTATGAGTTTCAAGAGCTTGCAGTGTCAGCCGGAGCTGTCATTGCCAGCTTTGTTAATGTCTCTCTGCATCAACCCAACGCGCGTTTTTTAATTGGCTCCGGCAAAGTTGAAGAGCTGCGTCAGTTGGTGGCTGCTGAACACGCCGACTTAGTTATTTTTAATCACACTCTGACCCCTAGCCAAGAGCGTAACCTAGAGCGTGCTCTAGAATGTCGCGTGTTGGATCGTGTCGGTTTGATTCTGGATATTTTCGCCCAGCGTGCACAAACCTATGAAGGTAAGTTGCAGGTTGAGCTGGCTCAGTTGGAACACATCGCGAGCCGTCTGGTGGGTAGCCGCGCTGATCTAAGTGGTCAGTTGGGCGGTATTGGTTTGCGCGGGCCGGGTGAAACTCAGCTTGAATCAGACCGTCGTTTATTGCGTGTACGGGTTAAGCAAATTAAAAACCGTCTGGTAAAAGTGCGCAATCAACGGCAATTAGCGCGTCGCAGTCGTCAGCGTGCAGAAATACCGGGCGTGTCGCTAGTGGGCTATACCAATACGGGCAAGTCTACGCTGTTTAATTTTCTGACTGAGTCGAAGGTGTTTGCTGCTGATCAGTTGTTTGCGACATTGGACCCAACGGTTCGACGTGTTGAAATACCGAAGTTAGGTGCAGTAACACTGGCTGATACGGTCGGCTTTATTCGGCACTTGCCACATAAACTGGTTGAGGCCTTTCGTGCAACATTGGAAGAGTCGGTTAACGCAGATTTATTATTGCATGTGATTGATGCGCAATCGCCGGAGCGTGATGAGCAAATCAAACAAGTGCATACTGTCTTACAAGACATTGAAGCGGATGATGTGCCGATGCTGGAGGTCTACAACAAAATCGACTTGCTTGATAATGTTGAGCCGCATATTCAGCGTGATGAGCAAGGTAAGCCGGTACGAGTTTGGATCTCAGCTGCTAAGCAACAGGGCATCGCCTTGCTGCAACAAGCGATTGCTGAGCTGTTGGAAGAAGAAATATATATTGCTACAGTGCGTCTCGATCAACAGCAGAGTCGGCTACGTGGTAAATTATTTGATTTAAATGCTGTGCAGCAAGAAAGCCATACTGAAGACGGTTCGAGCGTGCTAAAACTGCGTGTGGCGAAAATAGAGTTGGATAAGCTGTTAAGTCATGAAGGAATAACCGCTGCTGACTTTTTTGCACAGTATACTGAGGATTGATCGTAGCAAGTTAAGCAGCTAACACTGCACTTGCTGCGTTGATTAAATATAATATAGTGCACGTTGATGTGCATTTTGCCTTTCAAATAGATGGAGAACACTATGGCCTGGAATGAGCCGGGTGGTAACTCAAATAATCAGGATCCTTGGGGCGACCGCAAACGCGGTGGCAAAAAACAAGGACCGCCTGATCTTGATGAAGCCCTCCGTAAACTGCAGGACAATCTAAGTAGCTTGTTTGGCGGAAAGAAAAAACCGGGAGCGACTGGCTCTGGTGGTGGTTTTGGCCTCGTAGCAGTGGTTTTGGCTGCTTTAGCTGCAATGTGGCTGTACACCGCGGTTTATTCGCTTGATGAGCAAGAGCAAGCAGTGATTTTGCGTCTAGGTAAGTATCACGAGACCGTGGGTCCGGGTTTGAATATTTATTTCCCGCCAATGGATCGTAAGTACGAGCAAAACGTCACCCGTGAGCGTGCTTATACACGTCAAGGGCCGATGCTGACTGAAGATGAAAATATCATCGAAGTGCCATTGACCGTGCAGTATAAAATCAATAATTTACAAGATTTTGTACTCAATGTTGATAGTCCTGAAATGAGCTTACAGCATGCCACCGAGAGTGCCTTGCGCCACGTTGTAGGTTCTACAGCAATGGACCAAGTGCTGACCGAGGGTCGTGAAGTATTAGCGGTTGATGTTAAAGAACGTTTACAACGTTTTTTAGACACGTATCGTACCGGTATTACCGTGACGCAGGTGAACGTGCAGAACGCGCAAGCACCACGTGAAGTGCAAGAATCCTTTGATGATGTGATTCGTGCCCGTGAAGATGAACAGCGTGAAAAGAACCAAGCAGAAACCTATGCTAATGGCGTCGTTCCAGAAGCGCGTGGTCAAGCCCAGCGTCTACGTGAAGAAGCGAATGGTTACCGTGATGAAACTGTTTCACGTGCTGAGGGTGAGGCTGATCGCTTTACTAAACTCGTCACTGAATACCGTAAAGCGCCTGAAGTGACTCGTCAGCGCTTGTATATCGAGACGATGCAAGAGGTGTTCAGTAGCACCAGTAAAGTATTGTTAAGCAGTGATAAAGGCCAAAACAGTATGCTGTATTTGCCACTGGATAAAATGCTAGAAGGGCGCACTGCAACATCACAGAAATTGTCCGGCACTGCAGAGAGCGATAGCAGCTCTATTGAAAGCAGTGTGCGTTTAGGTGGCGATGCGCTGTCTCGTGACTTACGTGCCAGAGGTAGCCGTTAATGAGCAATAAATCGACATTTGTTTTAATTATAGCTGCAGTATTGGGCTTGGTTGCTTGGAACAGTTTCTATATTGTTCAGCAAACAGAGCGCGCGGTACTGTTGCAATTCGGAAAGGTAGAGCAAGCGAATGTGCAGCCGGGTCTGCATGTGAAAATACCTTACGTCAACCAAGTGCGTACCTTTGATGCGCGCTTATTAACTCTGGATGCGCCGACTCAACGTTTTCTAACTCTCGAGAAGAAAGCGGTGATGGTGGATGCCTTTGCTAAGTGGCGTGTGGCTGATGCTGACCGTTACTACACCGCAACTTCAGGTATTAAACAGGTTGCTGATGAGCGTTTAGCGCGCCGTCTCGAAGCCGGTTTGCGTGACCAGTTTGGTAAGCGTACTTTGCATGAAGTGGTGAGTGGTCAGCGTGATGAGTTAATGGCTGATATTACGACGTCTTTAGATCGTATGGCACGTAAAGAACTAGGCATTGAAGTGATCGATGTGCGGGTTAAATCTATCGACTTGCCGAAAGAAGTTAACCTCAGTGTGTTTGAGCGTATGAGCTCTGAGCGGGCGCGTGAAGCGCGTGAACACCGAGCTAAAGGTAAAGAGTTGGCAGAAGGGATTCGAGCCGATGCTGATCGTCAACGTCGGGTTTTATTGGCTGAAGCCTACCGCGAAGCTGAAGAGATTCGAGGTGATGGTGATGCGTTAGCGACGGCGATTTATGCTAAAGCGTACGGCGCAGACCAAGAGTTCTATGCGTTTCACCGTAGCTTAATGGCGTACCGTGAAAGCTTTGCTGATAAAAGCGATATCATGGTGTTATCACCTGATCACGAGTTTTTTAAGTATATGGAACAAGCAAAACCTTAAGTGGGTTGAGTTGGCGCGCGCTACCTTTGTCGTAGCGTGCGCCGTTTAGGCCTTGTAAAGGCTCGGCTCGACATGCTGTATGGAAAAGCTAGGGGCATGCACAGAATAATCTGTGGTATCATGCGGCAGCCGGGGAACTCCCGGCTTTTTTGCGCCTGTGGCCATGTAAAATGCCCAACAGGCAACTGTATTTATAATGAGGAAGGCGCAATGGCAACGGTAGACCGCTGGCTGCTGCCAGATGGCATCGAAGAAGTACTGCCGCCGCAAGCGGCGCAGATTGAAGCATCCCGTCGACAGGTACTGGATATGTTTGAGGCATGGGGCTACGAGTTTGTAGTCACGCCACATATCGAGTTTCTTGAGTCGTTATTAACCGGCGCGGGCCAAAAGCTCGATCTGCGTACTTTTAAAGTTACCGATCCGCAATCAGGTCATTTAATGGGCTTTCGTGCGGATATTACTCCACAAGTCGCACGTATGGACGCACACAGTTTGCGCCGCGAAGGCCCATCACGTCTGTGTTATGCCGGTAGCGTTGTACACGCGCGCCCGCGTTCTTTATCGCGCTCGCGTAGCCCAATTCAGCTGGGTGCTGAGTTGTACGGCGATGCCAGTCCTGCGGCTGATATTGAAGTGATCAGTTTAATGCTGGCCACCCTTGAACAAGCCGAAATTGCTGATATCCATATGGATTTAGGCCATGTTGGTGTGTACCGTGGCTTAGCCCGTGCAGCAGAGTTATCAACTGAGTTGGAAGCACAGGTTTTTGATGCGCTACAACGCAAAGCAGTGGATGAAGTGGCCGCTCTGACCGAGCAGCTGCCTAAAGATTTAGCGACCATGCTCAATGAGCTCAGCCATCTGTGCGGTGGTCGTGAAGTGCTAGATCAGGCCAAAATAGT
This sequence comes from Denitrificimonas caeni, assembly GCF_905120345.1. Classification (GTDB taxonomy): domain Bacteria; phylum Pseudomonadota; class Gammaproteobacteria; order Pseudomonadales; family Pseudomonadaceae; genus Denitrificimonas; species Denitrificimonas caeni_A. Next base: position 263,912 of record NZ_CAJHOA010000002.1, on the reverse strand, counting down.
TTTAGCGGCAGCGCCGAGTGGTGTCTTAGCCGCGCTGGATCAGCTGATTGTGATTGCTGATGCGCTAATGTTGCGTTACCCGCACTTACCATTCTATTTCGATTTGGGTGAGTTGCGTGGCTACCATTACCATACGGGTGTGGTATTTGCGGCGTTTGTGCCGAGCGTCGGTCAGTCCATCGCGCAAGGTGGACGTTATGATGACATTGGTGCGGTTTTTGGCCGTGCGCGTCCGGCAACAGGATTCTCTACCGATTTAAAAACCTTGGTTAATCTAGGTCAGCGCGCGCCCGTCGTCTTAGGCGGTGGCGTCTGGGCACCTGCCGGTGCGCAAGCAGATTTGTGGCAGGCGATTTGTGATTTACGCAATGATGGTCAGCGTGTTGTCCAAGCTCTGCCAGGTCAGAGTGTTAGCGCTGCTGCTCAAGCGCATTGTGATCGTCAGTTAGTACAGAATTCTTCAGGTTGGCAGGTTCAACCGCTATAAGTTTACGCCGCACTTGCGGCCACGTTTCGTCGGTCATACCGACCTCCTATTTGCGTGAAGAGGGCAAGGGTTATGGGTAAGAATGTTGTCGTTTTAGGCACTCAATGGGGTGACGAGGGCAAAGGCAAAATCGTTGATTTATTGACCGATCAAGCTGCTGCTGTTGTCCGCTTCCAAGGTGGCCATAATGCCGGTCACACCTTAGTGATTGATGGTGAAAAAACTGTCCTGCATCTGATTCCATCGGGTATTTTACGTGCAAACGTAGAGTGCTTGATCGGTAACGGCGTAGTGGTTGCACCGGATGCACTGATGCGCGAAATCATTAAGCTGGAAGAAAAGGGCGTGCCGGTACGTGAGCGTTTACGCATCAGCCCAGCCTGCACCTTGATTCTTCCTTACCATGTTGCTTTGGATCAAGCGCGTGAAGCATCACGTAACGAAGGTAAAATTGGTACGACTGGACGTGGTATCGGTCCAGCCTACGAAGATAAAGTTGCTCGTCGTGGTTTGCGTATTGGTGACTTATTTAATGCTGAGCGCTTTGCGGTAAAGCTGCGTGAAGTATTAGAACAGCATAACTTTATGCTGGAGCATTTCTACAAAGTTGAGCCCGTGGATTACCAGACAACTTTGGATGAGGCACTCAGCTATGCTGAAATCCTTAAGCCTTTGATGACTGACGTGACTGCACGTCTGCACACCCTGCGTAAGCAAGGTGCACGCATTATGTTTGAAGGCGCACAAGGTTCATTGTTGGATATTGATCACGGTACCTACCCGTACGTCACCAGCTCCAGTACCACTGCTGGCGGTACGGCAACCGGTTCAGGTTTTGGTCCGCTGTACTTGGATTACATCTTGGGTATTACCAAGGCCTACACCACGCGTGTTGGTTCAGGTCCGTTCCCAACTGAATTGTTTGATGAAACCGGTGCGTACTTGGCTGAGAAAGGTCATGAGTTCGGTTCAACCACAGGCCGTGCGCGTCGTTGTGGTTGGTTTGATGCGGTGATTTTGCGTCGCACTTCAGAAATCAACAGCATCTCAGGTATTTGCTTAACTAAACTCGACGTTTTGGACGGTTTAGAGACAGTTAAAATCTGTGTGGCTTACAAAAACGCCGAAGGTGTTGAAATTGAAGCACCAACTGATGCTGACAGCTATGTTGGCTTAGTGCCTGTCTATGAAGACATGCCCGGCTGGAGCGAATCAACGATTGGTGCGACGACCCTTGAGCAGTTGCCAGCCAATGCTCGTGCGTATGTTAAGCGCATTGAAGAATTAATTGGCACGCCGATTGATATCGTTTCAACCGGTCCTGACCGTAATGAAACCATCGTATTGCGTCACCCGTACGCGTAATAACGATGCTGTATGCCAAGTCCGCTGGTGCGTGAGCTTGGCATAACAGACCTATAAAAAACCGACCTGAGTGTCGGTTTTTTATTTTATTTCGCGCAGGCGCGGCAATTGTTGATCTTTGGCTGACAGTAAGGGGGAATGCAAAGGCCAAGCGATATTGACATCGGGATCATTCCAGATCAGACCTGTCTCATCGGTTGGATCATAAAAATCTGTGCATTTATATTGGAAGTCAGCCACGTCACTGAGTACGCAAAAGCCGTGAGCATAACCCGGTGGTATCCACAGTTGCAGGTGGTTATCGTCATTTAGTTCAATTCCGACATGTTCACCGAAGGTGGCCGATTGCGGATTGATATCTACCGCGACGTCAAAGACCGCGCCGCGGCTGACGCTGACTAATTTGCCTTGCGGACGGCTGCGTTGTAAATGCAGGCCACGCAGAACACCGCGTTGTGAGCGAGAGTGATTGTCTTGCACGAAAGGCTGAGTAATACCTGCTCGGGCATAACGCTCGCTTTGAAAGGTTTCAAGAAAGAAGCCGCGAGCATCGCCAAATGCTTTTGGTTCGATAATTAACACGCCAGGCAGTGCAGTAGTGGTTATTTTCATTCAAGGATCACCCGTTGGTTAATTGTGCGCAGTGTGTGTTTCATTGGCTAAGCGCAATAGGTATTGACCGTAGCCCGTTTTGCTCAGGGCTTCACCGCATTCGCGTAGCTTTTGATTGGTGAGCCAGCCATTACGGTAGGCAATTTCTTCAAGACAGGCCACCTTTAAACCTTGACGGGTTTCAATGGTTTGTACGTAGTGGCCTGCTTCCATGAGCGAGTCATGGGTTCCCGTATCGAGCCAAGCAAAACCGCGGCCGAGTACGGCAACCTGTAAATCCCCACGCTGTAAGTAGGCGTTGTTGATGTCAGTGATCTCCAGTTCGCCACGGGCTGAAGGTTGTACCTGCTTAGCCATTGCAATCACATCATTGTCGTAAAAGTATAGACCGGTTACGGCATAATTTGATTTTGGCGCAGTGGGCTTTTCTTCAATGGACAGCGCTTGTCCACTGGTAGAGAACTCGACCACACCAAAACGTTCAGGATCGGTGACATGGTAACCAAACACTGTTGCCCCCGTGCGCTGCTGAGCGGCGTGTTTGAGCATGCCGGTAAAACCATAACCATAAAAAATATTGTCGCCGAGAATCAGGCACACATTGCTGTCAGCAATAAAGTCTTCGCCAATGATAAAGGCCTGCGCTAAGCCGTCGGGAGTGGGCTGTTCGGCATAACTCAATTGAATACCAAACTGGCTACCGTCACCTAACAGCTTTTTAAAGTTAGGCAAATCTTCGGGAGTGGAAATAATTAAAATTTCACGAATACCGGCCAGCATCAATACTGACAGTGGGTAGTAAATCATAGGTTTATCGTAAATGGGTAGCAGCTGTTTAGAGACCCCAAGAGTAATAGGATGTAAACGTGAGCCGGAGCCACCCGCTAAAATAATACCTTTTGTCGAATGTGACGTCATTTTTGTGCTCCTAAGCGTTCACGTTGGTAGCTGCCATCTTGAACGCGCTGGCACCATGCTTGATTATCTAAATACCACTGTACGGTTTTTCTTAAGCCCGACTCAAAGGTTTCGGCAGGTGACCAGCCTAATTCACGTTGAATTTTGCTCGCATCAATCGCATAGCGACGGTCGTGCCCTGGTCGATCTGCAACATGCGTTAGCAAGCTGTTGTAGCTAATTAGTGGTCGTCCTTCAGCGGTTTTAAGATTGCGCGCAGCAGCGGGCGCTAACTCATCGAGTACGCTACAGATGGTGCGCACCACATCAATATTTTGTTTTTCATTATGCCCGCCGATATTGTAGGTTTCACCGACTTGTCCCTCGCAAATCACCTTATAGAGCGCGCGAGCGTGGTCTTCAACATACAGCCAGTCACGGATTTGATCACCGCTACCGTAAATCGGTAAAGGTTGAGCTTCTAAAGCATTAAGAATCACCAGTGGAATCAGCTTTTCCGGAAAGTGATACGGACCGTAATTGTTTGAGCAATTAGTGATCAGTACTGGCAAACCATAGGTGCGTTGCCATGCCCGCACGAGATGATCGGAGCTGGCTTTGCTGGCGCTATAGGGAGAGCTTGGAGCGTAGGATGTTTCTTCGGTAAATAATGGCAGATCGACAGGGTCGCAGGCGTCATGTAAGTCGACATTATCGCTTGGGTGCGGTAGGTCGCCGTAGACTTCATCAGTACTGATATGGTGAAAGCGGAACGCTTGTTTACCTTGGCTATCCAGCGTATTCCAATAAGCGCGAGCTGCTTCGAGTAATTGGTAGGTCCCGACAATATTCGTTTGAATAAACTCTGCGGGACCATCAATGGAGCGATCAACGTGCGACTCTGCTGCTAGGTGCATCACCACGTCGGGCTGGTGCTCAGCAAAGACTTGATCTAATGCTACACGGTCACAGATATCCACTTGAGCAAAGCTATAACGTGGGCTGTCACTAATTTCGATGAGCGATTCAAGGTTGCCGGCGTAGGTGAGTTTGTCCACATTCACTACTGAATCTTGGCTGTGCTGAATAATATGACGAATCACCGCGGAACCAATAAAACCAGCGCCGCCGGTAACCAAAAGTTTCATTGCCCACTCCTATGTTTGATAAATAGCTAATTAGGTTAACAAAAATACACCGCTCTGACTGCAAATCTATTGCTCAGAATCATCTTTCCAAGGTGCTTGTAAGTAGCGGCTGTAATTAAAAGTTTCTAACCATTCTGGTTTAAACACGACAAATGCAGTGACGGCCATACCGTTAATAAAGGCTTCAGGAAAAGCCACCAGTAGCAGCATGCCGAAAAAATCTTCAAGCTCGGGTGAGAATTGATAAATACCACTGCTCCAGAGCAGCAGTGTGCCGCTCACAACGCACAGTGCAGCGGTCAGTGCTGCTGGGAAGAAGCCAGAAAAAAAGATGTACATAAATAAGTTTTCAGGCCGCAAACGTTCAATCGCTTTAGCACAGCAGTGAGCAATAAAAACCGGTAGGATAATCAGTAACAGGCCATTGACTCCTAAGGCGCTCAACTCTTGTTTGCCCAGTGCCAGTAAGGCCAGTTGTGCAATAAAGCCGGCCAACAGTGCTAATGGCCAATCCAGTAGCAAGGTTACGGCGGTCATGCCGATAAAGTGAAAAGATAAGCCGCTAGGAAAGTCGCGACGCAATAACCATAGCGCGCAAAGTACCAGAACAGTGCCAAATACGAGGTGTTGGCGGCGGCTGTCGCTAAACAGCTCAACCCAGGGTGCGCGCCAGATAGCATAAAGCAGCAGCGGGCCATACAATAGCCAACCCCATAGTAGAAAGGTTTCATTTAATAACATGCTTGCAATCATGGTATGACCTGTTAGCAATCAGAGTTTTTAGCGTGACTTGCCACTCAACAATACTTTAACAGAGTTGTGTTGTTTGGCAGGCAAGCGCTTATTAAAAAGCAGATTAAAAGCGGATAAAAGCGACTAAATTCTCGAATGCGCAGTGCAGCGCTGTGGACTTTGTTTACTTTGGGGTAAACTTCACCCTCTTGATGAATTAACACGACATTTCAATGCCTAAAACTTTTCATGAAATCCCTGCTGAGCGCCCTATTACGCCATTGCTAGACCGTGCCCTGACGCCGACAGAGTTGCGTCTGTTGTCTGAAACTGAGCTGGTTACCTTAGCCGATGAGTTGCGTTTATTTCTCTTGTGGAGTGTGGGCCAAACCGGCGGACATTTTGCTGCAGGCTTAGGGGTGATTGAGCTGACCGTGGCGTTGCACTATGTGTTTGATACGCCGGATGACCGTGTCGTGTGGGATGTCGGCCATCAGGCCTACCCGCATAAAATCCTCACGGGTCGACGTGAACAGATGCTGAGTATGCGCCAGAAAGATGGCCTCGCTGCATTTCCACGCCGTTGTGAAAGTCAATACGATACCTTTGGTGTGGGACATTCAAGCACCTCGATCAGTGCTGCCTTGGGGATGGCGATTGCCTCGAAGTTGCAAGGCAGCAAGCGTAAAAGCGTGGCAGTGATTGGCGATGGTGCCATGACGGCGGGAATGGCCTTTGAAGCATTGAATCATGCGCCAGAAACCGGTGCCGATATGTTGGTTATCCTGAATGATAACGATATGTCGATCTCCAATAATGTTGGCGGTTTATCCAATCATTTGGCGAAGATTCTCACCAGTCGTACGTATTCGACGATGCGTGAGGGCAGTAAGAAAATTCTGTCGCGCCTACCAGGTGCGTGGGAAATTGCGCGCAAAACCGAAGAGCATGCCAAGGGTATGTTTGCACCGGGCATTATGTTTGAAGAATTAGGCTGGAATTATATTGGTCCGATTGATGGCCATGATTTGCCGACGCTGTTGACCACGTTACGCAATATGCGTGAGCTAGAAGGGCCGCAGTTTTTACATGTGGTGACCAAAAAAGGTAAGGGTTTTGCACCCGCAGAACAAAGCCCAATTGTTTATCACGCGATGACGAAAAAAGCCTCTGCTCCCAGTCAGCCAGCAGGCCCGCGTTACTCTGCTGTATTTGGGCAATGGCTGTGTGATATGGCCGCGCAGGATGAGCGTTTGCTCGGTATTACTCCAGCTATGAAAGAAGGCTCGGATATGATTGCTTTCAGTGAGCAGTATCCAAAGCGTTATTTTGATGTGGCGATTGCTGAGCAGCATGCGGTGACATTAGCGGCAGGAATGGCGTGTGAAGGTGCGAAACCAGTGGTCGCGATTTACTCAACGTTTTTGCAGCGTGCGTATGATCAGTTGATTCATGATGTAGCGGTGCAGAATCTGGATGTGTTGTTTGCCGTGGATCGTGCCGGTTTAGTCGGTGAAGATGGCCCGACTCATGCGGGAAGTTTTGATCTGTCTTATCTGCGCTGTATTCCGAATATGCTGGTGATGACGCCCAGCGATGAAAACGAATTACGTCTGCTGCTCAATACCGGCTATCACCATGTTGGTCCAGCAGCAGTGCGTTACCCGCGCGGTACGGGGCCTAACGCTGAGATCAGTGCCAGTTTAGAGGCTGTGCCAGTGGGTAAAGGTATTGTGCGTCGTCAAGGACAAGGTGTCGCATTTTTGGTGTTTGGTGTGCAGTTGGCAGCGGCTTTAGAGGCTGCTGAGCAATTGGATGCGACAGTGGTGGACATGCGTTTCGTCAAACCGCTGGATGAGGCGCTGATTCAGCGTTTAGCTGCAGAGCATAGATTGTTTGTCACGCTTGAAGAAAATGCGGTGATGGGTGGCGCGGGCAGCGCAGTGGGCGAGTTTTTGGCGGCCGCACAACTTGCTGTACCCTTACTGCAGCTCGGTTTGCCTGATTTATATGTCGAGCATGGACAGCCCGCGCAAATGTTGGCTGAGTGTGGTTTAGATGTCGACGGTATTCTGTATGCAGTGCAACAGCGCTTAGCTTAATCCGCTCTAATTTGAAACTTTTAGCGTAATAATTGTCTGCCTTATATTTTCCTAAACTTGACCTGCAGCATCGGTGCGTTTATTGTGCGCGCACTTTGATTCTGTAAGGTGCGCTGGTTATGCCAGCCTGAAAAGGGAAGTTAAGAGGCATAAGCCTACTTACGCTGCCCCCGCAACGGTAAACGACGCGTTTTCTCCGCACGTTTGTTCAATGACCACTGGCTCTTAAGCTGGGAAGGTGAACAGATGCATTCGTTAGCCCGTAGACCTGCCTTATGGATTTCGACGGGTGTTGCGGAGGGCGGCACCGTCAAGTGCCGTGCTCGTTTTGTGCGCTTGTTCCTGCCCTCCTCAAAAGTTTGTTTTTATTTTTGAGGATTTAATCTAAATGAAATTGTCCCGCCTCGCGCTTGCCGTAGCGTTATTACCTGCCGCAAATTTGTATGCTGCTGAAACAGAACCTTATGAACTAGAACCTTCGGTTGTCACGCGAGCGACCCGCTTGAGCAGTCCTGTGCCTGCAAGCGTACAAGTCATTACGCGTAACGATATAGAAAAGAGTGTTGCTACTAATTTATTAGATGTTTTACGTGGCAAAGCCGGTATTCAAGTGCATGACACCATTGGTAATGGCAGTCGTGCTACGTTTAGTTTGCGTGGCTTTGGTGAGAACTCTGTTAATAACACGCTGTTATTAGTTGATGGCCGTGCTCTAAATCAGCCGTTTATGGGTGGGGCAGATTTCAATAGCGTTCCTTTGTCAAATATTGAGCGTATTGAGATTATTCGTGGTGCCGGTACTGTGTTGTATGGCGATCAAGCGGTTGGTGGTGTCATTAATATTATCACCCGTCAACCTTTACAGAATTCAGCATATATCGAGGTTTCGCGAGGATCGCAAGATACCGAGGCGTATCGAGGTAACCTATTTGCACACCTAGGGGCGGGTTTCTCCGCGTATATGAGTGGCGAGTCAAATAGCTCTGATAACTATCGTAAACATAATGAATCAAACTACGATAATGTTTTTTCACGATTAAGATTTGATCATGAAAATGGATGGGCATTATATGAGTACAGTACGATTGATGATGAACTGAAATACCCAGGCACGCTATCAGCTGCTCAGAAAGATCAGAATAGAAAACAAGCCAATAGCAGTGACTGGAATGACACTAAGACGCAGGTTCATCGCTTTGCGTTAGAGCAAAAAATTAATGATATTTTTAATTTTAATTTTGACTATTCCAATACAGATCAAGATGGGCTTTTTTATTCGTATGGCAGAAATAAACAGTCGATACGTACCGATAGTTTTAATCCAAGGCTGACCGCGAGATTTGACTCTGGCTTAGGTTTGTCTGAAGTGTTGCTCGGCTATGACCAAATAGAAAGTGATTATCAAGCGTGGGGCTCTAAGTATGATCAAGTCCGTCGCGACTGGTATACCAGTATGAGTCAAGGCTTAGGTGACGACGTCACGGTTAGTTTGGGTTACAGAACCAGTCAGGTTAAAGAAGATTTCAAAAACTCGAGCAAGCATAATGATCGCGAAGAAAGCACGAGTATCGGCGTGTCTTGGCAGATTAGCGAGCACGTGCGTAGCTTCGTGAAGCGTGAAGATGTTCTGCGTTGGGCTAACGTCGATGAGAACGGATTTACGCTACCTAGCGTGGACTTTCTTAAGCCGCAACTCGGTACGTCTTGGGAGACAGGTGTTGAGTGGAAAGATGCGTTGCAGAGTTATCAGCTGAGTGCGTTCCGTCTCGATCTTGATGATGAATTAATGTACGACTCTGAAATAAATAATATTAATTCGTGGAATGGCAAGGGTGCGAACATCAACCTTGATAAAACCCGTCGCCAGGGATTTATGTTAGAAGCCAATAGACAGATTATCGATGACTTGTCTGTCAGCGCTCAGTATACGTTAACTGATGCACGATACCGTGCGGGCAGCTTTAAAGATAAAGAGGTGGCTTGGGTTTCAAAACATATGGCCAGCGCTCAAGTTAATTATACGGTTTTTGAGCGTATGACTGCGCAGTTAGAGGCGAACTACACAGGCCCACGTTATTTGTCGAGTGATGATAAGCACGAGCAAGAGAAAGAAGGTGGCTTTACAGTTTTCAATGCTGCTCTTAAGTATGAATATAAGCATGTCGTAACTAAGTTACGTGTTAATAACCTAACGGGTAAAAAGTACGATAGCCATGCAGGTTTGAGTCCTTTTGCTGGCCCGTATTATTATCCGGCGGCTGAGCGCGTTACAGTATTATCTGTAGGCTATAATTTTTAATATCCTCAGTTAATGCTGTGGCAAACAAAAAACGGCTTTTGTGCCGTTTTTTGTTTTTCAGGCTTAGCCATATCACTGCCGCAGAGCAATAGAACTATTTACGTTCCAGCAGCACACCACTTTCCATGTGCTCGGTCCACGGGAACTGGTCAAACAGAGCTGTTTGTGTAATGCGGTGAGTATCGCTGAGTTGGCGGATATTCTCGGCCAAGGTCTCTGGGTTACAGGAAATATACAGAATCCGCGGGAAACGCCGCACCAATTCACAGGTATCACTGTCCATACCTGCACGCGGTGGATCGACAAATACTGTGCCAAACTGATAGCTGTCTAAATCAATGTTGGCCAAGCGGCGAAACTCACGTACAGCATTTAAGGCTTGGGTCAGCTCTTCTGCAGACAAACGCACCAACTCGATATTATCAATCTGATTGTCAGCCAAGTTCGCTAATGCCGCGTTGACTGAGCTTTTACTGATTTCAGTGGCTAATACTTTGCGCACCCGCGTCGACAGAGGCAGAGTGAAGTTGCCGTTGCCACAGTACAGCTCCAGCAGATCATCTGTTTGCTCGCCCAGTGCGTTATACGCCCAATTTAGCATGTGCGTATTGACTGCGCCGTTGGGCTGAGTAAAGGCTCCTTCAGGCTGACGGTAGCTAAAGACGCGATCGGCCACCTTGAGCTTTTCGACCACATAATCGCGACCAATAACGTTACGTTTGCCACGTGAGCGGCCAATAATACTGACATTAAGTTCTGCAGCCAACTGCTCAGCAGCGGCTTGCCAAACATCATCCAGCGGGCGGTGATAGCAGAGGGTGATTAACGCCTCGCCGGATAATGTGGTTAAAAATTCCACCTGAAACAATCGTTCCGAGATCGCGGTATTGTTACTCCAAGCGCTTTTTAAACGCGGCATCAGTTGATTGATTCGCTCACTGGCAATCGGAAAGTCTTCGACGAAAATAGGCGTGCGATTATCACCCGGTGCAAACATCGCGTAGTGACGCAAGCCGTCCTCACGCCATAAACGGAACTCTGCGCGTAAGCGATAGTGTTGCTCAGCCGAGGCAAACACCTGCGGCGCTGGCGCATTAAACTCGCTGAGTAAGTTGTGTAAGCGTGCTTGCTTGGCGTTCAGTTGCGCTAAATAAGCGGCAGAAGAGTCGTCGGTATGTGGCATCAGGCAAAGAAACCCAGTTTAATGATAAAGAGAATGGATAAAATCCACATGGCGCTATTGAGGTCTTTCCAGCGTCCGCTGAGCAGTTTAATCGCAGTCCAGCTGATAAAACCAAAGGCGATGCCGTTGGCAATAGAAAATGTAAGAGGCATAGCTAATGCAGCGACTACCACAGGTGCAGCAACGGTGAGATCATCCCAATCGATGGTGGCCAGACCACTGGTCATCAAAACTGCGACAAAGAACAACGCAGGCGCGGTGGCGTAAGCAGGAATCGCTGAGGCTAAGGGCGCAAAGAATAAACTCAGTAGAAATAACCCAGCCACGACGCAGGCCGTCAATCCGGTACGACCACCAACGGCGATGCCTGCGGCAGACTCAACAAAACTGGTGGTGGTCGAGGTGCCCATACAAGCCCCGGCCATAGTGGCGGTGCTATCTGCTAATAAAGCGCGACCGAGACGTGGCATATTACCGTCTTTATCAATCAGGTTGGCGCGTTGCGCCACACCAATAAGCGTGCCAGAGGTATCGAATAAATCAACAAACAAAAAAGCAAAAATCACACTGACTAAACCAATATCAAACGCACCGGCGATATCCAGTTGCAGCAACGTCGGTAGCATACTTGGCGGCATACTGACAAAACCGTCCATCCTGGAAAACCCTAGGCCAATCGATAAACTGGTCACTAGGAGGATACCAATCATGACTGCGCCAGTGACTTGTCGATAAGCCAACGCGACAATCACGGCAAAGCCCAGTGCAGCGAAGATGGGCGCCGGTTGCGCTAAATCACCTAAGGCCACCAAAGTGTCAGCATTACCGACCACTATCCCCGCATTTTTTAACGCAATTAATGCGAGAAATAAACCAATACCGGCACTAATCGCTGAGCGTAACGGGATTGGAATGCTATTAATAATCCACTCACGGATTTTAAAAATCGACATCGCGAAAAATAAGAAGCCGGAGATAAATACCGCACCCAACGCGACTTGCCATGAGTAACCCATGGTGCCCACTACGGTATAGGTAAAGAAGGCATTCAGGCCCATGCCGGGGGCTAGGGCGATCGGGTAGTTGGCGAGCAGGCCCATGATGGCCGAGCCAATGGCCGCAGCTAAGCAAGTGGCGACAAATACCGCACCATGATCCATGCCGATTTCTGCCAGCATATTGGGGTTAACGAAGAGGATGTAGGCCATGGTCAGGAAGGTGGTAATACCTGCCAAAACTTCGGTACGGAAAGTGGTGTTGTTGGCCTGCAACTGAAAGAGTCTTTCAAGCATGGGATAAACTGCCTGCATAAAACGCGAATAATAGCAGTCTGCGCTCAAAAAAGCAGGGGTCGCGCTTATTGTGTATTGCAGCGCATCCGAGTTCCAGTGGTTAAGGACATCACAATTTCTTCAGCGCTTAAATTGTTGGCAAAATAGCAACCTGATATTTTTGCGCGATTCATGCTCGCGCCCTCCAGCTGAGCCTCTCTAAAATCAATGCCACGCAGGTCGCAACTGCGAAAGTAAGCGTCTCTAAAATCAATGCCCGCAGCATCCAGTCCGCGCAAATTTAAACCGCGTAAGTCCGCGCCTTGAAAGTTTAAAAGCCCAGAGCTGACATAGTCTGCTTTCTGGCTATTAAAACTGTCGATTTTTTCCTCAGTCAGCAACAAGAAAAGAGGGTGGTCGAGTTTTCTTGGACGGCTCATGGCGACTCTCCAGTAGGACGCAATCGGCTCTCAGTATAGGCATTGTTTTTAGATTTTATGCAAGCAAACTGTTTTGGTCTAAGCTTAACCTAAGTGCGGGGATTGGATTTGCTCCAGATGCGAACTGTACGCATACTTGCACAGGTTTAATTTTATGTTGAGTGGACTGGTTGATGGATGTATTGCAAACAATTCCCTATGCCGCGGTTGTGCAGTTGACCGACAGCCATCTGTTTGCCGATTTGCAGAGCCGCTTATCGGGCATGGATACAAACCATAGTTTACAGCAGGTGATAAAACAGGTGGCGACCGAGCAGCCGCAAATTGATTTATTATTATGTACCGGTGATATTTCACAAGATGGCTCGATCGCTTCGTATCAACGTTTTGCTGAAATGGCTGGCAGTCTTGGTGCGCCGATGCGCTGGTTTGCCGGTAATCATGATGAGCGCTTAGCGCTGCAGCAGGTGTGTGCAGACACCCAGCGGCTTGAACCTGTTTATGATATCGGCGCTTGGCGTATCGTCTTGCTGGATTCGTCTGTGGCCCAGCACGTCTACGGCCAGTTGGCGCCAGATCAGCTTGAGCTTTTGGAGCAGGCCTTGGCTAGTGCCGGAGATCGGCATATTCTGGTTGGCTTACATCATCATCCTGTGCCGATTGATAGTGTGTGGATGGATAAAATTGGCTTACAGAATGCTGTCGATATGTTGTCGATTATCAATCGCTACCCTAATGTCAAAGCCGTTATTTGTGGGCATGTGCATCAAGAGTTCGATCAGCAACAGCATGCTGTGCGCTGGTTGGCGGCGCCCTCGACTTGTATGCAGTTTACCCCGTACAGTGATGACTTTGCTCTGGATGATAAAGCGCCTGGCTACCGTTGGTTGCATTTATACGATGATGGACAATTGCACACAGGCATATCACGCGTAGAAAATATTAATTTTGACATTGATTACAGTGGTGAAGGTTATTGAGATATCTATGAACTGCCGCGTAGTATCGGCCTGCTTTGCTGTTACAGATCGAGCAGCAATGCAGGCATAATGGTATTCTAATCGGCTGTTTTGAGTCTGTGGTTACGTATGCGTAAGAGTCCCAGTGTTGTTTATATTCATGGTTTTAATAGCTCGCCTGCGTCTTTAAAAGCGCAGCAATTGCGCAGAGCTTGGTTGCAAGTGGCTTTGCCTGCAGAGCAGTTGCAGATTCCTGCGCTGCATCATCATCCCGAGCGGGCGATTGCGCAGTTACAAGAGCTGATTGCGCAACTGCAAGAACCGGTATTAATCGGCAGTTCACTGGGCGGCTATTACGCCACCTACTTGGCGCAACAGCATCATTTAAAAGCCTTGCTGATTAATCCTGCCGTACGTCCACAACACTTATTTGATGGCTTTTTAGCTGAGCAAGAAAACCTCTATACTGGTGAGCGTTGGCTGCTCACTGACTCGCATTTACAGACCCTTGCTGCATTGGAAGTTGCACCACCGAATGATGCCGAACGCTTTTGTGTGTGGTTGCAAACTGGTGATGAAACGTTAAACTACTGTTTAGCTGAACAGTACTATGAGGGTTGCTCTGTGCATATTGAACAGGGCGGCGATCACGGTTTTCAGCGTTTTGCTGAGCATCTTCCAGCATTATTTGCTTTTGTGGGCGTGTCTTCTTCAGCCCTGCAATCACTCGATTTTTCTGCTTTTGAGTAACGATATTACCCATGACCAATTCGACCTATACCGCTGATGCCATTGAGGTTCTATCTGGGTTAGATCCGGTGCGTAAGCGCCCAGGAATGTACACTGATACCACTCGACCGAATCACCTTGCCCAAGAAGTGATTGATAACAGTGTCGATGAAGCGTTGGCCGGGCACGCACGCAATGTGCAAGTGATTTTACATGCTGATCAATCATTGGAAGTGATTGATGATGGGCGTGGCATGCCGGTGGATATTCACCCTGAAGAAGGTATTTCAGGGGTTGAACTGATCTTTACCCGTTTGCATGCTGGCGGTAAATTCTCCAGTAAAAACTATGAGTTTTCTGGTGGTTTACACGGTGTTGGTATTTCCGTCGTGAATGCCTTGTCTACCTTGGTTGAGGTGCGCGTGCGCCGTGATGGCCAAGAATACCAAATGAGCTTTCGCGATGGTTTTAAAGCCAGCGAGTTGGAAGTGATTGGTACGGTAGGTAAGCGCAATACGGGCACCAGTATCCGTTTTTGGCCGGATGCAAAGTACTTTGATACCGGTAAATTCTCGGTGAGTCGTCTCAAGCATATTTTAAAAGCTAAGGCCGTGCTTTGCCCAGGTTTGACGGTGCAGTTTGACGATAAAAATAGCAAAGAACAGGTCACTTGGTTTTATGAGGATGGTTTGCGTTCCTATTTAACCGATGCCGTGGCGGAGTTTATTAGTCTGCCAGATGAGCCTTTTTGTGGACAGTTTGCCGCGCAAACGGAGCGAGTTGATTGGGCGGTGTTATGGTTGCCTGAGGGCGGTGAGTTGGTGCAAGAAAGTTACGTTAACTTGATCCCCACCGCGCAGGGCGGCACCCACGTCAATGGCTTCCGGCAAGGCTTGCTCGATGCGTTGCGTGATTTCTGTGAGTTCCGTAATTTACTGCCGCGTGGGGTCAAGCTGGCGCCGGAAGATATTTGGGAGCGCATCAGCTTTGTCCTCTCGATGAAAATGCAAGAACCGCAGTTTTCTGGACAAACCAAAGAGCGTCTTTCTTCACGGACTGCAGCAGGCTTTGTTGCTGGCGTAGTCAAAGATGCCTTTAGTTTGTGGCTCAATGCTAACTCTGAGTTGGGTTTGCAGTTAGCTGAACTCGCCATTAGTCATGCCGGTCGTCGCTTAAAAGCGGGGCGTAAAGTTGAGCGCAAACGCATCACCCAAGGTCCAGCCTTGCCGGGTAAGTTAGCCGACTGTGCGGGACAAGACCCCATGCGCGGTGAATTGTTTTTAGTCGAAGGAGATTCGGCGGGCGGCAGTGCTAAGCAAGCACGCGATAAAGAGTTTCAAGCGATTATGCCGCTGCGCGGTAAGATCCTTAATACCTGGGAAGTCGATGGCAGTGTGGTGCTGGGTTCGCAAGAAGTTCATGATATTGCTGTGGCGATGGGTGTCGATCCAGGCTCTGCCGATATCAGCCAGTTGCGCTATGGCAAGATTTGCATCTTGGCCGATGCTGACTCGGATGGTTTGCATATTGCCACGCTATTGTGTGCGCTGTTTATGCGCCACTTTAGACCCTTGGTTGAAGCAGGCCATATTTATGTAGCGATGCCACCATTGTATCGTGTCGATATCGGTAAAGAAGTGCATTACGCGCTGGATGAAGATGAACTCAATAGTATTCTTGAGCGTTTGCAAACGGAGAAAAAACGCGGCAAACCACAGGTCACACGCTTTAAAGGTCTGGGTGAAATGAATCCGCCGCAACTGCGTGAAACCACCATGGACCCTAATACTCGCCGTTTAGTGCAGCTGACTCTCGATGATTACAGCGGCACTCAAGAATTGATGGACATGCTGTTAGCGAAAAAACGTGCCAGTGACCGTAAGGCTTGGTTGGAAAGCAAGGGTGATTTAGCTGAGGTACAAGTCTAATGCGCCAGTTCCATCACGCTAACTCTGTGGTTAGCGCAAACCTATTCACTAGAGGCTGGGCATGAAGCAATCCTTTGATTTAAGTCTTGAGGGTGTTGAACGCCGCTCAATGGCGGATTTTACCGAGCAAGCGTATTTAAACTATTCCATGTACGTGATTATGGACCGTGCTTTGCCACATATCGGTGACGGCTTAAAACCGGTGCAAAGACGCATTGTTTACGCCATGAGCGAGCTGGATTTAAGTGCCGACTCCAAGCATAAAAAGTCCGCACGGACGGTCGGTGATGTGTTGGGTAAGTATCATCCACACGGTGACAGTGCCTGTTATGAAGCGATGGTATTGATGGCGCAGCCGTTCAGTTACCGCTATCCATTGGTGGATGGACAGGGCAACTGGGGTGCACCGGATGATCCAAAGTCTTTCGCCGCGATGCGTTATACCGAAGCGCGTTTGGCGCGTTATTCAGAAGTGCTGCTGGCCGAGCTGGGGCAAGGTACGGTGGATTGGGTGCCGAACTTTGACGGCACGATGAATGAGCCATCGGTGTTGCCCGCGCGCTTACCGAATTTACTTCTCAATGGTACGACTGGTATTGCCGTGGGTATGGCTACCGATGTACCGCCGCATAACTTGCGTGAAGTCGCCGCCGCCTGCGTGTTGTTGTTGGATAAACCAAAATCTACCTTAGATGAAATATGTGAGCATATTCAAGGTCCGGATTACCCGACCGATGCCGAGATTATTACCCCGCGTGCCGATATTCTAAAGATTTATCAAAGTGGACGCGGTTCTGTACGGATGCGCGCGATTTACCATGTTGATGATGGCGATGTCGTGGTCACCGCACTGCCACATCAGGTCTCTGGCGCTAAAGTGATCGAGCAAATCGCCGCGCAAATGCAGGCAAAGAAACTGCCGATGGTGGCAGATTTACGCGATGAATCGGATCACGAAAACCCCTGCCGTATTGTGATTATTCCGCGTTCTAATCGTGTCGATGCGGCGGAGTTGATGCAGCATCTGTTTGCTACCACTGATTTAGAATCCAGCTATCGGGTCAACACCAACGTGATTGGTCTGGATGGCCGTCCACAAGTCAAAGATTTGCGCAGTATGTTGGTCGAGTGGTTGGTGTTTCGTGTGCAAACCGTGCGCAAACGCTTGCAATTTCGTTTGGATCGAGTGGAAAAACGCCTGCATTTATTAGAAGGCCTGCTGATTGCCTTTCTAAATATGGATGAAGTGATTGAAATCATCCGTACTGAAGATCAGCCGAAACCGGTGTTAATGCAGCGTTTTAGCATCAGTGAGATTCAGGCCGATTACATTCTAGATACGCGTTTACGTCAATTAGCCCGTCTCGAAGAAATGAAAATCCGTGGTGAGCAAGATGAGCTGGCTAAAGAGCAAGCATTGCTACAAGGCTTACTCGGTAGCGAAACCAAACTGAAAAACTTGGTCCGCAAAGAGCTGATTGCCGATGCCAAAACCTATGGCGATGAGCGTCGCTCACCTTTGGTTGAACGTGGTGAAGCCAAAGCCTTGTCAGACACTGATTTGCTACCAACTGAGCCAGTCACCGTGGTGATGTCGGAGCAAGGTTGGGTGCGCAGCGCTAAAGGCCATGATATTGATCCGACAGGTCTATCCTACAAAGCCGGTGATGGCTTTAAGCAAGCTGTCGCTGGACGTTCCAATCAGTTTGTGGTGTTTTTAGACAGCACCGGTCGTAGTTATTCGCTCCCTGCACACACTTTACCGGCGGCGCGCGGTCAAGGTGAGCCGCTTTCTGGGCGCTTAACCCCACCGGCTGGTGCCACCTTTGAGTGTCTGTTGATGCCCAGCGATGAGCAGTTGATGGTCATCGCCTCCGATGCCGGCTATGGTTTTGTGGTTAAAGGCGAAGATATGCAGGCGAAAAACAAAGCTGGTAAAGCCTTGCTGACTTTACCTAAAGCTGCAAAGGTACTCGCGCCGCAATTGCTCAATAACTTTGAGGATGATTGGCTGGCTGCCGTCACCAATGAAGGTCGACTGCTGGTATTTAAAGTCTCTGACTTGCCGCAGTTGAGTAAAGGTAAGGGCAATAAACTGATTGGTATCCCCGTCGATCGCGCCGCTAAGCGTGAAGAGTGGCTGGTGGGTTTTGCCGTCTTGCCAGGACAGGCTACCTTGGTGTTAGTGGCCGGTAAGCGCACCTTGTCACTTAAATTCAGCGACCTTGAATATTATCAAGGTGAGCGTGGCCGCCGCGGTAATAAGCTGCCTCGTGGCTTCCAGCGCGTGGACGAATTGCGAGTTGAGCCTTAGAGTGTTGTCAGTCGGTTTATGCTGCAGCGCGATAAGATACTGTTCGAAGGCTGTTAAAGGATAACCAAATGAACAAGGTACCCTCGTTAGATTGGGATCACAGCCGTGAGGCGTCCGTGCTACAAGTGACCGGCAGTTGGACCTTAGAACAGCGTAAGCCTGAGCTGAACGACGTCTGGCGCGAGGGTGGACGTTTGCCGCAACAGGTGATGGTGCAAGTAGCGGTTGAGGCCTGGGACAGCAGTCTCTTGGCCTTATTGCGCCGTATGCAACGCCTGGCAACGCAGCAGCAGGTGACGCTTGATTTGCAGGGACTGCCGGATGGCGTTGCGCGCTTATTAGAAATGGCTGCTAGCCCATCCACTCAAGCTGCAAAAGCCGAGCCGCCAGAGTATGGTTGGATTGCACGCGTTGGTCTGCGTGCACAAAGTGTGGCTACAGCATTAACAGAGTCGTGCATCTTTATTGGCCAAGTGATACAAGCGCTGGGACGTTTGTTGACTGGCAAAGCACGTATGCGCGCTAGCGATTTCTGGATGGCCTTTCAACAATGTGGCCCTGGTGCTTTACCGATTGTGGCGTTGATCGCCAGCCTGATTGGTTTGATTCTAGCTTTCGTGGGTGCCGCGCAACTGCAAGCCTTTGGTGCACAACTCTACATCGCCAACATGGTGTCGATTGGGATGACCCGTGAAATGGGCGCGTTGATGACCGCCGTCATTATGGCCGGCCGCACCGGTGCGGCTTATGCGGCGGAACTGGGTAGTATGCAAGCCAACGAGGAAATTGATGCGTTAAAAACCTTTGGATTTCCGACCTTGGAATTTTTGGTTCTACCGCGCTTATTGGCTTTATTGATCAGTATGCCAATCTTAACCGTATTTGCTGATGCCTTAGGTGTATTTGGCGGCTTTGTGATTGGCTCAGGTTTATTTGATATTTCTGCACAGCAATATATTAATCAAAGTTTAACAATGCTGACCTTGACTGATTTTTTAATCGGCCTATTTAAAAGTCTAGTTTTTGCTGTGTTAATTGGTCTGATTGGTTGTTACTACGGCTTATCCTGTGGACGTAATGCGCAAGCCGTTGGTCAGGCCACCACCAAAGCGGTGGTCAGTATTATTGTTGCGCTGGTGGTCAGTGATGCAGTGATTACGCTTATTTGCACGCAGTTGGGGATCTAAGCATGAGTGAGGCCATCTTAGTTGCAGATAATCTCAGTGCCGGTTATGGCTCGCTGGTGATTCAGCGTGACCTGAATTTCAGCATCAAGAAAGGCGAAGTATTTGTCATTATGGGTGGCAGTGGCAGTGGTAAAAGTACGGTGCTACGCCACTTAATAGGTTTGCATGCGCCCTTGGCTGGACGTGTCTTGTTTCAAGGTGAAGACTTTTGGGCACAGGATGCCAATAGTCGCGCCAATTTGCAGCAGCATTTTGGTGTGCTCTATCAAAACGTTGCGCTCTGGGGAGGGATGACCCTCAGAGAGAATATTTGTCTACCAGCGAGTACTTGGCGGCCAGAGCTTAGCAAGGCTGATTTGTATGAATTGGCTGCAATTAAATTGGCGTGGGTAGGTTTGGCGGGCTGTGATGAATTGTATCCTGCGGAAATATCCGGCGGTATGCGCAAACGTGCCGCCTTGGCGCGGGCGTTAGCTTTAGACCCCCAAGTATTATTTTTTGATGAGCCGTCCGCAGGGCTTGATCCGCTCAGTTCGATGGCGCTAGATGAGTTAATTTTGCAGCTGCGTGATAGCTTAGGTGCAACTATTGTTTTGGTGACGCACGAACTGCCCAGTATTTATGCGGTGGCTGATACCTGTTTATTTTTAGATAATAAAACCCATACGCAAATCGCTCTAGGACCACTGGCTGATTTATTAGAGCATGGCCCTGAGACAGTGCAGCGCTTTTTACGGCGCGGTGAAGCGGTAACACACGAGGTAACAAGATGACTGAATCGCGCAAGCCTTTTTTGATCGGAGCCTTTTTACTCGGAGGTGTCGCGTTGTTGGTGGCGGGCTTATTATTGCTAAGCCGTGACAGCCTACTCAGTCGACCGGTTGAGTATGTGGTGTACTTTACCGGCGCTCTAGATGGTTTAGATGTCGGAGCGGATGTCACCTATCGTGGTGTTAAGGTTGGTAATGTACGGCAGATTAATTTGTCCTATGATCGTACTTTAAATGATGTGGTGATGCCGGTTACCATACGAATTAGCGCGGAAAGTGCGCACAGTAAAGATAGTAAACGAAGTTTTGATCGCTCGATTCAACCTTTAATTGAGCGTGGTTTGCGTGCGCAATTACAAACGCCTAGTTTGTTAACAGGTAAAGCCATTGTTGCCTTAGATTTTTTTGACGGCCAACAAGGGTATATTCGTGAACCGCATATTATTGATTTACCCGCCATTCCAACAGTACCATCACGGATTGACCAAGTAGCGGATGTGTTGCGTGACTTAGTCGCTGGTTTGAAAGAAATGCCGTTAAAAGAAACCTTAGAGGCCGCCAATAAAACCTTGATGGCTTTTGAACGCTTGGCCACTGCACCGGAAACACAAGCCGGCATTAACAGCTTAAGTGCTTCTTTGGCTAACTTTGAAAAAATCAGTGAGCAAATCCAACAACGCTTACCTGGAATGTTAGATAATGTGCAAAGCGGCAGTGTAGAACTCAAAGATGCTTTGGTTGATGTGCGGCATGCTGCACAAAGTGCGCGCGATGCCTTACAGCAAATGGATGGCATGGTCAGTGACGGTCGTCGTAGTTTGGGTCCGCAATCAGAATTACAATATGAGTTGTTACAGTCCTTACGAGATTTAGGGCAGGCCAGTAAAGCCTTGCAGCGTACCGCGGAAAGTCTAGAACAGCAGCCGCAATCGATTATCTTTGGCAAGAAACGGTGAACAGATGAAACGTGTAATGTGCTTGCCATTGGGTATAGCTATGCTTGGGGTTTTAGCTCTAGGGACAGCAGGTTGCAGTGTTGCGCCGCCGACTCAATTTTATCAATTACAACAATCCAATACTGATGTTGTCAGCCGCGAAAGCAACGTGACAGTGCTTTTAGGGCCGTTAAAAATTGCTGATTATTTACAGCGCGAAAATATGATGCAACGTGAAGTTGATGGCAGTTTAAGCTTAAGCCAACAAGCACGTTGGGCGGGTAGCTTACAAGATGATATGGGCCAGTTTTTAATGCGCCAGATGTCTGCACAGTTGGGCAGTAGCCGCATCTCTTTATACCCCGATCGTGTTGGTATAGAGGCGCAAGCTCAAGTGGTATTGAGTATCAGTCGCTTAGACTCGGGTGTTAATCAGCCAGCAGTCTTAGAAGCACAATGGCGTTTGCTCGACGTTAAAGGCAACTTACGTAGCAGTCGCGTAGAGCATTTTGAAGAAGTACACAATGGTGACTTCAGCGATCAAGTGCGCGCGCAGAGCGAGCTACTGAATCGGTTGTCGAAACAGTTAGTGCAGGCTATACAAGACGTATTACCAGCGGCAACGGTGAAGAAAAAACCACCTACTTTGAGCACACAAAGCGACAAAGGACAGTCATCTCAAGGCGATATTGTGCCACTGAAAATTCCAGTGGTAGAGCCCGTACGCGAGCTGGATGTGTATCGTTTTTGACTGACCGATCTGGCGCCTAAGGCTCAGGCCTCGGCGCTATAGATAACGTCTGCTGCTATTTATTGATCATCTAAGCCTCGATTAACAACAGTCTTGTTGATCATTACACGGATAGATGACGTAGCTGTTTCTGCAGTAGCGCAGGGTAAGGTTGTAGCATTGATTCTAAACAGCTGGCTTCTGCAGGTTGCGCGATAGCACGGATGCGAGAGTAGGCTGCGATGCCGCTGTGCTTGGCTAAGCTATTGCTTAATAGTAATAAGTTGCGACTGTGTTGGCTCAGGCTTAGAGCGGTCTGGGCACTTTCGCTTAATAGTAGTTCACCCAGCGACATATCCTTCACGCTGGGGCCTTCACTCAACCCTAGCTGTACATGTAGAGTAATGCCACTATCTGCGATCTCAGCTTGTAAAGCATGGCCAAAGGCACGTAGCAGTTCTCCGCAGCACAGTGCGTTACGAGGGTACTCTCCGTTATCAGAATCAAAAGCAATTAAACTGCGACCATCAGCGAGAGTGTGCAAAACACCATTGTATAAGGCTGCTGATTGCTTAACTGCATTGCGGTATTTTTTCAGTAGCGCCATTAAGCGTTCGCTGGGCAATTGGCGCAGTTGCTCCATGCTACCAAAACTGACCGCCAAAATAGCGGTACGAGCCGGCAACGATGACGATGCAGTGGTGGGTGTTTCATCTAGAGCATAAGCATCTAGATTGTCGATCAGCGGATCGAAAGGTCGTGACTGATGGTCGCTGACCACTGAGGTTGACACCTTTGGAGTGCTCTGCGCAGCGGCTGTGTGCGTGACTATTTCACCTTGATCAAGTGTCGGTATGTCGTCGACGGGTGTGTCGTCAATAAAGTACTCATTCAGTTGGCGTGCTAATAAACCAATTTCATCAGAACGTTGCGTGTGTGGTGCAGGCGCTGCAGGATTAATCAACCAGTTGCTTAAATTTTGCAACGGTAAAGCAATAGAGCGGGCTAAATGTAACGCTAGGAAAATAGCGAGCAACAGCAAAGCAGCGCCTAAGATACCCATGGTTTGCATGCTGGTGGTGAGTGGTTGTTGCAGTTTAGTCATATCAATCTGTATTTGCAGTGAGCCAGCGATAACGTCCTGCAAAGACAGTTGTTGTGAGTGCATGCCAGACTCTAGACTGTTTGATTTTGGTCGCTGTCCTGCTTCTGCAAGAATACGTTTCTCGACGCTGTAGAGGGCGGCATAGGACACGTAAGGGTTGCTGACTAAATCACGCAATAACACTGCGACGCTCAATGTGTCGTCGGCTGATAAAGCATCTTCGACAGGGCTGCGGGTTTGCTGCAGTAAGCTTTGCCCCAAGGCCTGTGCTTGCTGTTGTATCGACCATTGCAGTTGCGTATGTACCATCCAGGTAAACGCTAACAGACAGAGGGTAATCACTAAAAAAACATAACCTGTTATACGCGAAGCAATACTGGTGCGTCGTGAATGTGCAGAGTCGAGCGGCATAGACAAGATTTTCCAAATAAAAAGGGGTGCTGAAAATACTAATAGGCAAGCAAATGAATTGTTAACAGCCACAACAACAGTAAAGTATAACGGTCGTAAAGCATAGAACAAGCAAAAGGACTGCCCGTTGTGCGATTAAATGGCTAGAATGGCTTTTTTTATCTGCGGAGAAAGCACCGTGCGCGAAATTGTCCTGATTAACATCACAGGTGAAGACCGTCCGGGGTTAACCGCCGCCATTATGGGCGTGCTGGCGCACAGTGGTGTGAATATTTTGGATATTGGCCAGGCTGTGATTCATAACACCTTGTCCTTTGGTATTTTGGTCGAGATTCCTAGTACTGATCAAGCATCGGCAGTGCTGAAAGACGTGCTGTTTACCGGCTATAAACTGGATCAGCAAGTACGCTTTACGCCTGTTTCTGAGGACGACTATCAGCAATGGGTCGCTGGACAAGGGAAAACGCGTTATATCGTTACCCTATTAACGCGACAGGTCACAGCTGAGCAGTTACAGCGAGTCAGCGCCATTACTGCGCAATATGGCTTAAATATTGATCATATTGATCGGTTATCGGGGCGTATGCCGCTGGACACGCCTGAGAGTCAAGGAAAGGGCTGTATTGAGTTTTCAGTGCGTGGTGAGCCTGCTGATGCGGCGGCTTTGCGTGCTGATTTTCTAAGCGTGGCACAAGAGTTGAATGTCGATATTGCCTTCCAGCGTGATACCGTTTTTCGTCGTAACCGTCGCCTGGCTGTCTTTGATATGGACTCCACCTTAATTGAAGCAGAGGTGATTGATGAATTAGCCAAAGCTGCTGGGGTGGGTGAGCAAGTGGCGGCAATTACTGAGCGCGCAATGCAGGGCGAGCTGGACTTTAAAGCCAGTTTTAAAGAGCGCTTAGCCTTGCTCGAAGGGTTGTCTGAAGACGTACTAGCAGAAATTGGCGCCTCACTACGTTTGACTGAAGGGGCTGAAATGCTGTTTACCGAGCTCAAGCGTTTAGGGTATAAAACAGCGATTTTATCGGGCGGGTTTACTTATTTTGCCAAGCAGCTGCAGGCGCGCTTAGGTATTGATTATGTGTATGCCAACGAGCTGGAAATTGTCGATGGCAAACTCACCGGGCGTGCTATTGAACCTATTGTTGATGCGCAGCGTAAAGCGGATTTGTTACGTGAGTTGACTGCAATGGAAGGCTTACGTTTAGAGCAAACTATTGCTGTGGGCGACGGTGCTAATGATTTACCGATGTTGGGGTTGGCCGGTTTGGGTGTGGCTTTCCGAGCTAAACCGATGGTGAAGAAGTCCGCACGCCAAGCCATTTCAACCCTAGGCTTAGATGGTATTTTGTACTTGTTAGGCTACCGTGACCGCGAAGGCGCGGACGAGTAAGAGTCGTCCGCTAAAAGTCATTTGCTGTGCGGGCAGAGTGCCGCACAGCAAACATGGCCTCTTAAGAAAGACTGCCTAAGGCACTACGACTGAAGGGTAGAATCTCATCTTGACGATCATCGCGTACTTTTGCAGCCCACTCTGGGTCGACCAGTAAAGCACGGCCAACGGCCACTAAATCAAACTCCTCTGCGGCAAAGCGAGTCAACAAGCCCTCTAAGCTGGCCGGCTGCGCAATTTCATCAGTATTACCCAAGAATGTCGTAAACTCACTGCCTTCTAAACCAATACTACCAACGGTAATGGTAGGTTTACCGGTTAGTAGACGGGTCCAGCCTGCGAGATTGAGATCTGAGTCGGCGAATTCAGGTTCCCAGAAACGGCGTGTTGAGCAGTGGAACATATCAACTCCGGCATCCACGAGCGGCTGTAAGAACGCTTTCAGTTCGTCTGGGCTCTGCGCCAGACGCGCGGTATAATCTTGTTGTTTCCATTGCGAGAAGCGAAACACAATTGGATAGTCAGGGCCTACAGCTGTACGTACGGCTTGAATGATTTCAACGGCAAAACGACCACGGTTGGCCATGTTACCGCCGTAGTTATCCGTGCGCTGATTGCTGACTTCCCAGAAAAACTGATCAATTAAGTAACCATGTGCACCGTGTAACTCAACGCCATCCATGCCAATCGCTTGCGCATCTTTCGCTGCTTGGGCAAAAGCAGCAATCACATCGTCAATATCGGTTTGCGTCATGCCGTGGATAATTTCTTTACCGTCTTTAAATTTCTGCATCGGACCGTAGCCAGGTACGCTGGCATCCGGTTCAGTGCCTAAACGGCGTACATTACCCACATGCCAGAGTTGCGGCATGATTTTTCCGCCAGCGTTATGCACTGCTGCAACAACGCTTTTCCAGCCACTTAACGCATCTTCGCCATAAAAACGCGGCACATTGGGGTAGCCATTCGCTGCGCAGTGATTAACTGTCGTGCCTTCTGTAATAATAAGTCCTACACCCTCGGCGGCACGCTTACGGTAGTACTCAATAACCTGTGCATTAGGGACGCCGCCAGGTGAGAAAGAGCGGGTCATAGGGGCCATTACTATACGGGTAGGAACACTTAAAGGGCCTAGCTGGAAAGGTTTAAATAATGATTTTGCATCGTTCATTAAAAGCTCCGACTTGATTGTTTTTGGATAGAATGTGATCGATGTTGCCAGGTTTAGTCATAAAGCGATCTATTTGATTTCTAAAGTATCAGATACTTCATCGTTAAAGCCACGCTCTAATTTTATTTTTAAAGTCAGGTCAGTTTTTGAGTCGGCAAACTTTAAAGCTTCTTCGAGGGTAATGCGCTTGCTGCTGAATAATTTAAATAATTCTTGGTCAAAGGTTTGTAAGCCTTGTTCTTGTGAGCGGGCAATCGCACTTTTCAACTCATCCAGCTGATCACGTTGGATTAGGTCTTTAATATAAGGTGTCCCCAGCATCAGTTCGATGGCCGCCACACGTTTTTGCAGGATTCCCGGAATTAAGCGCTGACCGATAATTGCGACGAGGTTTTGTGACACATCGGCAAGAATTTGACGGCGTGCATCTTCAGGGAAAAAACGGGCAATACGCTCAAGGGCATGCGGGGTGCTGGTGGCATGTAGGGTCGCCACACATAAATGACCCGTTTCAGCATAGTGCAACGCATGTTGCATGGTGTCTTTGTCTCGAATTTCCCCAATCATGATCACATCTGGCGCTTCACGTAAAGCGTTGTGCAATGCTGCGGAAAAACTATGAGTATCCAGTCCGACTTCACGTTGGTTGACGACCGACTGCTTATGTTTATGTAAAAACTCAATCGGGTCTTCAATGCATAGAATATGGCCACCAGCATGGCTGTTGCGGTAATCCAACATGGCCGCCAAAGTGGTTGATTTACCCGAGCCAGCAGCTCCAGTAACTAAAATTAAACCGCGACTGAGCATCGCTAAGCGCTCTAGCATTACCGGTAAACCGAGGGTGGTAAAGTCAGGAATAGTATTTTTAATATGCCTGACCACCATGGAGACTTCGCCGCGTTGGTAAAACACATTGACTCGAAAGCGTCCAGAACCCTGTATGCCAACCGCCAAGTTCATTTCTAGGTCGCGTTCAAAATCTGAAATTTGTTTTTGCGTCATCAGTTGATACGCCATTTGTTGCACGGATGACGGCGGCAGCGGTTGTTTGCCGATGGATCGAGACGCTCCCTCTACTTTCATTTGCGCAACAGCGCCTACACTAAAATACATATCCGAACCGCCTTGTTCATACAGTAGGCTCAGATAAGGAAATACATCATGGTCGGACATTGTAGACCCTTGAGTTTTATAAAAAGATAATAGAGAGGAGAGAATAAAGAACATTGCTTTTGTCTTTGATCTTAGCCTGTTCATTGTCGATAAAGTAGCTTGAAAGCAGCTTTTATTGAGCGGGATTGGCCTTTTTAAATATTTATTAAAAATATTTTCATTGGCAGACAGGCCTATTATTGCGCGGCTTACAGAGGGTTTTTATTCATTTTGTGATGAGGGATTTAAATAAATAGTCCGTTGTGACGAGCCAGTCACGTTGCAATCCGCTAAAATCGGCTGTTTTGCACGGCCACACTTTAACGTATGGCCTACACTTTTAATGACCAAGGTTTAAATCATGCCACAACAAGAAACCCAGCATATACCCTCGTATTTAGACTCTGAGAATCCAGGTCCATGGGGTATTTTCCTCGAGCAAGTTGATCGAGTTGCACCTTACTTGGGCGACTTAAGTAAGTGGACTGACACCTTAAAGCACCCAGAGCGTAGCTTGATTGTCGATGTTCCTGTGCGCTTGGATGATGGCACTATTGCTCATTTTGAAGGGTATCGTGTGCAGCACAGCCTGAATCGTGGCCCCGGTAAAGGTGGTGTGCGTTATCACCAAGATGTCACCTTGTCTGAAGTGATGGCGTTATCGGCATGGATGTCAGTAAAAACAGCTGTTGTCGGACTGCCTTTTGGTGGTGCCAAAGGTGGGATTCGTGTTGATCCCCGTAAGTATTCACAAGGTGAGATGGAGCGTATTACCCGTCGCTACACCAATGAGATCAGTTCGATTATTGGTGTGAATAAAGATATTCCAGGTCCGGATGTGAATACCAATGCGCAAACTATGGCATGGATGATGGATACCTACTCCATGCATGCCGGCGCGACACAGCCGGGTATCGTCACTGGCAAACCCATTGCTTTGGGCGGTAGTTTAGGTCGTGTTGAAGCAACCGGTCGTGGTGTGTTTATTGTTGGTATGGCTGCGGCTAAAGATGCGGGTATCGATTTGCAAGGTGCACGTATCAGTATTCAAGGGTTTGGTAACGTCGGCGGTACGGCCGCGCATTTGTTCACCGAAGAGGGTGCCAAAATTGTCGCTGTACAAGACCACACGGGCACCATTTATGATGCCAATGGTTTGGATGTTGAAGCATTACTTCAGCATGTTAAACAAACCGGCGGTGTCGGTGGTGCGGCGAACACCACAGCCATTGCTGCCGATGAGTTTTGGAGTATTGACACAGATATTCTGATTCCTGCTGCTTTAGAAGGACAGATTACTAAGCATAATGCCGAGGCCATTCGTGCCCGCATTATTGTTGAAGGGGCCAATGGACCCACAACGCCTGAGGCCGATGATATTCTGACGCATAAAGGTGTTGTCATTGTTCCTGATGTGTTGGCCAATGCTGGCGGCGTCACTGTGAGTTATTTTGAGTGGGTGCAGAACTCATCGAGCTTCTACTGGAGTGTTGAAGAGATTAATCAGCGTCTGGAAAAAATCATGCTGGATGCTTACCTGTCGATCTCGACCACAGCAGCAGAGCATGCCGTGTCTTTGCGTACCGCAGCCTTTATTACTGCCTGTACGCGTATCTTGGAAGCACGTCAGTTGCGTGGTCTCTACCCGTAATTGCTCAGCCAAGTTGCTTGATATAAAAACATCGGCATTATGCCGATGTTTTTATAGGTGGTATGAGCATTAGCTTTGAGTGTGCGTGATGGGCTGCTGAGCGCTGATATAATGCGGCTCAATGGTCTTGTTTTGCGATGAAAAAGCCCGCTATCAAGCGGGCTTTTATTGTGTATCGCACTGATCAGTTAGTCGCGCTCATCCGGCAGCGCAGCAATCACATCTTCTGCTTGTAAACCTTTGTCACGGTCCATTACCGTAAACTCAACGCGCTGGCCTTCGACCAAAACGCGGTGTCCTTCACCACGAATGGCACGAAAATGCACAAAAATATCATCTCCAGAGTCACGTGAAATAAAACCAAAACCTTTTGAAGTGTTAAACCATTTAACAGTACCTGTTTCACGGTCACTGAGGTCTTGTGAGAGAGGAGCACTTTTACTGCTAACCTTGCGCAGGTTTAATGCTAAATGCAAAATCACTGCGGCAAATAATGTAACAAGGCTTAATGATGAGGCACTTTGGTTGTCAATCTGCTCAACACCGTTGAGCATAAAGTACGCTTGCAGAACTGTGGCTAAGACTATTAATGCTGAAACTAAGCCTTGCAGTTGACGACGACCGCCGCGCGCCCATATGGGTACTATTGGAGCAACCAATAAGTTAGCTAAGGCAAATGACCCTAATAGTAAGGCAGCTGGTTGGTTTTGGCTGGCCAAAATAAGCGAGAGAAGTAGGGCGCTAACACCCGTAAACAAATGGACAATTTTTAACATACGTAATGGACTCACCTTGATAAGAATTACAATAAATAAGAGGATCGACTACAAGTACAGCATTCTGTGCCAGCAACGCTGCTGTCGTGTCCAAATGGCTGCGGATAAAAACCTCAACCACCATTTGCTTATTAAACAGCAAAGAACGCAATGACTCAAACAACTAAAGTCTCTATTAGGTGCTCGCGCAGTAAAGATTCACCACTAAGTTACAGATATTGCAGTTGTCAATAGGATGGCGAGTGATGATCAGTAAGAGCTCTTCGAGCGGTGTAATAGCGGTGTGCTGTCAAGTGATTCGACATGGCATAGCCGTCAGCGCTGTTAGGCTATATAATCAGGGTTTTCTGCGATGGCTTTGCGCGTACGCTGCTAACTAGCGTTTTGAGTGCAACGGCTATCGATTATTTCAAATCTTCTAGGAAGCGAACGCTATCATGATGCGCAGCCACTATTGCGGACACTTAAACGAATCCCTCAACGGGCAGACCGTTACTCTTTGCGGTTGGGTACACCGTCGTCGCGACCACGGTGGAGTTATTTTCCTCGATATCCGTGATCGTGAAGGTCTCGCTCAAGTCGTTTTTAATCCTGAACAAACCGAAATTTTTGCCACCGCCAACCGGGTGCGCAGCGAATATGTGGTTAAAGTCACCGGTGTGGTGAACCCTCGTCCAGACGGTGCAGTGAATCCAAACATGCCGAGCGGTGGCATTGAAGTGATTGCCACTGAGTTCGAAGTACTCAACCAAGCCGAAACGACACCGTTCCCGTTGCATGAGCATTCGGATGTCGGTGAAGAGACGCGCTTGCGTTACCGTTTCATTGACTTGCGTCGTCCAGAGATGGCCGCTAAGTTGAAATTGCGTTCACGCGTGACCACCAGCATCCGCCGTTACTTAGATGACAACGGCTTTCTTGATGTGGAAACGCCGATTCTGACCCGTGCGACTCCAGAAGGCGCGCGAGACTATTTAGTGCCAAGCCGTACCCACCCAGGCAGCTTCTTTGCGTTGCCACAATCGCCACAGCTGTTTAAGCAACTGCTCATGGTGGCGGGTGTTGATCGCTACTATCAAATCGCGAAATGTTTCCGTGATGAAGATTTACGTGCTGATCGCCAGCCTGAATTTACCCAGATTGACATTGAAACCAGCTTTATGGATGAAGCGGACATTATGTCCATCACTGAAACCATGGTGCGTCAGCTGTTTAAAGAAGTGTTGGATGTGGAATTCGCTGAATTTCCACATATGACTTATGAAGAGGCGATGCGTCGCTTTGGTTCTGATAAGCCTGACTTGCGTATTCCGCTGGAATTAGTCGACATTGCTGATCAATTGACTGGCGTTGATTTTAAAGTATTCAGTGGTCCTGCTAATGATCCTAAAGGTCGTGTGGCAGCACTGCGTGTACCGGGTGCTGGCAGCATGCCGCGTGGCAAGATTGACGAGTACACCAAATACGTCAGCAACTACGGTGCACGTGGTTTGGCGTATATTAAAGTCAATGAGCGTGCGAAAGGTGTGGAAGGTTTACAGTCGCCGATTGTTAAATTTATCCCAGAAGATAACCTCAATACTATCCTGGATCGTGTGGGTGCGGTTGATGGTGATATCGTTTTCTTCGGCGCTGATAAAGCGCAGATTGTTAGTGATGCCTTGGGTGCGTTACGTATCCGCATCGGTCACGATCTCGAGTTGCTGACCTGTGAGTGGGCGCCGATGTGGGTGGTTGATTTCCCCATGTTTGAAGCCAATGACGACGGCTCACTGACGGCGATTCACCATCCCTTTACTGCGCCGAAGTGCTCAGCAGAGGAGTTGCGTGCTAATCCGGCTGTGGCGTTATCACGAGCCTACGATATGGTTTTGAATGGTACTGAGTTGGGCGGTGGTTCGATTCGTATTCATGATCGCACCATGCAGCAAACCGTCTTTGAGATTTTAGGTATTGACGCCGCTGAGCAACAAGAGAAATTTGGCTTCTTGCTCGATGCGCTGAAATACGGTGCACCACCACACGGTGGTTTAGCCTTTGGTTTAGACCGCTTAGTGATGCTGATGACCGGTGCGCAGTCGATTCGTGAAGTGATTGCCTTCCCGAAAACCCAAAGTGCCGCCTGCGTGATGACGCAAGCACCCGGTACAGTGGATGCAACTGCATTGCGTGATTTGCATATACGTTTGCGTGAGCAGCCAAAAGCTGAGTAAAGTGATTTAAGTAGAGCGCAGGGTTATCTGCGGTAGCCTTAGTGCTGCAACAGATAACCGACAGCGTATTGTTAACTACAGTAAAGAGATAAAACGGGAGTTGTTATGGCTGGTCATTCCAAGTGGGCGAATATCAAACACCGCAAAGAGCGTCAAGATAATAAGCGCGGTAAGATTTTCACCAAGTTAATTCGTGAGTTAACGGTAGCAGCGAAGCAGGGTGGCATTCCTGCTGATAACCCACGTTTACGTTTAGCCGTTGATAAAGCGCTTTCTGCGAACATGACCCGCGATACGATTGACCGTGCGATTGCCCGTGGTGTGGGCGGTGGCGATGGCGATAACGTTGAAGAGTTGGTGTATGAGGGCTATGCACCCAATGGTGTTGCTGTCTTTGTGGAAACCATGACTGACAACCGTAACCGTACTGCCGCTGAGATTCGTCACGCTTTTAATAAATACGGTGGCAACTTAGGCACTGATGGCTCGGTTGCTTATCTATTTGAGCGCAAAGGTCAGATTTGTTATGCGCCAGGCGTTAATGAAGAAGCCTTGATGGATGCAGCGCTGGAGTTGGGTGCGGATGATATCGTAATTAACGATGACGGCTCAGTAGAGGTATTAACCACCTTTGCTGACTTTATCACCGTCAGTGAAGCGCTCACTGCCGCAGGTTTTACTGCAGAAGAAGCTGAAATCACGATGATTCCAACTATGACCACTGAGCTGGATTTAGATGGCGCAGAAAAAGTCATGCGTTTGATTGATATTTTGGAAGATCTAGATGACGTACAAAACGTCTATTCCAATGCTGAAATTCCAGATGATGTGATGGAGCAACTGTAAGCTTAGGTTTACGCTGCGAGTCAATAAACCTCTGGCTGCTTGTAAACACAGGCCCAGAGGTTTTTTATGTGTGCGGGATATAGATTTGCGCGCTTAATGCACTGCATCTACACACTAACTAAAGGATGCCAAGGTGACGCTTATTTTAGGCATTGACCCAGGTTCTCGAATCACGGGTTACGGGATTATTCGTGATACAGGACGCGGCTGCGAGTACGTTGCCTCTGGCTGTATCCGTACGGGGACAGGTGAGTTGCCAGAACGTCTCAATGCGGTGTTTGCTGGGGTGAGTGAGATTATTCAAACCTATCACCCAGTGACCATGGGTATTGAGCAAGTCTTTATGGCGCGTAATGCCGATTCAGCACTTAAGCTGGGACAGGCGCGCGGTGCCGCCATTGTTGCGGGTGTGCAAGCGAATTTGACGGTATCCGAATACAGCGCGACGCAAGTTAAATCTGCTATCGCCGGTAGTGGCCGAGCGGCGAAAGAACAAGTGCAAATGATGGTGATGCACTTATTAAAACTCACCAAGAAACCACAGATTGACGCCTCTGATGCGCTAGCTATAGCTTTATGCCATATGCATCATCGACAAACGTTACTGCCGCACGGTTTGTCCGCCGCTAAGCTGCGTGGAGGGCGCTTAGCGCTCTAAACTGCTCCTTGGTCGGGGTAAGCTAATGGTTTAGCGGCACAGCTGCTTATACAGAAGGCTGTCGTGCGCGACAAATTCTACTGTGCTCGCTGCACGGTTGCCGTTTTGCGGAACCTGTAGTTGCTCGCCAGTTGTGCAATTAAGTATGTAAGGTTGGCTGTCTAAGCGCTCGATATAATCGTTGATAAA
Organism: Denitrificimonas caeni; assembly: GCF_905120345.1. Classification (GTDB taxonomy): domain Bacteria; phylum Pseudomonadota; class Gammaproteobacteria; order Pseudomonadales; family Pseudomonadaceae; genus Denitrificimonas; species Denitrificimonas caeni_A. Next base: position 230,253 of record NZ_CAJHOA010000002.1, on the reverse strand, counting down.
CTCATAGCGGATATACTCAACCAAAGTTTCGCCATCCTGCTGAGTCGTTCTGACTTGGCCATCTAATACTACAAACGATGAGACAGATGGCAACACATAGCTCCAAGGTCTAAAGAAATTACTGGCTCGGCCTTGCTCGATCACCACCGATTCGGCGGGGAGCTGGCTGCGTTTTAAGCTGAACCAATTGTAATCGTAATAGGCTAAATAGCTGAGCATGCCGATACCTGCGCACACAGGAATAATCCATGAAGGCAGCTTGTTGCGACTGAGTTTTCTCAGTGCAAAAGCAAAAGCGCCTACACACAAACCGATAATAAAAACTGCAAGCAAATGCCAAATCATACACAGTACTCTAGATAAAAAGAGGGCCTCCATAAGGAAGCCCACTTTGTTGTTGATCACCAATAACTAATTGATCAGTGTATTCATTGCCTTATTAAGGGTAACGAACACTTTCAACCATTTTTTGGATCTCTTCTGAAGGTTCTTCTGTTGCATAGGATACAGAGATTGCAACGATAAAGTTGATCAATGCACCGATACAACCAATGGACAGTGGGGAAATACCCATGATCCAGAACTCAGGTGTGTTCGGAAAGGTGTTGGTGCCCGGAATAAAGAACCAGCCAAGGTACATAAAGATATAGCAGATGGTGAATAGTGCACCAATGCTCATACCGGCTACCGCACCTTTAGCGTTAATCCGCTTGAAGAAAATACCCATCATCAGCGTTGGGAAAATGGAAGAAGCCGCCATTCCGAACGCTAGAGCCACCGTTTGCGCGGCGAACCCAGGCGGATTAATTCCCAGCCAGGTGGCAATCAAGATCGCCCCCACCATCGAGATCCGTGCTGCCAGCATTTCTGCTTTATCGGAAATGTGTGGATACAGGGTGTTCTTAATCAAGTCATGACTGACTGCGGAGGAGATTGCTAAGAGCAAGCCCGATGCTGTGGACAGTGCTGCAGCAATACCGCCCGCTGCCATCAGACCAACAATCCAGCCTGGCATATTACCAATTTCAGGCAGCGCCAAAACCAAGATATCGTTGTTGATGGTTAACTCGTTACCTTCCCAGCCACGCTCAACAGCCGTGGTTTCGTTGAACTCAACGTTTTTGTCATTGTAGTACTGAATACGACCGTCGTTGTTTTTGTCTTCGAAAGTCAGTAAGCCTGTGTGCTCCCACTTTTCGAACCACTCAGGACGTTCAGCGTAAACTAGAGAACCTTCTGAAGTCTCGCCAGGGTAAATGGCATCAAGTAGGTTCAAACGAGCCATGCCTGCCAATGGTGGCGCAGTGGTATAGAACAGAGCGATAAACACCAGAGCCCAACCTGCAGACCAGCGCGCATCAGAGATCTTCGGAACAGTGAAGAAACGAATGATTACGTGTGGTAAGCCAGCAGTACCCACCATTAAGGTTAAGGTGAACAGGAACATGTTCCATTTGTTTTCTACGTCAGCGGTGTAATCTTGGAAACCAAGGTCACGTACCACAGCATTTAGCTTATGCAACAAAGGCTCACTTGTACCAGCCACATCACCGACAAAACCGACTTGTGGTAGGAAATGTCCTGTCATTTGTAGCGACAGATAAATAGCAGGAATGGTGAAAGCAAGAATCAATACAATGTACTGAGCTACTTGTGTGTAAGTCACCCCTTTCATGCCGCCCAATACTGCGTAGAAGAACACTACCACTGCCGAGATGATCAGTCCCATCGTGCTGCTTACTTCTAAGAAGCGAGCAAAAGCAACGCCGGCACCGGTCATTTGACCGATCACATAGGTCAGTGAAATCATAATCAAGCAAACCACCGCCACTAAGCGCGCAGTTTTACTGTCATAACGTGAACCGACGAAATCCGGTACCGTATATTTACCGAAACGACGCAGGTAAGGCGCTAGTAAAGTAGCTAATAGTACATAGCCACCGGTCCAGCCAAGGATAAAGGAAGAGTTGACGTAACCGACTGAAATCAGACCGGCAACCGAGATAAAGGATGCTGCTGAAAGCCAGTCCGCTGCGGTAGCCATGCCGTTCATTACCGGGTGCACTTCACCACCGGCGATATAAAACTCGCGAGTAGATTTGGCACGTGCCCAAATCGCAATCCAAGTATAGATTGCGAAAGAGCCGGCAACAAACAGCATGTTGATCATGAATTGACTCATAGTTTACTCCTCCAAGCCGAATTTTTTATCGAGCCTGTTCATTTTCCAAGCATAGAAAAAGATCAAAACTACGAATGTGTAAATTGAGCCTTGCTGGGCAAACCAGAAGCCCATGTCTGCGCCACCGATATGAATACCCATGAGCCAGGGACGCAGTAGCATTCCGAAACCATAGGACACCGTAGCCCAGATACAGAGCGTGATAATAATCAGCCGCACGTTAGCCGACCAATAGGCTTTGTTTGATGCTTCTTTAGAATCAGTCATGACAACTGCTCTCCATTTATTGTATTTAGAATATGGATAATTCTCATTACAGAGAAATATACGACTTCCACTATGCTAAAAATAAAATAAAACGGAAGACTGGACTTTGGTATAAGGTTTATTCTTTATTTAAATGGCTATAAGAATCAATGACTTATAATGTTCTTATTGTTCTGTTTCGAGGTTTTTTTATTTCAATACAACCAACGTATAGGCGTTCTTGTGAATAAAGCTTTGAATAATGCTCAAAAATAAAAGTTTTCACCTGTTTTATTCTGTTTTTATAGCTTTTATATTGTTAAATAAAGCAGGAGTTTAATCTTATGTAGTGTTTTGAGATTTTTATATATTTTAAAAATACTGTTATTTTATATTTTAAAGCCATTGGCTGAATTTTCATTTATAGGCGGGAGGGCAACGCTAAATTTATTGTTGAGCAGTGCTTGAAAAGTATCGCGTTGACCACATTATACAAAGCATAAGAGTGAGTGAGGGTTGTAGTGTAGAGTGCTGATAAGCCGACTCACCATATTGACTATAAGGAAGAGCTATTATGCGTATTGATCGTTTTACCAGCCAGCTGCAGCTGGCGTTATCGGATGCACAGTCATTAGCCATTGGCCATGACCATGCTTCGGTGGAGCCATTGCATCTCATGTCTGCGTTATTGGACCAGCAGGGCGGAGCGATTCGTCCCTTGTTGATGCAAGTCGGCTTTGATGTAAAAAGCTTGCGTGATGCATTGACTAAGGGATTAGATCAGCTGGCTAAGCTACAACATCCCACCGGCGATATGACCATGTCGCAAGAGCTGGCGCGCCTGCTCAACCAAGCTGACCGCTTATCCCAACAAAAAGGCGATCAGTATATTTCCAGCGAGTTGGTGCTGCTGGCCGCGATGGATGCCAATACCACGCTGGGTAAAATTCTCTTGGCGCAGGGCGTTAGCCGTCAGTCATTAGAAAATGCCATTACCAACCTGCGCGGCGGCGATAAGGTCGATGATCCGAATGCTGAACAATCACGTCAAGCCCTGGACAAATACACCATTGATTTAACCAAGCGCGCCGAAGAAGGCAAGCTCGACCCAGTGATTGGTCGTGATGAAGAAATTCGTCGCACGATTCAAGTACTGCAACGTCGCACGAAAAATAACCCGGTATTAATCGGTGAGCCGGGCGTGGGTAAAACCGCGATTGCTGAAGGTTTAGCGCAGCGCATTATTAATGGTGAAGTGCCAGATGGGCTGAAAAGCAAACGATTGTTGTCGTTAGATATGGGCGCTTTAATTGCCGGTGCTAAATACCGTGGTGAGTTTGAAGAACGCCTAAAAAGTTTACTCAATGAAGTGGCCAAACAAGAAGGCCAGATCATTCTGTTTATTGATGAGCTGCATACCATGGTCGGCGCCGGTAAAGGCGAAGGCGCAATGGATGCCGGTAATATGCTGAAACCGGCGCTAGCACGCGGAGAACTGCACTGTGTCGGAGCTACCACCTTGGATGAGTACCGCCAGTACATTGAAAAAGATGCGGCGTTGGAGCGTCGTTTCCAGAAAGTGCAGGTGGATGAGCCAACAGAAGAAGACACTATTGCTATCCTGCGTGGCCTTAAAGAACGTTATGAAGTGCACCATGGTGTCACCATCACTGATGGCGCGATTATCGCCGCAGCGAAGCTCTCACACCGCTACATTACTGATCGTCAACTGCCGGATAAAGCTATTGACTTGATCGATGAAGCAGCCAGCATGATCCGCATGGAAATTGACTCTAAGCCTGAGGCATTGGATCGCTTGGAGCGTCGTTTAATTCAGTTGAAAATTGAACGTGAAGCACTGAAAAAAGAAGATGATGCGGCGACCAAAAAACGTCTTGAAAAACTCAAAGAAGAGATCGTTGAGTTAGAGCGTGAGTACGCTGATCTAGAGGAAATCTGGAAGGCTGAAAAATCGGAAGTACAAGGTTCTGCACAGTTGCAACAAAAAATTGAACAAGCCCGTCAAGAAATGGAATTGGCGCGACGTAAGGGTGATCTCAACCGCACTGCAGAATTGCAGTATGGAATTATTCCTGATCTAGAACGCAGCTTGGAAATGGTTGACCAAAACAGTAAACCGCAAAACCAGTTGTTGCGTAACAAAGTTACCGATGAAGAAATTGCTGATGTGGTCTCCAAGTGGACCGGTATTCCTGTATCGAAAATGCTCGAAGGTGAGCGCGATAAACTGCTGAAAATGGAAGAGTTGCTGCATACGCGCGTGATTGGCCAGAATGAAGCGGTGACCGCGGTAGCCAATGCGGTACGTCGTTCACGCGCGGGACTGTCTGACCCTGATCGCCCCAGCGGCTCGTTCTTGTTTTTAGGCCCAACCGGTGTCGGTAAAACTGAGCTGTGTAAAGCACTGGCTGAGTTCCTATTTGATAGCGAAGATGCCTTGATCCGGATTGATATGTCGGAGTTTATGGAGAAGCATTCGGTTGCGCGCTTAATCGGTGCGCCTCCGGGTTATGTGGGTTATGAAGAGGGCGGTTACTTAACTGAAGCCGTGCGTCGCAAGCCGTATTCTGTGGTGTTGATGGATGAGGTGGAGAAAGCCCACCCGGATGTGTTTAACGTGCTGCTGCAAGTGCTGGATGATGGTCGTTTAACTGACAGTCACGGCCGTACTGTGGACTTTCGCAACACCGTGGTAGTGATGACGTCAAACTTAGGCTCAGTCCAGATTCAAGAGCTGATGGGCGATCGTGAAGCACAACGTGCGGCGGTGATGGATGCGGTCGGTACACATTTCCGTCCTGAGTTTATCAACCGGATTGATGAGTTGGTGATCTTTGAACCACTGGGTACTGAGCAGATTGCCGGTATTGCACAGATTCAATTGGGCCGCTTACGTCAGCGTTTAGCCGAGCGTGAGTTGCGCTTTGAGTTAACCCCAGAGGCCTTAGAGAAACTGGTCGCTGAAGGGTATGATCCGATCTATGGTGCGCGTCCGTTAAAGCGGGCGATTCAGCGCTGGATCGAAAACCCGCTGGCGCAACAAATTCTTTCTGGGGAGTTTGAGCCAGGCACCGTCATCCACGCCTTGGTTGAAGAGGGCGAGATTGTGTTTAAGTAAGCATCGCTTAAATTGTGACAGGCAGAGCGCAACCTTCGGGTTGCGTTTCTGTTTGTGCAGCCGTCATATTTTTGCATGCTGCGCCAGCATAAGGCGTCGCACTGACGTTCCATAGTTTTATCCGTTGCTGAATCAGACGCAGAGCCGGCAACAGACGGCAGACGACATCTGTTAAACTGCACCCTTTATTATTGTAGGTAGTTATCCATGCCACACGCCGTAGCGCGTTTGCGTCATCAACGCTTGGCACGCAGTGAAAAACCGTTTTTAGCTCGTGGTGCGTACTTAGTCCGTTGCCCGCGTTGTCGTGTGGGAGTTGAGTATTGCATGTGTGCTTGGCAGCCGAAGGTGAGCGCGCAGAGTGCGGTGTGTTTGCTGATGTACGATGCTGAGCCGCTGAAACCGACCAATACTGGCTGGCTGATTGCCGATGTAGTGCCGGATACTTTTGCTTTCAGTTGGTCGCGTACTGAAGTGAATGAAGCTATTTTAGCTGTATTAGCTGATCCGCAGTGGCAACCTTACTTAGTTTTTCCCGAAGAATATGTGCCGACTGAACGCGTAGTGCATGACGTACCGCATGCTGAACTCCAAGCGGCGGGCAAGCGCCCATTGTTTGTCGTGTTGGATGGCACTTGGACTGAAGCGCGTAAAATGTTTCGTAAATCTGCTTATCTTGCCGATTTGCCGGTACTGAGTTTGCAGCCTGACGATATCTCTCGTTATCGCTTGCGCCGTTCCACTCGTGAAGAGCATTTATGCACCGCTGAAGTGACTGCGCTGTGCTTACATTTGGCCGACGATACTTGCGCCGCTCTGGCGCTTGAGCAATGGTTTGCGCGCTTTAGTCGTCATTACCTCGCTGGACGCAAACCACCTTCAGTGGCTGAAAAAGAAGCCTTGCGCAATGGTACAGCCCTGTAAATTTTGCCAATCTAAGCCCCATCAAACCATGCATTGACTGAGACAGTGTGGACGACTCGTCCATACTGCCAAGCAGGTTACAAACAAAAATAGCTATACATTTTAAATTCTTTTTAGATATAGTTAGCAAGCTAACTAATTTAATGAAGGTGTCATGAGTACCACGAAAAAACCACTTTATGGTGTTCTTTTGATTCTTTGTGCAGGCTTACTCTTAGCCTCACACGATGGTGTATCGAAATATCTGACGCATACCTATCCGCTAATTATGGTCATTTGGATGCGTTATTTTGTGCAAACACTGGTCATGCTGTTGTTATTTTTACCACGCATGCGTTGGGCTATTGTGCGCACGCGGCGGCCTTGGTTACAGTTGTTGCGAGCCATCAGTTTGTTGAGTATCAGTGTGCTGTTTATCGGCGGCTTACGCTATATTCCCTTGGCTGAAGCCACTGCTGTGATGTTTCTAGCACCACTGATCGTCACTGTGCTGTCAGCGTTGTTATTGCACGAAAAAGTCAGCAAAGGTCAGTGGATTGCAGTCAGTGTTGGCTTTTTAGGCGTACTCTTTATTGTTCGCCCGAGAGGCGCATTATTTACCCCAGCAATTTTATTACCAGTATGTGCTTCATTTTGTTTTGCGGTTTATCAGCTGATTACGCGACGCTTATCCAGTACTGATCACGCAGTGACCAGTAATTTTTTATCAGGCTTATTTGGCACCGTTATACTCACAGCCTTACTTCCAGGTCACTATAGGTTAGACGTTGCGCATGTGGATTTGCTGTTTATGTTGCTGCTCGGCGTTTTGGCAATGACCGCGCATATGTTGCTGACCATGGCTTTAAAATATTCCACAGCAGCGACGTTAGCGCCCTTTACCTATGGGCAAATTATCTTTGCTGGGCTGGTGGGCTATCTAGCTTTTGCTACTCTGCCTGATGCGTGGTCGATGTTGGGGGTGCTTATTATCAGTTGTAGCGGTTTAGCCGTAGCGTATTTGCAACACCATGCACAGTCGCGCGTGTAGTTGTGCTTAGTTGTTATTTAAGATGGCTTGCAGTTTAGCCAGCTCAATAGGCTTGGCTAAGTGGCCGTCCATCCCCGACTGTTTAGCGCGCAACTGATGCTCTTCGAGCACATGCGCCGATAGTGCAATAATTGGTACTGCGGTTAAGCCATGCGCCGCTTCATACTCGCGATGTTTTCGTGCTGCAGTAAAGCCATCCATTACCGGCATTTCGCAATCCATCAGCACTAAATCGTAGTGATTCTTTTGCAGCATTTCTAAAGCGATGAGCCCGTTGACAGCGATATCAACACTGACACCTAGTTTGTTTAATAAGGCGCTGATGACTTTCACCGAGATCGCATTGTCTTCTACGACAAGCACGTGTTTATCGCTCACATGCTGAGGGCTATGGGGCGTCGTGCTGCTCTGTTGCAGCGCATTGATCAGTGTGGTTTTTAACGTGGAACCGCTGATAGGCTTCATCAGTACGTGGCTAATACCGGCATTACGTGCGGCAATATGATCGATATGACTGCTACTGGTCAGCATGATTAACGCTGTGTTTGCGCTAAGAAGCGGATCTTCTTTAATGCGTACAGCGAAATCGATAACGCTGGGTTTATGGATGGTTTCACTGATTAAAACAGCTGAGAAAAGCTGACCTTGAATGGCTTTATTGCGCAGTAAAGCCACCGCATCGACTGTTGAGGAGCGGGTGCTCACCACTAAACCCCATTCGCTGCATTGCTGCGCGAGGACTTTTTGCGAGAGCGTATTGCTGTCAATAATTAAGATGTTTTTTTGACGTAAGACGGTGTCCGCTTCTATGCGTGTGACTTGACTCTGCTGTGGGTTAAAGGGTGTGCTAAAAGTAAATAAGGTGCCTTTAAAACTGTTCTGAATCGTGAATGTACCGTCCATCAAGGTGACCAGCTGGCGCGCAATAATGATGCCGAGATTACCACCAATAAAAGAGGCGCTGAGTAAGTCTTTACTGTGCAGTTGTGCGGTGCTGAGAATATAACGTTCGTCATCACTTAAAGGGGTGCCGCTGTCTTCTATATTAAATATCAACTGCGCTCGCGGGCTTTGTTGATTGACTGTTACGCTAAGAATGACCTCGCCTTGATGAGTGCGTTGGAACGCACTTTTAAGAATACTGAGTAACACTTGTCGTAAACGCACGGGGTCGCCCAATAGGGTCTCGGGTATCTGCGGTTGTAAGAATACGCTGAACTCTACTTGCTGCTCATGAGCACTATTAGAAAAAGCTTGGTTACACTCTTGGAGTAAGCCAGCAAGATTAAACTGCGTATGTCCCAACACAATCTCGTTGGATTCTAAACGTGAAATATCTAATATTTCATTAATTAGACCGAGTAACTCATTACCGGAGCCTTGAATAGTTTGTGCGTAATCACGCTGCTTGCTAGAGAGCGGCGTGTCTAGCAGTAATGTCGTCATGCCCAGTACCCCGTTTAAAGGGGTACGTATTTCATGACTTATTTTTGCTAATAGTTCAGACTTGGCACGGCTTTCTGCCTCTTCAGCTGCAGACTGACGGGACAGGCGGCTGGTTTGGGCAATCTCGTAATGATGGTTTCTATTGACACCGATGCTCAGGATAACTGCGCTGATTGGCAGGCTAATCAAGGTAAATAGGGCAGTAGTGTCGACGGGTAAGAACGATTCATTGATAAAGGATGGCCAGACCGCAATCAGCGTTAGAAAGAAAATGCTTAGACCAATAAATAGCATGCGTGCCGGTGGGTAGTTGTTTTGCCACAGGTGCAGTGTGCTGCCGAGCAAAATAACTGCGGAGCTGATTAGCAGATAGAAGGTGAAGATATGCGCGTAGGAGGTGGACAGTATGAGTAAGCCAATACCACTTAAGCTGAGTAACCCTATATGACGAATAAGCTGCTTAGGTAATCGTTTAAACTGTGCGGATTGTGGTGTGCAGCTGAGGCAGAGTGCATGTAAAAAGAGTAGCCCTAGCACCACTGGAATATAGATAAAGTCATTGTTGCGGTGTAGGTAAAAACTGCTTTGTGGTGCCAGTATTTCGGCTAAAAAAAGCAAAAATATTAAAAAAAAGCTTAACGCTATACTCAGTAGAGCATTACCGTAGTAGCGCGTATAGATAAAACGTAAGAGGTTGTAAAGAACAATGCTGATCGTGCCACCCAGCAGCATACCGAGCAGTAGCGGATGAGCGGTATTTAAATTTAATTCAGTGAAAGATTGTTGAGTAAAAAAGCTTAAATGAGGAGCGTTCTCTACAGGAAACAGGAGGCCATAATAACGTGGCACGCTGATAAGCAAAAATAATGAGCCTAAAACTAGGCTCATTATTAAGGCGGCGGTTAAGCGTATAGGATTCACGTCAGTACTCAGCGCCTCTAGATAGCTAAACAAGCGCCCAGCATGCAGTCAGCAGCGGGACGCTTTAGTGTTGGTTTAGCTTACTGCTGTTCGCGCGCAATAGCACGGTAACCTATGTCTTTACGGTAAAAGCTACCTTCCCAGCTGATTTTTTCAGCCAGTTTGTAGGCGTTAGCTTGTGCTTCAGCGACTGTATTACCCAGCGCTGTAGCGCACAGTACACGCCCTCCAGTATTGATTATTTTACCGTCTTTCAGGCTGCTACCGGCATGGAATACTTTACCGTCGAGTTGTGCGGCGGCGTCTAAACCTTTGATCTCATGCCCCGCACTGTAATCGGCAGGATAGCCGCCTGATGCCAACACCACACCAAGGCTTGGACGTGGATCCCACTGTGCTTCAACTTTGTCTAAGGCCTTGGCCAATGCAGCTTCAATCAACAAGATTAAGCTAGACTCTAAGCGCAGTAGAATTGGCTGAGTTTCTGGGTCGCCAAAGCGGCAGTTGTACTCAATAATTTTTGGTGCGCCGTTTTTATCAATCATCAAACCAGCATACAAGAAACCGGTGTAGACGTTGCCTTCAGCCGCCATACCGCGCACGGTTGGGTAGATAATTTCTTCTAGCACACGCTGGTGTACCGCATCGGTCACTACTGGTGCAGGAGAATAAGCACCCATGCCGCCGGTGTTTGGGCCGGTATCGCCATCGCCAACACGTTTGTGGTCTTGGCTGGTGGCCATTGGTAGAACGTTTTCACCGTCGACCATGACAATAAAGCTGGCTTCTTCACCGTCCAGAAACTCTTCGATTACAACACGTGAACCGGCATCACCAAAGGCATTACCAGACAGCATATCAATCACCGCTGCCTCGGCTTCTGCCAAGGTCATAGCAACAATCACACCTTTACCTGCCGCTAAACCGTCGGCTTTAACTACGATTGGCGCGCCTTGCTCGCGCAAGTAGGCCAGAGCAGGCTCAACTTCAGTAAAGTTAGCGTAGTTACTGGTGGGGATATTGTGGCGTGCGAAGAAATCTTTAGTGAAGGCTTTTGAGCCTTCCAGCTGTGCTGCTGCGGCAGTTGGGCCGTAGATATCTAGATGACGCAGACGAAACGTATCGACAACGCCCGCTACTAAAGGGGCTTCAGGGCCAACAATAGTCAGCGCAACATTGTTTTGCTCAGCAAAATCGGCCAGCTGCTCAATCGCGAGGACATCAATGGCGATATTTTCGCATTTTGCTTCAGTGGCCGTGCCGGCGTTACCTGGGGCAATAAAGATTTTTTCAACACGTGGGTCTTGCGCGACTTTCCACGCCAAGGCGTGTTCGCGTCCACCATTACCGATAATTAAAATATTCATAGAAAACGGTCCTTAAAAGAGCAATTAATGACGGAAGTGACGCATGCCAGTAAACACCATAGCAATATCAGCTTCGTCAGCTGCAGCAATCACTTCAGCGTCACGCATTGAACCACCCGGTTGGATCACTGCACGAATACCGACTTTCGCAGCATTATCTAAACCATCACGGAAGGGAAAGAACGCATCAGAGGCCATCACTGCACCGGCCACTGCTAAGTTGGCTTGTTCAGCTTTAATCGCAGCAATACGCGCCGAGTTAACGCGGCTCATTTGGCCTGCGCCAACACCGATAGTTTGACGGTTTTTTGCATAGACGATGGCGTTGGATTTAACAAATTTGGCGACTTTCCAAGCAAAGATTAAATCGTGGATTTCTTGTTCAGTGGGTGCGCGACGGGTAACGACTTTTAGATCGTCAGCGGTGATCATTTGAATATCACGGCTCTGTACTAACAGGCCGCCATTGACACGCTTGTAATCCCAACTGGCGCTGCGCTCAGCTGGCCACTGGCCGCACTCTAATAAGCGCACATTGGCTTTGCTGGCAACGATATCGCGCGCTGCTTGGCTGATACTGGGGGCAATAATCACTTCAACAAACTGACGGTCAACAATAGCTTGTGCAGTCTCTGCATCCAGTTCGCGGTTAAAGGCGATAATACCGCCAAAGGCTGACTCGCTATCGGTGGCGTAGGCTAAATCGTAGGCCTTACGGATACCGCCTTCTGCGTCAGTCGCAACAGCAACACCGCACGGATTGGCATGCTTAACAATGACACAGGCCGGTTTGACAAAACTCTTTACGCACTCAAGTGCAGAGTCGGTATCAGCAACGTTATTAAACGACAGCTCTTTACCTTGCAGCTGTATAGCACTGGCAATGCTGGCCTCTTGTGGATTTGTTTCGGTATAAAACGCCGCGGTTTGGTGCGGGTTTTCACCGTAACGCATATCTTGCGCTTTAATAAACTGGCTATTAAAGGTATTTGGGAAGGCGTGGCGTTGTTCAGTGCTGAGAGTTTCAGCCGCTTGGTCAATAGTACCCAAGTAGTTGGCAATCATGCCGTCGTAGGCAGCTGTATGCTCAAACGCTTTCAGCGCGAGGTTAAAGCGTTGTGCGTAGCTTAAGCCGCCTTGCTTTAGGCCTTCAATAATAGTGTCGTAGTCGCTGCTGTTAACGACAATGGCGACGTCTTTATGATTCTTCGCCGCGCTGCGCACCATGGTCGGTCCGCCGATATCAATATTTTCAATGGCATCAGGCAAAGTACAACCCGCCTTAGCTACGGTTGCGGCAAAAGGGTAGAGGTTGACCGCCACTAAATCAATCGGCTTAATACCGTGCTCAGTCATGATAGCGGCGTCAATGTCACGACGGCCTAAAATACCACCATGGATTTTTGGGTGCAGAGTTTTCACTCGGCCATCCATCATTTCTGCAAAGCCGGTGTAATCGGCCACTTCAATCGCAGGAATAGCGTTATCTTTGAGTAATTTAAAGGTACCGCCTGTTGAGAGAATCTCCACGCCTAAGGCGTCTAGCGCTTGCGCGAATTCAACGATACCCGTTTTATCAGAGACACTGATCAGTGCGCGACGAATAGGCGTTTTTGAAGTGTGGTCAGTCATTAGGTTTCCTAGCTATAAACGGCAAGCTGCACAACGCCTCACAGATGAGGTGGGCAGGGTTATATTTTAAAGAAGGTTGTATTGCTTAAGTTTTTTACGCAGTGTACCTCGGTTTAACCCGAGCATTTCTGAAGCGCGTGTTTGATTGCCTTGCACATGCTGCATCACTGAGGCAAACAATGGTGCTTCAACTTCGCTTAATACTAAGTTGTAGACGTCATTGACATGCGCACCATCTAAATGTGCAAAGTAATCTTGCAAGGTTTTTTCAACACATGCACGTAGCGTCAGGTGTTCAGTGTTGTTGATGGTCGCAAGCGGCATAGTATGTTTTGTCACGGCAAATATCTCATAGCTGAACGTTTTATCATTAGGATCATGCAGCGTCTTTTAAGCCTAGTGAGCGAAGATAATTAAAGAACATTTGGATGTTGTCTTTTTGGGCGTCTTCGCAATCAAGCTGATTAAACGTTGTACGGAATTGTTGTGCCCCTGGTAGTGATATTAGATACCAGTGCGCGTGTTTTCTGGCGATACGCACACCCATTGGTTGACCATAGAACGCATGTAGGAGCTCAATGTGTTCAAGCAGAATCAATTCCAATGCATTTAAACTGATCGCTGGGAGTTGTTCGCCTGTGGTTAAGAAATGATTAATTTCCTGGAAAATCCAAGGTCTTCCTTGCGCCGCGCGACCAATCAATAAGCCATCTGCGCCGGTGTGGTCCAAGACCTGTCGTGCTTTTAATGGGCTAGTAATATCGCCGTTAGCAAATACAGGAATGGACACCGCATTCTTTATCAGGGCAATAGTATCGTATTCAGCATCACCATTGTAGCGATCTGCACGAGTGCGGCCATGTACCGCAAGCGCATTGATACCCGCTTGTTCGGCAATTTTAGCAATGGTTACCCCATTTCTATTGGCTTGATCCCAGCCCGTACGAATTTTCAAGGTGACTGGCACATCAACTGCCGCACGTACCGCACGCAGAATCTCAGCGACCAGTTGTTCGTCTTTAAGGAGTGCCGAGCCCGCCGCTTTATTACAGACTTTTTTCGCTGGGCAGCCCATATTGATATCGATAATATGCGCACCCAAGGCCACACACTGCTGCGCTGCATGCGCCAGCATCTTAGGGTCTGCGCCGGCAATTTGTACTGAACGTGGTTCTGGATCGCTATCGGTTAGTAAACGTAAACTGGATTTACGACTGGACCACAAGCGCGTATCACTGGTCAGCATCTCTGACACAGTAAGACCGGCACCGAAGCGGGCACATAATTGACGTTGTGGACGATCAGTGACGCCAGCCATCGGCGCTAGAATCAGGTTGTTAGCTAATGTGTAGGAACCAATACGAACCATCGACATGGACTTTCCAGCCTGCGCGCTGCTTAAAGGGGATGAGATAAGGTTGAAGCGCCTATGATACCTGCTCTAGCGCGCTGGATAAAGCAACATGCAGTGTGGGGTGATAAATGGGCGACTAAGGCCATACAAGCAAATAGTGCGAAGGGATAGATTGCTTATGTTTCTAGCGGGTAGAGCGCCCCGATAACAGTCGTGAGGCGTGAGCGATTAACGTTTCACTTCTCCTCTAAACAGAAGTTATAGCTCATGGTTTGACTGGGGCTTTGTAAGTAGTCGCCCTGAATATAGTTCACTCGTGCTTGCCAGAGCGTGGGTAAAACGCTGGCGCTGTTGATGCCAGATACAATGCTTTGTTTGCCGTGTGTATGCAGAGTGATGAGTAGGTCTTTCAGTGTTTGTTGTGCAACTATGCTGTCGAGCTTAGCGCTGAACGAGTCGTCAATTTTGACATAATCAAGCGCTATATGTTTCAGGGTATTAAAGGGGTTGGGTGCACAGCCAAATTGCTCTAAAGCGACTTGGCAGTGCAGCTGATGTAAGCCGTTGGTGAAGTGTTTGGCTTGTTTTAAGTGGCTGATAACATCGGTTTCTCGTAGCTGCAAAATAACAGTATGGGCGGGTAGGCGTGAAGCCTTAAGCGCTGCGCGCAACCAAGGCAGTATGTTTCTATCTTCTAAGCTGGCACTGGATAATGGAATAAATAAGCGAGTGAGCAAGCCTTGCTTATGCTGTTCTGTCAGCCGCTTTATCGCGTTTAGCAGCAGCCAGCGATCGATTGTTCCTGCTACGCCTGCGGATGCTGCGGCATGTAAACATTCAGCGGCTGGAACCTGTTGGCCGTGTGGACTGAGCAGCTGCCATTGCGCTTCATAGAGCTCATCTTGCTTCGCGTGTAAGCCGACAATGGGCTGGAAGAGCAATGTTAGGCTGTTCTGTGCTAGTGCTTGATGCAGCATTGCCACAATATCACCACGCTTGGCGGCAGCAGCCAGATCATCCGCTGGGTTATGGATTTTTAAAGCATTGCCTTGCGTGAGTTGATCGGCGCAATTTTGTGCTCGTTTTAATACCACGGATGCGTTGGCGGTTTGTTCACTGAGGAGTGCCACGCCAATACTCAAAGTGGTTTGCGTGGTCCGGCCATGGATCTCAAACAGCTGTGCTTCAACTGCTTGCATTAAGTTGAGCAGCTCGGTTTGACACAACTCAGCTGTGATGTCAGGGATTATCACGCAAAAGGCATTATCAGCAAAGCGCGCGATGTGTGAGTGAGTGCTGAGTTGTTGACGCAACAGCATGGCTAGATCAATGAAGAGTAAGTCGATACCGGTAATGCCGAGATCAGCTTGCAAGCTCAGGTAGTGATCAACTTTAAGATAGGCAAGACAGGCGGGCTGAGCTAGATTGATTGCGCGTTCGGCCGCTGCATCTAAGTGCTGTAAAAAGTGCTGGCGATTATAAAGACCGGTGACAATATCTTGATTGCTGATGTCACGAAGCTTTGCTGCCATTTCAGTGCTAGCAATGACGCGCTGTCGAGTTTTTCGTAGCGCTGTTTCTGCTGCACGTCGCTGGCGACGCTCGGCAAGGTGGGACAGTTCACGTTGTGTGACGAAGAGTAAGCGCTGCTCATCATCGTGGCAGACCGCGTCTTGGACACCGTACTGCAACGCAGCCGCTAGAGAGGTGGCGGAGTTATCTGGCATCAGTTGAATACGTACGAGATTATCAGCGAGATGCTGAGTACTCTGCTGAATCATTGCTGGCGTTAGATTGTTGCTGCTGTGAGCGGTTATGCATACATCCCATGAGCATTGCAGGACTGCATTGAGTGTATCCAACGAGGTGATTTGCTGTGCCTGTACAGCATGACCGGCGGCACGGAATAGTTCAGCGATACGCTCAGTGTTATCGGCTGAGTCATCGATAAGAAGCAGGCGAATAGGTTCTTTATTAGCGATCATAGCGAATATAACAGTGCGTCCTGCTCATTATTTAAGCTGAAATCAATGAGTCAGAATCTACAACGACTTCCAGAGTGAGTCAAAGTTTTCACCGCTACTTTGGCTTTTTTGTGTCGAAGGTGTGTCGATGTTCACAGGTTGAGGGGCTGCCAAGAGACGGAATTCAAATTGACTGATACTGCCGGTGTACATTACGCGCTTAGTGAGTACGGCTTTTAACTCTTTGCCGTGCTGATTAATAATAACCTTGTTACCTTCTTGAAAAGGAATGCGGGGGACAATCACGCTGGTTGGACGAGAGAGTGCTGGGATTTCTGGAACCAGTAACGCGCGCAGGAAGTGACTGGGCAGATCACCGCTACGTAGCAACTGTAAGCCGCAGGGTTGCGCATTGGGTGTCATCAGTTCGATACCCATTTGCGTAGAGGCTGTTCCTGCTTGGCGAATCCAGCGCACCACGGCAGTGGTCCAAGACTTTGCCATGGCTTCGCGCAAGGCAATAATTTCACCTGCTTGCAGGTGTGACGGAACATCGTCATTCCACGCTAAACAGTAGCCGCCTGGGCTATGGTTGACGATAGTCAATGAGTAGGTCGGGTATAACGCTTCGGATGTATCTAAGTCCTCATAATTCATGACTGCCATTGACACGGGCGTCACTTCATACTCAATTAGATCGGTTTGTAAGGGGTCTTGTTCAACCACCAGCTTAGCATCTGAAGCTTGGTTCCAAATGTCTGGTGTTCGGTTATCGGTGTTGTATTCGACCATTGACGCGGTTTGCAACTTTAGGTTTTTCTCAAAAGACTCTTGTCCCGCTAAATAGTAATGAACGGCACTCATGCCTAAGCACAACTGCAAGGCCCCTTGACTCGTGGTGCGCTGAAAATCACGTTTGGCAATATTTCCCCAAGCACTGCACAGCTGAGCAATTAATGTGCTGGACATGTTTTTAGGGACACGAATAAGATTCTTGCCTGTGAGAGTGTCAGGCGCTTGCTGGTAAGCAATCAGAGCCTCAGCCAGAGCTTGTGTATTAAAGCCTAAGCGCGTTGGGCTGTGGTCTTCGGCAATCAGCTCTTTATAGCGAGGCGGCGCATCACTGTTGAGGTCGACCACAAATAGACTGCTGGGTAGCGCGGCATTTTGTAGTGCTGACAGGTGACACCAGCTGGGTAGCGCTTGCGCTAAAGTCGCAATATCACTTTGTCGCATTTGATTGCTGCGTGAACAACTGATCAGCAAAGCACAGCTGTAAGCTGCTTCAATGCTTTGTTCTGCAATATTGGTTAGTAATGTCTCGCGAATCGGTTGTGTGTGTAGGTTATTTTGACGCGCCAGCCAATACACTTGATGCAACTCTAACCAAAAGAGCGGCGGCGCAGGATGATACAGCTGGTAAGTGCGCACCAAAGAAACAAACATACTGTGCATTGTGCGCTGTAAGGCTAAAGCTAAAACGAGACTGCGCTGCTGCAGACTGTCAGCAATAACTAATTTATAACCAATGGTTAAATGGTTTTGCAACGCTTGGCATAAGTTGGCTACTTTTTTTGGTCGCTCATCCAATATGATTGAGTTATTTAAAAAGTGCTTTTCCAGTTGCGAATTGATAAATATGACTTCTGGGCGCAATAGATCAAGCAGTTGAACGCGGTTTTCAGCGGATGTTTTGAAATTGTTAAGCTCAGTCAGCGCTTGATACAACAGTCGTGCAGTTTCACCAATATTGGCTTTGGGTAAGTCTTGGATCCACAGCTTTAGATCACGTACGGTTGGCTTACAAAAGGCCACATAGGTGCCTTCTGGTGTCGGTACTCGTAAACGTAATGTGGGGCTGTGTGTATCCATTAAACTGTCCTACTCAAGTTGTTTTTATAACTTAAGTTGTGTCGATATCAAGTGATGGCGGAATGCCATTAACTGTTCATTGTACATTGCTAAGCTATACTTCTACAGCAAGACATTGACCTACTTTTACAGCACTGGCTGCCTGTAAGCTACTGTCCCACACCACGTGATTGGCTCCAAATAAAACGATTGCAGTAGAACCCAGTTTAAAACGACCCAGTTCAGCACCTTTTCTAAGGGTGATAGGCTGTCTAGCTGCTTGGCTGTAGTCGTAGCTGCGCATATTGCGTAGTGGTGGGGTGATTAAGCCGGCCCATACTGTTTCAATGCTGGCGACAATCATCGCCCCGACTAAGACGACTGCCATCGGACCCTGCTCGGTATCAAAGATACAAGCAACTCGCTCATTGCGTGCAAACAGCTCTGGGACATGCTCGGCAGTAGTGGTGTTAACTGAAAATAAACGTCCAGGAATGTAGACCATTTCACGTAAAATTCCGGTCAGTGGCATATGCACACGGTGGTAATCTTTCGGTGATAAATAGACGGTTGAGAAACTACCTCCCATAAAAGGTGCGGCACGATCAGCATCACCTCCCAGTAATTCTAATAAACTGAAACTGTGTCCTTTGGCTTGGAAAATACGGCCATGTTCAATCGTACCCAGCTGGCTAATAGCACCATCGGCTGGACTAACGACCACTTTTGCATTGTCATCAATAGGGCGCGCGTCTGCTTTAAGTGCGCGGGTAAAAAAGTCATTAAAGTGACGATAAGCGCTGGGGTCTTCAAGCTGTGCTTCGCTCATATCAACATGGTAACGTTTGATAAACCATGCAATCAGGCGGTTTTTAAACCAAGGTGTTTGGCATTCAGCGAGGCAGCCAATCAGTCGTGACAGCGTATGGTGAGGCAATACATATTGCATGAAAATAAATAGACGCTGTTTGATGTCCATGTAGCGGGCCCTTTAGCTTTTGTTGGCAGAATAGTGCGAGGTACGATAAGTGTAGCGAAGATTACACCATAACTGATACATACTAGTCAGTTATGCGGATGATTGCACGATACACATACGCTCAGCGGTTATTCGCGATGGTCGTGTCAATGTTTCGGCGCACTGAAAATTAGCAGGGCACGCTCAATGCATTCTAGCGTTTTTTTAAAACTCTGAATGGCCAATGGATGTAATTGCGTGGCAGATTGATCGGCAGCGATCAGCATCACTACTCTGTGGCTGTTCGACACAGAGGCAATAATCCACTCTGTGTTATGAAAGATTCGCGTCAGTTCGATAGGTAAGTGAGGTTTGATTCGCGTGGTATTGGCGTCGCTGAGAACCAGGTGTGTGGGCTGCTTCAGCAAATGCTCGATGATTGGATTAGCAGTGAGAGTAAAAGACTGCGGTAGGGCATCAGCTTGAATACCTTGGAGAAGACTCACTTGTGCATGTTCGGCCTGTTTATCGAGCATTATTAGACAGATTCTTTGCATGCCGCAGGCCTGTAAAGCAAGACTGATGCGTTGTGTGAGCTGCAGGGTGTTGCTAAAAGGCGAAGGTGAGCGCAGTAGTTCTGCGCAATGTAAACGCCATTGGCTTAGGTTGTCACTGTTTGGCGCAGGCGCACTAGATTTGATCTGAAGAGGGCGTAAACGCTGAGTTTCCCATGGCCAGAGTAAGGCTTGTGCAGGGTGCCATAGGTCACGTTGAGTCTGCAAATGAGCATGCTTAACTGCAAGTTGATGGATGTTTTGCTGTACCTCGCTCAGCTCTTGCTTTAAATACAGACTAATCAGACGTTGCCAGCGTAAACATTGCTCACTGCCCCATGAGTTATGCGCCGCCATGACTAAACCGCAAGTGAAAACGAGAGTGTTGGCCGGGCGGTTGAGCCAGTTACTGAGCATGGGCAGTTGATCGAGTTTTTGTTGCTGCAGCAAAGGCTGATCGGTTTGCCGTGCAATATATAGCGCTGAGACCAGCTGTTGAGGATTGTCATTGAGTAAGCGGTAGCCTTCAATAATCCACTGCGGCAGTTTCCAGTGCTCAGCTAAGCCGAGGCAAAGCGCCGTTAGAGGCATGCCGATCAGCTCGCGTTCAACGGCAGCGGCAGGTTCATTCTCACCTAAAACACGACGCTCCCACTCGGTAAAAAGCTCAGGGTAGCGGGTCAGTAAAGGCCAAGCCGGTGATAAAAATAACAGGCTGCCCCAATGTATTTCTTGCCATAAGCGCGCCATTCGCGTGCTAAATAAACCGGTGGCTTGAATATTTAAGTGTTGGCCAATCAGCCATATTTGTCGCAGCGCAAAAGGGATATCTATCTCTTGATCGTCAATCAAACTTTTGAGCAGTGTGCCGCAGCGTTGTAAACCTAGACGCGATAGTGCGTTTTCAAGTGTTTGTACGGGTTCAGCAATAGAGCTGTGTCCGCGATTGGCTTCGCGCAGAATAATAAATGCGATGGTGGGGGCTTGACTGATCACTTGGGCAATATCGCGCAACGAATGACTCGGGCTTTGCAATGCCTGCAAAGCCCGTTCGCGTTGTTCTCGATAGACCGGCAGCCGGGTGTTATCCAGTAGCTTGATCCATTCAGCTAATGTTTTACTTTGAGGTAGTATATTTGACATATATTCAGTCTCTAGACTGTGCCCCAGCAGCGATTGATGGCAACATAGTAACCAATATTTAGCAAGGCTGTTATCCTTTACGCGATTCGGAGTTGGTGCGACTTATTTTATGGTAAAGATCATTGGAATTATCGTCGTTTTGGCGAGTGTGCTAGGTGGGTTTCTCTTATCTGGCGGTAAAATAGCGGCCATTATTCAGCCTTTTGAATTATTAATTATTGGTGGTGCGGCATTGGGTGCTTTTTTACAAGCCAACCCAGGCAGCACATTTGTCCAAGTGTTGAAAAAATCACTGAGCATGTTCGGTACGCGCTTTACTAAGACGCTGTACCTTGATGTGTTGAAAATGTTGTATGAAGTGCTGAATAAAAGTCGACGTGAAGGGATGATGGCGATTGAAGCTGATATTGAAGACCCTGCGGCCAGTCCCATCTTCAGTAAATATCCGGCTTTATTAAAAGATGCACGTATGACCGAGTTTGTGTGCGACTACTTGCGCATTATGACCACCGGTAATATGGCCCCGCATGAGTTTGAGGGCCTGTTTGATATGGAACTGACCAGTTTAAAAGAAGACCTTGATCATCCAGGGCACGCCGTGACCAGTGTTGCAGACGGTTTGCCAGGTTTTGGTATTGTTGCTGCAGTACTGGGTATTGTAGTGACCATGGCGATGCTTGGTGAAGCTGAACAAGCAGCACTCGGTCAACACGTGGGAGCCGCTCTGGTAGGAACCTTCTTAGGTATTTTAGCGGCGTATGGTTTTTTTGGTCCGTTAGCCACGAGTTTGAGCCATGATGCTAAAGAAGAACTGAATTTGTATGAAGCGATCAAGGCGACTTTGGTGGCCTCTGCGTCGGGTATGCCGCCAAGTTTAGCGGTTGAATTTGGCCGTAAGGTTTTATATAGCGCGCATCGACCAACATTTGTTGAGTTGGAGCAAGCTGTGCGAGGCGGCTAACCCAGCATGGATACCAATCAGCCGATTATCGTTAAACGCGTTAAAAAAATTGCTGCGGGCCATCACGGTGGCGCGTGGAAAATTGCTTTTGCTGATTTTGCCGTGGCGATGATGGCGTTTTTCTTGGTGATGTGGCTGATGTCATCGACCACACCTGAGCAGAAAAAAGCTATTTCTGGTTATTTTCAAGATCCGATAGGCTTTTCGGAAAGTGCCAGTCCCTACGTGATTGATTTGGGCGGCACGCCAACACCCGCGCCAGATAAAACCTTGAATCCAGACATTGCTGAGCCAGCGCTGATTGAGCCGCAGGAGTTGAGCGAGCAGCAGGCTGAACAACTGTATGAGCAATTAGAGCGTGAGCGCTTAGATATTCTGTTGCTTGAGTTGCAGCGCAAAATTAATGAAAATATAGAGCTACAGCCTTATAAAGAGCAGATTTTAATGGATGTCTCACGGGATGGTTTGCGCATCCAAATTACTGATGCAGCGAATCGGCCGATGTTTGATTTAGGCAGCCCACGTTTGCAGCCTTATTTTGAAGATATCCTGTATTTAATGGCTGATACCATCCGTGCTGTGCCGAATAAAATCAGCATTGGCGGACATACTGATGCCAAACCTTATGCTGGTGATAGCGGTTTTGGCAACTGGGATCTGTCTGCCAGTCGCGCCAATGCTGCGCGCCGTGCGTTACGCTCAGGCGGGTTAGCCGATGATAAAGTGGCGCGGGTCGCAGGTTACGCCTCGTCGGCACTCTTCGATCGTGCTGATCCATACAGTCCCAGTAATCGCCGGATCGATATTTTAGTGCTGACTAAGCGCGCCCAGCAGGCCATTGCCGGTGAGAAAGATGAGGCGCCGTCAACGCCTGCTCAGCAGGGCTCTGCCAACCCAGAAACGCATCGCGCAGACAAGCCGCTGCGTGAGCAGATTAATGTGTTTGAAAAGGGTGTTCTACAGTTTGATGATGTCAAAAACTAATCTGTATGCGCTGCTCTGGTTCTGATTGTTGAGCAAGAGCAGCGTGTTTGTTAGTACTGCTCTGTACTGATTCCGCTAATAATATGTTTAAAACTGGCTAAACGTTGCTGGCTAATCTTACCGGCTTCAACTGCGGCTAATAACGCACAACCTGGTTCGTGTTCATGGCTACAGTTACGAAAGCGACACTGGCCCAAGTGTTCTTGAAACTCAATAAAACCTGCTTCGACATCGGTCACGCTAACATGGCCTAAGCCGAACTCACGAATACCGGGTGAGTCAATCAGTTCGCCGCCAGCGGGGAAGTGAAATAAGCGTGCCGTGGTTGTAGTGTGTGTCCCTTTACCGGTCAGTGCTGAGAGCGGACCTACGCGCGTGTCAGTATCAGGCAGTAAGCGGTTTACCAGTGATGATTTACCCACTCCTGATTGACCAACAAAGACGCTAACCTGATTATTTAGTTGTGCTTGTAACTGCTCTAAACCATCACCTGAATAGGCTGATACTTCAAGCAGTGGGTAGCCAAGAGTGTGATAGGTGCTAAGTAGACTGTGTGCTCTAGAGCTACCGCTGGGATCGAGTAAGTCTGACTTATTCAACAGCAGTAGCGGTTTAATCCCGGCATGTTCTGCGGCAATAATATAACGGTCAATTAAATTGGCATGCGGCTCTGGCAAGGGTGCGAAAACAATCACAATCAGGTCAACGTTGGCTGCCACCGGCTTGAGTTGCCCGCGTGAGTCAGGACGGCGTAATTCACTGTGGCGCGGCAATTGCGCAACAATTACGCCTAACCCTTGGTTGCCCGGACGCCACACGACGCGATCACCGGTCACTAGAGCGGGTAAGTTAGCACGCAGATAACAGCGGTAGGTTTGTCCGGCCAATTCGGCTGACTCGGCTTCCACTTCAACTTGCACGCCAAAGTGGGCAATCACTAGGCCGTGCTGCTCGGTACCTAAGTCGCCACCTTCCAGCTCCTCAAGGGTGCGCTCTTCACGCTTGGCAGCGCGGGCAAGGCGTTCGTCTTGAATCTTATTGATGCGCCAGCCTTGGCGGCGATTTAATGTACGTTTGGCCATATAGAACTCATTGTGTAAAGGCGCTTAATAAAGCGCACTGAATGCTCAGTAGCGCTCTGGATTTATTTTTCTAGAGGTGAACCACGCTGAATACGCCAAGCGCGTGCGGCAATCACAAACAACGTAATAGCGGTTAACGGTACCACATAGCCGATGATTGCATCGGCAAAAGTGTTGGCAAACGACTCGCCATTACTTTGCATAATGAGGTAGGCGGTATAGGCAATGTAATAGCCTAAAAATAACGCACCTTCCCAGCGGTTGATGCTATAGCCAGCAAAGAAAATGGGTAAACAGGCAATCAGTACAGCCATCATCACCGGAAAATCAAAGTGTATAGCGTTTTGGGCGACAGCAATATTTTCTGGTGAGACTAAGCCTGCCAAGCCCAATACTGCCAATAAATTAAATAAGTTACTGCCGATAATATTACCAACCGCAATATCACGCTCACCTTTCCATGCAGCAATCAGTGAGGTGGCCAATTCAGGTAGAGAGGTGCCGACTGCAATAATAGTCAGACCGATCACTAACTCGGATAAGCCGAGGGCTTGCGCTAAGCTGACGGCACCGCTGACCAGTAGGTTGGAGCCCACGACCAGCAGTACTAATCCAGCCAAGATATAGCCAGCATTAATCCATGGGGCTAAACGGTGCGGGTTAATCTCTGCGCTGTACTCATCATCTCCTGCAGTGACTTGACCGGGTTTCCAAGCTTTTAAGCTGCTGATAATTAAGTAACTGGTGTAGGCGATAATACAGGCAAATAAAATCAAACCATCGAGACGGCTGTAACTACCATCCATGGCTAAAAACCACGCTAAAAAACCCGCCGCAATCATTAATGGTACATCGAGGCGCACCAGTTGGCGCGACACCAGTAACGGTGTAATCAAGGCGGATAAACCTAAAATAAACAGCACATTAAAAATATTACTGCCGATGACATTACCGATCGCAATATCACCTTGACCTGCAAAGGCGGACTGAGTGCTGACCGCCATTTCTGGCGCGCTGGTACCGAAGGCAACAACGGTTAGGCCAATAATTAACGGTGAAATACCAAAGCGCGCGGCTAAACGTGCTGCGCCGCGCACCAGCACTTCTGCGCCGATGACCAGCAGAATAAAACCGCCAATAAGATAAATAAACATTTCGATCGACATTAGAATGGCTCCGGCTCTGTGCGTAATGCGCGCTAGATTAGCAGGTTGTGCTACGACGGTGATGCTCTTTTCAGGGAAATTATTAACGCAGTATTTGCAGGCGTACAGGGGCCACGCCACTGCTGATCATATCGATCTTTTGTGCGGCGGCGCGAGATAAGTCAATGCTACGACCTTTACTGTAAGGGCCGCGGTCATTGATGCGTACCGTGACACTTTTGTTGTTGAGGGTGTTGGTGACTTTGACTTGGGTGCCAAAGGCTAAGGTGCGGTGCGCGCCAGTCAATGCGTTCTGGTTAAAATACTCGCCACTGGCGGTTTTTTTGCCGTGGTGTTTTGCGCCATACCATGACGCTTTACCGCTGATCGCAGCATCTTGATGAGTGCCTTGTGATGAGCAAGCGCTTAATAATAGTAGCGCGGAAAATAGTAGATAGGCTCGCATAAATACACTCCTTGAACAGTGCACGGTGGGTGCAATCTACAGCTGGCGGTTGAAGGCCAGCTGTAATGCAGTCACAGGTTACTGATCAAGTTTTTGCTTGAGTAACTCGTTAACTTGTTGCGGGTTAGCTTTGCCTTTTGACGCGCGCATCGCTTGACCAACAAAGAAGCCAAACATTTTGCCACGCTTGTTTTCATCGCTGACGCGGTACTGTTCAACTTGCTCAGCGTTGGCTGCCAGTACTTCATCGAGCATCGCTTCAATCGCGCCGCTGTCTGTGACTTGCTTAAGGCCGCGTTGTTCAATAATTTGATCCGCATCGCCTTCGCCAGCTGCCATTGCTTCAAAGACCATCTTCGCGATTTTGCCGGAAATGGTGTTGTCTTTAATGCGCAGTAGCATGCCACCTAGGTGTTCAGCGCTAACTGGCGATTGGCTGATATCGAGATTTTCTTTATTAAGTAAGCTCGAGAGCTCGCCCATGACCCAGTTGGTCGCTAATTTAGCGTCCTGACAGATCTTCTCTACCACTTCAAAGTAGTCGGCCATTTCACGACTGGCGGATAACACGCTGGCATCGTAGGTCGACAAGCCAAAGGCTGCCTCAAAACGCTCACGCTTTTGCGTGGGCAGCTCAGGCAGCTGAGTGCGCAGGTTTTCCAGCATGTCGCGAGGGATATGCACGGGTAATAAATCTGGGCAAGGGAAGTAACGGTAATCGTTGGCTTCTTCTTTACTGCGCATCGAGCGCGTTTCGTCTTTGTTGGGATCGTAGAGACGGGTTTCTTGAGTGACTTTGCCGCCGTCTTCAATCAATTCAATTTGACGTTGAATTTCATGATTGATCGAACGCTCAATAAAGCGAAATGAGTTAACGTTTTTAATTTCAGTACGGGTGCCCAGTGTGGTTTGACCTTTAGGGCGTACCGACACGTTACAGTCGCAGCGGAATGAGCCTTCAGCCATGTTGCCGTCACAGATATTTAAGTAACGCACTAAGGTGTGAATGGCTTTAGCGTAAGCCACTGCTTCTTTAGCGTTGCTTAACTCTGGCTCAGAGACGATTTCCAGTAGCGGTGTGCCAGCACGGTTTAAGTCAATCCCAGTCATGCCGCTAAAGTCTTCGTGCAAGCTTTTTCCTGCATCTTCTTCAAGGTGCGCACGAGTAATGCCAACACGTTTGATGCTGCCATCTTCGAGCGCGATATCCAGGTGGCCAAGGCCAACAATTGGATCATCCATTTGGCTGGTTTGGTAGCCTTTTGGCAAGTCAGGGTAGAAGTAGTTTTTACGGGCGAAGATGTTGTGTTCAGCGATATGAGCATCGACCGCTAAACCAAACATGCAGGCCATGCGCACGGCTTCTTCGTTGAGCACTGGTAAAGTGCCAGGCATCGCCAAGTCAATTAAGCTGGCCTGAGTATTGGGTTCGGCACCGAAAGTGGTGGAGCTACCCGAGAAAATCTTAGTGTTAGTTGCGAGCTGTGCGTGGATTTCCAGCCCGATCACGGTTTCCCATTGCATGTGAGTCGTCCTCAGAATCCGGCTGGCGTACGAGCGTGCCAATCAGTATGTTGTTGAAATTGATGTGCAACTTGCAGTAAACGTGCTTCTTGGAAGTACGGAGCGAGCAGTTGTACGCCGACTGGTAGACCATCGATCATGCCCGCGGGCATTGATAGGCCAGGAATGCCAGCAAGGTTAGCTGGCACGGTATAAATATCTTCTAAATACGCCGCGACAGGGTCGTTGACCTTACTGCCCAGCTGCCAAGGCAGGTTGGGCGTGGTTGGGCCGAGAATCAGGTCGACATTTTTAAAGGCACTGTCAAAATCATTTTTGATTAAGCGACGAATTTTTTGTGCTTTTAAATAGTAAGCATCGTAGTAACCGGTCGATAGCGCATAGGTACCAATCATAATGCGACGCTTGACTTCTTCGCCAAAGGCTTCATTGCGCGAACGCAAGTACAGGTCTTCAAGATCCTTTGGATCTTCGCAGCGATAGCCGTAACGTACGCCATCAAAGCGCGCTAAGTTGGTCGAGGCTTCAGCTGAAGCAATGACATAGTAGGCCGGTACTGCATGTGGCAAGCTAGGGAGGCTGATATCAACAAAAGTGGCGCCGAGCTGCTTGAGCTGGTCGATCGCGGTGTGGACCACGTCACCAATGCGACTGTCGAGACGGCTGTCGAAATATTCTTGCGGGAGGCCGACGCGTAAGCCTTTAAGAGGTTGGCTTAAAGCTTCGACGTAATTGTCAACGGGCTGTTGTGCGCTGGTTGAGTCGCGCTCATCAAAGCCTGCGGTCGCTTGTAGCAACATCGCACAGTCTTCAGCGGTGTGCGCTAAAAACCCAGCTTGGTCAAAACTTGAGGCATAAGCGGTCATGCCCCAGCGTGAGATACGGCCGTAGGTTGGCTTAATTCCGGTCAGGCCAGTAAAGGCTGCTGGCTGACGAATCGAGCCGCCACTGTCACTGCCGGTGCTCGCCGGCACTAAACGTGCAGCCACAGCAACGGCGCTACCGCTGGACGAGCCGCCGGGCACACGTGAGGTGTCCCAAGGGTTCTTGCTGGCGCCATAGAAACTGGTTTCGCCAGATGAACCCATGGCAAACTCGTCCATATTGAGTTTACCTAAACTGATACAGCCCGCTTTGTTGAGATTATCAACCACTGCTGCAGTGTAAGGTGCAACAAAATTATCCAACATTTTTGAGGCGCAGCTGGTACGAACCCCTTCAGTACAAAATAAATCTTTGTGAGCGAGCGGCACACCGAGTAATGGCGCACTGATGCCGGTACTGCGTAATTCATCAGCCGCTTCAGCTTGCTGTAAAGCAGAGTCTTTGCTTAGAGTAATAAAACTATTGAGTTGCGGATCGAGTTGCTCGATGCGTGTCAATAAATGACTGGTCAGCTCGCGTACGGAAAACTGCTTAGCAGCCAGCGCTTTCGAGATATTAGCTAAGGTAAGTTGATGCATGACAAATGAGTCCTTAATCGATGACTTTGGGTACCAGGTATAAGCCGTTTTCTACCGCAGGAGCGAGGGCTTGGTAGTCATCGCGGTGATTGCTTTCAGTGACTGTGTCTGGACGTAAGCGTTGGCTGGCTTCGAGTGGATTGGCCAGTGGCGCAATGCCGTCAGTATTAACCGCTTGCATGGCATTGATCATGTCGAGGACGGCATTTAAGGATGCAGTGCTGCTGCCTATTTGTGCATCATTCAAGCCCAGTCGCGCCAGGTGAGCCAGTTTTTCCACGTCGCAGCGTTCAAGTGCCATGTGAGGATCTCCTACTTAAAAAAGTGTAACGGTCATTTATCCCGCAAAGATTGAACAATCAATTGATCGCGTAATCTATAGGTTTGTAAAAAAACATATTAAAGCTAAGAAAGTGCTAATCTATCACAGTGCGTACCTTGCTCAAAAGGACGATGGTTGTTAGAGTTTCCTAATATTTTTTAATCAGCGTTTCAAATGCGCGTTACCTAGGGTTATTCATCCCATGTTCAAGAAATTACGCGGCATGTTTTCCAGTGACTTATCCATCGACTTGGGGACTGCCAATACCCTTATTTATGTACGCGATCGCGGTATTGTATTAGATGAGCCATCAGTTGTTGCGATCCGTACACGAGGCAACCAAAAAAGTGTGGTTGCTGTTGGTACTGATGCGAAACGTATGCTTGGTCGTACGCCTGGGAATATTTGTGCAATTCGTCCGATGAAAGACGGCGTGATTGCCGACTTTAGTGTCTGTGAAAAAATGCTGCAGTACTTTATTAATAAAGTACATGAGAACAGTTTTTTGCAACCCAGCCCACGGGTACTTATTTGCGTACCATGTAAATCCACCCAGGTCGAGCGTCGTGCTATTCGAGAGTCGGCGTTGGGTGCTGGCGCCCGTGAAGTCTTTTTAATTGAAGAGCCAATGGCTGCTGCGATCGGTGCCGGTTTACCGGTTGATGAAGCACGTGGTTCAATGGTGGTCGATATTGGTGGTGGTACCACTGAAATTGCTTTGATCTCACTCAATGGAGTGGTCTACGCCGAGTCGGTTCGTGTGGGCGGTGACCGTTTTGATGAAGCGATTATTACCTATGTACGCCGCAACTATGGCAGCTTGATTGGTGAGTCAACGGCGGAACGCATTAAGCAAGAAATTGGTGCAGCCTTCCCAGGTGGCGAGCTGTTAGAGTTTGATGTGCGCGGTCGTAACTTAGCTGAAGGTATTCCACGCAGCTTTACCTTAAACTCTGATGAAGTGTTAGAGGCATTGCAGGAATCTTTAGCGGCGATTGTACAAGCGGTTAAAAGTGCGTTGGAGCAGTCTCCTCCTGAGTTGGCATCAGATATTGCTGAGCGCGGTTTAGTGTTAACCGGTGGTGGCGCTTTGCTGCGTGATATGGATAAATTGCTGGCGCAAGAAACGGGCTTGCCAGTGATTGTTGCTGAGAATCCAAAGAACTGTGTCGCGCTGGGTGGTGGTCGTGCTTTAGAAATGATGGATAGCAACTCAATGGATTTGCTGTCGACTGAATAAGCGCCAAAAATCCTCTAAGAATTTTGCTCTGTGCTTATCGTTCATCTTAACTGTGGATAGCTTTATACTGCTCCACAGTTAAGTCGCCGAGGATGCGTCATTAAGCCATTATTTGCTAAAAGTACTTTGCTAAGTACGCAATTTCTAATACTCACGTGTTTTTCTGTTGCCTTGATGCTAGTAGATGCGCGACTGGAGATGCTTAAACCTGTGCGCAGTAGTTTAGGTATGGTCCTTACCCCGCTGTACTGGTTAGGTGACATGCCGGTGCGTGCCTGGTCTGACACCCTGCAAATGTTTAGTAGTCGCACTGATCTGCTCGCTGAGAATGAAGAGCTGCGTGCAGATATTTTACTGATGCAGCGTCGTTTGCAAAAGCTCGCGACTTTAACCGAGCAAAATGTTCGTTTACGTGAACTGCTTAATTCCTCTGCATTGATTGATGACCGAGTTTTAGTGGCGGAGTTGATCGGTATTGATCCGAATCCGCACACGCACCGCGTGTTGATTAATAAAGGCAGCAGCAGTGGTGTCTTTTTAGGTCAGCCCGTTTTGGATGCGCGTGGGGTGATGGGGCAAGTGATTGAAGTGATGCCTTACAGTTCGCGGGTCTTATTAATTACCGACAGTAATCATAGTATTCCGGTGCAAGTGAATCGCAACGGCTTGCGGGCTATCGCCAGTGGTACCGGTGATCTTGATGCCATTGAGTTACGTTACGTCACCGATACCGCCGATATTCGCGAAGGTGACTTGCTGGTGACTTCGGGGATGGGGCAGCGTTTTCCTGTGGGTTATCCGGTTGCCGTGGTCAGTGACGTGCAGCGCAATACCGGACAGCCATTTAGCCAGATTCAAGCCTTACCGGCTGCTAACCTCAATCGCAGTCGTTACCTCTTGCTGGTATTCAGTGATAGCAAAGGCTCAACCCAAGCCTTGGATGAAGAAGTGCAAAATGCTTTAGAAGATGCCAAGCAGTTGCTCAAAGCCACTGAAAGCACTGCCGTGGAGGCACAATAAATGAGTGGCTCATGGGGTAAAATGACAGCAGTGATGTGGGCTACTTTAGTGATCGCTTTATTGCTATCAGTCGCGCCCATGCCAGAGCATTTAGAGATTGGTCGGCCTTTGTGGCTGGCGTTGGTATTGACGTTTTGGGCAATCAATTATCCGCATCAAGTCGGCTTGCTGACGGCTTGGGGCTTGGGCCTTGCCCAAGATATTCTATACGGCACATTATTTGGCCAGCATGCTCTAGCACTCGTGCTGGTGGTGTTTTTAGTGGTCACCTTGCAACAACGCCTGAAACTTTTCCCCTTATGGCAACAGTCGTGCGCACTGTTGGTTATTTATGGTTTAGCGCAACTGGTGCTGTTGTGGTTGAGCACCTTGTCGGGGATGCGCCCAGAAATTGGTTATTATGCAGTACCGGTCTTGGTCAGTTGTTTGCTCTGGCCTTGGCTGTATTTATTGCTGAGTAATGTGAAACGTTTGTGACACTTGCATGGAGCCGTGTTCTGTTAGAGCCGCTTGCGTGGTTTGACAACGGCAAGCTTGGTAGTGTGTGAGCTTATGTTGCAGTCGGCGTGAGCTTTGCTAGCTGTATTGTTTAGATCGATGTTACCTTCTTAAGTGTCGTATATTGGTTTGACCCAGTGACAGGCGATGCCTTCGCACTGTAGCGCTGAGTGTGATACTGCAATGTTGTGGGTTAGGGTGTTGTTGTAAGCATGATCAGCTTCTACAGAAGGGGTGATGTTGACAGATTGAATGTTGTGAAGATGCTTGGTGTTTTTGCACAGCCTACATCTTGTTGTTTGCATCGAGTTGGCCGTGCACATCTATGCCTTAGACTGAGAGCGCCATGAGTGAAGAAATTTTAATCAATATAACGCCAATGGAATCGCGCGTCGCCGTGGTTGAGAATGGTGTCTTGCAAGAAGTGCATGTTGAGCGCACTCAGCGTCGCGGTATTGTCGGTAATATTTACAAAGGCAAAGTGGTACGCGTGCTACCTGGGATGCAGGCTGCTTTTATTGATATTGGCTTATCGCGTGCCGCCTTTATTCATGCGGCAGA
Source organism: Denitrificimonas caeni (assembly GCF_905120345.1). GTDB lineage: Bacteria > Pseudomonadota > Gammaproteobacteria > Pseudomonadales > Pseudomonadaceae > Denitrificimonas > Denitrificimonas caeni_A. Next base: position 198,276 of record NZ_CAJHOA010000002.1, on the reverse strand, counting down.
TATCAGTGCTCGCGAAGGAAATAGTGCTGACAGTATCAGTGGCTTAGTCCATGAAGGACAGGCCATCGTCGTCCAAGTCACTAAAGATCCGATTGGCAGTAAAGGTGCGCGTCTGACCACTAACTTGTCGATCCCGTCACGCTATCTCGTGTATATGCCCAGCAGCAGCCATATTGGCGTATCGCTAAAGATTGAAGAAGAAGCTGAACGTGATCGTTTAAAGCAGGCGGTCACTGAGTGCTTAGCTGCCGAGGGGCTTGAGGAAAAGGGTGGCTTTATTATTCGCACAGCGACTGAAGGTGCGGATATTTCGGCAATTTTATTGGACATCCGCTATTTGCATCGACTGTGGGAGCAAGTGCGTGAGCAAATGAAAGTGTGTGGCGCGCCGACAGTTATCTATGAAGAACTCTCCTTGCCGCTACGTACTCTGCGCGACTTAGCCGCTGAGCATACAGAAAAAGTGCGGATTGATTCGCGCGAAACGCTGCAGAAAGCGCTGCAGTTTGTTGGTGAACTGATGCCGGAAATTGCTGATCGGGTTGAGCACTACCCAGGCGAGCGGCCAATCTTTGATCTGTATGGCATTGAGGATGAAATTCAGAAAGCCTTAGAGCGTAAAGTACCGCTTAAATCAGGTGGGCACTTGGTGATTGATCCGACTGAGGCGATGACCACTATTGATGTCAATACCGGTGCCTTTGTCGGACATCGCAACCTTGAAGAAACTGTCTTTAAAACCAATCTTGAGGCCGCTTTAACCATCGCCCGTCAACTGCGATTACGTAATGTTGGCGGCATTATCATTATTGACTTTATTGATATGGAAGATGAGGAGCATCGCCGTCAAGTGTTGCGCACCTTAGAGCGACAGTTGGAGCGCGATTATGCAAAAACCAATATTATCGGTATCACTGAGCTCGGCTTGGTACAAATGACCCGTAAGCGTACACGGGAGAGTTTGACTCAAGTGCTCTGTGAACCCTGTGCAACCTGTCAGGGTCGCGGACAGATGCGGACTGCAGAAACTATTTGTTATGAGATCTTTCGTGAGATTTTGCGCGAGGCACGAGCCTTTCAAGCGGACGGTTATATGGTGTTAGCGAGTCAGAGTGTGGTCGATCGATTGTTGGATGAAGAGTCAGGCAACGTGGCTGACTTAGAGTCGTTTATCGGTCATCCAGTACGCTTCCAAGTGGAGAGTATGTACTCGCAGGAGCAGTATGATGTGGTCCTACTCTGACTGGGTCACTGATTAGGATATCGGTATGAGTGTTGTTCTTCGGGTACTAAATAACCTGCTGCGTTTGGGTGTGTGGTCGCTGGCTGGATTGCTCATGATTGCGGCGCTGTATGTGAGCTTGGGTCGCCAGCTGGCGCCGCTGATGGCCGAGTACCGCGAAGATATTGAGCAGCAATTGCAGCAACGTTTGCAGCAGAAAATTCAGATTGAACAGCTAGAGGGGGGCTGGCGTGGTTTTTCACCGCTGTTAGCGGCGCGTTATGTGACTCTCGGTGAGGGTGATGATGCGGTGCAGGTTGAAGAGTTGCATATCCAGCCTGATGTTATTGCGAGTGTATTGGCCGGTGAGTTGCGCTTAGCTGCTGTGACCTTGCATGGCCTGCAAATACATCTGCAAGAAAACTCAGAAGGGCAATGGTCGCTGCAAGGCTTGCAGTTACAAGATACTGAACAAACGGCTTTTCAACTGAATGATTGGCTGCATAAGCTCGACCAAGTGGCTCGCCTTAGCGTGTTAAACAGCCGAATTATTATTCAAGCATTTGCTCATCAGCCGCTAGCGTTAACCTATGCCGGTTTTACTTTAAGCCATAGCGCTCAGCAGCATCGTTTAGATCTGCGGGCGTTACTTCCTGATGGCGAAACCTTAGAGTTGAGTGCACAAGGCCAGTTGGTTGAGGATGATTGGCGTAAGAGTGCATTAGCGGTGTACCTCAAAACACCCAGCAGTGATCTTGCTCAGTGGATCCCTAAAACCTATTTGCAAAACTGGCAGCTCGCAAAATTAGAATTCGGTGCTGAGCTTTGGTTGCACGCCGCGCAAGGACAAATGCGCAGTGCGGCGCTACGTCTCAATCAGTTGGATATAGAAGGGCAGGCTGCAGATGCAGAGCCGCTGCATCTGCAGAGTCAGAATGCCTTGGCTTTTTATCAGAATGTGGCTGGTGTACAGCGTGTTTGGTTTGAGCGTTTGGCGCTGCGAATTGATGACTTAGCGCCGCGCGATTTACGTATCCTGGCCAGTTATGAGAACCCTGATGCTGCACTTTGGCAGTTGGCAATACAGCAGCTTAATTTAACGGATGTGCAGCATCTGGTTACGCGCCTCGTGCCGTTGCCTGAAGTGGCTGCAGATGTTTTAAACAGCATGCAGCCTCACGGCGTATTACACAACTTGCAAGCACAATGGCGCCCCGATGCACCAATATCTGAGCGTTTAGCCTTTGTCAGCAACGTGCAGGATGTTGAGTTTTCTGCTTGGCATGACGTACCTGCCGCGAGTGGTATCAATGGCCAAATTTCTGGTAGCTTGCTGCAAGGTGAGTTGCGCTTGGCCAGTGATAACGGGTTTAGTCTGCACTTGGCTAAATTGTTTGCCAAACCATGGTTGTATCAGCGCGCCCATGCCCAGTTATTATGGCGTTTTGATGATGAGGGCTTTACTTTAGAAAGTCCGTATTTGCAGGTACAGGGTGAAGAAGGTGAGATTGCTGGCGATTTTTTAATTCGTTTGCTTAAAGATCCTGCTGCAGAAGATTATATGGATTTACGAGTGGGCCTGCGCGATGGTGATGCGCGCTTTACCAGTAAATATTTGCCGTCCCTCGTGCCAGGGTTCAGTGATGAGTTAGAGCACTGGCTGAGCACTGCCATTCAAGCCGGTCATATTGATCAAGGTTATTTTCAATACCAAGGCTCGTTAAATAAAGGCTCGACAGCCGAATCACGTTCGTTAAGTTTGTATTTTGCAGTGCGCGATGCGCAGCTTGAATATCAACCAGGTTGGCCGGCTTTAACTGAAGCAGTCGGTGAGGTGTTGATTGAAGACAGCGGCGTACGTATCAGTATTGATAAGGGCAAGATTTTAAATTCACCGGTAACCGGCGCTTATGGTGAAGTAGTGTATGGCGCGCATGGGCAAGTGCCGATTTTACAATTGCATACTGAGTTGCAAAGTAGCATTGCCGACGGGCTCTACTTTCTACAAAAAACACCTATAGCGCAGACCGCAGCAGAGTTTTCCAGCTGGCGAGGCAAAGGCAAGTTACCCATTGTTTTGGACCTGACAGTGCCTTTAGCAGCGCAGCAACCTGTACATATTCAATTGGCCTTAGATGCCCAGCGCGTAGAATTGGATATGCCTGATATCAATGTACAGTTACGTCAATTAAACGGGCAGTTTGAGTTTGATAATCAGCGTGGCTTAAGTGCTAAAAAAGTATCTGGAACGTTTTTAGGGCAACAATTTTCCGGAGATATTGAAGCAGGGGGACGTGATGGGCAGTTACGTACTCATATTGATGTGCAAGGGCTGATGCCGCTTGAGCAGTTAATTAAGTGGGGCGAGGTGACTCAACCGCTGCCGGTATCGGGTAACTTGCCCTACCGTTTACGGCTATTATTAGAAGGTGCTGACAGCCAATTAAGAATTGACTCCAGTTTGCTCGGCGTTAATGTGGACTTGCCTGCGCCTTTTGGTAAAACCGCCAGTCAGCAGAGTTATGCTGACTGGCGGATGACCTTAGCGGGCGCAGAGCGACGTTATTGGTTTGATTATGCCGATCAAATAAGTCTTAACTTAGCGGCGGCCGCAGATAATATTCTCGGTGGACGAGCCCAGTTGCAGGTTGGCGGAGGGCTGGCTCGACTGCCCACACAGGCCGGTCTGCAAGTGCGTGGGCGGATCAATGATTTTGATCTCGGCGCTTGGCAGCACATCATGCAGCGTTACACTCTGCCCGAGCAAGGAGGGCCGCAGTTGTTGACCAGTGCCACGCTCGATATCCGTCGTTTTACTGGCTTTGGTCTGCTGGCGGATAATGTCAGTGTTGATTTTCGGCCCCAAGCAAAGGGTTGGCAATTAGCACTGGATAGCGAGAACGTCAAAGGGCAAATTGTAGAGATAGATGCTGACCAACCTTTGCAAGTGCACTTTGCTCATTTGCAGTTACCTAAAGCTAAAGTTGTCGATTCCGAACAGCCAGAAGAGGATGTATTGGCTGACTTTGATATGCGCAGTATTCCAGCGCTTAATATAAAGATTGATGCGCTGTATCGGGGGGCTGATCATTTAGGAGCTTGGTCGTTAAATACGCGGCCACAGGCGCAAGGGGTGCTCTTTGATACGCTTAATCTAGACCTCAAAGGTCTTAATGTGACAGGGCAAGCCGGCTGGGAAAAAGTGAATGGACAGGTACGCAGTTGGTATAAAGGCCAGCTGGAAGGTAATAATCTCAGTGAGGTTTTGTTGGCCTGGGGTTTTGCGCCCACAGTGACCAGCAAGACCTTCCGTGTCGATGCTGATATGCGCTGGAGTGGTTCGCCTGCGGGCTTAAGTTTGGCTAAGCTCAGTGGCGACCTAGGGATTAAATTGAATCATGGGCAGTTAGTCACGGTCGATGGCAGTGCTCAAGCACTGCGTGTTTTTGGCTTGTTTAACTTTGATTCGATTGGTCGACGTTTACGTTTGGACTTTTCTGACTTGCTGGGTAAAGGCATGGCCTATGACCGCATTAAAGGTGAGATCAAAGTGACTAACGGCGTTTACCGTACGCAAACACCGTTAGTGCTTGAAGGTCCATCCAGTGACTTTGAGTTGCAAGGGCAGCTCGATTTAGCCAATGAGCAAATTAAAGCCACCTTATTGGTGACCTTGCCGCTGACCAATAATCTACCCCTCGCTGCCATTGTTGTCGGAGCGCCTGCGATAGGCGGTGCACTGTTTATCGTTGATCGTCTCATTGGCGATCGTCTCTCTCGGTTTGCTAGCGTGACCTACCATATCTCCGGTGACTGGCAGCAGCCGAATATCTCACTGATCAAGAAAGGTAAGCAGTAACCCTTGCGGTGCATGAGGTTAAGCGCGCTGCGCTATGGCGCTGGGTTGTGCATTATCGAGGATCTTACGCGCATGCAACAGAGACTCATGGGTGAGATCAATGCCGCCAAGCATACGTGCTACTTCCTCAATGCGTTGTTCGTGAGTCAGTAATTTAACCGCAGTATGGGTGGATTTTTGTTTGCGCTCTTTATACACAAATAAGTGCTGGTGGCCTTGCGCGGCAACTTGCGGTAAGTGAGTGACAGTCAGTACTTGACCTGTTTCACCGAGTTGACGCAGTAACTGACCAACGATCTCCGCGGTAGGGCCGCCAATGCCGACGTCTACTTCGTCAAACACCAAGGTTGGTACGCGTGAGGTTTGCGCAGTGATCACCTGAATAGCTAAGCTGATCCGTGATAACTCACCACCTGAAGCGACTTTGGCTAAGCCACGCAAAGGTTGGCCTGGGTTGGCGCTGACTAAAAACTCAATATGTTCTAAGCCGTGCGCTGAAGGTGTCGTGGCTTCTGACGTCTGCAACGTCACGCTAAACTGACCGTCAGGCATGCCCAGCATATGCAATTGTTGCATCACGGCGCTGGCTAGTTTTTTTGCTGCCTTATTGCGTAGCTTGCTGAGCGCTTGCGCTTTTTCTGTGTATTCATTAGCCAGTAGTGCCGCGGCCTGTTGTAAGTGCTCAAGGCTGGCGTCGCCTGCATCTAAGCCTTCGAGCTCTGTTTGTAACTGCGCTTGTAGTTCATGCAGTTGTTCAGGTAGCACGCGGTGCTTGCGTGCCAAGGTGTAAATGCTATCTAAGCGTTCTTCGATCCATTGCTGGCGTTGTGGATCAGCATCAAAATGATCGACAAAATCATTAAACTCACTCACCGCTTCTTCGATTTGAATCTGCGCGCTAGCGAGTAACTCAGTGGCTTGTCTAAACGCTTGCGGTGCTGCAGAGATGGCATTAGCGCGTTGCAGTAACGAGGCTAAAATCCCAAGAATATTACTGTTGTCATTGTCGCTGCAGGTATCAATAATCTGCCGACAGTTGTCCAATAAGGCTTCTGAGTTGCTTAAACTTTTATGCTCTTGCTCCAGTTGTTCAACTTCGTCTGAGTGAACGGCTAAGGTGTCGAGCTCTTCCAATTGATAGGTTAAAAGTTGACGACGAGCGCGTTGTTCTTCTTCGTTGGCGCTGAGTTGTTGCAACTGCTGTTGGGTGTTACGCCAGCGCTGAGCCAAGCTCTGTACTGCGCGAGCATGCTCAGTGGCTCCGGCAAACTCATCCAGTAGACGGCGATGAGTATCGGTTTTGAGCAGGGATTGGTGCTCATGCTGACTGTGGATATCAATCAATAGCTCGCCCAATGCTTTTAAATCAGCTAAGGGGCAGGGCGTGCCATTGATATAGGCACGGGAGCGGCCTTCGCGAGTAATGACGCGACGCAAAATGCACTGCTGCTCGTTGCTCAGGTCACGCTCTTTTAGCCAATGTTGTGCCTCAGGGATCAGGGCAACATCAAAACTGCTAAGAATATCGGCTTTATCGGCACCAGGGCGTACCACGCTGCTGTCAGTGCGCGCGCCTAGGGTCAGGCTTAAGGCGTCCAGCATAATGGACTTACCCGCACCCGTTTCTCCAGTGATGACGCTCATGCCTTCGTGTAGTTCAAGGTCAAGGTGATCAACGATGGCATAATTTTGTACTGAGATATGTAACAACATGGCAACGGCTCCCGTTCTTGTGCTGTTCATTTATACAGTGAAATAAACAGTGCTTTCAAGAGCGCGGAGCTATTTTTTTGCTTTATTGGCGGTAAAACCGACAGTCGGTCAGCGTGTTGGTTAAATTATAACCGCTATGCTCGCCGCTTAATCAGAAAAAACACTGAGCAAATTAATAAAATTCTGCTTTAACGCTTGAAGTTAAAGCAGTCAGCCCCATATAGCAGACATAGCGCAGGTAACTCGCCTGCATCATTTTGTTGAGGAGGGTGCCATGACTGACGAGCAAACCTTGGACGAGCAATCGTCTGACTTACACGCTGCAGAGCGTAACGCAGAAACTGGCTCAGCAGATACAGCCGAGCAGCGTATTGCTGAGTTGGAAGATCAGTTGGCGGGAGCGCAAGAGAATAGCTTGCGTGCAGCGGCTGAAGCACAAAATATTCGTCGTCGTGCCGAGCAAGATATTGAAAAAGCGCATAAGTTCGCCTTAGAAAAGTTTGCTACCGATTTGTTAGCTGTCGCCGACAGTCTTGAGCGTGGTCTTGAAGTGTCTGACCCTACGGATGAAAGCATTCGTCCGATGCGTGAAGGTATGGAACTGACTTATAAGCTTTTTTTAGACACCCTGAAGCGCTTTCAGGTAGAACGTGTTGATCCGCAAGGTGAGCCGTTTAATCCAGAACAACATCAAGCGATGGCGATGGAAGAGAGCACCCATGCTGAGCCTAACAGTGTTCTTAAGGTTTTTCAGTGTGGATACGTGATGAATGGCCGTTTACTGCGCCCAGCAATGGTAGTCGTCAGTAAAGCGCCGAGTGAGCCGCCAGTAAAAATTGATGAGCAGGCTTGAAATTTTTACTTGCAGCCCCATCTATTAGTTAAATAAGTTATTAAGTGTTTAGTCAGTCCAGCGTATTGCTGTGAATGATCCAGAATTTAGGAGATTTAAAATGGGTAGAATTATCGGCATTGACTTGGGTACCACCAACTCATGTGTATCTGTTATGGAAAACGGCGTTGCTAAGATCCTTGAGAACGCTGAAGGTGGACGTACCACGCCATCCATCATTGCTTACACCAATGATGGTGAAATTCTCGTCGGTCAAGCGGCTAAGCGTCAGGCTGTTACCAATCCGCATAACACGCTCTATGCAGTTAAGCGTCTGATTGGTCGTCGTTTTGATGAAGACGTTGTGCAAAAAGACATTCAGATGGTGCCTTATAAAATTGCCAAAGCAGACAATGGTGATGCTTGGGTTGAAGTCAAAGGCGAGAAAATGGCGCCACCGCAAATTTCTGCGGAAGTGTTGAAAAAAATGAAAAAGACGGCCGAAGATTACCTCGGTGAGCCCGTCACAGAAGCAGTCGTAACTGTTCCTGCGTACTTTAACGACAGTCAGCGTCAAGCCACTAAAGATGCGGGTCGTATTGCTGGTCTTGATGTTAAGCGCATCATTAACGAGCCAACTGCGGCAGCATTGGCCTACGGTATGGATAAAGCCAAAGGCGATCACACTGTTATCGTTTATGACTTGGGTGGCGGTACTTTTGACGTGTCAGTGATTGAAATTGCTGAAGTCGATGGCGAGCATCAGTTTGAAGTGTTGGCGACCAATGGTGATACCTTCCTCGGTGGTGAAGACTTCGATAACCTACTGATCAATGATTTAGTTGCGCAGTTCAAAAAAGACAGTGGTATGGATCTTAAAGGTGATCCATTGGCCATGCAGCGTCTAAAAGAAGCGGCTGAAAAAGCAAAAATTGAGTTATCTTCAGCGCAACAAACTGACGTTAACTTGCCGTACATCACGGCTGATGCGAGCGGTCCTAAGCACCTTAATATTGTAATTACTCGTGCCAAGCTTGAAGGTCTGGTGGGTGAGTTAGTTGAGCGTACCCTTGAGCCATGCCGTATTGCCTTGAAAGATGCGGGTATTGATGTCAGCGCAATCAATGATGTGATCTTGGTCGGTGGCCAGACGCGTATGCCATTGGTACAGAAAGCGGTCACTGAGTTCTTTAAGAAAGAGCCACGTAAAGACGTTAACCCTGATGAAGCAGTGGCCATGGGTGCTGCGATTCAAGGTGCGGTATTGTCAGGTGATGTCAAAGATGTTCTGCTGCTTGACGTGAGTCCGCTGACCCTTGGTATTGAAACCATGGGCGGTATTATGACGGCGCTGATTGAGAAAAACACCACGATTCCTACCAAGAAATCACAAGTGTTCTCAACCGCCGATGACAACCAGAATGCTGTGACCATTCACGTGCTGCAAGGTGAGCGTAAGCAAGCTGCGACGAATAAATCACTCGGTCGTTTTGACTTGTCCGACATTCCGCCAGCACAACGCGGTGTGCCACAAATTGAAGTGACCTTTGATATTGATGCCAATGGTATCCTTAACGTGTCGGCGAAAGATAAAGCCACAGGTAAAGAGCAGTCGATCGTTATTAAAGCCAACTCCGGTTTAAGTGATGAAGAAGTTGATCAAATGGTTCGTGACGCTGAAGCGCATGCTGATGAAGATCGTAAATTTGAAGAGCTGGCAACGGCGCGCAACCAAGGTGATCAGTTGGTGCACTCGACTCGCAAAATGATTGTTGAAGCGGGTGATAAAGTCACTGAAGAAGAAAAAACGGCTATTGAAGCGGCCTTAGCTGAGCTTGAAGTGGCGATTAAAGGTGACGATAAAGCTGAGATTGACGCGAAAGTTGAAGCGCTTTCACAGGCCAGCGCCCCCGTTGCACAGAAAATGTACGCTGAACAGGCCGAGCAGGCTCAGCCTTCTGCAGACGCAGGACAAGATAACGATGCTGACGATGTCGTTGATGCTGAGTTTGAAGAGGTTAAGGATACTGATAACAAGTAATCCTATAAATCTAAGCCCTGCAGATGACCCTCGGGTGATGCAGTAACGATTCGCCACGCGGGACTTGCTCCCGCGTTGGTGTGTCTGGCAGGTCAGAATCCGGAGTTAAAAGAGTTATGGCAAAGCGTGATTATTACGAAGTGCTTGGTGCTGAGCGCGATGCAAGTGCGGCAGAGCTGAAAAAAGCCTATCGTCGACTAGCGATGAAGTTTCACCCGGATCGTAATCCGGATGATAAAGATGCAGAAGATAAATTTAAAGAAGCCAACGAAGCCTACGAAATCTTATCTGATGAAGATAAGCGTGCAGCCTATGATCGTCATGGTCACGCTGGCGTTGACCCACAAATGGGTGGCGGTGGTTTCGGTGGTGGTGGCAATTTCTCCGATGTCTTCGGTGATGTATTCAGCGACTTCTTTGGCGGCGGTGGTGGTCGTGGCGGCCCGCAGCGTGGCAGTGACTTACGCTACACCATGGAGCTGGACTTAGAAGAAGCGGTACGTGGCACCACGGTCAGTATCCGTGTGCCAACCTTGGCGGATTGTAAAACCTGTAAAGGCTCTGGCGCGAAAAAAGGCACCAGTCCTGTCACCTGTACCACCTGTAATGGCGTGGGCCAAGTGCGCATGCAGCAAGGTTTCTTTGCCGTACAGCAAACCTGTCCGCGTTGCCATGGCTCAGGCAAAATGGTCACTGACCCCTGTGGTGATTGTCATGGGCAAGGCCGCGTTGAAGAAGAAAAAACCCTCTCCGTTAAAGTGCCCGCCGGTGTTGATACCGGAGACCGTATTCGTTTAACAGGCGAAGGTGAAGCTGGTGCTATGGGCGGTCCAGCCGGTGATTTGTATGTGGTGGTCAATGTCCGTCCGCATGCCATTTTCCAGCGTGATGGTCGCGATCTGTATTGTGAAGTACCGATAAGTTTTGCTGATGCGGCTTTAGGTGGTGAGTTGGAAGTGCCAACCTTAGGTGGGCGCGTTAAACTGAAGATTCCTGAAGGGACGCAAACCAATAAATTATTCCGTTTGCGTGGCAAGGGCGTAACCCCAGTGCGTGGCGGCGGTGTTGGTGATTTAATGTGCCGTGTCGCGGTAGAAACGCCAGTTAAACTCGATAAGCGTCAGCGCGAATTGTTGGAAGAGTTTCGCGTCAGTTTACAGGGCAACGATTCACATTCGCCAAAAAAAAGTAGTTGGTTCGAAGGCGTAAAACGTTTTTTTGGTGACCTGTAACTGTGCTGTAACTGTGCTGTAATAAGCGTGCAGAGCTGCGCTGCTGATCCAGCGCAGCATGATTCACTTTAACTAGCTTGGAAGAATGACGATGCTTCGAGTTGCAGTGGTAGGTGCCGCAGGGCGCATGGGTAAAACATTAATTGAAGCGGTGCGCATGGTGCCTGCCTTGCAGTTGACTGCAGCGATTGATCGTGCCGACAGCAGCTTGATTGGTGCCGATGTCGGTGAGTTAGCCGGATTGGGTCGAATCGGGGTGAACTTGGTCGGCGACTTATCCAGCGTGTTGGAGCAATTTGATGTACTGATTGACTTCACGCACCCGTCGGTGACTTTGCATAACCTGGATGTCTGCCGTAAAGCTGGCAAAGCCATGGTGATTGGTACCACAGGTTTTACTGAGGCTGAGCGTCAATTGTTGCAAGACGCTGGGCAAGAGATTGCTATTGTGTTTGCCGCTAACTTTAGTGTCGGAGTTAACCTGTGCTTAAAATTGCTGGATACCGCGGCGCGGGTGTTGGGCGATGATGCGGATATCGAGATTATTGAAGCCCATCACCGTCATAAAGTGGATGCGCCGTCAGGTACCGCGTTGCGCATGGGTGAGGTGGTTGCGTCTGCCTTAGGTCGTAATCTGGCTGATGTCGCCGTTTATGGTCGCGAAGGCCAAACTGGTGCACGTCAACGTGAAACCATTGGTTTTGCTACCGTGCGAGCCGGTGATGTGGTCGGTGATCATACGGTGTTGTTTGCTGCTGATGGTGAGCGGGTGGAAATCACTCATAAAGCCTCTAGCCGCATGACTTTTGCTAAGGGTGCAGTACGTTCTGTGCAGTGGCTGGAAGGTCGGTCAGTAGGCTTGTATGACATGCAAGATGTGCTCGACTTACATTGATCGGTTTGTTTGCTTTCGGTTTTTAAAAAAAACCAGTACAATCCTTCTCTAGTGTATCCACTCGAAGTGCGCCCAGATGAATTCATAAAAAGCGGAATGATGTCAACTCACGTCATTCCGCTTTTTTGCGAAAAAAATGTGTGCATACTAAGTCTTAATTACGGGAGGTCTTCTTGACTAAGCCAGCCATACTCGCCCTTGCTGACGGCAGCATTTTTCGCGGCGAAGCCATTGGAATTGACGGTCAAACCGTTGGTGAGGTGGTCTTTAACACTGCCATGACCGGCTATCAGGAAATTCTTACAGACCCATCCTATGCTCGTCAGTTGGTAGCGTTAACTTACCCACATATCGGTAATACCGGCACCACACCTGAAGATGCAGAATCGAACCGGGTCTGGGCAGCAGGATTAATTATTCGTGACCTGCCTTTGCTATCGAGCAGTTGGCGCGATAAGCAGCCTTTAGGTGAATACTTAAAGGACAATAAAATTGTCGCGATTGCCGGCATTGATACTCGACGCTTAACGCGTATTTTGCGTGAAACAGGTGCGCAAAGCGGTTGTGTTCTCGCCGGTGACGATGCGACTGAAGAGCGCGCGCTAGAATTGGCTCGCGGTTTTTCTGGCTTGCAAGGCTTAGATTTAGCCCAAGAAGTTAGCACTGAGAAAATGTACGAGTGGCGTTCAGCCCCTTGGCAGCTGATTACTGACAGTCATCCTGAGATTCAAGCCGGTCAATTGCCCTACCACGTGGTGGTGTATGACTACGGGGTGAAGCGTAATATTCTACAGGTCTTGGTTGCGCGCGGTTGCCGTTTAACCGTGGTGCCTGCGCAAACGCCTGCTAGCGAAGTGTTAGCGATGAATCCTGATGGTGTGTTCTTATCCAATGGCCCAGGCGATCCAGAGCCTTGTGATTATGCGATCAGCGCGATTAAAGAGATTCTACAAACAGACATTCCTGTCTTCGGTATCTGTTTAGGACATCAGTTGCTCGCTTTAGCTTCTGGCGCGCGCACGATGAAAATGGTTAACGGTCATCACGGTGCTAACCACCCGGTGCACGATCTAAAAACTGGTATGGTGATGATTACCAGTCAGAACCATGGCTTTGCGGTGGATAAAGACAGTTTGCCCGATAACTTAGTGGCAACTCATGTGTCATTATTTGACCAGACCTTACAAGGTATTGAGCGCACGGATAAAGAGGCCTTTGGTTTCCAAGGCCACCCCGAGGCGAGCCCTGGTCCCAATGATGTCAGCTCTTTGTTTGATCGCTTTGTTGCCAGTATGGCAGCGCGTAGTTAAGGGTCGTTTGCTATGTTGCCGAGCTTGGGAATCACTGATCTGTGGACTTATGTTCTAGGCACAGTGTTTATTGTGTTGTTGCCGGGGCCAAACTCTTTGTTTGTGCTGGCAACAGCCGCCCAGCGTGGCATTGCTGCAGGCTATCAAGCGGCCGGTGGTGTGTTCTTAGGTGATACGGTGTTGATGCTGTTATCGGCAATTGGCATTGCTTCACTGTTGCGGACTGAACCGATGTTCTTTATCGCGCTAAAGTACCTCGGCGCCGCTTACTTGTGCTGGTTGGGCGTTAATATGCTAGTTTCGGCATGGCGCTCAACACAGCGTACAGCGGCGACTGTTGAGGCCATACAGCAGATAAAACCAGCTCAGAACCCCCTGCGTAAAGCTTTTTTGCTGAGCATCACCAACCCGAAAGCGATTTTGTTTTTTGTCTCATTCTTTATCCAGTTCGTTGACCCAGGTTACGCCCATCCTGGTGTATCGTTTTTAGTACTGGGATTGATTCTGCAGTTGATTAGCGGAATTTATCTGAGTCTATTGATTTTTACCGGCGCTCGCTTAGCGCAATGGTTTCGCCAGCGACAACGCTTGGCAACCGGCGCATTAAGTGGAGTGGGCGCCATGTTTGTCGGCTTTGGCGTGAAGCTGGCCACCGCAACCTTGTCCTAATATTACGAGAATCCCATGCCAAAACGCACAGATATTAAAAGCATCCTTATCATCGGCGCCGGTCCCATTGTTATTGGTCAAGCGTGTGAGTTTGACTACTCTGGCGCGCAGGCGTGTAAGGCGTTGCGCGAAGAAGGTTACCGAGTCATTTTGGTTAACTCTAACCCAGCCACCATCATGACTGACCCTGCCATGGCCGATGCCACCTATATCGAACCGATTAAGTGGGAAACCGTCGCAAAAATTATTGAAAAAGAACGCCCAGATGCATTGCTGCCCACCATGGGCGGACAAACAGCACTGAACTGCGCATTAGATTTAGAGCGTGAAGGTGTTCTCGAGAAGTTTGGCGTAGAAATGATTGGCGCCAATGCAGACACCATTGATAAAGCCGAAGACCGTTCACGTTTTGACAAAGCCATGCGCTCGATTGGTTTGGCCTGTCCGCGTTCTGGTATCGCGCACAATATGGAAGAGGCGTACAAAGTTCAAAGCGACGTTGGCTTCCCCTGCATTATCCGTCCAAGTTTCACCATGGGCGGCACCGGTGGCGGTATTGCTTACAACCGTGAAGAGTTTGAAGAGATTTGTACCCGCGGTTTAGATTTGTCGCCGACTAAAGAGCTGTTGATTGATGAGTCACTCATCGGTTGGAAAGAGTTCGAAATGGAAGTGGTACGCGACAAAAATGACAACTGCATTATTGTCTGCTCCATTGAAAACTTTGACCCTATGGGCGTGCACACTGGTGACTCCATCACCGTAGCTCCAGCGCAAACCCTGACCGACAAAGAATACCAAATCATGCGCGACGCCTCTTTGGCGGTGATGCGTGAGATTGGCGTCGAGAGCGGTGGTTCCAACGTACAGTTTGGTATTGATCCAAAAGATGGTCGTATGGTGGTGATTGAGATGAACCCACGGGTCTCACGCTCATCCGCCTTAGCGTCGAAAGCGACTGGTTTCCCGATTGCTAAAATCGCAGCAAAATTAGCTGTAGGTTACACTCTGGATGAGTTGAAAAACGATATCACTGGTGGTCGTACCCCCGCATCGTTTGAGCCATCGATTGACTATGTGGTGACCAAGATTCCACGTTTTGCTTTTGAGAAATTCCCGAAAGCCGATGCACGTTTAACCACACAGATGAAATCTGTCGGTGAAGTGATGGCAATTGGTCGTACTTTCCAAGAGTCTCTGCAAAAAGCTTTGCGTGGTCTCGAAGTGGGCGTCAATGGCCTCGACCCTATTCTTGATTTGAATAACCCCGAAGCGGCCAGCATTTTACGTCGCGAGCTGACGGTGCCAGGTGCTGAGCGTATTTGGTATGTGGCTGATGCGATGCGTTTTGGTATGACTCGTGATGAAATCTATGAGTTGACCAAAATCGACCATTGGTTCCTCGTGCAAATGGAAGACTTAGTCCTCGAGGCTGAGCGTCTAAAAACCGTTGGTTTAGCTGAAATTGATGCAGTGCAGATGTACAAACTGAAGCGTAAAGGCTTCAGTGATGCGCGTTTAGCGACACTGCTAGGCGTATCTGAGAAGAATATTCGTAGCCGTCGTCATCAGTTGAATATCTTCCCGGTGTACAAGCGTGTCGATACCTGTGCTGGTGAGTTTGCGACTGATACGGCGTATATGTATTCCACCTACGAAGAAGAGTGTGAAGCCAGACCGAGCAGCCGCGATAAGATTATGATCTTAGGTGGTGGCCCGAACCGCATTGGTCAGGGTATTGAATTTGACTATTGCTGTGTACATGCGGCGTTGGCGTTGCGTGAGGATGGCTATGAAACCATCATGATCAACTGCAACCCAGAAACAGTATCAACTGACTACGACATCTCTGATCGTCTGTACTTTGAGCCAGTGACCTTAGAAGACGTATTAGAAATCGTACGTGTCGAAAAGCCCGTCGGCGTGATCGTGCAGTACGGTGGACAAACACCACTGAAAATCTGCCGTGCGTTAGAAGAAGCGGGCGTACCTATTATTGGTACCAGCCCAGATTCAATCGACCGTGCCGAAGACCGTGAGCGCTTCCAGCAGATGGTGCAGCGTTTAGGCTTACTGCAGCCTCAAAACGCTACTGCGCGCAGTGAAGAAGAAGCGCTTGCCGCTTCGAAAGACATTGGTTATCCGTTGGTGGTGCGTCCGTCCTATGTATTGGGTGGTCGTGCGATGGAAATCGTCTATGACGAAGAAGAATTGCGTCGTTATATGCGTGAAGCAGTACAAGTATCGAATGACAGTCCTGTGTTGCTTGATCACTTCCTCAACAGCG
The DNA here is from genome assembly GCF_905120345.1 of Denitrificimonas caeni. Taxonomy (GTDB): domain Bacteria; phylum Pseudomonadota; class Gammaproteobacteria; order Pseudomonadales; family Pseudomonadaceae; genus Denitrificimonas; species Denitrificimonas caeni_A. The sequence continues at coordinate 182,216 of NZ_CAJHOA010000002.1, read as the reverse complement.
CGATTGAAGTTGATATTGATGCGGTCTGTGATGGCGAAATCGTCGTGATTGGCGCGATTATGCAGCACATTGAGCAAGCGGGCGTGCACTCTGGTGACTCAGCCTGTTCATTGCCGCCATATTCATTGCCTGCACACATCCAAGATAAGATTCGTGATCAAGTCAGTCGTATGGCGCTTGAGCTTGGCGTGTTAGGTTTGATGAACGTGCAAATGGCAGTACAGGGTGAAGATATTTACGTGATTGAAGTCAATCCACGTGCCTCACGTACCGTACCTTTTGTGTCAAAGTGCATTGGTCAGTCGTTAGCCAAAGTAGCAGCGCGAGTGATGGCGGGTAAAACATTAACCGAACTGAACTTCACCAAAGAGATCATTCCGCCATTCTTTAGTGTTAAAGAAGCGGTGTTCCCATTTGCTAAATTCCCTGGTGTTGATACGATCCTCGGCCCAGAGATGAAATCAACGGGTGAAGTGATGGGCGTCGGCGACAGTTTTGCTGAAGCCTTTGCTAAAGCACAAATGGGCGCAGGCGAAGTGTTACCGACTAGCGGCTGTGCATTTATCAGTGTGCGTGAAGACGATAAACCTTTTGCTGCCGATCTCGCACGCGATTTGATAGATTTAGGTTTCAGTGTCGTAGCGACTGCTGGTACTGCAAAAATCATTGAAGCGGCGGGCCTAGCGGTACGTCGTGTGAATAAAGTAACTGAAGGTCGTCCGCACATTGTTGATATGATCAAGAATGATGAAGTGACTTTAGTGATTAATACCACCGAGGGGCGTCAGTCTATTGCTGACTCATTCTCGATTCGTCGAAACGCTCTGCAACGCAAAATCTACTTCACCACCACCTTAGCGGGCGGTCAGGCAGTATGCGAGGCGCTTAAATTCGGTCCAGAAAAGACCGTGCGTCGTTTGCAGGACTTGCATTCAGGAATTAATGCGTGACTAAATATCCAATGACACTCCAAGGCGCTCGCGCTTTGGAGGAAGAACTCAAACATCTGAAAACCGTAATGCGTCCAAAAATTACTGCGGATATTGCCACCGCACGTGAATTGGGCGACTTAAAAGAAAACGCTGAATACCATGCGGCGCGTGAGCAGCAAGGTATGAGCGAGGCGCGTATTCGTGATATCGAAGGGCGTCTTTCTGGTGCGCAGATTATTGATGTGACTACTATTCCATACTCTGGAAAAGTCTTTTTTGGCACAACGGTTGATATCGTTAACGTTGAAACCGATGAGACGGTAACCTATCAAATTGTTGGCGAAGATGAAGCCGATCTAAAGCAGGGTAAAATCTCTGTGACTTCGCCGATTGCCCGTGGTTTAGTGGGCAAAGAAGAAGGTGATGTGGTTGTCGTGCATACGCCTGGCGGTTTGATCGAGTATGAAATCGTTGAGGTGCGCCATATCTAGTACAACGCCACTGCGTGCGGGTGCCGTGACTTGGCAACTGGCTCAAGTATTTTGGGTGGGTGGTATTTGGATGATGCACTTTGTTCTGCTGGCGGCATTAGAAAAGCTGGGGTTCTCAAGCTTACTGGTGCAGGAGGTCGCGGACTATCTGCGGCCTTTGCTGGTGGGCTTGGCTTTGGTGTGTGTGCTGTTGCAGCTGTTAGTGCTGAAGCAAACGATGCCTGTTAAACGATTAGTTAGGGATCTGCGTGGTCAGTTGCTGCTGACTGCAATAGCGCTGTCATGCAGTTTTTTTATCAGTCAAGCGCTCTGGCCGAGTGCCCAGTATTGGTTGATTTACAGTTATTTGGCGTTGGGTTTGTGCGGATTGTTATTGGTTGTGCAGCCGGCGCCTGTGAATCATCCAGTCATAAGCCTATAAACAGTGCTTATGGCTGGATAATTATTGCTTAAATTACACGTTGTAGCGTAATACGTTGGATAGGTTTTTGTTCGGTTGCGGATTTTTGCGGTAGATAAGCGCTACTTTGCCGATGCTTTGGACCAAAATGCTACTGCTTTTTTGGCATAACTCAGTAACGATCGCTATGCGGTCGTCGCGCTCAGCAAGACGCAATTGGATTTTAATAAGTTCGTGATCATTGAGTGCGCGGTCTAACTCGGCCAGTACGCCTTCGGTTAAACCGTTGTCAGCAATCGTAACAATCGGCTTTAAGTGATGGCCGATGGATTTAAACTGTTTCTTTTGCTCTTGTGTGAGCGACATAATCGACCTCTGAGTCGTAACATGAATGAAGGCGGGTAGTTTACCTGACCTGAAGCTTAAGAGGTATTCTGTGGCTCGATCTAAAAGCAGTTCGCGTTGGTTAAAAGAACATTTTGATGATCCATTTGTAAAAATGGCGCAAAAAGACGGCTACCGTTCGCGAGCCAGTTATAAATTATTAGAAGTTCAAGAAAAGGATCGCATTTTACGTCCGGGTATGACGGTGATTGACTTAGGCAGTGCGCCAGGCGGTTGGTCACAGGTGACCAGTCGCGTGATTGGCGACCAAGGCACCTTAATCGCCTCTGATATTTTGCCGATGTCAGCGATTGCCGATGTCACCTTTATTGAAGGCGATTTCACCGAGCAGCGGGTCTTTAATGAAATCATGGATGCAGTCGGAAATCGGCCGGTAGACCTTGTTATTTCCGATATGGCCCCCAATATGAGTGGGATACGTACTGCCGATCAAGCCGCGGCAATGTATTTATGTGAACTGGCTCTGGATCTGGCGTCTAAGGTCTTGCGTCCAGGTGGTGATTTTTTAATTAAAATATTCCACGGTGACGGCTTTGATGAGTATTTACGTGATGTGCGCAGTCGTTTTGAAAAAGTACAGATGCGCAAGCCAACTTCATCACGCGACCGTTCGCGTGAGCAGTATTTGTTAGCACGGGGTATGCATGCAATTGATGAAGATGCTTAACTGACGTGTTTAAATGTATTGTTACAGGACAAACATACGCAGAGCCTCAATGTGTAGTAAGTTTGTTGTATGTAATTACGTATTTGTTGCGTTTGCTGCAGCAGAGGGTATATAGAAGTGAATGATATGACTAAAAACCTACTTATGTGGTTAGTTATCGCTGCTGTCTTAGTGACAGTAATGAACAACTTTTCCTCGCAAGGTGAAACGGGCAAATTGAACTACAGCACCTTTATTGAAGAGGTGAAGACGGGTCGCGTACAACAAGTGACAGTCGATGGTTTTATTATCAGCGGTAAACGTGCTGATGGCAGTGTCTTTGAAACTGTACGTCCAGCGATTCAAGATAATGGCTTGATGGGCGATTTGATTGATAATAACGTGAGTATTGTTGGTAAGCAGCCTGAACGTCAAAGTATGTGGATGCAGCTATTAGTAGCAAGCTTCCCCATCTTGATTATTTTAGCGGTTGTGATGTTCTTTATGCGTCAAATGCAAGGCGGCGCGGGTGGCAAAGGCGGGCCGATGAGCTTTGGTAAAAGCAAAGCGCGCTTGATGGCTGAAGATCAGATCAAAACGACCTTAGCTGATGTGGCGGGTTGTGATGAAGCTAAAGAGGAAGTGGGTGAGATCGTTGAGTTCTTGCGCGATCCAAGCCGCTTTCAGCGTTTGGGCGGTAAGATTCCGCGTGGCGTATTAATGGTAGGACAGCCCGGTACGGGTAAAACGTTGCTCGCTAAAGCAATTGCTGGTGAAGCGAAAGTGCCGTTCTTTACTATTTCTGGTTCTGACTTTGTGGAAATGTTTGTTGGTGTCGGTGCCTCACGGGTGCGCGACATGTTTGAACAAGCTAAAAAACACGCACCGTGCATTATCTTTATTGATGAAATTGATGCGGTCGGTCGTCATCGTGGCGCCGGTATGGGTGGTGGTAATGATGAGCGTGAACAAACGCTGAACCAGTTGTTGGTTGAGATGGATGGTTTTGAAGACAATGACGGCGTTATCGTGATTGCTGCCACCAACCGTCCCGATGTATTGGACCCTGCTTTGTTGCGTCCGGGTCGTTTTGACCGCCAAGTTGTGGTGGGCTTGCCGGATATTCGTGGTCGTGAGCAGATTCTGCAAGTGCATATGCGCAAAGTGCCGTTGCATGATGATGTCGATGCAGCAGTGATTGCGCGTGGTACGCCGGGTTTCTCGGGTGCTGATTTGGCTAACTTGGTTAACGAGGCAGCGTTGTTTGCCGCGCGTTCCGATAGTCGCTTAGTCACTATGCGCGAGTTTGAGTTGGCTAAAGATAAAATCATGATGGGCGCTGAGCGCAAATCGATGGTGATGTCGGAAAAAGAAAAGCTCAATACTGCTTATCACGAAGCTGGTCATGCGATTGTCGGTCGCATGGTTCCTGAGCATGATCCAGTCTACAAAGTGTCGATTATTCCTCGTGGTCGTGCTTTAGGTGTGACCATGTTCTTGCCAGAAGAAGATCGTTATAGCTTATCTAAGCGTGGCTTGATCAGTCAGATTTGCTCGCTGTATGGTGGCCGTATCGCTGAAGAAATGACCTTGGGCTTTGATGGCGTGACCACAGGCGCTTCCAACGATATTATGCGGGCCACGCAATTGGCGCGGAATATGGTGACCAAGTGGGGCTTATCCGAGAAACTCGGGCCCTTGCTCTACGCTGAAGATGAAAACGAAAGCTACTTAGGTCGTTCTGGCGGGGGTGCTAGCCATGTCTCGGGTGAAACAGCGAAACTGATTGACCAAGAAATTCGCGACATCATTGATGAGTGCTATGGCACAGCGACAAAGATTTTGCATGATAATCGCGATAAGCTTGAAGCAATGGCGCTGGCTTTAATGAAGTACGAAACCATTGATAGCGATCAGATTGATGACATTATGTCCGGTCGTGAGCCGCGTGAACCGAAAGACTGGAGTGGTGGTGGGTCGACTGGTAAGCCTGTTGAACAAGCAGAGCAAAAGCCAGAACCAGAGTCGGACACTAAGAACAGGCCAGATGCACCTATTGGTGGACCGGCTGGCGAGCATTAATACTGTAACGGGCGCTTAATAGCGCCCTTTTTAATCGATCCAAAAGGCAGATTATGCGCGCTACTGCACATCCTGTTTTACGCTGCGGTAAACATACCCTCGATCTTTCTCGTCCTCATATTATGGGGATTCTGAATGTCACTCCAGACTCATTCTCTGATGGCGGTCGTTATAACAGCCTTGATGCTGCGTTGCGCCGTGCTGTCGATATGCAGGCGGCTGGCGCCAGTATTATTGATATTGGTGGTGAGTCGACGCGCCCCGGGGCTGCGCCTGTCAGTGTTCAGCAAGAACTTGATCGAGTTGCGCCTTTAGTGGAGCGTATCGCGCGTGAGAGCGACGTGATTATTTCGGTTGATACCTCAACACCCGCAGTGATTATTGAAGCGGCACACTTAGGCGCGGGGCTGATTAATGATGTGCGTGCTTTACAGCGCGAGGGTGCCTTAGAAGCTGCGGCGACGACGCATTTGCCGGTGTGTTTGATGCATATGCGTGGTGAGCCGCAGACGATGCAAGATGAGCCGTATTACGATGATGTGGCGGCTGAAGTGGTCGCCTTTCTGCAAGAACGGATGGCTGCTTGTGCAGCGCTGGGGATTAGCGCTGAGCGAATTGTGCTTGATCCAGGCTTTGGTTTTGCAAAAAATATCCAGCATAATTACGAGCTTTTTAAGCGTCTCCCTGAGCTGCATGTCTTGCAGTGCCCGTTATTGATTGGGGTGTCGCGTAAAAGCATGGTCGGAGCTGTGCTGCAGAAAACCGTTGATCAGCGTTTATATGGCAGTTTAGCTTTGGCAGTAATGGCGCTGGAGCGTGGAGCGAAAATTTTACGTGTGCATGATGTGGCAGAAACCATGGATGTGCTGAACATATTTAATGCGGTGCAGTCCGCGGCAAAGGAATAAAGCAATGACAAGAAAGTATTTTGGTACCGATGGTATTCGCGGCCGAGTTGGTACAGATCCTATTACGCCAGAGTTTATGCTTAAGCTGGGCTGGGCTGCTGGTATGGCATTTCGCAAGCAAGGCAAGTGCCGGATTTTAGTCGGTAAAGACACACGTATTTCTGGCTACATGTTTGAATCAGCATTGCAGGCAGGTCTCTCTGCGGCTGGCGCTGATGTGATGCTGTTAGGTCCGATGCCCACGCCTGCAGTGGCGTACTTGGCGCGTACTTTTCATGCTGAGGCGGGGATTGTAATCAGTGCTTCGCATAATCCGCATCACGATAACGGCATTAAGTTCTTCTCCGGGCGTGGTACCAAATTGCCGGACGAGCTCGAGATGATGATTGAAGAGCTGATTGATATGCCGATGACGGTGGTCGAGTCCGAGCAGCTCGGTAAGGCGTCGCGGGTCAATGATGCCGCGGGTCGTTATATTGAGTTCTGCAAAAGTAGCGTGCCCACCAGTACCGATTTTTCTGGACTGAAGATTGTTCTCGATTGCGCACATGGTGCCACCTACAAAGTGGCCCCGAGTGTGTTTAGTGAGTTGGGTGCCGAAGTCATTACCACCGCTGCGCAGCCGGATGGCTTGAATATCAATGCCGGTGTCGGATCAACGTGCCTTGGTCCGTTGCAAAAAGCGGTTGTTGAACATGCTGCGGATTTAGGCATTGCTTTTGATGGTGATGGCGATCGCGTACAGATGGTCGATCATACCGGTGCAATCGTCGATGGTGATGAGCTGTTGTATATCATTGCTACCGATATTCAAGAGCGTGATCGCTTGCCTGAAGGCACTGGCGTAGTCGGTACCTTGATGAGTAATCTGGGGCTTGAGCTGGCATTAAAAGAGCGCGGCATTCCTTTTGTGCGCGCCAAAGTTGGTGACCGTTATGTGATGGCTGAGATGCAAGAACGCAAGTGGGTACTGGGTGGAGAGAACTCAGGGCATCTACTCTGTGCGCAGCACGCCACCACTGGTGACGCGATTATTGCTGCGTTGCAGGTGTTATTAGCTTTACGTCGTCGTGGGCAGAGTCTGGCTAAAGAGCGTTTGGCGTGGAAGAAGTTTCCGCAGGCGTTGATTAATGTGCGCTGCAGTGGTGATGTTGATCCTGTCAGTGACTCGCAAGTGCAAACAGCTTGTGATGATGTCACGGCGGCAATGGCTGGGCGTGGACGCGTCTTGTTGCGCAAGTCAGGGACTGAGCCATTGGTGCGAGTGATGGTCGAGGGGGATGATGAAGCCGTTGTTTTACTGCATGCACAACGCTTAGCTAAGGTTGTAGAAGCGGTATGTGGTTGATTTACCTTGCATCTTTTTTTGCGCTTGAGTAATATCTGCGCCCACTTTGAGCGAAGAGGTTATCTATGCGTCGCCCATTGGTAGCTGGTAATTGGAAAATGCATGGTACCTGTGCCAGCATTAAACAGTTGTTAAATGAGTTAGCTGAGCAAGCATTGCCTGATGATGTTGATGTGGCAGTGTTTCCGGGTTTGATTCATTTGCAAGCTGTAGGTGCTCAGGTTGCTGAAAGTCATCTTGTCGTCGGTTCGCAAGATTGTGCTGTGCAGCTCGAAGAAGGCGCAATGACTGGGGAAACCTCGGCGTTGCAGCTTAAAGATATCGGATGTTCGATGGTTCTAGTCGGACATTCTGAAAGAAGACAGTTGCAAGATGAAACTGATAGTGTAATATGCCGCAAGTTTATTGCAGCGCAAGCGGCTGGATTGACACCTATATTATGTGTGGGTGAGTCGCTTGCAGAGCGCGAAGCTGGGCAGGCTCTGGTAACAGTGCAGCGCCAGATTGATGCGGTTCTTGTAGAGTTGGGTGTTGAAGTTTTCAATAATGCAGTGATTGCTTATGAGCCAATATGGGCGATAGGCAGTGGTTTGACGGCAACACCTGAGCAAGCGCAAGAAATACATGCACAAATACGCGCACATGTGGCAAAATACAGCGCAACTGTTGCGCAAGATTTAAAGATTTTATATGGCGGTAGTGTTAAAGCCGCCAATGCTGCTGAGTTATTTGCTCAAGTAGATATCGATGGGGGGTTGGTAGGCGGAGCCTCCCTCAATGCAAAAGAATTTAGCGCGATATGTCGCGCTGCGGGAAACTAAAATGCTGGAAACAGTTATAATTATTGTTCACTTAGTTGTCGCAATTGGTGTTGTGGGTTTTGTTCTGATTCAACAGGGCAAGGGTGCAGATGCTGGTGCCTCATTTGGTTCAGGCGCTTCAGGTACTGTATTTGGCTCGCAAGGCTCAAGTAACTTTTTGAGTCGTTTTACAGCAGTTCTTGCTGCTGTGTTTTTTGCGACAAGTTTAGGTCTGGCATTTTATGCAAAAGACCGTGCTAATACTATTACGCAGTTGGGTTTACCTGATCCGGCTGTGTTAGAAGTAAAGCCTCAGGAGCAAGAAGTGCTTAGAGACATTCCTCAAGTCGAAAGCCAAGCAAGTGAAGCAAGTGAAGCAACTGAAGCTGATGTACCTGTTGTTGATGTAGAGTAATTTTGCCGAGGTGGTGGAATTGGTAGACACGCTACCTTGAGGTGGTAGTGGCCATAGGCTGTAGGGGTTCGAGTCCCCTTCTCGGTACCATATATCAAGTGACCTGCTCTATAAGCGGGTCGTCTTGTTTGTGTTCACTTGACTGTAACTGATGGGCGATGTAAGATTCCTCATCGGATTTAGACTGCATGGTTGTTTAATATGCTTTTAAATGTCAAATGTTCATATTAAGAGCCCCTAGTAAGGGGCTTTTTATTAGGTCTAATAGATAGATTTTAAACTTTTTGATGGGCGTTATGCCCATTTTTCATTTCTACAGCATGCATTGGAGGTCGGATGACGAGCAAGCTGGAACAGTTGCAGGACATATTGACGCCAGTGATTGAAGCACTGGGTTATAAGTGCTGGGGCATTGAGTATATTTCTCAAGGTCGCCACTCAGTGCTGCGCGTTTATATCGATCATGACAATGGAATCTTAATTGAAGATTGTGAAACAGTCAGTCGTCAACTTAGCGCTGTAATGGATGTTGAAGATCCGATCAGTTCTGAATATACGCTGGAGGTTTCCTCCCCTGGAATGGATCGGCCGCTCTTTACCCTTGAGCAGTTTGCTGCTTTTGTGGGTGAGCAGGTAAAAATCAGGTTGCGTTCTCCAGTTGAAGAGCGCCGCAATTTTCAAGGGCTGATTCGATCAGTTGAAGATCAAGATGTGGTTGTGCAGATGGGTGAATTTGAGTACCTGCTGCCGATCGATCTGATTGAAAAAGCGAATATACTTCCGAACTTTGAATAAGAATACGGACTCCGCAACTCTTACGGTTTGCGAAAGGCGAGGCATGCGATGAGCAAAGAAATTTTACTGGTTGTTGAATCAGTCTCTAACGAAAAAGGCGTTCCGCCAGCGGTGATTTTCGAAGCGCTGGAGTTAGCATTAGCGACTGCAACAAAGAAAAACTACGAAGATGAAGTTGACTTGCGCGTGGCAATTGACACGCAGACAGGCGATTATGAAACCTTCCGTCGCTGGACGGTGATTGAAGAAGTTGATTTCGATGATCCAGCACACCAGCTGACGATTGATATGGCTGAAAAGCGTGTTGAAAATCCAGCTGTTGGTGATGTGATTGAAGAGAAAATCGAATCCATTGCGTTTGGTCGGATTGCTGCACAAACTGCTAAGCAGGTGATCGTACAGAAAGTACGTGAAGCTGAGCGCGCGCAAATTGTTGAAGCGTACCGCAGTAAGCTTGGTGAGATTATTTTCGGTACGGTTAAGAAAGTTACCCGTGACAACATTATTGTTGATCTGGGTAACAACGCTGAAGCTATTTTAGCTCGCGAAGACATTATTCCACGCGAGACCTTCCGTGTTGGTGCGCGCGTGCGTGCATTGTTACAGGATATCCGTTCAGAAAACCGTGGTCCGCAACTGATTCTGTCGCGTACCGCCCCAGAAATGATTATGGAATTATTCAATATTGAAGTTCCAGAAATTTCTGAAGGTTTGATCGAAATTATGGCGGCTGCCCGTGATCCTGGCTCACGTGCTAAAATAGCCGTTCGTTCTAAAGATAAACGTATTGATCCACAAGGTGCCTGTATTGGTATGCGCGGTTCGCGTGTTCAAGCCGTATCGAGTGAGTTAGGTGGCGAGCGCGTTGATATAGTGCTGTGGGATGATAATCCTGCACAGTTTGTAATCAGTGCCATGTCGCCGGCTGAAGTGGTTGCCATCATCGTTGATGAAGATTCACATACGATGGATATTGCCGTTGCCCAAGAAAATCTGGCGCAAGCTATTGGCCGTGGTGGTCAAAACGTTCGCCTCGCTTCGCAGCTGACGGGCTGGACGCTTAACGTGATGAGCCAAGAAGATATTCAGGCGCGTCAGCAAGAAGAAACGGGTGATTTATTGCAGCTCTTTGTTAGAGACCTTGAAGTGGATGAGGACTTAGCACAGATTCTAGTTGATGAAGGCTTCACCAGTTTAGATGAAGTGGCTTATGTACCTATGGAAGAGATGCTCAACATCGAAGGATTCGATGAAGATATCGTCAGTGAGTTGCGTACGCGTGCCAAAAACTGTTTATTAACGCGCGCAATTGCGACGGAAGAAAAGCTGGCTGATGTTCAACCAGCGCAAGATTTGCTCGACTTAACGGGCATGAGCAAAGAGCTGGCCGTTGAGCTAGCCGTCCGCGGAGTGCTCAGCCGCGAAGACCTAGCAGAGCAATCAATTGATGATTTGCTCGACATCGAAGGCATGACTGAAGATCGTGCCGGCAAGCTGATCATGGCCGCCCGCGCCCACTGGTTTGAATAAGCACATTGCGGCTTGAGGAGAGAAGTTCATGACGCAAGTCACGGTTAAAGAACTGGCTAAAGTAGTGAATACGCCAGTAGAAAGCCTATTGCAACAAATGCATGAGGCCGGTCTGGTACACACTAGTGCAGACCAAAAAGTCAGTGAAACTGAAAAACAAACACTGTTAACTTTCTTAGAGAAAGGCAGCGGTACAAAAGCTGAAGGTTCTAAGAAAATTACCTTACAACGTAAAACCACGACAACTTTACGCGCCCCAGGCAGTAAAACCATTAGTGTTGAAGTTCGTAAGAAGAAAACCTTTGTGCAGCGTAGTGCCGAAGAAATTGAAGCTGAAAAGCAACAAGATCTGGCTAAGCTAAAAGCTGCGCAAAAAGCCAAAGAAGCTGAGCAAGAAAAAGCGAAGCCAGCACCAGTTGTTGCGCCTGTCGCTGAAAAGCCAGCCGTCGCTGCAGTAGCACCTGCTGCGGTTGAGCCAAGCTTGCCACCGGCAGATATTACTTTGCCTGTTGTGGATGCGGTTGCGCCTGCACCTGATCGCAAAAAAGACGAAGTACGTCGCCCGGTTAAACGTGCTGACGAAGATGATCGTCGCGAGCGTAAAACAGCCGCACCACGTCCAGCCGCTAAAGGCAAAACGGGCCGTGATGATGATGATCAAGCGCGTCGCGGTGGTCGTAATCGTGGCAAGGGTAAGAAGCGTTCTAATCAGCATGGTTTTCATAGCCCAGCCGGCCCAGTGGTACGTGATGTACATATTGGTGAAACCATTAGCGTTGCTGAGCTCGCCGCACAAATGTCGGTTAAAGGCGTCGAAGTGGTTAAGTTTATGTTTAAACTTGGCTCACCGGTCACCATTAACCAAGTGCTTGACCAAGATACTGCAGTCTTAATTGCAGAAGAGTTGGGTCACCGCGTCAGTCGTGTCAGCGATAACGTATTGGAAGAGCGATTCGCTGAGTCATTGAAAATTGACGGCGAAACCTTCCATCGTGCGCCAGTTGTGACCGTTATGGGTCACGTTGACCACGGTAAAACCTCGCTGCTTGACTATATTCGTCGTGCCAAAGTGGCGACCGGTGAAGCCGGTGGTATCACTCAGCATATCGGTGCTTATCACGTTAAAACCGAAGGTGGCATGATCACTTTCCTTGATACCCCAGGCCACGCTGCGTTTACTGCAATGCGTGCTCGTGGTGCCAAGGCGACTGATATCGTGATCCTAGTGGTTGCAGCTGATGATGGCGTGATGCCGCAAACGATTGAAGGTATTCAGCATGCTAAAGCAGCTGGCGTACCATTGATCATTGCTGTGAACAAAATTGATAAGCCAGACGCTGATCCAGATCGCATTAAAAATGATCTAGCTGTGCATGGTGTGACGCCAGAAGAGTGGGGCGGTGATACGCAGTTTGTCCACGTGTCTGCGAAAGTCGGTACAGGTATTGATACCTTGCTGGAATCAGTCTTGCTGCAAGCTGAAGTTCTTGAACTCAGCGCGACACCTTCGGCCTCAGGTCGCGGTGTGGTAATTGAATCACGCCTTGATAAAGGCCGTGGTCCTGTGGCGTCAGTACTGGTACAAAACGGTACCTTGCGTCAAGGCGATATGGTCTTGGTGGGTGTTAACTTTGGCCGCGTTCGCGCCATGATGGATGAGAATGGTCTGCCGATTAAAGAAGCGGGTCCATCTATCCCTGTTGAGATTTTAGGTCTTGATGGCACACCAGAAGCCGGTGACGAAGTCACAGTAGTCGTCGATGAGCGCAAAGCGCGTGAAGTCGCTCTGTTCCGCCAAGGCAAGTTCCGCGAAGTTAAATTAGCGCGTGCACATGCTGGTAAACTCGAAAATATCTTCGAGAATATGGGCCAGGAAGAGAAGAAAGTACTCAATATCGTTATTAAAGCAGACGTGCGCGGTACGCTTGAAGCGTTACGCGGTTCATTATCTGACTTAGGTAACGATGAAGTTGAAGTATGCGTAGTGGCTGGTGGTGTCGGTGGTATTAACGAAAGTGATGCCAACCTTGCTTTAGCATCACATGCGGTGATCTTTGGTTTCAACGTACGTGCCGATGCTGGTGCGCGTAAAATCGTTGAGCAAGAAGGTCTCGACATGCGTTACTACAACATCATTTACGACATTATCGAAGACGTCAAAAAAGCGCTTTCTGGTATGTTGGGCAGTGATGTTCGTGAGAACATCTTAGGTATTGCTGAAGTACGTGAAGTCTTCCGCTCACCTAAGCTGGGTGCTGTTGCAGGTTGTATGGTGACTGAAGGTCACGTCCACCGTAACCGTCCGATCCGTGTCTTGCGTGATGACGTAGTGATCTTTGAAGGCGAGCTCGAATCTCTACGCCGCTTTAAAGATGACGTCAGCGAAGTGCGCGCCGGTATGGAATGTGGTATTGGTGTGAAGAGTTACAATGATGTGAAACCAGGTGACAAAATCGAAGTGTTCGAGAAAGTCCAGGTCGCACGTACTCTGTAATTCATAGTCGTATAGGCAACGGCAAGTGCAATTGGTCAGGACTTTAATCCGGCCAATTGAGCTTGCCGTTTGCTGCTTATATGGATCAGAATAAAAGCTGCTTAACGCAGCACAAGGTGAATACCATGGCGAAACAGTACAGTCGTACCCAACGCATTGGCGATCAGATTCAGCGTGAGCTGGCGATCTTGATCCCGCAAGAAGTAAGAGATCCACGTTTAGGTTTTGTCACCATTACCGGTGTTGATGTCAGCCGTGATGTGGGTCATGCCAAAGTTTTTATCACCATCATGGGTGAAAACTCTGCTGAAGTGATTAAAGAAAACCTCGATGTGTTGAATGACACTGCTGGTTATCTAAGAATGCTATTGGGTAAAGCAATGAAGCTACGTAGCGTACCAGCATTGCACTTCCATTATGATGCCAGCATTACCCGTGGCGCGTTGTTGTCAGCCTTGATCGAACAAGCCGTGACTGAAGATCAGCGCAACATTGATCCGAGCGGAGAGTAACAGCGTGGTGCAGCAGGTTAAACGTAAGCGTCGCAGTGTTAGCGGCATTATTATTTTTGATAAGCCTTATGGTTTTAGCTCCAATGGTGCTTTGCAAAAAGTGCGCTGGCTGTTGAATGCCGATAAGGGTGGCCACACCGGCAGTCTTGATCCGTTAGCCACTGGCGTGTTGCCATTGTGTTTTGGTGAAGCGACGAAGTTTTCGCGTTATCTTTTAGACGCCGATAAAGTCTATGAGGCAACCATGCAGTTGGGTGTTACCACCAATACTGCGGATGCTGAAGGCGAAGTGCTGGAAACCAAAGAGGTGAATGTCAGCGCTGCAGATATTGAAGCGCTGTTGCCGCAGTTTCGTGGCGTGATTGAGCAAGTGCCGCCCATGTTTTCAGCGCTGAAAAAAGATGGTCAGCCACTGTATAAACTGGCCCGTGCCGGTATTACGGTAGATCGTCCGGCGCGCACGGTGACGATCAGTCGTTTAGAGTTGTTGTCCTGTGAAGGGACGCAAGCACGTATTTTAGTGGCCTGCAGTAAAGGCACCTATATTCGCAGCTTGGTTGAAGATATTGGTGCGGTGCTTGGCTGTGGCGCGCATGTGGCGCAGTTGCGGCGTACTGAAGCCGGTCCCTTTGATTTAACTCATGCGGTGACCTTAGAAGAACTTGAGCGCGTGCATGAAGAAGGCGGCGCTGAAGCTCTTGATGCCTATATGATCGCTGTCGACAGTGGTTTGCAGGATTGGCCGATTGTTTATTTGACCGAGAACAGCAGTTTCTTCTGGTTAAATGGCCAGCCGGTCCGCGCACAAAAAGCACCTTTAGAGGGTCTAGTGCGAGTTTACAACCATAATGATGAATTTATTGGTGTAGGCGAGATAGATGATGATGGAATGGTTGCACCCAAGCGCCTAATTCGGTCACAATAAGCAAGTTATTTTAGCTGCATTAATGTATGCGTCTAAAAAACATCAAGGTAGGCTGTTGGCAGGCACGGTCATACCTCTTTTTTTGCACGGGATTATCCCGGCCTGTTCACTTTAGGAGCCCAACATGGCACTTAGCATCGACGACAAAGCCCAGATTATTAATGACTACAAGCAAGCTGAAAGTGATACAGGTTCACCAGAAGTGCAAGTTGCACTCTTGACCTTTAACATTAACAAGCTGCAAGGTCACTTCAAAGCCAACAAAAAAGATCACCACTCACGTCGCGGTTTAATCCGTATGGTTAACCAGCGTCGTAAGTTGCTTGATTACCTCAAAGGTAAAGATCTTGGCCGTTACACGACTTTGATTGGTCGTCTGGGTCTACGTCGTTAAGACGTAAGCTGTAACGTGAAGCTGGGAGTCTGGGGCGCTGTGCGTAAATTTATTTACGCCGTGCTTTGGGCTTCCAGCTTTTCGCATTTCAGGAGTATGTTGGGCCGATACCCAAACTCTTGCTAGTTTCCCCAAGGTCACATTAGAGAAGGAAGATACCGTGAATCCGGTTATTAAAACGTTTCAATTTGGTGAATCCACCATTACTTTAGAAACAGGTCGCGTTGCTCGTCAAGCATGCGGTGCTGTATTAGTCAGCGTTAACAATGATGTCACTGTACTGTGTACAGTCGTCGGCGCTAAAAAAGCTGATCCAAGCAAAGACTTTTTCCCTTTGTCTGTGCATTACCAAGAAAAAACCTACGCAGCAGGTAAAATTCCAGGTGGTTTCTTCAAGCGTGAAGCACGCCCATCTGAGAAAGAAACCCTGACTTCGCGTCTGATCGACCGTCCGATCCGCCCACTGTTTCCAGCAGGTTTCAGCAACGAAGTACAAGTGATTTGTACCGTTGTTTCAACCAGCAAGAAAACTGATCCAGACATCGCGGCAATGATCGGTACTTCAGCTGCATTAGCTATTTCAGGTATTCCATTCAACGGCCCAATCGGTTGCGCACGTGTGGGTTATCACCCAGAAACGGGCTACTTGATTAACCCAACCTATGAGCAGCAAGCAGTCTCTTGCTTAGACATGGTGGTTGCCGGTACCAAAGACGCCGTGTTAATGGTTGAGTCCGAAGCACAAGAGCTGAGCGAAGACCAAATGTTGGGCGCGGTATTATTTGCCCACGAAGAGTTCCAGGTGGTTATTCAAGCGATTAAAGAGCTCGCTGCAGAAGCAGGTAAGCCGCGCTGGGATTGGCAGCCAAAAGCAGAAAACACTGAGTTGTTAGCGGCTGTGCGCAATCAGTTTGGCGCTGCTATTTCAGACGCTTACACCATCACCGTTAAACAAGACCGCTATGCGAGTCTGGGTGCAATCCGCGAGCAAGCCATTGCTGCTTTAGTCAGTGAAGTAGAAGGCGAAGGCCCAACGGCTGCTGCTGTTAAAGAAGCGTTCGGTGAAATCGAATACCGCACAGTACGTGAGAATATCGTTAACGGTAAGCCACGTATTGATGGTCGTGATACCAGCACTGTTCGTCCTTTGGCGATCGAAGTTGGCGTTCTGGACAAAACTCACGGTTCTGCCTTGTTCACCCGTGGTGAAACACAGGCGTTAGTGGTTGCAACTCTTGGTACCGCACGTGATGCGCAGTTCTTGGATACCCTAGAAGGCGAGAAACGCGATCCATTTATGCTGCACTACAACTTCCCTCCTTACTCTGTAGGTGAGTGCGGTCGTATGGGCGCAACCGGTCGTCGTGAAATCGGTCACGGTCGTTTAGCGCGTCGCAGTATTGCTGCAATGTTGCCAAGTGCTGATGATTTCCCGTACACCATCCGTGTTGTGTCTGAGATCACTGAATCGAACGGTTCAAGCTCAATGGCTTCAGTCTGTGGTGCTTCGTTAGCCCTGATGGACGCTGGTGTACCGATGAAAGCACCGGTGGCCGGTATTGCGATGGGTATGGTTAAAGAAGGCGATAAATTTGCCGTTCTAACCGATATCCTCGGTGATGAAGACCACCTTGGTGACATGGACTTTAAAGTAGCAGGTACTGCCAATGGCGTCACTGCACTGCAAATGGACATTAAAATCGAAGGTGTGACTGAAGAAATTATGGAATTGGCTTTAAGCCAAGCCCATGCTGCACGTATCACTATTCTTGAGCAGATGAATCAGGTTCTAGCTACTTCACGCACTGAACTGTCAGCCAATGCGCCGACCATGATTGCGATGAAGATTGATTCAGACAAGATCCGTGATGTGATTGGTAAAGGTGGTGCCACCATCCGCGCCATCTGTGAAGAAACAGAAGCGTCAATTGATATCGAAGATGACGGCTCAATCAAAATCTTTGGTTCAACCAAAGAAGCTGCAGAAGCTGCACGTCAGCGTGTCCTGAGCATCACTGCAGAAGCTGAAATCGGTAAAATTTACAACGGTAAAGTTGAGCGTATTGTTGATTTCGGTGCGTTCGTTAACATTCTGCCAGGTAAAGACGGCTTAGTGCACATCTCTATGTTGAGCGATGCTCGCGTTGAGAAAGTCACTGACATCTTAACTGAAGGCGAAATGGTTGACGTGCTGGTACTGGACGTGGATAGCCGTGGTCGCATCAAACTGTCGATTAAAGACGTTGCTGCTGCCAAAGCTGAGCAAGCATCACAAGCGTAAGCCTGTTGTGTTGAAAAAAGCCGCCTAGTGCGGCTTTTTTTATGCCGCTGATTCAGGCAAGTGATTCGCAGCTGTACACAGCTACTGTCGTATTGATAAGTTTTTTTGGTCGGTGAAAATCATCGTAAGATGCTCTAGCTCTACTTGGCGTCTAGAGACTGTGGATCAAATAAGGCTGCACATTAACCACCGGTAGCGTTCATAAAACGCACAATTTGTACATCGCCATCACTGCTAAAATGATGCTTTTCCGGCTTGTTGTTGAGTGCACGATGAATATTGGCCAGTACCGGCTCATCACTGAGTGGATAGCGGCGTAGCAGAGCGAGTAAATCTAGAGAGTCCTCATTACCTAGACAGAGTAAAAGTTTACCTTCCACGGTGATACGAACACGGTTACAGGTGCTGCAAAAGTTATTTGAGTGCGGTGAGATAAAGCCAATTCGTGTTGCGCTATGGTCTTTTAAACGCATATAGCGAGCGGGACCACCGCTGTTTTCGGTGCTGTCGAGTAAGGTATAACGTTCAGCGATATTGTCACGGACTTGATCACTGCTAAATAATGACGTATCGCGTGAACGACCCACATGACCCAGTGGCATTTCTTCAATAAAAGTGATGTCCAGTTGGTTCTCGATGGCGTAATCCGTCAGCGCAAGAATCTCATCATCATTGTGACCTTGAATGATCACACTGTTGATTTTTAAGCGCTTAAAGCCAGCTTGGCGCGCGGCTTGAATACCGTTAAGCACCTGCTGTAGATCACCCACACGGGTCATCGCTTTAAATTTTTCAGGGCACAGAGAATCTAAACTGATATTCAAACGTTTAACCCCAGCATCAGCAAGAGGCTGTGCATACTTGGTCAGTTGTGAGCCATTGGTGGTCATGACCAATTCGTTTAAACCAGGGATAGCGCTGATATTCTCACAGAGACCAACAATACCTTTGCGGGTTAAAGGCTCACCACCCGTCAGACGGATTTTACGCACACCATTGGCGACAAATAATTCAGCGCAGCGATGAATTTCTTCAAGGGTTAAGATGCGCTGGCGTGGCAGAAACGTCATGTCCTCAGCCATGCAATAGATGCAACGAAAATCGCACCTGTCAGTCACCGATAAGCGTAGGTAATCTATTTTTCGACCAAAGCCATCAATCAATGCTGAAGACATGAGCTTACTCCGCGTATTAATTATTATAGAAGTTGCGAGGCGGCGTGCTGCACTGTAACGACCTCGATTCTAGCTTCCCCAGTCACTATTTGCCGGTGTTGGCTGGCTTTTTAGCAAACCCTTTCGCTCAGTTCTGCGGTCAGACGTTCTCTAACTTTATGTAAAAGGAGAGTCAGTAGCTACTAAAATCGCAATATTACAAATTATATAGCGCTAAGCATTGTCTCTGCTGCAATAAGTTTGGTCAAATCTGCAAATAGAGCTGTGAATTTCTATACCTTTCAGTGAGACCTGCTTTCAGGTACAGCGGATAGCTAGCGCGTGCGAGGTGGTGACAGTGCAGCGCTAGCCTTGCTCTGAGTTTAGCGCCGCATTGTGTGTCAGTCAGTTTTGCTTAGTTCAAAAGGCTTGAGTACGCTATAAAAGCCACGCAGTCCCCTGTTTTAATCGTCTGCTGCGGCTTAATCTCAACCAAACCATCCGCCCAGCTGGCCGCACTGAGCATGGCTGAACTTTGTTTGGGGTGAATGTCGACGTGCAGTTGGCCATTCTCTTGCAAAACCAAACGCGCATGGAGGTATTGCTGGCGTGGACGGGCTTTTTTCCAGTCAAAAAGAGCCGGGATAGATAAGCATTGTGGGCTGGCCTCTGTGACACCTTGAGCCGCTAATAATGCTGGGCGAGCAATGATTAACGAAGTGATCAGAGCGGCTGAAGGGTTGCCCGGTAAACCAATCCAGGGGGTGTTGCCGATGCAACCAAATGCCAAGGGTTTACCGGGTTGGATAGCCACGCGCCATAGGTTGAGTTGTCCTAAGGAGCTGACGGCATTTTTAATATGGTCTTCTTCACCGACTGAGACGCCACCGCTGCTAATTAATAGATCTTGCTCGCCACTCGCCTTGGCTAAGCAATCACGGGTCTGCGGTAGATCATCAGGCATTCTGGGGTAATGAGTGACTGTAAAGCCTAAGCCTTGCCAGAGGGCTGCCAAGCTGTAACTGTTGATGTCGTAGATTTGTCCAGGCTGTAGGGGTTGACCCAGCTCACACAGCTCATTACCACTGCTGATCAAACCAATGCGCAGTGGTCTGTAAACCTCAATCTCGGCATAGCCTTGGCTGGCGAGTAAGCCGATTTCTTGTGCTCGCAGTCGCGTGCCTGCTGGCAGAAGAAGCTGCCCTTGTTGGATTTCTTCAGCACGACGGCGAATATTGTCACCGGCTTTGCAGTGCTTAAACTGGACATGCCCAGCACTGACGACGCACTCTTCTTGGGCAACCACACTATCGGCGCCAGAGGGGACCGGCGCGCCCGTTAAAATATGCATACACTGGCCAGCTGGCAAGCGTTGATCGGGCAGGTCGCCGGCAGCAATACGACCGGCTAAAGGCAAACTGCTGTGTGCCTGGATAAGATCGTTAGCGCGTAAGGCATAGCCATCCATCGCGCTATTATCCCATTGCGGAACATCAATTTGGGCAAAGACAGGTCGTGCCAAAACACGCTGATGAGCGGCTTGTAGCGCGAGTGTTTGCGTTGCGGTTTGTACCTTGAGCGTGTCCTTTAAAGCATTAATCGCCTGCTCAATACTGTGCATGATGCCTTGCTCGCAAACTGACATTAGACAGTATCCTTTTCTGGTGTATTCCAGCGGGCGGCTGCCTGTTGGTCACTATCACGGCCTTCGACCCAATGTGAGCCGCTGCTCGTTTGTTCTTTTTTCCAAAACGGTGCACGGGTTTTTAGGTAGTCCATAATAAACTCACAGGCGGCAAAGGCCGCCTCACGGTGCATGCTGGACGTGGCGACAAATACAATGGGTTCAGCCAATGAGAGCGGGCCGACACGATGTAAAATATGTGCATCGATAAGTGGCCAACGCTGCATGGCTTCAGCGCGGATTTTAGTGAGGGCTTTTTCAGTCACCCCTGGATAGTGTTCAAGAAAGAGTTGTTCGATGCTCGCATCTTGATTGATGTCACGCACATAACCGACAAAACTGACCACCGCGCCCACGCCTAGATCACCCGCGTGCACCGCATTGAGTTCAGCGCCTGGATCAAACGGCGCGCTTTGCACACGAATGCTCATGCTCATTAACCTCCTGTAACCATAGGAAAAAATGCCAGTTCATCACCGGCTTGCAGCGGCTCTTGTAACGAGCAGACGTCTTGGTTGCGCGCGCACATGATGCGAGGATCACTTAACACCGACCATACGCCGCCACGGGCAATTAAAAACTGACGGACATGGTCAATGTTGTGCCATTCGTTTTGCCACGCGAGTTGTTCTGACTCGCAGCCCAATTCTTCACGATAACGGGCCAGAAATTGCACGGTCAGCATCATAGGTCTCCATTGCTCAGGTTGTCTTTTTGGTAATGGCCAGATTTGCCGCCTCGTTTTTCTAAAAGCTGCACACGCTCAATCGTCATACCACGATCAACCGCTTTGCACATATCGTAGATAGTTAAAGCGGCAAGGCTCGCCGCGGTTAAAGCTTCCATCTCAACACCGGTTTGCCCTGCCAGTTTACAGGTTGCGGTGATATGCACTTGATCGGGCTCATGAGCGGTTAAATGTACTTTAATACTGGTCAGCAGTAGCGGGTGGCACAAGGGGATCAGCTCATGGGTACGCTTGGCGGCTTGAATACCAGCAATCCGTGCGACCGCAAAGACATCGCCTTTAGGGTGCTGACCGTCGGCAATCATCGCCAAAGTACTGGGCAGCATACGCACCCAAGCTTCTGCGGTGGCTTCGCGCTGGGTATTGGCTTTATCGGTGACGTCGACCATATTGGCGCGCCCCTGCTCATCAAGGTGAGTCAGCATAGTGTTTCCTTTATTAAGAGCGGTTGTTGCAAGACGCTGGGGTCATTGAAATTAGCCAAGCGTTGCTCATGATCAGGGCAGTCAATGACCACAGGGTTTAATTTTAACAAAGCGTGTTTAGGGCTACGCTCACCAGCATCCCACAAATCTTGCAAATTCTTCAGCTGTGCACAGGGAATAAGACTGAAGAGTGGCTGCCAATGGCCTTTATGTTGCAACAGTACTGGGTATTCGCCAGCGTGCTGATAGAGCTGAGTTAATAGCGCTTGATCAATACGTGGCGCATCACAAGGGAGTACCAGCAAGTAGGGATGACGTGCGACCTCTAGGGCGCTGAGGATACCGGCTAAAGGTCCGGCAAAATCAAGATTAGTATCGCTGACGATTTGGTCGGCCAAACGCTGGTAGCGCTGATGGTTACGATTGCAGGAGATAATTAAATCATCGGTCAGGGGCCGCACAACATGCTGCATGTGTTCAATCAATGCCTGACCCTGCCAATTCACCCAGCCTTTATCTTGACCGCCCATACGTTGCCCACGACCACCGGCCAGCAAGACAATTGAACAGTTGGACAATAAGGGGTATTTAGCCATACAAAACTCATTTGCTTGCGTATTTTGTGGTATATCTTGGCATAAATTTACCAACATAGGACATCGTATGAGCCACGTTAGCAGTCAATTTGTTCCTTTAAATGTCGCTGTATTAACTGTCAGTGACACACGTACAGCTGAAACCGACACGTCCGGACAATACTTATTTGATCAATTGATCAGTGCCGGTCATAGCGTTGTTGAACGTTTGATTCTCAAGGATAACCTATATCAAATCCGTGCGCAGGTGGCGAACTGGATTGCCAGTGATACTATTCAGGTTGTTTTGATTACCGGTGGCACAGGCTTTACCGAGCGCGATAGTACCCCCGAAGCTGTCAGTTGCTTGTTTGATCGGACTGTTGAAGGCTTTGGCGAGTTATTTCGACAGATTTCATACACCGAAATAGGTTCTTCGACAATTCAGTCTAGAGCCTTAGCAGGTTTATCCAATAACACCCTGATTTGCTGTATGCCGGGATCGACCAATGCCTGTCGTACGGCGTGGCAAGGCATTTTGTCAGACCAGTTGGATGCGACCCATAAGCCTTGTAACTTTGTAGCGCACTTGGGACAGAAAACGGCTTGCACAGGACGCAGTTAAATGAGCTTATTGAATGTCGATGCTGCGCTGCAGATCCTGCTGGAGCAGGCGCAGTCGGCAGCGTGCCTAGACAGCGAAGATGTGACGTTAGATGTTGCCCATAATCGCGTCTTAGCTGAGCCGTTACAGGCTCAGTTTGCGATGCCGCCATGGCCCAACAGCTCGATGGATGGTTATGCGCTACGCAGTGCTGAGGTAGAGGCGGGGCAGGTGTTGCCGGTCAGTCAGAAAATCTTTGCCGGTCATACGCCACAGCCGCTGGCGCTCGGAACCTGTGCACGTATTTTTACCGGAGCACCACTCCCTGAAGGCGCGGATGCGGTAGAAATGCAAGAAAACACGCAAGTGCTAGAGAATGGTTCTGTGCGCTTCTTGCAAGCGGTGCCTAGTGCTAAGTTTGTCCGACCTAAAGGTCAAGAAGCACTGCCTGGCGATGAAATGTTGCCAGTCGGTATTCGCTTAGGGCCGATCGAGTTAGCGATGGCGGCGTCCTTGGGTTGTGCGAAAGTGAAAGTGCGTCGACGACTGCGAGTTGCGGTGCTTTCTACCGGTGATGAACTGATTGAGCCGGGTCAGCCGCTGGCGTTGGGGCAGATTTATAACAGTAATCGCACCATGCTCTCACAGTGTTTGCAACGCTTGGGCTGCACCGTGGTGGATATGGGTATTTTGCCTGATGACGCAGAGCAAACGCGTCAGCGCTTAGAACAATTACACGACGTAGATTTATTGATCAGCAGCGGCGGTGTGTCAGTCGGCGAAGCAGACTATCTTGGCCAAATTCTTCGTGAAGAGGGCCAGCTTGAGTTTTGGAAATTGGCGCTTAAACCTGGTAAACCACTGACGTTTGGTCGTTACAAAGACACGCCTGTGATTGGCTTGCCGGGTAATCCAACCTCAAGTTTAGTGACTTTCGTGATGCTGGCGCGCCCTTATATTTTAAAGCGGATGGGCGTTGTTGATACAGCGGTGCAGAGTTTTAATGTGCCGGTTAATTTTGCCATGCCAGTCGCCGGTGTACGGCGTGAGTTTGTGCGCGTCTGGTTGGTGGATGGCCGGGCTGAAAAATATGACAATCAATGCTCAGGTATATTACGCAGCGCCGCACAAGCACATGGCTTATTAGAAATCCCTGAAAATACCACTTGCGTCGAGGGGCAATACTTACGTTACTGGCCTTTTTCGAGCCTGCTTAATTAGCATCCTCATCGCGAGTCGGGGGTTGCTGCAGACTTAAGGTTTAGCTATTAAAATCAGTTATAAAGCGCTATAGTTTTCTGTATATAACGCTATTAACTGTATAGGGTGCATTATGTTGAAAATGGCTTTGAAGAACCTAGTGACTGTGGCAGTACTTACGACCTCAATCAGCGTCTTTTCGGCTGAGGTGACCGTGTCGGCTGCCGCCAGCTTGACCAATGCTTTTAAGGATATAGCGCTAAACTTTGAGGCTGAATATCCTGAGCATAAAGTACTGCTTAACTTTGCCGGCTCGGGTGAGTTGCTCCAGCAAATTGCCAAGGGTGCTCCAGTTGATGTGTTTGCTTCAGCAGACCAAGAAACCATGGATAAAGCGCAGACTCAAGGTCTGCTCAATGAGGCCAGTCGCAAAGATTTTGTGCGTAACACTTTAGTGGTGATTACCCCAGTCGACAGTACGCTAGAGTTAAAAGCAGTAGAGGACTTACAGCAAACAGCCTTGCAGCGTCTGGCGATCAGTAATCCGGAAAGCGTGCCGGTCGGGCGATACAGCAAGCAAGCGTTGCTAGATAGCAATTTATGGGCTGTGCTGGCTGATAAAATGATTAACACGCAAAACGTCCGTCAATCATTAGATTATGTCGCGCGTGATGAGGTCGATGCCGGCTTTGTTTACGCCACTGATGCTGCGATTATGGCGGATAAAGTCAAAGTGCAGTTTACTGTTCCGTTAAACATTGTCGTCAGTTATCCGATTGCGGTCACTGCCGAAGGCAGCGCAAAAGCGGTCAGCCAACAATTTATTGATTTTGTTCTTAATCAGCAAAGCCAAGCGGTGCTTAAGGGCTATGGTTTTAGTCAGCCTTAAGAGGCACTGCCGATAATGGATGCGGTTTGGATTGCCTTGAGCCTGTCACTTAAAGTGGCAGGTTGGGCGACGGTTTTGAATATTGTGCTGGGCATTAGCGTCGGCTATTTTTTAGCGCGTACACGTTTCTTTGGTCGTGACTTACTGGATACCTTACTGACTTTGCCGATGGTGATGCCGCCAACGGTATTGGGTTACTACTTACTGGTCTTAGTCGGACGTAGAAGCGCCTTTGGTTCATGGTTGTACGAGAGCTTTGGCATCAATCTGATTTTTACCTGGCAGGGGGCCGTCATTGCCGCAACAGTTGTCGCTTTTCCATTGGTGTTTAAGCCGGCGCGTGCTGCTTTTGAATCGGTCGATGCCGAGTTAGAGCAAGCTGCACGTGTGCTGGGAGTGTCGGAGATTAGTATTTTCTTTCGAGTCACTTTACCACTGGCTTGGCGCGGTATTTTGGCAGGTGTTTTGCTGGCTTTTGCGCGAGCTCTGGGTGAGTTCGGGGCAACTTTAATGGTGGCTGGCAGTATTCCAGGGAAAACCCAAACGCTATCGATTGCGGTGTATGAAGCAGTGCAGGCCGGTAAGGATGACACCGCCAATATGTTGGTGCTGATCACCTCAGTGGTCTGTGTTGTGGTGTTATTAACGGCCAGCCGCTTAGCCCCAGGGCGCGTGGCTGAGCGGAGAAGGTAAGCGCATGTTATTGGATTTAGATATCAGCAAAACCATGCGTTCAGGTCAGCGTGAGTTTCACCTGCAGCTAAATTATGTTTCACACGGCAATCGTCTAGTGATTCTTGGGCCCTCTGGGTCTGGTAAGAGTTTGCTGCTGCAGATGATCGCTGGCTTGCTGACGCCCGACAGTGGCTATTTAAAACTGGCAGGACGCACCTTGTTTGATCAGCAGCAAGGGATCAACTTAACGGCGCAGCAACGCCAAGTGGCTTTTTTATTTCAAAACTATGCTTTGTTTCCGCATCTGAACGTACGCCAGAATATTGCCTTTGGCTTACGCCGTGGCCTGTTTAATCCGCGCCCGCAAATGGCCAGTGAGACTGTCGATTATTGGTTGGAAAATTTTGGCTTAGAATCGGTGCAAGAGCAAAAGCCGCATGAGCTTTCTGGTGGGCAACGTCAGCGCACTGCTTTAGCTCGCGCTTTGGTGACTCAGCCGCGAGCCTTATTGTTGGATGAGCCTTTTTCTGCATTGGATCCTGATTTGCGTATTCATATGCGTAAAGAACTGCGTGAATTACAAGAGCGTTTGGCCGTGCCACTGATTTTAATTACTCACGATGTGGATGATGTAAAGGCTTTTTCCGATGAGACCCTGTGCTTAAAAGACGGACATATTGACTGCGCTCGACAGCAGATTATTCAGTCATCACTCGCGCCTCTGCCATAATCAGCTTTAACACGTTAAACTGCGCCTTTTTATTTTATAACTAAGTGAAGCCGCTGCATAACCTTGCTGTTTAAAGGCAAATATTGTGCGGTATGGCGCATACTGAGGGCGGTTTTTATGGGTGTATCAACACCAACACTGGTGACATTTGCAGTCTACATCGCAGTAATGTTGGGCATTGGCCTCTGGGCTTGGCGTTCCACTAAGAACTTTTCTGACTATATTTTAGGTGGCCGCAGTCTGGGTAGCTTTGTTACCGCAATGTCAGCGGGTGCGTCAGATATGAGTGGCTGGTTGTTGATGGGGTTACCCGGTGCGATTTTTGTTGCCGGTCTATCCGAGAGCTGGATTGCCATTGGTTTGGTCATTGGTGCGTGGATTAACTGGTTATTTGTCGCCGGTCGTCTGCGCGTACACACTGAATACAATAATAATGCCTTAACCTTGCCGGATTACTTTACCCATCGCTTTGAAGATAACAGCCGTCTTTTGCGGATTATTTCAGCCGCGATTATTTTGCTGTTCTTCACCCTGTATTGCGCCTCAGGTGTGGTCGCTGCAGCACGCTTATTTGAAAGCACCTTTGCTTTGGATTATGACGTTGCGCTATGGGTTGGTGCGGCGGCAACCGTTTTGTATGTGTTTATTGGTGGCTTCTTGGCGGTGAGTTGGACCGATACCGTGCAGGCGACCTTGATGATTTTTGCACTGCTGATTACGCCGATCTTTGTGATTCTGGCGCTGGGTGATATGGGTGCGGCACTGGAGACGATTGAGCGGGTTAATCCGGCTGCCTTTAATATGTTCCATGGCTTATCGTTTATGGCAATTATCTCGTTACTGGGTTGGGGCTTAGGTTACTTTGGTCAGCCGCATATCCTCGTGCGCTTTATGGCAGCAAAATCATCGGCGAGTATTCCGAATGCACGCCGGATCAGTATCGCGTGGATGATTCTCACCTTAGGCGGTGCGGTGGCAGTGGGTTTCTTTGGTATAGCCTATTTTGCTCAGCATCCAGAGCTGGCCAGTGCGGTGGAGGGTAATAGCGAGCGAGTGTTTATGGAGTTGGCTAAGTTATTGTTTAATCCATGGGTCGCTGGGGTTATTTTGGCCGGTGTCTTGGCTGCAGTGATGAGTACCTTAAGCTGTCAGTTGTTGGTGAGTTCCAGTGCCATTACTGAAGATTTTTATAAAGGTTTTCTGCGTAAAAATGCTTCGCAGCAAGAGTTGGTTTGGGTGGGGCGCTCAATGGTATTGTTGATCGCGTTATTGGCGATTTATTTAGCTTCAGATCAGAACAGTAAAGTATTGGATCTGGTGTCCTATGCATGGGCAGGCTTTGGCGCTGCGTTTGGGCCTGTGGTCTTGCTTTCGGTAACGTGGCGCGGAATGACACGCAATGGTGCGCTGGCTGGTATGTTGGTCGGTGCCTTTACTGTGGTGCTGTGGAAGCAATACAGTGGCATTGATTTGTATGAAATCATTCCCGGCTTCGTTTTTGCCACGCTAGCGATTTATTGGGTCAGTATCTTGGGTAAGGGCCCCAGTACAGCGATGATCACACGTTTTGCTGAGGCCGATAAGGCTTTTCACAACGATAAACACTAAGGCGCCTGCTGAAGAGTTGATGGTGTAGGTGATAGCGAGGAGTGGTTGATGGAGGCGGTGCTCGAGTGGTTTGTGCCGGCTGGGCTGCCCGTTTGGGCGGTACTGGTGTTGATTGCCATGGCCGCTCTGACGTCGGCGATGACTGCGGCACTGGGGATTGGCGGTGGTGTGTTGCTGCTGGCAATTCTCAGTATGCTGCTGCCTGCCGCGGCAGTGATTCCGTTACATGGCTTGGTGCAGCTGGGCTCGAATGCGAACCGTGCGGTTTTTACTGCGCCGCATATCCGTTGGTCTTCTTTGTATTGGTTTGCCCCAGGTGTCTTGGTTGGCGCGCTATTAGCCAGTGTTTTGCTGATAGAGCTGCCGTCTTGGTTGCTGCAGTTGAGTATTGCTGGATTTATTCTCTTGCTGTGCTGGGGGCCGCCGGTGCCGCAAGTCGCCACGCGCGCGTTAGGTACTTTTGTGGCGGCGATAATCACCACCTTATTAAGTCATTTTGTGGGTGCCACTGGGCCGTTGGTGGCTGCGTTTATTAAACGGCAACAGCAGGGCGATCGACAAGCGACAGTAGCAACCTTTGCCGCAGCGATGACGCTGCAGCATGCACCGAAAGCCTTGGTGTATAGCGCCGCAGGTTTTGTCTTTCATGAATGGCTCGGACTGGCTTTAGCGATGGTACTGGCGGGTGTAGTCGGGACTAAGCTGGGCCTTAAGGTACTGCTGAAAACGTCAGATCAGCGTTTTGCGCAGATATTTAATATTTTGTTGACGCTCTTGGCACTGCGTTTAATCTGGCAGGCATTGAACTCATGGTCTGCGTTATAGCATAGCTGATACGCCAGTGATTAACGGATAGAGCATGTGTTTCATAAGTATGCCCGTTATACTGCGCAGCGGTTTGTCTTAACGGCTCTAAAGGACCGCACGGATGATTTTGTGCTGAACTTTGGCGTGTCAGCGCCAACCATTTATTTCTTAAAGGATGCAACTCTTGGCCATTTCTCTTGAATCACTGCTGTGGAGCTGTGCAACACTGGTTTATATTTTTCTCGCCGGTGCTTTACTCTTAACCCTGTTTGCCAACAAGCCTGATAGGCGCATTGCTCGTCCTTGGCTGAGCATGCTGCAAGTAACAGGTATTTCTGGCATCGTCTTTCTGCTAGCGTCGGTACCCAGTTATGTGGCCCGCGTGGTTAACCCAGACATATTGCCCTTTATTATGCCGTACGTGGCTGCGCTGTTTGCTGTGAGCTTTATTGTCTTTATTTTGCAGCTTGAGTCCAAACGCAGCGGTTGGTATCAGGCCGCGGTGTCGCTGTGGTTGGCAGCGTTGATCAGCGCTGCATTTATTGTTGCGCAGCTGATCGTGCGGGCTGTGTTTGCGAATTGATGGCAGCTGCGCAGACACTTGACTGTAGCGAATAACATCTGGCTACGCTGCTGTGGTAGTTCGGCTACGCCATACAGTAAGGTTTGTCACGGTTGAGCATGCTCTTGGCCGGCGTTACGTCCGTGCTCGGGTTGCGGTAGTCTTTTAGCAAATATCCCTTCTGTCATACTGTGTTTTTATTGATACCTTTAAGGCATAGCTATGCCTGCGGGATCAGTGTGTCGGGCTTTTGTCGTTGAGTTAGCATCATCGTCTTATGCGGCCTGTGGCTATCTTTTTTATTGCCTTCGTTTTACTATGTATAATTATATGTACAGTATTTTGCACAGGTTTATGTATAGCTAAAGCGGGCTGTATTCTCAAAACTGTGCTGCGAGGTGTTATGTTCAATCAAGCGATTAAGCAAGTATTAGCCAGTTGCCAAAACAAACTGCGTCAATATGAAGAAAAATATAGTGCTATTGATAAAGCTGCCGCGCTTATCGAGTTCAAGCCGGATGGCACAATTTTGTTTGCTAATGCTAATTTTCTAGCAGTAACAGGCTATCGTTTGGCGGAAATTACCGAGAAAAATCATCGCATGTTTTGCCAGCCCAGTGATCTTGCCAGTCACGCGTATAAAAGTTTTTGGGCGCGTTTGGCTGCAGGTGAATGTATTCAAGGTCGGTTTTTACGCCTCGATAAAAACCAACAAGAGATTTGGCTCGAAGCCAGTTACAACCCCATTCGAGATGAGCAGGGTAATGTCACCAGTGTGCTCAAGCTCGCAACCAATGTGACCCAGCAGGTGCGTTCAGAGTTGGCTGAGCGCAGCATTATTGCAGCACTTAATCGCTCTATGGCGGTCATTGAGTTTACGCTTGCGGGTGAGATCATCAGCGCCAACGATAATTTTTTAAACACCATGGGCTATCGTCTTGATGAGATTAAAGGCAAGCATCATCGTATGCTTTGCCGTACACAATATACGCAGTCAAATGATTACCAGCAGTTTTGGCAGCGTCTCAATAAAGGTGAGTTCTTCACTGGACGTTATATTCGTTTGCACAGATCGGGACGCATAATGTGGCTGCATGCCACATATAACCCTGTTTTTGACGAGCAAGGTCGACTGGTTAAAATTATTAAGTTTGCTAGCGATATCACCGCTCAAGTTGAACAGCAGCAGGCTGAGTTGCAAGCTGCGTTACTGGCGTATGATATCTCGGAAAAAACCAATACTGATGCACAGAACGGTGCGCAAATCGTCCATAGTACTGCTGAAGTTGTGCAGGGTATTGCAGGTGAGTTGAGTGAGGCGGCGCAGAGTATTGTAGCGGTCAGTCAGCAGTCGGAACATATCAGAAAGATTGTGCAAACCATTAAGGCGATTGCCGATCAAACCAATCTACTGGCCTTAAATGCTGCTATCGAAGCGGCGCGTGCTGGAGAGCAAGGCCGCGGCTTTGCCGTGGTTGCCGATGAGGTTCGCAATCTGGCTGGGCGTACCGCGCAAGCCACTCTGGAAATTGTTGATGTGGTACAGAGAAATCACGAGTTGGCACAAGCGGCGGTGACGAATATGCAGGCCAGCCGCGTCAAGGTAGAGCAAGGTGTGCAGTTGGCCAATCAAGCGGGCGAAGCCATTGCTGAAATACGTGAGGGTGCGATGCAAGTTGTCGCAGCAGTGCGCGGGTTGCGTAATACACTTGGTCAGTGAGTAGGCATTAAAAAACCCGCCTAAGCGGGTTTTAAAGTCAGCAAACAATCAATTATTTACTGCTATATAAATGGTGCCCAGAAGAAGACTCGAACTTCCACGCCCTTGCGAGCACTAGCACCTGAAGCTAGCGTGTCTACCAATTCCACCACCTGGGCACTGAAAACACCACAACATCTTTGTTTTCATGGTACAACGTGCATAACGCAACGTTGTGGTCGCGAACTATACGGCCGATAAAAGATCTTGTAAACCCCTTTACACTAAAAAATCTGGTAAATTAGTGGGTGTGTACGGTGACCTGAACAATTATTCTCGGCACCATCTATTTTTATAAGTAAGGTGAATTCAATTTGACAGCCGATTGGCAATCCCTCGATCCAGAGGCCGCTCGCGAAGCGGAAAAATACGACAATCCAATTCCTAGCCGAGAGCTGATTTTACATCACTTGGCTGAGCGCGGTGCGCCTGCAGCCCGTGAGCAACTCGCGGCGGAATTTGGTCTAACGACAGAAGAAGATATTGAAGCGTTACGTCGCCGTTTGCGTGCGATGGAGCGTGATGCGCAAGTAGTGTATACCCGTCGTGGTGCCTATGCGCCGGTGGATAAGCTGGACTTAGTGGTGGGCCGCGTCAGTGGTCACCGCGATGGTTTTGGTTTTTTAATCCCGGATGATGGCGGCGATGATTTGTTTTTAAGCCCGACGCAGATGCGTTTGGTGTTTGATGGTGATCGTGCCTTAGCCCGCGTGGTGGGTTTTGATAAGCGTGGTCGCCGTGAAGGTTCGATTGCGGAAGTGGTCGTGCGTGCCCATGAGTCGATTGTCGGCCGCTATAACGAAGAAAATGGTATTGGTTTTGTCCTGCCTGACAACAAGAAAATGCAGCAGGAAGTGCTGATCAGTCCCGGTCGTGCCAATGGTGCGCAGATTGGTCAGTTGGTGGAAGTGGCAATTACCCACTGGCCCACCGCGCGTTTTCAGGCGCAAGGCAATATCGTAGAAGTGCTGGGTGAATATATGGCACCAGGTATGGAAATTGAGGTGGCACTGCGTAATTACGATATTCCGCATGTCTGGCCCGATGCAGTCCTTAAAGAAGCGAAGCGTTTTAAAGCTGAAGTCGAAGAAAAAGACAAAGAGAAGCGGGTTGATCTCCGTCATTTGCCTTTTGTCACCATTGACGGTGCTGATGCGCGTGACTTTGATGATGCGGTCTATTGTGAACCACGCAGTGCCGCTGCCAATCAAACGGTTGCCGGTGGCTGGCGTTTGCTTGTGGCGATCGCTGACGTTTCCCACTATGTCAAAGTTGATTCTGCATTAGATGCTGAAGCGATGTTGCGTGGTAACTCAGTGTACTTCCCGGAGCGGGTGATTCCGATGCTGCCGGAGGAGTTATCCAATGGTTTGTGCTCGCTAAATCCGCATGTTGATCGTTTAGCGATGGTCTGCGAGATTTCCTTAGCGCGCTCTGGAAAAATCAGTGGTTATCAGTTTTACGAAGCAGTGATTCAGTCACATGCGCGTTTAACTTACGATACCGTCAGTGCCATGCTAGAGCGTCCACGCAGTGCTGAGGGTAAGCAGTTTTTAACGGAGTACGCAGACGTTGCGCCGCACGTTAAAGAATTGTATGCCGTTTATAAAGCTCTGC
Source organism: Denitrificimonas caeni (assembly GCF_905120345.1). Classification (GTDB taxonomy): domain Bacteria; phylum Pseudomonadota; class Gammaproteobacteria; order Pseudomonadales; family Pseudomonadaceae; genus Denitrificimonas; species Denitrificimonas caeni_A. Next base: position 149,821 of record NZ_CAJHOA010000002.1, on the reverse strand, counting down.
AAAAGCAGCGCCAAACACGCGGTGCGATTGATTTTGAAACCCGTGAAACGCATATTGTTTTTGGCGAAGATCGTAAAATTGCTGAGATTCTGCCGACTGAGCGCAATGATGCACACAAGTTGATTGAAGAATGCATGCTGTGTGCCAACGTGGCGATGGCGAGCTTTCTGCAAGATCACGATATGCCCGGTTTGTACCGTGTGCATGATGGTCCGCCGGCAGAAAAATTAGAAAAACTGCGTGGTTTTTTAACCGAACTGGGTTTGACCTTGAATCGCGGCAAAGGCGATCCGACCCCTAAAGACTACTTGGCTTTACTGGAAACAGTGCGTGAGCGGGCTGACTTTCAGTTGATCCAGACCGTGATGCTGCGTTCTTTAAGTCAAGCAGTGTATAGCCCTGATAATAACGGCCACTTTGGTCTCAATTACGAAGCCTATACCCACTTTACTTCGCCGATTCGTCGTTATGCTGACTTACTCAATCACCGCGCGGTGCGCAGTGTGATCCGTTCGCGTAAAGAAACCGAGCACGTACAGCGTGTCGGTGCCACCAGCATGCCGAAGGCGCGTATTTATCCCTATGATTTGCCACGTTTAGAGCAGATCGGCGTGGAAGTCTCGTTAACAGAGCGTCGTGCGGATGAAGCCACGCGTGATGTGGTGACTTGGCTCAAATGTGAGTTTATGTTGGATCGGGTTGGCGATACCTTTGCTGGTGTAGTGACTGCGGTGACCGGTTTTGGTTTGTTTGTTGAGCTGACAGATATCTATGTTGAAGGCTTAGTGCACGTGACTGCCTTGCCCGGCGATTACTATCATTTTGATCCATTGCATCACCGTTTAAGTGGTGAGCGCAGCGGTCGTAGCTTCCGCCTTGGCGATAGCGTTGAAGTGATAGTGGCACGGGTTGATTTGGATGAGCGCAAAATTGACTTTGAAATGAGTCAGATTGGCGCAAACACCGATAAGCGCCCCGTATCTGCACCGAGAGCGAAAGGTGGTAAAAGCGCTGCTAAGCCAGTAGCGGGCGGCAAAAAACCTGCAGCCACTGCTAAGCCAGCTGCTAAAGGTAAAAGCGCCGATGCAGCAGAAAAAAGCAAAGCTAAAAGTAAAAGCCGCAAGCGTAAAGTAGTCAGTAAGTCGACCAAGGCAGGGCATTATGAGTGATTTAGAAAACGTTTATGGTGTCCATGCGGTTGAAGCATTACTGCGTTATCACCCTAAGCGTGTTAAACAATTGATTTTGGCCGATGGTCGCAGCGATGATCCGCGCGTTCAAGTCTTGCGAGACCTCGCGGATGAGGCGCGCGTGCAAAGTAATACCATCACGCGCCGTGAGATGGATGAGCAGGTTGATGGCGTCCACCAAGGTGTGTTGGCCAAAGTCAGCCCCAGCCAAATCTGGGGCGAGCAGATGCTCGATGAGCTATTGGATCGCTTGGACGTTCCGCCGTTGCTCTTGGTCTTGGATGGCGTGACTGACCCGCATAACCTCGGTGCATGCCTGCGTACTGCCGATGCTGCCGGAGTGCATGCGGTGATTATCCCTAAAGATAAATCAGCCACGCTTAACTCGACAGTGCGTAAAGTGGCGTGTGGGGCTGCTGAAGTGGTGCCGTTGGTTGCCGTCACTAACCTGGCGCGAGCGCTCGAGAAGTTGCGTCAAAAAGGTTTGTGGGTGGTTGGTACTGATGGTGACGCAGAGAAAACCTTGTATCAGCAAGATATGACCGGCCCGCTAATCGTGGTGATGGGCGCTGAAGGGAAGGGTATGCGCCGTCTGACGCGCGAGCATTGTGACTTTTTAGTGAACTTACCGATGCAAGGCAGCGTCAGCAGCCTCAACGTTTCAGTGGCCACGGGTGTGTGTTTGTTTGAAGCACAGCGTCAGCGTTTAGCTGCGAAATAAGTATGATTTAAGCTAAATGAGCCTTTTCTCAGACTTACCTTGCTTAGCAGGGCGCGCTTCTTTAGAATACGCGCCTTGTATTGCGTGTACTACCCATGTAGTTAGTCAGTACAAATTTTATCAACTCCTTGTCTGACCGCATGGTGCGGCAGGCTACAACCCGTAAGGAGCATCTATGCGTCATTACGAAATAGTGTTCTTGGTCCACCCGGACCAAAGCGAACAAGTCGGCGGTATGGTTGAGCGTTATACCAAACTGATCGAAGAAGATGGTGGTCAAGTTCATCGTCAAGAAGACTGGGGCCGTCGTCAATTAGCCTACGCAATTGATGATATCCATAAAGCTCACTACATTTTGCTCAACGTTGAGTGCAGCAGCAAAGCTTTAGCAGAACTGGAAGACAGTTTCCGCTATAACGATGCGGTATTGCGCAACTTGATCATCCGTCGCGATGAAGCGGTTACTGAACAGTCTGAGATGTTGAAGGCTGAAGAGAACCGTAACGAGCGTCGTGAGCGTCGTGAACGTCCTGAAACTGCCGAAGGCGCCGATGAAGATGGCGACGACGACAGCGACAACGATGTTGATGAGTAATCCTAGAGCTAATTGAGGAGCCACTGTCATGGCACGTTTTTTCCGCCGTCGTAAGTTCTGCCGTTTCACCGCTGAAGATGTAAAAGAAATCGATTACAAAGATTTAAATACATTGAAAGCATACGTATCAGAAACTGGCAAGATTGTACCGAGCCGTATTACTGGCACTAAAGCTAAGTATCAGCGCCAATTGTCAACCGCAATCAAACGCGCGCGCTTTTTAGCTCTGCTGCCATACACCGACAGTCATAACAATTGATTTTTGGCTGTACCAGATAAATGGATAGGTTAGCGCATGCGTAAACTCGCTGAATTTATTATGCGTGGACGTATGCAAGCCATTGTAGTGGTGGCTTTAGCATCTGCTGTGCCAATGATGTTTTGGTTGAGCGCTGCTGCAGTAAGTTTAGTGTTATTAAGACGCGGCCTAACCGATGCACTGAGTGTAATCGTTTGGGCATTGTTACCCGCTATTGTATGGGCCTTTTTTGATGATCCACGCCCCCTTTTAGGGTTGCTTGGTACATTAGGTATGGCACAGCTGTTACGAGTGACGGGGTCTTGGTCAAAAACCTTGCTAGCAAGTGTTTTGATCGCAGTATTTTTTGCATGGGTGTTGGGTGTGGCATTTGCACAACCCCTCGCGGATTTAGCGTTAGAGCTGAATTCGATAATGCCGAAAATGCTGGCTGAGCTTTACGAACAGCTCTCTGCTGAAGATCGGTTGTTATTACAAAGCTTGATAGTTCCGGTGTTAACCGGCTTGATGGCCGCAGTATTGCAGATTTTATGCGTACTCAGTGTGATTCTTGCGCGGTATTGGCAAGCAGCTTTATATAACCCTGGTGGGTTTGCGCAAGAGTTTCAAGCATTGCGTATACCGCCAGTGATAGTGTTCCCCCTAGTGTTTGGTATGTTGTTTGCGTCAAGCCTCGGGATACAAGCTGTTATGTTGACACCATTGTGCAGTGTACCGCTGTTGTTCGCAGGCTTAGCTGTTGTACACGGATTGATCGCTAAATACCGTTCAGGTAATTTTTGGTTGATCGGTTTGTATATCGGTATGGTGCTGTTTACGCAGTTGATTTATCCGTTTTTAGTGGTACTGGCTATCATTGATAGTATTTTTGATTTTCGTGGCTTACGGTCTCAAAAAAATGATTCCGATGCTGCGAACGGTGAACGTTGAAATTCAAGAGGTGAGACTCAAATGGAAGTCATCCTGCTAGAAAAAGTCGCAAACCTGGGCGACCTGGGCGACAAAGTAAATGTTAAGTCCGGTTACGGTCGTAACTTTTTACTACCGCAAGGTAAAGCAACAGCTGCAACTGCAGCTAATATTGCAACCTTTGAAGCGCGTCGTGCAGAACTTGAAAAAGTTGCTGCTGAAAAGCGTTCAGATGCAGAAGCACGTGCTGTTCAATTGTCTGAGTTAGAAGTGACTATCACTGCTAACACTGGCGAAGAAGGCAAACTGTTCGGTTCTATCGGTACCCACGATATTGCTGACGCACTGACTGCTTCAGGTGTTGCGATTAACAAAAGCGAAATCCGCTTGCCATACGGCACTATTCGTCAAACTGGCGAATACGATGTTACTGTGCATTTGCACTCTGACGTCGAAGCTACAGTCAAATTGATTGTGGTTGCAGGCTAAGCGTCTATCGGTTAACTGTCGTTAACTGATGGTACAAAAGGCACGTTATCTGTATAGATGCGTGCCTTTTGTTGTTTAATAGCCTGATCGATAGTCAGTCTTGGCAACAAATTGGTGTATTGCATGAGCGAGTTAGACGTCCCCCAACAGTATGATTTAGAAACCAGCGCGTTAAAGTTACCACCGCATTCGGTGGAAGCTGAGCAGTCCGTGCTGGGCGGCTTGATGCTGGATAATAATGCCTGGGAGCGAGTGCTTGATCAGGTCTCTGATGGCGATTTTTATCGACACGATCACCGCTTAATTTTCCGCGCGATTGCCCGCTTAGCCGAGCGCAATGCGCCCTTTGATGTGGTGACCTTATCTGAGCAGCTTGATCAAGAAGGGCAGCTCAGCCAAGTAGGAGGCTTGGCTTACCTCGGTGAGCTGGCAAAAAACACCCCGTCAGTCGCTAATATTAAAGCGTACGCGCAGATCATCCGTGAGCGTGCGACGTTACGCCAGCTGATCAGTATCAGTAATGATATTGCCGATAGCGCTTATGCGCCACAAGGCAAAACCGGCAGTGAGATTCTTGACGAAGCTGAGCGTAAGATTTTCCAAATCGCCGAAGCGCGTCCCAAAAGCGGTGGTCCGGTTGGTCTAAATGACTTGCTGGCCAATGTGATTGATACCATTGATACCCTGTTTAATAGTGATAATGCCATCACTGGTATTTCCACCGGCTTTACCGATCTGGATGAAAAAACCAGCGGTTTACAACCGTCCGATTTAATTATCGTGGCCGGGCGTCCATCGATGGGTAAAACCACCTTTGCGATGAACTTAGTTGAAAACGCCTTGATGCGCTCCGATAAAGCGATTTTAGTCTATTCGCTAGAGATGCCGGCCGAATCCCTAGTGATGCGGATGCTGTCCTCGTTGGGTCGGATTGACCAAACTAAAGTACGTTCGGGTCGTCTCGATGAAGATGATTGGCCGCGCCTAACCTCTGCCGTTAATTTGCTGCAAGAGCGTAAACTGTTTATTGACGACTCGGCCGGTATCAGCCCCTCCGATATGCGCGCGCGCACCCGTCGTTTAGCCCGTGAGCACGGTGAAATTGGCTTAATTATGGTCGACTACTTGCAGCTGATGCAGATTGGCGGCAGTGCGGGTGAAAACCGTACCAATGAGATTTCTGAGATTTCCCGCTCGCTAAAGGCCTTGGCTAAAGAATTTAACTGTCCAGTGGTCGCGCTATCGCAGCTCAACCGCTCGCTGGAGCAACGTCCAAACAAACGCCCGATTAACTCTGACTTGCGTGAGTCAGGTGCTATTGAGCAAGATGCTGACGTGATTATGTTTGTCTACCGTGATGAGGTCTATCATCCCGAAACGGAATACAAGGGTGTTGCCGAAGTGATTATTGGTAAGCAGCGTAACGGCCCGATTGGTACCGTGCGTTTAGCGTTCCAAGGTAAGTACACGCGCTTTGATAATCTGGCGCCAGGCAGCTACCAGTTTGATGATGACTGATAAATAAGCCACGAACGGATAACGCCAATCCTAACCTGTGTTGCTCGGCTTGGCGTTTTTTTTGGCAGGTGATAAAACCGTATAATTAACGTAGCGCGGCAGCTTGATTAAGACGCTCAATAAATTCCGGCGCAGTAATCTCACCCACCACGCGCAGCTGCTCTAATTCAGCACCATCTTCGGTGAAAAACTGAATCACTGGCGGGCCAAACAATTTAAATTGATTGAGCAGCGCGCGATGCTCTGGGGTGTTTTCGGTAATATCTAAACGCAGTAAACGGTAGTTGCCTTGCGCAAATAACTCGCGCACTTGTGGCTGCTCTAAGACATTGCGCTCAATAATTTTGCAGCTGATACACCAATCGGCATACCAATCCAAGATCAGCGGCTGGCCTGCTTGCTTGGCCTCTTCTTGTTGACTGCGCAACGCTGCAACTGCGCTGACGGTGATCCAAGCTGAAGATGCGCTGGTTGGGTTGTTAGCGACAGCGCTGGGGCTATTGCTGGGTGCCATGCTACTGAGGTTATAGCCCTGTGCTAGCGGCTGTAGGGGATTGCTTTGCCCCTGTAATGCACCAACCCATGCCGATAAGGCGTAGACCAATAAAGCCAAGCCTACTAATTGCCCCATTTTTTGCGCGGTTGACTTAGCGCTAAACTCTAAAGTGCCTAATTGAATGGCAACGCCAGCCGCCAGTGCGCCCCACAGCATTAAAGTGATAGCGGCGGGCAGTACGCGATCGAGTAACCACAGCGCCACAGCCAAGAGCAGCACACCAAAAGCATTGCGCACAGTGACCATCCATGCGCCTGATTTAGGCAGAATAGAACCACCGCCCGTGGCAAAGAGCACCAGCGGAGCGCCCATACCTAGGCCAAGAGCTAAGAGCTTTAAACCACCGCCCCAAGCATCGCCACTGGCACTGATATAGAGCAACGCTGCTGCCAAAGGCGCTGATACACAGGGTGACACCAAGAGACTGGAAAACACGCCTAGCAACGCCGCACCCAGCAGCGAACCACCGCTGGTTTTACCTGATAATTTATTTAGTGGGCCACTGATAAACTGCGGTAAGCGCATTTCAAATAAGCCAAACATCGCTAAAGAAAAGAAGGCAAAAAACGCAGCAAAAGGTATCAGCACCCAAGGCGACTGTAAGCGTGCTTGAATATTCAGTTCAGCACCAAACACACCCATTAATGCGCCCAGCACGGCAAAGCACAGTGCCATCGATAGCACGTAGACGCTAGATAAGGCAAAGCCGCGCGTACCACCAATCTTTCCGCGCAGTACCACGCCGGTTAAAATGGGCAGCATCGGCAGTACGCAAGGGGTAAAGGTTAAGCCTAGACCGGCCAGAAAAAATAATGCCACTTCTTGCCACGTCCAGCTTGAAGTGCTGGCTGCGACGGCGCTATTGAGGTCGAAAGAGTGTGTTTCCGGTGGGTAACAGAGGCCTTGATCGGCACAGCCTTGATAGCCAACATCTAAGGTGTAAGGCAAATTATCGGGGTTGTTGACCGGCAAAGTAACATCGAGGCTGCCGTAGTAGGCTTCAATCTCGCCAAAAAACTCATCACTGCGTTCTTCACCTTTGGGCAGTTGGGCTTCGCCAAAGGTCACGCCGGGAGACTCAGTGCTAAAACTTAAACGGTGACGGTATAAATAGTAACCGTCGGCATTACTAAAGCGAATCGCCACAGTGTTATCGGCATTTTCAATGGCTTGTACCTGGAATGCTTGTTCAACCGGCAAAAAATCAGCGCTATTATTAAAGATTGCTGCGCCAGTCGTGCTGCTTGACTGACTAAAGAGGTTGGCATAGGCCGGGGTGTGCAGAAAAAATAACAAGGCAATAAGCAAAATGCGCATAACGGACTCACTGTATTTAATGGGCACTATCATAATCGAGATTGCGCACAGGCTAAAATCTATAGCTGTGCGGTGGTGTCTTTAACTGCATCAAGCGCTTGTTGAGGGCGGCTCATCGCAGTTGACTGCATGTACAGATTAACTGCGGCGAATCACCCAGATTCCGCTGAGAATTAGCAGTAGCCCCGCAATTTTTCCGAGGTTAATCGGAATTTCTTTGTAACCCACCCAGCCTTGGTGATCGAGAAACACGGCGCTGCTGAGTTGGCCCAACAGAACCAGGGCCATAAACAATAACGCGCCAATCCGCGGGGCGACAAAAGCGGCGGTAAAAACAAAAAAAGCACCGAGCAAGCCGCCCGCCCAATGCCACCAATGCAAACCTTTAAGGGTTTCAAAGCTAACACTGTCGCGCTGAAATAAAGCTAACGCTAACAAAGCGAATGTACCGACTAAAAACGATATCGTCGCGGCATTCAATACGCTGGAGACTTCTTTAGCTAGTAGGCCATTAATACCGGCTTGCAATGGCATCAGCGCACCCGAAACAAAAGCCATAGCCAGCAATGACCAATAAATTTGTGGCGACATAAGTAACCCTAAAACACAGTTATTAAGCGTTATCTTGCCACAAAAGCAGCCTGTCGATGCTTAATTTGTCGCAAGTACACGGCTCAGTTCGGTGGAAAGTAGTGCAAAATATGCTCGACTTGTTGCTGCAATTTACGCGTGCGGGCTTCTGGACTGATACGTTGTTGAGGCAGAACCCAGCTATCGCTACCGCGCCAGATCAGCTGTTGGTTACTGCTATCTAAAATATCAATTTGTAATTTTTGTAGATCAATAGTGATTTCATAGGTTTCGGCGCGCAGGCTAGGGCCCCACATAGGTCCCCAATAATCACTTTGCAATACTTCGGTACGTTGTTGCTGGCGATCAGTAATCAGCCAGGCACGGACCTGTAAGGGCGCGTTTTTGCTCTCAGTAAAACCTTGCTGCAACATTTGCTGACTAATTGCTTGGCGTAGGCGCTGGCTATCAAGATCGTTTTTTTGTTCGGCAGCATCAGGTACAAACTGCACAGCAGGCTCAGCCCATTGCCAGGTTGTTAGGCCTTGATAGTCACGTCCTGGCTGATAATCAAGTTCGGCCAACTGATTGGATTGGCATGCACTTAAAGTCAGCATACTGACCAGTAATAGATAGCGGATCATCATAAAACTCTCCAGATAGAGGCATGCTCAGTGGTTTTTTAGTTCGGGTTTTCTTAGTGGCTCTGTTAGGATACGGCACTGATATTGACTCTTATACTACCGCATCGTGCGGTTTTTTATTTGCCACTGGAGGCATGCATGTCTGATTTAGATCTGAGCACTGATGAAGCACGAGTAAGTTATGGTATTGGTCGTCAAATGGGTGACCAACTGCGTCAGAACCCACCACCAGGTATCAACATTGACGCCGTGCTTGCTGGTTTACGTGCAGCGTTCAATGGCGAGCCAATGCTTGTTTCTGGCGAAGAGTTGAATGCCAGCTTTACCGTGATTCGTGAGCGTATGGAAGCTGAAGCGGCGGTTAAAGCTCAAGCAGCAGCGTCTGAAGGTATTGAGTTCTTAAAAGAAAACGCGAAGAAAGAAGGCGTTATCACGCTAGAGTCAGGTCTGCAGTACGAAGTACTGAACAGCGGTGACGGCGCACAGCCAACCCGCGATAGCACTGTACGTACGCACTACCACGGCACTTTAATTGATGGTTCAGTGTTTGATAGCTCCTATCAGCGCGGCGAGCCAGCAGAGTTTCCAGTATCGGGCGTTATTGCCGGTTGGACTGAAGCATTGCAACTGATGAACTGTGGCAGCAAATGGCGTTTATATGTGCCAAGTGAATTGGCCTATGCTGATCAAGCGGTTGGCACTATTCCTGCGCACAGCACATTAGTCTTTGATGTTGAATTGCTGGACGTTGTTGCTTAAGCGTTTCATGTTTGTGTTGTGCCCGTGCGAGCGGCTTGGGCATAACACATTAAAAATAAATGCCGTACTTGCTCTTTGATCAGCAAAGGTTCTGGACTGTTTAAATCATGGATATCCAGCGCACCTTGTTCACGTAACGCCTCCAACTCCTCCCCATCAATTTGCACACAGACATTGCCTGTTAAGCGATTAATAATGCGCAGGTAAGGTTGTGGACGGTCGAGCCAAGCATCAATAAAATACGTCATAGTGTCTTCCTTGGGTGGTCTAGCAAGTGTTTAAATGAGAATACTTCTCATTTCGTCTTTGTGCAAGTTTTTTGTAATTGAAAGGTCTTGACTCCAATCAAGTGTGATTTCGTGCGCGCGCTGTATTGTTTTTAAAACACAATAACGAGGACTTAGCGATGACCACTTCAGTACACCCATTGATTAAAGAAACGCCTCAGCTTGCCCAGGATTTGCAGGACCTCTGTGATGATGATCCTAAATATGCTCGCCAAGTGGAGGAGTATCAGCAGCTGGCTGCGCGTTTAGCGGCTGTGCAAGCGGGAACAATAGCTTTGGATGCCGAAGGTATCGAGTTGCTTGAGCAGCAATGCAATGCGCAACAGGCTATTTTATTGCGCAAACTGACCCACCCAGCCGGCGGTTGCTGTGGCGGATGTGGCGGTTAATGTAATAACGGGTTATGCCCGTCATTGCAGTCTTGCAGCCCACGCTGATGTCGCAAACATGGCCGCTTTTCTAAGAGCGGACCATGCTGGTGATCGCGGCTGTGCATCCTATATCCATCTCGCAAATATGCCGCTTTTGTAGAAGCAGGCCCTGCCTGCGACTGCGGTCTAGCATCCCCTACATATTCTGCAAACCCCCTCTAAGCCCAGGTTTTATTGGTTGCTTGATAACGCTGTATGGCCTGAAAAGCCAATGTCGCAGGCATGGCCAGCTCCGACGGAGGGCGTTATGTCTGGCGGGAATGTAGTTTGCATTGCTAATCATGCACTGTATACAATGCCAGTATATTAAGACCCTTTTGGGTTATGACGCTAGCAAACAGGGGGGCGCAGTATGGCCAAGGCCAAACGCATGTATGGCTGTACAGAGTGTGGGGCCACGTATCCAAAGTGGGCAGGGCAGTGTGGTGCTTGCGGTACGTGGAATACGCTGGTTGAAACCCTGATTGAGGCTGAAGCGCCGCCGGCAAAAAATGCACGTGCCGGTTGGGCTGGCGATCAAACTGAGCTCAAAACCTTAGCGCAAGTCAGTGTTGAAGAAATCCCACGTTTTTCGACCCAATCGACAGAGTTAGATCGCGTTCTCGGCGGTGGCTTAGTCGATGGTTCAGTGGTGTTGATTGGCGGTGATCCAGGGATTGGTAAATCCACTATCCTCTTGCAAACCCTATGCAATATGGCGCAAACCATTCCTGCTTTATATGTCACCGGTGAAGAGTCACAGCAGCAAGTGGCAATGCGCGCACGGCGTCTCGATTTGCCGCAAGATAAACTCAAAGTCATGACTGAAACCTGTATCGAAACCATTTTAACCGTCGCCCGCCGTGAAAAGCCGCGGGTGATGGTGATTGACTCGATTCAAACCATCTTTACCGATCAATTGCAGTCAGCGCCCGGCGGCGTCTCGCAGGTGCGCGAAAGTGCCGCCTTGTTAGTGCGCTATGCCAAGCAAAGCGGCACGGCGATTTTCTTAGTCGGGCATGTCACCAAAGATGGCGCGCTGGCAGGACCACGCGTGCTGGAACACATGGTTGATACCGTGCTGTATTTTGAAGGCGAGTCCGATGGTCGCTTGCGCATGCTGCGCGCGGTGAAAAACCGCTTTGGTGCGGTGAATGAATTGGGTGTGTTCGGGATGACCGATCGCGGCCTTAAAGAAGTCTCCAATCCCTCGGCTATTTTTCTCAATCGTGCCCAAGAAGCCGTGTCCGGCAGTGTGGTGATGGCCACTTGGGAAGGTTCGCGGCCGATGCTGATTGAAGTGCAAGCCTTGGTCGATACCAGTCATTTAGGTAATCCGCGCCGCGTCACCGTGGGGTTGGATCAAAACCGTTTAGCAATGTTGCTTGCTGTGCTGCACCGCCATGGTGGTATTCCGACCCATGACCAAGATGTCTTTCTGAACGTGGTCGGTGGCGTGAAAGTGTTGGAAACTGCCTCGGATTTAGCCTTGATGGCGGCGATTATTTCCAGTTTACGCAACCGGCCGCTGGAACACGGCCTCTTAGTCTTTGGCGAAATTGGTTTGTCAGGCGAGATTCGTCCGGTGCCCAGCGGTCAAGAGCGTCTCAAAGAAGCGGCTAAACATGGTTTTAAACGCGCTATTGTGCCCAAAGCGAATGCTCCACGAGAAACCCTGCCAGGCTTGCAAGTGGTAGCGGTGACGCGCCTCGAAGAAGCCTTAGATGCGCTATTTGAGTAAGAATATAGCCAGACCGTCACTAACATAATGTTGGTTTGCCTGTTCGAGGCAGAGACGAAGGGTTACAATGCGCCACTTATAAAAGCCTAGGAGTTATTCTGGTGTCTGTCGTCTTTGTCGCTGCCTCCAAATTACCGACCCCATTTGCCGAATTTACCATGCACGGTTTCCTTGATGAGGAGACTGGTAAAGAGCATGTGGCCTTAACCTTAGGGGATATTGCGGATGGTCAACCTGTGCTGGGCCGTTTGCATTCTGAGTGCCTGACCGGCGATGCGCTGTTCAGCTTACGCTGTGATTGCGGCGCTCAGCTCGAGGCTGCCATGCGCGCCATTGCTACAGAAGGCCGTGGGATTTTGCTGTATTTACGCCAAGAAGGTCGCGGTATTGGCCTGCTCAATAAAATCCGTGCCTATAGCTTGCAAGATGGCGGTGCCGACACTGTTGAAGCCAATGAGCAACTTGGTTTTGCTGCAGACTTACGTGATTACTCCATTTGCCGGCCGATGCTAGATCACTTAGGTGTGCACTCGCTCAAACTGATGACCAATAACCCGCGCAAAGTGAATGCTATGCAAGGCTTTGGTGTCGAGATTGACCGTCGTGTGCCATTGCAAGTAGGCCAGAATCCTTACAATAAGCTGTATTTAGCGACTAAAGCGGGCAAATTAGGCCATTTATTAGGCCGTGAGCATCAGGCTGAGCACGACGCGTGAGACCTGTAGAAGCGCGTCGCACCTTACGTATGTTGTGGTGGTTGCAGCTGGCTGTCGCTTTGCTGCCCGCATGGTTGTTTCCCAGTGCTATTTATAATTTAGCTGAGCGTACCGAGCTGGTCTCGATCCTGTTCTTTGTTGCGGCCTTGTTCTTGTTGTTTTTAAATAGCCGACCTTTTCAGCGCTTTAAGCATGCGGTGATTGCGGTCGGTCAAGCGCGCGATAGCGAGCAAGAACAGGATGCCTGGCAGCACTTGATGCATGTCCGTTTGCAGGCCTTATGGTATGCCTGCATCCCAGCATGGGCGGCGGCACTCGCAAAACTGATTGGTTTAGAAATGCCTGTGGTTATCTTGTTGGCTGTGGCAACCCCAGTGTTGTTTTGGCTGTATCGGACCCCTAAACAGTTGTCATGATTGCTCTACGGTATCTAGTGCTAAGCTGTGCCTGCTGCTTGGCTACAATTTTATTGCCTCTGCAGGCGGCCGAGCGGGTGATCAGCTTAGCGCCTTCGCTGACCGAAATGATGTTGGATTTGCAATCAGAGCAGACGCTGGTGGGTATCTTAGATGGCGGTCCACGCCCAGCAGCGCTCGCGCATGTCGCTTCAGTTGGACAGTTTGCGCAGTTTGAACTGGAAACCATGCTCAGTTTACAACCTGATTTAGTCTTGTATTGGCCCTCTAGTATTAGCAAGACGCAACTGGCGCAGTTGCGCACGTTAGGCTTGCCAGTGTTTAGCGCGCATGCGCAGAGCATGGATGAGCTTGCCGAGCAGTTTGCCCAACTTGGCCCGCAGGTTGGCGCCCAACAGCGTGGTGCTGAATTAACCGCGCAGTTACAACAGCGTTTAGCGCAAATGCGCGCGCGCTATCAGCGTGCTGTGCCGCTTCGGGTCTTCTACCAAGTGTGGGATTCGCCGATGTACACCTTAGGCGGCAAGCAAATTATCAGCGATGCCTTACGCGTCTGCGGTGCTGAAAATATTTATGCGGATCTAAGCCTATCGGCACCGCAAGTCAGTATTGAGTCGGTGATTGCCCGTGATCCTGATGTGATCTTACTCGGCAGTGATCGTTTAGCGCAGATGTGGCAGGCGTGGCCAGTGCTTCGAGCGGTTAAACGGGGACAGGTATTAGAAGTGCCTGACCATGGTTTGGAGCGTCCTAGTTTGCAAATGTTTGCAGCGCTTGAGCAGTTATGTGAGCATCTTGCTGATTTTGAGTAAATCTGCGACTTAGCACATCATTTTTAATAGTGGACAGTATGGCTTTGACTTATAGCGCGCGCAGTCGCGCGATTGAACCCTTTCATGTGATGGCGTTATTACAGCGGGCTAATGAATTGCAAGCCGCTGGCCATGATGTCATTCACTTAGAAATTGGCGAGCCAGATTTCGATACTGCCGAGCCGATTATTCAAGCCGGGCAAGCAGCGTTAGCTGCCGGCCATACCCGTTATACGGCGGCGCGCGGCTTACCGGCGTTACGTGAGGCGATTGCTGGCTTTTATGCCAGCCGTTACGCTTTAGATATTAATCCAGAGCGGATTATGATCACCCCTGGTGGCTCGGGTGCATTGCTGTTGACCAGTGCGTTATTGGTTGATCCGGGTAAACATTGGTTGCTGGCCGACCCTGGTTATCCCTGTAATCGACATTTTTTGCGCTTAGTGGAAGGCAATGCGCAATTGGTGCCAGTCGGGCCTGACGTGAACTATCAACTTACTGCTGATTTAGTCGCGCGTTATTGGGATCAGGACAGTGTCGGTGCTTTAGTCGCCTCGCCCGCCAACCCGACCGGTACCGTGCTTAGTCGGGAAGAATTAGCCGCGTTATCGACGGCGCTACGTGAGCGTGGCGGGCATTTAGTCGTCGATGAGATTTACCATGGCCTGACCTACGGTATGGATGCGCCCAGTGTTTTAGAAGTGGATAACGATGCCTTTGTCCTCAATAGCTTCTCTAAATACTTTGGCATGACCGGCTGGCGCTTAGGTTGGATGGTGGCGCCTGAAGCAGCGATACCGGAGCTGGAAAAGCTGGCGCAAAATATTTATATTAGCGCGCCAACCTTATCTCAGCATGCGGCCTTGGCGTGTTTCCAGCCGGAGACCTTGGCGATTTTAGAACAACGCAGGGCTGAGTTTGCTGCACGCCGCGATTACTTATTACCCGCGCTGCGCGAGCTGGGTTTTAAGATTGAAGTGGAACCGCAGGGTGCGTTTTATCTGTATGCCGATATTTCTGATTTTGGCGGTGATGCCTTTGAATTCTGCCGGCATTTTTTAGAAACTGAGCACGTAGCGATTACTCCAGGGGTCGATTTTGGCCGTTCGCGGGCGCATCAACATGTGCGTTTTGCTTATACACAAAGCGTACCGCGTCTAGAGCAAGCGGTTGAGCGCATTACCCGTGGTTTAGTAACATGGCAGGCGCAGCATGCAGTTTGATCCGCCGTTAGAAGAAGGGCGCTTAATCAAGCGTTACAAGCGTTTTTTCGCTGATATTGAATGTGCTGATGGCAGCGTGGTTACCGCGCATTGCGCCAATACCGGCTCGATGAAAAACTGCATGGCTGAAGGTGCACGGGTCTGGTTCAGCCGCAATGATGATCCCAAGCGTAAGCTCAAAGCCACCTGGGAATTGGTCGAAACCCCGCACGGACGTTTGGCCTGCATCAATACCGGTCGCGCCAATCGCTTAGTGGAAGAAGCGTTAATGGCTGGGGTGATCACTGAGCTGGCCGGCTTTACTCAGTTGCGCCGTGAAGTGAAATACGGAGCAGAAAATAGCCGTGCGGATTTTTGTTTGCTGTTTGATGAGCAGTCGGTGTTTGTCGAAGTGAAAAGCGTCACTTTAGGTTTTGCAGAGAACGATAGCGCCGCCTTTCCCGACGCGGTTACCACTCGCGGCGCTAAACATTTACGTGAGCTAACCGCGCTGGCCGCCAGCGGACAGCGCGCCGTGTTGATTTATTGCGTCAATTTAAGCGGCATCACTGCCGTGCGCGCCGCCGAAGAAATTGATCCTGAGTACGCTGCAGCGCTGGCTGAGGCCAAAGCAGCTGGGGTTGAAGTATTGGCTTACGGCACCCGTATCAGCCCCGCAGGTATCCAAATCACCCATCCGCTCGTGTAAGAGCGGGCCATGCCTGCGACTGCTGCCTCGCAGCCACTCTGAGAGTCAGCAGATAAATAGCTCTCGTGTAAGAGCTGGCCATGCCTGCGACTGCTACCTCGCAGCCCCGCAACACCATGC
The DNA here is from genome assembly GCF_905120345.1 of Denitrificimonas caeni. GTDB lineage: Bacteria > Pseudomonadota > Gammaproteobacteria > Pseudomonadales > Pseudomonadaceae > Denitrificimonas > Denitrificimonas caeni_A. Next base: position 133,881 of record NZ_CAJHOA010000002.1, on the reverse strand, counting down.
AAACCCTCACACAGCACATCGCCTCGCTGGGTACCTACACCCCAATAAACCCACACAGCTCATAATGTTAAGCGCCCTTGTGTAGTACAGTAACTAATGTCATTGTCTTGTAAGTATTAGCAGTCGATGATGGATGGCGCTAGAGGTTCTACAACCTTGAGCCCGAGCGCTAAAACTTTCGTCCAGTTCGGACGAGCACATAAAAGAGGGATGAATTATGACTATGCCAAAGCAAATGCAGGCGATTGTGTACGGTGGTCCAGGAGTTAAGTCGTTAGACACAGTACCGACCCCGAAAATTCTACAGCCGACCGATGCGATTGTGAAAATTGTTAAAACCACAATCTGCGGCACCGACCTGCATATTCTCAAAGGCGATGTACCAGCGGTGACTCAAGGACGGATCCTTGGTCACGAAGGTGTGGGCATCGTAGAAGAAGTCGGTAGCGGTGTGACCCGCTTTAAAAAAGGTGATCGTGTGCTGATCTCTTGCGTCAGCGCCTGCGGTAAATGTGATTACTGCAAAAAACAACTGTATTCCCATTGTGAAGATGGCGGCTGGATTCTCGGTCACTTAATTGATGGCACCCAAGCTGAGTACGTGCGTACGCCACATGCCGACAACAGTTTGTACCATGTGCCAGAAGGCTCTGATGAAGAAGCACTGGTGATGCTCAGTGATATTCTGCCGACCGGTTTTGAGATTGGTGTGCTCTACGGTGCCGTGCAACCGGGCGATACCGTGGCAATTATTGGTGCCGGCCCGATTGGGATGGCGGCGCTGTTAACCGCACAGTTTTTCTCACCGGCACGCTTGATCATGGTTGATATCGATGATTCGCGTTTAGCCATGGCGAAAACCTTTGGCGCGACCGATGTAATCAATAGCGCCACCAGCGATGCCGCCGCCGAACTGCTGGCGATGACTAAAGATGGCGTTGATGTGGTGATTGAGGCGGTGGGTATCGCGGCCACCTTCGATATTTGCCAAGCCGTGGTGCGCCCCGGCGGGCATATTGCTAACGTCGGTGTGCATGGCACCAGTGTTGATTTACAGCTGCAAGACTTGTGGATCAAAAATATCACCCTGACCACCGGTCTAGTCAATACCAATACCACCAGCATGCTGATGAAAAACGTGCAGTCAGGCAAACTCAAACCCGCTGAGCTGATCACCCACCGCTTCGCCTTTGCTGATTTTATGCAAGCCTATGAAGTGTTTGGTAATGCCGGCAAAGAAAAAGCGTTGAAAGTGATGATCGATAACAGCTAAACCGCAGTTTTGCTTGTTTTGTAGACGCCTTGCGCTTAGAAATGAGCGCGAAGGCGTTTTATTTTGTCAGTAACGCGTGTTGTGCTTGCTAAAAGCAGTTCTGATGTCTAATATACGCACCACTTCGAGAGACAAGGGTGATTAGCTCAGCTGGGAGAGCATCTGCCTTACAAGCAGAGGGTCGGCGGTTCGATCCCGTCATCACCCACCACTTGTCCTTAAAGTATGCGCAGTGGTAGTTCAGTTGGTTAGAATACCGGCCTGTCACGCCGGGGGTCGCGGGTTCGAGTCCCGTCCACTGCGCCATATTACGAAAACCCGTTAAGCCTTTAAACGCTTAACGGGTTTTTTCGTTTCTGCTTGGCGAAAACCCTGTCTTTTCCCTAAATTATCTATGTGTATTTTGGCTGTGACCATTTGTGAGTCGTCCTTGATTGCTTTCAACTCGTTGAGCTTATGCTTGAAATGCCTTAACGCTGGGTAGTCAGTCACAGCAAGCCGGTAGTCGATTTATTCACTACATATATCACTTCTTATCATAATCAGAATATGCAGCTATAGGGAAAACCTGTTTGAACTCCTCAGGCTTCGGGTTCTTTGTGTTGTGATCTTTTTTGTAAGAATGTTTCCATTACCGGAATGTAATATCAGTGTCATCATATAGACAGTATCCGGTGCTTATAATTGACTGACAATTATCGGAGAGCATCATGAATATAATTAAAGTGGCATTAACAGTGGCTTTATTAAGTTCAACCCAGTTGGCTTTTTCTAAGTCATCAGTCGAGCAGGTTAGTCAAAAACATCAAGAGCAGACTATTGATGTTACGCGAAAATATGCTCTTGATAATAATAAAAAAGAACCAGTTATTGTGGATTATAAATACGGCATGAAAATAGATGTTGCCAAACTTATACATCAAACGAAGGACGTTGAAGTGTGTGGTAATTACAAAAAAATAATGAGCTACGAAGACGCTCAAGGAGAGTTGCATTCCGTTCGATATACGCTGCTTGGTGACTGCCGTAGCTCGCGGGGTTAAAGTGTTATTTAGTGTGGTGTATATAATAACCAACATGTCAGCTTCTTACATGGCTTAGTGACAGGGTTAATCTATAGCTGCTCAGACCTTAGCCGTCTTATCACTTCGCTATAGAAAGAGTCGTTGCTCTATCCAACTTCAGTTGGAATTCAGGTTGGGGTGTTGTAATAAAGATCAAGATATATCTAAAGATAGATACTGTACAAATAGGCTGAGAGGTGTAAAACCATGGTCAAAGCCCATAAAGTAACAAGCCAGTCACAATTTCTTCTTCGACGTAAGCTGGCAGTCGAGGGTTTAACTGATATTCAGTGGGAGAACTTTATCCAAGAACTGAATAATCACCCTTGTGTTGATTTCGCTGAAGGCAAGCCGGAAGGTCAATTGATTGTCACGTTCGATGGCACACATTGGTCCACTGACGAACTGATAGACCTTATTGAGGCGCGTGGCAGCCGTTTAAAAGCTGGTTGGTGGCAGCGTCAAAGGCTCGCGTGGTACAGGTTCACTGACGAAAATGTTCGTGCGAATGCCAAGCATGTGCCTAGCTGCTGCTCAAAACCCCCTTCTATTATGAAAAAGTAATAGGAGGGCAAATCAGCGGGTAACAAGGCACCGCCACTTGCTACTAGAGATGGCCATGCTTGGCACTATTATAGATATTTAACATGCAAATTTGAGGATAACTCCATGATTGAAGGACATATGTTTGGCAACACAATGTGGGCTGGACACTGGCTATGGATGCTGGTCATGGCCATTTTAGTGGTTGTGCCGGCTTGGCGAATTTGCCAGCGTATCGGTTACTCGGGTTGGATGGGAATCCTGATTCTTATTCCAATGCTGAACCTGGTTTTCCTATACTTTATTGCGTTTGCGGACTGGCCGGCGGACAAAGCAGAGGAGCGGAATGAGTGAGAAGTACGGCTGCTTGAAATAATCACCGGGTACGCCCATCAGTTCCTTGCTCTGCTTACTGCGCTTAAGGGTTGAAGACATGCAGTTGCATCAAGTCTGCATACCCACGCAATCGCTATCACGTAAAAAACGTTTATCTAAATTCTGAAACTACTAATTATTCCGCCGGTGACGATGGGTAAGTACCAGGCATCAGCGGTGGAGTACAAACGGAGAAAAAGAACGTCAGGTGCATAAGGCACGACGTATCAGTACTCGTAATGTTCACACTTTCGGTTTGTCCGTCAGCAGCGGAAGCAAGTACGTCATAACTGTCCTGCTGACCACTTTCCATGCTGGGCATTTACGGAACGGATATGCCGATGATCACGTCAAAACTATTGCTTCCAGAATGCTCTATCCACTCTAGTACAGCACGAGCAGCTGAGGCTCCTGTAAACATTCGTGGTTGCTAGGCTTTGCTCGGTGTTGTTGTCGAGGACTTCGAAGCTTGTAGCTTGAAACTTACTGAGACGGTACCGACTGCGAGAGCCACTAAGTTGATGATCATTAGTTTTCTCATGATGAATAGCGTTAATTAAGCAACAATATATATATCCGATTGTCTAACTATTATGCTTCGACGGTAGAGCTGCGAAAGGATCAGGATAAAAAGTTAGGCGGGGTGTCAGGGCGTTGGGATTTTAAAGTGGTTGCAGCTTTTACAGGGTGAATTGGGTCAAATATGATTCACTCAGTGTTCACGTTGATTTCAACTTCATTGGCATCTGACCGCGAGATTCCAGCCAGTCACGCAGAAACCAAACACAGATTAAAGGTAAAGCCACATGGAAATTAAAACGTTTAGAGAACTCATAGAGTGGACAGCTGATCTGCATGGGCAATTGGCACGCTGTCTTTCCCATTGCACGACATTAAATAAGGATGAGCGAGCTCGGATGCTTCTGGGTTACTTGGCACGCCACGAGACTGATATTGAACATATGGTCAATGAGTTTGTGCGCCAAGCAGGCACTAATATTTTGGAAACACGGGTATATGATTACCTGCCGCACGAATCGATGAAATTTCACCGCCCCTGTGATGAGCACTATGCATCACTTGATTTCAACGGTATCCGCAGCGAGGTATACGACTATCATGATCAAATTATTAAACTCTATCAAACACTGCTTGGGAAAATTAATATTCCTAAAATTAAAGAGTTGATGGAAGATCTATTAACCATGGAACAAAATGAATTTAAACGCTTAGTTCATCAGATTAGCCGGATGGACGATCTCTAAGAACCGTGGTCGTCAGTGCAGGATGAGAGGTAAACAATCACACCTGAAATACGGGTGCGAAGCCACCGCCAGGCGTGTGGAAATTGGTGGCTTGACCTTGGTATACACGTGCAGCGGCGAGCAAACAGTTCCCAGCGTAGGTGTAAAGGCGAATATCGACCTTCCTTGTGGTTACGATGCCGTCAACTCGCATGGTTCGTTCCCCCGCAGGAACGAACTTCTGTGCGATATAACCGCCTTTCAGAATGTTTTCGAAAACGCGTCGAGTTAGTTTGCTGCCGCGGTAAACGCCTTTGCTGCCATGGCCAGCAACCGGCTTAAAGAACAGTTCATTCCGAGCACTCCACAGTTCTGTCGAGTCGTCTGCTGAAACCAAACGGGTTTTGGGTACGGCGCACTCGAGGTGTTTTACTTCATCCTCACTGAGTCCCCAGTCGCGCAAAGTCTCAGGGTCGGACAGCAACGTCAGGTTTCGTTTATTGGCCATAAGTGCATGCACACGTGGGTTGGGTGTTACCACCACCGCACCGTCGAGATATGCCCGCCTTAACGCCTCGTGAGTGGGGGCGTCCAGTGCGAAGTCGACCAGTCGGTTGTACACCATATCGATGGGCTTACCTTGTGTGGTTAGAGCACCATCGACATATTCAAGCTCCGATGGATCGAGTATCAGGGTATCAATGCCTCTGGCCTGGAGCAGCTGTTGAGCCAGCTGAAATTCGGGCAACATAAATTGGGTTTGCGGTGAGTCATCCACGATGGCCAAGCGGCGGGGCACTGAGTTAGCACGTTGTCTTTGCCACTCCTGTTCGAACATAGCAAATACCGCGTCCTCAAATCCATCCAGCGCCTGCTTGGATTCTGCAGTCTGTTGAGATGGGTCACAGCACTTATGTTGCGCACGAGCCAGCAACGTATTCAGAAACGCGCCGCCGGCATTGGTATTGATCTCAATAAGCTGAGGGCCGTCTTGACCCAAGTGAAAGTCATACCCCATGAAAACCCCTACAGGGCCGGGATTGAAGTGTGCAATCTCCGCTGCCCAAGATAGAACCTGTTCTTGGTAGGACGAAAGTTTGACAACCGACTCGATCGTCTGAACGATGCGCTCCATCGACTCGATATCGGCACGGGGGACGAAAATCGGTGTGTTTGAAAAAAAATGCTGGAGTTCGGGAATTGCTGACAGATCGTTTCCAGTATCTATAAATTGATTTCGGAGGCTCTCGTCGAGGACTTTTCGGTCAAGAGTGATGCAGTAGCACTGTTGGTTGAGCTGGTCTGTGAGAGCACTGTTCATTTGGTCGCTTTCCTAGATCACGTCTTGCATTTGGAGCCCGCAGTTAAGATAAATCAACCTGCAGATCTCAGGTTTACTCAATAAGATGGACTGTAGATTCGGTCCTGATTCTGGTCAAGTAATTGTTTATTCAGACAAGTTTCAAAGTTTTTACCAAGATCAATTTGCACCCACTCAAATGCTTAAGTTTAAAAATAGTATAATTGGTTCAGTCAGCGTTTTCCTCCTGGTGACAGCCGCAGTCTGACTCGCAATAAGAAAAAAGAGCTCGCTGAATCTCAGTCGTATCAGCGGGAAAAGGTGCTGATCATCTGGTACATCAGAAAAAAGCCCCTTTTGTTGTAATGAACCAAAGGGGCTAACTGTTAAGATTTCAGTATTCAATACTTTAAATGTAAGATCTCACAATCTTCATTGTTTACATGTTTTGTGTTTACGCAGCCAGATCAGTTTATAGGCTGCAGGGATAACAAACATAGAAAGCAATGGAGCAGTTATCATCCCTCCGATCATTGGTGCTGCAATACGGCTCATCACTTCAGAGCCAGCTCCTGTTCCCCATAAAATAGGCAACAGTCCAGCAATAATTACCGCTACCGTCATCGCTTTTGGGCGCACGCGTAACACTGCTCCATGATAAAGGGCATCATCCAATCTCTTTTCAGTAAATGTGTTTGAATGCAATAAGTTCGCATCTTTTTCAATGGCTTGGCGCAAGTACATCAGCATGACTACACCAAACTCTGCTGCCAATCCGGCTAAGGCAATAAACCCTGTCCCTGTCGCGACAGATAGGTTAAACCCTTGCCAGTAAAGAAACCAGATGCCACCAATCAAGGCAAATGGGATACTGGAAATAATCAATAGCGCTTCACTTACTCGGCGAAATGCCAAATAGAGCAAAATAAAGATAATCATTAATGTCGTAGGCACCATTAACTTTAACTTCTGATTCGCACGCTCTAACAGCTCAAACTGTCCCGTGAACGAAATACTCGTGCCTGATTTTAACTGTACCTTTTGATCTATGATGGCTTTTAAATCGTTTACGACTGACACCATGTCGCGGTCGCGAGTATCAATAAATACCCAGCTGGTTAAGCGTGCATTTTCTGTTTTTAACATTGGAGGACCAGACACGATCTTGATATCGGCAACATCTCCAAGCGTGATTTGCTGTTTTTGTGGTGTTAAAATAGGCAGCTGACGCAACGTTTCAGGACTTTCACGGTAGCTCTGTGGGTATCGGATGTTGATAGGATAGCGGGCAATCCCTTCAACGGTTTCTCCGACCATTGCTCCACCAATAGCCGATGAGACGAACAGTTGAATGTCCTCAATTGTCATCCCATAGCGAGCAGCCTGTTCGCGTTTAATATCGATATCAATATAACGACCTCCGACGAGTCTTTCTGCTAACGCTGAAACCACTCCTGGCACCTCCTTGGCTGCCACTTCAATCTCTTGAGCTGCCGCATCAATATCAGCCAGTATTGTCCCTGATACTTTAATACCAATCGGGCTTTTTACGCCGGTGGATAGCATGTCAATACGGTTACGAATTGGAGGAATCCATAGGTTTGCCAGTCCAGGTAAACGTACAGTTTCATCAAGTTCATCGATAATTTTGTCCATTGTCATTCCTGGACGCCACTGATCCTGGGGTTTCAGTTGAATCGTGGTTTCAATCATCTCCATTGGTGCTGAGTCTGTAGCCGTTTCTGCTCTGCCTGCTTTACCAAATACCGTTGCCACTTCGGGAATGGTTTTGATCAATTTATCAGTCGTCTGCAATAATACTGCGGCCTGCGCTGCTGATACCCCTGGCAATGTGGATGGCATGTACAGCAGATCACCTTCATTGATTTCTGGTAAGAACTCACCGCCTATCTTGCTGAGTGGCCAGATAACGGTAAATAGAGAAAGCAAAGCAACCAATAATGTCATTTTAGGCCAATGTAGAACTTTGATCAGTAGAGGGTGATAGATTTTGATCAAAAAGCGGTTTATTGGATTACTTGCTTCAGAAGGGATTTTGCCTCGTATCAAGTACCCCATCAGAATTGGAATAACAATGATAGCTAATCCTGCAGCGCCCGCCATCGCGTAAGTCTTCGTGAAAGCCAGCGGACCAAATAGTCGCCCCTCTTGTCCTTCTAGAGTAAAGATCGGAATAAATGAAAGCGTAATAATCAGTAGACTAATAAACAGGGCAGGACCGACTTCAACAGACGCATCGGTAATGACGTCCCAACGAGTTGAGTTATCCAGTGGCTTTCCAGGATACTGATGCTGCCATTCTTCGATTTTTTTATGTGCATTTTCTATCATTACAATAGCTGCATCCACCATTGCACCAACGGCAATAGCGATCCCCCCTAGAGACATAATATTTGCATTCAGCCCTTGGTAATCCATGACAATGAAAGCAATAAATAGCCCCATAGGCAGGGAAATAATTGCAACTAACGCAGAGCGGACATGCCATAGAAAAAGAGCGCACACGACGGCCACAACGATAAATTCTTCTAGAAGCTTAAAGCTCAAGTTGTCGATAGCGCGGTCAATAAGCTGGCTTCGATCATACGTTGTGACAACTTCAACACCTTCAGGAAGACTGGCTTTAAGCGTATCTAGCTTGGCTTTAACAGCCGAAATAACCTCTCTTGCGTTTTTACCTGAACGAAGGATAATCACGCCGCCAGCAACTTCTCCTTCTCCGTTAAGCTCTGATACCCCGCGCCGCATTTCAGGCCCGATTTGCACTCGTGCGATATCACGTAAATATACAGGCACACCGTGTTCATTGGTTTTTAGGACAATATGGTTGAAGTCTTCGAGCGTTTGGAGGTACCCGCTGGCACGAACCATATACTCTGCTTCGGCCATCTCAATGGCGGAGCCACCCGTTTCCTGATTGGATGCGTTAATCGCCCGCTTAACATCAGCAAGACCAATGCCATATTGAGTTAGCTTAAGTGGATTAACAACAATCTGATATTGTTTAATAACCCCACCCACCGAAGCAACTTCAGCAACGTTAGGAATGGTTTTGAGCTCAAACTTTAAAAACCAGTCTTGTAGAGAGCGTAATTCAGCCAGGTCATGTTTTCCGCTTCGATCAACCAGCGCATACTCAAATATCCAGCCAACTCCTGTCGCATCGGGACCTAATTCTGAGGTAACACCCGTAGGCAGCTTTCCTTGAATCTGGTTAAGGTATTCAAGCACTCGTGATCTTGCCCAGTATAAGTCAGTGCCATCTTCGAAAATGACATAGACATAGGAGTTTCCAAATGAGGAAAATCCACGAACAATTTTTGCTCCTGGTACTGACAGCATAGTGGTGGTTAAAGGGTAGGTTACCTGGTTCTCTACGATTTGAGGTGCTTGACCAGGGTAGCTGGTTTTAATTATAACCTGCACGTCTGATAGATCTGGGAGAGCATCCACTGGCGTGTGAATAATCGTCCAAGCGCCCCAGATACTAAGGAATAAAGCGCCCATTATCACCAAGAAGCGATTAGCGACAGATCCTCTGATAATCCACTCAATCATCTTATTCTCCTTAATGGTCTGAGCTTGAATGTGCTGAGTGATCAGTCATGCCAGGAACGGTGAGCGACGGTGCTTCGTACTCCCGCATTCTTTCTAATGCGCCAGAGATATTCGCTTCGGAGTCGATTAGGAACAATCCATTAACAACAACAGATTCGCCATCAGACAGACCTGAGACAATCCCAGTTTTTTGTTGTGATTCATGAAAAACCTTGATGGTTTTAGGTATAAAGCGTCCTTCACTATTTAAAGTGATGACTCTTTGCTCCGTCCCTGTATCAATGACTGCCTGAGACGGGATCAAGAGCATCTCTTCACTTTCTGTATTGAGTGTGAGGTTGGCATACATACCCGGTTTTAAAAATTCGTCTTGATTTTCAACCTGCAAACGAAGCTGTAATGTCCGCGTTGACGCATCCACGCTGGGTAAAATGTTCCATTTCTGAATTTTAAAGTCACGGCCAGGATAAGCGGGAACAGAAATAGTGAGCTGAGAGGGATCATTGATCAGGTAAGCCATTGACTCAGGAACTGCAGCACTTAGCCAGATAGGATCGATTCCTTGGATTTTGGCGACGATGTTATCTTTGGAAATATTCATTCCGGTTCTGAGATCGAATGCTGTAATCACCCCGTCAATTGGGGCTTTGATTGTGAAATGAGTCTGTATATTTTTTGACTTTATTAAACGCTGGATATCCGTTTCCGGCATGCCAGAAAGACGAAGTCGTTCTAACGCACCTCGTAATTGGGCGTTAGTTGCCTCAGTGCTTGCTAATAATAAATATTCACTTTGAGCCTCGACCCATTCTGGGATGGTTAGCTCAATAAGGGGTGATTGTTTTTTTATTTTATCGCCAACGGTTAAAGGATAAACTTTTTCAATAAAACCATCGGATCGTGACTGCACGATAGCATATTGATACTCATTGAAATTTACATTGGCAGGAATTGTCTGTGAATAAGTCAGCTTGCCATAATGAGATTGTTCTGTACGAACTCCTAGATTTTGAGTTTGAGTTGGATCAACTCGCACACCCATTTTTGCTTCTGCGGTAGCACCATCTTCGTCTGCATATTTAGGGACAAGATCCATATCCATGAAAGGGGATTTGCCGGGCTTATCAAATTTGGTATTGGGTTTCATAGGGTCATACCAAAACAAAATTTTACGCTCAACCGTTTCTACATTATTTTTAGGGGAAGATAAATAATGGTAAGCGCTAGTGGAAATAAGCCCACCCATCAATAAACTTACTAGAATTATTACAGTATTTTTAAGTTTTACAGAGGCCATTTTAATTTCCACTAAATAATTAAGAAATTAATTAAGATGTTTGATTTCATTACCATAGAGTAGACAGTGATAAATAAATTAAACCCAAGATTATGAGGGCGTTATTTACTATCACTTCACTTTTATTTGCTTGAGTAATGATGTGTTTCCTTGCTGAACGAAACTAAAGCTCACCTCATTCCCGATTTTTATTTTATCCAGTATTTCTGGTGCTGAGAAAGTAAAACGCATAGTCATTGCAGGCCAGCTGACTGAAGGAATTTCTTCATGGGCAATGGTTATTTTTTTGTTAGCAAAATCAATATCATTAACAATTCCTTTGCTACTAATAAAATCTTCTTGAACTTTTGTCTCTGCTGTTATTAAAGTGCTGTCTAGATTTTTTTCTACGGCCTGTGTATTAAGAGACAGAATTGAAATAAAGCTAATTGCAGTAATAGTTAATAGTTTGCGCATGATAATGACTCCAGTTTATATATATTTAATTAATTTTTAATGCTATTCAATTAACCCACCGCCTAACGCAGCAAATAAGTTAATTTCATTTACCTGCTGTGAATATAGCAGGTCAGTTATTAACTGCTGGGTTGAGAGTAAAGAACGCTCAGCGTCAAGAACCTCGATATAACCCAGAGCACCATTGTTAAATAGTGCGCTTGCTCTTATAGAAGTAATTTGCAACGACTTCAAATAACGTTTCTGAGCCTCAATTTGTTCTTGAATACTGTTTTTTAAAGACAATGAGTCAGCGATTTCTTTAAAAGCATTTTGTATTCGCTTCTCATATATAGCGATAGATTGATTTTGGCGTATCTCAGCTAATGATAAATTAGCTTTGTTTTTCCCGTAGTTAAAGATAGGAATTTCTATTTTAGGAACAAAGCTCCACACACCATTGGAAGTATTAAACAGGCTGGATAGATCAGTGCTGCTATTTGTCAAATTACCTGTTAATGATATTGACGGAAAAAATGCCGCTCTTGCTGCGCCAATATTCGCATTCGCGGCCAAAAGGGTGTGCTCGATCTCTAAAATATCAGGCCTTTGCAATAAGATTTCAGATGACAAGTTAGAGGGCAATTTCACTGTATTGAGATGATTTGAGAGTTGTACGCTGTTATCCGGCAACTTCGTATATTTCCCAAGGAGTAGTTGTAAGGCATGGTTTGCTTGGGCCAACTCCCATTCTCGTTTGGCGACCTCACTTTTGGTTGTCTCAACTAAACCTCGAGCCTGCTCTAGAGCTAATAATGTAGTACGTCCTGTTTGAGTTTTCTGTTCAATCAAAGAAAAAGAGCGCTGATAGTTTTTTAGCGTTTTTTTAACAATCATTAACTGTTGATAAGCTCGCTTTTGATTAAAGTAACTTTGAGAAACATTAGAGACCAGCAGAATATGTACGGCGCGTTGCGCTTGTTGACTAGAGAAGTAATTTTGACGATCAGCTTCACTCATGTTTTTTAAGCGGCCAAATAAGTCCAGATCAAAATTTAGCTCTACCCCAGCACTGTATTGATTAGTGGTCTCTAAGCCACTGTTTAATCCACCGCGATATGTGACATCAGAGATACCATCTAACTGCGGGTAACGACTGGCATTCGTCACATTATATTGGGCTCTGGCTTCAGCAACTTTCAGAGTGGCCAGCTGTAAATCGCGGTTGTATTGCAATGACTCATTGATAAAAGACTTTAGCTGAGGGTCAGAGAAAAATGCTCGCCAACCGGTATTTTGCAATCCTGCTGTTGGAGGCTGTTTATTGTCTTTGGTGTCATTTACTGAAAAGTGTTGTGGCACGGGTAACTTTGGGCGCTGATAATCTGGAGCCAACGATGTGCATCCCGCAAGAGCAAGCAGTAAACTGAGTATCAGTATCTTAATTTTAAACATGTTATTTTCCGTCCAGAAAAGCCACATCAAAATGAATTAAAGCGATGTCTGATTAGCTGTTATGAAACATACCTTATCGATATAAGTCTGTTTAACGAGTGACGGAAGAATGACAATGTTGTCATTCTTGTGATAATCCATTGATATCAGCTATGGCCTCACTACAATGATATGACTACATCAATGTGTTGGAGGATGCGTGAAAATATTAGTCGTTGAGGATGAGGTGAAAACTGGGGAGTACCTCTGCAAAGGGCTTACTGAGGCTGGCTTTGTTGTCGATCTAGCAGGCAGTGGCATGACGGGCTATCACCTGGCAATGACGGCTGATTATGATTTGATGATTCTTGACATCATGCTTCCTGATATCAACGGATGGGATGTTGTAAAACTGTTGAGGACAGCGGGGAAAGGTATGCCGATCCTGCTGCTGACAGCTCTTGGAACAATTGAACACCGAGTAAAAGGGCTTGAGCTGGGTGCTGACGACTACTTGGTCAAACCTTTCGCATTTGCTGAGCTTTTAGCTCGAGTAAGAACGTTATTGCGTCGTGGCACTGCTGTCATTGTAGAAAGTCAGTTTCAGGTCGCAGACCTGACCTTAGATTTAGTCTCTCGGAGAGTCACGCGTAGCGGAGTCAAAATCATACTGACAAGTAAAGAATTTAGTTTGCTAGAGTTTTTTATCCGGCATAAAGGTGAGGTCTTGCCTCGTTCTCTGATTGCTTCTCAAGTTTGGGATATGAACTTTGATAGTGATACAAATGTGATTGACGTTGCTGTAAAACGTTTGCGGGCTAAGATTGATAGTGATTTTGAGCTAAAACTTATTCAGACAGTGCGTGGAGTTGGCTACGTACTTGACGTATCTGATATGAATTAATTGTAAAAAATAGGCTGTAATAAAATTACAACCTATTTTTTTATTAATTATAAAGATCACTTAATATTTTATCGAAACGGATAACATTAATTGAAAATTAGATATTTAATCCTGCTCTGATAGCAATATCATCATCCTTCACTTTGGCGACAACTACCCAGTACCGTATAGCGAACGGCGTGTAAATCACCTTGAGAATCTTCGAAGCTCATTATTTTCTTGTAATTTCCACAAGTTTTAATTTCTTTCGTTGCGTGTATAAGTTTTTTTACATCAATCGGCATTCCATATTTATAATCTACAATTTCCGGTACTGCTTTATTATTACTCGCAGCATACTTTTGTGTGATTTCAATATTTTTTTGTTGATTTTTTTGAGTAAGATTATCAATGGATGAGCTTGCAAAAGCCAATTGCGTTGAGCTTAGAAAAATAATTGCTACTAACAGTTTTCTTGTATTCATAACGACCTCCAGTAATTGTGAGTTAATTATAAGTTATGAATACTGTCTCGCTCATGACTCTAACATTACATTGCGGTCATAAGAGTATAGCTACAACAGTAAATTTATATTAATTTTTAACGAGAAGTGTCGAGTTATAAACAGGTAATAGTAGTGATCAGTAACGGGTTGCAGTTTTACAAATGAGTAATGACTGCAACTCGCTACTTAATAAAATTACACTATTTTGATTTTCGTAATCTTAGCGCGTTAAATACTACTGAAGCAGAGCTTAGACTCATTGCGAGCGCGGCGAACATTGGCGAAAGTAATAAACCCATAAACGGATACAAAACCCCTGCAGCCAGTGGGACGCCAAGAGCGTTGTAAATGAACGCAAAACCCAAGTTCTGTTTCATGTTGGCTACGGTCAAGTCTGAAAGATGACGGGCTGTGGATATACCACGTAAATCACCTTTGACTAGCGTGATCTGGGCACTGTTCATCGCGACGTCCGTACCCGTCCCCATTGCAATGCCAACATCAGCTTTTGCCAGTGCAGGGGCATCGTTAATACCATCACCTGCCATGGCGACAATTCGGCCTTCAGATTGCAGCTTGCTGACAAGATCGAGCTTATCAGCGGGCTTAACATCGCCGTGCACCTCGTCAATCCCAAGCTGTTTAGCGACGGCATTAGCGGTAGCGATACCGTCGCCAGTTGCCATGATGACGCGAATTCCTGCCGCTTTAAGATCGTTGACTGCTTCCGGAGTACTCTGTTTAATTGGATCGGATACCGCCAGCAAACCAAGTAACTGGCCATCGCTAGCTAAATACATAACGCTAGCACCCTCCATACGTAGAGCATCTGCAGTAACCGACAGAGCATCGATGCTGATATTTTCCTGCTGCATTAAGGCCGTATTGCCTAAGATCAGCTTGGTTGTATCGACTATACCGCGTACACCTATACCGCTGCCGGACTCAAATTCGTTAACAGCGCTTAGTGTTATACCGCGTTCACGAGCGGCGTTAACAATGGCTTCGGCCAGAGGGTGTTCACTGCCTTGATCAAGACTTGCGGCAAGACGTAAGACTTCCTCAGCACTAGTACCTTCTACAGGCACTGCTTTATTAAAGGTGGGTCGACCTTCTGTCAGTGTTCCAGTTTTATCAACGATTAAAGTGTCCACCTTGCGCAGATTTTCAATCGCTGCGGCGTCACGGAATAAGATACCCTGGGTCGCACCACGTCCTGTTGCCACCATAATGGACATCGGCGTAGCTAAGCCCAATGCGCAAGGGCAAGCGATGATCAATACGGCAACGGCATTAATCAATCCGTACACCCAGCTTGGTTGAGGGCCCCAGAAGCCCCAAACAAAAAATGTCAGTAACGCAATGAACACTACGGACATAACAAAATAGCCCGCGACTAGATCGGCCATGCGTTGCATTGGAGCACGTGAACGCTGTGCCTGAGCGACAAGTTGCACGATTTGCGCCAATACCGTTGCCGAGCCAACTTTCTCAGCACGTATCACCAGTGCACCGGAGGTATTCATGGTTGCACCAATGACTTTATCGCCTGGCCGCTTACTCACGGGAAGAGGTTCACCGGTCAACATCGACTCATCCAGTGAGCTGGAGCCTTCTTCAACTATTCCATCAACAGGTACTTTTTCGCCAGGGCGTACCCGTAAGAGATCGCCTTCATGGACGTGTGTTAGAGGCACATCCTCTTCAGTGCCATCGGTGTTAATGCGGCGAGCTGTCTTCGGAGCAAGACCTAACAGCGATTTTATTGCCGCAGAGGTCTGTGAGCGAGCTCGCAGTTCGAGCATTTGACCAAATAGTGTCAGAGAAATAATCACTACAGCTGCTTCAAAATAGACGGCGATTCTTCCCATCGACATAAATGTTTCAGGAAATACTCCTGGGGCAATGGTCGCAACCGTGCTGTATATAAACGCAGCTCCAGTTCCTAGGCCAATGAGCGTCCACATATTGGGGCTGCGATTGATAACTGATTGCCAGCCACGCACGAAAAAGGGTTGTCCAGCCCACAGCACTACAGGTATCGAAAGCACTAGCTCAATCCACGTTTGCGTTGCCATAGTGAACCACCCAAGCTGGTGGCCGAACATAGCGAGCACTGTGACAACAACTGTTAAGGGCAGTGTCGACCAAAAGCGCCGCGAGAAGTCTTTGAACTCAGGGTTATCGTCATCATCCAAGCTTGGCATCATAGGTTCAAGTGCCATGCCACATTTAGGACAACTGCCCGGATGATCCTGTTGGATTTCGGGGTGCATCGGACATGTGTAGGTCGAGCCAGGTACAGACGTATCCGCTGAGGTTTCAGAGTTCTTGCTTGGATTAATATACTTTTCTGGCTGTTGATTAAATTTGCTGAGGCATTTAGTGCTGCAAAAATAATAAGCATGACCTGAATATTCAATGTGGTGCGGCGAACTTTTCGTTACTGTCATTCCGCAAACAAGGTCATTTAATTCAGTCGTTGCTGCAAGAGAGGGAACATCTTCATTGTGGTGATGGCTATGAGGATTTTCGTTGTGTTTAGTCATGTTATTTAAGTCCTACTTTGGCTGCAAATAGAAGAGCATGGTTCAAAGCACCTTACTTTTTCTGCTGAGAGATTTCCTTCTGTCTGGCTAACGCATGCTGTGGCCAAGAGCTCTTTATATATGCGAGCACCGCTAGGATATTATGCTCGCTCAATAACGTCTTGTAAGCCGGCATATCACTCGTGTAGCCCTCTGGCGCTGTAACACCAGGCACTAGACCGTTTTTTGTAATATCAATTAATAGTGCATCAGGATGATGCCAAGTGTGCCCAGTTTCATCATGCGGCGGCGCGGGCAAACGGCCATTGGCTTGACGTGTTCGCCAATCAGGCTGGCCCTCTAACTTTGCACCGTGACAGGATGCGCAATTTTTAGCATAGATTTGTTTGCCGTCGGCCACGAGCTGTTTATCGGACGGGTCAATATAAGCTGACTTGTTACCCAGCGATGATCCGAACATAAAAACACTGGCGGCAAGCATAAAAATACTAATTACACAGATAATTATGGTTTTTTTTACTGTTAGAGCCATCTTAATTACTCTTACTAATTGAGCGTCCCAAGTGCAGTTATCTTTGGAGATAGGAGGCCAGTTGTTGTTTCTCTTGAATGGGATCTACAGGCTGATTATTAACCCGTAGCTCATAATGCAAATGATTGCCTGTGGCTATTCCAGTTGATCCAACGTAACCAATGATTTGTCCTTTTTCTATGTGGGTTCCTTTTTTTAATCCATTTTCAAAACGGCTTTGATGTGCATATACCGTAGAGTAATCATTGTCGTGGCTGATGAAGATAACTTTTCCGTACCCGTTTTGCGCGCCAATAAAAGTTATCTTGCCTTGGGCCGTGGCGCGAATAGGCGTGCCTTTTGGTGCGGGGTAATCAATACCCTGATGGCCTTTCCACTGCCCTGATACAGGGTGAACTCGGTAGCCAAAAACTGAGTTAGTTTGCGATCGCTCACTCAATGGCGTCTTAAGAAACATATTTTCTAAGCCCTCGAATCGATCCGCTGATTGATGTGAGTGCTTGACCAAAATAGAGTGCTGTACCCTGGGGTTTGAGACTTGTCCGCGCTCCGAGGCGATAGCGGTGTTGGCGACAAGAATACTTAATATTAGGAATAGATATTTCAATCGTGTATGCATGCCATCAACTAAATATTTACACCGTTTTAGAGCCTATTTAGTGCTTTGTTCGTGTCGACTCTATTGGGTGTGTAGTAACGATAGAGTGGCAGCATTGCATAGGCAGTGATACCACTCTAGGGGCCGCAAAAATGCGATAATTAGGCGATCAGACGCTGTGCTAAATACTGGTTATTTAACTTGTATCTTGCCTACCATGCCGGCTTCCGTATGCCCAGGAATCAAGCAGGCAAAATCCACCGTAGTTGCCTTATCAAACTGCCAGACCAATCCACCGCGCTGCCCTGGATTTAGAGTGATCATACTCGGGTCTGTGTGCTGCATGTCTGGCATTGCAAGCATCTCAGCGGCATGGGCTTTTAGCTCGCCAAGTGAGCCAATAACCATTTCGTGAGGGATTTTCCCCGAGTTTTTAATGAAAAACCGTACGGTTTCCCCTTGTTTAACATCTATTTGACTCGGCGTAAAACGCATGCTGTCATCCATTGTCACTTCGATTGTACGGCTCACTTTGCTCGAATCGCCTGGTTGCCCGTAGATCGGTGTCGCTTGCGACATCGTTGACATGTCATGGCCTTCCATACCGTGCGCAGGCATGTTGTGCCCTCCCATGTGTTCACCAGCGGCAAACACAAGGGCTGGTAAGGTGCTTAAAGCAAGGATTGATAGTGTTTTTTTGATCATGATTTTCTCTGCATTAATCAGTGGTTAAGTACCGCGTTTCTGGCGCGGGCTCAAGGAAATAACGTTAAAAGCGAAAACTGATACCCGCGACAAAGCGCGTCTCGTGCTTGGACTCGTCCTCCTCTTGTGCATAATCGGCTGTCTGTCCAAACTTGCTGGACCACTCCACGCCAATGTAAGGAACAAACTGGCGCGTCACTTCATACTTCAGTCGCAGGCCCGCCTTAGCATCCGAGAGGCCTCTACCAATCTCACGAGCTTTGTCGTTTTTGCCGTAGAAGTTGGCCTCGACGCTAGGCTGCAGGTAGAGCTTCTGCGTCAGTAATAGGTCGTATTCTGCGTTGAGTCTCAGCGCCGTGCGGCCGCTGGGACCAGCATAAGCTGTAGCATCGACCTCGAACCAATAGGGCGTCAGACCTTGCACGCCAAGCGCGAGCCATTCTCGGTTGGGCGTACCTTGCCCGTGGTCGAAGCGAACCCCTAGTTGAGTATCCCAAAACGTCGAAACAGCATGTCCCCACAGCAGCTCAGTTCGAGACTCCTGCAGCTTACCCTGTGCGACTTCACCTTCTGCCTTAAGTACCGCTCGGTTGTAGGTGCCGCCAAACCAAGCTTGCCCTTCATAGGCGGTCCATTCATCACCGCCACGGGCTCTAACATACTCAAGCTTGTCGATACCCACAGAGGCGAAATTGTGCGCGTCAGACATGCGCAAACGGTGTTCAGCCCCTAAGGAATACTGACCAGCATTGCGCGTGTAACCACCCGAGTAAGCATCGGGATCACGCGCATCTGTTGGCGCTGACCCACCCTGCATTTGCATGGAGCCATGGTCCATAGCACCCATATCATGAGCAGGGGAAGCGCTATCTGGATCGGTTTGCGCAGGAGGCGAGTTCATAGACATCGCCCCGTGATCCATACCCGGCATCTGCATTGTGCTGTGATCCATTACGGGCACGGCGGTTTGATCGGCAAGTGATGCGTTGTCGGGTGAGGCGTTATGGCCGCTATGTTGGTGATCTGCTTGGGCATAAGCAAAAAATGGTGCAGTACCTATTGATGCTAGAGTGATAGCAAGAATTCTTTTCTTTATAGGGGTATTCACAGTTAGGATTCCCTTTTTCTGATTGACTGATGTCATGCGACCACCACTTCGCGGAACATTCCGGCATCCATATGCAGCATCAAGTGGCAATGCCACGCCCAGCGTCCCAATGCATCGGCGGTTACCAGAAAGCTAATGCGTTGGGCGGGTTGTACGGGAATGGTATGGCGACGAACCTGAAAACTACCGTCGGGCGCTTCCAGCTCGCTCCACATACCGTGTAAGTGCATGGGGTGCGTCATCATGGTGTCGTTGTGCAAAATAACCCTGACGCGCTCGCCGTAACGAAAATGTATAGGTGTAGATTTACCGTACTCCACGCCGTCAAAGGACCACGCGTAACGCTCCATATTACCGGTGAGATGGAGTTCGATCTCGCGCTCGGCGCCACGCGGATCCATGGGGCCTCCCAGTGTGCGCAGGTCTGCTAGGGTGAGTACCCGGCGGCCGTTGTTACGCAATCCGATTCCGGGGTCATCGAGGTTGGTGCGCGGCGTGTCAACGCGCATATCAATGCTTGCGCCGTATTCTGTTTGAGCGTGCTTGACAGTGCTGCTGGCTTTATTTAAATCCATACCCGCCATGGCACTGTGGTCCATGCCTGCCATGCCGCCCCCAGCCATACCGGTCATCGCGCTGTGGTCCATGCCTGCCATGCTGCCCCCTGCCATACCGGCCATCGCGCTGTGGTCCATACCTGTCATGCTGCCGCCGGCCATACCGGCCATCGCACCATGGTCCATACCAGCCATGTCGCCGCTACCCATAGCGCCCATCATATCCGCCATATCGAGCCACTCTGGCTTATCAACGTCTGGAACAGCAGCCGTAAGCCCGGCGCGCGTGGCTAACGTGCCGCGCGCGTATCCACTACGATCCATTGCTTGAGCAAAAACGGTATAGGTCTCGTCCTTGGGCTCGACCAGAACGTCATAGGTTTCCCCAGGGCCGAAGCGGAACTCGTCTACTGTAACTGGCTCTAGATTGACGCCATCTGCCTGAACCACCGTTAATTTAAGGCCAGGGATGCGCACGTCGTAAAAGGTATTTGCGGCACCATTGATAAAGCGTAGGCGGACACGTTCGCCTGGACGGAACAGCCCTGTCCAGTTACCGGCCGGTGTTGTGCCGTTCATTAAGTAGGTGAGAACATTTGCCGATAAGTCCGCTAAATCGGTCGGACTCATGCGCATTTCGTTCCACATTTTACGTTTTTCGAGTGCGCCTTTCAGGCTGTCAGCTGAAACGTCTTGGAGGAAATCAACGACTGTCGGCTGATTGTAATTGTAATAGTCGCCTTGCATTTTTAGCTTAGCGAGTACCCGCATAGGGTCTTCATCGGTCCAGTCGGAGAGTTGAATCACATGGTCGCGATCACTGCGTACGGGGTCAGATTGTGCCGGTTCAATGACAATCGCTCCATATACGCCTGTCGCTTCTTGCATACCTGAGTGTGAGTGATACCAGTAGGTGCCGTTTTGCTCGAGTTTAAATTGGTAGGTAAAGGTTTCTCCGGGGGCTATCCCAGCAAAGCTGATACCGGGCACACCGTCCATTTCAAAAGGTAAAATAATGCCGTGCCAATGGATGGAAGTGGCTTCTTTTAAGTGATTCTTAACGTGAATGGTGATGGTATCGCCTTCACGCCAATGCAAGGTAGGGGCAGGCAGTGAGCCATTCACCGTTGTAGCCATGCGTGGGCTGCCGGTGAAGTTGACAGGTGATTCACCAATCTCCAAGTTGAACACAGTACCGCTGAGCACCTTTGGCGCACCGGTTTGTGTTGCGCGTGGCTGTGCTAGAACTGTGTTTAGCAGGGGCGATAAACCCAGTAAAACACCACCGCCAGCAAGCCCTTGAACAAAGCGGCGACGTGGTAAAGAAGCAATTGCAGGTGCAGCAGGCGGTTGACGATTCATGTGCGCGTATCCCGAACTGAAGAAATTGAAAAGTCGATTTGGAGACCTGACAGATAGTCGACTGATTTGATTAAAGTCACTTTAGCGAAGTGTTGCTGTCGGGCGAGTGACGCGCACATTACATTTCTGTAATGTGCGCTAAATCTTGTTTAAGAGATGCTTTATGCTCACAGTATTAAAGTGGAATGGCTGAATCGAGTCGATTGATGAGGATCGGTGCTTAATATTTAACCTCCGTTAAGTCTCAACAGCGGCATCAAAGAGTGGCTAAGTGATAGTTTTATCTGCTTGTTTCTCTTCTGTTTTTTGTTCCTTGTTGCAAGATTGCATGCTCTTCATCATGAAGAGCATGATCAATGGACAAAGCAGGAAGAATAAAAATGGCGAGCTAGTGATAATCCATACTCGGACTGAAGGGAACGTTACATATGTAGCAACGATGACGACACCTAAAGAAAGAGTTGCCTTGATCATCATTTTCATATCACATTTCATGTTAATTCCTTTTGAGAACTGAGTTGCAAGATAAGGCACTGCGTAAAGTTAATGCTTACAACTTAGCAAGGTGTTGCGCTCAATTTGATTACCTAGTTATTACATCTCTGTCATGTGAAATTAAATTACGGTGTTCTCGATAAGAAGCTCTCATCAAGATTTTTCTGAAAGGAAGTGATTGGGTTTTACGGGTTGAGCATGAATTGTGTTCGCTGTGCAGTAATCACACAATAAACCCTCTCTATTTTTATTTAGGCTCGGCAGCATTTTATAGGGATTTTTCTGATGAATAGGCTGATGAAATATGCATTACAAATTTGTAATGTGCGGGCCATGGTCATGTCATCTTGAGATGATTAAAGTAGTGCTGATACGCAACGTATATAGCTCGTAAGTGTTTTTTTACGGGCGAAAAAACGAACCAATTCGGGATGTGAGTGCATGAGACTGCTGGTGGTTGAAGATGAAATAGAAGCAGGCGAATATATTAGTCAGTGTCTGACAGAGCTAGGTTTTATTGTTGATATAGCTCGCACAGGGTTAGACGGGCACCACCTTGCGCTCACAGAGTATTATGATCTGATTATATTGAATGTGATGCTGCCAGATGTTGATGGTTGGCGGATGATTCATGCGTTGCGCGAAGCCAAGTTGACTACACCAGTGCTGTACTTGCTTGCATGTAATAACGTGGAGAAAGGAGGTGAAAATCTGGAGCTGAGTGCTGATGATTATTTGATCAAGCCCTTTTCTTTTTCGGAGTTATTAGCACGAGTGCGCACATTATTACGTCGAGGTGCAACGCCTGCTTTTAATGAAAACATATGGGCGGCTGACCTTGTATTAGACCTTTCACGACGACGGGCGCAGCGACATGAGGTACGTATTAACCTGACAAATAAAGAATTTTCCCTATTAGAACTGTTAATGCGCCGCCAAGGTGAAGTGTTGCCTCGGTCTTTTATTGCATCGCAAGTATGGGGTATGAATTTTGAGAGTGATACTAATGTCATCGATGTTGCAATTAGGCGGCTGCGTGCCAAAATCGACGATGATTTCGAGCCTAAACTTATTTATACGGTACGCGGCATAGGTTATATGCTTGACGTCAGTAGTGAGGTCTAATTCGTGACACGTCGCCCTGCATCCTTAGTTCTACGCCTTACCGTATCTATCGGTGTTGTCATAACAGCTGTGCTTCTCGCATTTGGCTGGATAGTTGAACGTTCTATTGATACTCACTTTGAGCAACAGGATATTGATGAGCTTAATGCGGTCGTGCAGATAGTTTCTCAATCACTGTCCGGTCCATTGTTAGATGCAACAACTGAGAGCCTTGAGCGTCGATTAGCAAGGGCGGTCTCAGGCCATCACAATGCTCAGTTTCGGATAACTGACTCTAGCGGTAAAGTAATTTACGCCACGCCTAGCTCAGATTTTGGCGGTTTTGCAGGAATGGTCCCTTCTGCAGATGTAGTCAGTATTAAGTCGGTGAAAGTCTGGCGAGATAAAGAAAAGACCTATAGGGGAGCCGTTGTGCAGCTTACGCAAACACAGGCTTTAGACGGCCAACCCTTAACGTTAGCAGTAGCAACAGGCATTGATTTCCATTTGCACTATCTTGATAGTTTTCATATGTATTTGAAGCTGATTACTTTTGCAGCATGCATGGTTGCTATTTTTGCTACATGGATTGCAGTCTACCAAGGTCATGCACCTCTGCGGCGCATCAGTGCAGAAATTCGTCGAATCAAGTCTGATCATCTGTCTATTCGGCTTGCTCCCAATACTGTTCCAGTCGAGTTAACCGAGCTCGCAGTCTCATTCAACGACATGCTCGATCGGATCGAAGAGAGCTTTGCGCGTCTCTCAAACTTTTCCGCGGATATCGCCCATGAGTTGCGTACACCTATCACTAACTTGAAAACGCAAACGGAAGTCGCGCTTTCGCAAGCCCGTGACATCGAGCAGTATCAAGAGATTTTGTATTCAAGTTTGGAAGAGTATGAGCGTATGGCCAAAATGGTCGGCGATATGCTGTTTTTGGCTCAAGCTGACAACCAGCAGCTGCAAGGGGAGCGGGTTAAGCTCAACTTAGTCACCGAAGTGCAGATGTTATTTGAGTACTTTGAGGCGTGGGCTGATGAGCGCGGTGTTTCATTAGTATGCATAGGGCCTGTCGTTTGGGTGGAGGCTGACAGGCTAATGATTCGCCGCGCGCTGAGTAATCTTCTATCCAATGCCATACGTTATACCGCAGAGGGGCAGGCGGTGACAGTGACTCTTGTGGCGCATAGTAACGACAGGGTGATGATTCGTGTGGAAAACCCAGGCTTAACCATCGATCCTGAGCATCTACCAAAACTCTTTGATCGGTTTTATCGGGCTGACCCTTCACGTCAACGCAAAGGCGACGGAGCAGGTTTAGGTTTGGCCATTGTGAAGTCAATTATTGAAGCGCACGGTGGCAGTATTACGGCACGAGGTGATGGTGAACAGATGATTTTTGAGATCCAGCTTCCCTGCGTGTCTGCCGAGTAAGTCACAAGGAAGTGGGAACATTGTTCCCATTGAAAACAGAGGTTTCACCGTCTGTGACCAGCTCACTTGTACTAATTGGCATAGATTGATGTTGAAGCTGTTCAGCTCCTATTTATTTGTATATCAATTAGTTACAGTTAATGTGCAATGTATGTTGATTAAGGGCCTCTGGCTCGAACGGCCTGTCACGCCGGGGTCGCGGGTTCGAGTCCCGTCCACTGCGCCATCTTACGAAAGTTCTGACTTCAATCTGTTAATACGATTGCTCAACCTATCCGCTATCTTGTTCGATACTGAGCCTGCTGCTTGCGTCGAGTCATCCATGCTTGCCTTTAATGTGGTGTTTAATAACTGTGATGACAATAAAAGCGTGAGAGCCGATTTTATACAATACGTGTAGCTTTTCTACGCAACCCTAACGCAGTACTTGGTAGGCGATATCAACGCCGTTAAACACGAGGGCGTTATGTAGCTGGACCAGATCGGCACCGGCATTCAGCCGGTCTTGATAGTGCTGTGCTTGGCTGACGCCGCCAATAGCAATTAAAGCTGTCTGCGCAGGGATAGTTTTTCGACAAAACTCTAGCTGACGGCAGGCATGTGCTTGTGCGGCAGGATTTTGCCAAAATGAAAAAGCATGTTGGGTGACGGGTTTACCTAAATCAAAGGAAACGGCAATTCCTTCGACTGGAAACGCTTGCAGCCGCGGCATGATCGAAGACAGGTAGTCTGAGTGCGCACTGCTATGCAGTTTTAAAACAATCGGGACATGTTTCGCATCATGTTGTGCCGGGTTTAATTGCTGGGTTTTGACCTGTATTACCCGCTGAAGAATCGTCTGTAAAGTGTCTTGGCTATAGCTTTCGTAAACATTAATGCTGAGGTAATCAGCAATTGTTGCGAGCTGTGCTAAGTGCGTAGTAAGTGTGGTCTTAAACTCTGTTGGGCTAAGGTCATGGATCTGCAGGTTAACCCCAATCCGTGCAGCAGTGACGCCTGCCGGCGGCTCTTGAATCAGTGCTGATGTGCAGTGCGCCAGTGTCCAGCTACCGAGTTCGATATGACCAAAGCCCAGTGCTGCGGCGGCTTTACCGAGCTGTCCGTGTTTATCGAAACCGGCGGCGATCCCCAAGCGATTGGCAAAGTTAAGGCCCAGCACGCGTGCCGCTTTATTATCGAAAGCCAGTGCTGCTTGGGCGGCTAGCGGTGCGGCGCGTGCGTGTTGGCAGGCGGTGCGGAACGCCACCTCTCTATCGTTAACGGCTGTGAGTGGCACGAAAGTACTCCATAAAGTGCATCAGCGCATCGATGGCTTCAGTGGTTTGCGCGTTGTAGAGACTGGCGCGGATGCCGCCCAAGTGTTTATGACCTTGCAGATTCAGCAAGCCGTGTTGTTCAGCGGCGCTTAGAAACTGCTGTTCAAGGGCGGTGCTCGCTAGGTTAAAGCACACATTCATCATCGAACGGCAGCACTTATCGACAGGGCAGCTATAAAAATCATCAGCATCCAGCAGAGCGTAGAGAGTGTCTGCGCGTTGTCGGTTTCTGTGAGATAAGGCCAGCACACCGCCTTGTTCGATAATCCAATCGCAGGCTAAATCGGTGAGATAGATACTGTAGGTGAGCGGCGTATTAAGACGGTTGTTATTAACAATGTGTTCTTGATAGCTGAAGATGTTCGGTAGCTCTGGGCGTGCTTTTTTGATCAGATCATCGCGGATGATTAAGATAACCAAGCCGGTGGGGCCGATATTTTTTTGGCAGCCGGCATAGATCACTCCGTAGTTTTCGATACAGATAGGACGCGACATAAAGTCGGAGGTCATATCGGCAATCAGTGTCATGGAGCCGAGTTTGGGGTCGCTGTGAAAAGCCAGGCCAGTCGTGGTTTCATTGCTGGTGATATGGCAATACGCTGATTGCGGAGGCACAACCCAATCGGCTGACGCTGGAATGCGTAACGGTGTTGCGTGATTGACGCTGGCGCCCAGATGAATGGTACCGTGCTGTTTGGCTTCGTTTGCCGCTTTCATCGACCAGTAGCCGCTGTCGATATAAGTGGCGTGGCCGCCATGCGGTAGCAGGTTCATGGGAATTAAAGCAAACTGAGTCGAGGCACCGCCCTGCATAAATAGGATTTGATAGTTGCTCGGCACTGCTAAAATATCGCGTATTTTTTGCTTAGCAGCAGTCATGATGTCGATAAAGTGCGGGCTGGTGAAGGGCATTTCTAGCACTGACATACCGCTGTTGTGCCAATTAAGCAGTTCACTCTGCGCGCGCAGTAACAGTGACTCTGGCATCACGGCGGGGCCACCAGAGAAGTTGAAGGTTTGTGCTCGAGTGCGCATTAGAACAGCACCAAGCCATGGCTGCCTGCGACCATAAAAAACAGTAGCGGCATGGATAAAATAGTATTGCTGCGTGAGGAGAGAAAGGTGATGCGAGAGCAGCGAATGCGTTCCTGTAGCGGCGCGGCGACAAAGCCCAAGACTTTTTTCTGATGCGGCCAAAGCACAAACCACAGGTTGCAGACCATGATAATACCCAGCCACGCGCCGATGCCAATCACGGCGTGATGGCCTTCTAGACTTAAGGCTGAGACCAACGTGCCGCGATAGCCGAGCATCGCTAAGCCTGAGAACAGCACCAGCAGTGACGCATAGCGAAAGGCGCCATGCTCGCGTTGCATTCTGCGAGTTAAAGCTAAATCGCGATCTTCTGCTGAGGCTTCACTGTGCAACGCTTTGAATCTTGGATTTTGCACAACGTTGGCATAGTTATGGCCAATCCAGACTAAAGCAAACAGGATATGCAGGTAGCGCAAGAACATATCGAAGACTGCAAACATCATCTTATACCCCGCTGATCAGTGCTGCTGCGAACAGATATAAAACTGCGGTTAACACCACGCCAGCACTGAGGGTGCCGAGCAAAGAGTCATGCGGGAGTTTCATGGCTCTAACTCCAAGTTAACCCAGCCGGCTTCGCGAGCAATCAGCGTGGTGTTGCTGGTGTTATTGGCGTGCTGTACGGCGTCGATAATTAACGAGTGATGCTCTGACTTACTGCAAGCAGGGTCGGTATTAGCGGCATCGCCGGTGAGTAAAAAGGCTTGGCAACGGCAGCCGCCAAAATCGGTGGTTTTTTCGGAGCAGCTGCGGCACGGTTCTTTCATCCAGCTGTCACCGCGGTACAGATTAAACTCGTTTGACTGGTGCCAAATCCAAGACAAATCCTGCTTGCGTACATTAGGGAAATTAAGATGTTTCATGCTGCGGGCTTGTGAGCAAGGTAAAACTGTTCCATCCGGTGCCACGGTTAAATGAATACTGCCCCAGCCATTCATACAGGCTTTAGGACGGCCTTCAAAATAGTCTGGAATCACAAAAAACAAGGTCATTTTGTCGCCCAAGCGCAGGCGTGCAGCGTTGACCTGTGCTTCGGCTGTAATCAACTCCTCTTGGGTGGGCATCAGTTGATCGCGATTGATTAACGCCCAGTTATAGTATTGAACATTGGCCAGCTCTAAGTACTCCACACCAATCTCTGCGGCGAGGTCAATAATCTCTGGGACTAGATGTATATTGATTTTTGAAATTGGGACATTGAGTACCATGGGAAAGCCCAAGCGTTTTATTTCTTTGGCGATCTTTATTTTTTTATCAAAGCAATCAACCCCAGAAATCCAGTGGGTTGTGGTCGGCTCGCTGGACTGCATGCCCAGTTGGATGTGCCTTAAGCCTGCTTCTTTTAAACGTTGTAAACGTTTAGTGGTTAAACCAATCCCTGAGGTAATCAGGTTGGTGTAATAGCCTAATTGATTGGCTTCGGCGACCAGCTCTTCGAGGTCTTTACGCAGTGTCGGCTCACCGCCAGAAAAGCCAATTTGCAATGCTCCCATCGCTTTGGCGTCATGGATAACTTTTTTCCACTGCTCAGTGCTCAGCTCATCGCTTAAGTCATCCAACTCTGTTGGGTTACTGCAAAAGGCGCACTTGAGGGGGCATTTATACGTCAGCTCGAGAAGCAACCAGATCGGCGCACCATTCCCATCAAGACGTAATTGTGATCCAACCTTTGCCATGACTGACCTCCAGAAAATCATTCACTTGCGCCAAAATAAAGTCTTCACTTGCAGTAAACTTTTTGGCAAGAAGAGCCGCGATGTCAGTGACTGAATGTTTGCCATCGCAATAACTTAATATTTCACCGGCGGTTTGGTTAAGTTTAACAATGCCTTCTGGATACATAATCACGAATGCATCTTGGGAAGGCTCCCAGCGGAACATAAATGACTCATTAATATTAAAAAAACACGCCGCTGATATAGAGCTTTTATTGTGCATAGAGTGAGCTCCTTTTGTATGAAGGAGCACTGGAAATAGAGTCTCCAGTGCTCTATTATTAGCGAACGTAAACGTAGGCTGTTACTTCGAAGCCGAGTCTTAGATCGCTGTACGCTGGATTAATCCACTGCATAATTACCTCCACTATTTTTATTTGATTTAGAACGATAGGTATCGCTCTGGTTTGAGTATATGACCTTGAAAAGCAGTAGAGACACAGTGCTTTAGAAGTAATAGCTGTGCCATTTAGTGTTGTTTTCTCGTTTATCTATTGATATTGTTTTTAAAATAAGCTTATTGATATTTATCATTTTATTAGTGTTGTTTTTATTGTAAGCCCGACATAATTAATCGATCGAACGTAATAAAATTGATAATTGACTGCAGGTTGTAGCCTGCAGTGAGCATTTTTAAAAACGGCGCAGCTCGCGTCTAACAAGGAGTAAGAATGAACGTAGTAAAAGGTTGGGCGCGCTGGACGGTGTTGGTGGCAATGGCAGCCGGATTGGCGGCCTGTGGCGGTGCGCCCTCAGAAGCAGAGGTGCGTCAGGTGCTGCAGGAGCAAATCAAGCACGATTTAGATAAGGTCACCGGCATGATTGATGCTGAGGATAGTGATCTCAATACGATGTTAGCGAGCATGATGCCCAAGATTGAAAACATTGCTCTGCAAGGCTGTGAGTCCGAGGCTGATAGTGTTTATCTGTGCAGCGTTGAAGCGACAGTGACAATGCTGGGGCAGGAAAAAACTAATATTGAAGCGGTGCGTTTTAAGAAGAACAAGCAGGGCGAGTGGACGATGGTGCGCTGAGTATTAATTCATATTTTCGGCAATTTTTACTTGGCTTATAAAACGCGCAGTAGAGTGACTCTATGCGCGTTTTATAATGCGTTCATCTGTGCTTAAACGCTAAGTTGAATAAAGGTAAAACTTACTTTTTCCAATAATTATTGGCGGCAGCAACCGTTTGAAAATTGGTCGCGACGGTTTGTGATACAGCGATTAGGTTATCAGCATTAGTTTCATATTCGGCGCGAACTTGTGTGCGCTTTTCTGCTGAGGGTTGAGTCAGTTTGACCGCAATACGTGAGAGTTTGACCGCCAGTTCGTAGCCTTCTTGAGGCGTGGCAGTCTCGAGGGTCGTAAGCCATTGCTCAGCGAAGGCAGCAGGGCTGAGTAGGGCGGTGAGGCAGAACGCGGTGATGAGCTTTTTCATAGTTTTCTCACTTTTTTTATTTATGTATGAAATGCACTTCACTCAATGAAGAGCAACCTTAGTCTGTATAGCATTGCCGTGCGGGTTAAATACGACCTTGGTGGTTTTAACATATATTTAGCCTTGCGACCAAAGTGCCAAGTCACATAGCGCCGAGTAGCGCCGAGTAGCGCTCTGTACGTCAGCGTTATTGCTAGTTAAAACACCAGTCTGGGTTATCCCGTCACTGCCAATCCAGTGGCCGCAACATTTACAGGTACAGCGCTAGGCTGAAACTGGTTCTAAAGTACTGTTGCGTTATCGCGCTGAGCTCTTGATCGTGTCGGTACTTGGCTAAGAGGTATTTATGCAGCAGACATATTCAGAGCATCATTCGCTGTGGCAGACCATGCTGGCAGAGGGCTGCGAACTCCAGGTCTTACCGGCAGGTGATTCAGCGCAGGCCGCCTTGGCCTTAAGTTTTGCAGCGGGCAGTCATGCGGAGCCGGCGGACTACCTGGGCATGGCGCATTTTTTAGAGCACCTGGTGTTTCGTGGCAGTCGCAATTTTGCCTTGGATGATGGCTTGATGGCCTTTATTCAGCGCAAGGGTGGCCATGTCAATGCGCAAACCCAAGCCGAGCACACGCTCTTTCATTTCCAAGTAGAAGCGCCGCTGTTTCTCGAAGCTTTGGCGCGTTTGGTGGATATGCTGGTGGCCCCACGTTTAGAGCCGGCGATGCTGAGCTCTGAGCGTGAAGTGATCCATGAAGAGTTTAAGTTGTACTGCCAAGCGCCGCAGATTTTACTGGATGCGGCGCTGGCTCCGTGTTTAGTTGCACGCCATCCTTTGCAGCGCTTTTATGCTGGCAATCGCGACACCTTGCGCATTGAAGACGCGGCGTTTGCCCCAGCGCTAGCAGCCTTTCATCAGGCGGCTTATCTGCGCAGCAGGTTAAAAATCGTCTTGCTGTTACCGCAGGCGTGGCCGAGTTGGCAAGCGCAGGTGCTGAGTGCGTTACAGCCATTAACGGTGCTGCCGCGTGAGCAAACCGTTAGCCGAGCGCCTGCTATACAGGTGCCGAGCGGCTCTGTGGTTAAGCTCAGGGTGCCGGGTAATCAAACTTATCTGGTAGTGCATATCCCGATTAATCAGCACGGGCAGGGCTTAGCTGAACTGGTGGAAAAAATGCAGCATGCTTTAGCGCTACGCATCGGCCAGACCTTCTTAGCCTATGCCGAGCAGCAGGGCTGGTGTTCGGCCATCAATGTCCGAGCCGCTTATCAGGCTGAGGCGCAAGGCGTGTTAACCGTGCAATTTAGCAACCCAACCACTGCGCATACGCTGTTGCTTGAGGCCTTTAGGCAATGGCTCGGTCAATGGCAGACGCAATTGCGCAGTGCCGAACAGCAGGCCTACGAGCAGCAAGCACAGGCCAATCGCTGGCTCGTTGCTGAGCCATTGCGCAAAGCTCAGCAGCTGCTGGCCAGCCGTTGGCCTATCTCTGATGGCGTATCTGTC
Source organism: Denitrificimonas caeni (assembly GCF_905120345.1). Taxonomy (GTDB): domain Bacteria; phylum Pseudomonadota; class Gammaproteobacteria; order Pseudomonadales; family Pseudomonadaceae; genus Denitrificimonas; species Denitrificimonas caeni_A. Next base: position 102,434 of record NZ_CAJHOA010000002.1, on the reverse strand, counting down.
GAGTGTTTAGCGGCTATGGAGGCTGTGCTGGCGGCGGTTGCCGAGCAGGCTTTTGTGCAAGTGATGGCTGGCGCTGACGAAGTTGCAGGCCGCTATGATCAGGGGCTGCCATTGCAGATAGAGGCTGTTGCGCCGCCGCAACACCTCAGCACAGTAACGCTGAGGGTGCCGCAGTTTAGCTTTGCCAGTGATTTTGCCCATGGCCAATCCAGCGCAATGCAATCAGTAGCAATAGAGCACAGCCATTTAAGTCACTGCCCATCAGTATCTTTTCCCAAGGGTATAGCCGTTTGCTACTGGGGCTGGTCGCTGGCGAATCCGCAACATGCGGCGCAATGGCTGCCGGCGCGACTGGCCGCTGTGTCTGAGTTACTGAGCTATAACGCCGTGGATTGGCAAGTCGAGTGTACGCAGAGTCATTTATTTATCCGCATCAGTGGGCCAGCAGAGTATTTGCCTATCGCTGTTAACCAGCTCTTAAGCGCGCTGGAAGAGCCTTTAACAGACGCACCGTTGCCAGTCAGCGGTCATTTTGCCTTGCGTCGCTTGCTGCAACGTTTGCCGCGGGCGTTAGCAGGCGTCGCACTCGCAGCGCCCGCGCCCGCACAAATCAGCTTAGCAGCCCAGCCGCAAGTCGCACTATGGCTCGGCGCGGCTGATCACGCAGGCTTGTTGGAAGCGTGTTATCTGCAAGGTTTACAATCCTTGAGTGGCGTCAGTCCTCCGCTCGCCGCAGCGAGTGGCTGGCAGCACGTGGATGATAGCGGCACTGAAGATGCTTTGCTGATTGTCCATATTCCGTTGCCTGCTCGCGCCATTGTCGAAAAAGATCGTCTGCGTCTGCTTAATCGTGTCTTTGCTCAGCATTTACAAACGGCTTTGCAGCGCTATTTACGCGAGCAGCGCGGGCTCTGTTATGCGGTGTTTGTCTTGCCTTATGCGCAAGGCGAGCATGAAGGGTTGTCTTGTGCTGTGCAGTCGAGCAAGGTCAGCGCCGCACAATTACTGATCGAGATTAAGCAGTGCTTAGCCGACTATCACGCGGCCCTCGATCAGCATCTGCCAACCTTACTTGCGGAGCTCGGCTTACAGGTTCAGCAGCTCGTGCAGGGCGCGTTGGGGCTGGAGCGCCTCAGTCAAATGTTGTTTCGGCATTGGCGTGAGCAGCGTTTAGGCTTGGGCTTGGCCGCAGAGATACAGGCAGCGCAGTTAGTCACGGCAGAGGATATTCAGTCCTATGCACAAGCCATCCAAAATCAGCAGCACTGGTTGTTGTTGAGCAATCAGCCGCTTGCTGGATGATCTGGGCGGGCGACGGCGCGCTTAAGGCGCGTCACGCCACGCTCTCGATTCTCTAACCCTTCTCCCTCTAATGGCCTGCTGCTAAAGCACTGTTCAGCGCTGTTGTGCTGCTTGGGCGCTGCTTTTCTGTGATTTTTTCCCGGTGCTGTGGGTCGCGGTTTTTCATCCTTAGGGATAGCGACTATTGAGCTGAAATAGAACGCTCTAAAGATCTGCTTAGTAAGTTCAAAGAGTTGGCCACTAAAGCTGCGTATTAGTCGAGCGCCTAGCTTCTAATAATCAGTGTCGAAGCGACTGATAGGTCAGTTGTTCCATTTTTGTGGAGAAGACTATGTATAACAAGAAAATTGCCAAACATATTTTTATGCCGTTAGCGCTCGCCGGCGCTATCGCAACAGCCAGCAGTCCAGCTCTGGCTGAGATCGTTCTGTATGATAAAGACGACACCACCTTTTCTACCGATGGTTATGTTAATGCGTTTTATGTCAACAGTGATGTTGACCGTGATGGTGATCAGTTTGACCGCCGTCAGTCGCGGATTAAAATGGGTTTCCTACCCAACTATATTGGTTTCAATATGGGTAAAAAAATTGATGGGTTGCAGCTAGGGGCGCGCGCATCATTTTGGGTGACGATCAACGACAGTGATGATAACGGTACAGGCACCGATATCGACGTTCGTCAGTTTTACGGTACAGCCGCCGGTGAGTGGGGTGAAGTGCTGATTGGTAAAGATTTCGGTTTGTTTGCCCGTTCCAACATCCTGCTGGATGAGCTGTTGGCCGGTTATGGTCAGGTCAGTGACACCTTGGGTCTTGTCGATGGCGGTGGTGTGTCCTTCGGTAATATCGGCAGTGGCTACCCGTATCCCTTCCCAACCTCACAGATTACTTATCGCTCGCCAGTGATGAGTGGTTTGCGGGTGGCGGTCGGGGTGATGGATCCAGTGGATACCAACGACAGCAGTGCCTTGGGTAAGGCGTATCAGAAAAACCCACGTTTTGAATCGGAAGTGACCTATCAGTTTGATCTGGCCGGTGCGAAGATTTACTCATGGTTGAACGGTGGTTACCAAACCTCTGAAAACACCGACAGCAGCGTTAAAGACGTGACCTCAAAAGGCTTAGGCTACGGCGTACAAGCAAAAATGGGTGACTTTACCCTCAGCGGTTCTGGCTTTACCGCAAAAGGCATTAACCCGTTCTTTACCAATAACGCCGGCAACGCAACCTTGCGCGATATCGACAGTAAAGGTTACTTGGCGCAAGGCTCCTATCGTTTTGGTAAAAACCGCTTGGCGTTAAGCTATGGCCAAACTAAAGACGATGGTAACGGTATTGGCGTAGGGGCTGATTATGAAACCCGTGGTATCGCCTTATTCCACGATATCAATGACAACTTAAAATTAGTGGCTGAATACAATCAGTTTGAAATTGATGGCCATAAGGGTAATACCGCGGTCAATGAAGACACCAATACCTTTGCGGTCGGTGCTGTTTTGACCTGGTAAGACACCTTAGCTAAAGCGAAGCCAGAAGTGTTCACACCTTCTGGTTTTTTTCTGTTCAGGACTTTAGTAGGTGCTGCTCGCGACTGAAGGGGCATGGGTTTATTACGGGATGCTTTTAAAATAGGGACATACTAGGTAGGTGAGTTATGGGTCTAGCACAGTTCTCATTTGATAATGAAGGTATCACCACAGCCGTCTCCTTTGCCCAACAGGCAGAAGAGGTGGCTGAGGATTTAGCACAGCAGTTGCTTAACCCAGATTTAGGCTTTGTCTTGTTTTTTTGTTCTGCTGAATATGATTTACCCGCTTTATCCAAAGCGTTAACCCGTCATTTTGGCGATATGCCGCTGGTCGGTTGCACCACTGCTGGGGAAATTACCCCTGAAGGTTATGGGCGTGGTTGTATCAGCGCGATCGGCTTTGATCATCGAAATTTTTCCATTGCCAGTGTCTTAATTGATGAAATGGAGCGCTTCAGTTTATATGACGCGCAAGCACTGGTAGATAATCTAATCAGTGATTGCCGTAGCAATGCGGTCGCGCCGATTAAAGATCACAGTTTTGCCTTAACGCTGCTGGATGGTTTATCCAGCCGTGAAGAAGTGGTCTTGGCTGCCCTCAGTGCTGCGTTAGGGAGCATTCCGCACTTCGGCGGCTCAGCCGGTGATGACAATCATTTAACCCACACTCATGTCTATTACAACGGCCAATTTCATAATGGCGCGGCGGTGGTGGTGTTGATTAACACCCACCTAGACTTTGAGGTTTTTACCACCCACCATTTGCAACCCTCCACAGAAAAACTGGTGGTGACCAAGGTCGACAGCGACTCACGACGGGTGTTGGAGTTTAATGCCGAACCGGCCGCCAAAGAGTATGCGCGCTTAATCGGCCGTGATTTAGATGAGCTGGATATGCATATTTTTTCCAGCCATCCATTGGCGGTGAAAATCAGTGAGCGTTACTATCCGCGGGCGATTCAGCAGACCAATCCAGACCAGAGTCTGACGTTTTATTGTGCGGTAGAAAATGGCATTGTCCTTACTGCGATGAACACCACGTCCTTGCTGGACAATGTCAATCAGCTGTTCCAAGGGCTCAATCAGCGCCTCGGTGAGCCATTAATTACGATTGGCTGTGATTGCTTTTTACGTCGTTTAGAAATTGATAGTAAAGGGGGGCAGCACGCCATCGAAGAGGTGTTGCAAAAACAGCATGTGATTGGTTTTAACACCTATGGCGAGCAGTTTAATGGCATGCACATCAACCAGACCTTTACTGGCGTAGCGATTGGACGACCTAAATATGGCCAGCGCTGATCTGGCCACGCAACTGCTGGCACTCCAGCAGGAAAATAGCAAACTGCGCCGCATCAATGCCGCTTTGGTCGAGCGGGTGGAGTCCGGTACGTCGCAAAGCTCGGATGCCTATGCGGCCTTTCGCCACTCCGTGGTGTTGGCTGAACAAGTACGCGAGCGCACCGACGCGCTCAATCAAACCATGGCCGATCTGCAAAAAAGCAACATCCTGCTCAGTGGTGCGCGGCAGACCGCCGAAGTGGCGCATCAGCATTTAATTGATGCGATTGAAAGTATCAGCGAAGGCTTTGTCTTATTTGATAAAGAACAGCGCATCGTTTTATTCAATCGCCATTTCAAACATTTCTGGGATAAAAGTGCCTACCGTATTGATGTGGGCACTTGCTTGCATGAGGTGAAAACCTTTATTGAAGACACCGGCCTGATTGTGGAAAAGCAACGCAGCGGTCGACAACGAATTTTATATCGCCTGCGCACTGGGCGTTGGTTACAAGTGACTGAGCGTCCCACGCAAGAGGGCGGTTTGGTGATTTTATACACCGATATCACCGAGCTGAAACACAGTGAGGCGCAACGCCGTGAACAGGCGCTGGCGCAAAAAACCCGACTATTACAGAAAACCGTAGATAACTTATCGCAAGGCGTGGCAATGGTCAGCGCTGAGGGTGTTTTAGAGCTGTGGAACCATCGTTTTCTGGAGCTCTGTGATCTGCAGCCGATCGAGGCCAATTGTTTCTTTGTTGAAGTCATGGCTGTCAGCGATACCGCAGTATTAACACCGCAAAGTCTCGATAAACGTGGCCAGCCTTTGTTGCAAAAAGAGCAGCGTTTAGCGGATGGCCGCGTGGTTGAAATTCGCACGCATCCGTTGCCTGGCGGTGGTTTTGTTAATACTTTTACCGATATGACCGAGCGCTATCAACATGCTGAAGCGCTGCGTAAAAGTGAGCAGTGGATACGTCTGATTACTGACCATGTGCCGGCCATGATCGCCTATGTCAATCAAGACTTTGTCTACGAGTTCACCAATAAAGTTTATGAGGAATGGTACCGCTGGCCGCGTAACAGTATTTTAGGGCACAGCTTGCGCGAGGCGCACAGTGATGAGCACTTTCTGCGTTTGCAGCCGTATATTATTCGTGCCTTAAATGGCGAAAGTCTGACTTTTGATGTGGCGGAAAGCAGTGTCTTGGGTAAGCCGCGTTTTATGCAGCGCTCTTATGTGCCCAATCGGCAAAGCAATGGCGACATTACCGGTATTTTTGTTTTGGTGCGTGATATTACCGAGCGTCGGCAAACCGCCGAAGCCTTGCATCAAGCCTATCAAAACCTTGAAGGGCGAGTGCGTGAGCGTACCGCTGAGCTGACCCAGTTAAACACCCAGCTAGTTTCAGAGATTGATGTGCGCAAGCAAGCGGAAGTGCATCTGCTCGATGCCAAGCGTGAAGCAGAAGAAGCCAATTTATCGAAAACTAAATTCTTAGCCGCAGTCAGTCATGACCTGTTGCAGCCACTGAATGCCGCGCGCTTATTTACCGGTTCCTTGGCCGAGCATCCGGAAGCAGCCAATTGTTTAACCTTGGTAAGAAATATCAGTAATTCGTTGGATGATGTCGAAAATCTACTGGGCACCTTGGTCGATATTTCCAAGCTGGATGCGGGCGTGATTAAGGCTGATGTTTCAGCGTTTGCAATCAAACAACTGTTGGATAACCTGGCGGTGGAGCATCAACAGCTGGCGAAAAGTGTCGGTCTAACTTTAGATTTTGTGCCCAGCTCGGTGTTGATCAAAAGCGATATTCATTTGCTGGCGCGAATTTTACGTAATTTCCTCAGTAATGCCATTCGTTACACCGAGAGTGGACGGGTGTTGTTAGGCTGCCGCCGCCATGCTGGCTATGTCTCGATTGAAGTCTGGGATACCGGAATTGGCGTTCCAGATGATAAAAAAGAAGAGATTTTTCAGGAGTTTAAACGCGGTGATGGCCAGCACTTAAAGCAAGACCGTGGTCTTGGTTTAGGCTTGGCGATTGTCGATAAAATTACCCGTATTTTAGGCCATCGCGTGCGCGTGGCGTCGCAGCCGGGTAAAGGCTCAGTCTTTGCCGTGGACGTGCCCTTAGCGCATGCGTATGAGCTGCAACAGCAGCCAGAAGTGGACGTGCCGTCTTATGCTTTAGATCGTCTGCAGGGTGCGCGGGTCTGGGTGCTGGATAACGATATGGCCATTTGTATGGCGATGCGCACCTTATTGGAAGGCTGGGGCTGTTTGGTCAGTACCGGTCTCTCGGAAGACGATCTAATCGAGCAGGTCGGTAGCTTTCAAGCGGCGGCAGATTTATTGGTTGTTGATTATCACTTGGATAATGAGGTCAATGGCGTTGATGTGGTGGTCAAGATAAATCAGCAGCGCAAGCAGCCGATTCCCACGCTAATGATTACCGCCAATTACAGCAATGAGCTGAAACAGCAAATGCGCGCTCTCGGCCATACTCTCATGCATAAACCGGTCAAACCCATGCGCTTAAAAACCGCCATGAATCATCTGCTGGATCAACAGCGTTAAAGCCTTGACTCTGATGCGCAGGGTCGTGGCAACATATCAATTGCTTTGTGTGTTTATAGAAACTAATATGTTGCTTATATCGATAAAAGCAATATATGTGTTTACCTATGGACTCTATTCTCCAACAAGTTAAAGAACGTCGTGAAGCACTGGGTTTTAGGCAGAGTGACATGCTGTTACGTATTGGTATTTCTCGACAGCAGTATCAGCGCTTAGAAGCCAAGGGCAATCCTCGACTGGATACCCTTGAGCTGATTGCCAAGGGGCTTAACAGCGAAGTTTTATTAATTCCCAAAGAAAAGCTTAATGCCGTCTTGGCTATTCTTAATACGGACGATGCTAACGTTTCAGCTGCTTCTGACAAACAACAGCTGTTTGATGAAGAAAAAGACTACTCAATTGATCCTTGGCAGGGATTGTTGGGGGACGAGACATGACTAGAGTGCCTCCCGATGAAGCAAGTGTTCTCCAGCTTAGCCTGTCAAGGACGCTGTGTGCGCCCAGGCAATCATGATTAACGCCAGCGAAGGCTTTTAGCGACGTAGGTAGGTGGAGAAATCAATATCACCGACGGAAAGGATGGCTTGCACGCGGTTGTGTACGTTGAGTTTTCTTAAGATCGCCGAGACGTGGGCTTTAACTGTGGTTTCGGCAATATCCAAGTTGTAGGCGATTTGCTTATTCGATTCACCCTTGGCCATGCGCTCGAGGACCTGCAGTTGTTTGCGGGTCAGGGCTTGCAGCAATTCTGGTGAAATCGTCGCTTCACGCGGCGTGCGGCGGGTGTTGGGTTGATCGGAGCGAATAATATCGGCCGGTAAATAGACATGGCCGGCGAGAACTTGCTCAATCGCTGCGGTCATTTTTTCGCGTGGCGTTGATTTAGTGATAAAGCCCACCGCGCCGTAGGTAATGGCTTGCAAAACAATATGCTTATCTTGTTCAGCCGAGACAATCACCACCGGAATGGTCGGTGCTTCGTTGCGTAAACTCATCAGGCCATTGAGCCCACTCATACCTGGCATATTTAGATCTAGCAGAATTAAATCGAGATTGTCATGCTCAGCGGCCAGCAGCAGAGTGCTGTCCAGATCAGCGGTTTCGAGAATCGTACAGCCTGGGAAACCGGAACGAATGACATTGCAAATTGCTTCGCGAAACAGCGGGTGATCGTCAGCAACTAAAATGTTGTACATGGTTTTTGATCTCTTTTTTATAGGCAAGGCATGCGATTACTGAAAAGGAACAGGTTGTGCGGGCACCAGCGGCAAATCAGCTTGTTGCCAGCCGTCAATGCCATCACGTAGCCAGTACAGGTTACTGTAACCTAAAGCGTCGGCACGTTTAATCGCATTCCAGCCCAACCAGCAGTCGGAGCGGCAATAAAATACGATCGGATGAGCTTTATTACCCTCAGTGGCCTGGGCAAACTGCTGTTGGCAGTAAGCTGCCCATTGCGCGTCGAGGACACCATCACCGCAGTTGGCCAGCCAAAGACTATTGGGCAGATTACTGTGCTGCTCTTGCAGGGTGTACACACCCCGTAGCCAAGGATTACGGTAGACATCAATCAACAACAGCTCGGGGTGTTGCTGCTGCAGGGCGACTAAATCGCTGGGCTCAAGGGTTTGCGCCTGCTCATGAAAGGTTGGTGTCGGGCTGCGGTAAAGGGTGTTGCGATAACCGTCTTCAGTAAATAAAGGGATGTCTGCGGCATAACTGGGCGCTGCCGCTACAGGCAGTAAGGTTAAGGCAAAGGCAGTAAGGAGTGTTTTTAACATTATTATTTCTCACTGTTGTTGAATTCATTAGATGCAAAACAGCCGTCTTTGGGAATGCTACATTGTGTGGCTTGGCTTTCTACTAAAGTACTGTTTTTCTGTGATTGCGCTTATTTACTGGGTGCCGTGCGTAAGGAGGTGCGTTTTGGGCTAAAGGTCAGCACCGCAGCACAGAGGCAGATGGCCGTGGTCGCCGCACAAACCATTAAGGCAACCGGGTTAAATTGTAAATACAAGGCATAGCGCACCAGTTCTACGCCATGGCTAAAGGGGTTGAGGACGCAGAGCCAATACAGCCAGAGGCTGGCTTCTTGCATTTTCCACAGCGGATACAGGGCTGAGGATAAGAAGAAGAGCGGGAAAATCACGAAGTTCATCACCCCAGCAAAGTTTTCCAGCTGACGAATGCCATTGGATAACAGCAAACCAATCGCACCGAGCATCAAGGCCACCATTAATAGCGCCGGTAACGCCACCAGTAAGCCCAGCAGTGGTGGTTGGACGCCGTAGAACCAGGTAATGGCTAAGAAAATATAGACCTGCACAATAGAAATACACGCGCTGGCCAGCAGTTTGCAAATCAGCAGAAAACTCCGCGGCTGGGGACTGGTCAGAAGAATGCGCATGCTGCCCATTTCACGGTCATAGACCATGCTGAGCGAGCTTTGCATGCCATTAAACAACAAAATCATGCAGGCCAAACCCGGCACGATATAGGTCTCGTAGGTGATGTAAGTGTCGTAGGGGGCAATAATAGCGATGCCCAGTGCCGCGCGAAAACCGGCGGCAAAGACGATCAGCCAGAGTAATGGTCGGACTAAAGCACTGAGTAAACGCGTGCGTTGCTGCCAAAAGCGCAACCATTCACGAAAGAAAATCCCCGAGAGGCAATACCAGTAGGCTTTCATAGCGGCGCCTTTTGCGTAAGCTGTTCGAATATCTGCGGCAAGGACTGCTGCTGATACTGGTCTTGAATCGCTGCAATACTGCCGTTGGCGACTAACAGCCCTTTATTGAGGATTAACACATGATCCTCAGGGCCGATTTCATCCAGTATGTGAGTGGTGGAGAGCACGGCAATATCGCGTTCTTGACAGAGGCTGCGCAGGTGCGTTTGTAAAGCTTGGCGGCTGGCCGGATCGAGACCAACGCTGGCCTCATCCAGCAACAATAGGCGTGGATTGTGCAGCAGCGCGCGGGCAATCTCGACGCGGCGGCGGTGACCGCCATTGAGCAGGCGGACTTTATCGTGGCGGCGCTCGCTGAGTTGCTGACGCTCCAACTCAGCATTAATGCGCTGCTTGGCGTCCGCCGGTGAGAAACCATGCAGGGCGGCATGGTAGCGTAGGTTTTGCTCAACGGTCAGATCCAAATCCAGCGTGCTTTGTTGAAAGACCACGCCGAGCTCACGTAACGCTGAGCGTGGTGCGCGCGTTAGATCGTGGCCACTGACCTTGATCTGCCCCTGTTGCAGCGGATAGAGGCAGGTGAGCAAGGAAATCAGCGTGGTTTTACCGGCGGCATTAGGCCCGAGTAAGGCCGTCACTCGACCTCTAGGGCAGGTAAAGTTCAGGCCATGCAACACGGCACGAGCGCCATAGGAAAAACTGACATCGCTGACTTGCAAAGCATTCATGGCGTCACCACAACACCCCAAGGGTAACGGCCGACTTTAATCGACTTGGTCACTTTAAGGCTGTCGATATCAATCAATGACACATCACCGCTGACACCATTGGTCGAAATTAGGGTTTTTTGATCCGGAGTAAAGGCCATGTGCCAAACGCGGCGACCGACCAGCAAGTAATCTAAAATCTCCCACGTCTTGGCATCCACCACAGCAATATGGTTGGCTGGGCCGAGAGCGACGAAAGCGTAGCGGCCATCGTCAGTCAGTTTGATGCCAACCGGTTGGATTTTGTCCGGGTGAATGCCTTTGATCTCAAAGGTCATGGTCTTCAAAATCTCCCGCTGATCGACATCGATAATGGTGACCGTACCGCCAATTTCAGCACTGGCCCACAGGCGTTTGCTGTCTTTGCTGAACTCGACATGGCGCGGACGTTGATCAACCAGAGTGTTATGCACCAGTTCATTGCTGGCTGTGTCGATCCAGTGCAGCATATTGGTGGTTTCGCTGGTATTCACCGCCCATTTACCATCCGGACTGACCGCCATCCCTTCTGGCTCAACGCCGACATCAATCTGTGCCATTACCACGTTGCTTTCGACATCGACCACGGTGACCAAGGCATCGTCTTCATTGGAGATATACAGCCATTTGTTGTTGGGGTGTAAAGCGAATTGCTCAGGGTCATCGCCTGAGGCCAGTTCTTTAATGATGCTGTGATTGCTTAAGTCCATGACTTGCACGCGATCCGAATCGCTGGCGCAGATATACAGTAGCTTGTTGTCATGTGAGAGCAACAGGCCGCGCGGACGCATGCCGACCTCTAAGGTCTCGGTCACGGTTTGTGTGGCCAGATCAATCACGCTGATCGTGTTGTCTTTCTCGTTGGAAACGTAAGCGGTCGCGGCCAAGCTGCTGTGGCAGATCAGCATTAGGGCAGATAAAGGCAATAAACGGCGCATGGTATGTCCTTCTTGTTATAAATAATTAACCAGTACAACAGGCAGTACGCGCTGTTGTTACAGGGCTTTGTCGCTTAAATGACAGGTGGTTTCTGCTTGGTCAAAACCTAAACTGTCCATTTCATTGTGTGGGTGCAGGTAGCCTTCTTGTGGTGAAGTACTGACCAATGCGCGAGGGTGGACTAAGGCGATGGGTTGACGTAATTGTCCGCTCCAAGGGCGAAAACTGAGTTTGCGTCCTTTAAAACCATCGATGGGTAATTGCTCGCTGAGCGCCAGTTCACGTATGGCCGTAGGATCAGCGTTGTTTAGTTTAGTCACCGCCGACGCAATGCTGCGTACGGCAATCCACGCCGCGAAGTCGACGCTATTCATCCAGCGTCCGGCGTGCTTTTCAAAACGTTTTTGCAGCTGTGCCGCGCCGTAGGTTTCAATGGTTTTATGCCAGCCGACGGGGGTTAAGCCTTGGGTGCCAATGACTGGCCGTGCTAACCAGGTGTTGTAGGGTAGGTATTCACCAAAATCACCGGCTTTGTCGGCCACCACGACCACGTCATACTCTTTGCTTTGGGTGAACAGCGGCATTTCGGCGCTGGCTGAGCGGCGTTGATCACTGCTGAAATCCCAGGTTTTTTCCGCTACGATTTTTAAGCCAAAGCGTTTTGCCGAGCGGCGTAGAGCATTGGCATAGGCGATATCTTCAGGGGCTTGGCCGACAATCAACAGCCATTTTTGCCATTGGCGCAAGGCCATAAATTGGGCCAATGCATCAGTCAACATGGCATTGCTGGGCAAGGTATGCAGAACATTAGTTAGGCAAGCGGACTGGCGTAATTCATCATCGGCGCTGCCAGCGTTAAACCATAAACTGTCCGGCAAGTGGTTGGCCAGTTGCTGCAAGATTGCCTGTGGGGCATTGACCACAAACAGGCGTACACCGGCGGCATGTTGCTGCTGCGCCATCGCCAGTAAGGTCTCGGCGTTATCCGAGCTGTGGCTGCTGAGGCTGTAGCTTTGTTTGAGAAAACGCCCGGTGCTGTTGTTATCGACTAAAGCCAATTCAGCACCGCGCAAGCCGGCATCGGTCGGCTCGGGAATGACATTCGACAACAACGGCCGCGGCGCCGGTTGATAGGCTAAATAAGCAATAGCGATATCGAGATTCGCAGTGCTCGCGGTTACCGCGTAGCTGACTGAGGCACAGCTCAGACCGATTAGAAATAGTAAAATGCGCATAATAAAGACGTCCTCGCTAATTAAAAACCAGCATAGGAACAGTGCGCCGCGAAAGGAATATGCAGAAAGTACCAACTAGGCAGTACCAAGGTAGGAGATTGTTTAGATTGGTGTCTGATTAGCATGGACTTGTCATAAAAATAACTAGGAAGACAGACTATGAGTTTTTTAAAAGCGACGACTTTAGCCACGGTGCTGCTCTGTGGTATGGCGGGGATTGATGCGGTTCACGCCGCCGGAGATTTGACCACTAAACCTGAGCGTCTAGCTGATTTAATTATGGGCTCTGAGCAAAGTGATTACAGTTTTTCAGAAAAAAGCTATCAGTTGCAAACCGGCAGTTCCTACCGTCTCAAGGTGATTTCTAACGGGCAAAAAGAGTGCGCGTTCCAAGCACCACAGTTTATGCAATCGATTTACTTACGCAAAGTTGAAGCCGGTGGCATCGAAGTGAAAGCGGTGATGTTGACCGAGCTTGAGTTTGAAGACGCCGGCCAAGCGGAGATGTTCTTTGTGCCGATTAAACCCGGTAGCTACCCATACTTCTGCAAAGGCCTGGAGAGTAAAGGGATGCAGGGCGAGTTTGTTGTTAAGTAAGCTTTAACCCACAAGGATCAAGCTGATGTCGACGCTATGGCGGATTAATGTCTATGTGACGCTATTTTTTGCCGCGGTGATTAGCGTCTGCTTAGTGGTGCTATTGCGTCAGGCTGAAGCCGATGTGCAGCGTGAGTTAGGCGCAGCACAAGTGTTGGTCGATTATTTAGCCGAAGCCGCCCCCAATGATCCTGAGCGTTTTGTTCGTTTAGAAGGCTATTTACGCCATGTGCGTCTGGAGTTGCTGGCCGAAGGGGAAAGCAGTCGTTTAAGTGCGGCTGCGCAGAACCATGATCGTTTAACCCGCTGGTTATACCCGCAGCCCGCGCCTTTACACCGCATTGAGTTGGACGATGGCCGCGCGCTGTTGTTGGCGATTGATCCAGAAGATGAAGTGGAAGAGGCACAAGATTCGATTGTGCAATTACTTGGCGTCTTTGCCTTAGCTCTGATCATGACTTTGCTGACCATTCGTTGGGCGGTCCGTCGTGGCTTGTTGGTGTTGGATGACGTGTTGTTAGCGTTGCAGCAAGTGGGCGAAGGGCAGTTGGCGGTACGTTTGCAAACCTATCCGCTGCTGGAAGCGGAACAGCTCGCCGAGCAGTTTAATAAAATGGCCGCAGCGTTACAGTCCACGCAAGCTGAAAATGTGCAACTGACCCGTGCCCTGCTGAATTTGCAAGACACTGAGCGCAGCCGTCTAGGGCAGACCTTACATGATGATTTAGGCCAATATGTGGCGGGGATGCGTGCGCAAATTAAGCTACTGCAAGTGGTGCACGAGCAACCGCAAACTGTGCTGTCGGTGGCGCACGTCTTGGAAGAACATGGCCGGCAATTACAAACCGGCTTTCGCTGTTTAGTGCGCGATCTGTACCCGGCCATGCTCGATCACCTCAGTGTCGTAGAAATGCTGGATAACCTGCAGGAGCACTGGCAGCAAAGTCATGCTGGGCAGTGTCGTTTGCATATTCTGGGTGCTATTCCGCGGTTAGCGGTGGCGCAAAAAAACCAGCTCTATCGTTTTCTGCAAGAAGCCTTAACCAATGTCAGCCGTCATGCCCAGGCCACAGAGGTGCAGCTCTGGCTGCAGTATAAAGATCATGCCTTGCGTATCTTATTGCGCGATAACGGCAGCGGCTCAGCGCTGCCACAGCAAGGTTTAGGCTTGCGCTCGATGGCCGAACGCGCGCGTACCCTCGGTGCACAGTTGCAGATTCAGGCGCGCAGCAGTCGCGGTTGGAGTATTTATCTCTATTTACCACTGACAGGTGACAACAATGAAAATACTATTGGTTGATGATCATGCGGTGGTGCGTCAAGGCTATGCCAGTTTACTCAAAGCCTTATTGCCCGAGGTACAGGTCGATGAAGCCGGCAGTGGCGAGGACGCCTTGCAGTGCGTGCCGGTATTAGCGCCGCATCTGGTAGTGTTGGATATAGGTTTGCCGGGGATCAGTGGTTTAGAAACCTGTCGACGTTTGCGCCAACGTTTACCGCAGTTACCGGTGCTGTTTTTTAGCATGCACGATGAATTGTCATTGGTGCGTCAAGCTTTAGATGCTGGCGCGTCGGGCTATATTACCAAAAGCTCCGCGCCCGATGTGTTGGTTGAAGCCGTACGGCGCACGCTGGCTGGGCACATGTATATTGAACAGGAATTGGCCACGCAGTTGGCCTGTCATAAGTCCAGCCACGGCGCGCTGGATCCGCGTTTGCAAAGTATGACGCCGCGTGAAATGGAGGTCTTTGTGATGTTGTCGCGCGGCTTTCCGACCCAGCAAATTGCCGCAAAACTCTGTATCAGTCATAAAACGGTGTCCAACTACATGACCTTACTCAAGCATAAACTGCAGGTCAGCTCGCATGTGGAATTGGTGCATTTAGCCATTGATACTGGGGTGCTGCGTATTGGTGAAGCCAGCTAATAAGCGCTGAGTTAAGCGCTATTAGCGACTCGCTGAGACATGTGTTTTACCAATCGAGCGGACATGCCGTGCAGCCTTCCATAAAGGTTCCGAGGAAGGTGGCGTAGTGACGGCGCGCGCCGGTCATATTGGCTTTCGCCATATTGGCTTCGCTAAGTTTTGACTCTTGCAGATTGGCATCGATAAAAGTGGCCTTGCGTAAATCGCTTTTATTCAGCCAAGCCATTTCTAGGTTGGCCGCATTAAAATTAGCACCCGGTAACTTAGCACCGGAAAAGCGGGCGAAATCTAAATTGGCTCCGTTGAAATCAGTATTTTTACCTTTTGCCCCTTGCGCCATCAGTGCCCAGCCAGTGATCGCGATCAGTTTGGTATTATCCAGATTAGCCCCGCGTAAGCTGGCTTGTTGCAGGCTGGCGCGGGTCAGGTTGGCGCCGGTTAAGTTGGCTTGATTGAGGGTGGCCAGATCCAATTGCGTGTGACGTAAGTTGGCACCGGATAAGTTGGCTTTGTCGAAGTTGATTTTTTTCAAATTCATATTGCTGAGATCGGCATTACGCAAATCCATGCCGGCACAGTTACTGGCGGGTTCAAGCTTACAGCCATTGATCGTTGGGACGTCGTCTTGATTGGCGCAAACGCCGGTGCTGATCACCAGCGCTAAAGCAGTTAAAAGATGGCGTTGCATATCGAGTTCCTCAGGAAAACCGCTGCTGCGCGAGCACAGCAGCGGTGAGTGCTAAGTGAATAGACGTGTGGTGATTACTTCTTGTCCCACTCAGGCAGTTTGAACACCCAGAATGAGCCACCTTGAGCAACCGGCTTGGTTAACTCAGCCATATCGCCACCCCACAGTGGTACCGCGCCGCCGTAACCTGAGGTCACGCCGATGTATTGCTGACCATCCATTTCCCACGTCACTGGTGGTGAAATCACGCCACTACCGGTTTGGAATTTCCACAGCTCTTTACCGGTTTTAGCGTTAAAGGCTTTGAAATAACCGTCACTGGTTCCGGTAAACACGAGGTTACCTTTGGTCGCCAGCACGCCAGCCCACAAAGGTAACTTCTCTTTATGTTCCCAGGCCACTTTACCGGTGGTAGGGTCCATCGCGCGTAAGATACCGACGTGGTCATCAAACAGACGTTTGATGCGGAAGCCTTGACCTAAGTAAGCCGAACCTTTTTTGTAGCTGACTTCTTCAGTCCAGTAATCTTCTTTCCAGTGGTTAGCCGGTACATAGAACAAGCCGGTGTCTTGACTGTACGCCATTGGGTTCCAGTTTTTACCACCTAAGAACGGCGGTGAAACTTCCACTGACTTACCGCGTTTCTCACCGGGCTCAGGCTTAGCTGGACGCTGTCCTTCGTTTTCAACCGGACGACCGGTTTCCAAGTCAATATGCGAAGCCCAAGTGATGCCATCGACAAATGGGAAGGCGTTTTTCAACTTGCCGTTGTTGCGATCAACGACATAGAAGAAGCCGTTACGGTCAGCGTGCGCAGTAGCTTTGGTGACCTTACCGCTTTTATCTTTGTGATCAAACAGCACTAACTCGTTGTTACCTGAAAAGTCCCATGCATCGTTCGGGGTGTGCTGGTAGAACCATTTAACTTCACCGGTGGTAGCGTCAACGCCCAACTGGCCAGATGTGTAGAGGCTATCGAAATCTTTTGGATCGCCGCCCTCAGCGGTACGCTCCCAACCATTCCAAGGTGCTGGGTTACCGGCACCAATAATAATAGTGTTAGTTTCTTCGTCAAAGCTTGCGCTCTGCCAAGGCGCACCACCGCCTTGACTCCAGGCTTCTTTTTTACCCGTTGGGTGATTTGGATCATCGGGCCATGACGGCGCTTTAATATCACCGGTAGGCGTGCTGTCTTTACCGTTGAGGCGGCCCATATGGCCTTCAACGAATGGACGCATCCACACTTCTTCACCGGTATCAGGATCGCGAGCAAAGAGTTGACCGACCACACCAAACTCATCACCGGAGCTGCCGTGAATCAGCAGGACTTTGCCGGTTTTGGCGTCTTTGGCCATGGTTGGCGCACCGGTCATGGTGTAACCGGCGGCGTGATCACCAAATTTCTTGTTCCAGACCACTTTACCGGTGTCTTTATTCAGCGCAACAACGCGTGCATCGAGCGTACCAAAGTATACTTTATCGCCGAAGATCGCTACGCCACGGTTCACTACGTCACAGCATGGACGGATATCGTCAGGCAGACGATGGCTGTAGTTCCACAGGCGTTTACCGGTTTTGGCATCCAGTGCCCAGACCCGTGAATACGAACCGGTGACATAAATAATACCGTCATGAATCACTGCTTGTGATTCTTGGCCGCGCTGTTTCTCATCACCGAACGAATAGCTCCAAGCTGGGGTCAGCTTGAACACGTTGTCTTCGTTAATTTTGCTGAGTGGGCTGTAGCGCTGAGCGTTGGTGCCCATCCCGTATTGCAAAACGTTGTTAGTGGATAAGTGATCCTGCGCAATATCTTCCCAGGTCACTGGCGTCGCAAAGCTGAGGCTGGAGCCAAGTAGGGTGGCGCCTAAGATTAAGCCCTTGACGGCCAGGGCTAAGGGTTTGGCAGAGCTGGGTAATTGTTGTTTTATCATTGCTGTACTTCCCGTGGTTACATGTTGTGAGTCGTGCGCCAGATCTCTGCGCAGTGACGGTCTCCATGGTGTGAAAGTACGAGGAGGATGCATACGGAATTTTTCCCGTTGGTGGCGGGAGATATTCCCAGGTGGCAGATCAATTGGCAGTGCTTCTAAAACGCTTATTTTGTATACCTTTGCACCTACTACTAAGGGCGTGGTTCTCGACCACTAAAGCAGCGTTCAACTCTGCCCGTAGCATTTCTAACATAAATGGCATGGTTCAGCTGATTGGCGAACGTCTTACATATCATTTTTGATGGTGGAAATAATGAATAAGAAAAATACAATATTTGCCGCATTAATCGCCGCAACTTTCGGGTTCTCTAGCGCTGCATACGCACACGGTGATGTGGTGCCGCAGAGTGTTAATACCGGTGAATTGCATGCTTTGGGTGCCGAGTGGTTGGATGAAAACCCCTACCGCGCGCCGAATGAACAAAATGAGTTGGCGATCGAAATTGGCTCATCAGCCTATAACCAAAACTGCGCACGTTGCCATGGCCTAGAAGCCATGTCCGGTGGCATTGCTCCTGATTTGCGTTTATTAGAAGTCGGTCTGGACGGCGATGATTGGTATAAAGAGCGCGTGATCAATGGTGCGGTGCGCAATGGCGCGGTGTATATGCCAAGAATGGCCGACTATTTAAGCCAAGAAGCGCTGTGGGCGATTCGAACCTACATTGAAAGCCGTCCTGTACCGGAGTGATAACGATGATGCGTCGAATCTTAATCGCGTTGTGTGCTGCAATCAGTCTGTCGCTGAGCGCACAGCTGTATGCCGAAAGTCTCAGCACTGCGGTGCGCACATACGATGACATGATCGCCGCAGGTACATTAAAAGTCGCTGTCTACGAAAACTTTGCGCCCTATAGTTTTCGCCTTGATGGTCAGCCGCAAGGTGTGGATGTCGAATTAGCTGAGCAGGTTGCGCAAGAACTGGGCGTCACCTTAGAGATAATCTGGATGACACCGGGTGAAAAACTCGATGATGATTTGCGCAATTTTATTTGGCGCGGTCATTATTTACGCAAGGATATTCGCGCCGATCTAATGCTGCGCGTGCCTTACGATCGTGAGTTTTCCAATCGCCGCAATGAGCTGGGTGAGCTGGTCAACGAGCTGGTGGTGATGTTTGGCCCCTACCAGCGTGAACGCTGGCTGACCGTCTATAACAGTCGCCGCATCAAGAACTTGGAAACCGTTGGTGTGTTTCAGTATCACCCCGTTGGGGTTGAGGATGATTCAGTCCCTTCGTTTTACTTGCTCACTGCTTTTGCTGGACGCCTCAGTTCCAGTGTTAAACACTTTGTCAGTCCGACGGCAGCTTTTGCGGCCATGCAAGAGGGCAAGGTTGATGCTGTGATGGCGATGCGCGGTGAATTGGAATGGCTACTGAGTCAAGCCAAAGACGAGGCGCTGAAAAAATCTGATGCAGCCTATCCAAACTTGGGCCAAGCGACTTGGGATGTGGGCATGGCGGTGCATGAAAGCAATCGTCAGCTGGCCTATGCCGTGGAAGCCCTCACCGAAGCGATGATTGCCGATGGGCGTATGCAGGCCTTGTATGCGAAATACCATTTGAGCTATGAAGTGCCTGGTTTGTACCAGTAACTGCAACATCCTATCCCTGTGTCGTAACGCTGGAGGTGGTATGAACACGCGTATTATCTATGCCTTAGCCTTGACCCTAACATCCTGCTGGGCGCATGCCGTTGAAGGTGATCCGCAGCCTTCGGTGATGTGGGAATACTTCCATCAGCGTCTCCTCGACAATGCTGACTTTGTTTTTGACGAGGCGGTAAAGGTTAGCGTGCCGCCGTTTGCCGAAGATGCACGACAAGTGCCGATTGAAGTGGATGCGCGGGCGTTGCCTGGCAAAGTCGAGCGGGTGATGATTTGGGCGGAGCTCAATCCGATTCCGCAAGTCTTGACCTTGTATCCCAGTGCTGAACTGGAAAAGTTTTTGGCGGTGCGTATTCGTGTTGAACAAGCCACGCCGATTCGTGCGGCATTGTTAATGGATGACGGCATCTGGCATGTCGGCTCAGCGCGAGTGGAAGCGGCTGGTGGCGGTTGCAGTGCGCCCAGCGTGGTCAGGGCGCAGGAAGGCTGGGAAGACCATCTCGGAGAAATCTTTGGTGCGCGTTTTAAGGCCGGCGATAACAGCCGTTTACGCTTAAGCGTTTCTCATCCGATGGATAATGGTTTGGTCGATTCGATTCCTGAGTTTTATGTCAACCAAGCCGAGCTGCGCGATCGTTCCGGTGCGGTGCTGGCGCGCATCGATTTATTTTCTGCGGTGAGTGAAAACCCAACCCTGACTTTGGGGATTAAGGGCCATCCAGAAACGCAGTTGTGGCTCCGTGATAACAACGGCAATGAATTTACCGCAGATATTCCTTAGCGCGCAGCATGCCGTTAGTGCTGTTTGCGCCGTTTGCGCCGTTTGCGCGTCGCGTGTTGCTAGGCGTTGCGCCGTCACTGAGCTGCGTCTTTTTTGATCGATTGAGGTGAGGTTATGCGTTGCTTATTGATCTTTTTATGTAGCAGTATATTGAGCTTTAGCGCTTGGGCTGACTATCAGTTAACCCCAAAAAAAATAGCCGAAAACACCTGGCTGCTAGAAGGCTCCACGGAAAACTTTAACTTTGAAAATGGCGGCAATATTGTCAATGCCGCCTTTATTGTCACCGATACTGGCGTGGTAGTGATTGATACCGGCCCGTCCTTGGCCTATGGCAAAGCCTTGCGCGCCGCGATTGCTACGGTCACCGATAAACCGGTCATTCAAGTCTTGCTAACCCATCACCATCCCGATCATGTCCTCGGTAATCAAGCCTTTGCTGATGTACCAATTGCGGCGCTGGCTGGCAGCAAACAGCTGCTGCAAGAGCAGGGCAATCACATGGCGGAAAATATGTACCGCGTGGTTGGCGATTGGATGCGTGGCACCGAAGTGCTATTACCCTCACAGCTTGTTGAGGCGGGCGTCTTAACGATTGGCGGACACCCGTTACAGCTCTTAAGCCTGACGGGGCATACCGGCGCGGACTTGGTGATTTTAGATCAGCGTACTGGGGTGTTATTTGCCGGTGACTTAGTCTTTTATCAGCGCGCTTTAGCCACGCCCAATACTCCAGGACTTGCAGCGTGGTTGGCGGACATCGATACCTTAGAAAAACTGCCATGGACACTGATTGTGCCCGGTCATGGCCCGCTGGCCAGTGACGCACAACCCTTTGTGCAGATGCGTGATTATTTGACTTGGCTCGATAGCGCCTTACGTGAGGCGGCGCAGACGGGGATGGACATGAATCAAGTGTTACGACTGCCAATTCCCGAGCGCTTTGCTCAGGTCAGTTTGACTCGCTATGAGTTGATCCGCACGGTCAGTCACCTCTATCCGTTGTATGAGAAACAACAGTGGCAGCGCCTTGATCAGGACTGATTGATCTCTGCTGAGTCACGCCTGACCTCATCGATAACCCTCAAGCATTGCTGGCGCAGTCTTGGGGGTTTTCTTTGTCAGGCGCTTGATCAATTGGCGTGCTGCGTCGAGTGCTGGCTGGCTGATGCCTGTTGTTGCGGCGATGAGCGCGGCGAGGTGTTACTACTAACGTAGGTACTAACTAGGCTTTGAGGTCAATTGTTGTTGAGCCTGCTGCAGCGAAGAATCTATAGCGGTTCGGGATTATTTCCCGATCACAATAATAACGCTGTAGAGGTGGCCATAATGAAACGCACAAGATTGCATCAAATGTTTGCTCTATCCGCATTATGCGGCGCAATGCTGCTACACAGTGTCGGTGTACAAGCAGTCACTGACGAAGAAATTTTAGACGATGCCAACACCACTCACCAGATTGTCAGCAATGGTTTAGGTTTGGCTGGGCAGCGTTATAGCCCGCTGGCAACAGTCAACGTTGACACCGTGCAACAGCTGCGTCCAGTTTGGGCTTTATCCTTTGGGGGGGAGAAGCAGCGCGGGCAAGAATCACAGCCCATGATTAAAGATGGCGTGATGTATGTCACCGCCTCCTATTCGCGGGTTTTCGCAATGGACGCACGCACCGGTAAAGAGCTGTGGCAGTACGACGCGCGTCTGCCGGATGGCATTATGCCGTGCTGTGACGTGATTAACCGTGGTGTTGCTTTGTACGGCGATTTAGTGATTGTCGGTACCCTGGATGCCAAGTTAGTCGCATTAAATAAAGACACCGGTAAAGTGGTTTGGCGTAAAACTGTCGCCGATTACAAAGCGGGTTATTCGATTACTGCCGCGCCGATTGTGGTTAAAGGCAAGCTGATTACCGGCGTTTCCGGTGGTGAGTTCGGTATCGTTGGTAAAGTTGAAGCCTACAACCCTGTGAATGGTGATTTGATCTGGACGCGTCCGACGGTTGAAGGCCACATGGGTTATGTTTGGAAAGACGGTAAGAAAATTGAAAGTGGTATTTCTGGTGGTGAAGCCGGCAAAACTTGGCCGGGTGATCTCTGGAAAACCGGTGGTGCTGCGCCATGGCTCGGCGGCTCTTATGATGCTGAAACCGACTCATTATTGTTTGGTACCAGTAACCCGTCACCTTGGAACTCGCACATGCGCCCAGGCGACAACCTGTTTTCATCGTCACGCTTAGCGCTGAATCCTGATGATGGTTCGATCAAATGGCACTTCCAAACCACACCACACGATGGTTGGGATTACGATGGTGTGAACGAGCTGGTGTCGTTCAGTTACGAAGAAAATGGCAAAACGGTTAAAGCGGCAGCGACCGCCGACCGTAATGGTTATTTCTATGTCTTGGATCGCAGCAACGGTAAGTTCATCCGTGGCTTCCCATTCGCCGACAAGATTACGTGGGCGAAAGGCTTGGATAAAGATGGCCGTCCAATCTATGACGAAAGCAACCGTCCAGGCGCGCCGGGCGAGGGCAAGCAAGGTTCTTCAGTCTTTGTCGCGCCGGCGTTCTTAGGTGCGAAAAACTGGATGCCAATGGCCTACAGTCAAGACACCGGTTTGTTCTATGTGCCGGTCAATGAGTGGGGTATGGACATCTGGAACGAAGGTGTGACCTACAAGAAAGGCGCGGCGTACTTAGGTGCGGGCTTTACCATCAGACCGTTGAATGAAGATTACATTGGCGTGTTAAAAGCCATTGATCCAAAAACCGGTAAAGAAGTTTGGCGCTATAAAAACTACGCACCACTGTGGGGCGGCGTCTTGGCGACCAAAGGTAATCTGGTGTTTACCGGTAACCCTGAAGGTTTCTTAATGGCCTTTGATGCAAAAACTGGTAAAAAACTCTATGAGTTCCAAACCGGTTCTGGCGTACTGGGTTCACCTGTCACTTGGGAAATGGACGGCGAGCAATATATCAGCGTCGTTTCCGGTTGGGGTGGCGCGGTACCTTTGTGGGGCGGCGAAGTGGCGAAGCGGGTTAAAGACTACAACCAAGGCGGCATGGTCTGGACCTTCAAACTCCCTAAAGAACACACGCTGTAATAACCGCGCGCAGCATGTAAGTGCTTAAGTGTCATCGATATTGCTTAAGCAGTATCGAAACAACAAAACCGGCCTCGCCGGTTTTGTTGTTTCTGCACATCCCCTACGGTAGCGGCGCATTCTATCTAGTTCTAAATAACTAGATTTTCTGTGCCTAGGGTGCATTCGTCTGGTTGCTGGGAGTGGCTATTATCGAACCATAACCTGCCCGTGGTTGGCGCAGGCACTGAATAAGAAGAGGCTACGCAGATGATTTATGCACAACCAGGTACACCAGGTTCTTTACTGACCATTAAGCCACGTTACGGCAACTACATTGGTGGCCAGTTTGTGCCACCGGTCAATGGTGAGTACTTTACCAACACCACACCCGTCACTGGTGCAGTGGCCGGTGAATTTCCGCGCTCAGATGCTGACGATATTAATCTGGCTTTAGATGCTGCCCACGCAGCGGCATCGGCTTGGGGTAAAACCTCAGCACAAGACCGCGCCCGCGTCCTGTTACGCATTGCTGATCGTATTGAAGACAACCTAGAGTTGTTGGCAGTCGTCGAGACTTGGGACAACGGCAAGCCTGTGCGTGAAACCCTCAACGCTGACATCCCATTAGCCGCTGACCATTTCCGCTACTTCGCCGGTTGCTTACGTGCGCAAGAAGGTTCCGCTGCAGAAATCAACGAACACACCGCTGCTTACCACTTCCACGAGCCACTCGGTGTAGTGGGACAAATTATTCCATGGAACTTCCCATTGTTGATGGGTGCTTGGAAACTGGCGCCAGCCTTGGCTGCGGGTAACTGCATCGTGCTGAAACCAGCCGAGCAAACGCCACTGTCGATCAGTGTGTTGATGGAATTGATTGGTGACTTATTGCCAGCTGGCGTACTTAACATCGTGCAAGGTTATGGTCGTGAAGCCGGTGAAGCACTCGCCACCAGCAAGCGCATTGCTAAGATCGCCTTTACCGGTTCAACTCCAGTCGGCTCGCACATTATGCATTGTGCGGCAGAAAACATTATCCCAAGCACAGTTGAGCTGGGCGGCAAATCACCGAATATCTTCTTTGAAGACATCATGAATGCCGAGCCGGCCTTTATTGAGAAAGCCGCTGAAGGTTTAGTCCTCGCGTTCTTTAACCAAGGTGAAATTTGCACCGCACCATCGCGCGCTTTGATTCAAGAATCAATTTACGAACCTTTCATGGCCGAAGTCATGAAGAAGATCAAAAACATCCGTCGCGGCAACCCGCTCGACACTGAAACCATGGTTGGCGCACAAGCGTCAGCGCAGCAGTTCGATAAAATCATGTCCTACATGGACATTGCTAAAGACGAAGGTGCAGAGCTGTTAACCGGCGGTAAAGTCGAGCAGCTGGAAGGTGACTTCGCCAGCGGTTATTACATCCAGCCGACCTTGCTCAAAGGCCACAACAAAATGCGCATCTTCCAAGAAGAGATTTTTGGTCCAGTGGTCGCAGTCACCACCTTTAAAGATGAAGCAGAAGCGCTGGCCATCGCCAACGACACCGAGTTTGGTTTAGGTGCAGGCTTGTGGACGCGTGATATCAACCGTGCCTACCGTATGGGCCGTGCTATTCAGGCGGGTCGTGTGTGGACCAACTGCTACCACCTCTATCCAGCGCACGCGGCCTTTGGTGGTTACAAAAAATCGGGTGTGGGCCGTGAAACCCACAAAATGATGCTGGATCACTACCAGCAGACCAAAAACCTGTTAATCAGCTACGACATCAATCCTTTAGGCTTCTTCTAAGAGGCGCTACAGATGCCGCTGGAGCGATCTGGCGGCATGCACGGCAACATTGCAGAATGTTGATTAAGTTATGCTTGTGACTGGACATGGACGTTTTCTTATCGACGAGAAGAGCTGCGTTGTCTAACGTCATCTCCCCCGCGAACTTGCTCTATCTCGGTCGAAACGCAGCCCTTGGGTTGCGTTTTTTTTTGCCTAAAATATAGCGTTTAGCACGTGGATAAAGACAGTGCGACCAATGGCAAGCTAAACCGGTTCCAAAGTACCGTTTTCTGCATGGGCGAACAGCGCTATTAATAGAGGCACCGGAATTGACCGGTGTTAATAAGAGAGAGGAATCTGCTATGTGGACTAAACCTACCTTTAATGATCTGCGTATTGGCTTTGAAGTGACGATGTACATCGCAAACCGTTGATACACGTCGCTTTATGTTAATCGTTTAACGATCAGGCCCCAGCTTGCTGGGGCTACTAAGGAATACCAACATGTACATTCAAGTATTGGGTTCAGCAGCAGGCGGTGGTTTTCCGCAGTGGAATTGTAATTGCCACAACTGCCATGGTTTACGCTCCGGCACCTTGCGTGCTGTACCACGTACACAGTCATCGATCGCCATTAGCGACGATGGTGTCAACTGGATTTTATGCAATGCTTCGCCAGACATTCGCAGTCAGATCGAAGTATTTCCTGCGCTACAACCGGCGCGCCAGGCTCGCGACACAGCGATTGCTGGAGTTATCTTACTCGATAGTCAAATTGACCATGTCACCGGCTTGCTGACCTTGCGTGAAGGCTGTCCGCACGATGTTTGGTGCACCGAGATGGTCTATCAAGACCTCACCTCAGGCTTTCCGATCTTCAAGATGCTGGCGCATTGGAACGGTGGTCTTAAGCATCAACTGATCAGCCTCGATGGCACGCCCTTTACGGTGCCAGCCTGCCCGGCCTTAAGCATCACCGCAGTGGCGTTACGCAGTAATGCTCCGCCGTACTCACCCCGCCGTGACGATCCGCACCCCGGTAATAATATTGGTCTGTTAATCGAAGACACGCGCAGCGGTAAAAAAGTCTTTTACGCGCCGGGTCTCGGTGAGATGGACGATAACCTGCGTAGCATCATGCGCAGTGCCGATTGCTTATTGGTGGATGGCACGGTCTGGACTGATGATGAAATGCAAGTCTACGGGGTCGGCACTAAGCTCGGCAGCGAGATGGGGCATTTGGCGCAAAGCGGCCCCGGCGGCATGCTCGAAGTACTGGCCGATTATCCTGAGGCGCGACGTATTTTAATTCATATCAATAATACCAACCCCATTCTCAATGAGGACTCCGCCGAGCGCGCGCAAGTGCAGGCTGCCGGTGTCGAAGTGTCTTATGACGGAATGAGTATTCAACTCTAGGAGCCTGCGATGAGCCAGCCAGCGATGACCCCCGAACAATTTGAACAGGCGCTGCGCGCGAAGGGTGCTTATTACCATATTCATCACCCGTACCATATCGCCATGCACAACGGGCAGGCCACGCGTGAGCAAATCCAAGGCTGGGTGGCCAATCGGTTTTACTATCAAATCAATATCCCGATGAAAGATGCAGCGATTATGGCCAACTGCCCTGAGCGTGATGTGCGTCGTGAGTGGGTACAACGCATGATCGATCACGATGGTGCGCCGGGTGAAGAAGGTGGCATTGAAGCGTGGCTGCGTCTGGCCGAGGCGGTTGGCTTGGATCGCGAGCAGGTCATCTCAGGCGAGTTGGTGTTGCCGGGGGTGCGTTTTGCCGTGGATGCTTATCTTAACTTTGCCCGTCGTGCCAGTTGGCAAGAAGCCGCCAGCAGTTCTTTAACTGAGCTGTTTGCGCCACATATCCACCAATCGCGTCTCGATGCCTGGCCGCAACATTACCCATGGATTGATAGCAGCGGTTATGACTATTTCCGTAAGCGTCTCAGTGAAGCACGGCGTGATGTTGAGCACGGTTTGAAAATCACCTTGCAACACTACACCACGCTCGAAGCACAGCAGCGCATGTTAGATATTTTGCAATTTAAACTGGATGTGCTGTGGAGCATGTTGGATGCGATGAGTATGGCCTATGAGCTGAAGCGTCCGCCGTATCACAGCGTCACCGAGCAACAGGTTTGGCACCGAGGGTTGGGGGTATGAGTGACAATGAACTGAACCTGCAACAACCTCTGCGTATTCGTCGTGGCTTTCGTTTGCAGTGGGAACCGGTACAAAACGGCCATGTGCTGCTCTATCCTGAAGGCATGATTCAGCTGAATGACAGCGCTGCGCATATTTTAAAATTAGTCGATGGCCAACGCAGTATCGAACAGATTATTAGCGAGTTGCAGACACAGTTTCCCGATGTGTCCGGCCTCGATGAAGATGTCTTAACCTTTATGGGGGTGGCACATGCACAGTTCTGGCTTGAATACTGCTAATCCGGTGAGCGCCACGCAAAGCCCGCCGCTGTGGTTGTTGGCTGAGCTGACCTACCGTTGCCCATTGCAGTGCCCCTATTGCTCGAATCCGGTGGACTTTGCCAAAAGTGGTGAAGAGCTGACTACCGCGCAATGGATTGAGGTGTTTCGCCAAGCGCGTGAGCTGGGTGCGGCGCAACTGGGTTTCTCCGGTGGTGAGCCCTTGGTGCGGCAAGATTTGGCCGAGCTGGTCAAAGCCGCGCGCGATTTAGGCTATTACACCAACCTGATTACCTCGGGAATTGGCTTAACGGAAAAGCGCATTGCTGAGCTGAGTGAGGCCGGATTAGATCATATTCAGATCAGCTTTCAGGCCGCCGATGAAGAGGTCAATAATATGTTGGCCGGCTCGAAAAAAGCCTTTGCGCAAAAACTGGCGATGGCCAAAGCGGTGAAAGCCGCAGGCTATCCGATGGTGCTGAACTTCGTCACCCATCGGCATAACATCGACCGTATGGATCGTATTATCGAGCTGTGCATCGAGTTGGATGCCGACTTTGTTGAGCTGGCCACCTGTCAGTTTTATGGTTGGGCCGAACTCAATCGTGCCGCCTTATTACCGACCCGTGAGCAGCTTGAGCGCGCCGAAAAAGTCACGCAACAATGGCGTGAAAAACTTGCGGCAGAAAACCATCCCTGTAAGTTGATTTTTGTTACTCCAGATTATTACGAAGAACGCCCCAAGGCCTGCATGAATGGCTGGGGCAGTTTGTTTTTAGATATCACCCCAGACGGCACCGCACTGCCGTGTCACAGTGCCAGACAATTGCCCATCCAGTTTCCTAACGTCAAAGAGCACAGCATCCAGCATATTTGGCAGGAATCCTTTGGCTTTAATAAATTTCGAGGCTTTGATTGGATGCCAGAACCCTGTCGCTCCTGCGATGAAAAAGAAAAAGATTTCGGCGGCTGCCGTTGCCAAGCCTTTATGCTCACCGGTGATGCCAGCAATACCGATCCGGTGTGCAGTAAGTCCGAGCACCACGACAAGATTCTCGCCGCACGCGAACAGGCCGAACACGCGCCTTTAGGGGTCGAGCAGATGGTTTATCGCAATGAAAAAATGTCCAACATTATTATCAAAGGCTAAGTGGCGATGTTAGCGCAAGACAGCCCCGCCGCTGGCTTTTGGCCGAGTGACTGGAGCGCCGAGCAGGCTGCGGCGGCAGGACGTGAAATCAATGAACTGAAAGTCTCGGCGCAGGGGGTGTTTTGGTCGGAGTCTGATCCAAAAACGGCACAAACCCTGCTCTATCGTTATCAACACAGTACGCAAAGCAGCACTGTCTTTACCCCCGCAGGCTTCTCGGTGCGCAGCCGCGTTTATGAATACGGCGGCGGCTCGTTTTGCCTGACTGAGCAGGGCGTAGTGTTTACTAATGAAGCCGATCAGCAAGTCTATCTGCAACGCTGGCAGGGTGCGCCGCAAGCGTTAACTCAGCGCAGTCAGTGCCGTTATGCCGATATGCAGTTTGATCCGCTGAGCAACAGCATTATTGCCATCGAAGAAGAGCAGCAGGCGCAGGCGCTGATTCATCGGTTGGTGCAGATTGAGTTACCCATTGATAACAGCTCTGTTTGCCGCGCCCCCAGACTGATTGCCGAAGGCAGCGACTTTTATGCGGCGCCACGTTTAAGCCCCAATGGTCAGCGTCTGGCCTGGATTGAATGGCAGCGCCCCGATCAGCCCTGGACACAAACGCAGCTCTTCTGCGCCGCCCGCCAGCCCGATACACGCTGGGGAACGCCGATCTGTATGGCAGGCGCAGAGGGTGATGCTTCACTGCAACAACCGGTATTCGATCAACACAACCGCTTAAACGTACTCAATGACCAACAAGGTTATTGGCAGCCGTGGCGCGAACAGCCTGGCGGACACTTAGAAAAACTGCAGGGCATCAACGCCGACTACAGCGGCGCGCCGTGGCAGTTGGGTGGTTGTAACTATCTAGCGCTGAGTGCTGATACCTACTTAATCAGTTGGCTGGAAGATGGCCATGGCCAGTTGGCGGTGTATTCGTTTGCCCAGCAAGCGATTCGGCAACGGCTGGCGACGGACTACAGCCGCTTACGCCATTTAGCCGTTGATCAGCAGTTTTTTTATTGCATTGCCGAACATCAAGCACAAGGCCGCGCGGTGTTAGCCATCGAGCGTCACAGCGGGCACAGCCACATCCTGCAACAGTTAAGCATTGGCTTAGCCGCCGAAGAAATTGCCCATCCGCAAAGTTTTTACTTCCCCAGCACGGATGATGAACAGGTGCACGGCTTTTTCTATCCACCGTGCAATAGCCAGCACAGCCTCAAAGACCAAGAGCGGCCACCGCTGCTGGTGTTTCTGCACGGCGGCCCCACCTCGGCCTGTTATCCGGTGTTTGATGCGCGGATTCAGTTTTGGACGCAGCGTGGTTTTGCCGTGGCGGATCTCAATTACCGTGGCAGTACCGGCTTTGGTCGCCGCTACCGGCAGCGCTTACACCAGCAGTGGGGGCGTGTTGAGGTGGAGGATATTTGTGCCTTGGTGCAGAGCTTAATTGCTCACGACAAAGTCAATCCCCAGCAAATCTGCGTGCGTGGTGCCAGTGCCGGTGGCTACAGTGCATTATTAGCCATCGCTGCCAGTCCGAACTTTGCTGCTGCTGCGAGTTTATATGGGGTCAGCGATCCGGAGGCGTTACGCAAGGTCACGCATAAATTTGAAGGCGATTATCTCGACTGGCTACTGGGTTGCCCCGAGCAATTTGCCGCACGAGCGCCGCTTGAACAGGTGGCGCAGATTCACACGCCAGTGATCTTCTTTCAGGGCGGGCGTGATGTGGTGGTGGTGCCTGCACAAACCACGGATATGGTCAGCGCGTTACAAGCGCAGGGCGTACGCGTCGATTATCATCTCTACCCAGAAGAAGGCCATGGTTTTCGGCAGGCGCATAACTTAGCCGCAGTCTTGCGTTTGGAATTGGCTTTTTATCAGCAGGTTTTTCAGAATAGCTGAGCGCCGTGGCCAAAGCGCAGATTAAACACCAGCGCGCAGCAATGGCTGGACTCTTAGCTAGTGCTTAAAGCTTGAGTGTAGCGCTATACTATTGCCCATAGTCTGAGTTGTTGCCTGCTGCATAGGGATCGCGCTGTTGATGATTGCTTCAGTCTGTTTTCGCGCGCATAAAAAAGTGCAAATATGCCTGCTTGGCCAATCCAATAACAATAAGACGAGTCGCTATGAACCGATCAATCAGCGAATTACGTAAATTCGTTTCTCCCGAAATTGTCTTTGGTGCCGGTTGCCGGCATCGTGTCGGTCACTTTGTCAGTGTATTTGGCGCGACAAAAGTGTTGATTGTTTCTGACCCTGGGGTGCAAGCGGCCGGATGGGTGGCGGATATTGAAGCCAGTTTGCAAGAGCAGGGCATCAGCTACCATTTATTTACCGAGGTCTCGCCCAATCCACGCGTTGAAGAAGTCATGCATGGTGCAGAAATTTATAAAATGCACAACTGCACGGCGATTGTTGCGGTGGGAGGTGGCAGCCCGATGGATTGCGCGAAAGCGATTGGTATTGTTGCCGCGCATGGTCGCAGTATTTTAGAGTTTGAAGGGGTGGATACCATCCGCCTGCCCAGTCCGCCGCTGATTTTAATCCCCACTACCGCCGGTACCTCTGCCGATGTCTCGCAGTTTGTGATTATTTCCAATCAACAGCAGCGGATGAAATTCTCCATTGTCAGTAAAGCCGTGGTGCCGGATGTGTCGTTAATTGACCCGGAAACCACCCTGACCATGGATCCGTTTCTTGCTGCCTGTACCGGTATTGATGCCTTGGTGCATGCCATTGAAGCCTTTGTTTCGATTGGCAGCGGGCCGTTGACCGATCACCATGCCCTCGAAGCCATGCGTCTGATCAGTGGCAACTTAATAGAAATGATCGCCAACCCCAGCGATATCGTTCTGCGCGAGCAAATCATGCTCGGCAGCATGCAAGCCGGTTTGGCTTTCTCCAATGCCATCTTAGGTGCCGTACATGCCATGTCGCACAGCTTGGGTGGTTATCTGGATCTGCCGCACGGGCAATGTAACGCGGCGTTGATTGAGCATGTGGTGGCGTTTAACTACCACTCCGCACCCGAGCGTTTTAATATTATTGCGCAAACTTTCGGCATTGATTGCCGTGGCTTAACCCCAGAGCAGATCCGTCAGCGCTTAATTGATTTCTTAATTGCCTTTAAACAGGCAGTCGGTTTTCATGACAGCCTCAGCGTCTATGGTGTCAGCCCATCAGATATTCCTTTTTTATCACAGCATGCGATGGGCGATCCTTGTATTTTGACCAACCCCAGATCCTCCAATCAGCGCGACATGGAAGTGGTGTATGGCGAAGCGCTCTGAACATACCTTAGCCGGGTTATTAGGCTTAAGTGATCAGTCGGCGCGCAAAAGTCATTATCCTGAACTGTTGCTGCAGCTGGAAGAAGTGGAGCGCGAGCGCAATCGCTATAAATGGCTGTTTGAACATGCCACCTACGGGATTTTTCAGGCGCATATTGGTGGCGGCTTTAGTGCGGTCAATCCGGCGTTAGCCAATATGCTGGGTTACAGCAGCGCCGAAGAATTATTGGCGATGAACCGCACTGAAGCCGATCATCTCTTTCTTGCCGGCGGCGACGAAGTTAAACGCATTCGCGCCGAGTTACTGCAAAAAACCATCGTCCGCGGTTATGAAACCCGTCTCCTGTGTAAAGACGGTAAAACCCTCGATGTGTTGATGAATCTGTTGCTTAAGCATGATGAACCCGGCGTGCTCGAAGGTTTTGTCGCGGATATTTCCGAACGCAAAAAGAGCCAAGCGCGCCTGCAACAACTCAATCAAGAATTAGAGCAACGGGTCGCGGTGCGCACCCGCGAGCTGCAACTGAGCAATGACGGCCTGCAACAACAAATTATTCAGCGCGAACAGATGGAAGTAGCCTTACGTGAAGCCCGCGACGCCGCTGAAGAGGCCAATCGCAGCAAAGATAAATACCTCGCCGCCGCCAGCCATGATTTATTGCAGCCACTGAATGCCGCACGTTTACTGATTTCCACGTTGCGCGAGCGCACGTTGCCGCAGGCCGAAAGCCATTTGCTGGAGCGCGCGCACATGGCCTTGGAAGGGGCAGAGGATTTGCTCGCCGATCTATTGGATATCGCTCGCCTCGATCAAGCAGCAATCACCCCGTCCTTATCGGTGTGCAGCATTGATGAGTTGTTTCGTTCACTGGCCTCAGAGTTTGAACCGGTCGCCGAGGCGGCTGGCTTACAACTGAGCGTCTTTGCCACCGGCTTACAGGCCTATACCGATTGTCATCTGTTGGTGCGGATTTTAAGAAACTTCCTCAGTAACGCCTGCCGCTATACGCCGGCTGGGCGCATTTTGCTCGGCGTACGTCGTCGTGGCGATAACGTCCGTTTAGAAGTGTGGGATACCGGCTTAGGTATTGCGCTGGATCAGCAGGAGAAAATTTTCCAAGAGTTTAATCAGCTGGGTAATAACCACGCCAGTGGCCGTAAAGGCGTCGGTCTTGGTTTAGCCATTGTCGAGCGCATCGCCACTATTATCGGTGCGCGGATTCAGTTGCGCTCAACGGTGGGACGCGGTTCGTGCTTTAGTGTCGAAGTGCCGCTCAGTCAGGTCACTGCACCACGGCCCAGCGTCAGCCTTCCCAGCCCTGCCGACAGCCATAACCTCGAAGGTCAGCGCATTTTAGTCATAGATAACGAGCCTGAAATTCTGCACAGCATGGGCGCGCTCTTGACTCAGTGGCGCTGCGATGTGTTGTTGGCGAAGGATTACAGCGGCGCGCTGGACGCACTGGACGGGCAGGCACCGGATTTGATTATTGTTGATTTAAATTTAGACAATGATGTCACCGGCTTGCAGGTGGTTGAGCAGCTCAGACGCGATTTTGCACATATCATTCCTGCAGTGTTAATCACCGCCGACTACACCGATCAAGAACAAGCACTGCGCAAAAAACTGCAGATTCCGCTGCTGACCAAACCGGTACGCCCGGGCAAACTGCGTGCCGCGCTCAGTCATCAACTCAAACCCTCAGCGCCTCAGCCCACGCAATAACTCCGCATGCTCAGCAAACTGCGCGACTAACCACTGATACACCGCAGCAAAGCGTGCTAACTGTGCGGTTTGTCGGTGGCTGAGCAGCCAAATCTCACGAAACACCACCGGCCCCGCGCTCAGTTGCTTTAATCCAGCATTGTCCGCCAGCATGCACGGCAAGAGCGCCAAACCCACACCGTGCTTGCAGGCTTGAATCAAGGTTTCGAGATGACTGGACTGCAACAGCGCTGGCGCAGTTAAGCCCAGTTGCTGCAACCAGCGCATTTCCGGCACATGGGCGAGATCCTCGGTGTAACTCAGCCAAGCTTGCTGCGGCCACTCGGCAGGTGTCAGCGGTGCCTGCTCGGCATGGCCATACACCGCCCAGCCCATCTCGCCAACCTTACGCATAAATAACGCCGCATCACCCTCAGGCCGCGCTAAACGAATGGCAATATCCGCCTCACTCTGACTAAAAGATAAATCACGATTGTCGTTTAGCAGTTGCAAATTCAACTGAGGATGCTCTTGGGTCAAACTGGGCAGATGCTTGACCAGCCACAGGCTAAACAGACAATCCACCGCGGTGATACGCACCGTACCGCTGATGCTTGCGGCGCTGTTTTGGGTGTTCTCCAGCATCTGCTGAATATGCCCAGAAATACCCTGCGCCGACGCCAAAAAAGTTAAACCGGCTGCCGTGGCTTGATAACCACTGGGGGTACGAATAAACAAGCGCGTTTGCAAGGTCGTCTCGGCGGCGCTGAGGCGGCGACTTATTGTCGACACATCCACCCGCAAAATCCGTGCAGTGGCGCGCAAGCTGCCTTCACGCTGTAAAATCAGCAGCAAGCGAATATCATTCCAATCAAAGGCATGGGCTAGCATCGTCGTTATTCACCTGTCATCACACTGTTGCACAGATGCAAACAGCGGCGACCAGTGTAGAGCCTGTCACTGCCACGCGCACTCCGACAATGGCAGCGCCTAACTACGACTGCAGAACAATAAGCAGACCGCTGCGACTACCACCCAGCAAAAAACACCGTTATGCTCACCTCCAGCCAACCATAAACCAGCAAGCACGACACGCTCTTGTAGGCGCTGGCCATGCCTGCGACAGCGCTATAGCAAACAGCATAGCGCCAGCAAGCACCACACGCTCTTGTAGGAGCTGGCCATGCCTGCGACAGCGCTATAGCAAACAGCACAGCGCCAACAAGCACGACACGCTCTTGTAGGAGCTGGCCATGCCTGCGACAGCGCCACTGCAAATAACACCGCGTTAGCCAACACCCTAATAACCGCTCTATAAGGTAAATATTTTGATAAACACATGGATTGATGCTTTTTATTCAATAAAACCCGATGCCCACACCCCAGCTCAAGCCGTGAGTTTTGGCACCTCGGGGCATCGTGGCTCTTCGTTACACGCCAGCTTCAACGAGCTGCATATCCTCGCCATCGCCCAAGCCGTGGTTGATTACCGCCAACAAAAAGATATCAACGGCCCATTATTTCTCGGCCTAGATACCCACGCCCTATCGCGTCCGGCGTGGGATGTAGTGTTGCAGGTGCTGGTGGCCAATCAGATCACTGTACAAGTCGCAGTACAGCAAGGCGTCACCGCCACCCCTTTAGTCAGCCGTGCGATTTTGACCTATAACGCGCAGCGCAGCACCGACTTAGCCGATGGCTTGATTATCACCCCCTCGCATAACCCGCCGGAAGATGGTGGGATTAAATACAACACGCCCGATGGCGGACCCGCCGACAGTGAGGCCACCACTTGGATTGAAAGCCGCGCCAATCAGTATCTGCAGGATCAATGCACCAAGGTCAAACGCATCAGCCAGCAAGAAGCACTCAGTCAAGTCGGAGAATACGATTACGTTGCCCAGTATGTCGCTGAGCTAGAGCAGGTTGTTGATTTGCCGGCGATTCGCAAATCAGGCCTGACGCTCGGTGTCGATCCGATGGGCGGCACCGGACTGGTAGTCTGGCAGGCGCTGGCGCTGGATCCAGCGTTAGGTATTCACATCGTCAATAGCAGTCAAGATGCTAGTTTTGCCTTTATGCCGCCGGATCATGATGGCCGTATTCGCATGGACTGTTCCAGCCCGGCGGCGATGGCCAATCTGCTGGCCATTCGTCAGCAGTTTGATTTGTCCTTCGCCAATGATCCGGATGCCGATCGGCATGGCATTGTCGATGCCGCTGGCTTAATGAACCCCAACCACTTCTTATGCGTGTGCGTTGACTACCTGTTAACCCATCGCCCTCAGTGGTCGGCGGCGCTGAAAATTGGTAAAACGCTGGTGACCTCATCCTTAATGGATCGCGTGGTCGCTGCGCATGGCCGTGAACTGTATGAAGTACCGGTAGGCTTTAAATGGTTTGTTGAAGGCTTACACCAGCGCTGGCTGGCCTTCGCTGGTGAAGAAAGTGCTGGCGCGAGCCTGTTAACCTTCGCTGGCGACACTTGGACCACCGACAAAGACGGCATTGCTCTGTGTTTACTGGCTGCCGAAATCACCGCCGTCACCGGTCTCACGCCATCGCAGTACTACGCCACACTCACCGCCCAACACGGCCATCCGTACTACCGCCGCATCGATGCCGCCGCCACGCCTGAGCAAAAAGCCGCTTTTAAACAACTCAGCGCCGAACATATCCAAACCAAGACTTTAGCCGGTGAAGAGATCAGCGCGATACTGCTCAACGCACCTGGCAATGGCGCAGCCATCGGCGGGATTAAAGTTTGCACCGCTAACGGCTGGTTCGCCGCCCGCCCCAGCGGCACCGAGAATCTCTATAAAATCTACGCGGAAAGCTTTATCAGCGAACAGCACCTACAGCAGTTGATTGATGAAGCACAGACGCTGTTGGCCAGCGTGTTGTAGCGCGTAAATAATCCTGCTGTCGGTTGTGCGGCCGGCAGCAGGGCAGAGCCGCTTAAGCTAGCGAGACAACCACTGTTGCAAAAACGCAAAGCAGAGCTGCACATTTAGCGATTCCAATTGCCGCGCGTCACTTCGACAATGAGCGCACTCAACTACAACTGGAGAACAACAATGAGTCAGTTTCCGACCCTGTTTCAACTCACCGGCAGCGAACACCCCGTCGCACAGTGGCAAGATGCCGTCTTGGTGATTATCGATGCGCAAAATGAATACCGCATCGGTGATATGCAATTGCCCGATGTCGAGCCGGCGACCGTACAGATTCAACAGTTATTAGCCGCGGCGCGCGCGCATGGCAGCCCCGTTGCCCATATTCGCCATATCGGCGTACCCGGCTACTTGTTTGATCCAGAGGGTCCACGCGGACAGATTTTTGATGAGCTGACGCCAGTCGA
Organism: Denitrificimonas caeni; assembly: GCF_905120345.1. Classification (GTDB taxonomy): domain Bacteria; phylum Pseudomonadota; class Gammaproteobacteria; order Pseudomonadales; family Pseudomonadaceae; genus Denitrificimonas; species Denitrificimonas caeni_A. The sequence continues at coordinate 65,734 of NZ_CAJHOA010000002.1, read as the reverse complement.
TGGCGAAGCGGTGATTGATAAACCGCTGCCCAACGCCTTTGCTCACAGCAGCTTACAAGCGTTTGTGCAAAGCACCGGCCGCACTGATTTGATTGTTTGTGGCTTTATGACCCACATGTGCGTCAGCGCCACCGTACGTGCGGCAAAAGATCTTGGCTACCAAAGCACCGTGGTTGCCGATGCCTGCGCCACGCGAACCTTACCCGGTTTAGCCACAGGCCACTTGGATGCCAAAGCACTGCATGAGATGGAACTGGTAGCTTTAGCTGACTTCTTCGCCTGCGTGGTTAAAGACGCCGCCGCGCTAGGCGCATAAGCACAGCAGCAACAGTTTTCGCTGCAGCACAGACACAATCTCGGCTGGCAAAGCTGGGGTTGTGTTGCTCTGGATCAAGGATAATTGGCCTTAATCACACAGATGCCAAGCATAAATATTCTGTTAGAAGACTAGTCAAGCCGCGCAGAACGTCATAAACTCCGCCATCAGTTAAGCGGATCACCTTGGTTCTAGTATAAAAATGCTCGACGCGAGCACAACGCCCAAGCTGATGTTAAATCGATATCTAAGTCTGTGGTCAGCCTGTTGTCGCACATGATTGCACAACCCTCACTGCGCTAAAAACATAGCAAACAGACCTGTTATCCAGTGCAGTTTAGAAGGGACTTTAGTGAGCCATGGCCAGTCAATGCCGCTTACACGCAATTGCTGATGCAAGACATGCTCTCAAGCACACCATGCTTATGAAAGAGCGCGCAGTCTATGCTGCGCAACTTCAAACTAGCGCACAATCCGCTCGACCACAGCCTCAACAGACTGCTCATGACAATATGGCGTGGTCGTATTGAGCATGAAACAAACCTCCCCCGCAGCCGAGCACAGCGCAGCTGATCACAACTGGTATGTGGTGTTGACCAAGCCTAAGCAAGAGCTGCGCGCACAAGACAACCTTGAGCGCCAAGGCGGGAGCGTTTTTTTACCGATGTTAGCCATCGAGCGTATCAGCCGCGGCCAACGCGTCATGCGTCAAGAGCCATTATTTCCCGGCTATTTATTTTTACAGGCCGACGCACAAGACCCTATTTTAAGTAAAGTGCGCTCCACCATGGGCACACGTCAGTTGCTGACCTTTGCCAGCCAAGTGATGACCGTCGATAACAGAATCATTGACGATTTACGTCAGCGTAGCAACACCGATCACACTGTCCAGCAATTCAGCGCTGGGCAAAGCGTCACCCTAAACAACGGCCCCTTTCAACACTATCAAGCCCTATTTAAAGAGTACGATGGCGCAGAACGGGGCATTATTTTGCTCAGCCTACTGGGCAAGCAAAACGAATTACTGATCCAACTGGCCGACCTGCGCGCAAGCTAACGCACAACTGACCAGCACAACTTAAACACGATGCGACTTAGGGGCGATACGCGAACAACCCTAGGGCGGTAGCGTGCCTGAAACAGTTAGCCTAGTAGGCGTCTGTTTCAGGCCAATAAAAGGCTTGCAGCCAGCACCCTCGTGTAGGAGCTGGCCATGCCTGCGACAGCGCTAGTGCAGACAGCATAGCAACAGCACATGCAACTCTATCTTTAATACATTCATACATACGGTAAATGAGCACTCTACTTATGCTGACTTTAAAAAATATCAAACTTGCAGTCATTGGCCTTGGCTATGTTGGGCTACCTCTTGCCGTTGAATTCGGTAAAAAACGTAGTGTGGTCGGGTTTGATATTAACCAACCGCGCATTGACGCGTTGCAAGCAGGGCATGACGCCACCTTAGAAGTCAGCAATGAAGAACTCGCCGAAGCAGTCCAGCTGAGCTACACCGCCAGCTTCGATGGTCTAAAAGATTGCAATGTCTTTATCGTCACCGTACCCACACCAATCAACGAACACAAACAGCCTGATTTAACGCCACTGATCAAAGCTTCGGAAACCATAGGTAAAGTACTGAAAAAAGGCGATATCGTTATTTACGAATCGACTGTTTACCCTGGTGCTACCGAAGACGATTGCGTACCTGTTCTGGAACGTGTGTCTGGTTTAGTATTTAACCAAGACTTTTACGCAGGCTACAGCCCAGAGCGGATTAACCCAGGCGATAAAGAACACCGCGTCACCAATATCAAAAAAGTCACGGCAGGCTCCACGCCAGAAGTGGCTGATCTAGTGGATGCGCTGTATAACGAAATCATTGTGGTTGGCACTCATAAAGCCAGCAGCATCAAAGTCGCTGAAGCGGCTAAAGTGATTGAAAATACCCAGCGCGATGTCAATATCGCTTTGATCAACGAGCTGGCAATTATCTTTAACAAGCTGGGCATTGATACCGAAGCTGTATTAGAAGCCGCGGGTACCAAATGGAACTTCTTACCTTTCCGCCCAGGTTTGGTCGGTGGTCACTGCATCGGTGTTGACCCGTACTACCTCACCCACAAAGCGCAAAGCATTGGTTACCAGCCAGAAATTATCCTGTCGGGTCGCCGTCTGAACGACAGTATGGGCGAATACGTGGTCAGCCAGCTGATTAAAGCCATGCTGAAAAAACGCATTCACGTGCAAGGCGCGCGCGTATTAATCATGGGCTTAACCTTCAAAGAGAACTGCCCAGATTTACGCAACACCCGCGTAGTGGATATTGTTAAAGAACTAAAAGAATATGGCATTCAAGTGGATGTATTTGATCCTTGGGTCAACCTACAAGAAGCCCAGCACGAATACGGTATTACTCCAGTCGCCGAAGTTGAGCAGGGGGTTTATGACGGCATCGTTTTGGCCGTCGGGCATAACCAGTTTAAAGATATGGGCGCAACTAAGATTCGAGCATTAGGTAAAGCCGAGCATATTTTATACGACTTAAAATACTTACTCAGCGCCGCCGAATCCGACCTACGCCTATAAATGTAGATCGGCCTGTAGGAGCGGGCCATGCCCGCGATTAGAATAAGATATGCAGCCCGGGCTAACCCCACGCGGATGACATATATGTGTAACACCTTGGAGAACACATGAGCGCTTACCAACAACTGTTAGAGCAACTGCCACAACAGCCAAAAAAATGGCTGATCACCGGCGTTGCCGGCTTCATTGGCTCTAACTTGCTAGAAACACTACTCAAGCTAAACCAACACGTAGTAGGTCTAGACAACTTTGCCACTGGCCATCAATACAACTTAGATGAAGTGCAAGGGTTGGTCAGCGCTGAGCAGTGGTCAAACTTTAACTTCATCGAAGGCGATATTCGCCAGCTCGATGATTGCCAGCGCGCCTGCCAAGGTGTCGATTACGTTCTACACCAAGCTGCTCTTGGCTCAGTACCACGTTCAATCAATGATCCAATCACCACCAACAGCACTAATATCGACGGCTTTTTAAACATGCTCGTCGCTGCGCGCGATGCCAAGGTACAGAGCTTCACCTACGCGGCCAGCAGCTCCACCTACGGTGATCACCCTGCATTACCTAAAGTTGAAGACCATATTGGCAAGCCACTATCGCCTTATGCCGTCACTAAATACGTGAACGAGCTCTACGCGGATGTGTTTGCCAAAACCTACGGCTTTAACTGCATTGGTCTGCGTTATTTCAACGTCTTCGGTCAGCGACAAGATCCAAATGGTGCTTATGCGGCAGTGATTCCAAAATGGACTGCAGCAATGATTCAAGGCGAGCCAGTGTTTATCAATGGCGATGGCGAAACCAGCCGCGACTTCTGTTTTATCGATAATACAGTACAAGCTAATTTACTCGCAGCAACAACAACTAATCCAGATGCTAGAAATCAAATTTATAATGTCGCTGTAGGCGATCGCACCACATTGAATCATCTGTTTGAAGCGATTCAGGCTGCATTGCAAGAAAACAGCGTTAATCACAGTAAAAAACCAGTTTATCGCGAGTTTAGAGCTGGGGATGTACGTCATTCACAAGCTGATGTAACCAAGATCAAAACTTTATTGGGTTACGAGGCTGATTTTGTAATTAAAGATGGAATTGCTAAAGCGATGCCTTGGTATGTCGCTAATGTCAAAGCTGCAAGCTAGCGTGGAAAGTAATAAATACAAACGCATGGCCAAAAATGCGGGGATGCTCTACATCCGCATGCTACTTACTATGGCTGTGAGCTTGTACACCTCAAGGGTCGTATTACAGACCCTTGGTGTTGATGATTTTGGTATTTACAGTGTGGTTGCTGGCTTCGTCACCATGCTGGGCTTTTTAAATAGTGCCATGTCGTCAGCTACCCAGCGCTTTCTCTCGTTTGAGCTAGGCAAGCCAGGTGATAAGGATGTGCGCGGTATATTCAGCATGAGTTTGAATATCCACGTGCTTATCGCTGTGTTTGTATTGGTGTTGGGGGAAACGGTTGGTCTGTGGTTTGTGAAAACACAGATGACCATACCTGCCGATAGAATGCTGGCTGCCGAGTGGGTTTTTCACTTTGCGCTACTGTCGTTTGTAGTCACTATCATTAGTGTACCGTATAACGCACTGATTATTGCCCATGAACGTATGAGTGTGTTTGCTTGGGTGAGCATTATTGATGTGATACTTAAGCTTTTGATTGTGTTTATGTTGAGCTGGTTTGGCATGGATAAGCTGATTCTCTATGCAGTGTTCAGTCTGTCTGTCGTCTTTATCATATTTATGGTGTACCGCAGTTACTGTAAAAGCCGCTTTGCAGAATCTCGTTTTAGGCTGTACTGGGATAAGAAACTATTCAATATCATGCTGCCTTACACCGGCTGGAACCTGTGGGGCAATATCGCGGCGGTTATGAGCGGGCAGGGTGTGAACGTACTGCTGAATATCTTTTTCGGCCCATCAGTCAACGCCGCTAGAGCTATTGCGATGCAAGTTTCTGGAGCCTTGAATAGCTTTGTGCAGAATTTACAAGCAGCAATTAATCCGCAAATTATCAAATCCTATGCGGCAGAAGATATGACCTATATGCACAGACTTGTGTGTTATGGAGCGAAATATAATTTTTTTCTACTTTTGTTTTTATCTATGCCGGTATTGATAAATATAGAAAATATTTTAAGTGTTTGGCTAGGAGTCGTCCCGGAATATACAGCTTTATTTGTTAAGCTTATTATTATCAATATTTTAATTGATAGTATATCCGCTCCATTAATAACTTCAGCGCAAGCTACTGGTCGAATAAAACTGTATCAAACTGTAGTGGGCGGTATTCTTTTGTTAAACTTACCTATTTCATATTCTATATTGAAATTTGAAGGGTCGCCAGAAAAAGTAATATACGCAGGGATTGTTACATCTCTTATTGCGCTACTGGCAAGATTAGTGATCTTGAAAAAGTTAACTTGTCTTCCCGTTAAAAATTATCTTAAAGAGGTTGTTGGTCGAAGTATATTCGTTGTCGTTTTTGTGATTGCTGCATACTATTTCTTGCTTCTAAGTCTATCTGATGAGATTGGTTTTTGGTTGGGATCTATATATATATCTAGCTGTATTTTTTTTGCGGTATTGGTTTTTGGCCTTGATCGTTTTGAACGTGGATTTTTAATTTCTAAGATTAAATCTAAAATTATATAGCTATCTATAGGTAGGTTTATTGTGCTTAATGTTTTTTTAAGGAAGATGAAAAGTTTTTTACTGTATGGAACACCATTTGGAGAAGTCTATACAAAGATATGTGATTTGATGCATCACTTAAAATATGGTTTTAAAGAAAGAAATTTAAAAAATGATAAAGCACATTTAAAATACTATTTAACAAAGCATTATCATATTGTTGAAAAAGGCCTTGCTTTACCTGAGCCAAGGCTAGGTTTTGGTCAGCCAAAAATACTTAATGTAATCAGTAAAGCATCACAGTATGAGAGTTTATATGGTGCTGATGGTTTGATTGTATCTATAAGAAAAACTTTTTCAGATTATCTTAAGTTTAACGAGGAAAACAGTTTTGATCTTCCATCAAGTTTTGAACTGGCTGTTACTGAGTTTATAAGTGAGGGAAGTCATGATGGTAATGGTGGGTTAAAACACATACAAAAAGAGTTTTCTAGCACTTTAGATTTACAGGAGTTTCGTGATTTTGCTCAAGGTAGGGTTAGTGTTAGAGATTTTTCTAGTGAAACTATTTCTGCTGAAACTATACGTGACATAGTTGATATTGCTAAAAGTGCACCTTCTGTATGCAATAGACAGGGCTGGAAGGCACATTGTTATAGCGATAAATTAAAAATTAAAGAATTATTATCTTATCAAAATGGTAACGCTGGGTTTACTGATGTGATTGATAAGCTCCTTATAGTTACAGCAGACGCAAAAGCTTTTACGAATTATGAGAGCAATCAGATTTTTATTGATGGTGGACTTTTTTCAATGAATATATTGTTAGCTATTCACGCCGCAGGCCTTGGTGCATGTCCTTTAAATACATGCTATCCCTATTTTATTGAGAAGAAAGTGAAATTGGCTTCAGAAATACCTGATAACGAGCGATTAATCATGATGATAGGTATTGGTTCTTTGAAAGAAAACTATACTGCTGCATATTCTCCTCGCAATCCAACAGATGAGATTTATGTTGCTCACTGATATAGCCGATATTTCCCTAGGTGATGCCTGGCTCGAACCCTATAGCCAAGACGGTCGTGGTACCAGTGTAATAATTACTCGCAGCTCATTGGCTGAAGTAATCATACAAGAAGGGGCAAGCAACTCGGCGCTGTTCATTGAATCAATCAGCTCCGACACCATGCGTGCGTTCCAGCAAGGCAGCTACAACCATAGACACGAAGGTCTTTACGTTAGAATCAAAGAAGCACAAAAGAAAAGTATAACCATACCCGAGAAAAGGTATGGAAAAAATAGTGTTTCACTCGATGCAACGCTGGTACAAAAACTAAGACGGGCTTCCCGTAAGAAAAGCTTAGAGGTTTGGAGCCAGAGCCCGTCAGCCGCAGAGTTTGATAAAGAAATGCACAAGATGCTCTTATCTTTAAGGCTTGCTACTCGTGGAACATACTATAGACGAAAAGGCTTTAAGCACTTGGTAACACGCGTAATTGTACGAATAATGAGGCAGAAATGAAAATTGCAATAATGACTCAGCCGCTTGGTCATAATTATGGCGGTATTATGCAGGCTTTTGCTTTGCAAAAAGTACTGCGTACACTAGGGCATGATGTCGTCACAATTGATTATATTGATAATAATCCTGGTTTTTTATATAAGCAGATAAGGTTTGGATATCGTCTCTTAATGAAGTTGAGAGGGAGGCGTAAGGTACCTATAGATTTTGAAAAGCACTTCGAATATTTTATGGCAGGAAATCATAAATTTATTAGGGATAATATTTTTCAGACGGAAACTCTTAGTACTGAAACAGAATTAAAGTTAAATTTTTATAGGAATCGCTATGAGTTAGTAATAGTTGGTAGTGATCAAGTCTGGAGACCTAAATACTCATTAAATATCTATAATTATTATTTAGACTTTTTAGAGAATTGCGATAAAGTTAAGCGTATATCTTATGCAGCATCATTTGGTGTAAGTGAATGGGAGTATAATAAGAAAGATACTGCTAAATGTGCTGAGCTTGCGAAAAAGTTTGATGCAATATCTGTTAGGGAGCAGTCAGGAGTTGACTTGTGCTCAAAGTATTTAGGAGTTGATAGTGTTTGCTTATTAGATCCTACTCTCCTATTAGATAAAGAAGAATACTTGGCGTTATTAGGCGATAAATGCAAGGGTGAGAGTGAGGGTGTTTTTACTTATTTTTTAGATAAAACTGAAGAGAAAATAAATTTAGCTAAAGTGATTGCATCTAGATTAAATACAGAAACTTTTAGTTGTCAGTCGAGGCTTGGATTAGGAGATTTAATCTCTAGTGATATGGAAGATTATAAAATACCTGCCGTAGAAGACTGGCTATCATCTTTTGCTAGTGCTAGCTATATAGTTACCGATTCATTTCATGGGTGTTTATTTTCAATTATTAATAAAAAGCCTTTTTTGGTGATCGCTAATTTACAGCGAGGAGTGTCGAGGTTTGAGTCGATCTTGGGAAAATTAGGGCTGTTAGATCAAATAATATATGATTTTGATAGTGTAGATCTTGATTTTAAAATAAAAAATAAAATAAATTGGTTTCATGTTGATGATATTATAATGCAAGAGAGAAGTAGAGCTTATAAGTTTTTTAAGGATAATATAAATTGAATAGTAAAGTCTCAAATTGTTGTGTGATAATAACAACTTATAATGATGAGTATTCTGATTTAAGTAGAGCTGTAGAATCTGTTATTAATCAAAAAGTTCTCCCTGAACAAATTATTGTTGTAGATGATGGGTCTAGTAATAATACATCAGATTTAGTTGCTGATAATTTATTCAAGCTTTCATCCTCACCTATTTTCTTATTAAAGAAAGAGAATGGAGGACCATCATCAGCTAGAAATTACGGATTAAAATATTGTACCTCTGATTTTGTTACTTTTTTAGATTCAGATGATGTAATGCTGGAAGATAATATAGAGAAGAAAGATCTTGCTATGAAGACGCTTAGCTTAGATTATTTTGGTGTTTATGGTACTCATGTTAAAGAGAATGGTGAGTTTCAACAGTATGGTAGATTTGATGGAGTCTTAAATCCTGACTTGATTGGAAGAAAGAATGGTTTTCCAGGAGGGGTTCATACTTATTTGTTTCGATTGAAAAATTTAATTGATGTAGGTGGATTTGATGAGACGCTAGTTAATAATGAGGATTATGATTTAGTCATAAGACTTATTAAAAAGAAGCTTAAAGCCAAAGGAGGGGGAGGGCCGGGTTTTATAAAAACTAATAGAGAAGGGTCTTTAAGTAGAAGTAATGATTATCTTAAAGTATATAATAATGTTCGGCTTTTTTTAGATAAGGCTGAGAAGAATAATTATTTTTCTAATGCAGAGTTGAATAGACGAAAAGCGGGTATAGAGCTTTGGTTAGCGAGGCAGATTGTAAAAGCTTCAGGTGAGCGTTTTGAATCCTTTAAACACTTTAGAGTGGCATTTTATTATATAAGACGAGCTGGGTTTAAACAGTATTTTAAGTATTTTTTATTGCGTTTTGGGGTTGCTTTAAATTAGTTGGTTTTGATTGGTTTTGATTGGTTTTGAGTTATGTTTCTGATGTTTTATTTTATTAGTAAAGTGATTGAGAGTATATATGAGAGTTAATGGCAATGATTATTCGGTTAAGAGAGGTTTGAAATCTTTTTGGCTTTTTTGCTCAGTTTTTTTTCTTTTTGTAGGACCAGTAATTAATTTTTTTAATTCTATTTATTTAAATTCGACGCATTTGTATTTTTCTTTTTTCTTTTTAATTGTTTTTTTAATAGAACTGATTAGTGATAAAAAGTTAAATAAAACATTTTATTTGCTTGTTGTTTTTTGGATTGTTCCTTTCTCTTACTTTTTGTTGGTAACTATGAAAATTGGAGATTTAAGTGGCTTTAATAGTGTTGTTTTTTCTGTGTTAGCAATTATTGTTTCATATACACTGGCTGATTTTTTCTATAAAGTGAAAGGTGTAGATTCACTAGAGTACTTCTTTAAAGTTTGCTTTTTTTGCGTAGTCATATGGGGTAGCGTGATTATGATAAGCTATCTTTTTCCATCATTCAGGTCAGTGATGGACCTGTTTTTTTATCGTGATTATTCACGTGGTGATCATCTAGTCTTATTAAGAGTGCCCGCTTTTCATCCTACTGGAGGTGATGGTGCATCAATGAATTTAGCCCTTTTGATTTTGATTTCTAGTGGTTATCTTTATTTTTTGAAAAATTTAAAAAAATTTCTTGCTGGGTGTATTTTGATTTTATGCCTTTTCGCGTCATTATTATCAGCAAGAACTGGCTTTGTATTATGTGTCCCCCTACTTTTAATTTCTTTTCTTTTATCAATGCGTACGTCTGTGTTAATTAAACTTATTGTTCTTTTCTGCTTTATAATGTTATTTATTTTGCTGTTTTTATCTTCTATTCCTTTTATAGAATCTTATAAATACGATGTTATTTCTGATTTTGGTTATGAGCACCCATTGTCACGTTCACTTATAATGCTTGATCAGTTCTCTAGTGGTGGTGTTTCTTCTACAACTGCAGGCACTTTATTCAATATGATTGTTTTACCAAATGATGCTTTTGATTTGGTTTTTGGAAGTGGAGATTTTAGTCGTTTTGTACCGTCAGCAAATCAAGTTAGAGGTTCAGATGTTGGATATATTAGAATTTTGAATGGTGCTGGCTTGATAGGTTCTATATTGATTTATGCGTTTTTTTTATATCCATTATTAATGCTTTTTTTAATGTATCGCAGATTTATTAATGTTAAATTGCGAGATTTTTATAGGTTTTTTGTTATTCTGTTTTCTTTAGTTACATTGTTTTTGTTTTTAGGGAATTTTAAAATTATTTACTTGCTGTCTAGCTACGCGAATTTAATGTTTTTTTCATTGTTTTTTATTTTGATTTTACAGTTTTATAAAGCTGAAAAATATCGTGTTAATGATACTCTTTGATTAATAATTTTTTAGTGGTGTTGTTATGAGTAAGATTTTTTTGTTGTCTCCTCTCCCGCCACCAGTAGGAGGAATTGCCAGTTGGACTGTAAACGTGCTTGATTACTATCAAAGTAATGGAAATGTAACCATTGTTCATCAAGACACAGCTGTTAAGTCTAGGGCGATTACTGATTCCGGTGTTGCTTCTCGTGTAATTGCAGGCTCTAAAGATGCTCTAGGTATTATTGCAAGTTTTTATCAGCTGATAAGAAATCATAAGCCAGATGTGATTCATATGACTAGTAGTGGTTCTATGGGTTTATGGAGGGATTTACTCTTATCATTATTAGCAAGTTTTTATCGCATACCTATAGTTATTCACTTTCGATTCGGTCGCATACCTGAGATAAGCAGACTAAATAATTGGGAGTGGAAGCTTTTAAAACGAGTTGTTTCTTTAACTTCTGCAGTTATGGTGCTTGATAATGAAACTCATCAAGTTCTATCTGCTAGCGGTTTTGAAAATATTTATAATATTCCCAATCCGGTTTCAGGCTCTGTTGCAAAGCTTCTAAATAAAGATAATCAAGTTATCAATGAAGATAATTACGCTAGAGTAGAAATTATTTTTGTTGGTCACGTAGTTAAAAACAAAGGCGTTTTTGAGTTGGTTAAGGCATGTTCACTATTGAGTAATGTGGATGAGTTACTCTTAATAGGCCCGTATGAAGACGACGTTAAGGAAAGCCTATTGAAATCTACGGCTGGTACAAGTGTAAAGATAAGCTTATTGGGGGTGCTTACGAAAGAAGATATCTTAGCTCAGATGAGAAGTGCCTCCATGCTTGTTCTGCCAAGTTATTCAGAAGGTTTCCCTAATGTGATTATTGAAGCAATGGCTATGAAGTGCCCTGTGATAGCAACAAATGTAGGTGCTATTGCAAGCATGCTAGATGCCGGCTCAGAAAAACCATGCGGTATCGTTATAGAGCCAAAGGATGTTCAGAGTTTAGTAGAAGCAATAAACGTGATGATTACGGATACTGCTAAGACTGAGCTATTCAAAGAGAATGCTTTTTCGAAAGTAAAAGAACAATACACTTTAGAAAAAGTATGCAGCCAGTATGAGAAAGTCTGGGATATCGCGTATCAACAAGGAAAAGCTAAAAATGTTTAAAAACAAAACCCTCCTCATCACCGGCGGCACCGGCTCATTCGGCAACGCTGTTCTAAAACGCTTCCTCGAATCCGACATTGTTGAAATCCGAATCTTCAGCCGTGACGAGAAAAAGCAAGATGACATGCGTAAGCGTTTCCCTAGTCCTAAGCTTAAGTTCTATATCGGTGATGTACGCGACTACATGAGTGTGCTCAATGCGACCCGTGGTGTGGATTACATTTTCCATGCCGCTGCATTAAAGCAGGTGCCATCCTGCGAGTTTCACCCGATGGAAGCGGTTAAGACTAATATTCTTGGTACTGAGAATGTTTTAGAAGCAGCGATCCAGAACGAAGTGAAGCGTGTGGTGTGCTTAAGTACAGATAAAGCGGTGTACCCCATTAATGCCATGGGTATCTCTAAAGCGATGATGGAAAAAGTCATGGTAGCTAAGTCACGTAACGTCGATGAGACCAAAACCGTGATTTGCGGCACCCGTTATGGCAACGTGATGGCTTCACGCGGTTCGGTGATTCCTTTGTTTGTTGAGCAAATTCGCGCGGATCAGCCGTTGACCATCACTGATCCGAATATGACACGCTTTATGATGACTTTGGCCGATGCGGTGGATCTGGTGTTGTATGCCTTTGAGCATGGCAATAATGGTGACCTGTTCGTACAAAAAGCCCCAGCTGCTACGGTTGAAACTTTAGCCCGAGCATTAACTGAAATTGTTGGTAAGCCAGAACATCCGATCAATATCATCGGTACGCGTCATGGTGAAAAGCTCTATGAAGCTTTATTGAGCCGTGAAGAGATGTTGTGTGCTGAGGATATGGGCGACTATTACCGTATACCGCCTGATTTGCGTGACCTGAATTATGCGAAATATGTAGATGAAGGGCAAAAAGATTTGTCCAAGGTTGAAGATTACAACTCGCACAATACTCAGCGCCTAGATGTTGCTGGTATGCAACAGTTGTTAATGAAACTCACCTTTATGCCTGCTATCCAGCGTGGCGAAAATATTGCAGCTGAGGAGTAAGGCATGCGTGTTTTAATTACGGGTGCCAATGGTTTTGTCGGTAAAAATCTACAACTGCATTTAGCTGAGCGTACTGATGTAGAAGTGTTGTGCTTTACTCGTGAGCACACACAGTCTGATTTGCTGCAACTGGTGACTGACGCTGATCTAGTCTTTCACTTAGCCGGTGTTAATCGCCCAGAAGACCCCGCTGAGTTTCAGCAAGGTAATGCTGACTTAACTCAAGCGTTATGCGATGCATTGCAACAAGCGGGTAAAACCATTCCTGTGGTCTACAGCTCTTCGATTCAAGCAACGGCAGACAATCCCTATGGAGCCAGTAAACGCGCCGCTGAAGATGCATTGTTAACCTTTGCTCAGCGCAGCGGTGCGCCCGTATTTATTTATCGTTTAGCTAATGTGTTTGGTAAGTGGGCGCGTCCCAATTACAACTCAGCAGTTGCCACCTTCTGCCACAATATTTCACAAGGCTTGCCGATTCAGATCAACGACTCAAGTGCGCAAATTAACTTGGTGTATATCGATGATGTGGTGGAATCTTTTTTACAAGTGCTGGATGGCCAGTTAACGCAAAGCGGCTTTGTTGATATTGCGCAGCAGTATCAGATTAGCGTGGGTGGTTTGGCTGAGCAGCTGCAAGCTTTTAAAGACAGTCGCGACAACTTGATCACTGAAAATGTAGGCAATGGCCTAGTTCGTGCGTTGTACTCCACCTATGTCAGTTACTTAAAGCCTGAGCAGTTCAGCTATCAAGTGCCTAAGTACGGTGATGAGCGCGGCGTATTTGTTGAAATGCTAAAAACCAAAGATGCCGGGCAGTTTTCATTCTTCACTGCGCATCCCGGTATCACCCGTGGCGGTCATTACCATCACTCGAAAACCGAAAAGTTTTTAGTGATTAAGGGTCAAGCCTGTTTCCGTTTCCGTCATATGCTGACGGGCGAGTTTTACGAATTGCACACCAGTGGCGAACAGCCAGAAATTGTTGAAACCGTTACCGGTTGGACTCACGATATTACTAACGTGGGTGACGATGAAATGGTGGTGATGTTGTGGGCCAATGAAATATTCGACCGTGAGAAGCCGGATACTTATGCTAAGCCTGTGGGGCGGGGTTGATCATGTCACTGCGAGGCCGTAGACCGTGGCAGTCCATGGTCGGCATTGTGTTGGTTTGCGGGGTGGATTGCTTCGCTACGCTCGCAAAGACAGAGTGGGAGGCGTAAAGGCGCACCGACGTCTCTGCGAGGAGCGTAGCGACGTGGCAGTCTATGGTTGAGCGCCGCGTTGTTTGCGAGGTGGATTGCTTCGCTGCGCTCGCAAAGACGGGGTGGTGCTCGCAATGACGCGTTGCCGTCACTGCGAGGAACGTAGCGACGCGGCAACCTTACTGATAATGCTAAGTAGTCTAAGCTGTTTCTATCCAGTAGATATTTTGGAGGGTGTATATACATGAGTCCTGATAAATTTCGTGATTTTTTAGCAGATCAAAAGCAGCAGCACTCCCAAGTTGAAACAATAGACTGGGAAGCTAAAAAAGTTGCTTGGCAAACTGCTGCAGAGGCATTTATTACTCAAGTTGAAAGTTTTTTAGCTGAGTTTAATGAAGATATACAATGTGAGCGTAAAGTGGTTCAGCTGAGTGAGCAGTATTTGGGTGAGTATGATATTCCTCAATTAACTATTCGGTTGCCCAAGGAAGTGATTGAACTAAAACCAATCGGCACAAATTTAATTGCTGCACATGGCCGTTATGATATGAAGGGTTTAGCAGGCACAGTGAAGTGGGTGTTAGTTCCTGAAAATGCTGATAAACCTACAATTTCAGTGCGTGTATCAGGTGAAACAGAACTTCCAGAAACTAAGATTAATCCCAGTAAATTAGTGTGGAAAATTGCTACGCCAGCACCCAATATTCGTTATATTCCTTTGACTCGAGAAGCACTGTTAGAAGCCATTATGGAAGTAAGTCATGGCTAAAAGGTTGAGTCGGTCAGGTGATGAGCTGCCTTTATCTGAAGTGTATTTATATAAAAAAGACGCTGAAGAAGGGTTGAGCTTATTATTTTCTCAAGCAGAGCATTTTGAGCGTTTTGCTTTAATGAGTGCTAAGGAAATTCAGCAGCTTTTTATAAAGAGAACCGCTGAACTAGAGCTGCAAGCGACCTTTTCTTTGATGACGAGTCTCGAGGCATTTCTTCAATTGGATTTTCATGACCGTATTGAAAAAAGGTATAAAGACCCACTGAGTAGATATTTTCGTGACAGTTATAAACAACCTAAACGAATTTCGTTTGAAAGTGACATTATTAATGGTTGGGAAGCTGTTTATCCTGAAACACGACGCTTCTTTCAAAAAATTAAAGTGGTTTTACGTTATAGGCATTGGCTAGCGCATGGGCGTTATTGGCTTATTGATAAGCCTAAAATAAGTTTTGAAGAACTCTATGAGCTAGCTGAAATCATACAGAATACTATGTACTCCATACGTTCTGATGGTGTTGTCACAAGTTAAGGCTTCCTGTGCTTTGGGCCAATGAGGTCTTTGCTCGTGAGAAGCCTGTTAAACCTTGTGTATTGCATTGTGTATTGTAGAATCAATGCATATCGGTTTTACACCGGAGGACAAAAAATGAAGAGTAAACACTTTTGGGCAGGGTTCCTTAGCGCGTTCGACCCCTTCAAACCAGCACCGAAGCGTGAGCCTGCGAGTAAAGCATCGAGGCAGTACGATATTGAGGGTGAGTTTAGGGTCGTGCCTGAGGCTGAAGCCTTAATGCACAATGCTTTTGTAAAGGCGTTATCTGATGTCAAACAAGCCTCCTAAGCAATCAAGCAAGCCTAAAAGGGGCGATGCAGTACGCCAGCATCGTGTGGAGCAATTCTCAGGCCCCGTACCGCACCCAGATTTACTTAAGAAGTATGATGAGCTGATGCCAGGCTTAGCCGATAGGCTGGTAAAATGGCTGAGAAATCCATGGATGCTGAGGTTTTGTTGCAAGAAAAAGCTCTTTCTGTGCGTGAAATAGAAATACGTTCTCGTGAGCGCCAAGAGAAGCAAGAGCATACAGATTACCGTCTCGGTGTCTTAGTCGCAGTATTGGTAGTGATTCTGTTTTTATCTGTCGCTGTTTTTTCCATTAATATCGGCGCCTATGCTGTGGCAGGTGCTGTTATTGCAGCTCTGGCTGGCATCATCTGGTCTGTTCGCCGTTCCTCTCACTGATTATTAATAAGGTACAGCGCTCATTATGTAGTGCTATGCCTATTATTGGCTGAAATATTTATGACTATTAAAAAATTAAAAGTCGTCACCGTTGTCGGTACGCGCCCTGAAATCATTCGTTTATCACGGGTGATGGCGAAGATGGATGAGCATTGTGAGCATATTTTGGTGCACACCGGTCAAAACTATGATTACGAGTTAAACCAAATCTTCTTTGAGGATTTAGGCATTCGCAAACCTGATCATTTTTTAAATGCAGCCGGGCAGAGTGGTGCGGAAACCATTGGTAATGTGATTATTGCCGTGGACCGAGTGTTAGCTGAAGTGCAGCCAGAAGCCTTGCTGGTACTGGGTGATACCAACAGCTGTATGGCAGTAATTCCAGCGAAGCGCCGTAAGATTCCGACCTTCCACATGGAAGCCGGTAATCGCTGCTTTGATATGCGTGTACCAGAAGAAATTAACCGTCGTATTGTCGATCACACCGCAGATATCAATCTGACGTACAGCACCATTGCCCGTGATTACTTACTGCGTGAAGGTTTGTCGCCCGACATGGTGATTAAAACCGGCAGCCCAATGTTTGAAGTGCTGAACTATTATCGTGAAGGCATTGAACAGTCTGACGTGCTGCAGCGTTTAGGTTTAGAAGAAGGTAAGTTCTTTATCGTTAGCGCGCACCGTGAAGAGAATATCGATTCCGATAAAAACTTCCTCAAACTGGTTGATGTGCTCAATACCGTTGCTGCGCATTATGACTATCCAGTGATCGTCTCTACCCACCCGCGCACACAAAAGCGTGTCGATGCGATGGGTGTTGAGTTTCACGCCAATGTGCGCTTGCTCAAGCCAATGGGCTTTAAAGACTACAATAAGCTGCAGTTATCGGCTAAAGCCTCCTTGTCAGACAGCGGCACCATTAACGAAGAGTCATCCATTCTAAACTTCCCAGCCCTGAATCTGCGTGAAGCGCATGAGCGTCCAGAAGGTATGGAAGAAGCCTCAGTAATGATGGTGGGCTTAGAAGCTGATCGCGTGATGCAAGCCTTGCAAGTATTGGAAAGTCAGCTGAGTGGCACAGAGCGCACGTTGCGCTTGGTGGCAGATTACAGCATGCCGAATGTGTCAGATAAAATTGTGCGTATTGTGCACAGCTATCGTGACTACGTGATGCGTACCGTTTGGAAGCAGTATTAATTTAAGGTTGGAAGCTGTCATGGAAAAGATTGCAATAGTGAGCCGAAGCTTTTGGCCAGAAAACCCAGCTATTGGCGAAGCGCTGCTATTGCTATCGGAGTCACTGGGTAAAGATGCACAGCCCATTGTGATTACCCAAGTGGCGAAAGGCTTTCCAGAAAAGCTGCAGATGGCTAAGCGAGGGCAAGGGGTTAAGTTTTCTACTTTGCCGAGCTTAACCAACTCTTCAAGCCACATGCTCTTGCGTATTGTTGAGTTACTGACTTTTACCGTATTCGTTTTTTTCAGTTTATGTTGGCATCGCCCGAGTAAGGTGTATGTGGCAACCAATCCACCCATTTTTACGCCTTTGGCTGTGCGTTTGTATTGTGGGTTGTTTGGTAAAAAGTTTGTGTATCACTTGCAGGATATTCATCCTGAAGCAACACAAGTTGTGACTGGGAAAACCAATTGGGTGGAGCGTTTACTGCGCAAAATTGATGTTAAAACAACGCGTAAAGCAGCAACAGTGATCACGCTAACTGAGCAGATGAAGTCTTATATTACGCAGCGCACAGGGCAGGAATTACCTATTGTATTGTTGGAAAATCCTTCTGTTCAGGGCGCTGTACAAGAGACAAATGTTGTAATAGAGCGCAAACAAGGCTTTGTTTATTGCGGTAACGCTGGGCGCTTGCAGCGTATTCCATTACTGCTTGCAGCAATTGAGCGTTACTTAAATGAAGGTGGTCAACTCCCTTTTGTGTTTGCTGGTGGTGGTGTTTACCGTGGCGCTATTGAGAAGCTGGCCAGTCAATTTGAGCAAGTCAGTTATTTAGGTGTGTTACCAGCCGATCAGGCTGCTGCTGTGTTACGTGGTTACAGCTTTGGCTTGATGCCAATTGATGATGAAGTAACCAATTATGCGTTTCCAAGTAAATCATCATCGTATGTGTTCTCAGGCTGCCACGTGATTGCTATTTGTGGTGGCAATACAAGTGTTACCAAGTGGGTACTGGACAATGGGTTAGGGTTTGTTGCAGAGCCTGATATGGATGCGGTAGTGAGCTTGTTTCATAAGCTTGAAAGAGAAGCTATACCAGCCTTAAACGTAGATGCAGAGTTATTTGAGAAGTTAACACCTCAGGCGCATGCGGCCAGTCTTGAGCAAATATTAAACCTATAGCTTGGGTTATATATCATCTGTGTTGGCCGCGTGTATTAGTAAACTATTGAACTCAAATTTTTGTTGATAGGGTTGAGAAATTGATTACGACACGGCTCGCCTTATTATCGTCGCATTGATGCTGCTGCTACGCCTGAGCAAAAAGCCTCGTTTAAGGGTTTGAGTGCAAAGCATATTGTCGCTACTGAATTGGCTGGTGAGGCAATTACTTCTGTGTTGCTGAATGCCCCAGGCAATGGCGCGGCAATAGGTGGGATTAAGGTCTGTACTGAGAACGGCTGGTTTGCAGCGCGGCCCAGTGGTACAGAGGCTCTGTATAAGATTTATGCCGAGAGCTTTATTAATGAAGCGCATTTACAGCTGTTGATTAATGAAGCGCAGGGGTTGTTGGCTGAGGTTTTGTGAGGTGGATTGCTTCCCGCCACGTTCCTCGCGGTCGCAAAGACGGGGTGGCTGTTCGCAATGACGCGTTTCTGTCTCTGCGAGGCTGTAAGCCGTGGCAGTCTATGGGTTGGCACGGCGTTGTTTGCAAGGTGGATTGCTTCACTTCGTTCGCAAAGACAGCGCGGGTCATTGCGAGGAGCGTAGTGACGCGGCAATCCATGGTTGAGCACCGTGCGGTTTGCGAGGTGGATTGCTTCACTTCGTTCGCAAAGACAGCGCGGGTCATTGCGAGGAGCGTAGCGACGCGGCAATCCATGGTTGAGCACCGTGCGGTTTGAGGAGTGGATTGCTTCGCTGCGCTCGCAATGACTAGCTAGGGCTCGCAATGATGCTAAACGCGGGCCAGCGGCCCGCGCTCCCAGGCCTCGTTTCTGCGAGGAGCGTAGCGGCGTGGCAGTTCATAGGGATAGGCTTAGTGATAGAGCGCAGTGTTTGTTGGTTTGTTGTAATTATGCATGGATAGTCGGATAATTTGCGTTTATCCACTCAAGAGTATGACTTTATGCTTGAGTTTCGTTTATCTTCCTTTGGTGCTGTGCCGTTTTCGCATGGTGCGCTATTGCCTTTGTTGTCTGATTACGCACGTCCGAATGATAAAATTTCGGAATGGTTAGCCTCAGGCACACTTATTTCTTTGAAGCGCGGCTTGTATGTTGTGGGTGCGCCTTGGCGTCAAGAAGCCTTGTGCTTGCCTTTGATTGCCAATCGATTGTATGGACCCTCTTGTGTCTCTTTGGAGTATGCACTGTCATGGCATGGGTTGATTCCTGAACGAGTCATTGAGGTTACGTCCGTCTGCACAGGGCGTGGGCGGGAGTTGGAAAATTCCTTGGGACGTTTTTCTTACTCTAAGATTCCGCAGCAGCTTTTTCCGCTTG
Organism: Denitrificimonas caeni; assembly: GCF_905120345.1. Taxonomy (GTDB): domain Bacteria; phylum Pseudomonadota; class Gammaproteobacteria; order Pseudomonadales; family Pseudomonadaceae; genus Denitrificimonas; species Denitrificimonas caeni_A. The sequence continues at coordinate 46,104 of NZ_CAJHOA010000002.1, read as the reverse complement.
GTTTAACGATTGAGAGCGTCGGTAATCAATGCTTTTGGCTAGCGAGTCCAACCAAGGCGGTGTGTGATACGGTTTTGTTAACTCGCCACTTAAAGGCTTTAGGCAAGGCTTCTATGGAGGCGTTTTTGTTTGAAGACTTACGCTTGGACGAGGCGTTCTTATGTGATTTTGATCCGACGGTGTTGGACGGGTATGCGTGCTCTGGTTATAAAACACGCCAGTTTAAAGCTTTGCGTCAGGTGCTAGAGGGGTTGCTATGAGTGTTGTTGAGCAGATGCTGAAAAAATATCATTTGGCTGATGGCGATAATATCAATGATGCTTTGCGTGAAGTAATGCAAGAGATTGCGTTAGCCGGTTTAGTGCGGGCAGGTTTTTTTGATAAGGCGGCTTTTTATGGCGGGACTTGCTTACGAATTTTTTACGACCTGCCACGATTTTCAGAAGACTTGGATTTTTCGTTACTGCAATCACAAGCTGGCTTTTCTTTTGAACCCTACTTTGATGCCTTGATCACTGAGTTTAATGCCTTAGGGTTTGAGGTGGAGATTTCGGCGCGTGAAAAATCGATTGAAACGGCGGTGGTATCTGCATTTTTAAAGAAGAATACCAGTATTTATGATGTGAGCGTGCGCGGGCAGAAAGTGTTGAAAATTAAGTTCGAGGTCGATACTGAGCCGCCGCTGGGTTTTAAAACCGAAGAAAAGCTGTTGTTGAATCCTTATTCTGTGTATGTGAAGTGTTTTAGCTTGTCTGATTTGTATGCCGGTAAAATGCATGCTCTGTTGTTTAGACGGTGGAAAAATCGAGTTAAGGGACGAGACTGGTTCGATTTTGAATGGTATGTGCGGCAGGGTGCTGAGTTAAATTTAACGCATTTAGAAATGCGAGCTAGGCAAAGTGGGGATTTGGGTGACAAGCTTTTAACTCCAGATTTGTTTCGCGCGTGGTTAATACAGCGCATTGAGCAACTGGATGTTGAGTCGGCCAAGAATGATGTGCGACGCTTTATTGCAAATGCACAGGTTTTAGATATTTGGTCGCATGATTATTTTATGCAGTTGGCGGGGCGTATTAGGTTTACAAATACTGGGGAGCGTAATGCTTAGTTGTGGTGCTGTGAGGCCGGATTCGTCTCTGCGAGGAGCGTAGCGACGTGGCAGTCCATGGTTGAGCACCGCGTGGTTTGCGAGGTGGATTGCTTCGCTGCGCTCGCAAAGACGAGATAAGAGTTCGCAAAGACGGGGTGGCGCTTGCAATGACGCGCTTCTGTCTCTGCGAGGAGTGTAGCGACGCGGCAGTCCATGGTTAGGCACCGTGTGGTTTGCGAGGTGGATTGCTTCGCTGCGCTCGCAAAGACGAGATAAGAGTTCGCAAAGACGGGGTGGAGTTCGCAAAGACGCGCTTCTGTCTCTGCGAGGAGTGTAGCGACGCGGCAGTCCATGGTTGAGTACCGAGTGGTTTGCGAGGTGGATTGCTTCGCTGCGCTCGCAAAGACGAGATAAGAGTTCGCAAAGACGGGGTGGAGTTCGCAAAGACGCGCTTCTGTCTCTGCGAGGAGTGTAGCGACGCGGCAGTCCATGGTTGAGTACCGAGTGGTTTGCGAGGTGGATTGCTTCGCTGCGCTCGCAAAGACGAGATAAGAGTTCGCAAAGACGGGGTGGAGTTCGCAATGACGGCTTGGCTACACTCGCCATGACAGTACTCAAGGACAGGAGTTATGAGATATGAAGTCCGGCTATATTTACATCATGTCGAATAAAAAGAACGGAACTCTTTATGTTGGTGTAACCAGTGATTTGATTAGGCGCGTGTATGAGCATAAAAATGGGTTGTGTGACGGTTTTACCAAAAAGCACGGTCTGAAAATATTGGTTTATTATGAGGATTGTGAAGAAATAATCAGCGCGATTGCTAGAGAAAAGCAACTGAAAGCTGGGAGTAGAAAAAGAAAGATTGATCTAATCGAATCCATCAATATTAATTGGCTTGATTTGTATCCAGGTTTGCTGGGTTAGAGCCTTGGATTGCTTCACTGCGTTCGCAAAGACGGGTGAGGGTTCGCAAAGACGCGTTACTGTCTCTGCGAGGCCGAAGGCCGTGGCAGTCTATGCAGTGCTGTCTCTGCGAGGAGCGTAGCGACGTGGCAGTCCATGGTTGAGCGCCGCGTGGTTTGCGAGGTGGATTGCTTCGCTGCGCTCGCAAAGACGGGGTGGGGTTCGCAATGATGGGGTGGAGTTCGCAATGACGCGCTTCTGTCTCTGCGAGGCCGAAGGCCGTGGCAGTCTATGCAGTGCTGTCTCTGCGAGGAGCGTAGCGACGTGGCAGTCCAT
>NZ_CAJHOA010000002.1:0-43676 GCF_905120345.1 Denitrificimonas caeni | reverse complement strand
CCATGGTTGAGCGCCGCGTTGTTTGCGAGGTGGATTGCTTCGCTGCGCTCGCAAAGACGGGGTGGTGCTCGCAAAGACGGAGTGGCGTTCGCAAAGACTGGGGAATGGGCGCAAAGGTTGTGAGGCGTCTTGCCTGTGTGCGGCTCCCAGCGCTATGCTGTGGTTGTCACTGGAGGAAAAACATGAAATACACCAAAACTCAACTATTGGCGTTCAAGGTTCGTCAGGCTGTTGGCTCTATGGCCATTGAGGGGATACAGGTGTCGAAGCAATCAGAAGCTACAATGCTGGAAGTGGCTGCTGGTCGTGTGTCAGGGAAATCTGTAAGAGAGCAACTGGTAGCAAAATACAAGCAAGCTTCTTCGGCCTCTTGATGTGATGCAAGGCTATGAGAACTATGATCTTCAGGAAGAAGATCCTTATCTGCTGAGTGGTTCTACATGTCTGATAAATCGTTTGGGCATTACGGATACCCAAGCGCTGAATGAGGCTGAAGCCGCTATCAGCGAAGTGGCTTTTGCGGAGTTGATAGCGAACCCGATAGAGCCGACCTTCAATCTTGAACACCTGTGCCGCATTCACCACTATCTTTTCAGGGATATCTACGAGTGGGCTGGTCAGCTACGACAAACTGAAATCTCTAAAGGTGGTCAGCTTTTTTTGCCTTATCGAAATATCGAGGATGTGGCTGCTGAGGTATTTTATCAGCTGCAGAAAGATAGCTTCCTTCGTGAGTTGGATGAAACAGAATTTGCATATAAAGCCGCATATTACTTGGGTCGGGTGAATATGATTCATCCTTTTCGAGAGGGTAACGGCCGTGTGCAGAGGATATTTTTGGACCAGTTGGCAGAGCTTTCTGGTTATGCTTTCCAGTGGAGCGGGGTGTCTGGAGAACGGATGGCCGCTGCATGTAGGGAAGCGCGTCAACAGAAGCCGGCTTACACGAAGTTAGAGCGGCTTCTGGCGACAAGTATTATCCGGTTGTAGCCGTAGCGTCGGTGTCCCGTCTCTGTGAGTCTTACAGTACCGTCTCTGCGAGGAGCGAAGCGACGCGGCAGTCTATGCCGTGCTGTCTCTGCGAGGCCGAAGGCCGTGGCAGTCTATGCCGTGCTGTCTCTGCGAGGAGCGTAGCGACGTGGCAGCCCATGGTTGAGCACTGTGGGGTCTGTGAGGTGGATTGCTTCACTGCGTTCGCAATGACGGGCTTCTGTCTCTGCGAGGCCGAAGGCCGTGGCAGTCTATGCAGTACCGTCTCTGCGAGGAGCGTAGCGACGTGGCAGTCTATTAGATTGTTGTGAATATGCTGAGTGTGCTACTCAGTCGATGCATTACATGAGAGTGTTTAAGTCGCGTTGCAATATTGGATAGAAGGGTCATGTAACGGCCGCAAGGAAGTGTATTAATGGTAAGATGCGTCAGCATTTAATTGAGAGTCCTTCTCTAGAACTGCAACAATGGATTGCTTGAGGTTCACTTAAAAGTTAATATGACCATTCACTTGCTGGAGATCACCGAAACCACTATAGGGAAGCCGTTTCCTGACATAGTACCTCGTCTCGACCGCTGGAAACTGATGGCACGGTGTGCTTCTCAAGATCCCAATACATGCTATTTTTTAAAGCAAATTGCCGATTTAGGTAAAAGCAATCGAGTTGACGGTAAAGCTGCGTTGTCGGCTTTAGCTAAATTGCTTCAGGTTGCTCAAACTGGCCAGCCGTTAGAGAGTTTTTACGATAAGAAGCAAAGTCATCAGCTGCATGAGTTTGACTATAAAGGTATTACACATGTTGTTTGGCGATTGCGTAAAGGCGATATACGGCTCGTTTTTTATTATGCTGAAGGTAAGGTTGTTTTTCTTGCTGATGCATTGGCGAAGCGCCAGGATAAGTTGTCTGCAGGTGAAAAAATAAAGCTTGAAAACGAAATAAAAACCTATATTGACGCTGAGCAAGCAAATGAGATTTGTGTGATTCAGCCGGAGGTTGGACATGTTAAGTAATCAATTGGCCGAATTGTGGCAAGAATCCCTAGAAGATCAGGATTTTCGCTTTGAACTAAAAGCACAAGAGGTCGCTGTTAGTTTGGCAAGTGCTGTTGTAGATAGTGGAATAACTCAAAAAGCGCTTGCTGATAAGTTAGGCTGGAAAACGAGTCGTGTAAGTAAGGTGTTGCATGGAGGCTCTAATCTGACACTGAAAACTTTGTTTGATGTTTGTGAAGCATTAAATATTGAGTTTGATATTGCTTTTGATCGAGTTGGCGCGCGTCAAAAAGAAGTTGCCGTTACTAAGCTAAAACACCTTGAAGTTGAGGCAATGCTGCAGACTGCCCAAGACCTAAATAGAGCCAATTGGAAACAGTTCAGTCAGCCAGCGGTTAGGTGGCAAACATACAGTTCGTCTGATGAGTTGCAAGGAATACAAGCATGAAGCTCTCAGCGTTACAGTTGAAGCATTACCACTATAGTCATTTGCAACTTGAGTCTGTTGACAGTGAGCAGTTGGTAGGAAAAGAGCCGTCATCGCCTTACTGGGTTCCGTCTGCTAATAAAATTCAAACAACGATCACTGTGGGGGAGCCAGAAACTCAAGAAGTAGCGTCTCAATATGCTTTTGTTATGAGTCTACAGTTGAGTTACCAAGAAAAGGACTTCCCTTATAAGTTCGTTGTTGCTCTGGATGGCGTTTTTGTTTGTAACGAGAAGGAAGAGCTAACAGATAGTTTCCAGCATGAGCTTGTAGTTAATGCAACCTCAATATTGTATTCTACGGTGCGCGAGCAACTTTTAACATTATCGTCTCGACAGAAATTTGGGCCTTTGATGCTGCCTAGCCTCGATTTTAAAAGTCTGCAAAGAGCCGATTCGGATAAAGAATCTTAAAAAGGTTACATAGTTTGAAACGTCTTTTCGATATTGTTGCATCATTTTTCGGCTTACTAATCCTCAGCCCCGTTATCGCCATCGTCGCCTGGCAAATCAGCCGCAAGCTCGGCTCACCGGTCTTGTTCCGCCAGATCCGCCCAGGTAAAGACGGTAAACCCTTTGAAATGATCAAGTTTCGCACTATGCGCGATGCGCTGGATGCCAATGGCAATCCACTACCCGATTCTGAGCGCATGACACCTTTCGGTAGTTTTTTGCGCTCCAGTAGTTTGGATGAGTTACCCGAGCTGTGGAATGTCTTGAAAGGTGAGATGAGTCTAGTCGGCCCGCGTCCATTGTTGATGGAATATTTACCTTTATATTCAGCTGAACAATATCGCCGTCATGAAGCGCGTCCTGGGGTGACAGGTTGGGCGCAGATTAATGGCCGTAATGCCATCAGCTGGGACGATAAGTTTAAGCTGGATGTCTGGTATGTGGATAATCGCTCATTTTGGTTGGATCTTAAGATTGTGCTTTTGACAGTGAAAAAGGTTTTAGTAAAAGATGGAATAACAGCTGAAGGCGAAGCTACAACTTATCCTTTTAGAGGCAGTGAAAATGAAAGCTAAAATTTACGAGCAAGCTAAAATAATTAATAAAGAAAATTTAACAGTTGGTGATTACTCACAGATTGATGACTTTGTTTTTCTTAATGCTGGTGAAAAAACTGTAATAGGAAAATTTGTTCATATAGCCTCTTTCTGCAGCGTTATTGGTGGCGGTGAGTTTGTCATGGAGGATTTTTCTGGATTGAGTGCTGGCTGTCGAATAGTAACCGGTAGTGACGACTTTTTAGGCGGAGGGCTTACCAATCCAACAGTTCCAAGTAAATATACTAATGTTAAAAAGTCAAAGATTCACATTGGTAAACATGTGATTATTGGTACTAATGTAACTATTTTACCAGGAGTTACTATCGGTGAAGGTGCGGCAGTGGGTGCTGGTGTAATCGTAAGAAAAGACTTAGAACCTTGGACAATCTATGCTGGTGTAGATTGTAAAGCTATTAAAAAAAGACCAAGTGATAAGATTTTAAGCTTTGAAAAAGAACTTTTGGCTGAAATTGGACTTTAGTTGTTTTATTTTTATAGGTGATTAGTGTGCTAAATACCCCTTTCTCCCCTTGGCCCTCCTTTTCTGAAGAAGAGGCCAATGCTGTACGTGATGTGGTTTTATCCAACAAAGTCAATTACTGGACGGGCCAAGAAGGCCGCGAGTTTGAGAATGAGTTCGCTGCTTGGTCGGGTACGCAGCATGCTATCGCTTTGATGAATGGCACTGTCGCGCTGGATGTGGCTTTGCAGGCGTTAGGCGTCGGTAAAGGCGATGAGGTGATTGTTACTTCGCGTACCTTTTTAGCCTCGGTGTCCAGTATCGTCAATGCCGGTGCTGTGCCGGTGTTTGCTGAGGTCGATGTTGATTCTCAAAATATTACTGCGGCAACGATTGAAGCGGTATTAACCCCACGTACCCGTGCGATTATCTGTGTGCACTTGGCCGGTTGGCCCTGTGATATGGATCCGATTATGCAGTTGGCTGAACAGCATAATTTGTTTGTCATCGAAGATTGTGCGCAAGCGCATGGCGCGACTTATAAAGGCAAGCCGGTTGGCTCGATTGGCCATGTCGGTGCTTGGTCGTTCTGCCAAGATAAAATCATGACCACCGGTGGCGAAGGCGGTATGGTCACTACTAACGATACTGATCTGTGGAAAACCATGTGGGCGCTGAAGGATCATGGCAAAAGCTATGAGGCCGTCTATGAGCGTGAACATGCACCGGGTTTTCGTTGGTTGCATGAGAGCTTTGGTACCAACTGGCGTATGACTGAGATGCAAGCAGTGTTGGGCCGTATTCAGCTGACGCGTATGCCGCAGTGGCAAGCGCAGCGTTTAAATTATGCTGAAGCGATTTGGGCGGCGGCGCGTGAGTGTTCGGCATTGCGTGTGCCTGCCGTACCCGAAGGGACTGTGCATGCGGCCTATAAGTGTTATGTGTTTGTTAAGCCTGAAGCGCTGAAAGACGGTTGGGATCGTGATCGTATTTTATCCGAGATCGCCGAACGCGGCGTGCCAAGCTTTAGTGGTTCATGTTCAGAAGTGTATTTAGAAAAAGCGTTTGATGGCACCGATTACCGTCCAGCTCAGCCGTTGTTAGTGGCGCGTGAGTTGGGTGAGACGAGCTTGATGTTTTTAGTGCACCCAACCTTGACCGCTGCAGAAATTGAAAAAACCTGTGCAGTGCTGCAAGACGTGATGGGCCTCGCTACAGCGCTCTAACACTTCGATGTTGATGGCGGTTTGCCGTGAATTTTTTAAATCTAATAGGACATAGATGATGTTAAAAGCCTGGCTACTGGCTTTACCCAGCCGTTATAAACGTTTTTTACAGGTCACTACTGATATTGTTTTAGTGTGGCTTGCGCTATGGCTGGCGTATGTTGTGCGTTTAGGCTTTGAGCATCCTGTGCAGCCGTTCGGCGCGCATGGTTGGTTGTTTTTGTTGGCCCCTGTGATTGCGATTCCTGCCTTTTATTACTTTGGTTTGTATCGCACAGTGATGCGCTATGCCGGTAAGGAAGTGTTAGTCGCCATTCTTAAAGCAGTGACCTTGTCGGCGTTGGTCTTTGCCCTAGCGATTTACTGGTTTCAGGCCGACAACCTCTTAGTGCCACGCTCGTTAGTGTTGAGCTACTGGTGGTTGAGTATCTTTATTCTGGGTGGCTTGCGTTTGCTGCTGCGTGAGTATTTCCTCGGCGAGTGGTTGGAGACGGTTGGCCATTTGCCGTTTACCAAACACACCAATAGCTTGCCGCGCGTGGCTATTTATGGGGCTGGCTCAGCGGGGAATCAATTGGCGACGGCGTTGCGCATGGGTAAATCGATGCGCCCGGTGGCCTTTATTGATGATGACGATACCATTGCTACGCGCACCATTGCTGGGCTGAAAGTCTATAAACCCCAGCACATACAGGAAATGATTGCCGCCACCGGTGCCACCGAAGTGCTGTTGGCAATGCCGTCGGCGACACGCGCGCGGCGGCGTGAGGTGTTGGCCTTTTTAGAGCCGTTCTCTTTGCATGTGCGTACCATTCCGGGCTTTATGGATTTGGCCAGTGGCCGAGTGAAGGTGCAGGATCTGCAGGAAGTCGATATTGCTGACTTGTTAGGCCGTGATGCCGTCGAGCCGCACATGGCGTTGTTTGAGCGTTGTATTAAGCAGCAAGTGGTGATGGTGACCGGTGCTGGCGGTTCGATTGGTTCGGAGTTGTGCCGACAGATTTTAGCCAGTGGCGCGACGGTGTTGATTTTATTTGAGCACAGTGAGTTTAATCTCTACAACATCCAAACCGAGTTGGATGAGCGGATCTGCAAAGAAGGTTTAAGTGTGCAATTGATCCCGATTTTGGGTTCGATTCGTAACCTTAAGCGCTTGCGTGAAGTGATGGAGGCGTGGAAGGTCAATACCCTCTACCACGCGGCCGCTTATAAGCATGTGCCGATGGTCGAGCACAATACCGCTGAAGGTATTCTGAATAATGTAATTGGTACTCTCAATACCGCGCAGGCGGCGATTGCCGCGCAGGTTGAACACTTTGTCCTGATCTCGACCGACAAAGCGGTGCGCCCGACTAATATTATGGGCAGCACTAAGCGCTTGGCTGAGATGGTTTTGCAGGCGCTGAGTAAAGAAGCGTCGTCTGGCTTATTCAGAGATGAGCGTAATCAGCAGAGTTTTCCGAATAATACCCGCTTTACCATGGTGCGCTTTGGTAATGTGCTGGGCTCGTCGGGTTCGGTGATTCCATTGTTTCGTGGACAAATTAAGCGTGGCGGCCCAGTGACGGTAACCCATCCAAAGATGACCCGTTACTTTATGACCATTCCGGAAGCGTCACAGCTGGTGATTCAAGCCGGTGCCATGGGCCAGGGCGGTGATGTGTTTGTCTTGGACATGGGCGATCCGGTGAAGATTGTTGAGCTGGCCGAGAAGATGATTAATCTAACCGGTTTAACTGTACGCAGTGAGAGCAATCCTTCCGGCGAAATTGCTATCGAATTTAGCGGCCTGCGTCCGGGTGAAAAACTCTATGAAGAGTTGCTGATTGGCGACAATGTCTCGCCGACCGAGCACAGCATGATTATGCGCGCCGATGAAGCGTTTTTGCCTTGGGATGAGCTGGTAGTTGTTCTGCAGGAGTTGATGAATGCGGCGGCGAGCGGCGATTGTGTGTTGATTCGTCAGCTGTTGCGTCAGACTGTGGATGGCTATGCACCGCAGGGTGAATTGGTGGATTTGGTTTATCATCAGAAGAAGTTGAGTGTGCCGGTGGTGGATGTTTTGTAAGTTGGTTTTTTGTAGGCGTGGTGCTTGCTGATAACCTATGGTTTGGATTAACGCTGTCGCAGGCATGGCCAGCTCCTACAGGAGGGCGCCGTGCTTGCTGGGATTGTATGGGGTTGGGTTAACGCTGTCGCAAGTATGGCCAGTTCCTACAGTGGATGTGTATGTGTAGGGTGGTTGTAGTGTTTTTGGCGCTGGGTCTGTTAAACTAGCGCCTTTTTACTATACCCAAGCGTGGCCACTCTGTGCTATGTCGCTTGGCATAGCCTGACGGAATCCCATGCCTGCTGAATCTTCTCGACTCGATCGTATCCTTCTTGTACTGACTCTAATTATTTTGGTGGGTTTGCCGTTACCGGTGGGCACTAATCGTGACTGGGCAATCGGTCTGTTTAGTCTGTTTATTGGTCTGGCGGCTGTGCTGTGGGCGATCGGTCAATGGCGCGGGGTATTTAAACAAAGTAAAGCCCTCAAGCCTGCTTTGCCGATGTTGGCGATGTTGCTGCTGAGCCAGGTTTGGGTAGCGGTGCAGTGGTTGACGGGTCTCTCGATGGACAGTGGTGCTTCGGCGCAAGCATTGCTTCTTGGCGTGGGTTATACGCTGCTGTTTCTGGTTATTATCAATATTTTCCATACTCGTAAACGCGTGAGTTTATTGCTTGGCACCTTGGTGGTGAGTGGTACGTTACAGGCGTTTTATGGCACCTTTATGTCACTGACTGGCATGGAAAGTTTTCTCGGCTATGTCAATCGCGATGCCACCGGTACGTTTATTAACCGTAATAGCATGGCCGGTTATTTAGAGTTGTGTCTGGCGGCGGGAATTGGCTTGCTGTTGGCGTTGCGCGATACCCGTCCTTTTAGTTGGTCGCAGTTGATTGAATTGCTGATGGGCCCGAAAGCGCGTTTGCGTTTGGCTTTGGTGATCATGGTGATTGCCTTGGTGATGACGCATTCACGCGGTGGTAATGCGTCGTTTTTTGTTGGGCTGGCGATTGTGGGTGGCTTTTTTATTCTGAGAAATAAACAGAACCGTCTGCGTAATAGTTTGATCTTGGCCAGTTTGGTGTTGATTGATGTGATGGTGATCAGTCAGTATTTTGGTTTGGAGCGTTTGAAAGATCGCGTGATGAGTACGCGCTTGACCGATACCGTGGTCAATGGCGAAATTGTGCAGCATGCCAATGAGATTCGTGGTGATGTGTTTTTATATGCGTTGCCGTTGGCGAAGGATAAGCCGATTACGGGGCAGGGTGCGGGTAGTTTTGAAGCGGTGTTCCCGCAATATGCCGGTGAAGATATCCGTTTGCACTTTGATCTAGCCCACAATGATTATATTCAGTTTGCGATTGAGTACGGGGCGTTGGGTTTTGTGCCTTTAATTGTGTTTGTGTTGATGGCCTTGTATTGGGCGTTTAAAGCGCTTTGGCAGCAGAAGTCGTTGTATCGGGGCGGGGTTGGTTTTGGTGCGGCGATGGGGATTATTGCTTTGTTGGCGCATGCAACGGTGGATTTTAATCTGCAAATCCCCGCCAATGCCGCAACCTTTGTGGTGATGTGCGCCCTGGCTGTGCTGGCGAATAACCACAGTAAAGATCGGCGCAAGAAGGTTGAGGTTTAGAAGCGCGCTGTAGGTGGGCTGTGCTCTTGCTGGCATGATGTGTTCTGGCTGACAGGGTGTGTTTTTGCTGGCGGGGGTGTGCTCTTGTAGGAGCTGACCATGCCTGCGACTGCCGCATACCCGCACTGCTGACATCGATAGGCTTTCGCCCAGGAACATTACGATTAGCTCAGCATTGGGTCGCTCTAGCTGCTGATCTGAGTTGTGCTTGGTGTGGTTGTTGTTACGTGTACCAGTTGTCGATATTGCTGTGGGGACATATTCGTCCAATATTTGAATGCTCGAGAAAATGCTGACAGCTCTGAGTAACCTAATGCAAAGGCGACTTCGGTTAATTTTATATCTGTTTCGCCAATGTATTTTAAGGCAAGCTCTTTGCGAGTATTTTTCAAAATATCATTAAAAGAAGAACCTTTGTTTTTCAATTCACGTTGAAAATCAGCAGGAGAAAGACAAAAGTTTTTTGCCGTACTGGCCAGAGTAGGCACCGATTCGCCAATATTTGTTTTGACAAAGTGCTTAATTTCCATAAAAAGGTCATCAGGCGAAGATCGTGCATGCCTGCGCTTGGATAGATCTGGCTCAAGCACTGCGAAAAGAAAAGGGTCGTTATTAGGCATGATGGCATTGAATTCTGAATGCCGAAATAAGATTGAATTTATACTTTGATTGAAAAGAACAGGGCAGCCAAATACTTTTTCATAGATTGCTACGCTGTCATCAATTTTATGGTGTGAAAAGTGAATTTCTATGGGGGTCCATCGATCGCCAAGACAGTGCTTAAATATATTGCAAAACATGCCTATTGATACTTCGGCATCTTGGCGTCGATTTAACACTCTAGGATCGGTAATCTCATAATTAAGTTGATAGATCCCTCGATTTTGAGTGAGCGATACAATGCTGTTGTCTTGATGCGCAGGGAAGTAACTGACCAGGTTGTTCAGTGCTGCTGAAAGAGTCGGAGAGTTAATGATTAAATAACCAATTGCACCAAGCTTGCTAGGTTTGAAGGATGACCCAAATGATAAACCGAAGTAATAGTTGTTAGTGAGCTTTGCTGAGACATCAAATAGATCGCAGTATTTTACAAGGTCTAACTCATGCGCAGGGCTTATAATTGCAGATGTGCTGATTCCTGAGTTACCTAATATAGACTCGACATCGCCACCGTGGTTTTTAATCATGTCGATAATACCACTGGCTGCAGAGGCCATGACTTTTGGTGCTAATTTTTTTTTATCGGAATGTATAGGTTTCACAATGATCTAAGCTCTAATAAATTTACGAAATATAGCTATTTATCTAAACTTACTTAGTTACAAAGTAGCGCTCTCATGTGAATGTAATATTTTAATTAGCATTAATTGTCTAGATCGTTAAAACCTTCCTTGGGTTATTTGCATACTGCAATATCTGGCGCTAACATTCTTTATTGTTTGCTCAAAAAGAGCTGTGTTCGAATATTGAGAGTGCGCAGTTTATCAGTTATTTGTAGAGAATAAAATTGTCCTTTAGCGCAAGCCGCGTGCTCCAGCCGACCATCACCTAGAGTCAGTCTACTCTTTGTTCGAGACCTGCAACGACACCGAAAGCTGTCAATCAGCAGCCTTGTGTCTATTTAGTCGCGAGGCTATCACGCTTTATCTTTCGATTGCGGGCTGCCGCGCTATAACTGACTCGTTTAAGGCTATGACTTAAGTCTATTTATAGCATGGCCTGCGTTTCAATACTCAGCTCTGTGTAACTCATGTCAACTGCTGCATAGCTAGGTTTGGCGCGCAGTTTTGCTGGTCAAACCACGCTAGATGTTGGCGCAGAGTGAGCAGCATTAGTCTAAAAATTAGCTTTGATAAAAGTCATGTCAAGGTATTCGTGTTTGATGTCAAGACAGCTGCGAAGTTTTGACAGACTCTTGGGCCTCGTTATTTATAAAAATAAGAGGCTAACAATAATGATTTACGCCCAGCCAGGAACCGAGGGTTCCCTTGTCTCCTTTAAGACACGCTACGAAAACTACATCGGTGGTACGTTCGTCGCCCCAGTCAATGGTGAGTACTTCACCAATTCGTCACCGGTTAACGGTCTGCCGATTGCTGAGTTTCCGCGCTCTAGCGCTGCAGACATTGAAAAGGCGCTTGATGCCGCCCACGCTGCTGCTGATGCGTGGGGTAAAACCTCAGCGCAAGATCGCTCACTGGTGCTGCTGAAAATTGCTGACCGCATTGAAGAAAACCTTGAAGTTCTGGCCATCACCGAAACCTGGGATAATGGTAAAGCGGTTCGTGAAACCCTGAATGCCGATATTCCTCTGGCCGCTGACCACTTCCGTTACTTTGCCGGTTGCATCCGAGCGCAAGAAGGCAGTGCAGCAGAAATCAACGAAATGACCGCCGCTTATCACTTCTACGAGCCGTTGGGTGTGGTAGGTCAGATCATTCCCTGGAACTTCCCGCTACTGATGGCCGCTTGGAAACTCGCGCCTGCTCTGGCTGCAGGTAACTGCGTAGTGCTCAAGCCGGCTGAGCAAACGCCTCTAGGCATTACTGTGCTAATGGAGCTGATCGGCGATTTGCTACCGCCTGGCGTACTTAACGTGGTGCAAGGTTTTGGCCGCGAAGCCGGTGAAGCGCTGGTGACTAGTAAGCGGATTGCTAAAATTGCCTTTACCGGTTCCACCCCTGTCGGTGCGCACATCATGAAATGCGCTGCGGAAAACATCATTCCAAGTACTGTGGAGTTGGGTGGTAAGTCACCTAACATCTTTTTCGAAGACATCATGCAGGCCGAACCGAGTTTTATCGAAAAAGCTGCTGAAGGTTTGGTTTTAGCTTTCTTCAACCAAGGTGAAGTGTGCACCTGTCCATCACGTGCGCTGGTACAAGAGTCGATTTACCCTGCCTTCATGCAAGAAGTGATGAAGAAAATTGCCCAGATCAAACGTGGTGATCCGCTGGATACTGAGACCATGGTCGGCGCGCAAGCCTCCGAACAACAGTTTGAAAAAATTCTCAGCTATATGGAGGTTGCCAAGGCAGAGGGTGCAGAGCTACTTACAGGCGGCGCGGTAGAGCAGCTCAGCGGTAGCTTAGGTGGCGGCTATTACATCCAGCCGACCCTACTAAAAGGTCACAACAAAATGCGGGTGTTCCAAGAAGAAATTTTTGGTCCAGTGGTCAGCATCACTACCTTTAAAGACGAAGCTGAGGCCTTAGAAATTGCCAATGACACTGAGTTCGGGTTGGGCGCTGGTCTGTGGACCCGCGACATTAATCGCGCTTACCGTGTCGGCCGTGCGATCAAAGCCGGTCGTGTGTGGACCAACTGCTATCACCTATACCCAGCACACGCTGCGTTCGGTGGTTATAAGAAGTCCGGTGTCGGCCGTGAAAACCACAAAATGATGCTCGACTCTTACCAGCAGACCAAAAACCTACTGGTGAGCTATGACGTGAAACCGATGGGTTTCTTTTAATTGCAGCGCTAAAAAGTTCATGAAAGTTGTAGAGATTTCAAAATAAAAATAATGAATTGGAGTTTATATGAGCAACTCAAGCAGTATAAAAGTGCACGTGCATGGCGCTGACTATGATTCTGTGCCGGACAGCTACCTCGAAAAAAGACAGCTCAAATCAGGCGCCGTCGGCTGGGTGCTATTAGCGAGCTTAGGTATTTCCTATGTGATTTCTGGAAGCTTTGCCGGCTGGAACTTTGGCTTAGCCCAAGGTGGTTTTGGTGGGCTTCTGGTCGCAACAGTGCTAATGGCGATCATGTATTTTGCGATGGTTTTCTCTTTAGCAGAGTTATCCTCCTCGCTGCCTACCGCGGGTGGCGGCTATTCTTTTGCCCGTCGAGCTTTCGGTCCTCTAGGGGGCTTTATGACAGGCGCTGCAATTTTGCTGCAATACGCTATTGCGGCAACTGCCATTGCGATTTTCATAGGTGGTTATGTCAGTGAATTAATTGGCATTAATGGCCCCGTCGTATATGCCGCATTTTATGTGGTATTCATTGGTATACATCTATTTGGAGCGGGTGAAGCACTAAAAATTATGATGGGTATTACAGCCATTGCTGTGATTGCGTTATTAGTGTTTTTCCTCGGTATGCTGCCTCACTTCAATATGGAAAATCTCACAGATATTCCAGTGGTTACAGAGGCTGTTGGTAGCAGTGCATTTCTACCTTTCGGCTACATGGGGATTTGGGCTGCTCTGCCTTTTGCGATGTGGCTGTTTTTGGCTGTTGAGGGTGTGCCGTTAGCCGCTGAAGAATCAACAAACCCAGCCAAAGATGTACCAAAAGGCATTATTACTGCGATGTGTATCCTGACAGTATTTGCGTTTTTGGTGTTGTTACTTGCGCCAGGTGGTGCTGGTGCAAAAGTCATGTCAGAACATGCTGCACCTTTAGTCGGCGCATTTCAGGCTGCATATGGTGAAAACTCAAGAATTGCAGCACTTTTGAATGTGGTTGGTCTGTTCGGTTTAATCGCATCGTTTTTCTCTGTTATCTATGCATATTCGCGTCAACTGTTTGCACTCTCGCGAGCGGGTTATCTGCCACGTTTTTTGTCAGTCACCGGACGTAGAAAAGTTCCTGTGTATGCGTTGGTTGTACCTGGTGTGATTGGTTTTCTCTGCTCTCTGACCGGCAAAGGCGACTTGATGATCACTATGGCAGTATTTGGTGCAACGGTGTCTTATGCATTAATGATGGCATCACACATTGTTCTTAGAATTAAAGAGCCAGCTCTAGACCGCCCTTATAAAACACCAGGCGGGATCTTTACGTCATCTGTTGCATTGATTTTGTCTTTGATAGCACTGGCATCCACCTTTCTTGTGAGTCAGGAAGCCGCTCTGTGGAGTGCGGTTGTCTATGGTGTAATGCTCGCTTATTTCATTCTATACAGCCGTCATCATCTTGTAGCTAAAGCACCAGAGGAAGAGTTTGAAGCAATTCAAGCCGCTGAAAGAGAACTTAAGTAAATCTTAGTTTAGTTGTAGCGTTCGATTAAATATAAGCAGGTCAGATTTTATTTGCTGAATATTTTACTGGCTAGAATATGACTTGCTTACTTATATAATAAATATAATTTTTGGTGTTGATATGTATACAGATAAGCTAATTAATGGTTTTCTAATAGGATTGAAAAATATAGTTGATCGTTGGGGGATGACCCATGACGCGCAGATAGCATTGCTCACTGTTTCAGAAAACGCAACTTTCATGGCAACTGACAATAATAAGAAAATTATAATTAGAGTCCATGCCAATGGCTACCATAGTTATGATGAAGTGCAGTCTGAACTGTCTTGGATTATGGCGCTTAAAGAGGGTGAGGTGCTCAATACTCCAGCGCCGATTAAAACAACAAGCGGTGAGATTATAACGACAGTTAATGTGGGCGAGGCAGAGCATTTCGTTGTTGCGTTTGATTTTGTCGCGGGTCAAGAACCTGAGGTAAATACAGATCTGGCGACTTGGTTTGCAGAGCTCGGTAGCATCACAGCAAAACTGCATCAACATTCTAAAACATGGGATCGACCGAGCGGATTTACTAGAAAATATTGGTCAGTTGATAATTCAATTGGTGCCAATGGCTATTGGGGTGATTGGCGCAAGGCTGCTCATCTTGATGCCGGCGGCGCTGAGGTGATTAGTCGGGCCATTGAGATTATAGAGGAAAGACTGGAACGGTATGGCAAAGATTCAAGTCGGTTTGGCTTGGTGCACGCAGATTTAAGGCTCGCTAATCTTTTAATTAATCAAAATTCAATGAATATTATTGATTTTGATGATTGTGGGTTTGCTTGGTTTTCATACGATTTTGCTGCAGCTATCAGCTTTCATGAACTCGACCCAGGAGTCAATGAACTTAAGCTTTCTTGGGTTAAAGGCTATCGTTCAGTGACTGATTTTAGTCAAGCGGATGAAGACGAGATTGATACGTTTATCATGCTTAGAAGAATTATGTTAACGGCTTGGTTAGCATCGCATAGTCATACTACAGAAAATAAAAAACTTGGCGCTGCTTATACGGACGGCACGGTCAGTTTGGCAAAGACATTCGTTAGTGCAAATACATTAGTATGATTTTTAATTATTCAGAGGTATGTTTACGATGAGCAAAGTTAGAGATATTCTTGCGCAGAATGCTTTTAATCTTGATGCAGCCAATACTTTAGATGAAAAAACATCTGCGCTTGTTAAAAGTAGGCTTAATAATGTTGGTCCGACCACCATGTTATTCTATCAAGAGCCACTTCATATTGTACGTGGTGAAGGAACATGGTTGTATGATAGTAATGGTCGGCAGTTTTTAGACGTATATAATAACGTGCCATCATTGGGACATTGCCATCCTAAAGTGATTGAGGCTGTTCATGATCAAATGCGTAACGTCAATATACATACGCGATATTTGCATGAGACTATGCATATCTATGCTGAAAAACTCTTAGGGACTATGCCTGAATCAATTAATCGATTGGTGATGACCTGTACGGGTACTGAAAGTAATGATTTAGCGATGCGCTTAGCGACAACATACACTAAGAAAAAAGGATTTATTGTATCGGAAGCCGCTTATCATGGAAATTCAACAGCGGTAACTGAGGTGTCACCTTCTGCATATAAGATTCAGAAACTACCCGACCATGTTGTCACTATTCCTGTTGCACCGATTAATATCAATAAAGACCAAATAGAAGAATGGTTTGCCCAAAGTGTAATGGATGCAATCGATAAGCTAGAAGACAGAGGTTATGGATGTGCCGCATTATTGATCGATACGATTTTTTCCAGTGACGGGGTTTATAGTGATCCAAAAGGTTTTATTAAAAAGGGAGTAGATATCGTAAAAAGTAGAGGCGGATTATTCATTGCTGATGAAGTTCAGCCAGGCTTTGGGCGTACAGGCGAATCAATGTGGGGGTTTGAGCGTCACGCTGTTATTCCAGATATTATTACCATGGGCAAGCCTATGGGCAATGGTTATCCTGTTGCAGGTCTAGCATCGAGACTCGATTTGCTTGAGAGTTTAAGCATCGAAGCAGGGTATTTCAACACCTTTGGTGGTTCAACCGTTGCTGCCGCTGCCGCCCTCGCTGTTTTAGAAACAATCCAGGAAGAGGGGCTTATTGCGAAGGTTAATGAGGTTGGAGGCTACTTAAAAAATGGGCTTTACCAGCTTCAAGCGCAATACCCATGTATTTCTGATGTGCGCGGGGTGGGTTTGTTTTTAGGTGCGGATGTCAGTAAAGACGGTGATGTCAATGCTCCAGATGCAGAGAGAGCGACCGCTATAATGAATACATTAAGGCAAAATGGTGTTCTTCTCGGTGGTGCTGGGAAGTATGCTAATACACTTAAAATACGCCCACCTTTATGTTTTAATAAATCACATGCAGATTTGTTTATTTGCAAGTTAGAGCAGGCTATAAAGAGTACATAATTGTTCTATTTTCCAATAATATTTTGAATTAATGTTAATATAATAAAAATTTACTGTAGGCCTAGGCTTAATATTAAGTCTAGGCCTCGGTTGTTAAATTTATTACTAGTCGGACTGCTTAAATTACACTTGTAGCTGACGTCAGTGTTTATACTTATCTAAATTATTATCTGTGACAAAGCTTTTTTTCTTGGGTATCGGCGTTGATTAATCGAGAGCTTTTTGCTCGGCATAACGCCCGTGTGGGCGTTTTTTTGTTTGCCCAGCGAAGCTGGCAAACCCGTCAGGTTGCAAGAAACCTGAACCACCCAGACTAAGGGGAAGGTAATCCGAATGGCAAGGGCGCTGCTGGCTAACGGCAGGGTCTGAAGGAAGCCATAGGAAGTAAGATGTACACAGCGAAAGCGAACCTGTTTCGGCATGTTAGGTGGGTCAGCGTGCAAAATAGCGCAAAGCCCAATACTTGGTCAGACCTAATATGTGTTTGAGGGTGGCATATCTTGCAGGGAGCCGGTGCAGTAACTGGGGAAGCCTGGCACATCACCCAAGCAGTTGGGCGCTCGTTAGCAAGGTGAAAGCCAAGCGGTGAGTGTGTGTGAGGTGGCAGATGAATCCGTAGTAGTGATCAAGGTTAGGCCAATGAAGCCCAGTAATGGCGTGGAGGATAAAACCGAGCTGACCACTGGCTCAGTCTAGTGGAGCATGGCCTGTCAAAAGCAGGTCGTGTTGCGAAGGGAGGAAGTTAACTTTAACAGCATGATGAACAGTTGCTGATTATTGGTGGTACACCAATCGAATCGCTATCGAGGTCTTGCGACTGGGTTGCTGCTGGAAAGCAGTGGCTCAGTCGAGAAACCGTGCAGGGGAGTAGACCAGTCCGCTGTAGTAGATTGCCAAGTGCTAGAACGCTACATGACGGGTTCGAAACAGATCCACACCGATAATCAATGACTGACCCCACATGCGACACAGTGCGCGGGAAGAAGTGAATGCGGGTTTACTGCAGCTTATACGGGCAGCTGCTTAACAAGACACTGCTACTAAACAGCTACAAGAACGTCAAACGAGCAAAAGGCGCGGCCGGAATTGATGGGCAGAGCCTAAGCGACTTTGGTGCTAACTTGCAGGTGAACCTCAACCAGCTTTTTCTTGAACTCAAAACCAAACAGTACCGAGCGCAACCCGTCCGACGGGTAGAAATACCCAAAGAGGACGGTGGCGTCAGACAGCTTGGCATCCCAACTGTTAGGGATAGAGTCGTTCAACAAGCAGTAAATGATCTGATGGTGCCGATTTTCGACCCTGATTTTCACCCATCCAGCTTTGCTTACCGCCCTCACAGAAGCTGCCATGATGCGATTAACAAAGCCACTCTGTTCATCCGTAGATACCATTTGCAACATGTGGTGGATATGGATTTATCAAAGTGCTTTGACACGCTCAATCACGAGCTCATCCTTAATAGTGTCAGGCAGCGGATAACCGACAGCAGCTTCCTAGCACTGATAAAACAGTTCTTAGAAAGCGGTGTCCTGGTGGAAGGGCAATGGCAAGCCAGCGACCTAGGCAGTCCACAAGGTGGCGTGATCAGTCCGTCACTAGCGAACATTTATCTTGATGTTTTTGACCAGCAAATGCGCCGTCAAGGGCAGCGAATTGTTCGCTATGCGGATGACATCCTCATCTTTAGCCGCAGTCGTCTGGGTGCTGAGAATGCCTTGCGGCAGGCAAGAAAGATACTCGAGCAAGACCTAAAGCTTACCGTTAATGAACGTAAAACCCACATAGCGCATAGCGATGAGGGCATCAAGTTCTTAGGGGTTGAAATTGGGACGGTATACACTCGTATACAACCCAAGAAAATCACAACCTTTAGAGCGAAGCTTAAAGCCATGACCAAGCGTAATAACGGCCAGTCGTTCGCAGTGACTATCCAAACGCTCAATCCAATGCTTAGAGGGTTTAGCCAGTATTTTCGGATTGCCAATGCAAGCAGGGTGTTTAAAGCACTGGCGGGATGGTTAAGGCGTCGGCTGCGAGTAATCCAGCTTAAACACTGGAAGAAGCCCGCACGACTTCATCGACGCTTGAAACAATTAGGGCACAAAGCACCTTTTAAGTTCATGAGCATGACCAGATGGCGCAATGCCGCCAGCCCGTTAGCGCATCTTGCGATGCCTAATCACTGGTTTTATGAGCTTGGGCTGGTCAATATAGAGCGAGTTGAGACAGGTAAGGTGTTCAGTGTTTACGCTGAATAGAAGTTAACATGAGCCGTATACGAGGCCCGTACGTACGGTTCTGTGAGAGGGATGAGGCGAAAGCCTCACCCTACTCGATATTGTGGCTGGCGGGTTTTCCAGTGTTGGTAGAGGCGTAAGGTGATCCACCAGCAGAGTGCGCCGGCGGCGACGCCAGCAAAGTTCGCGCAGATGTCGAGCCAGCTGAACTGACGTGTGGATTCGATGTTGTGCTGGAGTCCTTCGGAAAGCGGTGCCCAGAGAATAATAAGCGTCCAGACTTTCCAGGCGGACTCGCGGGCAAAGGCGAGACGGGTGGTGAAGGCGAAGCCAGCAAAGCCTAAGAAGTGCAGGGCTTTGTCGGAGGTTATAAATAAGTTGGTGGGGCCGGCAGGGCGGAATAGGCCGTAAATTAATAGCCCTGTATAGAGCACAAATAAGCAGCGGCGGAAAATACGTGTTTTCGGGCCGAGTGGGTCGAAGTCTTGTGCAGTCAATTGCATGGTGTTGCTCATTAGTGATCTGTCCTTAAATGTTTTTTTTGTTGTGGTCGTTATCTGCTGCTGTGTTTGTTTAGGTTTGCAGGGTTGTTAGGCAGCTGTCGCAGGCATGGCCAGCTCCTACAAGAGCGGTTGCGGGCGTGCAGGGGCTGTCTTGGCGCAGGGTGGTTCTTGGCTGTTTAGCGTGTTGCATAAAAAGGTCAGACTGTTGCTTTGCGCGGCAAGTTCAAAGAGTTTCTTGCGCTCTTTGGGGCTGAAGTCGGCTGTGCGTTGCACTGAGGTGAGAACAATGGCGCGTTGTTCCGCGTTCAGTGCTGAGAAGGCGGTCAGACCGATTTCGGCGATGCGGCTGTTGATGCCGATGCGCCAAGGGCCAAAGTGCTGAGCTTGTTGCAAGGCGTGGGTGAACTCGTCATCAAACGCCAACAAGGTGAGTTTGCTATAGGCTAAACCGGCCCAGGCACTCGGCCAAGTCGGGCGTGCTTGGGTCGCTTGGCGCATGGCTTGCGCGGCCGCTTGGCGGTAGGGTTCGGCGCTGGGGTCATTTAAATTGGTACCGTAGGCGCGCCATAATTGGATATAGCCTTGGGTTTCTAGGTATTCGCCATTGGCCCCAGGGTAGACGTTGATCGCTCGATTAATCGCCTGTTCAGCGACCTGCCAAGCTTGCTCACTGGGCGGATTAGTCTGCTGCTCCCAATGCTCAATAAAGGCGCGCGCTTGGAAATGGGCAATGCCGGCGACCAGCAACTGGCCACCGCTATAAAGCGCGGCCAAACCGAGCAGGCCGGCTATCAGCGCGATGCTGCGGCGAGCCTGAGTAGACAGCGGTGGCGTGCGCGAGCGACTGCGCTGGGAAGCGGTTTCTGTGGTCATAGCGTTAATTAAAGTGCTGTTGGGCAATCTGCCAAGGGTTATCAATCACTAGCCGTCGTGCGGCGTCTTCGCCGAGTATTTCACTGGCTGCCGCGAGGCCTGTGGTTAAAATGGGTGGGCGGTGCTCAAGATTGTGCGCATCGCTGGCCAAAATGGTCACCCAGTTTTTTTCCAGCCATTGCACCGCTAACTCTTGCGCCACCTCACCAAAATCACCGGCGACTGAGCCTGCGGTGACTTGTAATAAGCAGCCTTGCTGAATAAAGGGGTTGAGTTTATCGGGGTCACGCATCAAGCCTTTGTTGCGCTCAGGGTGCGCTATCATCGGGATAATGCTCTGCTGTAACAACCACGCGGTAAGCCGTTCTGCGCCAAAGGGCATCTCGCCATGCGGAAACTCAAGCAGCATGACGTTTTGACCTTGCCATTGCCCTAAAAAGGGAATGCTCTTGTTTTTCACCCCAATCATCAACTCCATACCAAAGCGTACTTCCGCCGCCGCAGCGACTTGCAGAGGGATATCGTGTTGGTTGAGGCCTTGCTGAAACAGCGCTAAGGCCTGATTGATCGTGCTGGGGGTGTTGTCATAGCGACCGGGATGAATATGTGGCGTGCAGACCAAATGCGTGGTGCCATGCCGAACGGCCATCTCGGCCAACTGTAGGGCGGTATCTAGATCTGGCGCACCGTCATCGATGCCAGGCAATAAGTGGTTGTGTAAATCAATCATGGCGTCTGGCGTCCGTTGGGCAAGGGCTGTGCTGCGAGCTGATTAAACTTTATCCTACTGAAGAATGCGCTGCAGTTCAGCTGTGATTGCTTGGCCTGGATAAACAACGCCGGCAGTATCACGGGCCGGCGTTGTCTTGGCTTAGGCTTTAGCGTCAGGTTTGACGACTTTCGCGCTGGAACTGTAACCGTAGTAGTCGTAGTAACCACCGTAGTTGTAACCGTGTTTCTGCGCTTTTTTGATATCGACTTGGTTGAGGACGACACCGGTGACGGGCGCATTGTTTTGCAGTAATTGTCCGACACCTTTGATCACTAAAGGCTTAGCGGTGTGGTCGGAGCGAATCACATAAATCAAGGCGTTGGCTAAGGTGCTCAGCACCAAGGCATCACTCACCGCTTGGGTAGGTGGCGAGTCAATGATCACGCGATCATATTTGCTGGTTAACAGCGCCATCACTTCAATAAAGCGCTCGCTGGATAGCAGTTCCAACGGGTTCGGTGGTACCGCACCGGCGCTGAGCATATCCACGCCATCAACATTCTTAATGCATTCTACCAACTGCGCCGTACCGGCAATCAGGTTGGCTAAGCCGGGTGTACCGACTGGGAAGCTAAAGTTTTTCGCTAAGGTTGGACGGCGCATATCCGCATCGATCAGCAGCACCTTTTCCATCTGCCCTAAAGCAAAGGCTAAGTTGGCCGCAACCGTTGATTTACCTTCGCCTGGCACCGATGAGGTGATGACGATGGTTTTATGCGGTGTGTCCATTGACGATAACACCACACTGGTACGGATGGTGCGGATCGACTCGGAGAAGCTTTTATTGGTGTCATCATGGAACAGGTTAGCAACTTGTTTACGGTCTTTTTTATTGACCAAAGGTAACAAGCCCAGTACCGGTAGATTAAGCGTGTTTTCAATCTCTTCGGTACTTTTAAAGGTGTTATTCAGTGCTTCTAGCAGCAGCACTAAACCAACACCGACTAAACCAGCGAGGAAAGTCGCTAATACCACAATCAACGCTTTTTTCGGTTTGATCGGTGTGGTCGGCACAGTGGCTTTATCAACGATACGCGCGTTAGCACTGTCGAGGTCACTGGTCGCTGCGGTTTCTTTTAAGCGCGTTAAGAAGGTGTCATACAGCGCACGGTTGCTGTCCACTTCACGTTGCAATTCGCGCAGTTTGAATTCTTTGCGTGATATATCTTGAATTTGCGCTTTGTTGATATTCACTGACGAGCGCAGAGAACCTTCATTGGCGACTGCCAGTTGATAGTTGCGCTCAATACCGGCGACGACTTGCTCTACTTGTCCACGTAAGCTGGCTTGGGCTGCTGCTAAATCAGTACGTGCGGCTTCCATGGTTGGGTGACGTGCACCGTAACGCTTGGACAGCTCGTCAACCTTGGCTTTAGCTCGGGCTTCGTTGGTTTTAAACTGTTGAATCAGTGGGTCACCCAGTACTGCAGAGACACTGGCGAGTTTTTCCCAGCCTGAGTTGCGCATGGATTGCACTTGGCGGTACATACTTTCCGCTTCAGCACGGTTACGACGCGCATCAATCATACGCTCGCTGGTTGCGGCCAACTCGGCGGCACTGATCGTGGAAACACCGTCGACATCGACTAGATTTTCTTTCTCGCGGTATTCTTGCAGGGTGTCTTCCGCGATTTTTAGTTTGCTGCGCAGCTCGCCCATGCGGCTGTTCATCCAAGTGGTCGCCGTTACCGACATTTCCATGCTGGCTTCCAGTTGGCTTTCAATAAAGCCATTGGAGAGCATGTTGGCTGCCTGCGTGGCTAATACGGGGTCAGCCATATCCACTTGCACTTTAACCAGTTGGCTTTTGCCTTGTGGTTCAACGCTGATGCGCTTCATAAAGGCTTGGGTGACTTGCTCGAAGATTTGCTCTTCCAGCATTTCTTCGGTGACTTCTAAATCACTGGGCATCATGCCGGGGATGAATTGGTCAATACTAAGGTTGCTCAGCAAGTCTTTGATACTGAAGTTGATCAGTGGCTCAGGTTGCTGGCGTGGATCGAATTCTGGGTGGGTGGTGAGGTTGAGTTCACGGACGATGCGCTCGGCTAATGAGCGGGCTTTTAATAGCTCAAACTGAGTTTGCAGGTATTCGTTGCTGTTGCCGTCTAAACCGTAGACTTGTTCAATGGAGACGATTTTGGCTTGTTTCTGCTCAATCAACAGGGTGGTCGCGGCACGGTAAATCGGCGTCAAGCTGAGTACGACCAACACGCTAACCATCATAACGATTAAGCTGAGGGTGATGATGCTCCATTTGCGCCGCCAGATCGCCTGCCACAACTTAAGCAGGTCAATTTCATCATCAGCAGCTTCATCGCGTTGCTGAGTCATCATGTTACGCGAGGCTATTGTAGGGTTACTTTCCATGGGGTTCCAAACTCAAAATAATGGCGGATTAGCATCCAAAAAACGTGTCATGTTTGCTGCGGTGGTTTAGAAGAAACCTTGATCAATATTGATGCTGTCACCGGGCATTACTGGGGTGTCTAAATCGGCACGGGCTGGTTTGCGATCATCGTCATTGTCGCGAATCAGGGTGATGCGATTGGTTGAAGCGCGCTCGGTTAAACCACCGGCCAGTGCGATCGCACGACGCAGGGTCAGACCGGGCTGAAACTTATAGCCGCCTGGCTGTTTGACTTCACCGCTGATAAAGAACTCGCGGTACTCTAATACGCTGATAGAAATACGTGGATCAACTAAAAAGTCACCTTGCAGCTTGTCACCTAGAATTTTTTCAATCTCGGCAGCTGTTTTACCTTTGGCGCGTACTTCACCAATAAAAGGGTAGGAAAACGTACCCGCGTCGGTGAGACGAATTTCTTCAAAGCTAAGATCTGGCTCGCTAAACACATGGATGCGAATCACATCACCAGAGGCTAGTTTGTAAGTTGAGTTCCCTTCTGCAGCGACTGATTGGCCCATGCCCAGCAAGAAGCAGATCAGTAAACTGGTAAAATACCGAATGGCCATTAGGCTAAAATTCTCTTTATGTGCATTAACAAAAAAGAGAGGGGAGAAGACCCCTCTCTTGGGTCGTGCGACTTACAGGCTAGCGTTAAAGGTTAACGCGTAGATGTTACGTTTGAAACTTTCGTTGGCTACGTCAGAATCGTTGTCAGCATAGGTGTAACCTAGACCAACATCTAACCAACGACGCGCTTGATAAGTCACGCTCAGACCGTAGTCATCACGGTTATCTTCACGCTTGATATCTTGATACTTTCTGTCACTACGTGCGTAGCTGGCTTCGGTGTAAACACGATCCATCCAGAAGTGTTTCCAGCCTAGACGGGTGGATTGTGTTTTGATCGCACTGGCGTTGTCTTCACCTTCGTCAAAACCGCGACGGGTGTTTAGGTCGAACGTTGAGTAAGTCAACGGTGCCCATGTTACGCCGGCTTCCCACATACCAGTCGACTTGTCGTCGAAGATGCTCTTGTCAAAATCTTTCTTTTCACGACCGACTTTGAACGTACCAGTAGTTTTTGCGGTTGCTTCCCAAGTCACACCGGCCAATAGCGCTTTGTTTTTGCTATCGCGAGCTGAAAAGGTTTTGTAGTCGTAATCAGTGTGACGACCTTCTAGCAATACTTTGGTTTTTGGTGCTACAGCGTAAAATACAGTGGCACGTAATGCCATCGCATCGCGCTCTTTGTCGCTGTTTAGACGGTTGCCGTTGGTGTAGCGCAATTCGTCATAGTTCGTGCCTAATTCAATTTGTGTACGTGCGCTTTGTGCGCCATAGGTGTACACACCACCAATGTTCTTGGTGTTGAATTTATCGTTTTCGATTTTTTGATCAGCTGATGCGGTTTCTTCAACATCATGGTAACCAGCATTCAAGGCGAGACGGTTACGTGCATCAAAATCAAAGCCTGCATCAGCGTTGAAGTGGTGATCAACGTTGTTGTCTTTATGGCTTGAATGGAAAGTGTCGCTTGAAGCAGTGTATTTCAACTGGTAAGCACTTTTGCGGCCGTCAGCATTAAGCTGGAAGGTTGGTGCAATAGTGGTGATCCAAGAAGAATCTTTACTTTTTTCGACCGCACGGAAGTTATCATCGTACGATTCGGCGACTTTAAGTGAGGGTGTAAAGGTTACGCCTTCGCTTAAACGAATGCTTTGTGGCTCAAGAGCCCATGCGTTTGCGCACAGGCTGCCTGCTATGGCAATGGCCAGAGCGTGTTTAGTGATAGTTTTGCTCATTTTGTCAGCTTCCCTTCCTGCAAGTGGCAGGTATTTGAAGACAACTGCGATAAGACTGAATGCAATCTTATCGCAGTGTGAAGTCGTTGCAGTATGTATCAGCTCAAATTAATTAGGGCTGGCTACACTGCTACCACCGCCGCCGCCACTGCTGCTAGGAGTGCCAGTGGTTTGGATGCTGGTGTTACTACCTGTTGCGTTAAGTCCACCTGTCGATTGTACGGCACTGTTTGCTGCTGCTGTGATCGCTGACTCTTGACCTGGAGCGGCGGCAACAGCTGCGGCAGTGATCGCACCTACTTGTCCTGGAGCGGCTTTAACAGCAGCGCTAACAATGGCTTCAGCCAGTTCTGGGTGTGCGCTAACAGCGGCGCTAACAATTGCAGCGGCTTGTGCTGGGTTAGCAGCAACAAGAGCGTCAATTTCTGCAGCGATTTGCTCGCCTTGGGCAGCTGATACTGCTTCAGTCTGAGCTGCTGTCATAGTAATGCCAGCTGATTGTAGAGCATTTACAGTTGCTTGGTCAGCCATGGCTGAACCTGATACTGCAGCTAAGGCAATAGCCATTGAAATGAGTGTTTTGCGCATATTTAACATCCTCGTTAGGTACCGCTTCTATGTAATATTTTTTATTGCGAACGTAATAGGTTTTACATTGACAAAATTATGTCTGCAAGTCTACTTAGGTTGCTCGCAAGTGTCCAGCCTTGGCCCGCTGGCCATCATACTAAGCTACTATAGTCGTTTCTGCATGAAAACCTTTTTATCACTGAGGTTATTATCAGTTTCGCGAAAGACCTCGTACTTTTAGTGCGAGGATGGATAGCGAGGGCGGCGCAAGCCGCCCCTTAATAGACTGCTAAAGTATTGGCGCTAAGGGTAAGTACTGGTATTGTATACAGCATGATTAAGCACACCAAAACACTCAAAGTTCGTATCAAGGATAAGCACATTTCATTGCTGCGCAAGCAAGCCATGGCCGTGAACTTCGTCTGGAACTTTGTGAATGAATTAAGCCAGCGCTCGATCAAAGAGCGCAGTGTGTTTCTATCAGCTTACGATATGCATCCCTATACGAAAGGTGCAGGCAAGGAACTGGGCTTGCACAGCCAAACCTTGCAGTGCATTGCTGGTGAGTACGTGACTCGCCGCAAACAGTTTAACAAGACCAGGCTGAACTGGCGCAAGTCAGGCGGCGTACGCCGCTCATTAGGCTGGATTCCGGTAAACACCGGTGCAGCACAGTGGAAAAGCGGGCAAGTCTATTTCAACGGCCAATACTTTGGAGTGTGGGACAGCTATGGCCTTGGTCAGCACCGTTTTCGTACTGCCAGTTTCAATGAGGATGCGCGTGGCCGCTGGTACTTCAATGTGGTGGTGGATGTGCAGGCTGAGATACCAGCAGGCCAAGACCGTATCGGTATTGACCTTGGCTTAACCGACACAGCCACCTGCTCAGATGGCACAAAGCTGGAAGCGGGTCGTTTCTACCGTGGCCTTGAAGAGAAATTAGCCATCGCGCAACGGGCTAGAAATAAAACTCAAGTCAAAACCATTCACGCCAAGATTGCTAACCGTAGAAAAGATACGCTGCACAAGTTCAGTCGCGAGCTGGTCAACCGCTGCGGTGAGATCTATGTGGGCAATGTCAGTAGTTTAAAACTCGTTAAAACCAAGATGGCCAAGTCAGTGTTAGATGCTGGCTGGGGCCAATTAAAAACAATGTTGGACTATAAATGCGCTCACGCAGGCATTGTTTTTAAGGAAGTTAACGAGGCATACACCACCCAAACCTGTAGCTGTTGTGGCGCACTGCCCGATAGCAGGCCGAAAGGTATCGCAGGACTTGGAATAAGAGAATGGACGTGTGAGTGCGGTGTCACTCACGACCGCGATGTAAACGCGGCACGTAACATTCTCGTGGTCGGGCATGGCCGTCTAGCAGTAGGAATCCCCGTCCTTTAGGTCGGGGAGGATGTCAATAATACTATTACAATTCCCAGATTAAGTTAACCGCTGCGTGGCGGCCCGGTTGACTGGCACGGGTTAGGCCGCTGTCACTGCTGCTGAGGCCTTGTACATCGCCCCAGTTCCAATACCGTTTATCAGTTAAGTTAAATAAACCGGCATTAATTGCGAAGTGACTATCCACTTGCCACCAAGCATTTAGATCTAAACTGCCGTAGCCGCTAGTGGCATATTGATTGCTTGCTGCTGTTTTATCAAAGCGGTTTTTGGCCGCGACCAGTGTCCAGCTGAGGTCACCGCCGAATTGACCATTGGGCTGACTGTAGGCCAGGCTCAACACTCCTTTCAAAGGATCAACACTATTAATAGCTGCGCCGGTGCCGTGATCTTTACCGCGAGCATAGGCAATACTGCCGAGTGTGCGCCATCCGTCTGCTAGACCTAAAGCATCGAGAAACAACTCGCCTTTGACTTCAGCACCGCGAATGGTGACTCGGTCTTTATTGACATACTGAAACTCGCCAAAGGGGTAGCCCGGTTTGCTGGAGGGGCGACTGCTTTGTTCAATAAAGTCCTGGTAGCGGTTATAGAAGAGTGCCAGTGCAATATTACCGACACTGTATTGACCGCGCAGCCCCAGTTCATAGCTGTCGCTGGTTTCGGCTTTCAGATCGGTATTGGCTAAGGTGCGGTACATGCCGGGGTTTTCAAATTCACCAAAAATCTCCACCGCTTGCGGCGCACGATAACCGGCGGCGTATTGACCGTAGACGCTGTGTTGATCATCTACCTGGAAGGTGATGCCCAGTTTGGGTGAGACAGTGGAATCTCTGTACTTGCGAGGATTGCTGTCGATGGCGTTGCTGTTGAGGTAGCTCTGCTTGACGTTCGGTTCCATGCTGTAGTGGTCGTAGCGCAGCCCAGGCAGGAAGGTCCAGCGACCGATTTGGATTTGATCTTGAATAAACAGCGCATATTCGGTGTTGGTCGGATCGGGGAAGTCGCTGGTGGGTAAGACAGCGGTACTGATGCCGCTGCTGAGCACGGTTTCTTCACCGGCGCGTAAGTCAGAGTTTTTCATCTGCTTCAGGTCAAAGCCATAGGTGAGTTGATGCTGACTGGCGCCGACCACAAATGCTTTATTGAGCACACTGTTAAGCACCCAGAGTTTTTCTTGGTAGTCCGAGTCGCGGCTGCGCAGCCGCTCTTGTCCGCCCAGCACGCGCTGCTCATAGGTGCGCTGTCGCGTTTTGCTGTCTTGATAGGTCAGTTGACTATTTATACGATCAGCGAGGGCACTGTTTAAGTCTAATGTGTGCGCTAAGGAGTAACGCTGGCGGTCGGTGCTGTCTTTGGCATCTTGAGTACGAATTGTTGCGGTGTTGCTGTAGTTGCTTAATACCTGAGTATTGATGTCATCGGCAAAGTTTTCATAGGTGAGTTGGACGCGTTGCTCGGGGCTCAGATCCCAACCGAATTTAGTCAGTAGGTTGTCACGTGTGTAGTCTTGTGGATTGGCTTTTGTGCGTTGCGCGCCAATGCCGCCGCGGTTGCCATGACTGTCACTGGCTTGACCGGTACGGCGACCGAGGTGCACTAATGTGTCCAGCGCAGCATAACGACCGGCGACAGTCGCGCTGCGTAACCAGCTGTCATCGGCACCGTCGTAGCCGGTTTTCAGGCGGGCATAGATGTCGTCACCTTCATCTAAATAATCACCGGCATCTTTAGTGATAAAACTCACCGCACCACCAATCGCATCACTGCCATACAGCGAGCTGGCTGGCCCACGGATAATTTCCACTTGTTTGATCGTATCCAGATCAACGTAATCACGCCGTGCATTTAAGAAACCACCAAAAGCAAAGCTGTCGGCCACGCTGATGCCATCCACCTGCGTCAGTACCCGATTGCCGCCAATCCCGCGAATGGTAAAGCCCGACAAGCCAAAGCGACTGCTGCCGCCCGAGACTGAGACGCCCGGTTCGTAGCGAATCAAGTCTTGAATGTTTTTGATGTTTTGCTGATCAATTTGCCGTTCATTCTGCACCGATACCGTGCTGGGTACTTCGCTGAGTTTTTGCTCGTTGCGGGTGGTGGTGACGGTAATGGCATCAAATTGGGTGGCTGGTTTTTCTGCGGCAATCACTGCGGTATTGGCCAATAACAAAGCGATTAACAGCGGCTGGTGATGGAAAGGTGGGCGCATTGGCATAACAACTCCTAGTCGTATGTTGAGTCAGCAGACGTATTTTCTGAAGTATTAGGGGTGTCACAAAGATGAGTGATGGACTCTAAATGATGTTGACTATTAAATGCAAATGATTCTTAATAGCGAATCAGTGAGTTGAGTTAATTGATTTATGTCAAGGTTGTTGGTCTTTTTAACGCTGTCATTAGCGTTACATCTTTTTGCTGTATTTCCTTTACTGGCCGAGCAGTTTGCTGGGGGTGTGCAGCTGGCGGACGGGGTGCCGGAGCCTACACTGCTGGCGGTGCCGAATCTGGTGATGCGGCCTGCTGCTGTGCTGCCTGCCGCGCAAGCGTCGGTTGCGCCTGTGGCTGAGCCGGTGCTGGTTAAACCCGCGGCGGCGGCTGTGCGCTTGCATAAGACTCGCGCCGCGCTGAAAGCTAAAGCTGTGCTTAAGCCCGAGTCAGTGCCGCGGGTGCGGGAGAAACCAGTGCTAGAGACACAGGCGGCGGCTGCTTCGCAGAAGGTGGCAGTTGATGAGGACGCGCTGCAACCGTCTGAACCGATTCAGAGCGCTCAATCTTTGACTGAGGCAGCGGCGGTGCTTGAAGCAGTGCCTGAACCTGAGGTGTCGGCATCGGGTGATGGGCCGGCTGTTGCTGAGGGCGTTGCGCCGGCAGCGGCTCAGTCTACGAGGTCAACGCCGTCGACACAGGAAGTGATCAGTAGTAAGCCGCGCTTTGCCCGCGCACCGTCAGCGCCTGTTTATTCGGCATTAGCGCGACGACGTCAGCAGCAAGGTACGGTTTGGTTGGAGGTGCGTTTGGATGCACGTGGCAAGCAAGTGGAATTACAGGTGCTGCGTTCATCGACGGTGCCAAGTTTGGATCAAGCCGCCTTGGCTGCGGTAAGAAAGTGGCAGTTTTTGCCAGAGACGTATAACGGCGTGGGCGTGCCCAGTCGTGTGCAGATTCCCATTGAGTTTGCCATTGCGGCAAAACCTTAATCAGTAAACAGAGGTGATGTTATGAGTACGCTATCTTTAGATTCGACGCAGAGTGTTAATCCTATGATTGCTCACGGAAATGATTTGTATTTGGCGTGGCAGGTGTTGCGCAGTGAGCAACCGCGTTTGCGCGCACGCGATGCGGCGGCGCAGTTGTCGGTGTCTGAGGCGGAGTTGTTAGCCAGTCGCGTCGGTGAAGATGCGCTGTTGTTGCGGGCCGATTGGTCGGCGTTATTGCCTGCTTTAGTCACGCTGGGTGAGGTGATGGTGCTGACGCGTAATGAGCATTGTGTGCATGAGCGTCATGGTGTGTATCGCGACACCACGGTGATGGCCAATGGCAAGATGGGCTTAGTGGTGTCGGCGGATATTGATTTGCGTTTGTTTTTGAGTGGTTGGCACAGCGCTTTTGCTCTGACTGACGAAACCAAGCGCGGGACTCAGCGCAGTCTGCAGTTTTTTGATGAGCAAGGCACGGCGGTGCATAAGGTGTTTTTAACTGAAAGCAGTGATCTGGCGGCTTGGGAGGCTTTATTAAAGGATTTTATCGCGACTGAGCAACGCTCGACTCTAAACACTGTGGCTGCGCTGGAAAAACCAGCGGAGTTAGCGGACAGCGACATTGATGTGCAGTCGATGCGTGCGCGTTGGGCGAGACTAAAAGATACCCATCACTTTTTTGCTTTATTGAAAAAAGCACACACCACGCGCACCCAAGCATTGCGTTTGGCCGGCGCTGAATGGGCGCAACTTTTACCCAGCGCTGCTTTGCCGCAGTTGTTTGCCCAAGCGTCTGAGCAGCAGTTGCCGATTATGGTGTTTGTCGGTAATCAGCATTGTGTGCAAATTCATAGCGGTACAGTGACCCATCTACGTTGGGCGGGCGACTGGTTTAATGTGCTTGATCCTGAGTTCAACCTGCATTTAAAAGCCAATGCCATTACCCAGCTCTGGCGCGTCCGTAAGCCCACCACGGATGGCGTGATTACCAGTTGGGAAGCCTACGATGCGATGGGTGAGTTGATCGTGCAGCTGTATGGCGTGCGTAAACCGGGTATTCCTGAGTGCGAGCAATGGCGGGCATTGGCTGAGAGCTTTGCGCCTTTGATGGCGGTGGAGGCTTAAGATGCCGGCTTGGTTTGTCAGTATGGGGCCATTGGGTTGGCCGCTCGCGCTGTGTTCGCTGCTGGCTTTGGCTTTAGTGCTGGAACGCTTAAGTGTCTTTTTGCAGCTGCAGCCGATCAGCCAGAAAACCTTAAACAGTAGCAGTGCGGTGTGCCGCGACTGCAGCGCACAAGCGTGCCGTAAACGTCCGAGTGGCTGGCGTTATGGTCTGGCGCTGCTGGAACGTCACGGTGCTTTACCGGCCGAGCAGCGTGAAGAAGTCTTGGGCTGTTGGTTGCAAGAAGAGCGCTGCCGTCTCAATCGTCATTTGCGCGTGTTGCAGATGGTCGGAGTCTTGGCGCCGATGTTGGGTTTACTGGGTACGGTGTTGGGCATGGTGACTATGTTTGCCGGCATTGCCGAGCAAAATAGCCCCGTCACTCCAGCGCTATTGGCCGATGGACTGTGGCAGGCCTTGTACACCACGGTTTGGGGTTTAGTCATCGCCATCCCCGCGTTAGCTGCGGGGCAAGGTTTTAGCTTTTGGGCTGAACGTTATTTAGAGCGAGTGCAAATGCTGCTCAACCGTTGTCACTTGGCCTTTAACGGTTTGGATCTGAGTTTGTCTGAGCTGCCACAGAGTCATAATGCTGCTATGCAATGGAGTGCAACATGATTCGTCTACCACAAGGGGCTATGCCAGCCGCCAGCTTATTGCCGGATCTGACGCCTTTGTTGGATGTGATCTTTATTGTCTTAGTGTTTTTTTTGCTGACCGCGCAGCAGCCATTATTAGAGTTGCCGCTGGATTTGCCAAGCAGTGATGCGGCGCTAAGTGCTGCAAAATCCGCACCTAGCGAGCGCATGGTGATTATGCTGGACGAGCAGGGCGCGTGGCGTTTTGCTGGTCAGCCGCAAGCGGGTTTCAATGATTTGCGTGAGTCGCTGCAGAGTCATCCACCAGCGGCTGTGGATTTGGTTTTGCATCAGCAGGCACCGTTGCAGACGTTTTTGCAATTATTGGCGTTGTTAAAAACGCTGGGTATTGATGACGCACAGATAATAATGGAGGCGCGCAGTGAGCAAGCAGAGTAGAGAGGGGACGCTGATGTTGTGGATAGGGAGGTTTGCGGTGGTTAAGCAGATTAAGATTTTTGCTGTGGTGCTGGCGGTGCAGTGTTGTGCTGGGTTGGCGTGGGCTGCGCAGGGTGTGGCAGAGACGGAGGTGTCGGTGGCTGCTGCACAGCGGGTGATCAGTGCGGGCGGTTCGATTTCAGAATGGCTGGTGGCGATGGGCGCACAGGCACAATTGGTCGGCGTCGATACCACCAGTTTGCATCCGAGCAGTTTGCAAGCCTTGCCCAGTATTGGTTATCAACGGCAACTGGCAGCGGAGGGTGTCTTAACCCTGCAGCCGCAGATTCTCTTTGGCAGCGCAGAAATGGGTCCGCCGCCGGTGCTGGCGCAATTGCGCGCGGCCGGTGTGCAGATTGAAACCTTGCCGGTGGATGCTGATCTGCTTGCCGTCAGTCACAGTGTGCGACGTATGGGGCAACTGCTCGGGCGTAGTGCCGAGGCCGAGCGTGTTTTACAGGCGTTTAGTCAGGCAATGGCGCAGCACAACAAGCAGCTAGATAAAGTCGAAGGCGAGACGCCGCGCGTGCTCTTGGTGTTTAGTGCTGGGCAGGGTAACCCTTTGTCTGCCGGTAAAAATACCGTCGGTGATTGGCTGATCGAGCAGTCGGGTGGCGAGAACTTGGCGCGGCATCAGGGCTTTAAAGCGTTGTCGAGCGAGTCAATGCTGGCGCTGAATCCACAGGTGATTATCGTTGCTGATCGACATAACCAAGGTTTAGCTGCACTGGAAACGATGCTGTCGAGCTCTCCCGCTTTACGGCATACTGACGCGGTGCAAAAGGGCCGGGTGATTGCGATTGATCCCACTCTGTTAGTTGGTGGTTTAGGCCCGCGCGTGCCCCAGCAAGTGGCGGAGTTAATTGATGCATTTTATCCAGCGACAACAGTGCAGGTTGCGCAGAAAAGCCAGTGAGTCATGCGGCTGTGCTGTGCTGTGTTTTGTGCTGTTTTTATGGCTATCTCCAGAGCAAAAGTTGATAAATATTAATGTTGAATACGAGCTATAGATTATTTGTGCTGCTAGGGACGGTGTTGGCTGTGGCGATTGTTTTATCGCTGGCGCTGGGACCAGTGAGTATCAGTCTGCAGAATTTGGTCATGGTACTGCTACGCGCTGTGGGTTTTGATGTGGCCAGTACGCCCGCCTTAGAACAGGCGCAACTGATTGTCAGTCAGATACGTTTGCCACGGGCGCTTTTAGGTTTGGCGGTGGGTGCAGTGCTAGCGTTATCTGGTGTGGCGATGCAGGGATTGTTTCGTAATCCGCTGGCTGATCCTGGTTTGATTGGCGTATCCAGCGGCGCGGCACTGGGTGCGGCGGTGGCGATTGTCGGTGGCGCCATGCTCGGCGGTATTTCGGAGGCGTGGAGTCCGTATATTTTATCGATCTGTGCGTTTGCCGGTGGTTTGGGCGTCACTGCGCTGGTCTACCGTTTAGGTCGGCGTGATGGCCAGACTCATGTGGCCACCATGTTATTGGCAGGGATTGCCTTGGCGGCATTGGCTGGCGCCGCGATTGGCCTGTTCACCTATTTAGCCGATGACGCGACGTTACGTACTCTGACGTTTTGGAATCTCGGTAGCTTAAACGGTGCCAGTTATGCACGGTTATGGCCGTTATTATTGATTACCTTTGCTGTGGCTTTATGGTTGCCACGTCGCGCCAAGGCGTTGAATGCACTGTTATTGGGCGAGTCAGAAGCACGGCATTTAGGCTTTGCTGTGGAAAAGCTCAAGCGTGAATTGGTGTTTTGCACTGCATTGGGTGTGGGTGCCGCCGTTGCTGCCGCGGGGATGATTGGTTTTATTGGTCTTGTGGTGCCGCATGTGCTGCGTTTAGCGGTGGGGCCGGATCATCGTGTCTTGCTGCCCGCTTCGGCGTTGGCTGGCGCGAGTTTGTTGTTGTTTGCTGACCTCGCCGCGCGCTTATTGTTAGCGCCGGCGGAGCTGCCGATTGGTATTGTCACTGCGTTAATTGGCGCACCGTTCTTCTTGTATTTATTGCTTAAGAGCCGGTTTTGATGGGGCCGATGTCGGTGTTTTTGTTCGCGCTGGTCCGGCCTGCGACTGCGCTCTAGCATGTCGATGTTACTGGCTAAAGATGATTTTTCCATGCTGCTTGGGAGTGAGTTTTGATGTTGCAGGCTCGTCAATTAGAAGTGCGACGTGGTCCTTGTGCGGTATTGCGTGGCGTCGATTTAGATCTGCGCGCGGGACGGGTGACCGGCGTGTTGGGTGCCAATGGTGCGGGCAAAAGCACCCTGTTGTCGGCTTTATGTGGAGAGTTACCGCTGGCTGCCGGCGAGGTGTTGCTCAATGGCCGTGTTTTGGCCGATTGGCCGGATCAATTACGCGCGCAACATTTGGCGGTCTTGCCGCAGCATTCGACGTTGAATTTTGCTTTCCGTGTCGAAGAAGTGGTGGGCATGGGGCGTTTACCCTATGCCACCGGTCGTCAGGTTGATGTGGAAATTGTGGCTGCGGCTTTGACGGCGGTGGATAGCGGGCATTTGCTCGGCCGTAGTTATTTGCAGTTGTCTGGCGGCGAGCGGCAGCGCGTGCATTTGGCGCGGGTGTTGGCGCAGCTGTGGCCGGGTGGTGAGGGGCAGGTGTTATTGCTGGATGAACCCACCTCGATGCTCGATCCGTTACATCAGCACAGTATTTTGCAAGCCGTGCGTGCTTTTGCTGATCAGGGCGGAGCAGTGTTGGTGATCGTGCATGATCTGAATTTAGCTGCGCGTTATTGTGATGATTTGTTGTTGTTACATAAGGGCACGGTGTTTTCGTCCGGCTCGCCCGATCAGGTGCTACGCGCGGAGCCCTTGCATGAGGTGTTTGGCTTGGACGTGCTGGTGCAGAAACACCCAGAACGAGATCATCCGTTGATTATTGCGCGCTGACGGTTTGCTTGCAAAAAAGATTTGTTTGGTTGGATTTTGGCGCATTATTGAATAGTCGCTAAACATACTATATAAATCATTCAACGCAATATTTTATAAATTGAGTTGAATAATGTCTAGGATAAAAAAACCTTTACAAAACAAGGATATAGCGTCAATT
Source organism: Denitrificimonas caeni (assembly GCF_905120345.1). GTDB lineage: Bacteria > Pseudomonadota > Gammaproteobacteria > Pseudomonadales > Pseudomonadaceae > Denitrificimonas > Denitrificimonas caeni_A. The sequence continues at coordinate 8,254 of NZ_CAJHOA010000002.1, read as the reverse complement.
TCTTTTGAGCGTGTTCTTCCTTTGATGCGCGATTATGGCGTTGTTGACGCAAAGGGTCGATATTTACATTGGCATGAGTTGCAAAGGCGTATTCCAACAACGGTTGATCGTGAGGCTGTGTGGGCTGCTATTAAGTTAAGTCGGGCTGCGGTGCTGAAGTCGATTGGTTTAGTCAGTGAGTCAGATGAGCATTTTAGATTATTTATTCCTGATTCCTGTCAGCAAGTTATTCATCGTGTTGAGCAGCTGACTGCTGAGATAGGGCTGAATAGAAATACCCTGACGCATACTGAAAATAGTAGGTATTTAGTCGACTCTTTAATGATGGAGGAGGCGATTTCTAGTGCGCAATTAGAGGGCGCGGCAACGACACGTAAGATCGCCAAAGAGATGTTAGAAACTGAGCGTGAGCCGATCAATGATGATGAGCGAATGGTGCTTAATAATTATCTGCTGATGCGACAGGCTAAATACACCAAGGATGAGCCGCTGACTGTTGATTTGATCTGCCAATTTCATGAAACAGCGACCAATGGTGTTAACGCTGCGCAAGTTAATCCTGGTTTTATTCGTGAAAGCGATGATGTTGTGGTCGATGATGGGCAGGGAGATGTCGCGCATGTTCCGCCAAGTTTTGTCTTGTTGCCTAAGCGGCTTGAGATGCTATGTGAGTTTGCCAATGCTCTGCACGACGGACAAGAGGGCAGGATTTTTATTCATCCCATGGTTAAAGCTATTATTTTGCATTTTATGATCGGTTATGAACACCCTTTTCGTGACGGTAACGGCAGGACTGCGCGGTGTTTATTTTATTGGTACATGCTAAAAAATGGCTATTGGGCGTTTGAGTATATTTCTATTTCCAGTTTACTGAAAAAAGCGCCGGTTCAGTATGGCGAGTCGTATTTGTATACAGAAACTGATGAGTTTGATTTGACTTATTTTGTTGTCTATCAGATGAAAATTATTGGTCGAGCAGTGCATGATTTTTTAGGTTATATCGAAGAGAAAAGGCGTGATTATTTTGAGTTGATGTTGTGGTTGGAAAAAACAGGCGTGAATAAACAACTCAATTATCGTCAGGGACAGTTACTGCGTAAGACACTGAAGAATCCGGGGCGGGTATTTACTGCGAAGGAGGTTAAGAATGATTTTGATGTCTCTGAGGGAACGGCACGAAGTGATTTAGATGGGTTGGTTCGATTGCGGGTGTTGGCTAAGGTTAAGGAAGGGAAAACCTATCTTTATATTGCGAGGCGCGATGCGGAGCAGGGGCTTAAGGGTCGTTAATAGCTTCGGGGTTGTTTGCTAGGCTGATGGTTTTGTGCTGAACGCGTGTACTCGCAAAGATTGCCGGATATTGTGCTGAGTCGGTTGCTGGTGTTTGTGGAGTGAGTTGGTGGGTTTTTTATGGTTTTTGGGGGTGTTATGCGTTGGTTGTTATTGGCGATATTTAGCGTGTTGGCGGCGTGTCAGTCCTCTGGAATTGAGACGTTGGAGGTCGCTGCTGAGCAGGACTTGCCAGAGTGGCAGAGTCCGCGTGAGCGTGATCATCCGCGGCTGGGTGAGATCGTTGATTTGCGCACAGGGGCGTCTGTGACGGCTGGGCAGTTGCTGGATGAGTTAGCCGGTGCGTCGTTGCTGTTGTTGGGCGAGAAGCACGATAACCCGGATCATCACGCGTTGCAGTTGTGGCTGTTACAGGCGCTGGAGAAACGTCGTGTGCAAGGCGCGCTGGTGATGGAAATGTTGACGGTTGATCAGCAAGAGACTGTCACTCAAGTGCAGGTAAAGGTGGCTAAAGGTGCGCGTCCAGCCGATCTGCCGTTGGCTTTGAACTGGCACAAAGGCTGGGACTGGTCGCAGTATTCGGGGTTGGTTACGCATGTTTTAGCACAGCCGTATCCGCTCTTGGCGGGTAATCTCAACCGCGATGCCTTGATGGCTATTTATCGTCAGCCGCCTGAGTTGTTGGGGCGTGAGTCGACGCGTGCGGATGTGACTGAGCGATTATCTGCGCATATTCGTGAAGCGCATTGCAATAAATTACCTGAAACGCAATTGCCGGCGATGTTGGCGGTGCAGCAGCAGCGCGATCGCAGTATGGCTAAGGTTCTGCTCGATGCGCCGAAGCCTGCGGTGTTGATTGCTGGCGCGTATCATGTGCGTTATGACCTCGGTGTGCCGTTGCATGTGCGCGATTTGCAGGGTATTGATGATGTGGCCACAGGTAATGTTGAGCAGCGTGTGCTGATCTTTGCCGAGGCAGATCAGGATGTGTTGGCGGGCAGTGCCGATTTTGTTTGGTATACACCTGCGGTGGCCGAGCAGGATTATTGTGCTGATTTGTAGCGGGAGAGGTGCTTACTGAGTTGATGCTTGATATTTGTATTTTTCGCTCATTTTTAAGATAAAAAAGGATGCCAATTGACATCCTTTTTTTATCTATAGCGCCGCGCCCAAGAGTGCGCGGCGCGGTTGTCAGCTTTAGATAATCTCGCGCTCGCGCAGCAGTTGTAACACTTGCTGGACGCCTTCTTCGACCGAGCTGCTTTGCGTGTTGATGATTAGATCAGCATCCTGCGGCACATCGTAGGGGAAGGATTCACCGGGGATATTGTCTTCACCGGCTGCGTAGAGACCTTGTGGGTCGCGTTCTTGGCAGACTTGCGGTGAGGCTTGCACATACACGGTGATCAGACGCTCTTTGCCAATCGACGCTTTGGCTTGTTCACGGCCTTCGGCATCTGGGGCTACGAACGCGGCCAGGGTGATTAAACCGGCTTCGTTAAATTGACGCGCCACTTGCGCCGCGCGCCGCCAGTTTTCGCTGCGTCCAGCACGATCCAAAGGTAGACCTTTGTTGATGTCATGACGCAGGTTCTGACCATCCAACACATACACCGCACGACCGGTATCGAACAATTTGCGCTCGACCGCATAGGCCAGCGTACTTTTGCCCGCGCCGGATAAGCCACTAAACAGTACCGTCGCTGCTTGTTGGCCCAGACGCAGAGTGCGTTCATCACGGCTAACACGGCTTTTGCTAATGGTACGGCTGGCGCTCGAGCTGTTATTCGGCGCAATAATCATCCCTGCGCCAACAGTGATATTGGTCAGGCGGTCAATCACAATAAAGGCACCGGTGGTGCGGTTGGCTTTGTAATGATCCAGTGCTAACGGCGCATCGAGGCTGATTTGTACGCGGCCAACTTCATTGAGTTGCAAGCTGCTGACGGTGTTTTGCGCCAGAGTATTGACATCGACACGGTGTTCAATGGTCGAAATATTACCGGGGATGTAGCTGGTGGCGCGTTTGAAGTCGTAGCGTTTGCCAGGCAGTAAAGGCTCTTCACCCATCCATACCAACATGGCGTCAAAATGATCGCTGCTGCGCACATTATCTTGTGCATGCACGATTAAATCGCCGCGCGAAATATCGATTTCATCTTCTAAGGTTAGGGTAATTGCTTGCCCAGCAATCGCCTGTTCCAGTTCGCCATCAAAGGTGACAATGGATTTAATCTGACTGCTTTTGCCGGATGGTAATACCGTGATCGCATCACCTTTGCGCAGTGAGCCAGAGGCTAAGGTGCCAGCAAAACCACGGAAGTTCAGGTTGGGACGGTTGACGTATTGCACCGGAAAACGCATGTCACGGTGATTCAGATCACCACTGACATCGACGCTTTCCAGAATCTCCATCAACGTTTGCCCAGCGTACCAAGGCGTATGCTCGCTACGGTTGACGACGTTGTCGCCTTTTAGCGCAGACATTGGTACAAAATGCAGTGATGAAGCATCGAGGTTGATTTGTTTGGCAAAGGCTAAATAGTCAGCCTTGATGTCGTTGTAAACCTGTTCGTCGTAGCCATTTAGATCCATCTTATTGATGGCCACCACCAAATGACGAATGCCCAGCAAGGAGGCAATATAACTGTGACGACGGGTTTGGTTTTCAACGCCATGACGGGCATCGACCAAAATAATCGCCAGATCACAGGTTGACGCACCGGTAGCCATGTTGCGGGTGTATTGCTCGTGGCCTGGGGTGTCGGCAATGATAAATTTGCGTTTGGTGGTGCTGAAGTAGCGGTAGGCAACATCGATGGTGATGCCTTGTTCACGCTCGGCTTGCAGGCCGTCGACCAGCAGTGCCAAATCAATATCATCACCGGTGGTGCCGACTTTTTTCGAGTCACGGGTGATGGCTTCGAGATGGTCTTCGTAGATCATTTTTGAGTCGTGCAGCAGGCGACCAATTAAGGTGCTTTTGCCGTCGTCGACATTACCGCAGGTTAAAAAATGCAGTAATTCTTTGCGTTCGTGCTGGGCCAGATAGGCAAGGATATCCTGGCTGATTAGTTCAGATTGATGGCTCATAGTGCGGATTCCTTAAAAGTAGCCTTGACGTTTCTTTTCTTCCATTGAGCCTGCACCATCGTGATCGATGACGCGGCCTTGGCGTTCTGAGGTGCGGGTCAGTAGCATTTCTTGAATGATTTCTGGCAATGTGGTCGCCGTCGATTCTACTGCGCCGGTCAGTGGGTAGCAGCCGAGCGTACGAAAACGCACCATTTTCTTCTGGATGCGTGATTTTTCTTCGTCGCTGAGGTGCTCAAGAATGCGTTCATCGTCGATCATAATCAGGGTGCCATCACGCTCGATGACTTCGCGTTCAGCAGCGAAGTACAACGGTACAATCGGAATGCCTTCGAGGTAGATGTACTGCCAAATATCCAATTCGGTCCAGTTCGACAATGGAAAGACGCGGATGGATTCGCCTTTGTTCACTTTGCCGTTGTAGATGTTCCACAGTTCTGGACGTTGGTTTTTTGGGTCCCAGCGGTGTTTGCTGTCACGAAACGAGTAGACACGTTCTTTAGCGCGAGATTTTTCTTCATCGCGGCGTGCCCCACCGAACGCTGCATCAAAACCGTATTGGTCGAGTGCCTGTTTGAGGCCTTCGGTTTTCATAATATCGGTGTGTTTAGCACTGCCGTGGGTGAAGGGGTTGATGTCTTGGGCGATGCCGTCTGGATTGGTATGGGTAATCAGATTCAGCTCAAGATCAGCGACCATTTTGTCACGAAAGCTGTACATCTCTTGGAATTTCCAGCGCGTGTCGACGTGCATTACTGGAAAAGGCAGCTTGCCTGGATAGAAGGCTTTGCGCGCGAGGTGCAGCATAACAGCGGAGTCTTTACCGATGGAGTAGAGCATGACGGGGTTGTCGAACTCGGCGGCGACTTCGCGAATGATGTGGATGCTTTCGGCTTCGAGTTGTTTCAGGTGGGTCAGGGTGTCGGCCATGCTGTGCTCACTTTGTTAGGTATTGCGCCTGATTTGGCTGTGATTTTGCTATTGGGTACGGATCAGATGAAGGGCACTTTAGCATGGCTTGTTGGTTCTAATGAAATGGTTATTAAGAACTAAAAAGCATAGATATATATGAGGAGTGATGACGCAGGTGTTTAGCTCGCTGCAGTGATGCGATGTTTGTTGACTCGCGATAATGTTGGTGGCGAGCGCACTTTTGTAGGAGCCGGCCATGCCTGCGACCGCTGCTGTGCAGCACCCTCTAAGCCCATAAGCACCCCGTAAGGGCTTTGGTTTTGCTGGGTGTTTGTTGGTGTTGTGTTGTTTGAATTAGCGCTGTCGCAGGCATGGCCAGCTCCTACAGTAGGGCGCTGTGCTTTAATGCGCTCAAGATTAAACCGGATTTGGACACTCGATATAGTGGTGTTCGATGTTAAAACGCTTGGCCAGCCATTCACCAAGGGCTTGCACGCCGTAACGCTCGGTGGCGTGATGGCCGGCGGCGAAGAAGCTGATGCCGTTTTCTTGCGCTTCATGAAAAGTGCGCTCTGATACTTCGCCGGTAATATAGGCATCCGCGCCCGCCGCAATCGCCTGTTCGATATAGCCTTGCGCGCCACCGGTACACCAAGCCACACGCTTGATCGGCTGCTGATGGTCGATCACTAACGGCGCGCGATTCAGCGCTTTTTCTATCCGCGCGGCAAATTCATTAGCGGACAAGGGTGTTGCCAGCTCGCCAATTAAGCCAACATTACGCGGGTTGACCGGCTCTAAAGGCCCGCTGATGGTTAAACCTAAACGCTGCGCCAACTGCACGTTATTGCCCACTTCAGGGTGCACATCCAACGGCAAATGGTAGGCCAATAGGTTGATATCGTGAGTGAGTAGCGCTTTGAGGCGGCGCTGCTTCATGCCAATCACGCGCTGATCTTCGCCTTTCCAAAAATAGCCGTGATGCACCAATAGCGCATCGGCTTGTAATTCAATGGCTGCATCAATTAAGGCTTGGCTGGCTGTCACACCGCTGACGATACGCTGAATCTGTGGGGTGCCTTCCACCTGTAAGCCATTTGGACAGTAGTCGCTGATGGCGTTGACGTTGAGAAACTGCTCGATATCGTGCAAAAGAAGCTTGCGTTCAACAGACATAATTGTTCCTTGATGTGAATGGGCGATGCTTTAATTGGTGTAGGCATTCTATAATGCCGCTTATTGTTGTTTATGGCGATTTATCGTGGTTTTTAGTCAGTTTGTCGCATTTTTTTTACATATTATGCGGTTTTCACCGATTTACTAGGCTGCGTCATTGTTTATTTGGGAAGTTAGGTATGACACGGTTTTTTAAAAGTTATGGATGGCCATTAGTTGTCGGCTTGTTGTTGGCACTGCTATTGATGGAGAGTTTTCCGCATTGGGTTGGCTTGCCTAGGGCTGATCTGACTTTGCAGCAAGCGCCTATTTATAAGAGTGCAACGAATGGTCCAGCCTCCTATTCAACGGCGGTTAACCAAGCCTCACCTGCGGTGGCGAACTTGTATACGACGAAGGTGGTGAGCAACCCTCTACCGCCGTTGTACAGCGATCCTGCGTTTAAAAAGTTTTTTGGTGAAAATTTACCCCAGCAAAAGCGGATGGAATCGAGTTTGGGTTCTGCTGTGCTGATGAGCAAAGAAGGTTATTTACTGACCAATAACCATGTGACTGCCGGTGCCGATCAAATTATTGTGGCGCTGAAAGACGGACGAGAGACCTTGGCGCGGGTGATTGGCAGCGATCCGGAAACAGATTTGGCCGTGTTGAAAATTGATTTGCCTGACTTGCCGGCGATTACCTTAGGCCGCTCTGACAATATCAGCATCGGTGATGTGGTGTTGGCGATTGGTAATCCTTTTGGTGTCGGGCAGACGGTGACGATGGGGATTATTAGTGCCACTGGACGCCATCAGTTGGGGCTCAATACCTATGAGGATTTTATTCAAACTGATGCGGCGATCAATCCCGGTAACTCGGGCGGTGCGTTAGTCGATGCGCAGGGTAATTTACTGGGTATCAATACCGCGATTTTTTCACGTTCCGGTGGCTCGCAAGGGATTGGTTTTGCCATTCCAGTCAAGCTGGCGTTGGATGTGATGCGTTCGATTGTTGAGCATGGTCAGGTGGTACGGGGCTGGTTGGGCTTGGAGGTACAAGCGTTAACCCCTGAGTTGGCCGAGTCGTTAGGGTTGCTGGAAAGTCCGGGGATTTTGGTGGCGGGTGTATACCGTAATGGTCCTACCGCTAAAGCAGGTTTGCAGCCGGGTGATGTGATTCTGAAGATTGCCGGTGAAAGTGCGCAAGATGGCCGCACCTCGATGAATCAAGTCGCGCGGATGTTACCCGGTGAGAAAATTAAGCTCGAAATTTTACGCAATGGCGAACCGCATACCTTAACCGCCACCATCGGCATGCGTCCGCCGACGGATTAAGTGATGTTGATCTACGCTTGTTGAAATCTTATCGGATTGTGATTAAGAAGGATCTTGATCGAGAGTTGATTAGGCGGTTGATTGTTTTTCTGGAGTGGATGGTTTATTTGCCTGCAGAAATCACGACCTATTATAATGGATTGGTCGAGCAAGTTGAGGAGGACTCAAACATGCCATATATCTCACTGATTGAGCGGAAAGGGATTGAAAAAGGGATTGAGCAAGGTATAGAGCAAGGCCGTACTGTGACGCTTGCTAAGCTGCTGCAATTGAAGTTCGGTGCTTTAGCGGAGCAGTATGAGGTGCGCTTAAAAAATGCGAATGAAGCGGAGCTGGACCTCTGGACCGAGCGAGTATTGTTTGCTGAGTCTGTTGACGCTGTGTTTGCCTGACCCTGTAAATGATTCTGTGTAACTGCCAAGGTTAAATATAATCCGTTAAGCGGTCTTCAAATTCAATCATAAATC
>NZ_CAJHOA010000001.1 GCF_905120345.1 Denitrificimonas caeni | reverse complement strand
CATTGAGCTAACCAATACTAATTGCCCGTGAGGCTTGACCATATAACACCCAAACAATTTGGGAAGACGAATTGTGAGCCGAAAGTTCGCGAAACGCACAAATTATGCGACTATCACAGACCTAATTAGAGAAGACGATGACTGCGCAAGCAGGAAACGGCTCCTCAAAAAGAATTGCTTGACGACCATAGAGCGTTGGAACCACCTGATCCCTTCCCGAACTCAGTAGTGAAACGATGCATCGCCGATGGTAGTGTGGGGTTTCCCCATGTGAGAGTAGGTCATCGTCAAGCGCCAAATAAGAAAGGCTACCCTAACGGGTAGCCTTTTTTTTGGCTTATCCAAAATGAACTTCAGTCACTGTATAACGGGCGCGAAGCCCCATGTGACAAGCGCGTCGGGAACGTGTTTGGACAGCCGTAGGCTGCCCGAAGGGTGAGTGCCTGGATGGCACGAATCCGAGTAGGTCATCGTCAAGTTTGAACAGTAAAACCCCAGATCAGCAATGATCTGGGGTTTTTTTATGCCTCGAAGAACATAAAACCCGCGCCCGTGCATGAGCAACAGTCTGTGTGTCGTGAGTTTAAATAGATGTCGTCATGCGTCTAGGTAGTTCCATTAGACACAATTAACTCTGGAAGAGATGCCTAGAAATTGATCGGGCTTTGATAGTTTTCGTTACGCAGGTGCTTGTAATCTGAGCTTTTATAAAACTATTAATTTTATAATTTGCTTGCCGTATGAGATTAATTAAATTTTATTAGTATTGCTTATTAATTATTGCTTATTAATTATTAATTAATGCTTTTTTATTAATGCTTATTAATTATTGTGATGGTTGTATTTGATAGGCCTAATAGGTCTCCATACCATATGTTTTATTTTTTGATAAGGTGTTTTTGTTTTAGTAGGCTACTCGATCACAGAAATAGTATTTTCCTTATTGGTAATCATATCTTGCGATAGAAAATAGTTTAAATTTGCTAAAATATCTATTACTTATAAAAGGTTCAGAAGTTACCAGTGAAAAGTAATGTGAGAGTTTTTACTTGTTTAATTTTAAAGGGAATTAAATATTAAATAAAATAGTTAAATTATAAGTGGATATAAGAATGTTTAGTTTTTCACAGGTTGTGAGAATTTTTTACTACGTCGCAGGGGAGTAAGAATACTATGAATGGCAAATCGATTGGAGTAGTAGAAAAAGAGAGTGGTCAAGCTACTACTTTAGAGTGGAGTAATATAGTTAATTTAGAATCAGTCAGTGTAGTAAAAATGCCATTTGGGCCTGAAGCCGTGGAGTCTTATCACGCTGATGGTGCGCATTTAATTATCAATCTTAAATCTGGTGATTTTGTTGTTATAAATGATTTTTTCACAAAGTTTATTGACGAAGAACAGAGCGAGCTTGTCCTTGAGGATGATGATGGTGGACTGTGGCTAGGTCAGTTTGATCCAGCACTATCGGAGTTTACTTTTACAGAAGTAGCAAGCCTTGATGTCGCCGCCGGTGCAGCTGTCGGTTCAGCAGATGCTATTCCTGATTGGGTTAAGTTTGGATTAGCACTATTAGCCGTTGGTGGAATAATTGCTCAGCAAGGACATGGCAAGCCTTCACACAGAAATAGCAAGCCTATAGACGATACTGACGCCGATGCTGACGCCGACGCCGACGCTGATGCCGATGCCGATGCCGATGCCGATGCTGATGCCGATGCTGACGCCGACGCCGACGCCGACGCTGATGCCGATGCCGATGCCGACGCTGATGCCGACGCTGATGCCGATGCCGACGCCGATGCTGATGCCGACGCTGATGCTGATGCTGATGCCGATGCCGATGCCGACGCCGACGCTGATGCCGACGCCGATGCCGATGCTGACGCCGATGCTGATGCTGACGCCGATGCTGACGCTGATGCCGATGCCGATGCCGATGCCGACGCCGATGCTGATGCCGACGCCGACGCCGATGCTGATGCTGATGCCGACGCTGATGCTGATGCCGACGCCGACGCCGACGCTGATGCTGATGCCGATGCCGATGCCGATGCCGATGCTGATGCCGATGCCGATGCCGATGCCGATGCTGACGCCGATGCCGATGCTGATGCTGACGCCGATGCTGATGCCGATGCCGATGCCGATGCCGATGCCGATGCCGATGCTGATGCTGACGCCGACGCTGATGCCGATGCCGATGCCGACGCTGATGCTGATGCCGATGCCGACGCTGATGCTGACGCCGATGCCGATGCCGATGCCGATGCTGACGCCGATGCTGATGCCGATGCTGACGCTGATGCTGATGCTGATGCTGATGCGGACGCCGATGCTGATGCTGACGCCGATGCGGATGCTGATGCTGACGCCGATGCGGATGCTGACGCCGATGCTGATGCTGATGCTGATGCTGATGCTGATGCTGACGCTGACGCTGACGCTGACGCTGATGCCGACGCCGATGCTGATGCTGATTTCCAGCTCGATGATGTTCAGGGCACTGCAGGGATAACTGTTACTACTGAAATTGAGAGTGCGGTGCTCGGGACTGACACGGGCATACTGCCGATTACTTTATTAGGTATCCCTATTTTGGGTGATCCTCCTGTTGTTGGATTCTCATTGACAGAGGACAACGCCGGGGCAACCTTTACATTCGCCTCTGATACCGTACTTGAGTTGGGTGTGCTGGGGAAACTGGCAGTTAAGCTTGAAGTCAAAGATGAGAGTGGTAACTGGCAGCCAGCAGGTCAAGCTGGCGGCGGTGGTTTACTAGACTTAACATTACTTGGCACTAGTACTAATACGGCGACGGCAAGTATTCCAGACGGGTTGCCTGCGGGTGAGTACCGAGCCACTGTGGTAAATACAGCACTTCTGAGTGTCAACTTGGGAACGGTCTCGTTAACTGTTGAGGGTCTGACAGCAGTTGAAGTAGTGACTAGCACGCAAGATGAAGGCAACTTCATTAACTTATCAGCAGTAGACGGAGATGATGTTGCTGGACGAGAAGTAACCTCAGTAAGCTTTGATGGAAACAACCAGGCTATTATTGGTGGTACTGCTAGTGTTATAGGGGATCATGGTACGTTGGATATTAACTCCGATGGTACTTATGTCTATATTCCAAATGCTGTGTCTGGCAACGTAGGTACTGATGCCTTTATTGTCACGGTAAAAGATGCCAGTGGTGAAGAGGAAAGTGCCAGCTTAAATATTAGCGTATTGCAGAATTCAGGCTTTGGCTTTATGAGTGCCTTTAGCTTTGATCAATCAGATGATGTTGATTTAGCTGGAGTTGAGGACTTGCAAGAAGTACCTGAGGAGGCAATGGTTGGTTTTAGTCTAAGTCTCGAAGATGTTCTTTCAGTTGAACACGGCGAAGAATCTGTTCCTTTACCTGCGGTAGAAGAAGAGTCTTCTTTCTTATCGGCTTTCCCAGAAAGCTTTGCCATTGATACGGCTGGGTTCGATGTACAGCCTGTTATTGATCCCTTAGATGATTTGCTGGATGACACTAGCTCATACATTTAAAATCTTGTTGATAAAGCACCGAGTCGAGAGGTTCGGTGCTTTATTTTTAACTAGCAACCGCTAGTTATAGATCTAGTTGTTTTAACAGCATAAGTTGCTAGATCTATAACTGACTTTTATAAAACATGCTTGTTAAAATATATTCGTTGAGGATACATTGCGATGAAATCCATAACATACTTGACTTACCCCTCTTTACCTTTCGTTAAGAGCAAGTTTTCTCTTTTTTTAGCTATTACTGTCTTGTTACCGTTATCGATAAGTGCTGCACCGAGTGATGCATTACTACCGGATATGAATGCAACTACCAGCTTGAAAGCACCGATGCAGCTGCGCAATTTAGATATGAACGCAGCTGTAAAGCGAGCAATTGAGTGGCATCCAATGGTTACAGGTGCGCGCGAACGAACGAATCAGCAGGGTGAAGAAGTTAACTTTGCTAAATCGGCCTATCTTCCGCAAATTCGCGCTGGTATTAGTACTAATTATCGAGACTCGACAGGTCGCAGTGAAGAAGCCTTTACTGTCTCAGGCTCTCAGTTGGTCTATGACTTTGGTAAAGTGGCGAGCAATGTGGAAGCCGAAGAATATGGTGTTGAGAGAAGTGAAGCAGATACGCTGCGTGTTATTGATCAGCTCATACGTGAAACTGCTTTTGCCGTTTTAGAAGTACAGCGCTATCAGTTTCTAGTGAGAATTGCAGGCGAGCAAGTTGTTGGTGTGAGCGATTTGCTGGATTTATCTAAAAAGCGTTCAGCAATGGGAGCCAGTACGCGAGCTGATGAAATGCAGGCGCAGTCTCGTCGTGAAGCGGCTTTGGCATATGAGCTACAGATGAGGGCACAGCTTGATAAGTGGAAGCATACACTGCAAAACTTAGTCGGTTCTACGGTGCCGCCAGCAGTATTATCTGGTGCTCCGGCAGCATTAGATTATGGATGCTTTGTAGACATTAATAGTTTAAGTCATGTACCTGATATTTTGATTGCTGAAGCACAGCGCTCGGAAGCTATGGCTAAAATCAAATCCAGTAAAGCAGATTTTTATCCGACTATTACCGCTGATGCTGAAGCAGAGCATTATTTAAAAGAACGTGACCGCGATTTAGAGTTTGGTAGACGCAGAGACCGCAATGATTACACTGTCGGCTTAAACTTGAATGTTGACTTGTACCAAGGTGGGGCGACTACAGCACGTAAACGAGGTGCCGAGTACGCCTTAGGTGCTGCAAATGCAGCTAAAGATGAAGCGTTATTAAATATTTCACGAAGTTTGCAAGAAGCTAAAGCCCAGGCTGGAACCTACCAGCAACGCTTGTCTATTCTAGATAGTCGAATCAATAGCATTGTTGAGACGCAAGATGTTTATCGGCAACAATATATTTCATTAGGCACGCGAACATTATTGGACTTGCTCAACACGGAGCAGGAAATTCATCAAGCGCGCATGGAAAAAAGTAATACGCAACAAGACTTACAACGTTTACAGATAGATTGTTTATATAGTGCGGCTAACTTACGTGGTGCTTTTGCTCTCAATAATGATGCACCGACGGATAGTTATTAAAAATGAATGACCAAGAACATTTAGGACAGTCTAGTCCTGAACCGCCTGTCATTGAGCCCCAGGCCGATTACTCGGCATGGATAGACGCTATTTTATCGGTGGCTAAACACTACCGTTTAGAGTGCTCTAAAGAAAACATCTCTTTAACCAGTCATTGGTTAAAGGGCAGTGCCATGAGTGATGTGTTACGCGGTATAGCACGTCAAGCAGGGCTAGCATTCAACGTGATCAAGCTTGATAAGAATGCGCTCACAGCTTGGCGCTTACCTTTGGTTGTGCAGTTTAAACAAGGGCAAATAGCTGTTCTTGATACCATGGATCAAAAGGGTCAAGTTGGCATTACTTACATTGGCGATGGGAGTGTTAAAAGCAGCATTACAGAGCAAGAGTTGCTGGATAATATTACCTTAGCCGTGGTGTTGCGTCCGACACATACGGTACCTGATGCACGTATTGACGACTATATAAAACCGCACGATAAACATTGGTTTAAAAAAATTGTACTGCGAGATTGGCGACCGTATAGCCATGTGTTTATAGCTTCTTTTGTAGCTAATGTGCTTGGTTTAGCTGGAATTCTATTTACTCGCCAAGTGTACGATAGAGTTATTCCTGCAGAGTCCTATTCCACACTTTATGTGCTATTTAGTGGCGTGATGCTCGCTATTGTTTTTGGTTACATCATGCGAAAAATGCGTTCACGAGTGATAGACCTCTTAGGCAAGCGTGCCGACCTGAGAATCTCTGACCGTGTATTTGGTCATGCGTTACGTATTAAAAATGCGTATCGCCCCCGCTCAACCGGTACCTTTATTTCACAAATCCGTGAGTTAGATAATGTCAGGGAATTACTCACCTCTACCACGGTAATTGCATTTGCAGATATGCCGTTTTTCTTATTATTTTGTGCTGTTTTTTGGTATTTAGCCGGATCGCTAGTATGGGTGCCAATTGTTGCTGTGATCCTGATGGTTTTACCGGGTTTACTGGTACAAGGAAAGTTACGCAGCTATGCCAATGAAGCGATGCGTGAGAGCTCATTACGCAATGCCATGCTGGTAGAGGCGGTACAAGGTAATGAAGATATTAAAACGTTACAAGCTGAACAGCGCTTCCAATCGCAGTGGAATAACTATAATGCTGTAGCAGCAGATGTGAATTTACGTCTACGCTCGTTAGTCAGTGGCTTGACGACTTGGACGCAAAGTCTCCAGACCTCCACTTTTGCGGTCATTGTTCTATTTGGGGCGCCAATGGTGATTGAAGGTGATCTCTCTACGGGATCGTTGATTGCTGCATCAATTTTAGGCTCGCGCATGATTGCGCCAATGGCAGGGCTTACTCAAGTATTGAGTCGCTGGCAACAAGCTAAGGTTGCTCTAAACAGTATTAATCAATTGATGGAACTGCCTGTCGATAATCCTGCGGGCGAGAAGAAAGTCCATAAAACAACAATTAATGGTAATTATACGATTAAGAACGCTAAGTTTTCCTATGGTGTTGATAGTCCCTTAGCTGCGCTTGAGGTTAAAAAGCTTGAGATCAAGCAAGGGGAAAGAATCGCTCTTTTAGGTCGAAATGGTGCTGGTAAATCAACTTTGTTACAGGTCCTGTCAGGCCTGCTTGAGGCGAAAGAAGGTGTTGTCACTGTCGATGGGGTGGGCATGGCACATATTGACCCCGCTGATGTACGTCGTGATATTGGTCTAATGAGTCAAAATGCAGCCTTATTCCATGGCACTATTCGAGAAAATCTAATGTTAGGTGCGCCGATGGCACGCGATGATGACATGCTCAGAGCATTAAGCATGACAGGAGCACTCGACTTTATTCATAAATTGCCCAATGGTTTAGATTATGTCATCGCTGAAGGTGGACGTGGCTTATCCGGTGGTCAGCGTCAGTCATTGCTGCTTTCGCGATTGCTAGTCCGTAACCCCCATGTAGTACTGCTAGATGAGCCAACAGCATCGCTTGATGACACCACAGAAAAGCAGTTTCTTGATCAACTGTCCTCATGGATAGGCGATAAAACTTTGATTGTTGCAACCCATAAAATGAGTTTGGTAAATATTGTTGACCGTATTGTGGTGGTTGATATAGGTCAAATTGTTCTCGATGGCCCTAAGGCAGTTGTCTTAGCTAAGTTATCTGCAAATACCAAATCTACAGTCACAGTTTAGGCCCTCATTTATAGCTAAAGGAACTCGTATGAGTAATGTGGCTCAAGAAGATAAAGTTCTTCTGCTTGATTATGATGAAGATAAACACCGTTACAATGACCAGGTTGATGAAGCAGAAATTGTTAAATCTTCACGTATTATTTGGGCTTTCGTATCGTTACTAATCAGCTTGATTGTTTGGTCTTATTTCGCAGAACTGGTTGAGGTGTCCACCGGCACGGGTAAAGTGGTGCCGACTTCAAGAGAGCAAGTGATTCAATCGCTTGAGGGTGGAATTGTATCTGAGTTGTTAGTTCGACAGGGTGACATCGTCGAGGTAGGCCAAGTGTTAGCGCAGTTAGATTTAACTAAAACTGAAGCAAACGTTGGCGAAAGTACTGCTCGTTATCGTGCTGCGCTTGCTAGTATTGCGCGCTTGGAGTCTGAGGTAAACCAAACCAAACTAAAATTCCCACAAGAATTAAAAGAATATCCGCATCTAGTACAAACTGAAACGCGCCTCTACCAAACTCGTAAACAAGGCTTAAACTCATCTATAGCAGGCTTGCGGCAAGCGCTCGGATTGGTACAAGAAGAGTTAAGCTTAACCCGTTCTTTAGCTCTGTCGGGAGCAGCAAGCAACGTAGAGGTATTAAAATTACAACGTCAAGTCTCCGAGCTACAGCTAAAAATTACAGATCGACGTTCCGAGTATATGGTGGGCGCTCGTGAAGAACTTGCTAGAGCTAAAGCCGAAGCGGATTCACTTGAGTCGGTTATTAAGGGGCGAACAGATTCTCTCTCGCGCTTAACCTTGCGTTCACCTGTTCGGGGTATTGTTAAAGATGTTGCAGTGACTACCCGTGGTGGCATTATTCCGCCGAACGGTCAGTTAATGGAGATTGTTCCATTAGACGATCAGCTGCTTATTGAAGCGCGAATCTCACCCCGAGATGTGGCATTTATTTATCCTGGGCAACCCGCCAAAGTTAAAATTACTGCGTATGACTACTCTATCTATGGTGGGCTTGATGGAGAGGTTACTTTGATTTCACCTGATACTATTCAGGACGAGGTCAAGCCAGATGTTTATTACTATCGTGTTTTTATCCGTACCGAAACAGATGCTTTGGTGAATGAAACAGGTACTTTGTTTCCGATTGTACCTGGCATGATTGCGACAGTGGATATTAAAACGGGTGAGAAAACTGTATTTGAATACTTAATGAAGCCTATTAATAAAGCCAAAGAAGCACTTAGAGAGCGTTAATACAGAAGGTGTACTATGGATGGTTTAATTAATCAATCACGTGCGGTTTTCGCTAGCCTTGTTTTGCCTGAGTTTAAAAAACATCCGCAGTACATTTTTTTTTATGCATTATCTGATGGAAAAAATAGGGCCGAGGTGTTCACCACGACAGGTGCTGATTTTAATGATGCTTGGCAAGAGTTAGTCAGTGAGGTTTTTTTAAAAAGCAAAAAAAAAGAAATACAGTTTATTGATATTACTATCGTTACAGGCATACGTAAGCTTTCAATAAAACAGTTGAAAGAGCTTGTTGCAACGACAAAGCGCAACTATTTCCGCTATGGCATAGCCTTAGATAGAGACGTTACATATGCTTTCACTGAGAAAGAGTTGAATGCTAATGCTATGCTTTATGGTGGTAATAAGATAGAGAGTGGCAGACTTAACGAGAGAAACTTTAATATTTACGCGAAAAGTAAATATTCAAATTATGCGTATAACTTTGATGATACTAAAAATATTTACCTGCTGACAAGTCAGGGTGTTTTTATAGACTTTAAGCAAAGAAAAATATTTCCTACTTATCCTACAGGCTTGCATTCAGGTCGTCGTATAGTCCGTCAGCTTGATGGCAGCCTACTCACAAAGTTAATAAAGACCTCCAGTGAGTTCTTAGCAGATCAAGTCGACCCGAAGACTGGACGTTTTTACTATGGTTGGCATCCGTGCTTTGATCGCTATATAGATCATTACAATACATTACGCCATGCGAGCTCAGTATACGCGATGCTTGAAGCGTGGGCCGTCACTCGATCTGAAAGACTTTTATTTTCTATTGAAAAAGCTATAGAGTATTTAATCAATACATTTGTTGAAACCTTAACTATAGAGGGGCAACAGAAATCTTTTCTAACTGATATTGATAATGAAATAAAATTAGGTGGAACGGCAGCTTGTGTGCTTATGCTCTGTAAGTATGCAGAGCTTATCGACACAGATAAATATCTAGAACTTCTAAAGCAACTTGCTTTAGGGATTATATCGATGCAGCAAACTGATGCCAGTTTTGCACATGTGTTAAATTATCCAGATTTGTCGATAAAAGAAAAATTTAGAATTGTTTATTATGACGGTGAGGCACTATTTGCCTTAATGCGATTGTATAAAATAACAAACAGTCAGCAGATATTAAATACTGTAGAAAAAGCTGTAGAGTATTTTATACAAGAAGAATATTGGAGATATAATGATCACTGGTTTGCTTATGCAGTAAATGAATTAGTAGATTATAATCCAGGTTTTAATTATTACAAATTTGCTATTGATAATGTTAAGGATCATTTAGGATTTGTACTTAACCGAGTCACGACCTTTCCTACGTTGCTTGAACTTATGATGGCTACTGAGAAAATTATCCAAAAACTACAAAAAGAAAAAACGCACTCAAGCCTTTTAGAGGGATTTGAAGTGGAGCGTTTTTATCGTGCATTGCATATACGAGCGGGGTATTTATTAAATGGCTATTTTTGGCCTGAATATGCCATGTACTATAAAAATCCTCAGCGTATTGTCGGTAGTTTTTTTATTAGGCATCATGCATTTAGAGTCAGAATTGATGATGTTGAGCACTATCTGTCCGGGCTTGTTGCGTATAAAAATTTTATAGATAGTAATCATTAATGTAGAGATATTAATATGTCATTGACGGGGTTGCTTCATAAAATCAAGCCTGTAGTACAAAAAAATGCAGTGAAGTTAGGTGAGGGTTGGCCAAAATTCACACTTTTTTTATCGGTTAGCGATGGAAAGACACGAGCGCAAGTTGTTCACTGCTCAGGCGAAGAGTTTGAAGAAACGTGGCAGCAGCTAGTTGAAAATGCAGCAGATATCGTACGTAATAAAGACATCTATTCTAAGTTTTTACGTATTGACTGGGTTGCTAATGTTCGAACAACTCATTTAGGCCAGCTTAAGAATTGGTTAAAGGATGTTAAACGTAACTACTTTCGTTATGGCTTAGCACTTGATACTGAGTTTAAAACCGCTTTTTTAGAACAAGAACTTAATAGTAATGCCATGCTGTATGGCGGTAATGCGCATGTACACGCTGTTGTTAATCGAAAGAATTTTGAGCTGTATGCAAAAAAACGATTCTTAGATTTTAACTTCGAATTTAAAAATAATGCAGCAATTTATATGCTAGATACGGAAGGTGCATTTTGCTCTACTGAAGAACCGAGTCAATTACTGTACGCAAAAGGAAGAGATGCAGGGCGTCGTGTTATCGAAAAAATGACCAAGCAGGATGTGTTTGGTTTAATTGAGCGCAGTGGCAATTATCTCGCCACTCAGGTGCAAGATACAGGGCGGTTCTATTACGGTTGGCACCCGTGTTTTGATCGTTATATCGATACGTACAATACGTTACGGCATGCCTCCACTACCTACTCAATGGTAGAGGCATGGGAGATTACTAAAAATCCTGAACTTGAAAAAGCGATTCTACGATCAATTAACTACATCGTGAACAGCTTGGTTCGACGTGTCACCTTAAAGGAGCAAGAGAGTACAATTGCATTTTTAGTTGAGCACACGGGGAAAGAGGTCAAGCTTGGTGCTAACGCTGTTTGTATTCTTGCTTTAAGCAAATACTCTGAGGTGACCGGGACACAAGAGTACTTAGAGTTATTAGAGCAGTTGGCTTTAGGTATTGAATACATGCAGAACAAAAAAACTGGAAAGTTTGTGCATGTGCTTAATTATCCTGATTTAACGATTAAAGACCAATTTAGAATTATCTATTATGACGGTGAAGCTGCGTTTGGCTTAATACGGCTCTATGGGCTGACTAAAGATGAGCGTTGGCTAGCGCTAGTAGAGAGAGCTTTTGATTACTTTATTAGTGCTGAGCACTGGAAAGCGCATGACCACTGGCTAAGTTACTGCGTAAATGAGCTAACTTTGTATCGCGATGATGAGCGTTATTATAGGTTTGGACTGCAAAACGTTATGGGTTACCTTGATTTTATTGCCAATCGAATAACCACGTTTCCTACTTTACTTGAATTGATGATGGCTGCTGAACGAATGATTACACGTTTACAATCATCAATAGAACATAAGCATCTTCTCCATAATATAGATTTAGACGTGTTTTACAGTGCATTAGAAAAACGTGCTCATTACCTGCTTAATGGCCACTTCTGGCCTGAGTATGCAATGTATTTTTCCCATCCCGATAAGTTTTTAGGAAGTTTTTTTATTCGACACCATTCCTTTAGGGTGAGAATTGATGATGTGGAACACTATCTATCAGGGTTTGTTGGTTATTATAAATATATAAACAAATAAGTAAGGTTTTTATTTTGAGAGACAAGGTATGAAAAATAAAAAATGGAATACTTCAGCTGTTGTTAAAGCATGTGGTGGTGAGTGGTTTTTAGAGCCAAAAGAACCCTTTTGTTTTGATAGGGTATGCGCCTATATAGGTGCTTTTAAAAGTGGCGATTTTATTTTGGTGAGAGGAGATAATCCGGACAGTAGAGGGATATCGTATAAGGCGCTTAAAAAGTTAGAAAATAATTTTTCTGGAGTAATATCTGATGATGAGGAGGTTTTAAAATCTTTAAAAGAAATCCCTTCTATTAAAGTGAGAGATAATAAAACGGCTCTACTTAATCTAGGATTTTATGCTAGAAAGCAGTTTGTCGGAAAAGTTATAGCGATAACAGGTAGTGCTGGAAAAACAACCACTACATCGATGCTTGAGTTAATCTTTGCGAGCTATGGTGAAGTGAATAGTTCTAAATTTAATGCTAACTTGCCTTATGGCGTAGCATGGAATTTATCTTCATTTAACTGGTGTGCAGATTATTATGTCTTAGAGTTGGCTATTGGTAACATGAAAACAAGCACTGCTCTTGCACATCCAGATATAGCTATTTTTACAAATATTTTACCTGCACACTTAGGTCGTTCACATACAGTTAAAGATATAGCTGCAGCTAAAAGTAATATTTTTACAGGTATGAGTACTGGTGCTATTGTGATTCTTAATAGGGATATGCAAGAGTTTGCTTTAGTCTATGAGAAGGCGATAGCATGTGATTTAAAGGTTTATACTTATGGCGCGGGACACTCTAATGATGCGACATTGATTGATTATGATCAAAATAGTGGGCGCACGACTGTACAGTTATTTGATCGAGAAGTTGAATATTTATTAAGTGCTTCCGGCTATCATATTGCATTAAATAGCGTTGCTGTTTTATTGGCGGTAGCAATACTAGGTCTTGATATTGATGGTTTTTTTGAGCATATCGTAAAATTTAAAGCTCTCGAAGGTCGCGGTGAAACGACTGTAGTACATTTAAATGATAAAAAAATTATTGTTGTTGATGATGCTTATAATGCAAACCCAGGCTCTATGGAAGCAGCTATTCAAAGCTTAGGTAACCTTAATCATCAAGGTAGAAAAGGGTTGGTGTTAGGTGAAATGGCAGAGCTCGGCGCAGCCTCTAAGCAATACCATCTTTCTTTAGCTCATTTTATAAATGCTTTTGAGTTTGATTTTATCTATAACGTTGGTGATATTTGGGCTGAGGTGAATAGCTCGATTGACTTTAGAGGTAAATGTAAAGTTGTGAACTACAACCATATTGACGACTGTGAAGTTGAATTGCGAGCATCGCTTTTAAATAATGATTGTGTGTTATTCAAAGGTTCGAACTCTTCAGATATTCATAAAATAGTTAAATCCTTAAAAAGCCAATGATGTTTTTCAAAAATCATATACTTCAGAGTGGGGTGCGTATTTTCTGCTTTATCTGTTGATTGAATTGAAAAACAGAAACAGAGTAAAAACACTCAAAGATCCTCGTATTCGAAAATTCTTGAACTGCTGTGTAGGGTTGTTGCGCTGACGCTGATCTGCTTTGAAAAGCTGTTTGGGCTCGACGCAGAATAGCTATGCTTGAATCGCGGTCATCCACTGTGTATGGATGCCATTTTTTCCTCTGTCAACGTCTTGCTCCCGCTACCTCAGGGTGGTGCTGACCCGTATCGCCAAACTAACTGTGCGTTTATGCCGCGACATCGCTATAATCGTTGCCTATTTAACTTTTGACTTTGGTTTGATGCTATGACCGAACTTGTTGTTGACTACATGCAGCGCCTTGGCGAGTCTGCGCGTGAGGCTTCGCGTGTGTTGGCAAAGGCCAGTACTGCGCAAAAAAATCAGGCTTTATTAGCGACTGCCGTTGCCCTCGATACATCTCGTGCCGCTTTGCTAGAAGCCAATGAGCTTGATATGCAGGCAGGACGTGCCAGCGGACTGGATGATGCGATGCTCGACCGTTTGGCACTCAGTTCAACGCGTATTGATGACATGATCGAAGGTTTAAAACAGGTTGCGGCATTACCTGATCCGATCGGTGAAATTAGCGATATGCATTTTGTGCCGTCTGGTATTCAGGTGGGTAAGATGCGTGTGCCATTGGGCGTAATTGGCATTATTTATGAATCACGGCCAAACGTGACCGTCGAAGCGGCCAGCTTATGTATTAAGTCAGGTAACGCGACGATTTTACGCGGTGGCTCAGAAGCCATTCATTCTAATCAAGCGATTGCGCAATGTTTGAATGAGGGTTTAGCTGTGGCGGGGTTTCCTGCGTCGGCAGTGCAGGTGGTGGAAACTACAGATCGTGCCGCCGTGGGTGCACTGATCACTATGCCTAAGTACGTCGATGTGATTGTGCCGCGCGGCGGCAAAGGGCTGATTGAGCGTATCACTCGTGACGCTAAAGTACCGATCATTAAGCATTTAGATGGCGTTTGCCATGTCTATGTGGACCAGGCTGCTGATGCAGACAAAGCGATTCGTATTGCTGATAACTCCAAGACACAACGTTATGCGCCGTGTAATGCGATGGAAACGTTGTTAGTGCATGACTCACAAGTTGATGCAGTATTGCGCCCGCTGTTCGATATTTATGAGGCTAAGCAGGTTGAGTTGCGCGGCTGTGAGAAGACCTGCGCTTTATTTGCGGGTCGCGTGATAGCTGTTACTGCGGATGATTGGGCTGCGGAGTACAATGCACCTATTCTGGCGATACGTATTGTCTCATCGCTTGACGAGGCGATTGAACATATCAATACCTATGGTTCACAGCATACCGATAGTATTGTGACTGAGAACTTTACCGATGCGCGACGTTTTTTAACCGAAGTGGATTCAAGTTCGGTGATGATCAATGCTTCAACCCGTTTTGCTGATGGTTTTGAGTATGGGCTAGGTGCGGAAATTGGTATATCTACCGATAAGTTGCATGCCCGTGGGCCTGTTGGTTTGCTGGGTTTGACTAGCGAAAAATATGTCGTATTCGGTGACGGACACGTGCGTGGCTAAGCGAATTGGGATGCTAGGTGGCACTTTCGATCCTGTGCATATCGGTCATTTGCGCAGTGCACTGGAAGTTGCCGAACACTATGTTCTAGATCAGCTGCTATTGATCCCTAACGCGCGACCGCCACATCGCGGTGCGCCGCAGGTCAGTGCACAGCAGCGTTTGGAAATGGTGCAGTTGGCGGTGGCTGAGGAGGACTTGCTCAGTGTCGATGATCGTGAATTACGTCGCGATAAACCGTCCTGGAGCATCGATACCTTGTTATCATTGCGTGCTGAGCTTGAAGAGCAGGATCAGTTGCTGCTTATCTTAGGTTGGGATGCGTTTTGTGGATTGCCCAGTTGGCATCGCTGGGATGAGTTATTAGAGCATTGTCATATTTTAGTGTTACAACGCCCTGATGCAGACATCGAAGCGCCACAAGTTTTACGTGATTTAGTGGCGGCAAAAAGCGTAAGTGGCCCGCAAACGCTGCATGGTCCTAGTGGTCAAATCGCTTTTGTATGGCAAACACCGTTGGCTATTTCAGCAACACAAATTAGACACTTATTAGCAACACAGCGTTGCGTTCGGTATTTGGTACCAGATGCCGTTTTTAAATATATTTACGCTCACCAACTCTATCAAGAGTGATGAGCTTTTTGAGGTTAGATACTCCATGCAAAATGAACAACTTGTTAAATTGATTATCGAGTCTTTAGAAGAAGTTAAAGCTAAAGACATTGTGACCATTGACGTACGCGGTAAAACCAGCATTACTGACTTTATGATTATCGCTTCAGGCGGCTCTGCACGTCAGGTTAAGGCGTTGGCAGAAAACGTTATCGATAAGGCTAAAGCGCAAGGCGTTAGACCCGTGGGTAGCGAAGGTTTGGACGGCGGCGAGTGGGCGTTGATCGACTTGAATGATGTGGTCGTCCACGTCATGCAGGTCGAAACTCGTGAGCATTATGACCTTGAGCGTTTGTGGCAGGGTGCTGAGCAAAGTCGCGCACAACACAATGAGCAAGGCGCTGAGTAAGTGCGTATTCGCTTGATTGCTGTTGGTAGTAAAATGCCGCGTTGGGTTGAGGATGGTTGGCATGAATATGCCAAACGTCTGCCCAGCGAATTGCCCTTAGATTTGGTTGAAATTCCGCTCAGTACACGTGGCAAAAACGCTGACGTACAAAGGCTGATTCGTCAAGAAGGTGATGCGATGCTAGCCAAGGTGCAGCCGGGTGAGCGCATTGTTACCTTAGAAGTGCATGGCAAACCTTGGAGCACTGAACAGTTAGCGCAAGAGCTTGAGCGCTGGCGTTTAGAAGCGCGCAATGTGAACTTGATGGTAGGTGGACCTGAAGGCCTCGCACCGCAGGTTTGTGAGCGTAGTGAGCAGCGCTGGTCGCTCTCGCCTTTAACACTGCCGCATCCGTTAGTGCGGATTCTTCTCGGTGAGCAGATTTACCGTGCATGGACTGTGCTGAACGGTCATCCATATCATAAATAGTGGACGGGTATGCCACCTCCTATTCGGTTAAAAGATCATGAGCGCGACACGCGGCTGATCCGTTCACGGATGCTGTTTGGCGGTGCTGCGCTGATTTTCTTAACGATGCTGCTGATGTTTAGGATGTATTACTTACAAGTTGTACAGTTTGAGCATCACTCAACCTTAGCTGAAAATAACCGTATCCATGTGCAGTCGTTACCGCCTACGCGTGGCATGATTTATGATCGCAATGGTGTATTGATCGCTGATAATAGAGCCAGCTTTAGTTTAACCCTGACCCGCGAGCGTGCCGGTGATTGGGAGCAGGTGCTGGATTCGATTATTGAAATTCTTGAGCTCGACACCGACAGTCGCGAGTTGTTTGAAAAGCGCATTCGCCAAGGCCGGCGTCCTTTCGAACCCGTTCCGGTGATGTTTGAGCTCAGCGAAGCGCAGATTGCTCGCGTGGCGGTGAATCAATTTCGTTTGCCAGGGGTCGAAGTGGCGGCCAGTTTGGTGCGTTATTACCCGCAAAAAGAACATTTTGCGCACTCTGTTGGTTATGTAGGACGGATCAACGAAACCGAACTAAAGAAGCTGGATCCGATCAATTACAGTGGTACTCACCATATTGGTAAAACGGGTATCGAGCGCTTCTACGAAGAGCAATTGCACGGTCAAGTCGGTTATGAAGAAGTTGAGACCAATGCGCGCGGTCGAGTCTTACGTGTTCTGAATCGTGTTGAGCCAATCTCTGGACAAGATATTTACTTAACATTAGATATTAAATTGCAAGAGGCTGCTGAGTTGGCGCTCGATGGGCGCCGCGGTGCGATAGTGGCACTTGATCCGAATAGTGGTGAAGTGCTGGCGATGGTCAGTCAACCCAGTTTTGATCCGAATCCTTTTGTCACCGGCATCAGTTTCAAAGCCTATGGTTTATTACGTGACTCGCTGGATCAACCGCTGTTTAATCGTGTATTAAGAGGCTTGTATCCGCCCGGTTCAACCATCAAACCGATGATGGCGATTGCTGGCTTAGATCTCGGAATTGTGACACCCAGTACTCGAGTATTTGATCCTGGTTTTTTTCAGCTACCTAACCATAAACATCGATACCGTAACTGGAATCGCTATGGTGATGGCTGGGTTAATCTTGATTTAGCGCTATCACGCTCGAACGACACTTATTTTTATGATTTGGCGCATAAAATGGGTGTCGATCGTATGCATGATTATATGACTCGATTTGGTTTTGGCCAACGTGTCGCGTTGGATATGTTTGAAGAGACAGCAGGACTTATGCCTTCCAAAGACTGGAAGCGTAGTCGCTATCGTCAACCATGGTATCCCGGTGAAACCTTAATTCTAGGAATTGGCCAAGGTTATATGCAAACAACCCCTTTGCAGCTTGCGCAAGCAACGGCACTGATGGCCTCTAAAGGTAAGTGGATACGGCCACATTTGGCCCGTAGTGTTGGCGGCTTGCAACCTATTATTGATGCAGATATGCCAGCGGATATTGTCTTGCGCGATGATAAAAACTGGGATGCAGTGGGTATGGGTATGGAAAATGTCCTGCACGGTACACGAGGTACTGCGCGTAAAGTGGGTGACTCCGCGTTGTACCGTATTGCTGGTAAAAGTGGTACGGCACAGGTTGTAGCGATTAAGCAAGGCGAACGCTATAACCGCGATAAGGTGCAAGAACGTCACCGTGATCATGCTTTATTTGTTGCTTATGCTCCGGCTGAAAACCCTGCTATTGCTGTGGCAGTAATGGTTGAGAATGGTGAGTCAGGTTCTGGTGTTGCAGCACCTGTCGCCAAGCAAGTGCTCGATGGTTGGTTATTGGATGATGAGGGCGAGCTAAAGGTGGAATATCAGACGACTGAGCGTTCGACAACAGAGGTCAGACGATGACTCGAGGCTTTAATCGTGTGTTATCAGAAGGTGATGTGCTGCGTCGTCGTGCATCTTTTTTGCAGCGAGTACACATTGATGGTTGGTTGCTATTTTTATTATTGATACTGGCAACCACTGGTTTGTTTGTTTTGTATTCAGCGGGTGGCAGGGATCAAGGGTTACTGATTAAACAGGCATCATCCTTTGGCTTGGGAATGCTGGTGATGATTGTGGTAGCGCAACTTGAGCCGCGATTTATGGCCCGGTGGTCAGCGTTGTTGTATGTGCTTGGTGTCGTGCTGTTAATTATTGTTGAAGTCGTTGGGCACAATGCTATGGGTGCCACGCGTTGGATTAATATTCCGGGGCTTGTGCGTTTTCAGCCGGCCGAACTGATGAAGCTTTTTGTGCCGATGACCTTAGCGTGGTACTTGGCGCGACATAATTTACCGCCATCATTTAAGCGTATCGTGATCAGTGCTGTTTTAATTGTTGTGCCCTTTGTCTTGATTGCTCGTCAGCCTGATTTAGGAACAGCGACGTTGATTATGGTGTCTGGGGTCTTTGTGCTGTTCTTAGGCGGATTACGCTGGCGCTGGATTCTTGGTGCTATCGCAGCTGTTGTGCCGATTGCGATTGCGATGTGGATGTTTGTTATGCATCAATATCAAAAGCAACGGGTATTGACCTTCTTAAACCCTGAAAGCGACCCACTGGGCAGTGGTTGGAATATTATTCAGTCGAAGGCCGCTATCGGTTCAGGCGGCGTCTTTGGCAAAGGCTGGTTGCTCGGCACGCAATCACATTTGGACTTTTTACCTGAAAGCCATACCGACTTTATTATTGCTGTTTTAGGCGAAGAATTTGGCTTGGTGGGTATTTGCTTGCTGCTGATGGTGTATTTGCTATTGATCGGACGAGCGATGGTGATTACTCTGCAAGCGCAAACGGTCTTCGGTAAATTGTTAGCAGGGTCTATTACGCTAACATTCTTTATTTACGTCTTTGTTAACGTAGGTATGGTCAGTGGCCTCCTGCCTATTGTCGGGGTGCCACTACCTTTTATAAGCTACGGCGGGACTTCATTGGTTACGCTCTTGTCTGGGTTTGGTATTTTAATGGCGATCCATACGCATCGTAAGTGGATCGCACACTCTTAAGGATTATACATGCAAACTGTGTTGTTTAAAATGAAAGGTTTAGTGGCTTGCTTAGGGTTAACGTTGGCGGCAACCTATGCCTCTGCTCAAGAAACCACTTATGCCGAGCATCCTTTATTAGCACCATTTATAGAGGAGGTGAGCGCAGAGTTTGGGTTTTTAGCTGAGCCACTGCACAGCGTTTTTGCTCAAGCAGAGCGTAAACAGGCGATTTTAGATGCTATTTCTCGACCCGCTGAACGCGTTAAACTGTGGAAAGAATACCGTCCAATTTTTATCACCCAAGCGCGTGTCGATAAAGGCATTGAGTTCTGGGCAAAGAACCAAGAAGCGTTGCAGCGAGCAGAAGATGAATATGGTGTGCCTGCGGAGTTTATCGTCGCCATTATTGGTGTGGAAACTATTTACGGTGGCAATACGGGCAGCTATCGAGTGATTGATGCACTATCCACTTTAGCTTTTGATTATCCGCCGCGAGAACCCTTTTTTCGTCAGCAGCTGAAAGAGTATTTGTTGCTGACTCGAGAAGAACAAGTGAACCCTTTGAGCCTCAAAGGATCTTATGCAGGTGCGATGGGTTTGCCACAGTTTATGCCGGGTAGTTTCCGTGCTTATGCTGTTGATTTTGATAATGATGGTCATATTGATATATGGCAGAACCCTACTGATGCCGTAGGCAGTGTTGCTAATTATTTTATTAAACATGGCTGGCAGCCAGGGCAAAAAGTAGTAGTGCGTGCTGATATTAAGAGCGCCACTAAAGCAGATAAGGGTTTATCTGAGAGTTTAGATCCTAAGATTACTGTGCAGCAACTGCAGAAACTCGGCTGGAAACCGCGCGAGTCTCTTGATAAAAAAACTAACGTCACAGCTTTCCGTTTGGATGCTGAACAAGGCCCTGAATATTGGATCGGTTTAGCGAATTTTCATGCAATAACGCGCTATAATCGTAGTGTGATGTATGCCATGGCCGTCAATGAATTGGCCGAACTATTAGCGGCTTCACGTAAGGACTAATAATGTTTAAGCACAGTATGCAGGTCCTAACTGCAGCTGCTTTAGGTATCGCGTTGATCAGTTGCTCATCCAGCAACACTAAAGGTCCGCCGCCGCCGCAGCCGGTTACTCGTGATGGCTCGATTAGCGGTCCGGTTAATTTTAAGCAGCCGGGCAGTGATGGTGCACCTTGGTGGACCGTTGATGTATCCGGCATTCCTGATGCTGTACCTATGCCGCATTTAGGTAATTATAAAGCGGCCCCTTATACCGTGATGGGCAGTCGTTATTTCCCTATCCAAGATGCTCGCGCTTACAAAGCGACAGGCACAGCATCTTGGTATGGTACGAAGTTTCATGGTCTGGATACCGCCAATGGTGAAACCTTTGACTTATATGGCATGACTGCTGCGCATAAAACTTTGCCATTACCCAGTTATGTCAAAGTTACGAATTTAGAGAATGGCCGTAGTGTCACACTGCGCGTCAATGATCGCGGTCCGTTTTATTCTGACCGAGTGATTGATTTGTCTTTTGCTGCGGCAAAAAAACTGGGTTATGCAGAAAAAGGCGTCGCTCGCGTCACGGTTGAAGGCATTGATCCACACGAGTGGTGGGCTGCACGTGGGAAAAGTGTACCTATGGCCAGCACGCCTTATATCGCCGCTCAAGCCAAACCTTTAAGTTTGCCGGCGTTGTCGCAAGAGTCTGAAGTGTATATGCCCCCCGTTGAGCAGCACGCCGGAGCGGTATTCCCTACACAAGTCGACTCAAAAAAAAACGATTCGTTATCAGTCGCTGGCCTCTATCTCCAAGTCGGAGCCTTCGCCAATCCCGACGCTGCGCAACTGCTGAGGGACAAGCTGAGTATGCTGACCAGTGCGCCGGTGTTTATCAGTTCAGTGGTACGCAACGAGCAGGTATTGCACCGCGTACGTATGGGGCCGGTACCCAATCAAAACGAGGCTGAACATTTACGTGATCGTGTTCGCTTAGCTAATCTGGGTCAACCTGCTTTGGTGTCTGCAGAGTAGTTGCTGTCTGTGTTGTGGGGCGCTTGTTGCGTACACTATTAGCATTAGCGCAGTAAATGGATCTTACCGTTTGTCTTTATAAAATTGAGAGTTGTATAAAAATGAGTCAGTTTTTACAAAAGCTTTGTTTCAGTGCCGTTGTTGTTTGCGCGGCAAGCTATGTTAGTGCTGCAGATGTACCTACACCCAATGCGGTACCGACAGCAGCAACAGCACCGATGGTTATTCCTGCCATGCCAGAGTTAGCTGCTAAATCCTATGTGCTGTTGGATGCTGCCAGCGGTAAGGTTTTAGTTGAACACAATGGTGATGAGCGTTTGCCGCCTGCGAGCTTAACCAAGCTGATGACTGCTTATATTGCTACCAAGGAAATTCAACGGGGACAGATATCTGAGCAGGATTTAGTCACAGTCAGTGAAAAAGCGTGGCGCACCGGCGGCTCACGGATGTTTATTGATGTGGGCAAGCAAGTGTCTGTTGATGATTTGCTGCATGGCATTATTATTCAATCAGGCAATGATGCCAGTGTTGCTTTGGCTGAACACATTGCTGGTAGCGAAGAAGCCTTTTCTAGCATGATGAATACGGCAGCAACACGTTTGTATTTAGACAATACGCAATTTATGAATGCGACTGGATTGCCCTCTGAAGAACATTACTCTTCAGCCCATGATATGGCTAAGCTGGCGCGTGCGATTATCTACGAAGATCCGCAGCATTACTCTATTTATGCACAGAAAGAGTTTCTCTGGAATGGTATTAAGCAGCCTAATCGTAACTTACTGCTATGGCGTGATAAAACCGTTGATGGTTTGAAAACAGGTCATACTGATGAAGCCGGTTATTGTCTAGTGGCGTCTGCCGTACGCGATGATATGCGCTTGATTTCTGTGGTCTTTGGTGCGTCTAGTGAAGCAGCTCGAGCGGCAGAAACGCAAAAATTACTGACCTATGGTTTCCGATTTTTTGAAACGAGAACCTTCTATAAAAAAGGCGTAGAGCTTGCTGATAGCAAGGTCTGGAAGGGTGAAAGTTCGCAAGTTAAAGTGGGCTTGGTCGAGGATTTAATCTTAACCCTGCCGCGTGGCCAAGTACAAAAAATGGCTGCAGCGATGATCTTGGATGAAAGTGTGGTCGCGCCGGTTAAGCGAGGCGATCGTCTTGGTAGGGTCGAGGTGCGTTTAGGTGATGAAATTGTGCATACTGCCGATTTAGTCGCGTTGCATGATGTGGAAGAGGGTGGTTTTTTCAGCCGTTTGCTTGATACCATTCGTATGTTTTTTTACAGCCTATTTAACTAAAGGTTGACTGTTCAGCGCATCACTTGCAGTGCACTATAGGGTGTCTGCAAGGCTGACCAAGAGTCGACTTAGGTATAATAAAGATGGTTTTACCCAAGCCGTCTACCGCAAGAGCCAAAAGCTCGGAGTTGAGATGACCGAAGAAACTGTGCAACAACCGCCCAAAATTGAATTTCCCTGCGCCAATTACCCTATTAAAATTATTGGTGACAGCTGCGATACCTTTATTGACATAATTATTGAAGTATTGCAGCGCCATGCGCCAGAGGTCGATGCAGAGTCTATTACGCGACGTGATAGCAGCAATGGTCGCTTTTTATCTGTACAAGTACATATTCATGCGCAGAGCATTGAGCAGTTGGAAAGTATTAATCGTGAGTTACGCGAAACAGGCGTTGTGCGCATGGTGCTTTAATGCCCAGATCCGTTGTGATTCGCCAGCTCGGTTGTGTGGCCTATGAGCCAACGTGGCATGCCATGCAACACTTTACCCAGACACGTGATGCCGACACTGTTGACGAGATATGGCTGCTTGAGCATCCACGTGTCTTTACTCAAGGGCAAGCCGGTAAGGCTGAGCATGTTTTAGCTGCTGGCGATATTCCGGTGGTTCAAGTCGATCGTGGTGGTCAAGTGACCTACCATGGTCCAGGACAGTTGGTTGCCTATATCTTAGTGGATGTGCGCCGTGCCGGGCAGGGTGTACGTGATTTAGTCACTAGCATCGAAAACAGTTTGATTGAGCTGTTAAGTCAATATGGTGTGAGTGCACAAGCTAAACCAGATGCGCCAGGTGTGTATGTGGCGGGTAAGAAAATTGCTTCTTTAGGCTTGCGTATTCGTCGAGGCTGTTCCTTTCATGGCTTGGCCTTAAATGTCGATATGGATTTACAGCCGTTCCAGCGGATTAATCCCTGCGGCTATGCCGGGCTGCAAATGACCCAATTGTGTGATGAGACGCGGCACTCTATAGACATATCGGACGTCAGGATCCGTTTGCGTGATGCCCTCGTCTCACATCTTAAATTCAGTGAATATATAACCCTTACCGATGGGATTGAATACCATGAGTAATCAAGAAGCTCCAGTCAGCGCTAAACCCGCTAAAGTTGAAGTAGGTGTGAAGTTACGCGGTGCAGAAAAGTTAGCGCGTATCCCAGTGAAAATTATTCCTACAACTGATGTGCTGCGCAAGCCTGATTGGATTCGTGTGCGCGTGCCGGTATCGCCGCGCGTGGAAGGTATTAAGCAAACTTTGCGTAAGCACAAGTTACACAGCGTCTGTGAAGAGGCCTCTTGTCCTAACTTGGGTGAGTGCTTCTCCAGTGGCACTGCGACCTTTATGATTATGGGTGATATTTGTACCCGTCGCTGTCCATTCTGTGATGTGGGTCATGGTCGTCCCAATCCTTTGGACGTGAATGAGCCACATAATTTAGCCGCTGCTATTGCCGACATGAAGCTAAAGTATGTGGTGATTACCTCGGTTGATCGTGATGATCTGCGTGATGGTGGTGCTCAGCACTTTGCTGATTGTTTGCGTGAAATACGTGCCTTGGCACCGGGTGTGCAATTAGAAACCTTGGTTCCAGACTACCGTGGCCGTATGGATATCGCGCTGGAAATTACTGCTACTGAGCCGCCCGATGTGTTTAATCATAACTTGGAAACTGTACCGCGCTTATACAAAGCGGCACGTCCGGGTTCTGATTTTGAATGGTCATTAGATTTGCTCGAGCGCTTTAAACAGCTGGTGCCGGGAGTGCCGACTAAATCAGGTTTGATGCTTGGTTTGGGCGAAACTGATGAAGAAGTTATCGAAGTGATGCAGCGCATGCGTGAGCATGATATCGATATGTTGACCTTAGGTCAGTATTTGCAGCCCTCGCGCGACCATATGGCAGTGCAACGTTTTGTACATCCTGATGTGTTTGCTTGGTTTGCCGAAGAAGGCCTTAAAATGGGCTTTAAGAATGTTGCATCAGGTCCTTTGGTGCGCTCATCGTATCATGCTGACCAACAGGCGCATGAGCAACTCAACTAAGATGCAAAAACCCCGCATCCGGTGCGTTATCGGATACGGGGTTTTAGGTCTAACGCTATAATCTATTTGTTCTAAACACGCCTACGTAAGTCAAATTCGCGCAGGCGTGTTTAGATTAACGCTCTAAATACTGTAACTTATTAGCAACGCCATCCCACTCTTCAGCATCCGGCAATGGATCTTTCTTTTCACTGATATTTGGCCAGATATCGGCTAAATCTTTATTGATTTCAGTGTATTCTTGCATATCTTCAGGCACTTCATCCTCTGCATAAATGGCAGCAGCAGGGCATTCTGGCTCGCACAGCGCGCAGTCAATGCACTCGTCTGGATGAATGACCAAAAAATTTGGGCCTTCATAGAAGCAATCCACAGGGCAGACTTCTACGCAGTCTGTGTATTTGCATTTAACGCAGTTATCAGTGACAACGAAGGTCATAACGAGCTATCTCCTAGGCGTATAACTTGAACTCTATCTGTGCAGAGTTTACAAGTAAAGTTGTGTGCGCTGTCATGATACAACGCAATAAATAAATAAAAGGTTAGCAATACTAACAGCTTGCGGCTAGGCAGGGTTAGATCTGCGACTTCCAAGCATATAACAGATCAAGCGCCTGCCGAGGCGATAGCTCGTCTGGATTGGTGTCTTGCAATTCTAGCAGCAGGTGATGCGGCTGCGTAGCGAATAAGTCACTTTGTATCGGACGCTGCGTATCGCTGCTCGCCGTATGCTGAGCTTGCATTAAACTGCTGTCTTCCAGATGTTTAAGATGCTCACGTGCACGTGCAATTACTGTCGTTGGTACACCCGCCAGTTGTGCTACGGCCAAGCCATAGCTTTGGTTGGCCGGTCCGTTGCGCACGTTATGCAAGAAGACAATACGATCCTGGTGTTCTGTGGCGCTAAGGTGCACGTTAGCCACACTGCTTAAACGCTCGGGTAATGAGGTTAGTTCAAAATAGTGGGTGGCAAACAAGGTCCACGCTTTAAGTTCGGCTAATTGCTCGGCGGCTGCCCAAGCTAAAGAGAGGCCATCAAAGGTACTGGTACCCCGTCCGACTTCGTCCATTAATACCAAGCTATCAGCTGTTGCATTGTGCAAGATGTTTGCGGTTTCACTCATTTCAACCATAAAGGTTGAACGACCGCCAGCCAGGTCATCACTGGAACCGATTCGGGTGAAAATACGGTCGACCAGTGACAATAAGCACTGCTGTGCGGGCACAAAGCTACCAATGTGTGCCAGTAGTACAATCAAAGCGGTTTGTCGCATGTAGGTGGATTTACCACCCATGTTTGGTCCGGTAATAATCAACATACGCGTGGCATCGTTCATGCTGACATCGTTGGCAACAAAAGGAGTGGTCAGTACATGCTCAACCACTAAGTGGCGACCTTGCTTGATATCGAGTAATGGCTGCTCAGTAAACTGTGGGCGACATAGATCAAGCGTCAGTGCACGCTCGGACAGGTTGCTGATTACATCAAGCTCGGCTAGAGCCGCAGCGCTTTCTTGCAGTGGCGCGATATGACTAATCAGGATATCTAGCAGTTCATCATAGAGCTGTTTTTCTCGCGCTAAAGCACGGCTTTTCGCCGACAGAGCTTTATCTTCAAAGGTTTTTAATTCTGGAGTGATAAAGCGTTCAGCACCTTTTAGTGTTTGTCGGCGCAAATAATCAGCGGGAGCTTGCTCTGCTTGTTTGGTGGGTATTTCAATAAAGTAACCATGTACTCGGTTATAGCCTACTTTGAGGTTGGCGAGACCGGTGCGTGCTTTTTCGCGGGTTTCTAAATCGATTAAATACTGACCTGCAGTTTCACTGATGGTCAGCAGTTCATCCAGTTCGGCGTCGTAACCGAGTTTCAATACGCCGCCTTCGCGAATTACCGCCGGAGGGTTATCGATAATGGCACGACTGAGCGTATCGGATAACTCAGGGTAGACGCCAATTGCTGTGGCCAGTTGCTGAATGCGGGCAATATCCAGATCAGCGAGTACTTCTTGTAAAACAGGTAAAGCATTCAACGCATCACGTAAGCGAGCTAAGTCACGAGGACGAGCACTGCGTAAACTGATGCGCGCTAAGATTCGCTCAATATCACCAATATCTTTTAATGCAGGTTGCACGTTCTCAAAATGGTAATCATTGAGTAGGTAGGCAATGGCATCTTGGCGTGCTTCGAGTACTGTCTGCTGGCGCAAAGGCCGATTGAGCCAGCGACTGAGCAAACGGCTACCCATGCTGGTCTGACAGCGATCAATCACTGATTGCAAGGTGTTATCACGGCCGCCAGAGAGATTTTTATCCAGCTCTAAGTTGCGACGGGTTGCGGCATCGAGTACTACGGTTTCGCTGATACGTTCATGAAAGAGACTGCGAATATGCGGTAGGGCGGTGCGCTGAGTTTCTTTCGCATAATTTAATAAGCAGCCGGCAGCACCAATCGCTAAAGACAGTTGTTCACAGCCAAAACCTTTTAGATCTTGTGTGGCAAATTGCTGACATAACGCTTTGAGTGCGCTGTCGTAATCAAAATCCCAAGGAGCGCGACGCTGATTGCCACGACGTCTTTCCAATGCCGTCGGCGCTGACCAGTCGTCTGGAATAAGAAGTTCTGCAGGGTTGATACGCTCCAGTTCGGCAAGAACATTCTCTTCATTGTGCAGTTCTTGCACGCTAAAACGGCCGCTACTGATATCTAAAACCGCTAAACCGAATAAATGATCGGTACCCAGTAAGGCGGCCACCAGATTGTCACGACGATCATCCATTAAGGCTTCATCGCTGACCGTTCCTGGGGTGAGAATACGCACCACTTGCCGATCGACAGGCCCTTTAAGGGTGGTGGCAGGGTCACCGGTTTGCTCGCAAATGACCACTGATTCGCCAAGGCTGACTAAGCGGGCGAGGTAACCTTCGGCGGCGTGAAATGGAATGCCGGCCATGGGGATCACGCTACCTGCCGACTGTCCTCGCGATGTCAGCGTTATATCCAGCAGTTGCGAGGCTTTTTTCGCATCGTCATAGAAAAGTTCATAAAAGTCACCCATGCGATAAAACATGATTTGATCAGGGTGTTGGTTTTTTAACCGCCAATACTGCTGCATCATCGGCGTATGCTTACTTAAATCTTTAGCACTCATAATGAACTGACTCAATAGCGTTGCAAAAGTACTAGTCTAGCGGATTGAGCAAAAAATTTATGCAGTGCCACGCCCAGTTGCCGTAAAAGTGCTGATTAGGCATGTTAAGTTAAGACAAATTTAGGTGTGCAGTAGTGATTTACAGCAAAATAGGGGCATGCAAGATGAGTGATGACATTGAACAGGCTAAAGAGCGCGCCGATGACAGTCTTGAATATGAAAAGGCGCAAGGAGGTTTGCAAGCTGATGATCCGTTGGCGGCGATCAAAGCTTTGCGCTTAGAGCAACTAGCCGTGTGCCGTTTAAAAACGACGCAAGAAATGCAACGTATGCGTGATAAAACGCAAAGCAATAAAGATGATGCAGCAGATTAATGGCTTTTTCGTTTGGGCTTGACTTTTTTAAGCCTGTTGCAATGTAGGCTGTAGCAAGCGCGAGGCCCAACTCGTTGTCATAAGCTGTGACTGCGACAACGAGTTGAGCCTTCTAAGTCATTGGGGCGGACAGAGCTTGCAGCAGTGCTGCTTGGCTATGTAGCATCCCGAACCACCAAGCTCTTTGCTAAGCCAATAGCTTTTGAATCTCTTCTACCTTGGCTACTTTCCCTTCAATAACGATTTCATCATCAATCGCCAGTGCCGGGGTGCGCATAATGCCCGCGTCAATAATGGCATTGGTGTCGGTTATTTTTTCAA
Source organism: Denitrificimonas caeni (assembly GCF_905120345.1). Classification (GTDB taxonomy): domain Bacteria; phylum Pseudomonadota; class Gammaproteobacteria; order Pseudomonadales; family Pseudomonadaceae; genus Denitrificimonas; species Denitrificimonas caeni_A. The sequence goes on along the minus strand of NZ_CAJHOA010000001.1, from coordinate 749,908 downwards.
CGCGGTATTCAATACCTTTCGCGCTCGCAGCTTCTTCTACATTGGCTGTAAGTTGAGTGCATTTGGCGCAGCCGCTGCCATAAATAGTAAATTTCATTGTGTCTCCTCGTGTTGCTATCGATTGAACTGATGTAATCACCACCAGTTGCCATAAATAAAACCAGTAACCGTGGACATCACGACAACCAGTGAGCAATAAACCACGGTTTTTTGCGTGCCCAGTATGGTGCGAATCACTAGCATATTGGGTAAAGACAGTGCTGGGCCTGCTAAGAGCAAGGCCAATGCGGGTCCTTTACCCATGCCTGCACCCATAAGTGCCTCTACGATAGGCACTTCAGTGAGTGTAGAGAAGTACATCAGTGCGCCCAAGACCGATGCAAGAATTGTGGAATTCAGGCTGTTGTCACCCACGGCCATAGCAACCCACTCTGAAGGAATGATTCCTTCGTGGCCTGGACGACCCAAGGCAAAGCCAGCAATAAAGACTCCACCGAGCAGTAAGGGTAGAATTTGCTTGGCAAAATCCCAGCTCTGAAGCGACCATTCACGGTCTTGCTCGCGTGACGCTGAAATGAGCATCAAGCCGGCAATGCCGATAACAAAGGGCAACTCAGGTGCACTGGGTGCGATCATTGCGGTTAGTAGCACCACTGCAGCTAGAATCAATAACTGCAGCTTTGGCCACTGCCAGCGCCAAACCAATAGCCCAGCTAAAGCGGCGCTAAGCAACGCGGTAATCTGCCACTTCCATTGGTAAATTTGCATCCAGATTGCGCTATCTGCTGCCGCCCAGTTAGCGAATACCAGTATGCCAACCATCAGGGCGAAGAAAAGCACAATTGCGCTCATAGGTTTATCGAGTTCTTCACCACTAAAACCACGAGTGTTTTTAACCACTCGCTGCGCCTCTTCCTTACGGTAGATCAAGTGCATAATGGCGCCGATCACTACAGCAAACAGAATGGCGCCGAGCGCACGAGCAAAGCCCATTTCCGCGCCCAGCACTTTGGCGGTGATAACAATGGCCATAATATTAATCGCTGGCCCAGAATAAAGAAAAGCGATTGCTGCGCCTAAACCAGCACCACGCTTATAGATGCCACCGAACAGGGGCAGTACAGTGCACGAACAAACCGCCAGTAAGGTGCCTGATACCGAGGCAACGCTAAAGGCCACTACCTTGGGCGCATCCGGTCCAAGGTAGCGCATGACCGCACCTTGGCTGATATATGTCGACATTGCTCCAGCAATCAAAAATGCCGGCAGCAAACATAAAATAACGTGTTCTCTAGCGTACCAATGGGTTAAGCGCACAGCTTCCAGCACGGCATTATCGAAACGCGCAGTGCCGGCGGGAATGAAATAAATCAGTAGAAAGACAGCCAGCATAAGCAACAGCAGGTTGGTTTCACGAGCGTTGCTGCTATATAGCTCGCGCAATCGTGTGTTCATCTAAACGCTCCTTGAAAGAGGTAACAGTTAACGTACTTCTGTTATGCAGACGAACACAGGGCGAAAAGGATGCAGTAAATTATTATTTAGCGAGGTACGTGACAGCAAACGTTGCCGTTTTCATCAAACTGAACTTGGCAATTCACGATGATTTGTGCTTTTAAGCGTTTGCGAGCACGAAGTAGGCGGGATTTTACTGCGCTGAGGGATAGGCTATGTTGTTGTGCGTAATGCTTTTGGGTTTGACCCTGTAGATCGCATTGCTCGATAACGCTTTTATCCTCATCTGGGAGTTCTGTTAGATTGCGTAGCAAGCAGGCTTCTAATTTGATAATGGCAGATGGCTCGTCGTTATTGAGCGGTAGGGCTACATTAGGATCAAGCTCAACAAAGGTTTTTGCGGTGCGTAAGTGATCGATTAAAAAGTTACGCGTGACACGAAATAACCACGCTCTGGGGTTTTTCACCGCGCAGAACGCATCGCCTTGTCGCGTCAATTTCAAGAAGAGTTCTTGAAGTGCATCATCAACCTCATGTTGATTTCCGATGCGCACCAATAGAAAAGCGCGCAGTTCGTGTTCGTGCGTATGCCAAGCAGTCAAGATGCAATGAGGTGTCATATCAGAGCGCATTCCATTAAATAAAAGCGGCACATGAGTTTTTCTGAATGGTAGTTGAGAGTCCGTGGTTTCTCTATTAGTAGGCTCAATCGGCGACGCCATGTCTGTTGCGCAGCTGCAGTAGTGCCAAACCAGCCACCAGTAAACCGAGGATTGCCAGCCCCCATTGCGATAAGGTTGGAATGCCGACGGGTTTTGCTTTTAGTCTCAAGACAAGATGTAGGGTAGATTCCTTTTGGATGTTGTAATCTGCAAGTGTGCGACCATCTTCCAATTGTTTGCCAGCAAAAATTAAACGCTGCTGTGCGGGTGAAATACCCTCCTTGTCTTCTATTTTAGCTTTGACGTTGTCGATTGAGTCACTGGACTCAACTTCCAGCACGATAGTCTTTCCAGTCAGCGTTTTGATGAAAATTTGCATAGCAAATGCATTATTACCCGCTAAAGATAGCCCAATCAATATTGCTAGCTGGGGTATAAGTTGGCGGGCTCTGTAAGAATACCCGCCGGCCGTGCATCGCTTCTGTTTTGCTTTGGATCTACGTGAGTTTGTATCCGCTAGGAATCTCAAGCTTACTGTTGATTCCTTCGCTACTCTTAAGGTCGGTTCTACTAAAGCAAACAAAAAGTGCATAAAAGTCATGTGGCATGTTCCGGAGGGTGAGGTGGCAGTAAGTCTTTATTAATAAAGATTAAGCGTTAGGAGCGCGGGGAGTGTCAAATTTTTGCGTCAGTACAATCAAGGAAGGGCTGACTTGGCCGTACACATGTTTTGCGTGTGAGGCGTAAAGGGTTTTACTTTTTTATGATGAAATGATTATTAAGGCTAAATTATAGACATAAAAAAGCCCCTAAGTCCGAAGACTTAAGGGCTAAAGAAATTGGTGCCTCGGGGGAGAATCGAACTCCCACGTTGTTACCAACGGTGGATTTTGAATCCACTGCGTCTACCAATTCCGCCACCGAGGCATGGCGCGAGATTATAGAGAGGGTTTGCACATCGGTCAAATGATTTCGCATGGTCAGATGCAAATATTTCCGTTAAGCTTTGCATCCTCATTATTAACGACCACTATTATGCGCGTTGCACACTTCCAATTTGACTTACCTGATGAGCTGATTGCTCGATACCCACTGGCTGAACGCCGATCCAGTCGTTTGCTGGTGTTGGACGGACCGAGCGGTGCGATTGCCCATCAACACTTTACAGATCTGCTCAGCTATCTACGCCCTGGCGATTTAATGGTGTTTAACGATACCCGAGTGATACCGGCGCGCTTGTTTGCTAAAAAAGCCACCGGCGGCAAACTTGAGGTGTTAGTTGAACGTGTATTGGATAGCGATCGCGTGCTGGCACATGTCCGTGCTAGTAAAGCGCCGAAGGTCGGCAGCACCATTAAGCTGGACGATGGTGCGCAAGCAACTTTATTAGCGCGTCACGACAGTCTCTTTGAATGGCAATTTTCTGAGCCAGTATTGCCGCTGCTTGAGCGTATTGGTCATATGCCGTTGCCTCCTTATATGGAGCGCGCCGATGAGATAGATGATCGTGAGCGTTATCAAACTGTGTATGCCGAGCACGCTGGTGCTGTTGCGGCGCCAACTGCTGGACTGCATTTCGATGATCCGATGTTGGCCAGCATTCGTGAGCTCGGTGTAGAAACAGCCTTTGTGACCTTGCATGTGGGAGCAGGAACCTTCCAGCCGGTACGTGTTGAGCGTCTAGAAGATCATCAGATGCACCATGAGTGGCTGCAGGTCTCGCCGGACGTGGTTGATGCGGTTGCTGCCTGTAAAGCGCGTGGTGGGCGTGTCATTGCGGTGGGTACGACCAGTGTGCGTTCGTTAGAGAGCGCCGCGCAAGCAACAGGCGAAATTCAGGTCTTTGCTGGCGAAACCGATATCTTTTTATTCCCCGGGCGTCCATTTCATGTGGTTGATGCATTGGTCACTAATTTTCACTTATCCGAATCAACGTTGCTAATGCTGGTTGCGGCCTTTGCTGGCTATCCAGAGACCATGAATGCTTATCGCAGTGCCGTCGAGCAGCGTTATCGTTTCTTCAGTTATGGCGATGCCATGTTTATTACGCGCAATCCACAGCCGCGCAGCCCTAAGGAGTAATGCATGTCTTTTATGCAGTTTGATTTATTAGCGACCGATGGTCGTGCGCGCCGTGGGCGTTTAACGTTTCCGCGTGGCGTAGTGGAAACTCCTGCCTTTATGCCGGTGGGCACCTACGGTACTGTTAAAGGGATGTTGCCGCGTGATATCGAAGCGATTGGCGCGCAGATGATTTTAGGTAATACCTTTCATCTATGGTTACGCCCTGGTACTCAGGTGATTCAGGAGCACGGCGATTTACATAATTTTATGCAATGGAAAGGTCCTATTCTGACTGACTCCGGTGGTTTCCAAGTCTTTAGCTTGGGCGCGATGCGTAAGATTAAAGAAGAGGGCGTGTACTTCTCTTCGCCAGTGGATGGTGCCAAAGTTTTTATGGGGCCAGAAGAATCCATGCAAGTGCAGCGTGAGCTGGGCTCTGATGTGGTGATGATCTTTGATGAATGCACGCCGTATCCTGCCGATGTGGCAACGGCTGAAAAATCGATGGAGTTGTCATTGCGCTGGGCTAAACGTTCAAAAATTGCACACGGTGATAACCCCTCGGCTCTCTTTGGTATTGTTCAGGGGGGGATGCATGAAGACTTACGTTTACGTTCTTTAGAAGGGCTGTGCGAAATCGGCTTTGATGGCTTGGCCATTGGTGGTTTGTCGGTGGGCGAGCCAAAAGAAGATATGATTCGTATCTTGGACTTTTTACCGCAACATATGCCGCCGGAAAAGCCCCGCTATTTAATGGGTGTTGGTAAGCCTGAAGATCTCGTTGAAGGCGTACGCCGCGGTATTGATATGTTTGACTGCGTGATGCCAACGCGTAATGCGCGTAACGGTCACTTGTTCATCGATACTGGGGTGATTAAAATTCGTAACGCCACGCATCGACATGATGATTCACCTCTCGATGCGGCCTGTGATTGCTATACTTGCCAAAATTTTTCCCGCGCCTATTTGCACCATTTAGATAAGTGCGGAGAAATGCTGAGTAGCATGCTCAATACAATACATAATTTGCGACACTATCAGCGTCTAATGGCGGGTTTACGAGAGGCTATCCAACAAGGTACATTGGGCGACTTTGTTGATGGGTTTTACGCGCGACGTGGCTTGCCTACGCCGCCGCTTAATTAATAACGGACACTAATGTCTTTATGTAATGGGAGTTGTTCATGAGTTTCTTTATTTCTGCTGCTTATGCTGACACTGCTGCTGGCGCACCTCCAGGTGGCGAGTACATGCAGTTTATTTTGCTAGCTGGTTTTTTGGTGATTTTCTACCTGATGATCTGGCGTCCACAGGCTAAGCGTGCCAAAGAGCATCGCAACTTGGTCGGCGGTTTGCAAAAAGGTGATGAAGTTGTGACCAGTGGTGGCATTGCTGGAAAAGTGATTAAAGTAGCTGATGACTTTTTAGTGATTGAAGCTTCAGATACTGTTGAGTTAAAAATTCAAAAAAGTGCAGTGATCGCAGCATTGCCAAAAGGCACTTTAAAAGCTATTTAAACAGTTTTTTGTGACGGGCGGTTGCGCTCAAAGGTGACTCGTTATCAACCTTTGAGCTGCACTGCCCGATTTGCGTTATATTCAATTAGTTTTGGCCGTATTTATTGTGGCCATATAAGCGGGCGGTGTCATGCTCAACAAGTATCCTTTATGGAAGTATCTGCTGATTGTAGCGATTCTATCCATCAGTTTTATTTACTCTGCGCCTAACCTCTATCCAGATGATCCGGCGATTCAAGTGACCGGTGCTAGCAGTGCATTACAGATTGAACAAGCTGATCTGGATCGTGCTACCGCTGCGTTAACAGCGGCTGGGATTGACGTTAAGAGTGCAGCCTTAGAAACACGTGGCGGATTGGTGCGGTTATTGCGCCGTGATGATCAGTTGCCGGCTAAAGATGTCGTACGTAAAGCCTTGGGTGATGAGTATGTTGTTGCATTGAATCTTGCAGCAACGACGCCTCAATGGTTACGTAGCCTTGGGGCCAACCCGATGAAGCTCGGTCTCGACTTATCCGGTGGTGTGCACTTCTTACTTGAAGTGGATATGGAAAAAGCTATTTCTGCACGTATTAAAGTGCACGAAAGCGAAGTAAAGACTATTTTGCGTAAAGAGCGTGTCCGTTATCGCAGCTTGCCAAGTATTGAGAATGGTATTCAGCTTGGTTTTGACGATACCGCGACTTTAACTCAAGCACGAGCCTTGATTCGTAAAGATTTTGCTGATTTTGAAATGACTACTGCTGAGCGTAATGATAAGCCGGTACTGCGCTTAGTCTTGTTGCCAGCGAAAATTACCGAAATTCGAGAGTACTCAATTAAGCAAAACTTAACCACGGTGCGTAACCGCGTCAATGAGTTGGGTGTTGCTGAGCCGCTGGTACAGCGCCAAGGTGCTAACCGTATTGTCGTAGAGTTACCTGGTGTACAAGATACTGCAGAAGCTAAGCGTATTTTGGGTAAAACGGCCAACCTTGAGTTCCGTTTAGCTGCTGCGGCAGATGCGCCCCGTGCAACCACAGAGATGTATGAGTTCCGTGAGGAAGGTCGTGCGCCTGTAGCGCTTGAGCGTAGTGTGATTATCACTGGCGATCAGGTGACTGATGCACAGGCCAGCTACGATGAAAATGGTCGACCACAAGTGAATATCCGTTTGGATGGTCACGGTGGCGAACTGATGAATCGAGCTACGCGTAATGATATCGGCAGCAGTATGGCCGTTATCTTTATCGAACAACGACCCACCACGCGCTATGTGCGTGAGATGGTTGATGGTGTCGAAAAAGAAGTTGCAGTACAGACCTTTAAAGAAGAAAAACGCGTGATTAGCTTAGCGACGATTCAGTCGGCGCTCGGCAGCCAGTTTCGGATTACCGGTCTGGATGGTCAAGGCGAATCGTCTGAGCTGGCGCTGTTATTGCGTGCCGGTGGTTTAGCGGCACCGATGTACTTTGCTGAAGAACGCACCATTGGCCCAAGTCTCGGTGCTGAGAATATTCAGCTCGGTGTACAAGCGGCACTATGGGGCTTCTTGTTTGTCGCGATCTTTATTGTCTTGATCTACAAAGCCTTTGGCCTGCTGGCGACAGTGGCACTGAGTCTGAATATGGTCAACTTGTTGGCGATGATGTCACTGCTTGGTGCAACATTAACCTTGCCGGGTATCGCCGGTATCGTTTTGACCATGGGTATGGCGGTGGATGCGAACGTGCTGATTTTCTCGCGGATTCGTGAAGAAATTGCCAATGGCATGTCGGTACAGCGCGCTATTCATGAAGGTTTTGATAAAGCCTACTCAGCTATTATTGACGGTAACTTAACAACGCTTTTGGTCGGTGCGATCCTGTTTGCAATGGGGACCGGTCCAATTAAAGGCTTTGCTGTGACCTTATCGCTGGGCATTATTACTTCAATGTTCACTGCAATTATGGTGACACGTGCCATGGTTAACCTGATTTATGGTGGCCGTGACCTCAAGAAGTTGTGGATTTAAGGATGTGGCTAGCATGAAACGTGTAATTAACTTTATGGGCGCACGCTATATAGCGTTTGCCTTCAGCTTGATAATGGTTCTAGCCTCGTTTGGCAGCTTAGCTGTTAAAGGTCTTAACTTTGGCTTGGACTTCACTGGCGGTACGCTAATTGAACTCAATTATGAGCAAGCGGCCGACTTAAATAAAATTCGCAGTCAGTTACAAGGTGGTGGTTACCCTGACGCCGTCGTGCAGAGCTTTGGTGCGGTCAATGATGTGCTAGTACGTATGCCTGGTGATGATCCGGATTTGGGCAATCAAGTGGCGCAGGTATTACGTCAAGACGCGGCGAGTCAAGTAACCGTTAAGCGTGTTGAGTTCGTTGGTCCTGCGGTGGGAGAGGAGTTGCGTGACCAAGGTGGTTTAGGCATGTTGCTGGCCTTAGCTGGAATCATGCTGTATCTGGGTTTTCGTTTTCAGTGGAAATTTGGTGTCGGTGCGATTGTTGGCTTGTTCCATGATGTGATTATCACTTTGGGCGTGTTCTCATACTTTCAGTTTACGTTTGACCTGACTGTATTGGCTGCGATTTTGGCAATTATTGGCTACTCGCTTAACGACACAATTGTGGTGTTTGACCGTATTCGTGAGAACTTCCGTTTCTTACGTAATACGCCATTGATCGACAATATCAATATTTCTACCACGCAAACACTATTGCGTACCTTGGCAACGTCGATTTCCACATTATTGGCGGTGGGCGCATTGCTGGTGTTTGGTGGTGATAACCTATGGGGCTTCGCGTTTGCGTTGTTTATTGGGATTACCGCAGGTACCTATTCCTCTGTGTATATCGCCAGTATTTTCTTGATTTGGCTGAATCTGACGGTAGAAGATTTGATACCGCCAGTGAGTACTGAAGAGGTGGATGAAACGCCCTAATCGAATTACGTATTTATACGATTAAAAGCCGTGCAGGTATGAACTTGCACGGCTTTTTGCTTTCTAATACTTTGTGACTAACAGTTGCTTGAGAGAAGTATAGAATGAATAAGTCAATGTTGATTGGTAGTGTGTTGGGTGCAGTTGCTGTGACGGCCACGGGTGGTTATGCCACCTACAATATGATGAGTGGACCGAGCTACGCAGAAGTTGTAGCTGTTAAGCCAATTAAAGAAACCGTGAAAACACCACGTCAAGAATGTCGCGATGTGACGGTCACCAAGCGTAAACCGATTAAAGATAGTAATCGTGTTGTTGGTACCGCGGTGGGTGCAGTCGTCGGTGGTCTGCTAGGTAACCAAGTGGGTGGTGGTAATGGTAAAAAAGTAGCGACTGTTGCAGGCGCTGTGGGTGGTGGCTATGCGGGTAATAAAACCCAAGAGCATCTACAGCAGAACAATACCTACACAACCACTGAGCGCCGTTGCAATACGGAATACGACATCAGTGAAAAAGTTGCCGGTTATGATGTCAGTTATGAGTTAGATGGTAAAGTTCGTACCGTGCGCATGGATGATGATCCAGGGCGTCGCTTGGAGCTGGATGAGCAAGGCCGCGTTATTTTATCGCAGGTTGTGCGTTAATTGGTCTGACATCAAACGTTGAATTGAAATAAAAAAAGCGCCTAGAAGGGCGCTTTTTTGTGAGCAGCAAATAAGCGCTGGCTTACTTAAAACTTCTTGGTATAAAAGGTTGAATCGTAGTTAGAACCGCTTTAAAGCATTTTGGGCCGCCTGCAACAACGTGGCCGCCGTCTAAAAAGTCGTAACCGCCATTGAAGTCACTGATCAGGCCGCCGGCTTCTTGAATTAATAAAGCACCTGCGGCGATATCTGACTCGGATAAACCGTGTTGCCAGCACGCGTCATAACGGCCTGCTGCAACATAGGCTAAGTCTAAGCTTGCGGTGCCCGCGCTGCGAATGCCGGCCGACTGCACTGCGAGATCTTTGAACATAGATATATAGTTGTCCATGTGTTCAAGTTGGCCTTCATGAAATGGAAAGCCGGTCGCTAATAGTGCGTTATCAAGGGTTTTGCGTTTGCTGACGCGCATACGGCGACCGTTAAAGGCTGCGCCACGACCGCGGCTTGCAGTAAATTCTTCTTGACGAACAGGGTCAATGATTACTGCGTGCTCAACACGGCCGCGATATTTGCAGGCGATGCTTACAGCAAAATGGGGTACGCCGCGAGTGAAGTTTGTTGTGCCGTTGAGAGGGTCAATAATCCACTCATAATCAGCGCCTTCACCTTGACCGGCAATGCGACCACTTGCTTGAGCGTTAATGCCGTGATCAGGATGGGCTTTAAGAATTGCCGTAACAATGGCTTGTTCAGCTGCACGATCAATCTCGGTGACGAAATCTTTTGCGTCTTTCTCGCTAGCCGAGATCGTGTCTAAGCGTTCAATCGAACGTACAATTAATTCACCCGCGCTACGAGCAGCGCGCAGCGCGATATTCAGCATAGGCTGCATGAAAAGTCACCGGAGGTTGTTAAAGAAGAATATAAATTCTAACAGAAACTAAAGTATATGTGTTCGCCAGTAGGGTTCTTTTTCGTGGCGTGATTGCAGAGGCTTCGGTAAGCTTGTGTTCTTTGCTTTAATAACCTGTCTTTAGATAGAACCTTGGAGAGCCTTGTGCTGGAAAAAATTCGCGTGGTTTTAGTCAACACCAGTCACCCAGGCAATATTGGTGGTGCTGCCCGAGCGATGAAAAACATGGGGCTTAAGTCCTTAGTCTTAGTCGACCCTGAGAAATACCCACACCGTGATGCGAATTCTCGAGCGGCGGGTGCCGATGATATTTTAGACAATGCGCGAGTGGTTGCGACTCTAGAGGAAGCGCTTGAAGGCTGCAGTGTGGTCTTGGGGACCAGTGCTCGTGATCGACGTATTCCTTGGCCATTACTTGATCCGCGCGAAGCGGCGGCGACCTGTCTACACACCTGGCAGGCTGATCATCAGGCTGAAGTTGCTTTGGTCTTTGGTCGTGAGTATGCCGGTTTAACCAATACTGAGTTGCAGCGCTGTCAGTACCATATCCATATTCCGTCAGATCCAGAGTTTAGCTCTTTAAACCTTGCCACCGCTGTGCAAGTGTTGAGTTATGAGGTGCGTATGGCATGGCTGCAAGACACCAATCAGCCGACGCACATGCCTGAAGTTGAGGCGACCGGAATGCTCGGCACCGCGCCGGCGACCCATGACTCTTTAGAGATGTTTTATCAGCATTTGCAGCAAACGTTGATTGATATTGATTTTCTTGATCCGGCTAAACCGCGGCATTTAATGGCGCGGCTGCGGCGTATTTTTGCCCGCAGTCAGTTGAAGAAGTCTGAAGTAAATATTTTACGTGGTATTTTGACCGAGACGCAAAAAGCCGCACGTGGTGAGCATATCCAACGCCGAGGTGAGCATGTTTAAAGGTATTCGTGAAGATATTCAAAGTGTATTTCGACGGGATCCAGCGGCACGTAATGCCTTTGAGGTATTAACCTGCTACCCCGGTTTGCATGCGGTTTGGTTGCATCGTTTGGCGCATGGCTTGTGGGTACGTAATTGGAAGTGGCTGGCGCGAATGGTGTCCAACTTGGGGCGCTGGTTGACCGGTATTGAGATTCACCCTGGCGCGAAAATTGGTCGTCGTTTTTTTATTGACCATGGTATGGGTATTGTTATTGGTGAAACCGCAGAGGTCGGTGACGATGTGACGCTCTATCAGGGCGTTACCTTAGGCGGCACCAGCTGGAATAAAGGTAAGCGTCACCCAACTTTAGAGGATGGTGTGGTAGTCGGGGCAGGCGCTAAAGTGCTGGGGCCTTTTACTGTGGGTGCTGGTGCTAAAATTGGTTCGAATGCCGTGGTGACTAAAGCTGTGCCTGCCGGTGCGACTGCGGTGGGTATCCCAGGGCGTATTATTGTTAAGGCGACTGATGAGCAAGAAGCAAAGCGACAGGCGTTGGCTGAGCGTTTTGGCTTTGATGCTTATGGTATGAGTCAGGATATGCCTGACCCAGTTGCACGTTCAATTGGTCAAATTCTTGATCATTTAGAGGCAGTTGAAGAGCGTCTTGAAGATATGTGCGATGCCATGCATAGGCTTGGCAGTGATTATCAAGGTAAGAAACTGCCTGAGTTGCCTGATACAGCTTTTCCCTGCTCGGATGAAAGACCGCTAGTGGATGGTAACGATAGCGAATCGGTCGCGGATAAGTAATCCGTATGCGCGAGGGCACACTTGCTACGGACTGTTAGAATGTTTGCCTGTTTAATCCTGAGTAATTTAATCAGGATTAATACTTGACCTGTTTAGTGGGTTATAGCATAATTGTTGTTAATACTTACTTACAGCGGTATTTATTTTATGCGACTGACAACCAAGGGCCGCTATGCCGTGACAGCGATGCTTGACTTGGCATTGAATGCGCAAGACGGCCCTGTGCCTCTTGCCGATATTTCTGAGAGGCAAGGTATTTCGTTATCATACCTTGAGCAGTTATTTGCCAAGTTGCGCCGTGGCGCTCTGGTGAGTAGTGTCAGAGGTCCGGGTGGTGGTTATCAGTTGGCGCATGAGCCTGCTGATATTCAAATCGTTCAAGTTATAGATGCGGTGGATGAGTCAGTAGATGCGACGCGCTGTCAAGGTCAAGGTGACTGTCAGGGTGGCGATGAATGTTTAACCCACCGTTTGTGGTGTGATTTAAGTAAGCAGATACACGATTTTTTAAGTGGTATTAGCTTGGCGGATTTAGTTGCGCGCCAAGAAATTCAAAAAGTTGCATTGCGTCAGCATCAGAATCAGCGCGCAGCAAACAAAATTCAGGCGTCCACTCTTGAGTGAATAAGGCGCAGACCGTGAGGAGAGTTACAATGAAACTGCCGATCTATCTAGATTATTCAGCAACCACCCCAGTTGATCCACGAGTGGCGAAGAAAATGTGTGAGTGTCTCACGCTGGATGGTAACTTTGGTAATGCTGCGTCACGTTCGCACGTGTATGGCTGGCGTGCTGAAGAAGCCATTGAGCATGCGCGCCGCCAGGTTGCCGATTTAATTAAAGCCGATCCGCGCGAAATTGTTTGGACTTCGGGTGCGACAGAGTCAAATAACCTTGCTATTAAGGGCGCTGCACATTTTTATGTCAGCAAAGGCAAACATATTGTTACCTCTAAGCTTGAGCATAAAGCAGTGTTGGACACCACGCGTCAGTTAGAGCGTGAAGGTTACGAAGTGACCTACTTAGAGCCTTGCGAAGATGGTTTGATTACTGTCGATATGGTCGCTGCAGCATTGCGTGAAGATACAATTTTAGTGTCGATCATGCATGTCAATAACGAAATTGGTACGATCAATGATATCGCTGCAATTGGTGAACTAACTCGCTCGAAAGGTGTGTTATTTCATGTTGATGCGGCGCAGTCAGCGGGTAAAGTTGAAATTGATCTTGAGAAAATGAAAGTCGACTTAATGTCCTTTTCTGCTCACAAAGCCTACGGTCCTAAAGGCATGGGTGCGCTTTATGTGCGTCGTAAGCCGCGCGTGCGTTTAGAAGCACAAATGCACGGTGGTGGGCACGAGCGTGGTATGCGTTCAGGTACCTTAGCGACTCACCAAATCGTTGGTATGGGCGAAGCCTTTGAGTTGGCGCGTTTAGAAATGGCTGAAGAAAGCCAGCGTGTCGCTGTACTCAATAAGCGTTTTTATGACAAGGTCCGTGATATGGACGAACTGTACTTAAATGGCAGTGCGACCCAGCGTGTACCGCATAACTTGAACCTCAGCTTTAACTATGTTGAGGGCGAGTCGTTAATTATGGCTTTGAAAGACATGGCGGTGTCCTCAGGTTCAGCCTGTACTTCTGCTTCGTTAGAGCCTTCGTATGTGCTACGTGCGTTAGGCCGTAGTGATGAGTTGGCGCACAGTTCGATTCGCTTTACCTTCGGACGTTTTACTACGGAAGAAGAAGTGGATCATGCGGCCGGACAAATTCGTGAAGCAGTCCAGCGTCTACGTGATTTATCACCGCTGTGGGACATGCATAACGACGGCGTTGACCTCTCTAAAGTTGAGTGGCAAGCACATTAATACTTGCCCGTTAAATAAGGAATACCATCATGGCATATAGTGATAAGGTCTTAGACCACTACGAGAACCCTCGCAACGTTGGCAAAATGGACGCCGATGCTCCTGATGTGGGTACCGGCATGGTCGGTGCACCAGCCTGTGGCGATGTAATGCGCTTGCAGATTCAAGTCAGTGATGACGGTATCATTCAGGATGCGAAATTTAAAACATACGGCTGTGGCTCTGCCATTGCATCCAGCTCCTTAGCGACAGAATGGATGAAAGGTAAAACCATTGATGAAGCTGAGCTGATTAAAAACACCACTATTGCTGAAGAATTGGCGTTGCCACCAGTGAAGATTCACTGTTCAGTGTTAGCGGAAGATGCGATCAAAGCAGCAGTGCGAGATTACAAGCAGAAAAAAGGCTTAATCTAAGAGGTTTGATATGGCGATCAGCTTAACAGAAGCCGCAGCAAATCATGTGCGGCGCTCACTTGAAAACCGTGGTAGCGGCGCAGGCATTCGTCTTGGTGTGCGCACCACCGGTTGTTCGGGTATGGCGTATGTGCTTGAGTTTGTTGATGAGCTGCAGCCTGATGATCAGGTGTTTGAAAGCTTTGGCATGAAAGTTATTATTGATCCGAAAAGTCTAGCCTATATCGACGGTACCGAACTCGATTTTGTTCGCGAAGGTATTAACGAAGGCTTTAAATTCAATAATCCTAATGTGCGTGGCGAATGCGGTTGCGGCGAAAGCTTCAGTGTGTAGTATGACGAATACAGAATACGCTGATTATTTTGCCTTATTTGGTCTGCAGTCAGGCTTCTTTATTGATGATAAAGCGTTGGCTGCAACCTACCGCGAGTTGGCAAAAGATGCGCATCCTGACCGTTTTGTTAACGCCTCTGCAGCGCAGCAGCGCGAAGCCGTGGAGCGAGCGGCGCAGTTAAATGATGCCTTTCAAACCTTAAAGTCGCCAACGCAGCGAGCGTTGTATTTGTTACGCCAGCAGGCGGAGTTGCCAGAAGAAACCACTATTGAAGATGGTGAGTTTTTATTGCAACAAATGGAATGGCGCGAGCAGCTTGAAGATTTACAAGAGCAAGCTGATCTTGCTGCGTTAGCAGAGTTTGTACGTGAGCTTAAGCAGGCTCGCAGTGCGATTGATCATGCGTTTGCGATTTGCATCGAAGATTCGGAGCAGCGCATACAAGCCGAGCGCTTAGCACGACGTATGCAGTTTTTAGATAAGATGTTTTATGAAGTGCGTCAGTTAGAAGAGCGCTTAGACGATTAACCCAAAGCCTGCGCATGCAGGCTGTCAGATTAAAGATCCGTATGGCCTTACTACAGATTGCTGAACCTGGACAAAGCCCACAACCTCACCAGCAGCGGCTGGCAGTGGGGATTGACTTAGGCACTACCAACTCATTAGTAGCGACCGTGCGCAGCGGTATTGCTGAGGCTTTGCCTGATGTCGACGGTCGTGTTGCACTGGCTTCGGCAGTGCGTTATCACGCTGACCGCATTGAGGTGGGACGCAGCGCGCGCGAAGCCGCTTCCAAAGACCCCTATAACTGTATTTTATCTGTTAAACGTTTGATGGGTCGTGGACTGGCAGATGTTCAACAACTTGGCGAGCAGTTGCCGTATCACTTCCAAGCCGGTAAGTCACATATGCCGTTTATTGAAACGGTACAAGGACCGAAAAGTCCTGTGGAGGTGTCAGCACATATCTTGCAGGCTTTGCGCGAACGTGCTGAAGCGACACTAGGTGGTGAGTTGGTGGGCGTCGTGATAACTGTTCCTGCTTATTTTGATGATGCTCAGCGCCAAGCCACCAAAGATGCCGCGCGTCTCGCGGGTCTCAATGTTTTACGTTTGCTTAATGAGCCCACTGCAGCAGCCGTTGCTTACGGGCTGGACCAGCAAGCAGAAGGTGTGGTGGTTATTTATGATTTAGGTGGTGGCACTTTTGATGTGTCTATTTTGCGCTTAAGTCGTGGTGTTTTTGAAGTGTTAGCCACCGGTGGTGACAGTGCTTTAGGCGGTGATGATTTTGATCATGTGATTGCTAATTGGGTGATTGAGCAAGCAGATCTATCCAGTAATCTGTCGCCTAGCCAGCAACGTGATTTGTTGGGAATAGCGTGTGCTGCGAAAGAAGCGCTAACCAGCGAAGACGTTGTTGCAATTGAGTATGCTGAGTGGCAAGGGCAGTTAAATCGTGACACTTTTGATGCGCTGATTGAGCCCTTAGTGGCACGCAGCTTAAAAGCCTGTCGCCGAGCCTTGCGTGACTCCGAAGTTGAGTTAGATGAGATAGAGTCAGTCGTAATGGTTGGCGGTTCAACCCGCGTGCCATTAGTACGTACCCGCGTCGGCGAACTATTTAATTGCACGCCGATGACAGATATCGATCCTGATCAAGTGGTCGCTATAGGTGCGGCGATCCAAGCCGACACTTTAGTGGGTAATAAGCGTGCTGGCGAAGAGTTGCTGTTGCTGGATGTGACACCTTTATCACTCGGTTTAGAAACGATGGGTGATTTAGTCGAAAAGATTATTCCGCGCAATACCACTATTCCGGTCACTCGTGCGCAAGATTTCACCACTGCGCGAGACGGACAAACCGCGATGGTTGTACATGTCTTACAAGGCGAGCGTGAGTTGGTGAGTGATTGCCGTTCATTGGCACGCTTTGAATTGCGTGGTATTCCGCCGATGATTGCTGGCGCGGCAAAAATTCGTGTGACCTTTCAGGTTGATGCGGATGGTCTGCTGGGTGTCACGGCGCGTGAGTTAGGCAGTGGTGTAGAGGCCAGTATTCAAGTTAAACCGTCGTATGGACTGACCGATTCAGAAATTGGTGGAATGTTAAAAGATTCTTTTGATCATGCTGCGCAAGATAAACAAGCACGTGCTTTACAAGAGCAGCGTGTCGATGCTGAACGATTGTTAGAAACTGTACGTTCTGCGCTGCAGGCTGACGCTGAGGCGTTATTAACTGAGCAAGAGCGTGCAGTGATTGAAGAACGTATGAGTGCGCTAGAAACAGTACGCAAAGCTGAAGATATCAACGCGATTGCTCGCCATATCCAGCAACTTAACCATGCAACGAACGAGTTCGCTGCACGCCGTCTGGATGCCACAGTAAAAGCTGCGCTGGCTGGACGACAACTTAATGAAATGGAGGGTTAATCCCTGTGCCGCAAATTATTTTTTTGCCTCATGCCGAACATTGTCCAGAGGGTGCGGTGATTGAAGCCATCCCTGGTGAAACCATTATGGATGCCGCGCTGCGTAATGGCATTGAGATTGAACATGCTTGTGAGATGTCCTGCGCTTGCACCACCTGTCACGTGATTGTGCGTGAGGGTTTGGGATCGCTTGAAGAGTCGGATGACTTAGAAGACGATATGCTGGATAAGGCGTGGGGGCTCGAGCCTGATTCACGGTTATCATGCCAAGCTGTGGTCAAAGATACTGATCTGACCGTGGAGATTCCAAAATACACTATCAACCAAGTATCAGAACGCCAGTAATCGACAGGAGCTCAAGATGAAATTGAAATGGGTAGATGTGCTTGAGATTGCAATTTCTTTAAGTGAGGCGCATGAGGATCTTGATCCGCGTTACATTAACTTTGTCAATTTACGTCGCTTAGTCACCGAACTGCCTGAGTTTGATGATGATCCTGAGCGCAGTGGCGAGAAAATTCTTGAGGCCATTCAAGCCGCTTGGATTGAAGAAGCTGAATAACGAGCGACTGAGTTAATTTGGCTTCTTGCAGAAAAATACTGCGTCTTAACCAAGTACCTGTGCGAGTGGCTACGCATTTCAGACAAACCCGCGTATAATTCGCGGGTTTAATCCTTCTAAAACTTAATTCACTGGAGTTCTACATGACTGTTCAACGTACATTCTCAATCATCAAGCCTGACGCCGTTGCAAAAAACGTTGTTGGCGAAATCGTTTCACGTTTTGAAAAAGCTGGTTTACGTGTTGTTGCCTCAAAAATGGTACAACTGTCAGAGCGCGAAGCAGGCGGTTTTTACGCTGAGCACAAAGAGCGTCCTTTCTACAAAGACCTCGTTAGCTTTATGACTTCAGGTCCAGTTATCGTTCAGGTTCTTGAAGGCGAAAACGCTATCGCTGCAAACCGTGATCTAATGGGCGCAACTAACCCTAAAGACGCTGCTGCCGGTACTATCCGTGCCGATTTCGCAGTCTCTATCGATGAAAACGCTGTACACGGTTCTGACTCAGAAGCCGCTGCTGCACGTGAAATTTCATACTTCTTCGCGGCAACTGAAGTATGTGACCGCATCCGTTAATAACGGATAGGTAAATAAAGGTGAATCCATGACAGCTGTAACTGCAAAAGTTAATTTACTTGGTTTGACGCGCGAACAATTGATTGAGTTTTTCGCTTCTATTGGCGAGAAAAAGTTTCGTGCAGACCAGGTGATGAAGTGGATTCACCATTTTGGTATCGATGATTTTACCGCGATGACTAACGTCAGTAAGGTTTTGCAAGAAAAGCTTACTGCCTGTGCTGAAATTCGTGGACCTGAGATTGTCAGCCAAGACATCTCTAGCGATGGCACCCGTAAGTGGGTGGTGCGTGTCGCTTCAGGCAGTTGTGTTGAGACTGTCTACATACCGCAAGGTACGCGCGGTACATTATGTGTTTCGTCCCAAGCAGGTTGCGCGTTAGATTGCAGCTTTTGCTCGACAGGAAAACAAGGTTTTAACAGTGATCTGACCAGTGCTGAAATTATTGGCCAAGTCTGGATTGCTTCGAAATCATTTGGCTCCATCCCCGGCACTGTTGAACGCTCCATCACTAACGTAGTGATGATGGGTATGGGCGAGCCATTACTGAATTTTAATAATGTTGTTGATGCGATGACCATTATGCTGGATGACTTAGGTTATGGTATTTCCAAGCGTAAGGTAACTCTGTCAACGGCAGGTGTTGCGCCGATGATTGATAAGCTCGGTGAACATATTGATGTGTCGCTGGCCTTATCTCTGCACGCACCCAACGATGCATTACGTAATACCTTGGTGCCGGTTAATAAAAAGTACCCTCTGAATGTGGTGCTGGATGCCTGTAAACGCTATGTCGCTAAACTGGGTGAAAAGCGTTTCTTGACCGTCGAATATACCTTGCTTAAAGATATCAATGATCTTCCAGAGCATGCTGAAGAGCTGGTTGAGTTATTGAAAGATGTACCCTGCAAAGTTAACTTGATTCCATTTAACCCCTTTCCATATTCAGGTTATGAGCGCCCGAGCAACAATGCTATTCGCCGCTTTCAGGATACCTTACACCATGCGGGTTATAGCGTGACCGTACGCATGCCGCGCGGTGAAGATATTGATGCCGCTTGCGGGCAGTTGGTTGGACAGGTACAAGATCGTACCCGCCGTAGCGAGCGCTATATTGCGGTACGCCAAGTCAGTGAGTAAGTGAAATGGCGGGCCATGAAGCAGCATGTCGAACTTAACTGGAGTGGATATGATTGTTCGTGCAGGGTTTTTACTGTTTATTAGCATGCTTAGTGCATGCGTATCCAGCGGTGGCATAGCCCCCCTACGTACTGAAGAGGGGCG
This sequence comes from Denitrificimonas caeni, assembly GCF_905120345.1. GTDB lineage: Bacteria > Pseudomonadota > Gammaproteobacteria > Pseudomonadales > Pseudomonadaceae > Denitrificimonas > Denitrificimonas caeni_A. The sequence goes on along the minus strand of NZ_CAJHOA010000001.1, from coordinate 730,540 downwards.
TAATCAGGCACGTGACGCTTATATCCAACTCGGTATTGGTTACTTACAGCAAGGCATTACTGAACAAGCCAAAATGCCATTAAAAAAAGCATTGGAGATTGATCCTGACAGTGCTGATGCGCATGCAGCCTTGGCGTTGGTGTTTCAGAGCGAGTTAGAGCCTGAGTTAGCAGATCAGCACTATCGCAAAGCCTTGGCTCAAGGAAAAAATACCCGTATCCAAAATAACTATGGTAGTTTTTTGTATGAGCAAGGCCAGTACAAGGCCGCTTATGAACAGTTCAGTAGTGCAGCCGAAGATACTTTGTATAGCGGACGTTCGGGTGTTTTTGAAAATATGGGGCTAACGGCCTTGCGTTTAGGTAATAAAACCCTTGCGCTTAAGTATTTTGAGCGCTCTTTACGCTTAAATTCGCAACAATCACGTCCACTTTTAGAAGCAGCGTTGCTATTATACGAGCGCAAAGATTATCTTTCCGCGCAGAAATATTATGAGTCTTTTACGCAACTCAGTAATCATAATGCGCGAAGCTTATTACTTGGATTGCGCTTAGCTAAAATATTCCAAGACCGTAATCAAGCAGCCAGTTTACAGCTGCAACTTAAGCGCCTGTATCCCGCTAGCGCTGAGTATAAACAGTATCAATCGGAGCAGTGATGAGTGATGCACCCTTAGCAACAGGCGCGCAAGGTATTGCCGTAGGGCATATTCTGCGTGATGCACGAGTAGCGGCGGGTTGGACTGTGTCTGAAGTCGCCAAAAAACTGAATCTCACCCCACAAGTGGTTGAGTTTATTGAGAGTAATCAGTTTGAACGCTTGCATGGCACAACCTTTGCGCGTGGCTATATCCGTAGTTATGCAAAAGTGTTGGGCTTAGATGCCAGTCTGTTGGCGAAGCAGTTTGACCAGCAGATGGGTAGCGCAGGTGACATGCTGAATGTGGTGCAGAGCATCGACCATGTTGGCGAGGCCCGTCGTATTTCTCGAGGAATGTTGCAGTTTAGTTTATTTGTAGCTTTTTTAATTGTTATTGCTGCTGCTTATTATATCTGGCAAACGTTTAATACAGTGGCGTCTGATACCAGCAGCCAGTCGGCAGTTTTTGACCGTGTCGAAGTTGAACGCGCTGATGGCTCTGTCCATGTACAAACCCTTGATGAGCCTGAAGAGCAAGCGTTGGCTTTTGTACTTGAGGAAAATACTAGCAAAGAAGGTGTTCCGCTTGATCCTGACGCTGCTGTGGCGCCGCTCGCCGTTGATGCTGAGGAAAAGGGCACACAACCGCAAACGTTATCTACTGCAACTGATCAGCTCGCCGAGCCGACGGCTCAGATCAGTCAGCCTGAGATTACCGCTGTTAAAAAACAGCAAGAGCCCACGCAATTGCTTGCTGGTGTTGGCTCTGCGCAACTGAGTTTTGTCAATGATTGCTGGTTAAGAATCGTTGATGCTGACGGTAAAGAGATCAGCAGTGGTTTGAAACGTGCGGGTGAACAGTTGTCTGTCACGGGGAAAGCTCCGTTGGACGTTCACCTCGGTTACGCCACTGGTGTGAGTATTATTTATAATGGTGAACCTGTCGATTTTAGTTCGGCGATTCGTGGTGCTACTGCCAGAATTAAACTGGGCCAATAATTATGCATAAGCAAACTTTAATTCAACGTCGTGTTTCACGGAAAATCTATGTTGGTTCCGTGGCGGTAGGTGGTGATGCGCCGATCAGTGTGCAGAGTATGACCAATACCGATACCTGTGATGTCGATGCTACCGTCGCACAAATTTTACGCTTGGAGCATGCCGGTGCAGATATCGTACGTGTTTCAGTACCGGATATGGACGCTGCTGAAGCGTTTGGTCGGATCAAAAAGCTCGTACATGCACCGTTAGTTGCGGATATTCATTTTGATTATCGCATCGCCCTACGCGTAGCTGAACTGGGTGTTGATTGTTTGCGTATTAATCCTGGCAATATTGGTAGTCAAGCTCGGGTTAAAGCAGTGGTTGATGCTGCGCGTGACCGTGGTATACCGATTCGTATTGGCGTCAATGCCGGCTCGTTAGAAAAAGATTTACAGAAAAAATATGGCGAGCCAACGGCTGAGGCTTTAGTGGAATCAGCGTTACGTCATGTTGAGCACCTTGATCGTTTAAACTACCCAGACTTTAAAGTCAGTGTGAAAGCGTCTGATGTGTTTATGGCAGTGGCGGCGTACCGTCAGCTGGCTAAAGTTATTGATCAACCGCTGCACTTAGGTATTACCGAGGCGGGTGGTTTACGTTCGGGCACGGTTAAGTCTGCAGTCGGTTTAGGGATGTTATTGGCAGACGGCATTGGTGATACCATTCGCGTGTCTTTAGCTGCTGATCCTGTTGAAGAAATTAAAGTCGGTTTTGATATTTTAAAATCACTGAAGCTGCGTTCACGCGGTATTAATTTTATTGCGTGTCCAAGCTGTTCTCGGCAAAACTTTGATGTGGTGAAAACCATGAATGAGTTAGAGATGCGCTTGGAGGATTTATTGGTGCCTTTGGATGTTGCGGTGATTGGCTGTGTAGTCAATGGACCCGGTGAGGCAAAAGAAGTCCATGTGGGTTTGACCGGTGGTTCGCCGAACTTGATTTATATCGATGGCAAGCCAGTGCAAAAACTTAATAATGAAAACTTGGTGGATGAGCTTGAAGCGCTGATCCGCAAGCGTGCCAGTGAAAAAGTCGCAGCTGATGCGGCGCTTATTGTGCGCAGTTAATCGTCAAGGAAATTTTGTGAGTAAACCACTACAAGCCATTCGCGGCATGAATGATATTTTGCCTGAACAAACACCGCTATGGCGCTACTTTGAAAAAACCGTTGCGGATCTGCTAGACAGCTACAGCTATCGACAAATTCGTATGCCGATTGTTGAGTTTACCGAGCTGTTTAAGCGATCTATTGGTGAAGTTACTGATATCGTTGAAAAAGAAATGTACACCTTTGCTGACCGCAATGGTGATTCACTGACCTTGCGTCCAGAAGGCACGGCAAGTTGTGTGCGTGCGGTGCTTGAGCACAGCTTGGCCGCTGGCGGTCAAGTACAAAAGCTTTGGTATCAAGGTCCGATGTTCCGTCATGAGCGCCCACAAAAAGGTCGCTATCGTCAGTTTCACCAAGTGGGTGTCGAAGCCTTTAACTTGCCGGGTCCTGACGTTGATGCTGAGTTGATTGTGTTGACGTGGCGCTTATGGAAAAAGTTGGGTATTAGCGAGCATGTTACTCTCGAGCTTAATAGCCTAGGTACAGCGGCTTCACGTGCTGTTTACCGTGAGGCTCTAGTTGAGTATTTGCATGCGCGCCATGAACAGTTGGATGAGGACAGCCAGCGCCGCGTATTGACCAACCCTTTACGAGTATTGGACAGTAAAAGCCCTAGCACTCAGGCTTTATTGAGCGATGCTCCGCAGCTGGCTGATTATTTAGATGATGCTTCGCGTGCCCACTTTGCCGGTCTGTGTGCACGTTTGGATGCCGCAGGTGTGCCCTATGTGATCAATCCGCGCTTAGTACGGGGTTTAGACTATTACAGTGAAACCGTGTTTGAGTGGGTTACCGACCAGCTCGGAGCGCAAGGTACTGTCTGTGCCGGTGGACGTTATGACGGTCTAGTTGAGCAAATGGGTGGTCGAGCCACGCCAGGCGTTGGTTTTGCAATGGGTATCGAACGCTTGATTCTGATGCTGGAGACTCTGGGGCAAATTCCCGACGAACTGTCACGTCAGGTTGATGTCTATTTTTGCGCATTTGGCGAAGCCAGTGAGTTGGCCGCTTTAGCTTTGGCGGAAAAATTACGTGATGCCCAACCAAGATTACGTTTGCAGGTCAATGCGGGTGCCGGTAGTTTTAAAAGTCAGTTTAAAAAAGCTGACAAAAGTGGCGCATTATATGCCTTAATATTGGGCGAAGATGAATTACAGTCGAATACTGTCGCGATTAAGCCTTTGCGTACCGATGCTGAGCAGCAGTCTGTTGCCTGGGATGCATTAAGCGAGCACTTACAGGTCTGCTTGAAAAACGACTCATCATTTATTAAATAGGAGTATCAGCGTGAGCGATTACACTGAAGAAGAACAAGTTGCGCTGATTAAAGAATGGTGGCAGCGTAACGGTAAGCCTCTGTTAGCTGGTGGTGCATTGGCGTTGGTTATTGTTTTTGGTTGGCAGGCGTGGCAAAAACACCAAGTTAACCAAGCACAAACATCCTCTGTACTCTATCAGCAGTTGCTGGAAGTGGCTTTAGTGCCGACTGAACAAGTGGATGCGCAACAGGTTGCGAAGTTATTAGCTGAACTTAAAAAAGTTAACGCAGACAGTGCTTATACACAGTATGCGAGTTTATTAGTTGCTAAAGTAGCCGTAGATAACAAGCAATTGGATGATGCCGCGCTTGAGCTTAACGCTGTTTTAGCCAAACCGGCTAATGACACTTTGGCTGAACTTGCTCGCCAGCGTTTAGCTCGAGTACTGTTAGCTCAAGAACAAGCAGAACAGGCTCTGAAGTTGCTCGATGGGAAAGTGTTACCGGCTTTTGCCGCGACACGTGATGAGTTACGTGGTGATGCTTTAGTGATTTTAGAGCGTCCTGCTGAAGCTAAGGCAGCGTATCAACAAGCCAAACAAGCCTTGCCGCCTGAAGCCGCGGCAGGTAGTTTATTGATGAAACTTGATAACTTAAGTGAAAAGGATGCCTAACTTGAAACGATACAAGTATATGGCTGTGCTTGCTTTAGCGCTGCTAGCCATCGGTTGCAGCAGCACCAGCAAAAAAGAATTAAAACCGCAACCATTGGAAAAAATCACCTCCGAAATTAAACTCAATAAAGAGTGGAGTAAATCAGTCGGTGACGGACAAGGTAAACTGTGGAATACCTTGACGCCAGCGATCGATGGTGGGCATTTATTTGTTACTGATGTTAAGGGTCGTGTCTCGGCGCTCGATCGTTATACGGGTAGTACTGTTTGGACGCGCAAACTGAAACTTAATGTTTCTGGTGGTGTGGGTGTAGGCCACGGGATGGTCTTGCTGGGTACTCTGAACGGTGATGTGATTGCGCTAAATGCTGATACTGGTGAAGATCTGTGGCGTAGTAAAGTGACCAGTGAAGTGTTAGCTGCACCTGCTACTAACGGTAATATTGTAGTTGTACAAACCCAAGATGACCGTTTGATTGCCTTGGAAGCCTCAACAGGTGAGCAGCGTTGGATTTATGAAAATACCCCTGCAGTGTTAACCCTGCGTGGTACAGGTGCACCCGTTGTTACCGAATATATTGCGTATGCGGGCCTATCCACTGGTAAAATTATTGCCATAGATACCGACCGTGGTTTGCCGATTTGGGAGCAGCGTATAGCTGTACCCAGCGGGCGTACTGAGCTTGAACGTATGGTGGATATCGATGGTGGCTTATTGCTGGCGAGTAACACCTTATATGTGGCTACTTATCAGGGACGCATAGCAGGGCTTGACTCGCAAACTGGGCAGATATTGTGGCAGCGTGAAGGGTCCAGTTATGTCGGTATGGCCGCAGGTTTCGGTAATGCCTATGCCAGCTTGGCAGATGGTACTGTTGAAGGTGTCGATCAGCGTTCATCTTCAGCAATGTGGAGTAATAAGTCTTTACTTCGTCGTCAGCTATCAGCCCCTGCTGTATTTTCAAGTTATATAGCAGTCGGTGATGTTGAAGGTTATCTGCATGTTCTAAGCCAAGTTGATGGGCGTTTTGTAGGACGTACTAAAATTGATGGTAAAGGAATACGTGTACAACCTCTAGAGGTTGGTGGCTGGCTGTATGTTTACGGTAATGGCGGCAAACTGGTTGCCTTAACCATTAAGTAAGCTGTTAGATAGGTTTAACCTGTCTAACCAATAGTTTAGCCGCTGTCGTTAGATCGACAGCGGCTTTTGTGTTTTTTGAATTATCGCTGGAGGAGCCAATGGTTCCCGTAATTGCTCTGGTGGGCCGACCGAATGTCGGCAAATCGACGTTGTTTAACCGCCTGACTAGATCCCGCGATGCGATTGTAGGCGACATTCCTGGACTGACGCGTGACCGCCAATACGGCGAAGCGAAGTGGCAGGAACGCAGTTATATTTTGATCGACACGGGTGGTATCACCGGTGACGAAGAAGGTATCGATGCAAAAATGGCCGAACAATCGCTGCTCGCGATTGAAGAAGCAGATGTGGTGTTATTTTTAGTTGATGCGCGTGATGGCATGTGTCCTGCGGATCAAATGATTGGCGAGCACCTGCGCAAACGTAATAAAACCACGCTAGTGGTGGTTAATAAAGTCGATCACATCGATGAAAATATCGCTTTAGCTGAGTTTAGTCCGCTGGGCTTAAGCAGTTATGTGGCGATTGCTGCGGCACATGGCCGTGGTATCACGCAGATGCTTGAGTTAAGTCTCGGTGACTTTCCGAAAGATGACGTTGAAGACGAAATCGATCTGGACAATATCGTTGAAGGCGTAGACCTTAAACGTATTCCCGGACCTGATGCTAAAGATGGCATTAAGATCGCTATTATCGGTCGTCCGAACGTGGGTAAATCCACGCTGGTCAACCGCATGCTGGGTGAGCAGCGTGTAGTGGTATTTGATCAGCCGGGTACGACGCGCGACAGTATCTATATTCCCTTCGAGCGTGATGATGAAAAATATACTCTGATCGATACTGCGGGTGTACGTCGTCGCGGTAAAATTTCGGAGGAAGTAGAAAAGTTCTCGGTGGTGAAAACCTTGCAAGCCATTAAAGACGCCAACGTGGTGATCTTTGTGATGGATGCTCGCGAAGGCGTGGTTGATCATGATCTGAACTTACTGGGCTTTGCTTTAGAGTCGGGTCGAGCCATTGTGATCGCGCTGAATAAGTGGGATGGCATGCAGCCAAGTGAACGCGAATATGCAAAGAAAGAGCTGGAACGTCGCTTGTACTTTGTTGATTTTGCCGACATTCACTTTATTTCTGCTTTGCACGGCACGGGTGTGGGTCATCTGTATAAATCAGTACAAGCGGCCTTTACTTCGGCGATTACCCGTTGGCCGACCAACCGCTTAACACAAATTCTTGAAGATGCAGTGCGTGAGCACCAACCGCCGATGGTCGCAGGGCATCGTATTAAGCTGCGTTATGCGCACTTAGGCGGTGCGAACCCTCCGTTGATTATTATTCACGGTAATCAAGTTGAAGCGGTACCTAAAAGCTATGTGCGTTACTTAGAAAACACCTACCGTCGCGTGTTGAAATTAGTCGGTACACCGATTCGTATTGAGTTTAAAGGCGGTTCCAACCCCTTTGAAGGCAAGAAAAACAAACTCAGTGATCGTCAGGTGAATAAAAAACGTCGCTTAATGGCCAATAAAAAAGAAAGAGATGAGCGTAAAAAGAAAAAGTAAGCGGTGTCGCCAGGTGCTTGCATAAGCATCTGGCTTTGGCGATGGCCTGAGCCTAGGAATTATAAAAATGCAGCTGCAGAGTAAATTACCTCACGTTGGATTAACCATCTTTACGCAGATGTCACAGTTGGCCAGTGCTCATGGTGCGTTAAATCTATCCCAGGGCTTTCCTGACTTTGATGCCCCAGACGCACTTAAAGACGCCGTGCAGCGGCATGTACAAGCGGGACATAATCAGTATGCCCCGATGACTGGTATTGCTGCCTTGCGTGAGCAAGTCGCCAGTAAAATTGCCCGTTTATATCGAAATCCTGTCTGCGCTGAGCAAGAAGTGACTATTACCCCCGGTGCGACTCAAGCATTGTTTTGTGCGATTCAAACCTTGGTGCGTGTTGGTGACGAGGTGATTGTCTTTGATCCCTGTTACGACAGCTATGAGCCCGCGGTGACTCTAGCTGGCGGACGCTGTGTGCATATTGCTCTTAATAGCCCGGATTTTTCAGTGGATTGGCAAATCTTTGCTGATGCATTAACTGAGCGCACCCGCTTAGTGATTATCAACAGTCCGCATAATCCAAGTGGTGCTTTGCTTCGTCAGGCTGATTTAAATCAGCTGGCCGATTTGATTCGTGAACGTGATATTTATCTGCTTAGTGATGAAGTGTACGAGCATTTGGTTTTTGATGGTCAGCTGCACTCAAGTGTTTTGGCGCATGAAGAGTTGTATCAGCGTGCCTGTGTAGTCAGTTCTTTTGGAAAAACTTACCATGTTACAGGCTGGAAAACGGGTTACATGGTCGCCCCTCCAGCATTAACGGAAGAGCTGCGCAAGGTGCACCAATATGTGAGCTTTTGTGCGGTGACGCCTCTGCAGTATGCACTAGCAGATTTTATGCAGGCGCAGCCAGAGCATGTGGATCAGCTCCCAGCTTTCTATCAGCATAAGCGCGATCAGCTTTGTCAGGCGTTACAATATTCTCGATTTACCTTTGTACCGACAGCCAGTACCTATTTTCAGTTGCTTGATTATCGCAATATCCGTGATGATCTCAATGATGTGCAAATGGCTCACTGGTTGACGACAGAGCACGGTGTTGCCAGCATACCTTTATCGGTTTTTTACCAACGGCCGCCAACAGAACAGTATTTGTTACGTGTATGTTTTGCTAAGCGGGCGCAGACGCTGGAGTTAGCAGGGGAGAAGTTATGCGCGATTTAACGGCATTGCCTGATTTGCAGTTAGCGCTGGTGCAAAGCCCATTGGTATGGCATGAAGTAACAGCAAATTTGCAGCATTTTAGCAAGATGCTGACAGACCTGCAGGCTGTTGATTTGGTGTTGCTCCCAGAAATGTTTAACACCGGCTTTACCATGGATTCAGCTGCGCAAGCTGAGCCTGAAATGGGGCCAACGACGCAATGGCTATTACAGCAAGCACAACGCTTAAACGCTGTGGTATGTGGCAGTTTAATCGTCCAAGTCGCCGACAATGATTACCGTAATCGTCTGATTTGGGCTCGCCCTGATGGCAGCTTAGCGCATTATGATAAGCGGCATTTGTTCCGTATGGCCGGAGAGCATCAATACTTTACCGCGGGTGAAGAACAGCTGCAGCTTGAGTTAAAAGGTTGGCGTATTCGGCCTCTAATCTGCTATGACCTGCGATTTCCTGTTTGGAGTCGCGATGCTCAAAATACTGATTTGCTGTTTTATTTAGCCAGCTGGCCGGCAACACGCAGTTCAGCTTGGAATCGTTTATTACCGGCCCGCGCGATAGAAAATATATGCTACGTTGCTGCGGTAAATCGTATCGGCGTTGACCAGAATGGCTACGGGTACCAAGGTGATAGCCAAGTGTTGGATTTTATGGGTGAACCTCTGTTGCATGCTGCTGATCAGCAGGGCGTGTTTTATGCCACATTGCCAGCACGGGCACTGGTTGAGTTTAAGCAGCGCTTTCCAGCCTATTTAGATGCTGATCAGTTTGCCTTTAGTTAAGTCAACTCAGTTCAGTTGGCATTGTCTTTAAGGCGTAATGGACTGTCTTTGTCTGTGGTAAGACGGTTGAGTTTTACTAAACCTTTATAATTAGAGGGCTATAGGGTAATTTGTTACCTATTTGCGCTGCTAATAATATAAGCTTTGCTTTAATCTTTGTTAATATAGATACAGATCATGGAACAGCTCGAGTTTTTACTGTTCCAAGTGCTATACATCAGTGCAGTCGATTAGCTGTGCTGATGTTAAGTTTAAATTGTGTGGTGTGATGCAAGGCAGTTATCTCTGTTAGGTATCACCCGTGTAGGGTTGTGAAGCCCTTTTTTATTGGATTGTTTTAGGAGTGCATATATCTCATGGATATCGGTTTACGTGAATGGCTATTTGTTATCGGTATTATTGTGATTTCTGCTGTTTTATTTGATGGCTGGCGTCGTATGAGCGGTAATAAGAACACGTTGAAGTTTCGTCTTGATCGTAATTTGACTGACTTACCTGATGAGGAAAGTACTGAGATTTTAGGTCCAGCACGCACAGTAAAAAAACGCGAGCCGTCTTTGCATGACGTTGAAAGCTTTGAGTTAGGTTTACATGCTGAGACTGAGATGCGCAACGCCCGTCAAACTGAAAATTTAGACGATGCAACGGCATATGATGAGACTGCCTTACTTAATCCTTTTGATGAAGAATTGGAGGAGGTTAGCAACACAGCAGATGACTATGAAGAGATTTTAATTATTCATGTGGTCGCTCGCAACGCAGAAGGTTTTAAAGGCCCAGCATTATTACAAAGCATCTTAGAGAGCGGCTTACGTTTTGGCTCAATGGATATTTTTCATCGCCACGAAAGCATGACCGGCAATGGTGATAAATTATTCTCTATGGCCAATGCGCTGAACCCCGGTACATTTGATTTAGATGATATGGATTTGTTTAGTACCCGTGCAGTGTGTTTCTTTATGGGACTACCCGGACCACGCAATAGCCGCCAAGCTTTTGATTTGATGATTGCTGCGGCGCGTAAATTAGCCAAAGAATTAGATGGTGATCTTAAAGATGATCACCGCAGCGTATTGACTGCACAGACTATTGAACATTACCGTCAGCGTATTGCTGATTTTGAACGTCAGCAGTTAACACAGAAACTATAATTTGTTGTCATTCTGACAGTTTGAAAAGGGCAGCTAAGGCTGCTCTTTTTGTTTGGGTATTAGGCTATGAATTCAAATCAGGGTATTGCTACACGTATTGTTCAGCTGCGTCAGGCTATTGAGCAGCATGACTATAATTACTATGTTTTAGACGATCCTACTGTGCCAGACAGTGAATATGACCGTTTATTTAGTGAGCTACGTGAGCTTGAGCAACAGCATCCTGAATTGATCAGTAGCGATTCGCCCACCCAGCGTGTTTCCGGACAACCCTCAGCTGCCTTTAAGCAAGTACAGCATCAGGTACCTATGCTCAGCTTAGGTAATGCTTTTGCTGAAGAGCAGGTGTTGGAGTTTGCCCAGCGTGCCGAACAGTCACTTGGAACTCAGCATGATCGTAATGATTTATTCGCTGTATCTGCCTCTGTCAATTATTGTTGCGAACCTAAGTTAGATGGCCTAGCAGTCAGTATCAGCTACGAGCAAGGTGTCTTGGTACGCGCGGCAACCCGTGGTGATGGGCAGACCGGTGAAGATATTACGGCTAATGTGCGCACCATTCGTAATGTTCCGCTTAAGTTACAGGGGCAAGGCTGGCCAGCATTTTTAGAAGTGCGCGGTGAGGTTTATATGCCTAAGGCCGGCTTTGCAGCATTGAATCAGCGCGTGCTCGAGGCAGGACAAAAACCTTTTGCTAACCCACGTAATGCCGCTGCTGGAAGTTTACGCCAGTTGGATTCAAAAATTACCGCCAGTCGTCCGTTGGAGTTTTGTTGTTATGGCACCAGCACCGAAGACTTGGCGGAGAGCCACAGCAGTACGCTGCAGCGTCTACGTGAATGGGGTATTAGTATTAGCCCGGAAATGCAGGTGGTTGAAAATATTCAAGGTTGCTTAGCTTATTATGCCGATATAGGTCAGCGTCGAGCGCAGTTGCCTTATGATATTGATGGTGTGGTTTTTAAAATTGATGCTTTACAGCAACAGCGCAGCTTAGGTTTTCGCGCTCGAGAGCCGCGCTGGGCATTGGCTTATAAATTTGCTGCGCAAGAAGAAATTACTGAATTATTAGATGTTGAATTCCAAGTCGGACGCACTGGCGCGGTCACTCCAGTGGCGCGCTTAAAACCGGTGCATGTCGGCGGTGTGATGGTCTCTAATGCTACCTTGCATAATATGGATGAAGTGGCGCGCTTAGGCGTGATGATTGGCGATAGCGTAATTGTGCGTCGCGCTGGTGATGTCATTCCGCAAATCACCCAAGTGGTGCTTGAACGTCGTCCGCATGACGCGCGATCGATAGAGACACCGACCCAGTGTCCGGTATGTGGCTCGCAGGTTGAACGCACTCAGCTGGTGCGTCGCAGCAAAAACAAGCACGTAGTCAGTGAGGGTGCGGTCTGGCGCTGTATGGGGCGCTTAAGCTGTCAAGCGCAACTGCAACAAGCGTTATTGCACTTTGTTTCGCGGCGCGCGCTGGACATCGATGGCTTAGGAGAGAAAATTATTGAGCAGTTGGTCGCGCGTAAGCTAGTCGCATCACCGGCCGATTTATACCGACTGAGCTATGAGCAAGTGATTGAGCTGGATGGTTTTGCTGATCTCTCGGCCAACAATTTGCTCAGCGCCATTGCTAGCAGTAAACAGCCACGTTTAGCGCGTTTGATTTTTGCCTTAGGTATTCCTGATGTCGGTGAAGAAACCGCTAAAGTCTTAGCGCGCGCTTTGGGTTCTGTGCAGCGTTTGCAGCAGGCCTTCCCGCAAACATTATTGTGGCTCCCTGAGATTGGTACAGAAGTGGCGTATGAAATCGCCAGTTTTTTTGCCGACAGCCACAACCTTGCTGTAATTGCCCAGCTGTCTGAATTGGGTGTGCATGCTAGCGATGAAGGTCAGCCCGATGCTGAATTTCAAGCGTGTACGACCTTCGCTGGCTTTATTGAGCAGTTTCAGATTGCTGGTGTGGCACGTACCAATGCGCAACGTCTCGCTGAGCATTTTAAAACGACTGCTGGGTTGTTTGCTGCTGATTGGTTGGATCTGTGTGGCGTTGAGCGACTCTCCAAAAATGCCGCTCAAGCGTTACAAGATTTTCTTCAGCAAGAAGGGCAGCGTCAACGAATACTGGAATTGGAGCAGCAACTCATTGTTTTTGGTATGCACTGGACCTGCCAGCGTGCGCAGGGACAAGCAGCGCCATTAGCAGGGCAGACTTGGGTGTTGACCGGTACCTTAGAGCTGTTAACCCGTGATCAAGCCAAGAGTCGTTTGGAGCAGCTTGGCGCTAAGGTGGCCGGTTCTGTTTCAGCAAAAACCAGTTGTGTGGTGGCTGGCAGTAGCGCAGGATCAAAACTTACTAAAGCGCAAGAGTTGGCTGTTCCTGTTTTAGATGAAGCGACTTTCTTGGAAAAGCTGATGCAGTTAGAAAAACAGTAATGATCAGTCATGAATGGACGGTACAGTAATTGCCAGCGTCATTAAAATTAGATCTGAACCCGATACACTGCAATACGATAGGTGTATGCTGAAGATCTAAGTTAACAATAAATAATGGTTTTGGAGGTACACATGAGTGAGCCGATCCAGGTCGAACATAATGTCCAAAAGCAGTGTTTTTCAGCTGTAGTTGATGGCTATCAAGGCTTATTAGAATACCGCACAGTGGATGAGCATACGCTCGATTTTTGTCACACCTTTGTGCCCAGTGAGTTACGCGGTAAAGGTGTCGCAGCAGTGCTTGCGAAAGCAGCCTTTGCTTACGCTAAAGAACATCAGTTTAAGGTTATTCCGAGTTGCTCGTATATCGCGACGTATGTACAGCGTCACCCACAATAAAACGAGTCTTAATAAAAAACGCCCAGTTCACATACTGGGCGTTTTTCTATGATACTTAACTGCGTTGACGTTTGGGTAAAACATCTTTCAGTTTTTCGTGCATGCTGCGGATGCTTTTTTCTGTCGTATCCCAGTCAATGCAGGCGTCGGTAATTGATACACCATATTTGAGCTGGCTAAGGTCTTCACAGATGGATTGGTTGCCCCAGCCAAGATGGCTTTCAATCATTAAGCTGCTAATAGACTGGTTGCCATCGGCAATTTGATTGGCAATATTGTCCAGTACCAACGGTTGCAGGGCTGGGTCTTTGTTGGAGTTGGCGTGACTGCAGTCAATCATAATATTGGCTTTAATTTTAGCTTTTTGCAGCTCTTGTTCGCAAACAGCAACACTGACTGAGTCATAGTTGGGCTTGCCGTTACCACCGCGTAAGACCACATGACCATAGGGATTACCTTTAGTGGTAACGATAGATACGCCACCTTGCTGGTTAATACCTAAAAAACGGTGTGGGCTGGAGACTGATTGCAGAGCATTGATAGCAACAGTTAAACCGCCATCTGTACCGTTTTTAAAGCCAACAGCCGAGGATAGTCCTGAGGCCATTTCACGGTGGGTCTGAGATTCAGTGGTGCGTGCACCAATGGCTGACCAGCTGATTAAGTCTTGCAAGTACTGTGGTGAGATTGGATCCAGCGCCTCAGTGGCCGTCGGCAAGCCTTTTTCAGCGAGATCCAACAGCAGCTTACGACCGATATGCAAACCATCTTCAATTTTAAAAGAATCATCAAGGTAGGGGTCGTTGATTAAGCCTTTCCAGCCCACTGTGGTACGAGGCTTCTCAAAGTACACGCGCATAATTAAAAATAGAGTGTCTGAGACTTCATCAGCTAAGGCTTTGAGTCGGTCGGCGTATTCATGTGCGGCTTTTAAATCATGAATAGAGCAGGGCCCAATAACAATAAATAAACGGTGATCAGTGCCATCCAGAATGTCGCGAACCACTTGTCGACCGTGAGAAACGGTACGCTCTGCTAGCTCACTGAGTGGTATTTTATTTTTTAGTCGCTCTGGAGTGATCAGCGTCACGTTCGAAGCAATATTTAAATCATCGATTGGTAAATCAGCCATCTTAGTCGTTATCTCACGGGCAGGTCATAAAAATAAATACGCTGAACAAGCTTGTGCAGCGCCATAGATCGGTCATAAATGCCTTAAACCATACCGCTTTATCAGCAGTAACGAAAGTCTCTCATTAGTCATAGTATACGCCACAGGCACTATCAATAGGCTATTTAGGGTGGATACAGTGGTGGCAGCTGATCTTCACTGCTCGTGCTAACCGGCACCTCAAACGATAGCTGACGAATAGCTTGCCACAGATCTTGACCTTGCCAGTCGCTGTAGTTTTCACTGTAGAGCGCACTATTTAAAGCATCTAGCGCCTCACTGAGAGTACTGTCGCGTGCGGCCATGTCCACCAAGGATTCAGGATGCTGGCGAGCCCAAGCATCCAGTGCTTGACGGGTGCTGTTGGGGTCATTGGATAAACACGCTCGTTTTAAATCATCTTGTAGATTACGCGGACTGGGTCCACTGCTGGAGACCAGCACCGCTGGCTGGTGACGCGCTCGCCACCATAAACTAAAGCCAATAAAGCTTAGAATGGCAAAAAAGACACTCAAGGCTTGCCAGAATCTAAGCGGGTAGATATCCAGCACAGGTGTCGTTAAGAGCGTGTCTGTTGGCTTTAGGATATCTGTGTTAGGGCCTAGTACTTGGGCGGTCACCAGCAGTGGTTGCTCGGCTAACTTGGCATACTCAAGCTGATCAGTATGGGTGTTCCACCACGGCAGTTGAATTTCTGCCAGGGTATGTTGACCAGTCGTTTCAAAAACAAAAGCTTGCCGTTCATCACGACTGCTGAATAATCCTTGCTCAGTATATTGATGACTGAATGAGGGTTTATCGACATAAACTTTATAAGCGTTAGAAGCGCTCAGTGGCAGTGTGGGCAACTGTGAACTCGGTAAACCTTCAACACGCAGTGTCAATAAACGGGTAATGGCGCTGCCTGCAGTAATAGGTGTGTCGAGGCTGTGTGTCCAGCTTTGTTCAAGATTAACGTGTTTGGCTGGCAGCCATACAGCATCGGCTGGGTAGCTGCTAGGGATGTTTTTCACCGGCAATGGAATACGAGCTGATTTGACCTGAATACGCTGTCCTGGGCTCGCTTTAAACGGCGTCAGGGAGTGTGGATCATGACCGGCCAAGGTGGCTGAGAATGTTTGTGCTGGAATTTCAAGCAGTCCACTTTGCTGTGGAAAAATTGCATAGTCGATCTCAATCACGCCGTGGCGTACACCATTGATATGCTGCTCAAACGTACGCGGCTTACCCAGCTGTTCCACTCGAGCATTATCTATCAGCAGTGGGGTGAGGTTGCTGTCCGCAAATAATGGAATCGCGTGGTAAATACGTAAAGTAAGTACGACTTGAGCTTGGACATAGACCCATTCTTGATCAAGCTGAGTGTCAATATACACCGGCTCAAGTTGTGCGATAGGTGGCTCTTTTAATTCTTTGATGTAGAGATTAATAGGTGTGCTTTGCAGTTTTCCTAAGGTTAGCGGCGGGATAATGACAAAGCCTGTTTGTTTCGGTAGGAGCATCAGTATCCACTGAGTGATAGGACGTTGAGCGCCGGCTACGGAGCTAAAACGGTTGATTTGTTTACTGGACAGTAGCTCAAAAAAAGGTGTTAAGGGCGCAAGATCTGGCGCGATAAATTGCGCTGTGTCATCAGACTCTAAAATCAGCTCGACACTTTCACCAGCATTGAGCTGAGTACGATCGACTGTTGCAGTAAAAGTTGCCGCCTGTATTGGGGTGATGCACAGCAGCAGGAGCCAGCTGATATAAAAAGCAATGTTACGAGTGTTCAAGGTGCTGACTCCTGCATGCTTTGCTCATACCAAAATTTACGCTTTAACAATTCGCTGGGGTTATCAGGAATTTGTTCAAGCCAGCTTTCTAAGTGCAGCGACGGTTCTGTTGGACGGGTTTCAGGCTGCTGCGCTGCTGTTGGGTTCTGGGGGCTTAACTGTGCTGAGGGTAGTGTGCTGTTGAGTCCTTGTGATGGTGTTATTTTTGGTTCGGTTGACGATATACCATTTTGCTGTGAAGACTCAGGCGTGGTCGTCGCTGCTGCTGAGGACGTTGTTGCGCTAAAGGATTCTGTTGCAGCTGATGCCGACTCAGCTTTAGGCGTGGACGTCTCTTTGTTATCAGTCTTGCTCTCTTGGACGGTCTTTAGCTGCTCTTTAACCACCGCTATGTTGTACTGTGCAGCCAACATATCTGGGGCTTGGCTGAGCGCGTACTGATAGGCCTCCAGTGCTTCTGGCAGTAAACCGGATAAAGCAAGGGCATTACCGCGATTATAGTGCGCCTCGGCCGTATCAAAGTCGGCAAACAGTGCGGCGGCAGCTTGGTAGTCCTCTGCTAAATATAAAGCTGTGGCGCGCCACAACGGATCAGTAAAGTGCTCTGCGGCGAGCTCAGGCTGCTGCTCTAGGAGTTTTGCACCTTGCTGATCAGGGCGAAGCCATAGATGCTCCAGCTCAAAGGCAAATGACGACATAGGCAGTAGACAAACCAGGATCAGTAGCAGGCTGCCACGTCGTGCAAAAGTAGCGGCAAGTAAGAGTATCGGTAAAATAAACCAATACCCTTGATCCTGCTGAGCTGCTGCGTGTCCGATAATACCGGTGCTGAAGCTGCTTTCTGTTTGAGTGAAAATATCCAATGCCGCAAGGTCGCTGTCATCCAAACGAAGCTGCACATAAGGGCTGTCTGTTTGTTTAGCCAGGAGCTGCAAAGAGGTCTCATTGAGTCGACTAATAACAATGGCACCTGATGTATCAGTCAAAAAATGACCGTCTACTGAATATGTCAGAGGGGCGCCGTCTGTGCTGCCAACCCCCATAATGTTCAGATGTATAGCGTGCGGCTTAAGTAATTTTTGGATCTTGGTTTGCTCGTGAACCGAAACACCAGTACTGATCAGTAGAATCTGACCTTCGCCTTGCGCACCTTGTTGTAATAATTTGATGGCGCGTTCTATCGCTAAATCTGCACGTAACCCAGGCGTTGGCATCAGATCCGGCTGCAGTGCTTGCAGAAGATTTTGACTGGTGAGTAAATCATTGCTGAGAGGTACCAGCGTATGTGCGCTGCCTGAGTAGACAACTAACGCGGTATAAGCAGCGTCGCGCTTTTCCAGCACCTTGAGTATTTTTTCGCGAATATGGTGTAAGCGACTGGGAGGTAAATCATTGGCCAAGACATCATGGGTCAGTTGGATCACAATCACCAAGGGGGCTAAATGTTGTTCGTGGTTGCTCTGTTCAGTGTTTTTTTCCCAGCTGGGACCCATGAGAGCTAATACTGCGGATAACCATGCGCAACCTAATAAAAAGTAGCGAGCGTTACGTTGGCGTGGTGCTCCAATGTTTAATAACACAGCGTGGAATGCTTGCGGTAATAATGATCGCCAATCGTATTGTGATTGATGCACTCGATAGAGCGCCCAGAGCAAGAAGGCGCTAACAGGTATGCAGAGCAGCCAGTAGGGTCGCGTCCATTCTGGCCAGTGAGTGATCAGCCATGACATTAATTGCACTCCTGAGTCGCTGGAACTTGGCGGTACGCACTATAGACACGCAAGACAACGAGCAGCATGCTCAGTAAAAATGCTGCAGCTAAAGGCCAGCTATACAGTTCTTGCGTCTTACGTTTAGGAATTTGATAGTCTGCGCTGGGTTCGAGTTGGTTGAGACTGCGATAAATGTCGGCTAAATCGTTGCTATTGTTGATGTGGAAGTATTGACCACCGGTGACCTGAGAAATATCTTTTAAGGTTTGCTCATCCAGTTCCAGGCTGCTGGTTTCAATCAACTGTTGTAAATTATCAGTTTGACTGCTGCCAATACCCACTGTGTAAATTTTAATCTGATAGCGCGCCGCCAGTTGCGCTGCGGCTACGGGTGACATTACACCGCTGGTGTTGGCACCGTCGGTGACTAAAATGAGCACACGGTGGTTCGCTGGGCGTGTGCGCAAACGTTTGATCGCTAGCCCTACTGCATCGCCAATTGACGTGTTATTACCGGCAATTCCAGACTGAGCTTCTTGCACCCAAGTACGTACGCTCTGATGGTCATAGGTTAGTGGCGCCTGCAGATACGCTTGACTGCCAAATAAGATCAAGCCCAAACGATCGCCATGGCGTTGGATAATAAAATTATCCAACCAGTGTTTGACGAACTCCATCCGCGAAACGTTGTTGTCGTCTAATTGCATATCGCTATAGAGCATGGAACTCGAGACATCCACCGCAATTAATAAATCGCGTCCTGTGATCGTTTGTTCCTCTAGGCTGCCTTGTAATTGTGGTCGCGCAGCGGCGCAGAGCAACAGTAGCCACAAGAAACTATACACAACAGTGTGGCTACGCCAACGTGGTAAAGCACTACGCTGAGCATGCTCTAGTTCGTCGATTTCGTTAGAGAAAGGTGTACGCAACTCTACATCTTGATGCTGTAAAGAGGGCACAAAAGTACGTACTAACCAAGGTAGAGGCGCTAATAGGAACAACCATGGCCAGGCAAATTCAAACATGTTTACGAATCCAAGTATCGATGGCCTGCTGCAATTGAGCAATGGATTTATCGTCTAGGCGGCAATCAGGCTGATAGGCGCCCTGTACTAAAATCATCCAGCGCGTAAGTCCAGCAGCTGGGCAGCGACTGTCTAAAAATGCTAACCATTCACGCCCGCTCAGGGTGTGACTGGCATGCTCAGGGTAGCGTGTCGCACAGATACGTTTTAACAATTGATTAAGCTGCTGCAACCAAGGGCCAACTTGTTCGCCGCCATGCGGTTTTGGCAACGTCTGCAACTGCTGTAAAGCGCTGTCACGTAACGGATCATGGTTGAGTGGTCGCTGCGGCTGTGTCTTTACGCTGCTCAGGTAACGCCACCCCGCCAACACGATAATCACCAATAGGGCCAGCAGCCACCAGCCAATAGCCGGTGGCCAGCCGCTAATAGGGGGCGGTAAAATAATGGGCTGTAGTTGCTCAATGCTAATCATGTTGTACCGTCTGTGCTGCGCGTCTGCTGCAAATTGAAGGTTTGTAATTGCTGCAGGATCGGCTGTTGCGTACTCAGTGGTAGCAGGGGTGCGCTGAGTTGCTGTGCGAGGTTTTGCCAGGCTAATTGATAAACTTCACCTTTTTCCTGCCATTGCTGGCGCACCGTGCTGTCATGGGTATTAAGTCCGACACTCCTATCGCCCCTATTAAATCGGGCATAGCCTATTTTAGGTAAGCAATGCTCCAGGGGATCAGAGAGGGGTAGTAACACCAGCTCAGAGTGTTGCGCTAAACGGCGTAATAACTGACTGGTTTCATCATTTAAGTGACGCTCGTTACAAATTAAAATAATTAAGCTGCCCGGACGCATCAGGCGCCGTGCTTGCTGCAGCGCCTCGGGTAAGGGGTTGCTGAGCCCGTCAGTCACCGGCTGTTGCAGGCGCTGGTTGGCATTTGCAATCGCATGTAAAAAATGCAGAACACTGTGTTTATTACGATGTGCTGGCGTATGCGTGACACCGTTATCATCGAAGACTAAACCGCCTATACGATCATTGTGTTGCAAACTTGCCCAAGCAAACAAGCTGGCAGCCTGCGCAGCCAGTACTGATTTAAAACAGCCTGTGGTGGCAAAAAATAGATGCAAACTTTGCTCAACGAGAATGAACGTTGGGCGTTCACGCTCTTCATGGAAAACTTTGGTATGGACTTCGCCGGTCCGCGCGGTGACACGCCAATCAATGCTACGCGCATCATCGCCAGTCTGATAAGCACGCACCTGATCAAAGTCCATACCGCGACCGCGTAAGCGCGAGCGGTGTAAGCCGAGTAAGGCACTGCGCTGCAGAGGTGTGCTAAATAACTGAATTTTGTGCAAGTAATGACGCATGTCTAATAAATCATGCAGCTCAATGTGCGTGCGTCCCTGCATATCCATTAGGCAACCGCCACCACATCAAGTAAATGTTGCAGTACGTGGTCTTGATCAATTCCAGCCGCCTCAGCCTCAAAGGTTAAAATAATACGGTGGCGTAAGGTATCAAATAACACGGCTTGGATATCTTCAGGGCTGACAAAATCGCGTCCCGCTAACCAAGCATGCGCACGCGCACAGCGATCGATAGCGATAGAGCCGCGCGGGCTGGCGCCAAAGCGAATCCACTTGGCCAGTTGCGAATCGTATTTGGCTGGGGTACGAGTGGCGATCACCAGTTGGATTAAGTATTCCTCCATGGCATCGGCCATATACAAGTTGAGGATTTCTTCACGCGCCGCGAAAATAGTATCTTGGCTCAATTGCTGCAATGGTTTTTGCTCACCATGCAAGGCAATACCACGAGCTTGCTGGAGGATTTTTCGTTCTATTTGTGCATCAGGGAAGCCAATTTTGACATGCATTAAAAAACGATCGAGCTGCGCCTCGGGCAGCGGGTAGGTGCCTTCTTGCTCAATCGGGTTTTGTGTGGCCATAACCAAAAACAAACTGGGTAGGGCATAGGTACTATTACCGATGCTGACCTGATGCTCGGCCATCGCTTCCAGTAGTGCTGACTGGACTTTAGCCGGAGCGCGGTTGATTTCATCGGCTAGAATTAAATTATGGAAAATAGGACCATGCTGAAACTCAAAAAGCGTACTTTCCGGACGATAAATATCGGTGCCGGTGATATCTGAAGGCAACAGATCAGGGGTGAACTGGATGCGTTGAAAACTCGCTTCTAAGCCTTCCGCAAGGTATTTAATTGCTTTAGTTTTAGCCAAGCCTGGGGCACCCTCAACCAGTAAGTGCCCATCAGCCAATAAGGCAATCAGTAAACGATCAATGAGCCGTTCTTGACCAAGAATTTGGCTGGTTAAATAGTGCCGTAAAGCAAGTAAGGCTTCATGGGGGGACATACTGTGCCTTTTTCAATACTGAGTTCTATACTGCAGTGTAATGCATGTGCTTAGTGTATGGATATGCAGTGCTGTATATCCTCTTAAAAGGGCGCTGGGCAGCTAAAGTCTAGACGCTGTTTAGACTGCGGATGGGTAAAGCTTAGCGCGCTGGCATGTAAGCACAGGCGTGGTGCCGCTTGTAGCGCTTGCGGGTGTGCGTAGAGACCATCGCCGAGTAATGGGTGGCCAATGGATAACATGTGCACTCTGAGTTGATGAGAGCGGCCGGTGTAAGGCGTGAGCTCTACGCGGCAATGATCTGTATTATGTTGCAGCACTTTCCAGAAGGTCAGAGCACTTTTGCCTTGCTCATGATCGACGACATGACGTGGTTTAGTGGGCGGATCGTAGCGTAGAGGTAGCTCGATTTTGCCTTCCTCTTGGAGCAGATCACCCCAGCATAATGCGGTGTAACATTTATCGACTTCACGATCGTGAAATTGACGTGATAACTCACGATGGCTGTCGGCATCTCTGGCGAGAATAATCAAACCGGAGGTTTCCCAATCTAAACGATGAACGATGCGCGCATCGGGATAGCCGTTTTCTTGCAGGCGTGTGACCAAGCAATCTTTATTGTCTTGCGCACGACCCGGTACAGATAATAATAAAGTGGGCTTGTTGACCACTAAGATATAGGAGTCTGCATAGATGATTTCAATGCTGGACAGCGGCATAACGTACCCCATAAATAGATTTGGCGGCCGATGGGCCGCCAAATAATGACTGCTTTGATAATCTAGATTTAGCGGTCTGGTAGCGTAATATTCAACTCAAGAATAGAGCAACTGCCTTGGTTTTCTAAAGCGACTTGCACTTGTTCATGATCAATGTTGACGTATTTACGAATCACTTCTACCAGCTCTTTTTGTAGCGCTGGTAGATAGTCCGGCTCATCACGCTGACCCCGTTCATGGGCAACAATGATTTGTAGGCGCTCTTTTGCAATAGATGCTGTTGGCGCTTTCTTTCGGGCTCTAAGAAAATCTAAAATACTCACTCTTTACCTCCGAACATACGCTGGAGGAAACCTTTTTTCTGGACTTCCAGAAAACGGTGCGGTACCTCTTTGCCTAATAAACGATCGACGGCATCACTGTAAGCTTGGCCGGCATCACTTTCCTCATCAAGAATAACAGGTACACCTTGGTTAGAGGCTTTGAGTACCGCTTGTGATTCAGGGATAACACCAATCATCTGGATTGACAGGATTTCTTCAACATCTTCGACACTCAGCATTTCGCCGCGCGCAACACGTTCTGGGCTGTAGCGAGTCAGTAACAGATGCTCTGTAATCGGCTCACGACCTTCTTCAGCGCGCTTAGATTTGCTCGAGAGTAGACCCAGCATACGATCAGAGTCACGCACTGAAGAAACTTCGGGGTTGGTTACGACAATGGCGGCATCCGCTAAGTACATGGCTAGATGCGCACCTTTTTCGATACCAGCTGGTGAATCGCAAATCACGTATTCAAATTGCTCAGCCAGCTCGGTAATGATTTTCTCAACGCCTTCGACAGTTAAAGCATCTTTATCACGGGTTTGACTGGCTGCTAGAATATATAAGTTCTCCAAGCGTTTATCTTTGATCAGCGCTTGGTTGAGTGTGGCATCACCATTAATAACGTTAACAAAGTCATATACCACGCGGCGCTCGCACCCCATGATTAAATCGAGGTTACGTAAGCCAACGTCAAAGTCGACAATGACTGTTTTATGCCCACGTAAGGCGAGGCCAGTGCCAATCGCTGCGCTGGTGGTGGTTTTGCCAACGCCGCCTTTACCTGATGTTACAACAATAATCTTAGACAAGCGGGTCACCTTATTAATAGAGTAAAGGGTGGTTGATGAATTAATTATAAAGTGTTCATTGACACAAAGGTATAGATCAGAGTGTAGAGATCTCTAAGTGTTCTGCATTTAAATAGGTTTGTGTCGCTTCTCCCCATAAAGGGTCGCGACGTAAATCTTCCGCAACTTTATATTGTCCAGCAATGGACAACATTTCAGCGCTCATTTGTTGGCAAAATATACGCGCTTCGAGATTGCCATTGATGCCGGCGAGTGCGCGGCCTCTTAAGGGGCCGTAAACATGGATGTTACCATCGGCTAAAAGTTCAGCCCCAGCGCTCACCGCGGCCATTACAATTAGGTCAGTATTTTTTGCGTAAACTTGTTGGCCGCTGCGCACCGGCTGGGTAATGATTCTGGCCGGGGTAAAGTTGTGCTCTGTCGCTGTTTCAGCTGTTGCTGCAATCGCTAAGGGCCGCTCGCGAGCACCACTTGGCGGAATGACGGCTAAATCTACAAGTTGCGCTGCAGCTAAGTGCTCAGGATGTTCCGCGCGTAGCGCTAGAGTATGTAAACCATGCTTACGACAGATACTCAATAAGCGCACTAAATCTAAGGGTTGCGCACTCTGTAAGCATTTGTCGAGGGCTAAAATAATGGGTGCATCTTGGAAAAATTGCGGTGCTTGCTCAACTTTTTCCGCCAGTTGGATATCTAGGCGGTCAAGCTCATTGGATGAAAGCTCTAAAATAGTTAAGGCGAGCATACTGCCTTTAAGTTGAAAGACAGGTGCTTTCTCAAGAAGATCTGCTTGATTCATCGATGGCTCTATGGATTGTAAAAATTAAAAGTTAGTTATAGCGTTAAGCATGGCAGGCTGCAAACGAATAAGCCATGTAGAATACGATCTTTTACGCTGTTTGGTATGTTGAGTATGAAGCATTCTGGATTTGATACCGCCTTTTTGCATCCGCGTTACTGGTTGTTGTGGTTTGGGTTGGCTGTTTTGTGGTTGCTAACGCAGTTACCTTATGTGATTTTATTACGTCTAGGCCGTGGCTTGGGTGTGCTAATGCGGCTTAGCGCTGCCAGTCGACGACATATTGTCAGCCGTAATATTGAGTTGTGTTTCCCTCACTTAAGCACGGCTGAGCGTGAGCAATTAGTACGAGAAAACTTTGCTTCTATGGGTATCGCTTTTTTTGAAATGGCGATGAGCTGGTGGTGGCCGAAAAAGCGTTTAGGCCGTTTGTTGCAAGTGCAAGGCTTAGAGCAT
Source organism: Denitrificimonas caeni (assembly GCF_905120345.1). Classification (GTDB taxonomy): domain Bacteria; phylum Pseudomonadota; class Gammaproteobacteria; order Pseudomonadales; family Pseudomonadaceae; genus Denitrificimonas; species Denitrificimonas caeni_A. The sequence continues at coordinate 705,960 of NZ_CAJHOA010000001.1, read as the reverse complement.
CTGCAAGCAGCGCAAGCGCAGAACCAAGGGATTATTTTAATGGCCATCCACTTCACGACCTTAGAGATAGGCGCAGCTTTATTAGGACAGCGCCACACTATTGATGGCATGTATCGGGCGCATAAAAATCCAGTCTTTGATTATGTGCAGCGCCGTGGACGTGAGCGTCATAATGCTGATGCTAAAGCGATTGAGCGTGAAGATGTACGTGGCATGCTGAAAGTACTGCGTCAGGGACGGGCCATTTGGTATGCGCCTGACCAAGACTATGGTCCCAAACAGAGCCTTTTTGTACCACTTTTCGGCATACCAGCTGCTACAGTAACGGCAACCAGTAAATTTGCCAAACTGGGACGCGCGCTGGTTATACCGATGACGCAAACACGCTTGGCAAATGGTAAGGGCTACTTGATAAAAATTGAACCAGCACTGCAAAATTTTCCAGGTGACTCGGATGAACACGACTGTTTACGTATTAATCAATGGATTGAGCGAGCTATTTCAGAACAGCCAGAGCAGTATTTGTGGGCACATCGACGTTTTAAAACTCGACCTGAAGGTGAGGCGAAGCTGTATTGAATACACAGGAGCAAACGTCCACGCTTAAATTAGCGCTGGATGCTAAAAAAAACACAACAACAGCTCTGATCTTATCCGGTGGTGGTGCGCGGGCCGCCTATCAAGTGGGTGTGTTAGCGGCAATTGCGGATTTATTACCTGAGTCAGCTGATAATCCATTTGAAGTGATTGTCGGAACCTCAGCCGGTGCCATTAATGCGGTCAGCTTGGCCTGTGGCGCTTTAAATTTTCAGCAAGCCATCCGCAAACTCACTAGTATTTGGCAAGGTTTTCGTTCTGATTTAGTCTACCGAACGGATTGGTGGGGCGTACTCCGTCAAGCTGCACGTTTTGTTGGCCAACATTTGCTGGGGTTTGGGCGTGGATTAGAGCCTGTAGCTTTGTTGGATAACTCACCGCTACGGGAGTTATTACTTAAGGAACTGGATTTTTCTGGTATTAATCTTGCTGTGGCGCGACGTAAATTACGTGCAGTAGCGATTACAGCCTTTGCCTATCAGTCCGGGCAAGCCGTGACTTTTTATCAAGGACGCGGGAATATTGAACCTTGGGTACGTCATCGTCGCAATGGTGTACCAGCACGTTTGCGTATTGAACATTTGATGGCAAGTTCGGCGATTCCTTTACTCTTTCCCCCTGTGCGCTTAAATAATGAGTATTTTGGTGATGGTGCTGTGCGTCAAGCCGCGCCCATTAGTCCAGCATTACATCTTGGGGCTGATCGTGTTTTGGTGATTGGTGTGCGTAGTCAGACGCAAGAAGAACAAACCATTCCTATAACGGCTCGTCCGCCCAGCCTTGCGCAAATAGGCGGACATCTATTGAACAGTACCTTTATTGATAATTTAGAATCGGATATTGAATTGCTTGGGCGCTTAAATATGCTTGGCAAAATGCTACCTGAGACTGAGCGTAAGAGATATTTGGGATTGTCACCGGTCGATGTACTGGTTATTTCGCCGAGTAAAAAAATTGATGAGATTGCTGCTCGGCACCGTCATCAGTTACCCGCATCACTGCGTTTGTTTTTACGCGGCCCCGGTGCTACGCGCGCGAGTGGTGGTGGTGTGCTGAGTTATCTATTGTTTGAGCGCAGTTATTGCAATGAGCTGATTGAGTTGGGTTATCAAGATGCAATGAGCAAAAAAAATGAGCTGTTAGCCTTTTTAGATAACAGCCCAACTTAGCGATTAATTAACTACCATCGGTATTGTTTTTACTGGTGCGACTCGCAATTTGACCGGTTCGGCAGTTTAAGTAAATGGAGCTTTGTAGCCATTTTTGGTCGGGATACCAAGAAAACATAAATTGACCGCCTTTAAGTTTATCGATCACCGTGCGGGCAATTTCTGGGCGAACTGCGGGGCAGCCTTGGCTACGACCAATGCGACCTTGGCTTTTGATCCACGCTGGATTGACATAATCAGCAGGGTGGATAACGATGGCGCGTTCACGGGCACGATCATTAAATCCTGGCTCTAAACCATCCATCCGTAAAGAATAACCATGCTTACCTTGATAGCTTTCCGCCGTGCGAAACAAACCGATACTGGATTGGTGACTGCCATTGGTATTGGAAAAGCGAGTGGCAAAGTTATCGCCAGAGCGGTTTCCGTGGGCTACAAAATCATGCAAGACTAGTTTTTTGCTTTGCAGATCAAAAATCCATAAACGTTTGTCGCTGGACGGTAAAGAAAAATCAATGACGGCTAAGCGCTGTGCAGGTTCTGCTCCGTTGCTAAGTGCGCACTGCATGGCGCTTAACGCTGTTGAGAGAACGTTGTTGTTTAACGAGGGAGCGGCTTGTTTGAGTGCGCTAGTCAGTTGTTGCGGAAGCGTGGCAGCTGTGGCTGAAAGAGCACAGAGACTGGATACAGCAATAAAAAAAGATTGAATTAAGAAAGAACGACGCATATAGATACTCTCGTTACGGCACAATAGGTGCTCTGTAAAAACATCGGGCGGAAGCGCATGGCTGTTTATGTATCTGAGTTGTTTTTATAATTGTGATACAACTGATTCGGCAAGCGTCTTCTACTGTGCTGCGAATCTAAGTCGCACATCTTAACAGCTCACTGAATGGATCCAAACCCTTGCTTAAAAAATACACTTGGTTGGCTTTAGTTATTGGCATGACTCACGTTGCACCCAGTTGGGCGCAGCCTAGCAATAACGCGCAAATACTGGTTGATACACTTAATACATTGCCTCAAAGTTGCGCTGTATCAACATCAGACCGTTTGTCGGAACAGTCCCTGCAGCGACTACAAGCATTCTATCAGGCACTGAGTTATGTGCCGCTGTGGCAGGATGCCGCTCTGCGAGAGCAGTTAGCCGCTTTGTTATTGGATACGCGTTATGACGGTTTAGAGCCGACAATGTATCAATTACATCGTGTTGCAGCGCTTAAACAGCCTCGTTCAGCTGAGCAACAGGCTTGTAATGAGCTATTACTTAGTCATGGGTATTTGCAGGTATTACAACACTTACGTGATGGCGTACTTGATGCGAGTGTTGTTGAACCCTACTGGCATGAGGCGGCAGTTCAGCAACCTGTGCAAACTTCCATTGTCGATGTGGCTGTCGCCGGTGTGAGTAATTTGCCACAAGTGTTTGCTGATGTGCGGCCTCAACACAGTACCTATCAAAAGCTACGCGAAACGTTGAAAAATAGTTATTTTTTAACTCAGGCGGATTGGGGGCAAGTGCCCATAGAAGGCAAATCATTGCGAGTGGGTATGCTTGATGTGCGCGTACCGAGTTTGCAGCAGCGCTTACACTTAGCTGGATATATTGACCCTAGCAGTGATAATACCTCTGCGCTAGCAGAAGCGGTGGACGATGAAATTGATAGAATAAATGAGCCTGTCGACTCTTTGCTCTATACCGATGAATTGGCCGAGGCAGTGAAAACATTCCAACAGGATCACTATTTAGAAGACGATGGCGTGGTTGGGCCGGCTACATTACGTGAACTAAATATCAGTCCGGAGCAGCGCTTGTTGCAAGTGCGGGTTAATCTCGAACGCTTACGTTGGCTGGATAAACAACTTGAACCAACTATGTTAGTGGTTGATATCGCTGGCGCTCGCTTACTGTATTTTCGGGATGGTGATATTGTCTGGCGTACGCGTACTCAGGTTGGCACGGTAAAACGGCAAACACCTTTATTAAAGTCGCGCATTACCCATTTGACGATTAATCCGACGTGGACTGTACCGCCGACTATTTTGCGTGAAGATAAGTTACCCGCCATTCGCCGAGATATGAATTACTTATCGCGCAGTAATATGAGTGTGTTGGACTATCAGGGTAATGTGTTGGACCCAGCCAGTATTAACTGGAATGCGCCATCTGGAATTATGTTACGTCAGGGTCCTGGTCCGCAAAATGCGCTGGGCTTGGTGGCCATTCGTTTTGCTAATCCTTTTTCTGTGTATTTGCATGATACGCCCAGTCAACACTTATTTGGTCGCGCTACGCGGACAGTCAGTTCAGGTTGCGTACGAGTTGAGGATGCACAAAAACTGGTCGACTTTTTGTTGTTTGATGCCAGCGAAGAAGAACGCCAACGCATTGAACACATTAAGGCCAGTGGCAAAACTCGTAATGTGAATTTGCCACGTCCAGTTCCAGTGCTATTGGCGTATTGGACGGTGGAAGTGGACATGGATAACCGTTTACGTTTTCGCTCTGATAGCTATGGTCATGATGCCAAAATTGCCGCAGCATTGAAGGCTGCGTTACGTTAGAAAACATATCGTGTTGCTGAATAAAAAAACCGCGACCGGTGAACTGCCCCCAAAAAGTTAGTCCAACTTTTTGGGGGCAGTTCAGAGGAAGCGGCTTATTGTTGCTTATTGGCCCTTTGAATCAGTACCAGCATCCAGATCAAATGATCTTTCTAGCCATAAAGCATTAATGATTGCCATGCTACAGGCTAACAATACGCCTAGAATCCAAGTGAAATACCACATAAAAACCCCTTAAATCATAGTATAAAACTGTGTGTTGAGTGCCTCAATAAAACTGTTCTACTTTTCGACTCAGGGTGGTGTTGGTGTTACCAACACCACCGAGTAAACGTCTTTTAGTAGAGGTCGTGTTGGTTACCCTCAATATCGGCAACTTTAACGGTACCCCACATCTTTATGTAGCTCCATAAGGTGTAGATCAAAATAAGTGGTACAAAAATTGCGGCAGCAACAAACATAATACCTAAGGTCTTATGGCTGGATACCGCATCCCACATGGTTAAACTGGATGCTGGATCAATGCTTGAAGGCATTAAAAATGGGAATAACGCAAAACCTGCGGTGCATAATGCACCGACGATCATCAACGATGAGCCTAAGAAGGCTAAAGCTGAACGATTAATGGTTGCCGCCAATAGTGCCAACACACCACCAACGATACCCACAATCGGCGCGATGCGCATGATTGGGTATTGCGTGTAGTTGGCCATCCAGCCTGGGTTGTTCTGCTCTACAATTTTACTCAGTGGATCAATGGGGCCATTGAAATTAATCATTGATGTCACGCTGTAGCCTTGAATACCGAGCCATAACCATAGGCCCGCACCAATAAAGGTGATCAAGAAGACAATCGCAAAAAGCTGTACTGCACTGCGTGAGCGCTGAAAGATCTGCTGATCAGTACGCATCATCAGCCACGTTGCACCGTGGGTAGTGAGCATCGCTACACTGACCAAGCCAGCGAGGATGCCAAACGGATTTAGCAATCCCCAGAAGCCGCCGGTGTAGGTGATGCGCATGGTGTCATCCAGCATAAACGGCACGCCAAGGAACAAATTACCAAATGCAACACCAAACACCAGTGATGGTACAAAGCTACCGACGCACAGTGTCCAGTCCCAGCGCGAACGCCAGTTTGGATTATCTATTTTGCTGCGGTAATCAAAACCAAGAGGTCGGGTGAATAAGGCAAAAAGTACGATCAGCATTGCCCAGTAAAAGCCAGAGAAAGATGCAGCGTATACGATTGGCCAAGCAGCAAATAATGCACCTGCTGCAGTCACTAACCAAACTTGGTTACCTTCCCAGTGCGGGCCCATGGTATTGAGTACAACACGACGCTCGCTATCAGTTTTACCAACAAAGGGCAGTAGAATCACAGCGCCTAAGTCAAAACCATCGGTTAAGGCAAAACCAATTAGCAGAACACCAACCAGTACCCACCAAATGAGTTTTAGAGTTTCGTAATCAAACATTTCGTCACTCCTTATACGTTTTTAGTGGTGTTTTGTTCGAAATGGTAACGACCGGTATGCAAGCAACTTGGACCTTTGCGCGCAAAGCGAATCATCAAGAACATTTCAATAATAATTAACACCGTGTAGATCGCAGCAATCGTAATGATTGATCCCAGTACATCAGCGGTAGTGAGTGATGAAGCCGATAGATAGGTTGGTAATACTTCACCAATCGACCAGGGCTGACGACCCACTTCTGCAACATACCAGCCTGTTTGCACGCCAACCCAAGGCAGCGGTAAGCTAAACAAAGCAAATTTCAGCAGCCAAGGCTTGTGCTCTTGGTTGTGCTTGGTGGATGCCCAAAAGGCTAAAACAAATAGCAGCAACATTAAGAAGCCGGCACCAACCATAAAGCGGAACGCCCAGAATATGCTGGGTACGTGAGGGATGGTATCGGCTGTCGCTTGCTTGATCTGCTCTTCAGTCGCATCAGCGATATTCTCGGTGTATTTCTTCAGCAGTAAACCATAGCCAAGGTCCTGTTTAACTTCGTCAAACAACGCTACGTTTTCCGCCGAGCGATCACCTGCACGCAAAACAGCTAAGCGCTCATACGCCACCATACCGTTACGGATACGCACTTCATGCTGATCCATCAAGTCTTTGATACCTGTCACTTCAGTATCAAGTGAGCGGGTTGCAATAATACCCATGGCATACGGGATTTTAATCGCGTAGTCAGTGGTGTGAGTTTTCATATTAGGAAGACCAATCAGCGTAAAGGCCGCTGGCGCTTCTTCTGTGTGCCACTCTGCTTCAATTGCGGCGAGTTTGGTTTTCTGTACATCACCAATCTCATAGCCTGACTCATCGCCCAGCACAATCACTGAAAGAATAGAGGCCAAACCAAAGGCCGCAGCGATTGCAAACGAACGCCGCGCAAAGCCCATGTCACGTTTTTTGAGTAAGTACCAACTGGAGATCGCCAGAACAAAGATTGAGCCGGTCACATAACCTGCAGCAACAGTGTGGACGAATTTAACCTGAGCGACTGGGTTGAAAATCAATGCGGCGAAGTCAGTCACTTCCATACGCATGGTTTCGTAGTTGAATTCTGCGCCAATTGGGTTTTGCATCCAGCCGTTAGCAACTAGAATCCATAGTGCCGATAGGTTAGAACCAATGGCGACTAACCAAGTAACTGCCAAGTGCTGGCGCTTGCTGAGGCGATCCCAACCGAAAAAGAACAAACCAATAAAGGTTGATTCTAGGAAGAATGCCATCAAACCTTCAATTGCTAAGGGGGCACCAAAGACATCACCCACATAGTGGCTGTAGTACGACCAGTTGGTACCAAATTGGAATTCCATGGTCAAACCGGTAGCAACCCCAATGGCAAAGTTAATACCAAAGAGCTTGCCCCAGAAGAGCACCATGTCTTTGTACACTTCTTTGCCGGTTAAGACATAGACCGACTCCATAATCGCTAGCAAAAATGCTAGACCTATGGTCAGCGGTACAAAAATAAAGTGATACATTGCTGTCATCGCGAACTGAAAGCGTGACAGATCAATAAGGGTTTCCGAGATCATTGCGCATACTCCCCGGGAGTGAGTGATGTTGCATTTGTCAGTTGGGTACTGGAAAGACCAGTCGCATACTGCAAAGCACTTAGATAAGAAGAATTGCGAAACATATGAAGCACTCTTTTATATTTACGACATTTGTATTATGTCACTTATTTATTGATTAAAAACAAGTAAAGATCGTGACGGGTTGTCGCACTGTGCGTTATGGCACAGTATCAAAATTCTTTAATATAATAAATGTGTCAGAGTAGATGCTTTAATGTAGCGGATAGACAAAGAAGATGAGGCTGTAACCCGCCCATTTTTTGTGGGCGGGTTAAGAGAGGCTTAGTGTTCGTTGAGAGTAAAAGCAGTTAAGGTAAAAGTAGGTACACCAATATCTTGCATGAGCTGTGAGCCTTGCAGTTCAGGAAGATCAATGATTGCGGCTACTTCATAGACACTTGCGCCCATTCTGCGGATTAAGCGTGCTGCTGCGACAAAGGTGCCGCCGCTGGCAATGATGTCATCAATCAGCAAGACTTTATCGCCTTCATGCAGACTGTCTGCGTGCACTTCTAAAGTGGACTGTTCGTATTCTGTGTCATAAGGCTCGCTGAGTACATCCGCCGGCAGCTTGCCTTGTTTGCGAAATAACACCAAGGGTTTGTTAAGTTCGTAAGCAATTGTGGAGCCTAATAAAAAACCACGTGACTCAATCGCACCCACATGGGTGAAGTCACTTTCCACATAGCGTTGCACTAGACCATCAATCACCATACGTAAGGCGCGCGGCGATTGAAATAACGGAGTAATGTCACGAAAAATACTACCTTTCTTGGGGAAGTCAGGAATAGGTCGAATTAAAGACTTAATTGCAAATTCATCAAAAATCATACGTCTAGCCTCTATTAAACAGGTCAGTTGTCTAAGTTGCCGCCCGCTAAGGCGCAGATTTCAATCAGATTGATTATATTGATTTCTTTGCCTTCTGCGACGAGCACCTCATTTTGCTGGAAACGAGTAAACACCCTCGACACTGTTTCGACAGCTAGACCTAAGTAGTTGCCAATTTCGTTACGTGACATGGCTAAGCGAAACTGCTGAGGAGAGTAACCGCGCGCACGAAAACGTGCAGATAAGTTCACTAAAAAGGTAGCAATGCGTTCATCAGCAGTTTTTTTCGATAACAACATCATCATCTGCTGATCATCACGGATTTCGCGACTCATAATGCGCATCAACTGACGGCGTAATTGCGGCAGAACAGCGCTGAGCTCATCTAACCTGTCGAAAGGGATTTCACAAATTGAGGTGGTTTCTAAAGCGATTGCAGAAACAGGGTAAAGCTCTGTGTCCATACCGGATAAACCAACAAATTCACTGGGTAAATGAAATCCCGTAATTTGTTCGGCGCCGCAATCAGTAACGCTAAAAGTCTTCAGACTGCCAGAGCGTACTGCATAAACTGAGGCGAAAGTATCACCCTGACGAAAAAGAAACTCACCTTTTTTCAATGGGCGATTGCGCTTAACAATACTGTCAAGTGCATCAAGATCTTGCATCTCCAAAGATAAGGGTAAGCAAAGTGTGGCTAAGCTGCAATCTTTGCAATGAGCTTGATGCGGGCTACGCAAGCTAGTTATTTCGGCCATACCATGATTCCTAGGCGAGAAGCGATCCAATGTAATTGCCTTTAGACTACCTTAGCCTGCAACAAGCTGCTACTTTGTTTGTTGAACTGTGCCTCAACTAGGCACAGTTTAGTATGGGTCGTTAGCTCCTTACATCGCTTGCGTCCTAGCTGAGTTGATGGTTTCGTCGTAGCTAAAGTGCTGATCAAATAGTTGGCAAACCGCCAGCGTAAATAGACGGCCTTGCGCGGTCATGTGCAGTGCGTTATCAGTCAGTATTAACAGTCCATCATGTTGCATTTTCTCAAGCTGAGGCCATTGCTTACGAAAGTAGTCTTGAATGCTAATCTTATGCTGCTGCTCAATGCTGGCAAAGTTAACGCTAAATTGACAGGTTAAGGCTTGAATAATGCTGCGACGAATATGATCGTCATTCTTACAGAGTAAGCCCTGTGCCGCTGGAAGTTGCTGATTGTTGCAGGCCATTTGGTAGGCGCTTAACTCATGAGTGTTATGGTAGTGATAATTACCCAGTCGGCTGGTTGCAGAAACACCAAAACCGATAATGTCGCAACTGAGGAAAGCGCCATGGTCTTGTATTTCATCTTGTGAAAACTCATGCTCTTGGGCAAAGACAAGCTCATCATCGGCTAAGGCAAAGTGCCCCATGCCAACATACTGGTAGCCTGCATCAGTGAGCATTTGCTGCGCGAGATAAAGCATCTGCTCTATTTCTGTAGAGCAGGGTAAGTCTGTGGCGTTAATGCGATTTTGAATAGGATGTTTGCTGGGTTGGTGTTGAAAACCTTGTAAAGCAATCCGGTCAGCACCAAGTGTTAAAATGTCAGTTAACGTTTGAGTAAATGACTGTGGCGTTTGCTTGGGCAAACCATACATCAGACTGATATTGACCGTGCGAAATTGTAATGTGCGTGCAGCCTCTACAATGGTTTGTGTTTGCTCAATGCTTTGTAGGCGATTAATGGCGCGTTGTACTGACGGGTCAAGCCCTTGCACCTCAATATTGACACGGTTAAAACCAATATCACGCAATACACCCATCGTTGACCAGTCGGCTTCACGCGGATCAATATCAATGCTGTATTGGCTGAAGTTATCGCTGACTATATTAAAGTTGTCTTTTAGGCAGCTCATCAGCTGCCGTAGTTCGGCCGTGTTTAAAAATGTAGGCGTACCGCCACCAAAATGTAGCTGTTTAATCTGTTGATTGGTGTTGATATGTTGCGCGACTAAACGTATTTCTTGTTCAAGACTACGCAAGTAAGCAGCGCTGCGGCTGCGGTCTTTGGTGACTACGTTTTTTGCAGTGCAGTAGTAGCATGCATTCGCGCAAAAAGGAATATTAACGCTGAGCGCCAACGGTCTACGTGCTTTAGAACTGTCGCGTAAGGCGCTAAAACGTTCAAAAGCACTGATAGGCTGCTGAAAATTAAATGTAGGGTATGAGCTGTATGGTTTATCAAGGCGATGATAGGTGCTAAATAGTTTAGAGCTCCACCCTATACTTTTGTTCATGTCATCTTGCTCCCTGATTACTCGCGTTTTCAGCGAGTATAGGGCGTGTTGGAGATATGGCTCTTGATCTGCATCAAAGCTATTTATGTGAACTGGTTATTATTAATGTCCCATTAGCCAATGCTGGTGAGGACCAGGCAATGTCCATAAACCATAAAGAATAACCAGTGTCCCTGCGGCATATCGGACATTTTTTTTACGTAAAAATACCGTGACGCGCTCTGCTGCTAAGCCTGATGCAAGTAAAACCGGCCATGTGCCTAAACCAAAGGTAAACATCAGCAGGGCACTGGTCGTCGCGTCGCCTTGGCTCGCTGTCCAAAACAGCGTGCTATAGACCAGGCCGCACGGTAGCCAGCCCCAGAGCCCACCAAGTAGTAAAGCGTGTGTTGTGCTTTTAACCGGTAATAAACGCCCAGCGATCGGTTGAATATACTTCCATAGATGACGACCAAGATTTTCAATACGGGTTAAACCGTGCCACCAGCCGGCTAAGTATAAACCGAGGCTGATGAGGAGAAACGCTGCAATAACACGCAGAGCCGCTGCTGCCGGCGTTTGCTCGACGGCCCAGCCCAGTAAACCAAATAAGAAACCGGCGACTGCATAGCTACTGACGCGACCGAGGTTGTAAGCAATAATCATGCGCAAACGATGTTGCTGTTGTTGCTCAGGAATGCCTAAAGTCAGGGCGCCCATCAGTCCACCGCACATGCCTAAACAGTGACCTGCGCCGAGTAAACCGAGAATAAATGCTGAAGCGAGTAATGGAATTAAATCAGCCATTGTTGTGCTCATCTGTTGGGCTTGATTTGGGTGCTTTGTTGTTCATGTGAGCAGTATGCATTGGATCTTCATCATCAAATAAAATACTGTGTGCAGGGCTGTCTAAGTCTTCATATTGACCGTTATCAACAGCCCAGAAAAACAGCTTGATCGCGAGCGCTACAATAATCAATGCTACTGGGATCATTACATATAAAGCTGCCATGGTATGCCTCGCTAAAATAGGGTTAAGTTCAATCGCTAAAGCGGGTTAGGCGTAGTGCGTTTAAAACGACTAAAAGAGAGCTGACTGACATACCTAACGCTGCCCATCCTGGGGTCACCCAGCCAATTGCCGCGAAAGGGATGACCAAGCCATTGTACAGGGTTGCCCAGCCGAGGTTTTCTATAATCACTCGACGGGTTTTTTTAGCCACGGCCAAGGCGCTGACTAAACTGCTGAGGCTGTTAGACAGTAAAATTGCGTCAGCCGTCGTTTTGGCGAGGTCAGTCGCGCTACCCATAGCAATGCTGATATCTGCGGCTGCTAGTACCGGTACATCATTGACGCCGTCACCCAGCATCAGTACGTGACGACCTTGATGATGTAACTCTTTAAGCACCTGCAGCTTATCGTCTGGAGTCAGACCGCCGCGGGCATCATCAATGTGTAATTGCTCGGCAATTTGTTGCACCATCGGCGAGCTATCCCCAGAGAGCAGTAGGACTTGCCAACCGCGAGCGCGACAGGTCTCAAGTAAAGCGGGGGCGTCAGCACGTAACTGATCGTCTAGAGCGAACCATGCTAAAGCGTGCTGTGTATCGCCGAGTAGCAACCACTGACCTTGTGCACTGGGCATTGGCGGGGCAGGGTAAGCACCCAAGGTGCTGACATAATCAGGACGACCAATACGTAGGTGTTTGCCGTTGACGAAACCTTCTAGACCTAAACCAGGCGCACTGCTGACATCCTGTGCTGCGGTTGTCGTGCGGCCAAAGGCTCGCGCAATCGGGTGTTCGGAGTGGCCTTCTAAGGCCGCGGCTAACTCCAGGCAGTCGTGTTCGCTAAGCTGGGCTATAGGCAGGATCTGTTTTAACGTTAGCTTTCCTTCGGTTAGCGTCCCCGTTTTATCGAAAATGACGGTGTCGACTTTTTGAAAGCTTTCCAGTACATGCCCTTTAGTGATCAGCAGGCCTAGCTTGTGTAATGAGCCGGTGGCTGCAGTGAGGGCTGTTGGCGTCGCTAACGATAATGCGCAAGGGCAGGTGGCCACCAGCAGCGATAAAACAATCCAAAATGCGCGTGAAGAATCAACTTGCCACCAAATTAAGCCCACCACAGCAGCAATGATTAAAACACTGATTAAGAACCATTGGGCAACGGTATCGGCCAGTTCAGCGAGGCGGGGTTTAAGTGATTGTGCTCGCTCTAAAAGACGTACGATTGCCGATAATTGAGTCTCTTCACCCAGTGCTAATACTGCTATTGTCAATGGGCCTTCGATGTTCAAAGTGCCTGCCACAACCGTATCGCCAGGTTTTTTGGCTAACGGTAGGTACTCGCCGGTCAGTAGTGATTCGTCAATGCTGGAGCGCCCAGTTAGAATACGACCGTCAGCAGGGATCAGATGCCCAGGCGGGACTAAAAGCTGATCATCTTGCTGTAATTCACTGAGTAAAATACGTTCGCTACTGCCGTCTGTATTTAAGCGTAAACAGGAGGCAGGTAATAAGTTGACCAGTTGCGTGGTTGCGGCTGAGGTACGCTCACGTGCACGGCGTTCAAGATAACGTCCGGACAGTAAAAAGAGAGCAAACATGCCGGCGGCATCAAAATATAAGTCACCTTGGCCGGTTAACGTTGACCAAATTCCAGCGCCATAGGCACCTGCGATGGCTAAAGAAACGGAGACGTCCATCGTTAAGTGTCGTGTACGTAAATCACGTAGAGCGCCGTGGAAAAACTCACTGCTGCAATAAAATACAATCGGAGTGGTGAGAATTAAGCTTATCCAGCGCAGGAGGCGGTCCATGCCGTCGGATAAATCTAAATTGAACTCCGGCCAAGTGGCCATCGAGGCCATCATCACTTGCATCCATAAGATACCTGCCACGCCGAGTTTACGGAGGGCGCGACGGTTATCTGCTTGCATTTTTTCACTGACAGTATCGGGCTGCCAAGGATGCGCAGCATAGCCGATATTGCGGATGGTTTTTAGCAGTTCAGACAGCATGATTTGCTCACTATCCCAGCGAATGCTCAGACGGTGATTGCTAAGGTTGAGCGATGTTTCCAGTACGCCCGGCAGTTTTCTAAGATGTTTTTCAATCAGCCAGCCACAAGCAGCGCAGGTGATACCTTCGATCAGTAGCTTGGTTTCGCTGATATTGCCAGAGGTGCTAACGAAAGGTTTTTGAATATCTTTACGGTCGAGTAGCAGTAACTCATCCGGTAACACGCCCGGCAGAGCTTCAGGATTAGCGGAGGGTTCACTGCGATGCTGATAATAACTTTCTAGACCGCCAGCGATAATGGTTTGTGCGACTGCCTGACAACCAGGACAGCAAAAAACACGCGACTCCTGGAGGACAACAGCAGTAAAAGCATCACCAGTAAAAACAGGTAAACCGCAGTGGAAACAGGATAAAGGCGCAGCCATAATAGTCCGCTATCTATAAGTGAAACAGTGTCCACTGAAGTCTGTGTTAACAGGCCAGTGGCGTTAGGCTCAGTCACCTAACTTGATGGATTCACCGATTACTAAGGTCTGTTCTTCAAATAAACGCCATTCAGCATCATCTTCCGAGCCAAGAACCTCAACAAAACGGCGACCCTGAATATCTTCCTGCAGCAAGCCACGGTAAGTGTCGCTACTGACCGGCTGCAGAACGATACGGCGATCGCGCTCTGGTTGAGTGGGGGAGATCAGATTGAGCACCAAATGTTGCGGTCTGCTTTTGCCTGTCAGAGTGAGTTCAGCTTGGCCAAGAGTACTGTCGAGGTTCAAAGTGCCGCCAATTTTTAGCTGCTCAGCAAGTCTTTCGCGCTCCAATGAGGTGTTAATTCCTTTGCCGGCATCGTAGTAGTTATCAACCACTAAGCTGTCGGCATTACGGATGGATATTGTCAATAATGACAGCCCGAGCACCACAGAAAAACTGAGCATACCAATGATGAACCAAGGCCAAAACTCTTTATACCAGGGTAAAACATTGTCTTCGGGCTGCATACAATATCCTTTAATTAACGAATTGTTGGGCCGAGGAATCGGCTTTCTGCTGTTCTGTGAATGCTATTGTCATCCTCAGAAAGAATTTTAAACTCAATCGTGTTGGTGCTTGAAGGAATATCTTCAGGGTCAACAGAGATCGATACTGGGATAGATAAGATTTCTCCCGCAGCAGCTGGAATCAAATGTTTTCCTTCCAGTTGTAAACCTTTAAGGCCACTTGCTTCAATGATGTAGACATGATCTGTCTGATCTTTGTTCATGATTTTTAGCGTGTAGACGTTTTCGATACGGCCTTCTTGGTTTTCACGGTACGGCGTACGGTCTTTAAGAACATTGAGTTCAACCAGTGTACGGTTGAATACAGTGTAAGCAAAGAGGCTGCTCATAATCGTCAGTGCAACAGCATAACCAATCAAGCGTGGACGGATCAGCTTGGTTTTTTGTCCAGACAAGTTGTGTTCAGTGGTGTAACTGATCAAGCCTTTAGGGTAGCCGACTTTTAGCATCACATCATCACAGGCATCAATACAGGCCGCGCAACCGATACAGGCGATTTGTAAACCATCACGAATATCAATGCCCGTCGGACATACGTGCACACAGAGCTTACAGTCAATACAGTCGCCTAGACCTTGAGCTTTGTAGTCACTGCCTTTTTTACGAGGACCGCGTTTCTCTCCGCGCTCTGGATCGTAAGAGACGATCAGCGTGTCTTTATCAAACATCACACTTTGAAAACGTGAGTAAGGGCACATGTGAATACAGACTTGTTCACGTAACCAGCCGGCGTTTAGGTAGGTCAATAAAGTGAAAAAACCAACCCAAAAATACGCCCAGCCATCCGCTGAGCCCGAAATCAGATCCATCGCCAGTTCGCGGATGGGAGAGAAGTAACCAACAAAGGTAAAACCAGTGATAAAGCCAATGCTAATCCAAAGGATGTGTTTGGCTGTTTTACGCATAAATTTGTTTGCAGACATCGGCGCTTTATCGAGCTTCATGCGTGCATTACGGTCACCTTCAGTGACTTTTTCGCACCACATAAAGACCCACGTCCAGACGCTTTGTGGGCAGGTATAGCCACACCAAACACGCCCAGCAAATACGGTAATGAAGAATAAACCGAAGGCGCAGATAATCAACAGCCAAGACAGTAACATAAAGTCTTGTGGCCAGAAGGTTGCGCCAAAGACATAGAATTTTCGTTCTGGCAGGTTCCACCAAACTGCTTGGCGGTCACCCCATGGCAGCCAGACAGTGCCTAAGAATAGAGTAAATAAGAACAGCCCTGAAGCAATACGAATATTCCGGAAGATTCCAGTAAACGCGCGTGTATAGATCGTCTCGCGTTTTGCGTAGAGGTCAACACTAGGGGCTTTGGGTGTAACGTTTTTTACAGGTATTTGCTCAGTCATCAGGTTGTACCACTGCGGTTTTTAAAATATCCGGCCAGCGTAGAGCTGGCCGGAATAAGCTTATAACTGCTTCGTATGGTACGCCTGCTGACGTTCCAGCGCAGAGTGACAACATGTCGCAGGTGTTATTTACTGATCCTTTGCACCGTGCGAAAGGCTGTACACATAAGCAGCTAATAAGTGAACTTTATCATTCCCCAAGAAATCTTCTTGAGCTGGCATTTGACCGTTACGTCCATGGCGAATTGTTTGTTGGACTTGAGCAAAGCTTGAGCCATACAACCAGATTCTATCGGTCAGATTAGGTGCACCCAGTAGGTTATTACCTTTGCCATCCGGACCATGACAGGCTACGCACATTGTGTTAAACGACTGTTGACCTGCCTCAAGGTTAATGTCTTCAGGGTTTTTTAAACCAGACAAGCTGCGCACATAACCGGTAACGTTTTTGACGCCGTCATTACCTAAAGCAGCTTCCCAACCTGGCATCGCTGCTATACGACCTTTTAGAATCGTGGTTTTAATAGTTTCAGCGTCACCACCCCAGATCCAATCATTGTCGGTCAGGTTAGGGAAGCCGTGTGCACCTTTGGCATCAGAGCCGTGACATACCGAACAGTTAGAGGCAAATAAACGACCACCCATTTTCAGGGCTAGATCATCTTTTGCTACGTCTTCAATCGGCATTGCTGCGTATTTAGCAAAAATAGGGCCGTATTTTGCATCAGCCTTAGTTATTTCGCGGTCATACTGTTTAGTTGAGGTCCAGCCACCTTCGTAGCCTGGCAGAATACCTTTCCAGTTACCCATACCAGGATAAAGAACAAGGTAACCAACAGCGAAGATTATCGTACCGACAAATAGCATAAACCACCAGCGAGGTAGCGGGTTGTCATACTCTTCAATGCCGTCATAAACATGACCCACTGTTTGATCAGTAATGTCGCTGCGTTGCCCTTTACGCGTGGCAAAAATCAGCCACGCCAAGGCTAGTAAAGTACCGGTCGTAAGAATTACGACGTACCAACTCCAGAAAGAAGTCATTGGTTATTGCTCCTGGATGTGTCTGTATTCAGCTCGTTAGAAGGCGGCTCTTCGTCAGCGAAGGGTAAATTTGCAGCTTCATCAAAGCTGGATTTGCGCTTGCTGTTATAAGCCCAAAAAACCAACCCTATAAACGCTACAAAAATGAGCACTGTACCTAAGCCGCGAAGAGTTCCGATATCCATGAGCCTTACCGTTTATTCTTAATGTATGTGCCAAGAACTTGCAGGTAAGCCACTACAGCTTCCATTTCAGTCTTGCCCTTAACTGCTGCTACCGCACCATCAATATCTTCATCGGTGTACGGCACGCCCAACCAGCGCATGGCTTTAATTTTAGCCACAGTATCTTTGCCGTCTAAGGTGTTCTCTACTAACCAAGGGTAAGCAGGCATCTTAGATTCAGGCACAACGTTGCGCGGGTTGTACAAGTGAGCACGGTGCCAGTCGTCTGAGTAACGACCGCCAACACGAGCAAGGTCAGGACCTGTACGCTTAGAACCCCATAAAAATGGGTGCTCGTAAACGCTTTCACCAGCGACAGAGTAGTGACCGTAGCGCTCGGTTTCAGCACGGAAAGGGCGGATCATCTGTGAGTGACACTGAACGCAGCCTTCACGGATATAGATATCACGACCTTCCAGTTGCAGAGCAGTATAAGGCTTGAGGCCATCTACAGGCTCGTTCACCATGTCTTGGAAGAACAAAGGAACGATTTGTACAAGACCGCCAATACTGACTGCAATCACCATAAAGAGCGCGAGTAAACCAACGTTTTTTTCAACGCGTTCATGCTGTTTCATTAGTGGGCCTCTCCAACAGTAAAGCGCGCATGTGCAGTCGCTTTTTCAGTATCTGACGCGCGTACTGTGCGCCATGTGTTGTATGCCATGAAGAGCATACCGGTTAAGAAGAAGATACCGCCGATCATGCGTACTAAGAAACCATAGTGACCGGCTTCTAACGCTTCAACGAATGAGTAGGTTAGGGTGCCGTCTTGGTTAATTGCGCGCCACATCAGACCTTGCATAATACCGTTGACCCACATTGAGGCGATATACAACACCGTACCGATCGTTGCCAACCAGAAGTGGGTGTTAATCAGCGCAACACTGTGCATTTCTTCACGGCCAAACAGGCGTGGAATTAAGTGGTACAACGAACCAATGGTTACCATCGCTACCCAACCTAAAGCACCGGCGTGTACGTGGCCGACAGTCCAGTCAGTGTAGTGTGATAAGGCGTTAACAGTTTTAATCGCCATCATCGGACCTTCAAAGGTCGACATGCCGTAGAAGGCAAGCGATACAACCAAGAAGCGTAGGATTGGGTCGGTACGTAATTTATGCCATGCACCAGACAAGGTCATCATCCCGTTGATCATACCACCCCATGATGGGGCCAATAAAATCAAGGACATGGCCATACCCAGTGATTGTGCCCAGTCAGGCAGTGCTGTGTAGTGCAAGTGGTGCGGACCCGCCCAAATGTACACAGTGATCAATGCCCAGAAGTGCACGATAGACAAACGGTACGAGTAAATAGGACGGCCAGCTTGCTTGGGTACGAAGTAGTACATCATGCCCAAGAAACCTGTGGTTAAGAAGAAACCTACAGCGTTATGTCCGTACCACCATTGCACCATGGCATCTGTTGCGCCGGAGTACAGTGAGTATGACTTAAACCAAGTGACTGGAATCGACATATGGTTAACGATGTGCAACATCGCTGTCACGAGGATGAACGCACCGAAGAACCAGTTACCCACATAAATGTGTGATGTCTTACGTTTGGCGATAGTACCAAAGAAGACGATAGCGTAAGCCACCCACACAACAGTGAGAAGAAGGGCGATTGGCCACTCTAGCTCGGCATACTCTTTGGTGGTGGTGTAGCCCAACGGCAACGTAATCGCTGCTGAAAGGATAACTGCCTGCCAGCCCCAAAAGGTGAATGCAGCCAATCTGTCGGAAAACAGTCGGGCCTGTGAGGTGCGTTGAACCACATAGTAAGACGTGGCAAACAATGCGCTACCACCAAAAGCAAAAATAACTGCGTTGGTGTGCAAAGGACGGAGCCGGCCGAAGCTGGTCCATGGAAGGTTAAAGTTCATTTCTGGCCATACTAATTGGGCTGCAATTAGGACGCCAACACTCATACCTACGATACCCCAGACCACCGTCATAATGGCGAACTGGCGTACAACCTTGTAGTTATAAGCATTCTCTTGGATTGCTGTGCTCATGCTAAGACTTCCACGGGTAATGGATTGTTCGGAATTAAATCGCCGACAAGTATGAGGAAAGCATAAAGCCATTGCAATCAGTACGTCTTTTAACGTGACCGAGTACCGGATTTAAAACTACAAATCGATGTCTAACTTTGTTTTGTGTGCGGATCAACCAACGCAAAACGCGATTATGTGATTGTAATTTGCTATCAACTTGCTGACGCAACTCCTATCTTAGCGCAACTGACCCATGAATTAACACTCAGGCTTCGCAATACGACTATATATAATCTGTGATTGAGTGGCTAAGTACCTTGACCAAGGTCAGTAACGGAATCAAAAGTGCTGGCAATATGTCTCAACATATTGCCAGCACTGTGGCGCGTAATTACTCCTTGTCGTTCGATAAGCTGTACACATAAGCGGCAAGAATATGTACTTTATCTTTGCCGAGGTACTGCTCTTGCGCTGGCATTACACCATTGCGGCCATTACGAATAGTTTGTTGCAATTGTGTCATTCCTGAACCGTAAATCCAGCCAGCACTGGCGGTTAAGTTGGGCGAGCCTAATATTGCCATGCCTTCACCGTTAGCGCCGTGACAGGCTGAGCAGTTGGTCGTATAGATCTCTTTACCTGCGGCAGTATCTGCTTCGGTACCTTGAGGTAGTTGTAAGCCTGCGAGGTCTTTACGAACATAAGCTGCGACGTTTTTTACGCCCTCTTCACCGATAATTGCGCCCCAAGCCGGCATTACACCGTTACGGCCTTGCAAAATACTGGCTTGAATTGCAGCCGTATCACCACCCCAGCGCCAATGTTGATCGGCGAGGTTAGGAAAGCCTACTGCGCCTTTTGCATCTGATCCGTGGCAAATTGAGCAGTAGTTAGCAAACAGACGTGAGCCCATCTTTAGTGCTTGTGGGTCTTGGGCAACTTGCTCGATGCTCATTGCTGCATATTTAGCGAAGATAGGCCCGTATTTTTCATCGGCTTTATCCATTTCGCGCTCCCACTGCTTAGTGGACGTCCAACCGCCGTCGTAGCCGGGTAGAACGCCTTTCCAGTTACCCATTCCTGGGTAAAGAACGAGATACATCACTGCGAACAGCAAAGTGCCAACAAACAGCATAAACCACCAACGCGGTAGTGGATTGTCTAACTCCTGAATGCCATCAAATGCATGATCCAAGGTTTGATCGGTGGTGTCTGGGCGTTGCCCTTTGCGCGTTGCAAAAACCAGCCATGTCAACGCTAGTAAGGTGCCAGAGGTGAGTAGCGTAATATACCAACTCCAGAATGAGGTCATTGGTGAGTGCTCCTTGAATGATTTTGTACATCGGCAGTATCGTTACTTGGCTCGTCACCGAAAGGCAGCAGAGCTGCCTCGGCAAAGCTGTCTTTACGTTTACTGCTGTATGCCCAAAATACGAGGCCAATAAAAGCCACTAAAATTAAGATTGTGCCTAAGCCACGCAGTGTTCCAATATCCATCATCATTACCGTTTATTCTTGATGGACGTGCCGAGCACTTGTAAATAGGCGACCAATGCATCCATTTCGGTTTTGTCCTTAACTGCGGTCACTGCACCTTGGATATCCTCTTCTGTATAAGGAACGCCGAGCCAGCTTAATGCTTGCATTTTCGCTACAGTGTTTTTACCGCTCATCTTGTTTTCCACTAACCAAGGATAAGATGGCATTTTTGATTCAGGAACCACGTTGCGCGGGTTAAACAGGTGAGCGCGGTGCCAATCATCTGAATAACGACCACCAACGCGTGCTAAGTCAGGACCTGTACGCTTAGAACCCCATAGGAAAGGGTGGTCATAGACGCTTTCACCAGCGACCGAGTAGTGACCGTAACGTTCGGTTTCAGCGCGGAAGGGACGAATCATTTGTGAGTGGCAGCCGACGCAGCCTTCACGGATATAAATATCACGTCCTTCCAGCTGCAGAGCGGTATAGGGCTTTAAGCCTTCAACCGGTTCGTTGACTATATCTTGGAAAAACAGTGGCACGATTTGTACTAGACCACCAATGCTCACCGCTAAGACCATAAAGAGCGCCAGTAAACCGACGTTCTTTTCAAGTTTCTCGTGATTTTTCATTAGTGTGCTCCCTCTACAGAAAAGCGTGCTGCTGCTGCAACTTCTGCAGGTTTAGCTTGAGCAATAGTTTTCCAAACGTTCCAAGCCATCAGCAACATACCGGTAAAGAAGATTGTGCCACCGATTAAGCGCACCACAAAACCTGGGTGGCTGACGTTGATCGCTTCGGCAAACGAGTAGGTTAAGGTGCCGTCATCATTGATCGCGCGCCACATCAGACCTTGGGCAATACCATTGACCCATAGTGAAGCGATGTACAAAACAGTACCAATAGTGGATAGCCAGAAGTGAGTGTTGATCAGGCTGACGCTGTACATTTGTTTCATGCCGAATAAGCGCGGAATCATATGGTAGAGTGAGCCGATAGACACCATCGCAACCCAGCCTAAGGCACCTGCGTGGACGTGACCGATTGTCCAGTCGGTGTAGTGTGATAAAGCGTTTACAGTTTTAATCGACATCATTGGACCTTCGAAAGTCGACATGCCGTAGAACGCTAAAGAAACCACTAAGAAGCGTAAAATAGGATCGCTACGCAATTTATGCCAAGCGCCTGACAGCGTCATCATTCCGTTGATCATGCCGCCCCATGACGGAGCCAGTAGGATCAATGACATCACCATGCCGAGTGATTGCGCCCAGTCTGGCAAGGCGGTGTAGTGCAGGTGGTGTGGGCCGGCCCAGATATAAACGGCGATAAGCGCCCAGAAGTGCACGATAGATAAACGGTAGGAGTACACAGGACGTTCAGCTTGCTTAGGAACGAAGTAGTACATCATGCCCAAGAAACCAGCGGTCAAGAAGAAACCAACGGCGTTGTGACCGTACCACCATTGCACCATGGCATCAGTGGCACCGGCATACATGGAGTATGACTTGGTCATAGTGACCGGAACTTCCATATTATTGACAATGTGCAACATCGCCACTGTCAAAATAAAAGCACCAAAGAACCAGTTACCTACGTAAATATGTTTAACTTTACGCTTGACTAGAGTACCAAAGAAGACAATCGCATAGCTGACCCAAACGATGGCAATTAGGATATCAATTGGCCATTCGAGTTCTGCGTATTCTTTCGAAGAGGTAAAGCCTAATGGCAGGCTAATAGCGGCTAGTAAGATCACTAGTTGCCAGCCCCAGAAGGTAAATGCTGCTAGCTTTGGCGCAAAGAGCTGCGTTTGACAGGTGCGCTGTACGGCGTAATAAGAGGTTGCAAAGAGTGCGCAACCACCGAAAGCGAAGATCACCGCATTGGTGTGCAAAGGGCGTAAGCGACCATAAGAGGTCCAAGGAAGGTCGAAGTTTAATACGGGCCAAACCAGTTGAGCAGCAATCAGGATGCCAACAGCCATCCCAACAATGCCCCATACCACCGTCATGATGGCAAACTGGCGAACCACCTTGTAGTTGTAGGCGGAACTCGTTGTCGTGTTCATATTTGAAGGTTTCCATTGATGTTTTTGGGCAGATAATCAGCCGTCTTATGGACGTTAAGAGAGCTGTTGTCGGATAAAAGGATGGCTAAAGGCTAATGGCTGGGTATTGATAAGGGTCAACAGACGAATATTTTACTTTTTTGTATAGTGAGGGTGTGATGTCGGTTTTATATGAGAAAGCGCGTGATTCTTGTTGCACTTTGATATTGGCGCATGGTGCGGGGGCGCCAATGGACAGTGCTTTTATGGAGGCTATGACACAGCATTTGCTGCTGCTCAATATCAGTGTCGTGCGCTTTGAATTCCCCTATATGGCCCAGCGTAGGCTGGATGCTGTGCGTCGGCCGCCAAATAAAATGGATGTGCTACAAGATGTTTGGCGCGCTGTTTGCCACCAAGTGCGAACGCAGACCGACGAGCCTATTGTGTTGGCAGGCAAGTCGATGGGTGGACGAGTAGCCAGTATGTTGGTTGATGAGTTACAAGCAGGTGCGCTGATTTGTCTCGGCTATCCTTTCTACCCAATCAAGAAACCAGGCGCACCGCGTATTGAACACTTGATCAATTTACGTACACCTGCGTTAATTATTCAAGGTGAGCGCGATGCCTTAGGCTGCCGAGAGGTGGTGCAGGGCTATACCTTGTCATCGACAATAACGTTTGCGTGGATGGCCATGGCTGATCATGATCTTAAGCCTTTAAAACGCTCAGGTTTTAGCCATGAGCAGTATTTACAGCAGGCTGCTTTGAGCATTGCACGGTTTATAAAAGCTACGCTTAGCTAGGGTGGCTGCACTTTAGATTGGCTTTTCTGTGGTCAGTTGCTGCGCAATATGCAGCAGTTGTTCGCGCATCCAGCGATTGGCAGGGTCTTGATCGGCGCTGCTGTGCCAAAATAAATGACTTTCAATCGGTGCTACACCAGAAATGGGTAATTCTACGCTATGCAGTTGGTGATGCTGGGCAAAACGAGCTGGCGCGGTAATGGTTAAGTCGGTGCTTTGCAGCACGGTATGAGCCATTAAATAGTGTTGTGAGCGCAATACTATATTACGTTGCACCCCCATTTTCCCTAAAGCAAGATCGACAGGACCTAAGCCGCTGCGCCGTGAGGAAATATGGATATGCTGTGCAGCCAAATACTGCTTGAGAGTGATGGCTTTGTGCGCTGATAAGGGGTGATCTTTGCGCATGGCGCAGACGTAGCGGTCTTCAAGCAGTTTCGTATGCAGCAGTTGCGGATCGCTGTTGAGGGGGATATCGATGGCGAAATCAAGGTGACCTGCAGCCAACTCTTTGGCTGTTTCACGGCGACGAGCCAGTAAGCTTTCAATGCGTACATGCGGTGCAACCTTGCTCAAGCGCTGAAAGGTAGCCGGTAAGAGGATGTCTTCAATTAAATCAGTCATGCTTAAACGAAAAGTTTTGTTGGCTTGACTCGGGTCGAAGACGCGGCTGTCATGCACAGAAACACGTAGTAATTGTAAGGCGCCGCGCACGGGGTTAATAATGTTTTTTGCCAGAGGAGTCGGAATCATGCCCTGTGCGGTACGAATAAACAGAGGGTCATCAAAGGTGGTTCGAAGTCGCGCCAATGCATTAGACGCTGCGGGCTGAGTCATTCCCATGATTTGCGCCGCACGGGTTAGGTTGCCTTCGCTATAAATAGCGTCAAAAACAATGAATAAATTCAGATCAATCTTGGTTAAATTCATTTTTATTCCAAAGCAAAACGAGATGCGTGCGGGGCAGCTTTTACTGGGCTATATGCTGGCTTATTTGGGCATTTAGCGGTATTCGCATAAGTATGCAGTGGCGTAGGTTATTTTAATTAAGAAACTACTGTCAGCATCGACAGTAAAATGCTCGCCTGCAGCGAAGTTGCTCCAATGCTCTGCATTCGCCTGTTTTACCTCGGCACTGCCGCTGATAATATGCATAACTTCTACGCTGGACGTGCTGAAGGTGTATTCGCCGGGAGCCATGACACCAACACTGGCAGGGCCTGTGTTATTAGTAAAACTGATAGATTTTACAGCGCCATTGAAGTATTCATTAACGTTTAGCATGGGCAGTACTCTTGAGGGTAAAGATTTATAGCATAACCGTGCTGCGATCTGGCGTCACTGATTGTTGCGCGGTCAGTGGTTAATCCTGTAATGATGCTGCTCAGTACTCGATAAAACTAGGGGTGAAGTATGGCGCGTATTGCGTTTATTGGTTTAGGTGCGATGGGATATCCCATGGCTGGGCATTTGGCAAGTAAGGGGCATGAGGTCGTTGTCTATAATCGCACTCTAGCAACAGCTCAGCGCTGGCAGCAAGAGTACCCCGGAGAGGTGGCGCAAACACCTGCACACGCCGCATTAAATGCCGAGTTTGTGATGTGTTGTGTCGGCAATGATGATGATTTACGTGCAGTGACACTCGGTACTGATGGTGCTTTTATCTCGATGTCTGCAGGCAGTGTGTTTATCGATCACACCACAGCATCTGCACAAGTTGCAAAGCAGTTAGCCGCTGAGGCAAAGGTACGTGGCTTTGCTTTTTTAGATGCACCGGTGTCGGGTGGTCAAGCTGGTGCGCAAAATGGTGTATTAACCATTATGGTTGGTGGTGAGCAGCATGTGTATGAGCGCGTCGAGCCCATTTTGCAGTGTTATGCGCGTATGCAGCGCTTAATGGGAGAAGCGGGGAGTGGTCAATTGACCAAAATGGTTAACCAGATTTGCATTGGTGGGTTATTGCAGGGTTTATCTGAAGCGCTGCACTTTGCGCAAAGCGCAGGCTTGGATGCAGAAGCAGCGATGCAAGTGATTAGTAAGGGGGCGGCACAGTCATGGCAGCTGGAAAATCGTCATCAAACGATGCTAGCAGGTGAGTTTGATTTTGGTTTTGCTGTTGAGTGGATGCGCAAAGACTTTGCTATCGTCTTTGATGAAGCGCGACGCAATGGTGCATCCTTACCGGTGACTGCGTTGGTTGATCAGTTCTATGCTGATGTTGAGGCAATGGGTGGCGCGCGTTGGGATACCTCTAGCCTTATTGCACGATTAAAAGTGAATACATGATGAGCGTTGATAGCATGGTTGTCACAGCTCTGATGAAAAAGCGAGTGGTGCGCTAGTGGAATGTCGGGTGGGTTGTGGTGCCTGCTGTATTGCGCCGTCTATCCATACGCCAATGCCCAATATGCCGCAGGGTAAAAAAGCCGGTGAGCGCTGCTTTAATTTAAATGCAGAAAATTTATGTGACTTGTTTGGGCGGCCTGAGCGACCGGCATTCTGCGGGGTATTTCAGGCAGAAGTAAGTGTCTGTGGTTCGAATCAGGCTGATGCTATTCGTTTGCTAGGCTGGTTGGAGAATGCCACGGCAATAGCACGCTAAATCGTTCTGCCGATAGCATACAAAAAAGGCTGCTCATCACTGGGCAGCCTTTTTTTTGCACCTAAGACAAAATTAACGCTTGTCTAGTGGCGCGTAGTCGCGTTTGTCGTAGCCAGTGTAGAGCTGACGAGGGCGGCTGATTTTGTATGGACTGGAAAGCATTTCAGTCCAATGTGAAATCCAGCCAACAGTACGTGACAGAGCAAAAATTACAGTGAACATACTGGTTGGAATGCCGATTGCTTTCAGGATAATGCCTGAGTAGAAGTCGACGTTCGGGTACAGGTTACGCTCTTTGAAGTACGGATCGTTCAGTGCGTACTCTTCAAGTTTCATCGCTAAATCAAGCTTAGGATCATTAATGCCTAACTCTGCGAGTACTTCGTCGCACGTTTGTTTCATTACTTGCGCGCGAGGGTCGAAGTTTTTGTAAACACGGTGACCAAAGCCCATCAGTTTGAATGGGTCATTTTTGTCTTTCGCTTTAGCAATAAACTTCTCGATGTTGGATGAATCACCAATTTCATCAAGCATAGTCAGAACGGCTTCGTTAGCACCGCCGTGCGCAGGACCCCAAAGAGCAGCAATGCCTGACGCAATACATGCAAATGGGTTGGCGCCAGTGGAGCCGGCTAGACGTACGGTTGATGTTGAGGCATTTTGCTCGTGGTCAGCATGTAGAATGAAAATACGATCCATTGCTTTAACCAGAGACGGGCTGAAGCGCTTAATTTCTGCTGGCGTGTTAAACATCATGTGCAAGAAGTTCTCAGCGTAGCTGAGATCGTTGCGTGGATACATGATGGGCTGACCGATTGAATACTTGTAGGCCATCGCAGCAATGGTTGGCATTTTGGCAATTAAACGGTGTGCAGAAATCTCACGGTGTTTTGGATTGTTGTTGTCCAAAGAGTCGTGATAGAACGCAGATAATGCACCAACGATACCGCACATGATTGCCATTGGATGGGCGTCACGACGAAAACCATTGAGGAATGATTTCAGTTGCTCGTTAACCATCGTGTGTTTGCTGATGGTGTCAACGAACTCTTTCTTCTGTTCCGCAGTCGGTAGCTCACCGTGCAGTAACAAGTAGCAGGTCTCTAAGTAGTCAGACTTGGCTGCCAGTTGCTCAATTGGGTAGCCGCGGTGCAACAAAATACCTTTATCACCGTCAATATAAGTGATTTTTGACTCACATGCCGCTGTCGACATAAAGCCTGGGTCATAAGTGAAAAGATCGCTTGCAATCAGATTACGTACGTCAACTACATCAGGACCAATAGTACCGGTCAGTATTGGCAGCTCTACGGGGGCTTTGCCCTCGATGATTAACTGCGCTTTTTTGTCAGCCATTGTGGCCTCCTAGTTATGCTTGGAATCATCACGGCCCCCCACGCAGGGCCCGCGATATAATAGTGAGATAACAGCTAATGTCAATTTGTACTGCTTCTTACAGTGCAATCTTTGAAAGAACAATTATCTCGATCTAAAAATTTCACGTATAGATATTTACGCTAAATGTCAAAGGCGAGCAATGCGCATTTAGGCGAATGCATTTGCGTTGTCATTTTAGTGTTTTTTGCACTATACTCGGTTGCTGACCGACAGAGGCTTTTGCCTTGCTGACGGTCGTCACTCCGATGGTGACGGGTACTTCTTGTAAGTGCCTTCCCGACAACTCGCCCTGCAGTTTAGGGCTCTCTAAGTGTGAATACGCCGTGAATAGCCAACGACCTGTAAACCTAGATCTTAGGACTATAAAACTCCCAAATACTGCCATTTCTTCCATTTTGCACAGAATTACAGGTGTTATCCTGTTTGTAGGTATTGCTGTGCTGCTCTATGGACTCGATAAATCGCTTGTCTCAGAGCAAGGGTTTGCCGAAGTGAAAGAGTGCTTGACCAGTCCGCTGGCCAAATTTGTTGTTTGGGGTCTTCTCTCTGGACTGATGTACCACTTAACAGCTGGTATCCGCCATTTGATTATGGATTTGGATATCGGTGTATCGCTGGAAAGCGGTAAGTTAGGTGCTAATTTAGTCTTTATTATTTCAGCCATACTGATTGTATTGATGGGAGTCTGGATATGGTAACTAACGTAACGAACTTCTCTCGATCTGGTCTGTATGACTGGATGGCTCAGCGAGTAACAGCTGTGGTATTGGCTGCTTACTCCCTGTTCCTGTTGGGTTATATTTTAGCAAACCCGGGAATGGGCTATGCCGAGTGGCAAGGGCTGTTTGCAAACAGCTGGATGCGCATCTTTAGTTTAATGAGCCTAGTCGCACTAAGCGCACATGCTTGGATCGGACTGTGGTCTGTTACTACTGACTATCTAACGCCCATGACATTAGGCAAATGGGCAACAGGTGTTCGATTTTTAGTCCAAGCACTGTGCGGCGTAATTATGTTCGTACTGTTCGTCTGGGGCGTACAGATTCTGTGGGGAATTTGATTCATGGCCAGTATTCGTACAATTTCTTATGATGCCATTATTATTGGTGGCGGCGGCGCGGGTATGCGTGCGTCACTGCAGTTAGCTCAAGGTGGACATAAAACAGCCGTAGTAACTAAAGTGTTTCCTACGCGCTCGCACACTGTGTCTGCTCAAGGTGGTATTACCTGCGCAATCGCTTCAGATGATCCGAATGATGATTGGCGTTGGCACATGTACGATACCGTTAAAGGTTCCGACTATATCGGTGACCAAGACGCTATCGAATACATGTGTTCTGTAGGCCCAGAAGCTGTTTATGAGCTTGAGCATATGGGTTTGCCGTTCTCACGTACTGAGAAAGGTCGTATTTATCAGCGTCCATTCGGCGGTCAGTCGAAAGACTATGGTCGTGGTGGTCAGGCTGCACGTACCTGTGCCGCCGCTGACCGTACCGGTCATGCGCTGTTGCACACTCTGTATCAAGCCAACTTAAAGCATGGCACTACGTTCTTAAATGAATGGTATGCCGTTGACTTGGTCAAAAACGAAGACGGCGCAGTGGTTGGTGTTATTGCCATCTGCATTGAAACCGGTGAAGTTGTGCATATCCGTGCTAAAGCCGTTGTTTTGGCGACCGGTGGTGCAGGACGTATCTTTGCATCAACCACTAACGCACTGATTAACACTGGTGACGGTGTGGGTATGGCGTTACGTGCTGGTGTGCCTGTGCAAGATATGGAAATGTGGCAGTTCCACCCGACCGGTATTGCTGGCGCGGGTACCTTGGTAACTGAAGGTTGCCGTGGTGAAGGTGGCTACTTAATCAATAAGCATGGCGAGCGTTTCATGGAGCGTTATGCGCCGAACGCTAAAGACCTTGCTGGACGTGATGTTGTTGCACGTTCTATGGTTAAAGAGATTTTAGCGGGTAACGGTTGTGGCCCGAATGGCGACCACGTACTGCTGAAACTTGACCACCTTGGTGAGGAAGTTCTGCACAGTCGTCTACCTGGTATTTGTGAGCTGTCGATTACCTTTGCTCACGTTGACCCAGTGGTTGCGCCGATTCCAGTTGTACCAACCTGTCACTACATGATGGGTGGTATTGCCACTAACATTCATGGTCAAGCCATTGCGCAAGATGCAGAAGGTAACGATAACATCGTTGAAGGTCTGTTTGCTGTAGGTGAAGTGACCTCTGTGTCTGTACACGGTGCGAACCGTCTGGGTGGTAACTCACTGCTTGACTTAGTGGTATTTGGTCGTGCAGCAGGTATCTATCTTGAGAAGAGCCTGCGTGACGGTGTTGAAGCGCGTCCTGCTAGCGAGAGTGATATTGAGAGATCTCTTGCGCGTCTAGCTGCACTCAACGAGCGCACTACAGGCGAAGACGTTGCTCCTTTGCGTAAAGAACTGCAAAACTGCATGCAGAACTACTTTGGTGTATTCCGTACTGGCGAATACATGAAAAAAGGTATTGCTGAGCTTGCGACATTAGGTGAGCGCATCAAAAATGTGAAAATCAACGACAAGAGCAATGCATTTAACACTGCGCGTATTGAAGCTCTTGAGTTGCAAAACCTCTTTGAAGTGGCAGAAGCAACTGCGATTGCTGCAGAAGCTCGTACTGAGTCGCGCGGAGCACACGCTCGTGAAGACTACGAAAGCCGTGATGACGAAAACTGGTTGTGCCACAGCATGTATTTCCCGGCCACTAAAACTGTCGGCAAACGTGCAGTGAACTTCACACTTTCAGCTGCAGTTGAAAAAGATGCTGAACACTTCATACCTCAAGAACGTAAATATTAAGGGTTATTACGATGACGTTGCCTAAAATATTGCAAGTAAGCGTTTACCGCTACAACCCAGATGTTAACTCTGCGCCTTTCATGCAGGACTTCAATGTAGACATTGATGGCAAAGACATGATGGTGCTCGACGTTCTCGCTCTGATTAAAGAGCAGGATGAGAGTATGTCGTATCGTCGCTCATGCCGTGAAGGTGTGTGTGGTTCTGACGGTATGAACATTGCTGGTAAAAACGGCTTAGCTTGTATTACACCATTATCGACTGTAGTCAAAAATGGTAAATTGGTTATACGACCATTGCCTGGTTTGCCAATTATTCGTGACCTCGCTGTAGATATGAGCATCTTCTACAAGCAGTACGAAAAAGTTCAGCCATACTTGCAAAACGATACGCCTGCGCCAGGGATCGAGCGCTTGCAGTCGCCAGCTGATCGTGAAAAATTAGATGGGTTGTATGAGTGCATTTTATGCGCATGCTGCTCAACTGGTTGTCCGTCATTTTGGTGGAACCCTGATAAGTTCTTAGGCCCAGCAGCGTTGCTGCAAGCCTATCGTTTCTTAGCAGATACTCGTGACACTCAGACGCAAGAGCGTTTGGCGCGTCTCGATGACCCGTTCAGCGTATTCCGTTGCCATAATATTATGAACTGTGTCAACGTTTGTCCGAAAGGCCTTAACCCAACACGGGCGATTGGTCATATTCGTGAGATGTTGTTGCAAAGTGGTACTTAATTCATAACAATTAATGTTGTGAATTCTTTAGCCACTTATATGAGTACCTTCATATAAGTGGCTTTAAACGAAGAATTGCTTACAAAGCTTTCTTCAAAACGCAATTGACGACCAGCAGGGGCATCCGGGCTGGTACCCGGACTATCTGCGGGAATCGTAGTGGCTTTACCCAAGTCGCTGTTTGTGACTTAAGGCCATTAAGTTTCCATGCCGGTAGCGTCCCCCTTATCAAGGGTGACCTAGCATGCAAGAAAGCGTAATGCAGCGCATGTGGAGCAGCGCCCACCTATCCGGTGGAAATGCTGCCTATGTGGAAGAGCTATATGAACTCTACCTGCACGATCCGAACTCAGTATCGGAAGAGTGGCGTACTTATTTTCAAAAACTGCCTGCCGATGGTGGTTTAAGTACTGATGTGTCGCACTCTACAGTTCGTGATCAATTTGTCTTATTGGCGAAAAACCAAAGACGAGCTCAGCCAGTTTCTGCTGGCAGCATCAGCACTGAACATGAGAAAAAGCAAGTTGAGGTGCTCCGTTTAATCCAAGCCTATCGTATGCGTGGCCATCAAGCCTCACAGCTTGACCCGTTAGGGTTATGGGTACGCCCGATGCAGGCTGACTTGACTGTACAACATTACGGTTTAACCGATGCTGATCTCGATAGCGTGTTTCGTACTGGCGATTTAAATATCGGCAAAGAAGAAGCCACGTTACGTGAGATTCAGCAGGCATTGCAAGATACATATTGCCGCACTATAGGTGCTGAGTTTACCCATATCGTTGATTCAGAGCAGCGCCGTTGGTTCCAGCAGCGTCTGGAAAGCGTGCGCAGTCGTCCAGGTTTCTCAGCAGAAGTTCGTACGCATATTCTTGAGCGTTTGACTGCCGGTGAAGGTCTGGAAAAATACTTGGGCACTAAATACCCCGGTACTAAGCGCTTTGGTCTTGAAGGTGGCGAAAGTCTGATTCCATTAATGGATGAGATTATTCAGCGTTCAGGTTCGTACGGTGCCAAAGAAATTGTTGTAGGTATGGCACACCGTGGACGTCTTAACGTTCTAGTGAATACCTACGGTAAAAATCCTCGTGATTTATTTGATGAGTTTGATGGTAAACGTGTTGAGGGTTTAGCCTCAGGTGACGTTAAGTACCACCAAGGTTTTTCATCTAACGTCATGACTCCAGGTGGCGAAGTTCACTTGGCACTAAGCTTTAACCCATCGCACCTTGAGATCGTATCTCCAGTTGTTGAAGGATCTGTGCGCGCTCGTCAAGACCGCCGTAATGATCCCGATGGCGATAAAGTTGTTCCAGTGACTATCCATGGTGACTCTGCATTTGCAGGGCAGGGCGTAGTGCTGGAAACTTTCCAAATGTCACAAACCCGTGGTTTCAAAACGGGCGGTACCATTCGCGTTGTAATCAACAACCAAGTGGGCTTCACCACTAGCAAGCCTGAAGATACGCGTTCAACTGAATACGCAACTGATGTTGCGAAAATGATTCAGGCGCCTATTTTACACGTCAACGGTGATGATCCAGAAGCTGTGTTGTTTGTGACTCAACTCGCGATTGATTACCGTATGCAGTTTAAGCGAGACATCGTTATTGACTTGGTTTGTTACCGTCGTCGCGGTCATAACGAAGCGGATGAGCCGAGCGGTACTCAGCCATTAATGTATCAGTTGATCAGCAAGCAGCGCACAACACGTGAACTGTATGCTGATTCATTGGTTCAAGATGGCGTGCAAACGGTTGAGCAAGTTCAGGCGTTAAGTGATGAATATCGTACCGCGCTCGACAACGGTTTACACGTTGTACAAAGCTTAGTTAAAGAGCCGAACAAAGAGTTGTTTGTTGATTGGCGTCCGTATCTAGGTCATAAGTGGACTCCGCGCTTTGATACCCGCTTTGATCTGAAAACCTTGCAAGAACTTGCGCTTAAGTTACAAGAAACGCCGGATGGCTTTGTTGTACAGCGTCAAGTGGCTAAGATTCTTGAAGATCGCCAAAAAATGGCTGCCGGTGGCTTACCAATTAACTGGGGCTTTGCAGAAACAACTGCCTATGCCACTTTGTTATTTGAAGGCTATCCGATTCGTTTCACCGGTCAAGACGTGGGTCGCGGTACCTTCTCGCACCGTCATGCTACTTTGCACAATCAGAAAGATGGTGAAACTTATATTGGTTTGCAAAACCTTTATAAAGATCAGCCTCGCTTTGACTTGTATGACTCCTTCCTCTCCGAAGAAGCAGTTTTAGCATTCGAATACGGCTATGCCAGCACCATGCCTAATGCATTGGTGATCTGGGAAGCGCAGTTTGGTGACTTCGCCAACGGTGCACAGGTTGTAATTGACCAGTTTATTACCAGTGGTGAAACCAAGTGGGGCCGTTTATCTGGCTTAACGATGTTATTACCGCATGGTTACGAAGGACAAGGTCCAGAGCACTCATCGGCTCGTTTAGAGCGCTACTTGCAATTGTGTGCTGAGCACAACATTCAAGTATGTGTGCCGACTACGCCAGCACAGGTTTACCATATGCTGCGTCGTCAAGCGGTGCGTCCATTGCGTAAACCTTTGATCGCTTTAACACCGAAATCTTTGCTACGTCACAAGTTGGCTATCTCAACCTTGGAAGACTTAGCGGAAGGCACATTCCAGAATGTTATTGGTGAAATCGATACGTTGGATGCGGATAAAGTTGATCGTGTGGTGATGTGTAGCGGTAAGGTTTACTACGATTTGTTAGAAAAACGTCGTAATGAAGGCCTGGATAACATAGCGGTTGTACGTATTGAGCAACTGTATCCATTCCCTGAAGATGATTTAGGTGAAGAGCTGGCTAAATACAAAAACCTGAAGCACATTGTTTGGTGTCAAGAAGAGCCAATGAACCAAGGTGCTTGGTATTGCAGTCAGCACCATATGCATCGTGTCGCTCAGACCAATAAGCCAGGTATTCAGTTGCAGTACGCCGGTCGTATTGCCTCTGCCTCACCTGCGTGTGGTTATGCATCAATGCATGCCGAGCAACAAGAGCAATTGTTGCAAGAAGCCTTTACCGTTTAACTCAGCGAGAAAGCCGCACTGTCGATCAGTGCGGCTTTTACGTAACAACCGAATTTATAGGAACAGATTACTATGGCTATTGAAATTAAAGCCCCTGCATTTCCCGAGTCGATCGCTGATGGCACCGTTGCGACATGGCACAAACAAGTGGGTGACGCGGTTAAGCGTGATGAGCTGATCGTTGATATCGAAACTGACAAAGTTGTTATGGAAGTTTTAGCAGAAGCCGATGGCGTACTGACTGAAATCGTAGCGAACGAAGGCGACACTGTATTAAGTGCGCAGTTATTAGGCCGTTTAGACACTGAAGCAGTTGCTTCAGCACCCGCACCTGCAGCGGCTGCTGCAGCAGTAAGCGCAGCTGCTCCTACTGCAGCTGGCGATGACGCTATTTTGTCACCTGCGGCACGTAAAATTGCTGCAGAAAACGCACTGAACCCTGCTGCTATCCCAGGTACAGGTAAAGATGGTCGCGTAACTAAAGAGGATGCGGTTGCAGCAGTGGCTAACAAACCAGCCGCAGCTGCACCTAAGGCAGCTGCTCCTGCGGCAGAAGCACCATTGTTCGCAGCGGGTGATCGCGTTGAAAAACGTGTTCCTATGACGCGATTGCGTACTAAAGTTGCTGAGCGTTTAGTTGAAGCACAATCATCTATGGCGATGTTGACTACGTTTAACGAAGTCAATATGAAGCCAATTATGGAGTTACGTAACAAGTACAAAGACTTGTTTGAAAAGACCCATAACGGTGTGCGTTTAGGCTTTATGTCTTTCTTCGTTAAAGCAGCGGTTGAAGCACTGAAGCGCCAACCTGGTGTGAACTCTTCTATTGATGGTAAAGATATTGTTTACCACGGCTACCAAGATATCGGTGTTGCTGTATCAAGCGACCGTGGTCTAGTTGTACCGGTATTGCGTAACGCAGAGTTTATGAGCCTTGCAGAAATTGAAGGCGGCATTGCTAACTACGGTCGTAAAGCTAAAGACGGTAAACTAACTTTAGAAGAAATGACCGGCGGTACCTTCACTATTTCTAACGGTGGTGTATTCGGTTCTTTATTATCAACGCCAATCGTTAACCCACCACAAACAGCTATTTTGGGTATGCACAAAATCCAAGAGCGGCCAATGGCGGTAGATGGCGAAGTAGTGATTTTACCAATGATGTATTTGGCACTATCCTATGATCACCGTTTAATTGATGGCAAAGAAGCTGTGACTTTCCTTGTCACCATGAAAAACTTGTTAGAAGACCCAGCTCGTTTGTTGCTGGATATCTGATAATTCTGCAGCCGCTTATTTGTTAAGCGGCTGCAGTGCGTGGCTCTATGCCGCATAACGAGGAAATCTCATGAGTCAGAAATTTGATGTAATTGTCATTGGTGCCGGTCCTGGCGGCTACGTTGCGGCGATTAAAGCAGCGCAACTCGGTATGAAAACTGCCTGTATCGAAAAGTATCAAGACAAAGACGGCAAAATGGCATTGGGCGGTACCTGCTTGAACGTAGGTTGCATCCCTTCTAAAGCCTTGCTTGATAGCTCATGGAAATACCATGAAGCGACAGAAGGTTTTGCTGTACACGGTATTTCGGTAAAAGATGTTGCGATGGATGTTCCTGCAATGATCGGCCGTAAAGCTAATATCGTAAAAAACCTGACTGGCGGTATCGCTGGCTTATTTAAAGCCAACGGCGTGACCAGCATTGAAGGCCACGGTAAGTTACTGGCGAACAAACAGGTTGAAGTGACGGCTGCTGACGGCACAGTACAAGTGTACGAAGCTGAAAACGTTATTATTGCAGCGGGTTCACAGCCGATTGATATCCCACCTGCACCCGTTGATCAAGACGTTATTGTTGATTCAACCGGCGCATTAGAATTCCAATCAGTACCGAAAAGACTTGGCGTGATTGGCGCGGGTGTGATTGGTCTTGAGCTGGGTTCTGTATGGGCACGGTTAGGCGCTGAAGTGACTGTTATTGAAGCACAAGATAAGTTCTTGTCGACTGTTGATGAACAAGTCGCTAAAGAAGCATTGAAGATTTTTGCTAAACAAAAATTAGATATTCGTTTGGGCGCGCGCTTAACTGCGACTGACGTTAAAAACGGCGAAGTAACCGTTAGCTTTACGGATGCGCAAGGCGAGCAGCAAATGACTTTTGATAAGTTAATTGTTGCGGTTGGCCGTCGTCCAGTGACGACTAACGTACTCTCAGCTGACAGTGGCGTGACCTTGGATGAGCGTGGTTTTATCTACGTTGATGATATCTGTGCAACCAGCGCACCTGGCGTTTATGCTATTGGTGACGTGGTTCGTGGCCCTATGCTGGCGCATAAAGCGTCAGAAGAAGGCATCATGGTTGTTGAGCGTATTGCGGGTAAGAAAAACCAAGTTAACTACGATCTGATCCCTGGTGTTATCTACACTCACCCTGAAATTGCTGGTGTTGGTAAAACCGAACAGCAGTTGAAAGGTGACGGTGTTTCGATCAATGTTGGTGTGTTCCCATTTGCAGCGAGTGGCCGTGCCATGGCAGCGAATGATACCGCAGGCTTTGTGAAAATCATTGCTGATGCAGCCACAGATCGCGTACTCGGTGTACACGTGATTGGCCCAAGTGCTGCTGAGTTAGTGCAGCAGGGTGCCATTGCGATGGAGTTTGGTTCAAGTTCTGAAGATTTAGCGTTGATGGTGTTCTCACACCCAACCTTATCTGAAGCACTCCACGAAGCGGCGCTCGCCGTCAGTGGGCAAGCGATTCATATCGCTAACCGCAAAAAACGTTGATCAACAAACCGCCCCTTTTAAGGGGCGGTTTTGTATCTACCTTATATAAATAAATCTGCAATTATTTGGGTTTGCGAGCTGATTAAACACTTCAATAGCCGCTACACTCTATGCTCTAGGTAGATCACGCATTATCTAACATTAATGGTAGGGCCTTATGAATCTTCATGAATACCAAGCGAAACAGTTGTTTGCTGAATATGGTTTGCCAGTTTCGACTGGATTTGCTGTGGAAACAGCTGAAGCTGCTGCACAAGCCTGTCACGATATCGGTGGTGAGCGTTGGGTTGTTAAAGCTCAAGTGCATGCAGGCGGACGTGGTAAGGCCGGTGGCGTTAAGTTAGTGACTAGCCCTGAGGATGCTCATGATTTTGCTGCGCAGTGGCTAGGTAAACGCTTAGTTACCTACCAAACCGATGCGAATGGCCAGCCCGTCAGCCGTATTCTGGTTGAAGCCTGCACTGACTTTGTTAAAGAACTATATTTAGGCGCAGTGGTGGATCGTTCTTCACGTCGAGTTGTATTTATGGCTTCGACTGAAGGTGGGGTCGATATTGAAAAAGTAGCTAATGAGACGCCTGAAAAGATTTTGCGGGTGACAATTGATCCGACCATCGGCGCGCAGCCATTCCAAGGCCGTTATTTAGCTTATAAATTAGGCTTGCAAGATGATCAAGTTAAGCAGTTTACAAATATTTTCTTGAGTTTAGCCACACTCTTTGTTGAGCATGATGTGGCTCTACTCGAAGTGAATCCGTTAGTGATTAGAACCGACGGCCATCTGCATTGTTTAGATGCCAAAATTACTATTGATAGCAATGCTTTGTATCGTCAGCCTAAGTTGCGTGCGATGCGAGATCCTGGGCAAGATGATCCACGTGAAGCGCATGCAGCAGAATTTGAGCTGAACTATGTTGCTTTAGATGGCGATATCGGCTGCATGGTTAATGGCGCAGGCTTAGCCATGGGTACCATGGATATCGTGAACCATCATGGTGGTAAACCAGCAAACTTTCTTGATGTTGGCGGCGGCGCCACCAAAGAGCGCGTATCCGAAGCCTTTAAAATTATTCTTTCAGACAGCAATGTTAAAGCCGTTTTCATTAATATTTTTGGCGGTATTGTGCGCTGCGATATGATTGCTGAAGGCGTGATTGGCGCAGTTAAAGAGGTAGGAGTGAAAGTCCCAGTGGTGGTGCGCTTAGAAGGTAATAATGCAGCGCTTGGTAGCAAAGTACTCGCTGAAAGTGGACTGAATATTATTGCTGCTAGCAGTTTAAGTGACGCAGCAATCCGAGTGGTTGCAGCCGCCCGAGGAGAGCAGGAATGAGCATTTTAATTAACAAAGAGACTAAAGTGATTTGCCAAGGTTTTACTGGTGCGCAAGGTACTTTCCACTCTGAGCAAGCCATCGCCTATGGTACAAAGATGGTGGGAGGGGTGACACCGGGCAAGGGTGGAACTATGCATCTAGGCTTACCGGTATTTAATACTGTGCTTGAAGCTGTTGAAGCTACTGCTGCTGATGCATCAGTGATTTATGTGCCAGCACCTTTTTGTAAAGACTCCATTTTAGAAGCCGCTTTTGCCGGAGTTAAATTGATCATCTGTATCACCGAAGGCATTCCGACTTTAGATATGCTGGATGTGAAAGTTAAATGCGATGAGTTGGGTGTGCGTTTAATTGGTCCAAACTGTCCAGGCGTGATTACCCCAGGTGAATGCAAAATTGGTATTCAACCGGGCTTTATTCATATGCCAGGTAAAGTAGGTATTGTTTCCCGCTCAGGTACGCTCACCTATGAAGCTGTCAAACAGACCACCGATGCCGGTTTTGGTCAGTCCACCTGTGTTGGTATTGGTGGTGATCCAATCCCTGGCAGCAGTTTTATTGATATTCTGAAAATGTTTCAAGCCGATCCACAAACTGAAGCCATTGTTATGATTGGCGAGATTGGTGGGAGCGCTGAAGAAGAGGCTGCTTCTTTTATTAAAGCGCATGTGACTAAGCCGGTGGTTGCGTATATCGCAGGAGTGACTGCACCAGAGGGCAAACGTATGGGCCATGCTGGTGCGATTATTTCTGGCGGCAAAGGTACCGCAGACGAGAAGTTTGCCGCCCTACAGGATGCAGGGGTGAAAACCGTGCGTTCATTGGCTGACATTGGTACTGCATTGGCTGAGATCACAGGCTGGAAACATAAGTAAATTTTATGAGGTTTGAAAAGCCACCTTACGGTGGCTTTTTTATTGAGTAAGTGCTTGATGATTTATAGTTTTGATTAATGCAGTTTCTTGATAGCTGCCATTCAAGCGTAACCATTAAATTGTTTCTTGCAAAAATAGGCCATGTTAATAAAACTCACTGATGGAACGTGTTTTAGAGACGACACGAATTGCAGTGGCATCGCAGCGCTAGAATTGAATACGACTGGAAACGTTTCTTGCAGTCGTAGTCGCAGGTGAATAGGCATGCTTTAATAGTTGAATTAAATATCAAGTCAAGGCAATAGCATCACTTGATAGCAGGCGGTATACACTCGCACACGCTACTGCTCGAGGCGTTCTGTAATATAAAGTAATTGAATTAAGTTGGTGTGCGATAAACAATGAAAATTGACCTGATGACTGTGACTGACAACGATGTAACATGCGCGACTTGCAAGGCGAATTGTTGTCGCTTAGAGGTTATGCTTATTACGGATACAGGTGTGCCGGAAAGGTATGTTGAGTTCGATGCTTGGGGCGGTATGAGCATGGCCCGCTTAGATGACGGCTGGTGTGCAGCTTTGGACCGATCGACGATGCTCTGTAGTATTTATGATAAACGTCCGTGGATCTGCCGTGAGTTTGAAATGGGCGGTTATGAATGCCTCTCTGAAAGAAGCGAGTTCTAAGATCAGAGAAGCGCTTGCTGCAAATTAGAGTTGTGTAAGAATTGATAAAAAAAATAGAGTTTGCTTCGTTCCATATTGATGTCGTTTCGCAACTTGACCTCAACGCACTACTGCAAAATATCATTTATAAAGCCACTATAGTTGATAAAAGAGACCTATATGGAATTAAGTACTTGGTTGGTTTATATAAGTGTTATTAGTGTATTGATCTGTAGTCCAGGCCCTTCTGCTGTATTGTGTATGTCTAATGGTTTGCAGTACGGTAACAAAAAGACTATTCCAACCATTCTTGGAGGAGCAATTGCTGCTCTGCTACTGATGACAATTTCAGCGGTTGGGCTTGGGGCTGTTTTAGTTGCCTCTGAAACACTGTTTTTTTTAATAAAAATTATTGGTGCGCTTTATTTGGTTTATTTAGGCTGGACTGCTTGGCAAAACACTAATGTTAAGTTGGTCGGTACGGCAGTTAATAAGCGTACATTAGTAAACTATTCGTTTTTCTCCTTATTTCAAAAAGGATTCATGGTCGGTATTAGTAACCCTAAAGATTTATTGTTCTTTATCGCGTTATTTCCGAGCTTTATGAGTGCCGACTTACCACAGATTCAGCAGTATGTAGTGCTGGCGTGTACTTGGTTTGTCATCGACTGTACGTCGATGTTTATGTATGCAAGACTTGGGTCAAAAATTAGCCCTTGGCTTGCTGAAACCAATAGAATGAACTTAGTGAACCGTTCTGTAGGTAGTCTCTTTATTGTTTTAGGAAGTGCGTTAGCGATCTCTACAGGTATCAGTAAAAAAATATAAAAATCACTTAATCAAACCCTTATCACAGGTAAAGGTAGACGCAATGATAGCTGTTATTTTCGAGGTGTTTCCTGCCGAAGGAAAAGCAAAAGAGTATTTAGATATAGCTGCTGAGCTAAAACCGCAATTAGAAAAAATTGATGGCTTCATTTCGATAGAGCGGTTTTCGAGTCTTGCGCATGAAGAAAAAATATTATCTCTTTCGTTTTGGCGTGATGAAGAAGCCATTAGCGAATGGAGAAACTTAGAAACGCATCGTCTTGCACAAGAAAAAGGGCGAGACGGGGTGTTTAGTAATTACCGTTTAAGAGTTGCAAGCGTTAATCGTGATTACGGGATGGAGAGCCGAGAGCAAGCTCCGTCTGATAGTTTGGACATTCATGGCTAATCTAACAGTCGATAACGTTACTCTAATTTATATCTGTAGGTAGGGTGTTAAGAGTCTACAAATCCAACACAACCCCCCACACTACAGACTAAATTGTCTGGAATACGTCCTAATATTTTCCAGTCTGGAGCTTAAGCGTGTTTTATAAGGTTTGCGATGAGTAATCAATGGTGTCTTTCACCCGTGTCTGTTGCTCGATAGTGGTGCAGTGCGCGATAACAGTCCAGTGACCGGTATCAGTCGCAGTGCGCGTTTTCTCAATCAACGGATCATGGTCGGGACGCAGGGATATTGCGCCTCCGAGGATCAAGCCTAAGAAGGAGAAGAGAAAACCCAGAGCGATAAATGTAAACATCGGACTTGAACGCGTCATGACCGGGCCAATGCTGACTAGAATTGCTGCGATTAATAAACCGAGCACCAAGCCCCCTATACCAAGCACTGTATGCGATTTGACTAAGGTTCGGGCGATACCCTTGCTCTCGGGTTCAATTTTTCGAGCCATATTCGGGTCGTAGGGCTGCACAATACGAATCTGATTGCGCGGTAATTCAGCGTTATCGACCAGTAACTGCGCTGCGCGATCAGCCGACTCTTGGCTGTTATATTGCGCGCTAACTTTGTGAGGAAATTTTTCCCCTAGTAATACATCATGCTCAGACATTCCATGTACCTCATATCGTTGATAACTACAGCATCTGGATAGACGCATCTGTGTGTATCAATAGTATAGACACGCTAAAATGTGCTGAGTTCAAACTCTGCTATTGAGATAGCCACCTGTGCGGTAGTATTTATTCAGTATTCTCTGAGTGCTTAAATTTGATCCTTCTGTGTTGGATCAATCAGCTGAGTGGGGTTTTACATTGAATGTTACTTTTTTGGCGAATTGTTTAACTTGGTGTTAAACACATATTAAATGGAGAGATGAGCAATGATGTTAGAGTCTTACTCGGTAGCCTTTTGGGGCATATTGTTAATAATATTAACTGTAATTGTACAAAGTGTTGTTGCTGCTACTTCAAAAGCTGCACAACCAGG
Organism: Denitrificimonas caeni; assembly: GCF_905120345.1. Lineage (GTDB taxonomy): Bacteria > Pseudomonadota > Gammaproteobacteria > Pseudomonadales > Pseudomonadaceae > Denitrificimonas > Denitrificimonas caeni_A. The sequence goes on along the minus strand of NZ_CAJHOA010000001.1, from coordinate 663,828 downwards.
CGCTATACCTGGAAAGATAGACCCATCCTTAAGCCATTATTCTTTTGTTTTTCGTTCAAATCGAACCTTTGCTAATTCATTAGAAAATATTACTGTCATGCTTGGTGCTTCATTTTTAACAATTTTGCTAGGAGCAAACGTGTTTTGGACTGGAGTTATTATTTGGATTATGGTGTTATCTAGAATTATGCATATGGTTCTCTATTATTGCATTGCAACAGAAAAGAACCCGAGCCCAAGAAGTTATTTTTACTTAATCGCTTTGCTAGCTAATATTGTCTTGATAGGTTTATGTGCTGTGACTCTTATCTGACCCGAATCTCGCAGGTGGTCGTTAGCAATGTGTTCAGTTTAACTTTGCTATATATGGCAGTAAACCCACCACTCGTTACAGTTAAGATTGAGGTGTAAGTGGATGTGTTTTCTGCTCTTAAAGAGTCTAGAGTGCCATTTGATAAGTGATAAGATCTGATTAACTCCGACACTTTTTAACCCTTGGGGCAATATGTGCGCCCGGTACTGGAACGCAGCTACTTAGGTTCTTTAATGACTATAACGTTGTGTCCTTGATGCTTGAGTTGGTTATTCAGCTGGCTGAGAATGGCTCTTGGCAACTGTGCGTTATTCTAGGTTTTACTCGCGATGGTAATCAGAGTGGCGTGACCTGTGAACTCTCGCTTAGCTTTTAATTAAAGATCAGCTACGCAGCTTGATAGTGAGTAATGTGCCCGAGTCATCGATTTCCAGTCGATGCTGTCGACCTGCGAGTAGAGCCATCGATGCAGCAAAGGCCAGAATAGATAGCAATAACCAAGTAATGCCTTTGATGCCAATATTAGCATCAAGCATTAGGCCAACAACCAATGGCCCCAGCGCTGCCAAAGTGTAACCACCACCTTGAACCAGAGCGGAAAGTTCGCCAGCGATCTTGCTATTGCCACTGCGCAGTACGATCAGTGTCAGCGCCAGGCTGAATGAGCCTCCCTGACCAAGACCGAGCAGTATAGCTCCGGGCCAACGCAGTGAACTAGGACCGAGCAATACCAGTAAAAGACCGATGCCAACGAGGCTTAGCATGGCTATTAGAGCGGGGCGTTGATCTTTATTCAGCCGTGCAAGCCAAGGTGCGGCAATGGCCGAGAAAAGCTGCGTCAAGATTGATGCGCTCATCAGCCAGCCGGCTTCGCCTTCACTGTAACCTTGCCTAACCAGCAATGTCGGAAGCCAGCCAAAAACGATATAAGCAAGAGAGGATTGACTGCCCATGAATAACATGACTTGCCAAGCGAGCGGGCTGCTGAGTAGAGCACGAGCGTGACCATTTGAAGCGCTAAGCTGAGGGTCTGGCGGCGGTTGCGGCATCATCCAGCACCAAGTAATGAGTGCAGTTATTGCTAAGCTTGTCCAAGACATCAGACTGAGCGACCAACTGCCAAGTGCATCTGCTAATGGAATGCTGAGCCCAGCCCCTAAAGCGCCACCTAAACATAACGCCATGGTATACACGCCGGTCATCAAGTCAGCGCTATCGGCTAATTCACGTTTGAACAGTGCAGGTAGTAACGTACCGAGGATGCCTATGGATGCGCCAATCAGTAGCGTACCTATAAAAAGAGTGGGTGCATGGGTCAGTCCACGTAGGGCAAGCCCGAAACTAAGGATAATAAGACCCAGCGCCAGACTACGTTCAATACCCAGTCGTCGAGCCAGCCAAGGGGAAAAAGGAGCAAACAGCCCAAGGCAAAGCACCGGCAGCGTAGTCAATAATGACAGCGACAGTACCGATAGTTCACCTTCACTTGCTATCCGAGGAAGGAGCGGGGCGAGCGACGATAATGCGGGGCGCAAGTTGAGGCCGACCAGTATCATCAAAAAAATAAACTTTAGACGATTAGGACTTTTACGACTGAGAGTCATGGGCAACATACCACTGCATTAGCTCCTGATAATAGTTGAGCTATTTAACCAAACACTCAAAAAATACGCGTTAACGCGTGCAGCTTAACTTTATGTTAGACCTGCACTGCAACAGGATGCTTGATTATTGTTTGCTGCGCCAGCCCTATTAGGGTTAACCGATCAAGGCAATTGCGAGTGGATTGACGGCTTAAAAATCGACCTTACCACGCAACGACTTGGTCATGCCGCGCTGTGTCTTTTGGTCTGCTCGTTTGCGTCGAGCGTTCTTGCTCGGCTTAGTGGGTCTCCTGGTTTTGCTAATGTAGGTGGCCGCTACTATAAATTGCTGCAAGCGCTCAAAGGCATCGATTTTGTTTTTTTCTTGGGTGCGAAATTGCTGCGCTTTAATGACCAACACGCCTTCTTTAGTAATGCGACTGTCTTTGCTTTCCAATAACAGCTGTTTTTGAAAGTCGCTTAGACTTGACGCATTGATATCAAAGCGTAAATGAATGGCCGACGAGACTTTGTTAACATTTTGCCCGCCCGCACCTTGGGAGCGTATCGCGCTAATGTCTACCTCATGGTCTTCAAGGCTGAGGGTGTTGCTTATAAAAATCATGGTAGGTTTTTGTGCAAAAGAGTCAATGTAGGCTGGCTATCATAGCCTATTATAAAACAGGCTGTTAGCGTGAGAGCTGACGCGAAGCTGTTTCAGGTTAGCATCAGTAAAATATTTGAACGGTAGAAACTAACGGGTTATGTGCTATGACCATCAGGTTTGGCGAGCTGTTTTTATCGTTTAAGGCCGCGGTAAAAGTGCAAATAATCTAACTTTTATTTGTACATTGTGCCTAGTGCTTTAGACTTGTGCGCTTAATTCGATATATAAGCTAAAGGACACCCATGAATACCACAACAGCGACATCATCCCGTTTTAGTGGGCGTGATGTGTTTGCACTGGGTTTTATGACTTTTGCACTGTTTTTAGGCGCTGGAAATATTATTTTTCCTGCCGAGTCAGGTTTAGCTGCAGGTTATACCGTGTGGCAGGCAGCCTTAGGCTTTTTGATTACTGGTGTGGGTTTGCCGCTATTGACGGTGGTCGCTCTTGCGCGAGTAGGAGGGGGCATCACTGCGTTAACACAGCCGTTAGGTAAGGTCGCCAGTGTAGTCTTGGCCGTGGCGGTATATTTAGCGATCGGTCCGTTTTTTGCAACACCACGCACTGCTGTCGTGTCTTATGAAATTGGTGTTGTGCCTTTTTTCGGTAACAGTAACAGTGGCTTGTTAATTTATTCGACGGTTTATTTTGCTTTAGTTCTGTATTTGGCAATCACCCCAAATAAAATAATTGATCGCATTGGTACGCTGATTACCCCTATTTTACTCTTGGCTTTAACGGTACTCGGTGGTGCTGCGTTTTTCAAGCCTGCGGGTAGTGTGGGTCAAGCATTGGCGATTTATCAGCAGGAAGCGTTTTTACAAGGTTTTTTACATGGTTATTTGACCATGGATGCGCTGGGTGCATTGGCGTTTGGTGTGGTGATTGCTAGTGCTTTACGCAGTAAGGGGGTGCAGTCTGAGCGCTTGGTGACACGTTATTCTATCTATGCTGGACTGATTGCTGCGATAGGTTTGTCTGCGGTTTATCTGTCGTTATTTTATCTCGGCGCTACCAGTCAGGGGATTGCTAGTGAAGCGCAAAACGGTGGACAGATTTTAGCGCTGTATGTGCAACATGTGTTTGGACCAATCGGTAATCTATTGTTGGCGGTGGTCATTGCGTTAGCCTGTTTAACCACGGCGGTGGGTTTGTTGGTGGCCTGTGGTGAGTTCTTTAGTGAGCTGCTGAAGGTTGCTTACAAATATGTGGTGATTTTTTTTGTTGTGTTCAGTTGGTTGGTTTCTAATCAAGGTTTAGAGCAGCTGATTAAAATATCGATTCCGGTGTTGACGGGATTGTATCCGTTGGCGATTGTCTTGGTGGTGCTCAGTTTGTTGGATCGTTACTGGCGTTCAAGTGCCTTAGTCTTTCGCGGCACAATGCTGGTGACCTTGATCTTTGGTGTCGTCGATGGCTTGGTTGTTGCTGGATTTTCAGCATGGGTGCCAGAGATGTTTAATCGCTTACCTTTGGCTGAGCAACAGATGGGTTGGTTATTACCGGCCAGTATTGTGCTGTTGTTGTTAGCGTGTGTGGACCGCTACTTAGCACCGACACAGATCGATTACACTAAGACATAATCAGAGGTCCGAGGTTGCTGTGTGCTCGGTAAACGCAGCAACCTCGGGTTGTTTATTCTTCGTTTATACGCGCTGGCAGATTTTTGAAGGCGGTTAAAGCGCGTTGACGACTGGCAGATAAATCCACAATCGGTTTAGGGTAATCGGCGGTACCGAACAAACCACTGAGCAGTTTAGGCTGGTGAATTTCTTTAGCGCTGAGTTGTTTAAGCTCAGGTATCCAGCGTCGAATAAAGTCGCCATTGGGATCAAACTTCTTTGATTGACTGACTGGATTAAACACGCGGAAATAGGGGACTGAATCGGTTCCCGTCGAGGCGCTCCATTGCCAGCCGCCATTATTCGCTGCTAAGCAGCCATCAATCAGGTGCTGCATAAAAAAGCGTTCGCCTTCACGCCAGTCGATTAATAAGTTTTTCGTCAAAAACATCGCTACGATCATGCGCAAACGGTTATGCATCCAACCGGTTGCCAGTAACTGACGCATGGCTGCATCAATAATAGGAAAGCCTGTGCGACCTTGCTGCCAAGCCAGTAAGTCTTTTGCGGCATCACGCCATGCTAAAGCTTCTGTTTCAGATTTAAATGCGCGATGTCGCGATACCTTCGGGTAGCCGACTAAAATGTGTGTATAAAACTCACGCCAAAGCAGCTCGTTTATCCAGGTCACGACACCTTGCTTGCCTGAATCAAACTCACCTTGATTGGCCGCTAGTGCGGCATGCAAACATTGGCGAATCGATATCACACCCGCGACTAAGTAGGCGGATAGCTGACTGGTGCCTGGCTTAGCAGGGACGTCTCGTTGCTCTAAGTATCCATCAATAGCTGCGGCCGCGAAGGTGTTTAAACGCTGCTGAGCGGCGTGCTCGCCAGCAGGCCAGAGCGCTTGCTGCTGGGCATCGATGCTGGCAAACCCCGCGACGTTGCTGGGGATCACATCACTGACAAGAGTAAGAGGCGATTGTGGCTGGGGTGTCGCCAGCCGCTCGGGTACATAATCGTGTAAACGCTGATAGCAGACTTTTTTAAACTGGCTGAATACTTTGAAGTAGGTGCCTGTTTGTGTCAGTACGCTGCCGGGTTTAAACAGAACTTGATCGAGATGGCTATGAAATAAAATACCTTGATCAACCAGTTGTGTACCGACAGCGATATCGCGTTGGCTTTCATGGATGCCGTATTCGTTATTGCTATGCACTGCGCTAATATTTAATTTCTCGCATAACTGCAGCACAACGTCAGGCACCTGCTGCCATTGATCAACGTGACGAATCAGCAAGGGTACATTCAGTGTCGCGAGGTTTTTTTCTAGCTCAGCTAGGTTGCGCAGCAAGAAATCAATTTTACAGGCCGCATCATTATGCGCTTGCCACTGGCCTGGACTGACTATGAAAACCGCAATTGTAGGACCTGCTTGTAAGGCTGCATGCAACGCCGTGTTGTCAGCGATACGCAGATCATTACGAAACCAAATGAGTTGCTGCATGCTGAAGTCCTTAATTGTTTTGTAAAAGATTGAGACGTAGCAAGCTTTGAAAAGCGTGCAAAGGATCAGTGGCACAGGTCAGGCGAGTGAACTCATTCAGCTCTTCGCGATGAATTGTGACTGCTTGCCCAAACAGCACAAGCGGGCATTGCACACCGTTTAATAACGTATGTAGTTGTTCAAGGTTAAGGCTATGGCTGCCGTAGAGCAGCACAGCACGCGCCTCCATCTGCTTAACCGCTAGCGCCAGGTCAGGTGACGGGATAGGCCATTCCAAGACCCGTATTGGGTATTCAGAATAGCTGGCCAACCAGCCTGCTAGCCAGAGATCAGGCTGCATGTTTTGCTCAGAGAGGCTCACTACAAGCAGTGGCGCATTGTTGTGCAGACGGTTATTTTGTACGATACGAGAGGCCAACTGTGTGCGCAGCCAGGTCATAAAAAAGATCTGCTCGACCCGGGGGCCTTCGGCTACTGTGCCGTATTGCTGGAGTTTTTCAATCAGAGGGAGTAGCAAGTATTGGCATAAGGTTTCTGGCGGATATAAGGCTGAGGCTTGTTTAAAACCTTCATCAAGCTTACGTTCCGCGAGTTGCTCGATCCATTGCCACCACTGCTCTTGCTGTATGCGCCACGGTGAGTCTTCTGTGGTGGTGGGAAGTGTTTGCTCTTCTAGCAATCGCTTAACTTGGCTAACGGCTACGCCGCGTTCAAGCCAATCGAGGACCTTACGAATTTTATCAATATGCTCAATGGTGTAGAGTCGGTGACCTTTAGCGCTGCGCAGTGGCTTGATTAGCCCGTAACGACGTTCCCACGCTCGCAAGGTCACTGGATTAATTCCCGTTTGTCGAGCCACTTCACGGATCGGGAACAGTGGCTCATTGTTGTCTACACGAGGTGCTGGAGTGCTGAGTATCGTTGAGCCACTCATAATGCATTCCGCAGACTGAGGTTTTCAGGATGAGGTTGCAAGTATACTTGCTCAGCAATATAAGGGGACGGATGCCGGTTAAAGTGATGCTTGAGCAAGGTCAATGGCACGATCAAAGGGACGATACCGGTGCGGTATTGACTGATTAAAAACTGTAATTCGCGTTTCTCATCGGCACTCAGCGAGTGCTTAATATAGCCGCTGATATGTTGCAGAACATTGGTATGCGAGCCGCGATTGGCTATTTTTTTCAGTGCTGACATAAATTGACTAAAGTATTGCGTCGCTAAGATACCCAAGCGCAATTGCTGGTTATTGGCTAATAAACGTCCTAACGCATTACAGTCTGAAGGGCTGTTAGCCATCAACTGATACTTATAACGGGCATGGAAATCATAGAGTTTTTTGCGCGTTAAACCGCTGCTTAATAGTTCCTGCCACTGGGCATACGCAAAGACACGAGTGATAAAGTTTTCTCGTAACACTGGATCATTGAGACGACCGTCTTCTTCGACGGGTAACAGCGGTTGCGCGCGCATCAGAGCGGCTGCGAATAAACCGACACCGCCATGTTCAGCAGTGTGACCGCTGTATTGATAGACCTTCACTCGCTCCATGCCGCAAGAGGGTGATTTTTGCATCAAGATAAAGCCGCACAGATCAGTCAGTTCTGCAGCGGTGCGTTGGCCGTAGGCGGTTAAAGCATCGGTGACATCCAATTCTGTGTTGACTGTACCAACGGCGCGAGGATTGTTGGTCTCGCCGACTAAACGAATCGGCTCGCGTGGTGTGCCAAGACCAATAGCTTGTTCTGGACACACGGAGACATATTCAAAGTATTGGCTCAGCACTGTTTTACACAGATGTGATTGTTTGTGGCCACCATTGAAGCGCACCGGCTCACCCAGTAAACAAGCACTGATGCCGACTTTAATTGGTTTATTTGAAGTGCTCATAATAGGACTTTACAGGCAGTAGAATATGCCTATAAGAATATAGTTATACTTGTACAAGTCAAATGCTTTGTATAGGTATTTTTTAAACGTCTACAATATGATATTCACATTGGCGTTTGTATAGCCCATAAAGGAGGAAACATTACGGTGTTTAAAGATGCATCAGGCGATTGATTCACCTCTAGCAGTCCCGCACTGGCCTAGATAAGCCAGCGCGAGAGGGGGTTTATACTGTGCAAATAATTTATTCTGGTTTCGTGGCTTCGTGCAGTTTTGCTTTTGCAGCATCAACAGCATCTTTACTGTTTTGTTTGATTTCAGCTGCGTTTTCTCTCACGTTTTCTTTTGCATCTGCAGCAGTATTTGCGATGTCTGCTTTAGCTTCAGCTGCGGCGTCTTTGCTAGCATCAACTGCATCACCAAGATTTTTTTCTACCTTTGCTTTAGCTGCTTCGCTTTCACTAATGATTTCATCAAGCTGCTCTTGTGCTTCTTCAGCATGCTCTTCACGAACTTCTTCCAGGTCACGAATTTCTTCTTTAACTTTTTCGGTAGCTTTTTCGCTCGCTTCAGTGAGTTGCTCAGACTTTTGATCAATGGCTTCTTTAGTTTCTTTAGCCGCTTCTTTTACAGATTGAGTCGCGTCAGATAAGGACTCTTTAGCATTGCCGAGTTTATCTTTTGGCTCACTATCACACGCAGTTAATCCAAGTGTAGCTGCGAGTAGAAGGGCGGTAACGAAAGGCTTATTCATAGATCCATCTCCATTATATCTTTTGGGCGTAACGGTATTTGAAAATAAATACGCGTCTATTATTGCACATCGTGAGTGCGATGACTTAAGTCGGCTGGAACGGTGTCATTGTCTTTTATGAACACAGGTTACTTTAAAAGTTCTGAGTCGACATGACTGGGCTGCTATACGCCGCGCATTCGCTTAGAGCGGCGACAAACGGTTGTTTTTTTAACAACAACCCCCATATCCACTGCATCGCCTGTATTGCATGGCATGTTTAGTGGATATGGAGTTAATAAAGATGGCTGTTGAAGCACAAAAAGAAACGCTAGGTTTCCAGACTGAAGTTAAACAACTGCTACATTTAATGATTCACTCGTTGTATTCAAATAAAGAGATTTTTTTACGCGAGTTGATTTCTAACGCATCTGATGCGGCTGATAAAATTCGTTTTGAAGCTTTATCTGCACCGGCCCTACTTGAAGGCGATTCTGAGCTAAAAATTCGCATCAGTTTTGATAAAGAGGCCAATACCTTAACCATCGAAGACAATGCTATCGGTATGAGTCGTGATGATGTGATCAATCACTTGGGTACTATTGCTAAGTCAGGCACTGCTGAGTTTTTCAAAAACTTATCGGGTGATGCTAAAAAAGATTCACAGTTGATTGGTCAGTTTGGTGTTGGTTTTTATTCAGCATTTATTGTCGCTGACAAAGTTGAAGTGTTCACCCGTCGTGCTGGCGCGCCTGCTTCAGAGGGCGTGCTGTGGAGTTCGCAAGGTGAAGGTGAATTTGATATTTCCAGTATTGAAAAAACTGAGCGTGGCAGCCGTATTGTGCTGCATTTGAAGAAAGAAGAAAGTGAGTTTGCCGATGGCTGGCGCTTACGCAATATTATTAAAAAATACTCTGACCATGTTGCTTTACCTATTGAGTTGCCAAAAGAGGCATCGGCTGAAGAGACTGATGCTAGTGCAGACGTCGAGTGGGAAGTGGTCAATCGTGCTAGCGCATTATGGACACGCCCACGTACTGAGGTTAAGGATGAAGAGTATCAAGAGTTTTATAAGCATGTATCCCATGATTTTGAAAACCCTTTAGCTTGGAGTCATAACAAAGTTGAAGGCAAGCTTGAGTACACCTCGCTGCTGTATGTGCCAACCCGCGCACCCTTTGATTTATACCAACGTGAAGCGCCGCGCGGCTTAAAGCTCTATGTGCAGCGCGTGTTTATCATGGATCAAGCGGATGAGTTTTTACCGCTGTACCTGCGTTTTACTAAGGGTATCGTTGATTCCAATGATTTGTCGTTGAACGTCTCTCGTGAAATTTTACAGAAAGACCCAGTGATCGAAAGCATGAAGTCAGCGCTGACTAAGCGTGTGCTGGATATGCTGGAGAAAATGGCTAAAAACAATCCAGAAGATTATCAGACGTTCTGGACAGCCTTTGGTCAGGTACTCAAAGAAGGTCCTGCTGAAGATTTCGCTAATAAAGAAAAGATTGCCGGTTTATTACGTTTTGCTTCAACTCATAGTGGTAGTGATGAGCAGAGTGTTGCGCTCAGCCAATATATTGAGCGAATGAAAGAAGGCCAAGATAAGGTTTACTTCCTCACTGGTGAAAGCTACGCACAGGTTAAAAACAGTCCACACCTTGAAGTGTTCCGCAAAAAAGGCATCGAAGTTCTGCTGCTGACTGATCGTATTGATGAGTGGCTCATGAGCTACCTGACTGACTTTGACGGTAAAAGCTTTGTCGATGTTGCGCGTGGTGATTTAGATCTGGGCGCATTAGATACTGCAGAAGACAAACAAGCGCAAGATGACGTGGCAAAAAGTAAAGAAGCGCTAGTAACACGTTTGAAAACTGCGCTGGGTGATCAAGTGGCTGATGTGCGTGTCTCGCATCGATTAACAGATTCACCGGCTATTTTGGCGATTGGTGAGCAGGATCTTGGTTTGCAAATGCGTCAAATACTGGAAGCCAGTGGTCAAAAAGTGCCTGACTCTAAGCCTATCTTTGAAATCAACCCTGCACACAGTTTGGTTGAAAAACTCGATGCTGAAACCGATGAGCAGCGCTTTACAGATCTATCGCTGATCTTGTTTGATCAGGCTGCATTGGCGGCAGGCGATAGCTTGAAAGATCCATCAGCCTATGTACAGCGTTTGAATAAGCTCTTGGTTGAGTTAAGCCGCTGAGTCTTTAGCGACAGTAATAAAAAAACCGCGATTGATTCGCGGTTTTTTTATCTGAAATTTAGGCCGATAAGGCGGTAAAGCTTTGCAGGCAAGAGCGGCTTATTGAGCGAGCACCGTGACCAGTTTGGTTGAATTAATTAAGTTGTCAGCAACAGGGCAGCGCGCTTCGATCTTATCGAGAAAGGCCTGTTTAGCCACATCATCAAGGTCGGCATCAATCGTCACCTTTAAACGCATTTCTTGAAAACCGGCGCGTGCAGTGGTTTCACGACCGAGCAGGCAGTCTGGATCATAATCGGCTTCCACTTCGAAGGTCATACCATGCAAAGTGATTTTTTCTTGGAACGCAATAATACGACCCAAGCTGCCCACGCAGCCCGCATAGGCAGCGAGGATTAATTCAGGTGGCGCCACACCTAAATTGGCACCGCCGGCATTTTTAGGCTGATCCATGTAGATTTTATGTTCGCCGCACATGATTTCGATGGTCATGCCTGCACCCATATGACCTGTGGCGCGTAATGTTTTCAATGCCATGCTTGATAGCTCCTGAGTTGATTATTAGCAAACTAAAGTGGTTAGCTATAAAAAACTATATAATACAGTATATGCATATAAAGTATATTAATGACTATCAAGTCAGGCCTAGGCTGGTTAGCTGCGACCTTTGACCGTTTTGTTATTCACGCTGCCTTGCTCAAGGATAATTTGATATTCCTTGCCGTCTTTTTCGACTTGTTGCAAACGCACCAGCAAGTAATCCCAATCTTTGGCAAACCAGAGTACGGTAATGCGCTTGCTTTGAGTAGGGTCACGGACACGCTCAACTTTAATTGCATCGACTGTACCGACCATGGTTTCGACACTGTCTTCACCTAAAACGCGGAAGTCATAGGTTTCCAGTTCATCACCATCCAGTACTTGGTAGGACATGCTGGTTTTGCCTGCAGCGATATCACGCTGTAAAGCTAACTGATAGGAGGATTTGTCTTGTACGCCCTGAATCAGAGTGACGTTAATCGGTGTGCCGCGATCGCTACCTGTGGCGCGCTGGGTGTTCCAGTCAAAATCTTGTTTGATTTTTTTAGACTTGCCCATGCCGGTACGTGCATAACGGTATTTATGAGGTTGTACCTCGCCATTAACGACGCTTAACCAACTGGTTTCATTGAGACCTGCGACCAGCATTGAGGCAGAGAAATCCAGCTTCCAAGTACCGTCTGTTTGTATTTGTAAACTGCGTTCAGCTTTGCCACTAAAGGGCAGTTGTTTCCAATCAGCTGTATAGCTGGCGGAAAATGGCTGCAACTCGGCAGCCATTAGACTCGCTGGCAACGCGAAAGTAGCCAGAATAAAAAGTATCGCGCGGCGCATGCGGTATTCTCCTAAAGTTGGAACTGAAAGCCAGAACTGGCTAGGGGTTGTCCATCAAGTTGAGCACCTTGCTCATTCAAACGCAGACGTCCTTCAGCAAACCAGCGTACCGCTAACGGATAGATATGATGCTCTAAAGCGTGCACTCTTTGCGCTAATCGTTCGGCGTTGTCGTTGGGCTGAATTGGCAGTGCTGCTTGTATGACTACAGGGCCGCCGTCGAGTTCCTCGGTGACAAAGTGCACGCTGCAACCGTGCTCTGCGTCGCCCGCATCAATCGCGCGCTGATGAGTATCAAGACCCTTGTGTTTAGGTAGTAGCGAAGGGTGGATATTCAGTAAACGCTGCGCATAGTGGCGAGTAAACTCTGGCGTTAAAATACGCATAAAACCAGCCAATACCACTAGGTTAGGCTGGTACTGGTCAATCACTTGCATGAGTGCGTTATCAAAAGCCAAGCGATCGGCAAAATCTTTATGATTGAGCACATGTTGCGCAACACCCGCTTGTTGCGCGCGGATTAAGCCATACGCATCGGCACGATTACTCACTACCGCGCAGATATGCGCGCTAGTGAGGTCAGTCAAATCATCCATAATGGCTTGTAGGTTGCTGCCTGATCCGGAGATCAGGACAACAATATTGCAGATTGTTGAGTCAGTCATTAATGGCTTTTTAGGTTGTTAAGAATAATACGTTCAGCGTTGTCACCGGCCGCTTGAATATGACCGATCACCCAAGGTTTCTCACCCGCTTGCTGCAAGTGCTCCAATACCGTGGCTTGTTGCTCAGCAGCAACGCAAATCACCATACCAACACCGCAGTTGAGAACGCGGTGCATTTCAACTTCGTCAACGTTGCCTTGCTCTTGTAACCAATCAAAAACTGCAGGACGGGTCCAGCTCGCAACATCAATTACTGCTTGTGAGTTCTCAGGCAGAACGCGTGGGATGTTTTCCAGCAAGCCACCACCAGTGATGTGTGACATGGCTTTGACTGCACCCGTTTCTTTGATCAGCTTAAGCAGCGGTTTCACGTAAATACGTGTCGGTGCCATCAGTAAATCGCTGAGTGCTTGACCATCCAATTGTGTGGTCTGGATATCAACCTGAGCCACTTCAATGATTTTACGAATCAGCGAGTAGCCGTTGGAGTGTGGGCCTGATGAAGGCAGGGCAATCAAGATATCACCAGCAGCAACTTTAGTACCGTCAATGATTTCTGATTTTTCAACTACGCCAACACAAAAACCCGCTAAGTCGTAATCTTCGCCGCTGTACATGCCTGGCATTTCTGCGGTTTCACCACCAACCAATGCGCAACCTGCTTGCTCACAACCTTCACCAATCCCCGTTACTACTTGGGCGGCGATATCAACATTGAGTTTGCCGGTCGCGTAGTAGTCTAAGAAAAATAAGGGCTCAGCACCGCTGACGATAAGGTCGTTGACACACATAGCAACCAAATCAATACCAATTTTTTCGTGCTTATTGAGGTCAATGGCTAGACGCAGTTTAGTGCCCACACCATCGGTGCCAGAGACTAAAACTGGCTGACGGTAGCCTTCAGGAATCTCACATAAAGCACCAAAGCCGCCAAGACCACCAAGGACTTCAGGACGTGCAGTGCGCTTAGCAACGCCTTTAATGCGTTCAACGAGTGCTTCGCCAGCGTCGATATCTACACCAGCGTCCTTGTAGCTTAAAGAGGTTTTATTGTTGCTCATGAATTGGGCCTTTGCGAAGTATGCGAAAAATGCGTTTAATTGCGCGATTTTATCAGGCTTCAAGCCCAGCGGCCATCATCGGATCGAAAAGTGAGGATTAATCTGAGCAAAGGGTTGTTATCTGTCGCATAAAAAGTACAAATCAACTGGTTTTGATTCGCGTGTGTTGCGTACTAAAGTTCGACACGTGCGGGCTGATAGCCTTGCTGACGATAGCGAATAAAGTTTTGTCGGCTGATCTTCAGTAATTCAGGCTCTTGATTAACAATTTCAATCACGCGACTAAAACAGTCGAGATGGCTAGAGAGCTCACTGTGCAGATTAATCAAAATACCAGAGTTAAATACGGGTCGTTGATTAACCCCGAGGATAACGGGCGCTTGAGCAGACTCAGTGTAGGGTTCATGGGGGACAAAAGTATGACGACGAAAAGTCCAGAGTAACTCATCCAGTTCGCTTTGCTGCGCCGTATCAGTACAGCGGATAAACGTCATAAAGCCTGCACGCCAGGCTTTATGCGCCAACCGACAGGCCGCAGTTAAGCGGTCCGCCGGTTGAGTAGAGGGTAAAACGTAAAACTCTACTTTCACTGCACGCGATCCAATAGGTATTGGCTCAGTAAAGGTACCGGACGACCGGTTGCGCCTTTTTCTTTACCGCCGCTGATCCACGCCGTACCAGCAATATCCAAATGTGCCCATGGGTAGTCTTTAGTGAAGCGCGAGAGGAAGCAACCGGCAGTGATGGACCCAGCTTTAGGGCCACCAATATTGGCAATATCAGCAAAAGGACTGTCGAGTTGCTCTTGGTAATCATCAAATAAAGGTAACTCCCAAGCGACATCGCTGGCTTTTGTACCGGCGCTGAGTAGGCTTGCAACGAGCTCTGGGTTATTCCCCATCAAACCGCTGGTATTGCTGCCTAAAGCAACGATACAGGCACCGGTTAAGGTGGCGACGTTGACCACTGCTTGAGGGTTAAAACGTTTAACGTAGGTCAGTGCATCGCAGAGGACTAAACGGCCTTCAGCGTCGGTATTGAGAATTTCTACCGTCAGTCCGCTCATCGTGGTGACGATATCACCCGGACGAGTGGCGCCACCACTGGGCATATTTTCCGCACAGGTCAACACGCCAATCACGTTGATGGGCAGTTGCAGTTCGAGCAGTGTCTTAAAAGTACCGAGGACACTGGCGGCGCCGCCCATATCGTATTTCATTTCGTCCATGCCAGCACCAGGTTTGAGACTGATACCGCCGGAGTCAAAGGTAATGCCTTTGCCGACCAGTACATAAGGCTGCTGTGACTTATCAGCGCCTTGGTAGTTCATGATAATCATCCGCGGCGGTTGATCACTGCCTTGCGCCACGGCCAGTAGCGCACCGGCACCTAATGCTTTCAGTTGTTTTTCTTCGAGCACTTCAACGTCGAGTTTTTTGTGCTGTTTAGCCAGCTGTTTGGCTTGCTCCGCGAGGTAGCGAGGGTGACAGATATTGGGTGGCATATTGCCTAAGTCGCGGGTAAAAGCCATGCCAGCAGCAATTGCCTTGCCATGTTCGCAAGCGCTGCTTACTTGATTTTGTTGTTCTTTAGTGCTGACAAAAGTGATTTTTTTCAGCTGCGTGGCGGGCGCTTTCTCACTTTTGAATTGATCGAAGACATATAAGCCATCCGCCAAACATTCGCTGATTAGGCGCGTGCTGGCATAGGCATCACGATCTTTGATGGTCAGTTCAGCAAAGGCCAGGGCAGCATCTTTAATCGACAGACTTTTAAAAATATTTAATACAGAACTGATTAATTTGCGAACGCTGCGGTCAGAGAGGTGTTCGTCTTTACCGATGCCCACCAGAAGCACACGTTGTGCTTTAAGGTTGGCCAGGTTATGCAGCAGTAATGTTTGACCGAGCTTACCTTTAATATCACCTGCTTTTAGGTGAGCAGTGATCGCACCGGCGCAAAGGTTATCAATGAGCTGGCCTTGAGTGTCAAGTTGCAATTGTTCGTTAACGGTTAACACCAGTGCGCTGGTTTTTAGTGTTTCAACTGAACTGGATTTGACTAAAAAGTCCATTCTCAATGATCCTCAAGACAAAGATAGATAGATACAGGATAATACTGTTTGTTTGTGTCGCTGTGTATATACAGTGCCATACTGTATGCGATTAGTGTGAGCCGCGATAGGCGGTTTTGACAAGCTTGGAGCCTTTACTTGATAGTTTTTCGTTACCTTTCTCGAGAAGTATTACTGGCGGTGAGTGCCGTTAGTACGGTTCTGCTTGTGATTATTATGAGCGGACGTTTCATTAAATACTTAGCGCAAGCAGCGCAAGGTGTGCTCGACCCTGGCGTCTTGCTGATGATTATGGCGTATCGCATTCCAGGTTTTTTACAGCTGATTTTACCCTTGGGTCTGTTCTTGGGGATTTTGCTCGCCTATGGGCGTCTGTATCTTGAGAGTGAAATGACCGTGCTGACTGCCACCGGTATGAGTGAGCAGCGTTTGTTGTCTTACACAATGGTACCGGCATTATTAGTAGCGCTGGTGTGTGCTTGGCTCAGTTTTGTTCTAACCCCGCAAGGTGTGCAGAGTGTGGCGCAGATTTTAAATGAACAAGATGCGCTGACTGAGTTTGATACCTTGGTGCCAGGGCGCTTTCAGTCGATGCGGGGTGGTTCACGGGTGACTTACACGCAAGAGTTATCCAGTGGTCGCGATGAGTTGCAAGGTGTTTTTATTTCCGAGAAGCGTGAGCAACGTAACGCGTCCAGCGCAGAGAATGCAATTACCATGTTGGTCGCAAAAACCGGACGGCAAGAGTTACAACCCGATGGCAGTCGCTATTTAATTTTACAAGACGGTTATCGTTATGACGGTACGCCGGGTGAAGCTGACTACCGTGTTATTCATTACGAAACCTATGGTGTTTTGCTGCCTAAGCCTTCAGTCGAGGTGAGTGTGGGTGAGCGTGAAACCATGAGTACTGTCGAGTTGATAGGTAATCCAGATGTCAAAATGCAGTCTGAATTGCAGTGGCGCTTATCTTTTCCGATTTTGGTGTTAATTGTTACCTTGATTGCTGTGCCGTTATCACGGGTTAATCCAAGGCAAGGACGGTTTTTGAAGCTGTTGCCGGCTATTTTATTGTATATGGCCTATTTGTCGTTATTGGTGGCTGCACGCAGTGCTTTGGATAAAGGTACGTTGCCGATTGCCTTAGGTTTGTGGCCTGTACACGGATTGTTTTTATTGATTGGTTTACTGCTGGTGTATTGGCAGCCAATACAGTTACGTCTAGCGCAGTGGCGTGCAGAAAAGGAGACGCAACATGCGTAGGCTCGATCGGTATATTGGTAGCAGTGTGTTTTTAGCGATCATCGCGGTGTTGGGCGTGATCACTGCTTTGGCCTTATTGTTCGCCTTTATTGATGAACTCAATGATATTGGCGGGGCGTATAGCATCTGGGATGCGGCCAGTTATGTCGGTTTGACTGCACCGCGACGTATTTACGATATGTTGCCGATGGCCGCCTTGATTGGCTGCTTAGTGGGCTTGGGTACGCTGGCCAGTAACAGCGAGCTGACGGTGATTCGAGCTGCTGGAGTCTCTATTCGTCGAATTGTCTGGGCGGTGATGAAACCGATGCTGGTGTTGATGCTTATCGGCTTGTTGATTGGCGAGTATTTAGCGCCGTGGACATCCAGTATTGCGCAGGCCAATCGCTCCTTGGCGCAGTCTGTGGGCAAGGCACAAAGCTCGAAACACGGTTTATGGCATCGACAAGGAAATGAGTATATCCATGTCAATGCGGTGCAGCCGGGCGGCAAACTGATTGGCGTGACGCGCTATGAGTTCGATGCTGATCAGCGTCTATTGCGCTCAAGCTTTGCTCAGCAGGGTCTCTATCAAGACGGCTATTGGCAGCTTGAAGATATTGTTTATACCGAACTGCAGGAACGTAGCAGTCGTGTCAAGCAGGCTGCAAGTGAGCGTTGGGATGTAGAAATAAGTCCACAACTGCTCAATACCGTAGTGATGGAACCCGATAGTTTGCCGATTAGTGGATTATGGCAGTATGCCCATTATCTAAAAGAGCAGGGTTTAAATGCTAATAGCTATTGGCTAGCATTTTGGGTCAAAGTCTTACAGCCTTTAGTGACTGCAGCGCTGGTGCTGATGGCTATTTCTTTTGTCTTTGGTCCGCTGCGTTCAGTGACCTTAGGTCAGCGTGTGTTTACCGGTGTCGTGGTTGGTTTTGTCTTTCGTATTGCTCAAGATTTACTCGGTCCAGCCAGTTTAGTCTTTGGTTTTTCTCCTATTGTAGCAGTTGCTTTACCGGCCTTAATTTGTGCCAGCTTTGGTTTTTGGTTGTTACGCAGGGCAGGCTAAAGGCTTAAATATCGTCTGGATGATTGCCAATTGTAGACGGCGTGGTTAAAGTGTTGCCCCGTTTTATCTGTCGGGTCGACACTTATCATGACACCACTTGAAAGCTATCAGAAAGATTTACAGCGCGCTGATTTTTTCCGCGATGCTGCACAAGAAAATGCCGTGCGCCATTTACAACGTCTTTATGATGATTTAGTGGCCGGGGCACCAACGAATGGTCTGTTTGGTCGCTTGTTGGGGAAAAAATCAGTACAGCCCATTAAAGGCCTGTATTTCTGGGGTGGTGTGGGCCGCGGTAAGACCTATCTAGTCGATACTTTTTTCGATGCATTACCCTTTGAACAGAAAATGCGTACGCACTTTCACCGCTTTATGAAGCGCGTGCATGAAGAGTTGCGCACCCTCGAGGGTGAAAAAAACCCTTTGGTTATTGTGGCTCAGCGCTTTGCTAAAGAAGCACGAGTGATCTGTTTTGATGAGTTTTTTGTTACTGATATCACCGATGCGATGATTTTAGCCGGCTTGCTGGAAGAGTTGTTTAAAAACGGTGTCAGTCTGGTGGCTACCTCGAATATTGTGCCTGATGGTCTCTATAAAGATGGTCTGCAACGCGCACGCTTTTTGCCGGCCATTGCTTTACTAAAACAGTTTACCGAAGTGGTCAACGTTGACAGTGGCATTGACTACCGTTTACGTGCCTTGGAGCAGGCTGAGCTGTATCACTACCCACTCAGTGACGCTGTTGAGCAAGAGCTGGATAAGAGTTTTCGCAGTCTCTTGTTAGAGAACTGTAAAATTCTTGAAAATGAGCCATTGACCGTTGAAAATCGTACCATTGTTGCGCGTAAAATCGGTAATGATGTGGCTTGGTTTGATTTTCGCGCTTTGTGCGATGGCCCGCGCAGTCAGAATGACTATATTGAACTGGGCAAAATTTACAGTGCGGTGATTTTGTCCAATGTTGAGCAAATGCATACCGGCAATGAAGATATTGCGCGACGTTTTATTAACTTGGTCGATGAGTTTTACGATCGCAGCATCAAGTTGATTATTTCTGCAGAAGTGCCGTTAAAAGATTTATATGTCGGTAATCGCTTGCAGTTTGAGTTTCAGCGCACTTTAAGCCGCTTGTTAGAAATGCAATCGCATGAATTTTTAGCGCGACCGCATAAATTCTAGTGGTGTATGCTGCTGTGCACCGATAACTACAATAAGAGCAGAAGCAATGAAACGGGCGACTCAATCCGATCTGCTATTGATTGTGGTGACGCTGATTGCGGCAATCAGCTGGATGTTTTCTAAAGAAGCCATTGCCTTAATGCCGCCACTGCTTTTTATGGGGTTGCGCTTTTTACTGGCTGCGGCTTTTTTAGCCTGTATTGGTAGTCGACAGCTACGCCAACTCACCCGTGAGCATATTGTACGCAGCGCGCGTGTCGGTATCGTGTTTGGTGTGGCGATGCTGTTCTGGGTGTTGGGCCTGGCGCATAGCGAGACGATGGGCGAGGGTGCATTTTTAACCAGCTTAGGTGTGCTGTTGGTTCCTATTGTCGCCCGCGTTTTTTTTGCCGAACCAATGCCGCGTAGTACCTGGTTAGCCTTACCCGTTGCTCTGCTGGGTATGTTGCTCTTGTCGTTAGCTCATGGCTTTAGCATCAGTTGGGGACAAGGGTTTTATTTGATTGCAGCCGTAGGTCTGGCGGTTTTTTTTACTTTAAACACCCGCGCAGCCACAGTGTCAGTGCGCAAAGCCTCACACCGACAGACGGCCGCTGAACTTAGCGCTGTCGATTCTTTAGCGCTGACTATCATTACTCTAACCTCTGTCGGTCTGGTGACCTTATTGGTGTCATTGCTGATTGAACCTTGGGATAGCACGGCGGTGCAGTGGTCACCGGCCTTGTTTGCTTGGTTATTGGCCAGTGCCTTAATCGGTACAGCAGCACGATTTTGGTTGCAAACTTACGCGCAAAGTTTAACCACACAAACCAGTGGCGCGGTGATGTTGATCCTTGAGCCGATTTGGGTGGCGTTATTTGCGGCACTATGGTTTACAGAAAGCCTTTTGCTTTTACAATGGATAGGCTGTCTGATGATATTTCTAGCGCTGTTAGTGAATCGTTGGCAAGTTTTGCGTTCTATTCTCACTCGGCGTGGCCTTTAAACGTAAACGTATTGAGTTATCTGTCCATGGCGCAAGGGTTAAATAGCTGTTGCTGCTAGACTGTGGCGACAAGAAGCGGTTGCCGTGAAGGCACAGGCTGTTTAAGGTAGGCACTTTGCTGGGTTTAGTCGTTTTAGAGAGAATAAAAATGCGATTTTTTATAGGCATGGTTGCCGTACTAGTAGCTTTTGTAACGGTCACTGCTAATGCAGAGTCAGTGGCGGGTTTATACCAAGTCCGTGAAGAATTGGACAGCCAAGAAAGTGAAATGCGTGATGCTGGTTTGCAACAGGCTTTTGCCACCTTAGTACAGCGTTTAACCGGGACAGCCGATGCTGCACAGTCACCGCAACTGGCTGAGTATCGTGCTGATCCGCAATCGCTGATCAGTCGCTATGGTTACGAGGGTAATACACTTATTGTTAGTTTCGACCCGCAGAGTGTGCAGTCCGCTCTGCGTGAGGCACACTTACCGATTTGGGGCAGTAACCGGCCAATGGTGCTTGCTTGGTGGTTGGTGGAGGACCTACAAGGCACGCGATTAATCAGTGATGGACAGCCGGGCACAGAAGAGTTCTATAGTGCTGCACGGTATTATGGTGTACCGGCGCGTATGCCTTTAGGCGATTTAGACGAGCAGTTATTAGTCACTGCTGATGCGTTGGACAACAGTGAGCAGATTCTTGAGTCAGCTGAGCGCTATAACGCGGATGTTGTGGTGATTGTTCAGCAACAGCTTGACGGTGAGACGTTGCATGCACAATGGCAGTTGTGGGTTGGCGATGAGCAGCAACAAGGGCAAGTCAGTGCCGATAGCCAGTCAGCCGTGGCTCGCGATGTCTTTGCTCAAGTCAATCAACGTTTAGCTCAGCGTTTTGCAATTAAGCCCGGCCAAGGTGAGTCGTTAATCGTGCAAGTGTCCGGTGTTGATTTAGAGCGCTTTGTTTTAGTGGAGCGCTTGTTAGAGCCTTTTGCTGCGCAGCTGCAGAGAGTGAGTGATGACTCTGCACAGTGGTCGATGCGCAGCACAGTTGAGCACGTACGCGCACAGCTGGCTTTGGGGCATTTACAAGAACAAAGTGCACCGCCGCCCGCGCAAGAGATCAGTGTAGACGACGTAACAATGGCACAGACGAGTGCTTTGACTAAAGCTCAAGCAGACACTCAAACTCTGTATTTCAGTTGGTAATCATCGAGACCACAGACTATGGCACAAAACCTTAAAAGTTGGTTACTGCTTGCGGTGCTCGGCCTGGTGTTGCTGACGTTCTATCAGCTGCTGCCCATTCTTACGCCGTTTCTGGTCAGTATTTTGCTGGCTTATATGGGCGACCCTATTGTCGACTTTTTAGAGCGCCATAAGTTTTCCCGCACGTGGGGGGTGATCTTAGTCTTTGTCCTGCTCAGTTTGATTGTGCTGATATTGCTCTTGGTATTGGTGCCGATGATTGGTCGGCAGTTGGTCAGTCTCTATGAGCTCACCCCGCAGCTCATAGATTGGTTGCAGGGCAGCGTTGTGCCTTGGTTGCAAGCGCAGCTGGGCATTAATGCTGATGCCAGTAGCTTGAATAAAGTTAAAGAATTGTTTAGTGATAATATTGGTAAAACTACCGACTTTGCCCAGCTGTTGCTCAGTCAGGCGACTGCTTCTGGTTTGGCTTTTTTAGGCTGGCTGGCTAATATGCTGCTGATTCCGGTGGTGACCTTTTACTTGCTGCGAGATTGGGATGGCTTAGTGGCTAAACTACGCGGTTTGTTACCACGGAAAAAAGAAGCGACCACTGTACAGTTGATTGCTGAATGCCATGAAGTACTGGGTGCCTTTATGCGTGGCCAGCTGCTGGTGATGCTCGCGTTAGGTATCGTTTATGCCGTTGGCTTAATGGCGCTTGGTTTAGAGTTAGGCTTACTGATTGGCTTGCTGGCAGGACTGGCCAGCTTGGTGCCTTATATGGGCTTTGCGGTAGGTATTACTGCAGCCTTGATGGCAGGTCTATTCCAGTTTGGTATAGACCTGTATCCGCTACTTGGCATCGTAGTCGTGTTTAGTGTCGGTCAGTTACTGGAAGGGATGTTGTTAACACCTTTATTGGTGGGTGACCGCATTGGTTTGCATCCGGTTGCAGTAATTTTTGCAATCTTAGCTGGTGGTCAGTTGTTTGGCTTTACTGGTGTCCTGCTGGCGCTACCGGTGGCAGCAGTGATTATGGTTTTGCTCAGACATCTGCATGAGCAGTATAAAGAATCGAATATGTATGGGCAGCCAAGTGAGAGTAGCGCGCCCGTTCATCCTAATCAGGTTGAGCAGACAGTAGTCTGTGATCAGTCTATAAATGAGTCGATATGAAACCCACCCAACTATCACTGGGCATGCGTCTGCGCGATGATGCGACCTTTGCCAATTATTATCCCGGCGCCAATGCGGTGACTTTAGGCTATGTCGAACATGCCTGTGAAGCAGAAGATCAGTGGATGGATGGTGTGCTGTATATCTGGGGTGGCGCAGGAGTCGGGCGCAGTCACTTATTGCAGGCGGCCTGTTTGCGTGTTGAGGAGCGTGGTGGGCGTGCGTTGTATTTGCCCTTGGCCGATCTTGTCGAGCATGGTCCGCAGTTACTGGATAATGTTGAATTCTGCGATTTGGTCTGTCTGGATGATCTGCAGGCAGTACTGGGCCAGCCGCACTGGGAAGAAGCGCTGTTTCATGCCTTTAATCGGATGCGTGATGCCGGTAAACAGCTATTGATTGCCGCGGATGCCGCACCGCGTAAATTAGACATTAAGCTGCCTGATTTACAGTCACGCTTAAGCTTAGCGCTGGTGTTCCAGCTGCATGAGCTCAGTGATGATGATAAATTACGTGCTTTACAGTTACGCGCTTCGCGTCGCGGCTTACAGTTACCCGATGATGTTGGACGGTTTATCTTAGCGCGCTCGGTGCGCAGTATGACTGTGTTATTTGACACCTTAGAGCAACTGGATCGCGCTTCCTTGCAAGCGCAGCGTAAGCTGACCATTCCTTTCTTGAAGGAAGCGTTGGGCTGGTAGCCATTCAGTGGCTGCATATCTGTTAAAGTTCGCAGTCCATTATTGAGAATTGAAATTCATGAGTACAGAACAACAGAGTGCCAGTACCTCTGGGGTGAAAATTTATTTGCGCTTGTTGGGTTATATCAAACCCTACATCGGCATGTTTATCATCAGTATTATCGGCTTTTTGATCTTTGCCTCAACCTCGCCAATGCTCGGTTATGTGTTGAAGTACTTTGTCGATGGTTTAGCCAATCCTGATGCGGTGCTGTTTCCGAATATCCCCTGGCTGGCTGATGTGCGTTTATTGCAGGCTGTACCTTTACTGATTGTCATCATTGCGTTGTGGCAAGGGATCGGTTCGTTTTTAGGTAACTTTTATCTGGCCAAGGTCTCTTTAGGTTTGGTGCATGATCTGCGTGTACAGCTGTTTAATAATTTACTGACTTTGCCCAACCGCTATTTTGACAATAACAACTCTGGCCACTTAATCTCGCGCATTACTTATAACGTCACCATGGTGACTGGCGCTGCAACTGATGCGGTGAAAGTGATAGTTCGTGAAGGCATGACCGTAGTGTTCTTGTTCTGCACTTTGTTGTGGATGAACTGGAAATTAACCTTGGTGATGGTCGCTATCCTGCCGATTATTGCCTTAATGGTCAGCAGTACCAGTAAGAAATTCCGTAAGCAAAGTAAAAAGATTCAAGTGGCAATGGGCGATGTCACGCATGTCGCTTCAGAAACTATTCAAAATTACCGTGTGGTACGCAGCTTTGGTGGCGAGCGTTACGAGCAGTCGCGTTTTTTACAATCCAGTAGCAGCAATACCGACAAACAACTGCGCATGATTAAGACTAATGCGGTGTATACGCCGTCGCTGCAGTTGGTGATTTACTCAGCGATGTCGGTGTTACTGTTTTTAGTGTTGCTGCTGCGAGGTGATTCGTCGCCGGGTGATCTGGTGGCTTACATTACTTTAGCCGGATTATTGCCTAAGCCCATTCGTCAGTTGTCTGAAGTCAGTTCAACCATCCAAAAAGGTGTGTCAGGCGCAGAAAGTATTTTTGAACAATTGGATGAAGAGCCAGAAAACGATTGTGGTCGCCGCGAATTGACACAGATTGACGGAAAGCTGGAAGTACGCGACCTGTCTTTTACCTACCCCAACACTGCAGCACCCGTGCTACAAAACATCAGTTTTACTGCGGAAAAAGGGCAGATGGTGGCTTTAGTTGGACGTTCAGGCAGTGGTAAATCGACCTTAGCCAACTTGATTCCGCGTTTTTATGAGCACCAGCAGGGTCAGATTTTGCTGGATGGTATAGCGATTGAAACCTTTACCTTAGCTAACTTGCGCCGTCATATGGCTTTAGTGACGCAGCAGGTGTCGTTGTTTAATGACTCTGTTGCAAAAAATATTGCCTATGGTGATCTCGCTGATGCCTCTTTGGATGAGATTAAAGTAGCTGCTGAAGCGGCCTATGCTGCTGAGTTTATTGAGCGTATGCCGCTGGGTTATGACACCTTGGTCGGCGAAAATGGTGTGTTGCTATCCGGTGGCCAGCGTCAGCGCTTAGCCATTGCTCGAGCGTTGTTAAAGAATGCGCCGCTATTGATTCTCGATGAGGCGACCTCGGCTTTAGATACTGAGTCGGAGCGTCATATTCAGGCCGCTTTAGATCATGCGGTACAAGGCCGCACCACTATCGTGATTGCCCACCGTTTATCGACCATCGAAAAAGCAGATTTGATTTTAGTGATGGATCAAGGGCGCATTGTTGAGCGTGGTAATCACAAGGAACTGCTGGCGCAAAAAGGTTATTACAGCCGTTTACATGCGACTCAGTTTCAAGAGCTAGATCCCGCGCAGGAGACTGAGGCATGAGTGCTACAACGACTTACCAGTTAAGCGATTTGCTGTATTTGATGGCGCGCTTACGTGATCCAGAAGGTGGTTGCCCATGGGACTTACAGCAAGACTTTGCCAGCATCGTGCCGCACACCCTTGAAGAGGCCTATGAAGTCGCGGATGCGATTGAGCGTGAGGATTTTACTCATCTGCCCAGTGAGTTAGGTGATCTACTGTTTCAAGTGGTGTATTACAGCCAACTGGGTGATGAACAGCAGTTGTTTGACTTCTCTACGGTAGTGCATAGCATTACCGAAAAACTGGTGCGTCGGCATCCACATGTGTTTGCTGATGGCCAGTTATATGGCGCAGTGCAAGCCTCGGGTGTCAACACTGAGCAGATTAAAGAGCGCTGGGAGGAGATTAAGCAACAAGAGCGTGTTGAGCAGGCTGAGCCTGAGCAAACCGTCAGCGCCTTGGCCGATATTCCACTGAATATGCCAGCATTAAGTCGCGCACTGAAAATCCAAAAGCGTGCTTCAAATGTAGGTTTTGACTGGAGCAGTTTGCCGCCAGTGCTGGATAAAGTCAGCGAAGAATTGCAAGAAGTGCGCGAGGCGATTGTCAGTGGCGAACACGCTGCTATCAGTGAAGAGCTGGGTGATTTATTGTTTGCCACGGTCAATGTTGCACGGCATTTAAATATCAACCCAGAAACTGCATTGCGTGCGGCTAATATTAAATTTGCTCAGCGTTTACAGCATGTTGAGCAGCAGACCCAAGAGCTGGGTGTGTCGATCAGTGATTGTACAGAGGCGCACTTAGACGCCTTATGGAACGTAGCTAAACAGGCGCTGAGCAAGCCGCAATAATCGCGGTGGTGAGCGTGCTGTGTTTTTTTAAATGATTAAAGACAGGTTTAGAATCACATGAGTTTATCTTTGCGCGATCAAATGCTTAAAGCCGGACTGGTCAATGAGAAACAAGCCAAGCAGGCGGGTAAAGAGCAAAAAAGACAACAACGCCTTGAGAAAAAAGGTGCGGTTGAAATAGATGACAGCCAGCGTCAAGCCGCTTTAAAAGCTATGGCTGAAAAGCAGCAACGCGATCAAGAGCTCAATCGTGAGCAGCAAGAGAAAGTTGAGCGTAAAGCCTTTGTTGCGCAAATTCGTCAACTGATTGAAGGTTCACGTTTGCCTAAGTTAGACAGCGAAGACTATTACAACTTTGTTGATCATAAAAAAGTGAAGCGTATTGCCGTCAACGATATGGTACGCAATAAACTCAGCAGTGGCAGCTTAGCCATTGTCAAGCATGGCGGTGGCTATGAAATTATTCCTCGTGATGTCGCGTTGAAAATTCAAGAGCGTGATGAGCGTCGTATTGTCTTGCTCAATGTGGCGAGTGAAGACGTCAGCGAAGATGATCCGTATGCGGCGTATCAAATTCCTGATGACTTAATGTGGTAAGTTTGGATAAGCAATAAGCCACAGGCGCAGATTTCTTTGGGACTGCGCCTGTTTTTTTTGCAGTATCACAGCGGTATCCGTACCGGGTTTTAGCGCGCTTTACGCAGCCAATACAAAGCGCTCAACTTGAGTGCAATTGGCACGCCAGCATACATCCATAATAAGCCTTGTAAACTCAGCGCACTGTGTTGCTCCCAGCCGAGCCAGCCCAGCATGGGTAGTGCTAAACCCACCGCCAATGCTAAGGAAAGTTTAGTCAGCATGCCCCATACGGCAAATAATAAACCGCTGATACTGCCATTTTTATCTGATAAGTCTTGGGCAATATCGGCTTGAATTGAAGAGGGCAGAGCGACATCGGCCGCTACACTTAAGCCTGAGAATAGACAGATCGCAGCAAAGCCCCAAAGATTGCCCGGCGCGATGCTAAATACCCAAATGAAGCTTAAGCAGGCGCTGATCATTGAAAGACGCCAAGCGGAGTATTTGCCGATTTTTTTTGATAACCACACCCAGAGTGGTAAGGCCAAGATGCCGCTAAGAAAAAAGCCTAACAGCAGTAGACCCATATAATCATTCAGCTGTAAAACGTGCTCAACAAATAATAAAAATAAGGTCGCAGGTAGGGCGTTGGCTAAACTATTAAGGCCATACGCTGGCAGCAAAGTACGGCTGCTGTGATCAGTGCAAATTAAGCGCCAAGTTGTAGCGCTCAATAAAGCATGTGTCTGTCGCACGGATTGATGCTGGATCAGACGTAAGCGCCATAGCATTAACGCCAGAGAGAGGGTCAGGCTGATACTGACTAACGGATACAGCATGCTAAATAGCTGGCGGTAATCTTGGCTGTTATCGAGTAAAAATGGCAGCACTAACACAGTGATGACACCAACCACAGCAAAGCCTTCGCGGGTTGCGGTGTAGTGGGTCTTTATATGAGCAACAGCACTGACTTCAGCGCTGAGGGCTTGATAGGGGATCATCATTAAAGTCCAGGCTAAATACACCCACATAGCCCATACCAATAGATGTACAGCACTGGCCTGTGCTGGCAGGAGTAATTGCCAGAGGCCAAAGAGTAGTAATAACCAACCCAGCACTATCAACAGGTAGCGCCCACGGCGTCCGCTGTAGTCACACAGCCAGCCGACGACCGGATCAGTAAAGATATCACTGATGCGCGCCAGTAGCAGCATGCTGCCGACGACAGCCAGCTGCAATCCCATCTGATGGTAATAGGTCGGCAAATACACATACAGAGGAATGCCCAGCATTGCCAGCGGCCAAGATACCAGTCCATAAATAAGCGGCTGACTGCAGGCGCGGTACTTGCTCATCAGCAGCTCAGACGTTTATTGATCAGAGCAATTACACGACCAAGTAATGGTACTTTTGCGTACACATATTCACCGCTATCCCAGTAATCAATGTGGCTGCAAACTTGGCCTTGTGGATTGATTTCAATTTTGCTGACACCTTGAATCAGCTGGCTATCACCCTTTTCTTTTAGTTTAAAAGTGAATTGCCATTCTAGAAAACCGCTGTGCAGGTTGCCGGCAAGATCAATAATATGAAACTGTGGTTCGAGTAAGGTCGCAAACATATGCTGGAAAATATGTTGCAGATGCGGCAGACCACGAACGGCGTTGAACGGATCTTTAAAGTACACATCGCTACTAAAAACCTGTAAGAACTCCTCTTCAACTGTTTGTCTGCTTAAGGATTCAAAGAGTTTTTTATACGTCTCCAGTACCTGATCAATATTCGACATGACTAAGTCCTTAACATCTTTCGAGTCAGTGCTAATGACCATGAGTAGGGCATAAATCTAAGTAGGCTGAGCACCATACGTAAATGCCAAGGAAAACAAATTTCAAACGCTGTGCTGTGATCTAGCGCTTTGGCAATCTGTTGTGCTGCTTGTTCGGGTTCGAGTAGGCCTGGCATAGCAAAAGCGTTTTTTTCCGTCAGGCGTGTACGTACAAAGCCATGGTTAATAATTTGCAGTTGAATATTTTGCTCAGCAAGCTCGGGCTGCAAGGCTTGAGCTAAATTGACCAGCGCGGCTTTCGGTGCTGAATAACCACCGCCATAGGGCAAACCAAAATACGAAGCGAGGCTGGCATTCCAAACCCAACGGCCATGGCCTTGAGTATTAAAATGTTGTTGTAACGGTAGTATCAATGCAACTACCCCCAGATAATTAGTTTGATTCATCTTTAAAAAATCGGACAAATTCCACTGCGCAGCGGTCATGGGGTGATAGGTGCCAACATTGTAAAACCAGATGTCCAGCCCATCGAATATTGACCACGCCTGTTCTGCTTGTTCTGCGCAGCCTTGTGCATCAGCTACATCAATATTTAAGCATTGCAACTGCTCGCCATAGCGTTGCTTCAGCATCACTAAGTCTGCTGATGACTCCGTGTGTCGCGCCGAAGCAATTACTCGATGGCCTTGTCCAAGCCAGATTTTTACCAGCTCTAAACCGATGCCTTGTGACGCGCCGACCAACCAAATACGTTGTGAAATATTTTTTTTCATAGGATTACCTTGTGCAGGCGTATAGCTTGTGTATAAATAATATATAACAAATTCGCGCAAGGTGTCAGGAAAATGTTCGACCCTCATCAAAGATACAAAGTGGCAGTGATTGGCAGTGGTATCAGCGGCACCAGCAGTGCGTGGTTTCTGAGCCAAAAACATGACGTCACTTTATTTGAGAAAAATTCAAGTTTGGGTGGGCACACCAATACCATTGATGTCACGTTGCGCGGTGGCGAACAGATTCCTGTGGATACAGGTTTTATTGTCTATAACGAGCCGAACTATCCTTTGCTTAAAGCTATGTTTGCGCATTTACACGTTGCTACGCATCCGACTGATATGAGCTTTGCAGTATCGATTGATCAAGGTCGATTGGAGTATGCGGGTAATAATCTCAATACTTTGTTTGCGCAGCGCAAGAACTTATTTTCACCGCGACATTGGCGCATGATTGCCGATATTCTGCGTTTTAATAAATTGGCTAAAGTCGATCTTGTACAAGGTTTATCCGAACAATTAACGCTTGGTGACTACTTGCTTAAAAATGGTTTTGGCCAAGCCATGCAGCAGGATTATTTGTTACCTATGGCCGCGGCAATTTGGTCATGCCCAACCGGCACCATGCTGAAGTTTCCGGCGCAAAGTTTTTTACAGTTTTTTGCCAATCATGGCTTACTCAACGTCAATGAGCGGCCGCAATGGCGCACGGTAATCAATGGTGCTCGCACCTATTTAGAGAAAATTCTCGCACTCAAAACCTTTGCTGTGTATCAGCATGGCGTGACCGGTGTAACGGTGAGTGAGACGCCAGAACAGACCGTTCTTTTACGTACTAGTGATGGTCAAAATCATGCTTTTGATCAGGTTATATTTGCCTGCCATGCGGATGAGGCGTATGCCTTACTCAATGATCAGCACTTTGCTCTATTGAAGAGTTTTACCTATCAACACAACCAAGCGTGGTTGCATACCGATATCACACAAATGCCAGGTAAAAAACGTGCTTGGGCATCTTGGAACTACCTCAGTGGCGAAAATTACCGTGCCGAACGCGCAGTAGCTGTCAGTTACTGGATGAATGCGTTGCAGCCGCTCAATACCTCAGAAGATATCTTCGTTACGCTCAACCCTATTGTTACGCCGCGTGCTGATTGTGTGCTTAAAACTATTGATTACCAGCATCCTGTCTTTGATACCCAAGCCATTCAAGCGCAGGCGCAATTACCCAGTATTCAAGGGCTAAAAAGCTGTTGGTTCGCTGGCGCTTACACCGGGTATGGGTTCCATGAAGATGGTTTAGCCAGTGCTGTTCGTGTCGCTAAGCTGTGGCAGGTTGCTTTGCCGTGGGAGGCATCATGAGCTCAACACTCTACATAGGACAGGTCGCCCATGCGCGCCGGCAACCGGTTGAGTATCGTTTTGCCTATCGTACTTTGAGTATCAAAGTGGATCTGGACTGTATTACAGAAGAAACGCAAAAACTGCGCTGGCTCAGTCTCAATCGATTTAACTTAGTCAGTCTGAATTATAAAGACCACGGCCCGCGCGATGGCACCCCTTGGCGGCAGTGGGTGGATAACTTTCTGGGTCTGTACGGTATTGCTCGCCCGGCGCGGGTAGAACTGATCTGTTATCCACGCATTCTTGGTTACAGCTTTAACCCGCTGTCAATGTGGTACGCCTATAACGCCGAAAATCAGCTGGTAGCGATTATTGCTGAGGTCAGTAACACTTTTGGGCAGTGGCATCACTATGTACTCAAGCTGTCTGCTAGCAACCTCAACAGTTTCCAAGCTGAGGCTGAGAAGGTGTTCCATGTCTCGCCCTTTATCGAGATGGATGCACGTTACCATTTTCGTTTTGGTCTACCGCTGGACAAGGTGTTTACCAGTATTCGTGAAACACGCCAAGACGTTGAGTTTTTTACCGCGAGTGAAGCGGGACGAGTGCTTGATCTGACGGATCGACACTTACTGAAACAGGTTGGTTTCGCACCGTTAAGCATGCTCAAAGTGATTGCTCTGATTCATTGGTGGGCATTAAAAATCGTCCTCAAAGGTGGCAGGTTTCACCGCACGCCTAAGCATTTAGAAAGTATTCAATACAGTCATTCGGAGATGGAATCATGTTAATGCGTGCGCATATATGGCTGCTGGGTTTATTCCATGCGCCTAAGTTAGCGGCTTGGTTGCTTAAATACCTGCCTTTTGAACGTATTGAGTATGGCTCGCTGACGGTGAGCATTGGCGGGCAAGAGCGTCGTTTTAGTGGCAAAAAATCGGGTGTGCATGCTGAGCTTATTATCAAGCAACCGTTAAAATTTATTTGGCTATTTAGCAGTCAAGGAGAGCTAGGTTTTGCCAAAGCCTATGCTGATCAGCTGATTGATACACCATGTCTGTACACCTTGTTGCGCTTAGGTGCGGCCAATGAACAGGCACTGAGTGATACGCGTCTGGGCTTTAATTGGTTTTATCTACGCTTTTTAAAACGTCATCGTGACAATCACAACTCGATTGAAAACAGTCGTGAAAATATCAGTGCACATTATGATTTAGGGAATGATTTTTACACGCTCTGGCTGGATCAAACCATGAGTTATTCCAGTGCGCTATTTACTCAGCGCGAGCAATCGATGGAACGGGCCCAAACCAATAAATATCAACGTATTTTAGCGGAGTTGGACTGGCAGACCGGTGATCACATTTTAGAGATTGGCTGCGGCTGGGGGGGGTTTGCTGAGCAGGCTGCTGAGCAAGGTTGCCAAGTGAGCGGTATTACCTTGTCTTGCGAGCAATTGGAGTTTGCTAATCAGCGTCTGCAGCGTCAGGGCTTAGCCGAGCAAGCGCAACTGAGTTTAATGGATTACCGTCACCAGCAAGGTCAATTTGATCATATTGTCAGCATTGAGATGTTTGAGGCGGTGGGCAAAGAGTATTGGCATGATTACTTTAACCAGCTGAAACGCTTACTTAAAACCGACGGTAAAGCTGTGTTGCAAATTATCACGATTGAAGATGCACGCGCTGAGCGTTATCAAAATGATGTTGATTTTATTCAAATGTTTATTTTCCCCGGTGGTCTGTTGCCGTCCAAGCAACAGCTGCATCAGCTGGCGCAGGAACATGGTTTTAAAATCAGCAATGAACTGTCCTTTGGGCACGATTATGCACGCACTTTACAGCTCTGGCAGCAGGCCTTTGCCGCCCAGTCTGAACAACTATTAAAGCTCGGTTATGACCAGCGTTTTCAACGAATTTGGCGTTATTACCTCGATTATTGCCGTGTCGGCTTTGAAACCCAATCCACCGATGTCGTGCAATTGACTTTGGAGCATGCGTAATGAGTATTCGTAACTATCTATTGGCGATATGCAGCGTCATGCTGCTGGCCGGTTGTAGCTCGCCTAAGGTGCAAGATTATGCGCACACTGAGCCAAAACTCGATTTGTTTAATTACTTTGCTGGAGAAACCCAAGCCTATGGCCAGTTTCAAGACCGTTCTGGCGCAGTAAAACGCCGCTTTACGGTGGATATTACCGGCACGATTGAAGGTGATGTGCTGACTCTCGATGAGCGCTTTCTGTATGACGACGGTGAAAAAGAACAGCGCGTTTGGGTGATTAAGCGCTTGGCAAATAATCAATATAGCGGTACTGCTGGTGATGTGATTGGTGAAGCGAAAGGGCACAGTGCTGGATCAGTATTTAACTGGCGCTACACCTTAGATTTGCCCTACAAAGACAGTAGCATCCATGTGAAATTTGATGACTGGATGTTTTTACAAGCGGATGGCGTCATGCTCAATCGCGCGCAAGTCACTAAATGGGGCTTTAACGTGGGTGAAGTGACATTGTTTTTTAGCAAGGCACAGCCGTGAGGATACTGTGCTGCTTTATTTTGTTAGCGCTGCCCACTATGGCCAGTGCTGACTTGACTCAAGTGGGACAAGGTGAGGCGCGTTGGGGACCGTTTAAAGTCTACTCAGCAACGTTTTTCACTCCCGCAGGTGTAACTTTAGAAGAGGCTTTATCTGAACAAACCCCGGCACGCTTAGAGCTGTGCTACGCCCGCTCGCTGACTGTAGAAAATTTTGTTGAAGGCGCGCAACAAGCCTTGCCTGAGAGCGTATCCGCTGAGTTGCAGCAAGCAGTGAATCGTTTACATGCTGCTTATCAACCGGTCAAGCAAGGTGATTGCTACCAGTTGGATTTTCAGCCAGAACAGGGCACAGGTTTATTGCTGAATGGTCGTGAGTTGGTGAGGATTAAGACAGTCAAGTTTAAGGCGCTGTATTTCGGTATTTGGCTCGGTGATAGCCCCTTGTCTGTACAACTTAAACGCGATTTAACGGAAAAATTACATCGATAAACGGCTAAAACATCGCCAAGATTACAGCTGAACGATACAATTGTTGGCTGCTGCATATGTTATGTATATGATTTACTATTAAAAAACCTTATTGAGAATGATGTCCCATGAGTGATGCAATCGACCAAAACGCACTGTACCCCATCCGCGAAGTGGCTCGGTTGACTGGGGTAAACCCTATTACTCTGCGCGCTTGGGAGCGCCGCTACCAATTGATTGAACCGGTACGTACCGAGTCAGGACACCGCCTTTACAGTCAAGAGCATATTGATTTCCTTCACGAAACGTTACGCTTGATGGCGGAAGGTGTGCCGATCAGTCGTATTAAGGCGGTGATCAGTGAGTCACCACCGCGTGCCGCACAGGTGTCGGCCTTAGTTTCGGAGAATGATAGTAGCCAACTGCTTGAGAAAATTCGCTTGGCTGCAAGCCAGTTGCAAGTACAGGTGTTGGAACGCCAGTTAGATCGTTTATTCGCGGATTACAGTCTTAATCCTATGCGCGCACTGTTGGCTGATATTGAGCAGCAATTGCAGCAGCAAAAAAATCATGATGTCGCTTTAGCATTTTGGCGTAGCACTCTGACTCGCCGCTTACAGGTACGTTTACATGCTTTGTATAGCCAGCAAGTTTTACCTAGCAAACGTATTGTTATTCAAAAAGCAGCACAAACACCGGAGTACTTAGCAAAGCTAGTGGCATTGTTTTGCTTTGAACAAGGCTATCAGCCGCTTGAGTTTGATCAATCGATGACACTTGAACCTTTGCTGGATGCGGCTAGACCGTTTGCAATCCAAGCGGTGTTATTTATTGATGATAGTGTAACAGCTACGACACAGTGGACTGCGAGCTTCAAAAAGTACGCTGCGCTGCGTACTTGGGTATTTGGCAGTGACGCGTTGGCTGAGTTGCAGCCACCCAGTGTCAACTGCGAACTGCGGGTATGTTCGCAGTGGTTTGCCCCACTAAATTTATGATTGAGTGGCGAGCTGTTCTGTCAACTGTTGGATAGTTTCGCGTGCAACGTCCAGTTCTAAAGCCAGCTCAACTTGCGTCGTAACATCTTTTTGAATACCGATGTAGTAGGTAATTTGCTCTACTTCATCATAGAAAGGCGTGACGCTTAGCTCGTTCCAAAATACTGAACCATCTTTACGGTAGTTTTTCAGTACGGTGCGTACCGGCGCTTGATCATTAATGGCATGACGGATAACTGTCACCGCATCTAGATTAGTCTCTTCACCCTGCAAAAAACGGCAGTCTTGATATAGGATTTCATCCGCGCTATAGCCGGTTAATCGCTCAAACGCTGGATTGACGTAAACTAGGATGGTGTCGTCGCCTTCTTTCTCTGCAACAACGATACCGTCTTGAGCAGACTCGACCAGCTGCAATAAAATTTCATGGCGTAAATTAAATCGTTTCATGGGATGCCTTATCAGATCGTTGCCGCATTCTAGCAAGCTGCATCACTGTTTCAATAAGAAGTTGCAGTCGATGCGCGGTGAAAAATACTTGTACACAATTTAATGCTACTTAAAAATCTTGCAACAAGCAGCAAATACTGTTTTTTGTGCGTCGCTATAGCTTTGTAAGTGATTGAATTAACAGCTTTTTCAAAGATGGTTAAAAAACGCTCAAGCGTTGCTGGCTATGATTCTGACAGCGCTTGCACGATTCTCGAACAGAATATGCACAGAGTTATCCACAGACAGTGTGTATAACTGTACGACCAATGAGATGATTTTTTACACTCTATCGACTCTGTACATGGTCGCTGAGTTGTTCTGTCGTTTATAGTATGCGCTGATAATCAATATTATGCTGGAGCAACGTATGTGGCGCAAAGGACTTATCGGTACGCTATTGTGTTTAATGCTGACGGCCTGTGATTCAGGTGAGCCGCCGCTTGACGTAGTGACGCCGGCCCCGCTCAGTGAAAGTGTTGTCAGTAGCAAAACGCCGGTCATTGATCCTGCGTTACTGGCCACCCGTTATCAGGATCAGCCGCTACAGGTCGTTGATGCCTCGGAGGTGGAGCAAGAGGGTGCCAGTGTCATCAGCTTAACGTTTTCTGTTCCTCTGCAAGCTGAACAAAACTTTGCCCAGATGGTGCATATTGTTGATAGCAAAAGTGGCAAACTCGACGGTGCGTGGGAGCTGAGTGCTGATTTACTTGAACTGCGCATGCGCCATATTCCACCCAAGCGTAGCTTAATTGTTAGTGTTGATGCCGGTTTGACGGCGATCACTCAGGCGCAGTTAGGTAAAGACTACAGCACGAAAATTGAAACTCGCGACTTACAGCCTTCAGTGGGCTTCGCCAGTCGTGGCTCTTTGCTGCCGGCTGAGTTTAGCCAAGGCTTACCGGTGCTGGCGCTCAATGTTGAGCATGTTGATGTTGAGTTTTTTCGTATTAAAAACAGTGCTTTGCCAGAGTTTTTAACGCAATGGGGGCGTAACTCAAGCTTAGAAACCTGGCAAGCTCGTGAGCTTTTACCCTTAGCTGATTTAGTTCACAGTGCGCGCTTCGAACTCAGTCCCGCACTTAATACGCGTGAAACTTTGCAGCTGCCAATCAAACCCATCAAAGCCTTAAATGAAGCCGGTGTCTATTTAGCGGTGATGCGTGAGGCCGGTACCTATAATTACACACAGCCCGCGACAGTATTTTCCATCAGTGATATTGCCGTTTCAGCACACCGTTTTCGTCAACAACTGGATGTATTTACCCAAGCCTTATCCAATGGCTTAGCCCTAGAAGCCATTGATCTGCAGATTTTAGATAAAAAAGGTCAGCTGTTGGCATCGGGTAAAACCGATAAACAAGGTCATGCTCAGCTGCCAATTACCGATAAAGCTGATGTCTTGGTCGCTCAGCATGGTCAGCAAACCAGTTTTATACGTTTAAACACTGCCAGTTTAGATTTGGCTGAGTTTGCGATTGCCGGACCGCCAGGACAAGCCTTGCAGTTTTTTGTCTTTGGTCCGCGCGACTTATACCGTCCGGGTGAAACTATCTTACTCAATGGTCTATTGCGCGATGCTGATGGACAGAAGGTAGAGGTGCAACCGATTCAGGTTGAAGTCCGTCGACCCGACCAACAGGTCAGCCGTCAATTTGTTTGGCAGGCGGATGAGCAAGGTTTGTATCAGTATCAGCTGCCGATTGGGGCCAATGCCCCGACCGGACGCTGGCAGTTGTTGTTTGATTTAGGCGGTGGCATCAAGCAGGTCTATGACATTCTCGTTGAGGATTTTTTACCTGAGCGCCTCGCTTTAGATTTACAAGCCAGTGCTACACCACTTAAACCGCAAGATGCGCTCAATGTGGCGGTCGAAGGACGTTATTTATATGGCGCACCGGCAGCGGGCAACCGGGTTACTGGGCAGCTGTATATTCGTCCTTTACGTGATGCGGTTAGCGCCTTACCAGGCTTCCAGTTTGGTGCCGTGAGTGACGAGCCAATTCATCAAGATATTGATCTGGATGAATTGTTGTTGGATGAACAAGGTCATGTGCAGATTCAGCTCGACAGTCAATGGTCGCAAAGCAAATCGCCGTTGAATTTAATTGTGCAGGCCAGTATTTTAGAGTCTGCTGGTCGTCCGGTAACCCGTCGTGTCCTGCAAGCGGTTTGGCCTGCAAGTCAATTGCCGGGTATTCGCGGCGTTTTCCAAGGTGAGGAAGTGGATGCCGACAGCCAACCAGAATTTGAAATTGTTTTAAGCAATCCACAAGGGGACAAACTCGCTGCCGAACAACTCAAGGTGCGTTTGATCCGTGAGCGCCGCGATTATTATTGGAATTATTCTGAGAATTCGGGCTGGAGTCATCACTACAATAAAAAGCTAATTACGGTGAGTGAACAAACAGTCGCGATTGAGTCTGGTCATACTGCAACGGTGAGTGTCCCTGTGCTGTGGGGTCCGTACCGTCTTGAGGTGGAAGACCCCAGTACCGGGTTGCTTAGCAGTTTAGGTTTTTGGGCCGGTTATGCTGAGCAAGATAATGCCTTAGGTGGTGCGGTACGTCCTGATCAGGTCAAGTTGGCGTTGGATAAGCCTGCTTATCGCAATGGTGATACAGCGCGAGTAACGATTAATGCTCCAGCCGCTGGTAGTGGTTATCTATTGGTGGAATCGGCGGATGGCCCGTTGTGGTGGCAGCCGCTCAATGTGCCCGCTGAGGGCACTAGCATTGAGATTCCACTGGCCGATGATTGGTTGCGCCATGACTTATATATCAGTGCCTTAGTGGTGCGTCCGGGTGAGCGCCAAGCGCAAATCACCCCCAAGCGCGCGGTCGGCTTATTGCACTTACCGTTGCAGCGCAAAGACCGACAACTGGCGCTGAGTTTACACGCGCCAGAACAGATGCGCCCAGGACAGCCTTTGACGGTTAAAGTCAAAGCTCAGAGCGTCGATGGACAAGCACTCACACGCTCGACGCAGGTGATGCTATCAGCGGTGGATGTAGGTATTTTAAATATTACTGAGTTTGCAGCACCTGATCCTTTTGCTGGATTCTTTGCTCGTAAAGGCTATAGCGTCGATCAGTTTGATGTGTACGGGCAATTGATTGAGGCGGGTAATGGGCGTTTAGCACGGATGTTATTTGGTGGTGATGCGGCTTTGGCCGGCGGCGGTCAGCGACCCCAAACTCATGTCAATATTGTGGCTTTACAAAGCATGCCGGTAACTCTCGATGCGCAAGGGGAAGCCGAAATTACTCTAGATATTCCAGACTTTAATGGTCGTTTACGTTTAACCGCACAAGTGTGGAATGATAACCAATTTGGCATGGCTGAGCAGCCGCTTGAGGTGGCCGCACCTTTGGTTGCAGAATTGTCTGCGCCACGCTTTTTAGCCGGTGGCGATCATAGCCAAGTGGCGTTGGATCTACATAACCTAACTGAGCAGGCACAAAGTGTTTCAGTGCAACTGAGCAGTAGCGGATTGTTATCCATTGCACCAGCGTCACGCAGTTTAAAGGTTGAGCTGGCCGCCAAGCAGCGCAAAATTCTTGAAGTACCAGTCACGGCTCTTGCAGGTTATGGGCAGGGCCAAGTGCATTTAGACGTGCAGGGTATGCAGTTGCCTAATGAAGACTTGGCCGCGCTCAAGCGTGACTGGCGTATTGGTGTACGTCCGGCTTACCCAGCAGAAAGTCGTAGTTATCAAGCGGCGATTAATGCCAACCAATCGTGGCGATTACCACCAGAAGCGTTGGCCGGTTATCAAGCCAGTGGTCTTGAGGCCGTGCTCAGTGTCTCTAGTCGTCCACCATTGAATATCACTGAACACCTGCGAGCTTTAGATGCGTACCCTTATGGCTGCTCCGAGCAAACGACCAGTGGTTTAATGGCTGCGTTGTATATCAGCGATGCGCAGTTGGATGGGCTGAAGATCAGTACCGATACACCTGAACAGCGCCGTCAGCAGATTGAGTTGGGCATTGAGCGTTTGTTAGCGATGCAGCGTTACAATGGCAGTTTTGCTATGTGGAGCGCAGAAGGTACTGAAGAATATTGGGCAACAGTCTATGTCACGGACTTCTTACTGCGTGCTCGCCAGCAAGGTTTTGCGGTACCGACAGCCGCATTAAAATCAGCACAAGAGCGTTTATTGCGTTATCTGCAAGAAGGCTACTTAATTGATAGTGATTATAGCCAGGCACCAGAGAGTACGCGCTTTGCTGTGCAGGCTTATGCTGGCTTTGTTTTAGCGCGCGATAAAAATGCACCACTCGGTGCCTTACGTAGTTTGTTTGAGCGTCGCCAGGATGCACGTTCTGGTTTGCCGTTACTGCACTTAGCTTTAGCCTTGCAGTGGATGGGTGATGCGCCGAAAGCTCAACAAGCTCTGTATGCTGGATTGCATGTGCAGCGCAGTGATGAGCTGTATATGGCTGACTTCGGCAGCGAACTGCGTGATCAAGCGCAGATTTTAGCGTTGCTGCAAGAGTATGATTTAGCGCCGGCAGAGCAAACGCAACGCATGTTTGACTTGGCCGATAGTTTAAATAGGCGCACAGGCTTGTCGACGCAAGAACGTAATGCCTTGTTTATGGCGGCGCGCGCGCAATTGAGCAAAGCCGATACGGACTGGCAAGCACAGTTGCAAACAGACGCACAGCGTATTGATTTGTCAGGCGCTAATAGTCAGCTGTTATTAACGGCGCAGCAGTTGCAAGCGGGTCTGACGCTGACGACATCTAATGAGCGCGATCTCTATCAACGGTTACAGCTGTCAGGCTACCCCAGTCAAGCCCCTATGGCGGGTGGGCAGGTGCTGAGTATTGAGCGACAGTATTTTGATCCGCAAGGTGAAGCATTAAACCTAAATGAGTTACGCAGTGGCGATTTAGTCGTGGTGCACTTAGCGGTGCGCGCTACGCAAACAGTCCCGGATGCTTTATTGGTGGATTTGTTACCTGCTGGGTTAGAGCTGGAAAATCAAAACTTAGCGCAAAGCTCTGCCAGTTTAAGTCATGCCAGTACAGCGTTACGTGATTGGCAGGAGGCGATGCAAAATGCCGATATTGCTCACCAGGAATACCGTGATGACCGTTATGTGGCTGCGCTATCAATTCCTGAAGGGCAGGTGAGGCATCTGCTTTATTTGGCACGCGCGGTGACCCCAGGGCGTTATCGACTACCGCCGGCACAGGTGGCATCGATGTATCGTCCGGATTGGCAAGCGCTAAGCCGCAGTGCTGAAACCTTACTGATTAAGCCGCGCTAATTGAGTTGCCTTTGGGTTGACTGCTGTACAGGGCTTTGTCAACCCAAAAGCCAGTAAAATACTTTGAAAAAAGTCTGTATAGGCTCTTGATATTTATTGCATTTTTGTTAGCCGTAAATAAGTTGTACACATTCATACAGGTGTTTTGTTTAAATCGATTAGAGCTGCTTAGGATGCTAAGTTATTTATCTCTTGACTTTGTAAGTCTTTGATTTTAAAGGATTTATAAATTTGGTGAAAAAATCATCAGTTTGTAGCAAAGCCCCGTACCGTGGTCATTAACAGCATCTATAAGCATGTTATACACAGAGTTATCCACAGTCTTTGTGGATTGTTTTTGCAAAGCCGCATGCACTATAGCTTTGCGCGATGCTTGGAGAGCTTGGCAGGTGTTTAACAGAGCCTATTAGAGTACTTTGATGGTTTTTTCTTTACGCTAACGGAATTTAATTCATCCTTACATTCAATCCCGTTATGCACTGTTCGGCGAGCGAGGGTCGGTGGTTCTATTTGAACCCTGCAGTCCCAGTTAGACCGCAGTAAGATTATGTCTACGTGCAATTTTATGTAGACGTATACCAAGCATGACAGCGGCGCAACTCAAACCAACAATAAGTCCTTGCCATAAGCCTGCAGGGCCTTGTGCAATGCCAAATTTATCACTGAGACCTAACAGATAGCCGACCGGCAAACCTACGCCCCAGTAAGAGAATAAGGTGATGAGCATAGTGATACGAGTATCTTGATAACCACGCAAAGCACCCGCGGCGGTGACTTGAATCGCATCGGAAAACTGAAAAATTGCTGAATAAATAATTAATGAAGTAGCAACTGCAAGTACGGCAGCATCAGTGGTGTAAATACGGGCAATATGCTCACGTAATAAAAACATATAGCTGGCTGACGCACAGGCACAGATCAGACCAGTGGCCATGGCCACACCGGCAGAAAAGCGTGCATCGCGTGGACGCTTAGAGCCCAAGGCTTGGCCGACCCGTACCGTCGTCGCCATCGCCAGAGAGTAAGGGATCATAAAAACTAACGAGCTAAAATTAAGGGCAATTTGATGTCCCGCGACCACATTAGCACCGAGACCGCCAATCAGCAGGGCAATCACTGAAAACAAACTGGCTTCAGCAAAAATTGATACACCAATTGGTAAACCTAGCGATAATAGGCCTTTTTGTGCAGGCCATTGCGGCCATTGAAAACGCGCAAAAATTTGACTGGATTTATAATAGGGTGCCCAGCGGACCCAAAAAAACATAGCGATCATCATAAATATCATGACCAGGCCTGTCGCCCAACCACAGCCGACGCCGCCCATAGCAGGCAGACCTAGATGACCATTAATAAAGATGTAGTTAAGCGGAATGTTGAGCAGTAGTCCTAAAATGCCGATCACCATGCTCGGGCGAGTCAAACCCAATGCATCGCTATAACAACGAAATACCAGATACACCCCTACCGCAGGAAAACCGCAAGCAACCGCACGTAAATAGCCCATGGCTGGTTTAATCAGAATTGGATCAACGCCCATTAACTCCATTAATGGCTGTGCATTCCATAAGAGGATGCCAAGACCGCAGCCTAGAGCAAAGCCCAACCATAAGGCTTGACGGACTAAGAACCCCATTTCTAACTCGGCACCGCGACCAAAAGCATGTGACACTTTGGCGGTGGTGGCCAGCAAGATTCCACTCATTAACAAGAAAATCGGCACCCATACCGAGTTGCCCAGCGCTACCGCAGCCAGATCGTTCGGGCTGACGCGACCCGCCATGACGGTATCGACAAAACCCATAGCGGTATTGGCCAGCTGACCAATAATAATCGGCACGGCAAGTTTAAGTAGAGCACGCCATTCGGTCATGACACGTTGATAACGATAAGTAATGGACATACAAAACAGCCTAGAAATAAAGCCTATACAGCAAGATTTGCTGCGCAGTGCGGGAGACAAAGGAAGAGGTGTTAGAGCCGCTGGTGTTAAACACGCTGACAGCGCGTATAGTTTACTATGCTGCGACGATCGTTAGGTAGCTATCATTTACCGCTGTACAGCGGCGTGAGAGATTTTTAGTACAAGATTAAAGAGGGCTTACAGGTGCGCATACTGGCTGATGAAAATATTCCTATGCTTGAGGTGTTTGAGCAACACGGTGAACTACGTCGTGTCGCCGGACGCAGTTTAGATCGTGCCGTATTAGCGGATGCTGAGGTGCTATTGGTGCGCTCGGTCACCCAGGTTGATCAAACCTTATTAGCGGGGTCGCAGGTTA
Organism: Denitrificimonas caeni; assembly: GCF_905120345.1. Lineage (GTDB taxonomy): Bacteria > Pseudomonadota > Gammaproteobacteria > Pseudomonadales > Pseudomonadaceae > Denitrificimonas > Denitrificimonas caeni_A. The sequence continues at coordinate 621,409 of NZ_CAJHOA010000001.1, read as the reverse complement.
AATTTGTCGGCACTTGTACCATCGGTACTGACCATTTAGATTTGGATTACCTTGCCGCGCAGGGTATTGGCTGGGCCAGTGCTCCGGGCTGCAATGCGCGTGGTGTGGTGGATTATGTGCTGGGTGCTTTGCTCACGTTAGCGGAGCGTGACGGCGTGAGTCTTGCGCAACGTTGTTATGGCGTGGTTGGGGCCGGACAAGTGGGTAGCCGTTTAGTGCAAGTGCTACGAGGTTTGGGATGGCAGGTATTGGTTTGCGATCCGCCACGTCAGCAACGTGAGGGCGGTGATTATGTTGATTTGGCCACTCTGCTAGAGCGTTGCGATGTCGTCAGTTTACATACGCCTTTAACCGCACTGGGCGATTGGCCAACTCAGCATTTAATCGGTGCAGAGCAGTTGCAGAGGTTGACCGTTGGCAGTTGGCTGATCAATGCGAGCCGTGGTGCCGTACTGGATAATCAGGCGTTAAAACAGTTTTTAGCACAGCGCTCAGACGTACGTGCAGTTTTGGATGTCTGGGAAGGCGAGCCACTGGTGGATGTCGAGTTAGCACAGCATTGTGACATCGCCACCGCGCATATTGGCGGTTATAGCCTGGACGGTAAAATTCGCGGTACCGAACAAATTTATCAAGCTTTTTGTCAGAATTTTGCCGTACCTGCTAAGGCCACGATTGAATTTCCAGCGCAGACATTATTGTCGATGCAGTTAGCCGCACATACCCCGGTGGCGGATGCGCTACGCGTATTATGCCGTGCGGTCTATGATCCGCGCAGTGATGATGCCGCGTTTCGTTTAAGTTTGCAGGGTGATGCTGATGCGCGCCGCGCTGGTTTTGATCAGGTGCGTAAAAACTATCCCGTACGTCGTGAAATACCTGACTTACAGGTGCAAGTCAGTCAGCCGCACGATGATTTACGGCAGATGATTATGGCCCTGGGGATTGTTATATAGAGGGTGTACTCAAACATCACAGGGTGGTCTAGCTTAGCTGTGATGCTTGAGTAACAGTATGCTTAAGAAATGATATGGCCAACATGCAGCAGCTTCATAGTATTGGTGCCGCCAATCATATGGTAGCTGTCACCTTTAGTTAAGATCACCCAATCGCCTTCTTCGACAATGCCCCGCTTAACCAGTTCTTCAACGGCCGATTTGCTGACCGAGCCTGGGTGTTGGCTTGGATCAAAGGGTACGGTGTACACCCCTCTAAATAAAGCCACACGTGCTTGTGTTTGGCGTGATGGAGCAAAAGCATAGATGGGCATAGATGAACGAATGCGTGACATCACCAGCGGCGTATAACCACTTTCTGTCAAAGCAATAATGGCTTTAATTCCAGGAAAGTGATTGGCGGTGTACATCGCCGCCAAGGCGATACTTTCATCCCAGCGTTCAAATTGCTGACCAATGCGATGGTTTGAACGGCGCATGATCGGATTTTTTTCCGCACCTAAACAGACACGAGCCATGGCGGCGACTGCTTGCACTGGGTATTCACCCGCGGCCGTTTCTGCTGAGAGCATCACCGCATCGGTGTAATCCAAGGCAGCGTTGGCGACATCTGAGACTTCTGCACGAGTTGGCATCGGGCTGTGAATCATCGACTCCATCATTTGCGTTGCAGTGATCACCGCTTTATTTTGTTTACGTGCTGCAGCAATAATTTTCTTTTGAATGCCGACCAGTTCCGCATCACCAATTTCCACCGCTAAATCACCACGAGCAACCATCACCGCGTCGCTGGCGCTGATTAAGCCATCTAAAGCATCATCGTTCATTACCGCTTCGGCACGTTCAATTTTAGCGACTAACCACGCATCACAACCAGCCTCTTGACACAAGCGTCGCGCCAGGTGCATGTCGGCTGCATCACGAGGGAAAGATACTGCTAAATAATCCAAATCTAACTCGGCGGCTAAGCGGATATCTTGTTTATCTTTTTCAGTCAGCGCTGGCGCAGTTAAACCACCGCCACGTCGATTAATACCTTTGTGGTCGGATAATGGTCCACCAATCAGTACCCGACAATGCAATGCGTCGGCCGTGACGCGTTCCACCTGCATTACCACACGACCATCATCTAACAATAATTCATCGCCAACTTTACAGTCCGTAACTAAGTCTGGGTAATCAATGCAAACTACTTCTTGATTGCCTGCTTCGCGCGGATGGGTAATTGAAAAACAAAAAGGATCACCGTTCTTTAATTCAATTTTTTTATCGGTAAACCGTGCAATACGGATTTTTGGGCCTTGTAAGTCACCCAGTAACGCAACATGGTGGTTCAGACGCGTGGCAATGTCACGAATCAGCAGTGCACGAGCACGATGCTCATCGGCGTTGCCGTGGGAGAAATTTAAGCGAGCAACATCCATACCCGCCAGAATAAGCTGTTCAATAACCTCAGGCGAGCTGCTGGCTGGGCCAATTGTGGCAACAATTTTAGTGCGACGTAAAGACATGCTGTGGCTCCTGTAATGTAAGAATAAAAGACCTTACAATAAACCTACTACAACACTGTGACAGTTATAGTAGGCGTCGGTGTGCTTTATTCTTGTGGACGGGTTGGTTTAATCACTAGTAAATCAGTTTGTACTGCTTCTAAAATGCGTTCGGCAGTGTTACCAATCAGAGCGTTTTCTAGGTTGCTGCGAGAGATCGCCCCCATAACCAGTAAATCGATGCCGCGTTCTTTAACAAAGTCTGGGATGCTTTCCTCTGGGAAACCTTCTAATAAGTGACGATTGGCTTTTTCGATAGGGTAGTTTACCATCAGTTTTTCAAACGCTTCGCGATGTTGCTTAGCACTACGCTCAACATAATTATCATAAGCTGCAACCAATTCTGCATCGAAGATCATGGTTCGTGGCAGTGGCGCATAGCTGTGCATATAATCGGCTTGCATGCCCAGGGTTTGCGCTAAATAACCTGTAGCATTGATCAGTAGATGGTCCAGCACTGCCGTGGTGTCGGAGCTATGAATGGGATCAACCGCTGCGCAAATACGTTGACCTTTCCATTCGCCATCGCGTACCAACCATAAAGGTACTGGGCATTGACGAATCAACTGCCAAGAGGTGTTGTTGAAAAACAAGCGCTGAAACAGGCTATGAGTAGTGGCATCGCGTAGTACGAGATCAGGCTTAAGCTCATCAATGCGCTGTAAAATCATGCTGTATAAAGGTTTACCCCAACGCACTTCTACGGTGACATTCAAACCTGCAGCGCGCAAAGGCTGAGCAATGGTATTGAGCCATTTCGTTCGGTTTTTGATAAGTGAATCACGAGCTTTTTGTTGTGCAGGGCCATCAAAAAAATAACCACCATCCAGCACGGAATTGTATTCGCAGAGTAACAATTCAATCGCGGAGTTGGCGCGTTGAGCAACCCATGCTGCGCGCTCAAGCGATGGTTGCGAGTCATTTGAAGTGGGGTCAATAACCACTAAAAGTTGATTCAATTCCATGATAAAGCTCCTTAATAAAATAGGTATACAACTGTTTTTATGTGTATTGAAATAAAGCGACTTAGATCGTTTAAGACTAGCCTAACCGATGATTTATATAAACTCTTACCATCAAGTATAGCTGTTTTTATTCGTGTTTACGGCAGTGGCTGCTGCGGTATCACGAGCAGTCAGCACGACCTGCTAAAGCGTTTTTAATAGTGTCCTGATTTCTTGATGGCCATATATTGACTGAGTAGTTGTGTCGTCAACTGACTGGGACGTACATCTAATAGATCAAGCCCTTGTTGGGTCAGTTTTAGCTGACTGTTATAACGCCCCTGCAGCGAGTCGATTCCTCCGCAGTATAAAAGTGCTTGCGCGTAGGTCTGCACCGGTTGTTCACGCAGTTGATCCAAGACCTCTTCGCGCAGGCTTACTAGGAGTGTACGGTGATGTTTTTTAAGTTGCTGCATCGCTAGAATTAAATCAGTGTCGGTCTCTTCTTTAAGCGAGCTAATCACAATGACTAAGGCGCGGCGTTTTTGTGTGAGCAGCAGTTGCTGGGCCATGGCGATAAAGTCAGCGCTGTCTTGGCTGGCTTGAATATCATAAAGACGATTCAGCAGTGTCGACATCTGCGCTGGGCCTTTAGCAGGGGCAATCACACGCTTGGGACCAGCAAAGGTTTGCAGTCCAACCGCATCGCCTTGGCGCAAGGCGTTGTAAGCTAATAATAGGCAGGCATTGAGAGCATGGTCTAAGTGACTGAGCACACCATCTTGGCTGCGCATATTACGGCCACAATCAAGTAAAAAAATAACCTGCTGATCGCGTTCATCTTGGTACTCACGACTGATTAACGTGCGTTTACGTGCGCTGGCTTTCCAGTCGATATGCTTAATACTGTCATCGCTACGAAATTCACGCAGTTGCTGAAACTCCAGACCACTACCGCGACGTTGTTGTTGCTGTACGCCAAACTGACTGAGCCAGTGTGTGCTGGCTTGCAGTTGTCCACTTTGGATACGATTAAAATCAGGGTAGACACGTACGTGACTGACCTCAGCTAAAAAATATTGTACAGACCATAAACCTAAAGGGCTGGGGATACGCACAGCGCAGCCAGTAATAACAAAATTGCCACGCTGTAGTGGTTTGATGCGATAGCGAATGTGGCTACTATGACCGGGTTGTAGCTTGACTTTATTGGGGCGGGACTCAAGTTGAAAACTATCTGGCAGATGATCAACGTACTCGAGGCAGAGTGAACGCCGGTAGCTGTGACTGAAGTTGAGCGTGACTTCGCTGTGTTGACCTAAAGATAAGGTCTGCGTGAGGACTCTTTGACAAGTGGCTAACGGTTGTTGAAAAGCGCACCAAGCATCCCATAACGTTAACACGGTAAAACTCAATACTAGGGTAATAAGCATGGTATCCAGCGATGTTGGCACAGCAACATCGAGTGCGTGTAATGAGCCGAAAGCAATGGCTAGCAGTAGTAAACTAATGATGCTGAGCAGCGCCGCACGTGATGGCTTAATCATCATAGACGTGGCGCGGGCACTTGATTAAGCAGTTGTTGTAAAACCTGCTCAACCTGTAAGCCTTCAATCGCGAGTTCTACGCTGAGATGTACGCGATGACGTAAGATATTCAGTGCTGAGCGTTTCACATCATCTGGGCTGACAAATGTATGACCTTGCAGTAAGGCATGCGCTCGCGCATAGCGAATTAAATCAATCGAAGCGCGGGGGCCAGCGCCACTGCTTAGACCGGGCCATTGCCGAGTGCTGCGCACTAAACTGACGGCATAATTTAAAACCTGATCATCCACCGGCAACGCACTGGCAATTTTCTGTATGGCCTGCATATCACGTGGTTGTAATAGAACCCGTAATGCGGTGTTTTCTAGCATATCGGCTTGCGCTGAGCGAGTCACCGCACGCACTAAACGTTGTTCTTCTTGTTCTTGTGGGTAATCGATGTGCAGTTTCACCATAAAGCGATCCAACTCAGCTTCAGGCAAGGGGTAGGTGCCTTCTTGCTCGATAGGGTTTTGTGTAGCGAGCACCATAAAGGGTTGCGGTACCAGTAAAGAGCGGCCTTCGAGGGTGATGCTACGTTCTTGCATGACTTCCAGTAAGGCCGCTTGAGTTTTGGCGGGGGCACGATTGATTTCATCAGCGAGTAAAAGATGAGTAAACGCCGGCCCTTTGCGTAATTTAAATTGCTCGCTGGCTAAGTCATAGATGGCATGACCGGTGACATCGCTGGGCATTAAGTCAGGGGTAAATTGAATCCGATTAAATTGGCCACTAAAACATTGTGCTAATGCTCGCACTAATAAAGTTTTACCGAGCCCAGGTACACCTTCGATGAGGACATGTCCTGCGGCGATGAAGGTGCAGAGTACACCTTCAATGACTGCGGTTTGACCGATTAGAGCTTTTTCCAACTCATCACGCAGTGCTTGCATTAAACGGCTGGCTTGGGCGCGTTGTTGCTCTATTTTATGAGTGGTTAGGCTGGGTGCATGGTCAGCGATCTGGGTGTCAGTGGTATTGCTTTGTGCAGCACCTGTGTTTACAGGCTCAGGATGGTGAGTTGCCGATGGGTCAAGACTTAACTCAAGATCAGCAGGGCTTTGACTCATAATGCGTTCCTTAATTGTTGGAGGTTGGCTACATGTTGGGTGAAGGACTGTGCAGATAGTTTTTTTGTCGCTGGCGGGCGCATGCTGTGCGAGATTAACGAAACAGGCTGTCGACTCAGTTGTCGTAATACTTGCCATTGTTCAGCAACGGCTAGGCTGGAAAAGCCAGGAAAGCGTTGTTGTGCGCGCTGCTTAATATCTTTTTGTAAAGAAAGCAGCAAACTGCGTTGGCCTTTATAACGTAAATTAAACAGTACTCCAGCCTGTATATGCTCGATGAGTTGACGCCGTGGTGTGCATGTGGCTGATTGTATGGGAGCAAAGCGTGGTGCAGCATGCCAAGCGCCGAGTAATAATAAGACCAGCAATAGCATGCACGCGACAGCATAGTAGTGCCAAAGTAGTTTGAAAAAACCTTGCTGTGACGGTGGGTTAAATAATCTGACTTGACTGTCTTGACTGAGGTACCACAACAGCCAAGCATGATCGTATTGGCCGATATGGCTGTTTTGCCATAGATTAAAATCATTCAGAACGGTAACTAAGCCTTGACCATAACTCAATTGCAGCATGTGCGTGGCGACTTGGCTATTCGCCCAAGCATAGGCGCGATTATCCGTATCTTCGAGGTGGTACTGAGTATTAAAAGCTAGATAAGCGGGCGACTGTTCATTTTCTAGGTATAAACGGGTCAGTTGTGCGCTTTCAAGGAGGGTTTCTGTTGTGGCAGGTACTGTGCTTACTTTTCTCTCTTGGCGTCGTTCGAGATCATCCAGTTCTGCAACCCTATATTTCTTAATGCCGAGATGACTCAGTAATGACTGATGAGTGTTGACCAGTGCTTCATGCTGGGCCGACAGCACTAAATGACCACCGTGCGCCACCCAGTCCAAGAGCTGTGTGTGTTGTTTGTTAATCAGTTGCGCATCGTGACTGAGGATAATTAGGGTTTGCTGCTCAGAGGTTGGCAGGGGTAAGCCCGTTAAGCTGGGTAATACTTCAGTAACGATATTTTGCTCACGTAAGAAATACTCCATGGCTAAGTAGTTGTTAGTGCGCGCTGCAGGGCTCGCGCCAAGTTCGATGCGCTGACTCTCTAGCGTTGTCTGTTGGCTGAGCCAAATCCCTAGAGCAATAAGAGGCAGCAGAGTTATAAGCGTCAGATACAAGCGTTTCATGGCTTTGCTTCCTGACTTTGCAGCTGCTGCCAGTCTGTGCAAAGTTGCACAAACTCAGCATGATTGAGTGTCTGTTGTCCCCAAGCTAAGTTTTTCCAATGCACAGTAAGTTGTTGACTGTAGCATTGCAGTGGTTTTGGTAGATTTTGGCTCATCGCCAGCACTTCGTCTTCAGTATGTGCGGTGCTTAAAGGCAAAGCTTGAACTTCTAACAAGTGGTTAAGTAAGCCGCGGTAGAGCAGGCTTAAAGCGGCGCGCGGATTATCAGACCAAAGTGTGTGTGCGCTAGCAACGAGATCATCGGGTAGGCTATCGCTACTGACTTCAAGCCCTAATACCCTTTGCTTGGGCGCAGGATTATATTGCTGTCGTGGTTGTCGCTGTTGAGCAAAAGCGCGTAACCATTGCCGATAGTGCCAAAGCATGATGACACTGATTACCAGTAGTAGCAGCCAGAGGAGGCTTTGTATGGTAAACGATAGCTGCTTAAGTAGCTGATTAAGCCAGTTTGGTGACGTATATTCAGTGCTGCTGGGATCATTAAAATGCCAGCTCTTGGTAATTTTGTAGGTTTTAAACGGTGGTGCATCTAAGATCTGCTTGATGCTTTGTTGTGCTTGTTCGCTATTGAGCAGTTGTTTGAGTAAACGTGGACCATTAGTATCCAATTCTTCACTGGCGCTACTGATAACTTCGGTTTCGGCGGACTGTGCTAAAGCTGTGTCGCTATAGGGAAAGAGACAGAGTAAGGCAAAGACGATTAGCAGAGGGCTGTTTTTTAAACGCTGTGCTAAACCTTGAAAAGCCAGTTCGATATCCCATGCCTCTAATTCGATACGACGATTAAGGTAGAGGGTGAAACCACAGGCGACATACACAGGCTCCCAAACAATTAATACTAAAACATAGAGAAGGTTACTCAAGTGCTCGAACCATAGCCATTCACTGTGGCTAACCGTCAACAGGCTTGACCAGCTCCAGTCGGCCTGCAATTGTGCGGGGATTAATAGGTAGAGTAAAACTACCATGCCCAGCCATAGAGCCATCTCAATATGAATGCCGAGAATGGTCAGCCAAGTTGGTACTTGCTTATATTTATGGGTCAAAGTGAGCACACGCTGCTGACGCGCAGCACCCGCTAGCCCCTCAAATTGCTGGATAGGTAAAGTGAAGCTGCGTCTCAGACTGAGTCTGCGCCAAGTCAAACTGGCCAGTAGTTGCAGTTTAAGCAGTGTTGGCCACGCTTTGATGCTGTCAGTAAAGCGGGGTGTGTTGGCAAACAGTGCCTTGGATAAAATATGCAGTGGTAGACGTTCAAAAGCAGGTTTAAGCCACCAGATGATTAATGCGGGTAAAGTGGGTTGTTGCCAAAAAAGTAGGGTCAGTAACACAAAGAACGGTAAGGTTATTGCTGCCCATGTTGCCATCAATAATCCGGCATGCCGACGAGCGAGGAGGATACCCAGGTCCATCGCTTCCCATGAGTTACGTGGACGTAGCAGCACTTGCACTTGATTAAGGTGCATGGCGGATTCGTCCGGAAAATAGCAAATAGATCAGCACTAATAACCATAGACCACAACCGACTGAGATCTTAATAGCAACGGCAATACTGTTGCTTGAAGACCAGTAGGCCTCAATAAAGGCGGCTAATAATAAGAAGATAATCGCACCACCCATCAACGTGATGCTCACTGTTGATGCTGCACGTAACGCGGCCACTCGGCTGAAGGCGCCTGGTGCAATCAATGCTGCCCCCAGTTTTAATCCTGCTGCGCCTGCCATCACCACCGCCGTGAGCTCAAGGGCGCCATGACCTAGCACAAAAGGCCAAAAGGTTTCACCGTAACCTATACGGGTTAAGTGGCCGGCTATAGCGCCGATATGTAAACCATTAAATAACAGAAAAAAGGCACTGCCTAAACCAAAGACTAAACCGCTGGCAAAGGTTTGAAAGGCAATACCAATATTATTGATAATATAGAAACCAAACATAACCCAGTCATCTTGGTGATTGCGTAAGCTAATAGGACCAAGCAGACGCTGTGCTGGATCATACATGCTTTCGATATGTGCCACTTGTGCAGGACTGATCAGGTGGTAAATTAAATTTGGGAACAGTCTAGTTAATACCGCCATTAGCGCAAAACTACCAAAAAATAAGACAGCTGATACCGCTATACAGCGCCATTGCTGGCGCATAGTGCTAGGGAAATCAACAATAATAAAGGACAACAAACGCTCTAACGCTGGGCTTTTATGACGATAAAATTGCTGATGACCTTGCCATACCAATTGTTGTAGATCTTCAATTAACGCTTCGCTGTAACCCCGTTGTTTGGCCAGTGCTAAATGCTGACAAATACGTCGATAGTCTTGAGCAAAGCTTTGGATATGTTCAACCTGTGCATGGCCTTTATCTAAAGCCTGCACTTTTTTTGCAAAGGTTTGCCATGTGCTGTGTTGCAATGTTTCAAAATGAGCCTGTTTCATCGCAGCCCCAAGATACTGCGAGCGATAGCGTAAAGACCGCTGACTGCCTGAGCCGGTTCAATATGTAAAGCAGGGGCAATAATTGCAGCTAGCTCTTCACTGCGCCGCTTGGGTAACTGTTGCTGACGCTCGGCAAAGTTAAGTAGAGCGTGTTGCTCGTTGCGCGTTAATGTGCGCGCCGAGGGAGACGCCGTAACCTCTGGTAATGATTTTCGCTGCGTGGGTCGTGCTTCATAGATCACTAGAGTGCCTGCGGCTAGATCACCAAGCCTTTGAAAGCGAGCGCTGTTTAGCAAGCAGAGAATACCGATACAGTAAGCGAAGGGCAGTAAGTCAATAACCCTCAGTAGATTACGAATCAGTGAGCCGGACCAATCAATCGGTGTGCCATCGCTATAGATGACTTGCAGCCCCATGATTTGTTTGCCTGGCGAGCGGCCCTGATTGAGGACTTCAAATAGCACCATATAACCCCACAGCAGTAAAAACGCGCTAATCGATGCTAAGCCTAAACCAAACTTCCCAAGATAGAGCCAAGCCGCACCGGCAAACGCTAATAAGGCCGCACGCAGCAGCAGATCAATCGCAAATGCTAATACGCGCACCGGTAAGCCGGCTGGACGCAATGCTAGGTAAATACCTTCGGGCGTTTCCAAATACACAACGGTATCTAAAGGTAAGATTTCGGCTGAGTTGTGAGTGCAAGAGTAATTGTTCAAAAATAAACCAACCAGCAGAAGTGAATATAACCTGAGTATAGGAGGGGTTATTTGAAATAAGAAACTTACTGAGCATTATATTGTTTAATGTCTATAGTAAATAGCAATTGAGTTGCACAGTGCTGCTGCATAATAGAGCGCTGATGCTTCATACCTCTGTGTAAACAGTCATTGTTCAATGGCCGCTCTGCCACACAGATGAGCTAAACGTATAGGCTGCTGAGATGCTTTTAAATGAAGATCGAGCAGTAAAGGAGTTAACCCAGTGACAGCCAGTATTTTTTGGTATGACTTTGAAACTACAGGTATCCAAGCACACAGTGATCGACCTATGCAAGTCGCCGGTATTCGTACCAATGAGCAGCTTGAAGAGATTGAAGAGCCGCTGAATATCTATTGCCAGTTATCTGAGGATATTTTACCGCACCCTATGGCCAGCCTGATTACTGGTATCGGGCCTGAGATTTTGCAGCAACAAGGGTTGTTAGAAGTTGATTTTATTGAGCAGTTGCATCAGCAGTTGATCCGTCCAAATACCTGTACCGCAGGCTTTAATAGTTTGCGTTTTGATGATGAAATGACTCGCGCCACGTTGTATCGCAATTTTTATGACCCTTATGCGCGCGAATGGCAAGGGGGGAACAGCCGCTGGGATTTAATTGATGTATTGCGTTGTACTTGGGCATTACGACCGGAAGGTATTAATTGGCCGGAGCAGGATGGGCGTGTCAGCTTTAAATTAGAAAATTTTACCGCCGCCAATCAGATTGTCCATGGCCAAGCGCACGATGCTTTGGCTGATGTGCGTGCAACCATTGCCGTGGCGCGTTTAGTGCGGGAGCGACAACCTAAGTTGTTTGACTATTTATATGCGTTGCGACGTAAGAATACTGTGCAAGAGCGTATTCGTTTAATGCAGCCTATTTTACACATCTCAGGTATGTTTCCAGTTGAGCGGCACTGTTTAGCCCCAGTCTTGCCGTTGGCATGGCATCCGACTAATCGTAATGCGTTGATTGTTTGTGACTTGCATGCCGATGTTACACCTCTACTGGACTTAGATGCTGAGGCGCTTAAAGCACGACTTTATACCCGTTATGATGATTTGGCAGAAGGCCAGTTACCGGTACCGCTAAAACTTATTCATATTAATAAAAGTCCTGTGGTGGCGCCGTTATCAGTGTTGCGTGAAGAAGATAATCAGCGTTTAGCTTTTGATCACTCACGTTGGCAGGCGAACTATCAATTACTTAAAGAATGCAGCGAGCAATGGCAAGATAAGCTAAGCATTGTTTATACGGATCAGCGTGAGTTTGCTGAGCAAGATCCTGAGCAGCAACTCTATGGTGCTTTTTTAGGGCCGCGTGATCGGAAAATGTGCGAGACCTTACGCCAAACGGTGCCCGAACAGTTGCAAGCTGAGCGTTGGCCTTTTGATGATGCGCGTTTGCCAGAGTTATTATTTCGCTACCGCGGGCGTAACTATCCGCAGACATTAAGCCTGAGTGAGTTAGAGCAGTGGACGCAGTTTTGTCGTACACGTTTAAGCGGTGAACAGGGTGGGGCACCGTTGACTATTGCGGATTATTTCACTGCTTATGCACAGTTGAGTCAAGAGCAACAAGACAGCCCTGCAGTGCAAGGCTGGTATCAGCATGTGCAGGCATTGCAGCAGCGTTATCAGTTGTAGCTAGTGCAGATGACTAATAATTAAGTTGGTACAAATAAAAACGCCCTGCAAGCAGGGCGTAAGTGTCAGTCCAGATGCAAGGCAACCGACTTAGTTGTAGCAATACTTAGTCAAGTAAAGTAACCCAAGACTCAACAGTGTCGCCGCCCCACTTAGCTTTCCACTCTTTTAGAGTTTTGTGATTGCCACCTTTAGTTTCAATCACGTCGCCGGTATGCGGGTTGTTGTACTGTTTGGTTTTGCGTGGGCTACGTGTACGCGTTGTAGTGCTACGCGCTGCGCTACGTGTTGCTTGAGGATCGATGATCAAGGTGATATCACGCAATGATTTATTGTACTCAGCCATCAGTGCGCGTAATTTCTCTTCAAACTCAAGTTCTTTTTGCAGTTTGCTATCTTGTTTTAAATTAGCTAAACGCTCTTCAAGTTCTTTGATGCGCTCTTTTGTTTCGCGAAATTCATTAATCAATGACATTTAGAAAATCCTATAAGTGAATGTTTATTTGTAAATTAAGGATTGTCGAGTGTGTCCGTAATCACTAGTAGGCTAGTGAATCTCTATAGAACTCCAGTGTCTCAAGTGTTGTGCAAAGCTTTTTTGAGACCCCTTAATAATGTAACTATGATACAGCGTATTCCATCATTAAGTAAAGAATATCTATTACAAATAAAAGTTTAATGTAAAAGTAGAGGTAAATAGATCTATAAAGCTTGTTTGACATGTGTAGTGTATATTTTTATTGGCTACATATAGGTTGATTTTAAGTTTTTGAATGCTGTTTGTTGATTGTTTTATATAAAGCCAAGCAATATAAATAGAATGCATAAACGTATAAAGTATGCTTTAGACTGTGAGTTAATACTTTGTGATAGGTGCTAAGGGTCTGCAGAGTGCTGTGCAAGGGCATTGCTTTGCTGACTCAAGCGTCTGAGAGCGGTAGAATGACGGGTATTGTTTTTCTTGATAAAACCTTATTTCTTTGGAGTTTTGCATGCGCACGTTTCGCCTTATTATTGCTTGCCCTGACCGCGTGGGTATTGTCGCCAAAGTCAGTAACTTTCTAGCGACCTACAATGGCTGGATCCATCAGGCGAGCCATCACTCAGATGTGCAGAGCGGTTGGTTTTTTATGCGTCACGAAATTCGTGCAGAGTCGCTACCTTTCGATTTAGACGGTTTTAAACAAGCGTTTACGCCAATTGCCAATGAATTTGCGATGACTTGGCAGGTGACCGATTCAGATGTGAAAAAACGCGTGGTATTGATGGCCAGTCGTGAGTCACATTGCTTGGCGGATTTGTTACACCGCTGGCACCGTAATGAGTTGGATTGCGAAATTCCTTGCGTGATAGCTAACCACGATGACTTACGCAGTATGGTCGAGTGGCATGGTATTCCTTTTTATCATGTACCTGTGGATCCTGCAGATAAAGAGCCCGCCTTTGCTGAAGTGAGTCGTTTGATTGATGAGCATCAAGCAGACTGCGTGGTGTTAGCGCGTTATATGCAGATTCTGCCACCGGATTTATGTGAAAAGTACTATGGACGCGTCATTAATATTCATCATAGTTTTTTACCGTCCTTTATTGGTGCAAAGCCCTACCATCAGGCCGCTTTGCGTGGTGTCAAACTGATTGGTGCGACCTGTCATTATGTCACTCAAGATTTAGATGCAGGGCCTATTATTGAGCAAGATGTGGTGCGTGTGAGTCATCGCGATAGCATTGAAGATATGGTGCGTAACGGTAAAGATGTTGAGAAAATGGCGCTGGCGCGAGGCTTACGCTATCACCTGCAAGATCGAGTGATGATCCATGATAATAAAACAGTAGTCTTTGATTAAGGCTGCAGTATAGTTGTTTAAATAACCGCATTAATCATGCCGAGGGCTTAGATGAACAGCGATGAGGACGAACAGCAGCCGATCTTACAAGCCACGGTTCAACCCTTGCCAACGCTGGGTGAGGGTTGCTTAAGCCGTTTTGATCCTGATGCTTTAAATGACCAGCAAGGTGCAGATTTTTCTACTGCTAAGCAGTTTCGTCGAGAGTTGCTAGACGCACATAAGCCTGAGTAAATAGCGCGCTGAATTGAGATGACTGCAGCGCTTGACTGCGTTTAATCTTCTGAAAAGCTGTGCCGATAATGGAGAATAAGACGATGCCGCAAACTGATCAATTGTTGTTGGGTGCAGATGATAAAGGTCAGCCCGTCGGTCACTTATTGCGTTTAGCCAATCGTCACGGGCTAATTGCTGGTGCTACCGGTACAGGGAAGACTGTGACTATGCAGCGCTTGGCTGAAGCTTTTAGCGATGCTGGGGTCGCCGTCTTTGCCGCTGATATTAAAGGCGATTTTTGTGGTATTGCTGCTGCGGGTGAACCTAAAGGTAAGATTGCTGAGCGTATTGCCTCGATACCATGGTTGCAACACAAACCGCAGGCGTATCCCGTCTCAATATGGGACGTTTATGGTGAAACGGGTCATCCATTGCGTACCACCATCAGTGATATGGGACCTTTATTGCTGGGTAATTTACTGGAGTTGACCGACAGTCAACAAGCTGTCTTATATTTGGCTTTCCAAGTGGCTGATCGTGAAGGGCTATTGCTGCTGGATTTAAAGGATCTAAAGGCTTTACTCAATCACTTGCGTGAACAGCCGCAAGTACTGGGCGATGACCGCGCTTTATATACGCCGCAGTCGGCCAGTGCTTTACAGCGCAAGTTGTCCACTCTTGAGCAACAAGGCGGCGACTTATTATTTGGTGAGCCGGCTCTGCAGTTGGATGATATTTTACGCATTGATCGTGATGGTCGTGGTCGTATTCATTTGTTAGATGCCAGCCGCTTAGTGCATCAAGCACCAAAAATTTATGCAACATTTTTACTGTGGTTGTTGGCTGAGTTATTCGAGCAGTTACCCGAGCGTGGCGATGCTGAGAAGCCTTTGTTAGCGTTGTTTTTTGATGAAGCGCATTTGCTTTTTAACGGTACACCGAAAGCTTTACGGGATCGTTTGGAACAGGTGGTGCGTTTGATTCGCTCAAAAGGTGTTGGTGTCTACTTTGTCACGCAATCGCCCGCCGATTTGCCGGATGCGGTGTTGGCGCAACTGGGTATGCGTATTCAGCATGGGTTACGTGCTTTTACCGCGAAAGAACAAAAGTCTTTAAAAGCGGTGGCTGATGGCTTTCGTCCTGACCCGACGATGAATACCTTAAAAGTCTTAACTGAACTGGGAATTGGTGAAGCCTTGTATGGTGGCCTTGATAATAAGGGAACGCCGGCGATGGTACGGCGTATTTTTATTGCGCCGCCGCAGTCGCGAGTTGGCCCTTTAGTCGATACTGAGCGCGCTGAGTTGTTACACAACTCACCGTTGCAGGGCTATTACGAAAAGGCTTTTGATCGCATTTCAGCCTATGAGGTTTTAGCTGAGCGCGCACAGCAACACGCTGATACTACGCCAATTAAACCAACCGCTAGTGTGAAGAAAACCACAGCGTCCGCTGGAGTGACTGAGGTATTAGGTGATCTGGCAGGGCAGGTCTATAAAAGTACCTTGCGCCAAGCTGTTAACCAGATCAGCCGACAGATCGTACGTGGTATTTTAGGGTCACTGACAGGTAAGCGTTAGTTCTATTGTAAGGTGCTGTTGGTGCTCAATTAGCCTCGTTTCTAGAGGCTTAATTGAGCATTTTCTTGATAGCTTCTTGTTCATGAATGAACACTTGCTGGCGAGCATCAATACGTGCGGCACGCGAAAAATTATTACTGGCGCGTTGTTTTGCGTAGTCCAGTTGCTCAATCGCCTGGGTGTAATCACCGACTCGCGAGAAAAACTCAGCGCGCGCTTCATGTAAACCAATAATATCATTGGCTAGACCGCGTATTTCAGCCACTTCAAACCAGATGTCTGGATCGTTTGGTCGCTGTTTTAACAGTTGATTGATGGTTTTCTCAGCTCCGGCGATATCCTTTTGCTTGAGCTGTGTTTCATATTTAGCACTGCGCAGCGGGAAGTTGTTGGGGTGTTGCTGTAGTAAGCTATCGATGCGTTGATTGGCTTGCTTAAAGTGACCTTTACTAAGTTCTAAATCCACTGCCGCTAAATTATAAATAATACTGTTGGGTGATTTTTGCAGCAGTGTATCTAAATGGCTCTGTGCTTCAGCTAATTTGTCGCTGCGAATTAAGGCTAATACCAGACCGTAGCGCGCCGCGTCTTGGCTTGGATCATCAGTCAGTATGCTGCGAAAGCGCTTAAGTGCAAGACCTGGAGTGTCTTCGAAGGTCAGTTGTATGCGGGCACGAATTAATTGGTAATACAGGCTATCAATGATGCCTTTTTCGTCATATTGCTCGGCGCGGTTACGAGTGTCGGCAATTCTTGATTCAGATACTGGGTGAGTCAGTAAAAACTCAGGTGGCATGCGATCGTAGCGGTATTGGCGCATCAGGCGCTCAAACATACTCGGCATCGCGCGCGGATTAAAGCCGGCTTTGGATAGATTGAGCAAACCAATACGGTCAGCTTCTTGTTCGTTTTGTCTAGAGAAACGACGCTGTTCTTGAATCGCAGCGGCTTGCGTGGACGCAATTGCCGCCATACCAAGATCGCCACCACCTGCTGCTGCGGCAATAACACCTGCCAACAGAGCCGCCATTAAAGGCACTTGCATGCGTTTTTGTGCTTCTAGGCCACGAGCAAAATGGCGTTGCGATAAGTGTGCTAACTCGTGTGCCAAGACCGAGGCATATTCCCCTTCAGTCTGTGCATGTAACAGTAAGCCGCCATTAACTCCAACAATACCGCCAGGTGCGGCAAATGCATTCAGTTGTGGGCTGGCCAGGATAATAAACTCAAGGCGTCGGTCATTCAGTTGGCTGCTCTGAACTAAGTTATAAACGCTGGATTCAATATAATCCTTGAGTAATGGGTCTTCGAGTTGACGTACTTGTCCGCGCAAAGTACTCAGCCAGGCGCGGCCCAGTTGGTGCTCCTGCTCAGGAGAAATAATAGACGAGCTTGAGTCGCCTAATGAGGGCAGCTCGCTAGCGAAGACAGACGGTGTCAGCATACAAGCCAGCACCAATAGAGCAGGGCGGAACAAGGTCATAGCACTCTCTTTGCAGACTGGACAGTGGTATACGCTACAATGTGCGCGATGAGTGAGCAAGGATATCCAGTGAAATCATTGCTTGCTCAACGTAGACCTTGTGTCAGGCCTAATGTTCGTTGGTAAGGTGGTGTTTTTTAATGAGTAAATTATTGCAACAGTATGATCTAGAGTTAGATGCGCGTGGTTTGACCTGTCCAATGCCTTTGCTAAAAGCTAAATTGGCATTTAATAGTATGCCAATTGGTGGTGTATTGAAGGTATTGGCAACCGATGCGGGATCTCAGCGTGATTTTCGTTCTTTTGCTAAACTGGCCGGACACAGCCTGCTACATGAAACGGTTGAGCAGGCTGTGTTTACCTATTGGTTACGCAAAGAGTGCTAACGCTAGACTCAGTTGTTGGCGTGCAATGCTTGCGCGGCAGACAACACTTCAGCAACATGACCTACGACTTTAACTTTGCGCCATTCTTGACGTAATACACCGGCTTGATCGATTAAGAAAGTACTGCGTTCAATGCCCAGATGTTCTTTGCCATAGAGCTTCTTCAGTTTGATCACATCAAACAGCTTGCACAGTGATTCTTGCGGATCGCTGATTAACTCAAATGGGAAACTTTGTTTGGCTTTAAAGTTTTCATGGGTGCGTAAGCTGTCGCGTGAAATGCCAAATACAAGGGTGTTGGCTGCAGCAAACTGCTCATGTAAATCTCTAAAGTCTTGTCCTTCAGTGGTGCAGCCTGGTGTGTTGTCTTTAGGGTAAAAGTACAACACCACCTGTTGCCCGGCTAAATCAGAGAGTTGAATGGTTTTTTCACTGGTCGCTGCTGCAGTGAAATTATTGACCGCTTGATTAAGCATTATTGTTCCTCGCACGTTAAGGTGTTTGTGGACGCCAAGGCTCGATTAAGGCATCCAGATTCAACGCATCGGCAAAATCTAAAAACTGATCGCGCAACCAATTGATTTGTGTGCTGGCTAATAGCGTTACAGTAATAGTAGCGTTAAGCATGGTGGTGTCAGTTTGTGGTGCTTGATAGGTATCGTAGGTGATGTTTTCTAAGCCAATTTCATGATCAGCAAAAAATTGACACAGTTCAGCGAGAATGTCAGGACGATACAGTGCGCTGACATAAACGATATAGGGTAGCGCCTGCGGACGTACTTCTTCATCCTCACTACGAATATGCGTCAGTTGTAACTCATGGCGCTTTGCTAAAGACGGCAAACTGCCTTCGAGGCGTGCTAATGCATCCCAAGAACCGCCAGCCTGAACAGTTAATACGCTATATTGACCATGACGGGTTAAACGGCTGCTAACGACTGAGCAACGGTTTTCTTGGCAAGCACGGCAAATTATATTAGTCAGTTCAAGAGGATCACGCCCTATTGCACTGATCAGTACATATTGTTCACGTAAGGGTAGTACAGACATTCAGCATTCCAGAAAGTTGATTTTGGCGTATTTTACGCCTCTAAGCGCACTAGAGTAACGAAAAGAAGCGACAAGTGGAATGCTCAAAGACGCGAGCAGTGCTTGTGCAAGCTCAAAGGCATCAGTAACATTACCCATCTATTATATTTTGGCAGGAGCGGTTGCATGATTTCGGGCAGTATGGTCGCAATAGTCACGCCCATGGATGCGCAAGGCGCACTGGATTGGCAGGCATTGACTACGCTTGTTGATTTTCACTTGCAGGAAGGGACTGACGCCTTAGTGGTGGTTGGTACTTCGGGTGAGTCCGCTACTTTAAATGTTGAAGAACATGTTGAAGTGATACGTCGTGTTATCGAGCAGGTCAATGGGCGTATTCCAGTGATTGCCGGTACAGGGGCAAACTGCACGCGTGAAGCGGTTGAGTTGACGCGTAATGCAAAAAGCGTGGGTGCTGACGCCTGCTTATTGGTCACGCCGTATTACAATAAGCCTACTCAAGAAGGTCTTTATCAGCACTTTAAACACATTGCTGAAGCCGTCGCCATTCCACAAATCTTATATAACGTACCCGGTCGTACCGTGTGCGATATGTTGCCTGATACCGTAGTACGCTTGTCTGAAGTGTCAAATATCATTGGCATTAAAGAAGCAACCGGTGATATTGCTCGCGCCAAAGATATTATTGCTCGCGTTTCCAGCGATTTTTATGTCTATTCAGGCGATGATGCAACAGCGTATGAGTTGATGTTGGCTGGTGGTAAAGGGAATATTTCTGTCACTGCAAATATTGCGCCGCGCGCGATGTCTGACTTATGCAAAGCGGCGATGGCAGGTGATGAGGTCACTGCTAAAGCCATCAATGACCGACTGATGCCACTGCATATCAATTTATTTTTAGAAGCCAATCCAATCCCAGTGAAGTGGGCGCTGTATGAGATGGGCTTGATTCAAGCCGGTATTCGTCTGCCACTGACATGGTTTAGCGAGCAGTACCATGACACTTTACGCCAGGCCATGCGTCAGTCCGGTATTTTGAATTAATCTGAGGTTTTAAAACGCATGAAGCGATTTGCTGGAATATGTTTGTTAGCAGTCTCTGCTAGCAGCCTAACAGGCTGTGGTTTGTTGTGGGGTAAAGAAGGCTATTTTCGCGACCGTGGTGGTGACTACCTTGATGCTCGTCCGACACCTGCAATGCAGTTGCCGGAGGGTGTACAGGTCAAACATCTTGACCCTTTGTTGCCGATTCCGCATCGTATCGCTTCTGCAGCAGCTGTTGCTGAGTACAAAGTGCCGCGTCCTGAGTCATTGCCAGTCAGTGCGTACTCAGGTGACTTTAGCGTACAAAAAAGCGGCCCATTGAGCTGGGTTGTGGCGCAACGTATTCCTGCCCAAGTATGGCCGGTTGCACAGCAGTTTTTTGAAGACAATGGCTTTAAAATTGCAGACGAGCGTCCACACCTTGGTGAATTTACCACCGAGTGGCAAGCCGCTAGTGAGTTAAATACGAGCTTGGTGCGCCAGGTCTGGGGCAGTGCGCCGAGTGATCTGCAGACCCGCTTTCGCGTGCGCATTGAACCCGGTGTGCAGCGTAATAGCAGTGAGGTATTTATCGACCAAGCACAACGTAGTACGACAAGTACCATGGATGCTGCTTGGAGCAGTAACACAGTCACAGCTGCTGAGGCTGACGGCTTGTTAAGTGAGCTGAATGGTTACTTGGAAAAGCGCAATGAAAAAGGCGATTCCTTTTCTTTGCTAGCCAGTAAAACCTACGATACGCCCAAGCGTGTGACTTTAGTCGATGGTGGTAATGGCGCTCAAGTGTTGCGTCTAGATGCGAGCTTTGAGCGGGCATGGTCAAGTGTAGGCCGAGCATTAGAGGCTGCTGATATTGGCGTTGTTGACCTTAATCGCAGCACAGGTCTGTATTATATTGATTTGGCCCAAGGTGCTAAGCAAGATGAGCCAGGGTTCTTCAAACGTCTATTTAGTTCGAAGAAGAAAACTGCAGAAACAGTCAGTAAAGAGCGCTATATCGTTCGCTTAACTGCGATTAATCAGCAGGTGTTTGTTAACGTTGAACGTGACTTAGATACGTTAGCGCCGGCCGATATCAGCCTGCGTATCCTGGAACAATTACGTACTCATTTAGACTAGTTTCACGCACCTCAATGACACAGCAGGCGAAACTTTGATTTCGCCTGCTGTGCTTTTAACCATAGGATTTTTGCAATGAGCACCCAGCCTCAACTAAGCCTTAAAAAACTGTATTCAGGCAAAGTTCGTGACCTCTATGAAATTGATGCACAACGGATGCTAATGGTCGCTAGCGATCGTTTGTCTGCATTTGATGTGATTTTGGAGCAGCCGATTCCAGATAAAGGCAAAATACTCACTGAGATTTCCAACTTTTGGTTCGATAAGCTCGCTAATATTATCCCTAACCACTTTACTGGTGATCAGGTGGCTGATGTGATCAGTGCACAGGAGTTGCCCTTGGTTGAAGGTCGTGCGGTAGTTGCTAAGCGCCTTAAACCTGTTGCTGTAGAAGCGATTGTGCGCGGTTATTTAGTGGGTTCAGGCTGGAAGGAATATCAGCGTAGCGGCACCGTGTGTGGTATTCAGTTACCTGCTGGTTTGCAAGAAGCACAGAAGTTGCCAGAGCCTATTTTCACGCCATCGACGAAAGCTGAAGTGGGTGATCATGATGAAAACATCAGTTTTGCGCAATGCGCCGCGATTATTGGTGAGGATTTAGCCAATCGGGTGCGTGATGCTTCGATTGCCTTATATAAAGCCGCAGTCGAATATGCGGCAACCCGCGGTATTATTATTGCTGATACCAAATTTGAGTTTGGCTTGGATGCGGACGGCACTCTGACGTTAATGGATGAGGTACTGACGCCTGACTCGAGTCGTTTCTGGCCAGCTGACAGCTATCAAGTGGGGACTAATCCACCCAGTTTTGATAAGCAGTTTGTACGCGATTGGTTGGAAAACAGCGGTTGGGATAAAGAGTCGCCAGCCCCTGCGATTCCTGATGATGTTGCGCAAAAAACCGCGGATAAATACCGTGAGGCTTTACTGCGTTTGACCCAGTAAAATGCAGGCTGGTTAACGCGTTTAAGTTGTTATTTGTCGGTTAAGAAAAGGTTGCTTCATGTCTGCATCATTTGTTCATTTACGGGTACACAGCGAGTTTTCATTGGTTGATGGCTTGGTACGCATCAAACCTCTGATTAAAGCGGTAAGTGATGCAGGCATGCCCGCTGTCGCGGTAACTGACCAAAGCAATATGAGTTCCTTGGTGAAGTTTTATACCTCGGCGCAAAAAGGTGGGGTTAAACCGATTTGTGGCGCGGATATTTGGTTGGCCAGTGCTGACGAGGAGGGCCCGCTGACCCGTATGACCTTGCTGGTGATGACGCCACAAGGTTATCGTAACCTGACTGAGTTGATTTCCTTAGGTTTTACTCAAGGTCAGCATAATGGTTTAGCAATTTTGCAACGCGATTGGCTCAAACAATCGGCGCAGGGTTTAATTGCTTTGTCCGGTGCCAAAGATGGCGAGATCGGTTTAGCACTGCTAGAGGGTGAGACGCAGAAAGCTGAGCGGTTACTGGCTGAATGGCAAAGTGTTTTTAGTCATCGCTTTTACTTAGAGTTGCAACGCACTCAACGCCCGAATGATGAAGAATACCTGCATGCTGCGGTCGCTTTAGCGACAGACACCGGCGTCCCTGTGGTGGCCACCAATGATGTACGCTTTTTAAAGCAAGAGGATTATGCCGCGCATGAAACGCGCGTCTGTATTGGCGAGGGGCGCGCCTTAGATGATCCGCGTCGGCCACGTATTTATTCTGAGCAGCAATATTTAAAAACGCCAGAAGAAATGGCTGAGCTGTTTGCTGATCTACCTGAAGCTCTCGCCAATACTGTTGAAATTGCTAAACGCTGCAATATTGAAGTGCAGTTGGGTACGCACTTTTTGCCTGACTTTCCCGTGCCGGAAGGCATGACCATTGACGATTACTTACGCAAAGTCTCCTTTGACGGATTGGACGAGCGATTGTCGGTGACGTTGCCAAAAGATACGCCCGACTACGAGGCTCAACGTAAAGTCTATGATGACCGTTTGAATTTTGAGTTGGATATTATTATCCAGATGGGCTTTCCCGGTTATTTCTTAATCGTAATGGATTTTATTCATTGGGCGAAAAATAATGGTGTGCCTGTTGGCCCCGGCCGTGGCTCGGGAGCCGGTAGTTTAGTCGCCTATGTGCTGCATATTACCAACCTTGATCCCTTGCTCTATGATTTGCTGTTTGAGCGTTTCCTCAACCCTGAGCGGGTCTCGATGCCTGACTTTGACGTCGACTTTTGCATGGATGGTCGTGATCGGGTGATTGATTATGTCGCCAATACTTACGGGCGTGAGGCGGTCAGTCAAATTATCACCTTTGGTACTATGGCGGCTAAGGCTGTGGTACGTGATGTAGCACGGGTACAAGGGAAGGCCTATGGTCTCGCTGATCGTTTATCAAAAATGATCCCCTTTGAAGTGGGCATGACCCTGAACAAAGCCTTCGAGGCAGAAGAGCCGTTGCGTGACTTCTTATCAACTGACGAAGAAGCGGCTGAAATTTGGGAAATGGCGCTGAAGCTGGAAGGGATTACCCGTGGTACCGGTAAGCACGCCGGCGGTGTGGTGATTGCCCCCACCAAGCTGACTGACTTTTCACCGATTTCTTGCGATGAAGAGGGCGGTGGCCTGGTCACCCAGTTCGATAAAGATGATGTGGAAGCCGCGGGTCTAGTCAAATTTGACTTCTTGGGCCTGCGTACGCTGACCATTATTAAGTGGGCGCTGGAAAATATTAACCGCGATCGCGCTAAGGTTGATGAGCCGCCACTGGATATTGACTTTATCCCGCTGGACGATAAAGGCACCTACCAAATGCTGCAGCGTGCGGAAACCACCGCAGTGTTCCAGCTTGAGTCACGCGGCATGAAAGAGCTGATTAAAAAGCTCAAACCTGACTGCTTAGAAGACCTGATCGCTTTGGTTGCTTTGTTCCGTCCGGGGCCGTTGCAATCGGGCATGGTTGATGACTTTATCAACCGTAAACACGGTCGTGCTGAGCTGGCTTACCCGCACTCTGATTATCAATACGAAGGCTTAAAACCGGTTCTGGCCCCCACTTACGGGATTATTTTGTACCAAGAACAGGTCATGCAAATTGCTCAGGTGATGGCCGGCTATACGCTGGGTGGCGCGGATATGCTGCGCCGAGCGATGGGTAAAAAGAAACCTGAGGAAATGGCCAAGCAGCGTGGCGGGTTTATTGAAGGCTGCAAAAATAACAATATTGATGCAGACCTAGCCGGTAATATTTTTGATCTGGTGGAGAAGTTCGCCGGCTATGGTTTTAACAAGTCACACTCAGCCGCCTATGGCTTGGTGTCTTATCAAACCGCTTGGCTCAAACATCACTACCCCGCGCAGTTTATGGCGGCAGTGCTCTCGGCGGACATGGATAATACCGATAAAGTGGTGATTCTGGTCGAAGAGTGCCGCAATATGAAATTGCGCATTGTCGCGCCGGATGTCAATCAGTCGGAATACAAATTTACCGTGAATGACGAGGGCCATGTGGTGTATGGCTTAGGCGCGATTAAAGGCGTGGGTGAAGGCCCAGTTGAAGCCATCGTCAGTGCTCGTGGTGATGCGCCGTTTAAAGACTTATTTGATTTTTGTGCACGTATGGATCTCAAGCGTATTAATAAACGTACCTTTGATGCCTTAGTGCGTAGCGGTGCTTTAGATCGTATGGGGCCGTATTTTTCTGATCAGTTAAAAGAGTATCAAGCCGGTATTGATCGCAACCGTGCCGTGCTGTTAGCCGCGCTGGAAGAGGCGATTCAAACCGCTGATCAAGCGGCGCGCAACCGCGACAGCGGGCATATGGATTTATTCGGTGATGTGTTTGCTGAGCAAGAGGTGGATATTTATGCGCAGTACCGTAACGCTCGTGAGCTGACATTAAAAGAACGTTTGAAAGGTGAAAAAGAAACGTTAGGTTTGTATTTGACCGGTCATCCGATTGATGAATATGAAGGTGAAGTGCGCCGCTTTGCCCGACAGCGTATTATTGATTTACGGCCCTCGCGTGACGCGCAAACCGTGGCGGGCTTGATTATTAACCTGCGAGTGATGCGTAACAAAAAAGGCGACAAGATGGGTTTTATTACCCTCGATGATCGCTCCGCGCGGATTGAAGCGTCATTATTTGCTGAGGCCTTTAATCAAGCGCAAGCCTTGCTGCAAACCGATGCGCTGGTGGTTGTCGAGGGTGAAGTCAGTCATGATGATTTCTCTGGTGGGCTGCGTTTGCGCGCGAAGCGGGTGATGAGTCTAGAAGAAGCACGGACCGGTTTGGCACAAAGTTTACGGATGAATGTCACTGTGACCGACTTAAGTCGTGACAGCGTAACGCAGTTAAAAGCATTACTATTGCGTTATAAAGGCGCTTGCCCGTTGACCATGAACTATAGCGGCCACAGCGCCAAGGCTTTGTTAGAGTTTTCCCCAGAATGGAAAATTGAGCCGACGGATGACCTTATTTTGGCATTACGTGACCTATTGGGTCGTGATAACGTCTTTTTGCATTATCGCTAGTATCAGTGCGCTCATAAAGCGTCGAGTCGTGTACGGCTCTGCTAGATAACACATTTGGTGGTTGACGTGGCCAGTCTCGCGTCAACCTTAAATATTGCAACACGGCCTGACCGCCGTAACAGAAAAAATGGATGCCCCTGATGAACCCTAGTTTTTTGGATTTTGAACAGCCCATTGCCGATCTTCAGGCTAAAATTGAAGAGTTACGTTTGGTAGGTAATGATAACGATTTAAATATTGGTGACGAAGTTTCACGCTTACAAGAAAAAAGTAATGCGTTAACCAAAAGTATTTTTTCCAATCTGACCAGCTGGCAAATTGCTCGCATGGCGCGTCATCCGCAGCGTCCGTATACACTGGACTACATTGAGCATCTTTTTACTGAATTTGAAGAGTTGCATGGCGATCGCCACTTTTCTGATGATGCTGCTTTAGTCGGTGGTGTCGCGCGTTTTAATGATAAGCCAGTGATGGTGATTGGTCATCAAAAAGGTCGCACGGTGCGTGAAAAAGTTCGCCGTAACTTTGGTATGCCGCGTCCTGAAGGTTATCGTAAAGCCTGCCGTTTAATGGAAATGGCCGAGCGCTTTAAAATGCCGATTTTTACCTTTATTGACACGCCAGGTGCGTATCCTGGTATCGATGCTGAAGAGCGCGGTCAGAGTGAGGCCATTGCTTGGAACTTACGCGTGATGTCGCGCCTGAAAACGCCGATTATTTCTACCGTGATTGGTGAGGGTGGTTCCGGTGGAGCCTTGGCGATTGGTGTATGTGACCGTCTGAATATGCTGCAGTACGCCACCTACGCAGTTATTTCTCCAGAAGGTTGTGCTTCTATTTTGTGGAAAACTGCCGACAAAGCGCCTGAAGCTGCAGAAGCCATGGGTATTACTGCTGAGCGCTTACAGGGATTGAAGATTGTTGATCATGTGATTGCTGAGCCACTCGGTGGCGCGCACCGTGATGTGGCCACTGCGGTTGAATCGATTCGTGAAACCTTGACTACTCAGCTGGATGAGTTGCTAACGTTAGATACCGATGAGCTGTTAGCGCGTCGTTATGAGAAGCTAATGGGTTTTGGTATCGCATAATTGCTATTACGTGCCGTCACTAAGGCGTGTCCTAAGTGTTCACTTGGATACGCCTTGCAGCCTGACTCACAGGGCTGTGTCTTATGTTAGATATTCAACAACATATTCTGAGTATGCTGCAGCCGTGGCGTAGCAGCTCGTCTTTGTGCGTGGCTTTTTCTGGTGGTATGGATTCGACCGTGCTGCTTTATGCGCTAGCGCAGCTTGCAAAACAGCAGAGCTTGCCGCCGCTACGTGCAATCCATATCGAGCATGGCTTACAAGCGGCTGCTCAAGCTTGGCCTGCACACTGTCAGCGCGTTTGTGATGCGCTGCAGGTGCCGTTGACGGTAATTACAGTGGCTGTTGAGTCGACCGCCAGTATCGAGCAAGCGGCAAGACAGGCACGCTATGCGGCGTTTGCAGAGCATTTGCAAACAGATGAAGTGTTGTTGATGGCGCAGCATCAAGACGATCAAGCAGAAACGCTATTATTTCGCTTAATGCGTGGTACCGGTGTCACCGGTTTGCGTGGCATTCCTGCGTCCCGGGCTTTAGCTCGCGGGCAGGTATTGCGACCGCTACTGACCATCAGTCATCGGCAGTTACTGGCGTATGCCGAACAGCATCAGTTGCGTTGGATCGATGATCCCAGTAATGCCAGCGATGAATTTGATCGTAATTATTTACGCCGTCAAGTCATTCCTGCGTTGCAGTCGCGCTGGCCGACGATGCAGCAGAGCTTGCAGCGTACTGCGCAACATATGCATGAGGCGCAGCAGTTGCTGGATGAGCTAGCAGTAGAGGATCTACAGCAGGCGCAGCTAGAGCCTGTACTCGACTGGCTCAACGTGCCATGCCTGAATATGGACAGTTTGCGCAAGTTGAGCCTGGGACGACAAAAAAATCTCTTACGCTATTGGCTCACACCTTTTACCTTATTGCCTGATAGCGCGCACTGGATCAGCTGGGAAACCTTGCGTGATGCACAAGCTGACGCGCAGCCCATATGGCGTTTACACAATGGCGCATTGCTGCGCAGTCAAAATCGGCTGTACTGGGTGGCTGAGTTTTGGCTCAGAACAGCGCCGGCATTGGCTTTGACCATTACGGCTGCTGGGCGTTACTCTTTACCAGATAATGGTGATTTGCTGGTCAGTGGTGAGGTGACGACGCCGTTACAAGTACGCTACCGCCAAGGCGCTGAACGTTTTTTTATCGAAGGGCGCGGGCATCGTGATTTGAAACGCTTATTGCAAGAGCAGGCCGTGCCAACTTTTGTCCGTGCGCGTTTGCCGCTACTATTTGTTGCCGAGCAGCCGGTTGCCCTAGCTAATGTGCCTGCCTTAAGTCATCCTCAGGTGCAGGCCTTGAGCGTGACTTGGCATTTTTCTGAGTTGGGCGATGCTGGCGTGTTAGCGTTTAGAAGGTGTTGTGATGCTGAGACGGGTTGATTGAGAGGATAAAAATGCCTTTTAGTGGTTTCTTGGTTTGAGTCATAAACAGCTTTCGCGTAGACTATTCTCCCGTCTATTAGTTGATTAGTGCAGGTGCTTAATTGCTCCTGCAGCGCTTGATTTTTGATTACATATTTTCAAGCATAGCTTTCAATGCTTATCTTCGGCGGCTTGCCGCTTAAACGCAGAATCCAGGGTTATTTATGACGCGCTACATCTTCGTCACAGGCGGTGTTGTTTCTTCATTGGGGAAAGGTATTGCCTCAGCTTCATTGGCCGCAATTCTTGAGGCGCGTGGCTTAAAAGTCACCCTGCTAAAACTTGATCCGTACATCAACGTCGATCCCGGCACTATGAGTCCGTTTCAGCATGGTGAAGTCTTTGTGACTCACGATGGCGCAGAAACTGACCTTGATTTAGGCCACTACGAACGCTTTGTGCGTACCACCATGACGCAAAATAACAACTTCACCACCGGTCGAGTGTATGAAGAAGTATTGCGTCGCGAACGTCGCGGTGACTATCTGGGTGCCACCATCCAAGTGATTCCGCATATCACTGATGAAATTAAACGCCGCATTATTAAAGGCGCCGGCGATGCTGATGTGGCTATGGTCGAAATCGGTGGTACGGTGGGTGATATCGAATCACAGCCGTTCTTAGAAGCCATTCGCCAGTTGCGTGTTGAAGTCGGTGCCAAGCGCGCCATGCTGATGCACCTGACTTTAGTGCCGTATATTGCCACTGCTGGCGAGACTAAAACCAAGCCAACTCAGCACTCAGTCAAAGAATTACGCTCGATTGGCTTGCAGCCCGATGTTTTGGTCTGCCGTTCAGACCGTCCAATCGATATTTCTTCACGCCGTAAAATTGCGTTATTTACTAACGTAGAAGAGCGTGCGGTGATCAGTTTGCCGGATGTTGACACCATTTATAAAATTCCAGGCATCTTGCACAGTCAAGGTTTGGATGACTTTGTTATGGAGCGCTTTGGCTTAGAGTGCGACGGTGCCGACTTAACTGAATGGGATCGCGTGGTGGAAGCCAAGCTGCATCCGCAGAAAGAAGTCACGATTGCCATGGTTGGTAAGTACATGGAATTGCTGGATGCCTATAAATCGCTGATTGAAGCGATGAGTCATGCCGGTATTGAAACCCATACTAAAGTGATTTTGCGCTACATCGACTCTGAAGACCTTGAAAATCAAGGTGTTGACGTGCTCGAAGGCGTGGACGCCGTGTTGGTCCCAGGTGGCTTTGGCTTGCGTGGTGTTGAAGGCAAGATTAACGCTGTGCAGTACGCACGTGAGCATAAAATCCCTTACTTGGGTATTTGCTTAGGTATGCAAGTCGCCGTGATTGAGTTCGCGCGCAATGTACTGGGCTGGGCCGATGCCAACTCGACTGAGTTTGATAAGCACAGTGAGCATCCTGTGGTGGGTTTGATCTCTGAATGGCAAGATGCCGACGGCAGTGTTGAGCAGCGCAGTGAAGATGCAGACATTGGTGGCACCATGCGTCTGGGCGCCCAAGAATGCCATTTAGTCCCCGGTACGCTAGTGCATACGAGCTACGGCAAAGACTCTATTGTTGAGCGTCATCGTCACCGCTATGAAGTTAATAATCAGCTGTTACCACAACTGATTGCTGCCGGCCTTAATGTCTCAGGTCGCTCGGAAGATGGTGCACTGGTTGAAGTCGTCGAAGTGGCTGATCACCCATGGTTTGTTGCCTGCCAATTCCACCCTGAATTCACTTCAACGCCACGTGATGGGCATCCATTGTTTAAGGGCTTTGTGGAAGCAGCGTTGGCCTATAAGGCAGGTAAGGCATGAGTCAAAAAATCATTCGTGTTGCTGATATAGACATCGCTAATGACAAGCCGTTTGTCTTGTTTGGCGGCATTAATGTGATTGAATCCCGTGATTTAGCCATGCGTGCGTGCGAAGAGTACGTGCGCGTGACTGAAAAACTCGGTATTCCTTATGTGTTTAAAGCCAGTTTTGATAAGGCTAATCGCTCGTCGATCAATTCATTCCGTGGCCCAGGTTTGGATGAAGGCCTGAAGGTCTTTGAAGAAATCAAACGCACCTTTAATGTGCCAGTGATTACGGATGTGCATGAACCCTATCAAGCACAGCCAGTGGCTGAAGTCTGCGATATTATTCAGCTGCCAGCGTTTTTATCGCGCCAGACTGATTTGGTTGTGGCGATGGCAAAAACCAATGCTGTGATCAATATCAAAAAAGCTCAGTTTTTAGCACCGCATGAGATGAAACATATTTTGACCAAGTGTGAAGAAGCAGGCAATGATCAGCTGATTCTCTGTGAGCGTGGTTCAGCCTTTGGTTATAACAACCTCGTGGTTGATATGCTCGGCTTTGGCTTGATGAAAGAGTTTGAATATCCGGTGTTTTTTGATGTGACCCATTCCCTGCAAACCCCTGGTGGCCGCGCTGATTCCGCCGGTGGTCGCCGTGCGCAGGTGACTGAATTGGCCAAAGCCGGTATGAGTCAAGGGCTCGCAGGATTGTTTTTAGAGGCGCATCCTGATCCAGATCATGCAAAGTGCGATGGTCCTTGTGCCTTGCGTTTAGATAAGCTGGAGCCGTTTTTAACTCAGCTTAAGCAATTGGATGATTTAATTAAAAGTTTCCCAGTAATTGAAACAGCTTAAGGTGATTGCTTTACTTTAGGCATTGACTGAATACAGAACGGAGTGTGCAGAACAATGGCAACAATTATCGACATCAAAGGTCGTGAAATCTTAGATTCCCGTGGTAACCCTACGGTTGAAGCCGATGTTATTTTGGACAATGGCATCATGGGTCGCGCGTGCGCACCATCAGGCGCTTCAACAGGTTCGCGTGAGGCGTTGGAATTACGCGATGGCGATAAAAGCCGTTATTTAGGTAAAGGCGTGCGCAAAGCTGTTGCCATTATCAACGGACCAATCCGTGAGTTGCTATTAGGCAAAGATGCAGCTGATCAAGAAGCACTTGACCGTGCCATGATCGCTTTAGATGGCACTGACAACAAAGCGTCTTTAGGTGCAAACTCAATTTTGGCTGTATCTCTTGCTGCTGCTAAAGCGGCTGCACAAGCGAAAGGCATGCCGTTGTATGCACACATTGCTGAACTGAATGGTACACCCGGTGTGTATTCAATGCCGGTGCCGATGATGAATATCATCAACGGTGGTGAACACGCGGATAACAACGTTGATATTCAAGAGTTTATGATTCAGCCGGTTGGTGCAAAAACTTTTGCTGAAGCCCTGCGTATGGGTACTGAAGTGTTTCATCATCTGAAAGCTGTGCTGCAAAGTCGTGGTTTAAGCACTTCGGTCGGTGATGAAGGTGGTTTTGCACCGAACTTGGCGTCTAACGAAGAAGCCCTTGCGGTTATTTCAGAAGCCATTGCCAATGCGGGTTACACGCTCGGTGAAGATATCACCTTGGCATTGGACTGTGCCGCGAGTGAGTTCTACAAAGACGGTATGTACGACTTAGCTGGCGAAGGTAAAAAGTTTGATGCAGCAGGCTTTACTGATTACTTAGCGGGTCTAATTGAGCGCTTTCCAATTATCTCTGTGGAAGACGGTATCGATGAGTCAGATTGGGCTGGTTGGAAAATTCAGACTGATAAGTTAGGCGCTAAAGTTCAATTAGTCGGTGATGATTTATTTGTAACCAATACCAAGATTCTAAAGCAAGGTATTGATACCAAGACTGCTAACTCTATTTTGATTAAATTCAATCAGATTGGCACCTTGACTGAGACTTTAGAAGCGATTCAAATGGCTAAGGCTGCAGGCTTCACCGCAGTCATTTCACACCGTAGTGGTGAAACTGAAGATTCAACCATTGCTGATTTAGCCGTTGGTACTGCGGCAGGTCAAATCAAAACTGGCTCACTGTGCCGTTCGGATCGTGTGGCTAAGTATAACCAATTGCTGCGTATTGAAGAGCAGTTGGGTGCTAAAGCGCCGTACCGTGGGCGTGCAGAGTTTCGCGGCTGAGTTGCAACCTACGTAAGTTATGCGTGTCACAGATAGCTGTGATGTTATAAGGGCAGCCATTACAGCTGCCCTTTTCTATGGAATACCATGATGAAAAAAGAACCCTACTGGTTGTTGATTGTACTGCTCGTTGTGCTTGCAGGGCTGCAGTACCGTCTCTGGGTGGGTGATGGTGGTATTGCCCAAGGCGTACAATTAAAGCAGCAAATTGCTGAACAAAAAGCTGAGAATGAGCGGCTAGTTGAGCGTAATCGCGCGATGGATGCTGAAGTGATGGAGCTCAAGAAAGGTATGGAAACTGTTGAGGAGCGTGCTCGTTATGAGCTGGGTATGGTCAAGGAAGGGGAAACTCTTTTCTTGTTAGCCGAATGACGACACCTTTATTTTGGTTGGTGGTTCCTGCAGCAGGTATCGGCAGTCGTATGCAAGCGCAATGCCCAAAACAGTATTTGACTGTCTCGGGCACAACTATTCTTGAGTTGACCTTAGCCTGTTTTTTAGAGCATGCCAGTGTGCGCGGTATTGTAGTGGCTCTGGCTGAGCATGACAGTTGGTGGCCGACCTTGAAAGTGGCTAAGCATCCGCTCATTCAGACGGTGCTGGGTGGCGATCAGCGCGCTGATTCAGTGCTCAATGCTTTATTGGTCTTGCACGAGAATGGAGCGAAGGCTGATGATTGGGTTTTAGTACACGATGCCGCACGCCCCTTGCTTGAGCGCGATGATCTTGATCGCTTATTGACCTGTTTGGCTGATGATCCTGTTGGTGGTTTATTGGCGGTGCCTGCACGAGACACTTTAAAGCAGGTGGATGCTGATGGTCGTGTTTTTAAAACCGTAGATCGCAGTGTTATTTGGCATGCGTTAACCCCGCAAATGTTCCGCTTGGGATTGTTGCAACGCGCTTTAGCTGATGCGCTGCAGTCAGGGGTTGCGGTAACGGATGAGTCTTCAGCAATGGAGTGGGCTGGATTGTCGCCGCGAATTATTGAAGGTCGCGCCAGTAATGTCAAAATTACCCGCCCAGAAGATTTGCAGCTTCTGCAGGCGCTACTACCATCTGATCCGCTATAAGTGACAGCTTTAAGGCTGTGATAGTTAGGTTTTTTTTGTTTGCGGAATAAAAATCTGACCGCTGACGCCCCGTGGTATTTCTTCGATAACGCCGCCTAAGTCTAAAAAAGAAGCGATTTGCAGTTGCAATGATTCGCTGCTTTGTTGTGCCGTGGGCACAGTGCGCCTTTGATTAGAACCTTTCACACGTGTGTTTGACATAGTGATGCTCGGCTTTCGCGCAATGGAGGTATTGACCAGACTACACTGATTTGCTAATACTTTCTGAAATATATAGTGCTTTGTGCTGGACCACCGGATAGTTGCTTCTGCTATGCTCTAGCCTTTGTGTCTAACAACTCAGTTGGAAATAATAATGATAAAATCACGTGCTGCTGTTGCTTTTGGTCCAGGTCAGCCTTTGCAAATTGTTGAAGTGGATGTGGCACCGCCGCAAGCGGGCGAAGTGCTGGTGCGTATTGTCGCCAGTGGTGTCTGCCATACCGATGCCTTTACCTTATCGGGTGATGATCCTGAAGGGATATTTCCGGTTATTTTAGGCCATGAAGGCGGCGGTATTGTTGAGGCTGTGGGTGAAGGTGTGACCTCTTTGGAAGTGGGTGATCATGTGATCCCACTGTACACCGCCGAGTGCCGTACCTGTAAGTTTTGCACCTCAGGTAAAACCAACTTATGCCAAGCAGTGCGTGTCACTCAAGGTAAAGGTTTAATGCCTGATGGCACGAGCCGTTTCTCTTATAAAGGTCAGCCAATTTACCATTATATGGGTACCTCGACTTTTTCTGAATACACCGTAGTGGCTGAAGTATCGTTGGCTAAAGTGTCAAAAGATGCGCCGCTGGAAAAAATCTGCTTGCTGGGTTGTGGTGTGACCACAGGCATTGGTGCCGTACTCAATACCGCTAAGGTTGAAGAGGGCGCAACGGTGGCTATCTTTGGTTTGGGTGGTATTGGTTTAGCTGCCATTATCGGTGCGAAAATGGCCAAAGCGGGTCGTATCATCGCAATCGATATCAATCCGGATAAATTTGCTATCGCCCGTGAGTTGGGCGCGACTGACTGTGTGAACCCTAAGGATTTTGATCAGCCGATTCAAGATGTCATCGTTGAAATGACGGATGGCGGTGTGGATTACTCCTTTGAGTGCGTGGGTAATGTGCAATTGATGCGAGCGGCACTGGAGTGCTGTCATAAAGGTTGGGGCGAATCGGTGATTATTGGTGTAGCCGGTGCCGGTCAAGAAATCAGCACCCGGCCTTTCCAGTTAGTGACTGGTCGCGTTTGGCGTGGCAGTGCTTTTGGTGGGGTTAAAGGCCGCACTGAATTGCCAGCTTATGTGGCTAAAGCTCAAAGTGGCGAGATTCCGCTGGATACTTTCATCACCCATACCATGGGTTTAGATGAGATTAATACAGCGTTTGATTTAATGCACGAAGGCAAAAGTATTCGTAGCGTTATTCATTTTTAATTATCAGTCATACAGGTTAATACAAGTATTCGTTGCTTTGTGTTTATGAATGTCTTTGGAGTTAATAATGTCGTTACAACAATTATCATCACAAAAGGTTTTTGGTGGACAGCATGTGCGCTATCAGCACGAGTCCAGCGTGCTCAATTGCACAATGCAATTTGCCGTATATCTACCACCACAAGTTGAATTAGGTCAGCCATTACCGGTGCTGTATTGGTTGTCGGGTTTAACCTGTACCGATGAAAACTTTATGCAAAAAGCTGGTGCACTGAAGGTAGCGGCTGAGCTTGGTTTGATTATCGTTGCTCCCGATACCAGTCCGCGCGGCGAAGGTGTGCCTGATGATGCAGAAGGTGCATGGGACTTTGGTTTGGGGGCTGGTTTTTATATCAATGCCACGCAAGCACCTTGGGCTGAACATTACCATATGTATGATTATGTGGTAGATGAGTTGCCAGCCTTAATCGAGAAGCATTTGCCTGTCTCTGATAGACGCAGTATCAGTGGTCACTCGATGGGTGGACATGGTGCGTTGATTGCAGCCTTGCGTGAGCCGCAACGTTACCAGTCGGTCTCAGCCTTTGCTCCAATTTGCCAGCCAACTCAGTGCCCGTGGGGCGAAAAAGCTTTTTCTAATTACATAGGTGCGCAACGTAATGATTGGCTTGAGTGGGATACCTGTGCTTTATTGGCTAAGGCCACAGAGCATTTGCCAATGCTGGTTGATCAAGGTGATGCGGATAGCTTTTTAGTTGAGCAACTCAAGCCTTCTGCTTTGCAAGATGCGGCTGAGCAGGCTGGGTATCCAATGACTCTACGGCTGCAACCGGGCTATGACCACAGCTATTTTTTTATCGCCAGCTTTATTGACGAGCACTTACGTTTCCATGCGCAAGCACTGACAGCATCACAAGTTTGATGAGATTTTCAGGCTGTTCAGGTGGGTGTGACTAAAACGGTGTAGAATGCGCGTGTTTTTAACAGTCAGGTAACAGCATGCGTATAGGTCATGGCTATGATGTACACCGCTTTCAGCCCGGTAATTTTATTACTCTGGGCGGTGTACAAATTGCTCACGAGAAAAGTTTTGTGGCGCACTCAGATGGCGATGTCTTATTACATGCGCTGACTGATGCTTTACTCGGTGCTGCTGCATTAGGCGATATTGGCCAGCATTTCCCTGATACTGATCCTATTTATAAAGGTGCTGACAGCCGTCAATTACTGCGCAATGTTGTCAGTCTGCTTGAGCAGAGGGGTTGGTTGATCGGTAATGTTGATAGCACTATTTTAGCGCAAGCGCCAAAAATGGCACCGCATATTGCGTTGATGCGCGAGAATATTGCTGCTGATCTGAAGATTGCTTTGGATCAAGTTAATGTCAAAGCCACCACGACCGAGAGTTTAGGTTTTGTGGGTCGTGAAGAAGGCATTGCCGCACATGCTGTTGTGATACTGGTGAAAGCATGAATAGTTTAGAGTTGCTGGGCCCTTTAGCCTGGGGTGAGTCCTGCGGAACAGCACAGCTGAAAGCCTGTGCGGAAGACTTTCAGGTGGATGAAGTCTTAGATATTCCATTGTCCGGTAGCGGCGAGCACCTGTGGTTATGGGTGGAAAAGCGCCTGTTAAACACAGAAGAAGCAGCGCGGCGTTTAGCTAAAGCTGCTGGAGTGTCGCTGCGGCAAATCAGTTACGCGGGCTTAAAAGATCGTCAAGCCTTAACTCGGCAGTGGTTCAGTATCCATTTGCCGGGTAAAAGTGATCCTCAGTTCAGTGCTGCTGAAGGTGAAGATTTACGTATTTTAGATATTCAGCGCCATAGTCGTAAGTTGCAACGTGGTGCGCATTCAGCCAATGGTTTTACCATTCGTTTAACCGATCTTAAAGCTGATCGAGTCGCTCTGGAGGAGCGCTTGCAAAGTATTGCGGCGCAGGGCGTACCCAATTATTTTGGCTTACAGCGTTTTGGTGAAAATGGTAATAACTTACTTGGTGCACTTGAGTATGCGCAGCGTCAAGAGTTGCCAGTGCAGCGCAATTTACGCTCACGTTTATTATCCACAGGCCGCAGTGCGATTTTTAATCGTGTGCTGGCGCAGCGGGTTAACAATAAGACATGGAATGTTGCCCAAGTCGGTGATGTTTTAGCCTTTAGCGGCAGTCGTAGTTTTTTTCTAGCCGGTGCTGAAGAGTGTCATGACCCGCGCTTAGCACAATTGGATGTGCATCCCACTGGACCTTTATGGGGCGATGGTGAACTGGTCAGTCAGGCGCAAACTCTGCAGCAGGAGCTGGATGTAGTGGCCGTTTGGCCAGAGCTATGTAGTTGGTTGGCACGCGCTAACTTAGAGCAAGAACGCCGTATTTTGCGTTTGCCTGTGCGTGATTTGACGTGGACCTTTCCTACTGCAGAGTGTTTGCAAGTGCAGTTTATTTTACCCCCTGGGTGTTTTGCGACAGTGGTGTTGCGTGAGTTGGTTGATCTTTTGTCGGTGACTGAGGCGGTACAGGCGTGCGAATTTTAATTGCCAATGATGATGGTGTGAATGCTCCAGGTTTAGCAGCGTTACATCACGCGCTAAGTGATTATGCTAGCTGCTCGATTATTGCTCCTGAGCAAGATTGCAGTGGTTCCAGTAGTTCGCTGACCTTAGACCGTCCTTTGCATCCGCAGACCTTAAGCAATGGTTATATAAGTGTAAACGGGACACCGACTGATTGTGTCCATCTGGGGTTGCATGGATTACTGCCTGAAAGCATCGATATGGTGGTTGCGGGCATTAACCTAGGTGCTAATCTTGGTGATGATGTTTTGTATTCAGGTACGGTTGCCGCTGCGCTAGAAGGACGTTTTTTACAACATCCGTCTTTTGCCTTTTCATTATTATCACGCCAACCACAAAATTTACCCAGTGCGGCGTGGTTTGCACGGCGTTTGGTTGAAGCACATAGCGAGTTGTCTTTGGCTCCGCGCACCGTGTTTAATGTCAATGTGCCAGATTTGCCACTGGAGCAGATTAAGGGCATTAAACTGACTCGTTTAGGGCATCGCGCGCGCGCTGCTGCACCGGTGCGTACGGTGAATCCGCGAGGTAAGGAATATTACTGGCTGGCTGCAGCAGGTGATGTCGAAGATGGCGCTGAAGGCACCGACTTTCATGCTGTATCACAGGGTTATGTGTCGATTACACCGTTGCAATTGGATCGTACATCTCACCCGCAATTACAGGATGTTAAGCAGTGGCTGGAGGATATATTGTGAGTTCTCGACAAAATGACTTACAACGCAGAGGGATTGGTATGACCTCGCAGCGGACTCGAGAGCGGCTGATTCAGCGCCTGTATGATGAAGGGCTAAGAAATTCGCAGGTCTTAGATGTGATTTGCAGCACGCCACGTCATTTATTTGTTGATGAGGCTTTGGCGCATCGAGCCTATGAAGATACCGCGTTACCGATTGGTAATAACCAAACGATTTCCCAGCCTTATATGGTTGGGCGTATGACCGAGCTATTATTAGCCGATGGCCCCTTAGACAAGGTTTTGGAAATAGGTACCGGTTCAGGTTATCAAACGGCTGTTTTGGCACAATTAGTGGAACGGGTTTTTTCAGTCGAGCGTATTCAAGCCCTACAAGAGCGCGCGAAAGAGCTGTTGGCTGAGCTGAGTTTACGTAATGTCGTTTACCGCTGGGGCGATGGTTGGGACGGCTGGAATGCTTTGGCGCCGTATAATGGCATTATTGTCACGGCCGGTGCTACAGAAGTCCCACAAGCTTTATTGGATCAGCTCGCGGTAGGTGGGCGTTTGGTGATCCCAGTCGGCGAGAGTGATGACCAGCAACAGTTGATGTTGATTGTTCGTGAAGAAGGCGGTTTCGTCTATAAAACCTTGGAAGGTGTACGTTTTGTACCTTTATTAAGTGGAACTTTAGCGTGAAGAGTAGAGCATTATTATTTGTAAAAGGAATGGCGATGGGGGCAGCTGATGTTGTGCCTGGCGTATCCGGTGGCACGGTTGCCTTTATTACCGGGATTTATGATGAGTTACTGGGCTCCTTAGCGCGTATTCCAGAAGCCGCTTGGCTGATGCTGCAAGGGCAGATTAAGCGTGCTTGGCAGCTGGCTAATATTAATTTTTTGTTGATTTTATTTTCTGGTATTTTGCTTAGCGTATTAAGTTTGGCGCGGGTGATTACTTGGTTGTTAGATACGCAACCGATAGCATTGTGGTCGTTTTTCTTTGGCTTGATTTTAGTCTCGTGTTATCTGGTTGCTCGCGATATTCAGCGTTGGTCGCTCAGTCGCTGGCTCGCCTTTTTCAGCGGTGCTGCTTTTGCTTGGTGGATCACTGTGGCTGCACCGGTAAACTGGGGGCACGATCCTCTCAGTCTATTTGCAGCGGGTGCTATCGCTATTTGTGCCATGATTTTGCCAGGTATTTCTGGCAGTTTTATTTTAGTGCTGATGGGTTTGTATCCAACGATTTTAATGGCTGTCAAACAATTGGATCTGAGTATATTGGCTGTTTTCGCTGGCGGATGTTTGTTTGGGTTGTTAGCCTTTGCACGGCTGCTGCGTGCAGCCCTGCAAAATTTTAGAGATCTAGCCTTAGCGCTATTAACCGGTATTATGTTTGGTTCTTTAAACAAAGTATGGCCGTGGAAAGAAACCCTAAGTTGGCGTACCGATAGTCATGGTGCTGAAGTGCCATTGCTTCAAGAAAATATCTCACCTTGGCAGTTCACTGATCTGCTGCAAACAAATGCGCAGCTTGTTCCCGCAGTGCTGCTGATGCTATTTGGTATTGTGTTAGTTATAGGCCTTGAGCGTTACGCAGGCAAATAAGTATCTTGCAGTGCACTGTTAAGTTCTTCAGGAGTTAGGCGTGAAGCCCGTTCAATCTATCTTATCGGCAAGACAATTTTCGCATCTAAAGTGGCTGTCTATGTTTATGCTGAGCAGCGTGCTGCTCGGTTGCTCAGGCACTTCAGGTAAAGCTCCGGTCGTGGATCGCGGGCATGCGGGACAGCAACGACAATATAATCCAGTGACCAGTGGTCAGCATGTGGTGAGAAGGGGTGACACCCTGTATTCCATTGCTTTTCGTTTTGGTTGGGATTGGAAAGAGTTAGCTGCACGTAACGCTATTAATGCTCCCTATACGATTGTACCGGGGCAAGTGATTCGTTTTTCTGGTGGCGCGCAAACGCCCGTTACTAGCAAAGCACCTGCCACAGTGGCTAGAAAACCAGTATCTACGGCTCGAACTCAACCAGTACAAGCGGCTAAACCAGTGACGCCGATCACAACTGCGAAACAAGCGCCGCAACCTATTGTCGCAGTCACTGGGCAAGGGAAGTGGCTGTGGCCCACCAATGGCACGCTGGTTAGCGTGTTTTCCTCAAATACGAGCTTAAATAAGGGGATTGATATTGCTGGTCAGCTCGGACAATCTATTGTGGCAACGTCTGATGGTAGCGTTGTGTATGCCGGAAGTGGTCTACGAGGCTATGGTGAGTTGGTGATCATTAAACATAACGACACCTTTATCAGTGCCTATGGACATAATCGGCGTCTGCTGGTGAATGAAGGACAGGCAGTTAAAGCAGGGCAGCAAATAGCAGAAATGGGTTCGACAGGAACAGACCAAGTTAAGGTCCACTTTGAGATTCGTCGCCAAGGTAAACCTGTCGATCCGTTGCAGTACTTACCTAAGCGTTAGCTTGTACGTCCTACAATGCCAGCAGAATCATGGCTACAGCAGTGTCTAACGGCATAGATGCTGTAGCGTATTCTGTGATTGGAAGTAGGGAAACAGGGAATGAAACTAAAGGATTTAGTTCAGGATTTAGATCAGACCAATGATC
Source organism: Denitrificimonas caeni (assembly GCF_905120345.1). Classification (GTDB taxonomy): domain Bacteria; phylum Pseudomonadota; class Gammaproteobacteria; order Pseudomonadales; family Pseudomonadaceae; genus Denitrificimonas; species Denitrificimonas caeni_A. The sequence goes on along the minus strand of NZ_CAJHOA010000001.1, from coordinate 581,018 downwards.
AATCCGGTGAATATGCTACACCTGTGCAAGCGCGAGATGACAAAACAAGAACTGGTCGCACTAAGAGCCTAGATGCCACGCAGATGTATTTAGATGCTATCGGCCTGTCACCGTTGCTCACGGCTGAGCAAGAAGTTACTTATGCTCGCAGTGCTTTAAAAGGTGATAGAACGGCTCGTGATCGCATTATCGAATGCAACTTGCGCTTAGTTGTTAGCATTGCCAAACGTTACCAGAACCGTGGTCTCACGTTGCTCGATTTAATCGAAGAAGGTAATTTAGGTTTAATTCGTGCCGTGGAGAAGTTTGATCCTGAGCGCGGCTTTCGTTTTTCAACCTACGCCACATGGTGGATCCGGCAGACTGTTGAGCGCGGTATTATGAATTCTTCGCGCACGGTTCGGTTGCCTGTGCATATCTCTAAAGAACTCAATACCTACTTAAGAGCGCAACGTCAATTGACTCAGCAAAAAGGGCAGCCGCCGAGCTTAGAGGGTATCGCTAAACATTTAGAGTGTTCGATGGCTTATGTGCAGAAAATGCACGAGTTTAATGAGCATGCATTATCACTTGATGCTGCTAGCGCTTATAATTCTGAGATAAGCTTGTTGGATCTATTGGAGGATGAAAATAATACTGACCCAAGTGATTTTGTGCAGCGTGAAGATTTGGCTGCGAGCCTTGATCAGTGGGTGTGTACGCTCAATAAACGTTATCAAGAGGTTGTGCTGCGACGTTTTGGTATGCGTGGTTACGACTGTCAAACGTTGCAGGAAATAGGACGCGCAATGGGCTTAACGCGTGAACGTGTACGGCAAATTCAGATCGATGCTTTAACCAGGCTGCGCGAGATTCTTGAATACAATGGTTTATCCAGTGAGCTGTTGTTTAACTGATAGAGCGTAGGGTTTGGCTCGTTCTGTTACTGTGTACTGCAGAGCGAGTCGGCTTAAAGTCTGTAGGCTTATCGTGACGTACGATTTACGTTAAACTGAGTCTTGTTTATGAAATTTTCAAATCGTAAAAGGAAACCAGCATGCAATATGTAACCCCTGATCTATGTGATGCTTACCCAGATGTACAGGTTGTTGAGCCTATGTTTGCCAACTTTGGTGGGCGTGATTCATTTGGTGGTGAAATTGTCACGGTCAAATGTCATGAAGACAACTCAGTTGTAAAAGCGCAAGTAAGCCTGCCAGGTCACGGTAAAGTCATGGTTGTTGATGGTGGTGGTTCACTGCGCCGCGCATTGTTAGGCGATATGCTGGCTGACAAGGCAGCGCAAAATGGCTGGGCTGGTATTATTGTTTATGGTTGTGTACGTGATGTTGATGTTTTGTTGCAAACTGATTTAGGTATCCAAGCGTTGGCCAGTCACCCGATGAAAACTGATAAGCGTGATATTGGAGACTTAAATGTTGTGGTGACCTTTGGCGGTGTAACATTCCGTCCCGGTGAGTATGTCTATGCTGATAATAACGGCATCATAGTGTCTGAAACTGAATTGCGCATGCCGCAATAGCAGGTTAATACTCTTGACTTCAAGCATGCAGCATTCTGACCGATTGAGCCAAGGCTTGCTGCATGCTTTTGTTCTTGATGGCAAAGGTTCAGCGCAGAGTGTTAGTTTTATCCAGTTGTTTGGTTTACAGCTGGCAGAGCAAGAAAGTCTTTGGTTGCACTGGGAGCGTAGTCATCAACATACGGAGCAATGGCTGCGTGAAAACAGTGGCTTAAATGAATTTATCTGTGATCTTTTACTTGAAGAGAATACGCGTCCTCGTTTATTACGTTTAGAAAATCAAGAGCTGTTGTTGTTTTTGCGTGCCATCAACCTAAATTCTCATGCTGATCCTGAGGATATGATTTCATTGCGTATTTTCGCTAATGCGCAGCGCATTTATTCGCTACGGCAGCGACCGGTGCAAGTTACTGATGAGCTGATTAAAGCCTTCGAGAAAGGTCTAGGACCAAAAAATACTTCAGAAATGCTGTTGTTTTTTGCGGAAAGTTTGACTGATCGAGTTGAAAGCGTTGTCAGTCAATTGGCCGATACCGTGGATCAAGTAGAAGCGCGTGCAGATACTGATCAACGCTACATGCCAGAGCCTTTAGTGATGTTACAAGCGCGTCGACAGGCGGCTAATTTACGCCGTTTTTTAGCGCCACAAAGGGATGTTTTTGCGGCTTTTATGCGAATCCAAGAGACGTGGATTTTCAGTGATGATGCCATGTATTGGAATGAGCTGAATAACCGCCTAACATTGCACCTTGAAGAGTTAGAATTAACCCGTGAGCGTATTGGCTTGATTCTTGAGACAGAGCATCGTCGACGTAATGAGCGAATGAGTCACACCATGTATATGTTGGCGATTATTACGGGCTTCTTCTTACCAATGTCGTTTTTTACTGGATTATTAGGTATTAATGTTGGCGGTATACCCGGCGCTGAGCAGACGCACGGTTTTTTAATTGCCTGCTTGTTGTTGGGCGGACTCGCCGTTGGTCAGTGGCTATTTTTTCGCTGGCTGCGCTGGGTATAATGAAGTAAGACAATAGTCTGCCTCCACCAAACTCTGTACACAGGATTGACACTGATTATGATGCAGGATCCTTTTGAGCAGTCGCTGCGCGATATGCTTAAGACATCAGAAGTACAGGCATATAATGATGTGTCGCTGGATAAGGTGCTTAAAAAAGCCAATCGGCAGCTGGGTGCTGGCGCGGTGTTTAGCTTATTTGGCCGTGCCCTAGAGTCAGTTTTAATTGGTTTAAGCAGTGGCTCAGAGCATCTAAAACCGGTTTCAAATTTATCTGATAAAAATACTGTTAATAAGGCTGATTAACTATGCAACTTGATTCCTGGACACAAAATTTAGTCGGTGCTATGAGCGGTTTGTGGATCAAAATAGCCAATTTTATTCCGAATCTATTTGGCGCGTTAATTTTAGTTATTTTAGGCTTTTTGGCCGCTAAGCTGTTAGACACCTTATTATCTAAGCTTTTGGCTAAGTTTGGTTTGGATCGTTTAATGAGCGGTACCGGCTTAACCAAGTTGCTGTCGCGTATTGGTATTAAAGCCCAAGTTTCAACACTGATTGGTAAAATTGTTTATTGGTTTGTTCTGCTGATTTTCTTAATCTCAGCGGCTGAGTCGTTGGGTCTTGAGCGTGTATCCGCCACCTTGGATGTGTTGGCGTTGTATCTGCCGAAAATGTTTGCTGCAGCGTTGGTTTTGCTGGCCGGTATTTTATTAGCACAGCTACTTAACACTATGGTTAGAGGCGCCGCAGAAGGGGTTAGGTTGGAGTATGCCGCTGGCCTTGGGCGTATCGTGCAAGGCATGATTATTATTATCAGTGTTTCGGTGGCGATTGGTCAGTTAGAAATCAAAGCTGAATTGCTGAACTATGTTGTAGTGATTGTTCTTTTGACCATTGGTCTGGCCAGTGCGTTGTCGTTAGGCTTAGCCAGTAAAGATATTGCAGGACAGATCATCGCTGGAATTTATGTGCGGGAACTTTATGAGCTGGGTCAGAATGTTCAGGTTGGTGATGTAGAAGGACGTATTGAGGAAATGGGGACGGTTAAAACAATCTTAGTCAATGAGGATGGCGAGTGGTTTTATATTGCCAACCGCGTGTTGCTTGAGCAAAAAGTAACAAGCCGTTAAGTTTTTACGTAAGGCTTACCTGACGATGCTCCATATCGTTGTCCGCAGTATTTATTTTGATAGCCGGTTTTATTTTTTTTGACTGACATAAAAGTGCCTTATCAGCGTTATGTGCCACAGGAACTCAGCGATGAGGAGCTTGTGGAGCATGCCAAAAATGAATTGTTCCATGTGACCCGAGCATACGAAGAGTTGATGCGTCGCTATCAGCGAACTTTATTCAATGTATGCGCGCGTTACCTAGGTAATGATCGTGATGCCGATGATGTCAGTCAAGAAATTATGCTTAAAGTGCTATATGGTCTAAAGAAATTTGAAGGTAAATCAAAATTTAAAACATGGTTGTATAGTATTACTTATAATGAGTGCACTACTCAGTATCGAAAAGATCGCCGTAAGCGTCGCTTATTTGATGCTTTAAGCTTGAATCCATTAGATGAGGAGATAGAGCCAGAGCCAATAGACACTAAAAATAATGATTTGGATCGCTGGTTGGTTGGGGTGAATACCATTGATCGGGAAATTATTATTTTACGTTTTGTCGCAGAACTTGAGTTCCAAGATATTGCAAGTATTATGCATTTGGGCTTAAGCGCAACAAAAATGCGTTATAAACGCGCAATAGATCGACTACGCGAGAACTTTTCGCATATAATAGAAGACTAAATGTTTTAAGGTGCAACGGGTAGTTATTTGCTGCACTGGATTTAAACTAAGAAAAATGATGAGGATTTTATAACATGAAACTAAAAAGCACCTTGGGTTTAGCCATTGGTTCTCTGCTTGCTGCATCATCCTTCGGCGTTTTCGCCCAAGGCCAAGGTGCGGTTGAAACAGAAGTATTCGCTAAGCGTTACTTTACTGATAGCACCCGTAATATGGATAACGGTAACCTATTTGGTGGTTCTGTTGGTTACTTCTTGACGGAAGATGTTTCATTAAATCTATCGTACGGTGAATACCACGATATCCGTTCTACTAATAACACTGGCAACAAGAATGTTAAGGGCAACTTGAGCTCACTTGATGCTGTATACCACTTTGGTACGCCAGGTGTTGGTCTGCGTCCTTACCTGTCTGCAGGTATGGGTCACCAGAGCATCAGCAACGTAGGCTTACGTACTGGTCGTGACCACACTACTTTTGCAAACATTGGTGCGGGTGTTAAATACTACGTCACTGAAAACTTGTTTGCTAAAGCAAGCGTTGACGGCATGCACGGTTTTGATAACCACCAGTCTGAGTGGATGGCCGGCGTTGGTGTTGGTATGAACTTCGGTGGTAGCACTAAGCCTGCAGCTGCACCTTATGTTGAGCCAGTAGTAGAAGCTCCAGTTGAGCCAGTTGTTTACGAAGAAGTTGAAGCAGAGTCTGTCCGCGTTGAGCTTGATGTTAAATTTGATTTTGACAAAGCTGACGTTAAACAAGACAGCTACAGCGATATCGAAAACTTAGCTGAGTTCATGAAGCAGTTCCCAGAAACAGCGACAACTGTTGAAGGTCACACTGACTCAGTTGGTAACGCTACTTACAACCAAAAACTATCAGAGCGTCGTGCTGGTGCAGTACGTGATACTTTGGTTAACAAGTTTGGCGTAGAAGCTAATCGTGTTAACGCAGTTGGTTACGGTAAAGAGCGTCCAGTTGCTGATAACGCTACAAGCGAAGGTCGCGCTATTAACCGTCGCGTAGAAGCATCTGTAGAAGCACAAGCTGAGTAATTAGCCTGTGTGATAAAAGCCCCAGCTAGTCTGGGGTTTTTTATGCCTATTAAAAATGTATTATAATTTGTTGTCTAAAACATCCATTAAGTAAATGCTGAGTTCGAGTATGTGAGTACTCATGCACTCACAGCTGCTATGGATTCGAGACGTTTTGTTAGGAAGGGTGGCGAGGCGAGATGTCGTCTTGACAGAATCGCTAGTGTAGAGCTGAGCGCAACCATCCATGACTGCGCTTGCCAGAGAATATACGTATTACTGAGGTCAAGTGGCTACGCCGAGCGGCGACGGTATAAAGGCAGGCTTTGATCGTGAGCGGCTTGATAAGTGACCGATAGTTCCGTAAGGCTTTGTAATGCATCAGTCGGGCAGCGATCAGTGCGTATCGCATAAGCATCAAAGCCACAACGCTGCATAAAGAACAGTTGATCACGCAACACATCACCAATGGCACGAATTTCGCCATTGTAGCTGTAACGCTCGCGCAAAAGACGCGCGCTGCTAAAGTGTCTACCGTCAGTGAATGCTGGGAAGTTTAATGCAATCACGGCAAAGTGCGTCAGATCGTCCACTATGTCCTCGATCGCTTGGCCGGCTTCCAGCCAAATACCTAATGGCTGGACTGCTTGTAGTTGTTCTTTATGTTGTTGCCATAGCGCCAAAGGAATAATCGCCTGCTGGGTGTGCAGTGCTTGCTCCAGTTGCGCATCAGCTTCGAGCAGTGTCCATTGATCATCGACGACTTGATTGTTCTTAATGATTGCTGGCATAAACGCGCTCCTTAAATGTATTGATGCCAATGCGTTGGAAGGTATCAATAAATTGTTCTTCTGGGGTTCGATGTTCGATATAGACATCAATCAATTTGCTGATGACATCAGGCATAATATCTTGGGCGAAGGAGGGGCCGAGTATTTTTCCTAAGCTGGCTTGGCGACCGCTGCTGCCACCGAGTGACACTTGATAAAATTCTTCACCTTTTTTGTCAACACCGAGGATGCCGATATGACCAATATGGTGATGACCACAGGCGTTCATGCAACCAGAGATATTTAGATCAAGATTGCCGATATCGAATAAATAATCGAGATTATCAAAACGCTCTTGAATTGCTTCTGCGACGGGGATTGATTTTGCGTTGGCTAGAGCACAGAAATCGCCACCAGGGCAGCAAATAATGTCAGTCAGCAGGCCAATGTTAGGGGTGGCAAAGCCATGTTCACGCAGTTGCTCCCAGAGCTCAAAGAGTTTGCTTTGTTCTACATCAGCCAGCACGATGTTTTGCTCATGAGTATTGCGTACTTCAGAAAAACTGTATTTATCGGCTAAATCAGCAATAGTATCCAGCTGCTTTTCAGTGACATCTCCCGGAGCAATACCGGTTTTCTTCAGTGATAAAGTCACCGCAGCATAGCCTGGCTTTTTGTGGGCGACGACGTTACGACTGCGCCAGCGAGCAAAGCCAGGGTGTGCTACATCTAATGCGGCAAGCTCGGCGTCTTGATCGCTAAGATCGAGGTAAGCTGGATCAGTAAAGTGTTTAGAAACGCGCTCGACTTCTTCTTCAATCAGGGTGATCGGACCATCTTTTAAGTGTGCCCATTCTTCAGCTACACGCTCAGCAAATACCGCAGGTGACAGTGCTTTGACGAGTATTTTAATCCGCGCTTTAAACTTGTTATCACGACGACCAAAGCGGTTATAGACCCGTAAGATGGCTTCTAGGTAACTGAGTAGATGTTGCCAAGGTAAAAACTCATTGATGCAGCTACCGACAATCGGAGTGCGGCCTAAACCACCGCCTACGAGGACGCGAAAGCCAAGCTCGCCGGCGGCATTATGCAGCGCTTCCAGACCGATATCGTGTACTTCAATGGCTGCACGGTCGAGCGTACAACCATTCACCGCAATTTTAAATTTACGCGGTAAACGGGCAAACTCTGGGTGAAAGGTTGACCACTGGCGAATAATTTCACACCAAGGGCGTGGGTCAATACGCTCATCGCGGGCAACGCCGGCAAACTGATCGGTGGTGGTGTTACGGATGCAGTTACCACTGGTTTGGATGGCGTGCATTTGCACACTGGCCAAATCATCTAAAATATCGGGTACATCTTCCAGCGCCGGCCAGTTTAGCTGGACGTTGGTGCGCGTAGTTATATGCGCATAGCCTTTGTCGTACTTGCGGGTGATATGCGCGAGCATGCGTAGCTGCTTAGTCGCCAACAGACCATAAGGCACGGCAATGCGCAGCATCGGTGCATGGCGTTGTACGTAAAGACCATTTTGCAAACGCAGTGGTAAGTATTCGTCTTCAGAGAGTTCGCCAGCAAAATAACGGCGGGTTTGATCGCGAAATTGTTTGACGCGATCTTCAACGATTTGTTGATCGTAGTGGTCGTAAATATACATGGGTGTCCCTGTATCAAGCCGCTGTAAGCGTATGGCATGGTGTGCAGAATAGAGGCTACAGTAACAATTATTGCTTATGCGATAAAGTAATTATTTATCATAAGATGATTCTTTTTTGATATAAGGAGGGTGCTGAACGGGTTGCGTGTAGAGTCAGCTCAGTAAAATAGGTGGGCAGCACAAATGCCGCCCACCAAAGTTTTTACTCGTCGTAGCCTAGCGCAGGACTGAGCCAGCGTTCGGTGTACTCCAGATCATCTTTGCGGCGTTGCGCGTAACTTTCGACTTGATCTTTTTCAATTTTACCAACGGCAAAATATTGCGCTTCAGGGTGGGCGAAATACCAACCGCTAACCGCGGCGGTGGGGAACATCGCATAATGCTCGGTCATCGTCACACCGAAGTCTTGGTTGGGATCAAGCAGCTCAAATAACGTACCCTTTTCGGTGTGATCAGGGCAGGCAGGGTAGCCAGGTGCCGGACGAATGCCTTTGTACTTCTCGCGGATCAGTTCGTCGTTGCTCAGCTCTTCTGCCGTATCGTAACCCCAGTAGTGGGTGCGCACTTGCTGATGTAACCATTCGGCACAGGCTTCAGCCAAGCGGTCAGCAAGGGCTTGCACCATAATGGCATTGTAGTCGTCGCCTTGTGCTTGATACGACTTAGCCAGTTCGTCGACACCAATGCCTGAGGTCACAATAAAGCCACCAATATAATCGGTCACACCGCTGTCTTTCGGCGCGACAAAGTCAGCTAAGCACATATTTGGCTTGCCATCGGTTTTTTCAATTTGCTGACGTAGATGATGCAACATAGCGATCGGCTCGCCAGCGTCATCATACAGTTCGATATCATCGTGATTGACTTGATTGGCTGGCCAGAAAGCAAAAGTCGCACGTGCTTCAATCAGATTTTCATCAATCATTTTTTTCAACAGAACTTGAGCTTCATCGAATAACGTTTGCGCTGCTTCGCCGACTACTTCATCTTTGAAAATACGCGGGTATTTGCCGACTAAGTTCCAAGAAATAAAGAATGGCGTCCAATCAATATATTCTGCAAGCACGGTTAAATCGATATTATAGAGACGCTGCGTGCCTGCCACATTCGGCTTGGGAGCCTGATAAGTATCCCAGGCAAATTTTGGCTTATTGGCCAAGGCTTGCTCATAGGTCAGGCGCTTAGTGCGCACACTACGAGCGGCAATGCGCTCACGGATTTCTGCGTACTCTTCGCGAATCTTACGGGTATATTCAGGCTTAAGTTCTTTAGACAGCAAAGTGGTTACTACGCCCACTGCGCGTGATGCATCGGTGACATAGACCACCGCATCATTGCTGTAGTTGGGGTCAACTTTAACCGCTGTATGCGCTTTTGAGGTGGTCGCGCCGCCAATTAACAACGGCAGATGGAAGTTTTGTCGTTGCATTTCTTTAGCAACGTTAACCATTTCGTCCAGTGATGGGGTGATCAAGCCTGACAAACCAATGATGTCGCATTTTTCTGCAATAGCGGTTTTGAGAATTTTATCTGCCGGTACCATCACGCCAAGGTCAACAATGTCATAGCCATTGCAACCGAGCACCACTGCGACAATGTTTTTACCAATATCGTGTACATCGCCTTTTACCGTCGCCATCAGGATTTTACCCTTGGCTTCAGGTTTGTCACCTTTCTCAGCATCTATAAAGGGCACTAAGTGCGCAACCGCTTGCTTCATCACGCGTGCCGATTTAACCACTTGCGGTAGGAACATTTTACCGCTGCCGAACAGGTCGCCAACGATATTCATCCCCGACATCAACGGGCCTTCAATCACTTCAATCGGGCGAGCAAACTGCTGACGCGACTCTTCAGTGTCTTCAACGATCCACTGGGTGATGCCTTTGACGAGAGCGTGCTCTAAACGCTGATTCACTGGCAGGCTGCGCCATTCTTCAGTTTCAACTTCTTTGATCGAACCATCACCACGATAGTCTTCAGCAATCGCTAATAGTGCTTCCATCGAACCAGGGTGGCGGTTAAGAATGACATCTTCTACTTTGTTGCGCAGGTCTGCAGGGATCTGGTCGTAAATTTCTAGCTGACCGGCGTTGACGATGCCCATCGTTAGGCCATTCTGAATGGCGTAGTAAAGGAACACTGAGTGAATCGCTTCACGCACCGGATTATTGCCGCGGAAGGAGAAGGATACGTTGGAGACGCCGCCTGAGGTTAAGGCGTACGGCAGGTTGTCGCGAATCCACGCACAGGCTTCGATGAAGTCAACGGCGTAGTTGTTGTGCTCTTCAATACCGGTGGCCACGGCAAAGATATTGGCATCAAAAATAATATCTTCTGGCGGGAAGCCGACTTGGTTGACCAAAATGTCGTAGGAGCGCGCACAAATTTCTTGCTTACGTGCTGCAGTATCGGCTTGACCTTGTTCATCAAAGGCCATCACCACCACGGCGGCACCATAACGACGACAGAGTTTGGCGTGCTTAATAAACTCATCCACGCCTTCTTTCATTGAGATGGAGTTAACGATGCCTTTACCTTGAATGCATTTCAGGCCAGCTTCAATAATGTCCCATTTCGATGAGTCAATCATGATTGGTACGCGCGAGATATCCGGCTCACCAGCGATCAGGTTGAGGAAGGTCACCATGGCCGCTTTAGAGTCGAGCATGCCTTCGTCCATGTTGATATCAATCACCTGAGCGCCTGACTCCACTTGCTGCAAGGCAACGGCGAGGGCTTCAGTGTAATTGTCTTCACGGATCAAGCGCGCAAAGCGAGCAGAACCGGTGATATTAGTACGCTCACCAACGTTTACGAACAGTGACTTACGATCAATAGTAAAAGGCTCAAGACCTGATAAACGGCAGGCCTTGGGGATATCTGGAATCACCCGTGGGGCATACTGGGCTACTTTTTCAGCAATGGCGCGGATATGCGCAGGCGTGGTACCACAGCAGCCGCCAACGATATTTAAAAAGCCAGAGGCCGCAAAATCTTCGATCATTGCTGCAGTTTCAGCTGGGGTTTCATCGTACTCAGCAAAGGCGTTGGGTAGGCCAGCGTTCGGGTGGGCAGATACAAAGGTGTCGGCTTTTTCCGATAACTCTTGCAGGTACGGACGCAACTCTTTTGCACCCAGAGCGCAGTTTAAGCCTACTGATAAGGGTTTACAGTGGCGTATTGAGTTCCAAAAAGCTTCCGTGGTTTGCCCTGATAGCGTACGTCCTGATGCATCAGTAATAGTGCCGGAAATCATAATCGGCAGAGTGGTCCCCAATTCTTCGAAAACACCTTCCACCGCAAAAATTGCAGCTTTGGCATTCAGTGTATCGAAAATGGTTTCGATCATAATAATGTCAGCGCCGCCGTTAATCAGGCCGCGCGTGGCTTCGCTGTAGTTTTCAACCAAAATATCAAAGGTGACGTTACGAAAGCCAGGGTTATTCACATCCGGTGATAACGAACACGTGCGGCTGGTTGGGCCCAGCACGCCGGCAACAAAGCGTGGTTTATCCGGTGTTTCTAAGGTTTTTGCATCGACCACTTCGCGAGCAATACGCGCCCCTTCAAAGTTCAACTCATAAGCGAGGGACTCTAAACCATAATCCGCTTGCGAAACTTGGGTTGAGTTAAAAGTGTTGGTCTCTATAATGTCAGCGCCAGCATCAAGATAGGCTTTCTCAATATCTTGAATCAGTTTGGCTTGCGTCAAAATCAGTAAGTCGTTATTACCTTGTAGATCTTGTGGCCAGTCGGCAAAGCGCTCGCCACGAAAGTCATCTTCAGTCAGTTTGTGGCTTTGAATCATTGTACCCATACCGCCATCGAGCACCAGGATCCGCTGCTGTAGTGCTTCTTGAAGGGCTTGTTGACGTGCTAAATGGTTGGCCATGCGTCTCTACCTAATTAATACAGTGCAATCGTAAAAAAGCTAATGATAGCAAAACATCGCCACCTTGAGTGGGCAGCTGGGGTATTAAGCCTGGAGAGGGAAAGAGATGAGGCGCCCTTAGCAGGCTAAAGCGAATTAATATTGTACAAATAAATACTTGAGGCATTATGAAAAAGTGGTGTTTTGCTGTTTTAGGACTTGTATTGAGTCATTGCGTCAGTGCTAATCAAAGTTCCTATAGCCAAGACATTCAGCCTATATTTACTCAGAAATGTGTGGCCTGCCATGCCTGTTATGACTCGCCTTGCCAGTTAAACTTAGGTAGCGCTGAAGGGTTGACGCGGGGTGCACATAAACTACCTATCTATAATGGTCGACGCACCACGGCGCAAGCCACTACTCGCTTGTTTGTCGATGCGCGTAATAGCGAAGAGTGGCGCGAGAAAGGTTTTTTTGATGTCTTGGCTGCAGGCCAAGCACAAGCTTCATTGTTAGCGGCGATGTTGGAGCTAGGTCGACAGCAGTCGTTTGCGCCTAATAGTCGTTTGCCTGCTGATTTGCAAATTGGTATCGCTCGTAAAGATCAATGCCCGCTGCCGGGTGAGTTTGCTTCGTTTGCGCAAAAAAATCCACACAGTGGCATGCCCTATGGTGTCACAGGGTTAACGGATGCTGAGTACGCTAGTATAAAGCAGTGGTTGCAAACAGGGGCGACTGTGGACTGGCAGCCTTGGTCAGCTAATAACCTTGAGCAGCAGCAAATTGAACAATGGGAAGCGTTTCTAAATGCGCCCGGTGCGCGCGAGAATCTGGTCAGCCGCTGGCTCTATGAGCATTTGTTTATTGCCCATATCAATTTTGAACATGGGCATGAGCAACATTTTTTCCGCATTGTGCGTTCTTATACGCCGACGGGTAAGAAGGTCAAGGAAATTGCCACGCGTCGCCCCAATGATGATCCTGGGGTGAAAATGTATTATCGCTTTGTCCCTGTGACCGATGTGATTGTGCATAAAACGCATATCACCTATGCGATGAGTGTAGATAAGCTGGAGCATGTTAAAGCTTTATTTTTAGGTGGTGATTGGCGTGCGGATAAGGTACCTGATTACGGTGCTTTTTCACGCAGTAATCCATTTGCGACCTTTGCCCTTATTCCTGCGCAAGCGCGTTATCAATTTATGCTCGATGATGCCGAGTATTTTCTCCGTACTTTTATCCGTGGGCCTGTGTGTCGTGGGCAAATTGCTACGGATGTGATTCGTGATAATTTTTGGGTGTTCTTTCAAGATCCGCAGCACGATATCTACCTCACTGATCAGGCTTTTCAGGGTAAGGCGACGCCTTTATTGGAGATGCCTGGGCAGTTTGACCAGATTAGTAATTTACTAGGATTGTGGGGCAGCTATAAAGAAAAGCGTAATGCCTACGAGAAATTACGTATTAAGCGTTATAGCAAGGCTGAACGGCCTGACTGGTCACATATTTGGAGCGGTAATGAGCAAGCGCTATTGAGCGTTTTTCGTCAGTATGATAGCGCCACTGTGCGTAAAGGTTTAATTGGTGATGTGCCGCAAACCATGTGGTTGATGGACTATCCGATACTTGAGCGTACCTATTACCAATTAGTGGTGAATTTTGATGTGTATGGCAACGTCGCACATCAGGCGCAAACTCGATTATATTTTGACTTGATTCGTAATGGTTCAGAGGTGAATTTCTTACGTTTAATGCCGCATAATGCGCGTCAAAAAATATTGAATGACTGGTATCAAAAGAGTGGAAGAATCAAACTCTGGCTTGATTATACTGATATTGATAATGATACAAAAAGCGCTCTAGGTGTGCCGAAAAAAAATAGCATACGAGTTTTCGCCGAGCGAGCTTTACAGCGATTCGATGCGGTTAATGCGCGACCTGATCCCATCAATCGTTGCCGCAGTGCGCATTGCTATCGCGAAGGTTTAAGTACAGAAGCGGCTGCTGTTGAGCATAGCTTGGCGCGTCTTAGCAGCCGTCCGGCGGCGGGCTTTCAAGTAATTAATTACCTGCCTGAAGCCAGCATGCTGCGTATTGAGTTGAGTAACGGTGAGCGTGAGGTGTATAGCCTTTTGCGCAATCGTGCGCACAGTAATGTAGCGTTTATGGCTGGTGAATCACTGCGCTATCAGCCGGGTCTGGATACCTTAACGATCTATCCAGAAGTGCTGAGTAGTTATCCTAACTTTATCTTTAATATCTTGGCGGCTGATGTGCCTAGGTTTGTCGCTGCGTTGGAGCAGGTTAAAGATGAGACGGATTTTCGTAAAGTAGTTGAAGAGTGGGGGATTCGTCGCACCCATCCGCAATTCTGGCGATACTTTCACGACCTCAGCGAGCATATTCGTGAACGTGAACCGCTTGAGGCGGGGGTGCTGGATATGAACCGTTATGAGAACTTGTAAGCAATAACTAGGCTGTTGATTGGTGCTCAATACCGCTCAGCTTAAAGGATTGAGTTAGGCGCAGCGATATCAATGTTACTGCTTTTCAAACGAGCGCTCATGCCACTCAACTAGAGGCATTGGCGCTTTTAGTTTTTCCCCGTAAATCACCGAGTAGGTCAATACGTTTTGTACATAAAGACGGGTTTCATCAAATGGAATGCTTTCCACCCAGACATCGTAAGGCAAATGCTTGGCATCGCGCAGCCACTGACGTACGCGCCCAGGACCCGCATTGTAGGCGGCTGAGGCCAGTACCCGATTACCATTAAATTGCCCGAGAACTTGGCTCAAGTAGGCCGCACCTAATTGAATGTTGACCGCCGGAATCACTGCGCTTTGTGGTGTGGCTAAGGCAATACCATAGCGCTGTGCTGTTTCTTTAGCGGTCGCTGGCATCAGTTGCATAAGCCCCATGGCGCCGACGTGCGATTGCGCTTCGGTCATAAAGGCACTTTCTTGACGAGTAATGGCAAAAATCCAACTGGAGTGTAAGCCTCGTGTTTTCGCTTCTGCAACGAAATTGCTTTGGTGAGCCATTGGGAAACGTATTTCTAAGTCATCCCAATAGCGAGCCTGAGTAATGGTGCGAATCGCCGGGAAGTACCAGCCCATATCATAGGCAATGCGTGCTTGAGCAACCAGTTCATCACGACTTAAAAAATTACTAAGATGGTACCACTCACGACGCGACTCAGTGATTTCATTACGAGCATTAAACTCTAGAGCGCGCTGCATTCCTGCGGCATTGCGTACTTTCTGGATGGTTTGCGGCTGCAGAGCTAACGCTTGGTGTTTAAGATGATAGGGCTGCTGGCTTTGATCGGCAGCCATAAAACCATAGAAATCACGCTCACGGGCTAGAGGTTGATAGAGAATCAATGGCTGCTGACTGCTGGGTTGTGCCAGTTGCAGGCTGCGCGCTTGCCAGTAGCGCCAACGGTTGCTGAGAGCTAATTCTGCGGGTAAGCGGCGGGTTAGTTGGTAGGCATCATTCCAGCGGCCTAAGCGCAGCAGTAAGCGTGCCCGCCACTCGCTGAGGTTGGCGTTTTGTAACTGTGGATCGTATTTTTCCATCACCGCTAAGGCGCGAGGATCAAAGCGTTTCGCCAAGCGTAGACCAATATCATTGGCAAGAGTGAGTTGGTCAGCAGGGCTAAAAGTTACTTTCTTTTCGTAATGACTAAGTAACTGCACACTGGCATCGAGGTCTTCGGTGGCCAGTTTGCGCAAGCCTAACGCAATGACCTCTGCACTTCTCTTATCCTGGCCACTAAAGCGTTTTGTTTGTTTCAATAAGCTTGGCTTTTGTGCGACATCAATCAGTCGTTGCCCTTGCTGTTGCTGGGTTGTCAGTAGCTTCACTAAATACGCTGATACACCATAATTGCGTGCATCAGTGGCCAGCTTTAAACGCTGCCATATTCTATCTTCAGTCAGTTGTCCTGCTGCGGTCCAGCTCTCAAAAAGAGGGTCGCAGGCATTAGGTTGTGATTGCGCGCTCAGCCAAAGCTTTTCGGTACTAGCAAAGGCTGCTTGCCTGTGACCGCTCTCTAATTGGTATTGGGTAAAGCGGCAGTCCAACTCAGTGAAGTTTAATTCGGGGCTGTAGTACTTGAGAAATAACGGCCATTGCTGACGTTCGCTGAGTATGCGTAACCAACGTAGCTTCATCCAATTGATTTGCGGTAAATCGCCATGCTCAAGGAGAAACTTTTCTACTTCATCATTACTGGCGTTACGTAAACGTTGGGTGAGCTCGTCGTACGCTAGGTAAGGTGTTAATGGGTAGTCGCGCAACGTTGTACGGTTATCTAAGTACACCGATGCATCATTTTTACTCATCGCCAGCTTCGCTTGGTTATACAGGCTGCGTTGCTGCGCTAGAGGAGCAGCGTACGCTGTAGAAACGGGATGACAAAGTGTTATAAACAACACCAGAGGTAACAGATAGCGACTGCGCATAAAAAACCCTAGAAAAATAAATGCCCAGTAAAACGCCAGAAGATAATCGGTTTTATGGCGAAGGCAGCCTAGCTTAGCTGCTTGTGTACAGTGGTGAAAGGGCTGTACAGAGTGTTGAATGCAGATATCCAACGAATCATTGCGCGAATCTGTACAATACGTCGCAGATTTTAGGAGAACTACAAATGACTTTGCTCAAATTAACTCAAGTATCACTTGCTTACGGCGCCACCCCCCTTTTAGAAGAGGTCTCGTGGCAGATTGCTCGTGGCGAGCGCGTGTGCATTATTGGCCGCAATGGTACGGGCAAGTCAAGCATGCTGCATTTGGTCAAAGGTGGGCGTTTAGCCGATACCGGTGAAGTATGGCGTGCACCTGGCCTGAAAATTGGTGAGCTGCCGCAAGAGCTACCGGTCGCTGATGAGCGCACCATTTTCGAGGTGGTGTCAGAAGGACTGGAGGGTGTCGGGGCTTTATTGGCTGAGTACAATCATTTAAGCCAAAACATCCATACCGATGAAGACCTCACTAAGCTGATGCACGTCCAGCAAGATCTGGAGGCGCGAGATGGTTGGCGCTTACAGCAATTGGTTGATAGCACTTTAAGCCGCTTGCAGTTACCTGCAGATAAAAAACTTAACGAATTGTCCGGTGGCTGGCGTCGACGAGTGCTGTTAGCACAGGCTTTAGTTGCTGAGCCCGACTTGCTGTTACTCGATGAGCCAACCAACCACTTGGATATTGGTGCGATTGCTTGGCTGGAAGATGCGTTATTAAACTTTCCCGGTGCCGTACTCTTTATTACCCACGACCGGGCTTTTTTACAAAACTTAGCCACGCGTATTTTAGAGTTAGATCGCGGTCATTTAATTGATTGGGATGGTGATTACGCCAGCTTCCTTGAGCATAAAGAGCAGCAGTTGGCCGCTGAAGAAACCGCTAATGCGCTGTTTGATAAAAAGCTGGCGCAGGAAGAGGTGTGGATTCGTCAAGGGATTAAAGCGCGGCGTACGCGTAATGAAGGACGTGTGCGTGAACTGAAAGCGCTCCGAGTTGAGCGCAGTCAGCGTCGTGAGCGTCAAGGTGCGGCAAATATCAATATCGGTGCGGCAGAAAAGTCCGGTAAACAAGTCATCGTGGTGGATAAAGTAAGCTTTGCCCATCCCGGCGGACGTCAGCTGATTAAAGACTTCTCAATGGTCTTGCAGCGTGGTGATCGTATTGGTCTGTTGGGTGCAAACGGTAGCGGTAAAACGACTTTGCTTAAATTGTTGCTGGGTGATTTGCAACCAACGCAAGGCAGCATCGAAGTGGGTACTAAACTAGAAGTGGCTTACTTTGATCAGTTGCGTCATCAGCTTGATCCAGAGAAAACCGTCATCGAAAACGTCGGTGAAGGCAGTGATACCATCATGATTGATGGCCAAAGCAAGCATGTTCTCAGTTACCTCGGTGACTTCTTATTCAGTCCTCAACGTGCCCGTACACCGGTTAAGGCGTTGTCGGGCGGTGAGCGTGCGCGCTTATTGTTAGCGAAGTTGTTTACTCGTCCAGCTAACTTGCTGGTACTCGATGAGCCAACCAACGACCTTGATGTGGAAACTCTCGAGCTACTTGAAGAAGTGCTGATGGAGTTTAAAGGTACAGTATTGATCGTCAGTCACGACCGAGCCTTCCTAGATAACGTAGTGACCAGTACCTTAGTGTTTGATGGTAGCGGTAAGGTCCGTGAGTATGTGGGTGGCTTTGATGATTGGCTGCGACAGGGTGGTAGTATTCGCTTGCTGGGTGCTGCAGATGAAATGGAAGCGCCGGTTCAGGCGGCAGCAGTTGCTGATGTCGAACAGATGAGTCCGCCCATAGCCGTTGTTGATAGCGCTGAGCCGAAAAAAAAGCTGAGCTATAAATTGCAACGTGAACTGGATGCGATTCCTGGGCAAATCGAAGGGCTGGAAACTGAGCTTACTCAGTTGCATGCGCAGGTTTCACAAGCTGATTTTTATCAGCAGCCCATTGAGACAACTGAAGCAGTGCTGGCGCAAATTACCACTGTGCAAGAACAGTTGGATGCACTGATTGAGCGTTGGGCTGAGTTGGACAGTTAACTCGCCACATAACAGGCTGTAATTGATAGGGTGCCAATGCGCTCAGCATCCTATCAAAGTGCAGAGCATCACATGCGAGGTATCGGGCAAGTCAACCCTAGGGCTGCTTGCCTGTGCTTAGCTAAGCCTAATCCTCTGGATCATGATCCTTCAGGTCAACTGCCAGCACATCGCAGGGTGCACCGGATAATAAATCGTTGGTGGTCGAGCCTAATAACAGCGCGAGACCGTGGCGGCCGTGACTGCCAACAATAATCAGGTCGCAGTGCTGCTCTTTAGCGAGAAGATGAATTTCTTGGCGTGGCTGGCCATAACGTAAATGACAGTTATTTTCTTTGAGTAACTGATGTTGTTCGGCAAGAATATTCAGTTTGTTTTGCGCTTGTTCGGTTTGCTGTTGTTGTAATAACGATAAGTCCATTGGCACGTCACCACCAAAAGCCATCGTCAGTGGCTCAACAACATGCACTAAAGTGGCTTGGCATGAAAGCGCCTGACAGAGTGCATTGGCTCGATCTAAAACGCGGTGACAGTCTTCTGTCAGATCAATTGCAATGAGCAGATGAGAATACGCCATAACAATCTCCATATATGCTCCATGGGTACGATCACAGAGCTCAGTTTAGCTTAGATAGTCAACAGCGCTTATTGAGCGGTTAATAGCTCAAAGTCTTGCAGTAATACTGCGTGCGTATAGTAAAATCACGCAGACTAAAGCTGCCTCCATTGCGGTTTTTTACGCCTCTTCAATGTAACGCCACTGCTTGCTAATTGCACGAATTGATTTGTGCATGAGAGCAGTATTTAAGTCTAGTACCTATCGTGTATTCACGTTCTTTCGGCAGCTTATCTAATCGATGTGACATACCTATTTAAGATAAACAAGTCGGGAAGCAAAGCCGATTGGCTCGCTGATGTGTCATTCGTCTAGACTTCTTTTAGTCATAAAGCGGCTATCTTTCGATCAATATTTTTCCCTTATAAAACAAAGAGGTGCGACAAAATAACGCGCATTTTTAGGAATTCTTCACGACTGGCAATTGACAAAGGAGAAAAATTCCGTGAATGTGTGCTAACCCAAATCAAACGGGCGTATGAAATGCATATTGGCATGGCCGCATGTATTCTGTTGAATGCTGAGTCGGCGAGTATGCTGATAAGTACTGCGCAAAGTGCTATGCACATTGTTTAATTGCTGTCAGTGGCCAATGTGTAACTGTTCAGCTTCCATATCGTGGAGATCAGTTGATGATTTACGAAGGTAAAGCCATCACGGTGAAGGCTCTTGAAAGTGGTATCGTCGAATTCAATTTCGACCTCAAGGGTGAGTCCGTCAATAAGTTTAACCGTCTTACGCTGACCGAACTGCGTGATGCAGTCGTTGCAATTAATGCCAATAGTGATGTTACCGGCGTGATTGTGACCAGTGGTAAGGATGTATTTATCGTTGGTGCAGACATCACAGAGTTTGTTGATAACTTCAAACTGTCTGAAGAAGAATTGGTTGCTGCCAACCTTGAAATTAACGCATTTTTTAATGCTTTTGAAGACCTCAATGTACCTACCGTTGCCGCTATTAATGGTATTGCGCTAGGTGGTGGTTTTGAAATGTGCTTGGCTGCGGATTACCGCGTCATGGCCGACAGCGCAAAAGTTGGTTTGCCTGAAGTTAAGCTGGGGATTTATCCGGGGTTCGGCGGAACTGTACGTCTAACGCGAATTATTGGTGCAGATAACGCCATTGAGTGGATTGCCGCCGGTAAAGAGGCACGTGCAGAAGAAGCCTTAAAAGTTGGTGCTGTTGATGCAGTGGTTAGCTTAGATAAATTGCAAGCCGCTGCGCTTGATTTGGTTAAGCGTGCGATTGCTGGCGAACTCGATTACCAAGCTAAGCGTCAGCCTAAGCTTGAGAAAATCAAGCTCAATGCTATCGAGCAAATGATGGCATTTGAAACAGCAAAAGGCTTTGTTGCTGGCAAAGCAGGCCCGAACTATCCCGCGCCACTTGAAGCGATTAAAACCATTCAAAAAGCAGCGAACCATGGCCGCGATAAAGCGTTAGAAATTGAAGCCAAGGGTTTTGCTAAACTGGCTAAAACGTCTGTTGCTGAGAGTCTGGTGGGTCTGTTTTTAAATGACCAAGAGCTTAAGCGTAAAGCAAAAGGTTACGAGAAAATTGCTCGTGAAGTAAAACTTTCTGCGGTCTTAGGTGCAGGTATTATGGGTGGTGGTATTGCCTATCAGTCAGCGCTAAAAGGCACGCCAATCTTAATGAAGGATATCCGCGAAGAGGGTATTCAGTTGGGCTTGGATGAGGCGGCTAAGCTGCTGGTCAAGCGTCTTGAGCGCAAGCGTATTGAACCCGCTGCCATGGCTAAAGCCTTAAATGCGATTCGCCCAACCATGTCGTACGGTGATTTCGGTCATGTCGATATCGTGGTGGAAGCGGTTGTTGAAAACCCAAAAGTCAAGCAAGCTGTTTTGGCTGAAGTTGAGCAGTATGTGGGTGACAACACCATTATTGCTTCCAATACCTCAACCATCTCAATTAATTTGCTAGCAAAAGCGCTGAAGCGTCCAGAAAACTTCGTCGGCATGCACTTCTTTAACCCTGTGCACATGATGCCGTTGGTTGAAGTGATTCGTGGCGAACACTCTTCGGACGAAGCGGTAGCAACCACTGTTGCTTATGCACAGAAAATGGGTAAAAACCCAATTGTAGTCAATGACTGCCCAGGTTTCTTAGTCAACCGCGTACTGTTCCCGTATTTCGGTGGTTTTGCCAAGCTGATCAGTGCGGGTGTTGATTTCGTGCGTATTGATAAAATCATGGAAAAGTTTGGCTGGCCGATGGGTCCTGCTTACTTGATGGACGTGGTTGGTATTGATACCGGACACCATGGCCGTGATGTGATGGCTGAAGGTTTCCCTGATCGGATGAAAGATGATCGTCGCTCAGCAGTCGATGCACTGTATGAAGCGGATCGTTTAGGTCAGAAAAATGGCAAAGGTTTCTATTCCTATGAAACTGACAAGCGTGGTAAGCCGAAAAAAGTTGTTGATGATACGATCGCAGAAATTTTAGCGCCGATTGTTTACGAGCAACGTGAAGTGAGCGATGAAGACATTATCAATTGGATGATGATCCCATTGTGCATGGAGACGGTACGCTGCCTTGAAGATGGTATTGTTGAGACCGCTGCAGAAGCAGATATGGGCTTAATTTACGGTATCGGTTTCCCGCTTTTCCGTGGTGGAGCGTTACGTTACATCGACAGCATTGGTGTTGCTGAGTTTGTTGCTTTAGCAGACAAATACGCTGACTTGGGTGCGCTGTATCACCCGACCGAGAAATTGCGTGAAATGGCCAAAAACGGTCAAACCTTTTTCGGTTAATCGCGGACAGATTAGAGCGGGAGTAAAGAAATGAGCTTGAATCCAAGAGATGCAGTGATTGTCGATTTCGGACGTAGCCCAATGGGCCGTTCGAAAGGCGGCATGCACCGCAATACACGTGCTGAAAATATGTCAGCACACTTAATTACTGGTTTGCTGAATCGTAATGATAAAGTTGACCCAGCTGAAGTTGAAGATGTGATCTGGGGTTGTGTTAACCAAACCCTTGAACAGGGCTGGAATATTGCCCGTATGGCATCCTTGTTGACGCCAATTCCGCACACCAGCGCCGCACAAACAGTGAGCCGTTTATGCGGATCATCAATGAGCGCGCTGCATACCGCCGTACAAGCCATTCAAACCGGTAACGGTGATGTGTTTGTGGTGGGTGGTGTTGAGCATATGGGGCATATCAGCATGATGCATGGTATTGATCCTAACCCGCACATGTCACTGTACGCGGCAAAAGCGTCGGGCATGATGGGTTTGACTGCAGAAATGCTGGGTAAAATGCACGGTATTACTCGTGAGCAGCAAGATGCGTTTGCTGAGCGTTCGCACCGTTTGGCGCATAAAGCCACCGTTGAAGGTAATTTCAAAGATGAAATTATCCCGATGGAAGGTTACGATGCTGATGGCTTTTTGAAAGTTTTTGATTATGATGAAACTATTCGTCCAGACACAACATTGGAAAGTTTAGCGGCATTACGTCCAGCGTTTAACCCTAAAGGCGGTACGGTAACAGCGGGTACGTCTTCGCAGATTACTGATGGCGCGTCATGCATGATCGTCATGTCAGCGCAGCGCGCGAAAGACCTTGGCATTCAGCCAATGGCTGTCGTGCGCGCGATGGCGGTTGCTGGTGTTGATCCGGCAATTATGGGTTATGGTCCTGTGCCTTCCACGCATAAAGCGTTGAAGCGTGCTGGTTTGAGTATGGATGATATCGATTTCGTTGAACTTAACGAAGCCTTTGCCGCTCAATCATTACCGGTGCTGAAAGACCTTAAGTTGCTCGATAAAATGGAGCAAAAGGTTAACTTACATGGTGGTGCGATTGCTCTAGGTCATCCATTTGGTTGCTCTGGTGCGCGTATTTCCGGTACCTTGCTCAATGTTATGAAGCAAAATGGTGGCACCTTAGGTGTTGCAACCATGTGTATTGGTTTAGGACAAGGCATTACGACAGTATTTGAGCGCGTGTAAACGCACTTTAAATACTCAAGCCGAGGCCTAGTGCCTCGGCTTTTTTATTAGGATTATACGCGTGAGTTTAACAACTGGGATTTATCAGCATTATAAAGGCCAGCAATACCGTGTTTTAGGCATTGCCCAGCATTCGGAAAATGAACAGCAGTTGGTGGTCTATCAAGCGTTATATGGTGCGTTTGGTTTATGGGTGCGACCACTGTCGATGTTTATCGAGACGGTGGAGATTGATGGTCTGCTGCAGCCGCGTTTTGCTTTGCTACAGGCGGAAGAAAGTCTGTTTTCTCGCTGATAAGACAGCGAACAAATGACGCGAAAACTTGACCTAGGCCGCTTTCAACCTATATATAGCCTCACTGTAGAGTCAGTTATCGTATTTTTATGTGATATTTAGCGCCCGAGTACAGGCCAATCACTTTATTTATTTCAGGAATATTCTGAACAATGAGCAAATCGCTGGTTATCGTAGAGTCTCCCGCTAAGGCGAAGACAATCAACAAATACTTAGGTAATGAGTTCGTTGTGAAGTCGAGCGTGGGTCATATCCGTGATTTACCGACAAGTGGCTCGTCTGCTGCCGGTAAAGAGCCAGCTAAGCGTGGTAAAGCGGCTGATACTGCGCAGCTGACGCCGAAAGAAAAAGCCATGCGTACTCTCGTTGCGAGAATGGGTATCGATCCGGAAAATGATTGGAAAGCGCGTTACGAGATTTTGCCAGGCAAAGAAAAAGTCATCGAAGAGTTGCGTCGTCTGGCGAAAGATGCCGATATCATCTATCTCGCAACTGACTTGGACCGCGAAGGGGAGGCCATTGCTTGGCATCTGCGCGAAGCCATTGGTGGTGATGACAGTCGTTACAAACGTGTCGTGTTTAACGAGATTACTGAGAAAGCGATTAAAGGCGCTTTTGCTGAGCCAGGTAAGCTGGATATCGATCAGGTTAATGCCCAACAGGCCCGTCGTTTCCTCGACCGTGTTGTGGGTTTTATGGTTTCACCGCTGTTGTGGAAGAAAGTTGCACGTGGTCTTTCCGCTGGGCGTGTGCAGTCGGTTGCGGTTAAGCTGGTTGTGGAGCGCGAGAAAGAAATCCGTGCTTTTATTCCGGAAGAGTTTTGGCAGGTTCATGCAGACTTAAATAATGCTGAGAAGGTTAATACCCGTTTTGAAGTGATTCGTGACGCTGGTGTAGCCTTCCGCCCGGTCAACAAAGAACAAACTGATGCGGCCTTAGCCGTGCTTAAGACGGCACCTTATACCGTCGTTAAGCGCGAAGATAAGCCGACCAGTAGTCGTCCGAGCGCACCCTATATCACTTCAACTTTGCAGCAGGCAGCGAGTACGCGCTTAGGTTTTGGGGTGAAGAAAACCATGATGCTGGCGCAGCGTTTATATGAAGCCGGTTATATTACTTATATGCGTACTGACTCGACCAATATCTCTGGCGATGCGATTGAAATGGTACGCGTTTTTATTGATCAAGAGTTTGGTTCGAAGTATTTACTTGAGAAACCTGTTTTTTATAGCAGCAAAGAAGGCGCACAAGAAGCGCACGAAGCAATTCGTCCTTCTGATGTAAATACGCAGACCTCGCAGCTTAAAAGCATGGAGCGCGACGCTGAGCGCCTGTATGAGTTGATTTGGCGCCAGTTTGTCGCCTGCCAGATGCCTGCGGCCGAGTATTTAGCGACCAGCGTGACTGTTGAAGCGCAGACCTTTGAATTGCGCGCGCGCGGTCGTATTTTGAAATTTGACGGTTACACTCGTGTACAGCCACAACAAGGTAAGGGCGCAGAAGACGCAGTGCTACCCGACCTCAAAAAAGGTGATGTGCTAAATTTACTGAAGCTCGACCCATCACAGCACTTTACTAAACCACCGGCACGCTTCAGCGAGGCCAGTTTGGTTAAAGAGTTAGAAAAACAAGGTATTGGCCGCCCTTCGACCTATGCTGCGATTATTTCTACCATTCAAGATCGTGGTTATGTCGCGATTCAGAATCGACGCTTTTATGCGGAAAAAATGGGTGATATTGTTACTGAGCGTCTTGGTGAAAGCTTTGCTAATCTGATGGATTACAGCTTTACCGCGCAGATGGAAGAGCGTTTAGATAGCGTTGCGCACGGTACCTTGCAGTGGAAGCAATTGCTCGATGAGTTTTATAAAGATTTTAAGAAAAAGCTAGAAGCGGCTGACGCTGCTGAGAATGGCATGCGTGAGAACACACCAACGTTGACCGATATTCCGTGTAAAGAGTGCGGTCGGCCAATGATGATTCGTACCGCTTCGACTGGCGTGTTCTTAGGTTGTTCAGGCTATGCTTTGCCGCCGAAAGAACGTTGTAAGTCGACTGTGAATCTCGTGCCGGGTAATGAAATTGCCGACGATGATGAAGGCGAGTCTGAATCATTATTGTTACGTAACAAGCGTCGCTGTGCTAAATGTGGCACCGCAATGGATGCCTATTTACTGGATGAAACGCGCAAGCTGCATGTGTGCGGTAATAATCCAGATTGCACAGGCTTTGAAGTGGAGGCAGGGCAGTTCCGGATTAAAGGCTATGAAGGGCCGAGCCTGGAATGCGATAAGTGTGGCAGTGAGATGCAATTGAAGACCGGCCGTTTTGGTAAGTTCTTCGGCTGCACCAATACAGAGTGTAAAAATACGCGCAAACTGCTGCGTAGTGGTGAGGCTGCACCACCAAAAATGGATCCGGTGCCCATGCCAGAACTGCAGTGCTTGAAAGTGGATGATACCTACGTATTGCGTGATGGCGCCTCGGGTATGTTTTTGGCTGCCAGCCAATTTCCTAAAAAGCGCGAGACACGTGCGCCTTTAGTGCTTGAGTTGATTCCGCACAAAGCAGAGATTGATCCGAAATACCATTATTTGCTCACTGCGCCACAGCATGACCCTGATGGTGTGCCAGCGGTGATTCGTTATAGTCGTAAAACCAAAGAGCAGTATGTGCAGTCAGAAATTGAAGGCAAGCCCAGCGGTTGGAAAGCGTTTTACGATGGCAAAAAATGGCAAGTTGACGATAAGCGTAAAAAATAAATCGACATGCAAGCTATTAAGCGGGGCTTTGATTTTGAGCCCTGCTGTATTTTAATTTATTGATTTTTTAAGAGTTATTTATGTCCAGTGCGTTTTTGGAAATTGTTGAGTTGCCCGACGGAAGAATAGTTTTGCGTCGCTCGGAAGAGGAGTCACCCTTAGTAACTCTGACTTTTTCAAACGAAGCGCGTGGTTTTTTAAAGGCCCGTTATATTGATATCGCCAAAGAAATGTTTCATGCAGGGTTGTTGGCTGCCGGACATTTAGCTGAAGAAGAAGCGCTGACTGAAACGGATGAAGATGATCCTTCTGGGCATACGCTGCATTGATGTGAGTATGACTCGTTCTCGTTTATTTGGCGCCAGCATGGTGCATCTGCCGGATAAGAGCTATCGGCTTTTATTGGATTTTCTGAGTGAGCATTTTGCTGCGATTAGCCGTGATACATGGCAGCAGCGCATGCTCGCAGGTAAAGTGCTGGACTCACAGCAGCGTTGTTTACTACCGGACGAACCCTATCAGATAGGGGGCTTGGTCTATTATTTTCGTGAAGTGTCTGAGGAGACTAAGGTGCCCTTTATCGAACAGATTCTTTATCAAGACGAGCATCTGATTGTTGTTGATAAGCCGCACTTTCTGCCGACCATGCCGGCGGGTCGCTTCGTGGAAGAAACCGTTTTGCGGCGTTTAATGAAACGCTTTAATAGTTCAGACATTGTGCCAATTCATCGACTGGATCGTTTAACCGCGGGCGTTCTACTGTTCTCAGTTAATCCGAGCAGTCGGGATGCTTATCAAGGTTTGTTTCGTGAGCGCAAAGTGTTTAAGTGCTATGAAGCATTAGCACCAGCATTGCCCTATCGAGAGTGGCCTTATCGTCATTGCAGTCGATTGCAGCCAGCGCAGCAGTTTTTCCGTATGCAAGAAGTGCTGGGTGAAGCCAATAGTGATACGATCATTGACGTGTGTGAGCAGCATGGCGCGCTATGGCGTTATCGGCTCTATCCCGTGACGGGGCGTAAACACCAGTTGCGTGTGCACCTTGCTGCATTAGGTGCACCAATTGTTAACGATCCGCTCTATCCTTGTT
The DNA here is from genome assembly GCF_905120345.1 of Denitrificimonas caeni. Classification (GTDB taxonomy): domain Bacteria; phylum Pseudomonadota; class Gammaproteobacteria; order Pseudomonadales; family Pseudomonadaceae; genus Denitrificimonas; species Denitrificimonas caeni_A. The sequence goes on along the minus strand of NZ_CAJHOA010000001.1, from coordinate 554,015 downwards.
TGCAAGAGATGAGTGAGCCAGACAATTACACTCAGCCACTTAAGCTGCTAGCTAAGCAAATCAGCTTTATAGATCCGTTTACGGGTATTTTGCGCAGTTTTAAAAGTCAATTGAACTTATCGATGTAAGTTGCTTAACTAACACTAGGCAGATCAGTGTAAAAGTGTCTATAATATGCGCCGGCCAGATCGGCCCCCGTTAAGGTTACTGCAATATCCCGAAGCACTGCTTCGACTGCTTGTCCTCTATAGGACTATCCTAGACGTTTTTTCTAAACAGCGTTCTCGCAAATACTCGCAAATAGGCTGCCAAAAGGGCGACCATTATGGTCTTTCACGGCGTGTGCAGCTTTCATGGGTCTTTGCGGATGCATATAAGGCATACCATGACCCAAGAAATCGGCACTACCCCAGAAGTCGGCAATTTTGCCACGCTCGGTCTTCACCCTTCAGTTCTTGCAGCAATTACTGCAGTCGGTTACGAAGAGCCGTCACCTATTCAAATACAGTCTATTCCGTTGATTATGGCTGGCCACGATATGATTGGCCAGGCACAAACCGGTACCGGTAAAACGGCTGCATTTGCTTTACCTATTTTGTCGCGTATTGATGCTGCGCGTCGCGAAGCACAAGTGTTGGTGCTGGCACCGACCCGTGAGTTGGCCTTGCAAGTGGCCACTGCGTTTGAAAGCTTCGCTGCACAGATGCCAAGCGTTAACGTTGTGGCTATTTATGGTGGCGCGCCGATGGGCCCGCAACTGAAAGCAATCCGTAACGGTGCACAAGTGATTGTAGCGACCCCAGGTCGTTTGGTTGATCACCTCAGCCGTAACGGTGGTTTGCTTTCAACCATTAAATTCTTAGTTCTTGATGAAGCCGATGAGATGTTGAAACTCGGCTTTATGGATGACTTGGAAGTGATTTTCAATGCGATGCCTGATGATCGCCAGACCGTACTCTTTTCTGCAACCTTGCCTGCATCCATCCGTGGCATTGCTGAAAAGCACTTGCGTAGCCCGCAGCAAGTTAAAATTGCTAGCAAAACACAAACGGTTGCACGTATTGATCAAGCGCACTTGATGGTGCATGCCGACCAAAAAGTAAATGCTATTTTGCGTTTGCTTGAAGTCGAAGACTTTGATGCCATGATCGGTTTTGTGCGTACTAAGCAAGCCACATTAGATATCGCTGCAGCACTTGAAGCCAAAGGCTACAAAGTTGCCGCGCTGAATGGTGATATTGCGCAGAATCAACGTGAGCGCGTGATTGACTCACTAAAAGATGGCCGCTTAAACATTGTGATTGCCACTGACGTTGCTGCACGTGGTCTTGATGTACCGCGTATCACTCACGTTTTTAACATTGATATGCCATACGATCCAGAGTCTTATGTGCACCGCATTGGTCGTACGGGCCGTGCCGGTCGTGATGGTCGTGCTTTATTGCTAGTGACTCCGCGTGAGCGTCGTATGTTGCAGGTGATTGAGCGTGTTACCGGTCAGAAAGTTGCTGAGATTTTACTACCAGATGCAAAAGTTATTCTGCAAGCGCGTATTCGTCGTTTGACGCAAGACTTAACACCACGTGTTAAAGACAAAGAGAATCAGAACGTTGAGTTATTAGCGCATCTGACTACTGAGCTTAACTGTAGTGTTGAAGAGTTAGCATTAGGCTTGTTGGCAAAAACCACGGAAGGCCAGGCCTTTACTTTGGCTGGTGTTGAACGTGAGCAACCAGTGATGACTTCACGCAGCCGTGATGACCGTGGTCAGCGCGGTACACGTGATGGCGGCGGACGCGGTGACGGTGCTGGTCGTAGCGAAAGCCGTGGCGATCGTGGTGACCGTGGCGAGCGCAGTGGTGATGGTGCTCGTGAGCGCCGTGCGCCCTTGGCACTCAGTGAAGGTAAAGTACGCTGCCGTACCGCATTAGGTATTCGTGATGGCGTGGCTGCACGTAACCTGTTGGGCGCTATCTTAAATGAAGGCGGTTTATCGCGTGAAGCGATTGGCCGTATCCAAATTCGCGAAAGCTTTAGTTTGGTTGAATTGCCAGAAGAAGGTTTGGAGCGTTTATTGGGTAAATTGAAAGATACGCGAGTGGCCGGTAAAGCACTTAAGTTGCGTCGCTACCGCGAAGATTAATACTGGTTATGAGCTGATAATGCTGAGGCATTGATTGCTTAAATTAAACCGATTCGACTGTAAGGTTGAATCGGTTTTTTTGTTTTAAAATCCACCATTAAATACTGTGCTAGGCTGCTGTGCGCTGGTTTATTTGCAACGGCGAGCCCTATCTGAGGTATTCTATACTGTGTGTTTGATCAGTTGTTTTGAGGTGCATGCATGATCTTACGAATATGTATTTTAGAAGCGGATGATTTGCATCCGACGATGCAGGATGCTTTTATTGGTTTTGGGCAGATGTTTAAACAACTATTTGCTACGCAAGATCCCCAAGTCGATTGTCAGATATTCAATGTTGTAAGAGGGGAATACCCTCAGCTTAGCCAACAGTTTGATGCCTATCTGGTGACTGGCAGTAAAGCCGACTCATTTGCCAATGACCCCTGGATTGTTACCTTGCGGGATTATTTACGTGTACGTTTTGTGCAGGGTGATCTGTTGCTAGGTATTTGCTTTGGTCATCAAATTCTTGCATTGGTTTTAGGGGGTGATACCCAGCGCTCCAGTAAAGGCTGGGGGCTTGGTGTGCATCGTTACCGTCTAGAGCATAAGCCTGAATGGTTGCCTGCAGCGGCTGATGAGTTTCAGTTATTGATCAGTCATCGTGATCAAGTCACGGCCCTGCCGACGGGTGCTTCATTATTAGCCAGCAGTGATTTTTGTAAAAACGCAGCTTTTATTTTAGATAAACAGGTGTTGTGCTTTCAGGGGCATCCTGAGTTTACTCAAGATTTTTCTAGAGGTCTGTTGCAGTTGCGTCAGTCTATTTACTGTCCGCAAGAGTATCAGAGTGCTTGTCAGAGCTTGGTACATGATCACGATGGTCAAACTGTTGCGCAATGGATGTTGTGCTTTATCCGAGCGGGGCAAAAGGCGCACGGTCAAACTGCAGCAATTGAGCAGTCTGTCAGTGTGTTAAGAGATCGCTTATGTTCGGCTTAACTGTAGCAGAACTTGGCCAGTATGCTGCGCCGTTACTTGCCGCGGTGGTTATGTTAGGCGTTACGTTACAACAGTTTATCCGCGCGCAACATTTGCAGCAGCAGCTTATTGATAAGCAGGCTAAGGTGACTGCAGTTCAAGAAGAGTTACATCAACAGGATGTTGGTTTACAAGTGCTGGCGAGTCAGCAAGATCAACTGCATGCGCAATTACAGCAACGTCAAACTGACTATCAGCAGTTAAAAATCGAGAATAGCGCCTTACACGAACAGTTATTGCAAGGGCGAGGTGTGGCTGATGCGGCGCGAGCGGGTTACCGTGAGCTTAAAGAGCAACAAGTGCTAGGTGAGAAAGTCTCGGCCGAGCAGCGCGCGCTCTACTTTAAGTTGCAGCAGGATCATCAGCAGTTGCAACAAGATTTTTCTTCATTGCGCGGTTTAAGTGCGCAAAAAGAGCAGCATCTGCTTGAGCAGCAGCAATTGCTTAAAGACAGCCGTGAGCAGTTAAAGTTAGAATTTGAGCAATTGGCAACACAGATTTTTGACGCCCGTGGCCAGTCATTAACGCAAAGCAGTCAACAATCCTTAGAAGCCATGTTAAAACCTTTTCGTGAGCAAATTGATGGGTTTCGGCAGAAGGTTGAAGATATTCATCATAAAGATGTGCAGCAACAAGCCTCCTTACAGCAGCAGCTTTTGCAGTTGAAGGAGCTTAATCAACAAATCACCCAAGAAGCCCATGAGTTGAGTAGTGCCTTACGAGGCCAGAAAAAAACTCAAGGTAATTGGGGAGAGCTGATTTTAGAGAACGTGCTGGAGCGTGCCGGCTTGCAGTTGGGCAAGGATTTTGCTCGCGAGGTGAGTTTTACGACCAGTGAAGGGCGTAAGCGTCCCGACGCCATCATTTATTTGCCGCAGAATAAACACTTAGTCATTGATGCTAAGGTTTCACTCAATGCCTATTTACGTTACGTCAATGCTGAGGATGAGACGTTACGTGCGCAAGCGTTGATTGAGCATGTCAGTGCATTTTCGGCACGTGTTGCTGAGCTCGCTGAGCGTGATTATGCGGCGTTACCTGGTCTGAATGCGCCGGATATGGTGTTTATGTTTGTGCCAATCGAGTCAGCTTTTGCTGATGCGATGCGGGCTGATGAAGGCTTATTGCAGCGCGCTATTGAGCAAAATATTTTAATTGCCACGCCCAGTACCTTGTTGGCCAGTTTAACCATTGTCCGTCAGTTATGGCGTTTTGAAGAGCAAAGCCGCAGTACTGCAGAGCTGGCTGAGCGTGCCAGTAAAGTGTACGACAAGTTGCGGATCTTTTTGGGCAGTATGGATGGCATTGGCAATAGTTTGGATCGAGCGCAAGAGGCTTACCGCAAAGCCTGTGACCAGCTGGTGAGCGGGCGCGGTAATTTGATTAAACAAGCCAGTGATTTTCAGCAGTTGGGTGTGGCGGTCAAAACCGAGATTGCGGAGCAATGGCAAGACCGCGCACGACTGGAGTTGACCCATAACCGCGATGCTGAAACTGCTGATTAACCGCGCAGGTGATTGAGCAGTTGTTGCACCACTTTTATTGAGTCTTGTTTGTGTTGCTGTTCGAGTTCGTTGAGCAGTTGCATAAACGTCTGCTTTTCTGTGCTGCTGAGTTTGCGCCAGGCATCATGCGTAGGGATATGCTCGGTTGCGCTAAAGACAGTCTGCAGGACTTGGTAATCTGGGTGCATGGCCACCTTCGAGTCATAATGATCGAGAATCACTTTGATGCGAATACAGCCTTCAGCCCAAGGCATTTGCTCGCTTAAAAAACCGTTAGCCAAAACAATTAAATCATCATGGCGCTGGCGCTTTTGTTCAGCGTATTGTTGCTTGCGTTGTTGTTCTGCTTGTCCAACTCGGCGCCACAATACAGTCGCGTAGACGGCCAGTCCTAGAATGCAAACAACAGCAGCAATCAGCCAGATACTTGAGAGTGTCTGCACATTAAGCACCGTGGCATTTTTTGTATTTCTTACCACTGTCGCATGGACATGGATCGTTGCGACCAATTTCTTTTAGTGGATTGCGCACAGGCTCTTGCTGTGCATGACCGCAGTGTGGGCCGTGTACATGCGCAGTTGGCACGTGCTCTTGGTGATCATGTTGGCAGTCAGGGCCGTGAACGTGTTCTGTAGAAGACATAACAATTACTCGCGAATATAGTCGCCGGGAATGATATCACCGTGACGCAGGATATTGATTGTTTTGCTGAATAAAAGTCCGGTTTTCACATCAGCATGCAGTGCATAATGGATCGGCTGATCAGGCTTTTCTAACATACGGACAATAACTTTCATGTGTCGCCATAGATTAGTGTGTACCGGTATTTTAAAATACGAATAACTATTGGCCGGCACTGTTAGCCATTGGTTATTGCTGCCTGTGGCTAAAGGCGTGTCGTTTAGCAAGATACGGTAGTTAATACTGCGCATTGGCAAACTTTGTGAGTTTGGGTTATCGACACGAAAGTGTAAAATAAATTGCTGCTCCAATAATTTAGCGTGTACCAGTTCAACATCGACCAGTTGTATATCAGGTTTTTGAAAGCCGCTGCTGAACCAAGTAGAACAGCCGCCCAGCGAACTTAATAAAGCTAATAATGCTAAGAGTGCCGATGTTTTTTTTATAGTTGCCAAATAATCCATTGATTAACTCCAAATCTCACGGCAGTGTAGCAAGCAAATGTTATGCAGAGTAAATAAAACACAAACAGTGCCTGTTTACTTAAGAGATATCAATTACATTGCTACGTGAATCATGAATCATAGAGGGTTGGGTATGCAACAGTTCGAAATTGCTTTTTCCGGGCAAATACTTCCCGGTGCTGAACTTGAGCAGGTTAAGGCAGCCATTGCTCGCGTGTTTCAAGCCGATGCTGCGTTACTGACGCGTCTTTTTTCAGGTCAGCGTGTAGTCATTAAAAAAGGTGTGGATGCCCTTGGTTTGGCTAAGTATCAGGCAGCCTTTGAGCGTGCAGGCGCAGTGCTTGAGGTGCGTGATCTGTATGAGCAAAGCATAGAAAAAATTACTCCAGGCTTACCCGCAGAAGAAACGATGACAGAGTCTGAGACTACGGACGGCTTTGCCATGCTGCAGGTGACGCCGCGTGATGAGTATATGGCCGCTTTTGCTAATGTGCAGGCGCCAGATTTTGGTATCGCGCCTCTGGGTGATGACTTGCAACCTGCACCTGTAGAAACGCCTGCGCCGGAGTTAGATTTGTCAGCCATTAGCCTAGCGCCAGTGGGCAGCGATATGGGACAACTGTCTCGTGTGAAAACTGAGATAGCGCCGGATACCACACATTTTGAGTTGTTGGATGAATAAAAAAGTTTTACGCATCTGCAACTGTTTTGTCCTATTTAGAGATAAGGCGCGCAGCATTTTTTGAATTTTAAGCCGCTACCGCAAGGGCATGATGCATTGCGTTCTGCGCGTAATGGCACATTGGGGTCGTAAAAATACCAGCGCTCAGCAGGCTTGATAAATAATGATGTTTCTTGATGCTGATGGCGGCCTTCTGCATCTTGCCAGTGTGCAATAAACTCAACAGTGGCATGCCGCTGATCCTGCGCCACTCTTTCTGCGATAACATTCAAGCCTAACCACTGACTGTTTTGGCTCCACTCTGCGATTGACCGCATGTCGAGTTGTGCTTGCTGGCTCGGTAAACTGGTGCTTTTTATAAACTCAATATTGTGTTGTGCATACGCGCTGTAGCGCGCTCGCATTAAGCTGTGTGCCGAAGCTGCAAGTGCTCCGTTATGGTAGCGGCCGCAACACTCTTGATAGGCCACATTAGAGGTGCATGGGCAGGACAAAATAGCAGTCATAGGTAATCCGTAGAGCATAAAGCGTATAAACAGACTATTATACGTTTTTAGGTGGGTACTGAACAAACATACAGTTCGAAAAAGTGGATGCAGCATGCTCAGCGACGAATTAAAAAATACTATTCAAAGTGCTTACACGCGCTTTTTGGATCAGAAAGGGCTTAAGGCGCGCTATGGTCAACGCCTAATGATTGCTGAAGTGGCGAAAGCTTTGGGCAATATTGCGGTGGACGAAGAGGGTAAGCGCTCTGGAGATCCAGCCGTGGTGGCGATTGAGGCCGGGACCGGTACTGGTAAAACAGTCGCCTATAGTTTGGCGGCAATTCCCGCAGCGCGAGCAGCAGGTAAGCGTTTAGTGATTGCTACGGCGACAGTTGCGTTGCAAGAACAGATTGTGGATAAAGACTTACCCGATATTATTAAAAACAGTGGCTTGAATTTTACTTATGCCTTAGCCAAAGGCCGTGGACGCTATTTGTGCTTATCTAAATTGGATGCATTATCTCAGCACGGAGAGGCTGAGCAGGCCACCGCGCAGTTATTTGCTGATGATGGTTTTCATATTGAAGTGGACAGTGACAGTGAAAAGCTCTTCACTGAGATGATTAATAAGCTCGCCAGCAATCGCTGGGACGGTGATCGGGATAGCTGGCCGCAAGTACTTGAGGATGTCACGTGGTCACGGGTGACCACCGATCATACTCAGTGCACGGGCCGTCATTGTGGCAACTTTCAGCAGTGTTCTTTTTATAAAGCTCGTGAAGGTATGACCAAAGTCGATGTGATTGTCACCAATCACGATATGGTTTTGGCCGATTTAGCCCTTGGTGGTGGTGCAGTGCTGCCTGATCCACGCGAAACTATTTATGTCTTTGACGAAGGCCATCACTTACCTGATAAAGCTATTGGTCACTTCGCTCATTTTACCCGCTTACGTTCCACTGCTGACTGGTTGTCACAAGTGGATAAAAACCTGACCCGCTTATTGGCACAAACCCCTTTGCCAGGCGAGTTCGGTCGTTTATTGGAAGCGGTTCCAGAGTTGGCGAAAAACTTGCGCACACAGATGCAGTTTATGTTTACGTTGTGTGAGCAGTTAGCTGATTTTCGCCCCAATCATGATCCAGATAGCTATGAGAAGCCACGCTACCGTTTTGTTGGCGGCGTGATTCCTACAGAATTGGCTGAGTTGGGCATTGAGCTGAAAAAAGAATTTGTTAAATTAACTGACATTTTCAGTCGTGTGACTGAACTGTTAAAGAAAGCGATGGATGGTGAGCCTGGGTTGAGTGTGCCCAGTCATCAGGCCGAAGAATGGTATCCGCTCTTTGGTAGTCTCTTGGCGCGCTCGGAAAATAATCAAGAGTTATGGTCAGCCTTCACTGCCGAGGATCCAGAGAAAAGCCCGCCAATGGCGCGTTGGTTATCTTTGGCCGATGGCGGAGGGGCCTTTGATATTGAAGTCAATGCTAGTCCTATTCTTGCTGCTGAAACCTTACGTCGGCATTTATGGAATGTCGCACATGGTGCGCTGGTCACCTCAGCAACTTTAACTGCGCTGGGTAAATTTGACCGTTTTAATATGCGTGCTGGCTTGCCTTTTGATTCGAAAAAAACTGTGGTGCCCAGTCCGTTTAACTATGCAGAGGCGGGTGTCTTGCGGGTGCCTGATTTACGCGCAGATCCACGTGACTCTGAGGCGCATACGCAAGCGATTATTCGAGAAATAGCCGCTATATTAGAAGGTGCGCAAGGTAGCTTGGTACTGTTTTCCTCACGGCGACAAATGCAAGACGTGTTTTCTGGCGTCGATGCTGAGTGGCGTAAACGTGTGTTGATTCAGGGAGGCTTATCACGTCAAGAAACCCTAGCAAAGCATAAGGCGCAGATTGATAAAGGCCATGTTAGCGTGTTGTTTGGTTTGGCCAGTTTTGCTGAGGGTATCGATTTGCCTGGTGCTTATTGTCAGCATGTGGTGATTGCTAAGATTCCCTTTGCCGTGCCGGATGATCCGGTTGAGGCTGCGCTCTCTGAGTGGATTGAGGCGCGTGGAGGTAATCCATTTATGGAAATTGCCGTGCCTGATGCTTCGTTGCGCTTAATTCAAGCGTGCGGACGTTTACTGCGTAATGAGCAAGATATTGGTAGCGTCACCTTATTAGACCGCCGCTTAGTGACTCAGCGTTATGGCAAGGCTATCCTAAATTCATTACCACCGTTTCGACGCGAAATTGATTAAGTATTCACTGTTATAAATAGAGGTCAGTATGCATATTGATGGCAGCAGCGACAGTGCATTTTCAAATGTTCTTGATGTGTTTACGCAGCTCTTGGAAGAGCCGGAGCAGCGCGGTGCTGCTTTATGTGTGCAGATTGCTGGGGAGACTGTGCTGGATGTGTGGGGTGGGGTGCTTGATCGCCATTCTGAGCAGCTGTGGCAGCGTGATACCTTAATTAATATTTTTTCCAGTGGAAAACCGATTGCCGCAGTGGTGGTGTTGCAGTTGGTGGCGGAAGGTCGTTTGCAGTTGGATATGCCGCTGGCTGAATATTGGCCAGAGTTTGCCATGCAGGGTAAGCGGCGAATTACTCTGCGTCATGTGCTTAGTCATCAAGCGGGAGTGCCCGCGCTACTTGAGCCACTTGCGTCTGAAGCGCTTTACGACTGGGAGCAAATGATTGGCGCTGTGCAGAATACGCCGCCGTGGTGGACACCTGGTACTGCCCATGGCTATGCGCCAATGACCTATGGTTGGCTAGTCGGTGAGTTGATTCGCCGCATTGAAGGGTGTGAGCCGGGTGAGGCGATTGCTAGACGTATTGCTGAGCCGTTGCAGTTAGAGCTTTATCTGGGATTGACGGATCAGCAATTGCCACAGGTTGGCGATGTAATGCGTATGAAGGGCGCTTTCGGTGATGCTGCTTCGTTGCGGCTCATGCAAAATATCGGTAGTAATCCGCAAGGTATGACGGCAAAGGCTTTTGCCAATCCACCATCGATGATGACCAGCACTAATAAGCTTGAGTGGCGGCAAATGCAGCAGCCGGCAGCAAATGCACACAGTACTGCACGGGGTTTAGCTGGCTTTTATACTGGATTGTTGCAAGGCAAATTACTGGACAGTGAGATGCTTAGTGAAATGCTCACAGAGCAGAGTGCGGGCATGGATTTAACCTTGTTGACGAAAACGCGTTTTGGTTTGGGTTGTATGCTAGAGCAGTCTGATGAGCTACCAGCCAGCTATGCTTTAGGTCAGCGCAGCTTTGGTCATCCTGGAGCAGGCGGTACGTTGGGCTGCGCTGATCCAGAGCGCGAACTGAGTGTGGCCTTCGTTACCAATAGCTTAGGAGCTAGCGTATTGATGGATCCGCGTGTGCAAAAAATTAATGCGATGCTGAAAAAATGCTTATGAGAGTGGCTTTATCTGTCGTTATAAAAACTAGCAGATAAAGCCACTGAGCTGATCTGTAGCGCAGTTAGACGGTACAGTACTTACTGTTGCTCTGCTTGTTCGCAGGCCTGCAAGGTGTTTTCCAGTAAGCAGGCGCGGGTCATTGGGCCGACACCACCTGGAACCGGTGTGATCCAAGACGCGCGTTTAATTGCCTCATCAAAACCCACGTCGCCTACGAGCTTACCATCGGCTTGGCGGTTAATACCGACGTCAATCACCACAGCGCCAGGCTTGATCCATTCGCCTTTAACAAGGTTTGGAATACCTACTGCCACGACAACGAGGTCTGCACGGCGTACATGGCTTTCTAAGTCTTTAGTGAAGCGGTGAGTAATCGTTGTGGTGCAGCCTGCTAGCAGCAATTCCATCGCCATTGGGCGGCCAACAATATTAGATGCTCCAACAATGACTGCATCTAAACCGTGTAGGTCTACACCTGTATGTTCAAGCAGAGTCATAATACCTTTTGGCGTGCATGAGCGTAGTAAAGGAATACGTTGGGCTAAACGACCGACATTGTAGGGGTGAAAACCATCAACATCTTTGCTGGGGTTGATGCGCTCCAGCAGTAGAGATGAATCAAGATGCGCGGGCAGGGGTAACTGCACCAGAATCCCATCAACCGAATTGTCAGCATTCAGTGTATCGATTAAGTTCAGTAGTTCTTCTTGCGTAGTAGTGGCGGGTAGATCGTAGGCTTGTGATTGAAAACCAACTTGTTCACAGTCCTTACGTTTATGTGCGACATACACCTCAGAGGCGGGATCGTTACCGACTAGAATCACCGCTAGGCCCGGGGCACGCAAACCTTGGTTAATGCGAGCTTGTACTTGTTGGGCGATAGTGTCTCGAATATCTGCGGCGATCTGTTTGCCGTCAATCAATTGTGCTGTCATGAGGTTATTAGCCATACTAATTTTAGTAAAAAAGATGAGGCTATTCTCGCATGACCTGCGGCATGGGGCAAAGATGCGAGAGAAGTATTTTATCCTTTATCACTATCTAATTGATTCTTTTGAAAATAATGGTTGACGGCATGTCGCCTGCTCTGTAATATTTGCCCCGCTTACCCAGTACAGCCTGAAGCTGGATACGAAAGCTGAACAAGTTATATTGGACAGCAATCGAGCCTTGAGTCAGTTACTTTTAATAGTAATGACAACAAGCGCCCGTAGCTCAGTCGGATAGAGCACCCGCCTTCTAAGCGGGTGGTCGCAGGTTCGAATCCTGCCGGGCGCGCCATTAAGGCGAAGCTTGTAAGTGATGTAAGTTACATGTAATATGCACGGCGCAATATGGTGGGCGTAGCTCAGTTGGTAGAGCACGGGATTGTGATTCCCGGTGTCGTGGGTTCGAAACCCATCGTCCACCCCATATTTGGAAAACTTAATGCTGTTACAGTATTAAGCGTGAGTAACAAGCGGACGTGGTGGAATTGGTAGACACACCAGATTTAGGTTCTGGCGCCGCGAGGTGTGAGAGTTCGAGTCTCTCTGTCCGCACCATATAAGGGTTTCACATAGACCCTATTAGTATCAAAGCCCCTTAATTGGGGCTTTTTTATGTCCATCTTTTTTGTTTCTGCAATTCTGAGCGCTGTCTAGCATTGCTAGATCAGTGGTCTTCCTTTCTGATGAGTCTGCCTGACAAGCTCTTCTCTTTATTAGTACTGCTTCAGCGTGATTCTATTTGTCAGTAGTTTTGCGCCGCTTGCTGTTTGCGGTATGCAGACGCTAAGAGCCAGTGCTTGATCTTTTTGTTTTTTCTGGTTTTTTGCTGCTATAGCGATGCGCAGTTAGGCTAAGACTGTTTAGTTAAAGGCATCTTTTTGCGCATTTATTTTTTGAGTAATGTTTTCACAAACCAGTTTGCATAATGCGTAAGTTGAATTGTCAGTGAGCTGGTAATAGGCGCGCGTGCCTTGGGTTTTTCGAGTGATGAGACCGTGCTGGCTAAGAATAGACAGATGGCGAGAAATATTTGCCGAAGTGGAGTTGCAGCGCTCAGCCAATTCGCCAACATTCAACTCGCCTTCACGCAATAAACTTAAAATTTGTAAGCGATTTGGATCTGCCAGCACTTTGAAATAAGCGGCAATTTGTTCCAGTGCTTTTGGCGAAAACTTATCCATGATGTGTCCGTGTTGGTTATTAATATCATGCATTATGGTCTACCACTTAGGTCGCGTACACCACGATAAATAGATACTTGCTTATTTACAAGCGTAGTTAGATAATTGATTACGTAATAAGTAAACTATTGACGTGGAGGATGCGCAGGTGATGAAGAAAAAACAGGTTTTTTTTGCACTTGCAGCTGTGTTGATCAGTTCCTGGGCTGCTGCACAAGAGTTGGCAACAGTTCAAGTGACACGTGCTTCTTTAACCAACAGTGCTGTATATGAAGGGCATATTGAGGCAGTCACAGAAACAACTATCGCGGCCCAAGTGGCTGGCGTTATTCAGCAGATTCATATCAATGCTGGTGAGCAGGTGCGCACTGGGCAGGTTCTAGTTCAGATCGATGCGACTCAAGCCAAGCAGCAGCAAGCCGCTCACACTGCACAGGTCGATGCTGTTCGCGCAGAGTTGCACGCATTGACTCAAGAGTTAAATAGACAGCAACAACTGTTTGCTAAAAACTACATCAGTAAAGCCGCCTTAGAACGCGTAGAGGCGCAACAACGTGCTGCAGTTGCACAGTTAAAAGCCCAGCAAGCGCAAGCACAAGCGGCTCAAGTGCAAACAGACTTCTTTATTATTCGTGCTCCTTATGATGGCGTGGTGATTGATGTGCCTGCCATGCAAGGGGATATGGCCATGCCAGGCATGCCTTTACTGTCTTTATTTAATCCGAAAGCCTTACGCGTCAGTGTGGCGATTCCGGTTGCCGCGGCTGAGCAGACTCATCTGTCTGAGCATGATATAGCCGCTGTGCGTGTGCTGCATGAACAGCGTCCGTTGACGGTGGAAAGTATACAGGTCTTACCTACGGCGGACCGTTCTACCCATACGGTACGTTTGCGTATCGGTGTGGCTAATGAGTCGAATACTTTATTCCCAGGGCAGTCTGTCAAAGTACAACTACAGCACGCAGTGACTGACGACGATCAACGTTTATTTATTCCTAAAGCAGCGGTGATTCAACGTGCCGAACTGACTGCTGTTTACGTATTAAGCGAGCAACACAAACCATTATTAAGGCAGGTGCGTTTAGGCGTCACTGATAATGACCGTGTTGAAGTGCGCAGTGGCTTGGCGGAAGGTGAGCGGGTTCTTCTTGATCATCACGCTGTAAGTAAGGAGTAATGAGCATGCGTCCTCTTGGGATTTCGGGTCGTATTGCTGCGGCATTTCAAGCTGCACAAATCACACCTTTATTGGCTTTACTGGCGCTCTTGTTGGGCGTGTTTGCTGTTTTAGTCACGCCACAAGAAGAAGAGCCGCAAATTAATGTCACCATGGCTAACGTGATTATTCCGTTCCCAGGTGCTGCGGTACGCGATGTGGAAAGTATGGTGGCAACACCGGCTGAGCAAGTGCTAGCACAAATGACCGGTGTTGAGCATGTTATGTCGCTCTCGCAACCCGGTGTAGCAGTGTTAACGGTACAGTTTGCAGTGGGTGTTTCACGTAACGATGCATTGATTAATCTGCATGATACGTTGCGCTCCAATGAACAGTGGCTGCCGAGAGATTTAGGTGTTTTAGAACCAATCACTCGCCCTATGGGGATTGATGATGTACCGATTGTTGCGGTAACGCTGTATAGCACCGCTACTGATACGGGTGCTTACGATTTAGAGCGTATTGCCCACAGCATCGAGATTGATCTTAAACGTGTTCCAGGTACGCGCGAAGTTCGAACTATTGGTGGTCCGGGACGTGCGGTGCGTGTTGATTTTAAGCCTGAGCGTTTAAGTGCATTGGGATTAACCGTGAATGATCTGCGCGCAACCTTGCAGTCAGCAAATCTTGGTTTACCCGTGGGGAACTTGGTGCGTGGTAATACTCAAGTGCAGATTGAGGCTGGACGCTTTTTAAATAATGCTGAAGAAGTCGCTGATCTAGTGGTAGCTGTTGAAGATGGCCGCGCTATTTATCTGAGTGATGTAGCAACGGTTAGTGACGGGCCGTTACTGCCGAGTAATTATGTGCGCTTTGGTACCGTGGGCGAGGCTGGGCAAGAATATCCAGCGATCACGCTTACGGTGACGAAAAAGCCAGGCGAAAACGCCATTGATGTTTCCAATGCGGTGATGCAACGTGTCGCTGAGCTGGAAAATACACTGATTCCGCACAATATTGAAGTAGTGGAAACCCGCGACTACGGTGCGACGGCGAATGAAAAAGCGCGGCAGCTCATTCAGAAATTAATTTTTGCTACGCTCTCTGTCGTGGCGTTGGTGTTCTTTGCTCTAGGTCGTCGTGAAGCAGCGATTTTAGGTGTGGCGGTTGGTTTAACTCTGGCTGCTACGTTATTTGCGTCATGGGCATGGGGCTTTACTCTGAACCGTGTCTCGCTATTTGCGCTGATTTTCTCTATTGGTATCTTGGTTGATGATGCCATTGTCGTGGTGGAAAATATTCACCGACACCAAAGCTTGTATCCAAACAAAACGCTGACAGAGATTATTCCCTATGCGGTAGATGAAGTGGGCGGTCCAACGATCCTCGCGACTTTTACCGTCATCGCTGCGCTGTTACCGATGGCGTTTGTGACGGGGCTGATGGGGCCGTATATGAGCCCAATCCCAATTAATGCCAGTATGGGAATGGTGTTGTCATTGGCCATCGCCTTTACTTTGACCCCCTGGTTAGCGCGCTTATGGCTTAAGCACTCGGCAACTGAGCCTGCTCAGCAAGCGCCACAAAAGCCTGCTCGCTTACCTGCTTTTTTAACGCGTTTATTTGAAGGCATCTTTAAGCCGTTTTTGGATCCGCGTAGAGGCACCCTGAATCGATTTTTCTTAGGTTTAGGTGTGATGGCGCTGATTGGTTTGTCGATGCTGCTGCCTGTTTCTGGCTTAGTCTTGTTGAAAATGCTGCCGTTTGATAATAAGTCAGAGTTTCAAATTATCGTTGATATGCCCGCCGGTACACCGTTAGAACAAACTTCAGCGGTGCTGAGTGAGTTGGGTGCTTATTTAACTACAGTGCCTGAAGTGACTCATTATCAGGTGTATGCCGGTACCGCCGCGCCGATTAACTTTAACGGTTTGGTGCGTCAGTATTATCTACGCAGCAACAGTGAAAGCGGTGATATTCAAGTTAATTTGGTGGATAAAGCACACCGTTCGGAGCAGAGTCATGCGATTGCGACACGCTTGCGTCCTGCTCTGCAAGATATTGGTCGGCGTTTTAACGCCAATGTAAAAGTGGTAGAAGTACCGCCCGGCCCGCCAGTACAAGCACCGGTGGTGGCTGAGATTTATGGACCAACGGCTGAGGGTCGCCAAGCAGTCGGCGATGCAGTGCGTGCGGTGTTTGCTAAGGTTGATGGCATGGTCGATATCGATGACAGTGCGATTGCTGATACACCGCGCAAACTGTTGTTGATTGATCGACATAAAGCCAGTCAGTTGGGCGTCACTCAAGCGGATATTGTCAGTACCTTGCGTGCTGGATTGCAGGGTGAAGCTGCCACTTGGTTACACGATGGTAGCAAATACCCCGTGTCCGCCTACTTGCAATTAAGTCCTGAATTGCACGGTGATCTGGCGACCTTACTGCAACTTAAAGTGCGGACTGCGCAAAATAATTTAGTGGCTATTGCTGAGTTGGTGACCATTACCGATACCTTGCAAGAGCAGCCGATTCATCATAAAGATTTACTGCCAGTGCATTACGTGACCGCGGATATGGCCGGCGCAGTCGATAGTCCGCTGTACGGGATTTTTGCTTCACGCGCAGCGCTTGAAGAGATTGTCACTCCAGCGGGTACACCTATTGATGAGTACTTTATTAGCCAACCACAAGATCCTTATCGCAACTATGCATTGAAATGGGATGGCGAGTGGCAGATCACTTATGAGACTTTCCGTGATATGGGCGCAGCCTATGCGGTAGGTATCTTGTTGATTTACTTGCTAGTGGTGGCACACTTTTCATCCTACCTAACTCCTTTGATAATTATGGCCCCGATTCCCTTGACCATTATTGGGGTGATGCCAGGCCATGCGCTGATGGGGGCGCAGTACACGGCGACCAGCATGATTGGCATGATCGCTCTGGCGGGGATTATTGTGCGTAACTCAATCTTGCTCGTGGACTTTATTAACTTGCAGGTGAAAGCTGGGCAGACGCTTGAACAGGCAGTGGTCAATTCGGCCATTACTCGCGCACAACCTATTGTTTTAACTGGGTTAGCGGCCATGCTTGGCGCGTTGTTTATCGTCGGTGACCCGATTTTTAATGGTTTAGCTATTTCACTGATCTTTGGCGTACTGGTTTCGACCGTGCTGACCTTAGTGGTGATTCCATTGCTGTATTACGCAGCCTATCGCAACAAACTTCATCTACTTGAGCAACAAGGAGAGTCGTCATGACTTCGTGGCAGCTAGTGCGAGTTATCGCAGGTGTTTTTATTGTTTTATCCATCGCGTTGGGTGCACCTTCCAGTCCACTGTTTATCAGTGAGTGGTGGTTGGCTTTCACCGTGTTTGTGGGCGCAAATATTTTTCAAAGTGGTTTAAGCAAGTGGTGCTTGCTGGAAACGATGCTACGCAAAGCAGGCGCTAAACCAGGCTGTTAAGGAGTTATTCGCCATGCCTCAATTGAGCTGTAAACCTAAACATTATGTGTGTGTTAGCTTGTTGCTGGCTGTGTTTTGGCACAGTGCCAGTGCTGCTCAGCCAATGGATCTATTAGAGACTTGGCGTTTAGCACTCAGTCATGATCCGCAATACCGAGCTGAGCAAGCGGCAGTTGAGGCGGGTGGAGAACACAGAACTCAAGCGCGGAGCATGTGGTTGCCGACGTTAGGAGCCAGCGCGACAGCAGGGCGAGCGGGGCGCACCTCGAATACGAAAGGTGCGCAGTTTATTACGCCAACCATGACCTCAGAAGAGGTTGAGTTTAACACCTCTATTCGTGGTGGGGATTTATACAGTTATGGGCTGGGAGTGAAGCAGCCTTTGTTAGATCGGGCGCGTTTGGCGCAAAGTCGCCAATTAAGACTTTCTGCTGAAGTAGCTGATTTGCAATGGCAATCGGCGCAGCAAAATCTGCTGCTGAAAGTAGCACAACGTTATTTTTCAGTGCTACTGGCACGTGAAAAAGTGCATTTTTTAACCCAGCAGCAAGCACAAGTGGACCTAATTCAAGAAGAAACCCAGGCGCGTTTTGAGTTGGGTGATCGTCCAGTGACTGACACTTATGAAGCTTTAGCGCATGCGCAAGGTTTACAGGCGCAAGTTCTGGCAGCGCAAATGCAAGCTGATTTAGCTGAGGCAGACTTTACTGATTTGACCATGCAAGCGCCAGACAGCTTGCTAAGTTTACCCTTGCAAACGCCTTTACAAGCCCCCGTCTTAGCGCCGCTCACTGAATGGCTGACTGATACTGTCCAACTTAATCCTTTGCTGCTTATGCATGAAAAAGGTGTGAGTATTGCGGCTGAGCAAGTCGCACAATATTCCAGCTGGAGCAGCCCAACTTTGGACTTAGTCGGACGTCTTGGCTACGAGAAGCTGGATGGCAGTGGACGTTATGGCTCGGCGTTAAATAAAACGGATGACTGGATGATTGCTGTACAGTTGAATGTGCCTATTTTTACCGGTGGCTACCGCAGTTCCAAGCATCGTGAAGCATTGTATTTGCAGGATAAAAATATTGCTGAAGGTGAAGTGTTACGCCAACAGATTAAGCAACAAACTCGTGCCGCTTGGCTTGGCGTACAGATGAATGTTCGACAGGTCAGTGCTTTACAAAAAGCACTGATGGCCAGTCAAGAACGCCTTGCAGCAACGCGCTTAGGTCATGAGTTGGGTGATAACACCACTTTAGAGCGCTTAGATGCAGAAAATAAAATAGCGCAGGTGCAACTTGAACTCTTAGATGCCAAGGTGTCTTTGATTATTCATCAGTTACAATTGGCCGCCCTGGTGGGGGCCTTGGACGAGGCGCATTTATTGCAAGCGAATCGATATTTGCAGGTGCTCTAACAGTTATGTAGAAATACCATCAAGTACTGTGCCACTAAAAACTCGCTTTATGCGGGTTTTTTATTTTTCGTCTCAAGGATTTAATTCTTATGCTTTTAATCAAGCGGATGCTGATCTCTACGCTTTAGACTGAGACTGTGTTGAATGCTGCGCTTACTCGCAGTTTGTGCGAGATTGAGGTTTCGCGATTGAGTGGATTTAAAAGGTAAATGCTCAGTTCGAGTGTTGCGAAGTGTAGGCAGGAGAGAAAAGGTTATGTTTGCTGAGCATTATCTGTTGGTGAAAAATATCCATATTGCTTTAGTGCTGCTCAGTGGTAGCTTATTTGTTTTGCGCGGCTTATGGGTTTTATTGGCAGGCACAGGTACAGCGTTGCAACGCCAAGTGAATCGTTTGAGTTATGTGATAGATAGCTTGCTGTTGTTGGCTGCGTTGCTGTTATTAATTATTCTAAATTTTACACCTTTAAGCGCTTCTTGGTTGCAGACTAAGTTACTGTTATTGGTGTTGTATGTATTATTTGGCGTCTTTGCTTTTCGTACAAAGTACAGCATGCGTGTGCGCTGGCTGGCTTATATTGCCGCGTTGCTATGCTATGCCGGTATGTATTACTCCGCCCGCTTGCACCAGCCTTTTGCTGGGTTAGTGAGCTGAGTCTTCAGTAGTTCGGAGTTAGTTATCTTGCTGCCGCGGCTGATAAGGCAACAGCAAGGGCATATCATTGTCTTTAGACTGCGCTGAAAACCCTTTCGGAGCTTTACCTTTTAAGTACCATGCAAAGGCAATGATTTCTGCAATAGTCTGATACAAGGATTCAGGGATCGCATCGCCCAACTCGAGACGCGCCAGTAAGCGCACAAGGTCTGCGTTTTCATAAATAGGTACATTGTTTTCACGAGCAATTTGCAGAATTTCTTCAGCTAGAGCATCGTTACCTTTCGCCGTTAAGTTGGGGGCGTTTTCGCCATCATACTTTAACGCGATCGCTTGTCGTTCCGTGCGTTTACTCATGCTAGGTCATCAATCCAACGTTGTTGTAGGGTGGTTTTCGCACCTTGTGGCGGTGAGCCTTGATGGCAGGTTAAATCTTTTACGGTCAGACCGATAGCCAGTAAACGGTCACGCAGATGATTCAGTTCGTGATCAATCAGCTGCGCGGTGCTGGCTTGTTGCGCCCAGAGCTGACTGGAGATGCTTGAACCTTGTACGCTGGCCTGAATATGCAGCGGCCCTAGAGGTTCTAGGTCAAAGCTTAAATCGATTTTCCAAAGCGGTGTCACCGGTTCGTCAGGTTTTTTTGCTGTCGGTTGTTCGTGTTGAAATTTAATTTGTAGCGGCACAATGTTGTGCTGGTCGCGGGTCGGTATCTCCACCTGCCAGACGGTGACCTGTGTACCTTCACTGTTGGTATGGGTTTGTCCTAGACTGGCCAGTTGATGGGTTTGCAGGCGTGAGACGGCTGCTGCGGCCAAGCGTAATAGTGCACCCAGATCATTAGGATTATCCAGCGTTTGCAATAAGCGACCGGGTAATGGGAAACGAAGCGCCTGTTCGCGCAGTTGCGCTTGCGTATTACCCAGCAATTGCTCACGCAGTAAGCCAGGTAATGCTTGTGATAATAGAGCACTTTGTGAGGCGGCTAGGGTGGGATTACTATTGGACAACAGAGGCATGATTTGTGCAATTAAGCGTAATAAATTGGCTTTAATATCCTGCTGGGCATGTTCTGCTGCACCACTGAGTAAGCGCTGTTCCAGCTGCGCGCCACTGTTGAGTAAGCTTTGTGCGAGCTTTTTAGGGTTTGATAGCTGGTCCAGTTCAGGTAGTGCGCCGAGTAGCTGTTGGATGGTTTTCTGAGCATCTGGAGAAAGATTGCCCAATGATATAGTATCCAGACCCTTAAATAATTGACTTAAAGAACCTTGTTGATTGAACTGTTTTTGCAGTTCTTGATTAATGGCTAAAGGCTCCATGCGCGTGGTAAAGGGTTGAAAACTCAGCTGCTGGGGGCTGTCTATTCGAGCACTGAGTAGACTATTAAGTGGTAAGGATTTTGCACTCTCCAGCTGCAATTGCTGTCCTGCTAACGCACTGTTGGTCACGCTGATAAGGATTTTAAAGCCGCCTTGAGGGTTGGCTTCGACTTGAGTGACCTTGCCCTCAAGTAGGGTACCTGGCGCGAGTAGGGTTGTATCAATACGTGTGGCAATCGCAGCTTTGCTGTCTGTGAGTAAGCTAAATACCAGTTGTTGCGCAGACAAAGCTGTGACATTAAGGATGCTGCCGGCTGTGAGAGGTTGGTTACTTTGCACTTCAACCGTGCTGGTTTGGCCATTGCCCAGCGATAAACGCAGCAATACTTGAAAGGAGTTTTGGCTTTCACGTAAGGCCAGCACCTGTGCTTGCGCGCAATCACCAATATTCAGCTGCGTCGGTAGGCTGCTCTGCAGCTGCAAAATGTTGTTAACAGCTTGCACCACAGGGCGTTGCATGCTCGGGATGCTAGGGGAAGGGCGGGCGGAAGGTATTTCACTGGCCATTTCGATGCAACCTATTGTAAATGCTTTGTAAATGCCTGCCGCGCTGGCTGCGCAGCTGTGTATAATCGCGATTCATTGGAGTGTCTGCAGAGCAGTATAGCGGCTCTGTGAAATTGACCTGAAACTTTTTCGCAAGGCGATGTGTTTGTGACCGATGCTTATCTTGAAACTGTTGACTTGGCGTGTGAGCGTGATTGGCGACTGCTGTTTGAGCACTTGCATGTCAGTGTAAAGCCCAAGGATATGCTGCAAGTCAGCGGTCCAAATGGTAGTGGTAAAACCAGCTTATTGCGTTTGCTGGCTGGCTTGATGCGGCCAACGACAGGTGATGTCTTGATCAATGGCGTCAGCATTCATCAGCAACGTAATGAGTTAACGTCGAATTTGCTCTGGCTTGGCCACGCAGCCGGTATTAAAGGTCTACTGACTGCCGAAGAAAACCTGATGTGGCTCTCGGCGTTGCATCATGGCGCCAGTCGCGAGCAGGTTTGGTACGCTTTGGCGGCTGTCGGTTTGGCGGGCTTTGAAGATGTGCCTTGCCACACCTTATCGGCTGGACAGCAGCGTCGTGTTGGCTTAGCACGATTGTATTTGGATGCTCCGGCTTTATGGATACTGGATGAGCCCTTTACGGCGCTGGATAAACAAGCGGTGACTCAGTTAGAGCTGCATTTGGCAGCGCATTGCAATCAGGGTGGCATGGTTGTGCTGACGACGCACCACCCGTTACAAAACGCCCCCAGCACATTTCGAGAACTTGATTTAGGACAGGCGACTTTATGAGTAATGTCTTTACGCTGATGTTGTTGCGTGAGACGCGTCTCATGTTTCGTCGTCCAGCTGAGTTAGTCAATCCGTTAGTGTTTTTTGCCATTGTGATTGCTTTATTTCCGCTGGCGGTAGGACCTGAGTCGCAGTTGTTACAGACCTTGTCACCCGGTCTGTTGTGGGTGGCTGCATTGTTAGCGGTGTTGTTATCATTAGATGGTTTATTTCGCAGTGATTTTGAGGACGGCTCGTTAGAGCAGTGGGTCGTTTCGCCACATCCCCTAGTGGTACTGGTGCTTGCTAAGGTGCTGGCGCATTGGTTGTACTGCGGGTTGGCATTGGTGATGTTATCGCCGTTATTAGCCTTGATGTTAGGTATGCCACTGGATCGTATCCCTACTTTGTTGCTGTCACTTTTATTGGGTACGCCAGTCTTGAGTTTATTAGGGGCTGTCGGTGCAGCCTTAACGGTCGGATTAAAACGCGGTGGAATACTATTAGCCTTGCTGATTTTACCGCTATACATCCCTGTGCTGATTTTAGGCAGTGGGGTGATTCAAGCAGCCTTACAAGGGCTGCCAACCACAGGGTACTTATTATGGATGGCCAGTTTGACCATGTTAACCGTAACGCTGGCGCCTTTTGCGATTGCTGCAGGCCTGCGCATTAGTGTTGGCGAATAACAAACGAATGAAATAATTTGTATGTGTGACAATAGTTTAGATGCGTAATATATACGCGGTCACACACTGCACAACTGATCTTGAATAACTGTGAGTATCTCGATGAATTGGACGTGGTTTCATAAATTAGGCTCGCCCAAGTGGTTTTACGAAATAAGCGGGCGTTGGTTACCTTGGCTCAGCGTCAGTGCCGTCCTTTTGATCGTCGTGGGCGCAGTGATGGGCTTAGCCTATGCGCCGCCTGATTATCAGCAAGGCAATAGTTTTCGGATCATTTATATCCATGTTCCTGCTGCTTTTTTAGCCCAGTCGACCTATATTTCTCTAGCCATTGCTGGAGTTGTCGGTTTAGTTTGGAAAATGAAAATTGCTGATGTGGCCGTGCAGCAAGCCGCACCTATTGGTGCTTGGATGACGGTGATTGCACTGGTTACCGGTGCAGTCTGGGGCAAGCCAACGTGGGGTGCATGGTGGGTTTGGGATGCGCGCCTGACAGCAATGTTGATTTTACTGTTTTTATACTTTGGGATCATTGCTCTAGGTCATGCGATTAGCAACCGTGAAAGTTCAGCAAAAGCCTGTGCTATTCTGGCAATTGTTGGCGTTGTTAATATTCCCATCATCAAGTACTCGGTAGACTGGTGGAATACCCTACATCAGCCTGCTACTTTTACTATCACTGAAAAGCCAGCGATGCCGATGGAAATGTGGTTGCCGCTGTTAATCATGACGATTGGCTTTTATTGTTTTTTCGCAGCTGTATTGCTGATGCGGATGCGTCTAGAGGTATTGCGACGAGAGTCGCGCACGCGCTGGGCGCAAGCTGAAGTGGCACGGCAGATCGGGAGAAGTGCATGAATTTCAATTCGTTTTCTGAATTTTTAGCGATGGGCAATCACGGTGTTTACGTGTGGTCGTCGTATGCTATTAGCTTTGCAATTTTATTGTTGAATGTGGCTTTGCCGTTAATGGCTCGTCAACGTTATTTAAAGAATGAGGCGCGTCGTTTGCGCCGGGAGGCTCAGCAGTGAATCCGATTCGTAAAAAGCGTTTAATCATAATTGTCGCTATTTTATTGGGTGTGATTGCCACGGTCGCGCTAGGACTGACTGCTTTACAACAAAATATTAACCTGTTTTATACGCCAACCCAGATTGCTAACGGTGAAGCACCGCAAGGTGCACGCATTCGTGCCGGCGGTTTGGTGAAAGAGGGTTCATTAACCCGTAGCGAAGATTCTCTAACCGTCGATTTTGTCGTAACGGATGGTGATGCAGATACCGGTATTCAATACCGCGGTATCCTGCCTGATTTGTTCCGTGAGGGGCAGGGCATCGTTGCTTTAGGCCGTTTAAACGATAAAGGCGTTTTGATCGCCGATGAAGTGTTGGCCAAGCATGATGAGAACTATATGCCGCCTGAAGTCAGCAGCGCTTTAGAAAAAACCGGTATGCTCAAAAATTACCAAGATGGCCAAAAGGAAACAAATAAATGAACAATGCGGCGTTGTTTGTGCCGGAGTTGGGTCAGTTAGCAATGATCCTTGCGCTATGTTTTGCTGTTGTGCAGTCATTTTTCCCTTTAGTCGGCGCATGGCGCGGCGATCATAAGTGGATGAGCTTAGGGCAGCCTGCTGCTTGGGGACAGTTTCTGTTTTTGCTGTTTGCTTTCGGCTGCTTAACCTGGTCATTTGTGACCGATGATTTCTCGGTGGCTTACACCGCGTCGAACTCCAATAGTGCCTTACCTTGGTATTACAAGTTCAGCGCAGTATGGGGTGCGCATGAAGGCTCTCTACTGTTATGGGCATTGATTTTATCGGGATGGACCTTTGCCGTAGCGATTTTTTCACGTCAGTTGCCTGAAGAAATGCTGGCGCGGGTGCTCGCCGTAATGGGACTGGTCAGCGTCGGCTTCTTGTTGTTCTTGATTGAAACCTCCAACCCCTTTGAACGCCTACTGCCGCAGATGCCGCTGGATGGTCGCGACCTTAATCCCCTGTTGCAAGACTTTGGTTTAGTGGTGCATCCACCGATGCTGTATATGGGCTATGTGGGCTTTTCTGTGGCGTTTGCTTTCGCCATTGCCGCACTGCTCGGCGGTAAGCTTGATGCTGCTTGGGCGCGTTGGTCACGTCCATGGACATTAGTCGCTTGGGCGTTTTTAGGCATAGGTATTGCGCTAGGCTCATGGTGGGCGTACTACGAATTAGGCTGGGGCGGCTGGTGGTTCTGGGATCCGGTAGAGAACGCATCCTTTATGCCATGGTTGGTGGGTACAGCGCTGATTCACTCCTTAGCAGTGACAGAAAAACGCGGTGTATTCAAAAACTGGACGGTATTGCTGGCCATTGCTGCATTCTCGCTCAGCTTGTTGGGTACCTTCTTGGTCCGTTCCGGCGTGCTCACCTCAGTGCATGCCTTTGCTGCTGACCCAGAGCGCGGCATATTTATCTTAGTGTTCTTGTTGGTGGTGGTGGGCGCATCATTAACCTTGTTTGTAATGCGCGCGCCAGTCGTAAAAAGTAAAGTGGGTTTCGGCTTTTGGTCGAGAGAAACTTTGCTGTTAATTAATAACATTATTTTAGTGGTAGCTACTGCGATGGTGCTCTTGGGTACCTTGTATCCATTGATTCTTGACTCATTAACCGGCGCTAAGTTGTCGGTTGGCCCACCGTATTTCAATGCATTATTTGTGCCCTTGATGGCTATTTTAATGTTGGCCATGGGTGTTGGGGTAATTAGCCGCTGGAAAAACACGCCGCTGCAATGGCTGGTTAAAATGCTGGGCCCAGTACTGGTGCTCAGTGCGGTATTAAGCGGTATTGGTAGCGTGCTGTATCGCGACTTTAATATTGCAGTGCTGGGCCTGTTCTTTGTCAGTGCTTGGGTGGTGTTGGCCGGTGTGCGCGATATCCTTGATAAAACACGCCACAAAGGCTTATTCAAAGGGATGCGCTCATTGACCCGCAGTTATTGGGGTATGCAATTAGGTCACCTGGGTATGGTGGTGTGCGCCGTCGGTGTGGTGCTGTCCAGTCAGTACAGTGATGAACGTGACTTGAAAATGGCCCCAGGCGATGCGCTGGAGCTGTCCGGTTACCGCTTTGTGTTTGAGGGTGCTGAGCACCACCAAGGCCCAAACTACACTTCTGATAAGGGTACGGTTCGTATTTTCGAAAATGGCAAAGAGATTGCTCTGTTACACCCTGAAAAACGCCTGTATACCGTGCAACAGATGCCAATGACCGAAGCCGGTATCGATGCAGGTTTTACCCGTGACCTGTATGTCGCCTTGGGTGAACCCTTGGAAAGTGGTGCGTGGGCAGTGCGTGTACATATTAAACCTTTCGTACGCTGGATCTGGCTGGGCGGCTTAATGACTGCTTTAGGCGGTATCTTAGCGGCAATGGACCGGCGCTACCGCGTTAAAGTGACGAAAAAAGTGAAAGACACCTTGGACGTCGCTGAACAAGGAAAAACTGTACATGTCTAGAGCACGTTTAATCGGCGTATTCGGCGTTTTGCTGGGTGTCGCGCTATTTGCGGGGATGGCCCTGTTTGGGATTAATAATGATCCAAGTGAGTTGCCATCTGCCTTAATTGGTAAACCTTTCCCTGAGTTTTCCAGCCGTTCGTTGGATGATCCTGAGGTGGTGATTACCCGTGCCGACTTACTTGGTCGACCCGCATTAATTAACGTTTGGGCCACTTGGTGCGTTTCCTGCAAAGTTGAGCATCCAGTACTCAATGACTTAGCCAAGCAGGGTGTGGTGATTCACGGTATCAACTATAAAGATAACAACCCTGATGCGCAGCGCTGGCTGCGTGATTTTTTAAACCCTTATCAGCTCAATATCAGTGACCCTAAAGGCACTTTAGGTTTTGATCTGGGCGTCTATGGAGCACCTGAGACGTTTATGATCGATAAGAAAGGAATTATTCGTCATAAGTTTGTTGGCGTGGTTGATAAACGCGTATGGCGTGAAAAATTAGCGCCGATTTATCAGGAGTTACTCGACGAATGAAACGCTTTATCTATGCTCTAGGTCTGACTATTGCTTGTTTGAGCTCTGCGCAGGCCTCGATTGATACCTATGAGTTCTCAACTCAAGCTGAGCGCGATCGTTACCGTGTTCTCGTAGAGGAGTTGCGTTGCCCTAAGTGTCAAAATCAAAATATTGCTGACTCAGATGCACCTATCGCTATGGATATGCGCGATGAGATTTTTAAGAAACTCGAAGAAGGTGAAAGCAACGAGCAGATCGTCGGGTATCTCGTCGATCGTTATGGCGACTTTGTTCGCTATAAGCCGCCTGTTAACAATCGCACCTTAATTCTCTGGTATGGCCCAGCTGCGTTCTTAGCCTTTGGCTTTTTGATGGTGGCGGTGATTGTGATACGTCGTCGTCGCTCTGTGCGTGCCGAACTGGCTGAGCAGCAGCTGTCTAGCGAAGAAAAAACTCGCTTGTCAGATATTCTTAAGCAATATAAGTAGGATACCCCATCGTTATGACACAGTTTTGGATTTATGCGGTGCTGCTACTGCTGGTGGCATTGCTTCTATTGCTTTGGCCTGTGCTTCGCGGTCGTAAAGATCAAGCTGAAGAAGACCGTACGGCATTAAACATTGCCCTGTATGAAGAGCATATCGCCGAGTTAGAAGCGCAGCACGCTAATGGCGCATTGTCTGCAGAGCAATTAGCAGAAGGGCGTATTGAAGCGGATCGTGAGCTGCTCGATGACACCGATGTAGGCCGGCCTAAACAAAGTGCTAATTTAGGTAATGTTTTACCGTTGATTGCTGCATTATTGGTTCCTGTTGTCGGTCTAGGTTTGTACTTTCACTGGGGCGCAAGCGATAAAGTAGCTTTGACCTTAAGTCTTGCTGAACAGCCGAAGACAGTTGAAGAAATGATTCAGCGTCTTGAAGATACCGTACGTGTACAGCCTGAGTCAGTGGATGCTTGGTACTTCTTGGCGCGCACTTATATGAGCGAGCAAAAACCAAAAGAAGCGGCACAGGCCTATGAAAGAACCATCGAGTTAGTCGGTCGTCAGCCTGATTTGTTAGGTCAGTGGGCACAGGCGTTGTATTTTGCTAATAACAATCAGTGGAGTGCCGACTTACAAGCCTTGGTTGATGAAGCATTGCAACAAGATCCAAATGAAGCGACCAGCTTAGGCTTGCTCGGTATTGCTGCCTTTGAAGAAGGACGTTTCCAAGCGGCAATTGACGCGTGGACACAGTTATCGAAAGGGCTCGATCCAGAGGATCCATCTTACCAAGCGATTCAAACTGGGATTGAACGTGCGCGCAGTAGTTTACCGAATAGCCAACCACCTGCAGCAAGTGGCATACCGGAGTCTAAGACGTCTGCTGTTGAGCCGGCTAATGTCGGAGAGTATCAATTATTTATTGAGATTGCTCTTAGCGAAGAATTGGTTGGAAAAGTAGCAGCGACCGACACTGTATTTGTCTTTGCTCGTGCTGAAAGTGGCCCGCCGATGCCTTTAGCGGCTAAGCGCTTAACGGTTGCTGAATTACCAGCACGTATTGCTTTGACTGATGCTGATTCATTGTTGCCGCAGTTACAGCTATCCAGTATTGGCCGTTTAAAACTACAAGCCAGTATTTCCAGTACAGGGGATGCTATGCAGGCGCAATGGAGCAGTCAGCCGTTATTGGTTGATGTAACCGAAGAGGGAGCTAAGCACGCGCTGCTGATTGATCAAAAAAACTAAGTAGAGTTTCTGCTTGGTACTAAGCCGCTTATTTGCTAATGCAGTAAGCGGCTTAGCTGTTTCTATAGACTCAGAATGCAGTCAAATATGTGAGTAATTATAATGATTAGAAAATTGTTGACCGCTGAGGGTTATGACACACTTAAAGACGAACTCACCTATCTGATTCGTAAGCATCGACCTGAAATTACTGAGATTGTGTCGTGGGCAGCAAGCCTTGGAGATCGCTCTGAAAACGCCGATTATCAATATAATAAGCGTAAACTGCGTGAAATTGACCGTAGAATCAGGCACTTAACCAAGTTGTTTGAAGTGGCGGAAAGAATTCAATACAACCCTGTACAAGAGGGCAAAGTCTATTTTGGCGCATGGTGCGAACTGGAAGATGATGATGGTGAAATCATCAGGTTTCGTATCGTTGGTGATGAAGAGATTTTTGCCAACAAAGACTATATATCACTAAAGTCACCGATGGCAAAAGCGTGCTTAGGCAAGTCGTTGGATGATGAGGTCGCTGTACACACACCGAGTGGTGATAAGCATTGGTATATCACTGGCATTGAGTACCAGCTAGCAACGGGTGCTGACTGTGGTATCGGTGCAGGCGTTTAAATACCTACAACACGATACCCTGTACAAGGTCGCTCTGCTGTATGCCACTACGGTCTTTAAGCTCTTAGCTCTCGATAAAAGTTAGTGCTTTTTAGTATCGCCGGCGACTTTGTCCATAATGGCAAATAATACGCCGGATACGACGAATGCCATATGAATGATGACTTTCCACTTCAGACTATTGAGATCAGCGTCGTTCATCTTTCCAGATATATCCATAAACGACTTTAAAAGATCAATCGCGGAAATAGCGACGATAGCGCCAATAACTTTTAGCTTTAGACCAGAAAAGTCGACTTTTCCCATCCAATCAGGACGATCTTTATGATCACCTGTGTCGATTTTTGAAATAAAAATCTCATAACCGCTGAAAATAATCATTAGCAATAAGCTACCCACCAGTGACATATCGACTAGCGCAAGGATACCAACGATGACGTCTGCTTCAGAGGCAGTTATAACAGTGCTTGCCAGATGCCAGAGCTCTTGGGCAAATTTGATAAATAATAAAATAATGCCCAGAACTAAACCTAAATAAAACGGCGCCAAAATCCAGCGGCTGTTAAAAATAGTTTTTTCCAAGGAGTGTTCAATTTTTTTTAGCATGTAATGCTCGTGAGGTTTTTAGAACTGCGAATTATAAATTGCTAACTGTTCTTTGCGTTAGTAAAAGTTTTCGCTGATAGAAGAGGTTTTTGCTCTGCAGGGCCAAAGGAGCTGTTGCTTACTCTGGGTTTTTCAGCGGTGCGCTTGAGCAGATATGTCTGCTAGCCGACGCTATTGTTGTTTAAGTTGAGGGCTGTTCGCGAGCTTTAAATTATTTTTCATTTGCAAAAACAAAGAGTTAGAGTTTTTGTTAGGAAGATGTTGAAGTCAGGAAAGCAAGCATGCTGACTCATACAATGTTATATTTACTGGTGCTTAACGATGACAAGGATGCAGTTATGAATGTAGATAAAGCAAAGAAACGTATCGCAAAGTTGGTTAAAAAAGGTATCAAGGGCTATCCTCAAGTGTCGCTGGAGTACTTTGGTAAAACGTCTGATTTTGCGACAGAAGTTGTTGTAACCCTCACATTAGAAGAAGGTGCTGAACCACAACAACAAAAAATTGCCAGTAAGGGCGATGCTCGAGAAGACGAAGCGATTCAATCGGTTTTAGTGAAAATAATTGAACGAGCGAATGTGAGTACAGTGATTGAAATCGATGCGACTTCGTTGATTAATTGAAGAGAATTATAGATTTATATTTTATAGGTGAGATGGTTGCTGGGATAGGCCATCTCAGTGGATACCATTTTTAATCAGCATAGTCATCGGCCTATGCTGCAGGCAGTACAAATAATCATGTTAAGACTTACAGATATTAAATTACCTTTAGATCATTCAAGTAGTGCATTAAAACAAGAAGTTATCAGAAAGCTAGAGCTACAAGACGGTGAGCTGCTTGAGCTTACAATTTTTAAAAGAAGTTATGACGCAAGAAAATCAGACTCAATTTTCTTGATTTATAGTGTAGACGTAGCGCTCACAACTGCAGCTGAAGCACGTTGCCTTGAGCAGTTTGCAGGTCAGGGTTTTGTTAAACCGAGCCCCGATATGGATTATAAATTTGTTACTGAGAAGCCTGCAGACTTCCCTCAGGGAAAACAGCAGCGCCCAGTGATTATAGGTTTTGGTCCTTGTGGTATTTTGGCTGCGTTATTGTTGGCGCAAATGGGTTTGAAACCTATTGTGATTGAACGGGGCCAAGATGTTAGGCAACGTACTAAAGATACCTGGGGCTTGTGGCGTGATAGAGCGCTCAATGTCGAGTCGAATGTTCAGTATGGCGAGGGTGGTGCTGGAACCTTCTCTGATGGAAAACTTTATACTCAGATCAAAGATCCAAAGTTTTATGGCCGTAAAGTGATCACTGAATTTATTAAAGCAGGTGCGCCTGAGGAAATTCTTTTTGTTAGTAAACCTCATATTGGCACGTTTAAGTTAGTCAAAATGATGGAGAATATTCGGGCAGATATTATTGCCTTAGGCGGTGAGATCCGCTTCGGTGAAAAGCTAGAACACTTAAACATCGTCGACCAACAAGTTGAAGGACTGACTTTAAGTTCTGGCGAGGTGATTAAAACCAAGCATGTTATTTTAGCGATAGGGCACAGTGCTCGAGATACCTTCCAGAACTTATTAGACAGCGGCGTTTATATAGAAGCTAAGCCTTTTTCTGTTGGTTTAAGAATAGAGCATCCACAGTCAGTTATTGATAAGGCGCGTTTTGGTGATAATGCTGGCAACGAAATTTTAGGTGCGGCTGACTACAAGTTAGTCCATCACTGTAAAGACGGTCGCAGTGTCTACAGTTTTTGTATGTGTCCTGGCGGTACTGTCGTGTCGGCCGTCTCTGAGCCGGGGATGTTAGTTATTAATGGCATGAGTGAGTATTCGCGCAATGAACGTAATGCTAACTCGGCGATTGTTGTCGATGTTAATCCTGAACAGGACTATCCAGAGCATCCATTAGCTGGTATCGATTTACAACGTCAACTGGAAGAAAAAGCCTACCAAATGGGGGGCGAAAATTACAATGCGCCAGTGCAATTAGTGGGCGATTTTTTAGCAGATAAAGTATCTGAAAAATTAGGTAGCGTAACCCCTTCTTATAAGCCTGGTGTGACTCTAAGCGATTTAAGTCAGTTGTTACCTGATTTTGCAGTTAAGGCCATCAGAGAAGCTATCCCTGAGTTTAATAAGCAGATTAAAGGCTTTTCTATGCATGATGCTATTTTAACTGGTGTAGAAACACGTACATCCTCTCCCATCTGTATTAAACGTGACAAGATTAGTTTCAATAGTATTAACATCAAAGGTTTATATCCTGCTGGTGAAGGTGCAGGTTACGCCGGTGGTATCTTGTCGGCTGGTGTTGATGGCATAAAAGTCGCTGAAGCTTTAGCTATTCATTTATTATCTTAAATACAAAAGGCTGCTTATTTTCATAAGCAGCCTTTTGTCAGTTACCTTATAAATAGTATTAACGTCTATATTTATAAGTCTCTAGCTCTGCCGCCTATTGTTGCTGCAAAGCTCGCTACAAATGCACCTAATAAAAGAGATGCAAAAGCCCATAGCGCGAAAATAGCGGCGGCCTTACGTGCATCATCAGCGGCTTCTCGAGCTTGAGTTTCCAGTTTAGCAACGGCTTGTTTAGCGCGATCACTAATTTGCTGCAAACGGGCTCGTGCTTCAGTCTCACTGATATCAGCACGTTGTGCGATAACGCTAACTAAGTAGTTTTCATCCTCTGTCGATAACTCACCTTGCAAAATACTTCGAGTTAAAATGGTAGATATTTCTTTACGATTATCCTGCTTGTTATCCATTTCGCCAGGATTTTTAGGTCGTAACAAAGTGTCAGTATAATAATCTAGAGAGAATACATCATCGTTATTCTGCGCTGCAGAACCTGTTGCAGAGCCAACTGCTTCTACGCTTGCTCCAGCTAATGTTGCACCCGCTTGAGTTGTGCCAGAAATAATAGACGCAGCGACAGAACTCAATAAGACAAATCCTACTATAGTACTCAGCGCCCAAACCATAAAGCCATGCGCTGTATCCCTGAAGTAAATCTCATCGCCTCTGACATCAGTCCACTTGGTTCGTAAACGTCCGGTGACATAGCCAGCAATACCATAAGCAATAACTTGCGTCACTAACAACCATGCAATAGTGCCTATGGCAATACCGCTACCCGATACACCACTGTTTTGCCAAGGTGAGACGGCTAGAAAGCCTAAGCCGCTACCTCCGGTAATAAGTACTATCGTTAAGGCCGCAGCAATCACCGCGCCGACTATCACAGCAGCCCATGAGACGGCTGATTGGCTGGATTCTCCTAGCGCATAGGGACGGTTTATATGAGTTGATTCTGATTGAGTTTTTAGCATGACAAGCTCCGTTGTTATTTTATTTTATCCATATCATTCACTGCATATAAAAAACTTAATGCAAAAATATAGCTAATAAAATGATAATTGGGATAGGAACTCCGATTAACCAGAGAAGAATAGATCGCATGATAGTCTCCTAGTTTTTTTAAATGACTCATTAGTGGTCATGTTTTTATTGTTTAACAATCTGCAATTTGCTTTTCAGTGTTATTTTGATCCACGCCTAACCTCCTTGTATGTGATCTTTAATCACGATGCCGTCCAGTTACTCTTTGTGATGTCTATATTTATGATTAGTTCCGCTAAATTGTTATCAGTTGTTACGTAAAATTTGTAACGGACTGCTGTGCAATACTTGTCTAGTGCCTAGCATACCTACCGCGGTGATCAGCAAAGCACCAAGAATCGGTAAGCTCATCAGCCAAGGATGCAGCTGCCAGGTTAAATTAAAAACAAAGCGGTAAAGAATGTAGCTGCTCACTTCACAACCTAGCCAAGCCAGCAGCCCACTGCATGCGCCAAGCAAGACAAACTCATTGCGCTGAGATTGCACCAGCAACTTGCGTGAAGCACCTAGAGCACGCAGCAGTGCGCCTTGTTTAATACGTTCAGCCAAGGTGCTATGCAAACCTGCGATTAAAACGCTAATGCCCGCTGCCAGAACAAACAGTAAAATCAATTCAATGGCTAATGTCACTTGCGCCAAAATATCGCGTAACTGTCGTAGTACGGCATCTACTTGCAGAATACTGACACTGGGGAAGGCTTTCGCCAGTTCAATGCGCTGGCGCTCGGCATTTTCTGGTAAGTAGAAACTTGTCATCCATGTATGAGCGACGTTAGTCATGTGTTGTGGATCAAAAATCACAAAAAAGTTGGGTTGCATGCTGTTCCAATCGACTGTGCGCAGACTGCTAATCTGTGCAGGGTAATCAGTACCAGCAATATGAAAGGTCAGTTGGTCGCCGACAGTTACGCCCAGTTGTTTGGCTAGAGCACTTTCTACAGAAATATTATAGACGCTGTTGCGGGTAGCGTTGCCCTTACTGTCTGACCACCAGTTGCCAGCAATCACCTGATTGTCTTTGGGAAGTTGATTGGTCCAAGTTAGGTTGAGGTCGCGCTGTAAGGTACGCATCACCCGTGCTTCAGGAGCAATCAGCGTTGTTGCTGGTTGTCCGTTGATTTGGGTTAAGCGTCCTAAAGTGACAGGGTAGAGCGGCGCGCTATTGCTGCTGATTATGCTGAGAGCTGTACTGAAATCGGCTTGCTGTGCCGGTAGGATATTGATGGCAAAGTGGTTTGGAGCGTTTTCTGGTAACTGTGCTTGCCAGTTATCCAATAACTCGCTACGCAGTAAGACAATCAGAGCCATCGACAGTAAGATCAACGCGAAAGCCATAATCTGACCGACGCTATTGAGTGGGTAGCGCAATAAATGCCCCAAACTTAAACGCCACGCGAGGCTACGTTTGGCTAACCAGAAACGTAAGCTCTTGAGACTGAAAAACAAACCTGCACCCAGCACTGCTGCAGTGAATCCGCCGCCGAGTAACAGTGCACTGGTGAGGCGCATATCCAGATTTAGTTGCCACATCAGTACCGCTAAGGTAATAAATACCATGCTATACAAAAGCCAAGTGGCCGGTGCAGTGGGCATTAAGTCGCGACGTAATACTCGCAATGGTGCAATACGTCCTAGTGCAATTAAAGGCGGTAAAGCAAAGCCCGCTAGCATCACCACGCTGGTGGCAATCCCAGCAATAAAGGGTTTTAAGCTGCCGGGCGGAATATCATCAGGCAGTAAGCCAGCTAATAATTCAAACAGGACAAACTGTGCCAGCCAGCCAATCAGGGTGCCGAGTAAGCTGGCCAGTAGCGCCAGTTGTAATAACTGTAGACAAAATATCCACAGGGTATGTTGGCGCGATAAGCCAAAACAGCGCAGTAATGCTGCCTGATCAAAACGCTGGCGTGCAAAGCGACTGGCGGAGAGTGCTACCGCGACACCTGCCAATAAGATGGCGGCTAAGCTGGCTAGATTTAAGTAGCTGGCCGCACGTTCTAAGGCGCTGTTAACTTGCTGATTACCATCGGCGAGGCCTTCGATACGTTGATGCGGTAATAAAGTCTCTTGTAAGCTTTTACGTAATGTTGCAATAGCTTGCGCATCGCCACTCCATAGCTGTCGGTAGCTGACGCGACTGCCCGGCTGCAGTACCTCGGTGGCCGGTAAGTCGGTTATATTAATCATCGCGCGCGGAGTAAAGCTGAGTAGATTGCCGGCACGATCGGGCTCATACGTGAGGATTCGCGCAACTTGAAAAACCGCTGAACCAATCTCAATGCTGTCGCCGACCTGTAGGTCTAAGGCTGTTGTTAGTTCAGCGTCCAACCATACTTCGCCAGGTTGTGGGCGTCCGCCGCTGAGCTCTTCAGTTTGCAATAGCCCGCGACTGCGTAGTGCGCCGCGCAACGGATAGTGATCATCCACGGCTTTCACGCTGGCGAGCTGTAAATCTTTATCAGTGGCAAGCATGCTAGCAAACTGTACGGTTTGTGAACTCTTTAAAGCGTCGCTATGTACGGCTGCCAATTGTTCAGGGCTGGGTGTTTCACTGCTGGAAAGGATCAAGTCTGCGGCAAGGAACTCTCCTGCGCTGAGCTGCATTGCGCCTTGTAAGCGCTCGGCAAAATGGCCAATGGTGCTGCTGCTAGCGACCGCAATCACTAAAGCAAAAAATAGAATGCGTAGTTCTGAGGTGCGCCGCTCGCGCAGCAGTTGCCTAGCCGCTAATTTTAGTAGTTCGAAGAATGTCAGTTGCATGATTGATCCACCTGACAGCCCGCTTCTAAGCGTAAATGCTGTTGACAGCGTGCAGCGAGCTTTTCATCGTGAGTGACCAAAACCAGTGTGGTGCCGAGCTCTTTATTCATTTCAAACAATAAATCACTGATCTGTTCGCCGGTTTGGCTGTCGAGATTCCCCGTGGGTTCATCGGCAAATAACACGTCAGGCTGAGTCGCGAAGGCGCGAGCTAACGCCACACGTTGCTGCTCGCCGCCGGATAGAAGGTTAACGGGATGTTTTAAGCGGCTTGCTAAACCGACACGGGTTAACAACTCGCTGGCCCGTTGCTTGGGATTGGCGTGGCCAGCGAGCTCCAGTGGTAGCATGACGTTTTCTAAAGCATTTAAGCTATCCAGTAATAAAAACGCCTGAAAGACAAAGCCGACGTGGGTGGCACGTAACGCTGCCCGTTGATCTTCATCTAGGGTGTTTAAGTGATTGCCAGCTAAAATGACTTCGCCACTGCTAGGTAGATCAAGGCCCGCTAATAGCCCTAATAAAGTTGATTTACCTGATCCAGAGCGCCCTATAATAGCCAGCGAGTCACCTTGCTTAAGATCAAATGATACATTGTCAAGAATAGCCAGTTGGCCTTCTGTTGAGGGAACCTTTTTGCTAAGGTGCTGGGCGCTAAGAATACTATTAGTCATGAGGGTTCCAATGCGTCAATGGATAGCAACAATATGTTTAAGTGTGCTGTGCTCTATCGCCACTGTTCAGGCAGCAACTGTTTTGGTGGTGGGAGATAGTATCAGCGCAGCCTTCGGACTGGAAACCCAGCAGGGGTGGGTTGCTTTGCTACAGCAGCGTTTGCTTGAGCATAATGCTGAGTTTAAAGTGGTGAATGCCTCGATCAGTGGTGAAACCAGTGCTGGAGGTTTATCGCGCTTTCCTGATTTACTCGCGCAGCACCAGCCGCAGTATGTAATTATTGAGTTGGGTGGTAACGATGGTTTGCGTGGTCTCTCGCTCAGCCATATGGCGATGAATCTCTCAACTATGGTGCAGAAGGCCAAGCAACAGAACGCGTCTGTACTGTTGTTGGGTATGCGTTTACCGAGCAATTACGGCAAGCGTTATACTGATGCGTTTTATAATGTGTATCAGCGTATTGCCGAAAAAGAAAAAGTAGCTTTAGTGGGTTTCCTTTTAGAGGGTGTGGGCGCGGTGGATGGCATGATGCAAGCCGATGGTGTGCATCCGACGCAATTGGCGCAACCGCTGTTATTAGAAAATACTTGGCAAGAGTTAGAGCCTTTATTAGGACTAAAAAACAGCAGTAATCGCTCCCAATAGAACAATTTTTCGCGAGTGCTGTTACAAGCTACTGTTTTAGGCTAATGTAGCGCCCGATTTTAGGGGCTCGACATGGCACGCTTGGTGTGGTCTTTACATGCTTATCAGATTATTTTGCCGGACGAGCAAATGGATCTGTTCGCCTGTCAAAAAGAGCGCGTACACGCCGTCAGTCGCCAGTTAGAGCTTGGTAGTCAGGCTGATCGCACCTTATGTGGCAGCCTGTTACCTGCGCAACCCCATTGGCATGTCTTGGATCGCCAGCAATTGCGTACCGCACATTTTTGTCCGCAATGTCGTGACGTTATTCAAGCGCAGCGCAAACAGGCCAAGCCAGGCTGGCAGTCAGCATAAAGGTCTGTGTATCTGATGGGTAAATCCCGTACTATGCAGGCGCTAATACAAACTTTTCCGGTAGGGTTACTTCGATGTTGTTAAACATGCTCTCGTTTAAGTCTTTGCGCTTATACGGACTGTCAGTGCTGTGTGTCGCGCCTTTTGTATCGGCTTTAGAATTACCGCTGCCGCCGCCTGGTGAGGATGTCGTTGGCGAGGTTCAGGTCATTCAAGCGCGCTATGAAGATACCTTTGCTGATCTGGGTAAAACCCATGATTTAGGCTACTTGGAAATGGTTGCGGCTAATCCTAGCGTTGATGCATGGTTACCTGGCGTCGGCACTGAGATTGTGCTGCCTACACGCTATATTTTGCCGCCGGGTCCGCGTGAGGGTGTAGTGATTAACTTGGCCGAATACCGCCTTTATTACTACCCAAAAGACAAACCTGTGGTGTACACCTACCCTTTGGGTATTGGTCGCGAAGGCTGGGATTCGCCAATCAGCAACACTTCGATTACCGTGAAAACGCCTAATCCAGGTTGGACTCCACCACAGTCAATTTTGCGTGAACATGCTGAGGCCGGCGATCCATTGCCTGGTTATGTGCCGCCAGGACCGGATAATCCGTTAGGGCCTTACAAGCTGACTTTAGGGTTGCCTGGTTACTTGATCCACGGATCAAATAAAAAGTTTGGTATTGGTATGCGTGTTAGCCATGGTTGCTTTCGCATGCTCAATCATAACGTTTTGGAGTTGGCCAGCTTAGTGCCGGTTGGCGAGAAAGTGCGCATTATTAACGAGCCTTATAAGTTTGGCATTGCGCAAGGTACGTTGTATTTAGAAGCACATACACCACTCAGTGATGACGGTGAGACGTCTATTGTCGATAAACATGCAGCAGTGGTTAACGTATTACTTAAACGTGAAGATATTCAAGGTGCTCATCTTTTAGATTGGCAACGTGTGCGTGACATTGTGGCAGAAGAGCTGGGATTGCCCGTCTCTATTGCTAAGCAGGTTGATGTGGCTAGAGGTGACGGTGTTGCGGCCCAATAAATAGGGTGTTGCTCGCTAAGTGATGAAAACGATTGACAATGATTAATTTATCCGTAGAATACGCGACCATTGTAGGCACATAGCTCAGTTGGTTAGAGCACCACCTTGACATGGTGGGGGTCGTTGGTTCGAATCCAATTGTGCCTACCAAACAATTCAAAAGGTCGCCTCGTGCGGCCTTTTGTGTTTTTACTGCAGTTTTAATTTTTATGATTGCATTTTTTTCCAGTGAATCCGATTTGTGTGAGGTGGGTAAAACCTTCTGCCGCTGTAGGGCAGGTGAGCCTCAAAATAAATCGCTCTTACTGGCTCATCCCACCCATGTGACCTTTTGTAGGGGTCACCACTAGGCAGAGGAGGCGCCATGCCCGTAATTACTCTTCCTGACGGCAGTCAGCGTACATTTGATCATCCTGTTTCTATTCTCGATGTTGCCCAATCAATTGGTGCAGGTCTTGCGAAAGCTACCGTGGCCGGCCGAGTGAATGGTCGCTTACTGGATGCAACCGATTTAATTAGCAGCGACGCAACGCTGTCGATCATTACCCCTAAAGATCCCGAAGGCGTTGAGATTATCCGTCACTCGTGCGCGCACTTAGTGGGTCATGCGGTTAAGCAGTTATTCCCTGAAGCAAAAATGGTGATTGGCCCGGTGATTGACGAGGGTTTTTATTACGATATCGCCATTGCTCGTCCGTTTACGCCAGATGATATGCAAGCGATTGAAAAGCGCATGAATGAGCTGATCAATCAAGATTATGACGTGATCAAAAAGCTGACACCGCGTGCTGAAGTGATCGATATTTTCACTCAGCGTGGTGAGGATTATAAATTACGTCTGATTGAAGATATGCCTGAAGAGACAGAAATGGGCTTATATTTTCACCAAGAGTACGTGGATATGTGCCGTGGGCCGCACGTGCCTAATACGCGTTTCTTGAAATTCTTTAAGCTCACTCGATTTTCTGGTGCGTACTGGCGTGGTGACTCTAAAAATGAGCAGTTACAGCGCATTTACGGTACCGCCTGGGCCGATAAAAAACAGTTGGCTGCTTACGTTAAGCGTATTGAAGAGGCAGAAAAGCGCGATCACCGTAAACTCGGTAAGCGCTTAGATTTGTTCCATATGCAAGAAGAAGCGCCAGGTATGGTGTTTTGGCACCCGAATGGCTGGACGTTGTATCAAGTGCTTGAGCAATACATGCGCAAAGTGCAGCGTGAAAATGGCTACTTAGAGATTAAAACACCACAAGTGGTTGACCGTATCCTTTGGGAGAAGTCAGGGCACTGGACCAATTACGCTGACAATATGTTCGTGACTGAGTCAGAGTCGCGTGATTATGCAATTAAGCCGATGAACTGTCCTTGTCACGTGCAAGTGTATAATCAAGGTTTAAAGAGCTATCGCGAGCTGCCACTGCGTCTGGCTGAGTTTGGTGCCTGTCACCGTAACGAGCCGTCCGGTGCATTGCATGGTATAATGCGTGTGCGTGGTTTTGTTCAGGATGATGCACATATCTTCTGTACAGAAGAACAGATGCAAGCAGAGTCCGCTGACTTTATTCGTTTAACTCAAAAGGTTTATGCGGATTTTGGTTTTGATGAAATTGAATTAAAGCTGTCTACTCGGCCTGAGCAGCGTGTCGGTTCCGATGAGCAGTGGGATCTGGCTGAGAAAGCTCTTGCTGATGCGCTGGATTCTGCGGGTTTAGAGTATGAGTTGCAGCCTGGTGAAGGTGCTTTTTACGGCCCGAAAATTGAGTTTTCTTTGCGTGACTGTTTAGGTCGTGTTTGGCAGTGCGGTACACTGCAGCTCGACTTTAACTTGCCGGTACGTTTGGACGCTGAATACGTCAGTGAAGATAACGGACGTAAACATCCAGTGATGTTGCACCGTGCAATTTTGGGGTCGTTTGAGCGTTTTATTGGTATTTTGATTGAGCATTACGAAGGTGCATTTCCAGCTTGGTTAGCACCAACGCAAGCAGTTATTATGAATATCAGTGAGAAACAAGGCGATTTTGCGAAGAAAGTTGAAAAAAACCTATTAGAAAGTGGATTTAGAGTCTCTAGTGACTTGAGAAACGAGAAGATAGGCTTTAAAATTCGTGAGCATACTTTGCTCAAGGTTCCTTATTTGCTAGTCATTGGTGATAGGGAAGTTGAGACACAAACCATTGCAGTGCGAACTCGTGGCGGTGAAGACCTCGGCAGTATGTCGGTCGACCAGTTCAGTGAGTTATTAAATACTGCGATTTCCCGGCGTGGTCGCCAAGATTTGGAGTGATAATTATCAAGCGAGATATGAGACAAGACAGACGAGCTGCCCCTAAGGCACCCATTAATGAGAACATCACAGCCCGCGAAGTGCGCCTGATTGGTGCAGAAGGTGAGCAGGTCGGGATCGTCTCGATTGATGAAGCACTGGCCGCTGCTGATGAAGCGAAGCTGGATCTGGTTGAAATTTCTGCGGATGCATTGCCGCCTGTATGTCGCATCATGGACTACGGCAAGCACGTGTTTGAGAAAAAGAAACAAGTTGCTGCTGCACGCAAGAACCAGAAACAAATTCAAATTAAAGAAATTAAGTTTCGACCAGGGACGGAAGACGGGGATTATCAGGTAAAACTACGCAACCTGATACGTTTCCTAGAAGATGGGGATAAAGCCAAGGTTTCATTACGATTCCGTGGCCGAGAGATGGCCCACCAGGAGCTGGGAATGGAGTTGTTGAAGCGGGTTGAAGGTGACCTTGCTGAATACGGCACCGTTGAACAGCATCCTAAGATGGAAGGACGCCAGCTGATAATGGTCCTCGCCCCCAAAAAGAAAAAATAACCCCCTAGGGCACAGGCAGGCCTTAAGGTTATAGCGTATCAATCTGAATGCGGAGTATTCAACATGCCAAAGATGAAAACGAAAAGTGGCGCTAAAAAGCGCTTTAAAGCGACAGCGAACGGTTTTAAACATAAGCACGCTTTCAAGAGTCACATCTTGACCAAAATGACAACTAAGCGTAAGCGCCAACTGCGTGGGACATCTATGATGCACCCAAGTGATGTTGCTCGCGTTGAACGCATGTTGCGTGTTCGTTAATTTCGGTCTGGATAAATAAAGGTAATAGTTTATGGCTCGTGTAAAACGTGGTGTGTTAGCCCGTCGTCGTCACAAAAAAATATTGAAACTTGCTAAAGGTTACTATGGTGCGCGTTCACGCGTATTCCGCGTAGCTAAGCAAGCGGTTATTAAGGCTGGTCAGTACGCGTACCGTGACCGTCGTCAGCGTAAACGTCAATTCCGCGCTCTGTGGATTGCACGTATCAATGCTGGTGCTCGTGTTAATGGTTTGTCTTACAGCCGTTTCATTGCTGGCTTGAAAAAAGCTTCAATTGAAATCGACCGTAAAGTACTGGCTGACTTAGCAGTAAACGAAAAAGCAGCATTTGCGGCAATTGTTGAAAAAGCTAAGTCCACTTTGGCCTAAGTTTTAAAACATTGCGACATGCGTTTTTTGATAAGGGAAGGGCTTAGGCTCTTCCCTTATTTCGTATAGCATCCTTATTTTTAAAAGTCATAGTAAGAGCACCTTGCAAAGCCTGAGCGCTATGTTTTGCAAGGTCCTCTGGAGTAATGTATGGATAATCTTGATGCGTTGGTAGCACAGGCTTTAGTGGTCGTTGCAGGCAGCGAAGATTCGCAAGCGTTAGAGCAGTTACGGGTTCACTATCTTGGTAAAAAAGGTGAACTCACGCTACAGATGAAACAGCTCGGTAAGTTGTCTGCTGAAGAGCGGCCGCAAGCGGGTGCGTTAATCAACGCAGCGAAAGAGCAAGTTCAAGATGCACTAAACGCTCGTAAGCAGCATCTGGATAGTCTTGCTCTAGCCAGCAAACTGGCGGCTGAGACGATTGATGTGACCTTGACAGGTCGTGGTCAACAAAGTGGCAGTTTGCATCCGGTGACGCGTACGCTTGAGCGCATTGAACAGTTCTTTACCAAAATCGGTTATGGTATTGCTGAAGGCCCAGAAGTTGAAGATGATTATCACAACTTTGAGGCGTTAAATATCCCCGGTCATCACCCCGCGCGGGCGATGCACGACACCTTCTACTTCAACGCTAATATGCTGCTGCGTACCCACACCTCGCCGGTGCAAGTACGTACCATGGAAGCTCAGCGTCCACCAATTCGTATTGTTTGCCCGGGTCGTGTGTATCGCTGCGACTCAGATATCACTCACTCGCCGATGTTCCATCAAGTGGAAGGTTTGTTGATTGATAAAGACATCAGCTTCGCAGACTTAAAAGGCACTATTGAAGAGTTTTTACGGGTGTTTTTTGAGAAAGATTTGGGCGTACGTTTCCGTCCATCATTCTTCCCCTTTACTGAACCGTCCGCGGAAGTGGATATGCAGTGCGTGATGTGCAATGGCGAAGGTTGCCGTGTATGCAAACAAACGGGCTGGTTGGAAGTGATGGGTTGCGGCATGGTGCATCCGAATGTGCTGCGCATGTCAGACATTGATCCAGAAGAATTTCAAGGCTTTGCCTTTGGTATGGGCGTTGAGCGCTTAGCCATGTTGCGTTATGGCGTAAATGATTTACGTCTGTTCTTCGATAACGACCTGCGGTTTTTAACCCAGTTTCGCTAGGTCGATACCCTTTAGAGTTTAGGAGAGCAGCATGAATTTCAGTGAACAATGGTTACGCAGTCTGGTTGACCCACAAGCTTCCCGTGAAGAGCTTGTCGCGCGTTTGTCTATGGCTGGTTTAGAAGTCGACGCGGTGACCCCTGTGGCCGGTGTGTTTAGCGGCGTGGTAGTCGGTGAAGTGCTCAGTGCTGAGCAGCATCCAGATGCCGATAAATTGCGTGTTTGCCAAGTCAGCGATGGCGCACAAACCGTACAAATCGTTTGTGGTGCACCGAATGTGCGTGCGGGCTTAAAAGTACCCTTCGCACGCGTTGGTGCGATGTTGCCCGGCGACTTTAAAATTAGCAAAGCTAAGTTGCGCGGTG
Source organism: Denitrificimonas caeni (assembly GCF_905120345.1). Lineage (GTDB taxonomy): Bacteria > Pseudomonadota > Gammaproteobacteria > Pseudomonadales > Pseudomonadaceae > Denitrificimonas > Denitrificimonas caeni_A. Next base: position 510,545 of record NZ_CAJHOA010000001.1, on the reverse strand, counting down.
TCGAGTCATTCGGCATGCTTTGTTCGGCCAGTGAGTTACAAATCAGCGATGAAAATGATGGCTTATTAGAGTTGCCATCTGATGCTGTAGTCGGTCAATGCGTTCGTGACAGTTTACATCTCAATGATGTCTGCATTGAGGTGGATCTCACGCCGAATCGTGGTGACTGCTTGTCTCTGCAAGGCTTAGCCCGTGAAGTCGGTGCGCTGTATAATGTGCCAGTGCAATTGCCTGCAATTACAGCAGTGGCTGCCAGCCATGAGCAAACTGTTGCGGTTGAACTTGCAGCTGCGCAAGCCTGTCCGCGCTATGCGGGGCGTGTGATTACCGGTGTTGATCTAACTCAACCTACGCCTGCATGGATGATTGAGCGTTTACAGCGCAGTGATATTCGCAGTATTGATCCTGTTGTTGACGTGACTAACTACGTCATGATTGAACTCGGTCAGCCGCTGCATGCGTTTGACTTAGCGCAAATCAATGGCAGCATTTGCGTACGTATGGCGCAAGAAAACGAGCAGATCACTTTGCTCGATGGCCAAGAAATCAAACTCAAAGCCAATACCTTGGTGATTGCTGATCAGCAACGTGCTTTGGCGATTGCCGGTGTGATGGGTGGTGCAGGCAGCGGTGTGGAAGTGGGTAAAACCACCGATATTTTCCTAGAGAGTGCGTTTTTTGAGCCAGTGGCGATTGCCGGTAAGGCGCGTTCCTATGGTTTACATACCGATGCTTCACATCGTTTTGAGCGTGGAGTGGATTGGCAGTTGCCAGCGCAAGCTATTGAGCGTGCAACTGAATTGCTACTTAGCATCGTTGGCGGCAGCGCAGGACCTGTGAGCGTCACAGAAGATGCGCAACATTTGCCTAAACTAGCATCCATTACTTTACGTGCTGAGCGCGTTAAGCAGATGTTTGGTCTGAGCTTAAGTAATGAGCAGATTGAGTCTTTGTTGATTCCGCTCGGCTTAAAACTGACAACGCAAGCGTCAGGTGTTTGGACGGTAGATGTGCCAAGTCATCGTTTTGATATCACCATTGAAGTGGATTTGCTAGAAGAGATTGGCCGTTTATATGGTTATGATCAGTTGCCTGTGCGCTACCCAGCTGCACGCTTAGCGCCACAAGCACAGACCGAAGCACAAGCGCAGTTGCCAGTGTTGCGTCGTTTGCTGGTTGCTCGTGGCTATCAAGAAGCTATTACTTATAGCTTTATTGAGCCGGAATTATTTACTGCGTTTCACCCTGAGCTGAAAGCGCTGACCTTGGCTAACCCCATTTCAGCAGAATTATCAGTGATGCGTGCATCGCTGTTGCCAGGTTTATTAAAAGCGTTGCAACATAACTTAAACCGTCAACAAGATCGTGTACGTTTATTTGAAAGTGGCCTAAGATTTGTTGGTCAGCTCGAAGACTTAAAACAAGAGCGTATGCTCGCCGGTGTGATCACTGGTGCGCGTTTACCCGAGTTGTGGACGCATGGCAAAGACACTGTTGATTATTATGATATCAAAGCGGATGTTGAAGCCTTGCTCGGTGCGGCCGGTGATCGCGACAGCTTCACCTTTGTTCCTTGTCAGCAGCATGCTTTCCATCCGGGGCAGTGCGCACGGATTGAGCGCAATGGTCAGGCTGTTGGTTTTGTCGGTACTTTGCACCCGCAATTGGCTACTGAATTAGACATCGATCAGCAAGTATTGATGTTTGAAGTAGAACTGGATGCGATCAGCGCAGGACGTTTGCCCACCTTTAGTGAGCTGTCACGCTTCCCTGAAGTGCGCCGTGATTTGGCCTTAGTCGTCAATGCGGATATACCGGCACAGCAGCTGATGGATGCGATGCGCAGTGCTGCAGGCGAATGGCTGACGCAGATTCGTCTGTTTGATGTCTATCAAGGCAAGGGCGTGGAAGAGGGCTGTAAAAGTTTAGCGGTTGGCTTGACCTGGCAGCATCCTTCGCGCACTCTAACGGATGACGAGGTTAGCGCAGCAACGCAAGCGATACTGACCCTTTTGTCTGATAAGTTTTCTGCAATATTAAGGAAGTGAGTGTATGGGGGCTTTAACGAAAGCAGAGATGGCTGAGCATCTGTTTATGGAAATTGGCTTGAATAAACGCGAAGCCAAAGAATTGGTGGATACCTTCTTTGAAGAAATTCGTTTAGCCCTCGAAAACAATGAGCCGGTTAAGTTGTCTGGTTTTGGCAACTTTGAATTGCGTGATAAAAGTCAGCGTCCTGGGCGCAACCCGAAAACAGGTGAAGAAATCCCCATTAGCGCACGTCGTGTGGTGACTTTCCGTCCAGGGCAAAAGCTGCGTGATCGAGTAGAAGCCTATGTTGGAACCTAGTCATAATCGCGAATTGCCAATTATTCCTAATAAACGCTATTTCACCATTGGCGAAGCCAGTGAATTATGTGCGGTGAAACCGCATGTGTTGCGTTATTGGGAGCAAGAGTTTCAGCAGTTGGCGGAGATTAAGCGTCGTGGCAATCGCCGCTATTACCAGCGCCACGATGTGTTAATGATTCGTCAAATTCGCGCTCTACTGTACGATCAGGGCTTTACCATTGGCGGTGCTCGCTTACGCTTGTCCAGCACCGAAGTAAGCGATGAAAGCAGTCAAGTTAAGCAGGTTTTACGGCAGATGGTCGCCGAGCTTGAAGAGGTTTTAAGCCTATTGCGCAGTTAACTATAGAGTGATTCAGGCATGTCATCGAGCAGCTAACCGGTGTTAGATGTCTGATTTGATACGTTGTAATGGACTAATAAAAATTACGTTGTCGCTCAGATTGCATCAATAAGAGGATGCCCTGTGTCATCAGTTACTATCGTTATTCTGATTTTTATCGCCATTGCTGCGTTGTTGTTTATTGGCTATATTAATCAGCTGATAGAAAAAACCTCATTAGAAAAAGCCCGTCTTAAAGCCGATCTGTTAGATCGTTATCGCCGTTGCGGCATTCTCTCCGAGGCCTTGCCGGGACAGCTGATGAGCGTCGAGCTTAAGCAGTTGCTGAATCGTTTAGAACTACATTTTGTTGAGCAACTCAGCACGATTGATAGTCAAGAAGCTAAATATAAGTTGCGTGAAGAAGAGTTACGCCAATCGATAGCTGAAGCAGATGAGTTGCGGATTAAAAATCTTCCAGTCACTATTATTAGCGATCAGCAAGCTAAAGATGTGCGCTTTCAGTTGGAAAGCTTACAAGCACAAATTATTCGCGCGGTTGAAGAAAAACTACTGCCTGGTGCAGAAGGCAAGTATTGGCTGGGGCAGCTAAAACACATGTTGGTGACTGTCTATATTGATTATTTTAATAATAGTGGTCGTCAGTTTCTTGAGCAGGACAATACAGCTCAAGCACGTTTAATGTTTGAACGCGCGATACAGTATTTAAAAAAACAGAATGATGCTGCGCTGTATAAACAGCCCATGGCGCAATTTGAATCCCTCTTGGCGCGTACCAATGCTTCAATGCTGGAAGGGAGCAATCCAAGCTCTGAGCAGATCAGTGAACTGACTGAAGGTCTGGAGTTGCAAGACCAAGAAAATGAGTGGAAGAAAAAACATATTTACGATTAATCGAGGTCTCCATGAGCTTAATATTATACGGCGCTTCTTTATCTCCTTTTGTGCGTAAAGTGAGAACATCCTTATTAGAAAAAAAGCTCGATTACAGCATGGAGATGATCATTCCACGCAATCAGCCTGATTGGTATTATCAAATTAATCCGTTGGGACGCATCCCAGCTCTGCGTGATGGTGAGTTTGAAATCTGTGACTCGGCAGTGATTTGTGCGTATTTAGATGAAAAATACCCAGATACTCCAGCGCTGTGTGGCAATACCATCGAAGAAAAAGCACGTATTCGTTGGTTTGAAAAGTACGGCGACTATGAGCTTGCCCCCTTGGCAACCTTTACTGTGTTTTTTAATCGTGCTTTAGCCAAGAGCATGGGGTTGCCCAGTGATGAAGATGCTGTACAAAAAGCATTAATAAAACTAGTGACCCACTTTGATTATTTAGAGCAGCAGTTGGCTGATAACGATTATTTTGTCGGTAATCGTTTTACCTTGGCTGATATTGCAATTGTTACCCAATGGGTGAATTTATCTTATGGCCAAGAGCAGTTGAATGCCGATAAATGGCCTAAACTGGTTGCACATCAGCAGCGCGTGTTAGCTCGTGAGTCTTTGCAAGTGCTAAAAGCGGATGAGACGAAGATGCTTGCACGTATTGCTTAAGCTATACGTAAAGTTGACGTGAGACGTGTCGGTGACTGTTTTTGCGTATCGCGTCATTTTAGAATATATCGTTGTTTCGTGCATTTTTTGTGAATAAGGTCATAATAGAGTCTTTATTTTTGACTGGATAGTTCTAGTATGCAAAAAGAGTCCCGTAAGGTGCGTGAATTTCGCCGTCGTGAACAAGAAATTCTTGATACCTCTCTAAAGTTGTTTCTTGAACAAGGTGAAGACTCAGTCACTGTGGAAATGATTGCTGATGCGGTGGGCATTGGTAAGGGCACCATCTACAAACACTTTAAATCCAAAGCAGAAATCTACTTACGCTTAATGCTCAATTATGAGCGTGAGCTCAATCAGTTGTTTCAGTCGGATAGTGTTTCCAGTGATAAAGAAGCGTTGTCACGTGCTTATTTTGCTTTCCGTATGCGTGATCCACAGCGTTATCGCTTATTTGATCGCCTTGAAGAAAAAGTTCTTAAAGGTCATCAAGTCCCAGAAATGGTCGAACAACTGCATACCATTCGTGCTTCCAATTTTGAGCGTTTAACGCGTTTGATCGAAGGACGTATTGATGAAGGTAAATTGGAAGATGTGCCACCCTATTTTCACTATTGCGCCGCTTGGGCCTTGGTACATGGTGCGGTCGCCTTATACCACTCGCCATTCTGGAGCAATGTATTAGAAGATCAGGAAGGCTTTTTTCAGTTTCTAATGGATATTGGTGTGCGCATGGGTAACAAGCGCATCAAGCGTGAGGATGCGCCGCAAGATATCCAAGATACGCCTGATCAGGCCTGATAGAGGTTTTGAAAGATGACGCATAGTTTTCCTATTGATTATATTGAACCGGTATTTCGTCCGCCCAGTGAAGCCCAGTCACTGATTCTGCCAGTGACTAATGGTTGTTCGTGGAATAAATGTACCTTTTGTGAAATGTATACTGCACCACAGAAAAAATTTTCTGTGCGTGATGAAAAACAGGTACTCACAGAGATTCAGCGTGTGTCTGAACAGATGATTGTGCAGCGGGTATTTTTAGCGGATGGCGATGCGCTTGCGCTGTCAACGCGACGTCTGCTGACTATTTTACACGCCATTCAAGAGTATTTACCGACGGTGCGCCGCGTCACCAGTTACTGCTTGCCGAGCAATCTTAAAAATAAGTCTATCAGTGAGCTGCAAGAGTTGGCTGATGCTGGTTTGAAGATGGTCTATGTCGGTGCTGAATCCGGTGATGATGAAGTGCTGCGCAAGGTCAATAAAGGTGAAACCTATGCTTCGACCTTAAGTGCTTTAAGTAAGTTGGGTGAGGCGGGCATTAAGCGTTCAGTGATGATTCTTAATGGCCTCGGTGGGCGCAGCTTAAGTGCCCAGCATGCTGATCAATCCGCCGCCTTGATGAACGAAACTCAACCGGAGTTTCTTTCCACCTTGGTGGTGAGTTTTCCACAGGGAAATACACGTTTTAAGAAAAGCTTTCCTGAGTTTGAGTCTTTACAGCAGCAGGAATTGTTTATTGAGCTGCAGCGGTTTATTGGGCAGCTGCAGTTGAAAAACACAGTATTTCGCAGTGATCATGCTTCGAACTACTTACCACTTAAAGGTACCTTGGGCGCTGATAAGCAGCGTTTCTTAGCGCAATTACAGCAGGCTATCGAACAGCCCGATACCATGCCTCTGCGTGAAGAGTGGCAGCGCGGTCTTTGAACTTTTAAAAGTATAGATTGGCGCAAAACCTGCTTGTAAAATTCAAGGATTATTCTTTTGACGCTAGAGGTGGACGTTATATGCGCCAATTATTATTGATTTTATTGGTTGTTGCTTTGGCATCCTGTATGAAGGTCAGTGATTTAACAGCAGAAACTGAGTACCAGATGCGTGATGCAGGTCTGCTTAATCACAGTGAAATTAAGCGTGCTAATAATTGGCGTTTGCAGGCTGATTCTTATATCTATATCAGCCAAGGGCTGTTTATTCCGTTGGGCCATGCGTCGGCGCGCCCAAATATTGTTGCGGAAGAAACCTTTAATGCCTTTGTTGAGTATTTTCCGCGGCTAAGCCTTGCCCCTGTGCCGATGGGCTTTGAAGAGGCGTTGCAGGCTGCGCGCCATAGTGGCGCGCATTACTTGTTGTATACCCGCTTTGCGCAAGGCAACGATCGCATCGGTAATTGGGATGAGTTTAAAACAAGAAAAGACAGCGGCGCGCGTCTAGGGGTGGACCGCGGAGCAATTCATTTGATGCTGGTGGAGGTCGGTAATGGCTATTTGGTTGATACCGCTAATATCCGTAATCGCGGTGGCTTTTTAACCTTTCATAATAAGAAGCCCGAAGACATGATTCGTCCGCCGTTACGCAACTATGCGCGACGCTTGCTGGGTTTAAACCCTTAATACAGGCTTATTTTATGCACAACCCTGATCATAATGATGTATTACAGTGCTTGGCTGATAGTGCAGAGCGCTTATCCTATAATGCTGATTGGCAGCCAGCACAGTGCGGTGACAGTGAGATGCGTATTGCTCGTGATGGGCGCTGGTATCATCAAGGTGGTGTGATTGAGCGAGTGGCTTTAGTAAAGCTTTTTTCGCGATTATTGCGCAGAGAGGGCGATCAGTATTTTTTGGTGACACCGGTTGAGAAACTCAGCATTGACGTTGAGGACGCGCCCTTTGTTTCTATTAATACCTTTGTGCAGGGTGAAGGGCGTGAGCAAAATGTGTACGTGACGACTAATTTAGACGATGTTTTGATGATTGGTCCTGAGCACCCTGTGCATGTGGAGATTGACCCACAAACGCAAGAACCGTCGCCGTATGTCTCGATTGGCAAGAACCTCCGCGTGCTGTTGCAACGTAGTGATTTTTATCAGTTGGTGGAGTATGGCGAAGAGGGTGTGATAGAGGGGCAGCAGGTGCTAGGGCTGTGGAGCCAGGGCAAATATTATTCCTTGGGCGCGCTGTAAGGCTATTGTTGCCCAATGTCCGCTTGTAAAATCACAACTCAGCCCCCATCTTTATAGATTAAATCTAAATACTTGTGTGCAATTATTATGACTTTGGCGTTATCCATTAAGCAGTTAAAAAAAAGCTATGAAAATGGCTTTGAGGCCCTGAAAGGGGTTGATTTAGAAGTGGCGGAAGGTGATTTTTTTGCCCTGTTAGGTCCTAACGGCGCAGGTAAATCAACCACCATTGGCATCCTTTCCACCTTGGTCAATAAAACCAGCGGCAGTGTGCAGGTATTTGGCCATGATTTAGATACTGATCCGCTGGCGTTAAAGCGCTGTATTGGCTTGGTCCCACAAGAGTTTAATTTTAACCAATTTGAAACTGCGCAAAATATCTTAACCACACAAGCGGGTTATTACGGTATTAAGCTTAAAGATGCGCTTGTGCGTGCTGAAGAGCTGCTTAAGCAGTTAGGCCTATGGGATAAGCGTGACTCGGCTTCACGGATGCTTTCTGGTGGGATGAAGCGTCGCTTAATGATTGCTCGTGCGTTAATGCATAAGCCTCGTTTATTGATTCTCGATGAGCCAACAGCGGGTGTGGATATTGAGTTGCGCCGCTCGATGTGGGAATACCTTACGCAACTCAACGAGCAGGGAACTACTATTATTCTGACCACTCACTACCTTGAGGAAGCGGAACAGCTGTGTCGTAATATTGCCATTATTGATCACGGTACTATTGTCGAAAACACCAGTATGCGCTCTTTGCTAGGTCAGTTATCGAATGAAACTTTTTTGCTTGATTTAAAAGAGACGCAAACACAAACGCCAGAATTACATGGTTATCCTGCGCAACTACTGGATGAATGTACCTTGCAAGTACAGGTTGAAAAGCACCGAGGCTTAACTGATTTATTTACTCAGCTTTCAGCGCAAGGCATTGAAGTGCTGAGTTTGCGTAATAAAAGTAACCGACTGGAGGAACTCTTTGTGTCATTGGTAGAAAAGAACCTGGAGGGTGATCAGCTATGAACGCAGAGTTAAAATCCAATTGGGTTGCCTTAAAAACCATTGTCTACCGTGAAGCACGACGATTTCTGCGTATTTGGCCACAAACCTTATTGCCGCCGGCTATTACTATGGTTTTATACTTTGTGATCTTCGGTAATTTGATCGGTAGTCAAATCGGTGACATGCATGGCTTTACTTACATGCAGTACATCGTTCCGGGTTTGATCATGATGTCGGTGATTACCAACTCATACAGCAACGTGGTGTCGAGCTTTTTTAGTGCTAAATTTCAACACTCTATTGAAGAGTTGATGGTGTCACCGGTATCGCCACATACTATTTTGATTGGTTTTGTGATGGGTGGTGTTTTGCGTGGGCTGGGCGTAGCGGTGATTGTCTCGGTTTTATCACTGTTTTTTACCAACCTGCAGGTGCATAACTTAGCTATTACCCTTGTAGTGATTGTTTGTACATCAGCTGTATTTGCTTTAGGTGGTTTTTTAAACGCGGTATTTGCACGTAATTTTGATGATATCTCGATTATTCCTGCTTTTGTACTGACGCCACTGACCTACTTAGGCGGGGTGTTTTACTCAATTGATATGCTGGGTCCATTCTGGAAAACACTCTCTCTCGCTAACCCTATTTTGCATATGGTTAATGCGTTTCGTTACGGTATTTTAGGCGTCTCTGATATTGATATCAGCGTGGCGATTAGCCTGATGCTAGTTACGGCCTTGATTTTGTATACCGTGTGCGTACGTTTATTAATCTCTGGTCGAGGTATGCGTAGCTAGCAGATCTTGGGTTAAGCTTAAGTTGGCCTGAAAATTGCTCTTATCTCTATATGAATCGCAAAGCGTCAAAGAAGCGATAGGAGATAAAAATGAGCCAAGGTATAGAATTTAATCGGTTGATGTTAGAAATGCGTGCTATGCAGACGGATGCAATGGCGCGCGTTAAGCCCCCAGCTGTATCAGAAGTCCCTGCGGCTGGCGGCCCTAATTTCGCTGAGATGCTTGGCCAAGCCGTCGGTAAAGTGAATGAAACACAACAGGCCTCAAACCAGCTCGCTAAAGCTTTTGAAATAGGGCAGAGTGGCGTCGATTTAACTGACGTGATGATTGCCTCACAAAAAGCCAGCGTCTCATTTCAAGCAATGACACAAGTTCGCAATAAGCTGGTTCAGGCTTATCAAGATATTATGCAGATGCCAGTTTAGGGGCGATAGATCATGGTTGACGCAACCGCAAATACTCCGCAAACCACCACGCAACCAGGCAAGCCTGCTTTTGCTGGATTGGCGTTTTTGGACAGTTTGGCGCAAATGCCTGCGTTACGCCAGGTCGCTCTCTTGGTCGGTTTGGCTGCCAGTGTGGCCATTGGTTTTGCCGTTGTCTTGTGGTCGCAGGAACCTGATTATCGTCCGCTGTATGGCAGTTTGGCGGGTTTAGATGCTAATCAAGTGATTGAAACTTTGGGCACCGCTGGTATTGCCTACCGTGTTGAGCCTAACTCGGGGGCATTGTTAGTTAAAGCTGCCGATTTATCCAATGCGCGTTTAAAGCTCGCAACAGCAGGAGTGACGCCCAGCGATAATAACATTGGTTTTGAAATCCTTGATAAAGAGCAGGGCTTAGGTACCAGTCAGTTTATGGAAACCACACGTTACCGTCGTGGTTTAGAGGGCGAGCTGGCGCGCACGGTCTCCAGTTTAAATAACGTCAAAGCCGCACGTGTACATTTGGCTATTCCAAAAAGCTCAGTGTTTGTTCGTGATGAGCGTAAACCGAGCGCCTCGGTATTGGTTGAGCTGTATTCAGGGCGCAGTCTTGAACCGAGTCAGGTGATGGCGATTATTAATCTCGTCGCCACCAGTGTGCCGGAATTAGATAAATCACAAGTGACGGTGGTCGATCAGAAAGGTCATCTGTTATCCGATCAGCAAGAGCTGTCAGAAATGACCCGCGCGGGTAAACAGTTTGATTACTCGCGCCGCTTAGAAACCTTGTTTACGCAACGAGTGCATAATATTTTACAGCCTATTTTAGGGGCTGATCGCTATAAAGCAGAAGTGTCGGCAGATGTGGACTTCAGCGCGATTGAATCCACTTCGGAAACTTTTAACCCTGATCAGCCAGCGCTGCGCAGTGAACAATCTGTGATTGAGCAGCGTCAAGTTAGCAGTGGTCCACAAGGTGTGCCCGGTGCGCTGAGCAATCAACCTCCAGGCGCTGCGACAGCACCTGAGGTGGCGGGCGGTGCGCAAGCAGCAGGTGGTCCTGTTGCCGCAGGTCAGCCGTTGTTGGATGCCAATGGTGAGCAAATTATTGATCCGGCCACTGGGCAAGCAATGTTGGCACCTTATCCAAACGATAAGCGTGAGCAGTCGACCCGTAACTTTGAATTGGATCGTTCGATCAGCTATACCAAACAAGACCAAGGTCGTTTACAGCGCTTGTCTGTTGCGGTGGTGGTGGATGACCAAATTATTATTAATCCAGAAACTGGTGTGGCGACTCGCGTGCCATGGACAGAACAAGACGTTGCGCGTTTTACGCGCTTAGTACAGGATTCTGTCGGTTTTAGCGCCAGTCGAGGTGACAGCGTTAGCGTGATTAACGCCCCCTTTGCACCACTGATGCCTGAAGAAATTATTGATATTCCTTTTTACACCCAACCTTGGTTCTGGGACATTGTTAAGCAAGTATTAGGCGTCTTGTTTATTTTAGTGCTGGTCTTTGGAGTGCTGCGTCCCTTGCTACGTAATGTGGTAGGTGGCGGTACATCCAAAGAGCTGGCAACCCGTGATCGGTTAGCTGATGCTGAAATGGGTGGATTGGATGATCTCGATGCTGGCTTAGCTGAGGATCGAGTCAGTCTAGGTGGTCCACAAAACATTTTATTGCCGAGTCCCAGCGAAGGGTATGATGCCCAGCTTAATGCGATTAAAAGCTTAGTTGCCGAAGATCCTGGACGCGTGGCACAGGTCGTAAAAGAGTGGATTAACTCTGATGAGTGATAATGCTATGACAACTAAACTCAATAAAATCGATAAAGCTGCGATTTTGCTGTTATCTCTGGGCGAGAGTGATGCTGCGCAAGTGTTGCAGCATATGGGACCTAAAGAAGTACAGCGCGTCGGTTCAGCCATGGCACAGATGCGTAATGTGCATCGTGAGCAGGTCGAACAGGTGATGAGTGAGTTTGTTGAGGTGGTCAGCGATCAAACCGGCTTAGGCGTTGGTGCGGACGGTTATATCCGCAAAATGCTGACCCAGGCCTTAGGTGAAGACAAAGCTGGCAGCTTAATTGACCGTATTTTGTTGGGCGGTAATACCAGTGGTTTAGACAGCTTAAAGTGGATGGAGCCACGTGCAGTCGCTGATGTGATTCGCTATGAGCACCCACAGATTCAAGCAATTGTTGTGGCCTACTTAGACCCCGATCAAGCTGGTGAAGTGTTAGCGCATTTTGATCATAAAGTGCGTCTGGATATTGTCTTGCGGGTCTCTGCGCTGAATACCATTCAGCCGGCGGCGCTAAAAGAACTGAACAGCATTTTGGAAAAACAGTTTTCTGGAAACTCCAATACCTCACGGACCACCATGGGTGGGGTTAAGCGTGCTGCTGATATTATGAACTTCTTAGACAGTTCGATTGAAGGACCCTTGCTGGATGCTATTCGCGAGCTGGATCATGATCTGTCTGGGAAAATTGAAGACCTGATGTTTGTCTTTGATAACTTGGCTGATGTCGATGATCGCGGTATTCAGTCCTTGTTGCGAGAAGTGTCTTCCGACGTATTAGTGCTGGCGCTGAAAGGTGCTGATGAAGCCATTAAAGAAAAAATCTTTAAAAATATGTCAAAACGAGCGTCTGAACTGTTGCGTGATGACTTAGAGGCCAAAGGGCCGGTGCGCATCAGTGAAGTAGAGTCGGCGCAAAAAGAAATTCTTACCATTGCTCGCCGTATGGCGGATGCCGGCGAAATTGTGCTGGGTGGTAAAGGTGGCGAAGAGATGGTGTAGCGATGCCTGATAAAAAGCCAAGCAGTGAGCTGCTTTCAGCACAAGAAAGCCAGCTCTTTAGTCGTTGGGATTTACCCAGCTTTGATGCGCCTATCGAAGAAAAGCAGCCTGAGCCGGTTGCAGTTGAGGCAGAGGCTGAGACAGAAGTGCGGGTTGAAGACGTTACGATTGAGGACGTCAAACCGTTGACGCTTGAGGATGTTGAAAGTGTACGCCAAGGGGCTTGGAATGAAGGCTTCAGTACTGGCGAGAAAGATGGCTTTCATGCTGGGCAGCTAAAGGCGAGTCAAGAAGCGGACGGGGTACTGCGCAATAAAGTACAAGCACTAGAAAATATTATGCGCGAGTTTTTTCAGCCGATCGCCCAGCAAGATCAACAGCTTGAAGAAAGTATGCTGGATCTGGTGATGCAGATCAGTCGTCAAGTGATACAGCGCGAACTGAGTATTGACTCCAGCCAAATCAAACAGGTTGTCCGTGAAGCCTTAAAGTTGTTGCCGATGGGCAGTGAGGCCGTGCGCGTCTATGTTAATCCGCAGGATTTTGAACAGATTAAAGCCTTGCGCGCGCGCCATGAAGAACACTGGAAAATTGTTGAGGATGACGATTTACTGCCAGGTGGTTGCCGTTTTGAGTCGCTCAATACTCAAATCGACGCGAGTATTGAAACGCGTATCGAACATATTGCTACACAGATTTTAGAGCAGCAGCGCGAACTGCAAAGTCGACCGCTGGCGCCTGATCTGCAGGTGTCCTTGGATGCTGTCGATATGCCTGCTGAGCCGGCTGCGGCAGCGCAAGAACTCGGACTAGACGCTGTGATTGAGGAGGATGCCGCACAGCAGCCTGACGCTGTGACTGACGAGCCGAGCATCGATGATGATACTCAGGCTCTGAACTGACGAGGAGACGCTATGCACCTGCAACGCACGCGCTTTGCGACCCGCTTATCCAGTTATAAAAACGCTACACAGTTGTCAAAGCAACCGCTGGTTGAAGGTCGTCTGATTCGGATGGTGGGCTTGACCTTAGAGGCGCAAGGTGTGCAAGTGCCGGTTGGTAGTCGCTGTTTGGTGATTAATAATGATGGTTATCAAGCGGTGCAAGTGGAAGCTGAGGTGATGGGGTTTTCTGGTGAGAAAGTCTTTCTGATGCCAATCGGTAACCTCACAGGTATTGCTCCCGGCGCGCGAGTTGTGCCTGTTGCGGGCACTGATCGGATGCCAATGGGGCTGTCGATGCTGGGGCGCGTTTTAGATGGTGCCGGCCGCCCGCTGGATGGTAAAGGCCGTATCGAGCCGGAAGAGTGGGTGCAAATGGAAGGGCCTGCCATCAACCCACTGAAACGTAACCCTATCAGTGAACCTTTAGATGTGGGCATTCGCAGTATCAATGGCTTATTAACTGTGGGACGTGGTCAGCGTTTGGGTTTATTTGCCGGTACTGGGGTTGGTAAGAGTGTGCTGCTGGGAATGATGACGCGTTTTACCCAAGCCGATATTGTCATTGTTGGTTTGATCGGCGAGCGGGGCCGCGAAGTTAAAGAGTTTATTGAAGATATTCTTGGTGAGGAGGATTTAAAACGCGCGATTGTCGTGGCCTCACCGGCGGATGATGCGCCTTTGATGCGCCTACGCGCGGCCATGTATTGCACGCGGATTGCTGAATATTTTCGTGACAAAAACTATAACGTCTTATTACTGATGGATTCCTTAACCCGTTACGCTCAAGCGCAGCGGGAAATTGCCTTGGCCATTGGCGAGCCGCCGGCCACCAAAGGCTATCCACCTTCCGTGTTTGCTAAATTACCTAAGTTGGTTGAGCGTGCCGGTAACGCTGAAAAAGGTGGCGGTTCGATCACTGCTTTTTATACCGTATTATCTGAAGGTGATGATCAACAAGACCCCATTGCTGATGCGGCACGTGGTGTACTGGATGGTCACTTTGTGCTGTCGCGCGATTTAGCCCAAGAAGGGCATTACCCGGCGATTGATGTCAGCGCCTCGGTCAGTCGGGTGATGCCGCAAGTGGTCTCTGCAGAGCATCTGCAAGCTGCGCAACGCTTTAAACAACTATGGACACGTTACCAGCAGAGTCGTGATTTGATCAGTGTTGGCGCTTATGTGGCAGGCGGTGATAAAGATACTGACTTGGCGATTGAGCGTTATCCGTATATGTCAGCCTACTTGCGTCAAGGTTTACGCGAGACTGAATCACTGGAAAAAAGTACCGAGCACTTATTAGCGGTACTGAATCCGGCAGCCTTAAGTTGATCGTCGTATGAATAAACGTGCGCAACGCTTACTGCCGGTGGTTGATATGGCGCAAACCACTGAGCGAGAAGCGGCCGGCAAACTGCGTCAATACCAACACGCATTGCAGCAAGCACAACAACAACTGCAAAACTTGCAGCAATACCGTGATGATTATCAGCAGCAGTGGATTGATAAAGGGCAAACCGGCGTTAGCGGTCAGTGGCTGATGAACTATCAACGCTTTTTGTCCCAGTTGGAAGTGGCCATTGTTCAGCAAGAGCAGAGTTTGGCTTGGCATCAGAATAATGTCAGCGTCAGTCAAGCGGCGTGGCAGCAAGCCTATGCGCGCTTAGAGGGTTTGCGTAAGCTGGTGCAGCGTTACCGTGAGGACGCACAGAAAATGGCCGATAAGCAGGAACAGAAGCTGTTAGATGAAATGGCCCAGCGTTTAATGATGCAGCATGCTAAACAGGATTAACTATCTGCTAACGACATGTTTAGAACAGACTATAGACTGGATGGATCACTGTTATGAGAGATTTTCAATGGATGCTGGAGTATGGCATCAACCGTTTTGGTTCATTGGCTGCCTTAGATGCGCGTCTACCTATGCCAGCCAGCGCTGCTGAGCTGATTGCCGTGCCTGACGATCGCTACTTGTCATTAATTGCTCTGCGAGTGTTTCGAGCGGGTTTACGACACAGTGTCGTTGATGCCAAGTGGCCAAATTTTGAAGATGTTTTTTGGCACTTTGATCCCGATAAAGTCGTGCTAATGAGTGCTGAGCATATTGAGCGCTTAATGCAAGATACGCGCATTATTCGTCATTTGGGTAAATTGAAAAGTGTTCCGCGTAATGCGCAAATGCTGTTAGATATTCGCCAAGAACATGGTGGTTTTGGCCGTTTTCTAGCGCAGTGGCCTGAGCAAGATATTGTTGGTTTGTGGCGCTACTTAGCTAAACAGGGTTATCAGTTGGGTGGTTTGTCAGCGCCACGTTTTTTGCGTATGGCCGGTAAAGACACCTTTGTCTTGAGTGATGATGTTGTGGCGGCATTAGTTGCACAGAATATAGTTACTAAACGGCCCACCAGTCAGCGTGATTTAGCGGCGGTACAAGAGGCTTTTAATACCTGGCATAAGCAGAGTGGGCGGCCTTTATGTCAGCTATCGATGTTGCTCGCTCTGACGGTTAACCACTGAGAAAGTCACATTTGGGATCAAAAGATTTGCACTTTGTGGCAATGCAAGGCATATTACCTCGCTAAATCAGAAAGAATTTTGTATGTATGTCTAAATTGATAAAGGCCATCGCTTGCGGTGTGAGTTGTTTATTTTTGGCGTCTTGTGCCAACGTAAACACCGAACAGCGTGCTGCAACCTCAGTTGAGCGACAATCAATCGAACTGAATTCACGTGCATTGGTCGCGGTGTTAGACCGTTTTGACGAAGCACAACAAGCTGCTCTGCAATTGCAGGAAGAGCTTACTCTTGACGAATATAAGTTGCCGGGCCTAAGCGATAGTTTATTAGACCGCGGTAAAACTTTATTAGGTACGCCCTATCGTTACGGTGGTAGCAATCGTAAAACTGGTTTTGATTGCAGTGGTTTTGTCGGTTATGTGTATAAAGAAGAACTAGGCATTCAGTTGCCACGCAGTACACGTGGTTTATTGAGTATGGATGCGCCCATTGTTGCCCGCGCTGATTTAGAACCCGGTGATCTGATTTTGTTTAACGATCGCGGTCGTGGTCGCGTCACCCATGTGGGTATTTATATGGGCGACGATCAGTTTATTCACTCGTCGAGCAAGCGTAGTGGTGGTGTACGTGTGGATAGTCTCAACAGCCGCTATTGGAATTCCAGTTATTTACAAGCTAAACGCGTTTTGACCGAGCAAGAAGTGAATCAACCCATTCAGACTGAAGAGTTGCTTTCTAAAATTGTTGAGTAAACTATAAAGAATCTCTAAATACCGCTGTAGCTTGCCGACAGCGGTATTTTTTTGCCTACATTATAGGTTTAACAAGCCAGCTACATAGTCGGCATCTTTATCACCACGCCCAGATAGATTAATCAAAATCGTCTGATCAGTGTTCAGAGTTGGTGCTTTACGAATTGCCCATGCCACCGCATGCGCGCTTTCCAGTGCTGGAATAATGCCTTCTACACGTGATAAACGCATAAACGCATCTAAGCATTCTTTGTCGGTGACGCTGTCGTATTGCACACGGCCTAGGTCTTTTAAGTAGCTGTGCTGTGGTCCTACGCCTGGGTAGTCTAAACCTGAAGCAATGGAGTGAACAGACGCTGGGTTGCCATCAGCATCTTCCAGCACGTAGCAAGCCATGCCATGCAGTTGTCCTGGCTTGCCTTTGCTGAGCGTGGCTGAGTGGCGTTGTGTGTCTAAGCCTTCACCTGCGGGCTCAACGCCCACCAGTTGAACTGCGCTATCGTTGAGGAATGCAGTAAACATGCCGATGGCATTGGAGCCGCCACCGACACAGGCGGTGATGTAGTCAGGCAGGCGTTGATGACGATCTAAAAACTGCTGACGTGCTTCTTTTCCGATAATCGATTGAAAATCGCGAACCATTTTAGGGAAGGGGTGTGGGCCAACGACAGAACCAATTGCGTAAATAAAGTCTTCAGGGTTCTTAAGGTACTCTTCAAAAGCACTATCAACGGCTTCTTTTAAGGTTGCTGCGCCTGCGGTAACTGGAATTAGATCACAGCCCAAAATTTTCATCTTGACGACATTGGGATGTTCTTTTTCGATATCTGCTTGACCCATATGGATTTCACAGGGAATTCCAACTAAAGCGCAGGCCGTCGCTAATGCGACGCCATGTTGACCCGCACCGGTTTCAGCAATCACTTTCTTTTTGCCCATAAATTTAGCCAATAAGGCTTCGCCAAGGCAATGGTTAATCTTGTGCGCACCGGTGTGGTTTAAATCTTCACGCTTTAAATAAATCTGCGCACCACCCAATTGCTCACTCAGACGTTTTGCATGAAAAATTGGACTTGGACGTCCAACATAGTCAGTAAATAAACTGGCTAATTCTGCTTGGAACTCAGGGCAAGCACAGATTTCTTCGTAGGATGTATTGATCTCATCCATGATTTTTTTTAGGTGATCAGGAACATATTGGCCGCCATAAGAACCAAAGTAACCCTTGGCATCGGGCATGGCTGCAAAAGAATCAGTGCTCATCGGTAAGGTCATCCTTCAAAACGTATTGAGCATACGAGGGCATGCTTTAAAAAATAAACTTCGCGCCACGATGAGCGCTATTAAAACCATAGTTTACGACAAAGTATAAGCTTGTGTCCTGCGCGCTAAGGCTTTAGCGCGCAGATGATTGACATTAAAAATCTGTTTAGTTGGACTCTGTACGCAAGCGTAAAGTCAGACCTTTCAGAAATTGACGCAGCAGTTGATCACCACAGACTCGGTAATTGCTATGGCCTGCCTTTCTAAATAACGCACTGAGCTCAGGTTTGGAAACATCAAAATCAACTGATTTTAAAATATCCATCAGATCTGTTTCTTGTAAGGTAAAGGCAACGCGTAGTTTCTTTAAAATCGTATTGTTGGTCAGCGGCAGTTCAGTGGCTGGCGCAGCCTGAGGGCTTGGGCCGCGGCGGCTAACGATTAAACTGTCTAAAAACCCAACCATTAATTCATCGTGCATGCGTACAAAGGATTCATCTTCTTCGCTAGCTAAGTAGCTGCGCAGGGTGGCTAAGTCCAGCTCTGGTTCAACGTCGTTGAGCATCTCTAACAGCGTGTTATCACTTAAGTTGAGGGTGTAGCGAATGCTGCGCAGTACATCATTATTAAGCATAGAATCTCTCAGTTAACAGTCTTAAATAGGGTGTTAGAATTTTTGTGTGGTTGTGCAGTAACGCCATTCGCCGAGTGGCAGTTTACCCATGGACATCGCACCAATGCGCAGACGTTTCATGGCCACAACTTCAAGGTTAATGCTTGCGCATAAACGCTGAATCACGCCTGGCGATGGGTCTTTAAGAACCATACGTAGGTTCTCTTCATTTTGCTGGCTGACTTTGCAACCAGGCAAACCTGCGCCATTAAACATTTGTGCGTGGGTTAAACGTTTGAGTTTATCTGCGCTGATTTCGCCGCTCACTTGCACCACGTATTCTTGCTCAAGGCGGGTGCGGTCATCGGTTAGTTTACGTAGGGTACGCCAATCTTGGGTAAAGACTTGCAAGCCGCTGGCATGCTCTTGCAACGGCAACTCACTGCTTAAACGAGCAAAATGGCCCTTAAGCTGCAATATTGGGCTAGGGTCTTCAGCCCAGTGAGAGTCTGGATTGATCAGTGCTAATTGTTGCTCAAGACTTACATTGAGCAGCACTGGCTGATTGAGTAACAGAGTAATTGATGGCAAAGGTTCAGCGACCGCGTTAGGGCGTAACTCAACCTGTTGATCGATAATTGCAAATTGCGGCTCGTCGATGATGGCACCATTGACCAGCACCCAGCCACCTTCAATGTAAAGCTGTGCTTCACGTCGTGAGCAGCCGGTGAGATCGATTAAACGTTTAGAAAGGCGAACAGAATCAGTCATAGTAAAAAGCCAAAAGAGGAGTGCACAGTATACTGCGTCTGCCTGTTTTATACAGTGTGACACGACTATTATGCGCGGCACTTGCCTATTGTACGTGCTGCTAGCGGCCAATAAGGGTACAATCGCGGCCTTTTTACGCGTTCGCGTCTCGACTACTCAGGATTTATTTGTGATTTCCACTGCTAATATCACCATGCAATTTGGTGCAAAACCTCTATTTGAAGATGTCTCTGTAAAGTTTGGCAACCGTCACCGTTATGGTTTGATTGGTGCCAATGGCAGTGGTAAATCAACCTTTATGAAAATCCTCGGCGGCGATCTTGAGCCCTCTGCTGGCCACGTGATGCTTGAACCCAATGTTCGTTTGGGTAAGTTACGCCAAGACCAGTTTGCCTATGAGCAGTTTACCGTGATTGATACGGTGATTATGGGTCACGAAGAACTGTGGAAAGTCAAAGCTGAGCGCGATCGTATTTACTCGTTACCAGAAATGACTGAAGAAGACGGTATGGCAGTGGCTGAGCTGGAAACTGAATTCGCAGAAATGGACGGCTACACCGCGGAATCGCGTGCCGGCGAATTATTGCTGGGTCTGGGTATTGGCGTGGATGAGCATTTTGGTCCGATGAGTGAAGTGGCTCCGGGTTGGAAGTTGCGTGTGCTATTGGCGCAGGCTTTGTTCTCCGATCCTGAAGTGCTATTGCTCGATGAGCCCACCAACCACTTGGATATCAATACTATTCGCTGGTTGGAAGATATTCTGAGTAACCGTAACTGCACCATGATCATTATTTCCCACGATAGACACTTCTTAAACAGTGTCTGCACGCATATGGCTGATTTGGATTACGCTGAAATTCGTTTGTATCCAGGCAACTATGATGAGTATATGACCGCAGCCACCCAGCTGCGTGAGCGTCTATTGGGTGATAACGCCAAGAAAAAAGCACAAATTGCTGAGCTGCAAACCTTTGTTAGCCGCTTCTCAGCTAACGCCTCGAAAGCCAAGCAAGCCACCAGCCGTGCTCGTGCGATTGATAAAATCCAACTGGATGAAGTGAAGCCATCGAGCCGTATCAGTCCGTTTATTCGCTTTGATCAGGCGAAAAAGCTGCACCGTCAAGCTGTGGTATTGCATGATCTGAGCCAAGGTTTCGATGGTAAAGTCTTATTCGATACCTTGAATTTGCAAGTCGAAGCAGAAGAGCGTGTGGCCATTATCGGTCCGAACGGTATCGGTAAAACCACCTTGCTGCGCACCTTGATGGGTGAGTTACAACCGATGAGTGGTCATGTGAAATGGACTGATAGCGCAGACATCGGTTATTTCGCACAAGATCATGCCAGTGACTTTGCTGATGATATGAACTTGTTTGATTGGATGGGTCGTTGGACTCAAGACGGCGAACAAATGGTACGCGGCACATTAGGCCGTATGTTATTTTCTGGTGATGATATTGAGAAATCAGTCAAAGTGATTTCTGGTGGTGAGCAAGGTCGTATGCTGTTTGGCAAACTGATTTTGCAAAAGCCTAACGTCTTGCTGATGGATGAGCCGACCAACCACTTGGATATGGAATCCATTGAAGCCTTGAACTTAGCCTTGGAAAACTACCCCGGCACGTTGATCTTTGTCAGTCACGACCGGGAGTTTGTATCATCCTTGGCCACGCGCATTATTGAGCTGACTGAGCACGGTATCAATGACTTCCATGGTACTTATGATGACTACTTACGCAGCCAAGGTGTTTTGCTGTAAGGCTGCCTAGGTAAAACCACTTAGTCACGGAAAAATACTTGCACTAAGTGGTAACCAAACTGTGATTTAACTGGCCCGTGTATCATTCGTACGGGCTTGTTAAACACCACATTATCAATGGATTTGACCAGTTGCCCCGGGCGTACTTCGCCTAAATCGCCGCCTTTTTTTCCTGAGGGGCAGGTTGAATACTTGCGTGCCAGCTTATCAAACGCATCACCCTTATCCAGCCGATCTTTAATCGCCTGCGCCTCTGCCATTGTTTTTACTAAAATATGTCGTGCCATTGCCTTGGCCATAGCGCTTGTCTCCCAATCAGATAAACACAGCAGTTTAACCTAATTTTATCGACAATTTATGTGCAATAACGACAACGTTTGCTCTTTTGTTGCGGTATCTGCGAACATACCTTTTTGTTTTTCCAATACAACCTGACATAAAGAGAGATCTATGGCTGTTGAACAGTTTCAGGCAACTGCACATTTGCAGAGCGGTACCCAAGTTAAAGTACGTTCACGCGGATTTGAATTCACTCTAGATGAGCCGACAGAAGATGGTGGTACTAATTTAGGTATGAATCCTGTCGAGGCATTGCTGGGTGCTTTAGGCGCGTGCCAGGCTATTGTTGCGCGTGTTTATGCAAAGCGTTTTAACGTGCAGTTGGATGATTTTTGGGTGGAGTTGGAAGGTGACTTAGACTCAGATGGCTATATGGATAAGGCTGATGTGCGTTGCGGTTATTCAGCGGTGCGTTACACTTATCATATTAAGTCACCATCAGCGCAAGCAGATATAGATGCTTTTATTGCCTTTATCGGTACGAAGTGCCCTGTGGGTGACAGCTTAATGCAGTCGGTTGCTTTGCAGTTGACAGGTGTTATTCATGAAAAATAATGACTGATAAAAACCTTTTTTATCAGTCATTTAGCTGCAATAAAACTGGCAATTGATCTATGGATTGAGTGTCGGTTTAAATTGTTGAGTCAGCAAGCCATTGGTATGATTATTTGAGTCGTGTCTCTACAGTCGATAATCAATCGTGTTAAATGCTTAGATTTATGGTTATGCTGATAACGTAGATACTAATCATGGAGAGCGATCTTATGCCAGTAACAGTACGTATGACCAACCTGTTTTTGCAACTGGGCTTGGATGCAACGCCAGAGGGTGTTGCACGTTTTATTAGCGAGCATCGCTTAGCAGCAGAGATCAATGTGCTTGATGCTGATTTTTGGAATGATGGCCAGCGTCAACTTCTGAAAGAGCTATTGTGTTCTGATGGCGAGTGGGCATTAGTCGTTGATCAGCTTAATGAAGCGTTACGAGCGCCTGAAGTATAACGCCAGAGATCTTGGTAGTTGAGCTCAATTAAAATATTGCCTTGCCAGCAGTGAGAGGCAAGGCAATAGATTCTGCACAAACCATCGCAACGCATCGTTAAGTCATGGCTTGTTTGAGTGCTGCAGTTATTTTAAGCGCATCTTGACCCAGCACAGTAAGCAAATGGCGACCGTCTGAAGGTAACAACGGGGTAACTAGATAAGCCGCATCGAGCAAGCCATAATCGAGAGCTGTCAGCCAAAACTGCAGAGTATTAACGCCAAACGTGAGAGCAGCGGACGGCCGAGATACCAATTGTTAAGCAAATTAAAATTGCCGACAATGTTGTCCAACCGGTGATTATGTTGATGAGCCTTGTACGTTTAACTGAATATATACAGCTTTTTGGCGTGCTATAGAAACCTTCGATGCTAAAGCTATTACTTGAATGGTAGCAATTGCAGTTCTTTACTCTGACCCATAAAAAGTGGTTCATTGTGTTCAGTCACGGCGCGAATATAGTCCCAAATCACTCGAATACGTTTGAGCTTACGGAAATCTTGGTGACAGGAAATCCAAAAACTATTGGTCACCTGTACGTGCTCGGGCAAGACCGCTTGCAGGCGTGTATCTTGATCGGCAATAAAACAGGGCAAAATAGCGAGATGCTGGCCTTGTAAACAAGCAAAGTACTGAGAAATAGCACCTGTTGTGCAGAATGGCGTTTTTGCTTGATGAATAAACTGATCTAAATAGAGCAGCTTAGTACTAAAAGTCAGGTCTTCAACATAGTTAATAAACGCGTGTTGAGGTAAATCGCTGACGTCATTGATGGGTTGATGTCGTGCTAAATACTCGGCAGTGGCATAGAGCTGCAGGCGATAGTCACAAAGCTTGGTACTGACAAATGGACCGCGGGTCGGACGCTCTAGGGTGATGGCAATATCAGCTTCACGCTTGCTGAGGCTAACAAAGTGCGGCACGGCGAGAAGGTCAATGGAGATTGCTGGGTATTGCTTTTGGAAGTGGGTCAATTGCGGTCCTAAAAACAGCCCGCCAAAGCCTTCTGTACAGCCGATGCGCACCTTGCCTGACAGAGCAATATCAGTTCCGGTGATCTCTTCGCAGGCATTTTGCATCATCGCTTCAATGGCTTGAATGTGATCGCGCAGACCAATACCTTCACTGGTTAAGTTAAATCCGGTGTTGCGCGACTTTTCAAATAGCAGAGTCTCTAAGGTGTTTTCGAGGCTGGCAATACGCCGTGAAACCGTTGTGTAGTCGACCCCTAAGCGTTTTGCCGCACTGGTTACTCGACCACAGCGGGCCACTTCAAGAAAGAATTTTAGGTCATTCCAATTTAGAGTGTGCAAAAGGTTGATGTGTTTCTGCATATCGAGCCTGCTTTTTTGTGTGTATTTATCGTAACTCGACCTACATATACTCGAATTGAGCTAAAAACCCAAGCAGCATAGGCATACCTTATTTTGGCCGGTAGCCGCCAACAGGGATTGTACTGGCATGAGCTTGTGGCGTTTTCTAGTCAATCAGTAAGCCTTATTGACAACAATAATAAATACGTGGATCACACGTTTAAGGATAGGTTATGGAAAAAAATATTTATGCACATATTCGCAATAATCCTAAGTTTGATGAGCTCGTAACGAAACGACGGCGCTTTGCCTTAGTGCTCAGTGCCATCGTGCTCGTGCTTTTCTATGGTTTTATTATGCAGGTGGCTTTTTTCCCAGAGGTGATTGCGATGCCAATTGGCAGCGGGAAACTAACCTATGGCGTGATGGCTGGTTTCTCCCAGTTCAGCTTTTTTCTTCTGCTCACATGGCTCTATGTGCGCCGCGCCAATACTGAATTCGATCGCTTAAACGAAGCGTTAATTGATGATGCGGTGACTGGAGGTCAGGCATGAGTATTAAGTCTGTGATCACTGACAGCGTGAAACCATTGCTAGGATTTTCGCTACTGCTGTTAAGTCCATTGGCATTGGCTGCCGATAAACCGCTGAACGTACCCGCGATCAGTATGTTTTTTATCTTTGTGGTGATGACGTTATTGATTACGGTCTGGGCGGCTCGTCGCACCCGTACCACTTCAGATTTCTACACCGCGGGTGGTGGGATTACTGGTTTTCAAAATGGCTTAGCGATCGCCGGAGACTATATGTCCGCTGCGACGTTACTGGGCTTTACTGCCATGATCTACATGTCTGGGATCGACGCTTATATTTATATGGTCGCGTTTTTTGCTGGCTGGCCGATTATTCTGTTTTTAATGGCCGAACGCTTACGCAATCTTGGTAAGTTTACTTTTGTCGATATTACCTCATACCGCTTAAATCAAAGGAAAATTCGCACCATGGCGGCGATCAGTTCACTGATTGTGGTGTGCTTCTACCTCGTGGCGCAGATGGTGGGCGCCGGGCAGTTGATTCGTTTGCTCTTCGGTTTAGAGTACACCTTGGCACTGTTTATCGTCGGCGGATTAATGATTATCTATGTCACCTTTGGCGGCATGGTAGCCACCACTTGGGTGCAAATTATTAAAGCCTGCTTACTGCTGTTTGGTGGTACCTGTGTGATGCTTTTGGCATTCTCTCAGTTCGACTTTAGCTACGATAAGCTAATCAGCGAAGCCAGTGCTGTGCATAGCTTAGGTACCCGCTTGGTGCATCCTGGTAGCCTGTTGGCCGATCCTGTCACTGCGATTTCTATGGGCTTAGGCCTGATGTTTGGTACGGCCGGTTTGCCGCATATTTTGATGCGTTTTTTCACCGTATCGAATGCCAAGGAAGCACGTAAGTCAGTGCTTTATGCTTCAGTGTTTATTGCCTACTTCTTCAACGTCATTGCCATTATGGGCGTCGCAGCGATTGTTATTGTTGGGCAAAATAGCAGTTTCTTTGAGGGTGGAGAGCTAGGCGCTGCGTTGTTGGGTGGCAGTAATATGGTGGCCATGCATTTAGCGCAAGCCGTCGGCGGTAATATGCTATTGGGCTTCCTTTCGGCAGTTGCCTTCGCCACGATTCTTGCGGTAGTCGCCGGTTTGGCGTTGGCCGGAGCGACAGCGATTGCGCATGATCTCTATGCCGAAGTGTACAAAAGGGGAGATGTGACTGAGGCGCAAGAGCTGCGCGTCACTAAAATTGCGACTGCATGTCTGGGTGTTGTCGCTATTTTATTAGGTATGGCATTCGAGCATATGAACGTGGCATTTATGGCAGCATTAGCCTTTGGGGTGGCGGCATCGGCCAACTTCCCTGTGCTGATTCTATCGATGTACTGGCGCAACCTCACCACGCGCGGGGCAATGGCTGGTGGTTACGGTGGCTTACTGAGTTCTGTGACAATGGTGGTGCTATCGAAATCGGTCTGGGTCGATGTATTTGGTTTTGCCGAAGCAATTTTTCCTTATACGCAGCCCGCTTTATTTTCGATGCCAGTCGCTTTTGGTTTGGCCTATGTAGTTTCAATGAGGGATCAAAGTGCAGCAGCAGAACGTGAACGAGCCGCGTTTGCTGATCAATACGTACGGGGTCAAACCGGTTACGGTGCAGCCACTGCGTAAGTAAGCTTTATCGGTGAACCGAAGGGTACGCGCAAGCGCTCGCCCTTTTTGTATTGGTTGCTGGTTATGCTGGTTTACCTATAGGTTAAGCTGACGCATACTCAATGCAGAGTGCAGTCTTTTGCAGAGAGCTAAGAGGTTGCTAGACAATAATAAAATTATACAGCGCATAGGACTCTGGCGCTCTGGAGTTGAATATGTCTTCAAAAATAACTATCTCTCATCCTAGTGTGGCGTTCAGCTGTAACAGCTTATTAACGAGCAGTCAGTATCAGAAAATGATTACTGATGCGCGTCGACGTAGCATGCAGTATGGCTTAAATGCCTGTTCTGACTCAAAGATCGAACACTTGATAGATACTGTGCGCTTGGCTAAAGACAACCACATATTAATGAATGCAGCCAAACCCGTACTGCAGCAGTTATCTGAGCGGTGGGGAATACAGAGAAGTGATTCCCTACTTATTTTGGCGAATTCAGACTCGACCGTGCTCAGTGTCGAAGGTGACCCAGGCTATGAGCGGCAACAAGAATTGCAAGATCTTATACCTGGAGTGTGCTGGAGTGAGGAGATGCGAGGTACTAATGCGTTAGGTACTGCATTGGCTACAGCAAAGCCTATGCTTATTAATAGAGGCGAGCATTTTTTAGAGCGCTTAGGTGAATATTCATGTTCCTCAGTATTGCTCAATGACCCACAGGGTCAAGTTTGTGGGGCTTTAAGTTTGGCTCGTAAGGGTTCGCTAGCTGCAAGCAAAGATAGTGTGTTATTGCTTGCGATGACTGCTAGCTATATTGATCGAAGATTATTCATAAGTAGTCAATTTCAAGATATAACTTTAGCTTTTCATACTAATAAAAATCACCTAGATTCACCATGGCAGGGGTTGCTTTCTGTGAGTCTTGACGGTCTTATTGTCGCCGCAAATGACTCAGCCTGTGAGTTATTAAATCAACCACGACAAACATTATTAGGCCAATATTGTGAAGTTTTTCTTGGCAAACATAACCCTTTTCTTAAACAATTAACAACAGGGTTAGCAGGCCATTTGAATACAGAGAGAGGGCAGTTTTTTTATAAAATTTTACAGGTACCACAGCCCGAAAATATCAGTGCAGAGCGAGCCGCATTACCCACAAAAAAACCACCTAAATCAGGAGTTGAGCAATGGGCTGGTAATAACTCAGGATTTAGTAAGCAATTATTGTTAGCGCTGCGTGGTTTTAACAATGAGTTACCCATTTTGTTGCTAGGCGAAACCGGTACAGGTAAAGAAGTGATTGCTCAAGCGCTACATAACAGCAGTAACAGAGCTAACCAACCATTCATTGCTGTGAACTGCGCAGCTATTCCAGAGGGGTTAATAGAGTCGGAGTTATTTGGCTATAGTGATGGTGCTTTTACTGGAGCTAAACGTGGTGGCATGCTAGGCCGTTTACAGCAAGCGCATGGAGGCACGCTCTTTTTAGATGAAGTTGGTGATATGCCGTTGGCATTGCAAGCGCGTCTGCTGCGCGTATTGCAAGAGAGAAAGGTTGCGCCACTAGGTGCAGGTGTTGAGCGCGAGTTAGATATTGGTTTGATTTGTGCCACGCATCGTGATCTCAATCAGTTAATTAGCCAACAACAGTTTCGTGAAGATTTATTTTATCGGATTAATGGTCTAGCTCTTACTTTGCCAGCTTTAAGAGACCGTGAGGATTTACCTGAACTCTGTCAAAAGCTTTTACAGCAATTGAGCGATCAGCCACTACAATTGACGCCTGATCTGACCAAGTTACTGAGTCGTTATTGCTGGCCCGGTAATATCAGGCAATTGCAAATGCTGCTACGTACTTTAGTGGCTCTGCGTGAACCTGGACAGTGGATGCTTGCTGTTGACGATTTACCAGCGAGTTTAGCCGAACAGTTACAGGTGCCTGCTTCTAGCGCTAACGGTCATTGTATTCGTAGTAATGAAGATGAGCTTATTCGCTCTGCTCTTGCAAAGAAGCAAGGTAATGTTGCTGCTGCTGCACGTGAGTTAGGAATCAGCCGAGCAACGTTATATCGCAAATTAAAGCAGCTGGAGGTTTAGTTGAGTGCATTGTTAGCGAGACTTATTAGCAGTGATAAGCAGCAGCAACTGCAGGCTGCTTTAACTTGGTTATATAGCTTTGTAAAACCGCAAAAAAACGCTATTTTGCGATTGTTGGGCTTGTCAGCTATTGCTACATTTTTGGTCTTGTTACAGCCTTGGTTGACTAAAACATTAATTGATGATGGTCTCTTGGCGCGCGACTACCCGATGCTGCTAAAAGTAGCTTTTACTATGATTGGAGTAGGTTTGGTTGGCACCTTATTGGGTGGTCTAAACCGATATTTGCATACTCAGCTCTCAGGAAAAATTTTGTTTGCTTTGCGTTCATCTATTTACCAGCATTTACAGCAGCTATCGCCAAATTTTTATGCCAAGTGGCGTGTTGGTGATTTGTTTTCGCGAATTGATGGTGATGTTGCAGAGATCCAGCGTTTTGCAGTTGATGCTTTATTTGCTGCGATTTCAAGTGTCATTGGGTTTCTTGGAGCTTTGGCGCTACTGCTGACTTTATCGTGGAAGTTATCTTTGTTGGTGTTGCTGTTGCTGCCGATAGAATTACTATGGCTGAGCTGGATGCGACGTAAAGTTGAGCGACATGCGCGTAGGGTGCGAGAGCAGGCGACGGATATTTCAGCCTTTATGGTTGAAACATTACCTGCGATGAAGTTTATTCAGTCCGTGGTGCAAGAACCACGTGAAGCGAAGCGTTTAGATGGGCTTAGTGATAGCTATTTGCAGCAGTTATTACGACTGCAAGTTGTTGAGTTTTTCACCCAAGCAGTACCCAATACCTTGATTTCTTGGACGCGTGCAGCAGCTTTTATGATTGGTGGTTATTGGGTTATTCAAGGTACTTGGCAGTTAGGTGCTTTAATCGCTTTCTCTACTTATCTTGGCATGGTGATTGGTCCCGCACAGAGCTTGCTGGGATTGTATGTATCAATTCAAAAAATGAGCGTTAGTTTATTACGGGTGCAAGAGTTACAGCAGGCAGAGCCTAGCATTAAGCAAACGCAGGAAGTCATAGTGCTTCCAGTTGATGGGCGTGGTGAGCTTAGTCTAGTAAACGTATGTTTTACGCATGTTGAGCGTGAAAATCTGCTTTTTGATCAGCTCAATGGTCAGTTTGTCGCGGGCTCAAAGATTGCGTTGATTGGACCTTCAGGTGCTGGAAAAAGCACTTTAATAGATTTATTGCAGCGCTTTTATGATCCGCAAAATGGTACGTTACTATTAGACGGTATTGATATTCGCCATTTCGATCTTGCCAAGTATCGCCGCTGCTTTGCTGTGGTTAGCCAAGATATTGTTTTATTTCGCGGAAGTTTGGCGGAAAATTTACGTTATGTTGCACCTGCTGCAAGCGATCAACAATTATGGCAAGTGCTTGAGAAGGTTCAATTGCTGAGCTGGGTCGAAAGTCTGGGTCAAGGACTAGCTAGTCCTTTGGGTGAGCGTGGGCAACAGTTATCAGGTGGGCAAAAACAGCGCTTAGCAATTGCTCGCGCATTGCTCCAGCAGCCCTTAGTTCTAGTTTTAGATGAGGCGACTTCAGCTGTGGATGAAGCAACTGAAGCTTCAGTAGTGCAAGCGATTGATCTGCTTTTTGCTAAACGAACTCGAATTTATATCAGTCATCGCAGTAGCACATGGAAAAATGCAGATTACTGTTTGCAGCTGAAAAATGGTCAATTACAACGCATGGAGATTGCAGATGTTAGCTAGGCGTATTGGTATTATTGACAGTGGTTACAAGCTTGATCAGCAGCACTTAGTGCTAGAAAGTGCCAGCTTCGAGTTAACCGCGCAAGGAGTGCAGCAAAGTATTGGAGGGCTGGATGATAATGGACATGGTTCCGCTGTTTTAACCATTATTTCTGAGCATAGTCCTGAGAGTCGTTTTTTAGTAGCTAAGGTGCTTGATGAGAAAGGGCGCAGTTCAGTGGCTCAATTAGTGGCAGCGTTATACTGGTTGCTTGAGCAAGGTGTAAGCCTAGTTAACTTGAGTGCTGGTGTTGCGCAGTCCAGAGCAAGTTTGCACAGTGCGTGCCAAGCAGCTACTGAACAAGGGGTGCTGTTATTTGCTTCCAGTCCTGCAATGGGTGCTCCAGTGTATCCTGCTAGCTACTCGCATGTTTTCAGTGTGACGGGTGATGGTCGTTGTTCGGCTGATCAGTGGTCTTGGCTACAGGCTGAAAATGCTGAGTTCGCTGCACACGTACGCGGCCCTGTACCGCATGCAGGTTCAAGTATGGCATGCGCCCATCTGTCAGGAATTGTTGCTGAACAACTTGCTAGAGGGTTCGCCTCAGCAGATGTGTATGCCTACTTGCAGCGGTATGCCTATCGAGTTGGTGCTCAGCAACGCGAGTAAATTATACTGCTTGAGTCGTTAAGCTTTTTATGCAAACCATGCTTTGAGTACGGCAGCTATTGCTGCATGTTTTTACTGTTCGCAATTACACCGACTCAGTCAGCGGTGTTGTCCAGTGTTTAGGCGTGACGCTTACTGAGTCTGTGTTTAGGTGGTGTGGATTTTATATGCGAATCAGGACGGATTTGTGTTCTGTGTAGCTAAAAATAGCTTCCTCACCCATTTCACGTCCATATCCAGACATTTTATAGCCGCCAAATGGTAAGGCTGGATCCAGTGCGCTGTGGCAATTGACCCAGACAGAGCCAGATTTAATCCGAGGAATTAATCGATGAACCAGTGCTAAATCATTTGACCAAATACTTGCACCAAGTCCGTAAGGGTTATCATTGGCTAGCTCTATGACTTCTTCGATATTATCAAAGGGAATAGCGACTAATACGGGCCCAAAAATCTCTTCTTGCACGAGAGGGGATGATTGATTTATTTCTGAGATAACAGTTGGTTGCACAAAGTAACCAGGGCCAAATGATTCTCCACCACATACAATTTTAGCGCCTAGTGCCTTACCCTGATCGATATATCTTTGTACACGTTTTTGTTGTTTGGATGAAATTAATGGGCCCATATCAGTACTTGGATCCATGCCTTCGCCTAATTGCATGCTATTAGCGATAGCTGCAATTTCTTCAACGACTTGATCAAAAATTTCACGTTGTACATAAAGCCGCGAGCCAGCGCTACAAACCTGGCCGTGGTTAAAGAAAATTGCATTTGCAGCACCGGCTGCAGCAGTTTTAATATTAGCATCAGCCAATACTATTGTTGGGGATTTGCCGCCGAGCTCCAGCGTAATGCGTGTCATATTGTCCAGTGCAGCTTTGCCAATGATTTGGCCTACTTGTGTCGAGCCGGTAAAGGTTAATTTATTAACTAATGGATGCTCGCTGAGTGCAGCCCCAGCTATAGAGCCTACGCCTGTGATAACGTTAAAAACGCCTTCTGGGTAACCAGCCTCTTGTACTAACTCAGCCATTTTTAGGACACTAAGAGGTGTTTCATCGGCGGGCTTAAGTACCATAGAGCAGCCTGTAGCCAAGGCTGGAGCTAGTTTCCAACAGGCTAATAAGAGAGGAAAGTTCCACGCCACAATTGCTCCTACAACACCAGCTGGCTCTCGACGCGTAAAACCATGGAAGTCAGCGTCAGGTATTAAAGGAATAGATACATCTACGGTGCTACCTGTTATTTTAGTAGCCCAGCCAGCCATATAGCGTAAAAAGTCGATCGATAACTGCACATCCATAACTAGTGCTACTTGTGCGCTTTTACCATTATTTAAGCATTCAAGTTCAGCTAAGATTTGAGCGTCTCTCTCCATAAGATCTGCAAGCCTCCAAAGGAGGTTTTGTCGTTCACGAGGCCGCATTTTCCCCCATGCCTGACCTTCAAAAGCGTTTTTCGCAGCATGAACTGCACGATCTACATCCATGACGTCTGCTTGCGCGACACTACATAAAAACTCACCGTTAGCAGGGTTCTCTAATTCCATAGTCGCACCACTTATTGCAGCTTGGCTCTGATTATTAATAAATAAGCCGTGCTGACGCTGTGCGAAAAGCAAGGTGGAAGCTAATGGCGAAAATTGTTTAGACATATTGAGCTCTCTTATTATTAGGACTGTCTCTTTTAATAAGCAAAGGATATGCCAACTCTTTGAGAGCTATAATCTAGCGTGCTTAGCTGCATTGTTTCATTTTCACAAGATGCTTTTAATTGGCCGTTCTGTCGTAAATTGCGACATATGCCTAACACATGGTGAGACGCTCTAAGGAATGGTGTACTGCATAGGTGTGCTATAAGGCGTTTAATTATTTTAGGAGTTAAGTCTTAGTCTGGAGCATTGCTGTCTCATGCTGATACACAAACAGGTTAGTTTCCACTGCTTATACCTAAGTATATATTTTTAATAGTTTTTATTTTTTCTTTAAGTTATTGATTTTTAAAGCTATTTAAAAAGCTGGCATAGAAATAGCATGTTTTTATTAAGCCGTGAAAACTTTGCCAAGTTAGCTGAGTCTGAGCAATCAAGTTACGGTCTAACAATAAGAATAATCTGGAGGTTTTGATGAAAACGAAACTAAGACTAGCCGCTGTACCTAGTGTATTAGCCTTGGCTATCAGCTGTGTTTCCGTGGCCAGCTGGGCTGAGCCGCTTACCGGCCCGCAAATACTTGAGCAGACCTGCTCTACTTGCCATGCCCCAGGGGCAGATAATGAATTGAGCCGTATTAGCCAGCAACGTAAGACGCCTGAAGGCTGGTTGATGACTGTAGCACGAATGCAGGTGACACACGGGGTTGAGATAAATAACGACGATCGTCGTGTGTTGGTTAAGTACTTATCTGATAAACAGGGGTTAGCCCCTAGAGAAGTACAAGATGTGCGTTATGCCATGGAGCGACGTTTAAATACGCAAGAAAATTTCCAAGGTGAAGAAGAAGAGTTTGGGCAGATGTGTGCTCGATGTCACTCAGGTGCGCGTACTATTTTGCAGCGTCGACCTGCTGAAGAGTGGAGTCATTTAGTGCACTTCCATCTTGGGCAGTGGGCTTCTTTAGAGTATCAAGCGTTGTCACGTGACCGAGACTGGTTTGATATTGCTATCAATAAGACTGTCGGTGAGATTGCCAAGAAGTACCCCTACGACTCAGACGAATGGTCTAAATGGCAAGTTGAAAAACCAGCAGCTAAAACCTTAGAAGGTAGCTGGAGCTTCAGCGGGCATTATACCGGCGAGGGGGAAGTGCGCGGAAATATGCAGCTTCTAGCACAAGACAATGACCAGTTTAAAGTGACTCTTGATGGGCAATATGCTGATGGTCGCGCATTTAAAGGCTCTGGGACAGCAGTTCTTTATAATGGCTATGAGTGGCGCGCAAATATTAAAGTAGGTGAGCATGCCATGCGCCAAGTGTTTGCAGTTGTAAATGGTGAAATGCAAGGGCGTATGTTTGAGCGTGACCGTGATGAGCGTGGCCTAGACTTTACAGCAGCACAATCTGGTAAAACTCATATTTTAGCCTTGCAGCCTAGCTACTTAAAACGCGGAACTGAAGCGAGTTTGACTCTTGTTGGTACTGATTTGAAAGACGTGCCTGAATTTGGAGCAGGTGTTCAAGTTCTGAAAGAAGAGTCTAGAAGTACAGGGCAAGTGACTTACCGAGTGAAAGTCGCAGTCGATGCTGATTTAGGTTTGCGTACTGCAAGTATTGGTAGCGCTAAAGGCGGTCAATTAGCGCTGTACGATAAGATCGAGACAGTTAAGGTTTTACCTGACTACTCGATTGCTCGTGTTGGCGGTAATGGCGGCACAACAGAAAAAGTTGAAGGGCGTTTTGATGCTGAAGCGTGGGCAGTGGGTGCCGACGGTAAAACCCCATACCGTGTAGGTATTATGCCAGCAAACTGGACAGTTGCTGCCTTTGATGAGACAGCAGAAAAGCTTGAAGACGTACGTTTTGCCGGCAAGATGCAATCTGAGACAGGCATCTTTACTCCTGGTGATGCAGGTCCGAATCCTGATCGGCAAATGAACTCAAGTAACGTGGGAAATCTTAAAGTTATTGCTGAAGTTGATGATGCGGGACGTAAGTTACAAGGCGAAGGCCAGCTGATAGTAACGGTGCAACGATGGGCCATTCCACCGCTTCCTTAGTGGCAAAAATTGTGACAGCTACTTAACTAGATTTGGAGTGACATCATGGGTGCATTATTTAATATCGTTGAACATAACTTGCACGAAGTGCATGTGGATGCAGCGCGTATGCTATTTCACATTCCAACCAGTTCGCTCTTTGCCAGTGACGAGTTGACCTCTGAAATGATAGATAGCTTACGCAAAGAAAGTTGTTCTGCAGAGGAGTTGCATGCTCGCTTTAGTGATCGTTTCCCGCACGATGATGTGGTGCAAACGATACGTGATTTGATTGCTCTTGAAGTGATCAGCGATGGATCACCACTAACACCAGATATCGCTAACAAGCGTGTTGATCGAACAGCTATCAATACCGTGGTGTTGAACGTCAATACGGGTTGTAATCTCAGTTGTACCTACTGCTATAAAGAAGATCTCGACATCCCTTCTGCTGGCAAAAAAATGAGTCAGGAAACGGCTGTTGCTTCTGTGGAAATGCTACTTAAAGAATCCCCTGATGAGAAAAACTATACGGTGGTTTTTTTTGGTGGAGAACCATTGAGCAATCGACCTCTGATCGAATATGTGGTGGATTATTGCGAGAAACGCTTTGCAAGCTTAGGTAAGCGTATTGAGTTTGTGATGACAACAAATGCCACCTTGCTGACAGAGAACATTATTGATTACCTGAATGCGCACAACTTTGGTCTGTCCGTGAGTATCGACGGGCCTAAAACTGTGCATGATCGTAATCGTATTACTGTGGGTGGACAGGGCACATATGATGTCGTACGACGTAAGGCTGAAATGCTGTTGTCACGTTACACCAGCCGCCCCGTTGGAGCTCGAGTGACCCTGACTAAGGGTATTACCGATGTTGAAACAATCTGGAATCACTTGTTTAACGAACTTGGTTTTGCCGAGGTCGGTTTTGCTCCCGTCACCTCAGGTGATATCAGCAGTTTTAACTTAGAGCCAGAAGAGGTGGAGGCCGTATTTAACAATATGAAGTTGTTGGGCCGTCATTACTTGGCTGAGGCTTTAGAGCACCGCAATATTGGCTTTTCAAATCTACACCAACTGATTACTGATATTCACGAGG
This sequence comes from Denitrificimonas caeni, assembly GCF_905120345.1. Classification (GTDB taxonomy): domain Bacteria; phylum Pseudomonadota; class Gammaproteobacteria; order Pseudomonadales; family Pseudomonadaceae; genus Denitrificimonas; species Denitrificimonas caeni_A. The sequence goes on along the minus strand of NZ_CAJHOA010000001.1, from coordinate 475,527 downwards.
GGCATAAAAAATCACTGCCCTGTGGTGCAGGTCTGAAAATGTTAGCAGTTGATCACGAGGGCGAGTTGAATTTATGCCATCGCTTCACCGGTTCTACTCTGCCGACCTTTGGCAATGTGCATGAGGGTGTGAAGCAGGTTGAATTGAATGATTTTCTCTCACAACGTCTTGACCGCAGTAATACCGGTTGTGAAACCTGTCGTATTCGTAATCTGTGCTCTGGTGGTTGTTACCATGAAAGCTACGCGCGTTATGGTGACCCTACACATCCAACCTATCACTACTGTGACCTCATGCGTGACTGGGTTGATTTTGGTATTGAAGTCTACAGTCGAATTATGGCTGAGAATCCTGATTTTATTACGACTTATATCACTCCGCGCAAGGAAACTAATTATGAAACACTTAAAAGCAATTAATAATAAAGCAAAAAAAATGTTGCAGGCTATCGATGAAGATAAAGTTGGTGAAGTAATGGCGATGAGTGCTGTTGTCGGCTGTACAGCAACAACTGACCCAGGCTGGGAGGTAGACGCCTTTGGTGGCGTGAGCTCGTTATGTCAGCCTATGGAAAGTGACTTATATGGTTGCGCTGATCCATGTTGGTGGCCTGCACAGTTACCAGACATTATGAATACCCACCCTAACTGGAATAAAGACGCGATCAATTCCGATCAGGACTGGCGTAATCTCAACACCATTTTCCCGGACGATAAGTAATAGCGCGCTGATTTTGAGGATTTTGCTATGTTAAATAAAAATAAAATAGTAGTAGCTGTCGGTTTAAGCCTGTTAACCAGTTTGTTTACAGTATCAACTTGGGCTGATACCAGCCAAAAAGCCCTAGTCAAGGGGCATGAATACCTTGCAGTGACAAATTATCCCGATAACTTGCACTTAATTGATGTGGCGACTGATAAGGTCTATAAGTCGTGCAACATGCCAGGCCAGTTTGGCCCAGGTACAGTATCCATAAGCCCTGATAAGAAACGAGCTTATGTTCTAGGTAATGGTTTTCGCCAAGTGTATGGCTTTGATTTAGATACCTGTAAATTAGAGTTTAATGCTGTGTTTGCGCAAGCTGCTAACGAAGATGCGCGAGCGATGTTCTCATTTGCTGTTAGCGCTGATGGCAAAGAACTTTATAGCGTTAATAACGCGGTGCATAAATCAATAGATCACTACACGATACAGCAACCACGCCTGCAGGTATTTAGTACCGATGGCGGGGTGAATGCTAAACCTATACGTAGTTTCCCCGCGCCGCGCCAGGTGTACATCATGCAAGCAGCCGATGATGGCTCTTTGTATATGGCAGGCCCAGACATCTATAAGGTGAATGTGCAAGATGGCAGCTATACGGTTGCTATCCCTAGTCGCAACTGGAAGCGTGAGAATTATGGCCAGCCTGATGTGCTGTACTTTTGGCCGCACCAGCAAGTCAATCGCGACTTCAGTATTTTGTACACAGCGCCTAAATTTACTGACGCCAGCCAAAACTTAGAAACTGCTGAATATAAGTATGGGTTTTTTAATGTCAACCTAGCAACAGGGGAGACGGAAACTAAAGACTTTGGTGATGTTGTTGAGATCTACTTTACCGGTCAGCGCTCACCGAAAGAGCCTAATTTGATGTACGGTTTGTTGAACCGTTTAACGAAATATGACATTGAGAAGCAGGAGTTGTTGCAAGCTCAAGAATTAGACCATACCTACTACAACTTACACTTCAGTACCAATGGCGATAAAATTTATCTTGTAGGTACGCTCAACGATATTAGTATCCATGATGCACAAACCCTTGAGAAAACTGGCAGCATCAGCCTGCCGGGTGGTGACATGGCTATTACTACAGCGCAAGTCTTTATCCGCTAAGTCAGTCGCGGCAGGTGGTGTGAGCTACCTGTCGCTGATAAAAACTAATAAATAATTCAAAGGAACATCCTATGTCGACCTTTTTTAAGCAGCGTCGTGCCTATTATGCTGCATGCTTATTTGTTGGAAGTGGCTTGGTGTCAGCAGAAGCTTATGAGTTGTATAGCACTCCCGAGCAACAACTTAATTTTGATTTGTCAGCTAACTTTGGTATTTTTAACAGTAAAAAAGCCTATCAGCAAACAGGAACACAAACAGCTAAAAGTCATACTTGGCGAGAAGGAACGTTAAAGTATGGTTTTAGTGGTAGTCAGCAATTTAGTAATGCATCAGTGCTTGATGCTGGTTTAGCGTGGGTGAGTACCGCTACTTGGGGTGATGGGGATGCTGCTGGGTTTACTGATGGTTCAGAACGTCGCACTAAACTTGAGGATGCTTGGATGCGCTGGCGTTCAGGAGACCTATTCCCGGTCTTAGGGCAGCATGGTCTAGAAGTATCCGCTGGTCGTCAGCTTCTTAGTGTTGGTGATGGTTTTTTAATTAACGGTGATCAAGTATCTTTTGGTCAAGGGCTCGCTGATGGAGTCTTAGATCGAGGTGGCGCTTATTATTTAGCTGGACGTAGTAGTTTTGCTGAAACTGCGGTCTTGCGTATAGGTGGTTCTGAAGGCTGGCGTAGTGACCTTATATGGCTTAAATCAGATAACCGAGCACAAGCCAAAACTGAGTTATATGTAGGTACTTTGGAGCATGCTGCAGAACAGGGAACCTTAGGGTTGACCTTTATTAAAGGTCAAGGTGTAGACAAAAAGTATGCTGATGATGTTCAGTTAGAGCGTGATGGTATGAAAGTCTACAGCTTACGTGGACAAGGTAATTTAGGTGTTGAGCCTTTGTTTTTATCTGCTGAGTATGCTTGGCAAGATAAACCTAGTGGCAATAATAATGCCTGGTATTTGGAGGCGGGTTGGACGTTCCAAGATGTAGCGTGGTCGCCGACATTAAGCTATCGCTACAGTCGTTTTAGTAAACATTATGACCCGCTTTTTTACGGCTTTAGTCGTGGCTTTGGTACATGGTATCAGGGTGAAGTCGCTGCTAACTACGCCGGACCTTTTAACAGTAATGCTAAGGTGCATTTTGTCGGTTTAACAGCTGATGTAAGTGACAAGCTTGGGTTAGGTTTACAGCTGTTTGACTTTGCGAGTATTGACCGCAGTCAGGGTGATTTCTCTGGTAATGAGGTGGATTTGTATTTGGAGTGGCAAGCTCATCCGAAGCTAACTATTATGCCTTTAGTTGGTGTGTATAAACCGAAAAAAAGCGCTGCGCAGGTAGGCAGTCAGCTCGCAGGTAATGGACGTAATGTGTATAGCCAGTTGATTTTTAGTAGCAGTTTTTAAGCGTAAGATGCTCCATTGAGTTCTTTCTTGATGGAGCACTTTAGGGGGAATTAAACATGCTTAATGTGGTTATTCTCGGTGCAGGGCCGGCAGCTGTTGTCTGTGCGCTCGGTGTGCAGCGTCTTGGTTATAATGTCACTGTAGTCAGTGAGGCAAGACGATTCTCTGCTGTAGAAGGCGTTTCACAGCGTGTTTTAGAGTCTTTACAGCATGCAGGGTTGCGCAATGTACTGGATACTGTAGAGCAGGCATGTGTCCGATCGGTGTTATGGAATGGTGAGTATAACGAACAGAATCACGAATACTTGTTAGATCGGCCGCGTTTTGATCAGGCTCTACGCCAGCAGTTGCAAGACGCAGGAGTCCCTCTACTGACACAGCGAGTGCTTCGTGTACACAGCACACAGCACGGACATCAAATACAACTTGGTAGTGGTCAAGTAGTGACGGCCGACTTTCTTATCGAAGCTCGTGGTCGTCAAGCACCAGGCTCCGGAAAGAAAATGCGAGGCCCTGAAACCCTTAGCTTGTTAAACCGTTGGCAAGGTCCGCCACAACCAGTAAAAACCGCTCTGCATAGTCATCATGATGGTTGGAGTTGGATGGCTCAACTGGCTGATGGGCGTTGCTATTGGCAGCTGACCTTAGATGTAGCCAGTGCACAGTTGCCGTCAAAGGAACGCTTACTTAAGTATTGTCAGCAGCGACGACAAGCAAGCATCTTTGCACAAGAGTTTTTTCAGCAATATGAAGCTCAAAATATAGATCTTCATGTGCGCAGCAGCAGTTCTACTCTGTGTAATGAGAGCTGCGGTAGCAATTGGCTGCGTATTGGGGATGCTGCTATGGCTGTTGATCCGTTATCTGGCAATGGCATTTTCCAAGCTCTATCGTCCGCCTTGCAGGCTCCGGCAGTGCTGTATACATTATTAGAGAAACCACAACAGGCCGCGCTTGCTAAAGAGTTTCACCAGCAGCGAATTGAGCATTTGTTTTTACGCTTTGCTCGCTTAGGGCGTGACTTCTATACGCTGGAAAAGCAATGGTTGCATGAGCCCTTTTGGCTAGCTCGACAGCAATGGCCAGATCAGCGGTCAACGCATCATGAAGCGGATTTTAGTCAGCTACAACTAGCACATCGCCCAGTTATTGAAAATGGAGAAATAGTCTCGCGAGAGGTGGTAATTAGTCCTGATCAGCCACTAGGTATGTGGCACCATAGTGGTATCGCCTTAGCGCCCATGTTACGTCAGTTACGAGAGCAAGGCCTAAGAGATCTTCTTGGAAAGTATTCAGTTATTGAGCAAGGCTACATAAATAGTTGGCTCACTAATCAGGGTTATTTTGCTAATAAGTGATCTGTTTTTGATGTCACTGGCGATGCTGATTGGATTTAAAAGAGCATGAGATAAAACCGATAGCAAAGCTAACTATGTCGACGTTGTAAGTTTTTATTGGTGTTCTGTGTGCTTCAAAGCTATACGGGGGTGCTTTGTCGATCGACAGCAGATAGTCGTAGGACAGGATTTTCTGCTATGGACATCGCCGTATCGGAAATCTAGCACTAAATAGTAGTGCTACTGTCATCCTTCACTTGATTTTTATGATTCCGGTTAAAATGTTTAAGTCGTTGTATTGCAGGGTTGTTTTCGGCAACTTACTGAGTTTGATCTTACTGGGGGCGTATCTGGAGGCGACTTGGTGGAGCGGCCTAACTGGCTTGTTGCATGTCTTGGTAAGTTACTTTTACGTATACCTATATGTAAATATACTAATACTAAAGTCTTGCCTTTGAATGCTTTTGTTGAAGACTAGAGCCGTTATGATCGAAGTGTATCGTGCCCGCGGTTGGCGCAGGCATTGTAGATAACGAGGCTAAGCTTATGATTTATGCACAACCTGGTACTCAAGACTCTTTGCTAACGATCAAACCCCGCTACGGTAATTTTATCGGTGGCGAGTTTGTTCCGCCGGTCAATGGTGAGTACTTCATGAATACCACACCTGTTACGGGTGCTGATTGCGGTGAGTTTCCACGCTCAAGCGCAGATGACATTAACTTGGCTCTCGATGCTGCTCATGCCGCAGCGGCGGCGTGGGGTAAAACCTCCGCGCAAAATCGTGCACTGGTGTTATTAAAAATTGCGGATCGTATTGAAGAGAACTTAGAGCTTCTCGCTGTCACTGAGACCTGGGATAACGGCAAGGCCATTCGTGAAACACTGAATGCTGATGTACCACTGGCCGCAGATCACTTCCGCTATTTTGCTGGTTGTATACGAGCACAAGAAGGCACATCCGCCGAAATTGATGAGCACACGGCGGCATACCATTTTCACGAGCCTTTAGGCGTGGTCGGCCAGATTATCCCGTGGAATTTTCCGTTACTGATGGCTGCATGGAAGTTAGCTCCAGCGCTGGCAGCGGGTAACTGTGTGGTCTTAAAACCTGCCGAGCAAACGCCCTTATCTATTACTGTTCTAATGGAGTTGGTTGGTGATTTATTACCGCCAGGGGTGTTAAATATCGTGCAAGGATTTGGCCGTGAAGCAGGCGAGGCGCTGATTACTAGCCCTCGTATTGCAAAAATTGCTTTTACCGGTTCCACACCGGTGGGCTCACGGATTATGCATGCTGCTGCTGATAATATTATTCCAAGCACTGTCGAGCTGGGTGGTAAATCCCCGAATATCTTCTTTGAAGATATTATGAATGCTGAGCCTGCGTTTATTGAGAAAGCTGCTGAAGGCTTGGTTTTAGCGTTCTTTAACCAAGGCGAAGTCTGTACTGCGCCATCTCGAGCGCTGATTCAAGAGTCTATTTATGAGCCGTTTATGGCTGAGGTGATGAAGAAGATTAAGGCGATTCGTCGTGGTAACCCTCTAGATACTGAAACGATGGTGGGTGCGCAAGCTTCGTCGCAGCAGTTTGAGAAAATCATGTCCTATATGGATATTGCGGCAGAAGAAGGTGCTGAAGTACTGACTGGTGGACAGGTCGAAACGTTAGAAGGTGATTTTGCGAAAGGCTACTACATTCAGCCAACGTTGCTTAAAGGCCACAACAAAATGCGCGTGTTCCAAGAAGAGATTTTTGGTCCTGTGGTTGCTGTGACGACCTTTAAAGATGAAGCTGAAGCCCTAGAAATCGCTAACGATACCGAGTTTGGCTTGGGTGCTGGAGTGTGGACGCGTGATATTAACCGTGCTTACCGTATGGGACGAGGTATTAAAGCTGGGCGTGTATGGACCAACTGCTACCACCTGTACCCTGCACATGCGGCCTTTGGCGGTTATAAAAAATCAGGAGTAGGGCGTGAAACACACAAAATGATTCTTGATCAGTACCAGCAAACTAAAAACCTACTGATTAGTTACGACATCAATCCTTTAGGCTTCTTCTAAAGTTATTATTGAACTCGATTGCTATTATGCGTATCGAGTTCAATTTTATAATAGTATTAGTTATATTTTAAATATCTAGTTACTTTAGGTTGTTGGTTAATGAGACTGTATTACTATCTGTTTTTGTGGGCGCCTTCACATAAATTGATTTAATTTTGACAAGCTGAATATACCGTCTATCTTGAAATGTGCAGCCACGATCTATCATAAATAATAGGCAATAAAGGCTGCAGATTTTCAATCTCACAAGGACGGTGTTTATGCGAAAATTAATGATTAATTCAATCTTGGCTGCAGCCTTAGGTGCAAGTAGTTTTTTTGCTATTGCTGCCGAGCCTCCTGCTACATCAAAATCACAAGTAGTGGCCACGATTGACCAGCCTACAGTCAATATTAACAATGCTGATATAGAAACACTGGCTCGAGAGCTAAATGGCGTAGGTGCTGCTAAAGCACGCGCTATTGTTGAGTATCGTGAAGCTCATGGTGCATTTGCATCAGTGGATGAGTTACTTGAAGTGAAGGGTATTGGTATGGCGATACTGGAGAAAAATTTCAAAAAATTAACGATTGAATAAAATGACAGTTATTTAAAATGATATTTATTTTGCATGGATGCAAATACAGGAGCGTTTAATTAAAATTATCAGGATGATATGTAAGGGATTGGTTAATTAATACGCAAAATAAGTAAGCGCTACAGGAGTGGCGTTATATAACAAGGATGTTGAACAGGGAGGTTAAGCTTAATGCGTTAAATGAACGCAATAAGTGATGAGTAAAAGGAAGGAGACTGCCCGCTCTGTAGAGCGAGCAGTCTCCTAATTATTTTTTTGCACTAGTGAGCATACATTTGCAGTGCAGCAGGTAGATTCCAACTCAGCAAGACCGTAAAAGTCAGTAGTAGCATAGGAATAATTGTTTGCCACTGCTGTTTGCGTAGAGCAGGTATAGGCTGGCGAGATTGCACCAGCATTAAGCTGATCGCGCAGATGACGCAAGCTAGTAATGCGCCAGCTAAAATATCCGTTGGCCAATGCGCGGTTAGATACACCCGAGATAAAGCAATACCAACAGCTGGTACTAATGCAATGAATAGCCAAAGTACTCGCCAACGTTGCGGTTGTTGACGACTGGCTAATATGCCTAAAACTAGAAAAAAGGCAAAACCAGAAGCACTGTGCCCGCTTGGAAAGCTAAAGCTTTGTAATGGCTCAAGCAGTAACGAAGGTCGTACTCGTTCAAAAAAGTGCTTGAATAGATAGTTGCTGACGGCAGCAGTGAGTAAGGTGCTACCGGCAAAGATCAATGCTTGAAACTGTCGAAATAACAACAACAGAGCACACAATATAACGCTCACAGTCAATTGTGTGGAGAAGTCGCCTAAGCGCGTCATTACTACCATTGCATGATCAAGCCATGGTGTACGAATAAGCTGGCTAAGATCATGCAAATAAAGATCAAATATAGATAGATGCTGCCAACTCAACATCAGCGTAAACAGCGCTATAGTAGACAGCCCAGCGCTGACTAAACTACTGCTACGCCAGCCACGCAAACAGCTGAATATACTTAATACGGCGCACAGTCCTAAAGATCCCCCTAACCAGCTTGCTTGCAACCAAAAGCCTGGTGGCGGGTTTAGCTCAAAAGCAGCTCCGACCAGCCAGCCCGGCATAATGTAAGCAATGGCCCAGCCAGCAGCGGCAAAGATACTGACGGTAATAAAGCGCGTAAAGGGCATTGATAGCATGCCTGCAACTAAAGGCAGAAGCGGGCGTAAAGGACCAATAAAACGTCCCAGTAATAAGCTTAATATCCCGTAACGTTCAAAATGGATTTCGGCACTGACAAGCCAGTGTCGATGGCTGCGTAATAAGGGCAGTTGCGGCACTTTATGTTGTAAGCGATAACCCAATGCGTAAGAGATCACATCCCCACACAGACCTCCGAGCCAAGCGAGGAGGAGAACTGTTGGCAGTCCTAAGCTACTGCTACCCGCGATAACAGCTAAACCAAACATCAATACAACACCCGGCAGAACAATTCCTACCAAGGCTAAACATTCTAAGAACGCTGTAATAAAAATCGCCGTGCCCAGCCAATAAGGACTGTTGTTCGACACGATTAAAACTGTTTGTAGAAAATCATTCATATGAACAGGTACTTATTAGCGGCTGTGATTAGCAATCAGACTCAAGGTATTCGATATCGTTGTATCTCGTCGCTGGAATCGCGTTTTATCGAGTGCAATCTTGCTATGCGAGTGAGCAAACATAGAGAGAAAGGCTTAAGTTTAACGATATTTTAGCAAGAGTTCTAAGTGTTGTTGTTTTGGAAAGTCACGCCTGCTCATCTAGGCGTTAAGCTACTGTGCTAAAGTGTAAGGCCATTCTAGACTTAATAAACCTATGTTGATCCCTTTTGAACAGCTGGCGGCAGAGACGCTAACCGGCTTAATTGAAGATTTTGTGACCCGCGATGGCACTGATAATGGTGATGAAACGCCATTGCATACGCGCATTGAACGGGTGCGTCGCGCGCTTGAGAAAAAACAGGCAGTGATTCTTTTTGATGTCGAAAGTCAGCAATGCCAACTGTGTTTGCGCAATGATGTGCCTAAAGAGTGGTTGGATGATTTAAATCAGCTCACGATGCAAGAATAGAAGTATTAATCAGTTTGTCTAGGCAAGATTGTGTTATTTTTGAACTTATATGCGACCTATGAAGTCGTATTTGTTGATATATATGGAGATGACCTATGAGCAAGAAATATCTTACGGCCTTATTTGCAGCAGCAGCTTTTGTTACTTTAGCGGGTTGTTCTTCGCCCACAGTTATTACTTTAAAAAATGGTACCCAACTGGAAACCACCGACCAGCCTAAATATGACGAAGACAGTGGTTTTTACGAGTTCAAGCAGAACGATGGTAAACCAGTACGCATCAACAAAGACGATATCCACACAATTAAAAAAATGTAACACCTGTGCATGCATTATGTCGGCATGGTGTCATGCATGTGCCAGATTTCTGAGCGAAACGTTTGTGCAGTAACTAATGACTGCACAAACACTCATAAAAAATGCTACAGCGTGTGACTACTTCGTTTTAACCGCCTGAATCCAGGCCGGATCCAGTGTTTGCTGCTCGCAATCGATGCCTAACTCTTGCATGCACTGCTTGTGCGCATCGACCTCATGTACCATCTGACTGATCTCGCTGGTGTTGCCATCGAGATCATGCATCTGTAGTAGACCTAAATGGTAAAAGCGTAAAAGCTTAATTGCAGATGGGTTCTTTGCTGTCACACCATGGGTGACATTGTGCATCACATTGGTGATACTCATTAAGCTGCGCTTCAGGCGCCAGCCATAAACATTAGCGGCCATCCAAGGCTGTTTACTGAACAGCACACGAACCAATACTGCAGTAATGGCGACACCTGCGGCCACACCGGCCATGTTTAAACGAAAGTTATCACCACCCGGCTCACCAAAAAACATCACCAATAGGCTGGACAACAGCATCGCCAGCGCCACAAATACTGCAATAATAATCCAAGTGGCTTTACGGGTTTGCTGACGGTAGTCTTCAGGCTTAATGGTTGCGAGCGTAAATGGTCTAGAGTTTTTAGCCGAAGAGGGTGTATTAGCAGGTGATGGATTGCGCATAAATAATACAAAGCTCAAGATTAAACATTCAACAATCATACAGCAGCATGCTGCACCAGCCTATCCTTGCCTGCGCGTTGACTAAAGCTTAGAGACTGGACGGTAAACGCTATTATTATGCCGTCAGCTAGCCATTTAAAAAATACAGTGTCACATAGGCCAAGACAGCATAACGTCCAACTTTAGCGATACTGACCAACACAGTGAAACGCCAAAAAGGCTCGCGTAATACACCGGCAATTAATGTTAACGGATCACCAACAATCGGTAACCAGCTCAGCAGTAAGCTCCAGCGTCCATAGCGTTGATACCAGTGCTGTGCGCGTTCCAGCTGTGCCGGTTTCACTGGGAACCAGCGCCGTGTCTGCCAACGTTGCAACTGCGTACCGAGCCACCAATTGATTTGTGAGCCAAGTACATTACCCAAGGACGCGACCAGTACGAGTGAGTACACTGCGCGCGGTTCCAGTGCGAGAAGCGCAACTAAAGCTGCTTCAGATTGCATCGGTAATAAGGTTGCGGCAATACAGGCTGAGAATCCTAGGCCTAGATAGCTGATCCAACTTAGCATTGTGCTGCAGTCCATGGCTGATCGTGGTAACAGAGATGATTAAGTCTCACTGAGAGAACAACTCTAATTGCACAGCATCCTGCTGCTGTTGGTCGAGCAAGCGCACACCAACACCCAGTAGTCGTACTGGTTTATTGCCGCGCATATAGGCAGCCGACAGCAGTAGGCGATAACTGTCTAAATCCAACGCTGCACCGGCTTGTTCAACAGTGGTTTGGGTAAAGTCGTGGAACTTTACTTTTACAAAAGGCTTATCTGGATGATAACTGTCATCTAAGCGTGCTTGGCGTTTGCCTAGCTCCTCTAGCAAGTGAGGGAGCTGTGCTTGGCATGCAGATAAATCAGCTAGATCCTGCTCAAAGGTACGCTCAATACTCACAGTTTGTCTGCGGCTATAAGGCTGTACTGGACGTTCATCAATACCACGAGCCAATGACCATAAGCGCTCGCCAAAGCTGCCAAAGGCTTTGGTGAGCACCAGAACGCTGTGACCACGCAGTTGCGCGCAGTCATTGATGCCCAGTCGTGCCAGCTTAGCGGCTGTGACTTTGCCGACACCGTGGAGTTTTTTAACGGGTAAAGCTAAGACAAAATCATCTACCTGGTCTGGAGTAATCACAAACAAGCCATTAGGTTTACGCCAATCAGAGGCAATTTTTGCTAAGAATTTGTTGGGTGCCACGCCAGCGGAAATCACCAAGCGCAGCTCTTGCCAAATACGACTGCGAATTTCTTTGGCAATTAAAGTAGCGCTGCCTGAACACATCTGACAATCGCTGACATCTAAAAAGGCTTCATCCAAGGATAGAGGCTCAATACAATCGGTGTAGTCGTGCAGGATATTGTGAATCTGCTTAGAGGCTACTTTATAGGCCTCCATACGCGGTTTGATAATGACTAGGTCAGGGCAGAGTTTGACTGCACGTGCAGTCGGCATCGCTGAGTGGACACCCCAAGAGCGTGCCTCATAGTTGCAGGTTGCGATGACACCACGTCGATCTGCCGAGCCGCCCACAGCGACGGCATGTCCTTGTAAGCGCGGATCATCACGCATTTCAATGGCGGCATAAAAACAATCAGCATCAATGTGAATTATTTTTCGCGAACTCAAAGTCTCTGTAACCCCTATATACATTGACTGTACAGGTATTAGCTTAGCATTAGATCGCTAGACAACGGGGCTTTACTGTATTTAAAGTCAGTAAATGTTTGACAAGGTTCAAAAAGTAGCTATAATTTGCGCCGCGGGATGGAGCAGTCTGGTAGCTCGTCGGGCTCATAACCCGAAGGTCGTAGGTTCAAATCCTGCTCCCGCAACCAAATACTAAAGCCTTAACTTTCAATAAGTTAGGGCTTTTTTTATGCCTGCAATTCCTTGCTTTGAAATCGCCAAAAAAGCCTCCGTGCCCAAACCGTGCCCTGTGCGTGCCTTTTTCTAAAATATGAATATACTGATCAGCTAGATTTTTACTGTCAGTCTGTCTAAGGCACACAGACGGTTATCGCGCACTGTAGCGGTTTAATGGTCATTTTTTATCTCTGCTCTAAATCCGGATTACCAGCACACCTTCGATTCAACGGCGCTAGGACTGAATAATGACAGCGCGGGTGATTGGAACTGAAGGTGCAGCTAATCCTAAATCATATAAGCAAAAGGTAGGCTAAGCTTAATTAGCAGAGCATGGGCAGTTAGTGTTCTGTCGTATGTGTCCTAGTTCTGTTTTTCGTCTATCGGCAGGGTCAAGCCCACCTTTACTGCATCCATAACCACGTGTGTCTGGAAGCTACGTATATTGGCGTTATCAAAAAAAGCATCGCGGGTGAATCGCTCATAATCTCCCATGTCGAAAGCGGTCACCACAATAATAAAGTCGGTTGAACCTGTGACGTAGTAACACTGCTGTACTTCTTCACGCTGCAACATTTCTTTTTTGAATAAATCAATTAGATTGATGTGTTCTCGCTCCAGACTGATCCGCACGATGAGCGTCATAGCGCGACCGAGGGCCTTGGCATTCACCATGGAAACATCAGAGCTGATGATTTGTTGTTCGCACATCGGTTTAACTCGACGTTGGACTGCGGTAGGTGACAGACCGGTCTGTTCCGGAATTTGCTCGTAGGTGGTTCGGTTAGAATCTTGCATGATCTTGAGAACTTTTCGGTCAAAACTATCAAGTTGTAGTGGCCAAATAAAGCTCGTCCACCTTGCACTCGAAAAGCTCGTACAACTTCTCTATAGCATCAGCATCAATTCGCTCAGCTCATACTTTCTTAACAACCGAGCAGCTCTCCGAGCGCATTTATTACAACGCGCGCATCATTCTTCACCAGCTGGTCGACAAATGCTTATTTTAAGGTCGTCATTATGTGCGTCCTGTTGATGGTCGTAAGTACTTGTTTATGTGCTTAATCCAGATAATAGAATAATTGCAAATTATTCCCAAAGACCGCTCGTCAGTTGATTTGAACAAAACGTCTTTTTCTCTCTCTACTAACCATACAAAGAAAAGCCTGTTATATAGCCTTATATTTGTATATTTATATATTTCATAGATCAGAGGATGAGAAAATGAAAATATTAAATCGTAAAAATGCTGGTCTTATGGTGATGACTGCTCTTTTAAGCATTCCACTAACACAGATAATGGCTAACGAAAATAGCCCAGTTCCAGGTAACACTGATAACAGAGTAACTTCTGGTCAAGATAGCCCTATTGGGGCAGATCAAGGCATCCGAGAAGATCAAAACATGGATGTCTCTACGGATAGCACGATCAATAATGAAGTGAAATCAAGTTTTTCAAATCACAACGATTTTCGTAATACGAATATTGATGTAAAAACTGATAAAGGTGAAGTGTCACTATCAGGTGAAGTCTCTACAGAAGCACAACGCGATATGGCAATTAATAAAGCCAAAGCAGTTAAAGGCGTTAAAAATGTTAACGCTGAAGATTTAAAAATAGTTAAGTAATGAGTTTATTTAACTATTTATTTAATACTGCTTTTATTAATTTTTCAAAAAAGCAAGGTGACTTATGAATACTGATATTTTTGAAGGTAAGTGGAAACAAATTAAGGGTGATGTTCAAGCTCGCTGGGGCAAACTCACCGATGATGATCTGGATGTTGCTGAAGGAAATAGCACATACTTATCTGGAAAACTCCAAGAACGCTACGGCTTAACAAAAGAAAAAGCCGAAGATGAGATTAATAAATTTCATCGCGAATTGTAGTATTTAAAAAATGATGTGATGCTTAATGATTTAGGCATCTCATAGATTATTTATATTGGAGATATATTATGAATTACTTAAAAAACGACTCATTGGGTATTTATAGATCTTTCGAAAATGATAATAACCATGATAAAGGCCCTGGTCCTTTTCTTATGGGCGCTAACACATTAATTGGTAACAATGTTTACAATAGCCAAGAAGAAAGCTTGGGCGATATTAAAGAAATTATGCTTGATATGCGTACAGGTCGAGTGAGTTATGCGGTATTAGAGTTTGGCGGTTTTTTGGGTATGGGTTCAAAGCTCTTTGCTGTACCTTGGAGCGTCTTGAAACTAGATACTGTTGAAAAACGTTTTGTCTTTGATGTTAGCAAAGAAAGTTTAGAAAATGCGCCCGGTTTTGAAAAGGATGACTGGCCTAATATGGCTGATCCAGCATGGGAAAAAGGAATACACGATTATTACGGTGCTCCGCTGTATCGTCAGCCTTAAGTGAATATAGAATCGTACTGGGTGCTTCATACCTAGCATGATCTATTCATTCTAAAAGCTCACATTACTGTTCTAATGCTAAGTCATTATGAACAGTAATGTTTTCTTGGGGCTACGAAACAATTTTTTTGTATGCATCTGTATATGGTCAGATGATCTCTTTTTTCACACGTACAATTAAGTGACGTGAACAACCAAGTAGTTTTTGAATAGTAGAGTAGCTACTTCCATCTGCTAGTAATGAAGTATTACTAGCTCGTTTCTTCAAATCAGACGTACCTCCCGAGCGCTTTTCGCCAGCTCGCGCTTTCTCGATATTTTGCATTTGCCGTCTGCGACGATCTTCAACATCTTTGCTCGGACCGCTTAACATTTAAGTCAGATCATGCTGAACCTTTTTTAAGCAAGCTTATCAATATATTTATACAAGTATACACTAAGGAGCCTACATGGCAGGTGCCAGTTTATTAACCTTACTTGATGATATCAGTCTTATATTAGACGACGTTTCACTCATGACCAAGGTTGCCGCTAAAAAAACCGCTGCTGTCTTGAGTGATGATTTAGCGCTCAATGCTGAGCAAGTTTCAGGTGTTAAAGCAGACCGTGAGCTGTCTGTGGTTTGGGCGGTAGCTAAAGGCTCATTGGTTAATAAACTTATTTTAGTGCCATCAGCGCTGCTCATCAGTGCAATCTACCCCCCATTAGTCACCTTCTTATTAATGTGTGGAGGACTATATTTGGCTTATGAAGGGGCTGAAAAATAATTCATAAATTCTGGCCACATATTTTACCTCATGATCAAGAGCAAAATGCGCGTCTACAAGCCAATGCTGATGACACCGTTGATTTAGTTGCCTTTGAAAAAGAAAAAATAAAAGGGGCGGTACGTACAGACTTTATCCTCTCAGCAGAGATCATTGTCATTGCGCTAGGATCAGCAGTTGGAGCGACTCTCCTAGAAAAAAGCATGGTTTTGGCGATTATCGCAGTGACGATTACGGTTGGGGTTTATGGTTTGGTAGCGGGTATCGTCAAAATGGATGATTTAGGTTTATACCTAATGAAACAGACGGGTAATGCTAAGCAAAAAGCAGGCGAGTTTTTATTGTCTGCAGCACCAAAATTAATGAAGTCTTTATCTATTGCTGGGACGTTAGCGATGTTTTTAGTCGGCGGAGGTATCTTGGTGCATGGAATTGATTTTTTGCATCATGAAGTTGACGATTTAGCACACCTGACAGGCGTATTTGAAAACATAACAACCATGCTTTTAAATGCTTTAGTCGGTTTAGTCGTCGGCGTTATAGCCGTGGCTATTGTTACCCTTATTGGTAAAGTGCGTGGTAATAAAACACCTTCTGCGCATTAAAGATTATTAATACATGTGCTTGTTTATAAGGCTCGAGCTCATAAAATATAAATAAACGATCATCATTCTGTAGCAGTAGTGACTGAATTTTATTGACTGATTGATGAGGTCTGTTTCTGCGCAGAACCCAACTCACTTATAACTCCTTTTTACAGAGCAGGATCAACTATGTTGGAATTTGATTTGAGCTTGAAACTGTTGGGATATCATGCTTTGCAATTAGGCATTGCTTTCATACTTTCACTACCTATCGCTCTCAATCGCGAGATGAAAGATAAGGGTGCCGGACTCAGAACATTTCCATTGGTGAGCATTGCATCGTGCGCTTTCATGCTAGTCGCTGTAGATATTTATCATGGTTCACAGCCTGAAGCGCGGATCATGTACGCTATTATTACGGGTATGGGCTTTATCGGTGGTGGTGCTATATTTAAAGGCGAAAACACAGTAAAAGGCACTGCGACGGCAGCGAGCTTATGGAATACCGCTGCAATTGGCATTTCAGTGGCTTATGGGCGTTATGAGATAGCAATAATATTGTCGATTGTAAATTTTCTAATCCTGCAATTCTCCGAACCATTCAAATCAAAAAATAGGCTGGATTAGTGGCAATCCGCATTGGCGAAGTCTGTTATCGCTAGCAAACTAGGCTGTTAAAAACTCTGTAAACCAATAAGACGATAACCGACTTGTAGCTCAGTTATCAGGTGACGGGGCTGGGCTGCTTCAACTTCAAGCTTTTGCCGCAAGTGCGCCATATGCACGCGTAAGTAATGCGCACGTTCTGAGTACTCAGCGCCCCAGACTTTTAAGAGTAATTGTCTGTGAGTTAAGACGCAGCCTTGCCCTTCAATGAGGGCCATCAGTAAGCGGTATTCAATCGGAGTTAAATGTACCGGTTGGTCATCTCGCGTGACCTCGTGCGATGCCAGGTCTACTTTAATATTGCCAAAAGCGACTCTGCTAGAGGCGCGCTCTGGAACAATTCGGTGCCGTCTGAGTAGCGCTCTGATCCGCGCTAAAAGCTCAGGCATACCAAAGGGCTTGGACAGATAATCATCTGCGCCGACATCCAAAGCAGAGACTTTTTCTTCTTCTCGGTCGCGCGCTGACAGCACGAGTATGGGTGTTGAGCACCACGAGCGTAACTCTGTAATAAGCTGCTTACCATCGCCGTCGGGCAAGCCCAAGTCAATAATAATTACATCGGGTTGTCGGGTTGCCGCCTCGAGCAATCCTTGTTTAATCGTTTCTGCTTCAAACACTTGGAAGCCTTCATCTTGCAAGGCAATCCGAATGAAATGGCGGATATGCAGTTCATCTTCGACGATCAATAAACGTGTCAACATTACTCAAGCCCTGTGATTGCAGAAGGCGGCGGCTGACCTGCCGGTAAACTAATAGTGAAAATAACACCGCTACTTTCTCGATTATGAGCGCTTATGCTGCCTTTGTGTGCTTGAAGAATTCGCTTCACCAACGCTAAGCCTAAGCCAATGCCTGGCACATTAGATTCTGGATTGCCCCGTGTAAAAGCATCAAAGATTGAACTGCATTGGCTTTCAGTAAAAGCGTTCGGACCATTGTCCATCACGCTGATGATCATTTTATCGTGCTCAATTTTTGCTGAAATGCTGATTAAGGTGCCGCTGGGCGTATATTTGCAGGCATTGTCTAATAGATTGACCAGTACTCTTTCAATCAGCAAACCATCTATTTTTATCAGCGGTAAATCGACCGGAATGGCGGTCGCTATCAAGTGATCAGCCAATACTCCAGTGAGTTGGCGTAAGACGCTGCCAACGATTTCTTCAATTGAATGCCACTGCATATTTAGATGTGGGCCGGATTCCTGCATGCGCGCCATATCCAGTAAATTCTCAATTAAGCGGCGCATGGCCAGCGCTTGTGAATGCATGCTTTCCAATAACGCCGCGAGTGGCTGAGCTGTAGCGTAGGGTTTGGCCGCCTCTGCTGCACCGATAATAGAGGTTAGCGGGGTTTTTAAATCATGCGATATAGACGATAGCAGCGTGTTTCTTAAGCGTTCACCTTCTATTTGTACAATGGTCTTTTGTGCGATATCGACGAAGTGGACACGCTCTAAGGCAATCGCCAGCTGACTCATGCAGGTTTCGAGTAAGTGCAGCTCTTGAGGATCTTGTAAACGGTTGTCTTGACTGAACTGCACAACCAAGACACCGCGCACTCGCATCGGCGCTTTCAGCGGGAAGTAATTGGCAGAGGTTGCCGATAAGGTGTCGGTACCTCTGCCGGCAGTCTGATTATTGTCATAGACCCATTGCGCAATATTGCAGTCTATTTCGCACATCCCGCCTTGAGCTAAATCAATACGATTGTTTTCATCTGGAAGTGCAACGCTGACTTGAGCGTCAAACACACGACTGAAGGTATGCACCGCAACCTCGAGCACTTGCTCTATGGTTAAAGCCGCAGATAAATCACGGGCTAAATGTGACAGTGAGGTGGCGCGGCGCTCACGAATCGCGGCTGTACGCGCTTCTGAACGGAGCCGCACCGTGAGCTGGCCGATGATTAAAGCAATGCCGAGCATTAAGGCGAAAGTGAAGAAGTATTGCGTATCGTTGACGGTAAATGACCAGTGCGGTGCGACAAAGAAAAAATTAAGACACAACACATTGAGCAGCGCTGCCCAGATACTGGGGCCACGGCCGAAGCGTAATGCAACGATCACCACGCTGAGTAAAAAAAGCATCACAACGTTAGCCAGGTCAAAGACTTGCAGTAACAGTGAGGCTGTCACTGCGGTGGCTAAACAGGTCAAGCTGGCGCCAAGGTAATGCAGGAAAAGTCTTTTCTTGGTGTTTTTTTGCAGGGCTTTTGTGTGTTTGACCCGGTGTTGTTGATGGGTGTTTTTGGCTAAAATTATCTGGTCAATCTCAGGATGGCTTTGACTGATTTTATCGCTGATGGACAGGTGCCAAAAGCGCCATCTATTTCTGGGCTGCTGTGCCAGTAATAAACGGTTGGCATTACGTTCTTGCGCACACTGTACCAAGGTTCTGGCAATATCCTGCCCATACAGAACTGCCGTTTGAGCACCGAATTGTTGTGCTAGCGTTAAGGTTTTTAATGCGCTGGCGTGCCTGTCTCGATGCTTTGAAAAGCCACTGTCGACATAGACCGCCAGCCAATCAGCGCCAAGCTTTTGTGCCAAGCGGGCGGCATCACGCACCAAACGCTCATCTGAGCTATAACCACCCAGACCAACCAGTAAACGCTCGCGTGCAGGCCAGACGGCGTCAATTGAGCGTGCGGTGCGATACACGCGCATGTCCATATCGACGCGATCCGCGGTACGCCGTAATGCCAGTTCTCGTAGTGCTAATAAATTGCCTCGGCGAAAAAAGTTTTGCTTCGCCTGTTGAGTGCTTTTTGTCGAATATATTTGTCCTGAATTTAACCGATCTAATAATTCATCGGGCGGCAGATCAATCATGATCACTTCGTGGGCGCTGTCAAAAATATGATCAGGTACGGTTTCATGAATGGCTACGCCTACAATGCTGCGTACCACGTCATTGAGACTTTCTAAATGTTGGACATTTAATGTGGTCCACACTTCAATGCCGGCCTTGAGTAGTTCTTCGACATCTTGCCAGCGCTTGGTATGGCGCGAGCCAGCAACATTACTGTGCGCCAGTTCGTCAATTAAAATGATCTCTGGATGACGGGAAAGGGCAGCATCTAAATCAAACTCTAAAAGTGTTTTGCCATGGTAGGTCAGTTGGTTTAATGGCAATACCTCCAGCCCAGACAGCTGTTTAATCGTTTCAGGGCGACCATGTGTTTCAACAATGCCAACTACAATATCGCGCTTTTGCAGCTGCTCACGTTGCGCATGAATCAGCATGCTATAGGTTTTTCCAACGCCGGCATTGGAGCCAAAATAAATATGCAGCTTGCCTGCAGGGATCTGTGAGTCTTGCTTGATTTGTTCCAGCAACCTATCTGGGTCGGGACGCTGAATATCTGCAGAGGGGTGTGCGTAATTCATATCTGACCTTAACCACATAGGTTGCTAAAAGGTTGCTAAAACACAAGTGCTGCTTAATACAGTCCAGTTGCGGTGAGCAGCATATCAATCAGTTTAATGCCGATAAACGGCGCAATAATGCCGCCTAAGCCATAAATCAATAAATTGCGATTGAGCAAAGCTGTTGCACCGATTGCTTTATAGGTCACACCGCGTAAGGCCAAAGGCACGAGCGCAATGATAATCAGCGCGTTAAAAATCACAGCGCTTAGTATTGCTGATTTTGGGCTGCCCAGGTGCATAAAATTCAGGCTTGATAACTGTGGGTAGGTTGCAATAAACGCAGCTGGAATGATTGCAAAATACTTGGCGATATCGTTAGCCAGACTAAAAGTGGTTAACGCACCACGGGTCATCAGCATTTGTTTGCCGACTTCGACCACTTCAATCAACTTGGTTGGGTTGTTGTCGAGGTCGACCATGTTGCCTGCTTCCTTAGCGGCTTGGGTACCACTGTTCATCGCCAAAGCCACATCGGCTTGGGCTAAGGCCGGGGCATCGTTGGTACCATCACCGGTCATTGCCACTAAGCGGCCTTGCGCTTGATAGTCGCGGATCATTTGTAATTTATCTTCAGGGCGCGCTTCGGCTAAAAAGTCATCAACACCTGCTTCAGCGGCAATGGCGGCAGCAGTCAGCGGGTTGTCGCCCGTGATCATGACTGTTTTAATGCCCATATTACGCAACTCAATAAAGCGTTCTTTAATCCCAGGTTTAACCACGTCTTTGAGTTCAATCACCCCGAGAACGATGTTGCCCACCGAAACAACCAAGGGTGTACTGCCGCGCCGAGATACTTCATCAATACGGATTTGTAGCGCTTGCGGTAGTTGCCCGCCCAGTTCTTCAACGTGTTTGCGGATGGCATCGGCAGCGCCTTTACGGATAATCCGTCCGTCGGGTAAATCGATACCACTCATACGTGTTTGCGCGGTAAAAGGCACAAAGTACTCGTGTAGTCTGTCTGTGTCATGCTCTGACAGGTAGTTTTGTTGCTCGGCTAAGAGCACGATGCTGCGGCCTTCTGGGGTCTCATCGGCAACAGAGGCCAGCCACGCTGCTTTGACAAACTCACTTTGTTGAATATCAGGAGCAGACCATAAGTGACTGGCGTGACGATTACCTAAGGTAATAGTGCCGGTTTTATCGAGGAGTAACACATCGACGTCACCGGCAGCTTCGATTGCTCGACCAGATGTGGCAATCACGTTGGCCGCCATCATTCGGCTCATACCCGCAACACCAATTGCCGACAGTAGGCCACCAATGGTGGTGGGGATTAAGCAAACTAACAGCGCGATTAACACCGTTATGCTCACCGGGCTGCCTGCGCCGCTGATAGCAACGGAAAATGTAGAGAAACTGCTTAACGTCACAATCACCAGTAGGAACAGTAAGGTGAGACCCACCAGAAGAATAGCTAAGGCGACTTCGTTCGGGGTTTTGCGGCGCTGAGCCGATTCCACCATGCTGATCATGCGGTCGATAAACGACTCGCCAGGATTTACCGTAATTTCGACCACTAACCAGTCGGATAAAACTCGAGTACCACCGGTTACCGAAGAAAAGTCACCGCCTGCTTCTCGAATCACCGGCGTAGACTCACCAGTAATGGCACTTTCGTCCACCGAGGCAATGCCTTCAATAACCGTACCGTCGAGTGGGATTAAATCGCCTGCTTCAACCAATACCACCATTGTTTTATGCAGAGTGCTGGAATCCATTTGTGTCCAAGCGGCACCGTAGTGGGGTTCCTTTAGAACTTTGGCAGGTGTTTGTTGTTTCATTTTGCGCAAACTTGCCGCCTGTGCGCGGCTGCGGCCTTCAGCCAGTGCTTCAGCAAAGTTAGCAAACAGAACGGTAAACCAGAGCCATGCGGCGATGCTCAAGATGAAGCCACTTGAATCATCGCCGGCACCGCTTAACGATTGCAGCCATAACAGTGTGGTTAAAATACTGCCGAGATACACCACAAACATGACGGGATTGTGCCATTGGTTTTGTGGCAGTAGCTTAGTGATGGCTCCACGGCAGGCTGCGATTAATAAGCTGCGTTCAAACACAGGCAAACGTTTTTGCTCATTCTTCATGATTGTTCTCGTGCAATTTTGTTGTCGGTAACACAGGTTTAAATTGCTCATCCAGTGCGATGTTTAGTTGCAGTACATTAATTCTCGGCTCACCAAACAGCTCCAATGTGCGCGGCACGCTATGCGCTTTTACGACAGCCAGTATTTGCTCTTGGCTCATACCGCGATTGACTCGTACGCGCTGCGCTTGCAGGTAAGCATTGGCTAACGAAATATGGGGATCTAAACCGGATGCGGAAGCGGTGACAGCGTCGACAGGCACGGCAGTATTGGCAGATAAGTCATTCAACTTACGATACTCCTGAACTCGGCTGTGTACGCTGCTGAGCAAGCTTTTACTGGTTGGACCCAGGTTGCTGGCAGCACTCAGAGCTGGATTGTAAGGGTGACTGATGCTGCTGTTTGGATCGTTAGGATCAGTCATCTGCGTCATACTTGGGCGTGAGTGGAAGTAATAGGGCTGGGTAAAGTTCTGACCAATCAGCGCCGAGCCAAGGGTTTTCCCATCACGCGTGATAACACTGCCTTGAGCCTGAAAGGGGAACAGTGTTTGCCCTGCTAACACGGTGAGCAATGGATATAACAAACCCGTGATCAGCATGAACAACACAGCGGCTATCAAGGCTGGGCGTATGATTTGCGGCCACATTAATATTTTCGTTGGGAAAGTCATCTTCGCGATCCTTAGTTAAAAAGTTTGGCCGGAGAGCATGAGAAGTTGCTCAACCAGTGGGCCTAAAGCCAGTGCCGGTAAAAATGTCAGTCCGCCTACAACCAGGATGATAAAGACCACTAAAAACATAAATAAAGGTGTGGCGGTGGGTACCGTTCCAGCACTTTCAGATAAGGTTTTTTTAGCCGCTAACGAGCCTGCTACGGCCAGCAGCGGCAGCATGGTAAAGAAACGGCCCAATAACATGGCCAGACCAATAGTGGTGTTAAAGAAAGGTGTGTTGGCATTGAATCCGGCAAATGCTGAGCCATTATTGGCAGTACCTGAGGTGTAGGCATACAGCAGCTCACTAAAGCCGTGCGGCCCTAAATTGTTCAAACTGTCGAGTGTGCCAGGCCATACTGTGGCTAACGCAGTAAAGCCAAGTACGCACAGTGGGTGAGCCAGAACCGATAACATGACCAGCTTGATTTCTTTCGCTTCGATTTTTTTACCGAGAAACTCTGGGCTGCGACCAATCATCATGCCGACGAAAAAAACAGTCAAAATGGCGTACTGAATCAAGTTGATCAGACCAACACCATCGCCGCCAAACACACAGTTGAGCATCATTTGCGCTAAAGCAACCAAGCCGCCCAGTGGTGTTAAAGAATCATGCATCGCGTTAACCGAGCCCGTGGTTGCGCCGGTCGTGGTGGTTACAAATAAGCTGGTGTCAGCGATACCGAAACGTAACTCCTTACCTTCTAAGTTACCGCCACCTTGCAAGCTGTTCACACTTTGATCGGCGCCTAATGCGCTGAGTAGAGGGTTACCGGTTTGTTCGGCGTGATAGGTCAGCGCGAGAAAGCCAATAAACAGCACTAAGAAAGTACCGAAAAACACCCAGCCTTGTTTACGTTTCATCAACATGCTGCCGAAGGTATAGGTCAGCGCTGCGGGAATTAATAACATGCTTAGAATGTGTAAAAGATTAGTCAGCGGTGTTGGGTTTTCAAACGGGTGAGCCGCATTCATGCTGAAGAAGCCACCGCCGTTGGTACCGATGTGTTTAATGGACTCAAGACTGGCAACCGCACCGACAATGAGCTGCTGCTTAGCGCCTTCTAGCGTCGACACGACAGCACTGGAATCTAAGGTTTGTGGTATGCCTTGCCAGATATACAGCAGCGCCATTACAAAACTTAATGGCAGCATGACGCGGTACGTCGTGCGGGTGAAGTCGACCCAGAAGTTACCTATCGCTTGAGCGCTGCTGCGACTCATGCCGCGCATAAAACCTGCCGCAGCGACAATGCCAGAGGTTGAGCCAACAAACATCAGGAACGTGATGACTGCCATTTGGCTGAAGTTGGATAAGCTGGTTTCGCCTGAATAAGCTTGCCAGTTGGTGTTGGTAATAAAGGACGCGGCTGTATTAAAAGCCAGATCGGGTGTTTGTGCAGCAATATTTAAATCATTCCACGGCAGCCAAGTCTGCAATCTTAACAATGCATAGCCGAGCAGCATCATCACGGCATTCGACATTAATAAGGCCAAGGCGTAATGCGACCATGACATCTCAGTACTAGCGTCAATGCCTAATAACCTATAGGTCTGCCGCTCTGCTAAAGAGTGTGAACCTAGATTAAAGACCCGTGCCAAATACATGCCCATAATGACTGCTAATCCCGTCATAAGAGCGAGGACAACAGCAAATTTTGCGATAGTGATCAACATTTTAACGCCTCATTCAAATCGCGTTGATGCCCATAATTAATAGAGCTGTGATGCCAAAAAAGGCGATTGCCAAACTTATAAAAAGCAGGTCGAACATAAAATTTTCCTTGTGTAGGGCTTCCAAGATACGGATGAGGCCGGTCTGTTTAGCGTGAGCGGGCTAGAAGCTTTCAGCACGGATGAGGCTGTAAGCCAAATATCCAAATAAACCTGCAGCACTAATGCCGCAGAGCCAATGAATGAGGACTAACATCGAGACAGTCATGTTTAGATCCAACTGATGTATGAGGTGAGTACTTTAGGCGCAGCGATATTAAGAGCGGGTATTGATTGCGAGGTAGGGCGTTAAGATGGCGTTAAGAAATTGGTATAAAAGATGACTACTGGCGCTATAGCGGAGTTGGATAGCTGACGCTGCATCACTGTGGTGCTGAGTAGGCTGCTGGCGCACTATTTTGGTGCATGTTTGTCGCTCCTGATTGATGTGAGCCCTTGTATTAACTGACTTTTTCTTGTGGCATGGAATTTGCTAAATCCTCTTTAGTGCAGCAATGAGCTGTGATTATCGCTTTGACTTAGAGGAGTCATTTTTTATGTCTACCAAGACCCTGTCACTGATTAAAGAGCATCATGCCCTATGGGTAGACCTACGCTTTACCGATACCTTAGGTAAAGAACATCACATTACTTTCCCATCAGAAACCTTAGATGAAGAAGCTTTTGAAGAAGGCAAAATGTTTGATGGATCGTCTATTCATGGCTGGAAAGGCATCGAGGCATCCGATATGACGTTGTTGCCGGATGACTCCACTGCGGTCATGGATCCGTTTGCGACGGTGCCGACGGTGATTGTGCGTTGTGATGTGGCAGACCCTACCACCTTGTCTAACTATGACCGCGACCCACGTTCGATTGCGCAGCGTGCCGAAGTGTATCTGCGCTCGACGGGTATTGCTGACACCGCATATTTTGGTCCAGAGCCAGAGTTCTTTGTGTTTGATGCGGTGACCTGGGAAGAGTCGATGAACAAAGTGGGTTTTGAAATCCACTCCGGTGAAGGCGCTTGGGCAACCAAAACCTTAGCTGAAGGCAAAAATAGCGGTCATCGCCCACGGGTGAAAGGCGGTTACTTTCCTGTTCCGCCCGTGGATTCACTGGTTGATGTGCGCACCGCCATGTGTGACGCCATGAAAGCGATGGGTTTGGGTATTGAAGTGCATCACCATGAAGTGGCTAATGCGGGCCAGTGTGAAATTGGTGTGCCGTTTAACACCCTGGTGAAAAAAGCCGATGAAGTGCAGTTACTGAAATATTGCGTGCACAATGTCGCGCATGCCTTTGGCAAAACCGCCACCTTTATGCCTAAACCTTTGGTTGGCGATAACGGCTCAGGTATGCATGTGCACCAGTCCTTGGCGAAAGATGGTAAGAATTTGTTTGCGGGTGATAGCTACGCCGGTTTGTCTGAAATGGCCCTGCATTATATTGGCGGCATTATTAAACATGCGCACGCGCTAAATGCCATCACCAACCCCGGTACTAACTCTTACAAGCGTCTAGTGCCAGGCTTTGAAGCGCCAGTAATGTTGGCGTATTCAGCACGTAACCGTTCTGCTTCGATTCGTATACCTTGGGTTAAAAACCCTAAAGGCAAGCGTATTGAGTGCCGCTTCCCAGATCCAAGTTCTAACCCGTATTTAGCCTTTGCAGCGTTATTGATGGCGGGTCTTGATGGCATCAAAAATAAAATTGATCCAGGCGAGGCAATGGATAAAAACCTGTATGACTTGCCGCCCGAAGAAGCTAAAGATATTCCACAAGTGGCTTACAGCTTAGATCAAGCGCTGGAAGCGCTGTGGTCAGACCGACACTTCTTGCTAGAAGGCGGCGTATTTTCTGAAGACATGCTCAGTGCCTATATTGAGTGCAAAATGGGTGAGGTCACGCGCTTGCGTCAGTCTGTGCATCCCGCTGAGTTTGATATGTATTACAGCCTGTAAATACTTATGCCCCTTTTTGGGGCATACTTATTTTTATAGAGACTTTCTGTCAGTAAATCACCTATGAACTCAGCCGTTTTAGGCAATGCCTTACTCGAACAACTCTCCACAGCGGTCTTGCTGCTTGATCAACACTTGTCTGTGCGCTACGCCAATCCTGCTGCGGAGCAGCTGTTTGCGACCAGCCGCACGCATTTGCTGGGGCGCTCGATTGCGCTGTTTTTTTGGGAAGATGATGAGTGTTTGGATGCACTCAACAACGCTTTGTTAGATCAGCAGCCCTATACGCGTCGTGAAGCACGCCTGCATTTTCCCAGTAACGGACAAGTGATTACCATTGATTATACCGCCACGCCATTCAATGGCGTTGGGCAAGCAGGCAAGCAATTACTAGTCGAGTTGTTCCCGCAAGACCGTGTTTTGCGTCTGAGTCGCGAAGATAATTTATTTACTGCCCATCAAGTGACCCTTGCTTTAGTGCGCGGCGTAGCACACGAGGTTAAAAATCCGCTGGGCGGCATTCGCGGAGCGGCGCAACTGCTGGCGCGGCAATTGTCCTCGCCAGAGTTACAAGAATATACCGATGTGATCATTGCCGAGACTGACCGCTTAAGCCATGTCGTCGACCGCATGTGGGGGCCGCGTCAGCGTTTGAATTTTACTCGGATCAATATTCACCAAGTGTTAGAGCGTGTGCGCCTTATTTTACAAGCAGAAGTGGGCGAGGCGATTACGCTGATCTGTGATTACGATCCCAGCCTGCCAGAGTTGTATGCCGATTTAGATCGCCTGATTCAAGTGGTGCTTAATATTGTCCGTAATGCTGCGCAAGCCTTATTAGAAAATCCGAGCGAGCGTCCTGCTGAAATCATCTTGCGTTCGCGGGTGTTACGACAGTTTATGATTGGCGCGCACCGACATCGCTTGGTCTGTTTGGTTGAAGTCGAAGACAACGGTCCAGGTATTGATGGACCGTTGCTGGAAACACTGTTTTATCCGATGGTTACTGGCCGCGCTCAAGGCACAGGGCTTGGCTTGCCGATTGCGCAAGGCATCATTCAAGAGCATGAAGGGCTGATTGAGTGTGAGAGCACGCGCGGACGTACAGTTTTTCGTATTTTAATCCCTGTTGATCCGCATCTTGAATCTTACCCAGGAGTACTGCGCCATGACTGACCAAGTTTGGATTGTCGATGATGATAAGTCGATGCGTTGGGTGTTGGAAAAAGCTTTAAGCCAAGCAGGTTTCAGCACCACAACCTTTGCCAGTGGTGAAGAGGCATTGGCGCAGCTGGCAGAGACGCAACCTGATGTCATCATTACCGATATTCGCATGCAGGGTATGGACGGTTTGGCTTTGTTGGCCTTAGTGCATGAGCGTTATGCACATGTGCCAGTGATTGTGATGACGGCGCATTCTGATTTAGACAGTGCGGTTAAATCCTACCAAAGCGGTGCGTTTGAATACCTGCCTAAACCCTTTGATTTAGATGATGCGATTGCCTTAGTGCGACGCGCTTTAGCCCATTCCAAGGACGCTGCTGCAAGCACTGAATGCAGTGCTTCTGCTAGCGCTATTATTGGTGAAGCGCCGGCGATGCAGGAGGTGTTTCGGATTATCGGTCGGCTCTCGCACTCGCACATGACCGTGTTGATTCATGGAGAGTCTGGCACTGGTAAAGAGTTGGTAGCCAATGCTTTGCATCAGCACAGCCCTAGAGCGCATCAGCCTTTTATTGCGCTGAATATGGCCGCGATACCCAAGGACTTAATTGAGTCTGAGCTGTTTGGTCATGAGAAAGGTGCTTTTACCGGGGCCGCCAGTGTGCGCCATGGGCGTTTTGAACAAGCGCATCAAGGCACGTTGTTTCTCGATGAGATTGGCGATATGCCATTGGATACACAAACGCGCTTGTTGCGCGTGTTAGCCGATGGCACCTTTTATCGAGTCGGTGGGCACACGCCGATTCGCGTGGATGTGCGGATCATCGCGGCAACCCACCGTGATCTTGAGGTGCTGGTGCGCCAAGGCTTGTTTCGCGAAGACCTCTACCATCGCTTGAATGTGATCCGTATCCATCTGCCAAGGCTCAGTGAGAGGCGTGAAGACATTGCTACTTTAGCTGCGCACTTTCTGCAAAAAGCGGCGGATGAACTCGCGACTGAAAGGCGCGTGTTATTGCCTGAAACAGAAGTGTATTTAAGCCAACTCGACTGGCCAGGTAATGTGCGCCAGCTGGAGAATACCTGCCGCTGGTTGACCGTGATGGCCTCCAGTCGCGAGGTGATGGTTAGCGATCTACCGGTCGAACTGTTACATCACACAACCGCAGGCGCGGCTTCTCCGGACTGGGAAGTATCTTTGCGGCGTTGGGCTGAGCAGGCTTTGCAGCAGGGCGATAAAGGTTTGCTGGATCGTGCGCTACCGATGTTTGAGCGGGTGATGATTGAAGCTGCTTTAGCCCATGCTAGCGGGCGGCGGCGTGATGCCTCAGAGTTGTTAGGCTGGGGACGCAACACCTTAACGCGAAAAATCAATGAACTGGGCGTGCAAGAAGGTGCTGTCGACGAGGACAACGCAGAATAAAGCCGCTGCGCACAGCTTTGGTGCGTGGCTGCATGGTTTTGGTGCGAAAACACCGTGAAAAGACCGGTAAATCTTAGTCTAAGTGCCTGTATGGCGCGTATTTAGGGCGTTTCTATAGGTTGGCCTAATCCTTGCTGAATAGAGAGTAAAGCGCGACAACTTTAGTTGCTTCGCCGCATTTATTTTTTATTTAGATAGGGAGTGTTCCTATGCCTAAGGCAACGCCGCAAGCGCCAACGTCAGAAACTGTCCGAGCTGCAAGCGCAGAGGAAATTCAACACGCGATCGACACAGGTCTGTATGCCAATGCCGAGCATGACGCCTGTGGTGTTGGCTTCGTTGCGCATATTAAAGGGATTAAATCGCACGCCATTGTTCAGCAAGGGCTGAAGATTCTGGAAAACATTGACCATCGTGGCGCGGTTGGTGCTGACCCATTAATGGGCGATGGTGCAGGTTTACTGATTCAAATTCCTGATGCGTTTTACCGTGCCGAGATGGCCAAGCAAGGCGTGCAGCTGCCACCAGCGGGTGATTATGGCGTGGGTATGGTGTTTCTGCCTAAAGAAGCGGCCGCCCGTCAAGCCTGTGAGCGTGAGTTAGAGCGGGCGATTGCCGCTGAGAAGCAAGTGCTGCTGGGCTGGCGTGATGTGCCGGTCAATCGTGATTTACCGATGTCTGCGGATGTGCGCGCCAGTGAGCCGGTGATTCGTCAGGTATTTATTGGCCGTGGTGCCGACATCATGGTGTCTGATGCGCTCGAACGTAAGCTGTATCTGATTCGTAAAACTGCTTCAGCCAAGATTACTCATTTACGCCTCACTCACAGCTTTGAATACTATGTGCCGAGCATGTCGTGCCGCACGGTGATCTATAAAGGTTTATTGCTAGCAAATCAGGTGGGTCAGTACTACCTCGACTTGCAAGATCCGCAGTTGGTCTCAGCCTTGGCCTTAGTGCATCAGCGCTTTTCCACTAACACCTTTCCTTCCTGGCCGCTGGCTCACCCCTATCGCATGGTGGCGCATAACGGTGAAATCAACACAGTGAAAGGTAACTTTAACTGGATGCGTGCCCGCGAAGGGGTGATGTCGTCGCCGGTGCTCGGTGATGATTTACAAAAACTCTATCCGATCAGCATGGATGGCCAATCCGACACGGCAACCTTTGATAACACCTTAGAGTTGCTGGTGATGGCTGGTTATCCGCTGGCGCAAGCAGCGATGATGATGATCCCAGAAGCCTGGGAAAAGCATAATCAGATGGATGCGCAGCGTCGTGCTTTTTATGAGTACCATGCGGCGATGCTCGAGCCTTGGGATGGTCCTGCGGCGATGGTCTTTACCGATGGTCGCCAAATTGGTGCAACCCTTGATCGTAACGGTCTGCGACCTGCGCGCTTTATTGTCACCGATGATGACATGGTGGTATTGGCTTCAGAAACTGGCGTGTTACCGATTCCTGATCAGCGGATTGTGCGCAAGTGGCGTTTACAGCCGGGGAAAATGTTTCTGATCGACTTAGAACAAGGCCGCATCGTTGAAGATGAAGAGCTGAAGCAGCGCTATGCGCAGGCCAAGCCTTATCGTCAGTGGATCGACAATGTGCGTATGTGTCTAGATACCTTAAGCGCCGATGCTGAGCCATTGACCTTTGCCGAGCCGTTGTTAGTGCGTCAGCAAGCCTTTGGTTATAGCCAAGAAGACATTAAGTACCAATTGGCACCAATGGCGGTGAATGCTGAAGAAGGCATTGGCTCAATGGGCAACGATGCGCCATTAGCGGTGCTGTCAGCGCGTAACAAGCCTTTGTACCATTACTTTCGTCAGCTCTTTGCGCAAGTGACCAACCCGCCCATCGATTCGATTCGTGAAGCGGTGGTGATGTCGCTGGTGTCCTTTATTGGCCCGCGTCCTAACTTGTTGGATATCAATGCCAGCAATCCACCACTGCGTTTAGAAATCTCGCAACCGATCTTAGATGTCGCCGATATGGCACGTTTACGCCATATCGAGCAGAGCACGGGCGGTAAGTTTCGCAAATGTGAAATTGATATCACCTACCCCAGTCAGTGGGGCAAAGCCGGCGTTGAAGCGCGGATTGCTTATCTGTGCTCGGAGGCTGAAGAGGCGATTCATGCCGGCTGCAATATTCTAATTATCACCGACCGCCACATGAGCCGTGATCAAGTGGCGATTCCAGTGTTATTGGCCTTATCAGCTATTCATCAGTATTTGGTGCGTGCAGGTTTGCGTACCACTGTTGGTCTTGTGGTAGAAACCGGCAGCGCCCGTGAAGTGCATCATTTTGCGGTCTTGGCAGGTTTTGGTGCTGAAGCCATTCACCCTTATTTAGCCTTAGAAACACTGGCTGACATTGCTCCTGAGTTAGGTGTGAGTGCTGAGCAAGCGTCACAGCATTTTGTTAAGGCCGTGGGTAAAGGCTTAACTAAAATCATGTCGAAAATGGGCATCAGTACCTATATGTCGTACTGCGGTGCGCAGATTTTTGAAGTGGTGGGTTTAAGTGAAGAGCTGGTGAATAAGTATTTTGCCGGCACGCCTTCAAAAATTGGTGGGCTGGGTATTTTTGATATTGCTGACGAGGCGATTCGCAGTCATCAGCACACCTTTAATCCTGCTGCCTTGGCTGACCAACAATTAGATGCTGGCGGTGAGTTTGCTTGGCGTGCTGGCGCTGAAGAGCATGCTTGGACGCCGGATGCGATTGCTAAGTTACAGCACAGCACCCGTAGCAATCGTTATGAAACTTTTGCTGAATATGCAGCGATTATTAATGATCAGTCCAAGCGTCATACCACGTTGCGCGGTTTGTTTGAGTTTCGCATTCAACCTGAGCGCAGCATTGCTGTCGAAGAAGTGGAAGCGGCCAGTGAAATCGTTAAGCGTTTTGCCACCGGAGCCATGTCATTAGGCTCAATTTCCACCGAAGCGCATATGAACCTGGCGATTGCCATGAACCGTCTTGGTGGCAAGAGCAATACCGGTGAGGGTGGTGAAGATCACGCGCGCTATCGTAATGAAATGCAAGGCCAAGCAATTGCTGCAGGGACCTTATTGAGCGAGGTGATGGGTCAAGACACCGTTGAGGTGGACTACATCCTGCGTGAAGGCGACAGCCTGCGCTCGAAAATCAAGCAAGTGGCCTCAGGACGTTTTGGCGTCACCACGGAGTACCTGGTCTCAGCCGATCAAATCCAGATCAAAATGGCGCAAGGTGCTAAGCCCGGCGAAGGCGGGCAGTTACCGGGCAACAAGGTGTCCAGCTACATTGGTAAGTTGCGCCATTCGGTGCCGGGCGTGGGATTGATCTCGCCACCACCGCACCATGATATTTACTCCATCGAAGATTTAGCCCAGCTGATTCACGACTTAAAAAACGTCAATCCCAGTGCTGATATTTCAGTCAAGCTGGTTTCAGAAGTGGGCGTGGGCACCATTGCTGCTGGTGTGGCGAAAGCTAAAGCCGATCACATCGTTATTGCTGGCCATGATGGCGGCACCGGAGCGGCGTCTTGGAGTTCAATTAAGCACGCCGGCACGCCGTGGGAATTGGGTCTGGCAGAAACCCAGCAAACCTTAGTGCTCAACCGTTTGCGTGGGCGAGTACGGATCCAAGCTGATGGTCAGATGAAAACCGGCCGTGATGTGGTGGTGGGGGCCTTATTGGGCGCGGATGAGTTTGGTTTTGCCACCGCGCCTTTGGTTGCTTCAGGCTGCATTATGATGCGCAAATGTCACCTCAATACCTGTCCTGTGGGCATTGCTACGCAAGATCCAGAACTGCGTAAGAAGTTTTCTGGCAAACCTGAAGATGTGGTCAATTTCTTCTTCTTTATTGCCGAAGAAGTCCGGCAGGTCATGGCGCAACTCGGTGTGCGCCGCTTTGACGAGCTGATTGGCCGTACCGACTTACTCGACATGCGCCAAGGCGTTGAGCATTGGAAAGCGCAAGGCTTAGATTTTAGCCGCGTATTTGCCTTACCCACGGCGCCTGCAGAAGTGCCACGCTTACACAGCAGTCAGCAAGAACATGGTCTGGAACATGCACTTGACCAGCAGTTAATCGCTCAGGCGCAGGCGGCTTTGCTACATGGCAAGCCTGTGCGCATTGAGACTCAGGTCAGAAACACCAACCGTACGGTCGGCGCGATGCTATCGGGTGCGCTGATTAAGCATCACCCAGATGGTTTAGCCGATGACAGTATCCATGTGCATTGCACTGGTACTGGCGGTCAGAGTTTTGCTGCCTTCCTTGCTCAAGGGATTACCTTTGATCTAGTCGGCGAAGCCAATGACTACAGTGGTAAAGGCTTGTCCGGCGGGCGCTTGATTGTGCGTCCAAGCCGCGACTTTAAAGGTATGTCGAGCGACAACATCATTGTCGGTAATACCGTGTTGTATGGCGCCACCTCAGGCTCAGCTTTCTTTAGTGGCGTGGCCGGCGAGCGCTTCGCGGTACGTCTTTCCGGCGCGAGCACTGTGGTGGAAGGTGTGGGTGATCATGGTTGTGAATACATGACCGGTGGCACCGTCGTCGTGCTTGGACAAACCGGGCGTAACTTTGCCGCGGGGATGTCGGGTGGCGTGGCTTTTGTATATGACCAAGACGGTCAATTTGCCCTGCGTTGTAACACCGAACAAGTCGGCCTAGAACCGCTGCTGGATCCTGCTGCGCAAGCGGCTGCTGGTATCCCATTGCATGGGCAAACAGCCGATGAAACCTTATTAAAGGGTTTGCTTGAAGAGCATTTGCATTTGACTGGCTCGTTACGTGCAGAAGAACTACTGGCCAATTGGGCGACAGCCAAAAAGCGCTTTATCAAAGTCTTCCCGCATGAATACCGTCGCGCGCTGGAACAGATCAATGCTGCTGCGCAGGCCGCTGCGCCTGTCATCGCCAGTGTAAGTTGCTAGGAGGAAGAATCAATGTCAAAAGCTACTGGATTTATAGAGTTTCAACGTATCGAAGAAGAATACGACGCAGTTGAATTACGTCTAAAAGATTACAACGAATTTGTGCACGGTTTGACGCCAGCACAAGCGCACCAACAAAGTGCACGTTGCATGGATTGCGGTACACCGTTTTGTCACAGTGCTTGCCCTGTGAATAATATTATTCCGGACTTTAATGACTTGGTGTATCGCGATGATTGGCACAACGCCAGCAAGGTCTTGCACTCCACCAATAACTTCCCCGAGTTTACCGGGCGTGTGTGTCCTGCACCTTGTGAAGCGGCCTGTACCTTAAATATTAATGCACAGCCGGTCGGCATTAAGTCCATCGAGCATGCCATTGTTGATCGCGCCTATGCCGAAGGCTGGGTCCAACCACAAATAGCTAGCAATAAAACTGGGAAAAAAGTGGCGGTGGTGGGTTCTGGTCCTGCAGGTCTTGCAGCGGCGCAGCAATTGGCGCGGGCAGGGCACAGTGTCACCCTGTTTGAAAAAAATGATCAAGTAGGTGGTTTGCTGCGCTTTGGTATTCCTGATTTCAAGCTGGAAAAAGTGCATATCGATCGTCGCGTTGAGCAATTACTGGCTGAAGGCGTCGAGATTCGTACCAATACCTTGATCGGCGATTTATCTGCCGATAGCAAAGTGACCAATTGGGCTACGCAGAGCGTTAGCCCAAGCAGTCTGCTGCAGGACTTCGACGCAGTATTACTCACCGGTGGTGCCGAACAATCACGTGATTTACCAGTGCCGGGGCGTGAGCTAGATGGCGTGCATTTCGCCATGGAATTTTTGCCGCAGCAAAACCGCGTCAATGCAGGTGTGGCGATGCCTGAGCAGCTGCGCGCTGAAGGTAAGCAGGTCATCGTGATTGGTGGCGGTGATACCGGCTCGGATTGCGTGGGTACATCCAACCGTCAAGGCGCCGCCAGCGTAGTGCAATTTGAAGTGATGGCGCGTCCGCCAGAGCAAGAAAACAAACCGCTGACGTGGCCGTACTGGCCCTACAAATTACGCACTTCGTCCAGTCACCAAGAAGGCTGTGAGCGAGAGTTTGCGATAGCCACCAAAGAGTTTGTTGGCAGCAACGGCAAACTGACGGGCCTCAAAACCGTACGCGTTGAGATGCAGCAGGGCGCTTTTGTCGAAGTGCCAAACAGTGAACAGCTTTGGCCTGCCGATTTGGTGCTGTTAGCCATGGGCTTTGTCAGTCCTGTGGCCACGCTTCTAAAAGGCTTCGGTGTGGAACTGGATGGCCGTGGCAATGCTAAAGCCAGTGTTGATGCCCAAGGCGGCTATGCCACTACTGTGGCGAAAGTGTTCAGTGCTGGCGACATGCGTCGCGGTCAATCGCTGGTGGTGTGGGCAATTCGTGAAGGTCGCCAAGCGGCGCGAGCAGTGGATCAATTCTTAATGGGCAGCAGCACGTTGCCGCGTTAATTCTACGTCGATAAGGTCATTATGATTCGTATTAATGAGCACTACCAAAAACTGCAAAACAGCTATTTGTTTGCTGAAATTAACCAGCGCATCCAGGCTTTTCAACAACAACACCCTGAGCGTGAATTAATCCGCTTAGGTATTGGTGATGTCACCCAGCCGTTACCCGACGCCTGCGTGCAAGCCATGCACAAAGCGGTCGATGAGCTGGCTGAGAGTCAGACCTTTCGCGGCTACGGCCCTGAACAAGGTTATGATTTTTTACGCCAAGCCATCGCCGAACATGATTTTCAAGCGCGTGGTGCCAACATCAATGCTGATGATATTTTTGTCAGCGACGGTGCCAAGTGCGATACCGGCAACATTCAAGAACTGTTTGCGCAAGATCTGCGCTTAGCCATTCCTGATCCGGTATATCCGGTCTATGTCGATACCAATGTGATGGCCGGACGCACCGGCGCGAGCCAAGCAGGGCGTTATCAGGGTTTGGTCTATCTTGAGTGCACAGCTGAAAACAACTACATCCCTGCGCTACCGAGCGAACCGGTGGATTTGATCTATCTGTGTTTCCCCAATAACCCCACCGGAGCGAGTATCACCCGTGAGCAACTGCGCCTGTGGGTGGATTATGCGCTTGAGCAGCAAGCGCTGATTCTGTTCGATGCTGCCTACGAGGCCTTTATTCAGGATGAGGATGTACCCCATTCAATTTATGAAATCGAGGGTGCTGAAAAAGTCGCGATTGAGTTTAGAAGCTTCTCGAAAACCGCAGGTTTTACTGGTGTGCGCTGTGCCTATACGGTCGTGCCTAAAGCCTGTACTGCTTACACCGCAGCGGGTGTTGCGGTCTCGGTGCGTGACTTATGGATGCGTCGACATACCACCAAGTTCAATGGCGTGTCTTACCCAGTCCAGCGCGCAGCAGAAGCGGTCTATAGCCCAGACGGTAAAGCGCAAGTGGCCGAGCTGATTGAGTACTACCTAAAAAATGCAGCGTACATTCGTCAAGCCTTTCAGCGCATGGGCTTTGCATGCAGCGGCGGTGATAACTCACCGTACATTTGGATCGAGGTTAAGCAAGATGCCTGGGCATTCTTTGATTTCTTACTGAATAACGCTGGGGTGATTTGTACCCCCGGTGCTGGTTTTGGTCGCTGCGGCGAACAGCATATTCGCATCAGTGCGTTCAATAATTTCGAGAAAGTCCAGCAGGCCATGCAGCGCATTGAAGCGGCATTGCTACACCATTCACCACTTTAAGGGGGCTTGCTTATGCCTATTTCTACCGATTTTAGTCAACGTTTGTACCCAAATCTGCGCAGTATCGCTGCTGAATTTGGCACACCATTTCATATTTATGACGAGCAGGGTATTCGCGATACCGGTCAACGATTACAACAAGCCTTCGCCAATGTTCCAGGCTTTCGTGAGTACTACGCGGTGAAAGCACTGCCCAACCCCAGTATTTTAAAGATCATGGCGGATTTGGGGTTTGGCTTTGATTGCAGTTCGATTGCCGAGTTGGTGCTGTCGCGTCAAGCCGGTGGCCAAGGAGAGGACATTATGTTCACCTCCAATAACACTTCAATCGAAGAGTTTGTGGCTGCGCAGGAACAGGGCGGCTGCATTCTGAATTTAGATGACATTGGCCTGATTGATAAAGTCCCAGACATGCCAGAATTGGTGTGTTTTCGTTATAACCCAGGCTCAGCACGCAGCGGTAACAGCATCATTGGCGTACCAGAAGAAGCCAAATACGGTTTAACCCACACGCAAATTTTTGCCGCCTTTACCAAAGCACAAGCGCGTGGCGCGAAACGCTTTGGCTTGCACACCATGCTGGCGTCCAATGAGTGCAACCCCGCATATATGGTTCAAACCACGCAGATGTTGTTAGATCTCGTGGCTGAAGTGGGGCAAGCGCTGAATATTGAGTTTGAATTTATCAATATCGGCGGTGGCTTGGGTATTCCATATTGCCCAGAAGAAACAGCCTTTGATATTGAGTTGTTAGGCCACGAAACCGCAGTGCTATTGCAGACATTTGCCGCGCAGCATGGCTACCAGCCCAAGGTGTATATGGAAAGTGGCCGCTATATCACCGGCCCACATGGGGTGTTGGTAACTCAGGCAATTAACCGTAAAGACATTTATCGCACTTATGTGGGTGTCGATGCTTGCATGTCAGCGTTAATGCGTCCCGGCATGTACAACGCCTATCATCATATTGACGTGCTCGAAAAAACGCCCAGCCCTGACGATGCGATGGTCGATGTGGTGGGCTCGCTCTGCGAAAACAACGATAAATTTGCCGTGCAACGGGCTTTGCCTGAGATCGTGGATGGTGACTTGCTGATTATTCAAGATACCGGTGCCCACGGCCATGCCATGGGCTTTAACTACAACGGCAAACTGCGCCCGCAAGAGTTGTTGCTCAGAGCCGATGGCAGCGTTGAACGGATTCGCCGTGCCGAAACCCAGGATGATTATTTTGCCACCTTGCATTTTGCCGCTAAGGTGTGGTCGTCTAATTAAAACACGGCTTGACCAACCCTTGAGTCATGCCTGACATGATTCAGGGGCAAGCAAGTAGTCCAATACCTCACTCATCAACTGATTGATCGCCGCATAACGCTCAGGTGCTGCTGCCATTATTTCGGCGGCGCTTTGGATATAGCGTCCTTTGACCAGTTCAGCTTGGCAGTGGCTGGCTAGCGCTTTGGCCGTTTGTTGAGTGGCTTCTAAGTGAAACTGTAAACCAATAATATGTCGCCCGAGCTGAAATGCCTGCTGAGCACAGCCTTGACTGTGCGCTAAACAAATGGCTCCCTGCGGCAAGCTAAAGGTTTCTCCGTGCCAGTGAAACACTTCAATGCAACTGGGGAATTGAAACACCTGATCCTTGCCATGATTGCTAGTGCTGATCGGGTGCCAGCCGATTTCTTTTTCTGGGTTGGCGTATACATCTGCAGCCAAAGCATTGGCGATGAGCTGCGCGCCGAGATATATACCCAGCATGGGCTTGCCGGTGGCGGCAAAGCGGCGAATAAACTCAATTTCATCACGCAGCCAAGGGTACTCAGCGTGATCATGCGCACTCATTGGGCCGCCCATAATAATCAGGGCATCTATGTGCTCAAGGGAAGGCAGGCAAGGGCTAGCGAAAAATTCGCTATAGCTGATCTGATGCTGTGCTTGATTAAGGTAGTGCTCAATGTATCCAAGCCCTTCAAAGGATACATGCTGAAAGACTTGGATATGCATGGTGACTCCTCAGCTTATAAGACGCGTTGTGGTGCAGTACGGACATGGGTTGTGTATAGCGCTAGACCGGTAAACAACAGGCCGCCAGCGAGGTTGCCTAATACGGTAGGGATTTCATTCCAGAGCAAATAGTCCATTACGGAGAAGTCGCCACCCATCAACATCGCGCTGGGAAATAAGAACATATTGACCACCGAGTGTTCAAAGCCCATGTAAAAGAACAGCATTACAGGCATCCACATGGCAATCGTCTTACCGCTGACACTGGTGGAGAGCATGGCACCTACCACACCCATTGACACCATCCAGTTGCACAGCATGCCGCGAATGAAGATAGTCACCCAGCCACTGGCACCGTACTCGGCATAACCTAGCGTACGAGATTCGCCAATCGAGGCCAGTTTGGCAGCAATAGCGCCCGGTTCGGTCGCAAAGCCCATGGTAAAGGTGAAGGACAATAGCAAGGCCACCAGCAGCGCTCCGCTAAAGTTGCCTAAAAACACCCAGCCCCAGTGGCGCAGTACCACCCCCGGAGTGACACCTGGCCGACGATCCAACCATGCCAAAGGCGTTAACATGAGCACTCCTGTTAGCAAATCAAAACCCATTAAATAAAGCATGATAAAACCAACAGGGAACAGCACAGAGGCCAGTAAGTGCGAGCCTGTTTGCAGCGCGACTGTGACTGCAAAGGCCGCAGACAGTGCCAAAATAGCACCGGCCATGCAGGAGCGAATCAGCACATCGCGGCGCGACATGCGCAACTTGGCTTCACCTGAATCGACCATTTTTTTGGCAAATTCACTCGGTATAACATAAGACATATAAACCCCTTGATAATCTAGAAAAACATCAGAAAACGATCATTAAAACGAAGTGCTGGTTGCTTGTGTTGCAGGGCGCATAACCTGCAAGACATTCCCTTCTAAGCGAACCTGCCATACCGGTAAACGCACTTCGGGTTGCTCAAGGCAATGGCCATCGAGTAACGAGAAGTGCTCTTTATGCAGTGGGCTGGCGACGACAGGTTCGCCTTTGATATCGCCGATGATGCCGCGGGCAATAATGTTCAGGTCGTTAAAAGGGCAGAGGTTGCCCACAGCAAACAGTTGGTTATGTTTTTTTAAGTAAAACAGCGCGACTTGTGCACCAACGCCGGCACCGTCGATTAAATCGCTGCGCTGGCCTACGGTTATCCACGTCTGTTGTTCTGTCATGGCAGCCTCCAAAGGCTTAGATTTACACGCTAACAAGAGGGATTTGCTGCGCACGTTCCTGCGCATTAGCGGGGCGTTTTTGTCCTCGTTCTGAGACATAGAGTAATTGTGGGTCGTCTCCAACACTGTTAATGGTCTGCCGGAAGCGTTTTAGGCTTTCTGGATTATTCAGTGTGGTTTGCCATTCGCATTGATAACTGGCCACCAAGTGCGCCATTTGTTGGTCGAGGTCGGCATTTAAACCGAGCGAATCGTGCAAAATGACTTTTCGTAAATACTCCAAGCCACCTTCAAGGCTCTCTAACCAGCGTGCGGTGCGTTCTAGACGCCCAGCGGTACGGATGTAGAAAATCATGATGCGGTCGATGGTGCGAATTAAACTGTCGGTGTCTAAATCCTTCGCAAACAGATCCGCATGACGTGGGCGCATTCCACCATTGCCAGCGACATACAGGTTCCAGCCTTTTTCTGTGGCGATGACGCCAAAGTCTTTGGACTGCGCTTCAGCACATTCACGGGTACAACCACTGACGGCAAATTTAAGTTTGTGCGGCGCGCGAATGCCCTTGTAGCGATTCTCTAAATCAATGGCCAAGCGCACACTGTCTTGCACGCCATAACGACACCAAGCACTGCCCACGCAGCTTTTCACTGTGCGTACGGATTTGCCGTAGGCTTGCCCTGTTTCAAAGCCTGCTTCTATCAAACGTTGCCAGATGGCGGGCAGTTGGCTGAGTTCAGCACCGAACAGGTCAATGCGTTGGCCACCAGTGATTTTGCTGTAAAGACCAAAGTCACGCGCCACTTTGCCCAGGAGAATGAGCATCTCCGGAGTGATCTCACCCCCGGCAATGCGTGGCATCACAGAATATGTGCCGTCTTTTTGCATATTGGCCAAGAAAGCATCGTTAGTGTCTTGCAGGCCAAGGTGATCGGCAGAGAGTACAAAGTCGTTCTGCACCGAGGCAAAAATATTGGCAGCTGTCGGCTTGCAAATATCGCAGCCCATACCCTGACCATGACGCTCTAGCAGTTGGTTAAAGTTCAGGATGTTTTCGGTGCGAATCATGTGTTCCAGCTCTTGCCGAGTGTAGGCAAAGTGTTCACACAATGCGCTGCTCACGGCCATGCCCATCGCCGCCATTTGCTGCTCTACTAGGCTTTTCAGCTGGCTGCTACAACCGCCACAACCAGTGCTGGCGCGCGAGAGTTCGATGACTTCAGCCACGGACGCACAGCCACCTTGCAAGCAATCAACAATGTCGCCTTTGCTGACATTGTGGCAGGAGCAAATAATCGCGCTGTCTGGTAAGGCGGCCATGCCGAGCAAGGGTGAGCTACCAGACTGGCTTGGCAAAATAAGGCTTTCTGGGTGAACGGGCAGATCTAAACCGTTGCGGTAATACTGCATTAAAGTGTCGTAATAGCTGTTGTCACCCACCAAAATAGCACCCAGCAAACGTTGACCATCGGCGGATACCACCATCTTGCGGTAGTGCTGGCTGATTTGATCAAGGTAACGGTAGATCTTGGTTCCTACGTTTTGATTGCCTTGAGTGTCGCCAATTGCACCGACATCAACACCTAACAGTTTTAACTTGGTGCTCATATCAGCACCGGTAAACGCCAACTCTTCTCCGATTAAGTTAGCCAGAGCTACTTTGGCCATTTGATAACCTGGGGCGACCAAGCCAAAACAACAGTTATTCCAAGCTGCGGCTTCGCCAATCGCGAGAATCTGCGGGTCGCTGCTTTGACAGTGATTGTCCACTGCTACGCCGCCGCGCTCGCCCAGCAGTAAGCCTGCAGCGCGCGGCAACTCATCGCGTGGACGAATACCGGCAGAAAACACAATTAAATCGGTTTCTAGCTTTTTGCCGTCGGCAAACTCCACGCATAACCGCGCTCCGAGTCCTTCAGTCACGCGCAGAGCTGCACGCTGGGTGAGCACTTGAACGCCTAAGGCTTCAATCTTTTCTTGCAGCAGTTCGCCGCCTTCTTGGTCAATTTGCGCATTCATTAAACGCGGCGAGTGTTCAACAACAAAAGTGTCTAGATCCAAATCACACAGGGCTTTGGCCGCTTCCAATCCCAATAAACCACCACCAATGACGACGCCGGTATTGGCGGTCTTGGCACTGCTGCAAATAGCATCAAGGTCAGTAAGGGTGCGATAGGTAAAACAGTGCTCAAGCGTACTGCCCTCAATCGGCGGCACAAAAGGGTATGAGCCGGTTGCTAAGATCAAT
Source organism: Denitrificimonas caeni (assembly GCF_905120345.1). Taxonomy (GTDB): domain Bacteria; phylum Pseudomonadota; class Gammaproteobacteria; order Pseudomonadales; family Pseudomonadaceae; genus Denitrificimonas; species Denitrificimonas caeni_A. The sequence continues at coordinate 433,203 of NZ_CAJHOA010000001.1, read as the reverse complement.
TTGTCATAGCTGAGCTCGGTACCATCGTCGAGCTGTACTTTGCGTGAACACGGCTCGATGGCGGTGGCTTTTACCCCTAAATGCAGCTTAAAGCCCCAATCTTTATATTGCTTTGCACTGCCTAAGGCGAGCTCGTCGCTACTTTTCCCTTGGAAATACTCAGACAGATGTACACGGTCATAAGCACAATAGTTTTCTTCGCCGATGACCGTCACTTGAAACGCGTGAGCGTTAGGGCTGGCAGCCAGTTGTTCTAAAAAATGGTGACCGACCATGCCATTGCCAATGACCACTAAATTCAGCTTGTTCATAGGATCTCCTGTTGCGGCTGGCTTGTATGATTTTTGCAATGTCTACTTGGAGTGCCGTCATGCGTCTCTAACCATGACGGTGTGCGCTATGGGTTAGCCTCGATTGGTGAACTCTGGGTAGGCTTCCATGCCGCATTCGCTAATGTCAGCGCCTTGATACTCGTCGTGTGGGCTGATACGTAGGCCAAAGAATCTTCTCAGCAACCACCAGACGATTAACGAGGCGACAAAGGCCCAGGCGAAGAGGGTTGCCGCACCGACCAATTGGCCGAGGAAGGTCGTGCCTGGAGCGCTTAATGGCACCACTAAAAGACCCAATAAACCTGCTACACCGTGTACGGAAATAGCACCAACGGGGTCATCCAGCTGGAGTTTGTCCATTAACAAGATGGAAAACACCACCAGAGCACCAGCGGCCAAACCAATCAGCACTGCCAGTACTGGCGTTGGGGTATCGGGGCTGGCAGTAATGGCGACTAAACCGGCTAAGGCACCGTTGAGAATCATGGTGAGGTCGGCTTTGCGATACTTTAGGTAGCTGATCAGCAGCGCCCCAAGTAAGCCGCCCGCAGCTGCAGCGTTGGTGTTGAGAAACACCACGGCCACTGAGTGTGCGCTATTGATGTCGCCCAGTTTCAGCACCGAGCCGCCGTTAAAACCGAACCAGCCAAACCATAAAAGAAAGGTACCGAGTGTCGCCAAGGGTAAGTTAGCCCCAGGGATGGCGCGTGTTTCACCGCGCTCGCCATATTTACCCAAACGCGGACCAAGCAGCATCACCCCAGCCAGGGCGGCACTGGCACCGACTAAGTGCACCAGACCTGAGCCGGCAAAGTCTTTAAAAGCGAAATCTTCAGTGAGTGAGTACAGGCCAAACACCGCTTGACCACCCCAGCCCCAACTGCCGCTGACTGGGTAAATCAAGCCAGTCATGAGCACAGCAAAGAGCAAAAATACCCAGAGCTTCATGCGTTCAGCAATCGCACCGGAGACGATCGACATACAGGTGGCGACAAATACCGCTTGGAAGAAAAAGTCAGCCGCTGGCGAGTAAATCGCCGCGCCGCTAAAACCCTCTTCACGTACTGAAAATTGTGTCAGCACCGCTTCAGGATCCAGCGTGGTAATGCCGGAAAGAAAGTAGCCGCCGCCATACATCAATTGATAACCCACGGCTAAGTACAAGGTACAAGCGAGGGCGTACAAAACGATATTTTTAGTCAGAGTTTCTGTGGTGTTTTTAGCGCGCACTAAGCCTGCTTCGAGCATGGCAAAGCCTGCCGCCATCAACATCACCAAGGCTCCGGCGATTAAGAAGTAAAAGGTGTCGAGTGCGTACTGCAAAGCAAACAGATTGTTTTCCATCATGGTCTCCTTAGACACATTCAGTTGTCGGGCAGTGGAGAGTTACAGAGCTTCTGCACCTGTTTCGCCTGTACGGATGCGCACGACGTGTTCTAAATCGGTCACGAAAATTTTGCCGTCGCCAATGGAGCCGGTATGTGCGGCCTTAATGATGGCGTCGATGACTCGATGCAGGTTGTCGTCGCTGACCGCCACTTCGAGCTTGAGCTTGGGAAGAAAATCCACCACGTACTCGGCGCCGCGATACAGTTCGGTATGGCCCTTTTGCCGACCAAATCCTTTGACTTCGGTGACGGTGATGCCTTTTACACCAATATCAGAAATGGCCTCACGTACATCGTCGAGTTTGAAGTGTTTGATGATGGCTGAAATGAGTTTCATGCTGTTGTCCCTGAGAGTGAAGATGAACGAATGATTGAACGACTCAGTAGTGTTAAAGCAGCACTCATGCCAACTTAAAAAAGGCGATATATTTCAATGGGATAGGTGTTATTTATGACTGTTTAACAAGTTATTTTGCGTGATAATGAAGAGTTTTAGTGCAGTTGGGCACTAAAAAAGTGCGCCGTGATTAGTGCTTGACATAAGGTTTGCGCTGTCAGTAGTTTTGCCTGCTGGATTAATTTAAACAGGGGTATTTGTATGCAAAACTGTCAGGCTGAGATCGCCCGTGCCCTTCATGTAGCCGCCCCGTTTCGTGATGAAGCAGAGCTGGCTGCGGACATTGCGCGGCGGATTACTTTTATCCAAACAACCTTGCAAGAAAGCGCTTTAAAAACTTTAGTACTGGGCATCAGTGGTGGAGTGGACTCCAGCTTGGCAGGGCGCTTGGCGCAATTGGCAGTCGAGGGCTTGCGCGCGCAGAGCGGTGATCACCGCTACCGTTTTATTGCGGTACGTTTGCCTTATCAACATCAGCAGGACGAAGCGGATGCCCAGTTGGCGCTGAAATTTATTCGTGCCGATGAAGAAAGTACTGTCAACATTGCGACTAGCGTTGCGAGCTTATGCCAAGAAATAGGCCAGCTGGACAGCCTCAGTGCGACTCGCGCCGATTTTGTCCACGGCAATATCAAGGCGCGAATGCGGATGCTCGCGCAGTATGCCATTGCTAACGCCACAGACGGGTTAGTGATTGGCACCGACCATGCGGCTGAGGCGGTGATGGGCTTCTTTACCAAATTTGGTGATGGTGCTTGCGACCTTGCTCCTTTAAGCGGTTTAGTTAAGGGGCAAGTCCGAGCCATGGTCTGTTATTTAGGTGCACCTACAGCGCTGGCCGACAAAACACCGACTGCTGATTTAGAAGAACTGAGCCCAGGGAAACCTGATGAAATGGCGTATGGCATCAGCTATGCGGACATCGATGCTTTTTTACACTGTCAGCCTGTGTCTGCGGCTGTTTTTGCATGTATCACGCGTAGCTATGCGGCCAGTGCACACAAACGGCAATTGCCAAAAACACCTTGCAGGTAAGTGCATGCTTTAGGTGCGCTTGCCTTCTTATGGCGCAGAGTATTGCTGGCACAGTCTGACAAACTCGCGGTTTCTCAGGCTTTTCTGCATATTAAAAGCTGGCACAGTTTTCGCTAGAGACTTTCGTCTATATTATTAGGGAATCTCCAGCATGAGCGTTATCCCATCTCCTTTGCTTTTTACCAAAATGCACGGTCTTGGCAATGATTTTATGGTGTTAGATGCTACGCGTGAGCCGATCTTATTAACCGCTGGGCAGATTCGCCAGTTGGCCGACCGACATTTTGGCGTCGGCTTTGATCAGCTCTTGTTAGTTGAGGCCGCTAAGCAGTCAGGCGTGGATTTTAACTATCGTATCTTTAATGCTGACGGTAGCGAGGTTGAGCAGTGTGGTAATGGTGCACGTTGCTTTGCACTCTATGTGCAGGGGCAAGGCCTTACTATGAAAAATCCGATTCGTGTGGCCACGCAGGCGGGTATCATCGAGTTAACGATCAATAATGCAGGACTGGTCCGAGTAGACATGGGTGTTCCCAAAACGAGGCCAGCAGATATTCCATTTATCGCCGATGGCAATTCCAACTTCTATCAACTGGACGTCGCAGGGGAAATGCTAAAGCTTGCCGTCGTTAATATGGGGAATCCTCATGCAGTACTGCCTGTGCACTGTGTTGAACAAGCACAAGTGCAACGTTTGGGACGGCTTATAGAGACACACCCGCGTTTTCCAGCCATGGTCAACGTTGGTTTTATGCAAGTGCTGGCACGTGATGTCATCAAACTTCGTGTGCACGAGCGTGGCACCGGTGAAACATTGGCCTGTGGTAGTGGCGCATGTGCTGCAGTAGTGGCAGGTATCCGCGCGGGCTGGTTGGACGCTAAAGTTCAGGTGCTGCTTACCGGTGGTTCGTTACAAATAGAATGGGGCGGTGATACTGCGCCAGTGCTGATGCAAGGCTCTGCAAGTAAGCTGTATGAGGGGCAGTGGGTTGCGAGTTTATGAATGCAATGTAGTAATAAATTATAATTTAAAAAGGACTGAATCTTTGAATGTATGGGCATTGTCCTGTGTCATTTTGATTGGTTTAGATTTAGCAGTAGTATCAGTATAAATGAGCTGTCATAAGGGGTTTTTATGTTGAAACTGTTGCATATAGCATTCAATTGATCGATGAATCCGTACGGTTTATTTCCGAATTTAATATTGAAGATTATTTAGAACGTGGAGTGATGCAATGGTTGTTACCGGATCAACAGCGTATTTTACTCAAGTTACGCGTCAGTTTATGGCTCGTGCAACACCTTGAAGAAACGCCTTTATCCAAATCAACAAGGGTTAGCAGCAGAGCACGACAACTCAGAATACTATCTGCTTGAAGCTGAAGTGCTCGACTGTATGCAGTTACGCCGCTGGCTATTGAGCCAAGGTGCCAGTTTGCAATGAACCATTGCGCGAGCGGATGAGGGATATTGTGCGGGAGCAGGCGCTCTCTTACTTGGCCAAGTAAGAGAGCGCCTTAAGAGTTAACTATGCTAGGTTACTACCGTCGAGCAAGGGCTTAGACGTTTATCTATGTCTAATCATAGTGTCTAGAATAGAGCCCAGGCCGGTCGTGAAAGAACGGCCTATATGGCTATTTAACATCGTTAATGTGAGTTGCATCCTCGGCAATTTTAGTCTGATCGTTTTTAACATCCTTGCGTTCTTCTGGTGCTTTCGGCGGTACAAGGCTGATCAGTGTGGAGTCTTCGTCGAGTTTGAGTTTGTCCATTGATTTTACTGGCTCGATGTGATCTTTACCGTCAATTAAGAACAAGACTAGAGCTTGATGTTGATACTGCTCGAGAAAATCCTGATAGCTGAACTCTGCGCTGAGTTGGGTGGTTTTTATCACATAGCCTTGACTGGCTAAGCTGGCAAGCTTGGCGTAGCTGACACCATCAAACAGACCACGAGTCTGCTGTATTTTCTCAGCAGTCTTATGACGGGCTTTCTGGTCTTGCTCACCTTCGGTAAGACTGAACACACTGTCGTGGTCGCCAAACCAGTCGAGAAAGTGATAGGTGGCCAATGAGTTCATGTGTTTGTAAGGTGAAATAACTAGAAGATTACCAATGCCGGTCAAGTTGAGCTGGTTTGAAGCGTGCTCGGAGACTGGATTACCAAAGTAAACTTGCAGGTTTTCCATACGCGCTTGGCGAACATTCTCCCAGTTGGTATCCGCTAACATAACGGGGACTTCATGTTTTTTAAGTTCTTTACCAATCATGCGCGCGACTGGGTTAGCACCTAGAATCAGAAATCCAAACTCCGGAGGTTCGGCTACACCCAGCAACTTGGCCAACGGACGGGCAGTCAGACTCTGGATCGTCACGGTGGCAATAATTAGCATAAACACCAGAGGTACCAAGGTTTCTGCACCCTCGTAGCCGTTGCTTTGTAGTTGGAATGCAAACAGCGCCGAGACCGCGGCTGCAACAATACCGCGTGGTGCAATCCAACTTAAAAACAGTTTTTCCCGCCAGTTCAGACCGGTTCCAATGGCCGACAGCACGATGCTTAACGGGCGAGCCACCCACATCAATATCACCAAGACTAAAGCCAGTCCCCAGCCGAGATCGACGATGGCTGAAAACTCGATACGCGCTGCCAAAATAATAAACAAAGCGGAAATCAGCAGGACACTTAAGGATTCTTTGAACTCCAGAATACCGTCTACCGATACCTGCTTCATATTGGCCATCCAGATGCCCATGATGGTCACGGTTAACAGGCCAGATTCGTGAGCAATTTCGTTGGACAAAGCGTACACGCCTAACATAAACGTCAGTGTGCCGGCGTTGTGCAGATAATGCGGTATCCAGTGTTTACGTAGCACCTGACCATTCAAATACCCAGCCGCCGCACCCAATACGCTGCCGACTACGATGGTTTTTCCAAAAATATACAGGGAGTGACCAAAAACGTTGCCCATGCCCCACGATACGATACCTTCATACACCAGCACCGCGAGCAAGGCGCCAAGCGGATCAATAATGATGCCTTCCCATTGCAGTATGTTGGCCAGCTTGGCATTAGGTCGTACCGAGCGTAATAAAGGTGCGATCACGGTGGGGCCCGTCACTACGGAAATAGCACCGAACAGTAGAGAAATTTCCCAGGAAATAGCTAAAATCCAGTGTGCAGAGAGGGTGCCGATAATACCGGTGACAACCGCACCCACTGGGATCAGGTTACGTACCATCTTGCTATGACCGCGAATCTCTGAAAAACGCAGAGTTAAGCTGCCTTCAAAGAGGATAATGGCCACCGCGAGGGAGATCATTGGAAACAGCAGATCACCGAATACTTCTTCTGGGTTTAGATAGTGAAGAACCGGTCCGCAGGCGATACCGCAGGCTAGCAGAAATAAAATGGCTGGTACACGCACACGCCACGCCAGCCATTGACAAAACAGCGACAAAACACCAATAGAAGCGAGCAGCAAAACAGTGCTAACGGGCATAAACAATAGAGTCCATAAATTGTGACTGTGCACGCTGGCAGATTTTATCCAACAGCGGTGAAACAGTAAAAGTCTAAGTGGGTGATTATTGAGCGCGCTCACAGCAAAGCCCAATCTACTCTAGGAGTATACGGTCTTTATGCTGAAATGCTGATACGGATTGCGAGCAGTTAATGAGAATGGTTTTTCTCGCGATTTTTTAGATATTTGATCGTCTAGCTAAGCTAGGAGTTGACCTCCGTTATCTAGCCTAGAGTTATTTAACGTAGAATATTTTCAATCACATCTACAATTATGTTGGTGACGTTATCAACCATCAAAATATCATCGTCGACCCTAACATAGCGGTAATTATCCTGAGGCGGCGATAGACGATAGCGCAGCTCCTTGGGCAGATCGTAGTACTGGGTATGCTTGGTGAAATGTTTGCCTTTTTTCCATTTTTTAGCATAGCCAGGAGGTTGGCAGCGATTATTCTTTTTCGCTAATCCACGTGGGCATTTGCCTTGGTAGTGCTGGTCGCGATAATACTGGTTGATCAAGCGTCGATCATTATTGTAAAAACCATATCTTAGCGGACGATCGCGGCGATTATCATTGCCGTATCTGCCATTGTGATGTTTGTCGTTGTTGTAACGATAATTATGATTTTTCTCGTAACGATATTCTTGTCCTTTGCGATTATTGCCTTGCGCCCAATGCGGTTTATCAGCGAAAGCGCTGCCTGCTAAAAGCGACAGCATAATGCCGATCATAATGAAGGGAAACGATAATTTTCTAACAATATTCAGCATGACAGATCCTGTGTGCTAAAGGGTGTGCAAATTAAAATGGGTAAAAATACTGCATCGTTTTAGTCGTGCTGCTACTTTTTAAGTTCATCAGTAACGGAAATATTTGAGTGAATGGAACTGATTGGCATTCTAGGTGCCTAAACGGCAATCTTTTACTCAGAGCGTACTCTTGATGTCGGTCGTTAAGCCTTTCCAACGCTATATTAGCAGCACTAAAACGCAGTTGTTGTTAGCCGGTACACTCTCGGTGATAGCTTTAGCGTTTGCTGTCAGTCAAATATGGGCAGATCCAAAACCTGCTGATCTTTCAGAAAGCCCCTTTGCTTTAACAGCTAACTTACTTGCTGAATGGCAGGACGGTGACGTGATTGTTTTTGTGCGTCATCTAGAGCGTTGCAGTCGCGTTGAGGCAGCCTGTCTAGGTGAACCAACAGGAATTACACAGCGCGCAACCACGATCGGCTTAGAACTGCGTGAGCAGTTTTTAGGCTTAGGTCTTGAATCCGCTGATATCTACAGCAGCCCATTGATTCGCACCAGCCAAACCAGCGAATTGGTATTCGCTGCTCCGGTTACTCACGAAGACTTTTTGTATCAATGCAAAGAAAACTTCGTTCAAGATGCGCTCGCTAAAAAAATACCTGGACGTAATTTGGTGCTAGTGACTCATAGTAGCTGCATGGATGAGGTTAACGAACATTTAGACTACGCCGACCTGGATTATGAATACGGCGCATCGGTATTTATGAATGTTGAAAGCCATGCTAAGCAACAGATTTTAGGTTTTATTGATGCAGATGACTGGTCTATGACTTTAGCGCCAAAATCATAAGCCATGGAGCCTGCCTGCTGAAACCGTTAAATAGTCCCTTGCAACTCATACACTGTTCGTTCAGCCATTTATCAATATAAAAAACCTCAAGGCCTATAAGGACGCTTGAGGTTTTTTAGTGTGACACTTAAGTCATGCCAAGTAACGCTTAGTAACGCGCGTCTTTTGGTTTTTTACCGGTCGGCCAGTCATTCACTTTGCCAGCGAAGTCAGGGCGTGGTTTATGGGTAAAGAACTCGGCAACATCAACGGCGTCTTGATCGCTGAGCACATTACCATGTCCCCATAGGCCTTTGGTTTGGATACCCATAGGCATATTGTATTTTACAAAAGCCGCCGCTTTGTAAGTCCGCGCCATGCCTGCACCGATATTAAAGGACTCATCGCCCCATAACGGCGGGAAGACGATATCGCCGCGGCTGTCTTTCATTCCTTCACCGTTGTCACCATGGCAGGCTGCACATTGCACGTGATAGATTTTCTCACCGCGTACCGTGTCAGGAACTAACGAGGTATCCACTTCACCGGCATTGTTGATGGCGACTTTTTGGCTTTTGGGGGTGTTTTGCGCCAACCATTTCATGTAGGCAACCATCGCCAGCATTTCAGCTGAATCACGGTCGACCGCCTTACCGTTCATCGAACGTTGGAAACAGCCGTTAATTCGCATCTCTAAATCAACCATTTTCTCGGCACGTGGCATCACCCGCGGGTAGAAGTTGTAGCTGTTGATGTACGGATCGCCCAGCGGGATTTTACCTTGCGAGATATGGCAGCTATTACAGTTCATCGCCGCACCGACGTGGTCAGGCATCAGGCGCTTGGTTTCATTGAGGAGTCGCTTGCCATAGAAAATCTGCTCAGCATTAGGCTCTTTCAAGATAGAAGTATCTTGCGGGAGAACATAGGTGCCGATGTCTTCGTTCGCATCATCGGTGGTGACCAGATCAAACTGAGGAGCATTACGTTCAATTGGCTTCGGGGCATCACAGCCGCTGATTGCGAAAACGCACACAGTAGCAAGTACAGTCATCGACAGGCTAAAGGGGTTAACACTGGCAACATCAGGCAGGTTTAAGAGTGATTTATTCACGGTTTGCTCCTTTTGCTGCAGCAGTAATACTTAGATCAGGTGCTACGTCTGTACCTGTTTTTGGTTTTTTGCTGAGGAAGTGACGCATTTTCACCACATCATCCACGTCAACCTTACTGCCTTGGTTGGTCCAACTGTTGCGGATATAGTTGACTACTTCAGCCACATCCGCATCACTCAGGTTAATAAACTCCGGCATGGTAAAGGCCATGCGATCATGTGGCGTATCGGGCATGCGGCCACCGCTTAAGGTGATCTGCAGTACCGAGTCCGCGTCGCGTGAATAGACGGCGCTATTGCCCTCAAGAGCAGGGAAAATACGCGGAACACCTTTACCGTCAGCACGGTGGCAGATTTGGCAATATTCAGCGTATAAAATCGAACCGCGTGAATCATAAACGCCATCCATGAGCTTCTGCGTAGTGACATCTTCTTTGGCTGCGATGGTTACAGGTTCGCCGGGTTTTGGACTTAGCGTTTTCAAATAGGCTGACATCGCGTAAAGGTCGTCTTCAGTCATATATTGAGTACTGTGTTCGACGACTTCGGCCATTGCCCCAAAAGCAGCGGTGATGTCAGTACGACCGGTTTTGAAAAAATCAACCAGCTCAGCGGTACTCCAGATTGCCAGACCGTCATGCTCACCACGTAGGCTTTTTGCACGCCAGCCGTCGATGACGGCACCACTTAAAAACTCTTCTGAGTCAGCGTTAGACAATGCCAGCTCTTGAAAGCCAATCCCGCGTTCGGTATGGCATGAGCCACAGTGGCCTGGGCCTTCAATCAGGTACTGACCACGCGCGAGTACGGCGTCATCAGTCTCAGCAATAAATTCACGCTCAGGCGCAAAGATGGCTTGCCAGTAGGCTAACGGCCAACGCCAGTTCAGCACAGGCGGCATCTCACTGGGTTTGTTGGTTTGCTTGACTGCTTTTACACCTGACATAAAGTAGGCGTACATCGCGGCCATGTCTTCCTCTGGCATGATTTGGTAGGACGGGTAGGGCATGGCAGGGTAGAGCGCGCTATTGTCTTTACGCACACCATGTTTAGTGGCGTTATTAAAATCGTCAAAGGTGTAATTGCCGATACCGGTTTCTTTGTCTGGGGTAATGTTGGTTGAGTAAATAGCCCCAAGCGGTGTCAGCATGGGTAAACCACCAGCAAAATCTTCACCATTAAGAGTGGTGTGGCAGGCGACGCAGTCCGCTGTGCGTGCAACATACTGGCCTTTTTTGATCAGTTCAGGATCATTGATATTGACTTCAATAGTACTGGTGCTCGTACGTAGATTGGGCAGTGCTTGCCCAAGAGCAAACGCCAGTGCCAGTCCGCCGACTCCGAGGACAGCGATAGTGAGTGGCCACTTTTTCATAAGCCATATTCCCTTAGACAAGTATAATTGCCATCGTGCATGATTAAATTAGGCATCTTTTATGCGAGCCAATGATTCGATTTTGCTGAGTGAGCCACTCAACTTATCTTATTAGTATATATCTTAATAATATAAGTGATTAAATAGAAGTAAATAGTCGAAAATAAGACAGAATTCGAAGGTATTGCCATAAAATGTCAATACTTTGTCAGATAACTGTTGTTTTGATAGCGACTTTATAGCTCTGTGAACAGGTCTACTTTTTTCTTCAGTAGGATCGGCGGGCTTGATTTTATAGCGCTTATAGGGCGTGCTGTGTTGCTTTTGCAGTCAGTACAACCCCATTAAATGTAAGTGATCCGAGCTTTTAGTGGGGTTTCTGGTTGTTGTTACAACACTTAATTACTGATTATTTTAACAGCGGGTGTCGCTTGCTGATTACCCTCGGCAGCAACTAGCTGTGTGGCCTCGCAACGCATAAGAAAACTTATCGCAGGGCTGCTGGTGTCTTTTTTCACGATGAGTTCGAGTAAGCTGCCTCTGAGCAAAGCACTGGTGAGCTCTGCCGGTTTACCATTGATCCAAGCTAAGCCGGTGAGTTGCTGATACTTTTGCTTAAGCTCAACGCGGTAGGTTTCATTGCTTGTTGTTTGCCACTCCCAAGTGCCAGCAATTTTTGCCGGTACGATCCACTTGTATAAATTGACACTGCCGCAACTCTGCCGCTGATCCGCCTTCCAGTCACCCATATTAAAGGCATGAGAAACAATGCGAGTGCCTGGACGGAGTTCGTCGAGCATTCGAGGCCGTAGTTGAATGTTAACTAAATCAAGTAGGTAGAGCGTGACGACGGTGGCTTGGCTAAAATCAGCTTCGAGTAAGTCGCCTTCAATAAAATTAACTAAATACTCTACACCGCTGTAACTTGCGTACTCAAACGCTTCGGCGATACGCATTGGGTCGATATCAATCCCTACGCCGTGTGTATTGCGCTCTAAAGCGGCAGCAACAACGATGCGGCCATCACCACAGCCGAGGTCGTATAGAACATCTTTGCTGTGAATCTCAGCCAAGTCGAGCATGGCATTAACAATTTTTTCATCGCTGGGTATGAATGGTACATCTAAAACAACATCTGACTGATCGCTAGAGTAATCAGCAAAATCGAGGTCTCTAAAACCTCGATCAGAGAGGGAGTCATCATCAATGTTGTAACCTAAATCTCTAAGTTCATCGATCAACTCATCATCATGATTAAATGCTAATTCTTTGTACAAAGCTGACCCCTGAAGATTAAAAAATTATATTTTATGCTGTTCTGATATTTAATGTATGGCGGGTTAAAACACAACAGCACGTGATAAGTGTGTATCTGCTCTAGCCTATTAATAGGTATAGCTGCTTTCGCCTAAACCTTGGCACTTAATCTACCTCAACATATTTAGGCGTGCCGTGACGCGACTCGCTGCAGTCGGAGTGCTCTTAACTTAGCGGCTTACTGAACAAACTCACTATATTAGAGGGTGTAGATGCTTCTTCTAGTTGAGTACTAAAGGGTGAGATTTTCACTTTTAAACACTGTCTGACACGCTTTAAACGCTCATCTGGGTCGAGAACTTTAACTGCGATCATTTCCCAAGCGAGGTAGGTAGACAGTAATGTTGAATCACTCATATCCTCTAAAAGCTCAATACTGAGATATTCCAGCATGTCGACAGCAAAGACCTTAACTGCATTGTTCAGCGTCTCATTAGGGTAAGCGGTGCCGCGCTTAGTCCCGCGGATAATGGCTCTTAAGCGTGATTCTAACATTGTCTTAATAGCCCCAATAAATCGTTAATAATTCACCGTAATACGTTTGCTCGGTCGACGATACCTGAAGGTCATAGCGGATTTCGTAAGAGGTAGGTGATCTGACGTTATGATGTTATCTCATCTTATACTGGGTTGCGCAGTAACCGCGGCTGATATCTGGATGTCGCAGCTTGAGGTGCTTGGTTTTACGACCGCTGACTCTACAGCGCCATAGGCGAAAGGATGAGGCTTTTAACTCGCGACGCATCAGCTCAATTAAAGCGCTTTGATTTAAGCCATAGAGTTGCTGTATTGCTTCAAATGGGGTGCGATCTTCCCAAGCCATTTCTATAATTCGCGAGAGATTGGCTGTATCGAACTGACTCATGTTTATACGTCCTCAGTTGGCGGGATGATAAAACGATCGCCCATTAATCCTGCATCAATATGACCGACTTTAACGTAAATAAGCGCCCCTTGCTCTAAGGTAAAAGGGGCATGGTTGCTGTATCGAGGGCTTCTTAGCCAGCTGCCTGCAGGGTATTCCCCATGCTCATCACAGAACAGGCCTTCCAAGACTAAAATCTCCTCACCACCGGCATGAATATGTCGGTTAAATTGTATATTAGCAGCCCAGCGCACCAGCGCTGTGTTAACACCATTGTGTTCATGTAATGGCAATACAGATAATCCATCAACTACGCCAGGACGCCAGCAGGCATCTTTTGTATTGAAGGTTAACTGGGTTGTATCGTCTTCGGAAAATTGCCACAGCTTAACCAGCAGGGTGCAGCCGCTCACTGAGAACGGCTGATGTGACGTACCAGGCGGATTACGCAAATAAGTACCAGCAGGATAATCACCATGCTCGTCAGAGAAAACACCCTCCAGCACCAAAATTTCTTCGCCCCCGTTATGGGTATGTGCGATATACCCGCTACCAGCGGCATAACGGACAATACTGGTGGCACGAGCGATTTCATGACCTGCACGCTCAAGCATCATGCGGCTGACCCCCGCTAAAGGGGACTCGATAAATTCATATTGCTCAGGGTGGATAACCACGCGCTGGCTGAAATCGCTATTTAACTGCATGCTATAAAGTCTTAATTAAAGTGGTTAAAGCAGAGCTTATTGCCGTCTAGATCTTTGACATAGGCGCCGTAAAAAACCTTAGGGATCCGCTCACCTGGAGCGCCATCACAGGTCGCACCAAGAGCGATAGCTTTGTTGTACATCGCATCTACGCCCTCCTTACTACCAGGAGCAAAGGACACCATCGTGCCGTTACCAGCCTGTGCAGGTTCTTCGTTGTAAGGAATACATACCGCAAGCATCGGTGCAGCCATGCTTTTACCAATGAAGCTGATACGTTCCATATCAATCAGAACTTTAGCACCTTGATCGGCCAGTAACTCGCTATAAAATGCTTTTGCTGCGGATAAATCACTAACACCCAAGGTTACGTAATTGATCATATTTTAGGTTCCTGATGATATGAGAAAATAACAATAAACACTTTACGCTAGTCGCGTCATGTTGATGCACTGTTTTGATTGTCTTACAAATAAAGTGACAGCTTATCAAGGCTTATGGGTGCGCTTGGCATCATTTTACTATATGGCTCTGATTGATTTTATTTATCGAGTGACGCCCGCATCAACAACCTAACTCTTTACCCTATGGTAAACTATGATTTTTGAATGCTAGCGTAAAATGCTGCAAACGTTTTAGAAAGAAGGTGTATATGAGAAGGGTTATTACGACGGTTTTTTGTCTGCTTGTTTCTGTCTCCAGTTACTCACTGGCTAACGATATCAATGACATTACAACTAAGGCAAAGCAAGGGAACGCAGAGTACCAAGCTGTTTTAGGAGGTCTGTATTACCAAGGCAAGGGTGTGCGTAAGGACTATAAGCAAGCCAGTCAGTGGTTAACTAAAGCGGCTAAGCAAGGCTACGCAGAAGCGCAATACAGTTTGGGCTGGATGCATGAGAAAGGCGATGCTGTACGGCAAGATTATGGTCAAGCAGTCAAGTGGTACACAAAAGCTGCTGAGCAAGGGCATGCAAAGGCTCAAGCCGGTTTAGGTGGGATGTATTACGCTGGCCGTGGCGTACGTCAGGATTATATACAGGCTGAGCAATGGCTGAATAAAGCGGCTCAACAAGGTCATGCAGAAGCGCAATACAGTTTGGGCTGGATGTATTACCAAGGTGAAAAATTACCTAAGCATCAGATGTTGGCTGCACAGTTATTTGACGCAGCGGCCCAGCAAGGTCATGCCAAAGCTCAATACAGCTTAGGTTGGATGTATTTCAAAGGTGAAGCAGTAGCGCCTAATCCAACGATGGCAGTGCAGCTATTCGATAGTGCTGCTCGGCAGGGGGATGTAGATGCGCAATTAACGCTGGGTGCGATTTTTTATAAAGGTGATGTGATCCAGCAAAACTATAAGACCGCAAAGCAATTATTTGAGCAAGCGGCTCAACAAGGCAGTGCGAAAGCGCAGGTTCTTTTAGGTGCGATGTATGAGTCTGGTCAAGGCGTACAGCAGAGTACAGTCGCGGCTAAAGAACTGTATAGAAAAGCCTGTAATAGCGTGGAAAAAGTGGGTTGCGATGAACACCGAAGACTGAGCAGTCACTAGACGTTGAGTCTGTTACATATTGCATGGTTTCACTTTTTAACCAGCCTAGTGCTGGTTTTTTTAAGTAGAAGAAGTGAGACCGTGCTTAATCCTCTTGAAACAGATTGGCTTAGGCGCTGCTGTCGATATGCAGCGGTTTAATATCTTTAAGACGTCCTCTACGGTAAGTACCTGGCGTACTGCCTGTCCAGTTGCGAAAAGCACGATTAAAACTTGCCAAGTCTTCAAAACCAAGCTGTCCGGCCAGTACGGCTAAAGAGACAGAGCTGCTGGTGAGCTGTTGGATAGCAAAGTCACGACGAACTTCATCTTTTACCGCTTGAAAGTGAGTTCCTTCTGCCGCTAAGCGGCGTGATAAGGTTCTAACTGACAGATGCAGTGCTTGTGCAACCTGCTGGATAACCGCGCTGATTTGTTCCGAGACACTTAAATAATCACGCACACGGTGCGCAAGCAGTTGTTCGCTAAAAGAAACATACATCCAATCTGCTGGGGCTTTTTGCAAAAAATCACTTAACTGCTGTTTACTTTGACGGATGGGTTTGCGTAGAAACTTGCGGTCAAAATGGATCGCGGTCCAAGGTTGGTCAAAGGCGACCTCACCCGGATAGAAGTACAGGTACTCATGACTATGCTGAGGTTGATGGTACGCACAACTTATTTTTATCGGCGGGATTTTCTCTGCAATCAGCCACGAAGCCATACCGTGTACCAGCTTTAGCATCAACTCATGCACTAACACTCTATCGCCTTGCGGAACCGCTTTCTCTACAAACCGCATAGAAGCGACCTCATGGCTGACGACGAGCTGATAAGCAGCATCATCTAAGATTAAGCGGAAAAACTGACTGAAACGGTGCAATGCCACCTGTAAGTTAGGCGCATCCATAACACTTAGACATAAATATTTCAGTGTGCCGCCACGTAAGGGACGGCTAAAAAAACCAGGTGTTTCATCGTCGTATTCATTGGCTAGCAGGCGGTACAAGCGTGCAAATTGTAAAACAGTCACTCGACCATGTGGGGCTTCTAATAGAAACAAAGGAATCTTTGCTTGCGACAAGAAAGACTTGCGTCGTATCAAGCTTGTGCTCAGGCCTTGAAACAGGTTGTGAACAAAATGCATGGGCACGGTGGTGGCAGAGGTATCCATTTTAAACTCGTCTTAAACTATAAAATTGGCATGAAATGTTAATAATTTGGCTTAAATCGCCAAACACTTATTTTAAATTAGCCTAGTATTCATCATGTGAATCTGTAGTGAAACTAATAATCACCAAGATATTAGCCTGCTACACAGATAAATTGTCAGGTAGAACAAAAATAATAAATTGAAATGGAGAACTATGATGTTTATCAAGATCATCTCTAATATGGCCGCTTTAGTTAGTCACTCGCGCTTGTTTTTTTCATTATTTGCTGCCACTACTGCAAAAAAAACGGTGGGGTATCGATGCGTTAATGCCGATCATGTGCTTAGCCAGGCAGGAGCATCTATATTATGAGCAGTTGCCCTCAAGCCAATACGATTAGCGCTGCACTCAGTCGTAGCGCACGTAAAAATGCTCGCGCTGTGGCATTAAAATTCCAAGATCGACAGTGGACGTATCAGGCGCTCAATCTGGCCGTTAATAAAGTGGCTAACCAGCTATTACAGCAAGGGCTTAAACCTGGCGATAGAGTCGTTGCTTATGGCAAGAACTCAGATGCCTATGTGCTGGCTTGGTTGGCTATTTTGCGTGCTGGACTTGTGCATGTGCCCTGCAACTTTGGCTTAAGTGGCGAAGAGTTGCGCTATGTTATTCAGCAGTCAGAGGCGCGTGGACTGATCAGTGATGTCAGCCTTGCTGCTCAGGTTGAGCCAGCGATTGTTGGGCTGGATCTGAGGTTGCAAGCACACTTCTATAATGACGAGCCGAGTCATGTTGATATTTTACAATTGGCGTTGGCGGATCTACCAGCACACTCCCCAGAGGTCAGTGTTACGGGTGCTGATGTCGCACAGTTTTTATATACCGCAGGCACCACCGCAGCACCTAAAGCCGCGATGATGACGCATCAAGCACTGATGGCCGAGTACTTTGCTTGCATGGTGGAATTAGACCTCAAAGCCAATGAGCCGATGTTGGCTGCCTTGCCGCTCTATCACTCAGCGCAAATGCATGTGTTCTTAATGCCTGCGTTGCTGTTGGGTGCCACTGTGCGTTTGCTGGAAAGTCCGGTGGCGGATCTGTGCTTACAATGGATTGAGCACGAATCGATTGTGTCATTTTTTGCCCCGCCAACTTTTTGGATCGCCTTATTGCGTCATCCTGATTTTGATCAGCGCAATCTCAGTAGTCTAAAAAAAGCCTATTACGGCGCATCTATTATGCCGGTGCCAATACTGAAGGAATTGCAGCAGCGCTTACCAGGCGTGGGCTTGTACAACTGCTATGGGCAAAGTGAAATAGCGCCACTGGCCACTGTCTTGCGTCCAGACGATCATGAGGCTCGTCCGGCCTCAGCAGGACGCCCCATCCTTACTGTCGAAACACGTATTGTTGATGCGCAGATGAATGATCTGCCGGCGGGTGAACAGGGCGAAATAGTGCACCGCTCGCCACAACTGCTGACGGGGTATTGGAATAATCCGCAGATGACCGTAGAGGCTTTTAAAGGCGGCTGGTTCCACTCCGGCGATGTCGGCTATATGGATGAAGAAGGTTACTTGTTTATTGTTGATCGTATTAAAGATGTGATTAACACCGGCGGGGTGATGGTGGCCAGTCGCGAAGTGGAAGAAGCTATTTTTACTCATCATGCGGTTTCTGAAGTCGCGGTGATTGGTATGCCCGATGATAAGTGGATTGAAGCCATTATCGCTGTGGTGGTGCTTAAAGAAAATTTGACTGCCAGCGCTGATGAGATTATTCAGCATGTGCGTCTGCATTTGGCCGCTTTTAAACTGCCTAAAAAAATCGTTTTCAGTCAGACTCTACCTAAAAGTAGCGCAGGGAAAATACTTAAACGACTGCTGCGAGAGGAGCTTCAATAATGCTTGAACAGGATGATAATACAAGGCTTTTCTACGAGATGATTTGCCGTTTCTTAGAACGCGAAGCTGACCCGTATTACCCCGAATGGGAAGCGGCAGGGCAGGTGCCGCGAGATTTTTGGCTGAAACTCGGTGAAGCGGGGATGTTAGCCATTGATCTGCCTGAAGAGTATGGCGGCACTGCTGCTGATTTTGCTATTACGCAGTTGGTCTTAGAGGAAATTTCGCGGCGTGGTTTTGGCGGGCTTGCTAGCGCTTATAACATTCATGCCAATATTGTCATCCCTTACCTTGAACACCTCGCCAACGAAGAGCAAAAGCAGCAATGGTTGCCGCGCATGGCCACGGGTGCAGTGATGAGCGCGATTGCCATGACGGAACCGGGGGCGGGCAGCGATTTGGCTAACATCAAAACTCGTGCTGTAAAAGTGGTGGACGGCTGGCTGCTTAGCGGTTCAAAGATTTTTATCACCAACGGTATGATCGCTGACATGGTCATTGTCTGCGCGAAAACAGATCCTGCTGCTGGTGCAAAAGGTATGTCGTTGTTTTTGGTGGATGCACATTTGCCAGGCTTTTCCCGTGGCAAGCCGATTCAGAAAATAGGTCAGCATGCCAGTGATACCGCCGAATTGTTTTTTGAGCAAATGCTGCTGCCGGCCAATGCGTTGTTAGGTGAGGAAGGCGCAGGCTTTGCTTACTTGATGCAAGAGTTGCCACGTGAACGCCTCGGTGTTGGTGCGCAAGCATTGGGAGCGATGGAAGGGGCGTTAGCCTTGACGCTGGCTTATGTCAAAGAGCGCAGTGCCTTTGGTCAGCCGATTGCTAGCTTTCAAAATACTCGTTTTAAACTTGCGGAAGTACGAGCGCAAATTGATATGGCACGAGCGTACTTCAATCACTGTCTCACTTTATATCGACAAAAACGCATGACCAGTACCGATGCTGCTATTTTAAAATTACAGCTCACTGAAATGCAGTGCCAAACCATTGACCAATGTTTACAGCTGTTTGGTGGTTATGGCTATACTTTGGACTATCCTATTTCACGTTTCTATGTGGATGCTCGGGTACAAACTATTTACGCCGGCACTTCTGAGATTATGAAAGAAGTGATTGCGCGCTCAATGCTTGGTAAATAAACAATAAGGACAA
The DNA here is from genome assembly GCF_905120345.1 of Denitrificimonas caeni. Taxonomy (GTDB): domain Bacteria; phylum Pseudomonadota; class Gammaproteobacteria; order Pseudomonadales; family Pseudomonadaceae; genus Denitrificimonas; species Denitrificimonas caeni_A. The sequence continues at coordinate 413,815 of NZ_CAJHOA010000001.1, read as the reverse complement.
GAAGATGAAATTTAACTCAGTTGTTATCGTTGACGGTGTGCGTACGGCTATTGGTGGCTTTGCGGGTAGCTTGGCGGCTTTAAGTCCCGCTGAAATGGGTATAGCCACGGCCAAAGAAGTGATTAAGCGCAGTGGTGTTGATGCCAAGCTCATTGATCATGCGGTGTATGGACATATTATTACCACCGCGGCGCAAGATGCTTACCTTGCTCGACATATTGCCATCAATTCCGGCTTAGCGGATAGCTCAGCGGCGTTTAACGTCAATCGACTCTGTGGTTCTGGGCTACAAGCGATTATTTCTGCCGCGCAAATGATTGAGGCCGGCGATAGCAAACTGGCCTTGGCCGGTGGTGCCGAATCGATGAGCCAAGGTGGATACTTGTTACCGAAAGTGCGCTCCGGCCTGCGTATGGGTGATAGTACGGTGCAAGATTTGACTCTCGGTATTCTCAGCGATCCGTTTGGCACCGGTCATATGGGCGTTACTGCGGAAAACATTGCGGCTAAATACGGCTTTACTCGCCAACAACTGGATGAGTTTGCCCTTGCCAGCCATCAAAAAGCGGCGGCAGCTATCGCTGCAGGACGTTTTGCCGAGCAAATTGTGCCGATTATGGTTAAAAAAGGTCGTGAAGAAGTACGCTTTGACACTGATGAGCATGTGCGTGGTCAAGTGACTCTAGACGATTTAGCTAAGCTCAGACCGGCCTTTAAAAAAGACGGTTTAATTACGGCTGGAAATGCTTCCGGGATTAACGATGGTGCGGCTTCGTTACTGCTAGCGGATGCAGCAACAGCGGCTGAACAAGGCCTTAAAGTACGTGCGCGTTTAGTCGCTAATGCCTTCTCTGGTGTTGATCCGAGCTTGATGGGCTTGGGACCTATTAGTGCCGTGAATAAAGCTTTACAGCAAGCCGGTCTGACGATTAATGATATTGATGTGATTGAATCTAATGAAGCTTTTGCGGCGCAAGCGATGGCGGTTGCGCAAGAGTTAGGCTTTGCGAGCGAGCGAGTCAATCCCAATGGTGGTGCAGTGGCGATGGGGCATCCTGTCGGTGCCACTGGTTGTATTCTGACGGTGAAAACCCTGTATGAGCTAGAGCGCTGCCAGGGTCGTTACGGTTTAATCACCCTGTGCATCGGTGGTGGCCAAGGTATTGCTCTAATTATCGAGCGAGTGGACGGATAACCCTTGGCTAGGGTAACGGTATATACAGTTTTTTCGGATTAAGATCATAATCTCAACGGGTTGACGCACATCTGTCTGATGCTGAGCTAAGATGAGCTGATGCAAACGACTATAAGATTGAGTATCAACGAGACATTATGATATTTTTACCGCTGTATCGCACCGTTGCCCAACGCTTATCTGAAGGTGATTGGCCGAGCTTTTTTGATTCGGCCACTGTGCCTCAACTCGCTGCTATTTTGTTTATCCAAAATGCGCAGAAGTTAGCTGGCGAGCATGTCGCTCAGGCGTCTATGGAGCGACAGTTTGCGAAAATGATTACCCTCGGTAATCAAGTTAATCGCGTTAACACATCGGCCTTTCAAGCATTGCTGCGTGAGCGCTTTGCTGTGGAGCTGTTTGCGACGGGTTTGTCGCAGCTGGCAAAAATTAAAGTGGCGCTGTTAGATGATGACCATCCTGCCGATGAGTCGCGCTATATTGATGACGATGGCGAGTGGCTGTTTACTTTTAACGCCGCTTACCGGAAAGAAGTGATGCCGCTGCAACGCGTTTACTTTGATGAGTATCAGGCCGAACTGTCGGTGACTGACCCACAAAATAGAGCACTGCGTGAATTTTTAGCGGCTTCTGATGAGTCATTTAATCTGCAAGGTTATGCCGGCTCTGGCAAAACACATCTGATCAGTCGTTTTACTCAGTTATTGCACCCCAAGCGCACGCTGCTTTTGGCAAATACCTTTGGTCAGTTGCAAGCCTTGAAAAAAAGAGCAGGGCAGCACTTTGTCGCAGCGACATTTGGTCAAGCAGCAGGACAGGTGCTGGATAACAACTTACTGGCCGACAGCTGGCGGCTTAAAGATAAATCACGTTTACAGCGCACATTTCAGATCACTGCTGCTCAGTTGGCTGAGACATTTGCGATGCCGCCAGTGAGTTATTTATCACCAGAGCAAGTGGCACGCGTGTGTCTCAGAACAGTGGCCAGTTACTGCAATAGTACCGCGCAAGAAATTGATACGGTGCATCTACCTGCAGACGTTGCCAGTCATTTGTTGATGTTGGATAAAGTGGTTTTGTTGGAGATCACTAAGCAGTATTGGCATGAGCTCAATAAACCTTCAGCTGAGCACATTAGATTGCCGATCCGTGGTTACCATCGGGTTAAATTATTGTCTTTAATTGATGGCGTACTGGACACGCAGTACAGCCATATTATTGTTGACGAAGGGCACGATATCCCCACGCCCATGCTACAAATTCTTGATCGCAGCCCGCAAGCGGTGATCACTCTAAGTGATGAGCTGCAAAATCTAAATGGTATGGCGCCGGTTCGACATACGCAGATTCGTCAACGATACATTGCCCAGTCGGTACGTCTGGGCAAGCAAGTCGAGGAGGTGATTAATCCATTGATTCAAGCGCACCCAGGAACGACCAAACAGCTGTTTACTGGCCGCTCAGATCATTGCACCCACTTACAGCATTACCAAGGTTGGCAGATTCCCCAGCAAGCTACGACTATTATTGTGGCTGATGAATTTGAGCTGTTTGCTTGGTTTCAACGACTGACGCATGCGGGGGCATCGTTTGAATTAGCAGAGGCGACTTTTAAAGATTTTATGATGTTTGCTCAGGACTGCATTGGTCTTTACAACAATGCAGAGCGGCCACGACATGGTTTGATTTTTCGTTATGCTTCTTGGGATGCTTTGCGTGAGGCAATGACTAATAATGCCTCCTTTGATGCGATTGAGCGCATGTTACAAAAAGGCTATTCGCAAACAGACTTTCAACAAGCGGTTGCTCGTTATGTGCGCAAGGGAGCTGGGAAAATCATTCTGGCCCGCGTTAGCGATACTAAAAATATGGAATTTTCCAGCGTGTATTTGTCGCAGGGCTTATTGGTCAAGCCGACAGCGCATGACAATAAAGACAGCCGCGCACGTTTATTTTCCAGCTTGTATACCGCTTGCACCCGTGCGCAGCATGAACTGGTTGTACCTGATGGCTTTTCTGACTGGATTACAGATGCAGTAAAGTAGTCTTTTGGACGAGATAGAAAAGGTGAGTGAGATACTGTTAGAGCAGCAACCCTGTTGGTACTTTCTGCTGTTGATAGGTACTGCTTCAACCACGGTTAGGGCAGTACCTATCTGAAAGTGTTGGTTGATTAGCGTTTCGCGCTCGGATAAGGGATGTATTCTTGATTGTCACTTGGGATGTCAGGGAATTGTCGATCAATCCATTGCTGGCGCGCTTGATCCAAGCGCTCTTGGCGGCTAGAGACAAAGTTCCAGTCAAGATAACGAGGGCCCAGGTCATCTCCGCCAATTAAAACAATTTGCGAGTCACGCTCGGCACTAATAACAACGTTGCCGTTCGCGCCCAATAGCGCCATGGTGTGTTGTGTTATGTGTACATCGTCGCTTCTGAGCTCACCCTGCAGTACATACAGACCGCGCATCGTTGCATTAGGTAAGGTTAATGATTGTCCAGCGCTGAGCCGCGCCTCAATATATAAGGTTGGACTAAAAGTTTTTACCGGTGAGCTAACACCGTAGGCAGTACCCATCAGTACTCGAACGAGCACACCATCGATATTTAGAGCCGGTAACTGATCAGCGGCATAGTGATAAAAAGCTGGATCTGTTTCTTCATCTTTTTCTGGTAAAGCCAACCACAATTGTAAGCCGTGAATAGAGTGGGAGCGGCTTTTGACCTGAGTTGATTGTCGTTCGGAATGCACGATGCCAGAGCCTGCCACCATCAAGTTGAGATCCTGTGGACAGATCTTTTGTATGTTGCCGATGGAGTCCTGATGCAGCATCTCACCATCTAGCAAGTAGGTCACCGTGGCCATATTGATATGTGGATGTGGCCGTACATTAACACCTTCACCGGCTGGAAAGCTCACAGGACCCATATGATCAAAGAAAACCCATGGCCCAATATGCTTAACGCTTGGATTTGGAAAACTACGACGTACAGAAAAACCACCGAGATTTTTCTCTTTGGAGCGTAGTAATAGTTGAATAGTAGCAACTGAGCTATCTGGCTGTGATGGTGTTGACTGGCTATGGCTCATAACGTTGTCCTCCGTTAGACTGGATGCAATCAGTTTTTAGCGCAGGTCAGCTGCAGTGTAGCCAAAACGACTCTGTAAAGCATAGTGTTCTTGTCATCGAGTATGGATGGCAAGGTCGTAGGGGAATAACTGTTTGCCTGATAGACGTGATGGATTATGTAATCATTATTAAATATTATTGATGTATTTATATATTGTTTTATAGAAGGAGTTAACCATGCTTGAAAAGCCGCAAATTCTTGCTGATACGCATTTTACATATGCTGCTGAACGTTTTGAACAGAGTCCTATTTCACTGCAGTTGACGGCGTTAGCTGACAAAGTGTTCCCTTCATTAGCGCTGGATAAACATCAACATTGGTTGGATTTTGGTGCCGGGACTGGCGCCTTGAGTGTGCCTTTGGCTGCGCATGTTAAGCAGGTTACGGCGCTGGATACGTCTGCAGCCATGCTGGCTAAGCTGACTGCGAAAAACGTAGAGAATATCACCACGCTTGAACAGGATGTTTTTTACGGGCTTAGTGACACCTATGCGGGGGTAATCAGCAGTATGGCCTTGCATCATGTGGCTGATATTCCGCAGCTGTTAAGTTGTATGCACCAATGCTTAGAGGATGGCGGGCAGTTGGCGTTAATTGACCTATATAGCGAAGATGGTAGTTTTCATGGTGACAATCAGGCTAAAGGTGTCGTGCATCTTGGCTTTGATCCTCAGCAGTTACTTGAAGAGGCGGCTAAAACTGGGTTTAAACATCTGAGTTGTCGTGAGATTTTTAATATTGAGCATAAAAACGGCAACAGCTATCCGGTTTTTTTATTATTAGGTCGTGCTTAAGTTGCATGCTCTGCTAGAACGGGGCTGTCGAATTTTTATTTATATCGTCGCCCCCTAGAGGCTTACTGTGTTTTTTCTGTCGCAGCGCTACGCTCATTGAGCGCGACTAAATAATGTAAGCTGGCTTCAGTCGCAGGCTGTAAGTGTTCGATAGCTTTATCGGTAACTTTTAACATGCCATTGGCGTCTCGTGTCATAAAGCCGAGCTCTTCGAGCTTATGTACTTTACGGCGCACGGTTTCTCGGGCGATACCGCTGCATTCGGCAATTGATTGGATATTAATGGGCTGGTTGAGACGGTTTTTCTTATTGTCATTGATAAATTCAGTGTAGGTCATATTACTCGTCTGGCGAGCAGGTAATGCGCGTGAGCCGACAATAGCTAAAATCAGCATTAAATCTAAATCCCCAAAACATTGCTGACGCAGTAGGATTAATAACTCACATAACCCCTCAATATGAGTCGGAAAAATATGACCGAAGTGATGAGTGACTTTCTCGTAGCTTAACGGCATTGCTGTGTTCTCTTGGTAAAACGTTGAATAAAATAATGATACCCAATTTGGGTATAGAGTACGTTGCTTAGTTTTTCTGCTTCAGCGAGACTATACAATTATGTATTAGTGTCGCGCTGTCGTATCAGTGTTGATGAGTGCATCGATCAGGAGTATCAGAATTGATAAAGCGTATTGGCTGGCTCGTAAGCGTCATTGTCCTTACAGGATTAAGTGGCTGTGGGGAAGGCGAGACTGTTGATGAGGCGGTTGAGGTGTCACGACCGGTACCAATGATGGTGGTAGATACCTCAGGTAAAACGTCAAGCCTACGTTTCCCCGGCCGTGTGCGTGCAGCGCAGCGAGCAGACTTAACCTTTAATGTGCCTGGGCGAGTGATTGAGTTACCCGTTGAGGAAGGGCAACTGTTGGAAAAAGGTCAGTTGGTCGCGCGCTTAGATGATGCCAATTATCGCATCCAAATGCGCTCAATGCTGGCTAAGTACAATAAGGCGCGCACCGATTACAGCCGAGTGGAGCAACTCTGGCAGCGCAGTCAAGCGGTAGCCAAAGCAGAGGTTGATAAGCAACGCACGGCAATGGATGTGGCACAGGCCGACTATTCTCTCGCTAAAAAAGATTTTGATGATACTCGCCTTATTGCGCCGTTTGCTGGTGTGATTACTAAGCGTTATGTTGAAAACTACAGCAATGTAGAAGACAAAGAACCTATTGTTAGCCTGCAGGATCTGAATAACCTTGAAATTGTGATTAATGTGCCCGAACGCGTGGTGCGCAATGCACCCAAGCAACCTGAGCAGGTGATGGGCTACGCCGTTTTTGCTGACCAGCCTGAGCAGTTACTGCCTGTTACTCTGAAGTCTTTTGCGTCGGACAGTGACAGCCAAACGCAAAGCTATGAGGTGGTGCTGGCGCTTGATCCGGGTTACGAGGTGACAGTTTTACCCGGTATGTCAGTGGATGTATTGCCGCAGAAGACGCTTGGTGGTGTGTCGACGGGGCAGGCAAAAGTGCCGCTTAACGCTATTTTTTCTACAGCGAATGGTGTGACTGGTGTTTGGGTCTTTGATCCTGAAACTTCACGAGTGACCTTGCAAGCAGTCGAGCTGGGTGAGGTGCTCGGTTCTGATGTTGTGGTGAAGACGGGGCTAGTCGGCGGTGAGCAGATCGTTACTGCCGGTGTCAGTCAGCTACGAGAAGCAATGTTGGTTCGCCCCCTTTAAATCTGGGGTTGACGATAAATATAGGGTAGATAAACAGTGAATATTGCTGAACAAACACTCGCTAAGCGGACGATTGCATGGATGGTCGTGCTGTTGGTGTTGCTGGGAGGCTACATCAGTTATGAAAAATTGGGTCGCTTTGAAGACCCGGAATTTGTGATTCGCCAAGCAGCGATTACCACGCTATACCCTGGCGCTTTACCGTCGCAAGTGGCGGAAGAAGTCACCGAAGTTATTGAAGAAGCGGTGCAACAGCTGCAAGAGATTAAAGAGGTAACCTCTGTTTCGCGGATGGGTAACTCGCTGGTTAAAGTTGAGATAGCGTTGGAGTTTGCCCCAAGTAAAGTAGAGCTTGAGCAGATCTGGGATAAGCTCAGACGTAAAGTTAATGATGCACAGCATAAGCTGCCGCCTGGGGCAGGACCGTCGATTGTCAATGATGACTTTGGTGATGTGTATGCGTTATTTTTTGCGGTTACGGGTGAGGGCTATACCCTAAAAGAAATCAAGGACTATCTTGATATTCTTGAGCGTGAGCTGTTGCAAGTCCCAGGTGTTGCGCGAGTAGCAACATTAGGCCAGTCGGAAGAAGCGATATTTATTGAGATTTCCTCAGCTAAAGCTGCACAGTTGGGTATTGCTCAAGATGAAATTTATCAATCATTGCGTCAGCAAAATGTGATCACTGACTCAGGCAATCTGCTTATTGGCCCGCAGCGGGTGCAGTTTAGTCCGCAAGGACAAGTCGACTCTGTTGAAGCGTTAGGCAATATTGCTCTAGGTTCGGCCAGTGGTGAGCAGGTGATTTTCTTAAAGGATATTGCCAACATCAGGCGTTCAACCATTGAGCCGCCACGCGCTTTAATGAATTTTGATGGGCAGCCGGCAATTGGCTTAGGAATTTCCCAAGTGGCTGGCGGCAACATCGTGGATGTGGGCGATGCGGTACGTGCGCGCTTACAAGAGCTGGAATCGCAGCGTCCTATTGGTATTGATCTGCAGATTGTGTCCTACCAGTCTGATTCGGTTCGTGAAGCTGTGGATGGTTTTGTTGCGAACCTCGTTGCTGCTGTCGTCATTGTGGTGCTAGTTCTGATTGTGTTTATGGGGTGGCGCAGTGGCGTTATCGTTGGCAGTGTTTTATTGCTGACGGTCGCTGGTACTTTAATTGCCATGTATATGGATGGCATTGCCATGCAGCGTATTTCCTTGGGTGCATTGATTATTGCACTAGGCATGCTGGTGGATAATGCCATTGTCGTCACTGACGGCATTATCGTGCGTATGGAAAAAGGCGAAGCCGCAGACAGTGCTGCCATTGCTGTAGTTAAAGGCACGCAGTATCCACTGCTGGGTGGCACCGTCGTTGGGATTCTGGCCTTTAGTGCGATTGGTTTGTCGCCCACAGATATGGGCGAGTACGCCGGTTCGTTATTTTGGGTGATCATGTATTCGATGATGCTCAGCTGGTTGTTTGCTGTTACTTTAACGCCGCTATTCTGTGTTGCTTTGCTTAAAGTCAAAGTGATACCTGACGGCACGGCAGAGAAGCAAACAGGTATTTTGTACCGTTACCGTGGCTTATTAAATGTAGCGCTGCGTCATTGTTTGTTCACTGGTGTAGTTATGCTGAGTTTATTGGCCAGTGCTATTTTCGGTTTTAACTGGGTAAAACCTGGGTTTATGCCTGACTCAGCTCGTCCGCAGTTTGTCGTGGATATGTATCTACCACAAGGATCAGATATTCGTGAAACCGCTAAAGAGTTGGAGAAAATGGCGGAATATGTTCATGAAAAACAAAGCGTCACCCATGTCACTCGCTTTGTTGGACAAGGGGGTTTGCGCTTTATGCTGACGTATAGCCCTGAAGACCCTAATAGCAGTTATGGTCAGTTGTTGATTGATGTTGACGATGCATCTGGAATCGCTGAATTGGTCGATGAGTTGCAGAGTGAACTGTCTGAACGTCATCCACTGGCCGCCATTAAAGTATGGAAATTTATGCTCGGCCGCGGCGGCGGTAAAAAAATCGAAGTGGCCTTTAAAGGACCTGATCCAGCAGTACTGCGTCAATTAGCTGAGCAAGCGAAAGCTATTATGGCTGATGATCCGGGTGCGATTGCCATTCAAGATGACTGGCGTGATAAAACACCGGTACTTCGACCTGTGGTCAATGAAGTGGCGGCACGCCGTGCTGGGGTTGATATTACCCAGATCAGCCAAGCACTGAACCGTACTTTTACCGGTGCACGAGTGGGGGTCTATCGTGAAAAAGATAAGCTGATTCCGATTATTGCTCGCGCACCTTATGACGAGCGTACACAAGCTCAAGATGTCGAAAACGTACAGGTGTACAGTCCGACGGCAAAAAAATACTTACCAATGAGTCAGTTGGTCAGTGATGTGAAAGTCGAGTGGTCGGATGCGATTTTACGTCGAGTGGATCGTTTTCCAACCATTATGGCCCAAGCCGATCCCTTGCCAGGTCAGCAGTCCAATCCTTTATTCGATCGACTCAAACCTAAAGTTGAAGCCATCGAGCTGCCTCCAGGTTACAGCATGGAGTGGCATGGTGAGTATAACGACTCGAAGGAGTCTAACGAAGGTTTAGCGATTTCCGCTCCTTATGGCTTTACCGCAATGATCTTGGCCGTGGTGCTGATGTTTAACGCACTACGTCAGCCTTTGGTCATCTGGCTGACTGCGCCGCTGGCCATTATTGGTGTGACGGTTGGTTTAGTCATCTTCCAAGTGCCCTTTGAGTTTATGGCGATTTTAGGTTGCCTAAGCTTGGTGGGAATGCTGGTGAAAAACTCGATTGTCTTGGTCGATCAAGCCGATGTGGAAATACGCGAAGGTAAAGCTGGCTTTATTGCGGTGATCGATGCGTCTGTGAGTCGTGCTCGTCCGGTATTTCTCGGTGCCTTCACCACCATTCTCGGAGTTGCGCCGTTACTCTTTGACCCGTTCTTTAAGAGTATGGCTGTGGTCATTATGTTTGGTCTGACCTTTGCTACTATCTTGACGTTAGTGGTCGTGCCGTTGTTGTATGTGGTGATTTTCCGTATACCAGTGGAGGCAAAAGAGACGATTGTATAGAACGTTAACCGTACATAGCTGGCAAATACAATCGAGCATTATGGCGACTGGTGATGTGGAGGGAATGGAGCGCGGCGGATCGCCCGCAATAGAGAGCGGGTAAGCTCCTAGCGGCCCTTAAAAGCCGCTGCCCGTCGCTCCATAAAGGAGCGCACTCCTTCTGCGGCATCCTCGCTGCTCATGACCTTTGGCATATCCTCAAATACCTGCGCTAAAGCAGCATTGTCACCGTGCAGGCGGGCTATTTTTGCGGACTTGAGTGCAGCTTGTACGCCCAACGGTGCCGCCGCAGCTACTTTTAACGCCAGCTCGCGCGCGCGTGCTTGCAGCTGTTGCGCTTCACACAGTTCGGTGAGCATGCCCCAGTCATACGCTTGTTGGCCGCTAAATTCATCGCCAGTGAGTAAATAACGTTGCGCACGGGCCCAGCCGATTTCTTCCGGTAAACGCACTGTACCGCCGCCACAGGGATAAATACCGCGCTGTACCTCCAATTGAGCAAAGCGGGTTTGTGCTGTGGCTAAACGAATATCGCTGTTGAGCAATAACTCAAGACCTGAGGTATAGCACAGGCCTTGTGCGGCAATGACTAAAGGTTTAGTCAATATTTCGCCAGCGATGCCGTAAGGATCAATTTCACCTTCTGCCACTGCCAAAGCCTGACCTTGAGCAAATAAAGGTGCCCACTTATCCAACTCTAATCCTGCGGTAAAGTGCTTGCCGTTGGCTTGAATAATGCCAACTCGCAGATCGTCATCGTGCTGTAAACGGTGTAACGCTTGCGCGAGCAAATGATAGCTTTCTGGATCCAGTGCATTGAGCTTGTCCGGACGGTTAAAAGTTATAGTGAGAATATGCTCACTGGCTGCAATCAGCACTTTATCAGCGTTACTCATGGCAACTCCTTAATCATTAGCTGTGACTAGAACATAGCCTAAAACCAGTCGCTATGCATATCTAAACAGGTGCGGTCAAAGCGTTGCAGCAAGCGCGCTTGCAGTTCCACTTCAGGCAATTCCCAGCGAATAAAGTAGTGTGCGGCTTGTAACTTACCAGCAAGAAAATTTTGATCTTCGCTATTGCTTGAGTCTGCAAAAGTATCCAGTGCTTTATCAGCCATTTCTAACCACAGCCAGCCAACTACGGTTTTGCCCAGCATATCCAAATACAGCGCTGAGTTGGCCAGTGCTTGGTTGACTTGGCCTTGTTGTAGTGCAGCGCCGAGTTTTAAGGTAGTGGTTTGTACCAGAGTCAAGTAGTGCTCGAACTCGCTGACCAGTTCACTCAGTTGTGGTTTGTGCATAGCAGAGGCAAGGGTGCTATGCATACGCGCCATCAGTAGTTTTAGACCTTTGCCATTGTGCTGCCAAAGTTTACGGCCTAATAAATCTAAAGACTGAATGCCGTGCGTGCCTTCATGAATTGGATTTAAGCGGTTATCGCGGTAGCACTGTTCCACTGGATACTCGCGGGTGTAGCCCGCACCGCCCAGCACTTGAATGGCTAAATCGTTGGCGCGTGGGCCATAAAAGGAAGGAAATGATTTGACCATCGGTGTCAGCAAATCCAGCAAAATACCAGCATCTGCATCGTGCCCAGCTTCTTGCTCATCCACTAAACGAGCAGCTAATAAACACAGCGCTAGCGAGCCTTCAACATAGGATTTTTGCGCTAACAGCATACGCTTTACATCGCTATGTTCGATGATGTTTATCGGTTTGCTGTCGGGACTTTTCTCTGTGGCAGCGCGGCCTTGTGGACGGTTGCGTGCATAGTCTAAAGATTCTAAGTAACCACGATAACCAATCATCGCGGCACCGAGACCCACACCAATCCGCGCCTCGTTCATCATTTTGAACATATACATTAAGCCCTTACCGGGTTCACCGAGTAAGTAGCCGACGCAATTGTCGTGCTCACCAAAGTTGAGCACGGTAGAGGTGGTGCCGCGGTAACCCATCTTGTGTAATAAGCCCGCCAGTTGCACGTCATTGCGTTCGCCTAAGGAGCCATCTGCATGAGTGATGAACTTAGGCACAATAAACAATGAGATACCTTTCACTCCTTTTGCTGCGCCCTCAATCCGTGCCAAGACTAAGTGCACAATGTTCTCGGTGATATCTTGATCGCCGCCAGAAATGTACATTTTCTGACCTTTAATCCGATAGCTACCATCCTTTGCGAGTACAGCCTTACTACTGATATCGCCCAAAGATGAACCCACATCAGGCTCAGTTAATGCCATGGTTCCGGCAAAACGACCACTGAACAGCGCGGGGATAAACATGGCTTTTTGCTGGTCATTGGCAAAGGTGTGAATCACATTGGCTGCCGCGCTGGTAAGAAAAGGGTAACCCGCGCTGGCGGGGTTCGCCGACATAAAGAAGGTGTTCGCGGCCATCTGCAGCAGTGCGGGCAGTTGCATGCCACCTGCGGCGTAGTCGTGTTTGGCACAGAGCAAACCGGATTCGGCAAAGTGCCGCCAAGCGTCTTTGACTTCGCTAATGGTGGTGACTGTTTGACCATCAAACTGTGGCTCGTTCGCATCGGCTTTAGCGTTATGTGGCGCAAAGTAGTCAACGGCAATGCGTTCTGCGGTATTTAAAATGGCGTCAAACGTGCTGCGATCATGCTCAGCAAAACGCGGCAGTTCAGTCAGTTGTTCAGCGTTAAATACCTGATAGAGGAGAAACTCTAAGTCTTTATTGTTGATGATTTTTGACACTGTAAACTCCAATCAAGCAAAAGAGGTGGGCTTTACCTGAGTATCTTATTCATTGATGCGTATGGCTAGGCCACATAAAGATGAACTGGTTAAGCAGGTGCAGGCTTGGTTACAGGAAAACTATGCGCAGACGTTTACCCTAGACCAGTTGGCGCAACGTTTTAGTGCCTCGAAAGGTACTTTAATTCACCGTTTTAATGCGGCTTTATCTTGTCCGCCGAATGTTTATCTGCAGTCACTACGGATAGAAGCCGCGCAAAAGTTATTGGAAGAGACCCGTCTGAGTGTGGATTTGCTCGTGAACCAACTGGGTTATGAGGACGCCCGTTCTTTTCGACGCTTGTTTCGTCATAAAACCGGTGTAACGCCGACTGAGTATCGGCGGCGCTTTAGTCGGCGCTAAATTCGGCCCGTGAGCTGCATTCAATCAGATTATTGGGCGACCAGTAATGCATTAAGCCATTGATCATCCTCACGACCTAAACGTTGGTCGGTGCTGATCCAGAAGCTGTCTAAGGTTAATCCTGTACCTTTCAGAAAACCTTCTAAACGTTGTTCGCTGCAGTTAGTAAATTTACGACCATCGCGTTCGGTATCGTCTTCGCCATATTTAAATGAGACATAGATGACGCCTTGCGGCAGTAACAGTTGGCTTAAATGACGTAGTGTGGCGCTCATTTGTGCGGCGGGTACATGCAATAAAGAGGCGCATGCCCAAATGCCGGCAAAGAGTTGTTCACTCTCAAAAGCCAAAAAAGTGCTGTGTTGAATATCAATGCCGCTGACCTTGCGGGCAATCTCTACCAGCTTGGCGCTGGCGTCAAACGCCTCGACTGGGTAGCCGAGCTTTAAAAATGCAGCTGCATCACGGCCGGCACCGCAGCCGGCATCTAAAATTCGACCGGCTTGGGGCAATGCTGCTAAAAAGCTTTCATACAACGGACTCATATCGACATCCAAGGTATTGGCAGCAAATTGCTCAGCATTATCATCGTAGAATTTAAGTGTCATATGTGTTTTCCTAAATTACAGTCAGCATTCAATACGCTGGTGTCGGTGAGGGGTGCACAGCACAACAGCAGGTAACTTATTAAAAGCTAGGCAATGTTTATGTGCTGATATTGTAAACAGTTTATCAGCTTGTATAGCGAGTAGCTGTCTGTGTGTTGTTAAGTATGATTTATAACGTTAGCCTAATTAACCTTGCCGCGACGTGAGGCAGAACAAGTACAGGTTTGCTCTTATGTTATGCGGTCTGCGAACATAGCTGTCATCTGCTGAATAGACGTTGACAATAGGTTTAACGTTATAGCTCTGCTGCTCTGGCGTGTACGATTATAAGTGCGCGCTCATGCAGCCTAAACTGAATGATCAAGAGGGAGTTGCTGTGCCTTATCTGTTGCTGGGGTTGGCTGCGGTTATGTTTGGCTTATATAACGTATTTATTAAGTTGTCGGCCGATCATATTCAAGCGGTATTAGGTGCTGTAATTCTACAGTTTGTCGCGGCATTTTTAGGTTTAGGCTTATTGGTTTACTTTAAGCATGTCGATAACCTCACACTGCATGTTAGTCCGCGCGGTGTCATCTTAGCCGTACTCGCTGGCGCTGCGATTGGCGTGGTTGAGATACTCACCTTTATCATTTACGGACGCGGTGTGGCTGTTGCGGTCGGCAACCCCTTGATTGTCGGTGGCTCTTTAATTGTGACCAGCGGTATTGGCTGGTTATTTTTGCGCGAAGTATTAAACCCGTGGCAAGTTGCTGCGGTGTTTAGCATTATCGTTGGTGTTGCTATATTGGCTTGGCAGGCAGGACGTTGATGATGGCGGATACACAACACACACCGATGCAAGCCTATAGCCAGGCCCTGAACCGTGGTTTTGTTGATGATCCTGCTCAACGCCATGCCGTAGAGGCGTTAGAACAGTGCTACCAAGCGCTGCAGAAACGTTCAGCTATAGCGCGCGGTGTCTATTTATATGGGCGCGTGGGTCGAGGGAAAACCTGGTTGATGGATCAGTTTTATCGCAGCTTAACAGTGCCTGCGCGACGGCAGCATTTTCATCATTTTATGCAGGATGTGCATCAGCGCTTATTTCGTCTAATGGGCAGTGCTAATCCTCTGGCAAGGATTGCTGATGAGCTGATGAGTGAAATTCAAGTGCTGTGCTTTGATGAGTTATTTGTCAGCGATATTGCTGATGCAATGATTTTAGGCGGTTTGTTTCAAGAATTGTTTGCCCGTGGCTTAATCATCGTAGCTACCTCAAATCAGCCACCTGCCGAACTTTATAGTGAGGGCTACAATCGCCAGCGTTTTTTACCAGCGATTGCCGCGCTTGAGCAGTACATGGAATTGGTTAATGTCGACGGTGAGCAGGATCATCGTTTACACCAAGGGCCCGCCCTACAGCGTTATTGGGTTAAGAGTCCTGAGCATAATAGTATTATGCCTGAGTTGTTTGCCGAGCTTAGCAGTGGCGACACGAGCGAACATGGCAGCTTTAATGTAGGCGCACGCAAGTTAATAACCCATGCGTACAGTGCAAGGGTGCTGTGGTGTGATTATGCAGCGCTGTGCGAACAACCTTTTGCTGCAGTGGATTTTATGGCGTTATGTGACCGTTTTCAGCTGTTGTTGTTGAGTTCAGTACCGCGCTTAGGTGGACAGCAGCGCCTTGCTAAAATTGCTCGTGGTACTGAAGATGCGGTACATAGAGTGGATGCCGGCGATCGACAACTGCCGATGCTGGCGCAGAGTGATGACAGTGTGCGGCGTTTTATTGCTTTAGTTGATGAGTGCTATGATCGCCGCGTGCCGCTTTATATTGAAGCAGATGTGCCACTTGAAGCGCTTTATACTGAAGGCTATTTAGCATTTGCATTCCGACGTACTTACAGTCGATTAAAAGAAATGCAGCTCGAGCGTTTTGCAAAAGACTAAGCTATGCTTTGCGAAATAATTATTTATCATTTTATTAAGGGACGCGTCACATGCCTGTGAGTATCCGCCTACTGGGTTTAGTTGGTTTTATATTTTTAACCGCGTGCTCATCGCGTACTCCGATTATTGAGCCTGTTGCAGCGCCTAAAGCGCCTGCATCAGTCATGTTTAATCCGGCGGCTGATGATGTGTTGTTTCGTGCCATCGGCTTGGTGGGCACCCCGTACGTCTGGGGCGGCAATACCCCCTCTTCAGGGTTTGATTGCAGCGGTTTAATTGGTTTTGTATATAACGATGTAGCGGGCATCCGCTTACCAAGAACCACCCAGCAAATGATTGAAATGAAAGGACCGATTGTGCCACGCAGCAAGTTGCGCAGCGGTGATATTATTTTCTTTAGCACAGCTGGGCATGGTCGTGTCAGTCATGCCGGTATTTATGTCGGTGATGGTCGCTTTGTACATGCGCCCTCGAGCGGCGGCACCGTGCGCTTAGACAGTGTTAATGCTAAGTATTGGAGTAGCGCATATCTACAAGCTAAGCGTGTATTGAACAGTGAAACTGTAGTGTCTAACCCTTAACTATAAAGAGCTCCACGGCGCACTGCTAGTCATCAGGCCGGCGCTGGGCTAAACAATAATAGAGAGTTGATATGAGCGAGCAACAACCACCACGCATTGGTGTTATCGGTACTGGCGCCATTGGTGGCTTTTATGGTGTGATGTTAGCGCGGGCTGGCTTTGACGTGCATTTTTTATTGCGCAGTGAATATGCTGCGGTCAGCCAGAATGGTTTACGGATCAATAGCGCTGTGCATGGTGAGCTGCTCTTGCCGCACGTGCAGGCTTATAGTGACGCGGCGCAGATGCCAGCCTGTGATTGGATTTTGGTGGGCGCAAAAACCACCAGTAATGTTGAGCTTGCAGCCATTATCAATCGAGTCGCTGCACCTGGCGCTAAAGTGGTTTTGCTGCAAAACGGTTTCGCAGTTGAAGAGCAAGTACGTCCACTGCTAGATCCAGGTCTGCACTTATTAGGTGGGCTATGTTTTATTTATATCAATCGTATTGCGCCTGGTATTATCGAACATCAGGCCAGTGGTGCTGTTAATCTTGGTTATCATAGTGGACCGTCGAACGCCGAAGAAGGGTATGCCATTGCTCAACAAGGCGCGGCATTTTTTCAACAGGCAGGTCTCGACTCAAAGGCCTTACAGGCATTACAGCAGGCGCGCTGGCAGAAGCTGGTATGGAATATTCCTTACAATGGTTTGTCGGTATTGCTCAACAGTAATACCTCACAACTCATGGCCGAGCCACATAGCCGGGCACTGATTGTTGAGTTGATGCAGGAAGTGATAGCTGGCGCGGCCGCTTGTGGTTACCCTCTATCAGATAAATTGCTGAATGGCATGCTTAAGTCAACCGAGGCAATGCCGGCTTATTTACCCAGCATGTACCATGATTTTGCGCAAAAACGCCCTATGGAGTTGCTGGCTATTTATCAAGCCCCGCTGGAAGCGGCTCAAGCAGCGGGCTGTGCTATGCCTAAAGTTAGGATGTTATGGCAAATGCTAGAGTATGTGTCTGCTTAAAGCCTGATGTGTGCGCAATGTATCCATCGCTTGATTGATACGTTGTAAACGCTCGGTACAGCCGCCTCGATCAGGGTGATGGCGGCTGACGAGTTGGCGATAGTGATGACGCAACGTCTGAGCATCGAGGCTGTGTAAAGACTGTTTAATACCCAGCTCAGTTAACGCTTCGGTAACGTGTTGCGGCTGCACAACATGACTGAGCCCCTGATAGAGTAAGCGTTCAACCTCATTGCGATCGGTACCGCTCAGATGCTCTAAATTTAGATAGTACGTACGCAGCGGATCGTTGATGTCGATTGCTTGAGCTGCCGTTGCTGCTACTGCGCTGGTTGCTTGTAAGCGAATACACAGGGGGCTGATCTGCAGATCGTATTGTCGCGCTGAGCGCAGAGTATCACGTAGCGAATAGAGCAAATGAAATAGCACAAAATGGCTACGAAACAAGCTTAATGCATCGCTGAGATTAGCCTGAATAAACAATGGCCACTGTTGCTGTTTAAGCTGGGTGATTAACTGATACTCGCTGAGCCCTGTCGGGTGGTCCCGCAGTCGTTGCTCTAGGCTTACTAGGAGCTTGAATTTATCTAAGGTATGCACAGCACTAAACTCTGTATTTATCGCGAATGTTGAAACGAAAAAAGGCTCTGCGAGTCTATGTTGGACACTATGTTTAAGCAATTCAACAGACCCCGCTGGAGTATAACAATGCGCAAAACCATAACTCAGACAATTCTTTTATGTGCGTGCTTTAGCAGTCACTGGGCTATAGCAGAGACAGGTGATCAAGTACAACAAGTGTTGTATCAGTGTGAGCGTAATGTATCGTTGCCAGTGACTTATTTGAATACAGCCAATGGTGGTGCATATGCGGTGTTGCAGGTTGATGGCCAGCAGATAGCGCTGCGTAATACTGTTAGTGCATCAGGCGCTCGTTATCAATCCATTGACGAGACACGCGGTTACAGTTGGCATAGTAAAGGCGATAGCGGGGTTTTATCCTGGCAGCCTATACATGAGCCCGATAAAAATATGATTGTTTTAGCTGAGTGCGCAAGTGGTGAAGCAATGTTTGCTAAAAATACCGATTGAGTTGTAAGACACCGCTAGGGTTTGTTGGAGGCAACAGGTAAAATATTATTTTTTTATCTGTTGCGGATCATGCTATGAGTACTTTGTCAGTCGTTCAGAAGAAATTACAGAAGCGTTTATACCGGCTTGCGGGGGAGGCGGTCACTGATTTCAATATGATCGAAGAGGGCGACAAGATCATGGTCTGCTTATCTGGCGGAAAAGACAGCTATGCCATGCTCGATGTACTTCTACACTTGCAAAAAGTTGCTCCTATTCGATTTTCTTTAGTTGCCGTGAATATGGACCAGAAACAACCTGGTTTTCCTGAGCATGTGTTGCCCGCTTATTTAGAGTCTGTTGGTGTTGAGTATCACATTATCGAAAAAGATACCTACTCGGTGGTGAAAGAGAAAATTCCTGAAGGCAAAACGACCTGTTCGCTTTGTTCACGTTTACGTCGCGGTACGCTATACACCTATGCTGATGAGATTGGTGCGACCAAAATGGCGCTTGGTCATCATCGTGATGATATTTTAGAAACATTTTTCTTAAATATGTTTTTTGGTGGCACCCTGAAAGCCATGCCGCCTAAGCTGCTCTCGGATGATGGACGTAATGTCGTCATTCGGCCTTTAGCTTACTGCAAAGAAAGTGATATTGCTGAATATGCCGAGCTGCAAGGTTTTCCGATTATTCCGTGTAATTTATGTGGCTCGCAAGAGAACCTTCAGCGCCAAGTGGTAAAAGGCATGCTGCAAGAATGGGAAGAGAAAACCCCAGGTCGTTTAGATATCATGTTCCGCGCCTTACAAAATGTTGTGCCGTCACAATTAGCGGATCGGCAGCTGTTTGACTTCGCCAGTTTAACCATCGATAACCAAGCTCAACCGCGCTATTTAGATGTGATGAGCCTGTAACGGTCAAATTAATGGCAGTCAGCGGCATGTTTTGCTTGATTACTGTGCCAAAGTGCAGATAAAGCGAGCACTGCTTGTGTTGGCTTGAATATTGCTTTGAATATAGCAGTATTGGTTTATGGTAGGAGCAAGACTATGGCATCCACGGATTTTCTTTTGCGATCTTCTGCGCAACCCTCGCGTGTGCAGCCGGCTGTGCCAGAAAAAACGGTATCTCAACGTAGTGCTCCAGCAGCAGGGCCAAACTTTTCTGTGCTCTATGCGCAACAGCAGCAAACGACTAAGATCCAGCAACAGCAACAGCAACAGCAACAGTCACTGCAAGCCAAGCAGCGCCAAGAGGCTGTTCAGCAAAACAAGACACCAGCAGCATCGACACCCGCAACTGCACCAGCCGCAGTGGCAAGCAACACTGATCCGTCGAATAAAAATACGTCTGCCACGGTAAGTCAATCATCTGTGGATATTGAAAAGACAGAGACAGACGCCAAGCTAAGCGATCTAGAGCAACTGCACACGCCGACTGATGGCGATAGCGAAATCCTCGAAAGCGGCAATTATTTGCCGCAAGACGAAGCATCAGCGTTGGACGCACCTGAGGAGGATTTGCTCGATCCTTTACTGTTAATGGCGATGGCGGTTATGCCCCAAGAGCCCGTAAAGGACATGGCCGATGTCGAAGCAGCTATTGATACTGAGGCAGCAGGCACTGCGGTGATCGCCACATTACAATCTGATCTTGAAGCTGACGCTAAGCCGTTGCTCAGCACAATAAAAACTCATTTAGAGCTAAGCGGTACTGCCGCAGACAATGCTGAGCTGCCCGTGACTGAAGATGCTAGCGAGATCGAGCAGAAAAACATGACTAAGGACGCTACTTCGCCCGCAGCAGAAAAGGCTGCGGGGCTTTTGAATAATGTCTCCGAAAAAATTGCAGGGGAAGGTCTTGAGAAAGACGTCTCTAATAAAAACAAAATAGCCTCTGCGCTTGAGGGCACTAAGGTTGCTCCGGAAACCCTGCTTGACGCCAAAGCGGTAACAGCGCCTGAAAGTATTCGTACAGATTTACAGTCGCGTCCCGACTCTTTAATGGCTGCGCAGTCGGTGCGTCAAGTCCCAGGCGCGGCAGTCGCGATGCAACAGCCAGGCTGGACGCAAGACGTCACTGATAAAGTCATGTGGATGTCTTCTCAAAACCTAAGGTCTGCAGAAATCAAGCTTGATCCTGCCGAACTTGGGCGCTTGGATATTACCGTCAGTGTTAATCAAGAACACACTCAGATCACCTTTAACAGCGCTCATGCCGGTGTCCGAGAGTCATTAGAAGCGCAAATGTATCGCTTGCGAGAGCTGTTTGCCCAACAAGGTATGCAGAGTGTTGATGTGAATGTTTCAGATCAATCTCGGCAGCAGGCGCAAGCCCAAACGCACACTGCAGGGCAGGGTCGTAGCGGTTCAGCGCTAGAGAGTAACGATGAAGCACTGTCACCGCTGACCTCCATTCGAGAGCAGCACGATGGTCGTCTAGGTTTAGTTGATTATTATGCATAATCAATCCTGCAGAGCATGTTTAGACTGCTAAACTGTCGGATGTGATTTTTAAGTGATGGTAGGAACATGGCCAAACAAGCTGAGATGGCTGAGCAAGCAACAGTCGCACCAAAAAAAGGCAAGATGAAAGTGATCATCTTAGCCGTTACAGCCTTAATCGTTGCGATTGTATTATCTGTTGCAGCAACATGGTTTGTCTTAGGACGTTCGAATACTGACTCGAATGCTGAGCCGCTGCAAGAAAGTTTAGCCAAGCAGCCCGCTATTTATGAAGTGTTGACCCCAGCCTTTGTTGTGAATTTTAAAAGCCAAGGCAAGCCACGTTATTTACAGGTCAGTGTGGCATTGATGGCGCGTAATAAAGCTGATCTTGCTGCGTTGATCGTGCATATGCCGACGTTACGTAATCAATTAGTGATGCTGTTTTCCAGCCAAGCATTCGATGAGCTCAATACGCCGCTAGGGGTGGAGTTGTTGAAACAAAAAACCACTATAGCTGTGCAAGAGTTAGCTTTGATTGAAGTGGGTAAGCCGGTAGTAGAGCAAGTATTATTTACTAATGTTGTCATGCAGTAAAACCTTGATAGGAACGACTTAAAATGGCCGTACAAGATTTACTTTCACAAGATGAAATTGATGCGCTGTTGCATGGCGTTGATGATGGTCTAGTGGACACTGATGACGATGCTGTACCCGGCGCGGTTAAACAGTATGACTTAACCAGCCAAGATCGTATTGTGCGCGGACGTATGCCGACACTAGAAATGATCAATGAACGCTTTGCTCGCTACACGCGCATCAGTATGTTCAATTTGCTGCGTCGTTCTGCTGATGTGTCAGTAGGTGGCGTGCAAGTGATGAAGTTTGGGGAGTATGTGCATTCTTTGTATGTGCCGACCAGCTTGAATCTAGTCAAAATGAAACCTTTGCGTGGCACCGCGTTGTTTATCCTTGATTCACGTTTAGTTTTTAAATTAGTTGATAATTTTTTTGGCGGCGATGGTCGTCATGCGAAAATTGAAGGGCGTGAGTTTACTCCCACAGAGCTGCGCGTGGTACGCATGGTCTTGGATCAAGCGTTTGTTGATTTAGAAGAAGCGTGGCATGCCATTTTGGATGTGAGCTTTGAATATATGAACTCAGAAGTTAACCCTGCTTTAGCGAATATTGTCAGCCCCAGTGAAGTCGTAGTGGTCTCCACTTTCCATATTGAGTTGGATGGCGGCGGCGGCGATTTGCATATTACCTTGCCTTATTCAATGATCGAACCTATTCGAGAAATGCTTGATGCAGGCTTTCAGTCGGATGTCGATGATCAAGATGAGCGCTGGAGTAAAGCCATCCGTGAAGACGTTTTAGATGTGAAAGTACCGCTGCGTTCTACCGTCGTGCGTCGACAACTTAAACTGCGCGATATTTTAAATATGCAGCCAGGCGATGTGATTCCCGTGGAAATGCCGGAAACAATGTTACTGCGCGCTAATGGTGTGCCAACCTTTAAGGTTAAACTTGGTGCTCAGCACGGCAATCTTGCTTTGCAAGTGGTCGGTCCTGTGCAAAAAAACCGCTGATTTTTGGTTTTACTTGGTAGTTGAGAAAAAATATGAATGACGAAAATGAGCAGATTTCAGCTGAAGATCAAGCCCTCGCTGATGAGTGGGCAGCCGCTTTAGCTGAGGCAGATACCGCTACCGATCAAGATGATATTGATGCCATGCTGCAGCAAAGCAGTGGCCCGGCAAAAGCGCCGATGCAGGAGTTTCCTGATCAGCAGCGCACTGACGATGTAATGACCACCTTAGGTGGACCTAATTTAGATGTTATTTTAGATATTCCTGTCAGCATCTCGATGGAAGTCGGTAGTGCTGATATTAGTATTCGCAACTTGTTGCAGCTCAATCAAGGTTCTGTGGTTGAGTTGGATCGACTGGCTGGGGAGCCATTGGATGTTCTGGTTAACGGTACTCTGATTGCGCATGGTGAAGTCGTGGTCGTGAATGAGAAGTTTGGTATTCGTTTGACTGATGTCATCAGCCCAAGCGAGCGTATTAAGAAATTACGGTAACCCTATGCGCCTTTTAATCATCCTGATGTTGGCTTCCTGTCGTGCTTGGGCAGATGAAGTCGCGGTTGCAGCAAGCAACAGTACGCCTAAAGTGGCTGCAGCCCATTCAGGCATGCTGGAATCCAGTCAAGTGAGTGGCCAATTATTGCAGCTGGTGTTTGGCTTGCTGTTGGTGATAGCTTTGATTTTTTTGCTGGCTTGGGTGGTGCGCCGTATCCAACAAAGTTTGCCGGTCACAGGTTCACCGCAGGTGATTTCATTATTAGCCAGCCAAGCATTAGGACCACGCGATCGACTCTTGCTGGTGCAGGTGGGGAAGGAGCAAATATTGCTGGGTTTAACGCCTGGCACTATTGTGCCTTTGCATGTCTTGCAAGAACCAGTCGATATCCGTGTGCCGGAAGGCAATCTTTCTTCGGCTTTTGCTCAGCGTCTGGCTAAAGTGCTAAAAACGACAACAAAGGATAAGCCATGATCGCCTTGCTGGCACGTTTGGTCTTGGCGGTGGGCCTGCTGTTTTGCGCAACAGGGGTGTTTGCTGCAGATGACCCTTTATCCATTTCAGCGATTAAACTGACCACCGATGCCGCTGGTCAGCAAGAGTATTCGGTTAATTTACAGATTCTCTTGATCATGACTGCGCTGGGTTTTATCCCCGCTTTTGTGATGTTAATGACTTGTTTTACTCGGATTATTATTGTTTTTTCGATTCTTAGGCAAGCATTGGGCTTACAGCAGACACCCTCCAATCAGATCTTGGTTGGCCTGACTATTTTTTTAACCCTATTTATTATGGCGCCTGTATTTGAGCGCATTAATAATGATGCTTTACAGCCTTATATCAATGAGGAAATCAGCGTCCAGCAAGCATTAACTGCGGCAGAAGAGCCGATACGTGGCTTTATGCTGGCGCAAACTCGCGAGTCGGACCTAGAGTTGTTTGTCCGGTTGTCTAAGCGCACCGATATTGTTTCGGCAGAGCAAACACCGCTGGTGATCTTGATTCCTGCGTTTGTCACCTCAGAGTTGAAAACCGCATTCCAAATTGGCTTTATGATTTTTATTCCATTTTTGATTATTGATCTGGTGGTGGCCAGTATTTTAATGGCGATGGGGATGATGATGCTGTCGCCCTTGATTATTTCTTTACCGTTTAAAATTATGTTGTTTGTATTGGTGGATGGCTGGGCGCTGATTATCGGCACCTTAGCCAGTAGTTTTGGCACGCTATAGGATAATGATATGACCCCAGAAGTCGCTGTAGACTTATTTCGCGAAGCCTTGTCGCTGACCGCCTTAGTGGTCGCCGCTATTATCGTGCCGAGTTTATTGGTGGGATTACTGGTGGCAATGTTTCAAGCCGCCACCCAAATTAACGAACAAACCTTAAGTTTTCTACCGAGGCTGTTGGTCAGTTTTATGACCTTAATTGTGCTAGGGCCGTGGCTGGTGGCGCAGTGGATAGCCTTTACAACACGGCTGATCCATAGCATTCCCTTCGTCATTGGTTGAGCGGTGTAGCCCATGCTAGAGCTCAGTAGCGAACAAATTGCTGGCTGGATCAGCAGCTTTTTGTTGCCGCTGTTTCGCATCTCTGCGGTCTTAATGGTGATGCCCATTATAGGGACTCAGTTGGTTCCGCAGCGTGTACGCTTGTATATGGCGTTGGCGATCACTTTATTATTGGTGCCAGTCTTGCCTGACATGCCGCAAGTGGATGCCTTGAGTTTGCGTAGCATCTTGTTAATTGCTGAGCAAATCTTAATTGGCGCTATGCTGGGTTTTTCGCTGCAATTATTTTTTCATATTTTTGTTTTTGCCGGACAACTGATTTCGATGCAAATGGGACTGGGCTTTGCCTCGATGATGGATCCGGCCACAGGGGTATCAGTGCCGGTGTTAGGGCAGTTTTTGCTGATGCTGGTCAGTTTGCTATTTTTAGCGATGAATGGCCATTTAGTGGTTTTTGATGTGCTGGCAGAAAGCTTTGTGACCTTGCCAGTGGGCCAATCCCTAGAAATCGGCAATTATGTTATTTTGGCTGGACGTTTGAGTTGGGTGATTGGCGCCGCATTACTGCTGGCCTTACCAGCGGTCAGTGCGCTGTTGGTGATTAATATAGCCTTTGGCGTGATGACTCGCGCCGCGCCGCAGTTGAATATCTTCACCATCGGTTTCCCCTTGACTCTGATTATGGGTTTAATTATTTTTTGGATCTCCACCGCTGATATTTTGGCGCAGTACCACAGTATTGCCAGTGATGCGTTATTTATGCTGCGCGGCCTCGCGCAAGTGCCATAGGAGAAATAGGCTATGGCAGAAAATGAGAATGGTGCAGAAAAAAGTGAAGATCCTACCGAAAAGCGCAAACAAGACTCGCGTAAAAAAGGTGAAATAGCCCGTTCCCGCGAGCTCAATACCTTGGCCGTTGTTTTGGCTGGCACTGGCGGTTTGCTGATCTTTGGTGGGGCGCTGGGGCAAAGAATTATGCAAGTCATGCATAAAAACTTCAGCCTGCCGCGTGAACTGCTGCTTGATGAACGCTATATGGCGATTAGCTTATTGCAATCAGCGCAGATGGCCGGTGATGCCTTGATTCCGCTGTTTATTATGCTGTTGATGGCAGCAATTATAGGTCCTGTGGCGTTGGGCGGTTGGCTCTTTTCCATGGAAGCTCTCGCGCCTAAGTTTAGCCGGATGAACCCGTTTTCTGGTCTGAAACGGATGTTCTCAAAAAAGTCGATTGTTGAACTGTTAAAAGCCTTAGGTAAGTTTTTTATTGTTTTAATCATCGCTTTATTTGTTTTAGCGCGGGCGCGTGAAGACTTGATGAAGTTCGCCAGTGAGCCGCTGGAAATGGCAATCTTGCATAGCATGCAAGTGGTGGGCTGGAGTGCGTTATGGCTGGCGTGTGGCTTGATTATTATTGCTGCGGTGGATGTGCCTTTCCAAATATGGGAAAGTAAAGAAAAGCTAAAAATGACCAAGCAAGAAGTGCGTGATGAGTATAAAGACAGCGAAGGTAAGCCTGAAGTTAAGGGTCGTATTCGTCAATTGCAGCGTGAAATGGCTGAGCGACGCATGATGAGTGCTGTACCCGATGCGGATGTGATTATTACTAACCCCACGCACTTTGCTGTCGCACTGAAATATGATGCAGAAAACGGGCAGGCGCCGATCGTTTTAGCTAAAGGTGGCGATCATTTAGCATTGAAAATTCGTGAGATTGCTAACGAGCACAAAATTACCTTGTTGGAGTCGCCTGCCTTGGCACGAGCAGTGTATTACTCGACTGAAGTGGATCAAGAAATTCCTGCCGGTCTATATTTGGCTGTTGCGCAGGTGCTCGCCTACGTTTATCAAATGCGCCAATACCATGCGGGTAAAGGTAAAAAGCCTTCGCTGCTAAAAGATCCCGATATTCCCGTTGATTTGCGCAGGGATGAGTAGTTGGGACTGAATGCCATACAGGCCATCTGTCAGTTCAGCTGATGTTCAGATCGGGTTTGGCATGATAGTCAAGATAAGTGGCAGGTGTTATGCACAGGCATACCTTATTTTGCGGTTTTTTATAAAATCAATAATTTATAATTGAGGACCCTGCATGAAGCTGTTAGTCGTTGAAGATGAAGCGTTATTACGCCACCACCTTTCTACGCGACTGGGGGAGCATGGCCATGTTGTTGATGCAGTGGCTGATGCCGAAGAAGCACTGTACCGAATCCGCGAATACAATCATGATTTAGCTATTGTTGATTTAGGGCTGCCGGGTATGAGTGGCTTGGATTTAATTCGCGAGTTACGCAATCAAGGTAAGCAGTTTCCTATTTTAATTTTAACCGCACGCGGTAATTGGCAGAATAAAGTTGAAGGCTTAGCGGCTGGCGCTGATGACTATTTGGTTAAACCTTTCCAATTTGAAGAGTTAGAAGCGCGACTTAATGCGCTATTGCGCCGTTCTTCTGGGTTTGTGCAGCCAACTATTGGCGCGGGCCCTTTAATTTTAGATTTAAATCGCAAGCAAGCGACGTTGCTTGATGAGCCATTGGCCCTAACTGCGTATGAATATCGCATTCTTGAATATTTGATGCGTCATCACCAACAAGTGGTGTCTAAAGACCGCTTAATAGAGCAGCTCTATCCTGATGATGAAGAGCGCGATCCGAATGTGATTGAGGTGCTGGTCGGACGCTTGCGACGTAAGCTTGAAGGTGATTCAGGTTTTAAACCCATTGAAACGGTACGTGGTCAAGGTTACTTGTTCACTGAGATATGCCGTTAAACGAGCCTCTTTTCAACATGCGAACACGCAAAAAAAATAAAGCATCATCTTTACGCATGCGCTTAATGTTTGGTGCGGCAGTCACCGTATCCGTGTTTATGTTGGCTTTATTTCCAGCCTTACAGCAAGTCTTTACTGCAGCCTTAGAGGAGTCCATTGAGCAGCGTTTGGCGGCCGACGCCAGTGCTTTGATTTCTGCGGCAGGCATTGCTAAAGGGCAGTTGCGCATGCCAGAGAAACTACCCGATGAAGAGTTTGATATTCTCCCTGCGCGGCAACTGGGCTTTATTTATGATAATAATGGCGCCTTATTGTGGCGCTCACGCAGCTCCAAAAACGTCAAAATCAACTACCAGCCTAAATACGATGGGCGCGGTCATAAGTTTCTACGGGCCAAAGATAGTGATAACCGTGAGTTTTTTATCTATGACGTGGAGGTTGACCTATTAAGAGGGCAGAGCGCTCATTTTAGTATTGTCACCATGCAGCCGGTCAGTGATTATCAAGTGATGTATGACAATTTACGCCAGCAATTGTATGTCTGGTTGGGTTTGGCGCTATTACTGCTCTTGGGCTTTTTATGGTTGGGTTTAGGTTGGGGTATCCGCAGTTTACGCAGTTTAAGCGCTGAGTTAGATGATGTAGAGATGGGTAAGCGAGCCTCATTAAGCGATGAGCATCCGCGAGAGTTATTGCGCTTAACTCGCTCGTTAAACCGCTTATTAGAGAGTGAGCGGCAACAAAGTGAGCGCTACCGCCATTCATTAGACGATTTGGCACACAGCTTAAAAACCCCATTGGCAGTTTTACAAAGTGTTGGCGAAGTCTTATCAGCACAGCCCAGCAATACTGAACAAGCGCGCACCTTGCAGGGCCAAGTCAATCGTATGAGTCAGCAAATCAGTTATCAACTGCAACGTGCCCGTTTACGTAAAAGTGGACTGTTGCGCTATCAAGTTAAACTCAAGCCTCTATTGGAAAGCTTGCTTGAGGCGTTAGATAAAGTGTATCGCGATAAGCGTGTGCGCGTCAGCCAAGTATTTTCTGCTGAGTTACGTGTGCCAGTCGAGCAGGGAGCGTTGTTGGAGTTGTTGGGTAACGTATTAGAAAACGCCTATCGCTTATGCATCAATGAAATACGGATTAGTGCGCAACTGACTGAAAGCGGCTGCGAGTTGATTGTCGAAGATGATGGCCCTGGAGTGCCCAAGCATCAGCGTGAACGTATCTTACAGCGTGGTGAGCGCTTAGATACCCAGTACCCAGGACAAGGTATTGGTACCGCAGTGGTGAAGGATATTATCGATAGCTACGGTGGCGAGCTGTTTGTGGAAGACTCTGTATTAGGCGGTGCACAATTTCGTATTATCTTCCCGCTAAATTAGTTTTTACGTCATTGATAGCTAACGCTTAATATTTTTATTGGTATAAGTCAGCGTGGCGCGACAGGCTTTGCACAGATAGTGCATGCCTTTGTTGACCCGTGCATGACGCTGAGCACTGAGGGCAAAAGGCTCACGCTCAGGGCAGTGGCAGCGATACAAATAATGTGTTTTTGCCGTTCTGTTGACTGCATAGGTGTGACAGCGTTGCGCAGGTAACTTATACACAGTTTGCATGACTGCCTGCCATTCTGCGCCGTGCGCACGAATGCGATTGCCGTACAGCTGATAAGTGACTAGATGTGCTACTTCATGGGCGACGGTATGCAATAAAAAGTGTTCACGGTTTTCTTTATACAGCACAGGGTTAAAGCGCAGACGATTTTCACTAATATGCGCGACGCCAGCTTTTTGACCACGCAGCTGAAAACTGATCTCTGCTCGCTTGAAGACGCAATTAAAGTGGCGTTCAGCTGTTTGGTAGCACGCTTCAACGCGTTGTTTGAGAAGGTCTGGCATAGTTCAGTCAAAGAGTGCAGATGTTATCGTAGTATTTAGCGCTAAATACTAGCAGATTGCAGCAGAGGATAGTGATCCACAGATGACACAAAGCTAAGCCTGTAGCGCAAAAAAACCTCTTCTCTAGTGCTTTGCTAGAGAAGAGGGTGGATGACTTAAACTCTAAACTGCCCCAGTTGGCGGTTGAGGTCTAGAGCCAGTTGATTGAGCTGTTCGCTAGAATGACTGAGCTGGTGCGCCGACTCGTTGCTTGATTGCGATAACCCAGCCACCTGAGTGACGTTCTGATTGATTTCTTCAGCAACATGCGATTGCTCAAGTGTCGCGCTGGCAATTGAAGCGTTGAGACCATTAAGAATCTGCAGCGCATGACTGATGCTGGCTAAGCTTTGTTGTGCTTGATGTGCTTGTTCAACCGTTGCTTGCGCGGTGCTGCTGCTTTGACCAATCACTTGCACGGCTGCTTGTGAATTGTGCTGTAGGCTTTCAATCATTTTTTGCACTTCATCAGTTGATTGCTGCGTGCGTTGTGCTAGCAAACGAACTTCGTCCGCCACCACGGCAAAGCCGCGTCCTTGCTCGCCGGCCCGTGCCGCCTCAATCGCTGCGTTTAACGCCAGTAGGTTGGTTTGTTCAGCGATGGAACGAATAACATCCAGTACGCGGCCAACCTGACTGCTTTCCTCAGCGAGGGTTTGCATGACGTTAACCGCTTGCGCAATGGTCGACGACAATTTGTCAGTTTGCTGCAGGCTATTGTCGATATTGGCTTGGCCGGCAATGGCTTGCTCAGTGGCTTGCGATACTTCTGATGCTGCTTGTTCGGCATGCTTAGCAACATCTTGCACGGCGTACGTCACCTCGTTAATGGCGGTGGCTATTTGCTCTGTTTGTTGCGATTGATCTTCGCTAATGCTCAGTGATTGTGATGCTTGTTGTCCCAGTGCTTCGGCAGAGTGCTTGAGTGTTGCCGCGCTACTTAAGAGGTGGCTGATAGTGGTGCGTAGCTTTTGAGTAAAGGTATTGAAGTGCAGGCTGAGTTCGGTGATCTCATCTTTGCCGTCGCAGCTCAGCTCTTGCGTAAGGTCACCCTCAGAGCTGGAAATACTCTTCATCGCACCAACGATATGCTCCAGCGGCGCGACAATACTGCGCATAATGCCGATAATCAGCAGAGCAATAAAAATAATAACCACTAGGCTTATGATGCTGACATTAATCGCGGTCGAGCGAAATTCAGCATGGATGTCGTCGAGGTAAACGCCAGAGCCAATCACCCAATTCCATGGTTTAAACAGCTGCACAAAAGAGATTTTATCAACGGGTGCGCTGGCGCCCGGCATGGGCCAGCGATAGCTTAAAAAGCCTGAGCCTTGTTGTTTAGCAATATTGGCAAATTGGGTGAAGATGTCTTTGCCATCCGGATCTTTGTAACTGGAAAGGTCCTTGCCATCCAGTGCGGGAGATATCGGATGCATAATCATCGTCGCGCTGAGGTCATTGATCCAAACATAGTCATTACGATTATAGCGAAGCTTGCTTAATGCGTTTTTAGCCTGCTCTTGCGCTTGCGCAGTGCTCAGTTCACCGCTTTTTTCTAGTGCATGAAAGTATTCCAGCGTGCCGAAGGTGCTTTCGACAATGTGCTGCGTTTTTACCGCTTTTGCTGAGTGCATCAGATCATAGGATTGTTTTAGAGCCAGAGCGCCAAAAACAAAAAACATACCGACAGTTATCAGAAAAATCAGCCAAAGACGATTACTGATCGATATTTTACGAAGAAAGGACATCGTGCAACTCCTGAGAGAACACAATCGCAGTGTGCTGGGCGATTGCTATCAATATGCTGTGTGATTGTATGGCTGTATCGGACATATTAAGAAAATGTTTAGGGTCATTGTCATCAGAGTGATTAACTGGCTATATGCACGGCTGAATGTGGCCGTAATGAGCTGACTGTAACCCGCAACAAGCATCAACTATCTTGCATTATACTGTCGTACAGCGGTTTGATTTTAAGTGTTTTTGCTTAATTAAACCATGCGACTAAGCGCTGGAGTGCTGCGCTAAGTGATTCATTAGCAACAATATTCAGTGAAAAGACAGCAGCACAGCGGTAATATGCACGGCTGTGTTATAGATAAAAAATTAATGGGAATTTATGGATATCTGGTTAGCGGTACAAGCGTTTATTTTAGGTGTGGTTGAAGGATTAACTGAGTTTTTGCCTGTTTCCAGTACAGGCCACCAAATTATTGTCGCAGATGCGCTTGGTTTTGATGGGCAGCGCGCCAAAGCTTTTAATATTATTATTCAACTGGCCGCTATTTTAGCGGTGATGTGGGAATATCGACGCAAAATTATTGAGATTGTCGTGGGCTTGCCACGCGAAGCGAGCGCACAACGTTTCACATTCAATTTATTGGTGGCTTTTCTGCCCGCGGTGATTTTAGGTTTAAGCTTTGCAGATCTGATTGAGAAGTGGCTCTTTAATCCAATTACGGTAGCGACTGCTTTAGTTGTAGGCGGTTTGGTGATGTTGTGGGCGGAGAAACGCCCGCATAAGATAGCAGCAGAAACCGTCGATGATATGAAGTGGCAGCAGGCGTTAAAGATTGGTTGTGCGCAATGCTTAGCATTAGTACCGGGTACTTCACGTTCGGCTTCAACTATTATTGGTGGTTTGTTTTTTGGTTTATCGCGCAAAGCAGCCACCGAGTTTTCGTTTTTCCTCGCCATGCCGACCATGATCGGTGCAACGGTGTACTCAGTGTATAAGCACCGAGAACTCTTTGCAGGTGGCGAAGATTTGTATGTTTTTGCGATTGGCTTTGTGACCTCTTTTATTTTTGCCATGCTAGCCGTACGTGCTTTATTGAAGTTTATTGCTAATAACAGTTATGCGGTATTTGCCTGGTATCGTATTGTCTTTGGCATCTTGATTTTAGCGACTTGGCAACTGGGCTTTATCGACTGGACATCGGTCGGTGATTAATTCTTGTGACGGCATTTTAGTCGTTTTGTCAGCTCAGTAAAAACAAGGCACATCAGCGATGCTGTGTGGCAAGTGCTTTTGCTGGGTGAATAAGCTTGACAGTAAAGGTGTTTAAAACGTAAGTTTGAAACACCTTTACTTGGAGTGAAATTTGCATGGCTCAGTCAGACACCGTAGAACGAATTTTAGATGTAGCAGAGATTCTGTTTGCGGAGAAGGGCTTTGCAGAAACGTCTTTGCGTCTGATCACCAGTAAAGCCCAAGTTAACTTAGCGGCGGTGAACTATCATTTCGGCTCAAAAAAATCCCTGATTCAAGCCGTTTTCTCAAGATTTCTTGGGCCGCTGTGTGTCAGTTTAGACGAAGAGTTAGAGCGCCGTTCTGCCGCTGATCAGCCGGCGTGGACAGTTGAGTTGCTGCTGGATGTATTGGTTCAACAAACCCTCGCGGTAAAGCCGCGCAGTGGTAACGACTTATCTATTTTTATGCGTCTATTAGGTTTGGCTTTTAGCCAAAGCCAGGGCCATTTGCGTCGCTACCTAAATGATATGTACGGTAAGGTTTTTCATCGTTATATGTTGTTATTACATGAGGCCGCGCCTGAGGTCCGGCCGATTGAATTGTTCTGGCGTGTACATTTCATGATTGGTGCCGCGGCGTTTAGCATGTCGGGTATTAAAGCCTTGCGCGCGATTGCCGAGACCGAATATCAAGTGCACATGACCACTGAACAGGTGTTGCGCTTGATGGTGCCATTTTTAGCCGCAGGCTTACGCGCCGAAAGTGTGATTGATGTGGTGGGTATGCAACCGGCGATTAAAAAGAAAACACCTTAATCCTTAGCTCAGTGTGGTGAATTCATGTTTGATTATCTGCATGTGTCCATTGCAGAACAACGACTGTATGCTTTTTCTAAGCAGCAGTTGCAGCGCACCTATACGATTTCCACTGCCTTAAATGGCCCAGGTGAGCAAAATAACTCAGGATGTACACCACGTGGTATGCATTATATTCGAGCCAAAATTGGTGGTCATTTGCCGCCAATGGCGGTGCTGCGTGGTCGTCGTTGGACAGGAGAAATCTGGTCGCCTGAACTGCAGCAACGC
Source organism: Denitrificimonas caeni (assembly GCF_905120345.1). Lineage (GTDB taxonomy): Bacteria > Pseudomonadota > Gammaproteobacteria > Pseudomonadales > Pseudomonadaceae > Denitrificimonas > Denitrificimonas caeni_A. The sequence continues at coordinate 380,704 of NZ_CAJHOA010000001.1, read as the reverse complement.
TATCCACAGCGTGATTGGATTCTGAGTCGTATTCTATGGCTTAGCGGCTGTGAGCTGGGACGCAACCGCTTAGGCGATCGTGATACTTTTCGTCGCTATATTTATATTCACGGCACTGCCGATGAGGCGCTTTTAGGGCAGCCGTATTCGCATGGCTGCATTCGTATGCGTAACCAAGACATTATTGAACTCTATCAGCAGATAACCGATAGCTGTCCGGTAGAAGTCAGTGAACATGTTTTAGAAACACAAATACTGCACGCAACCCGTAAGGATTCGTTATGCAAGGCTCGTTAATGTTGGATATTGGTGGCACCTATCTAACCGCTGAAGACCGCCATCTATTACGTCAACCGCAAGTCTGCGGGATTATTCTATTTGCTCGTAATATTGAACACCCACAACAGGTGCGTGAATTATGCCGTGCGATTCGTGATGTACGCAGTGATCTATTGATTGGTGTTGATCAGGAAGGCGGTCGCGTACAGCGTTTACGCCAAGGTTTTACTACGTTACCAGCAATGGGGCTGTTACAGACCGCAGAGAATCCGGCCTATGTTGCCCAAGAGTGCGGCTGGCTGATGGCGTGGGAAGTGTTAGCCATGGGCATCGACTTTAGCTTTGCGCCGGTTTTAGATTTGAATTATGGCCGCAGTAGCGTGATTGGTTTGCGCTCCTTTGGCGCAGATGTCGAAACGGTTAGCAGATTGGCCGCCGCTTTTCTACAAGGTATGCAAGCCGCTGGCATGCCGGGTGTCGGTAAACATTTTCCGGGACATGGCTGGGTGACGGCTGACTCGCATGTGGATATTCCAGTGGATGAACGCAGCTTGGCAGAGATTCAGCGTGCTGATTTATTACCCTTTAAGCATTTACAGACGTATTTAGCTGGAATCATGCCGGCGCATGTTATTTATCCACAAGTGGATGCTGCACCAGCAGGCTTTTCTAAAGTTTGGCTGCAAGATATTTTACGTCAACAGCTCAACTACACAGGCGTGCTGTTTAGTGATGATTTATCCATGGCCGGTGCGCATGTGGCGGGTGATGCAGCGCAACGTGTGTTAGCAGCACTTACCGCCGGTTGCGATGTTGGGTTACTATGCAATGATCGTGCAGCAGCAGAGCAGGCATTAAGCACCTTGCAAACAGAGCAGGTGATACCCTGTACACAATTATCTGCTATGTATGGACGTTATACAGCGCAGCATGATTTTCAGCAGCATCCGCGTTGGCAGACTGCGCGGCAGGCGCTAAAAACCATTACAACCAACATATAAGAGGTGGTCAATGAATAAATACGCGATTATTGGCGGTACAGGATTAACTCAGCTGGAAGGTCTAACAATTCGCGATGCGATGTTTATTGACACCCCTTACGGTGCGACTTCTGCTGATATTTTGCGTGGTGAGTATGCCGGACGCGAAGTGTTATTTTTGGCCCGTCACGGTCATCCACACCGTATTCCTCCACACCAAGTGAACTATCGCGCCAATTTATGGGCGCTGCGTCAGGCAGGAGCCAATGCGATTCTGTCGATTAATGCCGTGGGTGGTATCACTGATAATTTAAAAACAGGTTGTTTTTGTATTCCCGACCAAGTGATTGACTACACCTCTGGCCGCCAACATACCTTGTATGAAGGCGAACTGGACCATGTGACTCATGTTGATTTCAGCTATCCCTATGATGACGCTTTACGCAAACGCTTAATTGCGGCTGTAGCAGCCTGTGGTTATAGCTGTAACAATCATGGGGTCTATGGTTGTACCCAAGGCCCACGTTTAGAAACCATTGCTGAAGTGAAGCGTATGGAGCGTGATGGCTGCGATATCGTTGGGATGACGGGTATGCCTGAAACTGTTTTGGCTCGTGAGTTAGGTTTGAGTTATGCCTGTTTGGCCTTGGTGGTCAACCCTGCTGCTGGTAAATCGAATGGGGTTATCACTATGGCGCAAATTGATGCTGCGTTAAACGTTGGCATGTCAAAAGTTAAAATTATTTTGGCGCGGATGTTAAGCCAAGCCTAAGTGTTATAAAGCCATAAGCCGCGTTGTGACGTGAGCTTATGGCGCAACCCTAAGTCGCAACAGCCACTAGGGTCAGAGCGCTGTTGTGCAGACGCGCAAACTGTCCTTCTAGTTCGCAACCGGCTTGCCAAATGGTCGATAAATCTTTGCACAAGCGCAAGCGTGCATGGCCAGTCTGCGCAACCTCCAAGTCCAGCACCTGGGCGTCGTGAAAACTAAAGTATGTTCCCGTCAGTGGATTGAGTGCTTTAAACAAACTCTCTTTAAATGAAAACACCAAGGTCAAGTACATGGCTTGCCGATTGTTATCTAAACGCAGGTAAGTGCTGTACTCCGCAGGCGTTAAAATAGTGTGTGCTAAACGCTGTGCACGCTGATTCGAGATTGGTTTTTCGATATCCAGGCCAAATCCTTGCCAGCAGTTGTTAGTACCGACAATCGCTGCGCAAATATTATGGCTGTGCGACATCGAACCACAACTGTGCGCTGGCCAACGAGGTATACGGCTCTTGTTTTGCGCAGTGGGTAGGTCCGCGTGACCGGTTTGTAGACGTAAAGCTTCGCGAGCACACAAACGCGCTGCTAAAAACTCAGCTTGACGCTTGATGGCTGCTTTAGGTGCAGTAATAGCGTAGTGAGTCAACAGATCCGGACTTAATGCTTGCTCGTTAAAGCGTGTCGATACCAACGTGCACGCGGCTAAGGGGGTAGGGAATGGCCAGTGTTGTTGGAAATCGTTTAAAAATTCTGCAGGTGGTGCTGCATTGATCATTAAATACACCTGATGTCAGCTTACTTTATAAATATATGGTTATAACGCTGGAATAAATTTACTGTTGCAGTTATAAGTAGTCGAATATTTTTAGGTTCGCTGCACTGACTGCTGAGGTGTTTAATGAAGCTACAACAACTGCGTTATATCTGGGAAGTCTCCAGAAACGGTTTGAACGTTTCTGCAACCGCACAAGCCCTTTATACATCGCAACCAGGCATAAGCAAACAAATACGTTTGCTTGAAGATGAGTTGGGCGTAGAGATTTTTGCCCGCAGTGGTAAGCATTTAACCCGAGTAACGGCGGCCGGTGAGCGCATTATTAAGACAGCAGGCGAAATTCTGCGCAAGTGTGAAAATATTAAGCAAATTGGTCAAGAGTTTTCCAATGAGCGCGTGGGTACGTTATCGATAGCCACCACGCATACGCAAGCACGTTACGCGCTGCCTACGGTGATCAGTAGTTTTATGCAAGAATATCCTGATGTTGCCCTGCATATGCATCAAGGTACGCCGACACAAATTGCTGAGATGGCCGCCGATGGCACAGTTGATTTTGCCATCGCCACTGAAGGTTTAGATCAGTTTGGTGATCTGATTATGATGCCCTGCTATCGCTGGAACCGTTGTGTGGTCGTACCTAAAGGGCATCCGTTAGCCAGTGTGGCAAAACTCACCCTAGAAGCGTTAGCTGAATACCCTATTGTGACCTATGTGTTTGGTTTTACCGGTCGCTCTAAACTGGATGAAGCTTTTAGCCAGATTGATTTAGAACCGAAAGTTATTTTTACTGCGGCTGATGCGGACGTGATTAAAACCTATGTACGCTTAGGTTTAGGCGTGGGGATTGTTGCGGGTATGGCGGTCGATGCACTGCAAGATCAAGACCTCGTTGCTTTAGATGCGAGTCATTTATTTGAGTCCAGCGTGACTAAAATTGGCTTCCGTCGCGGTACTTTTTTACGTGGTTTTATGAGCGATTTTATCGAGCGTTTTGCCCCGCACTTAGATCGCGAAATTCAAACTAAAGTGATTCAAGCGCGCAGTAAAGATGAAGTGGATGATCTGTTTAAAAATATTGAGTTACCGGTGTATTAGAAACCAATAATCAGCCCCATGTTAGTTGAGAAACGGCTTGCTGTCGGCCAGTCTTAATCGGCTAAACATGCCTTATTAGCCGATGATTGCCGTATAATCGTCGCAGGTTTTTATTTGACACATTGAGGATCACCATGACCGATTACCGCGAAACGTTGCATGATAATTATGGGCAGTTTTTTAAGATTGAAAAAATGCTACATGAAGTACGTACTGAGCATCAGCATTTAGTCATTTTTGAGAGTGCGCGAATGGGGCGCGTGATGGCACTCGATGGAGCGATTCAAACCACTGAAGCGGATGAGTTTATTTATCATGAAATGCTCACTCACGTGCCCATTCTCGCGCACGGTCTCGCGCGTAATATTTTAATTATTGGCGGTGGCGACGGTGGTATGTTACGTGAAGTGTGTCGTCACTCTAGCGTCGATCGCATCACTATGGTGGAAATTGACCAAGCCGTTGTTGATATGTGCAAAGAATACTTACCCAATCACTCCAGCGGCGCCTACGATGATCCACGAGTGAATTTGGTGATTGATGATGGCATGCGATTCATTGCCAACTGCACAGAAAAATTTGATGTGATTATCAGTGACTGCCCAGATCCTACCGGTCCTGCACAAGTGTTGTTCTCAGAAGACTTTTATCATGCCTGTCATCGTTGCTTAACCGATGACGGTATTCTGGTTGCGCAAAATGGTACGCCATTTTTGCAAATCGATGAAGTGCAAACCACAGCTAAAAATATTCAAGGTTTATTTGCTGACTGGCATTTTTATCATGCCGCCGTACCGACGTATATCGGTGGTAGCATGACTTTTGCATGGGCGGCTAAAAACCGTGAGACACGTCATACCAGTTTAGATGTTTTACGTCAGCGTTTTGCTGGCAGCGGTATTGTCACGCGTTACTACAATGCGGATATCCATCAAGCCGCTTTTGCTTTGCCACAATATGTGCTGCAAGCGATTGGTAAACCGAGCAACGATTAAAGCGTTCATCATAAAAAAGCCCCACTTTAGACGCTAAAGTGGGGCTTTTTTATGTGTTTATGTGGTTATCTTTCATTAGGCACAGGGCCAAGCATATAAAGCTATGTTGAGTTGATATTTAACATGCTATCTTGCCATCTGCGTGCAATGTCTTGCGACGACTTACATCAACATAACTAAAATAATTTAGGAATTTGCTCTATGCTAATTTTCTTTATCAGTATCACCATACTTATTCTCGGATATAAGTTCTACAGCCCATTTGTTGAAAAACAAGCGGGTATCGACCCTACAGCTATAACCCCACAGGAGCGTTTACATGATGGCGTGGACTACGTTGCCATCCATCCAGCTAAAGCGTTTTTAATTCAGTTCTTAAACATTGCCGGTGTTGGTCCCATTTTTGGCCCGATCCTTGGTGCTTTATATGGACCGATTGCCTTGGTCTGGATCGTTATTGGTAACGTGCTCGGTGGCGCGGTACATGACTACTTCTCTGGTGTGATGAGCCTGAAAGAAGACGGTAAAAGCTTGCCTGAAATTGCCGGACATTATTACAACGTGGTTTTCAAAGGCATTATGTTGATCTTTACCGCCATGCTGCTGTTTTTTGTCGGTGTGGTCTTTATTATGAGCCCTGCAGGGCTGCTGAGTAATTTATCCTACTTTGAGGGTACTTTTTTAGCAGGCAATACCTTTTGGGTGTTGGTGATCTTAGGGTATTACTTTTTGGCGACATTGTTGCCAATTGATAAGATCATCACCAAACTTTACCCTGCATTTGGTTTGTTGATGATTATCATGACAAGCCTTATTGCCGTTGCTTTATTGATGAATGCACCGCATTTGCCAGAAATAACGGATATTTTTGCTTACTTCGATGGCCACCATGAACATGATTTCTTAACCCCAAACCCTGGTGGATTACCAGTCTGGCCACTGTTGTTTGTAACTATCACTTGTGGGGCGATCAGTGGTTTTCACTCGACGCAATCGCCGATGATTGCGCGTTGTCTAACCAATGAAAAATATGCGCGTCCAGTGTTTTATGGTGCGATGGTCTGCGAAGGTATCGTTGCTTGTGTGTGGGCATTGGCAGGTATTGCAGCCTTCCCAGAAGGTTATGTCGGCTTAAAAGCGATGCTCGACTTAGGTGGGCCTGGTTTAGTGGTCAATCATATTGCCACCAGTTATCTTGGTGTGTTCGGTGGTGTGATGGCGATTCTTGCTGTAGCAATCTTCCCGATCACCTCGGGTGATACAGCATTCCGTTCGTTGCGTTTAACGATTATGGATGCGTTTAATATCTCACAAACAACCTTACACAGACTGGCATTGTCAGCGCCAATATTGGCTATTGCCTATTTAATGACGTTCCTCGACTTTGCGTTGATTTGGCGATATTTCGCCTTCTCAAACATGTTGCTGTCAACCAGTGTGCTGTGGTTAGCCACTAAGTACTTGTTCGATCGAGGCACTTTCCACTGGATTGTTAGTATTCCAGCGGTGATCGGTACAGCTGTCACTGTGTCGTATATTGCTACAGCGGGCATAGGTCTGAATTTACCGATGGAATACAGCAAGATAATTGGTGTTGTCACGGCTGTTATTTGTTTAGTCGGATTGGTATTGCAGAATCAAAAACACATTGCCAAGATTAAAATAAAACCAGCAGTATAGTAAAACTGGACGATTGCTATTCTGACTGAATATAAATGGGCACTTGGTGAATAATGCTGGGTGTTCCGTTTAGAATTAAGAAAGACTATCTCTAGACAATTTTATGAGACAAAAAAAGCCGGATAACAATCCGGCTTTTTTTGTTGCTAGCTTGTCGCTTAAACGGGGAACAGTTCGCTGAGTTTCATCGCTAACATCATGTCGCCTTCAGTGCGCAGTTTGCCGCCCATAAAGGCCTGCATACCATCAGTCTCGCCTGTAGCGATACCTTTGAAGGTTTCGCTGTCCATGATCAAGGTGACGTTAGCATCATCATTGTCACCGGCTTGTACATCGCAGGTACCGTCTTTAACAGTGACGTAGTAGTTTTCAGCATCTTCAATATTGAACTGAAATACTAAATCTAAGCCAGCAGCAGCTGTAGCGTTAAATTTAGCGGTTAGAGTATTAATGATATCGGCGGTAGAAGACATAGTAGGTCCTTTTTAAGGTTTTTGTGCGGTGTAGACCGCGTGATATTAATAACTCAACGGTAGGTGATGAGTTTTTTATTCTTTAACAGGTCAAGGTGTGCATGACTGTTAAAAGAAGTCAGTACCACTGAGTCGTTGCGAAACTTTAGACGACTCAATGAAGTGTTTACAATTTGCCAATTAAGATCAAAGGCTCTATCTGCGCTGATGCCCGTCAGGAGGTGTAGAAAAGCAGTAATGGTGCCACCTGAGGTGAAAATACCGATCTGCGCATCCGCGCCTGCATTGCTGAGCACACGCTCTAAGCCGGCCTCTACATTCTGGATAAATCTCGACCAGCGCAAGTACTCAGGAATATCATCAATATCTGCGGCCCAGCGCTGCATAATCATCGCAAATAAACGCTGAAACTCTGCTCTATTTTGTAAAGGGTTGCGCAGGCTGTTAATCGCATTGGGCTCTTGTTCGATAATGTGCGGAACAATTAAACGAATTACACGGTCGGCATCAATTTCATTAAAGGCGCTATCAATATTTAGAACAGGTGCAGATAAGTTGGCCTCAGAGTAACGACTGAGCGTGGCCAGAGCAGTATCTTGCTGGCGTTGCATCTCACCACTAAAGCACGCGGTAAGAGTAACCCCAGTCTCGATTAAATAATCGCCAAGGATCTCTGCTTGCTGCATACCAAGGGTGGAGAGTACATCGTAGTTCTCTGCACCAAACGAGGCTTGCCCGTGTCGAATTAAATAGATGCTGCCCAAATCAATACACACCTGTTGCTATGCGAACCATGGAGATTATTGTGAAGCTGCTAAGCTGTCAAATGAAATTCATACGATTGTTTGAAAACGCAGTAAAAAAATATCTGTTTAACTTAAATTTATGTGCCCGTGCTTATGCTGCAGCGAAGTCTAGTATTGTGCCGGCATCGTGTGCTGACAGCGGTTGTTGCTGGTCTAGTAATGCGGCTGGTGCTGTGCATGTTAGATAAACGTTATGAAGGCGGGTGCAGGCTCAGGTAAGATAACAATCACTATCGTTTAAGGAGTTTACAGTGGATTTTTTACTTGAATATGCTGGTTTTCTAGCACGCGCCGTAACGGTGCTGGTTGTTATTGTGGTGGTGCTGTCTGTGGCTGCGTCTTTACGTTCGCGCGGTCGTAGTAAAGGTGGTGAGTTGCTGGTTAGCAGCATGAATGAGTTTTACGAAGAGCTGAAACAAACTGTTGAATATAGCGTATTGGATAAAGCTCAATTAAAAACATTAAAAAAAGCCAATAAAACCAAGTTACAGCAAGATAGAAAAGCTGGCATTGAAAAAAACCGCGTTTATGTTTTAGATTTTGATGGCGATATTAAAGCCTCTGCAGTAGAAAACTTACGTCATGAAATTACTGCGCTGTTAGGCGTCGCTAAGTCGACTGATGAAGTGGTGCTCCGTTTAGAAAGTGGCGGCGGTATGGTCCACAGTTATGGCTTGGCATCATCACAGTTAGCACGTATTCGAGATGCGCAGATTCCGTTAACTGTCTGTGTTGATAAAGTTGCTGCCAGCGGCGGTTATATGATGGCTTGCATTGGCGATAAAATTTTGAGTGCGCCTTTTGCGGTACTCGGTTCGATTGGCGTGGTGGCGCAACTACCTAATATTCATCGTCTACTGAAGAAAAATGATATTGATGTAGAGGTACTCACCGCTGGCGAGTACAAACGGACGATGACCGTGTTAGGTGAGAATACCGAGGCTGGGCGACAGAAATTCTTGCAAGAGTTACAAACCACGCATGACTTGTTTAAGCAGTTTGTCGCACGTTTCCGCCCGCAGTTGAATATTGATGCCGTTGCCACCGGTGAGGTTTGGCTGGGTAGCGATGCGCAAGGTTTAGCGCTGGTCGATGTGCTGCAAACCAGCGATGAGTATTTGTCAAAACGGGCTGAAGAAGCAGATGTTTATCTGCTAGAGTTTATTCAGAAGAAAACACTGCAAGAGCGTATTGGTTTAAGCGCTGGTGCAGCGGTAGAGCATATTGCTGATAAGGGCTGGGAACGTTTACAGCAGCGCTTTATGGGCTAACAGACGATAAAAAACATCTATTGAGGGGATTTTAATGAGTACATACCAAGCATTATGGGTCACTGAAACACCACAGTTTGCGCAAAAGGTGATTGAGCGCTCGCTGGATGATTTACCCGAAAACGAGGTGTTGATACGGGTACATTATTCTTCCTTGAATTATAAAGATGCATTGTCCGCCACCGGTAATCGTGGCGTCACACGCCAGTTTCCACATACGCCAGGGATTGATGCGGCAGGTGTGGTTGAGCAGTCCAATGTGGCTGAGTTTGTTGCGGGCGATGAGGTGATTGTTACCGGTTATGACCTCGGGATGAACACTTATGGTGGTTTGGCACAATATATACGTGTCCCCGCCAGTTGGCTGATTAAACGGCCCAGTGGTTTATCGCTGCGTGAGTCGATGATCTTAGGCACTGCAGGCTTGACGGCGGCATTATGCGTCGACAAGCTACTGTGTGCAGGGGTTGTTCCAGAAGACGGGCCAGTGTTGGTTACAGGTGCCACCGGTGGCGTTGGTTCTGTGGCGGTGGTGCTATTGACTAAGCTTGGTTTTCAGGTAACTGCTGCGACTGGTAAAGCCGAGCAAGAAGGTTTTTTACGTCAGCTCGGCGCGAGCGATGTGATCTCTCGTGCAGCGTTGTTGGAAGGCATGGATAAAGCGTTGCTTAAACCTAAGTGGGCAGGGGTTGTTGATACGGTCGGTGGCGATCTGCTGTTCAATACACTGAAAGCCTTGCAGCCAGGTGCGAGTGCTGCGTGTTGTGGATTAACGGCAGGAGTTGACTTTAAGGGTAGCGTGTTGCCCTTTATTTTACGCGGAGTGAACTTGCTGGGTGTTGACTCAGTGGAGTTGCCTTTGGTTAATAAGGCTTCGATGTGGGACAAGCTGTCGCTACAGTGGAAGCTCGATTTAGAGGCCTTGGTGCATGAAATAAGTTTAACTGAGGTGCCTGAGGCGATTATTGCGATGTTGGCCAGCCAGCAAGTAGGCCGCACCTTAGTGCGTATTGATTAGGTTGATCTATTTATAGGCAATAAAAAACGGCCGCGCAATCTCTTGCAGCGGCCGTTTTTATTAACGGAAGCTAAATTACTTGGTAAAGCGCTTCAGTACTAAGGTGGCGTTAGTGCCGCCAAAGCCAAAGCTGTTGCTCATTACGGTATTTAGAGTCACGTTTTCTTGAGTTTCCTGCACGATAGGTAAGCCTTTGGCTTCTTCGTCCAGCTCATCAATGTTGATTGAGCCAGCAATAAAGTTGCCTTCCATCATCAGCAGTGAGTAGATGGTTTCTTGTACGCCAGCAGCGCCCAAGGAGTGGCCTGACAAACTTTTCGTTGAGCTGATCGGTGGTGCCTTATCGGCAAACACTTCACGTACTGCACGAATCTCAGCCACGTCACCAACCGGTGTTGATGTGCCGTGGGTGTTGAGGTAGTCGATAGGGGTGTCAACCGTGGCTAAGGCTTGCTGCATGCAACGTACTGCGCCTTCACCGCTGGGTGCGACCATATCGTAGCCGTCAGAAGTGGCGCCGTAGCCAACGATTTCTGCGTAGATTTTTGCGCCCCGTTTTAGCGCATGCTCGAGTTCTTCAACCACGACCATGCCGCCGCCGCCAGCAATGACAAAACCATCACGTTTACTATCGTAAGCGCGTGACGCTTTTTCTGGGGTGTCGTTGTACTGAGTCGACAAGGCGCCCATCGCATCAAACAGGCAGCTTTGGCTCCAATGTTCTTCCTCACCACCACCGGCAAACACAATGTCTTGTTTACCCAGTTGGATTTGCTCAAGCGCTTGACCAATACAGTGAGCACTGGTTGCACAAGCAGAAGACACTGAGTAGTTCACCCCTTTAATTTTAAAAGGTGTGGCTAAGCAGGCTGATACGGTACTGCCCATAGTACGGGTCACGCGGTACGGGCCAATACGCTTAACGCCTTTTTCGCGCAGGATATCAATGGCCTCCATTTGGTTAAGCGTGGATGCACCACCGGAACCGGCAATTAAACCTGTACGTGGGTTAGAGACATCTTCTGGGCTAAGGCCGCTGTCTTCTATGGCTTGTTGCATGGATAGATAGGAGAATGCCGCTGCTTGCCCCATAAAACGTAAAAATTTACGGTCAATTAACGCTTCTAGATCAATATCAACAGTGCCTGAAACCTGACTGCGTAAGCCCATTTCAGCGTAAGACGGATTAAAACGAATACCAGTACGGCCTGCACGTAAATTAGCAGCTACGGTATCTTTGTCATTACCTAGGCAAGAAACAATGCCCATTCCGGTGATTACAGCACGACGCATACTGGTCATCCTTTAGAAAGAGTCTGTGGAAGTAAATAAGCCGACACGTAAGCCTTCGGCGCTATAAATTTCGCGGCCATCAACGCTAACGGTACCGTCAGCAATCGCTAAAATTAAAGAGCGATTGATGGTGCGCTTAATGTCAATTTGGTAAGTGACTTTTTTGGCAGTAGGTAACACTTGACCAAAAAACTTCACATCCCCTGAGCCGAGTGCACGTCCACGCCCAGGGTGACCTTGCCAGCCGAGGTGAAAACCGACCAGCTGCCACATGGCATCAAGGCCTAAGCAACCAGGCATTACCGGATCGCCTTCAAAATGGCAGGCAAAAAACCATAAATCAGGGGTGATATCCAGCTCGGCAGTGATTTCGCCTTTGCCGTATTTACCGCCTGTCTCACTGATGTGCACAATGCGATCGATCATAAGCATATTCGGTGCGGGCAATTGCGCGTTACCTGGTCCGAAGAGCTCTCCTCGACTGCATTTGAGCAAATCTTCGTAGGTGAAGGCGTTTTGTTTGGTCATGCGGGCTCCTCAACGTGCCTAATCGTGTACTGCATGGACGATGGATATCCATCTGACTAATGGTTTTGTTTAATGTATTGCTGTGTTTTTAACACATTTAATAACGCTTAACAAAAAAACTCTATTCAACTTAAGCCTTTTATCAAGCTGCGCTACTCAACACTGCTGCAGGATAAATGGACGCTTTAAGTGTAATTGCATGGTTAGACAGCACTAACTACCCGCAAGTCACAGCTGTAAAGGGTTGAAATACGGTCTAACAGTGAAATATACCCTATGGTACTGCTATTACGCGTGTCGCGTCGCTCAATCTACTTATAAATGATGCAAGGGGATTTGTAGGGTAAATATAGAACCTTGCTTGGCTTCGCTGATAACGCTCAATTGGCCACCCATCTGCTCGGCTAATGTATGGGCAATAGATAGGCCCAGCCCTGTGCCACCGTAGTGTCTTGAAATACTTTGATCTGCTTGATGGAATGCATCAAAAATAGAACTGAGTTGTTCTGCTGGGATACCGATGCCTGAGTCGATAATCACACACTTTAACAGCAATTGTGAGGCGCTTAGTAAAGACCAGTCGACCTCTAGGCTGATTTTTCCCTGGTCAGTAAATTTCAAGGCATTGGCTAATAAGTTGACTAAAATTTGTCGTAACCGTGTTGGATCCCCTTCAACCTTTAAGCAGGTCAACTCTACTGGCAGAACAAACACCAGTTCGATGCCTTTTTGCTCGGCGCTGTATTTAAAAACGTTGTGCAGAGACGAAAACAGTTCGTCTAAAGAAAAAGGTATGCATTCAAGTTGTAATGCATCGTGCTCAAGACGAGCGAAATCTAAAATATCATTAATTACCCCAAGCATTTGTAGGCTCGACGTATGGGCGATATGGGTGTATTCGGTTTGCTCTTTGCTCAGCTCCGTTTGTTCAAGTAGCTGCAACATGCCCATGACACCATTCATGGGCGTGCGTAACTCATGACTCATCATCGCTAGAAAGTCTGATTTAGCGTGGTTGGCACGTTCCGCATCTTGCCGTGCTTGTTGCAGTTCTGCTGTGTACTTTTGCTGTGTCCACTGCGCGTGTTGTAGGGTTTGGCTGAGCAAGTTGATATGTTTACCCAGCTCGCCTAGCTCGCCAGTCTTGATGTCAGTAAGGACGGGCGTGTGGTAGATGCCTTTGTCGAGGGCTTGCAGTTTTTGCCGCATTTCTCGGATAGGGGTGGATAAGCTACGCGCTAGAAAGTAAGCCAGTGTCCAAATTAAAATCAGGGTTAGAAAAACCAGCCAGAGCGCCCTAAATAAAACATGCAATTGTTGCTTTTTCAGGGTGCTGTCGGTCATACCAACCAGCACATGGCCGATCACATCTTCTTGATTTTGTGTTTGTGCAAGAACGCTAGAGGATAAAAATAGCGGATCAAGCTCAATGATTTGCCGAGTTATTTTAGCTTGGAAAGACGGGCCTGAGCTGATCCTTGAGCTGTTTTTTTCGCTGCGCGTTAAACGTTGCTGTTGATAGTCATAAATTTCAATAAAAGCAATATGCGGATGCTTTAGTAAGCCTTGTAATAAAGGTTCTAATACCTCCAAATTACCGGAAATAACACTGAACTCTGCTGCGGGGGCCAGCTGATTGGCAATCAGTTGACCGGCATTTGCCAGTTCCTCTTGTAAAATTTGTAAACGCGATAAGGTAAAGTAACCGGTCAGTAAAAAAGCGATCAGCACTGCAGGCAGTAGGCTGACAAATAGAGTGTGGCGATGAATGCTGCCGCCCAGTATCTTTTTCATGGTTCAGGCCTGTTCTGTTGAAGTTGTTCAGTTAACTCGCTGGGACGACTTTTTTGGATGCCGAGTGAACGCGCGACTTGCTGATTAACGATGACTTTAAAACCATCAGGATAAAGACTTGCAGGCCAAGTGTTAACTGGCGTTTGTAAAAGTTTTTGTAACGTGTTGATCCAATTATCTTGGTCAGTATAAGTTGAGGCTAGACTGCCTGCTTTTATAAAAGCTGCAGTTGGACCAATCAATGATTGTTTGCGAGCATAGCTGCTGAGCAGGATACTTTTAATGGTGGTGGGGTTGTAAATTCGCGCATCATCCACTCCGAGTAAAGCATCGGTTTGATTTAACAAGTTGGCCAGGCTGCGCGCATCATAGCTGTTAGGCCAGTAATATTTATGCAAGATCAGTTGTTCAGCTTGTAGGGCCTGTTCGATCTCTTTTAATAGGAATTCGCTGTGATCGCCGTACAGTACACCAATATGCTTTACGCCTGGCAGCATGGCTTTTAACAAGGCGATTTGCCGATCAAGTGGTGGATCGCTCCACAAAAAAGTCAGGTGCTCGGGTTGTCGATTGCTAAAGCGCTTATGCGCTTGGACGCGACTGACTTGCATAATTAATGTGGGTGGGGCGCTTTGTGTCAGCTGTAAACGCCAATCCAGCAACTTTGGTCCGAGCAAAATAAGTTGTGTATCTTCCGCAAAGCTGGTGTGTGTTTCTAGCTGAGAGCGGGGCATATAGTGAATGGCGTGTTGAGGCAGCGCTTGTGCCAGTTGTTGAGCAAAATTACGCACTGCAGGGCTATCTTGTTCTGCGCTGAGAATAACTTGCGCATAGACAGGCAGATTAAGGCAGCAAAGTAAGCTGCATACGCATATTAGGCGCCATCCGTAAGCCAGCATATTCCGTTTAAAACTCCAGCTGCACAGTAGCGTAAGCAGTGTCATGGGAGTTGTCCTTATTGTTGGTGCGTCCTATTGGCTGGTTATTTAGCGTTTTTTGTAAATGACCCGCCACTGTCAGGCGTTTGTCAGCTAAATCAAATTGTTTGGCAACACGTAGCGTCATCAGCTGCAAGTCATTGCTATTGAGCTGCTGCGCGGCAAAATACATCAGACTGCTGTTCCAGTTGTTCTCCCAGTTGCGTAACCAAGCAAACGAGCCGCTATGGGGTGGTGTGACCTGTTGATCGAGCGTATTGCTGGCACGGTCTTGAATATAAGCATAGCTAAAACGCAAACGGTCCTTACTTGAGGCTTGCCAATTCGCTTCAAGTTCACTGCCGTAGAATTTTATATGATCATTGTTGTTCAAATTGAAAGATTCTAAGCGCGGTGTATGACTGATCATACGACTGATTTTCTCTTCGAAGACCTTGAGATCAAACGAGATACGTTGTTGGGCGAAGTGGCCGTTATAGCCAAGCTCATAGGCACGAATCTTTTCTTGTTGAAGCTTGCCGCTGCTTTGGGCACTGATAAAAAAGTCACCTGTGCTGTTTTGGCCAATCGTTGGGCGCAAATCATGTACGCGATAGCGCCAGTCTGCACTGTTTTCAAACATATCAGGTGAGCGCACTGCTTCACTGTATACCGCACGCAAACCATGCGCCGGAGTAAATAAGTAGTTGACTGCTAAACGAGGCGAGAACGAGTCACCATTGCTGCTGTCGTGTTCGAGCATACCGCCACCTTGTAGTAGCCAATGCTCGGTTGTGTACCATTCAAATTGGCTAAAGCCTCTGACAATATCTTTGCGCTGGCGGCCATTTAAAAAAGTTTTCGAGCGAGCTTGGTCGTAGCGGTAGCTGAGGCCACTGATCAGGCGTAAGCGCTCAGAAATGCTGTAGGTGTCTTGTAACTCGAGATCAGCCCGTGATTCACGACTGTTTTCGTTAATTAAGCCACAGCTATGTTCTATAAATTGTGGTGACAAGGCATTAGCCAGCCACCTTTGTAAGTCCAGTTGACGAGCTGTGGCATTGTTGAAAAATTTGCCCCGACTCAATGCTGCACGTTGTGCGGGAGAGGAAATATCCCATAATTCATTTAACTCAGCACTAAAGCTGATTTGTGCTTCACAGCCACGCCATTCACGTAAGCGTTGCCACTGCTGTGCGTTGGCTTGTAAAGAAAGACTGTGTTGCGAATTGACTGCTGTAGTCCAACGCAAACTGGCGGCGTAGTCTTTGGCTTGCCCATCTGAGTTAGGGTCTTGCTCGCTAGGCTTGGGCTGGATTTTATTGGCAAAAATTGAGTGGTAGTTATTGTTAACTTGGTTGGTGCCTTCTTTAAATGCCAGTTGCCAATCAATACTGCTTTTTTCATTCAGTTGGTGATTGGCACGTAAGTTAAAACGGCTAAGACGGCGGCCATCACGAAAATGTGTGCCATCCGTGCGGGTGTCAAAGCCATCATCCGCTAAGCCTGACAATGATAAACGCATATCTGAACGATCACTGTGCCAAGCCTGTCTAGCATACCAATCGCGAATTCCGTTTTCACCTAGGGTGCTTTTTAACAGGGTGCCGTGTGTGTCTTTAGGACTCTCAGTGATGATATTTATTACGCCTAGTAACGCGTTGGCACCATAGCTGACGGTATTCGGGCCACGAAACACTTCAATACGCTGAATATCTTCGATAGCCACAGGTAGATCAGACCAATCCACTTGAGCAAAACCGGCACGGTACACTGAACGGCCATCAATCAACACTTGTAAGCGCCGCGCTTGGCCAGGGCTGCTGCCGTGGTAGTTGACTGTGCCAAGATTGGCACTATCGGGAACCACCAGCATGCCGGGTACTAAACGCAATAGATCGGTAATATTACGAGCACCACTGGCGGCAATTAACTCTTGGTCAATTGTGCTGATGCTGCCTGGTACTGCCGCAGGAGGCTGATAGAGGTGTGTCGCAGTCAGCACTTCGGGCAAGGCAAGGTCACTAATAAATAGGTCGTCTGCATGGGCAAAGTGGCTCAAGCTTAGCGTCAGTATGGATGGCAACAGTATGCTGAACTGCACACGCGACGGCTTCAAATCTATGCGCTGCAAGAGCTCACCTCATAATTTGATAAATAAAAATAGGCGATAGTTTACCCGAAAATGTTAAACACTGGTTATGCTTGAGTAGCCCCGTATAATGGCGCAATCGCCGACCTGCGGCAGAAGAGAACAGAAGCATGCTGATGAAAAAAACAATCGCTGTATTAGGGGGAGGGAGTTTTGGTACTGCCGTAGCTAATTTATTGGCCAGTAACCAATACCCTGTACGTTTGTGGATGCGTAATGCAGAGCAAGCGCTAGCGATTAATGACAATCGACAAAATCCGCGTTATTTAAAAGGTGTGCCGATTCTTGAGGAGGTCGTTGCGGTCACTGATTTAGCCGCGACCTTGGCTGAGTGCGAGTTGGTTTTTGTCGCGTTGCCATCGACGGCGCTACGCTCGGTGCTGAGCCCTTATGCCGAGGCGCTGAGCGGTAAAATGTTAGTGAGTACTACCAAGGGTATTGAAGCGCAGACCTTTATGCTCATGAGTCAAATCCTAGAAGATATTGCACCTTTGGCTCGAGTGGGTGTGTTGTCGGGGCCTAACCTCGCGCGTGAAGTCGCTGCGCATGCGTTAACTGCGAGCGTCGTGGCGAGTGAAGATGAAGACTTGTGCCGTACGGTGCAAGCTGTCCTGCATGGCCCAACGTTCCGAGTGTATGCCAGTCGCGATCGCTTTGGTGTGGAGTTGGGTGGTGCGTTAAAAAATGTCTATGCCATTATTGCCGGTATGGCTGCGGCGATGGGTATGGGTGAAAATACTAAAAGCATGCTAATTACCCGAGCACTAGCAGAAATGACCCGTTTTGCCGTTAAGCTAGGTGCTAATCCTATGACGTTTTTAGGCTTAGCCGGCGTTGGTGATTTAATCGTTACTTGCACTTCACCGAAAAGTCGTAATTATCAGGTTGGCTTTGCTTTAGGTGAAGGCTTAAGTCTTGATGAGGCGGTTGAGCGTTTGGGCGAAGTGGCTGAAGGGGTCAATACCTTAAAAGTACTGAAGGCTAAATCACAAGAATTAGATGTGTATATGCCGCTGGTTGCAGGGTTGCACGCTATTTTATTTGAAGGCCGCACGCTAGAACAGATTATTGGCGGACTAATGACTGGCGAGCCAAAAACCGATGTTGATTTTATTTCAATTGATGGCTTTTAAAAGAGGATTAGACAATGGCAACACCTGAGAAAATTATCCGCCGCGAATCATTGGTATTGCGCGTGCTATGGATGCTGTTGTTTTTATTAGTATGGCAAGTTGCTGTGCCGCTGCTGGGTATTCTGGCGGTAGCGCAACTGTTTTATCGTTTGTTTTATGGTGCGCCCAGTGCTCACTTTATGAATTTTGGTGACAGCTTAAGCCAGTATTTAGCACAGATGGGTCGATTTGCCGTTTTTCATACCGATGAAAAACCCTGGCCGATGGCTGATTGGCCGCAAGCGCGTGCTGCTGATGGTGAGGCTGCGCACACGCCTAAAAGCACCGCGCCGGTTGCCGCTCCAGTTAATACAGCCGCGGCAGCAGTTGCTCCAGCTGAATCAACGCCTGACACTGAACAAGTATCAGAGGTATCAGAGGTATCAGAGGTATCAGAGGTATCAGAGGTATCAGAGGTATCAGACGTAGTGGAAGTAGTGGAAGTAGTAGAGTTACAGGATGCTCAAGCAGGAGAGAACACACCTGTTACGCTTGATCAATCGCAGCCTGATGAGCCTAAGCTATGAAGCTGTGGTTGTTAAGGCATGGTGCAGCAGAACCCTACCAGCGTCATGATGCAGAGCGTCAGTTGACTGAACAGGGCCGTCAGCAAGTTGTGCAGGCGGCTAAGTTATTGCGTAACGAGCGATTTGATCGTGTCTTATCCAGCCCCTATATACGTGCGCGACAAACGGCTGAACTGCTCTGTGCAACTTTACAGCACTCTGGATCTATCAATATTGTGCCTTGGCTGACACCTGAGGACGATGTCCGCGAAGTAACGCGTAAATTGGATGGCTATGCTGATGAGGATTTATTAATTGTCGCTCATCAGCCCTTACTGGGCACTTTAGTCAGCTGGCTCACCGATGCGGACCGTTCACACGGTTTACCGATGGATACTGCTAGCGTAGCGTGCTTGGAAGGTGAGTTTATTGGCGCGGGCACGATGCAGCTCTGTTCCGTGCAGCATGTACAGTCATAATTAATACACTCGCCCTTATAACAACATTTAAAACTTAAGGAGTACAGCGTGTCTGCTTTTGCTCAAGAAATACGTATACAACTGCCTCACATTGATTTGGCCGCACGAATCTACGGGCCGGAAGATGGCAAGCCGGTACTAGCGTTGCATGGCTGGTTGGATAATTCGATGACCTTTGATTTGCTGGCGCCAAAGCTGCAAGGGTTACGTATTGTCGCCATTGATATGGCTGGTCATGGTCATTCAGGCCATCGCGCACCTGGTGCAGGCTATCAACTCTGGGATTATGCCTTGGATGCGTTAATGGCCACGCAGCAATTGGGTTGGGAAAAATTCTCTCTGCTAGGGCACTCATTGGGCGGCATTATCAGTGTGTTAATTGCTGGCGCGGTACCTGAGCGCGTTGAGCGTGTCGCTTTGATTGACGGGTTAGTGCCAGAGACTGGTGAGGCAGATAAATCACCACGAAAGTTGGGAGAGGCGTTGCTGGCGCATATTGATCTAGCAGCAAAAAAGAAAAATATTTACACCTCGGTTGAGCAAGCAGTACACGCACGTATGCGTGGTTTTATGCCGGTTAGTCAGTTGGCCAGTGAGTTATTGGCACAGCGTGGCTTAAGCCCTGTGGCGGGTGGTTATTGCTGGAATAGCGATTCACGTTTAACCCTGCCTTCGCCATTGCGTTTGACTCGAGCGCATGCCTTGGCTTTCGTACATGCGGTGCAATGTCCGATGAGCTTGGTCTTGGCTGAGCAAGGTATCTTGGTTCAGGAGCCTGAGTTTATAAAGTTTTTAAGCACTTTAAAGCTAGATGTGCAACGCTTACCGGGCGGCCACCACTTGCACCTTGATGATGAGTCAGGTGCACAAGCGGTCGCGCAATGCGTGCAAGAGTTTTTCTCTAGGGGTTAAATACTATTAAGCAGCGTCACAACGTACGCTAAAGCTGTCATTCACAGGAGTCATTATGATTGATTTATATACTGCAGCCACACCCAATGGCCATAAAGTATCCATCGCTTTAGAAGAGTTGGCGTTGCCTTACCAACTGCATGTTTTATCGTTTGATCAGCAAGAACAAAAATCTGCTGACTATCTGAAAATCAATCCCAATGGTCGCATACCGGCCATTGTTGATCGTGATAATGATAACTTTGCAGTGTTTGAGTCAGGGGCCATTCTTTACTACTTGGCTGAGAAGACGGGGCAACTGTTACCCCAAGACGCCAAAGGTCGTTCAGTGGTATTGCAGTGGCTGATGTTTCAAATGGGTGGCGTGGGCCCAATGCAAGGTCAAGCGAACGTGTTTTACCGTTACTTTCCAGAGAAGATTCCAGCGGTGATTACTCGCTATCAAAATGAAACTCGGCGCCTGTATGAAGTATTAAATACACGCTTAGAGCAGGTTGAGTACTTAGCAGGTGATTACAGTATTGCTGATATTGCCACCTATCCATGGCTGTCCGTGCATGATTGGGCAGGCGTAAGCGTTGAAGGTTTAAGCGCTTTACAACGTTGGATGCAAGCGATGTCTGCTCGTCCTGCAGTACAAAAAGGCTTACAAATACCTGTCCGCGCTGATGCGGATGAGCGCTCCATACAAACTGCACAGACTATGTTGGTAAAGTGATAATGCACAATTGGATGTTAAAAACGGCGCTGACCGTGTTACTCACCACGTTAGGTTCTGTGGCTTGTGCTGATGATTTTTCAGCACTACTAGGTCTTGAGTCTTTGCATGATGCGAAGGTTGTTACTCAGGAACATCATGACAGTCTGGAGAAAATCTATCCGCAAGGGTCGGTACGCCGTATCAGTGGCAAAATGCGCTATAGCGGTGAGGTGTTGGTACGTGGCTCAGTGGATGTGTTGACTGTGCAATTGGCGTCAACTCATGATGCTTTAGATGCATTTTCAGCTACTCGCAAACTTTTGCAAAGCCAGCATGCGGAGATGTTGTATTGGTGTGCAGCGCGCGAATGTGGTCCAAGTAATCTCTGGGCCAACCAAGTTTTTGCTAATGCTCGACTCTACGGACCCGATGATCGTCAAGCGTATGCGCTATTTCGTTTAGGGGGCGACGCGCAGTCAAGTTTAATGGCTGTGTATGCGATCACTCGTGGCAATGGCCGAGGCTTTTTGCATGTTGAGCAATTTCAAGCTGAACAGCTGCCCAGTGATTTGCTACCGACCGCGACGACTTTAGAGCGCCAGTTACGCACCGATGATCAGTTGTTTTTACCACGCTTAACGGGTCTGCCTGATTCGGTTTGGACTCAGCGACTGGTGCGAGCTTTAAATCAGAACAGCACCATGCGTGTCAGTATGGCGGGTGAGCAGGCTCAAGCTTGGCGCGATGCAATGGTTGACAAAGGCGTGCGAGCGTCTCGTATAGAACTTGAAGCTGACTATGCTCAACCTGGATTACTGTTACAGCGCTTACCTTAGTGACGCTTTTTAAATGGATATAAAGCATGTTCAGTAATGATCGCTTATTAGGACAAATTTTACTGTTGACCTTACTGGGCGCCTGTTTATGGGTATTAACGCCTTTTGTAACCGCATTGTTTTGGGCTGCGGTACTGGCTTTTGCCAGTTGGCCGCTGATGCAGTTCTTAACCCGAGTGCTTAAGGGCAATGTCTCCTTAGCTGCGGGATTATTAACCGCAGGTTGGGTGTTGATTGTTGCAGGACCTTTAGTGTGGTTAGGCTTTAATATTGCCGACAATATTAAAGCCGGTACTGAGTTGATTAAAGACTTACGTATTACCGGTCTGCCTGCAGCGCCAGAGTGGTTGATGAATGTGCCAGTGCTGGGTGAACGTTTGGTTGAGCTCTGGCAAACCATTGACCAGCAAGGGGCGGCATTGCTGGTGGCGATAAAGCCTTATATGGGCGATATGGGTAATTGGTTGTTGGCACGCAGTGCCAGTATAGGTGGGGGCATTCTTGAGCTGGCGCTGAGCTTAGTGCTGGTATTCTTTTTTTACCGTGACGGCCCACGTCTTGCTCTTTTTGCTAAGGATTTAGTCCAACGTTTGATTAAAGAACGGGCTGATTATTACATTGATTTAGTGGCTGGTACGGTGCGTCGCGTAGTCAATGGCGTCATTGGTACGGCGGCGGCACAAGCAGTTTTCGCGTTATTTGGCTTTCTAGTGGCAGGTGTGCCTGGCGCTTTACTGTTAGCTGCGTTGACTTTTATGTTGAGTTTGATCCCAATGGGCCCGCCTTTAGTGTGGGGGCCTGCTGTCGTTTGGCTGTTTTTTCAAAATGAATATGGCATGGCGATCTTCCTCTTGTTATGGGGCTTTTTGGTGATCAGCAGTGTTGATAACTTCCTCAAACCTTATTTGATCAGCCGTGGTGGGAACTTACCCCTTGTCGTGGTTCTAATGGGGGTGTTCGGTGGTTTATTTGCGTTTGGTTTTATGGGGCTGTTTTTAGGCCCGACCTTGTTGGCGGTCGCTTACAGTTTAGTCAGCGATTGGATTGCAAGTAATCATCCGAGAATCGAACGGCTTTAATTTACAATCAATAAGAAGGATAGAAAATATGCGCTTATCATGGTTGTGTTTGCCTTTAATGGCAGTGATATTGGTGGGTTGTGCTGCTAAAACTAATCACCGCAGCAGTTGTGGACAAGAGTTGGATGCCGCTTGGGCTGAGTTGGATTTGGCTAAAGCAGAAGGTTTTGCAGGTACAGTCAGCTATTCAAAAGCTTTAACGTTAATTACCGGTGCAAAAACTCAACAACAGTTTGAGGCCTATGAGGGTTGTACCCGTAAAGCTAAAAAAGCACGCTTTTATATTCGTGAGTCACGCGCCGGACGATAAAACCGATACTGCGCAGTATCTTATTGCGCAGACTTCTAGTTTTGGCTTTGCGTACTGAGTCATTGCTGGCTAGCATAGCCATACACTAGAAATGGAGTTTGACCATGCGCAATCAGTTAGAAACCTGCATTGATGCAGTGAATCAGGTTGTCTTAGGCAAAGAACATGCCGTGCGGCTTGCGATGGCTTGTTTGTTAGCACGTGGTCATTTGCTGATTGAAGACTTACCCGGTATGGGTAAAACCACTTTAAGTCATGCGCTGGCGCAGGTGCTTGGCTTAAACTATCAGCGTATTCAGTTCACCTCTGACTTATTGCCTGGTGATATTCTGGGTACTTCAGTGTTTGATCGCGAGACCGGGCAGTTTGTTTTCCATGCTGGGCCGATATTTACTGAACTGCTACTGGCCGATGAAATCAATCGGGCCATGCCTAAAAGCCAAAGTGCTTTACTTGAGGCCATGGAGGAAGGGCAGGTGACCATTGAGGGTGCGACGCGGCCCTTACCCGAACCTTTCTTTGTGATAGCTACACAAAATCCAGTCAGCCAAGGCGGTACGTTCAACTTGCCTGAGTCGCAGTTGGATCGATTCTTAATGCGCCTTTCGTTAGGCTACCCCAATGCCAACGCTGAACGGCAATTGCTGCAGGGCGGGGCACGTAGACAGTTGCTCAACCAGTTACAACCACTGATTGAGCGCGCAGTTTTATTAGCTGCGCAGCAGCAGGTCAGTGAGGTGCGTGCCAGCGAGGCCTTAATCAGTTATGTGCTGCGTTTGGTGGAAGCGACGCGCACGCATGCGCAACTTGCTTTTGGTTTATCCCCGCGTGGTAGTTTGGCATTACTGGCTGCGGCTAAGGCTTGGGCATTTCTAGCTGGCCGTGATTATGTTATTCCAGAAGATGTGCAGGTGGTTTTGCCCGCTGTCGTCAGTCACCGCTTACGTGAGCAAAACGGTCCACCGGGTTTAGCCAGTGCCGCGGTGGTACAAAGTTTACTGACTGACGTACCGGCGCTGTAATGCTGGAAAAGCTATCGAGCAAACCTCGACAGTGGTTTGCCACATGGCTCGCGCGACGTTTACCGCCTGTACAACGTATTCGTTTACAGCAGCGGCATATTTTTATTGTGCCCACTCTAACCGGTGCAGCGTATGCGGGCTCCTTAGTATTGATGTTGTTGGTCGCGATTAATTATCAAAACAGCTTGGCCTATGCGCTAACTTTTCTATTAGCCTCGTTGGGGCTGCTGACTATGTTTCATACTTGGCGTAATCTGGCTGGCTTAACTTTATCGGCGGCCGGCAGTACGCCGTGCTTTGTCGGTGAGCAGGGTAGCTATCGACTGCGCTTAAACAGTCATAAAAGAGATTATCAAGCCATTGCTGTGGGCTGGACTAGCACACAATTACAGCTGCTTGATGTGCCTTTTGATACTGAACAGTACGCTGAGTTAACTGCGCAAGGACTGCGTCGAGGTTGGCAGCAGGCACCGCGTTTACGCATTGAAACACGCTTTCCATTAGGTTTATTTGTCGCTTGGAGTCAGATTGATTTGGCGCAAACCCTGCTGGTCTATCCGCAGCCATTGCACGATGTTGTGTTGGTGACTGCAGGTCAGGGTGATAACGATGAGAGTGAGCACGCAAACATGTCAGCTGGCGTCGATGATTATCAAGGTTTGATTGCTTGGCAGCCAGGGGATTCGTTGCGGCGTATTCATTGGAAAGCGTGGTCAAAAGGACAAGGTTTATTGGTTAAACAATTTACCGAGCAACAAGGGCAGCAGCTGATATTGGACTTTGACCAGTTACCTGGGGCTGTGGAGTGGCGTTTATCAGTACTGTGCGCGCAGGTGCTTAAAGTCAGTCAAACGGATCAAAGCTATAGTCTGCTGCTAACAGGGCAGACAATCGGACCAGGTGTTGGCACTGAACACCTCAAACACTGCTTACGCGCTTTAGCATTGTACGGGGTCAGTACGCCATGAATGCTGCGCATATTCGTAAGGTCGCTGAAGATATCCCGCGTATCAGTCTTGTGTGGTTATTAGTCGCACAAGTACTAGTAATTATTCCTCATGTGTTGCATGTGCCGTTGTGGTTGCTTGGCCTTTGGCTCGGATGTGCTGTCTGGCGTGTGCAAGTGTTCCGGATGCGTGTGCCATTCCCTAACAGTTGGGTGAAAGCGGCGTTAATGCTCAGCAGTGGCTTTGCCGTGTATTTAAGCCGAGGCAGCTTGGTGGGTTTGGATGCGGCTGTGGCGTTATTGATTACCGCATTTATTTTAAAGCTGTTGGAAATGCGTACACGTCGCGATGCGTTGGTGCTGATATTTCTAGGCTTTTTTGCGGTGGTCACCAGCTACTTATTTGCTGATGGCTTGCTTGCTGCCCTGTACAGTATTTTACCGGTGATCGCTCTGCTCGCAGCGTTGTTAGGTTTACAGCAAAGCAGTTTTGCCGCGCAGCCTTTGCTCACTTTAAAGTTAGCCAGTCGTTTATTTGCTCAAGCCATACCCTTGATGGTATTGCTGTTTGTGTTATTTCCACGTTTGGAGCCGCTCTGGAGTTTGCCGCAAGCGAAAGAGCAAGGCACCGTTGGTTTATCGAGCAGTATGACACCCGGTGACCTCGCTGACCTTGGACAGTCGTCAGCATTAGCGTTCCGTGCTCGATTTGATGGTGCTATTCCGGCGCAGTCACAGCTGTATTGGCGAGCGCTGACTTTGCCGCATTTTGATGGGCGTAGTTGGTCGATCAGCCAGCGATTAGCGACGCAGGAGCCGCAGTGGCAGGCACAAGGTGAGGCTCTGAGTTATAGCATTATTATGCAGCCCAGCACGCAACCATGGTTATTTGCTTTAGATGTTGGCAGCAGTGAGCAGGCTGATATTCGCTTGATGAGTGATTTTCGCTTGCAGCGCAGCACACCGGTCAATCGGGCGTACCAATACCAAGCCACTTCGTGGCCAAAGGCGTTGCGACAACCGCAATTGAGTCAGATGCAGCAACACGAGTTTTTACAGTTACCGCGCGCAGGAAATCCACAAACCAGAGACTGGGCGCAAACGTTGCGTCAGCAATATCCTGATGACAATGCTTTGGTTGCAGGGTTGCTGCAGCACTTTAATCAACAGCCATATCACTACACACTCAAGTCACCCTTGCTTGGTAAAGACAGTGTCGATGAGTTTCTATTTAGCAGCCGACGTGGTTTTTGTGCACACTATGCTGGTGCTATGGTGTTTACTTTACGCGCGGCAGGCATTCCTTCACGAGTCGTGGCAGGCTATCTAGGTGGCGAAACCAATCAGGCTGGGCAATTTGTGCAGGTTCGTCAATTTGATGCCCATGCTTGGGTTGAGTATTGGCAACTCGGGCAGGGGTGGCGCAGTGTCGATCCAACCTTTCAAGTGGCGCCAGAACGTATTGAGCGTGGCGTACAAGATGCTTTAAAAGATGAAGTTGATCTGTTTCAAGGTGATTTTTTATCGCCTTTACGCTACCAGCATATTGCTTGGATTAATCAGCTACGCATGAGTTGGGAGCGTCTTAATCACAGTTGGCAAACGCAGATCCTTGGTTATCAGCGCGAACGACAACAGGCTTGGCTCAAGCAGTGGTTTGGTCAGGTTGATTGGCAGACGATAGGGCTTTTTCTAGTGCTCAGTGCTGCATTGATTATTGCGTTATTGGTTTTATGGATGTTCAAACCTTGGCAACGGCAAAGCGATCCGCTACAGCGTATTGTTAATGAGTTTCAGCGCGTGCTGCAACGTCGTGGTTTTACCCGGCAGACGGGTGAAGGTTTACGCAGCTTTTGGCAACGTATTCGGACTGATCTGCCCGAAGAGCAACAACCAGCGGTTATCCGTTTTATCGAGCTTTATGAACAGCAACAATATGCCCAGCAGTTGCCTGATTTAGTCGTGCTGCGCAGAGCTTTGGCTGAGATTAAAAAGTAATGCGCGGTACCTTGATATTAATGGCTTTAGCACCGGTTTTGCTCTGGCAAGGGCGCCAGGTGCGACGCAGCACGTTGCGTTTGCCAGAAGCGGCAGGTTCTCGGCATGGCTGTCTTGGGCGTGGCCAACCTTTACGGTTACTGGTTTTGGGTGATTCAGCGGCGGCTGGGGTGGGTGTTGCGAATCAAGATCAGGCGTTAGTCGGGCAGTTGATCGCGCAGCTGAGCACAGATTACCAAGTCAGTTGGCAACTGTTGGCAAAAAGTGGTTTAACCAGTCAGCAATTGCTGCATACTTTGGACAGTTTATGCGGGCAACAGTATGACAGCGTTGTGCTCTCTATTGGTGTCAATGACGTCATTGCAGGTACGTCAGATACACTCTGGTTGGCACAATTACAGTCACTGCGTGATAGATTGAACACAGAGTTTAAAGTGCAGCATATTATTATTTCAGCAATTCCACCGATGCAGCACTTTGTTGCGCTGCCATGGCCTTTAAATGATTATTTGGGGCGGCGCGCGCGGCGCTTAAATAGACTGACTGAGCAGATGGCTGATAATTGTGGTGATCTAACCTTTCTGTCGGTCGACTTAGGTATCAGTTCGCAGATGCTCGCTGCTGATGGCTTTCATCCCAGTGCGCTGGCTTACAGCGTATGGGCGGAACATTTAGCGACACAGATTCTAAATTTCTCACCGCAGTAAGCGATTAATACTGGGTGGTATTTTCATATAATATGTTGGCGCATATTCATTGGGTTTTGGAGGCTTTACATGCCTATTAGCGTGTGGGGGTTAGCCATTGCACAAGCATTGCTCACCACCGGAAATATTTTATTAGTGGCGGTTTCAGCGTTAATTGGTAAGCAGTTGGCCAGTCATCCAGCGCTCATCACTCTGCCCGTTGCTCTGCAGTTTTTAGGTCTGGTTATGGCCACCTTGCCGGCTGCGCATTTGATGCAAAAGATGGGGCGCAAGGTCGGCTTTATTTTAGGTAACTGCATTGGCTTGGTGGGAACCTGGGTGGCGTTACAAGGTTTAGAGGCCAATAGTCTGATGCATTTTGCCAGCGGCACATTCTTGATCGGGATGGCGATTGGTACGGGTCAACAATACCGTTTTGCTGCTTTGGATGTCTGTTCAGTTGAGCAGCGCCCACGTGCCATTAGTATGGTCATGGCCGGCGGTATTCTGGCAGCGATTCTGGGGCCTAACTTAGCGATTTGGTCACGCCAGTGGTACGACGGTAACGTCTTTGTTGGTGCGTTTTATGGGCTCTTTGTTATCTATGTCTTGGCGTTATTGCTGATCAGCAGTTTACCATTAGCTGTCCCCGCTAAAAGCACTGTTGCACGTGTTACGCGCAGCTACCGTGAGTTGTTTCAGCAGCCGTTATTAGTGGCTGCTATAGCGTCCGGTGCGATTGGCTATGCGGTGATGGTGTTGTTAATGACGGCTACACCGATCGCCATGCAGAACGATGACTTTCCATTTAAAAACATTGCTTGGGTTATTCAGTGGCACGTGTTGGGTATGTATGTGCCGTCATTTTTTACCGGTGGGTTGATTCGACGTTACAGTTCGCGCCGAGTCATTTTATGGGGCTGTGCGGTATTAGCTCTGTGTGTGCTGGTCAATGTGCTGGGTAATAGCTACTGGCATTACTTACTTGGTTTGCTGTTACTGGGTGTGGGGTGGAACTTTACGTATATTGGCGCCACGCATTTACTGACCTTTACCTACGAGCCAGCTGAGCAAGGTAAAGTACAGGGCATCAATGAGTTCATGGTGTTTACTGCTGCAGCAATGGGTAGCTTATTGGCCGGAGTAGGGGTCGATAAGTTGGGATGGACATGGCTAAACTTGGTTTCTTTACCGCCGATCATCTTCGTGGCGTGGTGGATTTTGCATCTGGCAGACCATCGTGCTCGAGTGCGTGAAAAAAAGTAATCGTTTAATCTAACCCTATGCTGGGTGATGGTCTCAACGGCATAGGGTGTTTGTGATATGAGTGATATCTACGCTGGCCCACAGCATGCTGAGCCTCCACTTGATCCAGCGCTGCGGGATATGCGCTTTATTGAAATCCCGTAGGAAAACTACCGAGTGCAGGCTTAATTATCACCATTGATACAGCAGTGTTTTAAACCATCATACAGCTATGTGTAGCAATAATTAAACCAAACATCTCCTGCAGACCTCAGTCATTAAAAGTTGGGGCACGTTATGGTCAGCAACAGGTTATTGCAGAGGGAAAGATGAGAGGGTGGGCGTGCAATGCGCATGGCTTCACGCATTGCAGCTTTGATATCAACGTAGCAACAACATTTTTGAGGGCGATAACAACCGTCTAACTGTCGATGTTTTTGCTGGTTAAAGTGGACGAGGCTGTTAGCTGGGCCAGTAGTAGCTGTCTGGCTGTTCACGTGCGCCGAAGATGGCTTGGCCAATGCGAACAATAGTTGCTCCTTCAGCAATGGCCAATTCAAAGTCGCCTGACATCCCCATTGATAGCTCAGTCAGTTGCATGCCTTCGGGCGCTGTGGCTTGTAAGCTATCGCGCAGTTCGCGTAATCGAATAAAACAGCCACGTACCGCTTCGTTATTCTCTGAGTTCATCGCTAATGTCATTAAACCGCGCACGCGTAAACGTGAGAACTGTGCCAGTTGGGCAATCAGCTCAGGTGCCTGTTCAGGGATGATGCCGTATTTGCTTTCTTCTTCTGAAGTGTTGATTTGTACCAACACATCTAAATAGCGGTCTTCTATTGCTAAACGCTGATCAAGCGCTTGCGCTAAACGTACGCTGTCGAGCGCATGAAATTCACTGGCAAAGCGTGCGACATATTTGGCTTTATTGGTCTGTAGGTGACCGATAACGCTCCATTCTAAGTCGTTTAGATCTTCTAGTTCTTGCCACTTTTGGTAGGCTTCTTGTACTTTGTTTTCACCGAGCATGCGACAACCAGCGGCATAAGCCAAACGTAAAAACTCAGCAGGATGGGTTTTACTAACCGGCAATAAACGTACCTCTTTTGGATCGCGTCCGGCTTGCACGCAGGCTTGATCAATACGCGCACGCACGCTAGCTAAATTCTGACGCAATTGTTCGATGGTTTCGGCTTGAGGAAAAGTGCTGCTGTCGTTCAAGGTAGACTCCTGTAAACACATAACAAATATGCCAAGCAGTCTATCAGGCTTGGCGGGTTTAGTGATGTGCAACTGACTCGTGTTGCTTTAGCGCAGACCCTGCATAAGGTCAACGAGTACTTCGGGGTAGGTGTGACGAGCGGAGCCATGGATGGCGCAGCGCCGGAGTTGAACCGCGGATGGGTTCATCGACGGATAAACACCTACTTCGAAGCACGACATGCACTCATACTGACGCTTTTAATAAAGCAAAGCATCTAGGACGCTTTGCGCATGTCGCAGCTTGTTCGTCTCGCTTTTCCCTCAACGAGGCATCCTGCCTCGATTCAGGCGCTGCGCTATCCCTAGCTACGCTTGTCGCGACACGAACAAGCTGCTCATTGAGCGGCTGTGTTGTCTTTTAGTACAGCATGCGCAAAATTAAAGTTACGAGAGACTGTTAAAAGCTGAACTTAACACCCGCAGTCAGATTACGGCCGGGTAATTGCACATCATCTTTAATAAAAGAGCTGTGCTCACGCGCCTTAACGTTTAACAAGTTATCGGCACGCAGATACAGGGTGTAATCACTGCTGGACAGCTGGCCTTGATAGGTCAGTGCGGCACCCAGCATGTTATAGCCTGACGTTTGAGTCTCGTAATCAGCAGTATTGTTTTGCTGTTGTACCCGCCAAAATTCAACCTGAGCATCGAGTGCAGAGGTAAAGGCTTGCTGTAAACGTAGACCCACTCGATCAGCAGGGATACGTGCTAAATCACCACCTTTACCGCGTAATTTTCCGCGTACATGGTCAGCCAATACTGTACCAGTGAAGCCATGCTTGAATTGATAGGCCATTTGACCTTCGGCACCACGAAACACTGCATTGTCTTGCTGGTAGGAAATAACTCGATAATCAGCACCGGGGCGTTCTCCGGTATCTTTGCCGTAAATATAATCATTGATACGGTTTTGATAGAGACTCAAACTATAGGTTAAAGCGCCTTGGTGTTTGCGTAGAGTCAGCTCAATGTTGTGCGATGTTTCTTTCTCAAGCTGGGTATTTCCTTGTTCAATAGTACGACTCGCTGCGTGCGGACCAAAGGCATATAACTCTTCAGCTTCAGGTAAACGTTGTGAACGAGAAAAAGAAACACCGAGGTTGTAATCATCAGCAAAATCCCAAACTGCACCTAGAGAGGCTGAGGTTCCATTATGGTTTTTATCAGGCTTGCTACCTTTGCGCACGTCAATGCTTTGCCATTCATGACGTAAACCCAACTCATAACGTAAGGTATTCCATTGATATTCCTCTAAAACAAACAACGCATGGTTTGTGGTTAAGGTGGCGGGCACATAGGCTTCTTCACCCGACGCTTTAAAATCACGTCGATTGCTTTGTCCACCGATGGTGCCACGCCAGCCAAACAACGGATCATGGGTCAGCTCTAAACGCGCATCAGTGGCTTTGTTATCAAAGCGAGTGGCGACATCCTGACCTTCAATTTCTTCGTGCTGATAATCGCTGTGCGCTAAACGCAATTTAGCCAAGCTAAAACCAGCAACAGGATTGTTATATTCACCACGCACATCCCAACGTTTTTGCACCATATCAATATAAGGTGTGCCGTGCTCATGCTCATCATCGTGTCCATGCCCGCCGTGGCTGCCGCAATGCCAGCTTAGCTTTGCGCCATGTCCGTGCGTGTGACAATGACCTTCTTCGTGAGCGAGTAAGCCGTACTCATTAGCTTGACGTGTATAGGCCACCCCTAAATAACCCTCATCACCAATCCAACTTAAGCCTAGAGTGCCGGTACTGGTGTCGTTGTACGATCCCGTTTGTTTTTTCGAGCGTGAACCGTCTTCATGACTGGCTAGACGATAGGGATCAGCATCGCGTTTTAAGCCCTCGACTCGCAGAGCAAAATCACCTAAGCCTAAGGTTGCACCAGCGATTGCCGTACTTTCCTTAGCCACCGTATTACCTTGCCATGCGAGATCGACTTGATGGCCATTTTCCGGTTGTTGGGTAGGAATTTTTTTATCGATCAGATTCACTACGCCGCCAATTGCACCGCCACCATAGAGTAGAGTCGCAGGACCTTTAAGGACCTCGATGCGTTCCAGTAACAACGGTTCGGTAGTCACCGCATGGTCAGCGCTTAGGGTTGAAGCATCTAGCATGCCTACGCCATCCGACAGCACTTTGACACGTGCGCCATCCATACCGCGTATCACCGGACGGCTGGCACCGGCACCAAAGGAACTGCCACGCACACCCGGAATATTTTTCACGGTGTCACCTAAGGTGGCTTGACGCTGCAGTAAGAGTTGCGAGCCTTCGAGCACTTCTGAAGCGTTGACCATTTGTGTGGCCGATTGAGCCAGCGGGCTTGCACTAACAATAGTGGTCGGCAGTTGTGCTGTGTTGTCGTTTTGCGCATGAGCTTGAGCTAAAGGGAGCGACGCTAGACTGATAGCGAGCACAAGAGGGTGTCTATTTAGCAACATCTTAAAACCTATGTGATTTTTATAAGAGAAAGGATGTTTCTGGCCAGAAACTGCGTAATGATCAATATGTTATACTATAACGCTTATGTTTGAGTAGTTTTTGTTGTGAATAAATTATTAGTATTGAAAATGCGCCTAAGTCACTTTTAATAAGACTGACTTAGTGCCGTGAGCGGACTGTGCTTTAGCTAATCTGCTAAACTTCAGAAAATTTAGCATGATGACCAGCTATGAAATTTGTAATCAGTGTGTTGTCTTCAAGTCACGCGCCTTCGACACGACGAGCGTTGCGCTTTGCCCAAGCAGTGCTGGCAGCAGGGCATGAAATTATTCGAGTGTTTTTTTATCAGGACGGTGTTTTAACCGCATCGAATAATCTTGTGGTCGCGCAGGATCAGCAGGATATTGCCCAGCAATGGCAGGCATTTATTGCTGAAAATGAACTGGATGCTGTGGTGTGTATTGCCGCAGCTTTACGTCGTGGTGTGCTTGATCAAACAGAAGCCCAGCGCTATGGCCGTGAGGCTGCGAATCTAGCTGAGGGTTATCAATTGTCTGGCTTAGGGCAATTGCATGATGGCTTGCAGCAAGCCGAGCGCTTGATTAGTTTTGGAGGTCAATGATGGCTAAGTCAGTGTTATTGATCAGCCGCCAAGCACCTTGGGCCGGTATTGCCGCTGCGGAAGCGTTGGATATTGCTTTAGCTGCTGGGGCTTTTGATTTACCGCTGAGTATCTTATTTATGGATGACGGCGTGTTGCAGTTGTTAGATCAGCAACAGCCACTCGCGCTGCAACAAAAAGATCTGTCGGCTAATCTACAAGCGTTACCCATGTTTGGGATTGAGCAGCTGTATGTCGCTCAGCACTGCTTAACGGAACGTGGTTTAGCTGAGAGCACTTTAGTTATGACTGCAGAACGCTTAGATGATCAGCAAATACAACAACTTATCCGTGAATATGATTATGTGGTGACGCTTTAATGACGACCCTACACATTTTAAACGCCTCACCTTCGACTGCAACACAGCTAAAAAGCTGCTTACGAGTAGTATCCATCGGTGATGGTATTGTCCTCTGCGGTGAGGCTGTGCAAGCCTTGCGGCCAGGCAGTGCAGCTGCTGAGCAGTTGCTCGCTTGTCAGCAGACGTATCATTTGTACGCTTTACAGGAAGATGTACAAGCGCGAGCCATTGACACCACAATGGTGTCAGTTACTCTGCTGGATTACCCCGCTTTTGTTGCCTTGTGTGTCGATTATGCGCGAGTGAACAGTTGGACATGAGTGACGAGAAACTAGTGATTGATGGGCGTGAAATCGCTCTCGATCAAGATGCCTGTTTGTGCTGTCTGGATGATTGGTCGCCGCAGGTTGCACAGGCATTGGCCAAACGTGAAGGCATTGAGTTAACTGAGGCTCACTGGGAGATTTTGTCTCTGGTGCAACAGTTTTATACAGAGTTTCAATTATCACCGGCGAATCGAGCCTTGGTTAAATATGTCGCGCTTAGCTTAGGCAAGGACAAAGGTAACAGCCTGTACTTAAATGGTTTGTTTAACGGCATGCCAGCTAAGTTGGCCGCGCGCTTAGCTGGATTACCCAAACCGGCTAATTGCTTTTAAACAGCCCTTTGCGTAAGAACACTGGATCTATGTTAAGAGGCAAGTGCCTGCTGGCCGCTGACAAACAACGTATGCTGCATCAATAATAATTAATTTTACCGGTTTGGAGTGCTGTGATGAGCGAATCAATGGAACACCCTTTTGCCCCTTTTGTGCGTATTTTAGGTAAAGGGCAAAAAGGCTCACGGGGCTTAACTGAACAAGAGGCTTACCAAGCCATGGGTATGCTGTTGGATGGTCAAGTTGAAGACACGCAACTGGGTGCTTTTTTGATGTTGCTGCGTTTTAAAGAAGAAACTCCTGAGGAGTTGGCTGGCTTTACTCGAGCAGTGCGTGAACGGGTGACGGCACCGGCCATTGCGGTTGATCTTGATTGGCCGGCGTATGCCGGTAAGCGTCGGCAATTACCTTGGTTTATGTTGGCCGCCAAAGCGTTGGCCAATAATGGTATCCGTATTTTGATGCATGGCGGGGGACGCCATACGGCAGGGCGCATGTACGCTGAAGACGTTTTGGACGCCTTAGCTATCCGTTCTTGTGCGTCTTGGGATGAGGTTGCTACGCATGTGGATAGCGACAATATCGCTTTTATTCCATTAGCCGTATGGATGCCACGCCTGCAGCGCATGATTGATTTACGTAATACCTTGGGTTTGCGTTCGCCCGTACATTCCTTGGCACGCTTACTCAATCCGTTAGCTGCGCGTTGTGGCCTGCAGAGCATCTTTCATCCGGGTTATCAGCTGGTGCACCAACAAGCCAACGTTATCCTTGGTGATCATGCTTTAGTGATTAAAGGCGATGGCGGTGAAATTGAGGTACGCCCTGAGGTGACTGATCAGCTACTCGGTGCTACTGACGGCCATGCATGGAGCGAAGAGTGGCCGGCGCAAATTGGCCGACAGGTCAAAGCACCGACTCTAGAAATCGAACGTTTAATGGCGGTCTGGCAGGGTATCGAGCAGGATTTATATGGCGAAAACGCTATTTTAGCGACGATGGCCTTAGCCTTACGTGGCTTAGGTCGCGAGCGTGAAGAGGCGTTTAGCGAGGCGGCGAAGATGTGGGCAAACCGCCACTAACATTGAGCGATAGCGCTGCGCAATCAAGATAAGCTTGTGCAGCGCTATAAAGCCTCAAGGCTAGCCGCCCAAGTAGGCCTGACGCACGGCTTCATTGCTAAGCAAGTTCGCCCCAGTATCTTCCAAAACGATACGACCATGCTCCATCACATAACCACGATCTGCCAGTTTCAAGGCTTGGTTAGCATTTTGCTCAACCAAGAAAACCGTGACGCCATCATTACGCAATTGCTCTAGGATTTGGAAAATTTGCTGGATGATAATAGGAGCCAAACCTAAAGAGGGTTCGTCCAGTAACAACAAACGCGGCTCGCTCATCAACGCACGACCAATCGCTAACATCTGTTGTTCACCACCACTCATAGTCCCAGCGCGCTGCTGAAAGCGCTCATGTAAGCGTGGGAATAACGACAAAACACGATCCAAGCGCTCTTCACGCATATGCTTGTCATCACAGAAAAACGCGCCCATTGCGAGGTTTTCTTCTACGGTTAAACGGGCGAAAACCCGACGACCTTCTGGCACGATAGCCATACCCATACGCATAATTTGCGCGGTGGTTTTACCTCGTAAGTGCTGACCTTCATAAATGATATCGCCGCTGGCTGCTTGTGGATCACCGCAAAGTGTCATCATTAAAGTAGTCTTTCCTGCACCATTGGCACCAATTAAGGTGACAATTTCTCCGCGATGCACCTTGATTGAGACGTCATGCAGTGCTTGGATTTTACCGTAGTAGGTGCATATATTGTTCATCACCAGCATGAGTTATTCCTCTCCCAAATAGGCTTTAATCACCGCTGGATTATTACGCACTTGTTCAGGCGTTCCGCTGGCTAAAGGTGTGCCTTGATTGATCACGACAATATGATCAGAAATATCCATCACCAGTTTCATATCATGCTCAATCAATAAAACACTGATGTTATGGTTGTCGCGCAAATCATTGATCAACTGCTTCAGTTCATCCGTTTCACTGGGATTAAGACCGGCCGCCGGCTCATCTAACATGAGTAAGGATGGACGGGTTACCATGCAGCGAGCAATTTCTAAACGACGTTGCTGACCGTAGGCGAGGGTGCCGGCTTCACGATTAGCATCATCCAGCAAACGCACTTTTTCCAACCAATAGACAGCGTTATCCAGCGCTTCTTTTTCGGCTTTACGGTAGCTGCGAGTTTTAAATAAACCGGCCAGTAAGCTGTTATTTAGGTGCTGATGCTGAGCCACGAGTAAGTTTTCCAGCACTGTCATCTCTTTAAATAGACGCACATGCTGGAAGGTGCGAATCATTCCTTTACGAGCAATTTGATAGCCAGGCAGGCCTTGTATCTCTTCGCCAGCAAAGATGATTTTTCCTGCGGTGGGCTGATAAAAACCCGTTAAACAGTTAAATACCGTGGTTTTTCCAGCACCGTTTGGACCAATCATGGAAACAACTTGACCTTGTTTAATGGTCAAACCAACCCCGTTTACCGCCAGTAAACCACCAAAACGCATGCTTAAGTCAGACACTTCTAAAATATTGCTGCTCATGGTTTTAACTCCACATGCGGACGTTTCATCGGCAACAAACCTTGCGGTCGCCAAATCATCATCAATACCATCATCAAGCCGAACAACAACATGCGGTACTCGTTAAATTCACGGGCCATTTCTGGCAGTACAGTCATCACAATGGCCGCTAAAATAACGCCAATTTGTGAGCCCATTCCACCTAAGACTACAATGGCTAAAATGATTGCTGATTCGATAAAGGTAAAGGATTCTGGACTGATAAAACCTTGACGTGCGGCAAAAAAACTACCTGCGAAGCCTGCAAAGGTGGCGCCAATAGTAAAGGCGCTGAGTTTAATATGGGTGGGGTTAAGACCCAGCGCACGGCAAGCAATTTCATCTTCACGCATGGCTTCCCAAGCACGGCCAATTGGCATACGGATTAAACGATTGATCACAAATACGGTAATCAGGACTAACACCAACGCCAACAGATATAAAAACATCACGCGGTGATTGGAGTTAAAGGCAATCCCGAAATACTCGTGAAACGTCTGCGCACCGTCGCTTGCACGTTTACTGAACTCTAGGTTAAATAAAGTCGGTTTAGGAATATTGCCAATGCCGCGTGGACCACCGGTAATGTCTGTGAGGTTATTAAGCAAAATGCGGATGATCTCACCGAAACCCAAGGTGACAATGGCCAGATAGTCGCCGCGTAGTCGCAGTACTGGGAAGCCGAGAATAAAGCCAAAGAACGCCGCCATAATTCCTGCTGCGACTAAACCTGTCCAAAAACCAACGCCAAAATACAAAGCGAGCATGGCATAGGTATAGGCACCCACCGCGTAGAAACCGACATAGCCAAGGTCCAGTAGGCCGGCCAAACCGACGACAATATTGAGGCCTAAACCCAGCATCACGTAGATCAATACTAGGGTGGCAAGGTCAATTTGGCTACGCGAGCCGAGGAAGGGGAAAATTAACGCGGCGGCAATTAAAAAGCACCAGATGAGGCGCTGTACAAATTGACGTTGGCTTAAGTCACGTAAACCCGCGGAGAGGGTCGGCTTGGGTATGAGGCCGAGAACACGTTCAATGGGATCGCGAAATAGGTTGTAGACAAAGATCAGTGCGGCGGCGGAAAAAACTTTCCACAGCACATCCGCTTCAGCGCCGACTAAGGTCAACTCTGTGCCAACTTGAGTTAAACGTATACCAAGCAATATACCGCTTAAAATCAATACAACAATTGCGGAAAAAATCGCTGATTTAATATACAAACGCATCAGACTTTCTCCACTTCTGGTCGCCCCAAAATACCGGTCGGACGAAATAACAGAATTAGAATTAGCAGGGCAAAGGCCACTGCGTCTTTATATTGACTACTGAAATAACCTGAGGTCATGGCTTCAGTGACGCCGAGTACTAAACCGCCAAGTACGGCCCCTGGAATACTGCCAATGCCACCCAGCACTGCTGCGGTAAAGGCTTTGAGGCCGGCCATAAAACCAATATAAGGATTGACTACACCGTAATACAAACTCAATAGCACCCCAGCAACGGCAGCCAGCATGGCACCAATTACAAAAGTAATACCAATAATGGCGTTGCTATTAATACCCAGAAGCCCCGTCATTTTAATGTCTTCAGAGCAGGCACGGCAGGCACGACCTGTGCGCGAGCGAGAAATGAAAATAGTCAGCGCAATCATTGCGATAAAAGTGGTGACAAAAATAATAATCTGCATATAAGACAAGCTGGCGTGGAAGCTGGCCTCATCGCCGATGGTCACGCCGCCGGTAACTAAACGTGGCATTGCCACATCACGTGCACCTTGGGCAATACGAACAAAGTTTTGCAGTAAGATCGACATACCAATGGCTGAGATCAAAGGTATTAAGCGATTGCTGCCACGTAATGGCCGATACGCAACGCGTTCAATACTGTAGCCGTAAGCGCTGGTGACAATAATACTCAGAGCAAACGCGCCGAAAATCATCAGAGGCAGACTTTCTAAGCCCAGCATCGCCAGACCAGTTAGGGCTATAAAGGTGACATAGCTACCGATCATATAGACTTCGCCGTGAGCGAAATTAATCATGCCGATAATACCGTAGACCATCGTGTACCCAATAGCGATTAGCGCATAGGTACTGCCTACAGTAAGACCGTTGAGCAACTGCTGCAGAAAATAAAAAAAGGCTTCGTTCATAAGAGTATCCGGACAACAAAACAGCCTCGCGCACTTAGATGGTAAGTGGCGAGGCGTGAGACGGTTAAATTACTCGGTTAGAGCTGTTTTGCTGCCGTCGGCGTGCCATTCGTAAACGACAAAGCTGAAGTTTTTCAGATCACCTTTGTCGTCAAACTCAAGTACACCCGTTGGCGTATCAAAGCTGTTATTACGCAGTGCTTCAGCTACTTTTTCTGGGTCTTGTGATTTACTGATAGTCATCGCATCGGCCATCACTTGTACTGCAGCATAAGCCGGGAAAACAAAGGCACCGCGAGGGTCTTGTTTCTTCGCTTTAAACGCGGCAACTAAATGGGCGTTTTTAGGGTCTTCATCGAACGCTTTCGGCAAGGTTACTAACATACCTTCTGACGCATCACCGGCAATTGCTGAGATGTCACTGTTGCCGACGCCTTCAGGACCCATAAAGCGCGCGCTGAATTTGTTTTCTGCAGATTGGCGCAGCAACATGCCCATTTCTGGGTGGTAGCCACCGAAGTATACAAAATCAACGTTCTCTTTTTTCAGCTTAGCAATCAGTGCTGAGAAGTCTTTATCGCCAGCAGTAACACCTTCAAATAAGGGAACTGGAATTTTCGCATCATCCAGTGCTTTTTTAACCGCAGTGGCAATGCCTTCACCATACTGCTGCTTATCATGCAAAATAGCAGCGCGTTTCGGCTTTAGCTGATTAATCACATAGTCGCTAGCGGTAGGGCCTTGCATGCTATCGAGGCCAATGGTGCGGAAAATAAGAGTGTAGCCTTTCTGAGTCAATTCTGGCGTAGTTGAGGCCGCGGTAACCATCATGATGCCTTCTTCATCATAGATGTCAGCAGCTGGCTGACTTGATCCCGAGCACAGATGGCCGACGACAAAACGAATACCATCGTTAACAATTTT
The DNA here is from genome assembly GCF_905120345.1 of Denitrificimonas caeni. Lineage (GTDB taxonomy): Bacteria > Pseudomonadota > Gammaproteobacteria > Pseudomonadales > Pseudomonadaceae > Denitrificimonas > Denitrificimonas caeni_A. The sequence goes on along the minus strand of NZ_CAJHOA010000001.1, from coordinate 340,930 downwards.
GTTAGCTACAGCAACGGCTTGCTTAGGGTCGCAAGCATCATCATAGGTCACAGCTTCTAGCATGCTGCCATTCACGCCACCCGCTTTATTGATTTGCTCAATGGCCATCAAGGCACCCATCGATTGCATATCACCATATTGGGCGACAGGACCGGTAACTGGGCCGGCGAGGGCAATTTTAATGGGCTCAGCAGCCAGTGAGTAGCTCGCTGCACTCACTAAAGCCATAGCGGCGAACAGTTTGCTGATACGTTGAGTTGTTTTGCTCATAAAATTAGCACCTTTTAATAGTATTCTTATAGTTCCATCGCCTAATCGTAATTAAGTGATGGCTTTCGGCAATCATCAGTGTAGTGAACTTCTCGGGTAAGTGGAACTGGCTAATATAGCCTTTAAGTCATAGAAAAAGAGCTTAACCGGCGATCATTTAGAGATTGGCAACAAAAAACCGTAGTAGGTGTCATAACTGACTTGCTAGTCAGGTTTTGTTGGGTATGGACTGTTGTTTGTAACTGCGCTAGCTATTGTTTTTATATGGGTTGCGCATTGAACCCTGTATACCTTGGATTGGCCTGCAGATAGCGCTCTGTCTACATACTGCAGTAGACAAGCCATCGCCCGTCTATTGCAGTTAAGGTTGAGATGTTACACCGTGCGAGAGAACTCACCTCGCTGTTTTACCCCAAGATAAGCATCAAACGCCATCGCTACGCTGCGCATCATCAAGTTACCTTTATCGAGCAGGACAATGGTTTGATCGCTGATCGTCACTAAACCATCTTCGACGTGCTCTTGCAGTGCCGTCAGAGCATCGGCAAAGTACTGATTGAAAACAATACCGTGCTGTTGCTCAATAGTCGCAATATCAATACGGTTATGGCACATCAAGGTGCTGATCACATCCCGACGCAAACGGTCATCAGCATTCAGTTGGTAGCCGCGATGCAGTGGTAATTCGTCTTTGTTTAAGTAGGCATAGTACTGCGACAACTCTTTAACATTTTGACTGTAGGTGTCACCCACCTTACCAATTGAAGACACGCCTAAACCGATCAAGTCGCAATCAGCATGCGTTGAATACCCTTGGAAATTACGCTGCAGGGTATCGTTGATGCGCGCTTGCGCTAACTCATCTTCAGGTAAGGCGAAGTGATCCATACCGATATAGACATAACCAGCACTGCATAAACGACGAATGGTCAGCTCTAAAAGTTCCAACTTGCGTTCCGGAGGCGGCATGTCTTCGGGACGAATCAAACGCTGTGCACGAACCAGCTTAGGTAAGTGTGCGTAGCTGTAGGCGGCAATGCGATCGGGACGCAGGGCGATGATTTTATCCAGCGTGGTATTAAAGCTTTCTACCGTTTGTAGTGGTAAGCCATAAATCAAGTCAACACTGATCGAGCGGTAATCCGCCTTACGTGCTGCAGTCATTAATACTTCAACTTGCTCATCGCTTTGAATACGGTTAACCGCTGCTTGCACTTTAGGATCGAAATCTTGCACGCCAAAACTGACACGATTGAAGCCTAAATCATGCAACAGTTGCAGCTGTTCTGGAGTAATAGTGCGCGGGTCAATTTCTAAAGAAAACTGGCGTTGCTCTGTATCATCCAAATTAAAGGCACTATGCAAGGTGTCCATTAAGTCAGAGAGTTGCTCTTGGGTCAGGTAGGTCGGCGTACCACCACCAAGGTGTAGCTGAGTCACCCTACGTTTCTTATCAAACAAGCTGGCCTGTAAATGAATTTCCTGCTTTAAATACTCAAGGTATTCAACTGCGCGACTGGTTTTTTGCGTGATAATTTTATTGCAAGCGCAGTAATAGCAAAGGCTTTGGCAAAATGGGATATGGATATAAATAGATAAGGGTTTAGCGTCTACCTGCTGGTTACTGCATTCGGCGGCCTGTTTGTAATGATCTGCAGCAAAAGCGGTATGGAACTGTGGTGCAGTTGGGTAGGAGGTATATCGTGGACCAGGACGGTCGTATTTTTCCACAAGTGCTCTGTTAAAGCTTGGCATGTGCTCCATTGGCCAGACCCCTATTATAAAAAACGAATTAGGCGATCAGCTTTGCCGATCATTATTGAATAGCGATAGACTACATTAACTGCGTAGCATTGCGGTAAAAGACCTGCAAGATCTTGATTTAGGGCAATTTTTCCTATCCCGTTAGATAAAGAAAACCACATAATAGGCAGATTATGAAAAGTAAAGTTATTCGATGGGGATTGATTGGTTTGAGCTTTTTAATAACCGGCTGTCAAAGCCTGCCGAGCTTAGACGGACGAACCCAGTCGATCGCTTACTCGAAGCAACAGGTGGCTAATACTTATTTTGCTAAGGCACTGGTGCCGCTTGAACAGCAATATGGTGCGGATAAAAGCGGTGTTTTCCCGCTGATTGAAGCGGATGAAGCTTTTGCTGCACGAATGATGCTGGCTAAGTATGCGCAGCGCAGTTTGGACGTGCAGTATTATATTTGGCGCAACGATATGACCGGTACCATGCTGTTTGAAGCCTTGCATGAAGCGGCTGATCGCGGTGTACGTGTACGTTTATTGCTGGATGATAATAATACCAATGGCTCTGACCCTATTTTGTTAGGGCTCAACAGCCATAAAAATATTGAAGTGCGCTTGTTTAATCCGTTTATGTTGCGCAAACCGCGTTGGTGGGGGTTTCTGACCGATTTTTCCCGTCTCAATCGGCGTATGCATAACAAATCATTCACCGCCGATAATTCATTGACTATTATTGGTGGGCGCAATATTGGTGATGAGTATTTTGGCGCCACTGATGACGTTTTGTTCGCTGATTTAGATATCCTCAGTGCTGGGGCCGCAGTGCAGGATGTCTCTAATGATTTTGATAAGTACTGGCGTAGCGCCTCGTCTTATCCGTTGGAACGAGTAGTACGCAGTAAACACAGCATGCCATTGTTTGAGTTGCGTAAAAAATCTGCAGAAATTGCTGCCAGTGCCGGCGCTCAGCAGTATGTCGAATCGCTACGAGAGTCACCATTTATCACTCAGCTTGAGCAGCGCAATATTGATTTTGAGTGGTTAAATGTACGTATGGTCAGCGATGATCCGCGCAAAGGGCTGGGACAGGCGCAAAAAGAATCCTTATTGATTCAGCAGTTGCAAGACATTATCGGTGATCCAAACATTGATGTGGAGTTGATTTCCCCATATTTTGTACCCACCGAAGCAGGAGTAGAAGCCTTTGCTTGGTTGGTGCGTAAAGGTGTTGAGGTTAAGGTGCTAACCAACTCCTTATCGGCTACTGATGTGGCTGCAGTCCATGCGGGCTATGCTAAACGTCGTAAAGCACTGCTGAAGTCGGGTGTTACCTTATATGAGATGCAGCGTCATCCCACTCAAGCGAAGCGATTGAAGCGTAAAAAGCGCTTTTTAGGCAGTTCTGGCTCCAGTTTGCATGCCAAAACCTTCTCTGTGGATCGTAAACATGTGTTTGTTGGCTCGTTTAACTTCGATCCGCGCTCTGCAAACTTAAATACTGAGCTGGGTTTTGTGATTGATAGTCCGCGTCTGGCACAACGCATTAATCAAGCTTTTTATGATGAAATACCGGCCCATGCCTATCAGGTCAAACTGACTGATAATGGCCGTATTTACTGGACTGAGCAGCGTGATGCTGGTGTACAAACCTACACTTCGGAACCAAACAGCAGTGTCTGGCGTCGGATCAGTGTGCACATGTTTTCATGGCTGCCAATTGAGGGATTATTGTAATACTGCAAATTCTCTGTCGGATTGGATGGATATTTCCGTTCGACACCTCTAGAATGCATGCCCTTGATTCTAGGGTCGGTATGTCTGGCCACGTCTATTCAACGAGGAATAACCATGCAAGTTTCCGTAGAAAGCACTTCCGCCCTTGAGCGCAAAATGACCATTAGCGTTCCAGATGAGCGTATTGAAAGTGAAGTCACCAAACGTCTTCAGCAAACTGCTAAGCGCGCTAAAGTATCAGGTTTTAGACCGGGTAAAGTGCCAATGAACATCATCCGTCAGCGTTATGAAGCTGATGCGCGCCAAGATGTTCTAGGTGATGTGATCCAAGCCACTTTTTATGAAGCAGTGGTTGCTGAGAAACTTAATCCAGTCGGTCAGCCGGCGATTGAGCCAAAAGTATTTGAAAAAGACAAAGGTCTTGAGTTCATTGCGACATTTGAAGTGTTTCCAGAATTTGAAGTGCAAGGTTTAGACAGCATTGCAATTGAGCGTCAGAGCGCTGAAGTGGCTGATTCTGATATCGACAACATGCTGGACATCTTGCGTAAGCAAAATACTCGTTTTGTTGATGTAGAGCGTGCGGCTGCAACTGATGATCAAGTGACCATTAGTTTTGTGGGTAACATTGATGGTGAAGTGTTCGCCGGTGGTACTGCTGATAACGTACCTTTGGTGTTGGGTTCAGGCCGTATGATTCCTGGCTTTGAAGAGGCTTTAATCGGCTGCAAAGCAGGCGACACTAAAGTGATCACGCCAACCTTTCCAGAGGACTACCAGAACCTGGACTTAGCCGGTAAAACTGCTGAATTCAACGTGATTGTGAACAAGGTTGAAGCTCCAGAATTGCCAGAGCTGAACGAAGAATTCTTCGAGATGTTCGGTAACAGTGAAGGCGGCTTAGAAGGCTTCCGCGCTGAAGTTAGCAAAAACATGCAGCGTGAGCTGAAGCAAGCGATCAATGGCAAAGTAAAAAGCCAAGTGATGGATGGTTTGTTAGCCGCTAATGACATTGAAGTACCAGGTGCTTTGATTGCTAGCGAAGTGGATCGTTTACGCGTACAAGCTGTGCAGCAGTTTGGCGGTAACGTTAAACCTGAGCAATTGCCAGCGGAGCTGTTCACTGAACAAGCGAAGCGCCGTGTTGCACTGGGTTTAATCGTTGCACAAATGGTTAAGCAGTTTGAAATCAAAGCGGATGACGAACGTGTACGTAGCACCATTGAAGAAATGGCTGCTGCTTACCAAGAACCACAGCAAGTGATTGAGTGGTACTACAAGAACCAACAGCAATTAGAAGATGTACGTGCGGTTGTGCTTGAAGAACAAGTTGTAGATACTGTTTTAAGCAAAGCAAAAGTAACAGACTCTACTGTCACTTATGAAGAAGCAGTAAAGCCTGCAGCAGCGCCTGACGTTGCTGAAGAAGCTGAGGCTGAGTGATTTCACTCTGCAAGCCGCTAAATATTAATGGGTTAATCGCCTGTTAATTCACAAGCCAGCCCTAGTGCTGGCTTGTGTGTCTTTATGACGATGACCAATAAACTGGGAGCTACGGCAGATATGTCAGACACTATATTTATGCAAAATCCGCACGATATCCAAGCTGCTGGCGGTTTAGTGCCGATGGTAGTTGAGCAGTCAGCACGTGGTGAGCGCGCCTATGATATTTATTCGCGCTTGCTAAAAGAGCGTATTATTTTCTTGGTCGGCCCAGTCGAAGACTATATGGCCAACCTTGTAGTCGCGCAGCTTTTGTTCTTAGAAGCAGAAAACCCTGATAAAGATATTCATTTGTATATCAATTCACCAGGCGGCTCAGTCACTGCGGGTATGTCGATTTACGATACGATGCAATTTATTAAGCCTGATGTATCGACCATGTGTATCGGACAAGCGGCCAGTATGGGTGCGTTGTTATTGGCCGGTGGTGCTGCAGGTAAACGCTATTGCTTACCGCACTCACGCATGATGATTCACCAGCCATTGGGTGGTTTCCAAGGCCAGGCGTCAGATTTTGAGATTCATGCGCGCGAAATTTTAACCATTCGTGATCGCTTAAATAAAATCTTGGCCGATCATACCGGTCAACCGATTGAAGTGATTGCCAAAGATACCGACCGCGATAACTTTATGAGCGGTGACGAAGCAGTTAAATACGGCTTGATTGATCACGTGGCAACCAAGCGGAACATGCCTGTTTAATCAATGTTAAGTAATGCTGTATGTGTTTTATGTGGGTGCATGGGGTTGAAAAAGCCGACTGAAGGCTTCATCTTGTGTTCATAGCCTACCAAACTGGAACGAACGAATGACTGATACGCGTAGTGGCGAGGACAAAGGCAAATTATTGTATTGCTCCTTCTGTGGCAAAAGCCAACATGAAGTGCGCAAGCTAATTGCTGGCCCCTCGGTTTTTATTTGTGATGAATGCGTTGACCTGTGTAATGACATTATCCGCGAGGAAGTGCAGGAAGCAGAGTCTGATAGCGCAGCACATAAACTGCCTTCTCCAAAGGAAATCAGCGGCATTCTTGACCAGTATGTGATTGGCCAAGAACGTGCGAAAAAAGTGTTAGCGGTAGCGGTCTATAACCACTACAAACGCTTAAACAACCGTGATAAAAAAGATGACATCGAGCTGGGTAAAAGTAATATTTTGCTGATTGGTCCAACCGGATCAGGTAAAACTTTACTAGCAGAAACTTTAGCGCGCTTGCTCAATGTGCCTTTCACCATCGCTGACGCAACCACCCTGACCGAAGCGGGTTATGTGGGTGAGGATGTTGAGAACATCATTCAAAAGCTGTTGCAGAAATGTGATTACGATGTTGAAAAAGCACAGATGGGCATCGTGTATATTGATGAGATTGATAAGATTACTCGTAAATCTGACAATCCATCGATTACCCGTGATGTTTCTGGTGAAGGTGTCCAGCAAGCGTTACTGAAGCTGATTGAAGGCACTGTGGCTTCAATTCCTCCGCAAGGTGGACGTAAGCACCCACAGCAAGAGTTCTTGCAAGTGGATACCAAAAACATCCTGTTTATTTGTGGTGGTGCGTTTTCGGGCTTAGAAAAAGTTATTCAAAATCGCTCAACCAAAGGCGGTATTGGTTTTTCTGCCGAAGTGCGCAGCAAAGAGCAAGAGAAGAAAATCGGTGAGGCGTTACGTGACGTTGAGCCTGATGATCTGGTTAAATTTGGCTTGATTCCAGAGTTTGTTGGTCGCTTACCAGTGATTGCAACTTTAGAAGAGCTGGATGAAGCAGCATTGGTACAAATCCTAACTGAACCGAAAAATGCGCTGACTAAGCAATACGGCAAGTTGTTCGATATGGAAGGGGTTGAGCTGGAGTTCCGTCCAGATGCGCTCAATGCTGTGGCTAAGCGTGCCTTGTTGCGTAAAACAGGTGCGCGTGGTCTGCGTTCAATACTTGAAGGCATCTTACTGGATACCATGTACGATATTCCTTCGGAAACTGATGTCACTAAAGTAGTGATTGATGAGAGTGTTATTGAAGGCACATCCAAGCCGTTGCTGATTTATGCAGAGCAAGAAACTGTAGAGAAAAAAGCGGCACCTAAAGCTTAAATATCTGTCGCTGTTAACAAGAGGGCCTAAGGGCCCTTTTGTATTTTATAGCACCCACCTTGTAATTGTTGTTAGACATCCCCATCTTTGATCACAGGCTTAGCCAATATTTTACGGCCTGCGTGCCGCATGTGAGAGAGAAGAATGAAGACAATCATCGAATTGCCGTTATTGCCATTGCGTGATGTTGTAGTTTACCCGCATATGGTCATCCCCCTGTTTGTAGGGCGTGAGAAATCCATTGCCGCGCTTGAAGCTGCGATGCAAGGTGACAAAAAAATCTTGTTGATTGCTCAACGCAGCCCTGCCGACAATGATCCAGACATTGATGCCCTCTATCAGGTGGGCACCGTTGCAACTATCCTGCAGCTGCTCAAGCTGCCTGACGGCACAGTTAAAGTACTGGCTGAAGGTGGCCAGCGTGGCGAAATCCTGAAGACGCTGACTGATGCTGATGCCGATTACTTAAGTGCAGAAATTCAACTTGAAGCAGAAGAGCAGACGAGCAGCACTGAAAATGAAGTCTTGCGTCGTACTTTGTTTGAGCAGTTTGAATCCTTTGTCCAGCAAAGTAAAAAAGTGCCTGCGGAAGCGTTAGCTGGGTTAAGCGATATTGAGGATGTTGGTCGTTTAACTGACTCAATCGCTGCACAAATGACTCTTAAGCTTGAGCAAAAACAATCCATACTGAGCTGCAGTGATATTGCTGAGCGAGTGGAGCTGCTGCTAGGTCTTTTGGATACTGAGCTTGAGCTGCTCACTGTCGAAAAGCGTATTCGCGGTCGGGTTAAAAAGCAAATGGAGCGCAGCCAGCGCGAGTACTATTTGAATGAGCAAATGAAAGCCATTCAAAAAGAACTGGGCGAAGGTGAAGACGGTCATAACGAAATGGATGCGTTAAAAAAACGCATTGATGAAGCCGGTATGTCCGAAGAAGCTTTAGCTAAAGCCACCTCTGAGTTGAAAAAGCTGCAACAGATGTCACCCATGTCAGCTGAGGCGACAGTCGTACGTACTTATATTGACTGGTTGATTAGCACACCATGGACTGCCAAAAGCAAAGTGCGTGCAGACCTGCAGCGTGCTGAAGAAATTCTTGACGCCGACCACTTTGGTCTGGAAGAAGTTAAAGAGCGCATCCTTGAGTACTTAGCGGTACAAAAGCGGGTGAAGAAACTTAAAGGTCCGATTCTGTGCTTGGTCGGCCCGCCAGGTGTGGGTAAAACCTCGCTGGCAGAGTCGATTGCGCGCTCAGTGAATCGCAAATATATCCGTATGGCTTTAGGTGGAGTGCGTGATGAAGCTGAAATTCGTGGGCACCGCCGTACCTATATTGGTGCAATGCCCGGCCGTATTATTCAGCGCCTAAGCAAAGTTGGTGTGCGTAACCCGTTATTCTTGCTCGATGAAATCGACAAAATGGGCACAGATATGCGCGGTGATCCTGCGTCTGCCTTGTTAGAAGTGCTGGACCCTGAGCAAAACCATAACTTTAACGATCACTACCTTGAAGTGGATTACGACTTATCCGACGTGATGTTCGTTTGTACGGCCAACTCAATGAATATTCCTGGTCCCTTACTGGATCGTATGGAAATCATTCGTCTGCCGGGCTACACCGAAGATGAAAAACTCAATATTGCGAAGAAATACTTGGTTAGCAAACAACTCAAAGCCAATGGCCTCAAAGAAGCTGAGTTAACCTTTGAATCGGATGCGTTACTGGGTATTATTCGCATGTACACCAGCGAAGCCGGTGTGCGAGGTTTAGAGCGCCAAATTGCTAAAGTATGCCGTAAGGTAGTTAAAGAGCAGGCGGCAAAGAAAGCTATCCAGGTGCTGGTAAAGGCTGATGATCTTGAACATTACTTAGGCGTGCAGAAATACACCTATGGTTTGGCTGAACAGGATGATCAAATTGGTCAAGTGACAGGTTTGGCGTGGACACAAGTTGGTGGTGTCTTACTGACCATCGAATCAGCAGTGATTCCAGGTAAAGGCCAGCTAATTAAAACCGGTTCACTGGGTGATGTCATGGTTGAGTCGATGACCGCTGCTTTAACCGTGGTGCGTAGTCGGGCACAGCGCCTAGGCATCGCTCCAGACTTCTATGAGAAGAGTGACGTGCACTTGCATATGCCAGAGGGGGCTACCCCTAAAGATGGCCCTAGCGCGGGCGTAGGTATGTGTACGGCCCTTGTTTCTGCGTTAACTAAGATCCCAGTGCGTGCTGATGTGGCGATGACCGGCGAAATCACCTTGCGTGGACAGGTGCTGGCAATTGGTGGTTTGAAAGAAAAATTACTGGCTGCACACCGCGGTGGAATCAAAACCGTTATCATTCCTGAAGAGAATGTGCGTGACTTGAAGGAAATTCCAGATAATATAAAGGCCGATTTAGACATCAAGCCAGTAAAATGGATTGACGAGGTACTGCAAATTGCGTTGCAATACATGCCTGAGCCTTTGCCTGATGTCACATCTGAACTGTTGATGAAGGATGAGTCGCGTGATACTGAGGTGAGTGATTGTCTCAGAACGCATTAATGCAGTTGCGGTTGACATGCTTTTTGACACCTTGCTATAAAGCTTGGTGTCTGTGTCGTTTAATTGCATAACAGAGTTGTTTTGTTTGCATCGAAATTGCAATTATAATTATTTTTTGAAAAACCTAAGGGGACTTACGAGTGAACAAGTCAGAGTTAATTGATAAAGTTGCTGCTTCGGCAGATATTCCTAAAGCAGTTGCTGGACGTGCACTAGACGCCGTTATCGAAAGCATCACTGGTGCACTTCAAGAGGGAGACTCAGTCGTATTGGTTGGCTTTGGTACCTTCTCTGTTAAAGATCGTGCTGCCCGTACTGGTCGCAATCCGCAAACCGGTAACCCAATTGAAATCGCTGCAGCAAAAATCCCTGGCTTTAAAGCAGGTAAAGCACTTAAAGACGCTGTTAACTAAGCGCTTGTTAAGCATCAGTCTTAGGGCTGATGCACTTGGTACGTCCTAAGAGGTTCTTGCTGATCGAAAGACGCAGGCTTGTTACACGTATAAGTACATGCAAAGGCGCATCATTCGGTGCGCCTTTATTTTGTTAGACCTACCCATAATGCACAGCTATTTTCAATGGCGACATCGGGGGATGCATGCTGCAGAATATTCGAGATAACTCTACGGGGTGGATCTCTAAATCAATTGTTGGTTTGATTGTAGTGCTTTTTGCTTTTACTGGTTTTGATGCCATCTTAGGCTCAACCAGTAACCGTAATAACGCTGCTAAAGTAAATGGCGAAGAAATTACCCTTGATGCACTGGCTGAGGCGAAAAATCTTCAGCGCCGTCAGTTGATGCAACAATTTGGTAAAGATTTCGATACCAACCTCATCGATGATGCCCTGTTATCAGAAGCAGCACTGAAAGGGCTGATTTCTCGTAAATTATTGGTACAAGCAGCTGATCAGGCAGACTTTGCTTTTTCAAGTGCTTCTATTGATCAATTTATCTTACAGGCTCCAGAGTTTCAGGTTGATGGCAAGTTTAATGCCGACCGTTTTGACCAAGTGGTTCGTCAAATGGGTTACAGCCGTTTACAGTTTAGAAGCATGATTGAGCAGGAAATGCGTACCAGCCAATTGCAAGCAGGTATTGCTGGTAGTGCCTTTGTGACTGAACAAGAAGCACAAGCTTTTGCTCAATTGGAGCGTCAAACACGTGATTTTGCCATGCTGACTATTCAGCCTGATGCGAAACAAGTTACCGTTACTAACGCTGATGCAGAAACCTATTACAATGAACATAAGGCGGATTTTATGACCGCTGAAGAAATCGTTGTAGAATATATTGAGCTGGAAAAGTCAGCCTTTTTTGATCAGGTTGCAGTGGATGATACTGAGCTTAAAGAGCTGTATCAGGAAGAAATTGCCAATCTGACTGAGCAACGTCGTGCTGCTCATATTCTTATTGAAGTCAATGATCAAACGACCGATGAGCAGGCTCGCTTACAAGCAGAACAAGCCGTTGAGCGCTTAAATGCTGGTGAAGAATTTGCCGTCGTGGCTAAAGAACTGTCTGCTGATTTGGGTTCTGCAGAGCAAGGCGGCGACCTTGGTTTTGCTACGCCTGGTGTGTATGAGCCTGAGTTTGAAGAGGCGTTGTATGCGCTGAATAAAGACCAAGTGTCTGAGCCTGTGCGTACCGATTACGGTTGGCACGTGATTAAGCTGTTGGATGTTAACGCTGCTGATATCCCAAGTTTTGCTAGCCTTAAAGATAAGTTAACGCAAAGCTTACAAGCGCAACAGGTTGAGCAACGTTTTGTTGAAGCGGTTAAAGATTTGGAAGGCTTAGCTTATGAGTCAGCTGACTTACAGCAGCCAGCAACTGAGTTGAACTTAACCGTTAAAGTCAGTGAGCCGTTTGGTCGTGACGGTGCAGAGGGTTTATTTGCTAACCGCCAAGTACTTGATGCCGCCTTTAGCCCGGAAGTGCTAGAAGAAGGTGCTAATAGTATGGCCATTGAGCTTGATCCTGAGACGACCCTTGTGCTGCGTGTTAAAGAACATCACCGTCCTCAGCAGATTGTTTTTGCAGAGGTCAGCAAGCAGATTCAACAGCAGTTAACCGCCCAACGCGCTATTGAGCAGGCAACAAGCAAAGGCGAGACTTTATTGGCCAGCTTAAAAGAAGGTAAAACGTCTGTAGAACAAGCTAAAGAAACGGATTGGCAAGTTGTTGAGGCCGCTACTCGCGCTCAAGAGGGTATTGATCCGCAAGTACTGCAAAGGCTATTTAAAATGCCGAAACCAGCAATGGATTCTGCACAGTTTGCAGGCTTGAACTTAAGCTCAGGTGACTATGTAGTGTTGCGTTTGACCGGTGTCAATGATGCGCCAAAACCTTTAAATGCTGAAGAACTCGTTCAATACCAGCAGGGTTTAGCGTCACGTACAGGTCAGGCTGACTTTGCTGCATTAATGCAGCAACTTGAGGCGGATGCAAAAATACAGCGCTTCTAATTGGCTGATGAAAATAAAAACCCGCTTAAAAAGCGGGTTTTTTTGTGACAGGCAAAGACTTATTCTTCGTCTAGGTTGCCCATCGCTGTGGTATTAAAACCACCGTCTACATACATGATTTCACCGCTGATGCCTGAGGCTAGGTCAGAGCATAAAAATGCCCCAGCATTACCCACTTCATCAATGGTGACATTACGACGTAATGGGGTTTGTTTTTCATTTGCAGCCAGCATTTTACGGAAGCTTTTAATACCTGATGCCGCTAAGGTGCGGATTGGGCCTGCAGAGACTGCGTTAACACGTGTACCTTCTGCACCTAGGCTGCCTGCTAAATAGCGCACACCGGCCTCTAAGCTGGCTTTAGCCATACCCATTACGTTGTAGTTCGGCATCGTGCGCTCAGCACCTAAGTACGACAGGGTCAGCAAGCTACCATTACGGCCTTGCATCATGCTACGACCTGCTTTAGCTAAAGCGATAAAGCTATAGGCACTGATATCGTGAGCAATTTTAAAGCCTTCACGGGTGGTCACTTCAGTAAAGTCACCATTGAGTTGATCGCCTGGGGCAAAACCAACGGAGTGAACGATGCAATCTAATCCGTCCCATTTCTTTGCCAGTTCAGCAAAAACTTGTTCGATCTCTTCGTCATTGGCGACATCGCATGGAAAGCACAGGTCTGCAGATGAGCCCCAGCTTTCGGCAAAGCCTTCAACACGGCCTTTGAGCTTGTCATTTTGGTAAGTGAAAGCCAACTCAGCGCCTTCACGGTGCATGGCCGCCGCGATACCTGAGGCAATGGACAGTTTGCTGGCCACGCCAACGATTAAAACGCGTTTACCGGTCATAAAACCCATGGTTTTTCCTCTTCTTGAGTCAATTATCGTAATCACAATTGTGCTGGGCTATTTATAAAAGCTGCGGCTAACAACTGCTGTGTGTAATCCTGTTGTGGTGCGGCAAAAATATCTTCCGCTGCACCTTGTTCAATCACTCGCCCTTGACGCATCACCAGCAATTGGTGACTGAGCGCTTTAACTACCGCCAAGTCATGACTAATAAATACATAGGTTAAATTGTATTTCTGCTGTAAATGACGCAGCAATTCCACCACTTGGCGTTGTACGGTACGGTCCAACGCTGAGGTTGGTTCATCCAAAATAATCAGCTTTGGTTTAAGTACCAAGGCGCGGGCGATAGCAATCCGCTGACGTTGCCCCCCAGAAAACTCATGAGGATAGCGATGCCGTGTTTCTGGATCGAGGCCCACTTCATGCAGCGCCGCAATAATGGCCAGCTCTTGTTCCTCAGCATTCCCCATCTTGTGGATGCGTAACCCTTCACCAATGATATCTGAGACGCTCATTCTTGGGCTCAGGCTACCAAATGGGTCCTGAAAAACCACTTGAATGTCACGGCGCAGCGGGCGCACCTGTTTTTGCGAGAGACCATCAATGGCGTTTCCGCCGTAAAAAATACTGCCTTTACTATGAATTAAGCGCAAAATCGCTAAACCGAGCGTCGATTTACCCGAGCCACTTTCGCCTACTACGCCCAGTGTTTGTCCGCGCTGCAGGCTAAAACTAATGCCATCCACCGCTTTAACGTAATCAACCGTGCGTTGTAATACCCCTTTTTTAATCGGAAACCAGACGCGTAAATCATTGGTCTCCAGCAAAGTGTCGCTGGCCGTATGCGGTACCGGTAAGCCGCTGGGCTCTGCGCCGAGTAACTCTTGGGTGTAGGGGTGCTGTGGGGCGCTAAAGATCTGCGCACAAGGTGCTTGCTCGACAATTTCGCCATTTTGCATGACGCAAACGCGGTGGGCGACGCGGCGCACCAGATTCAAGTCATGGCTGATCAATAGAATTGACATACCTAGACGGACTTGTAAGCCTTTGAGTAACTCTAAAATAGTCAGCTGCACTGTGACGTCCAGCGCCGTAGTCGGCTCATCGGCAATCAATAGCTCTGGCTCATTGGCCAAGGCCATTGCAATCATAACGCGTTGGCGCTGGCCGCCAGAGAGCTCATGTGGATAAGAACTCATGCGTTGCGCTGGATTTTTGATTTCAACCAAGGTCAGTAGCTCTAACGTGCGGGCTGAGGCTTGTTTAGTTGTCATGCACTTGTGCAGGATCAGAATTTCATTGATCTGCTTTTCAATAGTATGCAGCGGATTAAGAGAACTCATCGGCTCTTGGAAAATCATGGCAATGCGGTCACCGCGTACTTTGCGTAGATACTCGGGCGCAGCGCTGAGTAGATCTTTACCTTGGTAGATAATCCGACCACTAGGATGACGGGCCAACGGATAAGGCAGTAAGCGCAAAATCGAGTGCGCGGTGACTGATTTACCTGAGCCACTTTCGCCCACCAGCGCTAGCGTTTCACCTTTATTGATGGCGAAACTGATGTTATTTACCGCGCGCGTGACATTTTCACCGCTGATAAACTCAACCGATAAGTTCTCAATGCTGAGCAGTTGCTCTGTCTTATTTTCTTGGATCGAATGCATCACGAGCAGCCTCACCAATAAATACCAATAAACTGAGCATCAATGCCAATACCGTAAAGGCGCTAATGCCCAACCAAGGTGCTTGTAAGTTGGATTTGCCTTGCGCGACTAATTCACCGAGTGACGGCGAGCCGGGCGGTAAACCAAAGCCTAAGAAATCCAACGCGGTTAAGGTACCGATCGCACCGGTTAAAATAAACGGTAAGAAGGTAATGGTCGAGACCATGGCGTTGGGCAAAATATGCCGAAACATAATTGCGCTGTTTTGCATGCCTAAGGCTCGCGCAGCGCGCACATATTCAAGGTTACGGCCGCGCAGAAATTCAGCGCGAACTAAATCCACTAAACTCATCCAAGAGAACAGCAGCATAATACCCAGCAGCCACCAGAAGTTCGGTTGAATAAAACTGGCCATAATAATCAACAAATAGAGCACTGGCAGCCCTGACCAGACCTCTAAAAAGCGCTGACCAATTAAGTCGACCCAGCCGCCATAAAAGCCTTGTATCGCACCGACAAACACACCAAACACCGAGCTGGCCAAGGTTAGAGTCAGGGCAAATAATACCGATATACGGAAGCCATAAATCACTCGAGCGAAGACATCGCGACCTTGATCATCGGTGCCCAGCCAGTTTTGCCTAGAAGGAGGCGCGGGTGCCGGGACTTGCAGATCGTAATTGATACTGGAGTAGTTAAACGGGATCACTGGCCAGAGCATCCAGCCTTGTTTTTCCGCAATCAACTCTTGGATATAGGGGCTCTTATAGTTAGCTTGCAATGGAAACTCACCGCCAAAGGCGGTTTCGGGATAACGTTTGAGTACAGGAAAGTAGAGCTCACCGTCATACTGCACCACCAGCGGTTTATCGTTAGCAATAAACTCAGCGCCCAGCGATAAAACAAATAAGATTAAAAACAGCCACAAGGAATACCAGCCGCGTTTGTGGGACTTAAAGCGAGCGAAGCGTCGTTGATTAATCGGAGAAAGGGCCATCTCAATTCCCCCGACTGCTGAAGTCGATACGTGGATCGACCAAGGTGTAAGTGATATCGCCGATCAATTTGACCACTAAACCTAGCAAAGTAAATAAGAATAACGTGCCAAAGACGACAGGGTAGTCACGGTTAATTGCCGCCTCGAAGCTGAGCAAACCTAAGCCATCCAGCGAGAAAATCACTTCAATCAGTAGCGAGCCAGTAAAAAACATACCAATAAAAGCAGCAGGGAAGCCGGCAATAATAATCAACATGGCATTACGAAACACATGACCATACAGCACTTTGTTTTCCGGCAAGCCTTTGGCTCGTGCCGTCGTCACATACTGTTTATTGATTTCATCTAAAAAACTGTTTTTGGTCAGTAAGGTCAAGGTAGCAAAGTTGCCTATGACTAACGCTGTAACCGGTAGAGCTAAGTGCCAGAAATAGTCGCCAATCTTGCCGAGCAGGCTCAGCTCTTCAAAGTTATTCGAGGTTAAACCACGCAGAGGGAACCAGCTTAAGTAACTGCCTCCGGCAAACACCACCACTAACAAAATCGCAAATAGGAAGGCGGGGATGGCGTAGCCTAAAATAATTGCTGAGCTGGTCCAGACATCAAACGAACTGCCATGCCGCACCGCTTTACTGATCCCCAGCGGTATGGAAATCATGTACATCAATAGCGTGCTCCATAATCCCAAGGAGATGGAGACCGGCATCTTTTCAACAATTAAATCAGTGACTTTGGCATCGCGGAAAAAACTACTGCCAAAATCAAAGTGAGCATAGTTTTTCAGCATAATCCAAAAACGTTCAATGGCTGGCTTATCAAAACCATACATCTTCTCAATTTCCAATACCAACTCAGGATCAAGCCCTTGCGCGCCACGGTAGTTGGCGGAAGAGCTGCTTGACACTTCAGAGCCACCCCCGGAAATACGTCCCGTTGCACCGCCGGCCGCTGCATCAAAGCCTTCTAATTTAGCAATCATTTGCTCAACAGGTCCGCCCGGTGCGGCCTGAATAATAATAAAGTTCACTACTAAAATACCCAACAAGGTGGGAATAATCAGCAGTAAACGTCGAAAAATATACGCCAGCATAATTATTCGTCCGCCGCAGTAGTTGGGCCGGCTACGTCGGGTTTAATCCACCAAGTCATTAAGCCATAGTCATAGAGAGGTGCCACTTCAGGCTGAGCCAAATGTTGCCAGTATGCTGTACGCCAAGTATCAATATAATAGTTCGGAATCACATAATGGCCCCAGAGTAAAACCCGATCCAGTGCACGCGCATAGTTGATTAAACTGGCACGACTGGGGGCATTGATTAAGCCTTCGACCAAGCTATCAATAGCTGGGTCTTGTAGACCGATAAAATTACGACTGCCGGGGTTTTCTGCGCTACTGGAATGCCAGAAATCGCGCTGCTCATTACCGGGAGAATTGGATTGTGACCAGATACTGGAGGTCATATCAAAATCCCTAGAGCGCATGCGATTGATATATTGTGAGACATCAGTACGACGAATCGTCATTTCAATACCAAGTTCGGCTAAATTACGCTTAAAGGGTAACAGCACGCGTTCGAGGTTCGCCTGAGCAATAATAAACTCAAACTCTAACGGCTCACCTTCAGCGTTGACCATGCGATCATTGTCGATGCTGTAACCCGCATCTTGCAGTAAACGCCACGCTTCGAGGCGACGCTCACGAATAATGCCAGTGCCATCGCTAATTGGTGTTTGGTAAGACTTGGTAAAAACCTCATCTGGAATCGAGCCGCGTAATGGCTCTAAAAGTTCTAACTCTTCTGCAGAAGGTAAACCTTGTGCAGCCAATTCAGAGTTGGCAAAAAAGCTCTGTGTGCGGATGTAAGAGCTGTAGAACAACTGTTTATTGGTCCATTCAAAATCAAATAATAAGCCAATGGCTTCACGTACCCGTGGATCTTGGAACATTTTTTTACGGATATTAAAGGTAAAACCCTGCATACCTACCGGGTTGTGGTTTTTGATGTCTTTTTTGATGATTTCCCCGTTACGCAGCGCCGGAGAGTTATAACCGGTGGCCCAGTCTTTAGCCGAGTATTCTAGGTTGAAATCAAATTGGCCGGCTTTAAAGGCTTCTAAAGCGACCGACATATCGCGGTAATAATCGATATGAATGGTGTCGAAGTTGTAGAGACCGCGCGATACCGGTAAATCTTGGCCCCACCAATCCTTGACCCGCTTATATTCCAAGCTGCGGCCCGCATCAACTCGAGTCAGGCGGTAAGGGCCGCTACCCAGTGGGGTCTCTAAACTGGTTTTGCTAAAGTCACGTTCAGCCCACCAATGTTTGGGCAGAATTTGTAGCTGGCCGAGAATCAGCGGTAACTCTCGGTTATTGCTGTGCTTAAAGTCAAAGCGTACCTGCAACGGATTTTCTACCACCACTGCGGCGACATCAGCATAGTAATGACGATACAGCGGGTGGCCTTTTTCTAATAGTGTATTAAAAGTAAACAGCACATCTTCAGCGGTAACCGGCTCGCCATCATTAAAGCGCGCTTTAGGGTTCAAATAAAAGCGTACAAAGCTATTGTCGACGGCTTTTTCAATGCGTTCGGCTAAGAGACCATACTCAGTAAAAGGCTCGTCGGCTGAATGATAGGTGAGGGTGTCGTAGAGCAGACCAATCTGGTCGGCTGCATTACCTTTGGGAATGAACGGATTGAGGCTATCAAAGCCATTCAGTCCGGCTAAACGTAAGGTGCCACCCTTCGGGGCGTCTGGGTTGGTGTAATCAAAGTGACTGAAGTCGCTGGGGTACTTAGGCGCTTCATCGTATAGGGTCATTGCATGTTGCGGCTGGGCCTGCACACCAGCACTACAGAGCATGATAAACAGTGATAAACAGCCACGGCGCAGCACAGTTAGCATTAGTGAATCTCCGAAGGTTTTAACCACCAAGCACGTAAGCCTAAGGTGTAGGGCGGAATGCGTACAAACTCAAAACGGTTCTGGTAAGCAATACGATGATGGCTAATATACCAGTTTGGGATACTGTAGTAGTTCCACAGTAATGCGCGATCCAGTGCACGTGCGGCGTCACGCTGCTCGCGGTAGGTTTTTGCATTGAGTAAATTTTCAAGTAAGTCATCAATCACAGGGCTGTTGATGCCAGCATAATTCTTGCTGCCCTTAATCATGGCTTGCGATGAGTGAAAATACTGCCATTGCTCTAGTCCAGGGCTTAGAGATTGTGGCAAGGTCAATAGGGTTAAATCAAAATCAAAGTGATCCAAACGCTGCTTATATTGAGCGCGGTCGACAGTACGCATACGAGCGGCAATCCCAACTTCATTGAGGGTATTGACATAGGCTTGGAGAATTCGTTCTAAGCTGGGGTTAACTAAGAGTATTTCCAGCTCCAACTGCTGACCGAGCTTGTTTTTTAAACCTTTGGTAGTACTGCGCCAGCCAGCTTGAGCCAGCAAGCCTAAAGCGTTGCGCAGCGTCTCACGCGGAATGCCACGACCTTCGGTAGGTTCCAAGCTAAAAGGTTCTAAAAATAAAGCTAACGGCAGTTCTTCTCGCCATTTTGACAACAATAACCATTCCGCACCTTTAGGTGTACCACGCGCAGAAAAGTCACTGTTGGGGTAGTAACTGTTGGCGCGTTGATAGGCGTTATTAAATAAAGTTTTATTGGCCCACTCAAAATCAAACAATAGAGTGAGCGCTTGACGGGTGGCGCTGTCATGAAATGGCGCACGACGTGTATTGATAAATAACGCTTGGGTTTGCGTGGGGATTTCATGGGCAATCTCCGCACGGATCACACGGCCCTTGGCTATATCTGGAAAACGATAATTATTGGCCCAATTTTTCGCTTGGTGCTCGATATAAAAATCAAAGCTGCCCACTTTAAACGCTTCAAAGGCCACATCTTTATCACGGTAAAAATCAACATAGACTTTATCGAAATTGTACTTACCACGATTGACTGCGAGGTCTTTGCCCCACCAATCTTTAACCCGCTCAAAGACCAAACTACGACCGGGTTTAACCGAGGTGATTTGGTAAGGACCGCTGCCCAATGGAGGCTTAAAGGTGGTTTGACTGAAGTCTTGATCCCGCCAGTAGTGTTCAGGTAATACCGGTAAGTCGCCAATGCGTAGAATCAGTAAAGGATTACCTGAACGTTTAAAGACAAAGCGAATACGATGGCTGCTAAGAATATCCACGCGCGAGACTTCTTGCAGGTAAGTACGGTATTGCGGATGACCTTGTTTTAATAAAGTGCGGTAAGAGAAAGCCACATCTTTACTGGTAATTGGCGTGCCATCATGAAAACGCGCTTCTTTACGCAGATTAAATACCACCCAGCTACGGCTGGCATTGTACTGCACAGTTTCTGCGATCAGGCCATAAGCACTGGCCGGCTCATCACCAGATGGATCGTAGATGCCACTGCCCACCATCAACGGTTCGTTCAGTTCGCTGATACCGTAGCTGGCAAAATCCGAAGTACCAATCGGACTGGTGCCTTTTAAGGTATAGGGGTTGAGCGTGTCAAAGGTGCCGAAAGCCATTAAACGGATCGAGCCGCCTTTTGCTGCCTGCGGGTTGACCCAATCAAAATGCTTGAAATTAGCGTCGTATTTGAGCTTTTCAAATTGAGCATAGCCATGACTGCTGACTAAACTGGCACACGCCTGCTGACTGAATATAAGCACGCTGATAAAAAATAAAAATACGCGCATAGAGACCATCAACCCTTAATTAACAAACGGCAACACAACAACCGCACAGTTTACTCGATTAATAAGCAAAGCGTGAGTATACATTGAGCTGCAATAAGCAGTGAGCTGTCAATTCGATTGAGCGGGTAAGGTTACAGGTACAGAGATAACGTTTGCCCAGGTTTTAATGCATTAGATGTTTTTGGATTCCAGTTTTTTAGTTGCTTTAAGCTGACTTTATGGCGCTTAGCAATAACGTACAATGAGTCACCTGGGCGCACCTTATACACAGTGGCTCTAGAACGCTGGGCTGTTTGTCGAGCTGCGGCAGTGCTTGTCGAAAGTGTCAGATTTTGTCCAACTTTTAAAGCATTAGAGGACAATTTATTCCAACGTTTAAGCTCTGTTACCGATACTTTTTGTTGTGCAGCAATTTTAGATAGACTGTCGCCACGACGAACGGTATAGCTCTGCTTAGCCCGTGTTGCTGCTGGACGCGTGTATTGAGCTAAATTGCTGGTGGCACCCCTTGGGCTTTTAGGAATATTGAGAACTTGACCAATACGCAAACTGTTAGAGGCTAATTTGTTGATATCTTTGATCAGGGCGGTGGAAACATAGTGTTGATTGGCGATGGTTGATAAATTGTCACCACCGCGCACAGTGTATTGCTCCCATTGCACCTGATCGCTGGGCTTTATCATCGCTAACTGTGCAGTCAGTAACTCAGCGTTTTGGGTCGGTACTAAGATGTGTTTAGGCCCATCAAAAGTAATACCTTGCTTATAAGCTGGGTTCAGCTGTAACAACTCATCTTCCTTAACATCGGCGAGTTTCGCGAGGCGCGTAATTTCCATTTGCTGCTTAAGCGGTATTTGAGTGAAATAGGGCTCGTTAGCGATTGGACTGAGCGCGATGCCATAACCTTGCGGAGCGCTAATGAGTTGTGCAACAGCGAGCAATTTAGGCACGTAGGCTTGAGTTTCTGCTGGTAAGTTCAAGTTCCAGTAATCAGTCGGTAAGCCGCGATCGACATTGCGTTTAATCGCTCGTGAGACAGTACCTTCACCCGAATTATAAGCAGCCAAGGCCAGCAGCCAGTCATTATTAAACATGTTGTGTAGGTATTGCAGGTAATCGAGCGCTGCTTGCGTGGAGGCCATAATATCGCGACGGGCATCATACCAATGGGATTGCTTAAGTTTAAAGTGACGACCCGTAGACGGAATAAACTGCCATAAGCCTGAGGCATGTGAAGGCGAGTAGGCGAGAGGGTTGTAGCCACTTTCAATCATCGGTAGCAAGGCCAGCTCCAGCGGCATCTTGCGTGCCTCTAAACTTTCTACAATGTAGAACATGTAGGGGCTGCTGCGTTCTGAGATGGATTCGATAGTCTTGCCGCGGCTGGCGAACCACAGGCGCTGGTGATCCACGCGCGGGTTGTTATCTAAGTAAGATTGCAGCTGATAACCCTGGCGAATACGTTGCCAAATATCAACTTCTTGGCCAATCACCACGTCATACATCAAGCTGGGCGTGTAGTTTGGTCCTGAATTAAAGCCATTGTCGTAGGTGTAGGGTTGCAGAGGGGGGCGTGGCGGATGCACTGTTTCTTCGAAGGATAGACAACCAGAGTTTAATGCTGCTACAAAAAGTACCGCGCTTAGGCAAATGGCGCGGCGAATAGAGGCATAAATAGAGTTTTTCTGGTGATCGATATCAGGCATCAACACAGGTGCTTTTCAAAAAATTTGCCCGATTTTAGAAAGCCAACCCCTGTGGGTCAAGCTGATTGGTCAAATCTGGTCAATTAAAATGTATCTTTCCATGACCGTAAGGCAGCAAATACCGCATGTTCTCTATCGAGTGCGCTCCCCACTTTTTGTTCTGCCGCTTGAATAACCTCGACCTGCTCACAGCGTAAAAACGGATTCGTGCGCTTCTCTAACGCGATGCTACTGGGTAGCGTAATTTGCTGTTTATCACGTAATTGACGCACATCAGCAAGTCGAGTTGTGAGCTCTGCATTATTAGGCTCAACAGCTTCGGCAAAAAGTAAGTTGCTGAGGGTGTACTCATGGGTGCAATACACTCGGGTGTTATCCGGCAGCGCCGCGAGGCGAGTGAGAGAGGTATACATCTGCTCAGCAGTGCCTTCAAAAATCCGCCCACAACCGCCAGCAAATAAAGTATCACCACTGAGCAACCAAGGAGAATTGGCATCCGCTGGACAAAAGTAGACAACGTGACCTAGGGTATGTCCGGGCACTGCAAAAACCTGTACCGTATAGCCCAATAGCTCGACTGTTGCACCCTCATCGACCGCAAGGTCTAGGCCGGGAATGGTTTCCCGAGCAGGACCAATGACACGGGCTTGCGTGGCTTGTTTTAACCTATTCACTCCACCAACGTGATCATGGTGATGGTGAGTGATCAGAATATCGGTGAGCTGCCATTCTGGGTGCTCAGCCAACCAATTTAGTACAGGTTGCGCATCGCCAGGATCAACGACAGCACATAATTGTCGCTGTGCATCTTGCAGCAGCCAGATGTAATTATCATTAAAGGCAGGTAAAGCAGTAAAGGTCAGCATGTCATGATCCTCCGCAACAGATAAAGCAAGCTTAACATGTTCGAATTAAGTGTTTGGCGATTGCAGCATATCAAGCAGGTATGGGCGTATGAAATTACAACGATTTTCAGCTTTTTTATCACGACCTCGTAAAATCTTAGCAAGGCCATTGGCGCAATGGTTTTTAACAGACAAAGGGCAACAGCTTGATCGTATGGAGCAAGAGTTGCTTGAGCCACAATTGATGCGGCACTTTGGCAGTTATATTGTCCATTATAATCCACCGGTAGCGATGGCGGCTGCGCCCAGTATTCGTCATCAAGTCAGTTTGGGTGATCAACAACTGAGTGTCGAGATGCACTGTATCGAGAATAAATGGCCGATTGCTGCGGATGCTGTGGATGTTGTTGTGCTGCAGCACAGTTTGGATTTTGCTGTTTCACCGCATGATGTCTTGCGTGAAGCTGCACACTGTGTGCGTCCTGGTGGGCATTTAATTATTATCGGTGCACATGCTTGGAGTTTTTTTGGTCTGTATCGATATTTTACTGGTAGCGTCTGGAAAAATGCCTATTGCTTACCACCGGCACGGATTACTGACTGGCTGGGAGTTTTAGGCTTTAGCTTAGAAAAACGCAGCTTTGGTGCCTACCGTCCGCTGTTGAACTCTACGAGGCTGCAAGATAAGTTACGCTGGTTTGAGCGTTACGCGAGCAGGAAAAAAGCACCGATAGGTGGCTGTTATATGTTGGTTGCCCGTAAAATGGTGCATGGCGTACATCCGCAAGCGCAATCATTGAAAATAAACATGCAAAAATTACGCCCTAATGCAGTGGCGGCACAAACACCTCATCAGAATAAACTTAAACATAGCGAAGAACATGACAGATAAAGTTGATATTTACACTGACGGTGCCTGCAAGGGCAATCCTGGCCCTGGCGGCTGGGGTGCATTGTTAGTGTACAAAGGTAAAGAGTTGGAGTTGTGGGGCGGTGAGCGTGATACCACCAATAATCGGATGGAGTTGACCGCGGCCATTCGAGGCTTGGCTGAGCTGAAAACCGCCTGTGCTGTGCGTTTAGTGACTGACTCTAAATATGTGATGCAAGGCATTCAAGAGTGGATGCCGAATTGGAAAAAACGCGGCTGGAAAACCGCTGCAAAACAGCCGGTGAAAAATGTTGATCTATGGCAGCAACTGGATCAACAAGTCGCGCGTCACGAGATTGAGTGGCAGTGGGTACGTGGTCATACCGGGCATCCCGGCAACGAGCGTGCAGATCAGTTGGCTAATCGTGGTGTAGAGGATATTTTGGCATGAGATATGTCGTTTTAGACACAGAAACCACCGGTATGCCGGTGACTGATGGCCATCGTATTATTGAAATTGGTTGTATTGAACTCGAAGGCCGTCAGCCCACGGGTCGACATTATCATGTGTACTTGCAGCCAGATCGTCAGATTGATGCGGGTGCAATTGCGGTTCATGGTATTACCGATGACTATTTAAAAGATAAACCACGATTTAAAGATATTGCCGATGAATTCTTTGAATTTATTAACGGTGCTGAGTTAGTTATCCATAACGCACCCTTTGATATCGGCTTTATGAACAATGAGTTTGCGTTGTTGGGTCAATCAGACCGTTCTGATATTAATGCCTACTGCACTGTTTTAGATACGTTGGTGATGGCACGTGGACGCCATCCCGGACAGCGTAATAACCTCGATGCTTTGTGCAAACGTTATGGCGTCGATAACTCCGGTCGCGACTTACACGGCGCGTTGTTGGATGCGGAGATTCTCGCTGAAGTTTACTTAGCCATGACCGGCGGCCAAACCAATTTATCGCTGTCGGGTGACAGTGGTGATGAGGGCAATGGTTTTGTCAGCGCCAGCGCGGTGCGCCGTATTTCAGCAGAACGCCAACCTCTCGCAGTATTGCCAGCCTCGGCGCAAGAACTGGAGGCGCATCAGAATTTTTTAGCTCGAATAAAAAAGGCCAGCGGGATTGAGTTGACTTGGAATGACTGACATTAAGTCAGCAGAAAATAACCTCAAAGGCTGCTGATCAATCGGTAGGCTAAGATATATTGGATCACCGCAACCACAGCAAAAAACACCACCAATAGAGCCATAAAGGGGGAGGGTATCTTGAAAGGTACGACCGGTTCGATGCTTGCGCTCCTCCTTATCGAAGTCAGCCAGCACAATCATAAAAATTGCTCTTTAACTAGAATAATGAGCAATTAGACGAATATCGACATTTTATATGACCTGATGTAGTGTGTTTGTAGTAAAAGTGACTAAAACTAACAAAAGCGACTTAATTAGGATGTTGATGTATGAATGTTTACCGCGCCTTCAATGTTGAGCTAAACGATAAAGTTGCCCATGTGCAAATCAACCGCCCTGAAAAAATCAATGCGATGAATGCTGATTTTTGGTCAGAAATACGCGATATTTTTGCTTGGATTGAAGACACTGCTGAAGTGCGCGTTGTGGTCTTATCCGGCGCCGGCAAGCATTTTTCATCCGGTATCGACTTAATGTTATTGGCACAAATCGGAGCTCAACTGGGTAAAGAAGTCGGTCGTAATGCACGAGCATTAAAACGTAAAATTGAAGAGTTACAGTCATCCTTTAATGCAGTTGATCAGTGTTCCAAGCCTGTTTTAGCCGCTATACAAGGGTATTGTTTAGGCGGTGCGATTGATTTGATTAGCGCCTGCGACATGCGTTACTGCACCACAGATGCGCAGTTTGCCATTAAAGAAATTGATGTAGGTATGGCTGCTGACGTGGGGACCTTACAACGTTTACCGCATATTATTGGTGACGGTATGATGCGCGAGATGGCCTATACCGGACGTACGGTTGAAGGCGAAGAAGCGCAGCGCATTGGCTTAGTCAATCGCACCTATGCGGATCAAGACACCTTGATGGCTGGTGTTCTAGCCATTGCTCGTAGCATTGCTGATAAATCACCGATTGCCGTACAAGGCAGTAAGGAAATGATCCGTTATATGCGTGATCACAGTGTTGCTGATGGCCTTAATTATGTTGCTACATGGAATGCGGCGATGTTGCAGTCGGAAGATTTGCGTGTCGCCATGGCGGCGCATATGAGCAAACAATCGCCTGAATTTAAAGATTAAGCTGTTAACTCACACAGAAACGTCGTTAAGTATTGCATACTAAGCCACTCACAGTACGCTGTGTGAGTGAGTGAAACTTTAAGTGGCTTAGGTATGTCGATTAAATGAATATACACGAACAAACACCGATGATTTGGCAACAAGGTATGCCCAGCCTGACAGAAGTGGATGGCTTAGCTGTGGCGCATTGTCGGTTGCATTTTTTGGCTGATCAGCAAGGGATGCTGTTTCCGCGCGAATGGCTGCGTGCGCAACTCGCTGAGCATATTATTGCTGAACAAGGCATTGGTCATCTCAACGGTGAGCCGGTTTTTGTCTATGAGTTGGCGTATCCACTTGAATTACCGCACCTTCATTGGCAAAGCATGCGCAACTTTATGCTAGAAGGTGAGTTGCTACTGTTTCGTTTATTGGCCTTTGCCAGCCAAATCGGCAACTGGGCCCGCGAGCATCGTTTTTGTGGCAGTTGCGGACAGCCGATGCAGCAAGCTGAAGGTCATCGCATGAAACGGTGCGATGTCTGTCAGTTGCAACAATACCCACGTTTATCACCCAGCATGATTGTCGTCGTCACCCGCGCTGATGAGATTCTGCTCGCACGTTCGCCACGCTTTGTGAATGGCATGTACAGCGCCTTAGCCGGTTATGTTGAGCCTAATGAAACTGTTGAGCATTGCGTGCAGCGTGAAGTACGCGAAGAAGTTAGCATTGAAGTTGAAAATATTCGTTATATCGCCAGTCAAAACTGGCCATACCCCTATTCATTGATGCTGGGTTATCTCGCTGACTATACCAGCGGCGATATTATTCCGCAGCCTGACGAGATCGAAGACGCACAGTGGTTTAGTATCCATGACTTACCACGACTACCAGCCCGCAATTCGATTGCTCGTTACTTGATCGATCTCTACGTTGCCCAGCGCTTAGGCCACGCCGAACCAGTGTTGCCAAGCTAAACGCGCCGCCAGCGCCATCACCACCAGAATAAAGATCGGACGGATTAAGCGATTGCCACCACCAATCGCGACCCGTGCACCTACTGCCGCGCCCAGCATTAATGCCGCGCCCATGCCAATACCCAAGGCCCAAGCCACATTACCGCTGATTATAAACATGCTCAGTGCTGCGGCATTACTAACAAAATTCATCGAGCGCGCGACACCGCTGGCACGTAACAAATCCAGTGGGTAGAGCAATAAGGTGCTTACCGTCCAAAAGGCGCCTGTACCAGGGCCAGCCACACCATCATAAAACCCCAAGGTTAAACCTTGCGGCACTTGGCGCTTAGTCTTGATTACGGGTGTGCTGCTCTCACTGACTTGCGGCGTGCGCCCAAACAGCAGATAAACAGCGCAAGCAAAGACCACCACAGGCAACATTTGATTGAGCCATGCTGCCGGCAACTGCTGCGCCAATAACGCACCTAGTACCGCACCAACCGCCGTCGCCAGTAAACCGTTGCGCCATTCTTTGGGCTTAAATAAACCTTTGCGGTAAAAAGCAAAACTGGCGGTGGCCGAACCAAAGGTCGCGCAGAGTTTATTCGTGCCGAGTACCAAGTGCGGTGGCAAACCTGCCATCAACAGCGCAGGAATGGTCAACAGTCCTCCGCCACCGGCAATGGCATCAATAAAGCCGGCAATAAAAGCCACGACGACTAAAATGAACAAAACTTGAGGATCGGCAACCAGATTGAGGGTCAGAGACATGGAAAACCTTAAGCAGTGAGATAACGCAGCACGCTCAGTGGTGAACAATTGCTGATGATTTTCGTACGCAGAAGCATGACAATTTAAACGTGGCTAGGTATTATGCAGCGCGTTGGAAGGATTATATGGCTTGCTTGATCAATAAGAAACGAACAAGCGCTTGTTAAAACTGGCCTACAGTTATTAACAAAGACATCCCTTGCAGACTCTTTGCCAGTTTTACTGGTTTTCTCCAACCGCCCTTAGCTCATTTGGATAGAGCGGTCCCCTCCTAAGGGACAGGTAGCAGGTTCAAGTCCTGCAGGGCGGACCATTTTGATCTTTCCCCGTTTTTCGCAAAAGCTGTTTTTTTGGTTTGAGACTAAACTGACTACTTGTTGCGCACTCCCCGGATAAGAGCATGCACTGTCACGGCACTGCTGCATCATTTACGTTGGCTGTTAGATTGCATAGCTTCCTTGTCTTGCGCTTACTCGCCTTCAGCCTACGCCTCATAAGATAGCAAATCGACATGTGCTGCCAATTGTCTGAGAGGCACAAGTGACTGGTATTGCGCAGATGAATGCCAGTCATTGAGTGCCTTCATATTTGGGAATTTTATAACTACGGTTTGAGTGTGCTGATGGTCACCAGAAAAAACGGAAGACAGCTTACCTCTAAATACCAATTCTCCACCCCAAGGTTCTAAAGTCGCTGGCACATTGGTTTGGTACTCCAACCATTTTTTTTCGTCTTTGATAGTGATGTGTCCAATAGCGTATGCGTGTGTCATTTTAGCTTAGTTCCTTTTGTTGTTATTTTTGGCAGCACTAGCAGCAGGTGTGGCTGCGGTATAGCAATGAAACCGCGATGCAGTAGCACCAGAGCCATTGAGTCGCATTATCTTGAGCAGCAGCAATACTCTCAAATAAATACTGGACTAGCCAGTCATAACGAACAATGTAGCTGTCGCATTCGATATAAGCATTGTGCTGTTTTGTATATGTTTACGTGCTGCTATCTAGTGGTCTATGCGTCAGTTCACGGTTGCTAGCGATTAAGCGCAAGTCCAATCTTTTAGCAAAGGCTCGCACATCGATATTTTAAGAACTTAGAGCGGCCAGCGCTGGGCGATCACCTTACTCAGAAATATAAACATTCAGCTATAGTCAGTGGTTGAGTTAATTGAGTAGGAAACACACTATGATCGTCTTACCAAAAATACAAAAAGCTCCTTTTTTTAGGGCGCAGAGGATATCAATGCATCGTTTGTACTCTTTTCGCCGTTGCCCTTATGCGATGCGCGCTCGACTCGGTATTTTGTTTGCCAACCTAGAAGTGGAGCTGCGGGAGGTCGTGCTGAAAAACAAGCCGGCGCCGATGCTGGCTATCAGCCCTAAGGGCACTGTTCCTGTTCTGCAGCTGGCTGAGGGTGATAGACGGGTTATCGAGGAAAGTAGAGAAATACTCGAGTGGGCGCTTGAGCAGAATGATCCGCAAGGATTGTTAAACAGCGATTTAATCAGCGCCAATGCTCTGATCGAACAGAACGATAATGAATTTAAACACTGGCTTGATCGCTATAAATATACCGATCGTCATCCGGAATTGACTCAGCTCGAGTACCGACAAAAGGGCGAGGTGTTTTTGCAGCTGTTAGAAAGGTTACTCACTAAGCATACGTATCTACTGGGGGAGAATATCAGCATCGCTGATATCGGCATCCTGCCTTTTGTGCGCCAGTTCGCCCATGTCGATCGTGAGGCATTTTACAGTTTGCCCTATCCGAACCTACAGCAATGGCTGAGTGATTGGCTGGAACAGCCAGTATTTCAACAGAGTATGGTTAAATTCCAACCCTGGCAGGAAGGCGATGAGGTTGTGGTATTTTCAAGGAGCAACGGATCAGTTACTTAATTAACACTTAGAGAGTTGATAGCAGATTAAAGAAATTTTTACTCAAAATTCTTCAGTCCACTTGACTGATATGCCGCCGTTGGTTTTTTACAGCAATAGAGATCAGTTGATAATTATCAAACGGTAATGATTATTATTTGAGTTATGCTGCTGCGCATTCATTAATCAGTTTTTCTGATTTTACCCATGCGGAGTATCTGTTTTATGTCGTTTCCTTTATCTCGATTAACCTTGGCCTGTTTAGCGGCTTTGAACGTGTCTGCGTATGCTGCGGATTTGCAACTCGATGACACTGTTGTTACCGCGCGGGGCTACGCCAGTGACAGTTTTGACACACCACAAGCCATTAACGTCATCAAACCGCACGCGACCAGCCAAGGCCCAGCCGGTAACTTGCTGCGCGGCCAGCCGGGGATGGCGCTACAAAGTGATGGGGCATGGGGACAGAATCCAGTGTTACGTGGCTTAAAACGCGAAAGTGTCGTGGTCATGGTTGATGGTATTAGAGTTAATTCAGCTCAGCCGCAAGGTGCTTTAGCCTCATTTTTAGATTTAGGACTACTAGACCGTGCTGAGGTGGTGAAGGGGCCGGGTTCTGTACTCTACGGCAGTGGTGCGATGGGCGGCGTAGTAAATTTGTTAACGCCAGAGCCACGCTTTACTGAGCAAGCAGAGCTGGGTGGCCGTTTTGGTGCGTCTGCCAGTAGCATTGATCACGGTTACAGCGGTGCACTGTTATTACAAGGTAGCAATGCCACACAAGGCTTTGTGGTTGGTCTAGCAGGGCGAGATGTGGGTAACTATAAAAGCCCCAATGGCCGTGAGAGAAAAACCGGCTATGAATCCGATACGTTATTGCTGAAATATCAGCACAAGCTGGCTGGTGACTATGTGCTGCGCGTTAACCTGCAACGCCACAATGATGAAGATGTCTGGTACCCCGGTTCTGCACGAACTGGCGGTCAGCCAGGCGGGGCAGGCTTACCACCAGTCTTAGGTAAAGTTACCATTCATTCGCCCAAGCAGCATCGTGAGCTGTATGCGTTAGGATTAGA
Source organism: Denitrificimonas caeni (assembly GCF_905120345.1). Lineage (GTDB taxonomy): Bacteria > Pseudomonadota > Gammaproteobacteria > Pseudomonadales > Pseudomonadaceae > Denitrificimonas > Denitrificimonas caeni_A. The sequence continues at coordinate 309,939 of NZ_CAJHOA010000001.1, read as the reverse complement.
TGCTCCGTTGCTCGATGGGACACTCTCAACTGATGTGTATCGTCAAGAGGTGTACCGTGAGATCCGCGCCTACTCTGCCAATCTAAACCGTAACTATGTGCGCAATGACGTCAGCTTTATCACCCATGGTTTGCGCAGCCAGTGGAATGGTGCGCTGAGTGATGCACATTGGTTCACTGCCGGTGTGGAAGGCTGGAAAATGACCGGTGATCCTGAGCGTTATATGAATAACAATCCACCATTTTTTAATAATAATATGCGCAATGATCCCTTTAAGGATGGTGAGGTTTCATCCGTAGGTATCTTTGTGCAGGATGAGTTTTCGGTTGGTAGCACGCTGTTAACGGCAGGTTTGCGCTACGATCACACTCAAGGTGATGCAAAAGTTAAAGGTTCAGGACTCGCTGCAAAAACATCGGGTTTAAGTCATAGCGATAACAACTTGTCATGGTCGCTGGGTGCAGTGCAACCGCTCACAGATACCCTAAATTTGTATGCCAATATCGGACAGGCCTACCGCGCGCCTGATTTGCGCGAGCGTTTTGAGGATTCAGCACGCGGTGATGGTTATTACCATGTGGGTAATCCGCAGCTCGATCCTGAGCGTTCCAGCAGTGTTGAACTGGGCTTAAAAGGCCGTGATGGTTTGCACGCGTTCCAGTTAGCCGCTTTTTATACGCGCATTGATGATTTTATTGCCGGTCGTGTAACGGGTAGCAATCATCCGCAAAATGGCTTAGCGATTAAACAAAGCGAAAATCTTAGCAAAGTGGTGACTTATGGCCTTGAGGGTAACCTTGAGGTGCCACTCAGTGTCTTTGTTGTTGATGCAGGATTTACCTGGATGCGAGGAAAAAACAAACAAGACAATGAGCCTCTTTATGAAATGCCTGCCAATGAATTGCGCTTAGGTATTGGTCAGCCGGCTGAACGTGGTTTCTCTTGGCACACGGGTTTGCGCGCAGTGGCTAAACAGGATCGTATTGCTCAGCGTTTTAGTAATGGCAGTGAAGATAAAACCGATAGCTTTATCACTGCAGATGCACGCGTGGGTTATGGTTTTGGTGTGATGGCAGGCTTAAAAAGCAGCCATATTGATCTGCAGTTGAGCAACTTAACCAATAAGAAATATCATGAGCATCTGACTGATGGCATCAGTGGCCAAGAGCTTAAGGCGCCAGGTCGCGGTGTGACACTGGCGTTTAGCGGTGCGTTTTAGCTATAAGCAGACTGATAATTGACCTGAGAGTGCTCATGCTTTATTGGTGAGCATCGTTCAGCACAGTGGGACATGTGTTCGATACTGAATATTGCGCATTGGTAATCTAGTAACTCTGGCGTAGAATGATTCTCATTAGTGATTGTTTTGGTCAGTTATTTGAGTACATTATGGATAGCGCATTGGCTTTTACTGCCAAAAATAAAACCTCTATTGTTACGCAGTTTGATAAAAATATACTGGGCATCTTGCTTAATGACGCGAAGCTTATAGTGCTTGCTGAACATGAGCATTTGTTTTGCTTCGGTCAACCTGCCACACATTTTTATTGGATAAAAAGTGGTGAGGTCGCTTTATATCGACCTTGTTACGACGGTGAAGAAAAGATTTTTCGCACCGTGGGTGCTGGCGATACAGTGGCTGAAACAATGATGTTTATTAACGATGCGCAATACCCTCTAGCTGCGCAAGCGTTGGGTGATGTCATCGTGTATAAGATTCCTAAACAAAGCTTACTGACCCTTTGTCAGTGCACTCCAGCTTTGGCCATGCAGTTATTAGAAAGTATGGCGGTCGCTGTTTCACAGTCGTTGAATCGAATTGACTTACTGACCATAGGTAATGCCGCGCAGCGCCTAGCGAGTTATTTGTTGGATTTATATATTGAGCATCGCTCAGCGTGGTTTAGTTTGCCGGTTCGTCAGGCTATTCTTGCGAGGCAGTTGAATATTACCCCAGAAACATTCTCTCGACAGTTGACGCAGTTTCGACGTGCCGGTTTTATTGGTGGCCGTAATCCAGAGATTGTCTTGCTCGACATTGATGGTTTGTGCCGCAGTGTTAACTTGCCAGTACCCCAATTGGATCTGAAAAAACCACGAGAGCGTAGTGCCTCGCTCGGCGATGGTTTGTTTGGATGCTGCAGTTATTTTAAACAAATACTGGCTTAACAAAAGACTTTATCGGGCCATGGGTGTGCAGTGTCTCATGCGTTTTAAGCCGTTACAAATCAAGACTTATGGTGTCATTATTCCGGTTTTTAATCGTGGGTCAGTGAGCTGTAGAGACCCTGCAATGTACATATAACTTTAATCAAGTTGCTCAATGGCTCTCAGCTATTGGCTCCGCACAACCGGCTTGTCCATCTGTGCGCGCTGTACTTAAGGTTTTAAATAAGTACACAGCATACAGCAGAAAACCACCGACCCAGAGTAAACCGGCGGCTATCAGTAGCTGACTAAATGATGTTGCAGCGCTATAAAAACTGGCATAAGCACGTACTAAAGCAGCGGTGATAAAGAGCAGTGCTGCACTTGGGATCCAGGGTCTGCGATCCAGCCATAAGCCCGAATGGATGCGTGAAACAATGCACATAATGGTAAAAATCGACAAGGTCATCGCGCCTACTGTCAGTAAGTGACGACCTGCTGAAGGTAACAGTGGGGCACCTAAATACGCCGCACCCAGCAGTCCATAACCTAGCGCCATTAACCAGTAACTGGCGTAGAGCATTAACGCCAATCGAGAGAGTAGAGGGCGACCTACATGCCAGTCATTAAGTAAGTTGAAAATAGCTGCCATAGCTGCCAATGCTGTCCAACCCGTCACAGGATGAGCGCCTAAGGTAAATTCCGCAAGGGCACAGATGGCAATCATGGCTATAGCTAAATAACGGCGTGGTGGCCGAGCCAAGTAAGGTGTTGCATCGGGATCACTGGTGTTTTCTTTATGTTCAACTCGATTATTGACCACACTCATAGAGACGCGGCTGGTGGCAACAATAATCAACACCATTAGCGCGTGAATACCCATATACAACCACTTTAGCGCGGAGCCGGGTTCAGATAAAAACACGAAAAAGCCCGTTTGCAAAGCAGCTAAGCCGGCAACTACTAAGGTGAAGCTGATATGTTTACGCTGTGGATCGCGCCATACCGGCGGACTGATATACAGCAACAGCCCGAGCCAAAATATTAAATTGAAGAACAGCGCTGGCCATGGAGTGACCCAGAAGGCGAGCAGATAACTTAAACGTGCAGCCAGCCATAAGCCCACGAGGTTCATTAGTGGTAGCTGACCCAAAGGTTTAGTGTTGGTGAATTCAGGAATTGCGGTTAAGGCAAAACCTGCAGTCGCTGCCGCTGCAAAACCAAAAATAAGTTCGTGAGCATGCCACAATAACCAACCGCCAGCGATCGGCCATGCTTCGATCCAGCCCTGCAACGATAACAACCATAAACCCATAAAAACTATGGCGCTGCTGGCCGTTAGCAGAAAAAAAGGACGAAAGCCGCATAATAGCAGTGGTGATTGTAAACAATGCCTTAGCAGGTTCATATACTGCATCCCGAATGCTGTGTATGAAGGTGCTCGGTAAGATTGAGTGAGCCCTCGGCTAAGCCAAAACCAATACGAATTCTATCGTTTGCCATCAGTTTGGCAGTGGTCTGATAAATCCAAGTCTCGCTTCGCTCAGCGTGTGACTGTTGTAGGGTAAATTCACCAATTAAGCGTCCCGGTTCTGGGATCATCATCACGATTCGATCGGCTAAACGCACCGCCTCCATTAAGTCGTGGGTAATCATTAGCACGCTGCTACCTCGTTCGGTGATGTGCTGACGCAACAGCCGGTACAGTTCCAGCTTTAAACCAATATCTAAAGCTGAAAAAGGTTCATCCAGTAAGAGCAGATCAGGTTTAATAATTAAGGCACGACCCAGCGCGATCCGGCTTTGCATCCCGCCAGATAATTCGTGGGGGTATTTGTTCAAATCATCGGCAGTTAAACCTAATGTTTTGGCAATGTTTTGTGCTTGTTGTCGGCATGCTTGCTTAGGTACATGTAACGCTTTTAAGCCTAGAGTGATGTTGTCCTCTGCAGTTTTCCACGGCAGTAAACGTGGTTCTTGAAACATACATGCGGTACCACGAAAATCATTTTTAATCACAGCTTCACTGGGGGTTAACAGTCCAGCGATAATATGTAATAGCGTGCTTTTTCCGCAGCCAGAAGGACCGACTAAGGCTAAAGTTTCTCCAGCGGCTAAATCCAAATTAATATTACTGAGCACCTCGGTTAAAGCATACTTGTGCTGTAAGTTGCGGATCTGTAGAGCGCTCATTGACTCACTCCCACGCGCCAGCGTTCCAGATGCCGTTTGATGGGCTCCAGCAGTAAGTATTCGGTAGCCAGCAATACGCCCAATACCGCAACAACCCAAGCCAGAGTGGTCGATGTGTCGAGTTGTGCACGAGAAACAGCCAAAGCAGCGCCAACTCCGTCAGAGGTACTGAGTAGTTCAGCCATGACCACAACTTTCCATGAGGTGCCCAAAGCGGTAATCCATGCTGGAAATAAGTAAGAGGCTAAATGCGGTAGATAAATATCGGTGAGGCGCATGTGCCAAGGCAGTCGGTACACCTGCGCCACTGCTTTGAGATGGTTGTCGAGAGTACGAGTGCCTTGCATCGCGCCGGCAAACACAATCGGCAAGCACGCGATGAATACGGTAAACACCGGCGTGGCATCGCCAAGACCAAACCACAACATGGCCAGCACCAACCAAGCAATGGGCGGCATACCTAACAATAAAGTAATTAACGGTCTAGCCAGCATGGACGTGGTCATTGAAAAGCCCGCAAGCATGCCTAATAGGCTACCCACAGCTAAGGCTAAGAATAAGCCATACAAGGTGCGGCGGCCGGAAATAATCAGCTCAGGGCCGGCGATACCGCTATTAAACATCAGCTTTAGTTGGCCAATAACCTCTAATGGGCCAGGCAGAATTAGGTCACCATAATACTCACCGACCAGCTCCCACACGGCACAAAATAATAGCAAACTTGCCAGTGCGCCCCAGCCACTCCATAGGTAGCTGAGGGTATTGGGTAAAAGATTTCTCAGTCGGTTCATTGAGCTTGGCTATTAGGATTGGCGTAAAAGTTTATATCAGGGAGTTTGCCGCCCACTGAGGCAGGCTGTTTGTCTAATAAGATTTGCAGAAAATCTTGCAGTTCTTGTTGCGCATCGAATGCTGTCGCGTAGTGATTGACTTGTGCGGCTAATGCATCGCTAACAGCTTCTGCTGATAGCATGGGTACTTGTGCTGCGACTTCTTCGCCACACTGCTGTTGGTTGTCTTGGCACCATTGCGTGGCTTTTGCGTAAGCTGTTTCAAAACGTGTAACCAGCTCGATGTTTTTACGTTGGTCTCCCACGACTGCGATACCCGCTTGTGGAATACGCGCCTCAGTACCCATTACTCGCGCCCACTCGTGTTGTAAGTCCACGCTGCGGTGCAACTCAGGAGCAATAACCGAAAGCGGAAAAGATTTCGTTTTGCGTAAGGCCATGGATAGTGCAGGTTCAGCCAGTAGGGCGTGATCAACACGGCGCATAATTAATAACTGCATCGCATCCATCGGTGTCGCGGTGTAGTTGAGCTGAAAGTCTTTGCTCGGTATTAAGCCTTGTCTTTCGGCAAGGTGAGTAAAAACGATATCTGGCATGTCGGCACGAAAAGGGATGGCGATTTCTTGACCCTTAAAATCGGCCAGTGTTTTCATATTAGGATCGCGCGAAATCATCCACAGCACGCCCCATTGTGAAACGTTGAGTAACGCCAGTGGTGCGCCACGGTTATATAAATTAGCGGCAACGTTGGTCGGCATCGCAATAAAGTCGACTTTGCCGTTCAATGCTAATGCGCGTAATTGATCGGGATTGCTCCAAAGGATAAATTCTACTTCCTCGGCGATCTCAGCAAAGCCATCGCTGGCCAGAAGATGAAAGAGGCCATTAGAGACGCCAGCGGGTGGCCCAGCAATGACCAGTTTTTTCACCGGCAATGAATCTTGAGCTGCATATGCGGTACTTAACAAGCTAAAGATAGCGAACAGACCGAGGCCGATAGAGGTCATTATTTTAGTCATGGGTTTCACGCTAATACTCCAGATTGCTGTGCATGCAAATTGTCACCAAGTAAGATTTAAATGATAATCACTCTCGTCCATGCGCTAGATTAAAGAATCCCTCCTTGAAAGGGCAATGATAATTATCAAGAACCCGCCAACGGATCGACTATCAAGTTCCGTTCGGCCTGTTTTAGTGAGGATGAGCGTGGCTGCTGTTCTTTTAATTACGTACGGTTTTTCTGAGTATCACAATAAATGAATCATTGTATTAATACGATGGCGAATAATTTGGTGCTGCCCTAGGGGACTAAAGCAAGTTATAGGTGGTTGAGCTGCTCGTTTTAGAGGTTACTTTATCTTGAATTTTCAGATCGAAATCTGAGGCGTATTGATCTTTTGCCTGAAACACGCAGTATGTTTGCAAAAGAGCACTGTGCTGCAACCTAGACATAGTGCCGACTTTGATATGCAACATACAACGCTTGTGCTTGCTACACTGCCTGCCTGCCTGAGTCGCTTACGCTATAAGCCCATAACCAGCTGTGTGTGGATACTGTGACCTCGGCTCAGTTTATCTACATGACTTCTATTCATGGTTTTTAGGATTTTATATGACGCAACTGGCCGTGCCGCAAGATATCACCAGCGATACCAGCAGTGATCCTGTGCGCTGGCGGGTTCTTGCGGTGTTGCTGATGGCGATTTTTATGTCGCTGATGAGTGTCAGTGTGGTGAATGTGGCTTTGGCTTCGATCCAAGAGTCACTGGCTGCCAGTCAATCGGCTATTCAGTGGGTGCTCGCCGGTTATGCGCTGACCTTTGGTGTGGTCTTGGTCAGTGCTGGGCGCGCGGGTGATCTGATGGGGCGCGGCGGAATTTTTATTCTGGGCGTGATCATTTTCACCCTTGCATCGATTGCCGCAGGCTTAGCGCCGGATGCACAGTGGCTTAATGGCGCGCGCTTTGTGCAGGGGGTGGGTTCAGGGCTGATGAACCCGCAAGCCGTGGGCATGATTCAACAGTATTTTAGCGATTCAGAGCGCGGTCGCGCCTTCGGTTTTTTTGGTACCACTGTGGGGGTTTCCGTTGCGATTGGCCCTGTTATTGGTGGGCTACTGATTCAATTGGGTGGCCTTGAGTTCGGTTGGCGCCTGACGTTTCTGATTAACGTGCCGATAGGGTTATTAACCATAGTGTTGGCGTTACTCTGGTTTCCACGGCCCTTAATTCACAAACCTAAATCACAGGAGCAGCAGGGCTTAAGCTCCCTCGATCCAATCGGCGCACTGTTACTGGGCTTAGGGGTGTTGGCTGTCCTTTATCCCTTTGTTGGCGCGAATGCGTCGGCACTGATGTGGCTGCTATTGCCGGCAGGCTTGCTCTTATTTTACCTTTGGGCGCGTTGGGAGCGTTGGTATACCGAGCGCGGCTATAGTCCTATGGTGGATTTAAAGATTTTCGCCACCTCAAGCTACCGCAACGGCAGCATTATTATGACTTTGTACTTTCTGGGCATGACCAGTGTTTGGGTGCTGATTCCTTTATATGTACAGCAAGGCCTTGGTTTCTCCGCATTTGAAGCGGGTCTGGTTGGCGTACCTTCGGCGCTGCTCTCTGCCTATTCGGCGAACTGGGCGGGCCAACGCGTCAATCACTATGGTCGCAAAATTGTGATTGGCGGCTTGATTTTGGCTGTTTTAGGGGTGCTTTCCAGTGTTGCCGTGGTGCTGTTACATGAGTATCTGGGCGTAAGTATTTGGTGGCTGCTGTTGTCCTTGGCTTGTTTTGGCCTAGGCCAAGGCTCGGTGATCAGTCCTAACCAAACATTGACTCTGGCTGAAGTGCCGTTGGCTTACGCTGGTAGTTCTGGCGCCATTATGCAAACCGGGCAGCGCATTGGCACTTCGGTGGGGATTGCGGTGATTACGGCCATTGTGTTTAGCGTGCGCCCCTATAGCTCGTGGCATATTGCCGTGAGCTTGGGTTTATTAACGATCACCCTGATTATTTTGTTAGCCTTAGCCATGGCTTTTAAAGACTTACGCGACCGGCGCGAGTTTTAGCATTAGCCCGCTTGCTGTGCCTAGGGACGGATGGTGAGAGTCAGACGCAGCTTGAGGCGCGCGAATACCTCACTCCCATGGCAATTGTCATCGTTTTAAAGCGATGAGGTGGGAAAATCTTTGTTTGTGCAAGCTAAATACTGCTCAGCTTGGTATTGTGACACCCTCATTTGCGCTGAATGATGATGTTATTCGATTGACCAATCATTCTTTTGGCAACGCCCTCACACTCTATTTTATATTTATTAGATGGATTTTAAGCCCTCATGAGCGATTCAGCTAAACGTAGCAAAGGTTCTTCAATCAATCGTGTGCTAGAGATTATTGAATTGGTGTCCATCAGTGAGCGTCCACTATCACCTGCAGACTTGGCGTTTAGCTTAGATATTCCAAAACCTAGCATCCATCGCTTGCTGCAGCAGTTGGAAGCGGATGGCTTTGTGCAGACGGACTGGCGCGGTTTGATTGTTCCGAGTGCTCGATTGGTGAAAACGGCTGTGGGCGTATTAAGCAGTCACTCACTCAAAAGTTTGCGCTTATCTGTTTTGCAACGCCTAGCGGCAGAGGTGGGTGAGACCTGTGGCATTGCTATCCCGAATGATTTAGAAATGATGTACACCGATCGTGTGCAAAGTAACTGGCCCTTACAGATTTACTTGCCCATTGGTGGCAACGTTCCTGTGTGGTGCACTTCCGGCGGTAAATTGTATTTAAGTTCGCTGCCTCAAGCGCAGCGTAAGCGTTTGCTTAACAATATGCCGTTACAAGCGCTGACTAATAATACCTTGGTGGATAAGGCAGAGTTGGAAGCCAGCTTAGAGCAAATCGCAACAACCGGTGTAGGGGTGGATAACGAAGAGTTTATTGCGGGGATGGTTGCCTGTTCTGTACCAATTTTAAGCCCGGACGGACAGTATTTCGCCAGCTTATTTACCCATGCACCGACAGTGCGCAAAACATTAGCTGATCTGCTCACTTTTGTGCCACAACTGCAGGCGGCGGCACAAGAGTTGAGTCTCTTGTTAAAAGAGGCCACGGTTTTAGACCCACAATAAAAAACGGCCCATTGCAGTGGGCCGTTTTTCTATCAGGCTTAACTTAGTTCAGTGTCGGCATTGAGAATTGCGCGCCTTCACGCACATTGGCGCTAGGCCAGCGTTGGGTAATGGTTTTACGGCGGGTGTAAAAACGCACGCCGTCTGGACCATAGGCATATAAATCGCCAAACAGCGAGCGCTTCCAGCCACCAAAACTATGGTACGCCACAGGCACGGGTAAGGGCACGTTAATGCCGACCATACCGACCATAATATGATCAGTAAAGTAACGCGCAGCTTCACCGTCACGGGTGTAAATGCAGGTGCCGTTTCCATACTCATGGTCATTGATCAGTTGCATGGCTTGCTCCATGCTTTGCACGCGCATGACCTGCAAGACTGGACCAAAAATTTCTTCTTGATAGCTGGTCATCTCGGCTGTGACTTGGTCAATTAAGGTTGCGCCCACAAAAAAGCCTTGCTCGTAGCCCGCGGGTTGTAAATGGCGGCCATCGACCACGATTTTTGCCCCTTGTTGCTCAGCACTATCAATATAACCAACGACTTTTTCTTTATGTTGCTGGGTGATCACCGGGCCAAAATCATTGCTCATTTCTGAGTAAACGCCAACTTTCAAGCCTTGCATGGCCACTTGCATGCGTTCAATCAATTGCTCAGCAACCTCATCACCCACGGCAACAGCCACGGACAGTGCCATGCAGCGCTCGCCCGATGAGCCAAAGGCTGCGCCGAGTAAGGAGTTCACCACATTATCCAGGTCGGCGTCTGGCATCACAATGGCGTGATTTTTCGCACCACCGAGTGCTTGGCAGCGCTTGCCATTTGCTGCAGCGGTGGAGTAAATGTACTCAGCAATAGGGGTTGAACCGACAAAACTCACCGCTTGAATGCGCGGGTCGTGCAGTAAGGTATCAACCGCTTCTTTATCGCCATTGACCACATTCATCACGCCATCAGGCAGGCCGGCTTCTTTGAGCAGTTGCGCAATAAATAAGGTTGAGCTTGGGTCGCGCTCAGAGGGTTTCAAAATAAAGCAGTTACCGCAGACAATGGCCATAGGGTACATCCACAGGGGTACCATGGCCGGGAAGTTAAAGGGGGTAATCCCCGCAACCACACCTAAAGGTTGAAACTCGCTCCAGGAATCAATATTCGGGCCTGCGTTTTTGCTGAATTCACCTTTGAGAAACTCCGGTGCACCACAGGCGTACTCGACATTTTCGATACCGCGCTGCAGTTCGCCCGCTGCGTCGTGCAGAATTTTACCGTGTTCTTCACCGATCAAACGGCAGATTTCATCAGCATTTTTTTCCAGTAATTCTTTAAAGCGAAACATCACTCGCGCACGTTTGATCACCGGGGTATTGCGCCATTCTGGAAAGGCGTGCTGGGCTGCGGCGATGGCTTGCTCAACCGTTTGCTTGCCCGCCAAGGCGACCTCTTTTGTGGCTTGGCCTGTCGCAGGGTTAAATACCGCTTGAGTGCGTACATGATCGCTCACGTTTTGTCCGTTAATGAAGTGTCCAATTAAGTTCATGCTGTTATCCTCTGATATAGATAATTAAGTGTTTAGGCCCACAGTTGTTGGTAGATGCTGACCATTTGCGCAATGCTGGGGACGCGTGGGTTATTACTGGGTGAGCCTGAGGCTAAGGCCTGCTCAGCCATGGTTTCTACCAAGCTGTCAAAGCGTGCTCGGTCGGCTCCAAACGCGGCCAAGCTCGGCACCTGCAATTCGCGATTAAAGGTTTCGAGCGCGGTCAGTAATTTTTGATTGGCCTGTTCTGTGCTATCTGCGGCACTGGCTACGCCAATCGCTCGCGCGCAATCGGCGTAGCGTTCAGGTGCCGCTGGAATTGAAAATGCGGTGACACTGGGCAGCAACATGGCATTGGATAAACCGTGCGGCACATGAAAAAAAGCACCAATCGGGCGGCTCATGCCATGCACTAAAGCCACCGAGGCACTGGAAAAAGCAATACCAGCTAAAGTTGAACCCAACATCATGGCTTCTCGTGCTTCAACATCACTGCCGTCGACATAGGCACGTTTGAGGTGCGGGCCAATTAAACGCATTGCCGATAAAGCCTGACTGTCACTGAATGGACTGGCTTTTTGGCTAACGTAGGCTTCAATGGCGTGGGTTAAGGCGTCAATGCCGGTATCAGCGGTGATACGTGGCGGTAAGCTTAAGGTTAAATTGACATCGACAATCGCCGCCAGTGGCATAAAACCAATACCGACGCAGAGCATTTTCTCATCGTTTTTTTCATCGGTAATGATGGTAAATCGCGTGACTTCGGTACCCGTGCCAGCGGTGGTCGGAATCGCAACAATTGGAATGCCGACCTCATTGACTTGCCGCGGAAATTTATAATCCCGAATATTGCCGCCATGCTTGCCTAAGATGGCGATGGCTTTAGCGCTATCAATGGGACTGCCGCCGCCCAAAGCAATAATCACATCGTAATTGTTGTCCAGCACACACTGCAGGCCCGCTTCAATGGATGCGGCGGTGGGTTCAGGCTCAGTGCCGTCAAACACATCGGCATTAAGCCCTGCGGCAGATAACAAGTCTTGTAATTGCTGGATATAGCCCAGTTGCACCATCATTTTGTCAGTAATGATCAGCGGTTTACTGCCACCTAAGGACTGCACGATGCTGGGTAGTTTGCTGATGGCTCCAGCGCCAATTTCCATGATTCGAGGTAAAATAACTGTTATGGACATAGGTGTTTCCTTGATGAATTAAAGTATTGTTTTTATGGGTTAAAAGGAGCCAAAGATCGTACCCAAAGTAATCACAACAGCGAGTGCAACCAAAGGAATAACCACCGCAACCATGCCAATATCGGGGTATGACTCACGATGACTTAAGCCGCAAATTACCAGCAGGGTAATCACTGCGCCATTGTGTGGTAGTGCATCAAATCCACCAGAAGCCATTGATGCAATGCGGTGTAAGAGCTCTGGAGAAATATTGAATTGTGTTCCCAGGTTTAAATAGGTGTCACCCATGGTATTTAGCGCAATACTTAAACCACCCGATGCCGATCCGGTAATGCCTGCTAAGACGTTGACGACGATTGCTTCAGAGATAAGGGGGTTGTTCGGTGATAAACTCACTAAAAAATCTCGTACAACTATAAAAGCAGCCAAAGAAGCAATCACTGATCCGTATCCCACTTCAGATGCGGTATTAAAAATCGGCAGTAAAGAGCCTAAAGTACCTTTATTGATGGTGTTTTTAAGGTCTTTCCAGCGCTTCCAGTTAGACAAGATCAGAACCATGCAGGCGATTACCAGCGCACAAATAATGGCCCAGGTGCCGATCACTGAATTGAGAGAGGTTGCGCCATATTTCGTATCAGCTAAATAGGTTGTATCCAATAATGGCAATAAGTATTTTGATAATACAAAGTTGGTGCTGATCACCAAAATAATGGGCAACAAAGCAATGCTGATACTGGGGTCATTTGCAGTATCAATATCTATAATTTCGTCTTGATGGTTGCCGTAGCCTTCACCTGCAGCGGTGGCATTGTTGACTCGGTAGCTGAGCCACCACATGCCGCCAAGTAACATAATTAAGCCACCAATAATGCCTAGAAAGGGCGCAGCAAATGCATCAGTGCTAAAAAATGGCATTGGAATCGCGTTTTGAATCGCAGGCGTACCGGGCAGTGCGGTCATGGTAAAAGTCAGTGCGCCTAAAGCAATGGCGCCGGGAATAAAACGTTTAGGCAGGCTTGCCTCACGAAATAAGGCCGCAGCAATGGGGTAGACGGCAAACCCCACGACAAATAAAGAAACACCACCATAGGTCAAAATACCGCAGGCTAAGACAATGGCCAGCAAGGAGCGCTGCTTGCCTAATTTAGCCACCAACCAACGTGCAATACTGCGTGCTGCACCAGAGTCATCCATTAACTTGCCAAATACTGCGCCGAGCAAGAAAAGCGGAAAGTACTTAATCACATAGCCACCTAGGCTTTGCATAAACACTTGAGTGTAGGTGCCCAACAGTACTGCACCTTCTCCACTAAAAATGACCGCGACGAGCGCCAAAATAGGCGCCAAAATTAATACGGTTATGCCTCGATAGGCTAAATACATCAGTAAGCCGAGCGAGAGAAGAATGCCGAATAATCCAACCATAATGCGTTACCTTTCTTGTTTTATTATCTATAACGATACGATCCTTATCATTATAGATATTTTGTGATTTTGCAAATGGTTTTTTTATAACTTTGGTCTTGCTTTGAACATAAAAAAGCCCTTATCCACTGAAATGGATAAGGGCTGATATTAAGCCTGGCTTGGTTTGAGTTAATAAGCGGCTTTAAAAATCGCAATAATGTCCTTTTGAGTACCTTTGCGAGGGTTACTAAAGGCGTTGCCGTCTTTTAATGCATTGTCTGCCATCAGTTCAAAATCAGCCTCTTTAACACCCATTTCACTTAAGTGCGCTGGAATGGAGAGCTCTGCCGACAGCCTAAATATCGCATCAATGGCTTTGTCGGCGGCTTCCAGTACAGAAATGCCTTGAATGTTCTCACCCATAAACTCAGCAATATCAGCAAACTTTTGTGGGTTGGCAATCAGGTTATAGCGACACACATGTGGTAGCAGCATGGCATTAGCCACGCCGTGAGCCATATCGTAGAGTCCGCCCAATTGGTGAGCCATGGCATGCACATAGCCTAAGTTGCCATTGTTAAAGGCCATACCCGCCAGCAAGGAGGCATAAGCCATATTTTCGCGGGCTTTAAGGTCAGCACCGTTGGCTACAGCAATGCGCAAGTTTTTCGCAATAAGTTTAATTGCTTGAATCGCTGCAGCATCGGTGACTGGGTTGGCATCCACTGACACATAAGCCTCGATGGCATGGGTCAAGGCATCCATACCTGTGGCGGCCGTTAATGCACGCGGTTTACCTAGCATTAATATGGGGTCATTAATTGACACCAAAGGCAGGTTACGCCAGCTGACAATCACATACTTTAAATGGCTTTTAGTATCCGTAATCACGCAGTGGCGTGTGATTTCACTGGCCGTGCCTGCGGTGGTGTTGACGGCAACAATCGGCGGCAGCGGGTTAGTTAAGGTATCGATGCCGGCATAGTCGCCAATCTTGCCGGGATGGGTGGCCATAATGCCGATGGCTTTACCGCAGTCATGGGGTGAGCCACCGCCAACGGTGACCAACATATCGCAGTGATTGTCTTGGTAACAAGCCAGCCCCGCCGTTACATCGGTATCTTTGGGGTTGGCTTGCACCTCTGAGAAAATCGTGGTTTTGATGCCTGCTTCCTTTAAATAGCGAACTGCCTGCTCAACAGCACCATCTTTAAGTGTGGCTAAAAATGGGTCGGTGACAATTAAAGCATGCTTGCCGCCGAGTAATTGACAGCGCTCACCTAAGACCGAAATGGAATTAGGGCCGAAAAAGTTAACGCTCGGTAATAGATAGTCGTAAAAACGCATGATAAAAACCTCTTAAATTAAACACTTAGATGCTCAGATTAGAACTAAAAGAAACCCATGGGTTTGCTGCTGTAGCTGACCAGTAAATTCTTAGTTTGTTGGTAATGATCCAGCATCATTTTATGGGTTTCACGGCCCACCCCAGATTGCTTATAGCCGCCAAAAGCAGCGTGAGCAGGGTGTAAACCGTAGCAGTTGGTCCAAACACGACCGGCTTTAATCGCACGTCCCATGCGGTAGGCTAAGTTAATATCGCGGGTCCAGACTCCAGCGGCAAGGCCGTATTCTGTGTCATTGGCAATAGCTAAGGCTTCAGCTTCATCCTTAAAGGTGGTGACTGAGACCACGGGGCCAAATATCTCCTCTTGGAAGACACGCATTTTGTTGTGGCCTTTGAGCAGGGTGGGCTGAATATAAAATCCAGAGCTCAAATCACCACTGAGTTGCTCAATGGCACCACCGGTGAGGATCTCAGCACCTTCTGCTTGGGCGATATCCATATAAGACATAACTTTTTCAAACTGCTGGGATGATGCTTGCGCACCCAGCATGGTTTCTGTATCCAGTGGATTGCCACGTTTAATGGCTTTAATCTTCTTCATCACTTGAGCCATAAAAGGCTCGTACATGGATTCTTGAATCAGTGCTCGAGAAGGACAGGTGCAAACTTCGCCTTGGTTAAAGAAGCCCATAACTAAGCCTTCAGCGGCTTTTTCAATAAACTCAGGCTCGGCCTGCATAATGTCAGCAAAGAAGATATTCGGTGATTTGCCGCCCAACTCCATGGTGCTGGGGATAATATTAGCGGCTGCGTGTTGCATGATATGACGGCCAGTAGCAGTCGAGCCGGTGAAAGCAATTTTGGCAATACGTTTACTGCTGGCTAATGCTTCTCCGGCTTCACGACCAAAACCATGCACTACGTTTAAAACGCCGGGCGGCAATAAGTCACCGATCAGTTCCATAAGTACGGTAATGGACAATGGCGTTTGCTCTGCCGGCTTAAGAATAACTGTGTTGCCGGCGGCTAAGGCCGGTGCGAGCTTCCAAGACGCCATCAGTAGAGGGAAGTTCCAGGGGATGATTTGACCCACCACGCCCAAGGGCTCATGAAAGTGATAGGCGGCGGTGTCGCTATCAATTTCTGCGGCGCCGCCTTCTTGCGCACGAATACAGCCAGCAAAATAACGGAAGTGATCAGCCGATAAGGGCACGTCCACAGCCAACGTTTCACGGATGGGCTTACCGTTATCCCAGGTTTCCGCAACGGCTAATAGCTCAAGATTGTCTTCAATACGGTCAGCAATTCTTAATAGTACCAGCGCGCGATCTTGGGCTGAAGTTTTTCCCCAAGCATCAGCCGCTGCGTGCGCTGCATCGAGGGCATGTTCAATATCTTCAGCGCTTGAACGCGGGAACTGCCCGCAGTCTTCATTGGTGATGGGGGTGGTATTGCTAAAGTACAGGCCCTTAACAGGGGCTACAAACTCACCGTTAATGAAGTTTCCATAAGAGGGTTTAATAGCTAATAAAGCATCTTTGTTACCAGGTTTAGAGTAAATCATCTGCACAGCCTCACTTTTTTATTAATGTCGGTAGTCATCCGCTAGGGTTTGGCATTGTTGCAAATCTATAATTGCACGTATAAAGATACAAATCATCTCATTATTGGTTGTTTTTAAAAGTGATGTTCGACAGCCGTTAAAGACAGCTAAGGTGCTTAGTCTTTAAATATATTATTTTAAGGCTGCTTGAGAGGGTGCACAGGGGTGGCGAAGTGTATTGTGCGAATTCATCCTAATAGTTGATGCCAGATAGTGATCAACCTGGCTTAGCCTGCTAATCTCAAACCCTTACTTACAATGCGATTCATTAAGGAGAACACCATGATGTTTCCCGATTTTTTCGATAAAGCCCCCGTTATTCGTGTACACGACGCATTGGCTCAACTACTCGGTACCACTGCCAATGGCATCATGGAGTACCGTTATGCCGATGCAGTTCGGCTGGCTGGGCATTCTTGTCCTACCGTGGCAGGTGCGTTCCTGACAGCACGAGCGGCGCTAAAGGCGCTGTATCCCGATACGCTGCCTGAGCGTGGTGGCATATCCGTACATATGCCGTCACCGGAAACCGATGGCACCACTGGCGTGGTCGCGCAGGTGCTGACGCTCATTACCGGCGCGGCAGGACAAGGAGGCTTTAAAGGTATTGGTCAGCGTTTTGCACGCCACGGATTACTCAGCTTCGCGACTGAGCAGAGTGAACATAATGCGCTTGTGCGCTTCCAGCGGCTGGACACGGGCGCCGCTGTTATGGTGAGTTTCGATGCTCACAGAATACCTGCCGATGCTTCTCAGCGTGAACGCATGCAGGCGGTGATTCAGAATCGAGAGACGCCAGAGCAACAGGCAGATTTTGCACGTCTCTGGCAGGCGCGCGTGGAGACGATATTATTGGCACATGCCGATGATCCGGCGCTGTTATCCATTGTTGCGCTTGGCTAATACCTCGACAGTAGTTTGGCAGATGAGGCATGCAATAGCATGCCTTTGAGGGAATGGCGTAGCAGTGCTGGGTGCTGGTTGGTAAGGCCCGCTGCAAACCCTAAGTGCATAACTTCCAATCACGCGCTTGGCGGTTGCGGTAGCTGAGTGAGTGCCCCAACGATCATAATCAGGACGCAAATAAACACTGTCATTCCATTGCCATTTCTGCTGGTTGCGCCTTAGCCTTATCCTGGGCTAATGATGTCCCGATATTAAGCCCCCCCTATTGCATCTTCTAGACGGTGCAGCAATAGTGGATATGCGAGTGTGTTGATCAATAATTAAAAACTGACAAAATGTCAGTTGCTGTTAGCTGAATAAGGATCTTTTAATGAGTGCTTTTCTCCAACGGGAGCGATACGGCGCTGTTCTGATGGTGCGTATGAACAGCCCAGAGACCCGCAATGCTTTAACAACACCTGAACAGTTTCAGGAGCTGGTAGATTTATGTGCTGAATTACGCCAAGACCATAGCGTGAAAGCTGTTGTATTGACGGGCAATGGCAAAGCCTTCTGCTCGGGAGGGAATATTAAGGATATGCAAAACCGTGAGGGGATTTTTGCTGGCTCGCCTTATGAGTTGCATAATAACTATCGCCACGGTATTCAGAAGATTCCGCTGGCACTCTATGAGTTGGATGTTCCCATCATTGCCGCGGTTAATGGTGCTGCGATTGGGGCAGGTTTGGATCTTGCCTGTATGTGTGATATTCGCATCGCGAGCAATACCGCCTTGTTTGCAGAAAGCTTTGTCAAGTTAGGCATTATTCCAGGTGATGGGGGTGCTTGGCTTTTACCGCGTATTATCGGTATTCCTAAGGCCAGTATTATGGCGTTTACTGGCGACGCGATTGATGCGCAAAAAGCTCTGGAGTGGGGGCTGGTTGAACAGTTGTGCTCGGAGGACGAACTCGAGGCACAAGCGCTTGAGATGGCGCAGCGTATCGCCAAGAATCCAGGCCATGCCTTGAGAATGTGTAAGCGTTTGCTGCGCGAAGGACAGCATATGCGACTGGATTCTCTGCTTGAGCTCTCTGCCGCTTACCAGGCGTTGGCACACCATACACAAGACCATGCTGAGGCGGTGGATGCCTTTGTCGAGAAGCGTGAGCCAAACTTTAAAGGTCAATAACGCGTCGTTTAGGGGGAGTGATCGAGTGAGCCTGGTTGTTATGCTTTTGCTGCCTAGATGAATATCATACCTTGGATTGTGTTCAGAACCAGCGCTGGACGCAAGGCCAGCGTGGCAAGGTGATGAGCATATTGCTGAGGGCGACGCCAATGGTTGGCTGCCCATCACTCATTTGGCGAGCGCCTTTGGTTAAGGGTCGAGCCTGTAGAAATGACGCTTGAGGATAGTGTTCGGGATCAAAATGGCACTGTTGTCGCTGCACACTGGGCGCAGACTTTATCAGCGCTGGTCAAAAGGCGTGCCTAATTGGCTTATCAGTAAGCGCTCAGATAGGTATGCTGTTAACCCGTCAACGCAATACAATTTAGGAAGCAGTATGAGCACATCAGATCAGCCATTACGTATCGATATAGTGTCAGATATCGTTTGCCCTTGGTGCGTCATTGGTTACCGGCAGTTGGCCGAGGCCTTAAAAGCAACAGGCACCGCGCATGAAATATTTTGGCAACCCTTTGAACTGAATCCTGATATGCCAGCCACAGGTCAGAATATGCGCGAACACCTCAGCGAGAAATATGGTTTAAGCTTGCAAGAGTCTGAGGCCAATCGTCTGCGTCTTAGTGAAGCGGGTGCTAAGGTAGGTTTTGAATTTGCTTTTCGTGATGACAGTCGAATGCACAACACCTTTAACGCACATCAATTGTTGCACTGGGCCGATCAACAGGAGCGCATGCATGATTTAAAACAGGCGTTATTTAGTGCGCATTTCAGCCATAACCGGAATCTATCGGATAAGGCTGTGCTAGTGGCGATTGCCGCAGAGATCGGCTTGGATTCTATTGAAGCACGGGCTGTGCTTGAGGATCAGCGTTTTGCTGAGGAGGTGCGCAATGCCGAACACATCCTCCAAAAACGCGGCGTTCAAGGTGTACCCGCGATTATTTTCAATCAGCGCCATCTGGTGTCTGGCGCGCAAGGAGTTGAAAATTTCACCCTGATTTTACAGCAGTTGGCTGTTGCGCAAGATTAATCCAAAGCGCTAGGGTCGCGCGGGCTGACTCGGCTGACAAGCAGTGCTGCGCCGGATGAAATAATGACTTTCTCAGTCATTATTTAATGTGGCATACAATTACCACTGTAAACGATCTTGCTGCACTCGCCAGAGAAGTCACTGATTTTAACTGAGTTCACCGTGAATGAGCTTTTGCTAATAAGCCACTGCCCATCCTCTGTTTTTTGAAACTCATCGAGGTAGTATCCACCCAGTTGCGCGATGCTTTTGTCTTGGGTGTTGATGCTTTGAAAGCGTAAATTTATTTTGGTTTTGGCTGAGCTTTCTGTGAGCTCAAGAAAAATAGGGTTTTGTGCGTGGTGCATATCAACAATATGCTCATGGCAACCCAGTTTTTTAAAAATATCAACAAAATCTTCGCGGTTATCAAACTGGCCGATATGGCCAAAATTGATATCAATTTTGCCACTCATAAAGCAGCGGGTGACTAGGTCGGGATCTTTTTCATCGCAAGCGTTGAGGTAGCAGTATTTTAATTCGAGAATCGCTTGTTTATCTTCAAGTTCTTGTAGGCGCTGCTCAGTGCTTTTTGTTTGTTTCATAGCGAACCTTTTGTTTGGTTATTTTTATTTGATAGTCATTGATGTTAATGCTTTGGTCACTGATTTCAATATAATTTTATCTTTATGAGGTTTCTATTGAAGTTTTGTTTTTACTGGGTCACGCTGTTTGGCTGATATTAAATAGCGGCTCTTATAAAGTACCGCACTTTTAAATGAGGTTAACAATGCAGTCAGAACAAAAACAAGTCGCCATTGTCACTGGGGCCAGTCGTGGAGCAGGTCGTGGAATTGCCTTAGCTTTAGCAAAAAAAGGCATGATTGTTTACGTCACGGGACGTAGCACAACAGTGGGTAGTGCTTTCGGTTGGGATGGATCCGTCTTGCCTGGCACAGTGTATGAAACGGCGGAGCAAATAAACCAAGCCGGTGGGACAGGTATTGCAGTGGTCTGTGACCACAGTGACGATGCGCAAACAGCTGAACTGTTTGCTCAGGTCGAGAAAGAGCAGGGCCGTTTAGATATCTTAGTTAACAATGCTGCGTTTATTCACGAACAGTTAATTGAACAAAAACCCTTTTGGGAAAAAGACTTAGACGCCTGCAAAATTTTAGATGTCGGTTTGCGCTCCGCTTATGTTGCCAGCTGGTATGCCGCAAAAATAATGACCAAGCAAAACAGTGGTTTAATCGTCTTTGGTTCGTCATTTGGTGCCAGTTGCTATATGCATGGACCGGCATATGGCGCACAAAAAGCCGGTGTTGATAAGCTGGTGCATGATATGGCTGTCGATTTTAAAGGAACCGCTGTGCGTACGGTTTCTATTTGGATGGGACCGCTATTAACTGAGCGCTCAGCGCTTGCTGGGGACGTGAGCAAAGACGAGCAGTATGAGCAATTTATGGCAACAGCAGAATCACCGGAGTTTATTGGCGATATTATCTACGCCATTGCTCATGATCCCAAAGGGGATGAGCTCAGTGGCCATACCGTTATTTCTGCAGAAATTGCTCAGCGTTTTAATATTACCGATCGAGATGGGCTACAACCGCCGTCTTATCGAGAGATGTTAGGTTCACCTAATCCGCCAAATCCAGCGGTTGTTTATTAGTCCTACGCTATAAAATCATATGGGTAATGACAGGTTAAGATGTTTTGAGCGCCTGTCATCTGCCTTGTAAGTTGTGTAGCCGTTTAGCTGCGATCAATTAGAGATAACTTCTATACGCGTGGCATGGGTAGGGCAGGAAGAAATCGAATGCATAAAAAACTATTGTTCCAAGTGGCTATGGCTCATTTAGTTAGCCATCTGCATATCATGACGATTCCTGCCTTACTGCCTTTGCTACCTCAAGTGATGAATGTCAGCTTTATGCAACTGGGTCTGGCTCTTGGGGTGTTTAATATCGTCTCGGCTGTCGTGCAGGCTCCGTTGGGCTTTATGGTGGATCGTGTCGGCGCCCAGAAAATGTTGATCGGTGCACTGGCGGTAGGTTCGATGAGCTTTGCTTTGCTTGCGCTATGGCCTGTTTTCTCGGTGTTGTTATTGGCGATGTTTTTTGCTGGACTGGCCAATGGTGTTTATCACCCCGCCGATTACGCATTGCTCTCGCAAGGTATGCAATCTGACAAAATGGGTCAGGCGTTTTCTATCCACACCTTTGCTGGGTTTCTTGGTGCTGCGCTTGCGCCGCCGATTTTATTAGGCTTGGCACAAGTGGTCGATATGCGCTGGGCTTTTGTGGTATCCAGTACAGTTGGTGTTGCCGTGTTGTGTCTGTTGCTCTTTAATCGAGTAAATACGCCTGTGGCAGCGGTTATTAAAAATTCTACTGCAAATGAAAAACGCCCTATAAAAATACCAATCGCGGGCTTATTCGGCTTTGTTTTCTTATTTATGCTGCTCAGTCTTAGTACCGGATCGATTGAGAAATTCTCTGTTTCCGCTTTGGTTGAAGGTTTTGCCGTTCCTCTGTCGACAGCGAACCAAGGTCTTACCGTATTCTTATTTATGAGTGCCTTTGGTGTTTTAGCCGGTGGCTATTTAGCTGACCGAACCACTCAACATGGCTTCTTAGCTGCCGGCGCTTTTGCCTTAGCGGCCTTATTTGTCTTGCTTATTACCACTGTGGCGCTGCCGGCAGTGCTGTTAGTTTCTGTTCTTGGCATGGTGGGGTTTTTAACTGGAGTGGTTGCACCGTCGCGAGATATGCTCGTTCGCGCGGCGTCACCTAAAGGCGCAGAAGGACGTACTTTCGGTATTGTTTCAACAGGATTCAATATTGGCGGAGTGATAGGCCCGATATTTCTCGGTTATCTATTGGATCAACACTTAGCCAAAGGAGTGATGTGGGCGACCGTTGTCTTCATGGTTTTAACTACGGTTGTGGTGTTACGCCAGGAGTTCAACAGCAAAAAACAACGCGCTATTTCATAGGCGCAACTGCCAACCAAAGTCACACCGAGTGTTATTGTCAGCGTCTTATTCAATTAACATCTTATCAACCCATTATAAAAAGGAAAGGATCATGTTGAATCGCCTCAGTATGAATCGAAAACTCTTGGTCAGTTTGCTGCCAATTACGATCATCATCTTGGTTGTCATACTGCTGTTTATTCGATCTGCGGTTCAACACACAGTCAGCGAAGCCGCCAAACACAGCACTGAGGGCTTGGTGCAAGCAGATGGCGAGCACTTAGTGAAGGCGCTCACTAGACACATCAATGAAATTAAAGCTTTCAGCATAGTTATGCAAAATATCGAGCACGTTCATGAGTTTGAACGCCGTGATTTTCTTAAAGAGCTGTTGCGCTCATATTTGCGTGAGAATGATGACCTGTTAGGTATTTGGACGGGCTGGGAGGCTGATGCGCTCGATGAGCTTGATGATTTGTATGAAAATACTGCAGGGCATGATCAAACTGGGCGCTTTATTCCTTATTGGTATAGGGAAGGGCAGGATATCAAACTCACCCACTTGCTTGATTACGATGATGAGGACAAGGGGCAGTATTACCAGTTGGCCAAACAACTACGACGTCCAGTGGTGCTTGATCCGTTCCTCTATCCGGTGGCTGATGAAATGGTGCTGATGACCACTGTTGCTGTGCCAATTATCGTGAATGACAAAGTGATCGCTGTGGTTGGGATTGATATGAGCGCTGCGAGCTTTCAGCAACAGGTCGCTGCAATGAACACCCCAACCAGCGTTTCTGCACTTTTTAGCCATAACGGTACTATCATTGCGCACCCTGATTCGCAACGTCTGGGTCAGTTAATGGAAGACACTGAAGGCGACTTTATGGGCGAGTACCTCGCAGCTGCGACAGACGCAGTTAAACAGGGACAGCCATTTGTCACCGAGTTCTATTCTAACGTGATGAGTGACGATGTGATGGTGGCGTATGTGCCAATTAAATTAGGCAACACCGAAACTCATTGGTCGATCGCGCGGATTGTGCCGATGAGCGAAGTATTGACAGATGTGAATGCTATTATTCAGAGAGTTCTGTGGATTGGTTTAGCGGGTATTGTGATCTTCACCTTAGTCATCATTGCCCTGGCGCGAGGTATTTCACGACCATTGGGGCTGGCCGCCGCCGCTATGGAAGATGTTGCGAGTGGAGACGGTGACTTGACTCGTCGCTTGAAGGTTGTAGGAAGGGATGAGGTCTCACGCCTAAGCCAAGCCTTTAATACCTTTGCCGAGCGTGTGCAACAGCTGGTCGCGCAATTGGCACAGCACAGTCAAACGTTGACGACAACAGCGACTCAACTGAGTCAAACCAGCCAAGACGCATCCAGAGGCGCTGAGCAGCAGCATGGCGAAATCGAGCAGGTTGCCGCCGCGATGGATGAACTCACCGCAACCGTACATGAAGTGGCTAGCAACGCGCAGATGACTTCTAATGCGACTCAGTCGGGTCGCCAACAAACCGAGCATGGTCGGACGCTGATCAAAGATATTGCTGAAACCATTGCCGGGCAAGCGCAGGAAATTGAAAATACGGCACATAAACTGAGTGAGTTGGAAAGTGCCAGCGCAGAAATTGAACTGGTGATTACTACGATTCAAAATGTCGCTGAGCAAACCAATTTGTTGGCGCTGAATGCCGCGATTGAAGCTGCACGTGCGGGAGAGCATGGCCGTGGCTTTGCTGTGGTTGCCGATGAAGTACGCAGCCTTGCAAGTCGCACCCACAGCTCAACCGAAGAAATTCGCAGTACGGTGAGCCGTTTGCAAGTGATGACTACAGAGGCCGTGACGGCGATGGGCGTCAGTCAGAGTCTGTCTGAAGCCAGCGTCAAAAAAGCTGAAGCAGGGTTGTTGGCTCTGGATGAAATCGCTAAACAAGTGCGCCAGATTGAAGACATGAACTTCTTGGTTGCTTCTACCACCGAGCAGCAATCAGCCACCACAGTAGAGTTGGCGCGTAATGCGAGTCGTATTGGTCAATTAGCTGAGCAAGCGACCTTAGGTGCTAACCAAACTGCCGCAGGTAGCAAGGCTATAGAAGAACTGGCTAAGGAGCTTAATCAGCTGATCAGTCAGTTTCGCTATTAGTCGCCGTGGACGAAAATAAGAACGCCTGCTTGTGCTTTGCAGGCGTTAAAACTTGGCTGGGCTGATGGGTGTCGAGGGGGTAATTCGCCAAGAGTGCCTATCCGTTGAAGCGCTTGTCGCTCTGCTGAGTGTAGTTCACCTTAAACCAGCAGAGTGATTTTCAAACCGCTTAATAGACGTCTTCACGGTAGCGGCCTTGGGCCTTAAGTGTTGCTACGTCGATGCCCAGTGGCGCCAGAATCTCATTCAAGGCAGCCATAATGCTCTTTGCCATCTCTCTGCCGCCGCAGACTAGAATTTGCGCGTCATTTTCGATCAGCTTGCGCAGTTTCTCACCATCCAAAGTGACCTTGTCTTGGACATAGGAGCGCTGGCTGGTGCGGGAGAAGACCGCGTTTAGCTCGGTTAGACGTTTGTCTTGGAGATAAGCCTTCAGTTCCGGTTCGTAGAGGAAGTCGGACTCGGGAGAGCGGCCCCCCCAATACAGATACATAGGGTGATGAGCCCAATTATGACGGATAAAACCAACCAGTGGGCCAATACCCGTGCCGGCGCTGATCAGTACGATGGGGGCTTTACCAGAAGCAGGACGAAAGTCAGGGTTGGGCTGAATGAATGCATCAATGCTGCCACCTATCGGTAGAGTGTAAAGAAAATTAGAACATAGGCCGTTAGGCTGCTGACGTACGCATATTTCTAAACTACCGTCTGCAGAGCCTGAGGCCAGAGAGTAAAAGCGTGGCACTTGGCTGCCTGGTGGGATGATGCCAACTAAATCGCCTGCCTCAAAGTGCGGCAGCCGACTGCGCTTCACTAAACGGCTGATAACATTGCTTTGGTCATTATTTTTATCTGCTTGGAAACGTAATATAGCGGTTGGAGCCTGCACCGCAAGGCCATAGTCGACACGATCAATCAGTTGCAGCACGGTGCTGTCTGGTCGTTCGGGAATATGTAGCAGTGTCAACTCGATGCCGAGTGCTTTGCCCAGCGCATGCCCCCAACGCGCGAACTCCTGTGTTGACTGGCGGTTGATGGTGTCAATGGGGAGTAACTGTGGCCAGCCTTTGGCGCTGATGGCATGTTCTACTTCTTTAGCAAAGCCGCAGAATTTTGGATATTGACGATCACCAAAACCCAATATAATGGTCGAAAATTCAGGCTTTTTGCTGATTTTTTCTAGACGATGCAGAAACTGCTTGGCTGAAGCCGGTGCATCGCCATCGCCGTAGGTCGCACTAAGAATAAACAAACGTTGTGCCGAACGATAGTTCGACGCCAGCTGATTCATTGGCGCAGTATGCACGCGGTGGCCAGCTTTCACTAAGCTGTCGTGTAAGGTTTTAGCAAAGCCCCAGGTGCTGTTGCTCTCACTACCGACGAGAATCACGCTATCGGCAGTGTTGGCTCCACTGTTGGCGGCCAATTTCGGTTTTGAACGGTAGCGCTTCCACCAGATCAGCGGACCGGTGATTGCCATGAGTGGGACTGTTAGGGCGGCTAATCCAAGGATTATGCCCAGCCACCAGAGGCCTTCGCCGGTGTGCAGCATATAAATGAATTTATAGAACCTGTGGCTTGCGTCATGTGGCTGGAAAGAGAGCCATTCACCGCTGACTTGATCGATATAACCCGCACCTTGATCGGTGGTCAAAGAATACATCCCAGCTGGGTCGTCAGGGTAAGGGTAGACCAGTTCACGCAGATCGTTTAAGTCGGTCGCTTGCAAAACCGCAAGCGTGTTGATAGCTGCCGGTATGCCGTCGGATACCTCCATTGGTATTTCCGGCTCAGCTTCAAGACTTTCTGGCGCGAAGCCGAAAGTAATCGCGGATAGGTAGGTGCCTGTCAGTGCTGACAGTAGCAGGCCAATTATTACGATTCGGCCAAATTTGATATGCAACCGCTGACTTAAGGTGCCGCGCACAGGTTGTAGTATCTGTCGCCAGCCGCCCATACGAGCAGCTAGCAGCATGGCACCTGAAATCGCTAAAACAATCATGAGTATGGCGGTGATACCTGCCACTGCACGCCCCAGAGTGTCGAGCAGCAAGGAGCGGTGCAGATTTTTAATCCAGCGCGAGAAGGATGACTGCTGATAGGGTGCGATAGCCTGTCCGTTACGAGGATCAACTTGATCAATGCCGACTTGATCATCTCTAGTGTAATAGACGATCAGAGTGCCGGAGGGCGTTCGCACAATCTGCTCAACCTCTGGGTAATGCTCCGCCAACTTTCCCGACAGCTCGGCGACACTGATCTGCCCAGCGGCGGGCAATACAGCGTCTATTCGCTCGAGTGCTGGGTTAAGCGACAAAATCGCCCCTGTCACCGTCAGTACGATGGCAAATAATGCGGCGATCAAGCCGGGTAGCGAGTGAAGTTGGCGTAGCATGGCAGTAGACTCCTTGTGCGCTTAGATTCAGAAGGTGTAGCTCAGTGATTGCACGTAACCACGACCTGGAAACGACTTGCCTACACCATCGGTGGTCAACGGCGCACTAACGTCAGCACGATTGTCACGCATATCCTCAACCGCTGTGTCTACGCGCACTTCGTATCCGGCGTCAATCAGTTCATCGGCAATATCAACGGTGACGTTGAGTGCTTGTCCGCTCAGTACGCTCGCGCCAGTCACCCCATCATATTCACTGCTGCGCAACCCGCTGCCACGCGCCCAGTCAGCCAGGTGCTTGTAATATTTTGATTTTTTTCCAGAAAGCCAAAGCGTGCGTTGATATTTGCCATTCGCATCAACTAAGTAAAGCGCTAGATAGGCACCATCACCGCCGTAGTTCTTCAGCTCGGTAGTAAAGGTTACCTCACGCGCTTGGGCGAGTGTTGGCAGCGCGATAGTAGCTGCCATGGCAAGAGCAAGAGTGAGCTTTTTCATGGTTTTTCTCCGTTGTCATGATTATCTCGATTGTTGCGTTTTTCTCGATTTTTTTGCTTGTTTCTGGTGGGTAGACCGTCTGGTATGACTGCATCCTCCTTGAATTTGGTCTCCAGCTTGCGCAAGCGCAATGATGAGGGAAAATACTCTGCTTTGACTTTGTTGCCGTCCTGATCGAAACCTTTGACTTCATAGCAACCATCGTCAACCTTGATGCGGTGTATCGTCCAGCCTTCAGCTTCGAGCATCTGTCGTAGTGCCGCTCGAGACTGCCAGTTAGTAACTGGGTCATTGCAGTCGTCTTCGGCGAGAGCCGCGGCACTGATTAAAGTGGCAGCGAGTAGCGTGGTAATAAGCTGTGGTGTCTTCATGACTTTTCCCCAGTAAGACTTACGTTTTTATTATAGCGCCACTCACCTTAAGTCAACCTTAAGAATCGAGCTTACTTTGCTTGTATTAATTAAATAATGAGTTGGTTATTCTTTTGCTGAGATAACCCAAATAGAAGCTAAAGCAGAATAATTGGTATACTTATTGTTATAAATAATTACATTGCTATTTTTAATAAATATAAATATGCCTGCTCATGTAACGCTAAAGGAGTTATAAAACTATGAAAATAAAGCGCCTTGATCATATTGGCATTAGGGTCATGGACTTTTTTGTAGCCATTCACTTTTACCAAAAACTAGGATTTACTGTTACTAGAAATGATACTAAAGAGCATGTTGTCGTATTAAAAAACGATAGTGGTGTTGAGCTTAATCTTTTAGACAGCGGTGACAGCAATAACAATAAGAAGAATATTCTTATGGACGTTGAGCAAAAGTTTCCTGGTTATACGCATTACGCTGTAGAAGTCGACTCAGTCGAAAACGCTAAGCATTACCTTGAATCCATTGGATTGCAGATCACGCAAGGCCCTGTCACCTTTGGTGATGGGAAAACGTCTATTTTTATTCGAGATCCTGATAAAAACGTTATTGAATTTACACAGCTTCCCTAAGAGGGCGATAGCAAACGAATGAAAATCGCCGATAAAACCCTGAGTTAGACTGGCTCTCGCTCGTTTTGTATGTGACTGTTATGCTTTCTACTATCGGACCCTCGCTAAAATTATGGAATTCTTAACCGAAGAAGTCGTTTACTGCCCATACTGTGGCGAAGCCATTGAAGTGCTTGTTGATCCTCAAGAAGCAGGGCAGCAGTACATTGAGGATTGTCAGGTCTGCTGTAAGCCAATCACATTTGATGTTGCTGTCGATTCAATGGGGAATTTATCTGTGTCGGTACGCGATGAAAATGAAACCTATTAGACGTTGAAAGTATCGGTTTGGCATAGCTTCCCTTGCGATACTTAATCGTAATCATTAGCACCCTGTAACGACAGTTATATAATGCTAGATCTCTAGACCACTCATGTATGCACTCAGCGTCTGTCACTTTGAGTAGGCTTTAAGTTAATAGTGGCCTATAACCCTGTGCTATTGGAGCGAACATGACTACAAAAGACGATAACAATAGAAAATACTCATCTCTTTTGGTTGATGGTATTCAAAAAGCCCCCGCACGTTCCATGCTGCGCGCCGTCGGTTTTGAAGATAAAGATTTTAAATGCCCACAAGTCGGTATTGCTTCGACTTGGAGCCAAGTGACGCCCTGCAATATCCATATCAATGGCTTAGCTGAAGAAGTTGCTAAAGGCGTGTATGGCGCTGATGCTAAACCCGTTATCTTCAATACCATTACTATTTCTGATGGTATTGCTAACGGCTATCAAGGCATGAAGTATTCGTTGGTTTCGCGCGAAGTAATTGCTGATTCCATTGAGACGGTGGTCGGCTGTCAAGGCTTTGATGCGCTGATTGCCATTGGTGGTTGTGATAAAAACATGCCAGCCTGCTTAATGGCGATGGCGCGCTTAGACCGCCCCGCACTGTTTATTTACGGCGGTACCATTCAACCAGGTAAAAACCACACTGATATTGTCTCCGTGTTTGAAGCGGTGGGTGCCAATGCCCGTGGCGATTTAAGCATGATAGACGTGGTCGACATTGAAAAGACCGCCATCCCCGGACCTGGTTCATGTGGTGGAATGTACACCGCGAACACTATGGCGTCTGCGATTGAAGCCTTAGGTATGAGTTTGCCCGGCAGCTCTGCGCAAGAAGCGGTTTCCGCGGAAAAGCGTGATGACTGTCAGCGAGCAGGTCAGGCCATTCGCTGGCTGATCGAACATGATATTAAACCCAGCGATATCATGACACGCAAAGCGTTTGAAAATGCTATCACCATCGTGATTGCTTTAGGTGGTTCGACCAACGCAGTCCTACACTTGTTGGCCATGGCTGATGCGGTCAACGTAGAGCTAAACATTGATGATTTTACTGCAATAGGTAAGCATGTACCGGTTTTGGCCGACTTGCGTCCATCCGGTAAATATCTGATGTCTGATTTGATTCGGATTGGTGGGATTGCGCCTTTAATGAAGCGCTTACTGGACAAAGGCTTGCTGCATGGTGACTGCTTAACTGTTAATGGTAAAACCATTGCGCAGAACTTGGCAGACGTCGCTGATTATCCAGACGGTCAAAAAATCATCATGCCATTTGATCAGCCGCTTAAAGCCGACAGTCATTTGCGCATCTTACGCGGCAGCCTTGCGCCAACTGGAGCGGTAGCGAAAATCAGTGGCCAAGAAGGAACTAAGTTTACCGGCCAAGCACGGGTGTTTAATTCTGAAGAAGAGTCTATGGCAGCGATCTTAGACGGTACAGTGGTGGCGGGTGATGTGATTGTGATCCGTTACGAAGGCCCAAAGGGTGGTCCCGGCATGCGTGAAATGCTCTCGCCAACCTCGGCTATTATGGGGCGTGGACTGGGCAATGATGTGGCGTTAATTACTGACGGTCGTTTCTCCGGTGGCAGTCATGGTTTTGTGGTTGGGCATATCACCCCCGAAGCCATGGTTGGTGGTCCCATCGCCATTATTGAAAACGGCGATACCATCATTATCGACGCTGAAAATGATGAAATTAACCTAGCAATTTCAGCTGAAGAGATGCAACAACGTTTGAGCGCATGGCAAGCACCTGAGCCGAATGTGAAACGTGGTGTCTTGGCTAAGTACGCTAAAACTGTGGGTTCGGCCTCGGAAGGCGCGATTACTGATACGTTTTAATCAACTTAAGATTTAGATCATTAAGCGAGTGTGAGCCAAGGACGGCTTAACTTCGACAGCGCCGACAGTTAAGCGCAGTAGACGCTAAATCAATCCCGCATAAACTTTAAAATTCACGCATAATAACGGCTTTTTAAACCACTTGTTGAGCTGCATAACGCCAACTGCTCAGCAGCCAAGCGAGGGGAATGGGTGAAAAATAGTGCCTTTGGAAGTGTCTTTATTGTTGCCGGTACCGCCTTAGGTGCAGGGATGTTGGCGATGCCTCTAGCCACCGCGGGCGTTGGCTTTGTCACCACCTTGCTGCTGTTATTTGGGCTGTGGGGCATTATGAGTTATACCGCGTTATTATTGGTTGAAGCCTACCAATACAACGATTCCAGTATGGGACTCAGCTCTTTGTCCTATAAATACTTAGGCGCTTCCGGACGCTGGGTTACCAGTCTAGCGATGCCGTTCTTAATGTACTCGTTGATCGCGGCCTACTTGGCCGGTGGTGGCGAGATTATTAGCGAGTCCTTAAACAGTCTGCTGGGTTTACGTCTACCTGATTATCTTGGCGTACTGTTATTTGCCGGTGTCGGCGGTGCGGTGGTGTGTTTTGGTACGCACTCGGTAGACCTGATTAACCGTTGTTTATTTGCCACCAAAATCTTCTTTTTAGCCGCAATGTTGATTCTGCTATTGCCGCATGTGCAGCAGGTTAACTTGCTCAGTATGCCGGTTAAGCAGGCTTTATTGTTGTCAGCTATTCCGATTGTATTTACTTCGTTTGGCTTCCACGGCAGCGTGCCGAGTATCGTCAATTATATGCAGGGCGATACAGCTAAACTGCGCAAGATTTTCATTATCGGTAGCGCCATTCCATTACTGGTCTATATTTTTTGGCAAGTGGCAACGCTGGGCACGATTGAGTCGGATACCTTTGTCGGTATTCTCGCTGATGAAAGCGGTTTAAATGGCTTATTGGCAGCAGTCAAAGCCGTAATGGGTACCGCTCGTGTGGAGATGGCTGTGCGTCTGTTTGCTGCCTTGGCCTTGGCTACCTCATTTTTAGGGGTGGCATTGGGCTTGTTTGACTTTTTAGCCGACTTTTTTAAGCGGAAAAATACCGCGAGTGGTCGTCTGCAAACGGGGGCGATTACCTTTGTTCCGCCGTTATTATTTGCACTGTTTTACCCGAAAGGTTTTATTTTTGCCTTGGGTTTTGCCGCGATTGCCTTGTCGGTGCTGTCGTTGTTGCTACCGGCTTTGTTGGTGCGGCAAACCCGTAAACAGCACGCAGGCGGCTACCACGTTTTTGGCGGTCAAGCGGGTTTGCTACTGGTCTTTGCCTTGGGGATTGGCATCATTGCAATTCAACTGACGATTGTTGCCAGTAGCTTACCAAGTGCGGGTTAAGTCACGTTGCTATCTGAGCGCATCATTACCCAGCTGGGTATTCCCAGAATCGTAGGTGTGTCCAAGATAGAAAAGCCAAAGCGTTGATAGAGTTCGACGTTGCTGAGCTTGTCGGTTTCTAAATAAAGATTGTCGCCAGCGCCTTTGTTGCAAGCAAACTCAATTAATTGTGTACCGATGCCCCGATGCTGCCACGCGGGTGCTACCGCCAGCGGACCTAAATGCCAATGCGGCGCGGCTGGGTCGATTAAAGCCCAGGTGTTGAGCCAGACTAGCAAGCGTAATGTGCCAAGCGGGCTGTTCGATGTCAGCAAAGTGGGCAGCAGTTGCCATAGATCGCTCACGGAAGGCTTACAATTCTTTGGTGGCAACATGCCCAGTACACCAGTCAAGGCATCATCAACAAAAGCACCGTAAAGCCCACCTTTGCGATGAACATAGATGAGTAATCCTGAGAACATACGTTGCAGTCGGCGCTCGCGCAGAACGGGGTCAGCACCGAATACTTTGATGTGAATCGGGTTGTTGTTCATTGCTGTAGCGCAAATACCTGCCGCTGCTAACAGATCACTTTTACCCAAAGAGTGAATGGCAAAGTTTGTCGTATTCACTGTGGCAGCCCTTGCGTAAAATGAAATCACGTAATGACTTCTTAAGTCTCAGTGTACGGGTTAAGACTGTGTCTGCAATGGGTACTTAAGAGTGTTGTTTAACGCTTAGGCGTCATTTAAAAATAAATCACATTAACCAGCGTTTTTTGATCAACCGATAAGCCAGATAGAACATCAGCGACCCTAGCAAACACAAATAAAACCCATCAAACAACATGTTCTCCATGCTGCCATCTTCCAGCAGTATCGATCGAAGCGGCTCATACAGCTGGTAAGACGGTAAGAAGGGGGCTACTGAGGTTAGCTTTTGCGACACATCGGCCATGGCTGAAGGAAGTAGGTGTGGTAAGTAAAAGATCACGCCTAGCGTTCTTGCACTGGCTTGACTACGACAGAGAAAACCCAAGAAAATACCGTAGGCGCTAAAACAAAAACTGCCCATTAAAATAAATGCAAAATAGCTGAATATATGTTTCGGCCAGAAATTACTTAATAAATGCAGTAATAATGTCGCTGCGATGATCAGAACCATTCCTAAAATCAGTTTTGCAGCAAGCCATTGCGCTTCATGTATTGGGGTTTGCAACAGACCTAGTAGTAGCTTTTTCTCTTTTTCCTCTGCGACTTGAGCAGGGAGAATTATAAAGCCGACAAGCAAAATGACCATCAATATCCACGTTGGTAGGGTATCTCGTTGCATATTGCCTTCGTGCAGCGATTGAATCTCGGCTATCCAACTTGGGCGATGACCTTCCGCCGCTTTTTGTAAAGCTGAGAAACTTTGCACGATGGCAATGGTGTGCAGCGATTCTTTCTTTAGAACCAATAATGCAAGTCTGTCGGATTCGTTATTTGTAAAGACGCCGTCTATCTTGTGCTCATTCAATAAACGTAAGCCCTGCTCTTTATCTTCCAGCCAAGTCACCGCAATAGATGCTTCAGCCGCCTCAATACTACGAGTAATCTCTGCGGCGTAGGCGTAATCTTGGATCAGGCCTATTCGGATTTTAGCTGCTTCTGGGTCATTGCTATCAACTAGATTTAGAGAGATAAAAACAAATACCGGGATGAAAAGAACAAGTAACAAGGTCTTGTTTTTTAAGGCGATAGCCAGATCGTTGAGTGCGAGTAGTAGGATGTTTTTCATTATGAATAGAGCTCTGCATGAATTTCAGACTGGAAATATTCCTGCGGAAACCCATCGAAGATCACTTTACCATTGTGCAGAACCATGATGCGCGTCGCGAGGTTCTTGATTTCTTCGGGACGGTGGGAGGTGAATAGAATAGTTTTTCCGGCGTCATGCATAGTGTTTAACACGCGGTAAATTTCTCTGGTCATCTCAAAGTCGAGACCTGAGGTCGGCTCGTCCAGTAGCAGTAGGGGGGGATTGGCCAGCAAAGCACGACCGATATTGACGCGTTGTTTCAAACCTTTGGATAGCGTTTGTACCTTAGACTTTCGAAAAGGCAGTAGATTTAATTCGTTCAACACCTCTTCTACGCGTAATAAGGGTGTTTGCGACAGTTTGGCGAATAAATTAAGATTGTACTCGACTGAAAAAAAGTCAAAAAGATTGGGATCTTCTGGAATAAAACCTATTTTTCTTACCGCTGCGGCTCTGTTGCGCAGGTCAACTCCGTCTATTATCACGTCACCGCTGTCTGGAGCAATCCAGTTGGCGAGCATTTTCAGAAGGGTGGATTTACCAGCACCGTTATGGCCGACAATAGCAATCAGTTCGCCTTGTGCGACGTCAAAGCTGGTCGGAGAAAGACCTCTATTTTGAGTATAGAGTTTGGCAAGATTCCTGACTTGGAGTTGCATATATTAAGGTTCTATTTTAAATAAGATTTTAAACGTAATAGAACCAGATTTCGAAGCCTGGAGCAAATATGTCGTACTTGATATCACTGAGCAAGCACTGAGAATAATGACAAAAGGTCAGGTTCAAAAAAACATGTATGCTCGACTCATCGACCCTACATGCTTTTTGTACAGATTAAATAATTTTGATGATAACGATAACGAGTATGACAACGACTAAAAGAGCGATCATGATTACCTCCTAGGTATTTGAGCAACCTTATTTAAGGCCCCAGTGTTTAAATTCTTTGCCCCAAGGTATCAGTAATGAAGCCTATGTTTTGTCCTTAACCTAAGAGCTCTAAGCTATCCAGAAGGGTTGACAGGAAATAAGTATAGGCATCCTCTTCAATAGAGGTCAAATAAAACTCTTGCAGAGGTAATGGCAGGCGAAGACGCGCAGCTCTGCTGGGTGTTAAATCCTAAGGATAGTGTCAGTTACGACTGGCTTAGGGGCTGCTAGAGTATCTGAACGAAGATGCTTTTCTTCGGTTTATTTGGCCACTATTATTATTGACAGGCCCTCTGTCTCACTAAAATTAGGTCACTACAGCAGCTTGTGGCATTATACGTGCGCAAATTTATCCTAGAGTTTGCTACTAAAAACCTGAGCACTCAGAAAACCAATGAACTCAATACCTGTAAAATCATGCTTATTGATACTCTGTCTTCTTTCTTTGCCATCCATGGCGCAAACTGAGCAAGGCACTAACGTTAGACTAGAATCTGAAGCCAGTGCGCAGCAAGGCATAACCTTATCTTCTTTGGTTTACGACCTCATTAAACCCGTACCAGCAGAACCTTACTGGTATGTGCAGGCCAGTGTTTATACTCGACACTTTAAGAAAAACCCTGATCATAACAACCATCAAGAGCTGATGGGTCTAGAGCGTCATACAGAAAACAGCTACTTATTGGGTGGCGCAACTTTTTTACACTCGTATGATAAGCGCTCTTATTACGGCTATATTGGTAAGCAATTTGACTTTGCTGGCACACCTTTTTACAGCAAGCTCACTGCGGGTTTACTGTATGGCTATAAAGATGAATATCGCGACAAAATCCCGCTTAACCGCTTTGAAATAGCTCCCGTCATCATTCCTTCAATTGGCGTGAAATATCATCGTTTGCGCGCTGAGATCGTCTTACTGGGTGCAGCGGCAACAATGCTCAATATTGGCGTCCAACTGTAATTTTAACCTCAATCCTGTACGCCATAGATGTCCAGTAACTGCGGGGGCTAGCTAGTATAAGACTGCAAACTCTTTGCTCAGTCTTTTGTAGCGAGGTTTGCAATCCAAGCAGCTCATGCATAAAAAACGCTGTTACTGTGGTTTCTGGCAGCGACATTAAAAATGATATGAGCGAGCCGTCTTGTCTTACAAAATTGGACCAATTGTCGCGATGATATTGTTCCAGATTCGACGGTAATAACGCCACGCCAATACGGCAAGCAATTCAATTTTGTCAGAATGATTAATGTAATGCTGTTGGCGTTCAGCAATGGCTAGGGTGATACTCTTGTCTTGCAGCAAAATATTGTTTTCATAGTTCAGATCAAAACTGCGCAAATCAAGATTTGACGAGCCAATCAGACTGACTTTGTCATCAATGGTCAAGGTTTTAGAGTGCAGTAGTCCGTCTCGATGCTCATAGATTACGCAACCGGCATCCAGTAATCGGTGGTAGTAACTGCGGCTGGCCGCAGCAACAATCCAGCTATCATTTTTCCTTGGGTAAACCAATGTGACCATCACGCCACGGTGTGCGGCTGCACATAATGCTTCGACCACGGTTGCATCGGGAACGAAATAAGGCGTTGTCAGCGTTATCTTCTGTTCGGCACAGGCAAACAGATTAGAGAAGAGTTGGGGCGTCGCACCCCGTCTTTCTGTTGGACCGACGCCCATCACTTGCGCTGGAAAGCCACCGGCTATAGCCTCGGCTTGCAGTGGAATAACATCCAAAGACTGGCCTGTAGCCTGCATCCAGTCACTGGCGAACAGCAACTGGTTTTGGGCAACTACTGGGCCTTCAAAGCGCAACATAATATCGATCCAAGGGCCGTATTTCTTCTTAACTAGGAACTCTGGGTCGGCCGAGTTTCTGCTGCCACAATACGTGATACGCGCATCGATCACGGTGATCTTGCGGTGGTTGCGCAAATCAAAACGGCTGGTAACAATCGTACGAATTAGATTATTAAAAGGCAACGCCACCGCGACTTGAACCCCCGCAGCTTGCATACCTTTCCAGAGCGACGACTTGATCAATGCGCGTGATCCGAGACCATCAGCCATGACCCGGCAAGTGACACCGCGTTGCGCGGCACGGATCAACGCTTCGGTCACTGCAGTACCGGTTTTATCAGTCAACCAAATGTAATACAGCACATGCACATGATCGCTGGCAGCATCAATATCAGCCACCATACGGGTTAGCGTACTATCGCCATCTGCCATCAATTCAGCCGTGTTACCGCCCAGAGGATGAAAGCCATTAATTGAACTCGCATATTGGAACGCGGGCCGATAAATGCGCTTAATCAACTCGCTGCTGTTAGTCGGTACACCCATAAACTCAGTGGCTTTGCTTCTGATTTCAGCGAATATCTCCTCGTGGCGTTTATGCGCTCTATTACCAATATCAATTTCACCAAACATAAAATAAGTGGCACTGCCTAAATAAGGGAATATGTTTAAAACGATAAACCACGCTAAACGGCCGGGAGGAGAAAGGTCGTCACGCAGAAGGATGCGGGTGGTAAAGGTCAGAACCAGCAAGGCGTGTAAAGCCAGAAGAACGGTCATTGAGTGTCCTGTGAAAATGCAAAAGCCACGGCAATGGTAAACATGCTGTATTTTTTAGCCAGTTAAGAATGGCCTGCGTCGTTATAGAGAAATAAAAATGACGGTATACGCACTTAAATTGATACAGCTGAATGTGATTTAGAGTCTTCTAAATGAGCCCTAAGTCGTTACATTAAATTCACTAAAGAGTTGCAAGCGGTGATGGAACCGCTAAAGTGGACTGGATGGTCAATAGATGGTTAACCGTCCAGAAGGAGATCAGTATGGACAATAAAAACAATAAGTCACCGTCGGATAAACACAGTAAAGGCTTGCATGAATTGTATGCAGAAGATCCCATTAAAGCGGATGAGCTACTGTGGAACCGTAAAACTGACAAGAGTAGCCGACGCGGGTTTCTTAAGAGTAGTGGTTTGCTCGCCATGGTCACGGCCATAGGAGCCAGTATTCCTTTTTCAAAAAATATGCCAGCTGGACTGATCCCCGCGGCATTTGCTCAGACTGATGAGCCTTTTGCCATATCGGGCAAAGAAGGACTGGTCGTTCTGAACGATCGGCCGCTCAATGCCGAGACACCGCCCCATCTACTGGATGACGAGATCACGCCGGCTAAGCACATGTTTGTGCGTAACAATGGCTTGGTCCCAGATATCAAATCATTAGATCCTGCCAGTTGGACCTTGGAAATTGCCGGTGAGTCTTGTGCGTCTCCAACAGTTTTTACTTTGGCGGAACTCAAGTCACGCTTCAAACACTATAGCTATCAGCTGATGGTAGAGTGCGGCGGCAACGGGCGTAGCGAATTCGCACCTGCAGCGAGTGGTAACCAATGGACGACGGGTGCCGTAGCGTGCCCCAAATATACTGGTGCGCGTCTGCGAGATGTGCTGGAAGCCTGTGGTATTAAAGACGACGCTGTTTATATTGGCTATTACGGGGCTGATTTACACCTCAGTGGTGATACCAGCAAAGAGTCTATTTCGCGTGGCGTCCCTATGTCTAAAGCTCTAGAAGACGAGACTTTAATTGCCTGGGCCATGAATGACGAGGATATCCCGTTGCTAAACGGCCATCCTTTACGCTTGGTGTGTGGCGGTTGGCCGGCGTCTACCTCAGGTAAGTGGCTGAAGAAAATTGTGGTACGCGATAAAATCCACGATGGCAATAAGATGGCGTCTCCTGCTTATCATGTACCGAAATACCCAGTGGCACCAGGTACACAAGTACCGAATGAAGACATGGAAATTATTACCTCTATGCCAGTGAGGTCGTTAATTACCTTCCCTAAAACAGGTATCACTCATCCGTTGGGCAAGCCTTTAGCCGTGCGCGGACATGCGTGGGCGGGTGATTTGGAAGTTGCTGAATTTTATGTCTCTATTGATTTTGGGATTACTTGGCAAAAAGCTGAACTGCGAGCACCGGTTAATCGCTTGGCGTGGCAGCATTGGCACAGCGAACTAACATTCCCGGAAAAAGGTTATTACGAGATCTGGGCAAGAGCAGTAGACAGCGAAGGGGAGTCGCAACCCATGGTAGTCGCAGGCTGGAATCCTAAAGGCTATTTAAACAATGCTTGTCACCGTATTGCGGTGCAAATTGTCTAGGAGAGCATAATGGCACATCCTATTGCTGTGAGTTTATTGGTGCTGGGACTGTCGGTCACTCCTGTTTTAGCCGCCGAGCAAGACCCTAATACGGGGTTTGTTATTGCTCCCGGCTGGGAGATAGTCCGTAATAATTGTATTGCTTGTCATTCGGCGAGTTTGGTCACCCAGAACAGTGGTGATCGTGCACATTGGCTGTCGCTGATCCGCTGGATGCAGGAAACACAAGGTCTATGGCAGCTGGACGATAGTAGTGAGAACACTATTTTAGAGTACTTAAGTAGCTACTACGGCCCTAAGGAAGGCACGCGTCGTCCAGCATTACGAGCCGATCAGTTACCGCCAAACCCGTATCGTCCATCTAAGACTTAGCGGTTATTGATCTTATCAGAGGATTATTACAGCAGTTTGTAGCGTCTTTATGCATGACAGAATGTCGGTGAGGTGATCGCTTTTCACTCAATATCAGATATTGCTAATGCGCTAACAAGACAGCACAAACTCTGCTATTTGGGTTTGGCTAACCACGACTTGTATCTTCTTGGGAAATCAGTACAATAGCCGCGCACCAATTCTTTGATGCGCGCGTTATGGCGACCCTGTCGGTCCCCTCGCAACGATTAACCGTTAACCTGGTCAGGCCTGGAAGGGAGCAGCCATAGCGGTGACATTGTGTGCCGGGGTGTGGCTGGCAGTGGTTGCCACCTAATCTGTTTGATTCGTGACAATCCTCTTCATAATTGTTAAATAAAAC
The DNA here is from genome assembly GCF_905120345.1 of Denitrificimonas caeni. Classification (GTDB taxonomy): domain Bacteria; phylum Pseudomonadota; class Gammaproteobacteria; order Pseudomonadales; family Pseudomonadaceae; genus Denitrificimonas; species Denitrificimonas caeni_A. The sequence goes on along the minus strand of NZ_CAJHOA010000001.1, from coordinate 270,256 downwards.
TCATCCCAATTCTGTGTTGCGGGTGCATTTTCTACTGTCCTCCGTTAGCATGTGGGTCTGTTTTCTTGCTGGTCTACGGTTGCTATGAGTTATCAGGTTTTAGCCCGCAAATGGCGCCCCCGTTCATTCCGTGAAATGGTTGGGCAAACCCACGTTTTAAAAGCATTGATCAATGCCCTTGATCATCAGCGCTTGCACCACGCCTATTTATTTACCGGTACTCGCGGTGTGGGTAAAACTACCATTGCGCGGATTATGGCCAAGTGCTTGAACTGTGAAGAGGGCGTCAGCTCAACGCCGTGTGGTGTTTGTTCAATTTGTCGTGAAATCGACGAAGGTCGTTTTATCGACCTGATCGAGGTGGATGCGGCGAGTAAAACCAAGGTGGAAGACACCCGCGAAATGTTGGATAACGTGCAGTATATGCCGACCCGCGGGCGTTATAAGGTCTATCTGATTGACGAAGTACACATGCTCTCCACCAGCTCATTCAACGCCTTGTTGAAAACCTTGGAAGAGCCGCCGCCGTACGTTAAGTTCTTGCTGGCCACCACTGATCCGCAAAAGTTACCTGCAACAGTGTTATCACGCTGCTTGCAATTTTCGCTGAAAAACATGCCGCCAGAACCTATTGTTGGCCATTTGCAAAATGTCTTAACCAGCGAAAATATTCCGTTTGAAGATGATGCGCTGTGGCTGCTCGGTCGTGCCGCCGATGGTTCAATGCGTGATGCGATGAGTCTGACTGATCAAGCGGTGTCCTTTGGTGATGGCAGCGTGATGGCCGACGATGTACGCGCCATGCTCGGAACGTTGGATCAAGGACAGATTTATGGTGTGCTCAAAGCGTTAATTGCTGGTGATGCTCGTGCCGCGCTCAGTGCTGTTGCGCATTTAGCCGAGCATGGCCCTGATTGGGCTGGAGTCTTGGCAGAAATTCTGAATGCCTTGCACCGGATTGCAATTGCCCAATTGATGCCAGATGCGATTGATAACGGGCAGGGCGATCGCGAGCAGGTGCTAGAGCTGGCGGTATTGCTGCCGGCAGAAGACGTGCAGTTTTATTATCAGCTGGGTTTGCTCGGGCGTCGTGATTTGCCCTTGGCACCCGATCCGCGTGATGGTTTCGAAATGGTCCTGCTGCGCATGTTGGCGTTTCGCCCGGCCAGCTTGCCAGGCACTGCGCCGAGTACGCCATTGATCCAACCGACTGCGGTTGCGCCGTCAGCGTCACCTGACTCAGTTGGACAACAGACTTCCGCGCCGACTGCATCTGCCGTTGCGCCAGTTGCAGTCGTATCTGCACCTGTTATTGCGGCACAGCAAAACACTGAGGTTCAAGTCACAGCACCAGTGAGTGCAGCGCCTGAGTCAGTTGCTTACAGCCCAGTCAATACAGTCGAACATATTCATGCCCCTTGGGAAGAGCCGCTTGAATCCGCGCCAGTGGTTACCGAGCCGACACCAATGACGTCGGCCGCAGAGCCAGAGGCGATTGTCGCGCCAGCCGATGCCGCTGCAGCGCTGCAGCAAGATAATCCAGTGAGAGACAGCAATGATGCTGATCCGCAATTCGAGCCTAATTATGAGCAGGATTACGGTCAAGCATTTGCCGCTGAAGGCGATGATGACGAAGCCTATCTAGATACCAGTAACTTTCAAGATTACGCTGATCTCTCCGCTATCAGCAGTCATGATGCTGCTTCAGTGCAAGTAGGAGGTCATGTAGAAGATCTACAGCCCAATATTCCAGTGGCAACCGGACTGGCAGCTGAATGGCAAAAGATTTTTTTACAACTGAGCTTAGCTGGTATGACGCACAGCATTGCCGCGAATACGGTGCTGATTGAAAAAAACGCTGATACTTGGCTGCTGCACCTTGATCCAAATCACAGCGCCTTGTTTAATAAAACCCAACAGCAGCGTATCAATGATGCGATTAATGCGCAGTTGGCGGCGCCAATCGAATTGCTTATAGAGTTGCACGCACCCAATGAAGAAACCCCCGCTTTGGCATTGTTACGTCAGCAAGCCAAGCGTCAACAAGAAGCAGAAGCTGCAATTCATTCTGATCCTATAGTTTTGCAGCTGATGGACACATTTGGCGCTATAATCAGCGCCAACAGTATTGAACCCATAGACACGCTAATGTAAGGAATCTCGTATGAAAGGTGGTATGGCTGGGCTGATGAAACAGGCCCAACAAATGCAAGAAAAAATGCAGAAGATGCAAGAAGAATTGGCGAACGCTGAAGTGACCGGTCAATCTGGTGCAGGCTTAGTCAGCATCGTGATGACCGGTCGTCATGATGTGCGTCGGGTCAGCATTGATGATAGCTTGCTGCAGGAGGAGAAAGAAATTCTCGAAGACCTCATTGCCGCAGCAGTCAATGATGCGGTGCGTAAAATCGAACAAAATAGCCAAAGCAGCATGGCGGGTATGACCGATGGTATGCAATTGCCACCGGGTTTTAAAATGCCGTTCTAAGTGATGTCTAGCGCGCAGGCCGTACTGTACGGTTTGCGTGCTAGCCTAGTCAGGTATTGCTTAACTGACTAAAGCGCTACAGTCTCCATTCAACGCTATTTAAATTGCTGAGTAATCATGTCGTTTAGTCCTTTAATACGTCAATTGATTGATGCCTTTCGTGTCTTGCCAGGTGTCGGACAAAAAACTGCCCAGCGGATGGCATTACAACTACTGGAGCGTGACCGCAGCGGTGGCCAGCGTTTAGCGCAAGCTTTAACTCAAGCGATGAATGGTGTCGGTTATTGCCGTGAATGTCGTAGCTTAAGCGAAGAAGAGCTGTGCCATCTGTGCAGTGATCAACGGCGTGACGAAAGCCTGCTGTGTATTGTGCAAGGGCCGATGGATGTTTATGCAGTGGAGCAAACCGGCTATCGCGGGCGCTACTTTGTTTTAAAAGGGCATTTATCACCTTTAGATGGCTTGGGTCCCGAAAATATTGGAATCCCAGAGCTGATTGGCCGAATCAATAAGGGTCGCTTTAGTGAGGTTATTTTAGCCACCAACCCTACCGTGGAAGGCGAAGCCACTGCGCATTATATCGCGCAAATCTTAGCCGAAAAGCAACTGATTATTTCGCGCTTGGCCCACGGCATGCCGCTTGGCGGGGAGCTGGAGATGGTCGATGGTGGCACCCTCAGTCATGCGTTTTCTGGACGTAGACCGATACAGCTCTAGTATGTCTTTGCATACTGCGCCTCTAGCTATAAACCGCTAATTCTCTAAATCTAGCGGTATTTTCTGCTATGACTGCTCCATTATATTTCCGCATAAGTCCTGAAAATTCTATTTAAATATATGCATATAATATATACTTATATATAGATTATAGTGCGCGGCATGGCGAGGCTGTCTGATACAGGCCGTCACAACATGCTGTCTTTCCGCCGTATTAGGTTTTATTTAAAGGGTTTTTCATGTCAAGCAAGGTCCTAACGCCGCAGGCTGCACAAGAGTTGTTGGCACAAGGTGCTGTATTAATCGATATCCGTGGCGCCGATGAATATGCACGCGAGCATATTGCTGCTGCACAGCATATGCCTATGGAGCAATTAAGCAGCCAAGGGATGCCAAACAATGCTGCCAATGCAATTATTTTCCATTGTCGCTCCGGTAACCGTACCGTGATGAATGCCGGTGTGCTAGATAACTGCGCGACCTGTGAAGTCTATATTTTAGAAGGCGGACTGGATGGCTGGAAAAAAGCCGGTTTGCCAGTGGTGACCGATGCGTCCCAGCCTTTAGAGTTACAGCGTCAAGTGCAGATAGGTGCGGGGCTAATGATTTTACTGGGTGTAGTGTTGGGCAGCACCGTCTCGCCATGGTTGTATGCCATTGCTGGGTTGGTAGGTGCGGGTATGGTGCTTGCCGGTACAACTGGTTTCTGTGGCTTGGCGCGGATGCTGATGAAAATGCCGTGGAATAAAACGATCGCGTCATAACTGCCAAGATTTTGAGGCAAGCCTGCATTGGGCTTGCCTTTCTGTCTGCAGTGACATCTCTCTTACGCGATAGCCAAGACTTATAAAACGAATGCCGCTAACAGCACTGCTTCTTGAATTTCGACTGCTGCACCAAGGGTATCACCAGTATAGCCGCCCAAGCGCTTTTTAAGAGCGGCACGATAGCCAGCTAATACAGCCAGCCAGACCAGCAGCACCAACAATGCTTTTTCTTGCAACATTGGCAGAGCTAGCAGTGCCAAACTAACAGTCATCACTATGACTTTGCTTTTAGTGGCGGCACTCTGAGTGTCGCTAACCATGCCTTGCTTACGTACATAGGAGGTCGTTGCCATTAAGCCGATAATGCCAGCTCTGGCCATCATCGGAATCAATAGCAAGCCACCAAGCAATGGCCATATATTGCTGTGCGCTTGTTCGATTAAGGCAACAATCGCGGCAAGTTTTACCAATAAAACTACCGCCATCGCAGCGACGCCCATCGAGCCAACTCGCGGGTCTTTCATGATTTCTAAGGTGCGCTGATGATTGCCCAAGCCACCGACCCAAGCATCAGCGGTATCCGCCACACCATCCAAGTGCATGGCACCAGTAAAGTATACCCAAAGCGCCAACACTAGAGCCGCAACTAAGAATAGCGGTGCTTGCGAATTATATTGGAAACACAAATATACTAAGGTGACTAAAAGCAGCCCTAGGATTGCACCAACGATGGGGTAAAACCACATGGCAGCTTGCTGCACTTCTTGATCAATACGCTTTAAATACGGGCCTGGTACGCGGCTTAAAAAAATCAGCGCATACCAAAACCCCCAATAATAGGTGCTCACAATTCTGTTCCGTCCATACTGACCAGACTGATCCATTGCTGTCGCTGACCTTCATGTTCTGCTTCGATCACTTTAAAACTCATCACTGCCGCGTAGGGCAAGCTGAGTTTATTCATCGCATTCGGTGCCAATTCTAATAAGTGCTGCGCCAGCACACGCATCACGCCACCGTGAGTGACCACTAAAACTCTGTTGCCTTGATGAGTTTTTAATAACTGCTGCCAAGCCTGCAATGTACGCTGCTGTAAAGCGGCTGTGGATTCACCCTGCGGAGCACAGAAATTCATTGGGTCTTGCCAAAGCTGGCTGATGTTTTCCTCTGTCATGACTTTATCAACACATTGATTTTCCCACTCGCCAAAATGTATTTCGGCGAAGTTGGGTTCGATAGACAGAGGAATGCTGTGTGCCGCCGCTAATAATTCTGCCGACTGCTGACAACGCATTAAAGGTGAGCTCACCACCTGCTGCCAACGATGTCCTAAACCTTGAGTGCGCTGCTGAAATTGCGCAATGCCTAACTCGGTTAAGCAGTGATCAGTACGGCCACGAAAAACATTGCCGCCTTCGGGTTCGCCATGACGAATAATATCGATGTAGGTCGTGATCATTAGGTTTTATTTTCCACTGCGGCTTCGGTAAAGGTGGCCATATTATTATGAATAGTTAATGCCTGCTGTACGATTGCATAGGCGACTGCTGCGCCCGAACCTTCGCCTAAGCGCATCCCTAAATTTAGCAGTGGCTGTGCATCTAAAGCTGTTAATAATGCGCTATGGCCTAACTCGGCGGAATGGTGCGAGAAGAGTAACCATGCTCGTACACCAGGATTTAACCTGACCGCCAATAAAGCTGCAGCGGTGGTAATAAAACCATCAACAAAGCAGGGGATACCGAGCTGGCTGGCACGAATATAAGCCCCCGTAATCGCTGCGATTTCTAATCCGCCAACCTGCTCTAATGCGTGTAAGGCGGTGTTAACCAGTGGCGCAGCGCGTGCAACACTGGTGGTTAATACTTTTTGTTTGTGTGCTAAGGCTGCACCTTCTAGACCGGTACCTGCGCCCGTCAGTGTGCTGACGTCTTCTGTTAACAACAATGCGCTTAAGCAGCTCGCGGCAGAGGTATTGCCGATGCCCATTTCACCTAGCATCAAAAAGTCACAGGCATTGCTAGCCACGCGCTCGACCTGTTCTTTACCCAACGTCAGCGCTAGCAACGTTTGCTCGGCACTCATCGCTGCCTGCTGCGAGAAATCATGCGTGCCGGGCATAATAGGCCGGTGGATAATGTTGGTTAAGTGTTCACAGGCAGTGGCAGTACCACAGTTAATGACACTCAACTCAATCTGCTGCTGTTTACATAAGGTTGCGACCGCTGCTCCACCCTTGACAAAGTTAGTCAGCATGGCAATGGTGACCGATTGTGGGAAAGCCGACACCCCTTGCGCGACGATACCGTGATCGCCAGCAAACACCAGCATATGTGGTTGCTGAATCTGCGGCTTAAGCTTGTTTTGCATAGTGGCCAAATGAATGGCTATGCTTTCTAAGCGGCCTAAAGAACCTTGCGGTTTAGTCAGCTGGTTTTGCCGCGTCTGCGCTTGTTGCTGTGCGGATTCAGAGAGCTTGGCGGCGGCATTTAACCACCAGTGTTGTTGAGTCATGGTTTTCCGCTTAATTGTCTTTTAAAATCTAGAGCCTAGTATTTTACTTGCTTGCGACTGTTGGACAGCATGCTGTATCACGACAGATTAGTGAGTGGTCGGTGTTAGACGCTCTTGCAGCAAGACCCAAGGTGTTACTACTACCGCCCACAGTTCTGGGTCACGTTGAGCATAATCGAGTGCAATTTCATCAGTTAAAACATGTAAGGCTTTTTGCTGCATCAAGGCGCTGACCTGCTTTTTATCGTCATTGATAATATGCTCAGCAACCGCCACTAAGTCTTGATCACTGGCGACCCAGAGGACATTACCCTTAGCAAATTGCGGCATCACCTCGGCCCAACTGATTTGTGCCGTTTCGCCAAGAAGTTGGGCGTATAAGTTGCTGATTTCGTTCGACATGTTTTTTCTCGTGATAAAAGTGGGCATGATAGCCTGAGTTGCACTATCACCCAAGGGGCAGTGCTCGACTGCTCAGCGAATTGGAGAGTTTTATGCAAACATCATTACCACGTTTAGCGTTTGCCGGAATTGGCTTAATGGGGCTGCCGATGTGTCAGCGCTTATTAGCGGCTGGCTATCCGCTTATCGTTTGGAATCGAAGTCCTGAAAAATGTGCACCGTTAGTTGCTCTGGGAGCACAACAAGTGCAAACGCCGGCTGAGTTGTGCGCGCAAACGGATATTATTTTATTATGCCTCGCCGATACGCAAGCGGTGCGAGAGGTGATGTTTGCTGAGCAGGGGATTGCTCAGGCCATCACGGAGACACAGCTCCTGGTGGATTTCTCTAGTATTGAGCCTGCTGCCACCCGTGAGATGGGGCAGCGCTTATTCGATACTAACGGCACACTGTGGCTAGATGTGCCGGTCTCTGGGGGGGTTGGCGGTGCAGAGGCTGGCAGCTTAGCAATGATGGCTGGTGGTGATGCCAATGCCTTGGCGCAGGTCACACCCGTGTTGCAGCACTTAGGTCAGCGTATTACCCATATGGGGCCTGTGGGTGCCGGGCAGGTGGCTAAAGTCTGTAATCAAATGCTGGTGGCCTGTAATGCACTGGTGATTGCTGAAGTGGTGGCCTTGGCGCAGCAGGCTGGCGTTGATGCGGCGTTGTTAGCGCCGGCGTTGGCGGGTGGTTTTGCCGATAGCAAACCCTTGCAGATTCTTGCACCACAAATGGCTAAGCGCGAATTTACACCGGTTAAATGGCATGTACGGACCTTATTAAAAGATCTCGATATGGCAGTGAAACTCTCGCAAAACCACAACTCAGCGACACCAATGAGTGGTTTAGCCGCACAGCTCATGCGAACGCATGCGGCACAAGGCTACTTGGCCGCCGATCCTGCGACCTTGATTAAACTGTACGGTGGAGACAGCTAATGGAAATCGTTGCTAATTTATCCATGTTGTTTACTGAGTTACCCTTGTTGCAGCGCGTGCGTGCCGCCGCTGCGGCGGGGTTTTCTGCTGTGGAAATCCAGTTTCCTTATGAGGTGCCAGCGCTGCAATTAAAAGAAGAGTTAGAGCGTTGTGGCATGCCCTTGGTGTTAATCAATTTGCCTGCTGGTGATTTAATGCAAGGCGGTAATGGCTTAGCCTGCGATCCAGACGCACGCTCTCAGTTTGCCGACGCCTTAGATGAAGCATTGAGTTATGCCTTAATGGTCCGTCCGCGCATGGTCAATGTACTGGCGGGGCGCTTACCTAAAGACGGCTCACGTGGCCGTGCTTTTGCAACTTTAGCGGCGAACCTGCGCGATGCCGCACAAGCATTCGATCGACTGCATATCAAGGTACTCTGTGAAGCGATTAACCCGCTTGATATGCCGGACTTTTTAATCAACACGCCAGAACAGTTAGATGAGTTATTAACTGAAGTACGTCACCCCAACTGTTTTGCGCAATTGGATGTGTATCATATGGCCCGCCAAGGTATCAGTGTGCAACAGGCGTTGGCGGTACTGACTGATAAAGTTGCACACCTACAGTTTGCTGACTGTCCAGGCCGCGCAGAGCCGGGCACAGGTGCGCTGGATTTTAGCGAAATCTGGCACGCACTTGAGCAAGCGGGTTACCAAGGTGCGATGGCTGCTGAGTACCGACCAAGCAGCACGACTGCGGCGAGTTTGGCTTGGCTGCAGACGCCGCCTTTTGTTTAGTTTGGTTAACGGTGCTGACGTGGCGAGCAGGCTAAGTTTGTCACATATCAGCCGAAGTGGCGTGATCGAGAGTACTGCGCAGTGGCTGCAATGAACCCCCAGTAATAAACACAAGACAATAAGGTGTAAGGTTTTATGCAGCAAATAGTCCATCAATCGCAACAAGCTGAGAACGCTTGGCGAGTGTTGTTTTTATTGTTTTTAGCGAATTTATTTAACTTCTTTGATCGTGCTGTGCCGAGCATTGTGATGGAGCCGATTCGGCTGGAGTGGAGTCTCAGCGATTTTCAAATTGGTATGCTGGGTACGGCGTTTACCATCGTTTATGCGCTAGCTGGGTTACCTTTGGGGCGGATGGCTGATACTGGCTCGCGCAAGAGAATCATGGGCTGGGGGCTGTTACTCTGGAGTGCTTTAACAGCAGTGAATGGTGCGGTACAAGGCTTCTGGGGTTTCTTATTAGCGCGCATGGGGGTAGGTATTGGTGAGGCCAGTTATGGGCCGGCGGCTAACTCCTTAATCGGTGATATGTTTCCAGCCAATCGCCGTGCACGGGCGATGGGCATTTTTATGCTCGGTTTGCCACTGGGTTTATTATTGGCGTTTTTCACCACCGGTGCGATAGTGAGAACATTTGATAGCTGGCGAGCGCCGTTTTTTATTGCTGCTGTACCGGGCATTATTTTAGCGCTATTTATCTTTATGATCCGTGAACCCAAGCGTGGTGCCGCCGAAGTGATTGCCGTCGACAGCACCGCTGTGACACAACCGATTCGTAAAATATTAGCGATTCCAAGCATGTGGTGGTTGACCCTGGCAGGGCTCTGCTACAACTTTGCAACTTACGCCAATACCTCCTTTATGGTACCGATGCTGCAGCGCTATTTTGCTTTAGAACTCAGCCAAGCGGCGATGTCGGTTGGTGTGATTGTTGGCGTTACTGGTTTAGTGGCGTTACCCTTAGGCGGTTGGATTGCCGACCGCTTGCATGTGCGTATGGCCAATGGGCGTTTGTTATTTGGTGCGGTGAGTTTATTGCTGACCAGCTTGTTGACTGGGATTGCTTTAGCCGCTGGAAAAATTGATGTTGCAGTGTTTGTCGGCTTGTTTGCTGCAGGCTGGGTGTTTGCCTATAACTTCTATACCTGCGTGTATACTGCGGTGCAGGATGTCGTCGAGCCACGCTTACGTGCAACCGCGATGGCGTTGTTCTTCGCTGGTTTATATTTACTGGGCGGTGGTTTAGGCCCATTAATTGTTGGCGGCTTATCTGACTACTTTGCCCAACAAGCGATGCTCGCTGCGGGTGCCAGTGAGATAAACGAGGCCTTTCGCGCAGTTGGTTTGCATACTGCACTGTATTTAGTACCGGTGGCTATGGGTTTCACTGGAGTGTTTTTGTTGATTGCGATGCGCACCTTTAGACATGATGCGCAGAAAATGGCGCAATCAGCGCAACAATGAGGAAAGAATAATGATGTTGCAGAAAATTGAAACGGCCTTAGCTGCGTTGCAGCCTGAGGTATTGCAGGTCGAGGATGAGAGCCATATGCACAGCCGTGGCCAGCAAAGTCACTTCAAAGTAATACTGGTGAGTGATCTTTTTAACGGTGTGCGCAAAGTGCAGCGTCATCAAAAAGTGTATGCCACTTTGGGTGACTTAATGCAGCAGTTCCATGCTTTAGCCTTGCATACCTATAGCCCTGATGAGTGGCAAACGGTACAAAACGCACCCGACTCACCGACGTGCCAAGGGGGGAGTTTGCACGATCGCTAATGCTCTTCTGCCAGTCAGGAGTAGGTATAGAAAAGGCCAGTACGGCTCTCACCGTACTGGCCTTTCTGTTTGCGCAGATTATTTTAAGCCTTAGCTAAAATATCTCGCAGTACATACGGCAAAATACCGCCGTGACGGTAGTACTCAACCTCGATCGGTGTATCAATCCGTGATAACACAGGAACCTTCTCCACGCTGCCATCTTTGCGGGTGATTTCTAAGGTCAGCTCTTGACGCGGCTGCATGTCGCTATCCACGCCGAGAATGCTAAAGGTTTCATCACCAGTAATATTCAGCGAAGTATAGGATGCACCATCAACAAACTGCAGCGGTAACACGCCCATACCGACGAGGTTGGAACGGTGGATCCGCTCATAAGATTGCGCAATCACTGCTTTGACGCCGAGTAGTAAGGTGCCTTTAGCCGCCCAGTCACGACTCGAACCGGTACCGTACTCTTCTCCGGCAAAGATCACAGTTGGCACTTTGCGCTGCATATATTCCATCGCCGCATCGTAAACCGGTACTTGTTGGCCATCGAGCAGGGTGAAACCACCTTCGATGCGCGAACCATCTTCTGTCGGCGGCAACATCAGGTTTTTCACCCGCACGTTAGCGAAGGTGCCGCGAATCATGACATCGTGATTACCGCGGCGCGAGCCATAGGTGTTGAAGTCTGATTGCTGCACATCATGGTTGATTAAGTACTGGCCTGCAGGGCTATTGCTGTTGAAAGAACCAGCAGGGGAGATATGGTCAGTCGTCACTGAATCGCCCAGCAGCATTAACGCTCGCGCCTTGCTGATCGGCTCGACAGCTTGTGGCTGCATGGTGAAGTTTTCAAAGAACGGCGGTTTAGCAATATAGGTAGATTTTGGCCAGTCGTAGACTAAACCTTTAGCGCTTTCGATATCTGTCCAGAGCGCATTGTCTTTGCTGAAGTCACTATACTTCTCGCGGAATACCGCAGGGTTCATGGCTTTGCCTAATAGCGCATGGATATCACTGTTGGTTGGCCAGATATCTTTCAGATAAACCGCTTGTCCATCTTTACCCGTGCCAAGTGGATCTTTATCAAGGTCGATATTAACCGTGCCAGCTAGAGCAAAGGCCACGACTAAGGGCGGGGAGGCTAAGAAGTTAGCACGAATATTTGGGTGAATTCGGGCTTCAAAGTTACGGTTGCCGGAGAGTACCGCAGCGGCAACAATATCGTTTTCAACAATCGACTGATTGTACTCAAGTCTTAGATCACCGGCATTACCGATACAAGTCGTGCAACCAAAAGCGGTGACGCCGAAACCAAGTGTTTCAAGGCTGCTGAGCAAACCTGCCGCTTCTAAGTATTCAGGAACAACACGCGAACCGGGTGCCAGTGAGGTTTTCACTCGTGGGTGCACGCTCAGACCCAGTTCAACGGCTTTTTTCGCCAACAAACCTGCCGCTAACAATACGCTTGGGTTTGAGGTGTTAGTGCATGAGGTAATCGCGGCAATCAACACATCACCATGGCCCAGATCGATATTGGTATCGTGCTGGTCATCGACTTCACACTCATTACTGGGTGTATCTAAGCGATTATCGATCATTTCCATTTCGTTACGCGCTAATGGACGTCTTGGTTTTGGTGAGTCTTGATTGACCACGGGAATCAACGGGCAACTGGTGCCGTAACGTTTATCTAGATCCGTTGCGTTTTTGTTAAAACCACCGTTGGCAATGGTTTCACTAAATAGCGAGGTAAAGCTGTTGTGCATATCCGGTAAAGCAATACGGTCTTGTGGACGTTTTGGGCCGGCCAGCGATGGACGAACACTATCGAGGTCCAGTTCAACGACTTGGCTGTAATCAATCTCACCGCTTTTCGGGATGCCGAACATTTCTTGGGCACGGAAGTAGGCTTCACAGGCTTCAATGGCGCTGTCGCTACGACCGGTGCCGCGCATGTATTCAAGCGTGGTTTCATCGACGGGGAAGAAACCCATAGTGGCGCCATACTCGGGGGCCATGTTGGCTAATGTTGCGCGGTCGGGAACACTTAAGTGACGTGCACCTTCACCAAAGAACTCGACAAATTTGCCAACGACTTTTTGTTTACGCAATAATTCGGTGACAGTTAACACCAAGTCAGTGGCGGTCATGCCTTCGCGCAGTTTTCCGCTAAGGTTTACCCCCACCACATCAGGGGTGAGGATATACAAAGGCTGGCCAAGCATCGCGGCTTCCGCTTCGATACCGCCAACACCCCAACCCACTACACCCAATGCGTTAATCATCGTGGTATGAGAGTCAGTGCCGACTAATGTATCTGGATAGCACATGCCATCTTTTTGCTGAATGCCGGGAAATAAGTACTCAAGGTTCACTTGGTGGACGATACCAAAGCCTGGCGGTACGACTTTGAAGGTATCAAAGGCTTGCATGCCCCATTTTAAAAACTGATAGCGCTCGCCGTTACGTTTAAACTCCATCTGCATGTTTTTTTCTACAGCATCGGGTCTGTCGTAAAAGTCCACCATCACCGAGTGGTCGACCACTAGATCAACAGGGACTAAAGGCTCAATGGCACTGGCGGGCTTACCCATATCTTCTGCGACGTTACGCATGGCAGCCAAGTCGCATAAGAGCGGCACACCAGTGAAGTCTTGCAGCACAACTCGCGCAACCATAAATGGTATTTCTTCATTGCGCGGAGCATTGGGCTGCCAATTGGCCAGTTGCTTGATATGTTCAAGAGTGATGCGATGATTGTCGGCGTTGCGTATTAAAGATTCTAAAATAATACGAATCGAAATGGGCAAGCGAGAAACTGAATCAATACCGATATTTTGAAGAGCGGGTAGAGAGCAGTACTTGAGTGTTTTACCATCGCTTAAAGTGAAAGCATGGTGCAGTTTATGTGGCTCGAAAACAGGTGATTGCATAGCATTATCCTCTTTTTGTTGTGGCACACTGCTATACAGCATAGACCTATACTGTAGGTAATGTACAAGCTGGACGATGGTCGCGGATTAAAATTTGCAGAAGTTTCGAGCGATTAAAACCAAAAAAGCCGTCGTTAAAGGTTTCCCTGCTCCAATTGATCGGTGCTTGAGAGTGCTTTACACGTACGGCTTTGTAGAACAGTAATCTAGACTTTACTTAGAAGCGCCAAGTGGCTTGCCCAGTAAAGCCATGTGCGCTGTTACGGTATTGGGCATGATACGCAGGACTAGCAAGTGCGCCAGCCTTATGATTAACACTGGCTTTGTTCTCACGGATATAGGCATAAGCCATATCCAAGGTTAGGTTCTCGCTCGCTTGCCAGCCTGCACCCAAAGCGAGAATTTTACGATGTCCCACGGGGATACGTACAGTGCGGTGTTGATTGGTCGTTGGTGATTGGTCCAAGGCAAAACCACTACGTAAAATCCATTGCGGATTGACTTGATAGCTGGCACCCATTGAGTAAGACCAGGTGTTATGCCAGTTCAGCTCTTCTTTCAGTGTGCCGAACTGCGGTATTGCTACACCTTTATTTTTTGCGGCTATAGCGGCTAAACGACTCCAGCGTGTCCAAGTTAAACCACCGTGCAAAGTCCACTGATCATCTAACTTGTGAGTGATTGACGTATCAAGCGACTCAGGCGTGATGAAATCCAGTGTCGCCTTATATTCGCCATTGATCGGGAGTGGAGCGTTATACACCTTAGTACGACCTTTTAAGGTGTAATCAACTTTGGAGTGGTAGGTCACGCCCCAAGTGGTTTGCTCACTTAAATCGACCATTAAACCAATATTGTAGCCAAGTGCGGTGTCATCACCTTTAATATTGATTAAAGTATCTTTTCCCGTGCCCATGCCGCGAGTCACGAGAGTATTGGTCAGCTTGCCATCAATTTTGTTTAACGTTGGACCAAAGCCAACGGCAATTCGATCGGTGACTTTATAACTTAAGGTGGGTTGTACGGTGATCACCGCAACTTTGCTGTATTGACCATGACTGCTGCCTTGGAAGCTTTTTTCGTAATCACTGATTAAGCCGAAGGGCACATACATACCCAAACCAAAGTTCCATTTCTCATTGATCGGCATCGCGAAAAATGCAAAAGGTACATTGGCTAAAGGCACCATATCGCCTTTGTTGGTGCCTGGGGCGTTACTGTCGACATGGTTGATATCTACATTGGCTTTCACCACGGCAAAACCACCACTGACTTGTTTACCCTCTAATTTGGATAAGCCTCCTGGGTTACCGAATACGGTGCTAGCATCTAATGCTGAAGATGCACGGCCCGCAAAGGCTGTTCCGGCGCCACTGGCACTTTGTTCGTTAAGACTCAGGCCATTGGCCAGCAAGGTGCTGCTGGCTAAAGACAGTCCGACGGCCAGTGATGTGCGTAAAAAAGGGAAACGCATGGTGTTGCTCCAAGAGATCAAAAACAACGCCACGGTAGCAAGCTTTTTTGTGAACGACTAGATTGAAAACTGTATAAATAGAACGGCAGCCGGCTCTAGCGTCTGCTTTATGAATAAAAACAATCTTTTAGTCGAGAAGAGTGAAAATTGTCTGACAATTTTAGGCCGCTATCGTTTGCACGCAGTTGGCTTTGTCTATTGAGTCTAAAAACAGTGCGCGCAGGTGTCGTGCGCGCACTGTTTTTTAGCGACCCGTACTGGTCGAGATGTTTTTCGGTTGGCGATAAACATCCAGTAGTACTTGATCGAGTATTGCAGAGCCACCCCAGGGTTGAGGGTGATTGATAATAGCGACTACAGCCCAAGCATCACCGTTGACGTCTCGGCTATAGCCGGCAATAGCGCGCACATTTTTTAATGTGCCTGTTTTGATGTGCGCTTGACCGACCAACTGGCTGTTACGCAAACGCCGACGCATGGTGCCGTCCATTGCCACGATTGGTAGCGAGGAAATAAACTCAGCGGCATAGGGGCTTTTCCAGGCTGCTTCCAACATCAAACCGAGTTGACGTGCACTGATGCGCTCATGACGTGATAAGCCGGAGCCGTTTTCAACCACAAAACCATTGGTAAATATTTTCTTTTTTGTAAAAAAATCATTAATCACTCGACGGGCAGCTACGGCATCATCACTGTCTGCAGCGGTACGAAAACGCGCACCAATGCTTAAGAATAATTGCTTAGCCATAGTGTTGTTGCTGTATTTATTAATATCACGAATCACCTCAACTAAATCTGGTGAGTAAGCACGCACTAATAGACGGGCATCTTTAGGCGTCGCTCCGAGCATATCATTGCCTAAAATGGTACCACCCATTTCCTGCCAGATACTACGTACGACACCTGCGGCATAGCGCGAGTGATCCAGCAGGGCTAAGTAATTTTGTGTACTACAGCCGGGTGCAATATGACCATTAATGGTTAATGTCAGTATGTGGCCATCATCGTTTGGCACGTAGCTAATAAGAGGGCTGTTGCAGTTTTTGGCTTGTTTAAGCTTGACGTTATTAATAATTTGAATACTGCCAATCGGTGGTTCCATCACCACTTGTGCGCCACCTTCTTCACCACGAACGACAAAACGTT
This sequence comes from Denitrificimonas caeni, assembly GCF_905120345.1. Classification (GTDB taxonomy): domain Bacteria; phylum Pseudomonadota; class Gammaproteobacteria; order Pseudomonadales; family Pseudomonadaceae; genus Denitrificimonas; species Denitrificimonas caeni_A. Next base: position 254,288 of record NZ_CAJHOA010000001.1, on the reverse strand, counting down.
GAGATTTAAAGTTAACCAATAACGAGTCTGGCTCAACTAAAAAAGGTTTGTTTAGATCGTTTTTATCGTCATCAAAGACGCTGACGGGGGGCGGTGCAAAGTGACTGCGATCAAGAATTAAATCACCAGAAATATGGCGTACACCGTTGGCACGTAAATCACGCAGCAACAGCCATAAACGCTCCATGTTAAGTTTTGGATCACCGCCGCCTTTCAGGTAAAGGTTGCCGTCTAATACACCCTCTTTAAGGGTGCCATCGGTAAAAAATTCAGTTTTCCACTGAAAGTTGGGACCGAGCAGTTCGAGCGCCGCGTAAGTCGTTACCAATTTCATTGTTGATGCTGGGTTGATGAGAATATCAGCATTCATATAAGCGCTTTTACCCGCGCCAGTGAGTGGAATAGTGACTGCAGACAGAGCCTCGTTGTTGATCTTATTGGCTTTAAGCGCTTTATCAATATTACCTGAGGGTAAGGTTTGTGCAGTGACGACGGGCGCACCGATAACAGCAGTAAAGCACAGTGCAGACAACGCATAGCGAGCGGTTGAATACGGAAATAAAATAAATTTGGCCGGTGTACATTGGGAGCCTAAACGGCGTAAAAAAGACATCAACACGATAACAACACCTTTAAAATACAGCTAATGGGTAACAACATAGTCTACTATTATGCGCTATTCGCTCAAATGAAAGCAGAGCGACGAGTTATTTGTTTATCGACAGCGTGTTTAGGCGCTAAAGCTGCTAAGATTCGCCCACCATTGTTGGAGGAAAAATCATGGCTACAAATCGTTCGCGTCGTTTACGTAAAAAATTGTGTGTTGATGAGTTTCAAGAATTAGGTTTTGAATTGCAGCTGAACTACCCAGAAGGTACCGATGATGCAACTGTTGAAGCGTTTTTTGCTGATCTAGTGGTTGATGGTATTGAAGGTCAAGGCATGGCGTTGATTGGCGGCGAAGAGTTCGCTGTTGTTTGTGCTGGTAAGCGTGGATCGGTCACTGAAGAGCAACGCGCTGCAGTTGATGCATGGTTAAAAGCCCGTAAAGAGTTGAGTTCATTTGAAATCAGCCCGTTATTAGATGTTTGGTATCCAGATAATCCTGTTAACCCAGCGTAACAGTGATCATCCAGATATGAAAAAAGGGGAATGCAGCAACTGCTTCCCCTTTTTTGATGCTAAAAATAGTATCTTAGCTGTTGATGCTATCCACAAGTGCTTTAGCTGGTACCAGCTTAATAACTTTTTTAGCAGCAATTTCAATAGCAGCACCGGTTTGCGGGTTACGGCCAGTACGTGCTGGACGCTCAGTAACCTTAAGTTTGCCAATGCCCGGTAAAGTGATTTCACCATCGTTATCAAGTGCATCATTGACAACCTGGCTCAGCTGATCAAGTACGTCACGGATATGAGTTTTAGTTGAATCAGTTGATTCTGCGATTTCATTGATCAGTTGATCTTTGCTAAGGGCCATAAGTAACGCTCCAAGGTGAGTAAGAACAGCAAAGTAGCATGAATTTTTGTGGATGCGTAGAGAACCGACTAACAAAACCACTAAAATTGCTTGCCCAGCCAAAATAATAGACTGATAAGGTCGGTAGGCTTGCGTAATTCGCCTTAAAAGTGTGTCTAGTGACTGCCGTAGCCTTAAAAATTAATAGGAGGGCTGCAGCATTTTGTCGTGCTTATTGGCTGTCTTCTTCACGGTCTTGCGCGATCAAAGAGAGTAGAGCGTTTTGTTGACGCTGAGCAAGCTGTCTAAATCGTATTAACAGCTCGCGCTCATAAGAAGAAATTTCTGGGCTGTCTAAACGCAAATTATCATCAGCGCTATGTGGGCCCTCTTGCTGCAAACTGCTTTCAAGACGAGCGACAATTTCAGAGTTCATGCTACGGTGCTGAGTGCGTGCTACTTCGGCAATGCGATCACGCATCCCATTCGGTAAACGCACAACGAACTTATCGGCAGTTCGACTGGTGTACGCCACATTTTTTTTAAGGTTCATAAGTTCAACCATATAAGTACTGAAAATTTAACAAGGTTAGGCTGTTAGCGTTACTACGACTGTTTCTAGAGAAGGAGTTCCACTTTTACTGGGGCCATTAATTACTTAATAAAGGTCTAAAGTGTCAATAAAAAAGCGCCAATTGATTGGCATATTCTACGCAGATAGCAAAAATTTACCAGTTAAGATGCTACAGCAAATCGTAGCACCTAAAAATAGCATCAAAGACACAGATAAAGACTGCAGTGGCATTCGAAAAAGCATACTGCTTATAGACAAATTGAGTATAGTGGCACTAAGTGGATACACTATTGTTCTGTGCTTTAGTACAGTACTGGCGGGGGCTTGCTAGGCTTGTGCGGCATTTTCTATGCATTGTGAGTTTAAAAAATATGAATCGTAAATTTTACCAATGGGTTGCGGTGTCAGTTTGTACGTTAATGAGTGCCTGCTCATGGAACAAAGAGGCTGCTCAGCCGGTTGTTTATATCGATGCTGAACCTGCTATTGCTGCTTGGGTTGCTGATACTGAAGCACTATTACGTGAATCAATTAAAGACTCTCCTTTTACCCTGCATCAACAAGATAATACTTGGGTCGTTAGCGCTCCAGCGCAGCAATTGTTTAACCCTGACCGTCCTGATTTGTTATTACCCGTGGTGTTGAGACCCATTACGCGCTTAGCTAAGGTATTGGAAGGTCAACCTGATTCTGCCGTGCTGATTTTGGGTCATACTGACGTCAATAAAGATAACAAAATTAACTATAAGCTCAGTACGGGTCGCGCGCGCGCGGTGGCGTCTATTTTTCGCTTGAGCGGCTTGAAAGGTCCGCGCCTGACTCATTTAGGAATGGGCAGTTCGTTTACACTGGCTACGACAACCAACAGCAGTACCAACCATCGAGTGGAGATTATTATAACGCCTGATACCCATATGCAGGATGTGATGGCGCTGTATGGTCCAACCTATAATCGTCAGCTTGCTTTAAGCCAGCCTCAATAGTCGATCGAGCCTGCATTTGTATTGTTTAATTTTAGGTAGCAGTGATGAGTACTGAACAACTGGCAAGTATGCGCCGCAATTACACCCGCGATGGGCTGTTAGAAGAGTTTGCACCTTTGCAGCCTTTTGCTTTATTTGAGCAATGGTTTGCCAATGCGATCGTTACTGAACAGCCACCTGTCGAGCCCAACTCGATGATGTTAGCAACAGTGGACAGTGAAGGGCAGCCACACTGTCGAGTGTTATTACTGAAGGGTTTGGACGAGCGTGGTTTTGTTTTTTATAGTAATTACAAGAGTGCTAAAGGTCAGCAATTAGAGCAGCAGCCAGTTGCCGCTATGACTTTTTTTTGGCCAGCCTTAGAGCGCCAGATTCGTATTGAAGGTGCCGTTGAGCGCGTCAGCGCGGCAGAATCCGATGCCTATTTTAATGTGCGTCCGTTGGGTAGCCGCTTGGGTGCTTGGGCTTCAGAGCAAAGTCAACCTCTAGCAGGACGCCAAGAGTTGGAAGCGGCGCTGGCCGAGCTTGAGCAGCGCTATGCTGATGACCAGCATCCGCCGCGTCCAGAGCATTGGGGTGGTTATCGTTTGCTGCCGCAGCGTATCGAATTTTGGCAGGGCCGTACTTGTCGTTTACATGATCGCTTAAACTATCAACTGCAAAGCGATGGGCAATGGCATAGAGAGCGCTTAGCACCTTAATTACCAGCTTTAATGACTTGAGTTGGGCTGTGCAGCGCTCAGCCCCTTAGTTATATGAAGTACTAAGTGCCGTATTGATCCGCGGCACTTTGTAACCATTTGTGTAATTCTGCTTTTTTAACCTTAAGGGTTGCTGCTTCATTAAGTTTGTTAAGCATATAGGCTTGCTTTTGTGGATCGCCTACAGCCATTGATAAAGCTAGGTCTCGGTTAATCCAACGTTTAATCCTCACATAAATCCACCAGTGAAAATACAAGCCCGATAGCGTGGCCACTGCAACAATAAAATAATCCATAGCTTCCTCGGCGTTGGTGGTAACATCTAAAATGTTTAGTGTATTGATAATTAAGGAGTATTCCAGATGCGCAAGTCTATTATTTTAGCGGCAACTTTCACAGCATTTACTCTGCTTTTAAGCGGCTGTGCTTCTAGTTTGACTGGCGACAGCTACTCACGTGCTGACGCGCGTAAAGTGCAAACCATTCGTATGGGCACGATTGAGTCGTTGCGTCCAGTGCGTATTGAAGGTACTAAAACTCCGATTGGTGCTGGTGCTGGTGCGGCCGTTGGTGGTATTGCCGGTAGTACCGTTGGTGGTGGTCGTGGTAGCGCAGTTGCTGCGGTAATTGGTGCTGTGGCGGGTGGTTTAGCCGGTGCAGCAGCAGAAGAGGGTATCACGCGCACGCAAGGTGTTGAAATTACTGTGCGTGAAGATGATGGTGCTTTACGAGCTTATGTTCAGGCTGTTGATCCTAATCAAGTGTTTCGTGTGGGCCAGCGCGTTCGTATAACCAATGTAAACGGTCAGAGTCGCGTTGCTCCTTAATGGCTCTTGAGTGAATATTACTGGATACGCTCTGAGTTTTTTTTATTCACTCAGAGCGTTTTTATTTAATAAGAGCGATTACTGATTAAAGGCTTTGGTCTAATTTAGTAATTGAGTACTTACAGACAGTCTTATATCTGTATTAATAATTAGTTTTTGTATCACGCTGGGTGTCTCCTGTTCGTCCGGCAGAACAACATGGAGGCCTTTATGATTTTATTAGTATTAGTCTTTGCTCCCTTTCTTGCAGCGCTATTACCTTTTTTAGCTGCACAACGTGGCCGAACTTGGATTGCTTTAGCTACCGCAGTGGCGCCACTGATAGGGTTGAGCTTATTGCTCAGTCAAGCTTCACGGGTGTTAGCTGGCGAAGTGATTAGCGTTAACTACGCTTGGATTACTCAGTTGGGGCTTAACTTAAGCTTCCGCCTGGATGGCTTAAGTTTTCTATTTTCTTTATTGATACTTGGGATTGGCTTACTGGTCATTCTTTACGCACGTTATTACCTGTCTGAGCAGGAGCGTGTCGCACGCTTCTTCACCAGCTTATTACTGTTTATGGGTTCGATGCTCGGTTTAGTATTGGCGGGTAATTTATTGCTGATGCTGATGTTTTGGGAGCTCACCAGTCTTTCATCATTCTTGTTAATTGGTTTCTGGAGTCAACAAACTGCCGCACGACAAGGCGCGCGGATGGCCTTGGCTGTCACTGGCGGCGGCGGCTTAGCGCTACTTGCGGGTATCTTGGTGATTGGTCATGTGGTTGGCAGTTATGAGTTGACCGAGGTCTTGGCTGCCGGTGATGTACTGCGAGCACACAGCTTATACCCTGTGGCTTTAGTATTGGTGCTGCTGGGTGTCTTCACTAAATCAGCACAATTTCCGTTTCACTTTTGGCTACCGCATGCGATGTCGGCCCCAACACCGGTCTCTGCCTATTTACACTCCGCCACCATGGTTAAAGCAGGGGTGTTTTTACTGGCGCGCTTATACCCCTTATTATCAGGCACCGATTGGTGGTTTTACTTAGTGACGTTCACGGGCTTAACCACGCTATTAATCGGTGCGGTCACTGCCTTATTTCAGCATGACCTTAAAGGATTGTTGGCGTATTCGACCATCAGTCATCTCGGGTTGATTACTCTGCTGTTTGGTTTGGATTCAGACTTTGCACCAGTGGCGGCAATCTTCCATATTATTAACCATGCCACCTTTAAAGCCTCCTTATTTATGGCGGCCGGTATTATTGATCATGAAACCGGTAGTAGAGATATGCGACGTATTAACGGGCTGTGGAAGTATATGCCGCATACCGCGGTGCTGGCGATGGTGGCCTCTTCGGCGATGGCTGGAGTGCCGCTGCTCAATGGTTTCTTAAGTAAAGAAATGTTTTTCTCGGAAACCTTGCACCAACATTTATTGGGTAGTTTTAGTTGGTTGCTGCCGACGATGGCAACTATTGCTGGAATGTTTTCTGTCGCCTATTCGCTGCGCTTTATCCATGATGTGTTCTTTAACGGCACGCCGATTAATTTGCCCAAGTTTCCTCCGCATGAGCCTCCGCGCTATATGAAAATCCCAGTGGAAGTGCTGGTGTTTTGTTGTTTATTGGTGGGGATGCTTCCTGCGTTCACTATTGATTCTTTATTAGCCGCAGCTGCTCAGGCCAGTTTAGGCCATGCTTTACCTGAGTATGATTTAGCGATTTGGCATGGTTTTAATATGCCGTTATTAATGAGTGTGCTTGCACTGATCGGCGGGATTCTTATCTACGCGCAGCGAGCACCTTTATTTCGCTGGTATGACGGTCTACCTGATATTAATGCACGGTTTGTTTTTGAGAGCACGGTGCGCTTTCTCTATGGCTTAGTCTCACGCAGCTTAGCCCGTATAGAAAATGGTTCGTTGCAGCGCTATATCAGCCTGCTCCTTATCGCTGTGATTGTGATGCTGACCGTTTGGTTAGCACCGCTCTCACAAATCACCGGTGAAGTGGCCTTAACCCCAGTTGACCCTTTAACAGCATTGGGTCTATTGGTGATGGCTAGCAGTGCTTTGCTGACCATGGCTTTTCACCGCCAGCGTTTAACCGCTTTATTAATGCTCAGTGTGGTGGGACTGGTCGTGGCCATGGTGTTTGCTCGGTTCTCGGCACCGGACTTGGCTCTAACTCAGTTGGTCGTTGAGGTGGTTACTATTTTGCTGATGCTGCTGGTGGTGTACTTCTTACCTGCACAAGCACCGACGGAGTCCAGCAGTTTATTGCATCTGCGCGACTATAGTATTGCTGCGGGTTGTGCGGTATTGATGGCGGTTTTAACCTTTGCTGTGTTAACACGTCCTTATCAAAGTATCGCTGACTTCTTTTTGGCCAATAGCCTGACTGGTGGTGGTGGCACTAACGTGGTCAATGTGATTCTAGTTGACTTCCGAGGTTTTGATACCTTAGGTGAAATCAGTGTCTTAGCAATTACCGCGATCGCCACAGTCGCTTTATTGCAAGGTTTGCAGTTGCCACATGCCCGCGTAGATAATAATGGGCGTGCTTGGTCAACAGAATCTTATCCAATGATGCTAGGTATCTTGGCGCGTTTGATCTTGCCGCTCGCATTATTAGTTTCCGCATTTATTTTCTTACGCGGCCATAACGAACCCGGTGGTGGCTTTATTGCTGGATTGATTACCGCAGTGGCGTTGATTTTATTGCAAGTGGCTTATGGTCAGCGCTGGGTACAAAGCCGTATGGGGGTTCGTTTTCCAACACTGGCAGCAGCAGGGGTATTGATTGCGGCAGCGACCGGCTTAGCCAGTTTGCTGCTCGGTTATCCATTCTTAACCTCAGCGTTTACACATATAGATCTACCTATCATTGGTGAAATTGAAGTGGCCTCAGCCATGCTCTTTGATTTGGGCGTGTATTTGACCGTGGTCGGTGGCACATTGTTGATTTTAAGTGGCTTGGGCCGTATTGGTCACAATGTGAAACTGCCGGAGGGTGCGTAATGGAACTGTTAGTGGCTATCGCGATTGGTGTACTGACTTTTAGCGGCGTGTACTTAATCTTGCGCGCTCGCACCTTTAGTGTAGCGCTGGGCTTGACCTTGTTTTCCTATGCAGTCAACTTATTCTTATTTGCGATGGGGCGTTTGCATACAGGTAAACCGGCGGTGCTCAGCGATGCCGTCAGCTACACCGACCCTGTACCGCAGGCCTTGGTGCTAACGGCGATTGTCATTGGTTTTGCTATGACTGCCTTTGTGTTGATTTTGGCTTTGCGTGCACACACCGAGTTGGGCAGTGATCATGTTGATGGTGTCGAAAAGCCTAAAGCTGAGCCTAAACAGCGCAAAGTGATGGGTAAAACCAATAAACTGAAAAGAAAGCGAGCAGGAGCAACACGATGAATCATATGTTGCTAGTACCGATTTTATTGCCTTTAATTTGTGGTGCACTGCTGATGATGACATCGCGCAGTCCAATCGGTTTAGTGCGCTTGATAAGTACGGCTAGTTCACTGTTACTGCTGGCTTGTGCGCTGTATTTATTAACGCTGGCCAATAGCGCTCAGATTCAAGTATATGCGCTAGGTAATTGGTCGGCACCGTTTGGCATTGTCTTAGTGCTGGATCGTCTCAGTGCCTTGATGTTGATGGTTACTGCGGTGCTAGCCGTGTTTGTCACACTGTATGCACTGCGTGGTGATGACCAGCGCGGTGGCTATTTTCATGCGTTATTGCAGTTTCAGTTGGCAGGCATCAATGGTGCGTTTTTAACAGGAGACTTATTTAACCTCTTTGTGTTCTTTGAGATCCTCTTGATTGCATCCTATGCATTGTTATTGCATGGACTTGGTCCTGCGCGTATCCGTGCAGCGTTACATTATGTGATTTTGAATCTTATTGGTTCTGGGTTGTTTTTAATTGCAGCGGGTCTGTTCTATGGCGTAGCGGGTACGCTAAATATGGTTGATTTGGCACGCTTTGTTGCACAAGCACAGGGCGATCAAGTGTTTTTACTGGAAGCAGCGGGTGCGCTGTTGATGTTGGTGTTTGGTTTAAAAGCTGCGTTTTTACCGTTGCATTTTTGGTTGCCGCGCGCTTACGCCAGTGCCACGGCGCCGGTTGCTGCGTTGTTTGCGATTATGACCAAGGTCGGGCTGTATGCTATTTTACGCTTTAGTACCTTGGTCTTCGGCGCAGAAGCCGGTGCGGCAAGTGGTCTAGGAGAAAACTTATTATGGATACTGGCATTGTTGACGATAGCCTTATCCGCTTTAGGTGCCTTTGCCGCCAATAGCTTAGTCAGTTTACTCGCCTATTTGGTCTTGGTTTCCGTTGGTACATTACTGGCGGGTATTGCTGTCGGTTCTGAAGCAGCAATCGCAGCAATCTTATATTACTTGATTCACAGTACGTGGGTGATTGCCGGCTTATTTTTATTAGCCGATATTATTGCTAAACAACGTGGTGAACTGGGCAGCAGTTTCAAAGTAGGGCCACGCTTATTAAACCCTCATCTATTAGGTGGTTGTTTTTTCTTGGCTGCCATTGCCGTCGCGGGTTTACCGCCTTTTTCAGGTTTTCTAGGTAAGGTTTTGCTGCTGCAATCGGTATCGGACAGCGCAGCTTGGCAGCTCTGGTCGGTCGTATTGGTGTCCGGTTTGATTGGCGTGATTGGTTTAAGCCGCGCCGGTAGCTTGTTATTTTGGCGCCATCACAATCCGACAGACAGCGCGTTACCTCTGGATAAAACAGCCTTTGCTATCGCTGCTTTATTGCTGTTAAGTAGCCCGTTGCTAGTGGTTTTTGCTCAACCGGTTATTACCTATACTGAGGCGGCTGCGGCACAGATACTTGATGTGCAAAGTTACCTGCAAGCCATGCAGCTAGAGGATGCGCTATGAGTCGTGCAAGATGGTTAACCCATCCATTAGGCAGCTTAGGGCTGTTAATAGTCTGGCTACTGCTGGTTGATGATTTTACTTCTATTGGGCATTGGTTGTTAGGTGGTTTTCTAGGGCTATTGATCCCTCGTTTAACCAGCACATGGTGGCCGCGCTTACCACGTGTACGCAGTTGGAAGCAGTTGTTTGTTTTTAGTCAGCATATGCTGACTGATATTGTCGTGGCGAATTTTCAGGTGGCACGCTTGGCACTAGGACGAGTCGATAATCTACAGCCAATCTGGATCGAGGTACCTTATGAATTAGAGAGTGATTTGGCTATTTATTTATTGGCCAGCGCCATTTCTTTAGCACCTGGGACCGTGGCAGCCAGCGTCGATCGCGAGCGTTCTTTGTTAACCGTACACGCCCTGCATTGTGAGGATGAGCAGGCTTTGATTGCAGAAATAAAACAGCGCTATGAGCAGCCACTCAGAGAGGTGTTTACATGCTTACCACAGTGATTTATTTAAGCATGCTGATGTTTGGGATCAGTTTGTTATTGAACTTTTTTCGTTTGCTGCGAGGTCCCGATGCGGTTGATCGTATTTTAGCTCTCGATACGCTGTATATTAATGGACTAGCCCTATTAGTAATTTTTGGACTGTTATTGAACAGTCGGCTTTTCTTCGAGGCAGCGTTACTGATCGCTCTGTTTGGTTTTTTCAGTACAGTGGTGTTATGCAAGTATTTGTTACGTGGCGATATCATTGAATAAGTAGGGTGAACTGATGTCTGTTTGGATTGAATATGCGGTGGCATTTTTTTTACTGGTCGGTAGTGCTTTTGCACTGGTCGGCTCGATAGGTTTACATCGCTTTCCCGATTTTTTTATGCGCTTGCACGGGCCTGCTAAAGCGACCACTTTAGGCGTTGGTTGTGTACTGATTGCATCGATGTTGTATTTCAGCTCTCAGCATGAAGGTTTACATGTCCATGAGTTGCTGATTACCTTGTTCCTAATGTTGAGTGCGCCTGTATCAGCTTATATGCTGGCTAAAGCAGCAGTGCAGCAACAAGTAAAAACCTTTAATCGCAAAGATTAGAGAGTCTGTAAAAAGGTGCGTGAGTGTATTAGCATCTTTTCATGTGACGATTAACGCATCAATGCATAGAGCAAGAACACTGATCTGACGAGGACAGGATTCTTGCTCATGTTAGTGTATTGTTAATTTACTTCGTTTTTTTAGAGGCACTCCTATGCAGTTGTCGGGTCGTGGTGTGGCGCTGTCTTTTTTCGCCTCATGTATATTTACTATTATTCCAGCTTATGTTTTGCTGCTAACGCCCCTTGATGGCGTACAGGTCTTTGCTCAGCGGGTTATATGGTCTTTGCCAGCAGTATTTATTTTATTGATGCTAGCGGGCCGTGGACCTGCCCTAAAACACTGTGTACAACGTTTAGTTCGTGAACCTCGATTGGTTGTTGCGATGGTGTTGGCTGCCGCATTAATGGGGGTGCAATGGTTGATGTTCGTTTGGGCTCCGCTCACTGGTCATATGCTAGATTTAACTTTAGGCTATTTTTTGATGCCCTTAGTGTTGGTGCTGGCAGGACGCTTGTTTTACAACGAGTATTTACGCAACTTACAACGTATAGCCGTGCTCTTTGCACTTGTTGGTATGCTGCATGAACTGTGGCGCATTGGCGGGTTATCTTGGGTGACGGTTGTTTGCGCTTTAGGTTATCCACCGTATTTTATGTTGCGGCGCTGGATGGGCTTTGATGCCTTTAGCGGCTTCTTTTTAGAAATGCTGGTGATGTTGCCGGTGGCGGTTTATTTAATCGTTAGTTTTGCTCCAATAAACGTCTTCACCGATACGCCACAACTCTGGTATTTACTACCTGGATTAGGGCTTATTAGTACCTTTGCGTTTGCTGCTATGCTGGGCGCAAGTCGCTTGTTGCCTTTAGGCTTGCTGGGTATTTTGAGTTATGTCGAACCGGTCTTATTATTCTTGTTTAGCGTGTTATGGATCGGCGAGGCGGTTGAGTCAGAACAGTGGTGGACCTATGTGCCGATTTGGATCGCGGTGATTTTGGTAATATTTGATAGTCTGCGCGTGTTGCTTAAGCAATCTCGGCGTTTAAACTGAAGTACAATAGATTTCTGATAGCCTTAAGCATGAGCAAGAGGCGTTATTTATAATGATCAATGATTTTGAGGTATACCGTGTTTTCTGAACTTGCCCTGCATGAGCGTCTATTGAAAGCGCTGGCTGAATTGAATTTCACTGAGCCAACGCCCGTTCAGGCGGCGGCTATTCCGGCGGCGCTTGAAGGTCGTGATCTGCGTGTGATTGCCCGCACTGGCAGTGGCAAAACCGCCGCTTTTATTTTGCCCTTGCTCAACCGCTTTATTGCCGGTGCTAAGCCACGAGTGGCGATACGTTCGCTGATTTTGTTGCCAACCCGTGAGTTGGCGCGCCAGACTTTAGCTGAAGTCGAACGCTTCTCACAATTCACCTTTATTAAGTCCGGGATTATTACCGGTGGTGAAGACTTTAAAGAACAGGGCGCATTGCTACGCAAAGACCCCGATATTTTGATTGCCACACCAGGTCGCTTAATTGAGCACTTGAATGCCGGTCACCTAAAACTTGATCAAGTTGAAGTGCTAATCCTTGATGAAGCGGACCGCATGCTGGATATGGGCTTTGCCGAAGATATGCAGCGCTTGGTGGATGAATGCTCAAACCGTCAACAAACCTTGTTGTTCTCGGCCACCACCGGCGGCAATGCTTTACGTGAAATGGTTAACTCAGTGATGACGGATCCACTGCACTTGATGGTTAACCAGATTGCAGAAATGAACGAAAGCACCCGTCAGCAAATTATTACCGCTGATGATGTGCCGCATAAAGAACGCTTAGTGCATTGGTTACTGAGCAATGAGCCGTTTCGTAAAGCTATTGTTTTTACCAATACTCGAATACAGGCTGATCGTTTATATGGCCGTTTAATTGCGCAAGATATTGATGCCTATGTGTTACACGGTGACAAAGATCAAAAAGACCGCAAACGTGCATTAGAACGTTTCAGTCAAGGTAAGTCTCGCGTACTGGTAGCGACTGATGTGGCTGCACGTGGTTTAGATATTGATGGTCTGGACGTGGTCATTAACTTTGATATGCCTCGCTCAGGTGATGAGTATTTGCACCGTATTGGTCGTACGGGTCGTGCCGGTGAAGAAGGCTTGGCGATCAGTTTGATTTGTCATAATGACTGGAATTTAATGTCCAGCGTTGAGCGCTACCTGAAACAAACCTTTGAACGTCGTGTGATTAAAGAGCTTAAAGGTGTTTATCAGGGGCCTAAAAACGTTAAGGCATCCGGTAAGGCTGCTGGCACTAAAAAGAAAAAAACCGCACAGAAAAAAGATGCCGCAAAAAAAGATACAAAAAAAGATACAAAAAAAGTAGCTAAACGTCCAGCCAATCGTCCTCAGCCTGAAGGTACCTTTGTGGTCAGTGATGACGGTCATGCGCCGCTACGTAAAAAGTAACTCTGCGGCTCGATTTATAGCTTTTGGAGGTGTCAATGTCACAGGCCTTATTGCATACGTTTGCCACACAGCAAGCATGTAACACAGCGCTGAGCGATCAGTTGGCATCCTGCATTACGCAGGCGTTACAGACTCAGGATAAGGCGAGTTTACTCCTGCCTGGAGGTCGTACTCCGGCAGGCTTACTCGGCTGTCTCAAGCAACTCGACCTGTCTTGGCCTGACATTTATGTCAGTCTGACCGATGAACGCTGGGTCTCTGATAACAGTGCGCACAGTAACGCTAAAATGCTGCGTGGCGCATTGCCGCGCGCTACAGTGCTAGATCCAATCCTTGCCAGTACGGCTCAAGACTCGAGTGAGGCTTGGGCACAAGCATTACAACCTCATTTACCCTTTGCCGCCACCTTATTAGGTATGGGTGGTGATGGGCATATTGCTTCGCTATTTCCAGGCATGCCCAATTTAATGACTGCTTTGCAACTGACTGAGCCGCCTTCAGCTTTAGTCGGTTTAGCGCCAGATGAACCGAAGGTACGTTTATCATTAAACTTCCCTATGCTATGTGCCACTCAGTGGCTGGGACTTTTAGTGTTTGGTGACAGAAAACGACTGATGATTGATCGTGTATTGGCCAATGATCCGACCACACAATCTTTACCGATCTATCATTTACTGTGGCATGCACCAATGCCGGTGCAGATTTACTGGGCGCCTTAGATTATCGATAGTTGTGCTACACAGCGCGCCGAAAAGGAAGGACTCATGATGTTACATCCCGTTGTTGAGCGTATTACCCAACAGATAGAGGAACGCTCGAAGCGACGTCGTTCTGCCTATCTAACGACATCTTTACAAGCCGCAGAGCAGGGCGTTAATCGTGCTCATGGTTGCTCAAATCTGGCTCATGTGATGGCTGCACAACCGGATGAGCAACGCTTGATTATGCGTCAAGGTGGCGCGGCGCACATGGCGATCATTTCCAGCTACAACGATATGTTGTCTGCCCATGCACCACTTAAAAACTATCCCGATCAGCTTAAAGAAACGCTGTACCGTTATGGTGCCAGCGCACAATTTGCTGCCGGTGTACCCGCCATGTGTGATGGTATTACCCAAGGCACACCGGGTATGCAGTTATCTTTGTTTTCGCGGGATCTTATTGCTCAAGCCGCAGCGATAGGTCTAAGCCATGGCGTATTTGATGGTGCGCTGTATTTAGGTGTCTGCGATAAGATTGTGCCGGGCTTATTAATTGGCGCGCTACATTTTGGTCATTTGCCCGCCGTGTTTGTCCCTGCAGGACCAATGAGCTCGGGCTTATCTAATCCTGAAAAAGCCGCAGTGCGCGAGCGATATGCTGCAGGTTTAGTGGGCAGTAAAGAGCTGCTTGAAGCTGAATTAGCAGCCTACCATGAACCGGGTACCTGTACTTTTTATGGTACCTCCAATAGCAATCAGATGTTGATGGAGGCCATGGGTTTGCATGTGCCCGGTACTGCTTTTGTTTCACCTGTCTCTGATTTACGCCACGCCTTGACCGATGAGGCTGCGCGTTTGTTGGTTAATAATACGCGGCAAGGCGGTCGCTTTTTACCTTTAGCGGTGCAAATTGATGCCAAAGCTTTAGTGAATGGCGCAGTCGCCTTGTTGGCCAGCGGTGGCTCCACCAATCACACCTTACATTTGCCTGCCATAGCCCGCGCAGCAGGCTATGAATTGCGTTGGGAAGATATGGCTGGCTTATCGCAGGTGGTGCCGTTGTTGGCACAGATTTACCCGAATGGTTCTGCCGATGTGAACCAGTTTCATGCTGCCGGTGGCGTCGCGTGGTTATTGCGAGAGTTACTTGAGAATGGACTGCTGCATAACGATGTATACACCGTTGCTGGACAAGGTATGGATGCCTATACGCGAGCACCCCATCTAAATAAACAGACGTTGGAGTGGCGCGAAGTACCACGCGAGAGCCTTGCCGAGGACATTCTGCGCCCCTATGCCGCGCCTTTTGTAAAACACAGCGGCCTACACTTACTCGCAGGGAATTTAGGCCGTGCGGTAGTGAAAACATCGGCAGTCAAAGAAGAGTTCTGGTCAATTAAGGCACCTGCACGGATATTTGATCGACAGGATGATGTTTTAGCAGCCTATGCTGCAGGGCAATTGACCGGCGATCTGGTGTTGGTATTACGTTTTCAAGGCCCATCCGCGAATGGCATGCCAGAGCTGCATAAGCTGATACCATTATTGGCTAATTTACAGAACAATGGACAAAGAGTTGCATTAGTGACAGATGGCCGCTTGTCGGGTGCATCCGGTAAGATCCTAGCTGTGTTGCATGTGACCCCTGAAGCCGCTAAAGGTGGCGTCTTAAGTCGTTTGCAAGAAGGTGATTTGATTGAGATTGATGCTCGTCAGGATTTACTGCATGTGCATGTAGCAGCTGAACAGTTGGCTCTACGCAGTGATGCACAGGTACCAAACGATGCCCCCTTGGGCTATGGATTGCCTTTATTTGCTGCACAACGTCGTTGGGTTGGGCCTGCAGATCAAGGTGCCAGCTTTCTTTTAGAGGACTGAATTATGCTAACCATGGAAAAAATCTTACGCTGCGCCTATCCAGTCTTACCGGTACTGGTGATTGATGATGTTGAGCGTGCGGTGGGCTTGGCGCAAGCGCTGAGTGCAGGTGGCTTAAATGTGATTGAAGTGACCTTGCGTACGCCGCAAGCATTAGAAGCATTAAAAGTTATTCGCCAAGAAGTACCCGAGTTGATTGTCGGTGCTGGTACTGTGATTAATGTTGAGCAGTTCGGTCAAGCAATTGAGGCCGGTGCACAGTTTGCCGTCAGTCCAGGTTTTACTGAGCGTTTGGCAATGGCCGCCCAAGAAACTGATTTACCTTACTTACCGGCCGTGATGACCCCTTCAGAGGTATTATCAGCTTTAGAATATGGCTACCGTTCCTTGAAGTTATTCCCTGCTAATGGTGGCGCCAGTGTGCGTATGCTCAATAGCTTTAAAGGACCCTTTACCGGAATTAGCTTCTGCCCGACTGGTGGTGTAACACGTGATAATTTATTGAGTTATTTGAGTTTGCCGAATGTGGCGTGCTGTGGTGGGACCTGGGTTGCTCCAGCAAGTCTGGTGCAGGCGCAAGCTTGGGATCAAATTACTCAACTGGCGCGTGAAGCTTGTGCAATGGCAGGGCACTTGGAATCACTCACATGAGTTGGGATTACCCCAAACCTTATGTTATAGCGCTGCGTGCTGAATCTGCTGATATTGATGAATTTGATCATGTTAATAATGCAGTCTATGTGCAGTGGATGGAGGCGTGCGCTTGGCAGCATTCCATTGAATTAGGCTTGGGCTTTGCTGAGTATCAAGCCTTAGATCGTGGCATGGCGGTATTGCGACATGAGATTGATTATCTGGCCAGTGCCTATAAAGGCGAAGCGTTACAGATGGCCACCTGGATTGCTCACTCAGACCAACGCTTACGCATGGATCGTTATTTTCAATTGGTGCGCCTCGCCGATGGTGTCACCTTGTTGCGAGCCAAAACGACTTTTGTTTGTATTGAACTGTCGACAGGACGGCCTAAGCGGATGCCAGCAGAGTTTGTTCAGGGCTATGGCGCAGTCATGTTACCTGAGCAAACTGCATGAGTTGTATGACCAGTGAAAGACCTGTTTGTGGACGATTCAGTACAGCGCTAAATATCTGCTTTGCCGAATTGAATACTGTTATTTTCGATTGGCGCTTAAACTAAGCGCCAGTTTATTTTTGGATTCTATATTGTGCAAATTGCTTTAGCGCCGATGCAAGGCTTGGTCGATCATATTTTACGTGACGTGCTGACCGAGCAGGGCGGCATTGACTGGTGCGTGACTGAGTTTGTGCGGGTCACCGACCAACTCTTGCCGACCCACATCTATCACCGGCTTGCGCCAGAACTCGAACAGGGTGCGAAGACTGCCGCGGGTACACCAATGCGGGTACAGCTGCTAGGTTCTGACCCCTATGCCTTGGCCGATAATGCAGCAAAAGCCTGCGAGCTTGGTGCGCCAGTGATTGATTTAAACTTTGGCTGCCCCGCTAAAACTGTCAATAAATCCAATGGCGGTGCGATCTTGCTGCGCGAACCAGAAGGGTTGTTTAAAATCGTGGAAGCCGTTCGCGCAGGAATGCCTGCGCATATCCCACTCACGACCAAGATGCGCTTAGGCTATGACAGTCCCGATGGCGCGATGGATTGCGCGCGCGCTTTAGCCGCTGGTGGTTCAGCACAAATCGTCGTACATGCACGTACTAAAACTGATGGCTACAAACCGCCGGCGCATTGGGAATGGGTCGCTAAAGTCCAAGATATCGTCAATATCCCCGTGTTTGCCAATGGTGATATTTGGACGCTGGAGGACTGGTATCGCTGCCGTGAAGTCAGTGGTGTCGATCATGTAATGCTGGGCCGCGGTTTAGTCTCTCGTCCTGATCTGGCCAAACAAATTGCCTCAGCACGTGATGGTATCGAGTATCAACTGAAAACTTGGCAAGAACTGCAACCAATGTTGCGTGAGTTTTGGCGTCAGGTGCGTTTGACTCTAACGCCGATCAGTGCACCGGGGCGTCTCAAGCAATGGCTGGTGATGCTGACCCGCAACTATCCAGAAGCGCAACAGCTGTTTAACCTGTTACGCCGAGTGACCGACTGCAAGGAGATTGATCGACTCTTTGGTTTTGTGGCGGGTGAGTTTAACCCTATTGAACAACTGCTGAAGCAGCCGGCTTAAGCAGTTAGTTTTCTTCCTGACTCTGTCAGTCGGTGATGCTGAGCATCTGCATAAAGGCTTGTGCAGCATTGGATAGTGTTCGTTCGGTATGCACGATATAGCCCAAGTCACGGCTGAGGCTGGCATCACTGATGGGTAAACGTACCACCGATGTATCCAGCATCGTGAGAGGTAATACACTCCACGCCAAACCAATGGAGACCATCATTTTAATGGTTTCCATATAGTTGGTGCTCATACTGATATTAGGGGTAAGACCTGCTTGATCAAACAGCTGTAAGGCAATTTTTCGAGTAAAGGTATGGGTGCCGGGAAATACCGCTGGATAGGCGCATAAATCTGCTAAGTTAATCTGCTGGCGGTGGGAAAGAGGGTGGTCAGGTGCAACAACAAAAGCTAAATCATCTTGCCAGACCTTAACGGCTTGCAGCGGCGCCTCGCAGTGCGGTGACAGGGTGATAATCGCCAGCTCACAGCGGCCGTGCAATACATCAGAATAGGCGACTTCAGAATCGAGAAAGCGAATATCCAGCATCACCTCAGGGTAACGCTTAGTAAAAGCGCGCAGCACCGGTGGCAAGCGGCGTAAACCAATATGGTGGCTGGTGGCTAGGCTAAGACGACCACTGACCGTACCACTGAGATTAGTCAGCGCACGACGGGCATCATCCAGTTCATTAACAATGCGATAGGCTCGTGGCAACAGCGCTTGTCCCGCTTCAGTTAACGAGGTCTCACGGCCCACGCGATCAAATAAGCGTACACCCAATTGCTCTTCAAGGCTGGCGAGGCGCTTACTGATCGCCGGTTGGGTAACATGCAAACGCTCACCCGCCAAAGAGAAGCTGCGTTGTTCAGCGATAGCAATAAAAGTTTGTAGGCTGGCGAGGTCCATTAGCAGTACTCAAATTATCTAAACAGGAAAGCTTTTACTATACTGCTATTCCTAAATGGAATCTAACGGATAAGAAATATCAATTTGAGTTATTTGTACAAAGTTCATAGGATAGGTTAATAAGCAGTGGGTTAACCGCACCACTGCACATAACGCTGATGAGGATGGTCTAATGGCTGGAAAAACGCTTTACGACAAACTCTGGGAGATGCACGAAGTTAAACGCCGCGATGACGGCTCTTCGTTGATTTACATCGACCGTCATATTTTACATGAAGTGACCTCGCCGCAAGCGTTTGCGGGTTTACGCTTAGCTAAACGTAAGCCATGGCGCATTGATAGCAATATCGCTACGCCAGACCATAACGTGCCGACGACAAAATCTGAGCGTGCCGGTGGGATTGACGCAATTATTGATAAGGTGTCGCGCATTCAAGTACAAACCTTGGATGATAACTGCGATGAGTACGGCATTTTGCAGTTTAAAATGAACGACGTTCGTCAAGGTATCGTGCATGTGATTGGCCCAGAACAGGGCGCAACCTTGCCTGGTATGACTGTCGTCTGTGGTGACTCACACACCTCAACCCATGGTGCTTTCGGTGCGTTAGCGCATGGTATTGGCACCTCAGAGGTTGAGCATGTGCTAGCGACTCAGTGCTTAGTCGCAAAGAAAATGAAAAACATGCAAGTGCGGGTTGAAGGACAAGTTCCAGCAGGCGTCACCGCTAAAGATATCGTGCTTGCGGTTATTGGTAAAATTGGTACTGCGGGTGGTAATGGTCACGCTGTTGAGTTTGCTGGTAGCGCGATTCGTGAGCTGTCCATGGAAGGTCGTATGACCGTCTGTAACATGTCGATCGAAGCTGGTGCCCGCGTCGGTATGGTTGCTGTTGATCAGAAAACTATTGATTATGTCGAAGGCCGTCCCTATTCACCTAAGGGTGCAGATTGGCATGCCGCAATAGAATCATGGAAAAATCTGGTTTCCGATGCTGATGCACACTTTGACACCATTGTGGAAATGCGCGCTGAAGATATTATTCCGCAAGTCAGTTGGGGTACCTCGCCTGAGATGGTTCTGCCGGTGAGCGCTAATGTGCCTGATCCAGCACAAGAAGCCGATCCAGTTAAACGTGATTCCATTACCCGTGCGTTGAAATATATGGGTTTACAAGCCAACCAAGCGATTACTGATATTAAAGTGGATCGTGTGTTTATTGGTTCGTGCACCAACTCGCGCATCGAAGACTTGCGCGCTGCTGCCGAAGTAGCAAGGGGCCGTAAAGTTGCCAGTAATGTCATTCAAGCGATGGTGGTACCAGGCTCAGGTTTGGTCAAGCTGCAAGCAGAAAAAGAAGGCTTGGATAAAATATTTATTGACGCCGGTTTTGAATGGCGTGAGCCAGGCTGCTCCATGTGCTTAGCGATGAACCCAGATAAATTGGGTAGCGGCGAGCATTGTGCATCAACTTCAAATCGTAACTTTGAAGGCCGTCAAGGTGCTGGCGGTCGTACCCATTTGGTGAGTCCGGCAATGGCAGCGGCAGCCGCAGTTAAAGGTCATTTTGTTGATGTGCGTGAATTATTAAACGAGGGAGCATAAGCATGAAAGCCTTTACTCAACATCAGGGTTTAGTTGCTCCGTTGGATCGTGCCAACGTTGATACTGACCAAATTATTCCAAAGCAGTTTTTGAAATCAATTAAGCGCACCGGCTTTGGTCCGAATTTATTTGATGAGTGGCGCTATCTTGATGAAGGCCAGCCAGACCAAGACAGCAGTCAGCGCCCAATCAATACTGAGTTCGTGCTCAATTATCCGCGTTACCAAGGGGCCAGTGTCTTATTAGCACAAGAAAACTTTGGTTGCGGCTCCAGTCGCGAGCATGCGCCTTGGGCGTTAGAAGAGTATGGTTTTCGTGCCATTATCGCACCAAGCTTTGCTGATATTTTTTACAACAACAGCTTTAAAAACGGTTTACTACCGATTGTTTTAACTGCTGCTGAAGTCAATGAACTGTTTGCCCAGGCTGAAGCAACTGAAGGCTATCAACTGACTATCGATTTAGCAGCACAGACAGTCACGCGCCCAGACGGCGTGCAGTACTCATTTGAAGTGGATGCTTTCCGTAAGCACTGCTTGCTCAATGGTCTGGATGATATCGGTTTAACTTTGCAAGATGCCGAACAGATCCGCGAGTTTGAAGTGGGCTATAAAAATGCTAATCCATGGTTGTTTGGCGCCCTTTAATTTAATTAAGTGTGCTGCGAGTCTACATACCCGCAGCCCAGAGTATTGATAATGTCTAAGAAAATTCTAGTATTACCCGGTGATGGTATTGGTCCAGAAATTACTCATGAAGCAATTAAAGTATTAAAACTCGCCAACGAAAAATTCAACTTAGCTTTTGAGTTGGTTGACGGAGAGCTGGGCGGTGCAGCAATTGATAAGCACGGTGTACCTTTAGCGGATTCGACCTTAGCTCTTGCGCGTGAAGTTGATGCGATCTTACTGGGTGCAGTCGGTGGTCCTAAATGGGATACTTTGGATCGAGCCATCCGTCCTGAGCGTGGTTTATTGAAGCTTCGTTCTGAGTTGAGCTTGTTTGGTAACTTGCGCCCAGCTATTTTGTACCCACAATTAGCAGAAGCTTCAACGCTTAAGCCTGAAGTGGTTTCCGGTCTGGATATCCTGATTGTCCGCGAGTTAACCGGTGGTATTTACTTTGGTTCACCGCGCGAGACAGTAACCTTAGAAAATGGCGAACGCATGGCGTATGACACGCTGCCGTACAAAGAAAGTGAAATCCGTCGTATTGCTAAAGTCGGTTTTGATATGGCACGTTTGCGCAATAAGAAGCTGTGCTCAGTGGATAAGGCCAACGTACTGGAGTCCAGTCGTCTATGGCGTGAAGTGGTGATTGAAGTTGCTAAAGATTACCCAGATGTTGAGCTGAGCCATCTGTATGTGGATAACGCTTCGATGCAATTGGTGCGTGCACCTAAACAGTTTGATGTGATTGTCACTGAAAATATGTTTGGTGATATTCTATCGGATCAAGCTTCAATGTTGACCGGCTCAATTGGTATGCTGCCATCCGCGTCTTTGGACTCCGATAACAAAGGTATGTATGAGCCATGTCATGGTTCTGCACCGGATATTGCGGGGCAAGGCATTGCTAATCCACTGGCTACAATTTTGTCAGTTTCGATGATGCTGCGTTACAGCTTTAACCAACTGGCTGCGGCTGATGCGATTGAGCAAGCCGTCAGTGATGTGCTGGATCAAGGCTTGCGTACTGGCGATATCTTCTCGCCCGGTATGCGTAAAGTGGGCACTGCAGAAATGGGTGATGCGGTAGTCGCAGCCCTTGCAAAGCTGTAAGCTCATTCAATTAAATAGATCCGCTCATGCAGTCTAGGCTGTTGTGGCGGGTCGTTAATTAACAATAGGTGTAGTCGTGATGAAACGTGTAGGTCTAATTGGTTGGCGTGGCATGGTGGGCTCAGTGCTGATGCAACGGATGCTTGAAGAACGGGATTTCGATTTAATTGAGCCCGTGTTCTTTACCACCTCCAACGTGGGTGGACAAGCGCCTGCAATTGGTAAAGATACACCAGCGTTAAAAGATGCTTATGATATTAATGAGCTAAAAACACTGGATGTGATCTTGACCTGTCAAGGTGGCGACTACACCAATGAGGTTTTCCCTAAGCTGCGTGAAGCAGGTTGGCAAGGCTACTGGATTGACGCAGCGTCTGCATTGCGCATGAAAGACCATTCAGTGATTGTGTTAGATCCAGTCAACCGCAAGGTGATTGATCAGTCCGTTGAAGCGGGTATTAAAGACTTTGTCGGCGGTAACTGCACCGTTAGCTTGATGTTGATGGGTTTAGGTGGTTTGTTTGAAGCCGGTGTTGTCGAGTGGATGAGCGTCATGACCTATCAAGCGGCCAGCGGTGCTGGTGCGCAGAATATGCGTGAACTGATTCGTCAAATGGGCGGTATCCATGGCTCGGTTGCGGCTGAGTTACAAGATCCAGCCAGCGCGATTTTAGATATCGATCGCAAAGTTGCCGAATTTCAACGCAGTGATGAGTGCCCAATCGATAACTTCGGAGTGCCATTGGCCGGCAGTTTAATCCCTTGGATTGATAGTGCTTTACCGAATGGTCAAAGCCGTGAAGAGTGGAAAGCACAAGCAGAAACCAATAAGATTTTAGGTCACTTTAAGAATCCTATTCCTGTGGATGGCCTCTGTGTGCGTGTCGGTGCAATGCGCTGCCACAGCCAAGCTTTAACCATTAAATTGAATAAAGATGTGCCATTAGCAGATATTGAAGGCTTAATCAGCCAGCACAATCCTTGGGTGCGCTTAGTCCCTAATGAGCGCGATATCACCATGAAAGAGCTGACGCCAACCGCAGTGACTGGCACTTTAAATATACCAGTAGGTCGTTTGCGTAAACTCAATATGGGTTCCCATTATTTGGGTGCTTTTACTGTCGGTGACCAGTTGTTATGGGGCGCAGCAGAACCCTTGCGCAGAATGTTGCGTATCTTGTTAGAGCGCTAAATCAATCACAGGTAGCCAGATCTGAAACATTCATTTCTAGCTGCCTGCTGACTGAAATAGACGCTAAATTATCACAAATGCACAAGGTGACTGATAATACGATCAAAACGAGCTTGAAGTGGCTTGAGTAAGTCGATTGAATGTTGATAAAACTCTATTGCTAAAAGATACTTAGCGCCTAGACTGAATTAAAATTCTAGTTGTAACAGTGGATCAGGTTGAATGCCGCTGGCGTGGGCTGTGTAACTTGACGATTGAGACTATTGCATTCAAAGCCCGCCGGGGTATCCGGAACGAAAATAAGGGATAACTCTATATGCTTCAAGTTCGCAAATTGGTGTTAGCAGTTGCCGCTGCCACAGCGTTTTCATCTGGTTTTGCCAATGCTTTAGGCTTAGGTGAGTTGGCAGTTAAGTCATCGTTAAATCAGCCGCTTAACGCTGAAATATCTTTATTAGAAGTCCGCGATTTAACCTCTGTTGAAATTAAAACGCACTTGGCGTCGCCTGAAGCCTTCAGCAAAGCGGGTGTTGATCGGCAGTTTTTCCTGACCGGCTTAAAATTCACGCCAGTGATTGCCGCCAATGGCAAAAGCATTATTCGGGTGACTAGCAGTAAGCCTGTTAATGAGCCTTATCTGAGCTTTTTAGTTGAAGTTGTTTGGCCAAGTGGCCGCCTCTTACGTGAGTACACATTACTGCTTGACCCGCCTTTATATAAACCTAAGTCCGTTATTTATACTACGCAGCCTGCTGTTGTAGCGGCACCCAGTGCGGTGCGCCCTACATCAAGTCAGGTGAGTCAGCAGGCTAATGCGCAGCCGACAACCGCTCAAAGTACAGCGCAGGCGAGTAGTGCGCGCTCAAATACCGCATACCGCGTACGCAAAGATGATAATTTATGGTACATCGCCAAGCGTGTGAGCGATAAAGCTTCTGTTCAGCAAGCGATGTTAGCGATCCAAGATCTTAATCCTAATGCCTTTTCTGGCGCTAATATTAATCGTATGAAAAGTGGGCAAGTCTTGCAATTGCCGACTGCTGCAGAGATCAATCGTCGTAGTCGCGCCGAGGCTTTGGCACAAGTGGCTCAGCAAAATGTGGAGTGGCAAGCCGCGCGCGCAGCACCCAAACTTACTGAGCGTCAGTTGGATGCAACATCGCGCAGCGAAGTCGATAGAACGCCTGCCCGAGTGGAACAAGCTGATAATTTAAGACTGGTCGCTGATATGCCCGGACAAGCAGAGCAAGCGGCTGATCAAGGGCCAGCAACTGACCTTAAAACCTTACAAGATCAACTGGCATCCAGTCAGGCCCGTCTAGACTCCACCGTGCTTGAATATCAAGATCTTAAAGGACGTGTTGAAGACCTCAATAGTCAGCTCGATAAGTTACAGCACCTGATTGAATTAAAAGACAATCTGCTGGCCCAACTGCAAAACACTCCGGACCTACCTGAGCCCCTCGAGAATAGTGATCCAGCAGCAGATACACAATTGCTGGATAGCGACCTAGAGCAAACAACTCCGCTCGTCGCTGAGACTGATGCTGAATTAATGCCGCAACTCGAAGAGCCTAACTTGCAGCCTGCAGCTCAAACAGAAGCCGCTCTAGACTCTGTAGAACCGAGTCAAGTTCAAGCGCAAGATGAAAGTCTCATTGATGAGAGCATGCTGAGTAACCCTATGTTGTTAGCGGCTGCGGGTGGTGGGGCTATTTTAGCGTTGCTGTTATTATTAATGGCGGTTTCGCGGAGCAATGCACGTAAAGAAGCAGCTCTCGATAACGAGTCGTTTAACGATACTTTGCCGCCAGATTTCAGTGGGGCTATCGCACTAACACCTGTAGAAACTGACTTTTTAACCGAATCTGATTTTTCATCAGTAGAAAAAGATAGCGCCTTTGATAAAGACTTTTCCTTTGATCAGCCGGTTGCCAGCCCTCAGTTCAAACAAGAAGTATCTGATCCCATTGCTGAAGCCAATAGCTACATTAGCTTTGCACGCTTCACGCAAGCGGCGGAAGTGTTAAATAACGCCATTGCTCAAGAGCCGCAACGTACTGATCTACGTTTTAAGCTGCTAGATGTCTTAGCAGCACTTGAGGATCAGGCAGAGTTCGCAAGCCAAGCGCATGCAATCACCGAAATCGGTGGCGCTGATACAGAGCTTGATCAGGTTAAAGCTCGTTATCCGCAGATGGTTCTTGCTGAAAAGAGTGTTACTGCCTCTGTAGACGACGACTTCGCAGATTTAAATTTAGATGATTTAGCCTTGGATATCCCAGCCGATTTGAGTACGACCGCTGAGGCCGAGCTGGATGCCGATCTAGATAATTTGTCAGCTTTAAT
Organism: Denitrificimonas caeni; assembly: GCF_905120345.1. Taxonomy (GTDB): domain Bacteria; phylum Pseudomonadota; class Gammaproteobacteria; order Pseudomonadales; family Pseudomonadaceae; genus Denitrificimonas; species Denitrificimonas caeni_A. Next base: position 228,684 of record NZ_CAJHOA010000001.1, on the reverse strand, counting down.
GACTGAATCAGAATCAGCAGACTTAGCCTTAACTGAAGCAGGTCTTGATGACAAAACTGTTGTCGACGAGTTTGATTTTGATCTTGATTTGCCTGAGCTTGTCGTACCTGCGGTAAAAACTACAGAGCAGTCACTGGATAGTTTGACTGAAATTGAAGACAGTGAACTCAATCTTGATATTGATACGCTTGACTTCAATCTAGAGCGTTCTGAGTACGCTGAAAAAGCCGACAATGATGATGCCTTGTCTCTGGATGATCTGTCGCTTTATTTACCAGAAACGTCAGCAGTAGAAACCTCTGAATCGCCAGAATTTGAATTGCCTGATGATTTTGACTTTGTTGATCCAGCGATTGAGCAGCCGCTCGAAACTGATTTTACTACGCAGTTAGACACAGCGAGTGCAGAGCTCGAGGCATTTAACGCCAGTCTTGATAACGCTGAGTCTGATACGGCTTTGCATGAACAAACGGTTGATACTCTACAGGCAGCTATAACTGCTGAAACCGATTTGGGTGAGCTAGAAGAGCTAGGTCGCATAGATGATGATTTCGGTTTTTTATCTGGTGCTGATGAAGCAGCCTCTAAGCTCGATTTAGCGCGCGCTTACGTTGAAATGGGTGATGCACAAGGTGCGCGTGAAATTCTTGATGAAGTCCTTATTCAAGGTACTGCCGCACAACAAAATGAAGCGCGTGAATTAATCAGTCAGTTAGGATAGTTGATGTCAAGTAAAATACGCCCTGCGGCAGCCCAAGTGGCTGCCGCAGGTGATTTTAGAATAGCCTTAGGTGTTGAATACAAAGGCTCTAATTACCACGGTTTTCAACTGCAAGCAGCCGGCACTCCGAGTGTACAAGGTCACTTAGAAGAGGCCTTGCAACATATCAATGCCGATCTACCGGTGCGCTTAAGCTGTGCCGGTCGGACCGATGCCATGGTGCATGCCTGCGGTCAAGTGGTGCACTTTGATACGTCTGTCGAGCGCCCGATGCGTTCTTGGGTGATGGGCGCCAATCGCTATTTACCCAAAGATATCAGTGTGGCCTGGGCACAACCTATGTCGCAGGATTTTCACTCACGCTTTAGTGCTGTCGCACGGCGTTATCGTTATGTTATTTATAGCGATGAAGTACGCCCCGCACACTTAGCGCAAGAGGTGACTTGGACGCACCAGTCATTGGATATTGAAAAAATGCGTGCTGCCGCACTTTGCTTGGTGGGTACTCATGACTTTAATGCTTTGCGTGCAGCTGGCTGCCAAGCGCATTCGCCAGTGCGTACTATTCATCATTTGCAGATACTAGAGTTTGGTAAACTGATTGTTATTGATGTGCGAGCCAATGCTTTTTTACACCATATGGTTCGTAATATTGCCGGCGTGTTAATGATGATCGGTGCGGGTGAACGGCCGGTTGAATGGGCGCAAGAGGTGTTGGACAGTTGCGATCGTAAGTCTGCCGGTGTGACTGCGGCGCCGTATGGTTTGTATATGGTGCAAGTTGAATACCCTGAGCAGTTTCAATTGCCCAAACGCTACCTTGGTCCACATTTCCTATCGGGCTTACCTGATATCTTTGTGCAGAGCTAAAGAGAATCATCATGCGAGTACGAACTAAAATTTGCGGTATTACCCGTGTCGAAGACGCCTTAATTGCTGCACAAGCAGGCGTGGATGCGATTGGCTTAGTGTTTTACGCAAAAAGCCCACGAGCGGTCAGCGTTGAGCAAGCGCAGAAAATCATTGCCGCATTACCACCTTTTGTCAGCACTGTAGGACTGTTTGTCAATGCCTCGCGGGCTGAAGTGAATGCTGTTCTGAGCCAGGTACCATTGGACGTGTTGCAGTTTCACGGCGATGAAACGCCGGCCGAGTGTGAAGGCTTTGCTCGTCCTTATTTTCGCGCACTGCGTATGCAGCCTGGCGTTGATATTGCTCATTTGGCTGAGCAATATAGCTCTGCGCAAGGGATTTTACTGGATGCTTGGGTGCCAGGCGTGCATGGTGGTACCGGCGAACGCTTTGATTGGGCACGTATTCCTAGCGTCTTAGCCAAACCGCTAATCCTCGCCGGCGGTTTAAACGCGGATAATATTGGCCAAGCAATCGAACAAGTTCAGCCTTGGGCTGTGGATGTCAGTGGCGGTGTCGAAGCCAGCCATGGGATTAAAGACGCAGATAAAGTGCGTAAATTCTTATATGCTGTGCAGATGAAAAATGCTCAGCGATGTGACGGCGCTCAGTAACGAGCCGTCAGTAACTTAATTATTAACCCTACATAAAAGGCACAGTGCACCGTCACTTGCCGCAGGCGGAGTAGACAACTGATGAACAACTGGTTAGTCGATAAACTAATTCCCTCAATCATGCGCTCTGAGGTTAAAAAAAGTTCAGTACCAGAAGGCTTGTGGCATAAATGCCCATCCTGTGAAGCGGTTTTATACAAGCCAGAATTAGAAAAAACCTTAGATGTATGCCCGAAGTGTGATCACCATATGCGCATTAATGCGCGCACTCGTTTAGATATTTTTCTAGATGAAGAGGGCCGTGAAGAAATTGCTGCTGAACTTGAGCCGGTTGATCGGATTAAATTTCGCGATAGTAAAAAATACAAAGACCGTCTGACGGCGGCACAAAAGCAAACCGGTGAAAAAGATGCGCTGGTTGCTATGAGCGGTACCTTGGAAGGTATGCCAGTCGTTGCCGTCGCCTTTGAATTTGCTTTTATGGGCGGTTCAATGGGTGCCGTGGTTGGTGAGCGCTTCGTGCGTGCTGCCAATGTTGCACTTGAGCAACGCTGCCCACTGATTTGCTTCTCTGCTTCAGGCGGCGCTCGCATGCAAGAAGCCTTGATTTCATTGATGCAAATGGCAAAGACCTCAGCCGTGATTGCGCGTTTACGCGAAGAGGGCATTCCATTTGTCTCTGCATTAACCGACCCAGTATATGGTGGTGTCTCGGCCAGTTTGGCAATGCTAGGCGATATTATTGTTGCTGAGCCTAAAGCACTGATTGGCTTTGCTGGTCCACGCGTGATTGAGCAAACAGTGCGTGAAAAGCTTCCTGAAGGTTTCCAGCGCAGTGAGTTTTTATTAGATCACGGTGCTATTGATATGATTATCCCGCGCCTAGAATTACGTCCGCGCGTGGCTAGCGTACTGCGTCAGTTTATGAATGTACCTTCTGTACCTGCACCTGTCGCAATGGTGGATGTAGAGAGCCTCGCAGTAGAAGCACAGGTATAAACCATGATCGTGCGCAATCTTGAGCAGTGGCTGAGTTATTTAGAGCAGTTGCACCCCAATGAGATTGATATGGGTTTGGCGCGCGTGCAGGATGCTGCGCAGCGTTTAGGATTGCCGCGTATTGCCGATAAAATCATTACCGTAACAGGTACCAATGGCAAAGGTTCAACCTGCGCTTTTTTGGCCAGTCTCGTGGCACAACAAGGATTAACGGTTGGTGTCTACAGTTCACCACACTTGTTGCGCTATAACGAGCGAGTCCGTATTAATGGTCAAGAGGTCAGCGATCAGCAGCTTTGTGAGGCCTTTACTGCGGTTGAGCAGGCGCGTGGCGACACGAGTCTAACTTATTTCGAAATGGGCACTTTGGCAGCGTTTTGGCTATTTGCCCAGAGTTCGCTAGATGTGGTGGTACTTGAAGTCGGTTTAGGTGGACGCCTTGATGCGGTCAATATTGTTGATGCAGATGTTGCGGCAGTGACTAATATTGGTCTTGACCATAATGACTGGTTGGGTGATACGCGAGATTCAGTGGCATATGAGAAATCAGGGATTTTCCGTAGCGGACATCCAGCCGTTTGTGGTGATTTAGATCCGCCAGAACAATTGCTCACCCAAGCTGCTCGGCTAAATACACCGTTGCTACTGCGTGGACGTGACTTTGATTTAGCCGTTACTGAGCACTGTTGGCACTGGCGTGGTCTCGACCTGCAAGGCCAAGCATTGCAGTTACAAGACATTCCATTACTTGGCTTACCATTAGAGAATGCAGCACTGGCATTACAAATTTATGCCTTACTCGGATTGGATTGGCAGCCCGATCTGTTATTACAAGCATTAAGCAATACGCGTATGCCAGGCCGCTTACAAAAAGTGAGCGTCATCTGGCAAGATCGTTCGTTAAACGTGCTGTTGGATGTTGCTCACAACCCGCATGCGGCAAGTTATTTAGCTGAGCGACTTAATTCGCAGCCGCTAATAGGGCAGCGTTTAGCTGTATTTGGCATGCTCGATGATAAAGATTTAGATGGTGTACTGAGCGCGATGCAATCACAAATATGTGATTGGGCCGTAGCTTCTTTACCCAGTCCGCGCAGTTGTAAAGTTGAGCGCTTGCAACAGGCATTGCAACAACGAAATGCGTCGGTGACGTCTTATGCCAGCATTGCTCAAGCCATTGAGGCGCAGTGTTCAAACGCCACAGAAAATGATCAAATAATTATTTTTGGTTCATTTTTTACCGTGGCTGAAGCACTAAAATGGTGTGCTGCACAGGCCTAAAACTATAGGCTTTAGCGCTGTGCGCAACTATTGTTCAAACACAGCGTCTATGCTGTAGGGTGCTTTTAAGCTCAATTTGATATCAAAGGGATAGGACGGGGTATTTATGGCGGCGACAGAAAATAAGCTTAAACAACGTATTGTGGGCGCATTAGTACTGATTGCTTTGGCGGTGATTTTTTTGCCTATGCTATTTAAGCAAGAAGATTCAGTCAATGAAGTCGTTGTGCAAGCTCCGCCCATGCCGGAGGCCCCTGCAGCTCCGCAGTTTCCTATCGAAGACGTGGCAGTACCTGAGCCGCTCGCTGATGATATTGACGACGTCTGGGATGAAGTGCTGGTAGCAGAGCCGCCGGCTCAAACCGTCAGCGCAGCAGATTTGCCTATTGCCGCCGCGGTGCCTGCACCACAACCGATTAAGCCTACCCTTACCCAAGAGCAACCTGGCAACGTTATTGCACCACAGACTGAGCCGAAGCCTGTTGCGCCAGGGATCGACAAAAATAATTTACCGGTATCGTGGTCTGTACAGTTGGCGAGTCTAACCAACAAAGTCAATGCTGAAGGTTTACGCGATACCTATCGTAAAAAACAATACAATGCTTATGTGCGTAGTACCGATGGCATCCATCGTGTATTAATTGGGCCTCTGGTCAAGCAAACAGATGCACAGGCGATGTGCAAACGTTTAAAAGATCGAGAAGGCCAAGCATGTTTTGTTGTGCGCTATCAGCCTTAAGCGCACAATGATGCTGAAAACACCAAGTAGCGCTTATCAGCACCGAACAGCTCTGCTAAAATACTCGTTTTACAGAGCAGGCTACTAATCAGTGACTTTCAATTGGGTCGATGTCCTTATTCTTGGCATCGTATTGATTTCATCCTTAATCAGTTTAAACCGTGGCTTTATTAAAGAAGCGCTGTCGTTGGTGATTTGGGTTTTTGCTGGTGTTGTGACTTGGATGTTCGGTGGCAGCTTAGCGCATTACTTAGAGCCGTATATTGATATGCCTTCGGTTCGCACCATTGCAGCCTGTGCGCTGCTCTTTGTGGTGACATTGATGGTTGGCGGTCTAGTAAATTTTTTATTAGCACAATTAATACGGGCCACAGGCTTAACAGGCACAGACCGTTTACTGGGTATGGTGTTTGGTGCAGCTCGCGGATTGTTTTTAGTGGTGGTATTGATTGGTCTATTGAGTCTGGCACCGGTTGAACAAGATACTTGGTGGCAGCAGTCAACTTTAATTCCGCATTTTCTACTGATTGCTGACTGGTCAAAAGATCTGATCTTAGGTTTATCCAGTAAGTGGATCACGACAGCTCAAAATGCTTAGCATTGATGAGCACACTAGACAGTCGATATTCTTATAACTGTCTTTAATTAGAATGACATAGCAGGGGTCGCGTTACATGTGTGGCATTGTCGGTATTGTAGGCAAATCAAACATTAATCAAGCGCTCTATGATGCGCTTACCGTACTTCAACACCGTGGCCAGGACGCCGCTGGAATGGTGACATCAAAGAATGGACGGTTGTTTCTGCGCAAAGACAATGGCTTAGTGCGTGATGTGTTTCGCACACGGCATATGAAAGAGTTGATCGGCAATGTAGGTATCGGTCACATTCGTTACCCGACTGCAGGCAGTTCTAGCAGCGCTGAAGCACAGCCTTTTTATGTCAACTCTCCATACGGTATTACCCTGGCGCATAATGGTAATTTAACCAACGTAAAACAGCTGGCTAAAGAGATTTATCAGTCTGATTTACGCCACGTAAATACCAACTCTGATTCAGAAGTGCTGCTCAACGTTTTTGCGCATGAGCTGAGTGGCCGTGGCAAATTGCAACCGACTGAAGAAGATGTGTTCGCTGCAGTCAGTCGTGTGCATGAGCGCTGTCAGGGCGGTTATGCAGTAGTCGCGATGATTACTGGTTATGGTGTACTGGGTTTTCGTGATCCGAATGGTATTCGCCCCATTGTCTTTGGTCAGCGTCATACCGATGAGGGTGTCGAATATATGATTGCCTCAGAAAGTGTTGCACTGGATGTGCTGGGCTTTACTTTGATTCGCGACTTAGCCCCTGGTGAAGCGGTCTACATCACTGAAGGCGGCCAGCTACACACGCGTCAATGTGCCGCCAATCCAGTGCTCAGTCCTTGCATTTTCGAGCATGTTTATTTGGCGCGTCCAGACTCCATTATTGATGGTATCTCTGTTTACAAAGCGCGTTTACGGATGGGTGAAAAGCTGGCAGATAAGATTTTACGCGAACGCCCTGAGCACGATATTGATGTCGTCATTCCAATTCCTGATACCAGTCGCACCTCAGCTTTAGAGCTGGCCAATCGATTGGGCGTGAAATACCGCGAAGGTTTTGTGAAAAATCGCTATATCGGCCGTACCTTTATTATGCCCGGTCAAGCTGAGCGTAAAAAATCTGTACGCCAAAAACTTAATGCTATTGAACTCGAGTTCCGCGGTAAAAACGTGATGCTAGTCGATGACTCGATTGTCCGTGGTACCACCTGTAAGCAAATTATTCAGATGGCACGTGATGCCGGTGCAAAGAATGTGTACTTCTGTTCAGCCGCACCAGCCGTGCGCTATCCAAACGTGTATGGTATTGATATGCCTAGCGTACATGAGCTGATTGCGCATAACCGTACGACTGAAGAAGTGGCAGATTTGATTGGTGCTGACTGGTTGATTTACCAAGATCTGGAAGATTTAATTGATTCCGTCGGCGGTGGAAAAATTAAAATCGATCAGTTTGACTGTGCGGTATTCAATGGCGTCTATGTCACGGGCGATATTGATCAACAGTATCTACAGCGCATTGAACGTGAGCGTAATGATCTCGAACGCTCGGGTGAGCAGACCAATGCCACCATTGGTCTGCACAACAGCTGACCAACAACTCTCTAAGCGGGGTGTCGATTGACGCCACCGCTGCAAACAAGAGCATGCAAGCCATGCTCTGCTAATTACTCAGTATAAGGTGCAAGTCATGACGACGGATTGGCAGGCGGGTCGACTCAATAGTGAGCTGAGTCATGCAGGTTTTGATACCTTGGCGGTACGTGCTGGGCAATATCGAAGCTTTGAAGCAGAACACAGTGAGGCGATTTTTACCACATCCAGTTATGTTTTTCGCAGTGCGGCTGATGCCGCCGCCACCTTTGCTGGCGATCGTGATGGTAACGTTTACTCACGTTATACCAACCCCACTGTGCGTACCTTTGAGGAACGCTTAGCGGCATTAGAAGGTGCAGAGAAGTGTGTTGCTACAGCATCAGGCATGTCCGCAATTTTAGCGACAGTGATGAGCTTATGTAGCATGGGTGACCAGATTTTAGTGTCACGCAGCATCTTCGGTGCAACTGTCAGCTTATTTGATAAATACTGTGCGCGCTTTGGTATTGCGATTACTTATGTGCAGATTGATGATTTAGCCGCTTGGCAAGCAGCCTGTACTGAAAAGACCAAGTTGCTCTTTATTGAATCACCCTCTAATCCGTTAGCAGAATTGGCAGATATTCGCGCATTAAGCGAGATTGCTCACGCAGCCAATGCTTTATTGATGGTTGATAACTGCTTCTGCACACCGGTATTGCAAAAACCATTAGCGTTAGGAGCGGATATTGTGATTCATTCCGCGACCAAATACATTGACGGGCAGGGCCGTTGCTTAGGTGGTGCGGTGCTGGGTAGTGCTGAAGTTATGAAAGAAGTGGTGGGTTTCTTGCGTACCGCAGGTCCAACCATGAGTCCGTTTAATGCATGGGTGTTCTTAAAAGGTCTTGAAACTTTACGTTTACGTATGAATGCGCACTGCCAAAGTGCACAACAATTAGCGCAGTGGCTTGAACAACAGCCGAAGGTCAAAAAAGTCTATTACTCAGGCTTACCGAGCCATCCACAACACGAGCTGGCTAAACAGCAGCAAAGCGGTTTTGGCGCCGTAGTTAGCTTTGAAGTAGAGGGCGGTAAAGAAGGAGCATGGCGTTTTATTGATGCCACTAAAATGATCTCAATTACCGCGAACTTGGGCGATACCAAAACCACTGTGACTCATCCAGGCACCACCACCCATGGCCGCTTACCCGCAGCAGAGCGTGAGAAAGCCGGTATCCATGATGGGTTGATTCGTATTGCTGTAGGACTTGAGGACTTTGCCGATATTCAGGCCGACGTGCAACTCGGGTTAGATGCGCTGTAAGAATCGTTAGTATTAATAATGTCAAAACCCGCACCTGAAGTACCTCTGAAGGTTGATTGTCCAACTATTAGGTGCACTTCAGGTGCAGGTTTTTATTGACTCAACAATACCCTTGTAAAGATTACTTAAGCTTTTTGGATATACTGAAGACCTTGTTTATACAGCTGCCAGGCCAGCAAGCCTGCAACCAGATTACCCAGTAGCACACCGATATATAACCCGCTCATCCCCGCCAAGCTTGCACCTATCCAAATCGCCGGTAAGTAGCAGGCAAACAGACGCAAGGTAGAAATCAGTACTGCTCGCATAGGCATACCCAGAGCGTTCGACACCGATACCATCAGCATGCATACGCCCAGCGCAGCGTAACTGATCGGCACCCAGAGCATATAACTGAGTAAATAGACTTCAGTTTCCTGGTTGGGTGCGAGAGCCGGAGCGATCCAGTTTCTACTGGCCAGCCAAAATAACGCGATAACCACCTGTAGTCCGATAACAAAGCGTACCGCGATCAACACGAGACTGTGCACTCGCTCGAGCTGCTTAGAGCCAAATAAACGTCCCACCATCGGTGGTAACGCCATGGTCAGCGCCAGCACAATAACAATTGAGAACAGTTCTAAGCGGCTACCTAAAGTCCAAGCGGCAATCGCAGAACCACCAAAACCTGCGACTAAACGGGTGGCCATTAATGACGCTGCGCCAGGCATCAGTTGACTCAGCATCGCTGGTGCACTAGTTTTGAAAATATCATGTAAAGCTTGTTTGGTCGGTAACTTATCTGGATCAAAGGCCAACCAGTGGCGCTTGAAGATCCGCGAATACATAATCGCTGCACCGATTAAGCAGGCAACGGTGGTGGCATAGGCTGCGCCGGGTAAGCCTAAACCGAAGGTGAAAATAAATAGAGGATCAAGCAGCATATTTAACACGCTGGTGATCACCATCATTAAGCCGGGTAAGCGAGTATCACCGTTGGCACGTGAAATACTGTTAGCAAAATATAAAAAAGAACCCAGCCACGCACTGCATAACCATGGCAACCAGTAGCTTTCGGTGTAGGGTAATAACTCAGGACCGGCACCCAAGGCATTCAGCACCGGCACCCGCAGCACATACATCAGTGTGCATAAAAGAAAAGACACACAGCAGCCGCTCAGCACTACAAGTCCGCCCATATGCTTCGCGCGCTCTGGGTTGCCGGCACCAATAGCACGTGAAATCAACGCGGTTGAGGCAATACCAATGCCAATTTGCACTCCAATTAGCAGTTGCTGTAAAGGTAGCGAAAAACCAAGAGCTGCGAGTGGTTGCATACCCAGCATACTGATAAAAATACTATCGACCAGCTGAAAGCTCATTAGCGCAACGACACCAAATAACATCGGCCACGTCATACTGAATAAGACACGAGGCAAGGATTGGTCGGCTAAATATTTTTTTTGCATAAGGCTCTTAAATGCTTACATTTGGCGAGAGGGCAGCTATGGTAGCACTCCTATAGTGTTTATGTGATGCTGATTGCGCAGCATACTATCACTACAATGAAGAGGTATAAGTGTATGCGTTACCAGCAAAAAGTAGCTTTCTCAGTACTCGATTTAGCCTCACGTAGAGACACCGATCAAGGTCCTGCACCGGCGTTGCAACGCTCTTTAGCTTTAGCTCAACATGTTGAAAGTTTAGGCTTTACCCGTTTTTGGGTGGCTGAACATCACAATATGGATGCTATTGTCAGCTCCGCAACTGCAGTGTTAATAGGTTATCTCGCTGCTGGCACACAGCGTATTCGAGTCGGGGCAGGTGGGGTGATGCTGCCTAATCATGCGCCTTTAGTGATTGCTGAGCAATTTGGTACCTTAGAAGCGCTGTACCCAGGACGTATTGATTTAGGATTGGGTCGTGCTCCAGGCAGTGATCAAGTCACAGCGCGGGCCTTGCGTAGAGATCGCAGTGGGAGTGCTGATAATTTCCCGGCTGAGGTTGCCGAGTTGCAAGCGTTTTTAGGACCGCGTACGGCAGGACAACAAGTGGTTGCGATGCCTGGAGTCAATAGTAATGTGCCGATTTGGTTGCTTGGCTCAAGTTTATTTAGCGCGCAATTAGCCGCAGAGAAGGGCTTACCCTATGCCTTTGCTTCGCATTTCGCCCCGCGCATGATGATGCAAGCGATAAACATCTATCGCAGCAACTTTAAGCCTTCGGCAGTACTGGATAAGCCTTATGTGATGCTAGGTGTGCCGCTGGCAGCAGCCGATACTGACGCTCATGCTGAGTTTTTAGTGACCTCTACTTATCAGCGTATTTTGGCCTTAATTCGTGGACAAAGTATGCTCTTGCGTCCGCCAGTAGAGAGCATGCAAGGCCTGTGGAAGCCGCATGAAGAACATGCCGTCAAAGAATTTTTAAGTATGGCGATGATTGGTAGTGCGGAGACAATTGAGCAGAAAATACAGGTGTTACTGCAACATACACAGGCGGATGAATTGATTTTCACCTGTGATCTCTATGAAGAGACTGACCGTTTACGTTCGTTTGAAATTCTTGCCGGACTGCTGCGTTAGCTCACAGCAATCCAGCAAGGATAACAGCGACTTAGCGCGGTTTGGCCGGTGAGCTGCGCTTGCTACCTTTTGCTGCAGGCTTTTTACTTCTATCGGCACGTAGTTTAGCTTCCGCTGCGGCTTTGGCTTGTTCACGTTTGTGCCATTGTGGCTTGTCGTCGGCTGCGCCCGTGGCGCGCGGTGGCAAGCCGGTGTGCTGGGTCAGCAGTGGACGCACAGCCTTCTCGCTTTTCGTTGGTGTGGAGTTTTTACGGCGCGCACTGCGATAGCCTTCAGCTTCAGGCTGATGAGCTGGCACCAGCTGGTTTTTGCCGTCACCAATTAAATCCGTGCGCCCCATACGGATTAACGCTTCACGGATTAAGGGCCAAGATTTTGGATCGTGGTAGCGTAAGAAGGCTTTGTGCAAACGGCGCTGATCTTCGCTTTTCACGATTTCTATGGCTGGACTTTTATAGGTGATTTTGCGCAGTGGGTTTTTACCCGAGTGGTACATCGCCGTGGCGGTGGCCATCGGTGAGGGGTAAAACGCCTGCACTTGGTCTGCACGGAAGTTATTGTTTTTCAGCCAGAGGGCTAAATTGAGCATATCTTTATCGTTGGTGCCGGGGTGGGCAGCGATAAAGTATGGAATCAAATACTGCTCTTTACCGGCTTCTTTAGTAAAGCGCTCAAACATTTTACGGAAGCGGTCATAGGTGCCAATGCCCGGCTTCATCATATGTTCCAGCGGGCCTTGCTCAGTATGCTCAGGGGCAATTTTTAAATAGCCACCGACGTGGTGAGTGACCAACTCGCGCACATACTCAGGTGATTCCACCGCCAAGTCATAGCGTAGACCCGAGGCAATTAAGACCTTCTTTACCCCAGGTAGCGCACGGGCTTTACGGTACAGCTCAATCAGTGAGGTATGGTCAGTATTCAGGTTCTGACAAATCCCTGGGAATACGCAGGAAGGCTTACGGCAGGCTATTTCAATTTCTGGACTGTTACAGGCCAAACGGTACATATTCGCCGTTGGACCACCCAGATCAGAGACCACCCCAGTAAAACCTGGCACCTTATCGCGCATATCTTCGATTTCTTGCAAAATCGACTCGTGCGAACGGTTCTGGATGATCCGCCCTTCGTGTTCAGTAATCGAGCAGAAGGTACAACCACCAAAACAGCCGCGCATGATATTGACGGAGAAACGAATGGTTTCGTAGGCAGGAATTTTCGCCTTGCCATATTTAGGATGCGGAACCCGCGCATAGGTCAAACCAAACACATAATCCATTTCTTCAGTAGTCAATGGAATCGGGGGCGGGTTGAGCCAGACATCTTGGTTCTCATGACGTTGGACAATGGCTCGGGCATTACCCGGATTGGTTTCTAAGTGCAGCACGCGGTTGGCGTGGGCATACAGCACTGGATCGTTACGCACCTTTTCAAACGAAGGGATACGAATCACGGTGCGCTCACGGGTCAAGCGCGGGTGATCCATCAACTGCACCACTTGCACATCAGTGTTTTCAGGCTGTGCCCCAGACTGCTGCTCAATGGCGCAGGCTTCAGTGTCTTGCGTGTTGACATAAGGGTTGATAATGCGGTCAACACGGCCGGGGCGATCAATCCGTGTAGAATCCAACTCAAACCAATCGGTCGGCGTATTACGACGAATAAAGGCGGTGCCGCGGATATCGTCAATCTCAGCAATCGACTCGCCCCAAGATAAGCGCTGGGCGACTTCAACAATGGCGCGCTCAGCGTTACCGTAGAGTAAAATATCTGCCGTAGCGTCCATCAAAATTGAACGACGCACGCTGTCTTGCCAGTAGTCATAGTGAGCAATGCGACGCAGTGAGGCTTCAATACCACCCAGAACGATAGGAACATGGCTGTAGGCTTCTTTACAGCGCTGGCTGTAGACCAAGCTCGCGCGATCAGGACGCTTGCCAGCTAAACCACCGGCGGTATAAGCATCATCTGAACGCATCTTGCGATCGGCGGTGTAGCGGTTAATCATCGAGTCCATATTGCCGGCGGCCACACCAAAAAACAGATTGGGCTCACCCAGTTGCATAAAGTCATCTTTATTACGCCAGTCCGGCTGGCTGATAATACCCACGCGGAAACCTTGCGCTTCCAGCACGCGGCCAATCACTGCCATACCAAAGGAAGGGTGATCGACGTAAGCATCGCCGGTGACGATGATAACATCGCAAGAATCCCAGCCGAGCAGATCCATTTCTTCTCGTGATGTGGGCAGAAAAGGAGCGGGACCAAAACATTCGGCCCAGTATTTAGGGTAATCGTATAAGGGTTTAGCTGCGTGCATGAAAATTGACCTATATCAAGATAGGCGAAATATAGCATAAATGCTTGGAATTAAGGCAGGGTTCAGATAGCAGGAGTAGATTACCTGCATGTGCTAAGGTGCATCGCGAAATTGACACTATCGTAGATTAGGTAGACTCATGCAGATTGAATCGTTAGAACTACGTCCGTTGCGTCAGCTACTGCTCAAGAACAGCTCAGGAAAACACTATTTAAGCGCAGCCAGTGGTATGTGGATGACTGACGACATCCTGTATGTTGTGGCGGATGATGAGTTGCTGCTTGGCGTATTTTCTATGCGGGATAATAGCCCTGGGCAGTCTCTAAAAATACTTCCTGGAGACTTACCCACTGATCCACAGCAACGCAAGGCGGCTAAGCCCGATTTTGAAAGCCTTAGTTGTTTGCCTGCATCCCCTGAATACCCTTATGGTGCTTTATTAGCACTGGGTTCTGGCTCGACTGAGCAGCGCAAACGCGGCATGCTTTGGCCTTTTAACCAGCAGCAACAGTTAATCGGGAACGCGCAAATATTCTCCTTGCAGACCCTCTATCAACCACTGGAGCAGATCTTTGCCGATCTCAATATTGAAGGAGTCACTCTACAAGGAAACTGTTTAAGGCTCTGGCAAAGAGCCAATAATCAGCATCGTGAAAATGCTGTGATTGAATACTGTCTTTCTGATTTATACGCCATGATTGCTGCTAAGCAAGATTCCTTGCAGATTCAGCCACAACGTATCGACTACTATGACCTTGGTGAAGTGACTGGCGTTCCACTTACTTTTACCGATGCTTACGCGCTCGATGACGGTGCGAGCCTATTCACTGCAGCAGCGGAAAATACTGATAACAGCTATCTCGACGGTGAGTGTGTTGCTGCCGCGATCGGTTTAATCGATCAACAGCGACGGTTGTGTTGGCTTAAACCGGTACATCCTATTTATAAACTGGAGGGTATCAGCGCTAAACAGGTTGGCGATCAGTTACAGGTTTATCTGGTCAGTGATGCGGATAACTCAGAAATACCAGCTCAGTTATTCGAAACTCACATCAAATACTCAGTGTAAATACTTTAAATAAGGAGAGCTGATAATGGACGCTCAACAGCATGCTCAGGCACGACAAAAGGCGATGCGCAATACCAGTGTAGTCGCTGCTATCGTCAACTTAGCGCTGACGATAGCTAAAGTTTTTTTTGGGATCGTCGGTCAATCACACGCTTTAATTGCCGATGGTATTCATTCTTTGGCGGATTTAAGTACCGACTTAATGGTCTGGTTTGCCGCCAAATACAGTAATCAACCCGCAGATAAAGAACATCCTTATGGTCATGCGCGAATTGAAACAGCGTTTACTGTTGGCTTAGGTGTGGTGCTAATCGCGACTGCAATTGGTATTGTCGTTGATTCAGCGCAGCGCCTGCTTAATCCTGAACTCATCTTACAACCAACACCGATTGTACTACTGATTGCTTTCATTTCTATTGTTGCCAATGAAGGTCTTTACCAGTACACCATGCGCACGGCACG
The DNA here is from genome assembly GCF_905120345.1 of Denitrificimonas caeni. GTDB lineage: Bacteria > Pseudomonadota > Gammaproteobacteria > Pseudomonadales > Pseudomonadaceae > Denitrificimonas > Denitrificimonas caeni_A. Next base: position 213,517 of record NZ_CAJHOA010000001.1, on the reverse strand, counting down.
TGAGTTTAACTCCAACTTACTGCGTGCCAATGCTTGGCATCACCGCTCAGATGCCATTTCCTCCATTGTCGTTCTGGTTGGTGTCGCGGGCAGTTTGCTTGGTTTTCCTTATTTAGATGCCTTTGCCGCTCTCGGCGTGGCCTTTATGATCGGTAAAATTGGCTGGGATCAAGCTTGGGTCTCAATCCGAGAGTTGGTCGATACTGGCATGGAGCCAAAAACCACAGCAGCTATTGAGCGTATTATCGAAAACATTGAAGGTGTTCAGGGTGTGCATATGTTGCGCAGTCGTCGTATGGGCAGCAGCTATCTGATTGATGTGCATATTGAAGTGGATGAGCGCTTAAGTGTCTCCGAAGGGCATAAAATTGCTGAATATGTGCGCTTAAAGCTGATTGATTCCAATAAGGATATCAGTAATGCCTTGGTGCATATTGATCCCGAAGATGATTCTTTAGCACTGTTATGCAGTGGTCTACCGCTGCGCCGTGAAGTTTTGGCAGATTTACGCGAAGCCTGGGCTGGAGAAGTGGATGCGGCGGAGTGTGGTTCGGTAACCTTGCATTATCTTAGTGGTAAAGTGCATGTGGATTTGGTACGCCCAATGAGTGATATGGAGGAGAATGCGCAGAACTTATGCTTGCATCTACAAAATAAAGCACAAGCATTATCCTATATTGGTCAAGTGCGTATTTTTTATCAATTTACTCAACGCACATAGTGCTATTTCTGCGTAATGCTGAGGCTGATTGCTTTAGTATTGCGCAGATATCTCGTCCTCTCTAAAAGAATACATATGACAAGCAGTGCCCGTAGGCAAACGCCGACCCGCTTTGGCGGCATGATGATTATTGCCGGTACCGCGATTGGCGCGGGGATGTTGGCCAATCCAACAGCGACATCGGGGGTCTGGTTTCTAGGTTCTGTCGTCATACTTTTATACGTCTGGCTGTGCATGTATTTGTCAGGCTTGATGCTGCTGGAAGCGACACTGCACTTTCCCCAAGGAGCCAGTTTTCATACGGTGGTCAAAGGTTTACTAGGCCCAGTCTGGAGCTTAATCACCGGCGTGGCGGTGACTTTTGTACTGTATTCGCTGACCTATGCTTATATTTTTGTCGGTGGTGGTCTCACTCAAAACAGTTTAATCAACATTTCTGGTTGGCTGAGCGCTGAGCCAATACAAGTCTCGCGAGCGTTCTCTAGTGCGGTATTTTTGCTGGTTTTAGCCACCTCAGTCTGGGTTTCCACCAAGGTAGTGGATCGCTTTTCTACATTATTGATTGGCGGCATGCTAGTCAGCTTCTTCCTCTCGACAGGCTCACTGCTGCAGAGTGTGACACCGGCGGTGCTGTTTGACCTGAATGCCACAGGCGAGCAAGGTTACTGGCATTATGCGTGGGCGGCGCTGCCAGTGTGTTTGGCTTCTTTTGGTTTTCATGGCAATGTGCCAAGCCTTGTCAGTTATTACAATAAACAAGCTCAGCCAGTGGCGCGCAGTATTTTATGGGGCTCATTGCTCGCATTAGGCATGTATTTGCTGTGGCAGCTGGCTGTGCAAGGTAACTTACCGCGCACTGAGTTTGCCCCAGTCATTAGCGCTGATGGTGATGTCGCGGCGTTGCTCGCGGCATTAAATAATTATGTTCATACCGATACCGTGGCGCGTTTTTTAAATGCTTTTGCATTTATGGCCATAGCCAGCTCGTTTTTAGGTGTGACCTTGGGTTTGTTTGACTATCTACGTGACTTGTTTGGCTTTGCTGATACGGCTGCCGGGCGTTTAAAAACAGCAGCAGTGACGTTTTTACCGCCGTTACTAGCATGTCTGTTGTTTCCCACAGGCTTTGTTAAGGTGATGGGCTATGTGGGTTTGATGGCGGCGATTTGGGCAGCCTTAATTCCGGCCTTACTGGTACATGCTTCGCGTAAGCGTTTTGCCTATGCGCAATACCAAGTTTTCGGCGGAGTTTGGTTGATTGCTTTTGTTGTGGCATTTGCAGTAATAGTTTTTTGTGTGCAAATACTCCTGCTAATGGGTTGGATGCCTTTGTTTCGAGGCTAAAGATCCAGACCATATCGCTAAATTATGCTTGCTTAACTGAGGTATAAACAGCTAGCTTCATCTCCATATTAATTTCTTAAGAACTGAAAGGCGTGCATTATGCGTAATATTTGGAATAGGTTGTCTTTGCGTCTACGCTTATTTGTGTCTTTTGGTGTCTTGTTTACGTTAATGACCGGTTTGGCTTTAGTGCTGCAATCGAGTTTTTATACACAAAATCGGGTGACTCGTTTAGTCGAATATGATCTGCCATCACAACTGCAACAGCTTGCGGCAGAAGTTACAGTCAAGCTTGCGCCCAGTATTGAAGCATCGCATGGTCTAGCCAGTAATATCTACATCCAAGATTGGATCAAACGAGATATGCCAGAGTCTGAGCTGTCTTTGCTGCGCGAGCAAATGGCGACTATTTATCAGCAGCTTGGTGCTAAGTCAGTCTTCTTAGCCGCCAATAATGGCTCTAATGTCTTCTATTATCACTACCAAGAAAGTGCATTTAATTATCGTCAACTTGACCTTAAGGACGAGCAGGATGCTTGGTATTTAGCTTATCTCAAAGGCGGCTTGCCCTATGAGTTGAACCTCGACAGCAACGAATTTACTGGTAGTCAGTTACAGATGTTTGTTAATTACAGCAGTCCAGTAAAGACTGTATCGGGACAGCCTATTAGTGTTGCCGGTGTGGGCTTGGATATGCAACATCTGGCTGAGATGATAGGTACGTACCGATTCCGTAAAAACGGCCGAGCATCTTTAGCCACTGCGCAGGGTGTGGTGGAAGTCAGCTCCGCTGATCTATTGGTCACCGATCTAAATGCGACAGCAGAACTTAAAAGCTTATTAGACAACCAAAAAGTATCCATTGCGCAAATCGACTATAAAGGTCAACAGCTCTTTGTCGGTACAGTATGGATTGCCGATCTACAGCGCTATTTGGTTCTTGAGGTACCTCGAAGTGATTTTATGGGCCCCATTAAAGAGCAGTTGTACCAGTCCTTGATGGCCGGAGTGGTATTATTGTTACTGAGCTTGCTGTTGCTGTATCCGCTGGCGGTGTCTTTAAGCCGCCCCTTGACGTTATTTCAACGTCAACTTGTGAAAATCACTCGTACCCTAAACTTATCACACCGCCTAGAAACCACGGATAAAGCTGAGTTGGGTGAGCTGGCAGAACAAACTAATAGTCTGCTGGAACGATTATCTTTTGCTATTAATGGTGTGCAACGCAGCTCAAATCGTCTGACTGAGACGGCACATAATTTGGCTTGTACTGCTGGTTTAGTCAGTCGTAATACTGATAAGCAGCAAGAGGTCAGCCAGTCGATGGCCGCAGCAGTGGAAGAGATGTCATCTTCCGTAGCAGAAATCACTTCGACCATGGAAGAGTTATCCGCCTCTTCAACACAGATCGCTGACTATTCACAGTCAGTGGTTGAGGTGGCCAACGTCACCCTTGAAAGCAGTAAAAAAGGTGCGGGGGCGATGCAGAACTTGCAGTCGCGTATGGCTGAAATCCATAAAGACAGCGAAACCAGCCTCAATGAAATTGTTCAGTTGGGTAGTAAGTCGAAAGAAATCAGCAAGGTGATGGACTTAATTAACACCTTAGCCGATCAAACCAAGTTAATTGCTTTTAACGCAGCACTGGAAGCCTCCAGCGCCGGTGAGTCCGGTAAACGTTTCTCTGTGGTTGCTAGTGAAATTCGCCGTTTAGCGGATAGTGTGACCGATTCCACCCATGAAATTGAAGATCGTATTCAAGAAATTCAAGACTCGATTAACCGTTTGGTGATTACCTCTGAGAAAGGTGCTAGTTCGATTCAACTGGGTATGCAGGTCAGCTCTGAAACGGCTGAAGACTTAAATGCCTTGGTGCAAGCGGCCAGTAAAACCAGCAGCGCGGCGCAACAAATCTCGCTCTCTACTCGTCAGCAGAAAACAGCGAGCAGCCAAGTGGTGATTGCCTTACGTGATATTGCCAACGCCAGTATGCATAACGCTCAGTCGGTGCGGAGCATCACTGATATCAGCGAAGATATGGTTAAAATGTCTGAGGATTTAAATAATTTAGTTTCTGAGTTTAATCAAACAGAGCCTGAAAAGAAAGAGACTGCTAGCCCTCAGGCACCACGTTCGGAGGTGTAAAACAAACAACGTCTGGCGAACTTAAGCAGTGCGCTGGTGATGCTCATATCATCAGTCCACTCGCATAATAAGATAGCAACGCTGCAGCGGTAACAGGAGTTGAAAAGGCAATGATGACAGCTAAACTAATAAGAGTTTTAATTGTTGACGATAGCAGCGTTGCACGCGATATTTTACGCTCATTGCTAGAAGAACAAGAGGGTATTGAAGTTGTTGCTGAGGCCTGTAATGGCAAGGAAGCGGTTGAATTAGTACAAGCATTACGCCCCGATCTGGTCACTATGGATCTAAATATGCCAGTGATGAGCGGTCTCGAAGCAATAGATTATATTATGCACCACAAGGCTGTGCCTATTTTAGTGGTGAGCAATGAGTCTGATGCAGAACTGGCGTATGAAGCCGTTAACTGTGGCGCGCTAGATGTGATCGCTAAACCGATTCTCGCCTCAGACGAGGCAGAAATATTTATTCGTCAAGTCCGGTTATTAGCGGGGATCCCCGTCATTACGCGCTTGCGCCGTCGTAGTGTGGAGGCTCCGCATCCTACCAGAGCCACACTTCATCCAGTCCTGAGTGCGACTCAGTCAGACTTGCAGAAAATATTTGTCATTGCATCCTCAACTGGAGGACCACAAGTACTCGCTAGCTTACTGCCACAACTACAGGCCGACTTTCCTGCGCCTATTCTTATTGCACAACATATCAGTGATGGCTTTATTGAGGGCATGGCGCAGTGGTTATCAGGCTTGTGTCAATTGACGGTAAAAGTCGCTGAAGAAGGTGAACTATTGCGCGCTGGTTTTGTGTATTTATCGCCGTCGGAGCAACATCTGACAGTCACCTCTGAGCGTCGCGTGAAGTTAAAACAGCGCGCTGATCGTGATATTTACCGACCCAGCTGTGATGCTCTTTTAAGCTCGGTCGCTGATGTCTGTGGTCGCCAAGCAGTAGGTATTATTATGACTGGGATGGGCCGGGATGGCTCAGAAGGAATGCGTGCGATTTATGAAAAAGGTGGAATTACTCTAGCCCAAGATGAAGCCAGCTCAGTGATTTACGGGATGAATGCTGAAGCGGTCAGCAAGGGAGTTATTCAACACGAGATGCCTTTAAGCTCTATCGCTGGTGAAATGCTGCGTATTGCTACTCTTGAGTCGGCAAACTATCGAACTGCAGTGCAGCGAGGCAGGCTATGAGTAGCATTTTACGCTCGTTTAAATCCCTGATTTATGCCCACTGTGGTCTGGTATTAGAAGGCATTGCAGAAGACCGCTTGCGTGACATTGTACAGAGCAATGCAGAGCAAACAGGTTGTGCTAGCTTAAGTGAGTATGAGCGCTTAATACGCAGCAACAGTCAGCTGTTTGATGCACTGGTCGGGCAGTTGACCGTCAATGAAACGTATTTTTTTCGTGAGCCTGAGCAACTCAAACTGCTCACTGAGGTTTTAATACCACAAGTCTTAGCGCAAAAAACCAAGCAACAACCCGTGCGTATCTTAAGCGCAGGCTGCTCCTCAGGTGAAGAGCCTTATAGTTTAGTGATGGCTTTGCACCAGATCTACGGTGAGCGTACCGCTGAACTGTTTCAGATCGATGCTGGGGATCTAGATCAGAACGTTTTGAATAAAGCTGAATCTGCGTTGTATTCGGAGTTTTCTTTTCGTGGCGTCGATGACGCTGTACGCCAGCGCTATTTCAAAGCGCAAAAGAGAGGCTACAAGCTCGCAAACTCTATCAGTGAGCAGGTTAATTTCTATTCGCTCAATTTGCTGGCTCCGCAGTATCCCGCTCAGATCAGCAATTACGACATTATATTTTTCAGGAATGTGTCGATTTATTTTGATTTAGACGCGCGCCTTCGAATTCAGCGTAAGTTTTATAGCTTGATGAACAGCCAATCCATCTTGCTTTTAGGTAGCGCAGAAACCCTTGGGAATGATTTAGGGATCTTTGAGTTGGTGGAGGATAGCGGCCAGTATTTCTTTATCAAAGGTAATGTGTATCGCCCTGTCGCTAGTCAAGCCTTAAGTTTGCCTCAGCTACCATTTGCCGAATTGGCCCGTGTCGATACTGTTGCAACGCTGCACGCTAGCAGAACCGATGCAGAGTTTTTAGTTGAGCCCATACACATACAGTCTGTTGAAGAAATGACACAACCCGCCAGCGCTCGTGATGCGGTCATGCCAAATCGTTTAGTTGATTTAGCGGCGATTCAGCATCTGATCGATGATGGTCAGCAGCAACGTGCTTTACGCTTGCTGGAGAACTTTTCTGTGCACGCTGCTGAGTACTATGCAGCCAGTTTACTGAAAAGCTGGCTGCTGCTTAATAATCAAGCATTTACTGAAGCCGGTCAGCTCTTAGATCAAGCTTTAGAAATTGAGCCTTGGTCAACTGATGCCATGTTGATGAAAGGTTTGCTGTGTAAGTGGCAGCAGCGAGTAGACGAGGCCTGCCAATGGTTTAAAAAAGTCATTTATACCAATCCTGAATGCTGGCCTGCGCATTATTACTTAGCAGATATTCGACGTAACCAGCAACAGTTTGATGCGGCAATTAAGTCCTATCAAATAGTCTTGCGCGTGCTTGCTACACACACATCAACAGATAAGTGCACTGCTTGGATTCCTTTACCCTTGGCCGCCAGTGATGCTTTGTTTCTCAGTCAGCGTTACATACAGCAGCTCACAATCGCCTTGCAAACCACACGAGTGGATGAGTAACCATGGCTCTTGATATTAAAAAATTTATTGGGCGCTTTGTTGAGGAAGCTAAAGATCACTTGGGACGCATGAGCAGTGGTTTATCTCTTTTAGAGCAAGGGGCTGCCAGTACAGAAGAAGTGAATAGCCTATTTCGTTCAGCACATACGCTAAAAGGTTCTTCGCGCATGTTGCGCTTGGAGCCAATTACTCAACTGGCACACAGCTTAGAAGACTTGCTCAGCGCTTTGCGTGAACAGCAGGTGCAGGTTAATCACGCGGTCATGGATGCACTCTATCAAGGTGTTGATGCGTTATCCGATCAAGTTGAACAGTTAATTCAACAAGGCCAGGTTGCTGAACTTAGTACGACACAGAGTCAATTGTGTCAGCGTCTCAGTGGTCTTGCCGAAGGCAAAGAAGTGCTTGCTGACACGCTGGCTTCGTCTGCCGCGATTGAGAGTGAGCAGCCACCTCGTGGGCCTGACACTGAAGTAGAACGTAGCACGCCGTCGTTAAGCACCAGCGATACTGTGCGCATTAAGCTGACTAAATTGGATGAGCTGATTAAGTTAATGGGCGAACTGATTTCTAGTCATGCCAGTATGCGTGACATGGCAGCGACGGCCCAGCGCATCGAAAAGCAACTCCAGCAACAGGTTGAAGGCGAGCTACCGCTCGCCATGCGCCAATTCTCCCGAGATATGCGTGATATTGTTTTATTACAAGATAACTTGACCCAAGAGCTGCATGATAAAGCTCTGCAGTTGCGCATGTTGCCTATGGCTATCGTTCTCGATCCAGCAGCTCGATTAGTGAGAGATATGGCGCGTACATTAGGTAAGCAAGTAGAGTGCCGTGTATATGGCAGCGAGATTGAGCTTGATCGACAAATGATTGATCAGCTCGCCGACCCGGTGATTCATTTGCTGCGTAATGCTTTAGATCATGGCATTGAAACCCCTGAAGTACGTCAAAAAGCCGGCAAACCGGCGCAAGGGTTGTTACAGATTCGCGCTCGGCAAGATGCTGGCTGGGTGGTTGTTGATATTCGCGATGATGGGGCGGGACTATCTGTCGATGCGATACGTGAAAAAGCATTGAAAAAAGGCGTGTTTAGCGGTGCAGTGCTTGAAGAGATGAGTGATCAGCAAATCACCGATCTGATTTTTATGCCAGGCTTCTCGACCAGTGCCATCATTACCGAAGTTTCTGGACGTGGTGTGGGTATGGATGTGGTGAAACGCTCAATTGTTGATGAACTACAAGGCGTTATCAGTATCCAAACAAGCCCAGGCGAGGGCACGTGCTTTACTCTGCGACTGCCTTTATCCCTAGCCATTATGCGGGTCTTACTGATTCGAGCAGGGGCACAAGTCTTAGGGTTCACTGCGCAATATGTCAGTGAACTACTGAGTGTCGCTCCAACTGCTTTGATCCGTGTGGCCGATCGTAATGCGGTGATTATCCGTAATGAATTTGTCCCAGTGATCAAACTAGCTGAGCTGCTTCATTTGCCGCAAGAGACTGCCCCGAAAAAAACCTTGAGTCGCGACGCCAAAAACTTATTATTGCTGGTTATTCGTGTGCATACCGAGAAATTAGCGGTACAAATTGATGAGTTGTTGGATGAACGTGATCTGGTGATTAAACAGCTACCTGAACATCTGCGCAGCAACCAATTAATCTCTGGGATGGTGACCACCGGTCAGAATCAGTTAGTTAATTTGATACACGTGCCTTATGTGTTGGACATGGCGCGAAAAACACGGCAATCAACAAGTACTGTGGTGAGTTCAGAGTATGCTAAACCTAAGCAACGCATCTTGGTGGTTGATGATTCTTTAAACACTAGGGAAATCGAGCGTGATGTCTTAGAGGCGTGGGGCTATCATGTCACGCTTGCAGAGCATGGTGCCGACGGTTTACAAAAAGCGCTTGCTGAAGACTTTGACGCCGTATTGACTGACGTAGAAATGCCGATAATGGATGGGTTTACTTTAACCGCGCGCTTGCGTGAGAACGATAATTATCGTAATAAACCTATTATTATCATTACCTCCAGAGAAAAAGACAGTGACCGACGACGAGGCATCGAAGTGGGCGCCGATGCTTATATTGTTAAAGGTAGTTTTGATCAAACTAGTTTAGTCGATACTTTAAAAGTGTTGCTTGATTAATGCGTAATGAACTTAAGAGAATATGTATGCAAATACTGGTAGTAGATGACGACTTATTGGCGGGCGAGATGACCACCGCGGTTTTGGAAGATCTTGGTTATAAAGTTTTTCAAGCAGAAAACGCTGTGGAAGCCATGGAAGTGCTTAATCAACAACCGGACATTGAACTGATTGTCAGCGATTTGAATATGCCAATGATTAGCGGTATAGAGTTTTATCGAGAACTGAAAGAGCAGGGCTCTAAACTGCCATTTATTTTACTGACAGGTGATGAACCTGAGAAGATCCTGGCGGAAGAACCAGGGCTAGATGCGTGCGTGATGAAAGATTTTAGTATGCAGGAAAGCTTACCAGCGGCAATCCGTACAGTGATGTCAGCATCACCATCATGCAGTTAGCAGAGAGCTATGTCATATGAGTGATAATAAACAGTCGTTGCAGAATAAAATAGCACGTCTTAGGGCCAGTTTTATCAGCCAGCTACCTGATCGGCTGGAAAAAATACAGACGCAGGTACAGTTGCTCATTGATGATCCTGAAAATAACCAAGTCTTGTTACCCGAGCTGCATCGCGCTTTCCATAGTTTGAATGGTACGGGTAAGTCATTTGGTTTGCAGGCTCTTTCAGAGACGGCGGAATCTGCTGAAAGTTTTATAATACAAATCATAGAGACGCCAGATCCGCTTAGACCAGCTGACTGGACAACCTCTTTGAATGATTTTCTAGAACCGCTGATCGCCCAAGTACAGATTTACAGTGGTCTAGATCACGAGATACCGGCTGCTGATGAAATCATTGCTGAGAGTAAGTATGACAAAACGATTGTTTTCAAAAACACGGCTCCGCTTATTTATATTTGTGACGATGAGCCCGAACAAGTGGACTATTTGGGGCATCAACTGAGCTGTCTAGGCTATCAAATAGAACACTTTACCCAGACCTCGACGTTCCGTAATGCCGTGATGGCTAAGCGTCCTGACGCGGTGATTATGGATGTATTTTTTCCACATGGCCGCACCGCGGGTACTGATGAACTCGCCAATATTAAAGAAGCGACAGGCCAACAATTACCGGCCATTGTGTTGTCGGGCAGCAATTCATTTGAGTCACGCTTAGGCGCGGTGCGCGCAGGTTGTTCGGCTTACTTTACCAAGCCAGCTAAGCCGATGGATCTGGCTGCGGCTTTAGATGAGTTAATCGAAGATAAGCAAGAAGAACCTTATCAGATACTGATTGTGGATGATGAGCCTGAGGTCGCCGAGTATCACAGCTTGATTCTAGAAAATGCCGGTATGGTGGTTCATCAAATCCATAATCCTACATTGATTTTCAAAGCGTTAAAAAACTTTAATCCTGATTTAATGCTGGTCGATATGTACATGCCGGAGTGCAGTGGTGCTGAGTTAGCAGCATTAGTACGTCAGGTGCCAGAATATATAGGTCTGCCGATTGTGTTTTTATCGACTGAAACCAATACAGAGAAACAGTTTAGCGCGATGCAAGTAGGTGTTGAAGGCTTTATCACTAAACCGGTGATCCCTCATGATCTGGTGGCCTCAGTACGCTTACGTGCAGATCGCATGCGTACATTACGCGGACTGATGGCCAAAGATAGTCTGACAGGCCTGTACAATCACACGACCACCACAGAAATGTTGGTGTCCTCGTTGGCCTATGCTGAACGACAACAAGAAAGCCTAGCTGTGGTGATGATCGATTTAGATAAATTTAAAAGTGTCAACGACACTTACGGTCACATGGCTGGGGATAAAGTTATTGTTGCAATGGCGCGCATACTTAAGCATCGGCTTAGACATACTGATGTGGTGGGTCGTTATGGTGGCGAAGAATTTGCTTTATTGCTTAAAAACATCACCCCTGACACAGCGCAGTCTCTGGTCAACGAGTTACGAGAGGATTTTTCTAACATTATCTTTAATGCTGGAAATCAACAATTTACTTGTACCTTTAGTGCGGGGATCAGTATGTACCCCGGTTATGACACTCCAGAAGCATTGCGCATGGCGGCCGATGCGGCGTTGTACAGCGCCAAAAAACAGGGGCGTAATCAAGTGGTTGTTAGCGGGTTAGAGCATGAGTGAAAGCCAACTTGATCAGCTGCTAGCGCAGCAGCACAATAATGAGCAGGCAATTATTGATGTTGATGAGCCTGTTATAAAACTGGTGATTTTTAGCCTAGGTGAGTATTACTTTGCTTTTCCGGGCTTGGCTATTAAGGAAGTGCTACCGGGGGATGAGGCGGTTTTTTTTGTCCCAGGAATGCCAGCGTCGGTTGAAGGGGTCATTAATCTACGCGGTGATATTGAATCAGTGATTAGGCTGCATGCCTTGCTACAGCTCCCCAGTGCTGACGAAAAAAATGCGTTGCCGCTGACCTCAATTTTGCTTGCGCGCGGCACAGCGATGCACAGCGGCTTGCGTGTTGACCGCTTATTGGATGTGGTGGATATTGTTGAGAGTCAAATTCAGCCGCCGCCAGACGCACTACCAGAGTACTTGCGATCCTATGTAACAGGGCTTTTGGACTTTACTGGTTTAGCGGTATCTGTATTGGATATTGATGCGGTTTTTGCTGCGTGGCAGAAAGGTCAGGGATGAACATAGAACGCCCGCTAACTTTGCCCGTGGTCATGTTTCGACACCAAGAGCAGTGCTTTGCTATCGAAGCCGCTTATGTGCGCAGTCAAGGTTGTGCGTTAGCCAATGAAGGCGAGATAGACATTCGGCCTTTTGCCACCTTGATTGATCGAACAGCTAAACCGTATCCAGGCGCAACGCAGTATTTGCAGTTGGTAGGTCTAAGCGGATCGTGGCGACTGGGTTTAGAGAGGCCTGCTGAGCTGATTGAGCTACCAGTCGCCAATATTTATGCCTTACCGCCCTTATTACAGGCAAGGCGTCAGTTTCTAGCGCTGCAAGCATTGGCGTGGTACCAAGATGAACTCGTTAGTCTGTTAGATGCCAGAGTCTTGCAGCAACTGGTCACTGCTTAGTGTTATTTAGATAAGTACTAGCAATCTGAGCGAGGGTACGCCAGTCGCTTATGATTTTCATACTTGCAGTGCTTGCAACTTGGTTTGCAGGAAGTCGTCGTAGCCTTTTTGCACCAATTCGAAAGTTTTACCAATCTCAGCCTCAATGGTATTGCCTTCACCGAGCACGCCTAAGCCTTTGAGGATGTTCGTTGCTTCGCTGTAACCTTGCTCAAAACCACCGCGGATTAGACCAACAAAATGACGCACCAGATCCTCGGGTTCTTGGTTCGGATGTTGACGGGCGTAGGCATCAAAAAACGCAGTTGACTGTGACAGGATACGCCCAGCCGTTGCTTCGGCACTGTTGTCTTGTTGCATTGCCGCCTGTAAGGCGTTGGGACCCAGTTCAGGGGCCAGTTGCTCATTAATATGATCGATAGCACTGCGATATAGTAAAGCCATCGAATTGTCACCAGCGCTGATCGAAACGTCTAGAGACGCCTGTAAAATTTGCGCGCCTAACTGAATCCGCTGGCCTTGAGGACTAGCACTGGCTTTTTTTTGTGCCTCATCAAGCGTTGCACCTTGAGACGTCGCTTTCGACGTTGTGCTACTGATGTCGGTCATTGGCAGGCGTGAGAGTGGCGGTAGCATGGCGTGACTCCTTCTGTTAATTCGATCCTTTCTGCAAAGGTATCGCGTCTATACCTTGTTTCGGCTGATAGACGATAAACTGAAGTCTTCTAGACGCTCGTCAGCATCTAAAGATTGAGTCGAATAAGAAAGACACCGGTACTACGGTAAACTACAGGCGAAAAAAAACCCCTGATAAGTCAGAGGTTTAGAATCAAAATATGGCGGTGAAGGAGAGATTCGAACTCTCGACACGATTTCTCGTATACACGCTTTCCAGGCGAGCTCCTTCAGCCACTCGGACACTTCACCGCAATTCTCAAACAAAACAATCACTTGCTCGAGGCGCGCTAATATAGCCGAACATAACCTGTAAGGCAAATATTCATTTCGCCTAACAACTTGCCTTATGATAGTTATTATTTGCACTTTCTCAGCAGACATAGATAAGGCAACAGTATGCGCGTGACGTGGGATGTTTTTTGCCGAGTGATCGACAACTTTGGTGATATTGGCGTGACCTGGCGTTTGGCTCAGCAGCTCAATCAAGAGCACGGTTTTGCGGTGCGGCTGTGGGTCGATGATTTATCGGCATTCCATGCCATTTGTCCAGCGGTGTCTACAACAACTCATCAGCAAACGATTGCGGGCGTAGAGATTTGTTGGTGGACAGCCAACAGTACTGCTGTGTCGCAGCAGCACTGCGCGCAAGTGGTGATTGAAGCGTTTGCTTGCCAACTGCCTGCAGCCTATATCAACTTAATGCGCGCCCAAAACAACGTACTCTGGCTGAACTTGGAGTATTTAACGGCTGAGCCTTGGGCGGCTGAGTGCCATGCTTTACCGTCGATGCAAGGTACTGGCTTGCAGAAGTATTTCTTTTTTCCAGGCTTTACTGAGCAGACAGGAGGGTTGTTGCGTGAGGCGTCGCTACTGAGCCAGCGCGATGCTTTTTTAACCTCAGAGGTGCAGCAAGCTGAGTTTTTAGCCTCACTTGGTGTACAGACAGAACCAAACGAGCGACTGATCAGTTTATTTGCCTATGCTAATCCAGCATTGCCCAGCTGGCTTGATGCGCTCAGTAGTGACATCTGTATCAACCATATTTTGCTGTTACAAGGGCCATTAATACCTATTCTGGCTGAGTATTTTGCCTTACCTGAGCTGCAGCAAGGACGCATTTATCAGCGCGGCAGTTTAAAAGTACAAGTATTACCCTATATTCAGCAAGAAAACTTTGATCGTTTGCTCTGGAGCTGTGATTTTAATTGTGTACGTGGTGAGGATTCTTTTGTACGTGCGCAATGGGCGGCAAAGCCTTTTCTCTGGCATATCTATCCTCAGCAAGATGATGCACATCTAGATAAACTCCAAGCTTTTTTATCTATATATAACAAAGAGTTAGATGAAGAATCTAAAGTGGCTTTAGAGAGTTTATGCCGGGCATGGAATACTGCAGGCGATATGCAACAGGCTTGGCAGCACTGTATTAAGTATGAAAAAGAGCTGCACAAACATGCAATAGGTTGGTGTGAGCAACAAAGAAAATTGCCAGATCTTGCAACAAAGCTAGCATGCTTCTATCAAGATTGGCTATGATGCGCACCTAAATATTTTTTCAACATTCCTAATGGATTTTCAGCATGAAAACTGCACAAGAGTTTCGCGCCGGGCAAGTCGCTAATATTGATGGTTCACCTTGGGTGATTCAGAAAGCCGAGTTCAATAAATCTGGCCGCAATTCTGCGGTAGTTAAGATGAAATTGAAGAATCTACTTAACGGTATGGCGACTGAAACTGTGTTTCGTGCTGACGATAAGTTTGAAGCCATCATCCTTGATCGTAAAGATGTAACCTACTCATACTTTGCTGATCCTTTGTATGTGTTTATGGATGCTGAGTTTAACCAGTACGAAGTTGAGAAGTCTGATGTGGAAGGTGTACTGCCTTACATTGAAGATGGTATGACTGATGAATGCGCCGCCGTTTTTTATGATGACAAAGTCATCTCTATTGAGCTGCCAACCACCATCGTACGTGAAATCATTTACACTGAGCCATCAGTGCGTGGTGATACATCAGGTAAAGTGATGAAAACTGCACGCTTGAGCACTGGCCATGAATTGCAAGTATCTTCATTTTGCGAAATTGGCGACTCAATTGAAATCGATACCCGTACTGGCGAATACAAGTCTCGCGTTAAAGCTTAATTTGTAACTGTCGCTTTGCGATTAAAGCCCAGCTCTTGCTGGGCTTTTTGTTTTCAGTGAGTCTCAAATCAGGCTGCTGAAATATTAAGAGGCAGCATAGGCTATGATGGTTCTTTGGTTGAGCGGAGGGGTGCTTGTACTGCTGGCGGCTTACGTCCTAAAGCACTATTTGTCCCTCCAGAGGCAAGCACGTAAGGAATATGCGGTGTTAGTTGAGCAAGCGCAAAGGCAAGTTATTACTGAAGAAACCGACGAGTACGGTGTGATTCGCGTCGTTGAAGACAACGGTTTTCGCTATTTAGAATTTGGTAGTCAGGTTGAGCAAAGCTGTGTGCTCTATGAAAACCCACTGTGGCTTAAGTACGATTACACCCGCGCCATGTTAGTAGCGAGCTTTTGTCATCAGCACCCAGAAACAGCGCTGTTCTTAGGCTTGGGCGCCGGAAGCTTAACTGAGGTGTGCTTGGCAACTCTGCCATTAGAGGATGTTGAGGTGCTGGAGCTGCGTGAGCCGCTGCCACGTATCGCCATGGAACACCTTGGTATGACTGATGATCCGCGACTCACTATCCGCATTGGTGATGCTCTAGAGCTGATTGATAGCGCAGAAACTGCAGATTTAATTTACTTAGATATGTATACCGATACGGGGCCTTCGGTTGGGCATTTAGCTTGGGGGTTTTTAGCCAAGTGCCAAGATAAACTTAACCCAGGTGGCTGGCTGATTATTAATCAGTGGGCGACTTTAGATGGACGACCTCTTGGTGCTGCACTGCTACGCGGTTTGTTCTATCGCCACTATTGGGAAATACCGGTTAAAGAAGGCAATGTGATTCTCTTGGTTCCTTACAGCTTGGAACAGTACCCCTCAATCCCATTGATGCGTGAACACGCCGCGCGCGTGGCTGAGATACTGGGCTATGACATCAGCTATTTAATTGATGTCATCCGTCCGGCGAGCGAATAAGGCACCCGCACGCTTAAACAAGTATGCGGGTATCCTCAAAAACACTTAAAGCGGTATAGTTTTATCCAGTTCGATCGCGGTATCGAGTTCTTCCAGTAAGTCTTTGCGCACTTTTAGCTTGGTTTTACGGTGCGCTGTCATATTGATTTGCTTCATTTGTGTCGCCATCGTCAACGCCGTTGCCATCAGTTGTTCAGCCGGCACGACACAATCTAAAAAACCCGCATTCACCGCATCAGTTGGGTTGAACAATTCACCATTAATCACCGAGCGTTGAAAAGCAGGTTTAGTCAGGCGGTCTTTGGCCAGAGCAATCCCAGCATAGTGCATAGTCATGCCGATCAGCACTTCGTTTAAGCCAATCTTGAATGCCCCTTCAGTACCAATTCGGTAATCCGCTGCGAGCAATAGAAATGCACCCTTGGCAATGGCATGGCCTGGGCAAGCGACAATGATCGGGTAGGGGTGTGCTAACATGCGTCGTGTTAAAGTTGAGCCAAGCGCGACTAAGTTAAAGGCGTGTTCAGGACCTGAGGTCATCACTTTTAAATCGTAGCCACCGGATAAAATACCGGGTTGGCCAGTGATAATAACGATGGCACGATCCTGCTCTGCCTGATCCAAGCATTGGTTAAATGCGCCAATCATATCGGGTGAAAGCGCATTAACTTTACCGTTGTTTAGCGTTAAGGTAGCGATACCTTCGTTGCAGTTGTAGTGAATCAGTTCGCTCATGACATAGAATCCGTATTATTGTTTGTGAGACGCACACTACCCAGCTCTGAATAAGAGGTAAAGCACAAAGATTGACCCGTCAGTCGAGTTGTTGCGCCGAGTGATGGTAAAAACAAGCGCCGAGTGCTGATTGAGCCAAGTGTTGCTGCCGTGAAAATTAAACTAAAGGTAAATGTCACGTGTCAAACATGCCTATACAGATTGATGCCGAATTGGATGCCAGCGGTCTTTTTTGT
Source organism: Denitrificimonas caeni (assembly GCF_905120345.1). Taxonomy (GTDB): domain Bacteria; phylum Pseudomonadota; class Gammaproteobacteria; order Pseudomonadales; family Pseudomonadaceae; genus Denitrificimonas; species Denitrificimonas caeni_A. The sequence goes on along the minus strand of NZ_CAJHOA010000001.1, from coordinate 196,645 downwards.
CCTGAACCCGTAATGATGCTGCACACTAAGGTCCGTGATCTGGCTGGCGGAGCGGTGTTAAAAGTCACCGCCACCGATCCATCAACGCAACGTGATATTCCTAAGTTTTGTGTTTTTTTAGAGCATCAATTATTAGATAGCAGCGAGCAAAACGGTACTTACACCTATTTGATTCGCAAAAAAGTTTAAGTACAGCAACGCGTCTTAAAATATTTATAAACGCAGTTCAAGCGGGGATCGTATGGAGCAGTTTCGCAACATTGGCATTATCGGACGAATGGGCAGCGCACGCGTCCTCGAGACTATTCGACGCCTGAAGCGTTACCTGATTGGACGGCATTTACATGTCATCCTCGAAGATAGAATTGCCGAAATGCTCCCTGGCCATAACTTGCAAACCAGCTCACGCAAGCTGCTCGGCGAAGTCTGTGATTTAGTGATTGTTGTCGGTGGCGATGGTTCGATGCTGGGTGCCGCACGCGCTTTGGCTCAGCATAATGTGCCGGTACTGGGAATTAACCGCGGTAGCTTAGGTTTCTTAACGGATATTTTGCCTGAGCAGCTGGAATCACAAATCTCCGAAGTGTTAGCCGGTAACTATACCGTTGAGCAGCGCTTTTTATTGGAAACTGAAGTGCGTCGTAATGGTGCACCGATTGGTCAAGGTGATGCGCTCAACGATGTCGTTCTCCATCCAGGTAAATCAACACGAATGATTGAGTTCGAGTTATTTATTGATGGGCAGTTTGTGTATAGCTTAAAAGCTGACGGTCTAATTATTGCCACGCCAACTGGATCAACCGCTTATGCGTTATCTGCTGGCGGTCCAATTATGCACCCGCGACTGGATGCTATTGTCATTGTACCGATGTATCCGCACACCTTGTCCAGCCGACCGATTGTCGTCGACGCCGACAGTGAGCTGAAAGTAGTGATCTCTGAAGATATGAGCATCTATCCATTGGTCTCTTGTGACGGCCAAAACCATGTTACCTGTGCGCCCGGCGACACCCTGCACATACAGAGAAAACCACAGAAGCTGCGCTTGCTTCATCCGTTAGACCATAATTTTTATACAGTCTGTCGTGACAAGCTCGGCTGGGGCAGCCGCTTGGGGCAGGATAATAAGTAATGTGGCTTGATCCATCGCGCAGTTATGACCTAATTGGTGATATACACGGCTGCGCGCAGCCCCTTGAACGCCTCTTAACGGTATTGGGCTATAAAAAGCGTGCAGGCGTGTGGCAGCATGCCTACCGTCAGGCCGTATTTCTCGGTGACTTAATTGATCGAGGCCCGCAGATACGTGAGACCTTACACTTAGTCCATGCGATGGTCGAAGCAGGGCATGCGCATTGCATTATGGGTAACCATGAATATTATGCGCTGGCTTGGAATACACCGCTTGAACAGAATGGTGAGTCCACTTATGTGCGCGAACACAGTCCACGCCATGCTCGTTTGCAGCGCGAAACACTCGAGCAGTTCGAGCAGCATCCTTATGACTGGCAAGACTTTAATCAGTGGTTTTTAACCTTACCGCTGTTTATTGATGCCGAGCGCTTTCGGGCCGTACATGCCTGTTGGGATGACCGTTTAATCAATACTCTACGCAGCCGTTTTCCTGATGGTCGTATCGATACGAACTTTATTCAGCAATCGGCGCTCAGCGGCAGTTTTGCAGATCAAACCTTTAATCGTCTCTTGCGCGGTGTGAACTTACCTTTGCCTTATGGGATCTCACAAATAGGCCAAGACGGTTATCGACGCTCATCGTTTCGTACTAAATTTTGGCATGAAGATGAGTCAGCACTGACTTATGGTGATGTGGTTTTTCAGCCCGATGCGTTGCCTGAGCATATTGCACAAAAGCCTTTACCTGAGCAGTATTTACGTCATATCAATAGCTACGATGCACAGCAGCCGCTGTTATTTGTGGGCCACTATTGGCGGCAAGGCCAGCCCAGTCTGATTCGCCCCAATTTAGCGTGTTTAGATTACAGTGCCGTTAATGGCGGTAAATTAGTGGCTTATCGTTTAGGACAAGAACAACGCTTATTACCGAGTAACTTCGTTTGGGTGGAAGCCCGAGATCAAGGATATTAATGATGAAGTGGAGCAATGCTTTACGTGTGCCACTGGACAGCAACCTCGCGCAATTTCTACAGGTACTGGCGCAGCAAGGTATTGGCCATCGGGTTACCGAAGAAAGTGGTGAGCAGGTGTTATGGGTCGCCAGTGAGGCGCAGGCTGAGCAGGTACGTGCGCTCTACCAGCAGTTTCAGACAGGTCAGTTGACCGTCTACACATCAGTCGAGCCAACCCTGCGGCAAGATCGTGCTTATCAACCACTGGGCTTTGTTCAGCAGTTGCGCCACAGCCCAGTGACGGCTGCAGTTTTAGTGGCCTGCTTAGTGGTCGCACTGATCACGCAATTGGGCGATAATTTAGAGACCGTTCGTTGGTTTACTTTTAATGATTTTAACGTTCAAGGCGACTATGCCTACTTTTTCACATTAGAGCACAGCTTAGAGCAAGGGCAATGGTGGCGTTTATGGTCGCCGATGTTGCTGCATTTCGGTTTTTTGCATTTAGCGATGAATATGATGTGGTATTGGGAGCTGGGTCGGCGGATTGAATATCAGCAGGGCAGATTATTTTTACTATCACTGACTCTAGTGTCTGCTTTGATTTCAAATGTGAGTCAGTTCATCTTTTCCGATGCGTCATTATTCGGAGGTTTATCCGGTGTGCTCTATGCGGTATTGGGTCACTGCTGGATTTACCAGCGTATTTATCCGCAAGCCAGTTATGCCTTGCCGACGGGCGTGGTGGCTATGATGCTGATTTGGCTGCTGTTATGCTTGTTTGGTGTGGTCACTGCTTTAGGTTTTGGGCAGATCGCGAATGCTGCGCATGTCAGTGGTCTGCTCATTGGTTGTTTAAGTGGTGGCGTTTTTGCGCTCATCGCACGCCACCGTGCGGCGTAATGCCTTAAATTTATTTTATGTAGGAATCTATGATGAAAACGTTTACTGATTTAATTCAAAGCATCACGCCTGACACATACAAAACCTTAAAGCTGGCGATGGAAATTGGTAAATGGGGCGATGGTACAAAACTCACTCCAGAGCAGAAAGAATTGACGATGCAAGCGATGATTGTTTGGGAACAAACCAATTTGCCAGAAGAAGAGCGTACCGGTTACTTAGGCGGTCAAGCATGCGCGAAACAAACCAAGAAAAAACTATCTGACGAACAAGCGGCAATGTTTGCGCCTGCGGCAGGGACACTGCACTGATGCTGGAGTTAGGTCGTGGTGCAGTCAGCAAGATGCAGATTGCGCTGGATGCGCCAGCACAATACAGTTTTCGTTTAGATGATGAGCACTATGCGTTTAATTCTCTGATTGGTGAAACCGTGCGCTTAGAGTTTCTCGGCTCAATCAATTGCACTCATTGCAATCGCCTGACCAAGAAAAGCTTTGGTCAAGGCTATTGCTGGCCGTGTTTCGCAAAACTGGCGCAATGTGATAGTTGCATTATGAGTCCAGAAAAGTGCCATTACGATGCTGGTACCTGTCGTGAACCAGAATGGGCACAAGATTTTTGCATGACCGACCACTTTGTCTATCTAGCTAACTCAACGGGCGTGAAGGTCGGTATTACCCGAGCAACTCAGCTGCCAACACGCTGGCTCGATCAAGGTGCCATTCAGGCTATACCGATTTTTCGCGTGGCAACTCGTCAGCAGTCTGGCTTTGTTGAGGATGTCTTACGCAGCCAAGTCGCCGACCGCACCAATTGGCGTGCACTGCTTAAAGGTGATGTGGAACCGATTGATTTAATCGCGATTCGCGAGCAGTTAATGGACAGCTGTGCTGAACCACTAATGGCGCTGCAACAGCGCTTTGGCCTGCAAGCCATTCAAGCCATTACCGATGTCGATGTGCTGGATATTAGTTATCCAGTTGAAGCTTATCCTGCGAAAATAAGTAGCTTTAACTTGGATAAAAATCCAGTTGCAGAAGGCACCTTAATTGGTATAAAGGGTCAGTATCTATTATTTGATACCGGCGTGATTAATATCCGTAAATATACGTCATATCAGTTATCTGTCAGCATCAATAATAATGCAGTGCTTTAATTTTTATCTTTAAGGTCAGTTAGTTTTTTAATCGAGGTTTTAAATATGCGTACCGAACAACCCAAAATGATCACGTTAAGTGATTATCGATTGCCCGACTACTTGATTAATGAGACGCATCTGACCTTTGAGTTATTTGAAGACTATGCGCTGGTACATGCACGTTTACTGATGCAGCGTAATCCGCACTTAGATGCTCACTTGCCACTGTTAGCCTTGGATGGTCAGCATTTAGAGTTGGTCAGTATTGCTGTTGATGGCCAACCACTGTCAGCAGTGGACTATAGGTTGAGCGACAGTCACTTAGAGTTACAACCGAGACAAAATACGTTTGAGCTGAGCAGTACCGTGCGTATTGAACCGCAAAAAAATACCGCACTAGAGGGGCTGTATAAGTCTTCCGGTATGTTCTGTACTCAATGCGAAGCGCAAGGTTTCCGTAAGATTACCTACTACCTTGACCGTCCGGATGTCATGAGTCGTTTCACTACGACCATTCATGCGGAAAAGAAGCGCTACCCAATATTACTGTCCAACGGCAATCCCATTGCTGACGGCGAAGATGAGCACGGTCGTCATTGGGCGACATGGGAAGACCCCTTTAAAAAGCCAGCCTATCTATTTGCCATCGTTGCCGGTGATCTCTGGTGTGTCGAAGACAGTTTTACCACCATGAGTGGACGTGCTGTGGCGCTACGTATTTATGTTGAGCCTGAAAATATCGACAAATGCCAGCACGCCATGGACAGTCTTAAAAACGCCATGCGCTGGGATGAAGAAGTCTATGGTCGTGAATACGATTTAGATATCTTTATGATCGTTGCGGTGAATGATTTCAATATGGGCGCCATGGAGAACAAAGGGCTGAATATCTTTAACTCCAGCTGTGTTCTAGCCAAGGCGGAAACAGCTACCGATGCCGCGCATCAGCGTGTGGAAGGTGTCGTCGCGCATGAGTACTTCCATAACTGGTCAGGTAACCGCGTCACTTGTCGCGATTGGTTCCAGCTCTCACTGAAAGAAGGTTTTACCGTCTTTCGTGACAGTGAGTTTTCCGCCGATATGAACTCGCGTGTGGTCAAGCGTATTGAAGATGTGGCGTATTTGCGAACTCATCAATTTGCTGAAGATGCCGGCCCTATGGCGCACCCAGTCCGTCCTGCGCAATATATGGAAATCTCTAACTTCTACACTCTAACCATTTACGAGAAGGGCGCAGAAGTTGTGCGCATGCTGCATACCCTATTGGGTGCTGACACCTTCCGCAAAGGCTCAGATCTGTATTTTGAACGTCACGATGGTCAAGCCGTGACCTGCGATGACTTTATTGCAGCCATGGAAGCAGTGAGTGGCATCGACTTAGAGCAATTCAAGCGGTGGTACAGCCAAGCTGGAACGCCAGAATTGCAGGTGAGCGACAGCTATGATGCGGCAACGCAAACCTACCAATTACAGGTCAAGCAAAGTTGTCCAGACACCCCAGAACAAAGTAATAAACTGCCGTTTGTGATTCCACTGAGCATGGCGCTGTTAAATAAACAGGGCGCAGCACTGCCTCTGCAGTTGCAGGGTGAAAGTGCTGCAGTATTAGATGAGCGGGTGCTATCGGTCACTGAAGCGGAACAAACCTTTACCTTTATCAATGTTGCCGAGCAACCATTGCCATCCTTGCTGCGTGGTTTTTCTGCACCTGTGCAGCTGCGTTTTGATTACAGTCGTGATGATTTACTGTTTTTATTGCAGCATGACACTGATGGCTTTAACCGTTGGGAAGCAGGGCAGCAATTGGCTCTGCAAGTGCTCGAAGAAGTGGTTGGTCAGATCTACGACACTGACGAGCCGATGTTCGATACGCGTTTAGTAGACGTGTTTGCTGTGCTGCTGCAGCAAGAGGATTTAGACCCAGCGATGCTCGCTGAGTTTTTAGCATTACCGAGCACCGGTTATATCATTGAGCAATACGTGCACGCTGACCCGCTAGCGATTTATCAGGCGCGTGAGCACGTGAGTAATCAGCTCGCTTTTGCATTAAAAGAGCCAATGTTGGCGCGCTATCAGGCCTTGCGTAAGGCGTCACTCGAGACCCCTTATGTTGCGCAAGCGACTGACTTTGCTCGCCGTCGCTTACAAAATATGCTGTTGGCCTATTTGATGCGCACCGAGGACTTAGACATCTTGGATGCCTGTGTCGATCAGTTTGGTGTAGCCGATAATATGACTGAACGCCTAGCCGCTTTAGCCTGTTTAGTCAATTCACCCTTTACTGCTGAAACAGAACAGGCTTTAGAAAGCTTTGCTGAGCGCTTTGCTGATGACCCACTAGTAATGGATCAATGGTTTAGTGTACAAGCCGCGGCGGGGCTGCCGAATGGCTTAGAGCGCGTTCTGCACTTGCTGCATCATCCGGCCTTTAGTATCAAAAACCCGAATAAAGTCCGTGCCGTAGTCGGTGCCTTTAGCACGCAGAACACACCAAACTTCCATGCCATAGACGGCTCAGGTTATGCTTTTTTAGCTGATAAAGTCATTAAGCTCGATGCTTTAAACCCACAAATGGCCGCGCGCATGCTCTCGCCATTAACTCGCTGGCAGCGTTTCGATTTGCATCATCAAGAGATGATGCAGATTCAACTAAAACGGATTAGAAGCTGTAATGATTTATCTGCAGATCTGTTTGAGGTGCTGGAGAAAAGTTTAGCGGTTTAACTATGTAAACCTTGCTAAGTAAGGGGCGTCTACAGCACGCCCCTTTATTTTAATTAACTCGACAGGGTGCAATGCCCTGTCGTCTGATTTTACAGTCTGAAATAATCCAACTGCTGTCGTTTTAATAATATAATTAAGCATCATTAATTATCTTTTTTTATTTGCTCTCTAATCAATATATAGCTTGGCTTTAGTAACTTGCCTTATAAGCTTTAGCTGCTTACTTTTTTGCGCCTAGTTATAAGTAGATAGTTACAAATACCTATATAGGTAGACCGAGGCGATAGTGTAAGCTATATATATATATTAATTAATATTTTTCGATAACTCAGGATTAATCAGGAAGATCATGATGAACAAGCAAATTTTAAAATCAACCTTAATCGCCGCTGCTGGCCTGCTGTTTGCAAATTCAGCCATGGCAGACACGGCTACAACCACATTTAACGTTACAGCCACTGTTCTTAACAGCTGTAACGTTACCGCTACTGATTTGGAATTTGGTAACTATGATCCTACTGCTGGCAATTTAGATAGCACCAGTACCATCACTACGACTTGTACCGCAGGAACCACCTATGCGATTGCTCTAGGCCTAGGTCAAAATACAAGCCGTAAGATGAAGCTCACTTCTGGTCCTGAACTTCTAGATTATGAACTGTACCAGCCAGATGGCTACACTACTGTTTGGGGTGATGTAGGTGGCGCTACTGTTGCGCAAACAAGCACTACAGGAGCGCCTGTTAACTACACCGTAAATGGTAGGGTTACTGGTGGCCAATACGTAACAGCCGGTGCTTACAGTGATGAAGTTCTTGTAACTGTAACCTACTGATTATGCTTGAGTGCTTACTAAGCATACGAGGCTGGCTTAAGGTCAGCCTCGTTTTAGGTCTATTTTTCAGTGCGGCGCAGGCTGCCAGTCTTTCTGTGAGTCCGGTATTAATTACTCTTGATTCCAGTGCTTCGATTGCTGCTATGACAGTAACCAATCGCAGTGACGATGCGGTAGTTATGCAGGCCTTTATTAACAATTGGTCAATTCGCAACAATCAAGAGCACTATGAAGAGACTGATCAACTGATTGTCAGTCCGCCGGTATTTGAAATTGCTCCAGGTAAAAGTCAGATTGTGCGGATTGGCTTGCTTGACACTGAACCTAAGGTGATTGAGCAAAGTTTCCGCGTGTTTTTTGAACAAGCACCTGCCACGCCAAATCTTGAACTCTCAACTGACAACAGCACTACTAACTACCCGCGCGGTGTACAGATTATGTTGCGTATTGGTGTCCCAGTATTTGTAAAGTCAGTTATGCCGAGCGCAAGTAGACTTGTTTGGAGTGCTCAGCGCCAGCCTGATGGACGTTTGCGCATTGAAGCTGATAACCAAGGCGCTGCACATGCGAAAATCTCGCGTTTAGCTTTAATTGATAAAAATAAAAGTGTCGCGAGTAGCGATATGCTGACCTATATTTTGCCCGGCAGCCGTCGTTACTGGATGCTTAATATCCCTGCAGGAATTAACGCCCCCTATGCTATCAAGGTCGATACAAATAATGGTGTGGTTGAGACTCAAGTTTCTGCGAATAAGCCTTAGTGAAACTTATACTTCAGCCTCGCTAGGGCTAATTATTGCTTGTGTTTTGAGCGTAAGTGCGACTTATGCAACAGCTAAAACTGTAGTCAATGATGTCACACCACGCCTGCTAACAATCGAACTGAATGGTGTTGATGTACGATCGGCTACATTTCTACTTGATAGCTTAGAGCAGGGTGTGCTCGTCCCAGCGGCTGAGTTAGCTGCTTGGGGCCTGACGTTATCGCAACCTATCAACACTGTGTTATATAAGGATAAAATATATTATCCTCTGCGTCAGTTTGAAAATTTGCAATACACTATCGATGGTGCCAGCCAAGCACTTATTCTGCAGGTGGGTGCGCGCCAGCTTTCAGGCTCTACTATTGATTTAGATAAAAGCAAATCAAATATCCCACAAACAGATGCCCTTGGCGCTTTTTTTAATTACGATGTAATGCATGAGACCAGTTTCGGAGCTGATAATGCCACCAGCGCTGCTTTTGAGCTGGCAGGGTTTAATCGCCTTGGACTACTGACAACAACGTTACTGGCACGCGATCAAAACCAAAACCGTAAGGGTGGCGTGGTACGTCTAAACAGCACCTTACGCTATGATGATCCAAGTAAACTTCGCACTCTAACGCTAGGAGACACCTATTCACGTTCTGACGCTTGGGGACGTAGTGTGCTTTACGGTGGTATTCAGTGGGGGACTAATTTTGGCACTCGACCTGACTTTATTACCTTCCCAATGCCTGATATGCGTGGCGAGGCAATTGTGCCATCGTCTGTTGAAATCTATGCGAATGACCGCCGCCAAGGTCAGGACCAGCTTAATGCGGGACCATTTTCAATAAATAATATTCCGGTGATGACCGGTACCAATGATTTGCGCATGGTGGTACGTGATGTACTCGGTCGCGAGCAGGTTCTTGAGCAATCCTTCTATGCCAGTCAACAAATGCTGCGTACAGGCTTGCATGATTATAACTACGAAATAGGCTCGATCCGCGAAGACTATTCACTGCATAGCAATAAATACGGGCGAGACTTTGTTACGGCAAGCCACCAACTTGGATTCAACAACAGATTTACCGGCGGCGGACGCTTAGAAGCGCTTAAAAATCAGCAGACAGCAGGCCTAAGTGGTGTGTGGTTAGCCAGTCCACGATTTGGTACAGTCAGCACCTCAGTTGCGGGCAGCACGGCTGAGATCGGTGATGGTGGGCTCGCAAGTCTTGGTATTGAGCACCAAGGTCAGCGCTTTAATTTTGGCGCAAATACTACAGTCACAACCGAAAGATTTCGTCAGATTGGGTTATTTGATAATGAATTAGCGCCACGGCAGATTTTACGTGCGAACATCGGTGCCAGCATATTTAACGGTAAGTCAGTTGGCTTAAACTATATTGAAATTGATCGCCGTAATGAAATTGATAGTCGTGTTGTTAGCGCCAATTACAGTATGGGTATATTGCGTGGCGTGTTCTTTGGTTTGTACGCTTCTCAGGAACTTGAGAGCCGTGACACATTTGTTGGTCTAACGGTAAGTGCCTCGTTAGGCGAGCGTACCAGCGCTAGCATCAACCATACTCGAAACGATGATAGCTATAGCAACAGTGTACAGTTCCAACGCAACTTACCCCGCGGCAATGGCTTTGGTTATAACGTTTCAACTGAAGAAGGTCACGGTGAGCCAAGCCGTAGTAACGCGCGAATGACTGCACGCACTGATTATGGCACCTACAGTGCCGAGGCTGCTCGCTTCCGCGGGGATACTGCTTACCGCTTAAACGCAAGCGGTGGTGTAGTGCTGCTGGGTGGTAATGCTTTTGCGACTCGACGCATTGATGATAGTTTCAGCGTGGTCAAGGTTGGTGATTACCCAAATGTAACGGTTTACAATGAAAATCAAAAAGTTTCGATGACAAACAGTAATGGTGTCGCATTGATATCAGATTTGCGCTCGTTTGAGGAAAACCGTATTAGTTTTGAGCAGTCTGACTTACCCTTGGATGCACGTCTTGAAAGCCGCAATGCCATTATTGTTCCAGGTTTCCGTCGCGGCGTATTAGTGGGTTTTGATGTTGCTTCGGCAAATGGCGCATTACTAACAGTTCTTCAGGCTAACGGTGAACCCTTGCCAGCAGGCACGACTATCCGTGATATTAATACCGGCCAACGTTTCCCCGTTGCACGACGGGGTGAGGCGTGGGTGACTGATCTAAAGGTCAACAATCAGTTTCTTGCGCTGTGGGGTGATAATGTCTGCCGTTTTAGCGCCAGTATGCCGGCCAATCCCGGACCTATGCCGAGAATCGGCCCATTACTTTGTCAGGAGACGCCTTAATGAAACGAATAGTACTGACTGCTCTGTTGCTTGGCAGTGCGGGCTTATGGTCGGCACCTGCATCTGCGCTCAATCTGCTTGGTGATTGTGAGGTTAGTGCAACGGCCACCGCTGGTTTCGGTGTTTACGACACGCTCTCCGACAGTAACAACGATAGCGCTGGCGGTTCGGTAACGTTTACCTGTTACAGCCTTGCAAGTCTACTCGGAGGAACTATATCGTTTACAATTAAGCTTAATAATGGTTTGTGGGGGGTATTTCCACAGCGAGCGATGAGCAGTGGTGGCAATAAACTAAATTACAACTTATATACGAGCAGTGCACGCACTACTATCTGGGGCGATGGAACGTCTGGGACTGGAGTTAAAAGTGGTAGTTTTTACTATCCAGCATTAATTGGTCTAGGTGTGAAGCGTGAAGAGACCCATTACTTCTACGGCCGAATTCCAGCGAATCAGAACGTACCTGCCGGTGAGTATCGCGATACAGTTGGTGTCACTGTATTATATTGAGCAGATCCTTAAACCAATTTTACTTGGTGTAAGTCTAAATCATACAGCACGGTAGTTTTTTGCCTTAAACGCATGTTACACAGCATAAAGTACACCTTTTACTGCCTCTTAGCTCGTCACTGGAACCCAAGCTGCTTGCTGCAAAGTCTACGAGTCACTTTCTTAGAAATTTTCATAACTTACCCGCCCAAAGTGCGGCAGAGTTGTCCTTGTGCTGAACTCATTGATGATGCTAGGCTGATTCTATACTTTTTGATATAGGATTTTGACCATGGACAAACTGACCGCTGCTGAACTCAATGCTTTACACGAGGCGTTGGAAGATGAATACCAAGCGTGGTCAATCTACGATCAAGTGATTGCTGACTTTGGCGAAGTGCGCCCCTTTATCAATATTCGTGAGGCAGAAGCACGGCATATTGAAGCGCTGCGTACGCTGTATATACGCTATGGAGTGCCGATCCCTGAGAATAACTGGCCTGGCAAAGTCGAGCGCTACACTAGTGTGCAGGCCGCTTGTGAGGCCAGTGTTGCGGCCGAGGTTGCCAATGGTGAGTTGTATGACCAGCTGTTTAAGACCGAGTTGCGTCCGGATATTCTTAGGGTGTTGCGTAATCTGCAACAAGCATCACTCGAGCGCCATTTACCGGCTTTTCAACGCTGTGGGGGAGGCGGTGGTGGGCGCAGCCAAGGTATGGGGCAGCGTGGAGGTGACCGCTGCTAAAGCACAATACATCAGCGCCTGCTGAGCCTGCCGCCAATCAACCCGCCGCTGCTTTTAAGCAGCTTTTTGTTATCTGCTTGTGCGCTTTACAATACTTAACAAAACAACGCGCAATAATGATTGCGGGTGTACGCTCGATTTCATAGGATTGATACGTATACACATAGCCAGCAACGGCATGCAACTATAAAAATAATGGGGAATATCTATGCGTGAACCCTTATCGCAAGCAGTCGATACAAACACGGTTGTGACGGGCTTAAGTCATCCATGGCGGAGCTGCATCGCTCTGCTCAAAGTGTTGCCGCTCTGTGCAGCACTATTGTTTCCAAGCCTTTACTCAATGTCTGCAACAGCCAAGAGTGAAGGTGTCGCAGCGCCATCGTATTCGATTGAGTCTGCGGCAGCGACATCCGGCTTATTGTTGGATGTTGTGCGCGCAGGTAAGCGTCTGATTAGCGTGGGTGATCACGGTCATATTCTCTACTCCGATGACGAAGGGCAACAGTGGTTACAGGCTCGTGTGCCAACGCAACAGTTACTGACCGCCGTTTACTTTGTCGATGACCGCTATGGTTGGGCGGTAGGGCATGATGCGTTGATTTTAGCCACGCGTGATGGCGGTGCAACTTGGACCCGTCAATACGATGATATTGAGCAAGAGTCGCCCTTATTGGATATCTGGTTTCAAGACCGTAACCACGGTTATGCCGTCGGTGCTTACGGTATGCTGCTAGAAACTCTGGATGGCGGTAAAGAGTGGCAGCGCATTGATGATCGCCTCGACAATGAAGACGGTTACCACCTCAATGCAATCAGTGCGATCGGTGATGCTGGTATTTTTATTGTCGGCGAAATGGGTGTGATGTTTCGCTCGGCCGATTGGGGACAGTCATGGGAAGTCCTTGCGGGGCCTTACCAAGGTTCGCTATTCGGTATTGTTGCAGGGTCGCAGCCTGATCATGTCTTAGTCTATGGTTTACGCGGGCATATTTTCCGCTCGGCAGACTTTGGTGAAAGCTGGCAAGAAACGCGTGTGCAAACAGACAGCGGTAGTCTGCAGTTTGGCTTAGCCAGTGGCACTTTGCTGAGTAATGGTGATGTCTTGATTGTTGGTCACGGTGGCACTGTATTGCGCAGTAGTAATGCAGGAGAGAGTTTCAGCGTATCGAATCGTGCTGACCGCACATCGTTAGCGGGTGTCGCAGAAGGAACGGCGGGCAGCCTTATTCTTGTTGGGCAAAATGGTATTTATCAAACCGATGCGAACGGCAACGATTTGCTCGATAAACAATAAGACTGGAGTGCGTCATAATGACATCTAAAGCAAGAAACAATCCAGCAGCAGTGCTTGAACGTTTGATTTTTAATAACCGTCCAGCGGTCATTGCGCTGTGCGTACTGATCAGCATTTTCTTATTTTGGAATGCGGCGCAAGTGCGCCCAGAAACCAGTTTTGAGAAAATGATCCCTCTGAAGCATCCATATATTGAGAAAATGCTTGAGCATCGCAATGACCTTGCCAACCTCGGCAATAGCGTGCGTATCTCTGTTGAAAGTATTGAGGGTGATATTTTCAATAAAGACTATATGGAAACCCTACGCCAAATCAGTGATGAAGCATTTTATATTCCTGGTGTTGATCGCTCAGGCTTACGCTCCTTGTGGAGCCCAAACGTCCGTTGGACCGAAGTCACTGAAGAAGGCTTTGCTGGCGGTGAGGTTATTCCACAGACCTATGATGGTTCAGCCGAAAGCCTTGAGGCCTTGCGCAGTAATATTCTCAAATCCGGACAAGTGGGGCGCTTAGTCGGCAATAACTTTAAATCGAGTATTGTCGAAATACCCTTGATGGAAGAGTTTCCTGATCCAGACGATCAGAGCAAAATGCTTAAACTGGATTACCAAGATTTCTCGCACAGTCTAGAGGATAAAATCCGCGAAAAATATCAACTCCAAAATCCAAATGTAAAAATCCATATCATCGGCTTTGCTAAAAAAGTCGGTGATTTGATTGATGGACTGTTTGGTGTTGCGCTGTTCTTTGCTTTCGCTATTGGTATCACCTTTGTCCTGCTGTATTGGTTTACCAAGTGTATTAAAAGCACGTTAGCCGTATTGTTCTCTACGCTGGTCGCGGTAGGTTGGCAGCTGGGTCTCTTGCACTTAATGGGCTTTGGTCTTGATCCCTATTCAATGCTTGTGCCGTTTTTAGTATTTGCCATTGGTATTTCGCACGGTGTGCAAAAAATCAATGGTATCGCGATGGCGTCTGGCACCGCGCTGGATGCGCTCACCGCAGCACGTATGGCGTTCCGGCAGTTGTTTGTTCCCGGCTTAGTGGCGCTGTCGTCGGACGCGGTCGGTTTTATTACCTTGCTATTGATTGATATTGGTGTGATTCGCGAGTTAGCAATTGGCGCCTCAGTCGGCGTAGCAGTAATTATTTTAACCAACTTGATCTTCTTACCGGTGCTGATTTCATATATTGGCATCAGTAAAAAAGCAGTACGGATCAGTCGTGAGAACGCGGTGAAAGACAGTCCTTTATGGCGTCTTATCTCCAACTTCGCCAGTCCTAAAGTTGCACCGATTTCTATAGCTATCGCCGCCAGTGCGCTGTTATTTGGCCTCTGGTATGGGCAGAACTTGAAGATTGGTGACTTGGATCAAGGCGCACCTGAGTTGCATGCGGACTCGCGTTATAACCTCGATAACGACTTTGTTATTCATAACTACTCGACCAGCTCCGATGTATTGGTGGTAATGGTTAAGACCCCGGCTGAAGGCTGTTCCAGTTACAGCACTTTAAAAGCGATGGATGACTTGAGTTGGCGTATGGAAAACACCCCAGGCGTACAATCCGTGGTGTCGATGGTCACTGTCTCCAAGCAAGTGATTAAGGGTATGAACGAGGGCAACCTGAAGTGGGAGACGTTATCGCGTAACCAGCATGTACTAAACAACTCCATCGCCCGCGCCGATGCCTTATACAACACGGATTGTTCGTTAGCGCCACTATTGGTATTCCTCGAGGATCATAAAGCAGAAACGTTAACCACAGCTGTTGCCGCCGTTGAAGACTTTGCGGCAAAAAACAATACTGATCAACACCAGTTCTTATTGGCGGCAGGTAATGCGGGGATTGAAGCAGCAACCAATGATGTGATTGCTGCTTCAGAAACGATGATGCTGATTGCGGTATACAGTGCTGTGATCATTATGTGTTTGATTACTTTCCGCTCAGTGGCCGCAACCATCTGTGTGATTTTACCGCTAGTACTGACCTCAGTATTAGGTAATGCACTGATGGCATGGATGGGCATTGGTGTGAAAGTCGCAACATTACCAGTGATTGCGTTAGGCGTAGGAATCGGGGTGGACTACGGTATTTATATCTACAGCCGTTTAGAAACTTTCTTAAGGATGGGTATGCCTCTGCAAGAGGCCTATTACCAGACGCTGAAGTCTACGGGCAAAGCGGTACTCTTTACCGGGGTATGTTTAGCCATTGGTGTAGCCACCTGGATCTTCTCCGCGATTAAGTTCCAAGCGGATATGGGCCTGATGCTAACCTTTATGTTCTTGTGGAATATGTTTGGTGCGATTTGGCTACTGCCGGCACTGGCGCGTTTCTTAATTAAACCTGAGCGCTTACGTCAGTAAGTCTAACGGGCTGCTGATCACTATCGATCAGCAGCTGCTTGCTAAACATGATCTTGATCGACACAAAAAAGCCCAGCTGATGATGCTGGGCTTTTTATTGGGCAGGTTATCGGGCTGTTACAACACCTGAACGATGGCGTCAGTCACAGTATCAATATTATTCATATTCAACGCAGCGACACAGATACGACCGGTGCCCACAGCATAAATAGCAAACTCATCGCGCAGACGGTCAACTTGCTCTTTAGTCAAGCCAGAGTAAGAGAACATGCCGCGCTGCTCAGCAACAAAACTAAAGTCACGCTTAGCACCTTTAGCCGCCAGTTGCTCAACCAGCAGTTTGCGCATCAGTAAAATACGCTCACGCATTTCAGCCAACTCAGCCTGCCATAAAGCATTTAACTCTGGCGTATTAAGGACATGCCCAACAACTGTGGCACCATGAGTTGGTGGATTGGAGTAGTTGGTACGAATCACGCGCTTAACTTGCGAAAGCACGCGACCGGCTTCCTCTTTCGATTCAGTCACGATCGACAGCGCACCCACTCGTTCACCGTACAGCGAAAATGATTTAGAAAAGGAACTGGAAACAAAGAAGTCCATGCCGGAGTCAGCAAATAAACGTACTGCGGCAGCATCCTCGTAAATCCCTTCGGCAAAACCTTGGTAGGCAATATCGAGGAAAGGGATGTGCTTACGCTCACGCAACACATCTAAAACCTTGAGCCATTGCTCAGGACTTAGATCAACCCCGGTTGGGTTATGGCAGCAAGCATGCAAAATAATGATGGACTCAGTCGGTAACTGACGTAAATCTTCGAGCATACCGTCAAGGTTAATACCTTGCTCAGCGGCATCGTAATAACGGTAATTCTGCACTGGGAAACCAGCAGACTCAAACAGCGCGCGGTGGTTTTCCCAGCTAGGATCGCTGATCGCAACAATGGCATCCGGCAATAAACGTTTTAGATAGTCGGCACCCGTTTTTAGGGCACCCGTACCACCAATCGCTTGGCTGGTGACAATGCGACCCGACTTGATAATTTCAGAATCAGCACCAAATAAAAGCTTTTGTACTGCACTGTCGTAGCTTCCAATACCTTCAATAGGCAGATAACCACGCGGCGCATGCGCTTCGGCACGAGCTTTTTCAGCGAGGGCAACTGCTTTAAGAAGAGGAATACGACCAGCTTCATTGTAATAAACACCAACACCGAGGTTGACTTTTTGCGGACGGGTATCGGCGTTAAAAGCTTCGTTCAGACCCAAAATTGGGTCACGTGGCGCCATTTCGACGGCAGAGAACAGGCTCATGTTTAGCGAACTCGATTAAAATGGAATGGAGGCCTTAGCTTAACAGACACAGCGTCGAGACGCAGCGCGATTCGACAGGTATTATAACGTTCGAACTATGAATATTACGCAAAAACAGTCTGTTGTGTACTTTTAGCGGTGTTTTGCCGCATATGTTATTAGAGGTTTGCATGTCGCGCTTTGAGCTTGTCACACAATTTCAGCCCGCTGGTGATCAGCCCGAAGCCATTCGTCAACTGGTAGCCGGTATCGAATCAGGCCTGTCACACCAAACATTGCATGGTGTGACAGGGTCTGGAAAAACCTTCAGCATTGCCAATGTGATCCAACAGGTACAACGTCCAGCGATTGTTCTTGCTCCAAATAAAACCCTCGCGGCGCAGCTCTATGGTGAGTTTAAAGAATTTTTCCCACATAACGCTGTTGAGTATTTCGTGTCCTATTACGACTACTATCAGCCTGAAGCCTATGTCGCCGCCTCCGATACCTTTATCGAGAAAGATGCCTCAATCAATGATCATATTGAGCAAATGCGCTTGTCAGCAACCAAAGCATTGCTGGAACGTCCCGATGTGATTATTGTCGCGACCGTCTCCTGTATTTATGGTTTAGGCAGCCCAGAAAGCTATTTGAAAATGGTGGTGCACTTGGATCGTGGTGATCGTATCGATCAACGTGCCTTGTTAGCCCGCTTAGCCGACTTACAGTACACCCGTAACGAAGTGGACTTTTCACGCGCGACGTTTCGCGTACGCGGCGATGTGATTGATATCTATCCGGCCGAGTCGGATTTTGAAGCCATCCGTATTGAGCTGTTTGATGATGAAGTGGAAAGCATCAGTGCTTTTGATCCGCTGACGGGCAAGGTGATTGGTAAGCTGCCGCGTTTTACCTTTTACCCCAAGTCGCACTATGTTACGCCGCGAGAAACGCTTCTAGAGGCAATTGAGCATATTAAAGTTGAGCTGGCTGAGCGTTTAGAATATCTACGCACTAATGATCGCTTGGTTGAGGCGCAGCGTTTAGAGCAACGCACTCGTTTTGATTTGGAAATGATTTTAGAGCTGGGTTATTGCAACGGTATTGAAAACTACTCTCGCTATTTATCGGGTCGTGAAGCCGGTGCGCCGCCGCCAACGTTATATGATTACTTGCCGGATAATGCCTTACTGATTATTGATGAGTCGCACGTCTCGGTGCCGCAAATTGGTGCTATGTATAAAGGTGACCGTTCGCGTAAAGAAAATCTGGTCAATTATGGTTTTCGTCTGCCGTCTGCATTAGATAACCGTCCGATGCGCTTTGATGAATGGGAAGCGGCCAGCCCGCAAACGATTTTTGTCTCAGCTACGCCCGGCAATTATGAAGCAGAACACGCAGGGCAGGTGGTTGAGCAGGTGGTGCGCCCCACCGGCTTAATTGACCCTGAGATTGAAGTGCGCCCCGCCTTAACTCAGGTGGATGATTTACTCTCACAAATCAGTGCGCGGATTGCGGTAGACGAGCGCGTGCTAGTGACCACACTTACTAAACGTATGTCTGAAGATCTGACCGATTACTTAACCGATCACAATGTACGAGCCCGTTACTTACACTCCGATATTGATACGGTTGAACGCGTTGAGATTATTCGCGATCTACGCATGGGTGTCTTTGATGTGCTGGTCGGGATTAACTTATTGCGCGAAGGTTTGGATATGCCAGAAGTGTCGCTGGTGGCGATCTTAGATGCCGACAAAGAAGGCTTCCTACGCTCAGAGCGCTCGCTGATTCAAACCATTGGTCGTGCCGCGCGTAACCTCAACGGTAAAGCGATTTTATATGCTGACCGCATGACCGGCTCCATGGAACGGGCGATTGATGAAACCAACCGTCGCCGTGAAAAACAAATTGCCTTTAATACCCTGCATAACATTACCCCGATCGGGGTGAAGAAAAGCGTTAAAGATATTATGGAAGGTGCAGTGGTACCTGGCTCGCGCAGTAATAAGCGTAAAGCACAGGAGCGCGCGGCAGAGCAAGCGGCTGAATATGATCAGCAGATGCGTACACCCAATGATGTCGGCAAGCGCATTAAACAGCTAGAAGAAAAAATGTATCAACTGGCGCGCGATCTTGAGTTTGAAGCGGCTGCACAAATGCGCGATGAAATACAACGCTTACGCTTGCGACTGCTGGATATGTAACGCTATAGCTGAGCTGTTTTACTGAGGTTAAAACTTTCGCCCGAGTCGTCACTGGAGCAGGGCGCTTAGAATTTGTTAAGATGTCTGCTGTAATTTCTATTTTTAAGCTTTGAGTACCCATAATGACCACTGTCCGTACCCGTATTGCACCTTCTCCAACTGGCGATCCGCACGTTGGCACCGCTTATATTGCGTTATTTAATATGTGTTTTGCTCGTCAGCACGGTGGTCAGTTTATTCTGCGCATTGAAGATACTGATCAAGTACGTTCGAGTTCGGAATCAGAGCAACAAATTTATGATGCTTTGCGCTGGTTAGGTATTGAGTGGGACGAGGGTCCAGATGTCGGTGGCCCACATGGCCCTTATCGTCAAAGTGAACGTGCGACTATTTATAAAGAACACTCAGATATTTTGGTTGAAAAAGGTCATGCTTTCCCATGCTTCTGTAGCAGTGAGCGTCTCAATGAAGTTCGTGCACAGCAAATGGCCAATAAACAAACGCCTGCTTACGATGGCCATTGTGCGCATTTAGATCCTGCCGACGCACAACAACGCGTTGCAGCCGGCGAATCCCATGTGATCCGCATGAAAATGCCTACCGAAGGTATTTGCGTCGTTAAAGATATGCTACGCGGTGATGTTGAAATTGGCTGGGACCGTATGGATATGCAGGTCTTGATGAAAGCCGATGGCCTTCCCACCTATTTTTTAGCCAACGTTGTCGATGACCATTTAATGGGCATTACTCACGTTTTACGTGGCGAAGAGTGGCTGCCATCGGCACCTAAGTTGATTAAGTTGTATGAGTATTTCGGTTGGGAACAGCCGGTTTTATGCTATATGCCGCTGCTGCGTAACCCGGACAAGAGCAAGCTCTCTAAGCGTAAAAACCCAACCTCAATTAATTTCTACGAGCGTATGGGCTACTTACCGCAAGCGATGCTGAACTATTTAGGTCGTATGGGTTGGTCGATGCCTGATGAGCGTGAGAAGTTCTCGCTCGAAGACATGATTGAGCATTTTGATATCAATCGTGTTTCTTTGGGTGGACCCATTTTTGATGTAGAGAAACTGTCTTGGCTCAATGGTCAATGGCTGCGTGAGTTAAGCGTAGAGCAGTTTGCTGATGCAGCACGGCAGTGGGCCTTTAATACCGATTACGTGATGCAGATTGCTCCGCATGTGCAGGGCCGCGTCGAAACCTTAAGTCAAATTGCTCCGCTCGCTGGATTCTTCTTCTCGGGTAGCGTGCCACTGACTGCAGAACTGTTTGCGCATAAGAAACTCGATAACAATCAAGTGCGTCAAGTACTGCAAATTGTGCTGTGGAAGCTGGAAAGCTTACGTCAGTGGGATAAAGATGCAATCACCGCGTGTATTAATGCCACTGGCGAACTGCTTGAGCTTAAGCTACGCGATATCATGCCGCTGATGTTTGCGGCTATTACCGGACAGGCCAACTCTGTCTCCGTATTAGATGCTATGGAAATTCTGGGCCCAGACTTAACTCGCTTCCGTTTACGCCAAGCATTAGAGCTATTGGGCGCCGCCTCTAAGAAAGAAAGCAAAGAGTGGGAAAAACTCCTCGCAGAGTAATCAATCGTCTCAATAAAAAAGCTGCACGGCCTTAACAAAGAGCGTGCAGCTTTTTTATTCGCTGAGTCAGATGATAAAGGTTTGACGTATATTCAAACTTTGTGCAGAACCCATTCTCGCAGCCGTTGTGAGTCGTGCGCGGATGGCGCGCGGCAATGGATTGAACCAACTGATTACCGTATGACTGCAACCTAAGCGTAACGCTTCACACGCCAATTCTGGACTGCTTTGTATACCTCTTGGGCGTAACACCAAAATACGTTCACGATTAAGCCCAGTATCGCGCAACCACTGTGCGGTCATGTGCTCAGGTGGCGAGATCAACGTCAGCCAGCGATCATTTTGGTCCTCACTGAGTTCGCGTAGAATAGGTGCGATAAGCTGTAAGCACTGCTGTGCACGTCCCGACAAAGAGATTTCACTGAAGACTCCATCATCTTGTACTGGCGTACCTGTGCAAGTATGACGTGCTACTGCTATTAAGGGTGTAACTGTCGGGCTGTCTATATTGAGTGGTGATTCAAATAGTGCTATTTGGCGATTCATAAAATCTCCTTAGCGACGTATAACGCCGACACTTAAGCCTTCAATAGTCAGATTTTGGGTTTTCAAATCAACTTTAATCGGCTCAAAATCACTATTTTCAGGGAGCAACCAAACCGTATTGCCTTCACGCTTATAGCGTTTTACTGTGACATCATCATCAATACGCGCCACAACAATCTGGCCATTGTGTGCTTCTTGAGTGATATGCACGGCGAGTAAGTCGCCATCAAGAATACCGATATCCTTCATGCTCATACCGCGAACTTGCAGTAAGTAATCTGCACGTGGCTTAAACAAATCAGGGCTGACTGGGCAGGAACTTTCAATATGTTGCTGCGCGAAGATAGGCTCGCCAGCGGCAACGCGACCAATCACCGGAAGCTCATTATCGTTTGCTGGTAATTCATTAGCATCCAATGTTTCAACGATCTTTAAGCCTCGTGACGCACCGGGAATCATTTCAATAGCGCCTTTGCGTGCCAATGCTTTTAAGTGGTCTTCAGCCGCGTTAGGTGACTTAAAGCCTAGATCTTTAGCAATTTCAGCACGAGTGGGTGGGTAACCGTTATCTTCTATCCAGGTTTTAAGAAAGCTTAGAATCTCTGACTGACGTTTCGTTAGCTTAGACATAATAGGACTCTGTTGTTTTATACAGTGACTGGTATTATATACAGTCTTTTGTCAGATGCAACGTTTTGTGACGGGCACTTTTGAGCGCAGACAGAAACACCTAAGAGGTATACGAGAAAGGAAGGGGAGCCCATTAGCTGGGCGGGGCTAAGAACAGCAGTGCCGCGCATGCTATACTACCGCTCCCCTATAAAATAATAGCCTTAGGTATGTAGAGCCATCATGTCCAGCTTAGTCTTTGATATTTCCATAGCTGCGCAGGATTATTTACGCGTTTATCAAGGTACTGCTAACCGAGTACTGATACGTAGCCGTGATGGGCGCACCGTCAGTCTACCTGCGCGGCATTTACAGCCCTTCTTAACTCACGATGGCATAGCAGGCAGTTTTATTATGGAGTTTAATGCACAAGGGCAGTTATTAGACCTGCGTAGGTTACCTTAACCCGCTATAATCAAATCATTCTATTTAACTTATTTGATACTCATCTATGTACAACTTATCTCGTCGTTTACTCTTTAAACTGTCGCCGGAAACAGCGCACGAATTAACTATCGATTTATTAGGTGCGGCGGGACGTCTTGGCTTAACGCGGCGTTTGGTTAAGCAGCCTGCAACGTTGCCAGTCAAAGTGATGGGGTTAGAGTTTCCCAACCCCGTTGGCTTAGCTGCAGGTCTGGATAAAAATGGTGATGCCATTTTAGGTCTGTCAGGTTTGGGTTTTGGTTTTATTGAAATTGGCACCGTAACACCGCGTGCACAGCCCGGTAACCCCAAGCCTCGTTTATTTCGTTTGCCCTCGGTCGAAGGCGTAATTAACCGCATGGGTTTCAATAACCTCGGCGTGGATCATTTATTGTCGAGAGTGCAAAACGCTAATTTCCCTGGAATTCTAGGCATTAACATCGGTAAGAACTTTGACACACCGGTTGAAAACGCGGCTGATGATTATTTGTACTGTTTAGATAAGGTCTACGGTTGTGCCAGTTACATTACAGTGAACGTCAGTTCACCAAACACTCCAGGCCTTCGTTCTTTGCAATTTGGTGATTCATTAAGAAACCTTTTGAATACTTTGCGCGAGCGTCAAGAAGACTTAACGGTATTGCATGGCAAGCGTGTCCCTTTAGCAATTAAAATTGCTCCCGATATGAGCGATGAAGAAATTGCTGATGTTGCAAATATTTTGATAGAGACCGGTATGGATGCAGTGATTGCAACCAATACCACGGTGTCGCGCCAAGGTGTAGAGGGTATGCTGCACTCTGATGAGGCGGGCGGCTTATCCGGTGCACCGGTACGCGAACAAAGTACTCATGTGGTGCGCGTACTGGCCGATACCCTAGCAGGACGTCTGCCCATTATTGCCGCGGGTGGAATCACCGAAGGGCAACATGCCGCAGAGAAAATTCAAGCGGGTGCAAGCTTAGTGCAGGTGTACTCAGGATTTATTTATAAAGGTCCAGAGCTGATTAGAGCATCAGTCGATGCGATTGCTGCAGTATCACGCAGTCGTAACTAAGTTATTTAGAAGACAAAATCGTGAGGCCTTGAATTGCGCCTCACGATACAAAAATCACGCTGTGCTATCCTACGGCGTTGAGTTCATTAAGCCGATGGAGGCCAGCTGTGCCGCGGTAACCATCCCAGTTATCGCCACGACCTTCACGCCAGCCGTTTAACCAAGCTTGGCGAGCAGTTACTAAATTAAATGGACAGAGTTCGCGCGACTTACCAGTGACACCATGTTGGTAGCCACGTAAAAAAGCACGTTCTAACGGATCACGCTTGAGTCTTCTCATTGGGTATAGCCCTCAGTTATTGACTAGAATGTTGCCGCTGGCTTTAGAGTAAAGCCTTATACTGTACAGTTAAGAAACTCATATGCTCCTAGGTGAGTTCCAAGCAATGCAAAAAGCAAAAGCTCATCTAAGTTCTAACCAATGTAGCGTTAGGATGGAATGATTATTTTCGTATATGCCTCTGCTTTTTTCACATTAAAGAGCATAAGTGACAATTTGTTTCATAAGGACATGCCGTAAAGCGCGTAACTACACAAAAACTCAGTGTATTTGACGCTTAAGTAACACGATATGCTTTTACTGAAATCACGAATGAATAGAGTAAAATCGATGAAAGGTCACTCTTTTGACCTTGATTGAAATACATTATGTATAGAAAAAGTTTTGAATTAAGCACCCACTGGAATATTTATGCCCGCCAATAAAGAAGTAGAGCTGTATTTAACCTGTCCGAAAAGCCTCGAAGGGCTGCTGCTTGATGAAGCGCAAGCACTGGGTCTCGACGATGCTCGCGAGCATTTGTCTGGGGTTTCTGGACGTGGCACCATGCAGGTCGCCTATAGCCTTTGCTTATGGTCGCGGCTGGCTAACCGAGTACTGTTGGTGCTTAAGCGCTTTAGCGTCAAAACGGTTGAAGACCTGTACCACGGTATCAATGATTTAGATTGGTCTGAGCATTTGCAGGCCAACGGTACCTTATCCGTTGAGTTTACCGGACGCGGATCAGGGATTGATAACACCCACTTTGGCGCCTTAAAAGTTAAGGATGCGATTGTTGATGCGCTGCGTGATGCTGACGGTAATCGTCCGTCGGTTGATAAGATCAGTCCCGATGTGCGTGTTCATCTGCACCTCAATCGTGGCGAAGCCACCTTATCGCTAGACTTATCGGGTACCAGTCTGCACCAGCGGGGCTATCGTTTACAGCAAGGTGCTGCACCGTTAAAAGAAAACCTCGCCGCGGCAATTTTATTGCGTGCTGGCTGGCCAGCTCTAGCAAAACAAGGCGCAGCTTTAGTTGACCCCATGTGTGGTGTGGGTACTTTCTTAATTGAAGGTGCCTTAATGGCCGCTGATATAGCTCCTAACTTGCGCCGTGAGCGCTGGGGTTTTAGCAACTGGCTAGGTCATAATCCAGAGCAATGGCAACCAATCTTTGAAGAAGCTAAACAACGTGCAGCAATCGGCCTGGCTAAACCACCGCTATGGATTCGCGGCTATGAAGGTGATCCTCGCTTAATTCAGCCTGCACGCAATAATATTGAGCGCGCAGGATTGGCCAGCTGGGTCAATGTGTATCAGGGCGAGTTAGCTACGTTTGAGCCCAAGACTGATCAAGGGCAAACTGGATTGGTCGTCACTAACCCGCCGTACGGTGAGCGTTTAGGCGATGAAGCCAGCTTGCTATATCTTTACCAGTATTTAGGTGAGCGCTTACGCAGTGCTTGTTTAGGATGGGAGGCGGCGGTGTTTACCGGTGCACCACAACTGGGCAAACGTATGGGCTTGCGCAGTCACAAGCAGTATTCGCTGTTTAATGGTGCCTTACCATGCCGTTTATTATTATTCCAAGTACAGCCAGAGCGTTTTGTCCTCTCTGATCGGATGACGACCCACGTCAAGCCTGGCGCACAGGTTGATGACGATGAAGCGCCACGCTTAACAGGCGAACCCGAGCGCACAGCAGCACCGATGGAAACAGCACGCCTCAGCGAAGGCGGGCAGATGTTTGCCAATCGTCTGCAAAAGAACCTTAAACTGCTCGGCAAGTGGGCGCGCAAAGAGCAGATTGAATGCTACCGTCTGTACGATGCCGACATGCCAGAATACGCTCTGGCGATTGATGTCTATGCTGATTGGGTGCATGTACAAGAGTATGCCGCACCAAAAACTATTGACCCTGAAAAAGCTAAAGGTCGCTTTTTGGATGCTTTAGCAGCGATCCCTACCGTACTTGATGTACCACCTGAGCGAATCGTGATTAAACGTCGTGAACGTCAAGCAGGTATGCGTCAATATGAGCGTCAAGCTGAGCGTGGCCAGTTTATGCATATCACTGAAGGTGGCGTGAAGCTGCTAGTGAACTTGACTGACTATCTCGATACTGGTGTCTTCTTGGATCACCGCCCAATGCGCATGCGCATTCAAAAAGAAGCAGCGGGCAAGCGCTTTTTAAATCTATTTTGTTACACCGCTGCGGCAACTGTGCATGCGGCGAAAGGTGGCGCACGCACGACCACCAGCGTGGATCTATCAAAAACCTACCTGGATTGGGCGAAGCGTAATCTAGCATTAAACGGCTTCTCTGATAAACATAGCTTAGTGCATGCCGATGTGATGGTCTGGTTAGAAAGTGATCGCGAAAGCTATGACTTGATCTTCCTTGATCCGCCGACTTTCTCCAACTCAAAACGTATGGAAGATGTGTTTGATATTCAGCGTGATCATGTCCTCCTGCTAGATCGTGCGATGGCACGCTTAGCGCCAGGTGGTAGCCTGTATTTCTCCAATAACTTCCGTCGTTTTGTGATGGATGAAAGTATTGAAGCACGCTATCAAGTGACTAATATCACCGCGCAAACCTTTGATCCTGACTTTGCGCGCAATAAGAAAATCCACCAAGCATGGCATTTAACCCAGCGTACAGACTGATTTATATCGTCTATTAGCAGGGCTAAGCGTATGATAAGCAACTTGCAATTTTTGCAATTTAATAACTGAAAAGCGACCCACCGGGAGGTGCTTAAATGAACGATAAAATCAAGAAAACTGCTGTTGCACCAGCAGGCGATAAACCCAAGAGTGATAAAGTTAAGAAAGCGGCAGCTACACCAGTAAGCGAAAAGCCTAAGAACGATAAGGCCAAGAAAATCGCTGTTACTCCTACCGGCGAAAAACTGCAGAAGGTTTTAGCTCGCATGGGTTTTGGCTCGCGCCGCGATATTGAACAATGGATTTCTGATGGTCGCGTGCTGGTCAACGCACGTGTCGCTAAGCTTGGTGCACGCGTTGATGCATTAGACGCGATCACTGTTGATGGTCGTCCGCTGAAAAAAGATGCCGAAGATTATCTGCAACGCCGTGTGCTAATTTACAACAAGCCTGAGGGTGAAGTGTGCACACGTAAAGATCCAGAAGGTCGCCCAACTGTATTTGATCGTCTACCGCGTCCACATACCGGTCGTTGGATCAATATCGGTCGCCTGGATATCAATACGACTGGCTTGCTGATGTTTACCACTGATGGCGAGCTGGCTAACCGTTTAATGCACCCGTCCTATCAGATGGACCGTGAGTACGCGGTACGTGTGCGCGGTGAAGTCACCGAAGAGATGATTGAAAACCTTAAACGTGGCGTGATGCTTGAAGATGGTCCCGCGAAGTTTACCGACGTGCAGGCTGCGCCCGGTGGAGAAGGTTTTAACCGCTGGTTCCACTGTGTCGTGATGGAGGGCCGTAACCGTGAAGTACGTCGTTTGTGGGAATCACAAGATGTAGTGGTGAGCCGCTTGAAACGTGTACGTTTTGGACCGGTATTCTTAACCTCAGAGTTAAGTGTCGGACGCTGGCGTGAAATGGGCCAGGCTGAAGTCGACATTCTCAGTAAAGAAGTTGGTCTTGAGCCGATTGCTTTAGCAGAAGTAAGCGAGAAAGCGAAGGACAAACTGGAGCGTCAGCAGCGTAAAATAGCTCGCCCTGTTGCTCAGGTACGGGATAACCGTCGTCCAGAAAAGAAAATAGTGTATAGCAGCAGTAAAGATCAGCCGGAAGAGTTTGCTAAGGGCTCAAGAAAGCCACGTCCGAGCACCACAACAGGTGCAAAAAAACCAACGGTACGTCGTCTACGTCCTGAGTAATGATTCTGCTCCAACTAGCGTCTCTTAAGGCGCTAGTTGCACCTGATTGCGGCCACTATGCTTAGCCGCATACAAGGCAATGTCGGAACGCTGTAAAAGTCTTTGCAAGGTTTCTTGAGTAGTGAGGGCAGCGCAACCAATGCTCGCAGTGATCTGAATACTGTGCTGCACATGCTTGATCAGTAATCCCTCTATACTTTCACACAGTCGCTGCGCTACCAGCATGGCATCTTGCTCGTCGGTGTGAGGCAGTACCGCCAAGAATTCTTCACCACCATAGCGAAATAAAGCATCCGTGCTACGCAGTTGCTTTTGGATATGCTGAGCCACCTGAACCAATACTAAGTCACCAACGCTATGGCCGTAGCTATCATTAATGCGTTTAAAATAATCAATATCAATCATCAACACTGACAGCGCTTGCTTGTGTCGGTGCGCCGTATCAATATCGCGCTGCAAGGTTTGTTGCATGCCAAAACGATTACCAACACCGGTCAGTGGGTCTTTTAAGGCACTTTGTAATGCCGCCGCGTACAGCAGACCATTGCGCAATGGAAAAATCAAACTGGAAATAACCGATTCAAAATCGCCCAATTCCTGCTCGCTAAAACGGCTGTCTCGTGTGAAAACAATATGACCTAAAAACTCGCCCTGATAGCTTAATCCGTAATTAATACTGTGTTCCTGAGGAACACCTAGCTCAACGCTAACCTCATGTTCAGCTTGCTTGTAACTCAGAGAGGCATACTGCACAAGACGCTGCGTGCTCTTGAAAAACAAAGTTAGCAGGGTTGTTATATCCAGCGTTGTTTGCAGTTGAGTAACCAGCAACTGACGCAATTCTTCATGCGACAAGGCAATCAGCGGCAGCATATCGGTTTTCACCGCTGCATGGGCTGAGGCTGTTGGCTCTAAATTGACGACATTTGAGGTTGGCTGGGTATTCATAAGCGTGCTTCACATGAGTGATCTTGCTTATAGTTAAGCTATTTTCGTGCCAACTATTAAAACCCTTTATATTCAATAGGTTACAGATATCTTGTAGAGCGGCGTCAAAAAAACATTGCAAATGGCCATCATTGCGTAGAGGCAGTTTAATGGCACTGACAAAATTATGACGGGGGAGTGTAACAATAAGCGCTGTTATTGAACTGATGGGCTCATCATTGCAAATGGCGCAAGAACATCAAGATGAGTGCCACGGCCTAGAGCAATGGCACTCGAATCGAGCACAGTCGAATGGCTGTACTGGGACTATTTACTGAGCATCAAAAGCTTGGCCAGTGACACCTTTGCTATCAGGGCCCATTAAGTACAAATACACAGGCATGATCTCAGCGGGTGTCGGGTTGTTCTCTGGGTTCTCACCAGGGTACGCATGCGCACGCATATCGGTACGTGTCGCGCCAGGATTAAGGCTATTCGCGCGGATTGGCGTGTCGTCCACTTCATCGGCCATCACTTGCATTAAGCCTTCGGTGGCAAACTTAGATACGGCATACGCACCCCAGTAAGCACGTCCTTTGCGTCCTACGCTACTTGAGGTAAAGATCACTGAAGCGTCGCTGGATAAGCGCAGTAACGGTAGCATCGCACTGGTCAGCATAAATACGGCATTAACGTTAATCTGCATGACCTTGGCAAAGTTTTCGCCAGCCAACTGTTCCAGCAGCGTGCGCGGACCTAAAATAGAAGCATTATGCAGCAGGCCATCTAGACGACCGAACTCAGTTTCGATCATTGCTGCAAGCTCGTTATAAGCGTCAGTGCTAGCCTTTTCTAGATCCAAAGGAATCACCACCGGCTCCGCGTGACCCGCAGCTACAATCTCGTCATACACAGCATTAAGACGCTTCTCGGTTTTACCTAACAGTAAAACTGTCGCGCCGTGGGCCGCGTAGGTGCGTGCCGCTGCCGCGCCAATGCCTCGCCCAGCACCCGTCACCAGAATGATACGATTTTTTAATAACTCAGCAGGTGCAGTGTAATCAAACATAACTGATCTCTTTAAAATCAATGATTTAAGCCAATAAGCTTATGTTAAGTCGAGCCTAGTAATGCTTGGCCCAGCCGTTCTCAACAGCCACATTGTGCTGCTAGCAAAGGTTCTAACTCCGCAATTGTATCAATCACTGCGTCGGCGCCCCAATTAGACGGATTGTCGCTCGGTAAGATATAACCGTAGCGCACGGCAACGGTACGCATATTGGCGGCGCGACCGGCATCTATATCGCGTTTATCATCACCAACATACAGTACTTGACGCGGCTCAAGCTGTAACTGCTCACAGGCAGCCAATAACATATCAGGCGCTGGTTTGCTATTTTCAACATGGTCAGGGCAGAGCAGTACGGCGCTGCGGGCAGAGAGATTTAAGGCATCCATAATCGGCTGAGCAAAACGCAAAGGCTTATTGGTTGCCACGCCCCAGCGAAGACCTGCATCGTCTAGACGCTGTAAGACGTCTAAAACGCCAGCAAAAGGCTCAGTAAATTGCGCATGCTGTAGATCATAGATAGCGAGAAACTCATCGCGCAGCAACGCTAACTCAGGATCACTTGCCTCTAAAGCAAAGGCATATGCCACCATGGCTTGTGCGCCCAGTGATACCTGCTGACGAAAGCCTGATTCATCGCACAATGGTGCTAAATCACGCTGTACACGCATGCTCTGGACAATGGCATAGAAATCCTTGGCCGTATCGAGCAGCGTGCCATCCATATCAAACAACACCGCTTGAATACGCATTAGGTGTCCTTAGTGGTGTACAGCATATAGTTCACGTCAACATCCGCTTCAAGCTTGTAACGCTTGGTCAGAGGGTTGTAGGTTAAACCAATAATATCTTTCACTTGCAAGCCGGCAGCACGACTCCAAGCACCCAGTTCGGAGGGGCGAATGAATTTTTTAAAATCGTGAGTACCACGTGGCAATAAACGCATAATGTATTCAGCGCCAACAATGGCAAATAAGTACGCCTTCGGATTGCGATTAATAGTAGAGAAAAACACCTGACCACCAGGTTTGACCAGTGTATAACACGCTCGAATAATTGAAGCAGGATCAGGCACATGCTCAAGCATTTCTAAACAAGTGACCACATCAAACTGACCAGGCATTTCTTCAGCTAAAGCCTCAGCGGTGATCTGTCGATACGTTACCTCAACACCGCTCTCTAGTTGATGCAGACGGGCTACTGCTAGCGGCGCCTCACCCATATCAATACCAGTCACTTGCGCGCCGCGTTGCGCCATTGCTTCACTTAAAATACCGCCACCGCAACCGACATCTAAAACATTCTTGCCGGCTAAGGATGCTCGCTCATTAATCCAGTTGACACGCAATGGATTGATATCATGCAGGGGTTTAAACTCGCTTTCACGATCCCACCAGCGGTGAGCTAAGGCTTCAAACTTCGCAATTTCAGCATGGTCTACATTGGTCATAACCCAGTCCTATACGATATGTGCTGCGATTTAAGCTGCACATCATGCCAGTTTTTGCGGTTTTTTTCCTTAGTGTTCGTTAATCGCGCATATCAACAAATATATTAAACTTTAAGATAGCTCTCTAAACAGCTGATTTATTTGATATTTTACTTGCCCACTGCTGACTTTTAGCAATGATTTTTTGCTCATCCATTCGCACTAATTGCCGACTTTTTAATAACTGTTTACCACCGACCCAGACATGCTCAACGCAGTTACGCCCGGCGGCATAAATCAATTGCGACACCGGATCGTAAACAGGCTGTACCGAAAGATCATTAAAGTTAAACGCGGTGATATCAGCGAGCTTGCCCACTTCTAAAGAGCCGGTTTGCGCATCGATACCCAGCGCCCTCGCGCCATTTAAAGTGGCCATGCGCAGCGCACGATGGGCATCAATAGCACTGGCTGACTGCGCCACCGCTTTTGCCAATAAAGCAGCAGTACGGGTCTCACCCAGCAGATCGAGATTGTTATTGCTGGCGGCGCCATCCGTGCCAATCGCCACGTTAACCCCAGCATTCCAAAGGCGCTCAATGGGGCAAAAACCACTGGCCAGCTTTAAATTCGATTCAGGGCAATGGATAACGCTACTATTGCTTTGCACCAGCAGGGCAATATCTTCATCATTCACTTGGGTCATATGTACGGCTTGAAAACGTGGACCAAGTAAGCCTAAACGCGCTAAGCGAGCTAAAGGGCGCTCACCATATTTGTCTAAACTTTGTTGTATTTCCGCCGCAGTTTCATGCACATGCATTTGCACAGGGGCATCCAATTGTGCGGCGAGCATGACAATGTCATCTAAGCCTTGATCACCGACTGTATAAGGTGCGTGCGGGCCAAAGCCGATGGACAGGCGTGGATGCTGTTTAAAATCATCGAACAACTGCAAACCTTTGCGTAACGATTCAGCACTATTGCGTGCGCCTGGCACAGGGAAGTCGAGCATCGGCACAGTGATTTGCGCGCGAATGCCGCTGCTGTGTACTTGCTGGCAAACGATATCCGGAAAGAAATACATATCAGAAAAACAACTGATACCATTTTTTAATTGCTCAGCAATCGCCAGATCAGTGCCATCTCGAATGAAGTCTTCATTAACCCATTGCGCTTCGGCTGGCCAGATATGCTCATGAAGCCATGCCTGCAACGGCAGATCATCGGCTAAGCCACGAAACAAACTCATTGCAGCATGACCGTGCGCATTGATCAGGCCTGGCGTTAGCAGGGTGTTAGGCAGCTCGCGAATATCAGCGCACGGCACTTTTAATGCTTGCTCACGCGGAGCAATCAAGGCGATACGATCGCCGCGAATACCAATTGCGTAATTTTTTAAAATCACCCCAGCCGGTTCGACGGGCACCAGCCACTCGGGCAATAACAAACAATCTAACGGCGAGTGTGGCATGCGTGGCTTCCTGCTTAAAAAGTGAACCTATGTGAATTTATAGGCAAATGTGTTGAATCTCGATTGACGCCATCACTGCATAATAAGACACAGCTTATATACGGTTTTAACTGCAGATTCGGCTATAATTGCTTATTTTTCAAGGGGTCATGCCAATGATACGCGAACAGATGCTTGCCGCTGAGAAAGTAAAGGCGCTGGAATGGCGTGATAATGCGCTGTATTTATTGGATCAACGCTTACTGCCGCAACACGAGCATTGGCAGCGTTACGAAACAGCTGCTGAAGTAGCGCTAGCCATCCGTGAGATGCGTGTGCGTGGCGCGCCTGCGATCGGAGTGGCTGCGGCTTTTGCTGTGGTGCTCGCGGCACAAAAGCTTGTGGATAGCCCTGTCAGCACTTGGTCCGCAGCATTAGCCGCAGACTTTGCGCTGCTAGCAGAATCCCGTCCCACAGCGGTTAATTTGTTTTGGGCGCTGCAAAAAATGCGTGACTGTTTAGCCATAGCAGTGCAACAGGCACAACCCTTACCAATATTGGCAGCACAAGCTGTAG
Source organism: Denitrificimonas caeni (assembly GCF_905120345.1). Lineage (GTDB taxonomy): Bacteria > Pseudomonadota > Gammaproteobacteria > Pseudomonadales > Pseudomonadaceae > Denitrificimonas > Denitrificimonas caeni_A. The sequence goes on along the minus strand of NZ_CAJHOA010000001.1, from coordinate 163,576 downwards.
CGATATTAAACGATGACCGCGAAGCCAATATGCAGACCGCACAACTCGGCCTGCAGGTTATTCGCGAAGCCAGTGCTGCATCACAGCATGTCATGACCCATTGTAATACCGGTGCGCTAGCAACCGCTGGATTTGGTACCGCCTTAGGGGTGATTCGTGCAGCCTATTTAGACGGGCTAGTCAGCTGTGTACACGTCAATGAAACCCGCCCTTGGTTACAAGGCTCACGCTTAACCGCTTGGGAGTTGGTGGGTGAGGGCATTCCTAGCGTACTCAATGTGGATTCCGCAGCAGCACACTTAATGGCGCAAGGTAAAATAACCTGGGTGATTGTCGGTGCTGACCGTATTACTGCTAACGGCGATGTCGCTAATAAAATTGGCACCTATCAGCTGGCGGTATTGGCACGTTATCATCAGGTAAAATTTATGGTGGTTGCCCCCAGTTCAACGATTGATATGCAACTCAGCAGTGGTACAGCAATCCCTATTGAAGAGCGCAATGGAGAAGAAATTCTTTATATTGGCGAGCAACGTGTTGCTGCGCAGATTGATGCGTTTAATCCGGTGTTTGATGTAACACCTGCTGACCTGATCGATGTGATAGTCACTGAGCGCGGCATTGTTATGCAGCCGAACCAACAGAAAATGCATGCGTTGATGCAGGACAATTGAAAACCTTTACCTACACATGCGTGCACTGCAAAAACCTGCCAGAGAGGACGTTAAAGCCTCACAGGCGGTTAAGCCAAGAAAAGCCATAGCGTAGATTGAGCGCGCTAGCATGGCATGTGTTACTATTAGCCGCTTGAATTGGGCATGATGAATTAATAAGGAACCGAGCTTCCATGGGTGATTTGGCCAAAGAAATTCTTCCGATCAGTATCGAAGATGAAATGCGACAGTCGTACCTTGATTATGCAATGAGCGTAATTGTTGGACGGGCGTTGCCAGATGCACGTGATGGTTTGAAACCTGTTCACCGGCGTGTACTGTTTGCGATGCGCGAATTGGGTAATGACTGGAATAAACCCTATAAGAAATCGGCGCGTATCGTCGGTGACGTGATTGGTAAGTATCACCCGCACGGTGATACCGCTGTATACGACACCATTGTTCGTATGGCGCAGCCTTTCTCTTTGCGCTATTTACTAGTGGATGGCCAAGGTAACTTCGGTTCTGTTGATGGTGATAACGCAGCTGCGATGCGTTATACCGAAGTGCGCATGACCAAGTTGGCTCACGAGTTACTGGCTGACTTAGAAAAAGAAACAGTAGATTGGGTGCCGAACTACGACGGCACTGAAATGATTCCTGCTGTTATGCCAACCAAAATCCCCAACTTGTTGGTGAATGGCTCCTCCGGTATTGCCGTAGGTATGGCGACAAATATTCCGCCGCATAACCTGACGGAAGTGATCAACGGCTGTCTAGCATTGATCGATAATCCGGAAATCAGTATTGATGACCTGATGGGGTTTATTCCAGGCCCAGATTTCCCAACGGCCGGTATTATCAATGGTCGCGCCGGTATTATTGAAGCCTACCGCACGGGTCGTGGCCGCATTTATATGCGCGCCCGCACCTTTATTGAAGATATTGATAAAGTCGGCGGTCGCCAACAGATCATTATCAGTGAACTGCCGTATCAGCTCAATAAAGCCCGTTTGATCGAGAAAATTGCTGAACTGGTTAAAGAGAAAAAGCTGGAAGGCATTAGCGAGCTGCGCGACGAGTCGGATAAAGACGGTATGCGCGTAGTGATTGAGCTGCGTCGCGGTGAAGTACCCGAAGTAGTACTCAACAACCTCTATACGCAAACGCAAATGCAAAGTGTGTTTGGTATTAACGTCGTCGCACTGGTGGATGGTCGCCCACGCTTACTCAACCTCAAAGACATGCTCGAAGTCTTTGTACGTCACCGTCGTGAAGTAGTCACTCGTCGCACCGTGTTTGAGTTACGTAAAGCCCGTGAGCGCGGTCACGTCCTAGAAGGACAAGCAGTTGCACTGTCGAATATTGACCCTGTGATTGCGATGATCAAAGACTCACCAACACCAGCAGAAGCCAAAGAGCGCTTAATTGCAACAGCGTGGGAGTCCAGTACTGTATCCGCTATGGTTGAGCGCTCAGGCGCTAACTCGAGCCGTCCAGAAGACTTAGACGAACAGTATGGTATGCGTGATGGTTTTTATCACCTTTCTCCAGAACAAGCACAAGCCATTCTTGATTTACGCTTACACCGTTTGACCGGTCTTGAGCATGAAAAACTGCTCGCAGAATATCAAGAGATTCTATTACAGATCAGCGAACTGCTTAAAATCCTCGGTAGCGCTGAGCGTCTACTTGAAGTCATTCGCGAAGAGCTTGAGAAAGTCAAAGCTGACTTTGGTGATGAGCGTCGTACTGAAATCACCGCATCACAAGTTGACTTAACCATTGCTGACCTGATTACAGAAGAAGAGCGCGTCGTGACTATTTCGCACTCAGGTTATGCAAAAAGCCAGCCACTGGATGCTTACCATGCGCAACGCCGTGGTGGTCGCGGTAAAGCGGCAACTGGCGTTAAAGATGAAGACTATGTTGAACATCTACTGGTAGCCAATAGCCACACCACGTTATTGCTGTTCTCCAGTAAAGGTAAAGTATACTGGATGCGCACCTTTGAAATTCCAGAAGCATCACGCACCTCGCGCGGCCGTCCTATCATCAATTTATTACCACTGGATGCCGGTGAAAAAATCACCGCGATGCTACCGGTTGATGAATACACCGAAGATCACTTTATCTTTATGGCGACCGCTAACGGTACTGTGAAGAAAACGCCACTTGAGCAATTTAGCCGTCCACGAACCTCAGGCTTAATCGCTTTGGCTCTGGATGAAGACGACACCTTGATCTCTGCTGCCGTCACTGATGGCTCGCGCGAAGTCATGCTGTTCTCTGATGGCGGTAAAGTTACCCGCTTTGCGGAAACCGATGTGCGTGCGATGGGTCGTACCGCTCGTGGTGTGCGTGGTATGCGTCTACCAGAAGATCAAAAACTGATTTCGATGTTGATCCCAGAAGAAGGCAGTGAAATCCTCACGGCTTCTGCCCGTGGTTTCGGCAAGCGTACCGCCGTTACTGAATTCCCTAACTACCGTCGTGGTGGCCAAGGTGTGATTGCGATGGTATCCAATGAGCGTAACGGTAAGTTGGTTGGCGCTATTCAAGTACTAGACGGTGAAGAGATCATGCTGATTTCTGACCAAGGTACCTTAGTGCGGACTCGTGTTGACGAAGTGTCATCATTATCTCGCAATACCCAAGGCGTTATGCTAATTCGTTTAGCAAAAGACGAAACTTTAGTGGGTCTCGAGCGCGTTCAAGAACCAACGGCTCTTGATGACGATGAAGTACTAGAAGATATTGAGCAAGGCACAGAAGAGGCGTCCAATGATGAGACGTCAGTGGTTAATCAGGACGTTGTAAGCGAGGATGAACAGCCGCTTATTGACGAGACAAGCAACCCCGAAGAGTGATAGTGCAGTGAGTAGAGTTTATAATTTTTGTGCAGGCCCTGCTGCGCTCCCTGAAGCGGTATTGCAACAGGCGCAAAGCGAGCTATTAGACTGGCACGGCAAAGGTTTGTCAGTCATGGAGATGAGTCACCGTGGTGACGAGTTCACCTCCATCGCCGCTGAAGCCGAGCAAGACTTGCGTGACCTGCTAAGTATCCCGAACGACTATAAAGTGTTGTTTATGCAGGGTGGTGCGAGCCAGCAGTTTGCACAGATCCCACTCAACCTCTTAGCTGATGGCGGTTGTGCGGATTATATCGATACCGGTATTTGGTCACGCAAAAGCATTGATGAAGCACGCCGTTTTGGCAATATCAATGTTGCAGCCAGCGCTAAAGCATTTGACTACTTTGCTATTCCAGGTCAAAACGAATGGAAACTCAGCAAAGATGCGGCCTATTTGCATTACGCCAGCAATGAAACCATTGGTGGTTTGCAGTTTGACTGGACGCCAGAAGTCGGTGATACACCGCTCGTCGTCGATATGTCATCAGACATTCTCTCTAAGCCGTTAGATGTCAGCCGCTACGGTATGATTTATGCCGGCGCGCAGAAAAACATTGGCCCAAGTGGTTTGGTGGTTGGCATTATTCGTGAAGACTTACTCGGTCATGCGCGTGCCAGCTGTCCAACCATGCTCAACTATAAAGTTGCGGCTGATAACGGCTCAATGTACAACACACCGCCTACGTTTTCTTGGTACTTATCAGGCTTAGTCTTTAAGTGGCTGAAACAGCAAGGTGGCTTAGACGCCATGGCTAAGATCAATCATGCGAAGCAAGCACTGCTGTATAAAACCATCGATGACAGCGATTTTTATAGCAACCCGATTGCTGTCAATGCGCGCTCTTGGATGAACGTACCTTTTCGCTTAGCCGATGAGAAGCTGGATAAAACGTTCTTAGCCGGCGCTGATGAACGCGGCTTGCTCAATTTGCAAGGTCATCGCTCTGTCGGTGGCATGCGCGCGTCTATTTATAACGCGGTCTCGTTTGAAGCGGTTGAAGCGCTGGTAGCTTATATGCAAGCCTTCGAGAAGGAGCACGCATAAGTGAGCGATCAAGAACTGCATGCTTTACGCGTGCGGATTGACTCCCTGGATGAAAAAATCCTTGAGTTGATCAGTCAACGTGCCCGCTGCGCCCAAGAAGTTGGACGCATTAAAATGGCTACTTTAGCAGAAGGCGAGCAGGCGGTATTTTATCGTCCTGAACGCGAAGCTCAAGTACTTAAACGTATTATGGAACTCAATAAAGGTCCTCTCGATAACGAAGAGATGGCGCGCTTGTTCCGTGAAATCATGTCGACTTGCCTCGCTCTTGAGCAACCATTAAAAGTGGCATACTTAGGTCCAGAAGGTACGTTCTCGCAAGCAGCGGTACTTAAGCATTTTGGTCAAGCTGTCGTCAGTAAACCAATGACTGCGATTGATGAGATTTTCCGTGAAGTGGCTGCCGGCGCCGTGACCTTTGGCGTAGTGCCTGTAGAAAACTCAACCGAGGGCGCGATTAATCACACCCTTGATAGTTTCCTTGAGCATGACTTAGTCATTTGTGGCGAAGTAGAGCTACGCATTCACCATCACTTACTGGTCGCTGAAAATACTAAAACAGAAAAAATCTCACGTATCTATTCCCATGCACAGTCATTGGCACAATGCCGCAAATGGCTGGACGCTCATTATCCCAACGTTGAACGTGTTGCGGTGTCTAGCAATGCTGAAGCGGCTAAACGGGTTAAAAGCGAGTGGAACAGTGCTGCAATTGCCGGTGATATGGCAGCCCAGTTGTATGGGTTGACTATTCTGGCTGATAAAATTGAAGACCGTCCAGATAACTCGACACGTTTTTTAATTATCGGTAATCAGTCAGTACCGACCACCGGTGATGATAAAACCTCGGTGATTGTCTCAATGAGCAATAAGCCCGGCGCTTTGCATGAGTTGTTAATTCCATTTCATAACAGCGGCATTGACCTGACTCGCATTGAAACGCGCCCATCACGCAGTGGCAAATGGAGCTATGTCTTCTTTATTGATTTTTATGGTCATAAAGATGATCCGTTAGTAAAGAGCGCGCTTGAAACGATTGCTCAAGAAAACGTTGGTCTAAAAGTTTTAGGCTCATACCCCAACGCCGTTCTCTAACCATACTTTAGGCTGTCGCTCGAATAGCGGCAGCTGATTGTTTGAGGCAAGCAAATGAGTTGTGATTTTCTTACTCTGGCACTACCCAGTATCCAAGAGTTATCGCCTTATGTCCCCGGGAAACCGGTTGATGAGCTAGCGCGTGAACTGGGTCTTAATCCGGCTGACATTGTTAAGTTGGCCAGCAATGAGAACCCTTTAGGGCCCAGTGCAAGCGTATGCGCGGCGATCAGTCAAGCGCTGCCCGAGCTGACTCGTTATCCGGATGGTAGTGGCTTTGCTCTAAAGGAAAAGCTGGCTGCACATTATGCACTTGATCCAGCACAGATCACTTTAGGCAATGGCTCCAACGATATTCTTGAGCTGGTTGCGCGAGCATGGTTAGCACCGGGCCGTAACGCGGTATTCAGTGCGCATGCGTTTGCAGTCTACCCGATTGCGACTTTAGCGTCGGGTGCTGAGTGCCGCGAAGTTCCAGCTAAAGACTATGCCCACGATCTTGATGCTATGGCTGCCGCTATCGATAGCAATACTCGCGTAGTCTTTATTGCCAACCCTAATAACCCAACCGGCACTTGGTTTAATCAGGCCTCACTCAATGTGTTTTTAAGCAAAGTACCTGAGAATGTCTTGGTGGTATTGGACGAAGCCTATATCGAATATGCGCTAGACAGCGATCTACCTGACGGCATGGATTACTTAAGTCGCTATCCTAATTTATTGGTTTCGCGAACTTTCTCCAAAGCCTATGGCTTGGCAGCTTTGCGAGTAGGCTACTCAGCCTCATCGAAAGAAATTGCCAATATACTAAACCGCGTACGCCAGCCATTTAATGTCAATAGTTTAGCCCTGGTGGCTGCTTGTGCCGCATTGGATGATAGCGATTACTTGGAGCGTAGCCGAACAGCTAATACTCAAGGTATGCAGCAATTAGAAGACGGTTTTAAACAATTAGGTTTGTCTTGGTTGCCATCACGCGGTAACTTTATTGCCGTAGACTTTAACCGTGATGCTGCTGCAATCAACCAAGCCTTGCTCGAGCAGGGCGTTATTGTTCGGCCGGTTGCTGGTTATGCGATGCCTACTTTTTTACGGGTATCGATTGGTACAAAAGCTGAAAATCAAAGGTTTCTGGATGCATTAACCCATGTTTTAAAGCAGGTTTAAAATGCAGAAATCGCCTCCCATTACACCCCTCATTAATCGCTTAGTCGTCGTTGGCTTAGGCTTAATCGGTGCCTCTTTTGCCAAGGGTGTTCGCGAGGCAGGTTTAGCGCAAGAGGTGATCGGCGTTGATCTTAACTTGCAAGCGTGCCAGCGTGCGGTTGAGCTAGAGGTTGTCGACAGCTGTACCACTGAATTAGATACAGCCTGTAAAAATGCTGATGTAGTGATGTTAGCCGTACCTGTTTTAGCTTTAAAAAAGTTGTTAGCTAAGCTGGCTGCTCTCAAGCTGCAACATACTATTATTACCGATGCGGGTAGTGTGAAAGGTCATTTGCTGAAAGCGGCGCAAGAAATATACGGACAGTTACCGCCGCTTTTAGTGCTTGGTCATCCGATTGCTGGCTCAGAACGCAGTGGGGTTGAAGCCGTCAATCCATGCTTATTTAAACACCACAAGGTCATCCTAACTCCGCATGAACACACAGATCCTGCAGCCTTGTTGTGTGTGCAACAGCTTTGGCAGAGGTTAGGTGCTGATGTTGAGCTAATGAGTGTTGAACAACATGACCGCGTTTTAGCAGCAACCAGTCATTTGCCGCATTTACTAGCGTTTGGTTTAGTCGATTCCTTGGCTAAAAGAAGCGAAAACTTAGAAATATTTCGCTATGCAGCGGGTGGCTTTCGCGACTTTACTCGTATCGCTGGCAGTGATCCACTAATGTGGCACGATATTTTCTTAGCCAATCGCGACGCTGTTTTACAACAGTTAGACCAGTATCGTGATGATCTGGATGCACTGCGTAATGCTATTGCCGAAGAAGATGGGCGTCATTTGCTTGGTGTGTTTACCCGAGCACGTGTAGCCCGCGAACATTTCAGTACAATTTTAGCCCAAAGGGCCTATGTGAAAACCATGCTTGATAATGATCTGATTTTTTTAGCCAGCCCAGGCGGGCAGGTGAATGGCACGATTCGTGTTCCAGGTGATAAATCCATCTCACACCGCGCTATTATGCTCGGCTCGTTAGCCAACGGCGTAACTGAAGTAGAAGGGTTTCTTGAAGGTGAAGATGCACTAGCAACCATTCAAGCGTTTCGCGATATGGGTGTAGTCATTGAAGGCCCAGAAAATGGCCGTGTTGTCGTGCACGGCGTTGGCTTGCACGGTTTACAACCAGCACCCGGTCCGATTTATGTCGGTAACTCTGGCACCACGATGCGTCTGTTGTCCGGTATTTTAGCCGCGCAACCCTTTGATAGCACCTTAACGGGTGATGCTTCACTGTCAAAGCGCCCAATGAATCGCATCGCCAAACCTTTACGTGAAATGGGTGCGGTGATTGAAACCGCTGCAGAAGGCCGTCCACCACTCACACTGCGCGGCGGTCAACGCCTCACTGGCATGCATTATGAAATGCCGATGGCCAGTGCTCAGGTTAAGTCGTGCCTACTATTGGCAGGTATGTATGCCGCTGGTGAGACCTCGGTGACTGAGCCAGCACCAACCCGTGATCATACCGAACGTATGCTGCGTGGCTTTGGTTATCCAGTCGAAGTACGCGGCGCTACCGCTAAAGTTGAAAGCAATCATGCACTGACCAGCACCCATATCGAAGTACCCGCGGATATTTCTTCTGCAGCGTTCTTTATGGTTGCGGCCAGTATTGCCCCAAACTCTGAACTGGTTTTAGAGCATGTTGGAATTAACCCAACGCGCACCGGCATCATTGACATTCTGAAGCTAATGGGTGCAGATTTAAGCCTTGAACGCGTGCATGAAGTGGGCGGCGAGTTAGTGGCTGATGTCCGTGTGCGCAGTGCTCGTTTAAAAGGTATCGAGATCCCATTGGAGTTGGTGCCATTAGCCATTGATGAGTTCCCGGTTCTATTTATTGCTGCAGCTTGCGCGGAAGGGCGTACAGTATTGCGTGGTGCTGAAGAGTTACGCGTTAAAGAATCTGATCGCATTCAAGTCATGGTTGATGGTTTAACCACCTTGGGTATCAACGCGCAAGGCACACCAGACGGTATCATTATTGAAGGCGGACAAATGGGCGGAGGTGAGGTTTGGGCGCACGGCGATCACCGTATTGCGATGTCCTTTAGCGTGGCGTCACTGCGCGCAAGTGCTCCAATCCGTATTCATGACAGTGTGCACGTGGCAACCTCGTTTCCGAACTTCTTAGAACTGTGTAAACAGGTCGGAATGCATGTAACAGAAGAGGGTCAAGTATGAATGAGGCTGTAGTCATCACCATTGATGGGCCCAGCGGTTCAGGTAAAGGGACTGTGGCGGGCTTGCTTGCCTCGACGCTGCAGTGGCACTTGCTCGATTCGGGCGCGCTATATCGCGTGCTGGCCCTCGCTGCGCAAAAACATAACGTTGCGCTAGATGATGAGCATGCCTTAGCAACTCTAGCTACAGATTTAGATGTGCAGTTTGTACTTGATAGCGACAGTAACTCGCAGCGCATTGTTCTTGAGAAGAGTGATGTCACTGACACCATCCGCAATGAAACTGTTGGTGCTCATGCCTCACAAATCGCCGTCTTACCAGCGGTCAGGGCAGGCTTACTGCGCCGTCAGCAGGATTTTCAGCAAGCGCCTGGCTTGATCGCCGATGGTCGTGATATGGGCACTGTAGTGTTTGCCGAGGCACCATTAAAAGTTTTTCTGACCGCCAGTGCCGAAGAGCGTGCGCGTCGCCGTTATTTACAGTTGAAAGACAAAGGCGAAACTGTTACCCTTACGAGTCTCCTCGAAGAGATTCGTGCGCGTGATGAGCGTGACACCAATCGTAGCATTGCGCCGTTGAAGCCTGCAGATGATGCAATTATCTTAGATTCAACGACAATGACCATCGAGCAAGTGTTAGAAAGAATTCTCAGTGAAGTTGCAGTACGCAGCTTAGCTGGATAATAAGAGCAAGCGCGCATGAGTGTGCTTTGACTCTAAAATGAACCATGTGCAGCTCCCAGATAATAGCTGTCATGACTTCAACTTATAAATAAGACCACATTATTCTGGAATGTGGATTTGGGCAGATTTTGCCCTCGATCAGCAGGATTAAACATGAGCGAAAGCTTTGCAGACCTTTTTGAAGAAAGCCTAAAAACCCTAGACATGCAACCCGGTGCAATCATCACTGGTTTAATTGTTGATATTGATGGTGATTGGGTAACAGTACACGCTGGTTTGAAATCAGAAGGCGTTATCCCCGTTGAGCAGTTCTACAATGAGCAAGGCGAACTGACCATCAAGATTGGTGACGAAGTTCACGTTGCACTTGACGCGGTAGAAGACGGCTTTGGTGAAACCAAACTGTCCCGTGAAAAAGCTAAACGTGCTGAGTCTTGGCTGGTTCTTGAAGCGTCTTTCAACGCTGAAGAAGTTGTCATGGGTGTTATCAACGGTAAAGTTAAAGGTGGCTTTACCGTTGATGTGAACGGTATTCGCGCGTTCTTACCAGGTTCTTTGGTAGACGTACGCCCTGTTCGCGACACTGCGCACTTAGAAGGCAAAGAGCTTGAGTTCAAAGTTATCAAGCTTGATCAAAAACGTAACAACGTTGTTGTATCACGTCGTAGCGTTCTGGAAGCAGAGAACAGCGCTGAGCGCGAAGCACTGCTTGAGAACCTGCAAGAAGGTCAACAAGTTAAAGGTATCGTTAAGAACCTTACAGATTACGGTGCATTCGTTGATCTGGGCGGCGTTGATGGTCTGTTGCACATTACTGATATGGCTTGGAAGCGCATTAAGCACCCAGGCGAGATCGTTAACGTTGGCGACGAAATTGACGTTAAAGTACTGAAATTCGACCGCGAGCGTAACCGTGTATCTTTAGGCCTGAAACAGTTAGGTGAAGATCCATGGGTAGCTATCAAAGCCCGTTACCCAGAAGGTACTCGTGTTAATGCACGCGTAACTAACCTGACGGACTACGGTTGCTTTGCTGAGCTGGAAGAAGGCGTTGAAGGTTTGGTTCACGTTTCAGAAATGGACTGGACTAACAAAAACATTCACCCATCCAAAGTTGTACAGGTTGGTGACGAAGTTGAAGTTCAGGTTCTGGACATCGACGAAGAACGCCGCCGTATTTCTCTGGGTATCAAGCAGTGCAAATCTAACCCATGGGAAGATTTCTCTAGCCAGTTCAATAAAAACGATAAAATCTCCGGTACTATTAAGTCAATCACTGACTTTGGTATCTTTATCGGCCTAGACGGCGGCATTGACGGTTTAGTGCACTTATCAGACATCAGCTGGCATGAAGTAGGCGAAGAAGCTGTTCGTCGCTACAAGAAAGGCGATGAGCTGGAAACTGTTATTCTGTCTGTTGATCCAGAGCGCGAGCGTATCTCACTCGGTATCAAGCAGTTAGAAGATGATCCATTCTCAAGCTACGCTTCAGAACACGAGAAAGGCACGATTGTGCGCGGTACCGTGAAAGAAGTTGATGCTAAAGGCGCGGTTATCTTGTTAGCTGACGACATCGAAGCAGTACTGAAAGCATCTGAAATCAGTCGTGACCGTGTAGAAGATGCACGTAACGTTCTGAAAGAAGGCGACGAAGTTGAAGCGAAAATCATCAACATCGACCGCAAGTCTCGCGTAATTAACTTGTCTATCAAGTCTAAAGACGTTGAAGATGAGAAAGATGCGATCAAAGAAATGCGTAAGCAAGAAACAGAGTCAGCCGGTCCAACCACTTTAGGTGATTTGATCCGTGCCGCTCAAGAGAGCAAGAACTAAGTTCTTTGCGATCTAAAAAAGGGTGACTTCGGTCACCCTTTTTTTATACCTAAATAATTTATAATTAGCGTTACTTGCGTAGCAGCTTAAACACCAACGACTTAATCTAAGCTCAATGGCGATTATAAATTAATAGGCGCCCACGGTATTTTTCATGATTTGGATCGGTCTCAACCAGCACTTCATCGGAACTTAACTCAAACCCAAGCCCCTGCATCTTACGGTTAAAGGCGGGTCGGTAGCCACGATTGGGGTCAACAATCCAAACTTCAGCCTGATCATTGGCATACATATTCACAAAGCGCGCCAAGGCACTGGGCATATCAGGCTCATACAGCAAGTCGCTGCCTACAATTAAGTCATATTTTTTATGTAATAGGGCAGCACCAGTGTCAACGATAGAAGGGACAGGATGCTCACCCCATTGGCCGTGTCGAAACGGCAATTTTGGCAGGCTATTTAAGCGTAGATTTTCTTGTAAAAACAATTTGGCTTTTGGATGGCGATCAGACGCGGTAATATTCGCGCCTCTACGGTGTGCAACTAAACTCGCCAAAGCAAGTCCACAACCAATCTCTAAAATTTTCTCATTGATATCAACAGGGCGTAAAGCTAAAGCACTGGCGAGGCGAATACTTGAAGGCCAAAGCATGCCAAATAAAGACCATGACGCTGAACAAATACCCAGCCTTGATGCGGCGCCTAGAGGGTCATAGAATTGCTGTCGATCCAGCAAAGAACGAATAATAAGATCGTTTACACCATCGATCTCAATGGTTTCTGTTTTTGTGTAGTAATCCTGAGTACTCATGAAGTTAACATATAAAAAAGCCTCGAAAACAATGACTCATCTAGTATCGCACAATTAAAAGAATCATTCTTTTAATCTGCTTTTAGCGTTAACTACTCAGCAACTTCAAGGTTTTTAACTGATTTTAGCGACTTCATCAAACCTAACGGTTATAAATTTATTTTAATAGAAGAATAAGCATGTCTGCACATTGTGAGTTATTTGGCACCTTAGGCTGTCACTTATGTGAAGAAGCAGAGCAGGTTTTACAGCCATTTGTTGCACAGGGCCTGGTTGTTGAACTGCTAGATATTATTGAATCGTCTGAATGGCTGGAGCGTTATTCGCTCACTATTCCCGTCTTGCGCCGAGTGGATAATGGTCAAGAGCTGAATTGGCCATTTGATGAAAATGATGTATTACGGCTGTTAACATAATTATTTTCATAGTCGGTACTGGATTTTATTTATCCGCGCACACCAATAGGTCTAAACTATTCGTGCGCCGGCCTTGGCCGGTATCATGTGGCCAATACATATCATGTCAGATAGCAATCCATGCTTAACCTGTGGCGCTTGTTGCGCTTATTTTCGCGTTTCTTTCTTTTGGGGTGAATGTCAATCAGCCGGCGGTACAGTACCCGACGACTCTGTTATTCCTATCAATTCAACCTTTGTTGCAATGATAGGAACTGATCGTAAGCCTGCTCGCTGCACCGCTCTAATGGGCAGTATTGGGCAAGGTGTACGCTGCACAATGTATGAGAACCGCTCATCCAGCTGCCAAGACTTTCAAGCGTCTTGGGAGAATGGCGTGCATAACTCTCATTGTGATGCAGCTCGAGCAGCGCATGGTTTGCTGCCACTCGATCCGCCATTACAGCCCGGTATCAGCCCCGACAGGGTTGCTTAGCAAGGTAGAAACGTCCGCACAACATGCATTATGCGCAATACCCCACTAAACAAGTTGGTTATTGCGCGCGAATTGTTTAGTATACTTGATCGATAAATGAGCGAGGAGAAGTACGATGGATGCCATTGATCTTTTATTAAAGCGCGTATCAGTGCCTCGCTTGCAAGAGCCTGCACCCACTGCTGAACAGCTTGATTTGATGTTGCGTGCAGCGCTACGAGCACCTGATCATGGACAAATAAGACCTTGGCGCTTCTTAACCATTCAAGGTGATGATCGTAAGAAACTAGGTGAGTTATTTGTTCAAGGTTTACTCAGTACGATGCCAGAGGCAAGTAGTGAGCAAATAGAAAAAACTCGAGCAATGCCCCTGCGTGCGCCATTATTATTGATAGTTATTGCTACGATAAGCGAACATCTAACAGTACCTGCCCATGAGCAGTTACTGGCTGCTGGTTGTGCTGCGCACGGAATATTATTAGCTGCGCATGCGCAGGGCGTAGGAGCTGTATGGCGCACTGGCGCTGTAGCAGAGATTACAAAAATCAATACGGAACTGGGCTTACAAGACAATGAGCGTGTTGTTGCCTACATTTATTTAGGTACGCCGATTAACAGCTTACGCAATCCACCAGACCTTGATCCGGCACCTTTTGTACAGGCCTGGCCTGAAGCCTAAGTTATTTAATCAATCTGCGGTAACTGCACGGTGGCGATAAAGCCTCCCTCGGGATGATGGCTGAAAGATATCTGTCCGCCGTGTTGTTCTATAGCGCGTTTGGCAATGGCCAGTCCCAATCCATAACCTTGATGGATTTGTCCAGGCACTCGAAAAAAATTGTCGCCCAGCTTACTCAGCCATTCATCACTGACACCGGGTCCGTGATCGCGGATGCTAATCATTAAACCAGTAGATTGTTGCGTTACGGTAATACAGATAGGATCTGATGACGGATTAAAACGCAGAGCATTGCGCAATAAGTTATCTAAAGCCCGCTGCAAGAGCTCAAACCAACCTTGATAGCTGCAATTGTGCGCGCCTTTGATCTCTATTTTTTGCTCAGGTTCCAGTAAGGCAGCATCATCCACTAGATCATTCAATAACTCATCAATGGCGATATTTTGCTTAGGTGCCTGCACTTGATCTAGACGGGCTAACGTCAGTATTTCATCGATCAAGACGTCCAGACGCTGGCACTCGAGGTGTAAGCGTGGCCATAAGGTCGCACGCTCGTCTTCACTGCAACGCTCAGCCAAAGCTAAAGCAATGTGTAAGCGGGCTAGGGGCGAGCGTAACTCATGAGATACATCCCGCAACAACTGCCGCTGACTTTTAATTAAGCCTTGTAAACGTTGCCCCATATTGTTGAAGTCAGATGCCAAAACACCTAATTCATCGCGTCGTTGGGCCAACTGACTCAGATCTTCTTTTTGATAAGTGGTCTCACCCAAATCATGTACCGCATGCCGTAAGCGATTCAACGGACGAGTAATGGATAAGGTCAACAGTAAACTCATTGCGGTTAATACCAATAACGCAATAACCAACGCAATAACAGGGCGCAGACCGTTACTGCGCTGCCAGGCGCCTAACTCGCTGTGGGCAATACGATAAATAAACAGGTAACTCTGGCCATTACTGCCAGTCGCTTCTTGAGTAATACGACGCCATGGCAAACGCTGCGCACCGCGTTTAGCTTCCCATGCCAGAGAGTGCATTGACAGTCCTTTACTCAGCGATACGCCATTCTCATCGAGGATTTGAGCCTCAATACGATAACGACGTTTTTGCTGCTGTAAGTAGTACAGCGCAGGCTCTGTTGCTCCTGATTCATATAAGCTCAACCAAGAAGCGGCAAAGTTCTTTAAGCCAGGATGGTGATTAAGAATCCAATCATCTTGGTTAAAAATACGCACAAGCAAATAGGTGAGGGCACCCATCAAAACTAAAGCTAACCAAAAGGCGCCAAGTATCCTCCAAAACAATGAGCGCATGATGGTTGTCCTTATAAAAAAGCGGCTCACATAAAACCTGAGCCGCTTAAGGTACGTGTATTACTGCGCAGTGTTGGCACGTTGAGCGCGCTTGTCTTGGCCTGAGCGAGATGATTTATCTGATTTTTGCATATAGTTTTGCATTCTCTCCTGCATCTGCTCCATCTCTTGATCGAAAGTGACACGCTGCTCATCATTTAACAATGCGCGTAACTTATCGTGGTGTGCAGTACGTGCTTTTTGTTGCTGAGCACGGTGTTCTTGCATTTCAGCTTGAAATGCTTCGCGTTGTACAGGTGTCAGCTCTAAACGCTCAAACCAAGCCGCTTGGCGTTTCTGCATTTTGTCTTGGCGCCATTTAGTATTTTTCTGTTTCTGTTCCGCCGACTGTTTCTGCATGCCTTGCTGGCCTTGCATGCCCTGCTGGCTTTGCATATTCTGCTGTTTTTGCTGGCCTTGTTCAGGCATCGCCCAAACACTTAAAGGAAGTATGGCACTGAGCAAAAGGGCTGTAGTTTTAATTCGCATGATAAATCTCCTTAATCACCGATCCGCCGATTGCGGTATGACTCTAGTATGCCTAAACCAGTGTCAACTACAGTCAAGCAGATGTAAAGAAAGGGTAAATTTTAAATACTGTAATAATAGCCTCGTCCACGTAGGGCAACGATACGTGGACTGGCGTCAGCGTGTGGACCGAGTTTTCGGCGCAAGTTACTGACATGCATATCAAGGCTACGATCATACAACGTTAGTTTACGATCAAGCGCTAACTGTGCCAGCTGTTGCTTATCAATCGGCTCACCAGGTGCTGCTAATAACGCGTCTAAAATACGACCTTCGGAGACCGTTAAGATAATATCGTCTTGATCATTGATATTGGCCACGCCACGAGCAGAGCTGTACTGTAAATCACCAACGATAATCGTACTGAGTGTGGCAGGGGCACTCACACTCCGTCGCAATACAGCACGCAGGCGCGCGGTTAACTCACGAGGATCACAAGGTTTAGCTAAGTAATCATCAGCGCCTAACTCGAGACCAATAATACGGTCAGTAGGCTCACCGCGCGCAGACAACATCAAAACCGGTAGTTGTGGGTGTTCAGCTCGTATCTTACGTAGCAATTGCAAGCCATTACCATCAGGCAACATCACATCAAGAATCACCGCATCCGGTTGTGGATGACTGTCTAAATAATCCCGTGCGCTTTGCGTGTCGAAGCATGCATGCAATACAAAGCCTTCTTGGCTAAGCCAGTGGCTTAATAGCTCACATAACTCTTGGTCATCATCCACTAATAAAATGCTGCTCATTGCCTTTTAACGACTCCAACGACTGTCTTGTATAAAGCGTCTAACGTGGAAAAACCTGTTTAAACGGCTTAACCCGAACGTCAGCATAAACACCAGCAGCACAATACGGATCGGCAGCGGCCCAGTCTTGCGCTGCTTGCAAAGAAGCAAACTCCGCAACCACTAAACTACCACTAAAGCCAGCCGAGCCTGGGTCACTGCTATCCACTGCAGGATGCGGTCCAGCAATAACGAGGCGACCCGCTTGCTGCAACGCTTCTAAACGTGCCAAGTGAGCAGGGCGTGCAGCCAAGCGTGCATCTAGACTGTTCGCTACATCTTCGGCAATAATTGCATACAGCATCTTATAACTCCTTATTTGAGCCGTCCGGTGTATCTTGCATATGCCGAGATAAAAACACGCCCTGACCGATTAAAAACAGTACGGTCATCGTGAGGCTGCCAAATACTTTAAAATCCACCCAGATCTCATGGAAAGTGAAGGCGACGAATAAATTAGCCGCACCAGCAAACATGAAGAAGATCACCCAGGCGATATTCAGTTGAGTCCAGATGCGATCAGGCAAATTAATCGCATGGCCCATCACACGCTTAATTAAAGGCTGCTGACCTATAAAGTGGCTACCAGCAAAAGCCAATGCAAATAACCAGTTCACCACCGGTGCTTTCCACTTTAAAAAAGTCTCGCTATGGAACGCTAAAGTTAAGCCACCAAAAAATAAGCAGCCGACTAGCGTTAACCATTGGCCTTTCTCAAGGCGACGATGCATCGCAAATAAAGTGCCATAGACCACTACGGAACTGATAATCAATACTGCCGTTGCGCTAAAAATGCCTCCTATAGAAAAGACCTGTCCAGCCAGTTCAACATCACGAGGATCCAGCTTAAAGACAATAAAGAATAAGATAAGTGGGATAAAATCGATGAATTGTTTCACAGTGCGCGCCATAACAGAAAGGAAACGGCATAATAGCAAACACAGCAGCAAGCGTAAGCATTGAACATGGATATAGATCTACATTGTCACAGTACAGCATCCGATGGCGTCCTAGCACCAAGCGAATTAATTATACGTGCTCATCAGCAAGGCGTGAAAACTCTGGCCCTAACGGATCATGACACCATAGAGGGACTGCCTGAAGCACACCAAGCAGCCAGTGAGCTTGGTATTCAATTAATCAATGGTATTGAGATGTCCTGTCTTTGGGGCGGTGCGACTATCCATATTTTAGGTTATGGCTTTGCCCTAGATGATCCGGAGATTTTAGCCGCGACTCAAACATTACATACCGGACGCTGGTTGCGTTCCGAAGAGATAGCTAAGCGTTTAGCCGCTAAAGGCATTGCAAACGCATTAGAAGGCGCGCAAGCCGTGCAAGCGGCCTTAGGTGACAGTTTGAACGCCCCAGCACGTCCACATTTTGCACAGTTTTTAGTAAAGGAAGGGCACGTACGTGACCATGCCGAAGCTTTTCGTAAATGGCTGGGGGCAGGCAAAATTGGTGATGTTAAACAGCATTGGCCGTCGTTTGAGGAGACTATGGCAACGCTTGGTCGAGCTAAAGCGTTGATTAGTTTGGCACACCTGTATCATTACAACTTTACTCGCACTAAACGGCGGCGTCTGGTGCAAGATTTTGTCAATACTGGCGGACATGCACTGGAAGTGGTCAACGGAATGCAACCCGCTGAGCAGATCGGTACTTTATCGATTCTAGCCCGCGAATTTAATTTAAAAGTGACTGCTGGCAGTGATTTTCACCTGCCGCAGCAGTGGTCTGAGTTAGGGCGTTATCGTGCCGTCCCCGATGATTTAACACCACTGTTTGCGCCGCCTGCAGCGCCAGATGTAACTCTTTAACCATGAGGACATGGCTATGAAATTTTTTCAGATTCATGCGGAAAACCCACAAGAGCGCTTGGTCAAACAAGCCGTAGAGGTGATTCGCAAAGGTGGTGTCATTATTTACCCAACGGACTCATCCTACGCGTTAGGCTGCCGTCTCGGTGATAAAAGTGCACTCGAGCGTATTCGTCGTATTCGTCGTTTAGACGATAAGCACAACTTTACTTTAATGTGCCGAGACTTGTCTGAGTTGGGCGTATTTGCCAAGGTTAACACGACCGCATTTCGCCTATTAAAAGCCTATACCCCCGGCCCTTACACTTACATCCTCAACGCAACTCGAGAAGTGCCACGGATGTTGATGCATCCTAAGCGTCGCACTATTGGCTTACGTGTTCCTGGACATCCGATTGCCCAAGCCTTATTGGCTGAGTTGGGTGAGCCGCTGATGAGTGTGACCTTGATTCTGCCAGATGCCGATGAGCCACTAAGTGATCCTTATGAGATTCGTGACTTACTAGAAAACCAAGTCGATTTAATTATTGATGGCGGCTACGGTGGTATTGAGGCATCGACGGTGGTGAGTTTTGTTGATGAAGAACCAGAAATCCTACGTGAAGGTTGCGGTGACCCTGAACCTTTCCGTAGTCGTTAAGATTTGACTTTGCAGTGACTCAGTCAGCTCACAAAGACAAAACAGAGCAGGGCATACACGCTGCTCTGCAACACCCGTTGGCGATGGTCTATGGTGAAGCGCTGACAGCGCTGCCGATAGATTTATATATTCCACCAGACGCTTTAGAAGTCATTCTTGAAGCCTTTGAAGGACCCTTAGACTTACTGCTGTATCTGATCCGCAAAGAAAATATTGATATTCTTGATATTCAGGTTGCACAAATCACTCATCAATATATGGGGTATGTTGAGTTGATGAAGGCCGTGCGCCTAGAGCTAGCGGCTGAGTATTTAGTGATGGCCGCGATGCTAGCCGAAATCAAATCACGCATGCTGCTGCCGCGTTCGAAACTACGAGCAGCCGATGATGAGGAGGATCCACGCGCAGAACTTATCCGCCGTTTACAAGAGTATGAGCGGATTAAAACCGCCGCTGAAGACCTTGATGAGATTCCGCGCTTGGGTCGCGATATATTTATTGCACAAGCTGTAGCGCCAGAGGCACATTCGCGACGTTTAATGGCTGATGTCGCCTTAGAAGAGGTCTTATTAGCCATGTCTGCAGTGTTGCATCGAACAAATATGTTTGAAAGTCACCAAATCAGTCGCGAAATCTTATCCACTCGAGAGCGAATGAGCATGGTATTGGAGGCCTTACGAGAGGGTCATTTTGTACCTTTTGCGCGTTTATTTACCCTAGAAGAAGGGCGTTTAGGTGTGGTCGTAACCTTTATGGCAATTTTAGAACTGGTCAAAGAATCACTGATTGAGTTGGTTCAAAGCGAGCCTTTTAGTGAGATCCATGTGCGAGCAAGAACACATGAATAATCTTGATTTTGAGAATGCGCAATATTTCGCCAATATTCTTGAGGCGTTACTTTTAGCGGCAGCCAAGCCATTAAGCCTTGAACGTATCGTTGAGCTATTTGATGAGGGAACACGACCCAGCCATCGTCAAATTAATGCGGGTTTAGAGCAGTTAGCCATTGATATTGCACAACGATCTTATCAGTTAAGTGAGGTGGCATCTGGTTTTCGCTTGCAAGTGCGCCCAGAGTATTCAATGTGGGTTGGTCGTTTATGGGAAGAACGACCACAGCGTTACTCAAGAGCCATGCTCGAAACGCTCGCCTTGATAGCGTATCGACAGCCGATTACACGTGGTGAAATTGAAGATGTACGCGGTGTGGCGATTAACTCACACATTATCAAAGCTTTACTGGAGCGCGAGTGGATACGAGTAGTCGGCTATAAGGATGTACCAGGTAAACCAGCCATGCTGGCAACCACTAAAATATTTTTAGATTACTTTAATTTACGCAGCCTCGATGAGTTGCCCAATGTCAGTGCGCTGCAAGAACTGAAAGCCATTGCAGATGAGCCAATTATTCAAAAAGTAGCAGCAGTAGCGGTAACAGCTCAGATCAGCGCTAGTGATACGGTAACTGACGTCATGAACAGTAGTTCACAGGTGAGCTTTAATACGCTACTAGCAGAGCTTGAGAGCATGGAGCACGGATTAACAACAGAGTTCAGTGATCCTGCTATTAATAGTGACGATAACGCCGTAGACGCGATCACAGACGCAATATCACAAAAAAGCAGCAAAGAATGAATCATTCAAATATGCCATAATCAATATTATGTTAAATCGACTATATTCAGTGATAGCAATATAACGCTAATACTGGACTGCTGCGCATTGCCGCATCCCGCTTTACTTCGCAGCATGCTAAATTAATCGCTCTGACAAATATCAAGAACATTAGAATAGGATTCTTTGTTATGCGCTTAACTGCACTTACCGCCAGTTTGTTTGCTTTATCGATGGCTACAGCTATCCCCACTTATGCTGAACAGGAACCGCAGCATGTGATGCCTAGCTCTGAAGCACCACACGCCACTATTAATGTCAGTACGGCCTGGTCGCGCGAATTACCGCCCAATGCACCGGTTGGTGCTGCGTTTATGAGTATCGACAACCACAGCGATCAGCCTGACCGTCTGCTCAGCGCCGACAGTTCGATTGCTGCGATCACTGAACTGCATGCGCATATTCATCAAGATGATGTCATGCGCATGGTTAAAGTTGATGCGATTGATGTACCTGCCCACGGCAACCTAACTCTCGAGCCCGGTGGCTATCACGTGATGTTAATTGACTTGAAAAAACCGCTAATCGCCGGCGAACAATTGCCGCTCACTTTACAATTTGAGCATGCCGGTCAAGTGGATATTATTGTTGATATTAAAACGAGTGATGCCGGCACCTCGGCGGCGCAGCCTCAGATGGATCACTCAGCACACGACAGTCACTAAGAACCTTTCTTTGCTAGTGTATTAACAAGCACAGAGTAAAACGGCGCAAAATATGCGCCGTTTTCGTATCAAACAAAATCTACTGAGGCTACGCACTGGGTGTGCGCATGGTGACAAATTCTTCCGCGGCCGTTGGATGAATACCAATGGTGTCATCAAAAACTTGCTTGGTTGCACCGGCTTTTAAAGCGACGGCAATCCCCTGCATTAATTCGCCAGCATCCGGCCCAACCATATGGCAGCCCAGCACACGATCTGTAGCTTGATCAACAATCAGTTTCATAAAAATACGTTCTTGCTGAGCCGACAAGCTCAGTTTCATCGGTCTAAAACTGCTTTTAAAGACCTCTATAGCAAAGCCATCTGCCCTTGCCTGCTCTTCGCTTAAGCCGACGGTGGCAATATTAGGCAAGCTAAATACAGCTGTCGGAATCAAGTTGTAATCAACGGGACGATACTCTTCCGGGCGGAATAAGCGCCGTGCTACCGCCATTCCTTCAGCTAACGCCACTGGAGTCAATTGCACACGACCCGTGACATCGCCAATCGCTAAAATGCTGCTTTCTGTGGTTTGATACAACTCGTCAACGGCAATAGAACCATCGTCCTTGAGCTTAATATCTACATTTTCCAATCCCAGGTTATCCAGCATTGGTCGCCGACCCGTTGCATAAAAAATACAATCAACTTCAGTGCTTTGGCCATCTTTAAAAGTAATCAGAAGACTGTCATCTTTTTGTTTATCAATGCATTTAACATCGCAGTTAAAACGCAGGGTCATATCTTTTCTTAGTAGTTCTTGGTGCAAATGCTCTCGCACATCTTGGTCAAAACCGCGTAAAAACAAATCACCGCGATACGCTAACTGCGTTTCTGAACCAAGACCATGAAAGACTGAAGCAAATTCAACGGCAATATAGCCACCGCCCACCACCAGCACACGCTTAGGCTGCTCTTTTAAGAAGAACACTTGATTCGAGTCGGTGACGTGTTCACGACCAGGAATATCTGGCACCTGCGGCCAGCCGCCCACCGCTACAAGAATATGCTCAGCGGTGTAGTGCTTACCGTCAACATCAACAGTGTGGGCATCAACCAGCTTAGCGTGACCATTTAGCAAGTTCACACCACTGCTAACCAGCAGTTTTTCGTAAATACCGTTTAAACGCTCAATTTCAGTATTTTTATTCGTGATCAGCGTAGCCCAGTCAAAGCCCTTCGCCTCAACATCCCAACCAAAACTACGACTGAGCTTAAAATCATCTTGAAAGTGAGCGGCATAGACCATTAGTTTTTTCGGTACACAGCCCACATTCACGCAAGTTCCGCCTAAATAACGGCTTTCTGCAACAGCCACTCGCGCACCAAAAGAAGCCGCAAAACGGGCAGCGCGTACACCACCTGAACCTGCACCAATGACAAACAAATCAAAATCATAGGACATACACTACTCTCCAGTTCAGGTGGTTAAGGCGTTCAAGCTAAAACGTTATTTATCAGTTTTGTAAAGGTTTTCGTAACAGAAGTTAGTCGCGTCGATATAGCCTTCAACACTACCACAATCAAAACGTTGGCCTTTAAACTTATAAGCGATTACACAACCTTGTTGCGCTTGTTTCATTAAGGCGTCAGTAATTTGAATCTCACCGCCTTTGCCGGGCTCTGTTTGCGCGATAATGTCAAAGATATCAGGGGTTAGGATATAGCGGCCAATAATAGCTAGGTTTGAAGGTGCATCTTCAGGCTTTGGCTTTTCAACCATCGAATGGACACGGTAAATATCATCGCGAATCATTTCACCGGAAATCACACCGTATTTAGCCGTCTCTTCCATAGGCACTTCTTGAATCGCCACAATCGAACAGCGGAACTGATTGTACAGTTTGATCATTTGCTGCAGTACACCATCGCCATCGAGATTAATACACAGGTCATCGGCTAATACGACAGCGAAAGCCTCATCACCGATCAGTGTACGCCCTGTCAGAATGGCATGCCCTAACCCTTTCATTTGGATTTGTCGGGTATATGAGAAAGTACACTCACTGATTAAACTGCGCACACCAGTAAGGTAATGTTCTTTATCTGTGCCATAAATCTGATGCTCCATTTCAAAGCTAATATCAAAATGGTCTTCTATAGAGCGTTTATTACGACCTGTAACAACTGCGATTTCATGCAAACCAGCTTCGAGAGCTTCCTCTACGCCATATTGAATCAAGGGTTTATTAACGATAGGCAACATTTCTTTTGGCATGGCCTTCGTCGCTGGTAAAAAACGAGTACCGTAACCAGCGGCAGGAAATAAGCATTTTTTAATCATTACAGATCCTTATGTAGTTAGTGCGCATGCCAAACATGCAAATACTATGCGAAGCAAAGTTTAAATAATAAAAAGGCTCTATTGTAAACCAATAGAGCCTAATTTTCTTGATCATTTATCTGTACGACTATTAGTCTCTGCTCGTCACACCAAGAATCTGCAGCAAGCTTAAGAACAGGTTGTAGATAGAAATATACAGGCTGATTGTAGCCATAATGTAATTGCGTTCTCCACCCTGAATAATAGCGCTGGTTTGAAAAAGAATCATCGCTGATGAAAACAGCACAAAACCTGCGCTAATTGCTAACTGTAAACCAGAAATATCAAAAATGAAGCTTGCAATAATCGCTGCCAACAAGACAAAAAAGCCGACGGTGATAAAACCGTTTAAAAAGCTCATGTCTTTACGGGTTATCAGCACATACGCCGATAAACCAGTAAACACAAAAGCCGTCATGGCAAACGCTGAGCTGATCACGCTCGCACCATTGGGCAGACTCATATACATATTTAAGATAGGGCCAAGGGTATAACCCATGAAACCAGTAAGCGCGAAGGTACTCAGCAAGCCCCAACCAGAGTTACGCAATTTCATCGTAAGGAAAAATAAGCCGTAAAAACCGACCAAGGTCAGCATCATGCCGGGATGCGGCATATTCATTTGCTGAGAAATATAGGCAACCAAGCCACTGAAGGCTAAGGTCATAGCTAACAAAGCATAGGTGTTACGCAAAACCGCACTGCTTTCTGATCGTACCGCAGTGCCCTGCTCTAACGAATAATTCTGTTGTTCACGCATTCTAAAACTCCTAATTTATTGTACTGCAAGCCATCATAGCAAAAATATTAATAAATTTACTGAAAACATTTGACAGAAATAAATATTCCGCTATTATAGCCGCCATTGAAAGGGAGGAGTGGCCGAGTGGTTGAAGGCAACGGTCTTGAAAACCGTCGATGGGCGACTATCCGTGAGTTCGAATCTCACCTCCTCCGCCAAATTTAAAAACCCTTGAAGCTCAAGGGTTTTTTTTCGCCTACTGTTTTTGCTAGACACCCTAGTAGACACCTTGAAAAACTGCGCTTCGATCGGCTTACTAAAAAGAAGCAGGCTTTCGCCGGCGAAAGCTTTTGAAAATTAACAACTCATTTTTCAAGTGAAACCCAGCTCGCTATCCAGCAAAAATCAAATACTCAGCCTTAAGTTTTGCTCAACTTCTTCCACTAGCGCTTTAGGTACTCCATTGGTAGTTGCCAGCTTTCTCCAGCTCGCTACGCTCTTAACAGTTTCATTGATGGTATTTATCAATACGACTCCTCGTAAAGAGTGGACTCATTTTTTCGAGCGAATAGAAATCCTCACGAGTAAAGTCATCCCTCTTGCCGTTCAAACTCATCCAGTGGCTATTAATCCAACTGCTACCAGGTCTATAGCTGTACACGAGGTCATATGCAGAAGCTAAACGCCAAGTATTCCCCTGCAATATAAACCCGAAATTTTTCGAGTGATCATCGTGATTTCGAGCCACAATATTAAAAACCATGCGTCTGAGTAACTGTTTGGCATCAACAGCTGGCAACCTAAGCAGTCTTAAAACATTAAACAGTTCTGAATAAGAAAAAAAACCTGGCTTTTTATAAACAATATGAACAAGACCGTTTAAAGCTTGTACGTGTATTTTTTCATTACCAGGACGATCAAAACGCTGTGTAATAAAATGTCTACGCTCACCCTCAGGAAGCAAGCGGCATGGCGCTGATACCACAGTCTTTAGCCATTAAGTGGTAAACATACTCCATCGCTCCAAACCCTAATGGATCACCAAAGGTTTCTTGGTTCTTATTGAATTCGCTCACCCCATCAAGCTTCATCAGATAATGCGTAAATCCATCAGGTACAACAGCCTGCCCTGACCTAACTTGGGTAAAATTATAGGAGTAATGTCGCTTGTAGACTTTCCTCGCATAGCGACCCAGGCATTAAGTACGGCATTACTAAAGCCATCAGATAACGAGTCTGCAATCAGACCCGTTAGCCTCTTGAATGTAGTAAAGTCCAGCTCTGGAAAGCTATAAATACGTTTTTCTAAAGGCATTTTTAGTGGCGATAACTCAATCCCTTTACTCGTAAACCCAGGATCATACTCAAACGCACCTAGCCCAGTACTTGTATCAAAACTAACCGCTCCAACATCAAGCGACTTAAAGCGTACATTAATAACTTTCATTGCCATGAGGGCACATCCTCCTCATCTTGTACTTTTTGTCCTGAAGCACGTTGACGCTGCTTTCCTTGTAGTCTAGCGAGCTGAACTGGTGATATAAGTTGTTTAGGTAGAAATAAATCAAAATGCGCATCTAGATTCAACGCCGCTAAAATAGTGACAAATATCTCCAACTGATCCTTGCCCTTCTCTGCGTGCATGACCGTGTGTCTTAGCCGCTGTAAGGCTGATTACCAACGGGGGTAGCGCCTCACTTACAATTGTTATTAGCTTATTTTGAGTTTTTGATACTGCCACGAATATTCATGGCCGCAAGCGCTATTTGCAAAACAATAAGCGCATAAGCATCCGAATAAAGAGCCCAGATAACCCAAAGCAGGTTACTGGTAATAAAAACCCAGAAGCCGAATTGACGTCGACCCTCTTTTTCAGATCCAACCATCCAAGCTGCGGCGATAGTAACTAACATCGCCGGCCATTGAACCCAGTCTAAATACTCCATTGTCTTCACCGTTAACCATCAAAGCGTATCCGAACAGCATATATTTTCTTATTTATAGCAGTGAGCATTCGCCCCTTATTATCCTAGAACATACGAGAAAATATAGTATTAAAAGCGGGGCATTGTTTTTAGTGTTACACGAAAATTTAATTTAAAATTAATTAATCTTTTTAATTAATAATATTAATAATATTATTAAAGAAAGTATTGCTTGTATTTAATGACGCCCACGCCATAGCATTTTATTATAAAAATAAAGTGGTAAATATTGACTTTCAATAATCAAACAGTAAAGATGAATCTTATAAAAGATTGCCGTATCGCATACGCTCTCATTAATTATATATAAAAATATAACACGTAATTAATGCGCACAAGGAGTATCGGTCATGAATTCTTTAGCAACCTATACATTTTCTTTATTGATATTCATAGTCATTAGTATCTCAGGCTGCTCCTCAGATACTGATGAGTCAAAGACACATTACTATCAGTACCGCTCAAAGCCATCGAGTCTAGCGCTAACGTTTGAACCAGTAGATCATGAAGTTTCATTGTTGAAATTCGAATCTTATAAAGAAAACGCTCCTACAGCATCCCAGACTTACTCGTTTTAGGAGAGTCTAGAGTGCTAATGATTTTAGCTGCTATTCTTTGATCTCTATAAAACCCGACACTCAGCATTTGAACTGAGTGTCGGGTTTTAATCCAAACGACTACAACGATGCAGCATAAGCAATCTAGCCTTCGCTTCATTATGCCAAGTCACGAACCTTAGGCTCTCGTTCCCATAATCGCGATTTAGCATTGCCTATAAAGGCATCCAAATCAGCAAGCGGTGTGACAAAAACATCTTTTTCAATAGGTAACTTAGATAAGATATGCTCATCTGTGGCACCGCAATAAGCAATCGCCTTGCAATGACCATAGGCATCAGTGAACCACTCTAGAGTTGCACTATCTTTGGCCAGTTTTTTAGCTTGTTCTGGCATAACGATACTCACCACCGCATCAAACAGGACTGACGGTGCACCAGCGATACGTTCAGCAGATTGAATACGGGTACCGTCATCCAACACTACTTCACGACCAGGGGCAATAATCTTCACGCTTGCGCCTTCAGCATTAGCAGCCTTCTCATATTTTTCTATTTCACTACGCTTGGAACCTTGCGCAACAAGAATACCAATCAAGCGACCTTTTAAGCTGTTAGGTGTGAGTCCAATCGTCTGCAAAGCAGCAGACGTAGGCATATCTAGTACTGGGGCAGCAGCATCAGCGGCGTCTGGCAACTCCATACCTAAAGCCTTTGCCACACGGCTGGCCAATTCCTCATCAATATGACGCAAGTGACTGAGGGTGCGGGCACGCACATGCGCTGCATCGACTTTACCCAGCTCAAAAGCATAGGCTGAAGCAATGTGTGCTTGTTCTGGCGCCGTTTGGCTACGATAGAACATTCGTGGCTGACTGTAATGATCAGCGAATTTCTCCGCACGAACACGACCTTTGACACCATCATCAAGCTGCTCAGGGAATGATTCAAAACCACGCTTAGCGCTTTCACGCGGCATCGTTGGATCTAAGCTTTGCGGCTCATAATTGACGCGACCTTTGGGCACATGCATCTGCATATGGCCATCACGTTGCATATTAGCAAAGGGGCATTTAGGCGCGTTGATGGGTATTTGCGCAAAATTAGGTGAGCCTAAGCGTGACAACTGAGTGTCTAAATAGCTAAACAGTCGACCTTGCAGCAAGGGATCATTACTGAAATCTATACCAGGTGGAAGATGGGACGGACAAAATGCCACTTGCTCAGTTTCAGCAAAGAAGTTATCTGGGTAACGATTAAGCACCATTTTACCGACTATTTTAACTGGGACCATTTCTTCGGGGATCAGCTTGGTCGCGTCTAAGTGGTCAAACGGAAATTGTTCAGCCTCTTCTTCGGTAAAGAGCTGCACACCAAATTCCCATTCAGGAAAATCTCCATTATTAATTGCCTCAAACAAATCGCGACGATGATAATCAGGATCCGCACCGGAGATTTTTACAGCTTCATCCCATGTGGTCGACTGAACACCAAGCAACGGCTTCCAATGAAAACGTACAAAGGTGCTTTTTCCTTCTTTATTAATCAGACGATAACTATGTATGCCAAAGCCTTCAATCATGCGCAGGCTGCGCGGCAAACCACGATCACTCATCAACCACATCACGTTATGCATGGTTTCAGGGCTGAGAGACACAAAATCCCAGAAGGTATCGTGGGCCGAAGCGGCTTGGGGGAAACCTCGGTCAGGCTCAGGCTTGACCGCATGCACCAGATCAGGGAATTTCATCGCATCTTGGATAAAGAAAATAGGCATATTATTGCCAACGATGTCCCAATTACCTTCGTCGGTGTATATTTTGACCGCAAAACCACGTACATCACGCGGTGTGTCTTTTGAGCCTTGGCTACCCGCAACAGTAGAGATCCGTGTGAATAACGGCGTCTGCTTATTGGTTTCGGTAAGAATTTTTGCTGTCGTATAGTCTTCTAATGACTCGCTCAGTTCAAAATAACCATGTGCTGCACTGCCACGAGCATGAACAATACGCTCTGGAATACGTTCATGGTCAAAATGATTAATTTTTTCACGTAATACAAAGTCTTCGAGAAGCGTTGGACCACGACTACCGGCTTTAAGCGAGTTTTGATTATCATTAATAACTACGCCTTGCTGAGTCGTTAGTGCTGGGGCTGCTTCATCCGCACATTGATGGGTCTCACCACCTTTGCCACGTAAGGTATTCATAGTTTTTGCGGGGTCGATATGATCAATATTCTTTTTCATTATCTATCCTAGCTGTTGTTGTTAGTTGATTTTGCTAAGCATAAACTCTGGTGCTGTCTAACTATATATTAGGACAGACTGTGCTTTAACTGGTTCAATGCTATTTCAAAGCACTTAGCTGACTCACTGTCCTAGCGCTTAACTTCTAGTCTAGGATAAAAAAGGAAGGACAATCGTAAGTCGCCGCCAAGACTCTACTGCACCGACGTGACTCATTTTTAGAGGGCGTAATACGCTATATTTGAGTTTGATTTAGGCTTAAAGCTGATAGAGCGGCACTCAGAACGTTTCCGCTGGTGACTATTACAGCATGTGCATTCATGATGGTTGGTATAGATATCTATGAGCGGCAGTTGCTGAATCGAGGGTAATGTACGCCATCATTACCGATATGGGTCTTATTGGTGGTGGTGCGATTTTTAAAAATCAAGATGTAGCCACTTAGGTCTACGCTGTAAGTAACCTACTTTAAGAGCCAAAAAAAATCTATAATCTATACAGTCTGACTTAGCTGATACGTTTCAATCGGAACTCTTATAATGCAAAGTTTATTCGCTGTGATACGCTTTATTTTATTAGCCGCGATAGGACTATTTCTTAGTGGCTTAGCTATTGTATTGGTTCTCAATTTACACCCTGAGTACCCAGCTGCATCTTGGTTGGCTGCAGCCGTTTGCGCACCTTTAGGTATAAATGCATTGTATTGTTTATACAGTGGCAAGCAAGCGTGGGTAACTCGAATAGGTCCGCTACCTTAGAGTAACCTTGCCTCTATTGTTCAAAAAAATAGATCACTCTTAAATATATCTACAGCGTAGCTTATTAACACTGAGTTTGACCCTACTCAAACCTGCATGATAATAGCTTAGAAAATAATAAAGTATGCTTTATGAGGTCGGCGCTACTGAACATGGCATTTTAAACGAATAGCAATATATTAATATTCCAGAATAGTTTTCCCAGATAACTCTTCATCAAGATAATCAATCAGCATGCGTACTTTTGGTAACAGATGTTTATTGTGAGGATAAATAGCCCAAATCCCTTCATCGGGTGCGCAAAACTCTTCTAGCAACGACACTAATTTGCCACTACGAATATGATTTAACACATACTCCCCAGGTAGTTGCACAATGCCAAGCCCTTTTAACGCGGCATCCGCCAAAGCACGACCACTGTTACAACGCAGGTTACCGCTAATGTGGATATTGCGCATTTTGCTTTTTTCCTGAAAGCGCCAGTGGCCCAGTGAACCTTGCAAACAATTATGCTGGTTTAAGTCCGCTAGTTTCTTAGGTATCCCGAACTCAGCAAGGTATGTCGAGGTTGCACACACATAGAGCGTACGCGAACCAAGACGCTTCGCCATCATGCTAGAGTCCTGCAGTTGACCTTGACGAATACCAAGATCATAACCCTCGGCGACGAGATCCAATTTCTGGTTACTTAGGTGCAACTCGACATCTAACTCAGGGTAACGAGTGATGAAATTATTAATCAGTGGTGCAATAATAAATTCACCATAAGTAATGGGTGCTGTAATTTTGAGCCTGCCTGTGGGTTTGCTTTGCAGGTCGCTCACCGCATGCTCTGCATCTTCTAAGTCATATAACAGTTGGCGACAACGCTGATAGTAAACCGCTCCAATCTCTGTGATAGAGACTTTACGCGTCGTACGATGCAATAATTTTGTCGCCAGACGCGACTCCAACGCACTGACTTGTCGGCTGACATGCGCTGTAGAAATACCTAGTTTTTTTGCGGCTATCGTAAAGCTTTCTGTTTCAGCCACCGTAACGAACTCTGCAATACCTTCCCAGTTATACAACATGCTCACTCCTAACAAGCAAATACATCAAAACTGACCTACTAATTTAGCCTATGCAGGCAAAGGCATTGACGATCAAGGTGCTTAAAGTTTTATTATTCAACGACGACTCATACAGTAGAGCAGATGCGTTTATGCGAGATTTTTAAACGCTTTGAATAAACAAGCTCTAATACAATCACATTGTTACCTGTGAGCAAAAGTAAATTTCAAAACAAGCTGATTATCTTACTACAGCTAACAACTATAATAGTGCCATTAATCTAAAACGGCATAGAAAACCTGCCCGAAAATTGTTAACAGGCAGCAAATGTATGTCTCTGCACGACGCGTAGCTGCTCCCTCGTTGCATCAACTATATAAAACAGAGGAAAACCTGATGACACAAACAATTAAATCTAAAGCCGCTATTGCCTGGGGCGCTGGTTTGCCTCTGTCGATTGAAGAAATTGATGTAATGCCACCTCAAAAAGGCGAGGTACGTGTACGAATCGTCGCAACGGGTGTTTGCCATACTGATGCCTTCACTTTATCAGGTGATGATCCAGAAGGTATTTTTCCTTGCGTGTTAGGCCACGAAGGTGGCGGTATTGTTGAATCCATTGGTGAAGGTGTCACCAGCGTCGCAGTAGGCGACCACGTTATTCCTTTATACACACCAGAATGTGGTGAATGTAAATTCTGTAAATCAGGAAAAACCAACCTGTGCCAAAAAATTCGTGAAACTCAGGGTAGAGGTTTAATGCCAGACGGCACCACTCGTTTCCATAAAGACGGTCAGCCAATTTTTCATTACATGGGCTGTTCAACGTTCTCCGAATACACTGTATTACCAGAAATCTCACTGGCTAAAGTTAATCCAATAGCACCACTGGAAGAAGTATGTTTGTTGGGTTGTGGCGTCACCACAGGCATGGGAGCAGTGATGAATACTGCTAAAGTTGAAGAAGGCGCTACAGTTGCTATCTTTGGCTTGGGTGGTATTGGTCTGTCGGCAATTATTGGTGCAGTAATGGCCAAAGCCAGTCGCATTATTGCTATTGATATCAATGAAAGTAAGTTCGAGCTAGCTCGTCAGTTAGGTGCGACTGACTGTATTAACCCGCAAAAATTCGACAAGCCAATTCAAGATGTCATTGTTGAGCTAACAGATGGCGGTGTTGATTATTCATTCGAATGTATTGGCAACGTTAACGTGATGCGTTCTGCTTTAGAGTGCTGCCATAAAGGCTGGGGCGAATCGGTCATCATCGGTGTAGCAGGCGCAGGACAAGAAATCAGCACGCGCCCATTCCAGTTAGTGACGGGTCGTGTATGGCGTGGTTCTGCGTTTGGTGGCGTTAAAGGCCGCTCTGAATTACCGGACTACGTTGAGCGTTATCTGCAGGGTGAGTTTAAGTTGGACCACTTTATTACCCACACCATGGCACTGGAAAATATCAATGAAGCATTCGACTTGATGCACGAAGGTAAGAGTATCCGGACGGTTATTCATTTCGATAAGTAATTTTTATCACTGATAACAGTACTCTGCTCTCGAATAAGAGCAGAGTATTTTTATATAATGCTAATTAACATCTCTAATAACTAATAATATTCTATATATTATTAGTTAGAATCTTAGCGGCCAACAAAAGCCATTTAATATAAATATATAAACATTTTAATCTATTATTTCCCGACTACACTCTGCAACAGAAAATCTGTATTTTCTATTGATGTGTTAATTAAAAAAATTAACTGTCTGGCTCACTTCTTTAAGCTTTTTCTCACCGCGGAAATCATAACGTCTAGTTGTATCAAGATTCGCATGTCGCATTGCGGCTTGTACAATAAGTGCATCCGCGCCACTTTCAAACATGCGTGTTGCAAAGGTACGACGAGTATCGTGCGGCGCGAATTCATCAATATGCGCTGCAGCTCCTCGCTTCTTAAGAATATAGGTAATGCCCTGCCCTGTAATTGGCGTATCAAGTATTGTGCCATTTTTAAGTATGCGACTGAAAACATAGCCATGCTGCTGACCGCGTATATTAAGCCAACATTGCACTGCCAGAACAGTTGCTGCTGGCATAAAACATTTGGCTTGCTTATTACCTTTACCAATAACATTAAAAGCCGATTCTTTCCAATTAATATCTTCAACTTTCAAACTTGTTACTTCAGCCTTACGCAGTCCGCAACCAATTAATAAAGCAACTATAGCCTTATCGCGAATGCTTGCTGAGCGCTGGTCCGTGCTGCAAGCAGTCATTAATGATGCAACTTCTGTCGGTTCAAGTGCACGCCCAGATGCAAGTCGCGATCCTTTGACTGAAGGTATTTTATAAATTTTCTGATAAGTTTCCGCACTCATCAACTCTAGCATCCACGCCTCTTCACTCACCCCTTTAATAGAAGATAAATAGCTATTTTGCGTTGCTGGAGATAAGCCTTTTTCGGATAAATTAAAGATTATTTGCAAAACGTGTGGTCTTTTCAACTCCTGCCAAGGACAGCTATCAATACCGGTAAAGCCTAACATTTGCGCAACAATACGCAGCGACGACATCACTGTTCTTTTGCTACCTAGCGAACCTAATCGTGTGATGTAAGCCACAGCAGGATTATTGAAAAGCCCTGAAGATTGTTCGAAGGCAGAAATACCTTTGCCAGGATTAGTCTCGTTGATTTGTAGCATATCGCCCCTCTCGGCCAGCTAAATCTGCAGCATAAAAATAGTTGTGTGCTCTCGACTCACAAGCGTCTTGCTTATTTCACTCAGAGAATAAAAGACCAACCCGTCGGCTACAGCTACAGATTGTCACTTTTGACGATTTTCAAGTTATCTGCTTAAAGCTCGATAGTGCTATTTGGTCCAATAATAACACTTATTTTAGTTGTTCAAATAAACATTTGATAAAGTTAATAAAGACAATTGAAACTAACAGATCAATAGCAAATACTAATTTAAGTGTGTGAATCTTAGATAAAAAGCACAATAGTCTTTATACGTCACTAGATAGCTCCTAAGAGACGATCATGCTAAAGAATACAAAGGCAAAGGCCTCGCACAGAAAATTGCTTGTACGCCGCCTCAGAAGGTCGTTTTTTATAAGAATTAAAGTTTTTATTCGAAAATGACTGTATAGGATAGTTTTTAGCTATAAATACAAGCATACAAACCCATGACTACGGGCTATAGCTACAAAAACTCTACAGCCTCTGTCGTCAGATCGCTGGCCAAAGTCTTAGGTGAATTGATACTATAGCCCGCCCAGATTCAATTCGCGGACAGCATGATGAGCGTAGCTAAGAATAATTAGCGCTGTAGTGGTAAAGGTTGCTGCTGCTCTGGATAGGTACGGTTTGCACAAAAACTGCGGACTTCACCACCAGCAAAACGCGCCTCAACATTATAGCCTTTGTACAGCGGATGATTGAGCGCCACTATACGCTTCTCACCTGGCTTGACCTGCAACAACAATATATTTGATTGCGTCAGCCCAAAACCAAACTCAAAACGAACAGACTCAAGCATCACATCATCGGTATTATGTACAGTCACATAGAGAATATCAGTCGTTTGATGATCAGCAAACAGTAGCCAACCAAAGCCTAAGCCAATAATCAAGAATACTGTTCTAAGTGAACGCAAAGCATCAATAAAACGATCAACCCACATGATAAAACCTATTGCCACACAAATGATATGCTTATCATACACTTACAGATAAAATAAAGTATTTGTTTGGCAGAAAGAAATCCTGCAGTTTCAACCCCTTACACCGCGCCCAACTATTCACTGTCCGCGCTGTTCTGCTCTAGCGCAGTGTGCTCGATATTGGCAATGCCAAAAGGAATATGTACAGACGGTAGATATGCTGATGCAGGCTCTAAGTGCAGCTTTTGATCATCAAAGAAAATATGCGGCTGCATAATATCAAGGACTTTAGATTTTTCCACGCCACCCATAAAAAACGCTTCATTGACAGTGATATCCCAATGACGCATGGTATTAATTACTCGCTTATGCGCTGGTGCATTACGCGCTGTAACAATGAAAACACGTAAAATTGGTTGGTATAACGGTTCTTTCTCCCGTTTATCCTGCTCCATCTTTTGAATTTCAGAAATACGCCTTAGAAAAGGTGTCAGAGGCCCAGGCGTATGCGGAATATCTTGACGCAGGGTTTCATGCTGATGAAATCCTGCAAGATTGTGTTCTTTATAAACGGCTTCTGCTTCATCATCGACTAAAACACCATCAAAATCGAAAGCAATTCTGAGCTGTAGATCATCACTGTCGTCCTCAACCTCACCCTTTAATATTTGCCCTGCAGGATAACCTGCTGCCACTGCGCTCTTGACGTCTTCAGCATTGGCGGACAAAAACAGCTCAATATCAAAAGCTGGAATATACGAATGCGGTGACTTGCCTTGCATAAATACAGCCCGAGTAATAGGTAAACCGTAGTGCTGGATGGAGTTCATCACTCGCAGGCCGGTGTCTGGGTCATTACGCGATAGCAGAATCACCTCAACAGGTGGATCATCTGGATTAAGCTGATTCAATGAGAGTAAACGACGAATAAACGGAAAGGCAACCCCCCTCGCAAGCGGGTCATCTTGATTATCACGCTGATGGCCACGGTAGATTTTTTCACCTTCGGCTCTAAATACAGCATCCGATTCTGATAAATCAAATAAGGCACTGGAAGCTAAGCCAATCACTAAGCGGCGACTCAAATCAAAAGCCATAGATCACCTACGAATAATTAAACGACAGCAGTAAAGTACAGATTAGCAATGCAGCAGATGCAGAGAGCCGACTGATGATGGAATAAACAACGGACGTCCTACTCGCGTACCAGGAAAGATGAACATTAACTATAGCAGGATGGTAGAGATACGATGATCCATAAAGCTGAACGGGATAAGATTTTTGTACAAACAAGGATATGTTGATACGGAAGAAAGGTTAAGTACTGCGCCTACTTTAAGTAGGCGCAATCTTATATTTAGCAGGTGCTGGTTGTACTTACACCATCACGATCGGCCAGTGCGTTCCAAGCATCAACAATCAGTCGATTCTCTAAACCCATGGCTGCATTGCAGGACTGTTCTGTCACTTGCATGCTGTTGTTAATTGCATTGATTTGCGCTGCAACGTAGCGACCCATTTTTTTGAATACTTTTAGGTTATCCATATCCTTACCCCTTTTTTTATATTATATGCACAGCAATCGCTGTAAAGCCTCCCGATGAACGAGACATAGCAATAATGCTTATCAAAAAGTAGGTGGTGTTCAGAAATAAAGCAGTACTGAAATCTATGTTCAGTATTGAACCGAGTTTTCTTTGCGAAAACTAAGGTATAGCATTTTGGATTATGCGCAAGCAATTGCCCTAAGGCGTATCAATTATGTCTTTCTCTGTACCACTCCACTCAAATTATCGTTTGAGTCGGGATAGGAGTACAAATATACAGTACCCCTACCAAATAAGCAAGTACCACGTCATAAAGGTTTTTTCAAGCAGTAAACCGCAGTTTTGCACTGATAATGTGAACCGCGTACAAAGTTGCGGCTCAAGTCATTCGAATCTATGCCCTACTACTGTTTGAATAGCCTGATTTAAGCCGCTAATACGCTCCACTTTACGTTTTACGGTTGCGGTAAAAATCCCCGAATGACCTTCGATCAAGGTGAATTTACTCCTTGCACGAGTGATACCGGTATAGAGTAATTCTTTGGTTAACACTGGGTTGAGACGATCCGGTAAAATGAGTGCCGTGTGCACAAACTCCGAGCCTTGCGATTTATGTACTGTCATGGCAAATACAGTCTCAACCGCAGTCAGACGACTGGGTAGTACATAGCGAACGCCTCCCTGCCCGTCATTGCGGGCGAAGGCCACCCGTAATACCTGTTTAGGTTCAGCGTTTGCCTCAGTGGCATCATCATTTGGCAGTAATAAAGCAATACCGATATCACCGTTCATTAAGCCTAAACTGTAATCATTTTTAGTCACCAATACAGGCCGCCCTTCATACCAACCTTCTGCACTACTGATTAAGCCTTTATCGTGCAACGCATTCGCAATACGCTCATTCAGGCCTGTCACACCAAACGTGCCTTTACGTAAAGCACACAACAAGCGGAATTGATCAAACGCCTGTAAAACAGTACAAGCCCATTGCGCCCAGCCTGGATCATCAAATGATAAATCAAGCGCTGGTCGCTGTTGTTGTAACACCTGTAAGTAGTAGGCGTAGCCAGCATTATCTAACGTATCAGTCGCTTGCGCAGTTGGGTTAAGCAGTACTTTGTCCAGCTCTGCTGCATTGGTTTGATTAACAAGCAAGTAGTTGATATCAAGGAACTCACTGTGCAATAACTGCCAAGCCTGCGTTGCTTGACTTTTATTTACCGCATCTGCCAACCGGCCAATACCCGAGTCACCGTCAAAACGGCGAGAATAGCGCAGCATCACGGTATGCTGAGCTAAACGGTGCTGCTGAGCCTCCCCCACACACCACCCCTCTGCATATAGCGTTTCATTGCATAACTGTGCAAGTCGCTGCTGGGTCTCCACAGTGTAATACGCCAACTCGGCATCGGCACAGAGGTCACCCAATACTGAGCCGGCCTCCACTGAGGCGAGTTGGTCTTTATCACCTAGTAAAATCAACCGTGCATGCTTGGGTAAAGCTTGCAGCACGTTATGCATCATTTCCAAGTCAATCATTGATGCTTCATCAATCACTAACACATCTAGCACTAAAGGATTGTTACCGTTATAGCGAAAATGTCGCGTATTGGGCAAGCTACCCAGCAGTCGGTGTAAGGTGGTCACCTCCGTTGGAATATGGTTTTTAACAGAACCAGTTACAGGTAAAGATGCAACCTGCTGACCAATGGACTCCGTTAAGCGTGCTGCGGCTTTACCTGTTGGCGCAGCCAATTGAATACGTAGTGCTTGCCCCGTTGTCAGCGCACTTTGTTGCAAAAGCGCCAATAAACGCACGACTGTAGTCGTTTTCCCGGTACCAGGACCGCCAGTAATCAAAGTTAATTGGCCTTGCGCTGCCATGGCACAAGCGACTTTCTGCCAATCAGTTTGACGCTCACCATCCACTATCAGCGGCTCACTAAATAAATCTGTTAAGCGTGCTGAAAAATCAGCCGACAGCGGCATTTGAGTGTCCATGCGCTGTACTAAACGCTGAGCCACACTGCTTTCATATTGCCAGTAACGATATAAATATAAACGGCCATCAACCAACACTAAGGGTTTAGCAACGTTTTTATCCTGCTGATAGAGCAATGCGCTACCTTGTAATACAGTGAGCCAGCGGGAAAGACTCACAGCCGCTAATAGCTGTGATGGCAAGATCGTCTGCTGCTCCGTATTGCGTCCTTCTGGAGGCAGTAACAGCGCTAGATCAGGATCGCGTAAGACACTCTGCAAGTCTAAGCAAATATGCCCATGGCCCAGTTGATGACTCACCAAAGCAACAGCCAATAACACCAGTGGTTCGGCATCAGCATCGAGTTTAGCTAACAGCTTCACCAAAGCGACATCCAATGCGCGTATCCAGTCAGCTTCGAGCCAGTGGTTAAGGAGCAGCACAACACCGTCACGATCCGCTAAATACTGCTCAGCATTGAGCCTATTCTGAGTGAGCGACACTGTGGCTGGCGGCTCGACATCTTCGCCAAAGAGTTGTCCTTGCTGCATCATTTACTGTGCCTCCTCGGCGCTGGATTTAAACAGCGCATCCAAGCGCTCGATCAGTTCACGCGCAGGTCGTGCATGATGCAAGCCTTGGCTCTCACTGTGTGCACCGCGTAAAAACATATACACCGCACCGCCCATATGGGTGTCGTAGTCATAATCGCTGATGCGTAATTTCAGTAGACGGTGTAGAGCCAAAATATATAAGGTGTACTGCAAGTCATAGCGATGTGTTAACACGCACTCATCCATCGCAGCGCTGCTGTACTCAGTCGCATTATCACCGAGCCAGTTAGACTTGTAATCAATCACATAATAGCGGCCTTGATGCTCAAGTACTAAGTCAATAAAGCCTTTAAACATACCATTTAATCGTTCGGGTTGCAGGTACGGCCGCGCTGCGCCGGGCAAAATAAACTCCCGCGTTAACTGATCAATCTGCAAGGTATTGGCGTGATGGGTGGCAAACCAAAACTCCATTTCTGCTTGGTAGTGATTGAGTTCAAACAAAGCCATTGGCTGCTCGCCCACAAAGAACTGCTGCTGGAT
Organism: Denitrificimonas caeni; assembly: GCF_905120345.1. Lineage (GTDB taxonomy): Bacteria > Pseudomonadota > Gammaproteobacteria > Pseudomonadales > Pseudomonadaceae > Denitrificimonas > Denitrificimonas caeni_A. The sequence goes on along the minus strand of NZ_CAJHOA010000001.1, from coordinate 124,106 downwards.
ATAATCTCTGAGCCATGGCCACAGCAGTTCGACATAGGGTTCAAAGCCATAGGCTTCGCAGCGCGCTTGGATAAATTGCTGCGCGTGTTCTGGCTTATCAAGAACAGCAGCAAACCCTTGCTCAGCAGCCCACTCGAGCAAACCATGTAAAAACGTACCAGGCTTGGCGCCGCGTGGAAAACTATGAATTCCTTCTTGCTCCTGCGAGGTATCCTGATGAAGCACTGCAGGGTCATCAGTGCTTGGATCGTACTGCTCATCATCACTCATGTTTTGCGCTACAGCGGATTGCGGTGCCAAGTCTTCCACTCGTTCAGTGGACTGTAGGTCAACACTAGGAGGCTGAGCCATAAAACGCAGCGCACTGTAAGAGGCTATCCACCAATGCTCACGCGTACGGCGCTGGGCAATACGCCACGATGGCTCAAATGTACCGTTGCGATTTTGTACGCTCTCCTCAGTACTGTCTGGCATAACTCCGACGTAGCTCACCAAGCTGTTTGACTCTAAGGCACTCTCAGCATGGGAAAAAGGTGCTAACCACTGCTCCAGCGCTGAGCTGCTAGTCAAGGGTTGTCCGTTATTTAAGAGATAACCAATCGCACTGTTGTGTAGCACGGAGGTCTTACCTTGACCTTTTTTCAAGTCGGCCATTCCCAACCAACAAGCATGACGTGCACGAGTTAATGCGACATACAACAGACGCAGGTCTTCACCCAATCGCTCTCGTTCAGCCTGCACAAGGCTAGCTTTGTCAGCATGCAGCATTAAAGTACGCTGTCCATCCGTCTGAATAGTAAAAGGCTGCTTACCCTCTTGCGCACGAAATCCACAAATAAAGGGTAAAAAGACCAATGGATACTCCAGTCCTTTGGATTTATGGATGGTGATAACACGCACTAATGATTCATCACTTTCTAGGCGCAGAATCTGTTCTTGTGCACCAGCGGATTGTCCCGCACAAGCGGTCTGTAAGTAGCGCAATACCGCAAATTCACCATCCAGTTCACGAGCAGCATGCTGTAACAGTTCCGATAAATGCAGCACGTTAGTTAACGCCCGCTCGCCATCAGGACGCTGTACTAAACGCTGCGGCAACTCAAAGTCGTGCATGATTTTTCGCAACATCGGCAGCACACCCTGCTTATGCCAGCGCTCTAAATAGTCTTTAAACTGCAATACTCTTTTCTCCCAAAGCAGCTCATCCTGATTGATCCGCTCCAACGCGCTCAGTGGCAAGGCAAAGGTACTGCAAGCTAGAGCCGTTTTTAACGCACGCTCATTGTCAGGATGTAAACACGCATGCAGCCAAGTCATGATATCGCGTGCTTCTTGGCTATCGAACACTGAGTCTTTATCTGACAGATAGACACTGCGTACATTACGTAAAGCCAACTGTTTGCGGATCGCTTGCGCTTCACGCATATCCCGAACCAGTACCGCAATATCATTGGGCTGCAACGTTTGCAACTGGCCTTCAGAGCCCTTAAAGCCTGCTTTATTTTCTGCAGCCAGATTAAGCAGTCGCGCAATTTCTGTGGCGCTACTGGCTGCCATCTCTTCAAGGTACTGATTACGCGAAACCGGTTCATCAGCCTCTAAACGCCAGACAGTCAAAGCGGGCGGTTGCGCTCCATCGACCCACCACTGTTCTTGACGGCCTTTAGCCTGCACCGGTACAAAAGGCAGATCATTACTGCTTTCTTGTTTAAATAAAAAAGCACCTTGACCGTGCTCACGCTGCTCAGCCAACTGAAATAATTGATTGACCGCACTGACCATGCTCTCTGTAGAGCGGAAGTTTGTATCCAAGTCATAGTGACGTCCAGCAGTCGCACGACGCGCATACAAATACGTATGAATATCAGCACCACGGAAACTATAGATGGCTTGCTTAGGATCGCCAATTAAAAACAAACCGGTATCAGGGTTATTTTCCGCAATGCGATAAACAGTATCGAAAATACGGTATTGCAAAGGATCGGTATCTTGAAACTCATCAATCAAGGCAACCGGAAACTGCTGACGAATAACTTCAGCTAAACGTTCGCCACTGGAGCCTTGTAGCGCATGATCAAGACGTGTGAGCATGTCATCAAAACCCATTTCTGCACGCTGCTGTTTCTCAAGATGAAAGCGTTGCTTAATCCAATACGCGGCATGCCATAAAGCTTGTTCATCCAACTCACGGGTGAGATTATCTAATTCAAGCGGTAGTGAGCGCATCGCTTCAAGGGCTGGATGTTGCGGAGCAGTGCTGCTGTCTTTCCAAGCCTCATGCAAACCATCAGGAGTAAGGCGAGTAAAGCCAGTGCCAATATCAAGCTTGGTTTGCTCGACATCTTCAGCCCAGGCCTTGAGCTTATCTAACCACGGCATATAGAAGCGTGCTTGAATAACACGGCCATTCACCGCTTTATCAGCCACGGCCTTATCAAGTATATCGCGCAACTCTTGCGTCCAGATGGACCAGTTGGCCTTGAGCCTGGCAAGGGTCTGTTGTTGCGCGTGAATACCGCTATCGAGCAGCTGCGCAAGTGATTGCGCGTCCTGATGAGGTGCTGTTGTTTGCGCATTGAGCAAGGGATATATTTTGCGTTGTAAATCAGCGGGTTGCTGCCAGTGTTCGAGCGCCCACAGCACGTTGCTACTCTGTAAGGGATAACACTGCTGGCGCCAATAATCTTTCACCACCAATGCCAGTAAATCGCTGTGATCAGTTTCTAATGTCTGGGTAAATAAGCTACCGCTATCAAAAGCATGCTCTCGCAACATGCGCTGACACCAAGAGTGAATGGTCGACACCGCCGCTTCATCCATCCATAGCGCCGCTTGGTCAAGACGCTGCGCACACGCGGCCCATTGTTCTGACGGGTAATCTTCACGCAGAGTTTGCAACAAGGTATCGACATGCTCTTGCTCATTACGAAACACCTGTGCGGCTTCAACTAACTTGGCGCGAATACGATCACGTAACTCTTGTGTGGCCGCATCAGTAAAAGTCACCACTAAAATTTCAGGCGGCAATAAATGGCGATTAAAAGCGCTGCCTTCAAGCAGACCATGTTGCAAGATTAAGCGCACATACAACGCAGCGATGGTATAGGTTTTACCCGTACCGGCACTGGCTTCAATTAAGCGACTGCCATACAACGGAAATTGCAACGCCAAAGGTCGCGGGGTGGCGTGTAGCTGACTCATAATGAATCCCCTTGACGTTCCAACTTAATAATATCGGCGTTAAATAGTGAGCCGTAGAGCAACTCCGCCCACTCAGCAAAGGTTTCATCAGCGATTAAATCGGCATAGCTGGGATATTGACGTGCCAGAGCGGCACTGTGTTGTACTTCACCAGCAGATTGAAAGCCGCCTTCATACACCGACTTAGCTTTACCATCCGATTGATTCTTCAAGAAATCCATCGCGGTTTTTAACGCCACCGGGATCGGTGCATTTAAACCGCTCTGCCAGCACTCCAGCCAACTCTGAGCAATCTGTATAGCCTGCTCAGGATCAAGATGAGCAAAGGCAATGCTACTTTCTTGGGCAATGATAAAGGTCTGCGTTGCCGCACCGGTTGCGTTAATCAAGACGTGCTGCACCCATGGCCGTAATAAGCGATGCCAACTGCGCTCTTTACCTTTATGAATTCTGCCAGGGATAAGCTCAATCCGCGCATACTCAGTCGCTCGGTTGTCGCTGAGCAGTGTCGTACGCAACCCTCCAAGCCAGCCTTCAAGATGAATCTGCCCTTGCTGTAGATCAATAATGCGTGCGGTCTCTTCCTCAGCAGGCCAGGCCTCACAGAGCAAGCGGTAATGTTGCAACTGGGCCAGCAATGGCTCAATCAACTCTCCACGCACCTGCTCACCAAACGCACACATTGGCAAAGCACCACTGCGCTGCAGTTTTTCACTGTGTAATTCTAAGACTGTCGATAAGTCGGCATCACTTGCGGCATGCTGGCCAGCGTTTAATAACTCTGACTGCAGGCTATGACGTTGCAATCCATCCAGGGCAAAAGGCTCATCTTCAAACATCTCTAGCTCAGCTTGGTCGAGATGTACTTTTAAACGCTCAGTAAAGAAAAACCTGACTGGATCGCGTAAAAAACGCTGCAACAACTCTGGCGTTATTTTGCTAACGGGTAGGAATTTAGATAAAGCTGTCGCGCTGTCAGCAGCAGGCTTTTGATGTAAAACAGACCATTCATGCGCATAGGTAAACAAATCTGAATGGTCTTTATTATCAGCAAAGTAATGCTGACTAAAGGGTTGCAATGGATGCACAGTGGTTAATGCGTCCAGTAAGGGCTGTTCATCAGCTAAGCGCCAACCACTACTTATATGATCGCGTAGCTGCGCGATCAGCACAGAGGGCGTACGCTCGGTATTATCGCGCACGCTGCGTCCGATCCAACTGATATAGAGTTTTTCACGTGCGGAAAGCAAGGCCTCTAATAATAAATAACGGTCATCTTCACGTCGTGAACGGTCGCCAGGACGGTAATCAGTCCCCATTAAGTCGAAGTCTAATGGTGCTTGCACACGCGGATAGTCACCGTCGTTCATTCCCAATAAACACACCATACGAAACGGAATAGCGCGCATCGGCATTAGCGTACAAAAATTAACAGAACCGGCTAAAAAACGCTGACTGAGATGATCAGAATCGATATTACTCAGCCATGCTTCACGCGCGACCGCCAAGGTTAGCGGCTCATCCAGTTCCGCCTCAATACACAGCTGATACCATTGCTCACATCCTTCGCGCATACGCTGAATTAATAAGTAGTCCGTATCCTCTTCAACTAAGAAAAATTGCTCAAGCAGTGCTAAGAAAATACTGCGCCACTCGGTAAACAGATGCATCGTACTCAACTGCTCGTGTAACTCTTGCAAGGCATCGAGACAGTGCGTTAGCGGGCCAATTAAAGCAGCGTCTAAACCGCCGACCTCGTCATACGGCTGAATACCTGCATAGGCATCACTGTCACCCATGGCATAACCGAGTAACATGCGCTGCAGGCCAAAATCCCATGTATTTTGTGTTAAGCCTTGCGGTAGAGCAAAATCCTCACGGTGCTTAGCATTCAGCCCCCAGCGCACGCCTGCTCCTGTTAACCAACGTTGCAAAATCGGCAAATGCTCTTCATGGATAGCGAAACGTGCACGTACCGCCGGCACATCCAACAAACTCATGATATCGCTAACCGTCAGGCGTGATTCGGGCAGGCGTAATAACTCATGCATGGCAATCAATAGCGGCTCAGTGCTTTGCTCAGCCTGGTCCGATAAAGTAAAAGGAATGTAGCGCAAGTCATCGCGCGCATACTGGGCAAACACCGCCTGAATATGCGGGGCGTAGCTATTGATATCCGGTACCATCACGATGATATCACGCGGTTTTAAACGGGAATCAGCGTTGAAATGAGCTAATAGCTGGTCGTGCAATACTTCCACTTCGCGCTGCGCACTGTGGGTGATATGAAAGCGCAGTGACTGGTCAGACTGAGGGTTAACAGCAGGCCACGTTACCCGTGTATCGGCTAACGGACGCAGATGTAAAATATCATTGTGCAGCTGCTCTAATAATGTAGCAACGTTACCATCTTCGAAAATATCAACGCGCTGACCCTGACTATTAAATTGGGTTTGGTAAGTATCCAGCTCATCATGTTGATCGAGCAAACTAATATAGTCTCGTCCCTGCTTACCCCAAGCAGCTAATAAAGGATGGGCAAACTGGTGTAACTGCTCAATCGATAACACCTCAGGAAAGCCCTCTTTACGGCTCTGTCGTCGGTACTCATGACGCAGTAATTGCTTATCTTCAACTATATCTGCCCAGTGAAACTGGCAAGGGTTATGCACGCAAAGCATCACTTGGCTAAAACGACTGATGGCGGCTAAGGCCTCAACCATTTGAGCGGGCAGTGAAGAAATACCAAAAATAATAATCCGCCGCGGTAAACCGGCAGGCGCACTGTCCATTGTTTGCATTGCAGCAATAAAACGCGGATGTACTGCAGCACGACTACTATGGATGACATCTTCACCGATATCATCAATCAATAAACGCCACAGTGCTGCTTGCCAAGCCACAATAGGCTCACGTGCTTGGGCTTTTTCAAGACTAACCTGTGGCTGACCATCGATTTGTCGCAACTGATCATCACCCAGCGCCCAATCCTTGAGCCAATCTGAACGGTACACTTGGTATTGGTCAAATAAGTCAGCTAGACGCTCAGACAACTGGTAGCGTTTACGTAAATCAGGATCGCTACCCAAGAAATGCTGCAAAGAGGCAAACACCGGCTGATCAATGATCCGCGGTAAAAGGCGCATTAAACGCCAAGTCAAAGGAGCCTTATCAAAGGGAGAGCTTTTTGCAATAGTCTCAGTACCCAACACTTGACGGTAAATTTGCCACAAAAATCGTGCTGGTAGACCAATCTGTAGACCCGCTGCAATTCCACAGCCGTTATCGTCAGCTAAAGCCAGCTTCAACCACTGCGCAATACCGTTGCTTTGCACTAAAATATGCTCATTTTCGAGCGCATGCAGCGGATTAATCTTTGTCCACTGCACGACTAACTCTCGCAATTCTTCTAAATGGTTGCTGTGTGCAACAATAAATCCTGGCTGTAGCGTCTGTGAGGCTGACATCGAGACGTCCTGTAAAAATATGTCATAGTGTGCCATCTTATGGCGATTTCTGTTGTTACGTAAGAATGATTACAGCATTGACACATCAAAATGGCCTACACTTTACCAGATGGTAATTTTTCGACCATTGTCTAAATGACCTTATGCACCTAAGCATGGTCTAGTGGATACGTCACAACTATTTATAATTTGATCGACTCTGTCTGCATCCCGGAGAACTATAAGAATGAAATTTAGTCCGTTAGCACGTTCAATCAGCTTGGGCACTCTAGCAGTTGCTTTAAGCATTCCAATGGTGGCGCAAGCTGCCTTTATTGAAGATAGCAAAGCGAGTTTAGAGCTGCGCAACTTCTATATGAATCGTGATTTCCGTCATGAAACTGCAACACAATCAAAAGCAGAGGAATGGGCTCAAGGCTTCTTACTTCGTTACGAATCCGGCTTCACTGAAGGCACTGTTGGTGTCGGTGTAGATGCCTATGGTTTTGCTGGCCTTAAGCTTGATTCAGGTGGTGGCACAGCGGGTACACAACTGCTGCTGCCAAAAGATCACAAAGGCAAAGTTCCGAGCAATCACGGCGAGCTAGGCGCAACTTTTAAAGCGCGTGTATCTCAGAGCACTTTAAAAGCCGGTACTTTGATGCCTAAGCTGCCAACTGTTTCCTCAGGTGACGGCCGTCTGATTCCACAAACGTTCACTGGTATGCATGTCAACAGTAAAGAAATTGACAACCTGACAGCTGACATCGGTCGCTTAGGTCGTATGAATCAGCGTAACTCAACTGATAATGCGCCTATTGTTCTGAATAGTCTGTCAGGCAACCAAGGTAAGCGTAACAACACATCAACTCGCTCACTTGCACACCAGAAGGTCACCAGCAAATTTGATTTTGCCGGCGTAAATTACACGTGGGGCGATACTGGCCTAAGCACTGGTTATAACTTTGCTAACTTTGATGGTGCTTATAAACAGCACATCCTCAATGGTGTTTATACGCTTCAACTCGCTGATGATCGCTCATTAAAAACTGATCTACGTTTTGCAAGAACGACTGAAGATGGCAACAGCGGTATTGATAACAAAGCTATTTCTGGAATGCTGACCTATAAAATGGGTTACAACAGCTTTGGCCTAGGTTATCAAAAAATGTCTGGCGATACCGGTTACGCTTATATTGAACTGGTTGACCCATTCCTAACCAACTATGTACAAATTCGTGACTTCGCTGCTACCGATGAGAAATCTTGGCAAGCACGTTACGACTATAACTTTGCTGGTTTAGGCATGCCTGGCTTAAGCCTGATGACGCGCTACATTAAAGGTAGCAACATCTACATGGGCTCTGGCAAATCAAGTGGTAATGAGTGGGAGCGCGATACTGATATCGCTTACGTCTTCCAAGACGGCCCATTGAAAAACCTCGGCGTGAAATGGCGTAATGCAACACTTCGCTCAGATATTTCTAAAAAAATTGACGAAAACCGTCTGATCGTTAGCTACACCATTCCATTGATGTAAGCTATATTATTCGTATTAAATAAACCCGCTTATAAGCGGGTTTATTTTTTATAAAATAGTATCTTTCAAATGGAACCTATAACAGTTACATTGACTCTGATGTTATGAACATTGAATTTACTTATGGAGTACACCTGTCATGGCTAAAAAAAATATACTTAGCAACGCAGACCCACTATTGGCAGAGTTTAAAGCCTTGGTATCGGATACTGAGCAACTACTACAACATTCTGTTGATCTTACCGGTGATAAAGCCGAAGAGCTGCGCGATCAGATTAAGTTGAGTTTACAACGTGCACGCCAAGCACTAGGCTCCACTGAACAAGCGCTGCTTGAGCGTGGTAAAGAAGCGCTAAGTACAAGTGAAGAATATGTACGTGAACACCCACTGCAGTCTTTGGCCGTCGGTGCTGGCGTTGGTTTCTTATTAGGCCTCTTGGTGTCTAGGCGCTAAATATGACAGACCAGTCTTTCTCAGAGACTTCGCGGCGCTTAGGCGCCGCAACTCTGGATTTACTCAGCGATCATGCTGAGTTATTTGCTCTTGAGCTACAAGAGCAAAAAAATCACAGCAGTCAGCAATTATTCTGGATAGGTCTTATTGCTGCCTGTGGCTTTATGCTCTTTTTATTATTAAACGGCTTGCTGATTGTCTTGCTGTGGCAGCAGTACGAACACTGGCTATTAGTTGCTATGTCTGCTTTTTATACTGTCTCAGGCTTACTTTGTATCTGGCGAATGAAATCTGCACAAAGCCATATACAAGCGCCTTTTAGCGCCTCATTGCAGGAGCTTAAAAAAACCAAAGAGCGACTGTTACCATGACAATACAAAAATATAAAAAAGACAATCCCATCGCTCTACGAAAACAGCTTATTCAGATGCGTCTCGAGTTAAATAGACAAAAAATCTGTCACGAAAGTATTGTTTTACTTGAGCCGATTGAGAAAATACGTAGTTACAAAAACCGTCTTATGCAGGGCTCAACACCTTTATTAGCTGTAGCTGGGGTAGCTCTAGCAAGCTTCTTTCTTACTCGTCAGCGACGCTCAGCAAGCGCTCTATTACCTATAGTACGAATTGCTAGCAGCCTATTACCATTTTTTATGGCAACGCCCCGCGCAGAAACCGCCACAGCGGCTACACGAACTAATAATCTAAACAAAACGTACTAGATGATTAGCGGTGCATATCTTCAATTAACAGGTTGAGAGCGCTCAGTGGATTGGCATCAATTATTAAATCGTGAACGCTTAGGCAAAACCTCACACAGCGCTGAAGAATTAGGTCGCAGTCCTTTCCATAAGGATCACGATCGAATTATTTTCTCAGGCGCTTTCCGCCGTCTGGGCCGCAAAACACAGGTGCACCCTGTATCCAGCAACGACCATATCCATACGCGCCTAACTCACTCCTTAGAAGTCAGCTGTGTGGGTCGCTCTTTAGCGATGCGTGTCGCAGAAATGATCCGCCCAGCGCTACCACAATGGTGTGAACCCAGTGATTTAGGGATGATTGTGCAGTCGGCTTGCTTAGCTCATGATATTGGCAACCCACCCTTTGGTCACTCGGGCGAAGATGCAATTCGGCACTGGTTTCAACAGGCCGCTAGCAATGGTTGGCTGGATAGTATGAGCGCAGCGCAGCGCCAAGATTTCTTAAATTTTGAAGGTAATGCACAAGGCTTTCGTGTACTGACACAACTTGAATACCATCAATTTGATGGCGGTATGCGTTTAACCTATGCAACCCTTGGTGCTTTTTCTAAATACCCTTGGAGCTCAAAGCACGCGAGTGCTCAAGGTTATAAAAAACATAAGTTTGGCAGCTATCAAAGTGAATTACCTTTGCTGGAACAAATCGCTAATAAATTAGGTATCCCCAAGATTGATGATGAACACTGGGCTCGCCATCCATTAGTCTATTTAGTCGAAGCTGCTGATGATATTTGCTACGGTTTAATTGATCTGGAAGATGGTATTGAAATGGAGCTTCTGGAGTACCGCGAAGTTGAAGCCCTACTCCTCGATTTAGTGGGCGATGATCTACCGGAAACTTACCGTCAATTGGGGCCTAAAGATTCACGCCGCAGAAAGCTAGCCATCTTGCGCGGCAAAGCAATTGAGCATTTAACCAATGCCGCAGCGCACGCTTTTGTTGAGCAGCAGCCTGCACTGATGGCCGGCACCTTGCAAGGTGACCTGGTTGAGCACATGCACGGCCCAGCCAAGACCTGTGTGATCAACGCGAAAGCCTTAGCCCGCGAAAAAATCTTCCAAGACAAGCGTAAAACATTACATGAAATTGGCGCTTACACCACTTTAGAAATTTTACTTAATGCTTTTTGTGGTGCCGCCCTAGAACAACACACGCATGGCACACTGTCATTTAAAAATAGACGTATTTTTGACTTGCTTGGACATACAGCGCCCCAGCCAGACTGGACGCTCTACACATCCTTTATGCGCATTATCGATTTTATTGGTGGCATGACAGACAGCTACGCAACGGAAATGGCGCGAGAAATGACAGGCCGCTCCAGCCCTATGTGATCGCCTGCAAGGTTTTGGCGCTAAACAGCCCCAACCTTGCTCGATATGATTTAGGATGCGTGGGGCAACTCTGCAACAGCTGGAGTGGCTGCATCCTGCTCAGCCGCTGCTTTTTCTAAGGCACTGATGCGCTGCTCATAAACTTTTAACTGCTTAACTTGCTTGTTATAGCGCATGCGCATGCGTTGATGTGGCCACCATGACACCAGCGGGCCAATAATCAGACCTAAAACAAAAGCACTCAGCACATACAGCGCCATAGGTAACTCAGGGGTTAGCCAGCCAAAAAATACCAACTGAGTTGTAGTGCGGTTTTCTAAGGTAAAAAACACTACGCCAGCGGCCAGCGCTAAAGCAATAATAACTACCAGTAGACGTTTAAAACTTCGCATAAGATCCTCTGCGCTCACTCTCTCTATTTAGTATTAGCTTAGCCATCATTTACCCTATCGCGCAACTCTTTACCGGGTTTAAAGTGCGGCACATATTTACCTTGTAATTCAACCGTTTCGCCAGTTTTTGGATTACGGCCGACTCGAGGCGCTCGGTAATTTACTGAAAAGCTTCCAAAACCGCGAACTTCAATACGCTCTCCAGAAGACAATACTTGCGTCATATGTTCCAACATAGTTTTCACTGCCAACTCAACATCACGCACAGACAGTTGTTCTTGTCGGTCAACAATACGCTCGATCAATTCGGACTTATTCATTATTTTCCCTTTTTTATCAAGCAGCTAGCTATTTTTTAGCATGCTTGCTGAGCTTTGAACAGGGTCAATTTATGAAATACTAAAAGAATGTCAGTTATCTTAACTTTTAAGCAAAAAAACCGATAACAGCTTGTGGCTGATATCGGTTTTTTTAAGATTCTTAGCAAAAACAGCCTAAGAATATAGAGAAGTTATTTTGTTTAAGTTGGGATCATCCAACTTAAACATATGCAGTCGAGCTGCACCAAAAAGCTCTTGCAGGGTAATGTTCAAGCTTGTTCAGCGCGCATTATTTTATAAGCTAGAACGCGCTGAATCTATTTGACTAAAGTCCCCTGAACAGCAACTTGATTAATAGTAAGCGTTTTCAGTCACACTGTGGTCTGTCACATCACGCACACCTTTGACTTCAGGAATACGTGCCATTAGCGTTTTTTCGATACCTTCTTTTAAAGTGTAATCTGCCTGGCCACAACCTTGGCAACCACCACCAAATTTCAAAATTAAAATACCATTATCAATATCAATCAGGCTCACTTCGCCACCGTGACTGGCCAGTCCTGGATTGATTTCTGTTTGCAGATAATAGTTGACTCGCTCTGATAAAGGACTGTCTTCACTGACCATCGGCACTTTAGCGTTGGGTGCTTTAATCGTCAGTTGCCCACCCATACGGTCGGTTGCATAATCAACCACCGCATCCTCAAGATAGGGCTCACTCAGTGCATCAATCCAAGCAGTAAAGGCTGGCAATACCAGTGGGGTATCTTCAACTTTTTGCTCTTCAGGTTTGCAGTAAGCAATGCAGGTTTCTGCGTAGCTGGTACCAGGCTGGGTAATAAATACGCGAATACCAATGCCGGGTACATCTTGGCCTTTTAATAAATCACTTAAATAGACTTGTGCAGCTTCTGTAATATTAATAGTGCTCATAGTAACTCCTCGCAATCATGGTTGCAGTGTACGCTAGTTAGCCCCTACGAATAAAGACCTAGTAAAGCAGTCAGGTTAAATTATTCAATAAAAAAGCAAACGTCTCACCTCAGCTAGATCTATTTATTGCTAAAAAGTCATTGGATCAATAGCGTTAAAGCTTGCAACAGTGGTATGCCCTAACAAGGAACCCTGTGTCCGCGCCAAACCACAGGTACGCATACCGCTGGCTTGCGCCGCATCCAACTCTTCGACCACATCAGACAAAAATAAAATCTGTCCTGCAGGCAAGCCGATGGCTTGTGCAATACGTGCATAAGAGGCCGCTTCGCGCTTGTGCCCAGAGGTGGTATCAAAGTAATCGGAAAACAAGTGGGTTAAATCGCCGGCGACGGAATAAGCAAATATCAGTTTTTGCGCTTGCACCGAGCCTGATGAATACACATACAGACGGTAGCCCTGTTGCTGCCAGGCCTGCAGCATCTCAACCGCATCAGGATAGACATGCCCTTTAATTTCACCACTGGCATAGCCGTGCTGCCAGACTAAGCCCTGTAGAGCCTTCAGCGACGTAGCTTTAACATCCTGCTCCATCCACAACGCCAGAATGTCGATCAAACGCTCAGCGTCTGCTTGCGGCTCTTGCACTTCATCGCGCACAGCCTGCAACAACGGCGAGTTGGGGTCTTGCTCAGCGCAGGCGCGGACATAAGCAGGCAAATGCTTTTGAGCGTAGGGAAATAACACCTCAAAAACAAAAGCAATGGAGCTGGTGGTGCCCTCAATATCAGTCAAAATCGCTTTGACACTCATAGCAAATCATCCAGAGTAGGATACTGCTGAGCAATTTTATCTCCGCTGAACTGAGCCACCCAGCCGTCTGGATTGTTAAACAGGCGCAGCGCAGTAAAGCGTGGACGCTCCCCCATATCAAACCAATGCTTGCTACCGGCAGGAACAGAGATCAGCGCGCCTTTTTCGCACAATACCGCATAGATATGCTGATCAATATGCAAACTAAATAAGCCTCGCCCAGAAACAAAGAAGCGCACTTCGTCTTCGCTATGCACATGTTCATCGAGAAACTTCGCGCGCAGCTCGACTTTTTGCGGATGCGTTTCGTCTAAACTGATGACATCAACTGTCGCATAGCCACCTTCTTTTTGTAAGCGAGCAATATCGTCAGCATAAGCGGCTATCACATCCTCAGAGGAGGACTGTGCAGTAATCGGCTGATTGGCTTGCCAATGCTCAAAACGCACGCCAACTTGAGCTAAAGTGCTGCTAATATCTTCTAAATGATTTAATACCTTAACCGCCTGCTTAGGCTGGCTGGTGTGGTACACAAACAGCTGACTCATAGTTATCATTCTCTATAAAATTCAATCAAATCGCTTAGCCAAATATAGCAAATCAAAGTGTCTTGCAAGCTCGCACCTTTAATTCACACTCAAGCAAAAATTCAAAGGCTTCAATATGACGCAATGCATCCTGCATTGATACGCCCCAAGTGTATAAACCATGACCTCGAATTAAGTAGCCTGGACAGTCTGGATGGCTATCAAGCCACTGCTGTACCTGCACGGCTAAACGTGACATATCCTGATCATTATCGAAAATAGGCACCAACAAAGGCTGCTCATGACTTTCGATACCGTTAAAAGCTTTTTGTAGCTCGTAGTCGGTAAATTCAATCTGCGCTGCTTGCTCAATTCGAGATAACACCGTGGCATTCACTGAGTGAGTGTGCAAGACCGCTTGAATAGAAGACTGCCAGTTATACAGCTGCGTATGCAGTAAGGCTTCTGCGGACGGCTTTTTATGCGGCTCAAGGCTCTTCGCCTGTAAGTCTGTCGCAAGAATATCATCCTCGCTCAGCTGCCCCTTATGTTTACCTGATACGGTTAACAAGACTTGATTGGTTGATAGACGAGCGGAGTAATTACTACTGGTGGCCGGAGACCAGCCTCGAGCATATAAAAACTGTCCGGCTTGAATAATTTGCTCAGTAAGCTGCTCACGAGTGAATGTCATCATTACCGCCCTTTTTCAATATTGATTGAGGATTTTCGATACTTTTCAGTCCAAACAAAACCAGCAATGCAGCCACTAAAGCGGCAGCACTAGCTAAAGTAAAGGTCATGCTTGCGCCCAGCGTTTGCCATGTATAGCCTGCGTAGAGCGCGCCTAAAGCACCTCCAACACCGGAAAACGACACATACAACCCCTGCCCTTGGCCTTGTTTATGTGCAGAAAAATAACGCTGTACAAAGTGAATCGCGGCAGCATGAAAACTGCCAAAAGTGGCGGCATGCAACACTTGCACAAATAACAACAGCCATAAAGTATCTGCATAAAAGCCAAGCAACCACCAACGCAGTACGGCTAAGCAAACGCTAACCAAAATAATACGTTTTAAGCAAACTCGCCGTAGCAACCAAGGCATTATGACAAATAGACCAATTTCCGCCAGCACACCAAGCGCCCATAGCCACCCAATTACCCTACGCGAGTAGTCTAAATCAATCAGGTACAAGGTCAAAAAGGTGTAATAGGGTCCATGTGATAACTGCATTAAAGTCACACAGGCTAAAAAAACAATGATAGGTAGCATCTGCGTTTTGTCTGGTGATTGATTTACCCTAGGTGCCAACGCAGTGTGTGTCTGCACTCTAACAGGCTGTGCCGGCACCCAAAAGCTACTGAGTACAATCCCGCTCATAACCGCTAAGATAGCCCAAGGATAATAATTCAGACCTACCTGATCAAATAAATAACCAAAGCCAATCACCACCAGCATAAAACCCACTGAACCCCATAGCCGCAGTTGGCTATAACGTTCACTCTGAGTATCCAGATGCGCTAGAGTAATCACTTCGAATTGAGCTAAAATCGCATGCCAAAAAAATGCATGCAACACCATAATCAAAGCCATCCAGGCAAAGCTTTGACCAACAAAAATGAGGGCGAATGAGAGCATGGTGCAAACGGCAGCAAAACGCACAATCGCCAAACGCTGCTGAGTACGATCAGCCAGCCAAGCCCATAGATTAGGTGCGATACAACGCATCAGCATCGGGATCGCGATCAGTTCACCAATACGCGCTGCGGAAAAACCTAGATGGTCGAAATATAACGCCAGAAAAGGCGCCGTGGCGCCCAGTAAGGCAAAATAAAAAAAGTAAAAACCCGATAAACGCCAATACGGCAAACCCGTGCTCATGATTCAGTCGGCCTCAACAGGTCGCTGCCTTTAGACAGCGACCTGTTTATCAAGCAGTCTCTTAGAGCTGAGCAAGTACGGGTGTGCTGACCTGCACATCAGCATTTTGACCACGATGGCGCAATAAATGATCCATCAACACAATAGCCATCATCGCTTCAGCAATCGGCGTAGCACGAATACCCACACAAGGATCATGGCGACCTTTAGTGATCATCTCAACCGGCAGGCCTGCTGTATCAATCGAACGGCCCGGGGTAGTAATGCTTGAGGTTGGCTTCAGTGCCAAATGAGCAATAATCGGTTGTCCCGAAGAAATACCACCCAGCACGCCGCCGGCATGGTTCGAGGTAAAACCTTCCGGAGTGAGTTCATCACGGTGCTCTGTACCACGCTGAGCAACACAGGCGAAACCCGCACCGATTTCCACACCTTTCACCGCGTTAATACTCATCAAAGCATGCGCCAAATCAGCATCGAGACGATCAAATACTGGCTCGCCCAAGCCAGGCATTACACCTTCAGCAACAACCGTGATTTTTGCACCAACGGAGTCTTGATCACGACGTAATTGATCCATGTAGGCTTCAAGTTCCGCAACCTTGCTTGGATCAGGACTAAAAAAAGCATTGTCATACACTGCATCCCAGCTCTTAAATGGGATTTCAATGGGGCCTAATTGGCTCATATAGCCGCGTACGACAATACCCTGGGTGGCGAGATATTTTTTCGCAATAGCACCCGCCGCAACCCGCATCGCGGTTTCACGAGCCGAGCTACGACCCCCACCACGATAATCACGCAGACCGTATTTATGGTGATAACTGTAGTCAGCATGCGCGGGACGGAAAATATCTTTAATAGCCGAATAATCTTTTGATTTTTGATCGGTATTACGAATCAACAAACCAATTGGACAGCCTGTCGTGAGCCCTTCAAAGACGCCCGATAAAATCTCAACCTGATCAGGCTCTTGACGCTGCGTGGTGTGACGGCTGGTGCCTGGCTTGCGGCGATCAAGATCATTTTGTAAGTCTTCAGCAGTCAATGGCAAGCCTGGCGGACAACCATCAACAATGGCAACTAATGCGGGACCGTGGCTTTCTCCAGCGGTAGTAACGGTAAAAAGCTTGCCAAAAGTATTGCCGGACATACACACTGCTCCGAAATTATTAAAATAATTGTGCAGTATACCTGTACCTAGCAGTTTCTGGCACCTTGCATCGTAATGCACTGGCAGTTCGCCACCCTATAGAACCTGCTTTAACTGCCGATAGACTGAGCTATACAGCAACGGATAAAGTGATTCGATATGACACTCTCTGCAAATATAGCGGATACGCCGCAGACAACCAGTGAAATAGAGGTTGAAAGTGTACATCCTTGGCTCAATTTAAGCGCTGAACGCTTTCAGTTGGTGCGTCTCGCGCCATTGCCTGCCGATCGTGAAACAGGCTTAAGACCTTTACGTTTTGCCAGTTTGGATCGTGTTGAACGTCACAGTGAAGCAGAAAGCTTCCTGCGCTTAACGATCAGCTTACCAGGGCAAAACACTCATAATGAATTCAACACTTTGGAGGTCTGGGTCGATCATCAAAAGTTGGACGTTCGTATCAACGCCGATTTCCCGTTACGTACCGAGCCGGCTAACCGCGGCTTAGGACGGTTTTTATTGGCGCAAGCCGTACTATGGGCGAGTAAACGTTGGAATCACTACACAGTCGCTAGCCAAGCACTGCTGATTAAACATGCCGCAAACGATGCTGCGCGCTTACGTCGTGACCATGCCTTACAAGCACAAGGTTTCAAGGTTAGCTATGAAGATGCCGTGCAAATGCGTGCGCTATGCACCGCTGGACGCATCAGCGAACTGCACAGTGACTGGAATGAGAATAAAGTCAGCATCATCAGCACCCTTGATAGCGCGGCAATGCTGGAAAAAGCCGATCAATCATTGCACGAACAAAGTTTACAACTGAAGAAGCGTGATGGTGAGATTGATCGCTTAAAAAGAGAAGACAATACGTTACGTTTTACTATCGCAATGCTGGCTATTTTCGCTGTCTTTCAAGCCGCCTTATTGATCTGGATTGCAACGCGCTAAATAGATTTTATCATCCTGCAATCCAGACATAATGAGCCTACTGACAAGCAGCACACTGCTGTGCAGTTAGCGCCAAGACTGCCGACCCCACTTGCGAGTGCTCCAGCCAAGTAAAATCAAGCATAGGGTAGAGTTCTATTAGTTTTGAACGATGCTGCCCCACATCAAGAACTAATAATCCTTTATTGCTCAAGTGTTGGCTGGCTTGCTGTAAAACCTGATGAATAAACTCAAGTCCTGTGCATCCAGAGCGACTGCTCTGTCGCGGTTCATATTGAAATTCTCGCGGTAATTGCGCCCACTGCTCTGTTTGTAAACTGGGCGGATTGCAGACAATCAAATCAAAGCGTTGCCCTGCTAGCTGGGCAAAGATATCGCTGCGCAAGGTATAAACTCTTTCACCCAACTGGTGCAAAGCGATATTCTCATCAGCCACTTGCAAGGCCTGCTCAGACATATCAGCCAAAATCACCTCAGCATCGGGAAACTCAAGTGCACAAGTAATTCCCAAGCAGCCTGAACCGGTACCTAAATCTAAAATACGCTGTGGCACTTTAATCAGCCAAGGTGAAAAGCGCTGCGGGATTAGCTCAGCCATAGGTGAGCGAGGAATCATTACTCGTTCATCCACTTTAAAAGGCAAGCCTGCAAACCAAGTCTCACCAAGTAAATAGGCTGCAGGGATACGCTGCTCAATACGCTTTTTTAAAATACTCTGCACTATTGCATGCTCATCGGTATGCAGATTGCAATCTAAATACTTATCATGCAACTCGTAAGGCAAATGTAAACTGCCCAGCACCAAAGTGCGTGCCTCATCAAAAACACTGTCGCTGCCTTGTGCAAAAAACACTTGAGCCTGACTAAATTGACTGATGGCCCAACGAATATAATCACGCAGTGTTGCTAACCCAGAATCACTCACAGACTGTCTCCGCACTGTTATTTATAGTTACTTACGGTATCAGTTTATTCGCCGTTTTACTCATCATCACGACCTTCCAACATGTGACGCTTAAGCAACACATAGACTGCGCCGGCACCACCATGTTTAGCCACGCACGAGGTAAAACCTAAGACTTTATCATGTTGGCGTAACCATGTATTAACATGGCTTTTAATCATCGGTTTTTTACCGTCTAGACGTGCGGCTTTACCGTGAGTCACACGCACACAACGGACTTCAAGACGTAGCGCTTCAGTCAAAAACTCTCGCAACGTCGAGCGCGCTTTCTCGACACTCATACCATGTAAATCCAGACTGCCTTCAAAAGCTATTAGCCCAGATTTCATGCGACGTAACTGGCTATCTTGTACACCGTCGCGCGCCCAATACAGTTCGTCTTCAGCACCGACATCAATGACAAACTGGTCAGATAAACCATCAACCGTAATAGCTGCAATCGTTTGCTGGGCATTTTCTCGGCGCACGCGTTGCTCTGCGCGGTTAGGCTTGGCTTTACCGATATCGGCTTGATCGACATAAATACGGCGTACGCCCTGCATTTGCTGAGCAAATAAAGAAAATTCATCATCAGGCATAACGCTCTCCTCTGTTCTTCATGCATTGTACCTGTTCTCACCAAATACCAACAAAAACGCCCCAACAAGTGGGGCGTTTTTTAAGCGTCAGCTTTGATTACATTTTTGCAATCATGGCATCGCCAAACTCAGAGCAAGACAACAATTTAGCGTCGTCCATCAAGCGCTCAAAGTCATAGGTCACAGTCTTAGCAGCGATAGCACCGTTGATGCCGTCGATGATTAAGTCAGCGGCTTCTAACCAGCCCATATGACGTAGCATCATTTCTGCAGAAAGGATCAGTGAACCTGGGTTCACTTTATCCAGACCAACATACTTAGGTGCAGTACCATGCGTTGCTTCGAACATTGCAATGTTGTCTGACAAGTTAGCGCCCGGTGCAATACCGATACCACCGACCTGTGCCGCCAATGCGTCAGAGATGTAGTCGCCATTCAGGTTCAAAGTAGCAAGGACGTCATACTCTGATGGGCGCAGGATGATCTGCTGCAGCATTGCATCAGCAATCGCATCTTTAACGATAACGTTTTTGCCAGTTTTAGGGTTCTTGAACTGCATCCAAGGACCGCCATCCAGCAACTCAGCACCGAACTCATCACGTGCAACTTCGTAGCCCCACTCTTTGAAGGCACCTTCGGTGAACTTCATGATGTTGCCTTTGTGTACGATAGTCAGTGACTCACGATCGTTATCCACAATGTACTGCAGTGCTTTACGGACTAAACGCTTAGTACCTTCCTCTGATACTGGCTTAACACCAATACCACAGTTTTCAGTAAAGCGGATTTTGGTAACGCCCATTTCTTCAGTGAAGAACTTGATTACTTTTGTAGCTTCTGGCGTACCTGCTTGCCACTCAATACCTGCGTAGATGTCTTCAGAGTTTTCACGGAAGATCACCATATCAACGTCTTGTGGACGCTTAACAGGGCTTGGTACACCGGTAAACCAGCGTACTGGACGCAAGCAAACGTAGAGGTCTAATTGCTGACGTAGGGCAACGTTCAATGAACGAATACCGCCGCCAACTGGCGTAGTCAAAGGACCTTTGATAGAAACAACGTAGTCACGTACTGCGTTAAGTGTCTCTTCTGGCAACCAAGTTTCTGAATCATAAACCTGAGTTGCTTTCTCACCAGCGAAAACTTCCATCCAAGAAATTTTACGCTTACCTGCGTAAGCTTTTTCTACAGCGGCATCGACCACTTTAATCATTACTGGACTGATATCCGAACCAATACCATCACCCTCGATGTAAGGAATGATTGGATTGTTTGGTACAGTTAAAGTCATATCTGCATTAACGGTGATTTTGTCACCGGCTGGCACTTGGATCTTTTGGTATCCCATGCTGGACTCCGTCATTTACGTGGTCTTTAAAAAGCTGTCACGCGTGTGGCATGACAGCGATAATTCAAACTCAATCGGCATGTATGACCTCTGTACTATAAAAAAAGTCACACATGCTATCTATTTGACCCGCTTGAACGCTTTTAACGCTGTAGCGCAGTCAGTGCAGCGCGTATCATACACTCTTTAAACGATCGCCGAATAGATTGCTGTAGTCAAACTATTCATTCACTACAGCTATTTCTACGTCTAACATCGTGCATTCTCGAACATTTCACACAAATATGTATCGATAATCCGAACTCTGTAAGCCTTTCCCTTAAAGAGGTTACGTATGACACGCTTTACTCCACATATCACCGTTGCCACTGTGATCGAAAAAGATGGACGCTTTCTATTCGTTAAAGAGCATGCTGAAAGTCGCACTGTATTAAACCAGCCTGCAGGCCACTTAGAAATGGACGAAAGTCTAATTCAAGCAGCAATTCGTGAAACTTTAGAAGAAACAGGCTGGGATATTGAGATTTCCCATTTAATTGGCATTTATCTCTATACAGCACCCAGCAATAACATCACCTATCAGCGCGTCTGCTTTGCCGGTCAAGCTTTACGGCAGCGCGAAAATCATAAACTCGACGAAGGTATTATTGGCCCAGTGTGGCTCAGTCGCGATGAGTTATTGGCACAATCTGAGTTATGGCGCAGTCCCATGGTGTTACGCAGTGTTGATGATTATTTAAACGGCGCCCGCTTTTCTTTGGATCTATTTAAAAGCTAAAGCCATCAGCCTCTGTTCTCCCTAGAATCTAGCAATTCTGCTAGGATAGCGTTCTTTTAACTAGCTTATTTAAATTGCCATGCATACTCCTTCTGAAACCCGTGTAATTGTCGGCATGTCCGGCGGTGTTGATTCTTCTGTTGCGGCGTTGTTGCTGATCCAGCAAGGCTATCAAGTGGAAGGGTTATTTATGAAAAACTGGGAGGAAGATGATGGCACTGAATATTGCACCGCCAAAGAAGACCTCGCCGACGCGCAAGCCGTGTGTAACACCCTAGGGATTAAATTACATACAGCTAACTTTGCTGCCGAATACTGGGATAACGTCTTTGAACATTTCCTTGAAGAGTATAAGGCTGGGCGCACACCCAACCCCGACATCCTCTGCAATCGTGAAATTAAATTCAAAGCCTTCCTAGATTATGCCGAGCAGTTGGGCGCGCACTTAATTGCCACAGGTCACTATGTGCGTCGCCGTGATATTGATGGTCATAGTCAATTGCTTAAAGGTGTCGATACCAATAAGGATCAAAGCTATTTCTTACATGCGGTGGGTGGTGAGCAAATTCATAAATCACTGTTCCCAGTCGGCGAATATGAAAAACCTGCGGTACGTGAACTGGCCGAGCAGCACGGCTTGATTACCGCCAATAAAAAAGACTCCACTGGTATCTGTTTTATTGGTGAGCGGCGCTTTACCGACTTTCTTAAGCAATACTTACCAGCACAACCTGGTGTGATTGAAACCACTGACGGCACCAAACTGGGCCAGCACAATGGTTTGATGTACCACACCATTGGTCAGCGCCAAGGTTTAGGTATTGGTGGATTAAAGAATGCGAGCGAAGACGCGTGGTATGTCTTGGCTAAAGACCTCGCGCGTAATGTACTCATCGTTGGTCAAGGTAACGAGCATCCGTGGCTATTTTCACGCACTTTGCTGACCCGCGATGTCAACTGGATTAACCCTGTTGATATTGATGCTCTGAACAATCTGACCGCCAAAGTACGCTATCGCCAAAGCGATCAAGCGTGCCGTATTGAACGCACTGATGACGGCTACTTGGTCACCTTCGAGCAGCCACAGCGCGCTGTTACTTTAGGCCAATCCATTGTCTTTTATAGCGATGATGTGTGCTTAGGCGGCGGCGTCATCGAAGCCTGCAGCCCTTGGAATGAGAGTATTCAACGACCATGACACCACTTCAAGAACAAATGACCGCTCTAGGCGGTGTCTTTCAAGCGTCAGCATTGGTCAACAAGCTCGCACACAGCGGCCAAGTCAGTGATGCGGCGCTCGCCTATATGCTGAAAACGCTATTAGTACGCAACCCTGAAAGCACTCTTGATGTGTACGGCGGTGATGATCTAGGTCTGCGCGAAGGCTATAAGTTACTGCAAGCCACTTTAGAGCGCGAAACAAATAACCTGCCGCGCGAAAGCTTGCGCTATGTCGTCTCGATGCTGAGTCTCGAGCGGCAGTTTTCACGTCGCGATGACTTACTGGAAATTGCCGGCCAGCGTCTGCCAAAAATCGAGCAACAAGTTGAGCTCTACGGCTTATCCAGTGACACTATCGCCTCTTCTTTTGGTGCGCTGTACCAAGACACTATTAGCACTTTCAAACAACGTATTCAGGTGCATGGTGATATGCGTTTTTTACAGCAGGAAGCTACTGCCGCAAAAGTGCGCGCACTGTTATTTGCCGGCATTCGTTCCGCACGCCTATGGCGACAATTGGGCGGTCGGCGCTGGCACTTGCTGACCAAGCGTGGCGCGATGCTAAATGAGTTGCATGCGCGCAACTTATGAATCAACGCAGTGTTCGCCCTTTACAAGGCGCGGCCCTACTCGCCCTTTCTGCACTCTTATTCTCGTGCATGGGTGTACTGATTCGCGAAGCCTCGGCCACCGTTAATAACGAAAATATTGTCTTCTTTAGAAATATCGTTGGCGTTATTTTCTTTTTACCACTGCTGTTAAGCAAGGGCCTCAAGCCCTTTAAAACCAAGCGTTTAAAATCGCACCTGATGCGCACCAGCTATGGCTTAGCAGCGATGTACTGCTTTTTTTATGCCATTGCTCACTTACCTCTGGCCGACGCCATGGTCTTTACCTATTCAGCCCCGGTATTTACCCCAATTATTGCCTATTTATGGCTGAAAGAGCCGCTCACCCGTCGGATGCTCGCTTTCTCATTGCTAGGTTTGATTGGTGTGATCTTAGTCGCCAAACCCAGTGATGCATTATTTAGCAACCTATCACTGGTCGGGCTTGCTGCCAGCCTGCTGGCCGCCACCGCGTTTGTTTCGATCCGAGAAATGAGTGATACCGAACCGGCGTACCGCATGGTGTTTTACTTTGCGTTATTCAGCAGCCTAATTTCTGCCGTGCCGCTACTCTGGGCATGGCAACCGTTAAGCTCGGAGCAATTGCTTTTACTCTGTGCGGCAGGCTTAGTCGCCGCTTTAGCGCAAATTATCATGTCACGTGCTTACTCATTAGCCCCACCCGGTTTAATCGGCCCTGTCGCCTATTTGGCTATTGTTTTTGCCGGCGTACTCTCGCTATTACGTTGGGGTGAAGTGCCTGACCTCACCTCAATATTTGGTGCTGTGCTGATCTTTACTGCCAGCATGTTGTCGGTGTTCTGGCGTAAACACTAAAACCTAGCGTGCATTTGATGTACACTACGCGCCTTATTTTATTCATTAATTGTTAGAGAACGCATCATGCAGCTTACCTCGCTTACCGCGGTTTCCCCCGTTGACGGCCGTTACGGCAGCAGAACCACCGCCCTGCGCCCTATTTTTAGTGAATACGGTCTTATTCGTAACCGTGTCTTGGTTGAGGTTCGCTGGTTACAGCGCTTAGCCGCCCATGCCAGTATCACTGAAGTCACGCCTTTTTCTGACACTGCTAACGCTGCTTTAAATGAATTAGCTGAGAACTTCCAGCTCGAGCATGCTGAGCGTGTTAAAGAGTTTGAACGCACCACCAACCACGACGTTAAAGCGGTTGAGTACTTACTAAAAGAACAAGCGCAAAAACTACCTGAGCTGGCCAAAGTTACCGAGTTCATTCACTTTGCCTGCACCAGTGAAGACATCAATAACCTCTCGCACGCTTTAATGCTGCGCGAAGGCCGCGACGATGTATTACTGCCATTGATGCGTAAACTGGCTGAAAGCCTACGTGCATTATCCGTTGAATTTGCTGATGTGCCAATGCTCTCGCGCACCCATGGCCAGCCTGCATCACCGACCACGTTGGGTAAAGAGTTTGCCAACGTAGTGTACCGTCTGGAGCGTCAAATCGCTCAAGTTGCGGCGACCCCATTACTCGGCAAAATGAATGGTGCCGTCGGTAACTACAACGCCCACCTGTCTGCCTACCCTGAGATTGACTGGGAAGCCAATGCCCGTGAGTTTATTGAAGGCGATTTAGGTCTAACCTTTAACCCTTACACCACGCAAATTGAGCCGCATGACTATATTGCTGAGCTGTTTGATGCGGTTGCGCGTTTTAATACCATTCTGATCGATTTTGACCGTGACGTATGGGGCTATATTTCTATCGGCTACTTTAAGCAAAAAACCATTGCCGGTGAAATTGGTTCATCCACCATGCCGCATAAAGTTAACCCGATTGACTTCGAAAACTCCGAAGGCAACTTAGGTATTGCTAACGCTATTTTCCAACACTTAGCCAGCAAATTACCGATTTCACGCTGGCAGCGTGACCTCACTGACTCCACCGTCTTGCGCAACCTCGGTGTTGGTATGGCACACAGTGTGATTGCCTACGAGGCGACACTTAAAGGTGTCAGCAAGCTCGAGCTCAACGCAGCGAAAATCGCCGATGATTTGGACAACTGCTGGGAAGTATTAGCTGAGCCAGTACAGACCGTCATGCGTCGCTACGGCATTGAAAACCCGTACGAAAAGCTTAAAGACCTCACCCGCGGTAAAGGTATCAGCGCCGAGGTTTTGCAAACCTTTATTGAAACGCTAGATTTGCCTGAAGAGGCGAAAGTGCAATTACGCGCACTGACGCCAGCCAACTATATTGGTAATGCCGATGTACAAGCTAAGCGTGTCTAACGCTACTTTAGCTGTTTGAGTGTTTTGACGCCCGGCTAAACCCGGGCGTTTTATTTTCAGTATTTATTTTGGAATCAACCACTTGTCTACCCCATTTAATACACCACTTGAGATTCTAGGTGGCATCAGTGCCGACGTTTTTTTACGCGATTACTGGCAAAAAAAACCACTTCTGATCCGTCAAGCGATACCTGATTTTGTCAGTCCTCTGGATGGTAATGATTTAGCTGGTTTATCGCTGGAAGAGATGGTTGAGTCACGTATTGTGCTTGAACATGGTGAAACGCCTTGGCAGCTTAAGCAAGGTCCATTCGATGATGACACCTACAGCACCCTTCCTGAGCGTGACTGGACGCTGCTGGTACAAGCAGTTGATCAGTTCAGTCCTGAGGTCGCCGAGGTGCTTGAGCACTTTACCTTCCTGCCGAACTGGCGCATTGATGATGTGATGATCAGCTTTGCCGTACCCGGCGGCAGCGTCGGCCCACACTATGATAATTACGATGTATTCTTGCTGCAAGCCGAAGGCAAACGCTCGTGGAAAATCGGCCAGATGTGCGATAACGAAAGCTTAATTCTCAACCATCCTGATCTGCGCATCCTCGAAGAATTCGAGCAGACCGATGAATGGGTATTAGAGCCGGGCGATATGCTGTACTTGCCGCCCCGTCTCGCCCATTGGGGTATTGCACAAACCGACTGCATGACTTGGTCGGTGGGTTTTCGCGCACCCTCAACAGCAGAAGTTGTTACCAATTATGCTGACTTTGTTGCACGCTTTTTACCAGACGAACAGCGTTATGGCGATGCTGATATGTCGCCCGTGCAGAACCCAAGCTATATCCGCCCAGAAGATATCAAGCGCTTACGTCAATTGATTAGCGAGCAACTCGATGATGATCGTATGCTGCTCACCTGGTTTGGCCAGTATATGACCGAACCGCGCTACCCTGATCTATTAGTCGGTAGTGACATCAGTGCCGATGACTTGCAAGATACACTTAATCAAGGCGCTGTCTTTACCCGCAATCCAACTGCACGCTTGGCCTGGAGCCATATACAGCTGGATACCGAGACTGCTGTGGTATTTTTTGTCAGTGGTAACAGCCGTATTTTAAGTGAGCATTTAGTGCCATTACTTGATTTACTCTGCTGCGCCGATGCGGTGTATATAGATAACTTAGAACCTTGGCTCAATGATGCAGAAGCAACGACTTTGCTCTGCGAACTGATTAAACACGGAAGCCTGGAGTGTATCGATGAGTGACTTGCAAATTCGAAGAGCCGACTGGCACAAAGACAATACGGATTTACGACGCATTCGTGAGAGTGTTTTTATCCAAGAGCAAGGTGTTACACCTGAGCAAGAGTGGGATAGCGACGATGTTACTGCAACTCATTTTCTTGCCTATGAAGGTGATTTTGCCATTGGTACCGCGCGCTTATTAGCTGACGGCTGCATTGGTCGCGTGTCTGTTTTAAAAGACTGGCGCGGTCTGCATGTCGGCGAACAATTGCTGATGGCTGCAGTCAAAGAAGCAGAAAGTAAAGGTTTAAAACAACAAACCTTAACCGCGCAAGTGCATGCGGCAGGTTTTTATGAGCGCTTAGGTTTTACTGCTATTAGCGATGAGTTTCTTGAAGCGGGTATTCCACACATTGAGATGCTGCGTAATAGCCAATAAACCCTAGTCGATTCTGCTCAATATCAAGCCGAGTAACAGTGTCAAACGCGAGTATGTGCAATCGCATACCTCGCGTACTGTACAATCAGCAGCACCAGAATGCAGGCGATGACGTTGAGCGATGTCAATCTATGGAGAGTGCTGCTATGAACGCCCTAACCCGCTTTTTCGTACTTTTTTTACTACTATGTGGCTCTACGCTAACACACGCGGCCAGTGAAGTGATTCAACTCAACTTTCGCATGGCGCAAGATGTTCTGCCCGTCGCTCAGGCTGTATTAGGTAGCGACGGCCGAGTAACCGCCTATGGCAACCAACTCATTGTTAATGCCAGTAACGATAAAATTGCCGAGTTACGCTCGGTGCTTGAGCGTATTGATATCCAGCCACGGCGTTTATTGATCACGGTCGATACTCAGGGCAATCAATACAATCGCGAGCGCGGCTATCAAGTTGACGGCACGATCGGTGACCGGCATAGCGAAGTTGTAATTGGCCAGGGTGAGCAGCAAGGCCAGGATCAAATTCGCATTATTCGCAACACTACACAAAGTCGTGACGGTTCACTGCAGTCTGTACAAACACTAGAAGGCTCTGCCGCCTTGGTGCAAATAGGTCAAGATATCCCACTGCGCTCAACCGGCTACGGCCACTATGGTCAACGCCAAGAACACATCGAATACCGCTCAGTCAACCAAGGTTTCTATGTCACTGCGACAGTACATGGCGATAATGTGCAGATTGAGATCGACAGTCAAAATGATCAGCGTAGCCAGCAATACAATGATGTCATTGATACAAAAAACACCTCCAGCCGTGTTAGCGGTCGCTTGGGCCAGTGGATTAATGTCAGCACCAGTCATCAAGATACGCAGCAGCGACAGGATGGGTTTATACAAAAGCGTCATAGCACAGGACAAGAAGGCAGTCAGCTACAGATTAAAGTTGAAGTACTCGATTAGCTTGACTGTCCTCAGCCATTGGCTTTTATGTAGTGAAAATAAAACAACACTACAAAACATTTGACGAACGCGTTTCTAAAGCGCATCATAGCCCCCGCTCCCGCTAGCCAGAACGCTTTAACCAGTGTTCCAAAGCCAACTTAAGAGTACTTCCTAAGTGGTTTTGTGTTAACAACATCCAAAAGATGCTGTGACGAGGTTGCGACCAGTATGTTGTTGTCCTGAGGGACGGGGAAGCAGTATGCATCAATGATGCATCAGATAGCTCACTACAGTGAGATGCGTTTGCGGATGTTAAGTTGTCGATATCACAGCTTAATGCAGCAGCCTTATTTATCTGATCGCGCCCCTTCGTTTCAAGACACAGTGTTATGGTCAATTATCGGCACTACAGCGGAAGCTAACCCGCAATTTAAACTTCCAGCGATAGCAGGTTGTGTGTGGGCAGTCGGTACTCAAACTCACTCCACTCTTCTTTGAAGGATTGACCATGTCAACTTATCAAAACGAAATTAAGGCAATTGCCGCTCTTAAAGAACAAGCCGGTAATGGCTGGAGCGCAATTAACCCCGAGTCTGCCGCTCGTATGCGCATTCAAAACCGTTTCAAAACAGGTCTAGACATCGCGAAGTACACTGCAGCCATCATGCGTAAAGACATGGCTGAGTACGATGCCGACTCTTCTGTATACACCCAGTCGCTGGGTTGCTGGCACGGTTTCATCGGTCAGCAAAAACTGATCGCTATCAAAAAACACCTGAAAACCACGAACAAGCGCTACCTCTACCTGTCAGGTTGGATGGTTGCTGCGATGCGTTCTGAGTTCGGCCCACTGCCTGACCAGTCAATGCACGAAAAAACCTCTGTTGCTTCATTGATTGCAGAGCTGTACACCTTCTTACGTCAAGCTGACACACGTGAACTGGATCTTCTGTTCACTGCGTTAGATAAAGCACGTAAAGCAGGTAATACTGCTGAAGAAGAGTCGATCTTAGATCAGATCGAAAACTTCGAAACTCACGTTGTACCCATCATTGCTGACATTGATGCTGGTTTCGGTAACGAAGAAGCCACCTACTTGATGGCTAAGCAAATGATCGAAGCCGGTGCTGCTGCGATTCAGATCGAGAACCAAGTATCTGATGAAAAGCAATGTGGACACCAAGACGGTAAAGTAACAGTTCCACACGCTGACTTCTTAGCAAAAATCAATGCTGTACGTTACGCGTTCCTAGAACTCGGCGTTAACGACGGTGTGATCGTTGCACGTACTGACTCCTTGGGCGCAGGCTTAACTAAGCAAATCGCAGTAACCAATGAGCCAGGCGACTTGGGCGACCAATACAACAGCTTCCTTGATGGTACGTACATCAACGATGCAAGCGAAATCGAAAACGGTGACGTTGTTGTTAAATCAAACGGTAAACTGCTGAAGCCAGCACGTTTAGCCAGCGGTTTATTCCAGTTCCGTGAAAACACCGGTGTTGAGCGCGTTATCCTTGACTGCATCACCTCACTGCAAAACGGTGCTGACTTACTGTGGATCGAAACTGAAAAACCACACGTTGGCCAAATCGCAGAAATGGTTAACAAGATTCGTGCAGCAGTTCCAAACGCTAAGCTGGTTTACAACAACAGCCCATCGTTCAACTGGACGCTGAACTTCCGCCAACAAGCGTTTGATGATTGGGCTGCGGAAGGTAAAGACGTTTCTGCTTACGATCGTGCTCGCTTGATGAGCGCTGACTACGATGGTACTGAACTGTGTAACGAAGCGGATGCACGCATCCAGAGCTTCCAGAAAGATGCATCGCGTGAAGCGGGTATCTTCCACCACTTGATCACTCTACCTACGTACCACACTGCTGCGTTGTCGACTGACAACCTAGCTAAAGGCTACTTCGGTGAAGAAGGTATGCTGGCTTACGTTGAAGGCGTTCAGCGTAAAGAAATTCGTCAAGGTATTGCGTGCGTACGTCACCAAAACATGGCGGGTTCTGATATCGGTGATAGTCATAAAGAGTATTTCTCTGGCGACGCAGCACTGAAAGCAAGCGGTGAAGACAACACTATGAGCCAGTTCGATAACGTTTAATCGTTAACATGGTTTAGCAGTTTCTGACTGCGTGTTGTAGAAAAACCCCAGCCTAGGCTGGGGTTTTTTATTGCCTACAGAAAAGCAGCCGATACGAACAAAGCATGCCGGCTGCTTGTGTGCATGAACTTGAATACTTAGCCTTTGTTTTAAAAGCCAATTAAATAATTACCATCGATATTATATACTTTTAAAAATATTCGAAACTACTCACTTATGTTATCGATGCTAAAAACGATATTAGCGTCTAGCGCTCATTTCTATATCCCTTGCACGCGCTGAACGATAAATAGAGAGGATGACTTTTCTGTGGATCAAGGTTATTTTTTAGCGAGCTGGGTGCTGTTTTTCTTTTCAAGCACTAAACGGCTTTGCGCCCAATCACGCCAGGCCTGTACCTGTTGTTGATTCGCACCGGCTTTCTCAGCGGCGCTGAGTGCTTGTAAACCCGCATCCCAACGGCCTTGTTGTATTTCTAACTGAGCAACATTAAGCCAGTGCTGGCCTTTACCGGTTTGCTTGGCCAGTTGCGTGTACTGCTGCGCAGCACGTGGGTAGTCTCGGGCTTGCCAGTGCAGTTGCGCCAAACGTTCTTGTGTCGCTGGACTGGCACTGAGTAAACCGTGTTGCAGCATACCTGCCAATAAACGAGCAGCTTGCCAGGGTTGATCTGACGCAGAGGCAAGAGCAATTAGACGATCGAGATCTGCCTGCTTAAAGTTGATACCTTTGCTGTAAGCAGTGCGTAATGTCGCCAAGGCTTTACTGTGTTGACCAGCCAATTGTTGTAGGACTGCTAGCTGCTTCCAAGCCGTTAATTGATCAGGACTGCGCTGCAGCACTTGTTTTTGCCATTGCTCAGCTTGGGGGTAACGTTTTAACTCAGCATTCGCACCGACCATAAATTGCAGCCAACTATCACTGATCGTACGCTTACCTTTTACATACTGCTCAGCCAGAGGTAAGGCTTTATCTAAACGCCCTAAACCTTGCCAAGCCTGGATGCGCATCTCTAGGGTTTCATCAGTTTGCGCAATATCTTGCAGGTAATGTAAAACCTGTTGGTAGTTTTTGATTGCAAAACTCAGCTTAGCTAAATTAAGGCGATCCTCGGCAACTTGCTCCGTTGTTAACTGACCACTTTTCAACGCTTTAGCAAGTAGATCGATCGCATGCTTATTATGCCCTTGCGCCCAGACCAAGTAGCCTTGGCTACGCCAAATAAGCACCTGCTCTAAACTATTGGGTTTAACCTGCACTGCGCGCAGCGCCTGCTCTGCTTCGGCGTATTGACCGGCCTGCTGCGCTGCTTGCGCGGTTTGCAAGGCTCGGAATACCTGCGGCGCAATACTTTGCGCCGAGACAGCTTGAGTACTCAGCGCACAGACACAGGCAGCCAATAACAATCGACGCATCCTATCGCCCTCTTTTTTCTAAACGAAACTGCAAGGTTTTAACCGCTTCACGGGCCACTAAACGACCCTCTTCGCTGCGTGGTGAAAAACGCCAGCGTACTGCAGCGCGTCGTGCTTCACGGTCAAACACATTGGCTGGCGAAGACTCTACCACGCGCACATTTTCCACCTTACCATCCGGCGTAATGGTAAACGCTAGCTTCACGTAGCCTTCAATACCGCGACGGCGTGCGCTATCAGGATAAACAGGTAGCACTTCATTTAAAGGAATCACTTCAGCATCATTACTCGGTGCACTGTGTGCGGCGCTGGCCGCAGGCGCTGAAGGCGCAGCCGGTGCTGCAGCTTGCGCAGTTAAACCTTGTAGACTCGGCGCCGAAGCAACAGCCACACTAATACTGCTGGACAACTGCGGCACAGCCAAATCAAGCGTCGCCATTGGCGGGGTACGCGGCGGTTGCGGTGCCTGCTGTACGGGTGGTGTCTCAGGTTGGGGCTCCACAGGTTTTTCTGGCATTTGCTGGCGAGAGCGACTTGGGTCGCTTGACTCTTGCTGCAACTTCGGCATAAAGCGCCCAATTTGTAATGCTGATTCATCCGCTTTATTTTTGGGTGGAAAGATCATCACCAACATTAAAATAAAGCTGCCGATGACAATCGCAATAGCGGCTAAAAAAGACCACAACCAACGCATCAATGCGACTCCGTAGAAGCCGCTAAGACCACGTCTTGCACACCGGCTAAACGCGCTTGATCCATCACTTTCACGACCAGTCCGGTGCGCGCCTCTTGATCAGCTTGCACCACCACTACGCCCTCAGGTTGCTCTTGACGCATACGCTCAACATGCGCGCGTACACTACGTACATCCACCACTTGCTTATCTAACCAAACCTGGCCATCAGCAGTGACCGCAATTAAAATATTACCTTTATCTTGCGCACTGGCCGTATCAGCTTGTGGGCGATTGACCTCAATGCCCGACTCTTTAATAAATGAACTGGTCACAATAAAGAAAATTAGCATAATAAACACCACATCCAACATGGGTGTTAAATCAATTCCAGCCTCTTCTTCAGCTTGCTGACTGTAGCGGCGCATTCTCATCGTCTAATCCTTATCCGTGACGCAGTTGATCAGCCAACCGCCCAATTGCTCGCCGTGCATTACGCTCTAAACGGGCCAAACTAAATAAACCACCAATGGCGAGGACCATCCCCGCCAAAGTGGGTAACGTGGCTTGCCAGACGCCGCCAGCCATGGCCCGAGGATTACCACTGCCGCTGACCGCTAAGACTTCAAAGACTGCCACCATACCGGTGACGGTCCCCAGCAAACCCAACAGCGGAAACATCGCCACTAAGGTGCGAGTGACAGACAAAGGCGTAAGCAATTGCTCTCGCGCTTGTGCCAGCCATGCCGCTCTCACCGCTCGCTGCCAGCCATTCTGCGCGCTGGCATTAAAGTTAAGTGTCTGCCAGTCGGCACGACGCTCTTTGGCCCAACGCGGAAAATAGCAATGCATATACCAAAAGCGCTCCAAGACTAGCGTCCAAAACAACACACACAGGGCGGCGAGCAGCCACATTACGATGCCGCCAGCGCTCATCAGATCCAGCAAGGCATGGCTGCTATCAATCAACCAAAACCATGCACTTTGCCAGTTATTCACTGCGCTTACTTCCTGTCATATGTAGCGCGAGTAGCCCCACACATTGTTGTTCCAGTAATTGCACAACTGTCTTACTGCGCGCACTAAGAATGCTGTGTAAAAACAACAAAGGAATCGCAACCACTAAGCCTTCAACCGTAGTGACGAGCGCTTGCGAAATACCGTCGGCCATCAAACGCGAATCACCGCCACCGCTTTGGGTAATGGCTTGGAAGGTAATAATCATTCCCGTCACAGTACCGAGCAAACCAAGTAAAGGCGCAACCGCAGCTAACAATTTAAGTAGACCTTGGCCTTTCTCCAACTGCGGTACTTCTTGCATCACGGCTTCATCGAGTTTCAGCTCCAGGGTTTCTAAGTCAGATAGTTGTGGATTAGGTCCTAGCACGCTCAACACACGTCCGAGCGGATTATTGCTATTGGGCTGTGATAAGTTGCGCATTTGGGCACGAACACTACCAAGCACTTGCATCAAGCCCAGCAAACGCCATGCGGCTAGAGCAAAACCAAAAACACCCAGCGCAACAATCACCCAACCGACTAATCCACCCTGCTTCAGACGATCCAACACCGAGGGTTGACGTTGTAATTGCTCAATCAACGCACCACGGGTTGGGTCCAGAGGAATCATCACGACAGCGTCGTTACTGCCGATCCACTGCTTAACTTGGCCAATAGCAGAAGGCTGCTTCGGCAAAGCGCGGTAAGCATTATCACCTTCACTAAAGGTTAAAAAGGCTTGTTCACTGTAGGCTGAGAAAGGCCCAACACGGAAAACATCCTGAGTTTGACGCTGGCCGTCGGCACCAATCACTGGTGCCGCAACACGCTCAACACGCCCGGTTGCGATCATATCTTCGAGTACTGTGAGCCAGAAACTCTCAACTTGCGCGGCGCTTGGCAACACTCGGCTTTTAGATAAACGGTCAAGTTGTTCAACACGCTGTGGAAACTGCACATTGAGTAGACTGCTGCGCCATTGACCGGCTAAATCACCGGCACTTTGTCGTACCACGGCAAACAACTCACCGAGATCACCGACTTGCTGTTTAAGTAGTTGCTCTTGATCGGCCAATTCCTGTTCATTGGCTGTAAAGGTCGATTTCAACGCAGCGGCACGAGACTCTTGTTGCACTAAAGCTTTTTTTGCATCTGCTAATAACTGTGCCTGTTGATTGCGCGACGCTAAAAAACGCTGCTCGCGCTCTTGCATTAATTGCTCTTCAGTATTTTTTTCACTGCGTATGCGCTCAAGCAACTGATCGGGTGTTAAAACATTAGCCTGCACAGAAAGACTAAACAGCGCGGCACAGGTGACCCATAACAAGCGTTTCATGGCTGCACCTCCAGCGCTAGAGTCTTAATCGGCAGCTCTAACCAATCGGCAGTTTTTTGTTGACGAGCAATGGCAATGGCTTTTTGTAAAGGACGGCGCACATTATTATCCAAAACTTGCCAGCTATGCGTTTGTGCATTCCAATAGCCACTTTCATGGCCATTTGGAGTTTGGTAATACAGCATTACTCGACCCAGGCGTAAAAACTCAACACTGCGCTGCTCTGCACCTTCGCCGAGCTCACCACGCCATGCTTCGAGGGTATAGCCGTAGTCACTTTCAATTTGATAGGCTTCAAGAATGCGACGGTATTTTTCTGCCATACTGACATCGGCACGGGGCATCAACTCTTGCAGTGCGGCTAAGCGATCCTCGCGCTCATGTGGCAAAAATGGCACATCCGCTCCAATAAACTCAGCGAGAACTTCCACCATACGACGCATTTGCGGCATCACTGCAGCCTCAGTGTCCTGCAACTCATCAAGCTGCTCTTGGTAGCTGACTAACTCTTGATGTTGCGCAGCAACCAGCTCACTGACTTGCTCGTTATAACCTTCCAGAGCTTTAGTTTTAGCTAAAGTGTTACTGTATTCCTCTAACATCGCCTGACTGGCATCATCAAGACGCTCGATGCGTTTCTGAGAACTTTGCGCGGTTTGGCTGAGTATTTCGCTTTCGCTCAGTGACTGCTCTATAGTCGCAGCACTGATAACAGGACTCACCACCACACAATACAAAAGCAGTGAGCGCAAAGTTGTTGCTTGCATGAATACAGTTTCCTTGTATTTAGTTGGCTTTAATCGAAATGATTATCATCTACGACGACTAACAAATCAAGCCTCCAAAGCGTTTAAAAAAGCTATGTGATTATATTACATATTCGTTTTTTATTTGTGCGTATGTCCTTAATAGATGAAATATGCGCCCAATCACAGATACTATGCGATTTAATAATGTTTTTACATTGACCAGAATCAGAACAGGACAACATGTCGCACAGCGAGCACCTGCGTATGTGCGATTATTGAGAAATATTCGCGCTACGTTGCTGTTTATAGACAGCCACTTTACAGCCATCACTTTATAGGCACGGTTTAATCAGTGGATAAAGCTCTAGAAAACCCCGAGAAACAGCTGAAACGTAAATTACGTCATCATTTAAAACAAATTATTGCTCCAGAAGCACAGCGCTTACGCTGGGCTCTTATTTTTGCCGTTGTTGGCGCCCTGCTCTTTATTGGACAAAGTTGGCTGCTGGCGCAACTCTTTGTCGGTTTACTCGAGAATTCGCAAACCACAACCGAGTTGCAGCAAACCTTTGATAGACGCTATATCCTAGGCTTAGCGCTATGCTTTACCTTACGTCCAACGGCTCAGTTTATTCGTGAACGTCTCTCGCAAGCTGCCAGCCTGAAGGCACGAAAATCCTTACGTCAGCAGCTACTAGGTACATTAGCCAACTTAGGACCGGAGCGGCAGATTCTGGGCGCTGACGGCGCGTTAAGCTCACAATTACTGGAACAAGTCGATGCTTTAGATGGCTACATCAGCCGCTATTATGTACAACTCTATTTAGTCCTGATTGTTCCGTTAATGATCAGTATCGCCGCCTTTTACTACAGCCCCCTGGCGGCAGTTTTAATGTTGCTGACCGCACCTTTAGTGCCGTTATTTATGATTCTAGTCGGCAGCGCTGCGAGCCGTAGCAGCCAACAGCAAATGGCCGCGATGAGCCAACTCAGTAGCCGTTTTTTAGACTGGGTGCGTGGCATGCCCACTTTGCAACACCTGAAAGCCATCTCACAAGCTCAATATGATGTCGATAATTCAGCCTCGAAATACCGCGACACCACGATGAAAGTTCTACGCTTAGCCTTTTTATCAGGTGCAGTACTGGAGCTGTTCTCATCATTGGCGATTGCTCTCGTCGCCCTTTATTTAGGTTTAGGTTTACTGGGTGTTTTACCTTGGGCCAAAGGTGTGATCCCTGTGCCCTATGCCGGTGCACTGTTTATTCTGTTATTAGCACCTGAGTTTTACGCACCGTTACGCCAGCTGGGAACTGACTATCACGCGAAAGCAGAAGCGGAAGGTGCCATTGAAGAGTTACTGCCTCTATTAGAACAACACACTTGGCAACACCCCGGTCAACAGCCTTTGCAATTAAACGCGGCTCCAGCAATATCTCTCAGCAAGACCAGTATCACCGCGCAAAATGGACGAATACGTCTACCCAGCATTGATCTGCAGATTGCCGCCGGTGAACGGATTGGCTTGCACGGCGCAAGTGGCAGCGGTAAGTCCAGTTTACTACTGGCGCTATTAGGTTTTGTACCCTACAGCGGTCGTATTGAAGTCAACCAAACTTCACTGCTTGCTAGCTTGCGCAGTGACTGGCATCGACAGCTCGGTTATTTATCACAACAGCCTAACTTTAAGCGCGGCAGCCTGGCGGACAACTTGCGGCTCGCTAATCCAGATGCCAGCGAAGAAGATCTTTACGCTGCGTTGCAAGCAGTGGATTTATTAGCTTTAGTTGAAAAACTCCCACAGGGTTTAAATGCCCCGCTGGGCGAGCGTGGTTTAGGTCTGTCTGGCGGTCAGCTGAGTCGTCTAGCGATTGCGCAATTATTACTGCGTGATGCGCATATCTGGTTATTGGATGAACCCACCGCGCACCTTGATCCCGAGACCAGCGCTATTATTCACGCACTCTTAGAGAAACTTAGTGTCGGCAAAACCTTAGTTTTGATCAGCCACCAATGGCAAGGACTACAATGGCTGGATCGCCATATTGATTTACATGCCCTGCAAACGCCAGAGGAGCAGCCTTTATGCTAACCCCTATTCGTTTGCGCAATTTACTGCGCAGCCGCCAAGCCAACTGGAGCTTAGCCTTGTTGTTAGGCTCGCTCACCCTATTCTCTGCGATTGCTTTATTAGCAACCTCAGGCTGGTTCATTACCGCATCCGCAATTGCCGGACTAGTATTGAGTAGCTCATTTACTTTCGATTACTTTCGTCCTGCAGCATTGATTCGCCTGTTTGCCATTGTGCGCACCGCTGGCCGCTATGGCGAACGTGTCACCTCACACCATGCCACCCTGTCCTTGCTGAAAGATCTACGTAGCCAAGTGTTTAGTGCTCTAACCTTGCGCAAGGCAGCGGTCAATCAAGACAGCACCGGTTCTGCCGCTACCATGCACCGCTTGGTCGCGGATATTGATCGCTTGGATCGTTTTCCCTTGCAGTTTATAGCACCGTGGTTTTGGGCCTGTTTAATCATCTTAGCGTACTGGATATTTGCCTATTGGTTACAACCACAGTTGGCTTACGCCGTCACGCCCGCACTGCTTGTGGCGCTATTCATTGTGCCTGCGCTAGGTTTTTGGCGGGGTCGCACGCTTGCTCTGACAGATGTGCAAGCGGCAGAACTGCGTCGTGAGCACTTTTTAGAGTCATTATCGCTATTGACCTCGCTCACCCTTTGGCAAGGTTGGCAAAAACAGCAAGCTGACACTTTAAAAGCAGATGAGTATTATCAGGAACAACACTATCAACAACAGCAACTGATTAGTCTGCTGGCGCTATTGCAGCAGCTTGCTCTGGCTGCCAGCTTAGGTTGTCTATTATGGTTTGGCGTACCCTTAGTCTCCGCGAGTCTAATCAACGTGCCTTGGCTATTGGCCGCTGCGCTTGCGCTATTGGGTATTCACGAAGCCTTAGTACCTTTAGCGGGTAGCTTTATTGGTTTAGGGCAAAGCCAAGCGGCACGTGACCGGATTAACCAACTGATGCAAGTGAATGGAGCGCCGAACGACGTTGACGAAGATGCTGATAAACCACGTCCTAGCGCACCTTTTCAGCTACAAACGCAACATCTCTACGCTCGCATTCCAGGGGCACTGAATGGTCCAGAACATATCAATATTGATCTGCACAGTGGCCAAGTGTTATTAGTAACTGGCGCCTCAGGAATTGGTAAAACCACTCTATTAAAAGTATTGGCCAACGCTCTAGCACCCAGTAGTGGTGATTATCTGATCAACCAGCGTCCAGCTAGCACATGGCAATTGGATGAATGCATTGGCTATTTACCACAGCAGCTGGATATCTTCGATCGTAGTCTAGCCGGCAATTTACGCTTAGCCGATCCAAAAGCCAGTGACGAGCAACTCTGGCAGGTGTTAGCCGATGTAGCGCTGGCGGATTGGGCAAGAGCACAAAACGGTTTAGATACTGCACTCGGCGAATACGGCGCACAAATTTCTGGCGGTCAAGCACGACGCATTGCTTTAGCGCGCCTTTTGCTTGCTCAGCGTCCAATTTTATTAGTGGATGAGCCCTTTGCCGGTCTTGATAGTGTCAGCAGTTACCAAGTCTTAGCGGCCTTACGCGAGCGCCAAGCCAATGGTTTGCTGATTATTGTCAGTCACCATGAGATGGATATTCCTGACGCCCAGCGCTTGCATCTATCCTAGCCATGAAAGGCGCGCACTGAAATGATATCTGCGCGGCTAAAACATACTGGGTTGTTCGGGCTGTTCAGACTGTGGTTTGGCAGCCTCTAAAGCCGCTTCTTTAGCTTTTAGGACGCGCGCTTTACGTTGCTGACATAAGCGCACGACATGGCGCTTATCCGTCTCACTGAACTTAAGCCAATACAAACGTTCATCACGTGAGCGAAAGCAGCCTTTGCAATAGCCTCTGTTATTCGCCTCGCAGACACCAATGCAAGGGCTGGGGATTTCAAAAAACTCAAGCTGCTGCATAGAAAATATAGCCTTTAAAATACACACTCAATATGACAATTATGCTAGAGCTAGACGACAATTGATTACTTTTTAAACGACTTAATGTTACCCGAGAATTACCCTCTTGAAATCAAAAACGCAAGCAAATTAATTGTATAAATTTTACAGCTCTGCAAGCCTACAGAGCATCAGGCTTACAGCGTAAAACAAGCAAGATCACCTCGTTTTAGCAGGTTGATCTTAATCAACCAATACCCTATATTGCGTCTTTCTTTTAGCACAAACACTATATGATGTGTTTTGCATACAAAATCCGCTCTACAATAGTACTCGCAAATATTCAAGCCCTATTGCGCACAAACACCTTAAGGATCTTATTATGACAGACTTTAACGCCATTAAAGTAACCAAGCGCGATGGTCGCCAAGAACCGATCGAGTTAGACAAGATCCATCGTGTTCTTGATTGGGCTGCAATGGGCTTGAAGAATGTCTCGGTCTCGCAGGTCGAGCTGAAATCACATATCCAGTTTTACAACGGTATCCGCACTAAAGATATCCACGAAACCATTATTAAAGCTGCAGCGGATTTGATCTCTGAAGACACGCCAGATTATCAGTACTTGGCAGCGCGCTTGGCGATTTTCCACTTACGCAAAATTGCTTATGGTGAATTTGAGCCGCCACATCTGTTTGACCACGTCACCAAGCTGACTAACGAAGAACGTTACGACAGCCATATTTTACGTGACTACGATAAAGCTGAGTTTGACGAGCTTAATGAGTATATGGATCACGGCCGTGATATGTCTTTCTCATATGCCGCCGTTAAACAGCTTGAAGGTAAATACTTAGTCCAGAACCGCGTCACTAAAGAAGTCTACGAAAGTCCGCAAATGCTCTATATTTTGATCGGCATGTGTTTGTTTGCAGATTATCCAAAAGACACGCGCCTGAACTATATCAAACGTTTTTACGATGCGATTTCGTTGTTCAAAATTTCTCTACCGACGCCAATTATGGCCGGTGTACGTACCCCGTCACGCCAGTTCAGTTCTTGCGTACTGATTGAGTGTGGTGACAGCTTAGATTCAATCAGTGCCACCACCTCAGCGATTGTTAAATATGTCTCGCTGCGTGCGGGTATTGGTATTAATGCGGGCCGTATTCGTGCAGTGGGTAGCCCCATCCGTGGCGGTGAGGCGCAGCATACCGGCTGTATCCCCTTCTTCAAGCTGTTCCAAGCGGCGGTTAAATCCTGCTCGCAAGGTGGTGTACGCGGTGGTGCAGCCACGCTGTTCTACCCAATGTGGCACTTAGAAGTTGAATCTCTGCTGGTCCTGAAGAACAACCGCGGTGTCGAAGAAAACCGTGTGCGTCATATGGACTACGGTGTGCAACTGAATAAACTGATGTATCAGCGCCTGATTCAAGGCGGTAAGATCACTCTGTTCTCTCCGCATGAAGTGCCCGGTCTATACGAAGCATTCTTTGCTGACCAAGTTGAATTCGAGCGTCTGTACGTGCAATACGAGCAAGATGAAAATATTCGCAAACGTAGCATGCCTGCGGTTGAGTTGTTCTCACTGATGATGCAAGAGCGTGCCAGTACCGGCCGTATCTACATCCAGAACGTTGACCACTGCAACACGCACAGCCCGTTTGATCCAAAGGTTGCGCCGATTCGCCAGTCTAACCTGTGTCTAGAAATCGCACTGCCCACCAGCCCGCTGGAAAACATCAACGAGACCGACAAAGAAATCGCGCTGTGTACCCTGTCAGCATTTAACTTAGGTGCGATTGAAAGCCTTGATGAACTGGAAGACTTAGCTGATCTTGCTGTGCGCGCGCTGGACTCCTTGCTGACTTACCAGGACTACCCTCTGGAAGCCGCTCGTAACGCAACCATGAAGCGCCGTACGCTCGGCGTAGGTGTGATCAACTACGCTTACTACTTAGCTAAGAACGGTTTGAAGTATTCTGATGGCTCAGCCAATGCGCTAACCCACCGTACCTTTGAAGCGATGCAGTACTACCTGCTGAAAGCATCGAATAATCTGTCGAAAGAGTTTGGTCCGTGCACTGCGTTTAATGAAACAACTTATGCGCAAGGCATTTTGCCAATCGACACCTACAAGAAAGATTTGGATGTCATCTGCAGTGAGCCTCTGCATTTAGACTGGGAAACATTGCGCGCTGATATCGTTAAACACGGCCTACGCAACTCTACTCTGTCTTCATTAATGCCTTCGGAAACCTCCAGTCAGATTTCCAACGCCACCAACGGTATTGAGCCGCCACGTGGTTTAGTTACAATCAAACAATCGAAAGACGGCATCCTCAAGCAAGTGGTGCCAAGTTATGACGAACTGAAAGACAAATACGAATTACTCTGGAGCATGCCTAATAACGAAGGCTATTTACATCTCGTTGGCATTATGCAGAAATTCGTTGACCAAGCTATTTCGGCCAACACCAACTACGATCCTCAGCGTTTTGAGGGTGGCCGTGTACCCATGCAGCAACTGTTAAAAGACTTGTTGACTGCGTACAAATTCGGTCTAAAAACACTGTACTACCAAAACACTCGCGATGGCGCTGATGACAGCCAAGGCGATATGGATGACGGTTGCGCTGGTGGCGCTTGCAAGATTTAAGGGTGAATGATTATGAAATACAGCACTTTCTCACTAACTGATAACGACCAGCTCAAAGAACCTATGTTTTTTGGCCAACCGGTTAACGTCGCACGTTACGACCAACAAAAATATCCTATTTTTGAAAAGTTGATTGAAAAACAACTGTCGTTTTTCTGGCGTCCTGAGGAAGTGGATGTATCTCAAGATCGTACGGATTACCGCAATCTGCCCGATCATGAAAAGCATATTTTCATCAGTAATCTCAAGTATCAGACGCTGCTGGATTCCATCCAAGGCCGTAGCCCTAACGTTGCCTTCTTGCCACTGGTTTCGATTCCAGAGCTAGAAACATGGATTGAAACCTGGTCGTTCTCGGAAACCATTCATTCGCGTTCGTACACCCATATTATTCGTAATATTGTCAACGATCCGGCTGTGGTATTTGACGATATTATGCGCAATGAGCACATCATTGAGCGTGCCGGTGATATCTCTAAGTACTACGATGATTTGATCCATTACAGCATGCTCTACAATAAATGCGGCCCCGGTACACACACGCTCAATGGTAGAACTCACGAAGTCAGCTTATTTGAGCTTAAGCGCAAACTGTATCTGT
Organism: Denitrificimonas caeni; assembly: GCF_905120345.1. Taxonomy (GTDB): domain Bacteria; phylum Pseudomonadota; class Gammaproteobacteria; order Pseudomonadales; family Pseudomonadaceae; genus Denitrificimonas; species Denitrificimonas caeni_A. The sequence continues at coordinate 81,445 of NZ_CAJHOA010000001.1, read as the reverse complement.
GCATGATGAGTGTTAACGTACTGGAAGCAATTCGCTTCTATGTTAGCTTTGCCTGCTCTTTTGCCTTTGCTGAACGTCGTTTAATGGAAGGCAACGCGAAAATTATTCGCCTGATTGCTCGCGATGAAGCGCTGCACCTGACCGGTACTCAGCACATCATTAACATTATGCAAGATGGCCACGATGATCCTGAAATGGCTGAAGTAGCACGTTCATGCCACGACGAGAGCGTTGAAATCTTCAAGCACGCAGCGCAGCAAGAAAAAGAGTGGGCTAAATACTTATTCAAAGATGGTTCAATGATTGGCCTTAACCTTGGCATTCTGAATCAGTACATTGAATACATCACTAACTTACGCATGCATGCCGTCGGTCTTGAGCCTGCGTTTAGCAATGCCTCGCACAATCCAATCCCATGGATTAATGCCTGGTTAGTCTCTGACAACGTTCAAGTCGCACCGCAAGAAGTTGAAGTCAGCTCCTACTTGGTTGGCCAGATCAATTCGACCGTGTCAGCTGAAGACTTAGGCGAATTCGAGCTTTAAGTGGACAAGTCCATGCAAGTCATTACTGAAGATCTGATTTTTCAACTGGACGAGTCAGAAACGCTACTGGAAGGCTTGGAGCGTACCGGTCACCAAGTCGAATACCAGTGCCGTAGTGGTTACTGCGGTTCCTGCCGCGTGACCCTGCGTGCCGGTAGCGTTGACTATGAAAAACCACCATTGGCCTATCTGCGCAGAGACGAAATACTTCCCTGCTGTTGCCGTGTGCTTGAACCCCTAGTGATTAAGGTGCAGTTGAAAAGCAAGTACAGTGCTTGATCTACGGCGAGCCAAGTATTCGCTCTACTTAATAGCCAGTATCTAAGCGTTCAGCAGACAACCTGAACAACTCTCAGCATTGGCAAGACGGTACTCATGCCGCGGATGACTGGACGTGGCTGATATTAACGGCACAGCCGAAGGCAAGACCTTCGCAACGGGCGGTACCCAAACGCACTGCAAGTCAGTGTTCACATCAGAACACCTGTCAGCGCCGACAGCATCTCAGCCAAGCAAACAGCGGATTTGTTTCCCCTCCTAAACAGCGCATTATTAACATACAATACGCTCATTAAATGGCCCGCAAGAGCAGCCATGCCGCTATTACAGAGCTGAATATTAATGAATACCGTAAACCGCCGCTTCTCCGTTGCACCGATGATGGACTGGACCGATGCCCATTGTCGCTATTTCTTACGCTTGATTTCTAAACGGGCGCTGCTCTACAGCGAGATGGTGACGACTGGCGCCTTGATACATGGCGACAGTGCGAGATTCTTACGTCATGCAGACTGTGAGCACCCAGTCGCTTTACAGTTGGGTGGCAGCAACCCTGCAGACTTAGCGATCTGTACGAAAATGGCCGAGGTTGCAGGCTTTGATGAGGTCAACCTCAATGTTGGTTGCCCCAGTGATCGCGTGCAAAACAATATGATCGGCGCTTGCCTAATGGCGCATCCACAGCTGGTGACTGACTGCGTCAAGCATATGCAGGATGCGGTGCAGATTCCAGTGACGGTCAAGCACCGTATTGGTATCAACGGTCGTGACAGTTATGCAGAGCTGTGTGATTTTGTCGGCAGCGTGCAAGAAGCCGGTTGCACAAGTTTTACTGTGCACGCGCGCATTGCGATTTTGGAAGGCTTATCGCCCAAAGAAAACCGAGATATTCCGCCCTTGCGTTACGACATCGCCGCACAACTGAAAAAGGACTTCCCTGATTTAGAGTTGATCTTGAATGGCGGCATCAAAACGCTTGAGGAGTGCACTGAACATCTACAAACATTTGACGGGGTAATGATCGGTCGTGAGGCCTATCATAACCCGTGGCTGCTTAGTAAAGTCGATCATCAGCTATTCGGTGATGCGCAACTTGAGATCACTCGTACGTCTATTCTTGAGCAGTTACGCCCTTACCTCGTCGAACATATGGCTCAGGGCGGCAAAGCGCCACACATTACCCGTCACATCCTCGGTTTAGCGCAAGGCTTCCCCGGTGCTCGTCGTTTTCGCCAGCTGTTATCGGCAGATATCTACAAAACTGACGAGCCAATGCGCATTTATGACAAGGCTGTTGAAGGTCTTGAAGGACGTTAGTCACTTTTAAACAATTGCATCCAATTCCACGCTCAGTTATGTTCTATGTACTATTTTTTAGCCCCATATTGCAGCCGATTATTATGACTTCCAAACTTGAACAACTGAAACGCTTTACCACAGTCGTCGCTGATACTGGTGATCTGGATGCGATTGCTCGTTTACAGCCGGTCGACGCCACCACCAATCCGTCATTGCTGTTAAAAGCAGCCACCTTCCCGCGTTATGCACAGCTAATGACGCAGATTCAACATGAGTTTTCCGGCCAGCCACAAGTCGCCTGTGAGCAATTTGCCGTGGCCGTAGGCAGTGAAATCTTATCGTTGATTCCTGGACGAATCTCAACAGAAGTGGATGCTCGCTTGTCCTTCGATGAGCAAGCCAGCTATGACTATGCCCTGCGTTTAATTGATCGCTATGAGCAGCATGGTGTTGATCGTCAGCGTGTATTGATTAAAATTGCAGCGACCTGGGAAGGTATTCAAGCCGCGCGACGCTTAGAAAAACTCAATATCCAAACCAACTTAACCCTGCTGTTTTCTTTTGCTCAAGCGGCGGCCTGTGCCGATGCGGGAGTATTTTTAATATCACCTTTTGTCGGTCGTATTTACGACTGGTACAAAAAAGACAGCGGACGTGACTATATCGGCAGTGAAGATCCAGGGGTACAGTCTGTTTCGCGAATTTATAACTATTATAAAGGCAATAACTATCCAACCATTGTCATGGGCGCAAGCTTTCGTAATCTGGGACAAATTGAGGCGCTCGCGGGGTGCGATCGCCTCACCATCAGCCCTGAATTACTAGAGCAACTCAGCAATCAAGAGGGACCGCTAGAGCGTAAGCTGCACGACAACAGCCAAGGTGAAGATCGTGTCGCTGTTGATCAGGCAAGTTTCCGCTGGGCGCACAACGAGGATGCAATGGCCACCGAAAAGCTGGCGGAAGGTATCCGGGCATTTGCGCGTGACCAAGAAAAGTTAGAAAAGTTATTTAGCTAAATAATAGCGCTCTGCGAGGTTATTTTATTCATGGTCGGCGCGGAGCATTAATAGCTCAAGTACACTATGACGGTGTGCTTTCTAAGGCGCTGACCAAATCACGAAACTCATCGCGATTGGATTCATTGAGGCTCATCAAAATATGATGGGCTTCTAAGACACGCTCCTTAACCACCGCTTCCGACTGATCCTGCTCAGGCAAGTCATCCAAGCACTCAGGGCACGGTGTTGGCGTATGTACCAAGTTAAACACCTGATTAAAGCCCATTGAGTCCAGCACTCGACTGATATCGGGATTGGTACTGGCTAAAGTTGGCAGCATGCCAAATTTACGTCTGGATAAAATTGACAGTTTAGCCAACAAACCCAAGGTCGTACTGTCGATACTGATCACTTCAGTTAAATCAATCACGATTGACTTAAAAGAATGCGCTTTCAGAATTTTCTCAATTTTCTCATTTAGCGCAGAACAAAATGTTAAACGCACATCGCCCACACACTTTAAAACAAAGGTGTCGTTGTATTCAGCACACTGAATTTTACCATCACTCATGCAAGATTCCTGCTCAGCACCAGCATGGCGATATCATCAGGCATATTGCTGCAGTTAGCCAGCCCTAGACGCTCGACAATCTGTGCATAGTCACCCTGCGCGGCACTAATCAACTTGGGCAAAGCAGCTTCACGGGTAATTAGGTGCTTTTCTGGTAGCACCTCTAAAATCCCATCGGAAAATAAGCTCAAGCTAAACGCATCTGGCAATAACATCTGCTCATCGTTGTATTTTGCATGCTCAAACAAACCAACCGGTTGCCCCTTGCCGCGTAAAAACGCTGCGCGTCCAGCACTGTATAGAACAGGCGCAGGTAAATGCCCTGCCACACTCCAGAACAACAGATTTTGTACTGTATCAACAATCGCACAAATCAGCGTTACATGCCGATCAGAGTCATAGGTGAGCAGACGCTGATTGAGATAGGCCAACACCGTCGCTGGCGTCACAGGCGCATCTGAGCGGCTCGCATGCGCACCGAAAATGAACTCTCGGACAGTATTTTTCAGCAGCATACTAATCAGCGCAGAAGCCGTGCCATGCCCAGACACATCGGCGAGATAGAGCAATAAGCGACCATCAGGCAGAACAAAATAATCCAGCGAATCACCCGTCAAATACAACGCAGGAATCACACAGTGTGCAAAATCGATGCCTTGTGCTTGCCAAGGTGTCGTTGGCCGTATTTGTTGCTGCAGTTGTCGACCAGCAAGCTGGTCTTCTAGTAGTAAGGCATGCTGCTTCTGTAATAAAAGCAGCGCCTCAGATACAGTCTGATGACTGTTCTGTTGCGAAGTCGAATGCATGACTTATAAATCATTAATAGTGTTTAGCCGCAAAAGGTACTCTTATCGCCAGTCTGATTCAAGGGGTCTATGCCTTAGCCACACAAGACAACGCAGTAGAAAGCATCACCTTCTACTACGTAATAATTAAAACCAGCAATACAAAACAGCTTAAAAGTCGTCGACTACATTGCCATCAAGCACTTTAAACTCACGGTTTTGCAAATAAGCATTACGGATAAAACGGTACTTATCACCAGCAATCAAGCGTTCAGCCGAGAGCAAGCTGGCACGTGTATCAACGATATTGAGCCCATACATGCTGTTGCGTACAGGAACATCATTAATATAACGATAGGCACTGACATACGTATCGGTATAGAGGGAGGCAGTATCACGTACCGTACTAGGACCAAAAAACGGCAAGACTAGATACGGCCCACTTTTCACCCCCCAAGAACCTAATGTCTGACCAAAGTCTTCATCATTACGCTGTAAGCCCATTTTTGTCGCGACATCAAAAAAGCCTAACAAGCCAAAGCTGGTGTTAAAGAAAAAGCGCGCCGTATCTATGCCAGCATCATGCATCTTCAGCTGTAAAAGATTATTGGTAAGGTTACGTACTTCACCTAAATTACGAAAAACATTGTGCACACCATCCTCAACCACATCCGGGGTGACCTTCTGGTACCCCTTAGCTAAAGGTTTTAGTGCCCAGCGATCAAGGACATCATTGAAACGAAAAACAGCGCGGTTAGCCTGCTCCCAAGGGTCTTCTTTTTCACCAAAATCTTGCCAGATTTCATCATCTTGCGAGTAATCAGTCTCTTGCGCAAACGCCATACTGGGCAAGCTTAAGTAACCTGCGACCAGCGCAGTACTTAACATGCAACGCACAGACGTATTTAAAAACAGCTGCATACAACTCACCACTCATATTCAGATATATCGCCGCTCGTTGATGTTGCACACAGTAGAACTCTGTACAACATCAGCACCGCGTATTATTGATCAGCAAAACGCCAACCGGTTCCGTCTTTGCCATCTTCTAAGACGATGCCCAAAGCGGTCAATTCGTCACGTATACGGTCCGATTCAGCCCATTCTTTATTCTGCCGAGCAGCTAAACGTGCAGCAATCAGCGCTTCAACCTGTGTTGCATCAACACGCTTTTCCGAGCCTGCTTGTAAAAACGCATTAGGCTCAAGCTGCAAAATACCCAGCACAGCGCCCAACTCTCTCATGCGCGCAGCTAAACCGGCAGCAACAACTGGATCCTGACTATTTAAGCGATTCACTTCGCGTGCCATTTCAAACAGCACAGAGCAGGCTTCAGGGGCATTAAAGTCATCATCCATCGCTTTGTTAAAGCGCTCAACAAAAGCTTCACCACCGACTGCAGGTGCCGTTGCAACACTTTTCAGTGCTAAGTAAAAACGCTCCAATGCTGAACGCGCCTCGCGTAAATTATCTTCTGAATAATTTATCGGACTACGGTAATGACTGGCCACGAGCAAATAACGAACCACTTCTGGATGGTACTTTTCTAGAACATCACGAATGGTGAAAAAATTACCCAAGGATTTGGACATTTTCTCGCCATCAACCCGTACTGCACCGGCATGCATCCAAGTCGTTGCATACTGTTTACCGGTTGCCGCTTCACTCTGCGCAATTTCATTTTCATGGTGTGGAAAAACCAAGTCTGGACCACCACCATGAATGTCAAAACTGTCACCAAGGCAGCAGGTGGACATCACTGAACACTCAATGTGCCAGCCTGGACGGCCTGCGCCCCAAGGTGACTGCCAACTTGGCTCACCCGGCTTGGCAGCTTTCCACAGGACGAAATCCAGTGGATCTTCTTTAGCTTCATCTCTTTCGATGCGCGCACCGATTTTTAAATCGTTGATATTGCGACGTGATAATTTACCGTAGCCAACAAACTTGGCGACGCGGTAATAGACATCACCATTGTCCGCCGCATAAGCAAAACCTTTATCAATCAAGGTTTGGATCATTTTGAACATGCCGTCAATATGACCGGTGGCACGTGGTTCCTGATCAGGACGCAGGACATTTAAACGCGCTTCATCTTCATGCATGGCGGCAATCATGCGCTCAACCAACTGCTCAAATGGCTCGTTGTTTTCTTGCGCACGACGGATAATCTTGTCGTCAATATCAGTGATATTACGCACGTACGTGACGTCGTAGCCTCGGTGACGCAACCAGCGCGTGACCACATCAAACGCCACCATCACCCGCGCATGACCAATATGGCAGAAGTCATACACGGTCATACCACAAACATACATGCGCACATGGTTGTCGTTTAAGGGCTGTAATGGCTCTTTCTGTTTGGTTAGGGTGTTATAAATTGTTAAAGTCATGCTTACCCCCACGAGTCACGTAAAGTCACTGTACGGTTAAACACCAATGCCTCTGGCGTGCTGTCGCGGCTGTCGAGGCAGAAGTAGCCTTCACGTTCAAACTGAAAGCTGTCGCCGACCTGCGCTTGCAGCAACGAAGGTTCAGCACGGCACCCTTTTAATACGACGAGTGACTCTGGGTTGACGTTATCGAGGAAAGATTCGCTGGTTTCGCCATCTTCTCCTTTATCGGGGTTAGCAGTTTTAAATAGGCGGTCGTATAAACGCACTTCGCATTCAACGCTTTGCGCCGCAGGCACCCAGTGAATCACACCTTTAACTTTACGACCTTCTGGGTTTTTACCCAAGGTTTCTGGATCATACGAGCAACGTAACTCAACAATTTTACCATCAGCATCACGAATGGCTTCATCAGCACGAATCACATAGCTGCCGCGTAAACGTACTTCACCACCCGGCACCAAACGCTTATAGCCCTTTGGTGGCGTTTCTTCGTAGTCGCTGGCATCAATGTAGATTTCACGAGAAAACGGCAATTCACGCGTACCGATATCACGCTTAGGGTGACGTGGCAGTTGTAAGCTTTGCTCTTGCTCCTGCGGGTAGTTACTGATCACTACTTTAATCGGATTAAGCACGCACATTGCACGTGAGGCGTTGGTATCTAGATCTTCGCGGATGCAGAATTCCAACATGCCTAAATCAACAATGCCGCCGGCACGGTTAACACCGATCATGTCGCAGAAATTACGAATTGATGCGGAAGTATAACCACGACGACGGAAGCCGCTGATCGTCGACATGCGTGGATCATCCCAGCCCGTGACGTGCTTTTCATCGACTAACTGTTTCAATTTACGCTTGCTGGTTACCGTGTAGTTTAGGTTTAACCGCGCAAACTCATACTGACGAGGCTTGGCTGGAACCGGCAACTGCTCTAAAAACCACTCATACAATGGACGGTGATCCTCAAATTCCAAGGTACAGATCGAGTGGGTGATCAACTCGATCGCATCAGACTGGCCGTGAGTAAAATCATAACTTGGGTAGATGCACCATTTATCACCAGTTTGGTGGTGATGGGCATGACGAATACGGTACAGAATAGGATCACGCAGATTCATATTCGCTGAGGCCATATCAATCTTGGCACGCAGCGCACGGGCTCCATCAGGGAATTCACCGGCACGCATACGGGTTAACAGATCCAAGCTCTCGCTAACGCTGCGCTCACGGAAAGGACTGTTTTTACCAGGCTCAGTTAAGCTACCACGGTATTCACGGGCTTGTTCTGGCGATAAATCACAGACATAGGCTTTGCCCTGCTCAACCAAATAAACCGCCCATGCGTATAACTGCTCAAAGTAATCCGAGGCATAACGCACATCACCATCCCACTGAAAGCCCAACCAATTGACATCAGCTTTAATAGCTTCGATGTACTCTTGTTCTTCTTTCGCTGGATTGGTGTCATCAAAACGCAGATGGCAGACACCGCCGAGTTCTTTGGCTAAACCAAAGTTAAGGCAGATAGATTTAGCATGCCCAATATGCAAGTAACCGTTGGGTTCAGGTGGAAAGCGCGTAACAATACTACTGTGCTTACCTGACTCTAAATCAGCTGCAAGAATAGGACGAAGAAAGTTCGCGGCGACATTAACGGAAGAATCAGACGTGCTCATGGGCTCTTAAATACTCATTACTGGCTATTATGGGTAGGCTGGCTCAAATAAAGTGCTTATCATACCCGAACCTGCCACCTCTCTGACAGGTCTATGACTTTTTAGCTTCTATGGATCAAATTAATGATTAAATTACATACCAATCACGGCGTGATTACCTTAAAAATGTTTGCTGACAAAGCCCCTGAAACCGTAGCCAACTTTATTCAGTACGTTAAAGATGGCCATTATGACAACACCATCTTTCACCGTGTGATCAGCAACTTTATGATCCAAGGTGGTGGTTTTGACATCAATATGAAAGAACAAAAAACCCGTGACAGCATTAAAAACGAAGCCAACAACGGTGTTTCTAACAAGCTTGGCACCATCGCTATGGCGCGCACTATGGAACCGCATTCAGCGTCAGCACAGTTCTTTATTAACGTTAAAGACAACGACTTTCTTGATCACAGTGCACCGACCACTCAAGGTTGGGGCTACACCGTGTTTGGCGAAGTGGTTGACGGTATGGATGTGGTTGATGCGATTAAAAGCGTTGCTACTACCAGCAAAGGCGGCCATCAAGATGTACCACGTGACAATGTCATTATCGAAAAAGCAGAGATCGTTGAGTGATTTTACTGATTTCTGATTTGCACTTGCACGAGGAGCGCCCGGACATTACCGGCGCGTTCCTCGCGTTTCTTGAGCAACACGCTAAGCAGGCGCAAGCGCTGTATATTTTGGGTGATTTTTTTGAAGTGTGGATCGGTGATGATGCCATCACGCCCTTTCAACTCAAGATTGCCGAGGCACTCAGTGCAGTAGCTGCAACCGGTACTGATATTTATTTAATGCATGGCAACCGCGACTTTTTAATCGGTGACGGCTTTTGTGAGCTCGCCGACTGCCAGCTACTTGAGGACCCTAGCGTTGTGCAATTGGCCGGTGAAGCGGTGTTATTGATGCATGGCGACAGCTTATGCACCAGCGATCTTAGTTACATTCGTTTGCGAAGAGTTTTACGCAACCCTTTGATTTTATTAATTCTTCGCCATTTGCCCTTGCGTACTCGCCAGCGTTTAGCCGGTGATTTACGTCAAAAAAGCAAAACCAGTACGCGACTGAAAACATCAGACATCACTGATGTTAATCCAGACGAAGTGACCCGCGTGATGGCGCAACACAAGGTGCGCACATTAATTCACGGCCACACCCACCGCCCGGCAGTACACAACCTCACTGGACAAAAACAACGTATTGTTCTCGGTGATTGGGACAGTCAGGGCTGGTTTATTAAGGCCAGCAGCAACACACTCGAGTTACACGCATTAGCCTTTACTGACCCAACAGCGGCCGATTAAGCGCCCGCTGTACTCGTCAAAGGTCTAGGGTCGCCCAACAGCTTAGGCACGCCACTATGAAACCTAAACACCGTATCCTCAGTTAAAATCGCTTCACGCTCGACGTTAGCAAAAAACGCGATACGCTCTTCAATAGAGTGCTTAGCGTAGAGCTGCGCCATACGCAAATAGCCCTCAAAATGCCGTGATTCCGACTTTAATAGCGAGCTATAAAAGCGGCCCAACTCCTCATCTAAATACGGTGCTAAACGGTAAAAACGCTCGCAGGATCGCGCTTCAATAAAAGCTAAGACAATCAAGTTATCGATTAACTTAGCAGGCTCTTGACTGGCAATGTGTTTGTGCAAGCGCTGCGCATAGCTGGAAGGACTGAGCTGACGATAACGCATACCGCGTTTTTTCATAATGGCCGTCACTTGCTCAAAATGACGCAACTCCTCGCGCGCTAAACGCGATAGATACTGTTGTAACTCTTCACGCTCAGCATAACGAAACATCAGACTTAACGCTGTGCCCGCGGCCTTCTTCTCGCAATTGGCGTGATCAAGCAATAGCTCTTCAGGGTGTTCGAGCGCACACTCAATCCAACTTTGTGGTGTTTGGCACTGTAAAAAAGCTTCAATTTCAGGTATTAACATAGACAAGTACTAAAGGCTGTGATGATTGTGCTCTATTATACGGAGCACCACTAGAACAGCCAGTCTTGTTCGTTGATAGGTATCAATACCAGCCAGCAAATAAAGCTGTCATGCTAATCAAGACAGGTTTTATATTCTAAAAAACAGGGAGAGACACATGCAAGCCATCCGTAGCATCTTGGTGGTTATGACCCCCAACCAACCAGAAGGGTTAGCACTAAAACGTGCCAAGTTAATTGCCGGAGTGACTCACTCACGCCTGCATTTACTGGTTTGTGACAAGCGCGGCGAGCACAGCCAATACTTAGCCGACGCAGCGCGCGAGCTAGAAGAGGACGGCTACGATGTCACTACTCAGCAAGCGTGGCACCAAACCTTTCATGAAACCATTATTCAAGTTCAACAAGCTGAAAGCTGTGGCTTAGTGGTTAAACAACACTTCCCTGAGAATCCACTTAAGCGTGCATTGCTCACCCCAGATGACTGGAAGTTACTGCGTTATTGCCCTAGCCCAGTACTGATCGCAAAAACCAACCGTCCTTGGACTGAAGGCACTGTTCTAGTGGCAGTCGATGTGGGTAATAGCAGCGCGGAACACAAAGCGCTACACGCCAGCTTAATCAGTAATGCTTTTGAAGTGGCGTCCATCGCCAAAGCAACCCTGCATGTCTTTACTGCACATCCATCACCGATGTTGTCGGCCTCTGATCCAACTTTCCAGCTGCGCGAAACCATCGAAGCGCGCTACCGCGAAGAATGTGCAAACTTTGTTAAAGAGTTTGAACTGGAAGAGGGTCAAATGCATATCAAAGAAGGACCTGCCGACGTTTTGATTCCAGAAATGGCTAAAGAGCTGGATGCCGTCGTCACTGTGATTGGTACTGTGGCACGCACCGGTTTATCCGGCGCACTGATTGGCAATACAGCTGAAGTGGTTCTCGATGCTGTTGAAACCGATGTACTGGTGTTGAAACCAGAACACGTTATGCGGCACCTAGAAAGCCAGCTTGAAGGTTAAGCAGTGATCCAAGAGCCGTTCAAAGTATTTTTGAACGGCTCTTTATTATCTGCACGCCTTAGCACGATAGCTGACTAAATAACGTAAAAATGATGTTAGCCCATGGTCTAACATATAAAACCCCATGTAAAACCATGAATGCCTCTTAACTTTTTAGCGCTTGTGGCTTAGAATAAGGCCGCCATTTTAGGCGTTCACGTCCAAAATCGAGGCTGTTTTCAAAGCGTGTAGAGTTTTACTCTTACCGCTGCAGCGTAAATAGTAATGATAAAAACTCAGCACTAGTCTGATTACGCGTGCCTGCAACACTTTGAAAACAGCTTCTGGATAAGCGCCCCTTCCTGTTTGGGGGCCAATGATGAGGATATAATACTGTGCTTGAAGCCTACCGCAAACACGTAGCAGAACGCGCTGAACAGGGCATTGTCCCGCAGCCACTGACTAGCGAACAAACCACTGGTTTAGTTGAGTTACTGAAAAACCCACCTGCTGGTGAAGAAGCTTTCCTATTAGAACTGATCACTGATCGCGTTCCTGCTGGTGTTGACGAAGCCGCTTATGTTAAAGCAGGTTTCTTAACAGCCATTGCCAACGGTGAAGCCACTTCACCGCTAATCGATAAAGCACAAGCTGTTAAATTGTTGGGCACCATGCAAGGTGGCTACAACATTGAAACTCTGGTTGCTTTATTAGACAACGCGGAGTTATCTGAATTAGCAGCCGCTGAACTGAAACACACTCTGCTGATGTTTGACGCGTTCCATGACGTTGCTGAAAAAGCTAAAGCAGGCAATGCCAATGCTAAAGCAGTGATGCAATCATGGGCTGACGGCGAGTGGTTCAAAGCCCGCCCAGCGCTAGAAGAAAAAATCACTTTAAGCGTGTTCAAAGTCACTGGTGAAACCAACACTGATGACCTGTCACCTGCACCTGATGCATGGTCACGTCCAGACATTCCTTTGCACGCATTAGCGATGCTGAAAATGGAGCGTGATGGTATTAATCCAGACGTTGCAGGTTCAGTCGGCCCAATCAAGCAAATGGAAGCACTGAAAGCTCAAGGCTTCCCAGTTGCCTACGTTGGTGATGTTGTGGGTACCGGTTCTTCACGTAAATCAGCCACCAACTCTGTGCTGTGGTTCTTCGGTGACGATATCCCGAACGTACCTAACAAGCGCGCTGGCGGTTTCTGCTTCGGTACTAAGATTGCACCAATCTTCTACAACACCATGGAAGATGCGGGCGCTCTGCCAATCGAATTTGATTGCACAGACCTTAACATGGGCGACGTGATTGACGTTTATCCATACAAAGGTGAAGTACGTCGTCACGACAACAATGAAGTTGTGACTACTTTTGAATTGAAAACTGACGTTCTGCTTGATGAAGTACGTGCCGGTGGCCGTATTCCATTGATCATTGGCCGTGGTTTAACTGACAAAGCACGTGCTGAACTTGGCATGGGCCCAGCAGATTTGTTCAAAACCCCTGTTGCTCCAGCTGATAGCGGTAAAGGTTTCACCTTAGCGCAGAAAATGGTGGGTCGCGCGTGTGGTTTAGCAGAAGGTCAAGGTGTACGCCCTGGCACTTACTGTGAGCCGAAAATGACCACTGTTGGTTCACAAGACACTACTGGTCCTATGACCCGTGACGAGTTGAAAGACTTGGCGTGCTTGGGCTTCTCTGCTGACCTCGTGATGCAGTCGTTCTGCCACACTGCAGCCTACCCAAAACCAATTGACGAAATTACCCACCACACATTGCCTGACTTCATCATGAACCGTGGTGGTGTATCACTGCGTCCAGGCGACGGTATCATCCACAGCTGGTTGAACCGTATGTTGCTGCCTGACACCGTTGGTACCGGTGGTGACTCACACACCCGTTTCCCAATGGGTATTTCTTTCCCAGCAGGTTCAGGTCTAGTTGCCTTCGCCGCAGCCACTGGTGTAATGCCATTGGATATGCCTGAATCAGTACTGGTTCGTTTTAAAGGTAAAATGAACCCAGGTATCACTTTACGTGACCTTGTTCATGCGATTCCTTACTACGCCATTAAAGAAGGTCACCTGACCGTTGAGAAAAAAGGCAAGAAGAACATCTTCTCTGGCCGTATTCTTGAAATCGAAGGTCTGACCGGCCTAACTGTTGAGCAAGCGTTTGAATTATCTGACGCTTCTGCTGAGCGTTCTGCTGCAGGTTGCACCATCAAACTGCCAGAAGACGTGATTGCTGAATACCTGAAATCCAACATCACCCTGCTACGTTGGATGATTGGTGAAGGTTACGGTGACGCACGTACTATTGAGCGTCGTGCACAAGCGATGGAGGCATGGTTAGCCAAGCCTGAGCTGTTAACAGCTGATGCTGATGCTGAGTACGCAACCATCATCGAAATCGATATGGCTGACATTAAAGAGCCTATCCTTTGCGCACCAAACGACCCAGACGATGCTCGTTTACTGTCTGACGTTCAAGGCCGTAAAATTGACGAAGTGTTCATCGGTTCGTGCATGACTAACATCGGTCACTTCCGCGCGGCAGGTAAACTGCTACAGAAAGTTGAAGGCACTATGCCAACACGTCTGTGGTTAGCACCACCAACCCGTATGGATCAGTACCAACTGACCGAAGAAGGTTACTACGACATCTTCAACAAAGCAGGCGCGCGCATGGAAATGCCAGGCTGCTCACTGTGCATGGGTAACCAAGCACGTGTTGAAACAGGCGCGACTGTCGTGTCGACTTCTACGCGTAACTTCCCGAACCGTTTAGGTGATAACACTGATGTATTCTTGGCATCTGCTGAGCTTGCATCAGTCGCCTCTATCATTGGTAAATTACCAACGGTTGAAGAGTACATGGTGTACGCGAAAGACATCGACAGCATGGCGAGCGATGTGTATCGCTACCTCAGCTTCGACGAAATTGCCTCTTACAAAGAAGCTGCCGCGAAAGCGTCAATTCCTGTATTAGCCGTGTAATTTAGCGTCGTTTGCAACACTGAATGCCCCGCCTCGTGCGGGGCATTTTTATTTATACGCATTTTCCAGCGCTATCCCCACTCAATACTGGCTTGACCCTCTGTTCTATCAGCGTGCAGTTTCGTACACTCAAGCTCTGTTTAAGAGGTGGCGACAATGGCGACAACTGATAAAGCACAGCAAGAACTCTTCCGAGCATGGCAAGCACAAGCCCGCAACCGACCTTGGCTCGCTCTAAGTTTTGCCGGCTGTTTGCTATTGGTTTTGATATTATTACTGATCACAACCTATCAGGGCTTACACCTTGATAACTTTCACTATGCTATTAGCGGTGGCATGGCTGGCTTGATTGCGACAACAGTCGGCGCCCTACTGATTTTCTTTACTCACGGTATTAGCGTACGCACGCAAGACAGTCTACTGGGCTTTGCCGCAGGGATGATGCTAGCTGCCAGCGCTTTCTCGTTAATTTTACCGGGTATTGAAGCAGCACAAGAGATTTTAGATCAGCGCTTTTTAGCCGCTGCGATTGTGGTGTTAGGCTTAGGCTTGGGCACTATAATGATGCTGGGTTTAGACTATTTCACTCCTCACGAGCAGGCCAGCGAAGCCCTGTCTGGCGCAGAGTTTCAGCGTCTTAGTGGGATTTGGTTATTTGTTTTTGCGATTGCCCTGCATAATCTGCCAGAAGGTATGGCGATCGGCATTTCATTTACCCACGGCGACTTGCAAATAGGTCTGCCACTGACCTTAGCCATCGCTATTCAAGATATCCCTGAAGGCTTTGCTGTGGCCTTAGCGTTACGCAGTGCTGGGTTAAGCAGCACTAAAGCTTTTTTAATTGGCACAGCCACAGGTGTGCTGGAGCCGATTGGCGCAATACTGGGTTTTGCTATGTCGAGTAGTCTGGCTTTAGCTTACCCACTGAGTATGGGTTTAGCGGCAGGCGCGATGATTTTTGTGGTTTGTCACGAAGTGATTCCAGAAACTCACCGCAATGGCTACCAAGCCGCAGCAACATCTGGACTGATGGCAGGCTTTGCGGTGATGATGTTTTTGGATACTGCGCTGGGCTAGAACAAACCAGCGCACAAGAGATATTTATCGTGGTAGCAGATTATCTTTGTTACGAACGATTTTAATTTTATGAGTAAAGGCCGGCTTGCGTGTGACGCTGACAGCACGGCGAGTCACCGTATCTAAAGTGATATTCCAATAACCCGTACTGGGCACTTTAATCTTCGCAGGAAAATCTTCAAACGCACCACCATGGTAGGTATGGCGGCCGCCATTTTTAAAGCTGCGAAAATTCGCGTCACTCATCAGACGGATATTGCAGGTTTGCGAGCATTGAATAATAACAGTATCGCCTTCTTTCAAATACTCACGCTGGTGGATAAACTTCATAATACTCATCACAAAACAATAATTTGCAGGTAATATACCACGTTCCAAACCACGAACTTATATTTCTCTTGCTCTGTCCCCAGCAATGTAAAGTACTGAACTGATAAACACTATGCATCGACTTACCGCTCTGCAGCATGCTTGGCAATTGTGCAGTTTTGATCACGGCATACTGCACCTGTGGTAATCGCACTCTTAGAAAAAACCTTCCATTTTTTTAAGAGTTGAACAGCTATGTTTACTGCACACAAAAGTAACGATTTGCAAATTTTAAATATTCTCGCTTCACGTGTTGGCTTTTTTATCGCCGGTCTCGGTTTGTCAATTTGGGCGCCGTTAGTACCTTATGTACGTTTACATATTCCCATGACCGACGCCACCTTTGGCTTGATGCTGCTATGTATCGGTGTCGGCTCACTGTGTTGCATGCCATTATCCGCAGTCTTAACCAGCCGCTTTAATATTCGCCAATGCTTGCTAACCGCCACTTTAATTTTATTAGCGACGTTACTGCTAATGGCAACTGCTACGTCATTGTCGCTATTGGGGCTGGCATTATTTTTATTTGGTGGCAGCCTTGGCGTGCTGGATATTGTTCTTAACATCCAAGGTTTAAGTATCGAAAATCGCATCAATCGCCGCATGATGTCAAACTTTCACGGCATGTTTAGCCTTGGTACTATTTTCGGCTCTGCATTGATGATTATTCTACTGATGTTAGGCTTCTCCGCTATTATCAGCACGTTGCTAGTCGTTTTACTGATGCTAATGCTGAGCCTATATGCCGCCCAAGGTTATTTAAGCGAGCGCACTCTGCGTAGCACAGACGCATTTGTTTGGCCCAACGGCTGGATCTTATTAGTCGGCTTAATGTGCTTTATTGTCTACCTTGCTGAAGGTGCTATTTTAGATTGGAGTGCTTTATTCTTAATCCAAGATAAACAGATTGCCACCGCGCAAGCAGGCCTCGGTTATGCAAGTTTTGCAGTGATGGTCACCATCGGTCGCTTTTTAGGCGATGCCTTAGTTGAGCTTTTTGGCCGTGTACGTATTATTGTTTGTGGTGGCTTACTCGCTTCTGCAGGTATTCTATTAAGCATTATCACAACACATTGGGAAGTTGCTCTAGTCGGTTATGCGCTATGCGGTCTAGGTTGCGCCAATGTCTCGCCCGTGCTGATTTCCTCACTAAGCAAGCAAACCCATATGCCCACCCACCTTGCCATCACAGCAGCCACCACCATTGGTTTTGCGGGTGTCTTAGTCGGTCCTGCGATGATGGGCGCAGTCGCTCATTACAGCTCGCTAAGTGCCGCTTTTGCTGTTTTGGCGGCTGCTTTATTACTGGTCGCTGCGTATGGCCCGCGCTTTCGCTAAAGGTTTATCCAGCCCACTTGAACTTCATAACAACTGAGCGTATTTTTGTACGCTTGACTCACGCATGAGTCGACGTCGCTCAGACGGTTCTGGGCGCTTACGTTTATAGAGGCTTACATGACTGACACTCGTCCACCCCGGCGCTTTTCGCGCATTGATCGCTTGCCACCATATGTTTTCAATATCACCGCTGAATTAAAGATGGCTGCACGCCGTCGCGGTGAGGATATTATTGACTTCAGCATGGGCAATCCCGATGGCGCAACACCGCCGCATATCGTGGAAAAACTGGTGCAAGTCGCACAACGCGAAGATACCCATGGTTACTCGACGTCACGCGGCATTCCGCGTCTGCGTCGGGCAATTACCAACTGGTATAAAAAACGCTATGCGGTTGATCTCGACCCAGAGACTGAGGCGATTGTTACTATTGGCTCGAAAGAAGGTCTGGCGCACTTAATGCTCGCCACCTTAGATCAAGGCGATATGGTCTTGGTACCCAATCCCAGCTACCCGATTCATATCTACGGCGCAGTGATCGCCGGTGCACAAGTACGCTCAGTACCGCTGATTCCCGGCGTGGATTTTTTCGTGGAACTGGAGAAAGCGATTCGCGAATCAATACCTAAACCAAAAATGATCATTCTGGGGTTTCCCTCTAATCCCACCGCACAATGTGTCGAACTGGATTTCTTTGAACGGGTGGTCGCCCTCGCTCGCGAGCACAATATTATTGTGATTCACGACTTGGCCTACGCCGATATCGTCTATGACGGTTGGAAAGCTCCTTCAATTATGCAAGTGGAAGGCGCGCGTGATGTTGCGGTGGAGTTCTTTACTTTATCGAAAAGTTACAATATGGCCGGCTGGCGGATTGGTTTTATGGTGGGCAACCACGAACTGGTTAACGCTTTAGCGCGAATCAAAAGCTATCACGACTACGGCACCTTCACCCCGCTGCAAGTGGCTGCGATTGCAGCACTGGAAGGCGATCAACAATGCGTGCTGGATATTGCTGAGAAATACCGTCAGCGCCGCAATGTTATGGTTAAAGGTTTACATGAAATCGGCTGGATGGTCGAAAACCCAAAAGCCTCGATGTATATCTGGGCGAAAATTCCTGAAGCCTATGCACACCTAGGTTCATTGGAGTTTTCTAAAAAATTACTGGCTGAGGCTAAAATTAGCGTCTCACCAGGTATTGGTTTTGGTGAATACGGCGATGATTATGTACGCTTTGCTCTGATCGAAAACCTCGATCGCTCGCGCCAAGCGCTGCGTGGTATTAAAGCCATGTTCCGTACTGACGGCTTACTCGAGTAAATCAGCTGAGCTATCGCGAGCAATCAACTCGCGATAGCTCGCTAGAAACACAATAGAGATTCACACAACGCCAATCATTTTATTTGCTAAAACGGTTTATGTAGAAGATAAGGTTTTAGACATTCGAGGATTATTTTTTTAAACAATATAGCTGTATGATGGTTTAAAATAGTCGTTAAGCAAAGGTACTGTACTGACAGAAAAATCATCACAAACGATGTATTAGCCTAAGCTTGTTGTATTCAAGCTGCCGTCATTCGCGATAAAAGCTGCTTATTTTTGCGCCTATACCCTTGCCTAGTTGGGCTCGAATACAGGCGCAAAACTAATCCTCAACTAAGCTCCACTGCTTACTTAGACGCTTATCCGACACGGGTACTTTGGTGCCCAGCTGCTGGGCAAAGAGTGACACTCGATACTCTTCTAGCATCCAGCGATATAAGCTCAAAGCCTCATCGTATTTGCCTTCTTGCTTATGCTTATTTTCACGCTTGTTGAGCTTATCTAAGTAGCTGCTTAACTCGACAGTCCAAACCCTATCCTGCTGCACTTGACTGGGTAATTTATCTAAACGTTGTTCAATCGCCTTTAAAAAACGCGGATACTCTTGCAACCAAACCGCTGGTGTATCACGGACAAAACCTGCATACAGCAAGCTGGCCAGCTGAGCTTTAATATCATTCAATGCAACTGCCATCGATAAATCAATACGCCCTTTTAAACGTTTTTTAATTTCATGCCAGCGTTGTAAAACGATCAATACCGTCTTCGCTAAATGCTCAGCCACCGCTACAAACTCGCCGCGCTTAGACTCAGCCAATTGAGCAACAGCTTGCGCATCACGTGGCAAGACCTTTAGATCCTGCAACATGCACCGATCGACAGCAGCCAAGAGAATATCTTCAGTCAGCGCCTCTACTCGACCTAAATCGCGGTACAGCAGCGACATTTCGGTGAGCCCTGGCAAACGGCTGCGCAAATACTTAGCCGGTTCGGCAACCTGTTGCAACAATAAACGCTGCAGCGCACGGCGATGTTCTTGGTCAGCTTGCTGCTGAGTAGAAAAACGGCCTTCTTGCACCTCACCCGCGTTGTCGACCAAGGCCGGATAGACCGTCATCGCCATACCCGCAACTTTATGTGTACTTTGCGCCTGCACAGTAAAGCTGTCACTGGCTACGGTATGTGGCGTCGCTTTACTCTGCTGCAGTTCAGACAACGCTTGCTGGCTAGCACCGGCAAAGCGACTACGCAACTCGGCCAGATCACGACCTTCGCCCAAACGTTTGCCGTCGGCATCGACCACCTCGATATTCATCTGCAAGTGCTCGTCCAGCTGTTCAACCGCCTGCTGCCATAATTCTTCACTGACACGCACGCCGGTCATACGTAATAATTGCTGACCCAGCGTTTCAGTCAGCGATCCTTGCGCAAATGGCATACCCTCTAAAGCCGCACCAATAAAATCAGGCACTGGGACAAAATTTTTACGCACGGCTTTTGGTAACTCGCGTACCAGCGCAATACAACGTGTCGTCAGCATACCCGGCACCAGCCACTGCAACAGTGATTCTGGAATTTGCGCCAGCAGCGGTGCTGGAATAGTTACGGTTACGCCGTCGCGCGAATGCCCTGGTTCAAAGTGATAGCTGAGAGGCAACTGAATACCCTGCCACTCTAAAACATCAGGATACTGATTGGCGGTGACCTCGGTCGCTTCACGCGCCAGCACATCCGCTTCAGTCATCAGTAAAAGTTGCGGATCACTTTCGCAGCTGCGCTTATACCAACGATCAAAGCTAGCGGTTTGGTAAATGTCGGCAGGAATATGTTGAGCGTAATAACTAAACAGGGTTTCCTCATCGGCTAAAATATCGCGACGACGCGCTTTTGCTTCGAGTTTATCGAGGGTTTTTAATAACTCTCGGTTGGCCTGTAAGCAATGTGCACGACTGAGGATTTCATTGGCCACCAACCCTTCACGGATAAAAGTTTCTCGGCTCAGGACTGGATCAATCGGTCCGTAATGCACGGCGCGACGACCGATAATAATCAAGCCATACAAACTGATTTGTTCATAAGCGACAACTTGACCACGACGCTTTTCCCAGTGTGGCTCAAGATGAGTACGCTTGAGTAAATGCTCAGCCAGTTGCTCGGCCCACTCCGGCTCAATTTTTGCCACGAGTCGGGCAAACAACTTTGTCGTTTCGACCAGTTCTGCGGCCATCAGCCATTGTGGACGCTTACGCCCTAAGGTGCTGGACGGGTGAATATGAAAACGGCGCTGCCGTGCCCCTAAGAAATCATTCTCCTCGGTCTTCTGCCCGATTTGACTGAGCAAGCCGGTCAACAAGGCCTTATGTAACTGCGCGTAATCACTCGGTTGCTGATTAAACGGCAACTGCAGCTCGCGGCAAATCAAAGTCAGCTGACGATGGGCATCACGCCATTCACGCATACGTAAATAATTAAGGAAATGCGTACGACACCAACGGCGCACACCGGAACTACCTAAGGCTAAACGCTGCTCTTCAAAACTGCGCCAAATGTTGATCAACACGGCAAAATCAGAATCGGGGTCTTTCCACTGCGCGTGTGCTTGATCGGCCGCTTGCTGCTTATCGGCGGGACGCTCACGGGCATCTTGGATGGATAAGGCACTGGCAACAATTAGCATTTCGCGCAAACTGCCTTGCTCGGCAGCGGCCAACAACATTCGTCCAACCCGAGGGTCAATCGGTAAACGCGCCAGCTGTTTACCCAAAGGGGTCAGAAGACTGTCACGATCAACCGCACTGAGTTCTTGCAGGACATTAAAACCATCGCTGATGGCTTTGCCTTCGGGCGGCTCAATAAAAGGAAAATCCTCAATGGCGCCGAGACGCAAATGCAACATCTGCAAAATCACCGCAGCCAAGTTAGTACGCAAAATCTCCGGATCGGTAAACTCTGGACGGCCTAAATAATCGGCTTCACTGTACAGGCGAATACAAATCCCTGCTTCTACGCGCCCGCAACGACCTTGACGCTGATTGGCACTGGCACGTGAGATCGCTTCAATTGGTAGACGCTGGATTTTCGCCCGATAACTGTAACGACTGATGCGCGCGGTACCGCTATCAATCACATAACGAATACCCGGTACCGTTAACGAAGTTTCGGCAACGTTAGTCGCCAGAATCACTTTGCGTGCAGGACTGCTTTGGAAGATTTTCTGCTGCTCGCTGGGCGACAAACGCGCATACAGCGGTAAGATTTCGGTATGTTTAAGCTGGGCTTTGCGCAAGACTTCCGCGCAATCACGAATCTCACGCTCACCGGGTAAAAACACTAAGACATCGCCGGGTAAGCGTTTTTCACTGCGCTCATGTTCAGCAATATCTATTAAGCTATTGAGAATGCCTTGATCAACGCTGAGGTCTTCCTCAACTGAGTTGCCATCTTCATCTTGCGTTGCCACCAAAGGTCGATACCACGTATCCACCGGATAGGTGCGCCCAGAGACTTCAATAATTGGTGCATTATCAAAATGCTTAGAAAAACGCTCTAAATCAATCGTCGCTGAAGTAATGATGACTTTAAGATCAGGACGGCGCGGTAAAATTTGTTTGATATAACCCAATAAGAAATCAATATTGAGACTGCGCTCATGCGCCTCATCAATAATGATCGTATCGTAACGCTGCAAAAACCGATCACGTCCGGTTTCCGCCAACAAGATACCGTCCGTCATTAACTTAATCAGCGTGCGCTCATGGCTCTGATCTTCATAGCGTACTTGATAACCCACTAACTCACCCAGTGGCGTGGCCAACTCTTCAGCAATCCGAGCGGCGACACTGCGCGCGGCTAAACGTCTTGGCTGAGTATGACCAATCAAGCCTTGAGTACCGCGTCCCAGCTCTAAACAGAGCTTAGGCAACTGTGTGGTTTTACCCGACCCCGTCTCACCCGCAATAATCAACACCTGATGTTTATTCAGAGCGTCTTTAATATCTTCACGGCGCTCAGCAATCGGCAAGCTATCATCGTAGCGGATACTGGGAATGCTTAAGCGACGATTGACGACCTGAGAGCAGGATTTCTCGAGATCCTGTTGCCATTGCAGCAATTGCTGTTCATGCTCTGGTGTTTTTAGTAAAGCCAATAATCGCCGACGTAAGCGGTACTGATCAACGCTCATGGCGTGTTTAATCTGTGCAAGTAATGCGTGCTGGGTGTGTTGTTTGCTCATTAACGACTAATACATATCTAAATCAGAGCCGACTATTGTCGCAGATTCACAGTGCATTTGCTGGCCAATTGGTATAACGCCAACGCCTATTCACTCTGAGAGCTTGTATACTCAGAAACATATTGTCCGCTTATCCGCTTGCTTGCCTTGCTGCTGGCAGCCGTATTACAAGGATCTAATTTTATGCTTATGGTTATTTCGCCAGCTAAAACGCTGGATTACACCAGTCCCGTAACGCTGACAGACTACACCCAGCCGCGTTATCTTGAGCAATCAAGCCAATTGATTGAGGTATTGCGTCAGCTGTCGCCCAATCAACTGGCAGAACTGATGAAATTATCAGATAAGTTAGCCGGCCTTAATGTGGCGCGCTTCACCGAGTGGCACGCTGATTTTACTGTAGAGAATGCTCGACAAGCGATCTTGGCTTTTAAAGGTGATGTTTACACAGGCTTAGATGCCGAGAGTTTAAGTGCTGATGATATGCAATACGCACAGCAGCATTTACGTATTTTATCCGGTCTGTATGGTGTCTTACGACCGCTGGATTTAATGCAGCCCTATCGTTTAGAAATGGGTACTAAACTGCACAACTCTGGCGGCAATAACCTCTATGAGTTCTGGGGTGAGCGCATAACAGACTCTCTGAACCAGTGCTTAGCCGAGCAAAAGACTGACGTGTTACTCAACCTTGCTTCGAATGAATACTTTAAAGCGGTTAAACCCAAGCAGCTCAAAGCCACCTTAGTTGAGGTTGATTTTAAAGATCTGAAAAACGGTCAGTATAAAATCATCAGTTTTTACGCTAAAAAAGCTCGCGGGATGATGGCGCGTTATGTCATTCAACATAAAGTAGATTCATTATCAGCGCTCAAAGACTTTACCGAGCAAGGCTACTATTACAATGCTGAACAGTCCAAACCCCATCACTTAGTATTTTTACGCGATCACCCTGAGGACTAGTCAATGCTACCACCTGCTTTAATTCCACTGACGTGGATTGCTCTACTGTTACGCTATCCCAAGCGCACCTTGGCTATTGGTGTGCCTGTTATTGCAGTACTGGCGAGTATTGCTGGCTGGTTGATTTTTGACGAGCGCAATAACCAACACCTACTTGATCGTTTAGATATGCAAATCAGTTATGCACCAAGTCAGTGCTCAACCGATGCCCCTCTGCGTGTGCAATTACGTAACAACACCGATAAATCACTAAAAGGTTTGCAGTGGCGTATCGCCGCCTACCGTCCCGGCGAGAATATCAATCTCGTCGAAACCCTGTTTACCGAAGCACGCTATAGCAGCTCAAGCCCCTTGGTGCCTGCTGCTGAGTGGCTCACCTGCTTACCGCTACCCAGTCTGCGAGCAGGCTATCGCGCCAGCACGCTTGAGTTTCGAATTGAACGTCGTCAAGGTCATTTTGTACGATAAATACGCAATCTGCCAAACTTAACTGTGGCAGATTGTCGCCTGCTTGGTTACTATCGGTGACACTTGTGTGTTGGATAGCATCATGTATATTTATCGTTTAGTCCTCATTTTAGTTGTTGGCATGTACCTGTTTTCACCCGCCATTATGCAATGGTGGACTGCAGCAGATAGTGTCTGGTATCGACCTTATTTACTGTGGTTGATTCTTATTGTGGTGACTTTTATTTTGCAGAGCCAACAAGATGCTGATGAGCTTTAGTCTAAGCCAGCTGATTCTAATCAGCACAATTTACTTACTGACACTGTTTGGCGTCGCATGGGCCAGTGAGCGTGGTTGGGTGCCACGAGCAATTATCCATCACCCCTTGACCTATATTTTGTCATTGGGCGTCTATGCCAGTGCTTGGGCGTTTTTTGGCTCAGTCGGCTTAGCCTATCAATATGGTTATGGTTTTCTAGCCATTTACTTAGGCTTATCGGGTGCTTTTTTATTAGCACCGGTGTTGCTCTACCCTATTTTACGTCTCACCCGTACCCATCAACTCTCTTCGTTAGCAGATTTACTGGCCTTTCGCTTTCGTAGCAGCGGGGTCGGCGCCATTGCCACCATCGGCATGCTCCTTGGCGCCCTGCCACTACTGGCTTTGCAGATACAATCAGTAGCCGACACCATTGGTATTCTCACCGGCAAACCTATTCAAGATCGGGTCGCTTTAGCTTTTTGTGTGTTAATCACCCTGTTCTCAATTCTGTTCGGCGCGCGACATATTGCGACCCGTGAAAAGCACGAAGGCTTAGTGTTTGCCATTGCCTTTGAATCACTGGTAAAGCTATTCGCGTTGTTAGCTATTGGTGCTTACGCACTGTTTGTTGTATTTGACGGGCCAGGTGATCTCGATATCTGGCTTATGCACAATAGTCAGATCCTCAAAGAGCTGCAGCTTCCTTTACAAGAAGGCCCATGGCGCACCTTATTACTACTGTTTTTTGCTTCCGCGATTGTAATGCCGCACATGTATCACATGACCTTTACCGAGAATATCAATCCACGAGCAATGGTCAGTGCCAGCTGGGGAGTGCCTCTATTTCTATTACTGATGAGTTTGCCGATCTTGCCTATTTTATGGGCTGGTTTAAAACTCGGCGCTCCCACCTCCCCGGAGTACTTCACCATTGGCTTAGGCTTAGCGGTCAACAGTGAACGTTTGGCTCTGCTGGGTTTTGTCGGCGGCCTATCCGCAGCCAGTGGCGTTATTATCGTATTGACCTTAGCCATGTCTGGCATGGTTCTAAATCATATTGTATTACCGCTGTATCAACCGCCAGCTGAAGGTAATATTTATCGCTGGTTAAAGTGGACTCGACGCTGGTTAATTTTTGCGATTATTTTAGCCGGTTACAGTTTTTATCTCTTACTGCGATCCAAACAAGGACTTTCCAGCCTTGGCTTAGTCGCATTTGTCGCAACTTTACAGTTTTTACCGGGTGTACTCTCAGTCCTGTATTGGCCGAAAGCCAACCGCTATGGATTTATCAGCGGTGCGGTGGCAGGCATGCTGACTTGGGCAGTGAGTATGCTGCTACCGATGTTCAGCACTGTGCAAGAATTTTATCTGCCATTCTTTGATTACACCTACGTCTTGGATAATCACAACTGGCATTTTTCTGCGATTGCGGCGCTGGGGGCCAATTCCATTGTTTTTATTCTGGTATCACTGTTAACCCGCACCAGTCTTGAGGAGCAACGTTCAGCACAAGCGTGCGTGGTTAATAATGTACGTCGATCAGAGCGTCGTGAGCTGTACGCGGGCACACCACAAGAGTTCGCAGCAGAGTTGGCTAAACCACTCGGTGCCGTTACTGCGCAACGGGAAGTTGAACAAGCACTAAAAGACTTACGTTTCCCCTTTGATGAACGCCGTCCCTTTGCCTTACGACGCTTACGCGACCGCATTGAGGCTAACCTATCCGGTTTAATGGGCCCCAGCGTTGCTCAAGACCTCGTTAATACTTTTTTACCTTACAAAGTAGACAGCGAAACCTATGTTACCGAAGACATCCACTTTATCGAAAGCCGCTTAGAAGACTATCAGTCACGTCTAACTGGCCTTGCTGCCGAATTGGATGCCTTACGCCGCTATCATAGGCAAACCCTACAAGACTTACCGATGGGTGTCTGCTCACTGGCCAAGGACCACGAGATTCTGATGTGGAACCGCGCCTTAGAAGATCTAACAGGAATTACCGCATCACGTGTGGTTGGCTCGCGCCTAGACAGTATTGACTCCCCTTGGCGCGAACTGCTGATGGACTTTGCCCAAGGCGACAACCCTCATATGTATAAGCATGCCTTGCAAGGTCCTTACGAATCACGCTGGCTCAATCTGCATAAAGCTGCTATTGATGAGCCGCTAGCGCCAGGTAATAGCGGTCTCGTATTACTCGTGGAAGATGCGACGCAAACACGCTTGCTTGAAGATAAGCTGGTGCATTCAGAGCGTTTAGCCTCTATTGGTCGTCTCGCTGCTGGCGTCGCCCACGAAATCGGCAACCCAATTACCGGGATTGCCTGCTTGGCGCAAAACCTACATTATGAACGCGATGAAGATGCCGAGATCCGTGAAATCAGTAGCCAAATCATTGAGCAAACCAAACGTGTGTCGCGTATTGTGCAATCGTTGATGAGCTTCTCTCACGCCGGCCAACAGCAACACGATACGCATGAGCCAGTCAGTCTCTTTGATGTCGCCAGCGAAGCCATTCACTTGCTCAGTCTTAATAAACTGGGTAAATCCGTATACTATTTTAACCTGTGCAATACCCAACTTTGGGTTCTTGGTGATGCCCAACGTCTGGCGCAAGTGCTGATCAACCTGCTCTCTAATGCTCGCGATGCCAGCCCTGAGCTCGGACATATTTATATCCGTACAAAGGCCAGCCATTCTCATGTAGAGTTATCTATAGAGGATCAGGGCAGCGGCATCAGCAGTGCGAGTTTAGTACATTTATTTGAGCCTTTTTTCACCACCAAAGACCCTGGCCAAGGAACCGGTTTAGGGCTTGCAGTGGTGTACTCGATCATTGAAGAACACCATGGTGAAATCCATGTTGATAGCCCATCCGATCTTGAGCAACAGTGCGGTACGCGTTTCCGCATCACCTTGCCACGCCACACCCCATCCTCCAGCCCAGTAGTGACGGATTTGTTATGAGCCACTGCGTCATAACACTGCACGTCATTCGGTTTGTTTAGAGAGAGTGTCAATGCATCATATTTTGATTGTTGAAGATGAACCCATTATTCGCTCGGCATTGCGTCGTCTGCTTGAACGCAATCAATATAAGGTGAGTGAAGCGGGTTCAGTTCAAGAAGCACAAGAACAACACCATATTCCGTCGTTTGATTTGATTATCAGCGATTTACGCTTACCTGGCGCTCCCGGCACAGAGATGATCAAGCTGGCCGAACCAAGGCCGGTCTTGATTATGACCAGTTACGCCAGTTTGCGCTCTGCGGTTGACTCCATGCGCTTAGGCGCAATTGATTACATTGCCAAACCCTTTGATCATGATGAAATGCTGCAAACTGTGGCACGCATCATTGCCGATCATCAACACAGCGACCTCGATAGCACCGACGCCGTTGATGATGATGAGCTATCGCTGACCGATCAAGTCACCATAGACAACTCTGATATCGGTATTATTGGTAGCAGCGCAGCCATGCAAGCGCTGTACAGTAAAATCCGTAAAGTTGCACCAACCGACTCCAACGTATTGATTCAAGGTGAGTCGGGTACCGGTAAAGAGTTGGTCGCCCGCGCTCTGCACAATCTATCCAAACGCGCCAAAGCGCCGATGATTTCAGTAAACTGTGCAGCCATTCCAGAAACGCTGATTGAATCCGAATTATTTGGTCATGAAAGAGGTGCTTTTACCGGTGCTGTATCAGCACGCACGGGTTTGGTTGAAGCAGCCGATGGCGGTACTCTGTTTTTGGATGAAATTGGTGAACTGCCTTTGGAAGCACAAGCACGTTTGTTACGCGTTTTACAAGAAGGAGAGATCCGCCGTGTTGGTTCAGTGCAATCACAGAAAGTTGACGTGCGTCTGGTCGCCGCAACTCACCGTGATTTGAAAGGCTTGTCTAAAACCGGCGGCTTCCGTGAAGACTTGTATTACCGCTTACATGTTATTGCTCTGCACTTACCGGCGTTACGTGATCGCGAAAATGATGTTGTGGAAATTGCTGAAATTCTGCTGGAGCGCCAGCGTTTGCGCATGGATAAAGAACCCATGAGCTTTACCGAGCAAGCCAAACAAGCGCTGATAAAGTACAGTTGGCCCGGTAATGTACGCGAGCTAGAAAACTCTATAGAACGTGCGGTTATTCTCTGTGAGGGCAGCCAAGTAACCACTGAACTGATGGGTATTGATGTCGATTTAGCAGAAGAAAAAAGTAACCAAGATGCATTTGATGCAGCCAGTGCAGCGCAATCAAAAGCATTAGCCCAGGCTGATGCCGAGACGGAATTGGCCGCCAGTGATTTATCACTTGAAGACTATTTTCAGCATTTTGTACTTGAGCACCAAGATCAAATGACAGAAACTGACCTGGCACGTAAATTAGGTATCAGCCGTAAATGCTTATGGGAAAGACGCCAACGTTTTGGTATCCCACGTCGCAAAAGCCCAAACACACTATAATAACGACGCCTGCTGCACAGGAAGCGCCCATGAATCGTATTCTGCAAGATCTCTCTATTATGTTACGTGCCAACCTCTGGTTGGTACCTGTTTTAGCCGCTTTGGTCGCAGCCTTATTTTATTTTGTGGCGCCACCACCGCCGATGCACGCCACGATGAGCACCGGCAACGCCGGCGGCGGCTATGCCCAGTTTGCAGAAAAACTACGTTTCGAACTGGCCAAAGAAGGCTTTGAGCTTAAACTGATCAATAGCAAAGGCTCACGCGAAAACACCGAACGCTTGCTCGATAAGAACAGCGGTATACAGCTTGCTCTGATGCAAAGCGGCCAAGAGCTCGAGCTCAACCAAGCACAACGCGATCAACTCTATAATCTTGGCGCTGTCTATCAAGAGCCGCTCTGGCTATTTGTTCGTGAAGGCATTGAGATCAATACCGTCAATGACCTCATCCCCTTGCGCACAGCTGTAGGGACAGCCAAAGGCGGCATTCGCATGATGGTTGACCCGATGCTGGCCGCCAACCAAATAGACAATCACAATCTACCCGCCAACTGGCAATCTTTCAGTGGCAAAAAAGCGCTAAGGGCCCTGCTCGACCAGCAACTGGATGCCGCATTCTTTTTAGGTCCAGCCGAAAGTAGCTTAATTCAGGAGGCCGCCAGTCACGGCGCGCTACAACTGGTCAATTTTAATCAAGCCGCCGCTTATCGCGCCCGCCTGCCGTTTATTACTGAGATTGAAGTGGGTCAAGGCTTGCTTAATCTGGCGACGAATCAACCCAATCACGATACGACGACACTCAGTCCAGTTGCGATGCTAATGGCCAATCAGTCGTTTCATCCAGCACTAAGCGCATTGCTCTTAGCCGCAGCACAAGAAGTGATGAAGTACGGTACGCTGATTGATGCACCTGACACATGGCCGCAAAACTTACCGCATGATTTCACCAAGCTCAGAGAAGCAGAGTACTTTCATAATAAAGGCTTACCGTTGTTGCAACGCTATCTACCTTTTAGAATTGCTTCACTTGCCGACCGCTATATTATTTTAGTAATTCCTTTACTGGTGTTGTTATTCCCCCTGTTTAAAGTAGCCGGTCCCATCTATCGCTGGCGGATTCGTGCGCGTATTTACCGCTGGTATAAATATCTAAGAGACGTTGATAGACAGCTGACTAACGACACTTTGCCACAACATCTTGATAGCGAAATTGAGCGTCTGACGCAGATGCAAGATGAGCTGGCTAAAGTTGAAGTACCGCTGTCTTACACCAATGAGTTATATGAACTGCATTTGCATGTCCGCTATGTTTTACAGCGCTTACAGCAGCTTAAAGCGCAGACAAACACCACTCAATAGCTCAACATCACCGCTTATAGCTGCGATTTCACTGTTTGCAACGTCTACAGTGAGATCGCAGCTTTTTACCATAAAGGTTATAACCACATGCCCATTCATCACTGTATTGTTCATTTTATTGATAAAAAACCAGATGACAGCGCTGCCGTGCTGCGCACTCGCAGTGAAAGTCTGTCGCTAGGTAACGATTTAGAGCATTTATTAGCGGACATCAATGACAGCTACAACAGTAAACCGAGCAAAGCATGGGGCTTTTTCCAAGCAGATAGCTCTGCAGCGCCATTACAAAATTGGCTGGCCGACTATCTCGCGGAGAAAATTGATTTCACCCAGTTTAGCCAACACGCTATTGAACACCTAAAAAAACATCTGGACGAGGCTGATATCACCCTCTCTGGGCACGTGTTATTTGCCCATTATCAGCAAGGAATGACTGACTACTTAAGTATCGTCATCCTGCAACACAGCGAAGGCATGGTCATCACTGAGGGCCTTGAGATTAACTCAGCACGCCACCTTGATCTTAGCCAGATCCATTTAGGCACACGGATCAACCTGTCTGAATGGCAAAACAATAACCAGTCCAAGCAGTATATTTCATACCTTAAGGGCAAAAACGGTAAAAAAGTCATCGATGGCTTTCGTGACTTTTTAGGCTGCGAAGACGGCGTCGACGGCCCAGGTGAAACCCGTACACTACTGAAAGCCTTTAGTGACTTTGTGGAAAGTGAAGACTTACCCGAAGAACAAGCTCGGGAAAAAACTAACAGCCTAATCAGCTATGCCAATAGTCAAACCAAGCGGGGTGAAGGGGTGAGTATTGAAGGTTTATCGGAAGTTCTCGATGAAGATAACCCGAAAGCCTTTTACAACCATATTCGTAATAAAGATTACGGCTTATCCCCAGAAATCCCTGCTGACAAGCGCACTTTAAATGCTTTCCATCGTTTTACTGGTCGTGCCGAAGGCATCTCGATTAGCTTCGAGTCGCACCTGCTTGGTTCTAAAGTTGAATATGATGAAGCCCGCGATATGTTAATTATTCGTCAACTGCCAACCCAGCTTAAAGATCAACTCCAGCGCAATAAGGATTAATATGCGGCTCGCCGATTCCGTACTACAACAATGTTTTTACCGCTCCGACACAGGACTATCGCTCGATCCTGCCCGCGATTTCGACTTGAGCACGCAAGAATCCGATATTCGTCTAAAAACAGTACGTAACGGCTTAGATCGCCAGCAACAACTGCTCTGGGCCAATAAAAACCAGGCTATTTTAGTCTGGCTACAAGGTCCAGACTGCTCAGGAAAAGATGGCGTGATTCGAAACAGCCTACGTGGCCTTAATCCGCAAGGTGTACGTGTCAGTGACTTTCAAAAACCCACTGAGCTTGAGCGTCGTGAAAACTTTTTAGCGCGTTACCGCGAACAATTGCCCACGCCAGGCACGCTCACTGTATTTAACCGCACCCCCTATGAAGGCTTAGTCAGTGATTTAGCTGATGGCTATATTGATGACAGCCAAGCCGCTGGACGCTTGCAACAGCTACTTGAGTTTGAAGCACAATTGGCTGAAAAAAATATCCATTTGCTTAAAGTCTATTTACATATTTCTAAAGATGAACAAAAAAGTCGTCTACAGCAACGCTTTATTAATCCAGAAAAACACTGGAAAGTATCGGTCGCAGATTTAACCGGTCACCAGTGTTTTGACGCCATTCAAAGTAACTGGAATCAAGCCTTTATGCAAAGTAGTACAGCCTCGCACCCTTGGCATATTTTACCAGCCAATAATAAACCGCTACGCAATTTACTGTTTTGCAGTTTAATGGCTCAAAAACTCGAGTCACTGGACCTACAATGGCCACAGCCCAAACTTCCTTTTGCCTTGGAGGATCTTGATAAATTATGCCCGACTCTTGGCTGACGTCTCTTTGCAAGCAACTGCGTTTGCGCCTATTGATAGCGCTATGCGTAATACTCAGCCCGTCTTTAACGCAGAGTGCAGTATTAGAGGTACCCGCCAGTATCGAGCAATTGCGTTTTATCACTACCAATGCTGAGTTCACATTGTTGCATGAAATGGGTCACCTGCTGATTCACGAATTAAAGCTGCCGGTGCTCGGGCGCGAGGAGGATGCTGCCGATCAGTTAGGCTTCATTGGCTTGTTTTTAATTTACGATCGCCAGCAAATACCTGATTTTCCATTACGCCTGCTCGATGTAGCGGATTACTGGCGTCTAGAGTGGCAACGTGCGAAACAACCTGCAGAAGAAATATACGCCTGGGACAGTCATGCGCTTGATGAACAGCGTTTTTATAATATCGCCTGTTTAGCCTATGGCAGTGACCCTAAAAACCTTGAATGGATTATCGAGGTCACTGGGCTCCCAGAAGAGCGAGCCTTTTATTGTCAAGACGAATACGAGCAAGCCAAATATGCAGCGTTATGGTTTCGAGAGCACTTTAAACGTGAGCCCAATCAACCCGTTCAACACCGTATCCAGGTGATATACGACACTCCGCCTGAGCATTTGGAGGGGGGTAAAGATCTATTAGATAAAGTCAAAGCCAGTGGCGAACTGGAAGCGTTGGCCAAACGGGCCAGCGAGTTTTTTGCCTTACCGCGCGAGCTCAGCTTGCGTATCACCGCCTGTGGCACACCCGACAGTTGGTACAATATGCACAGCGGTGAGATCACGTTGTGCTATGAGCGTCTAGCCTACCTCAAAACACTGTCCAATAAATTGCCACGTCTTAATCGCTCGTCAAACTGATAAAACGCTGCGCTCAGCCCTCTTCAAGACTAAAGTGCGTCGACTAGCAACTAAAGTGCAATGGCATTTAGCCACTCACTATGACGCAATACGATTCAGCAATTAAACAAAATACCAACAACTATAACTTTTGTTTTACCTGTCCGAATAAGGCCCATTGCGCTCATGAATTATTGCAAATCTATCACCCTTGCTTTACAAATTAGCAGTGTTATTGCTCTTGCCGTTTTATGGCGGCTGGATGCACCGCTGTGGGCCAGCGCTCTCTTATTAATTCCTATTTTTGTACTCCCTTTGCTGCAACGCCCAGCTGCATTGATTGCGACCTCGGGCAACGACGATAAGACCACCGAGTTAGCGCGGCACTTATCCCATGCCACTACCGCCAGCGCATTAACAGCAGCCGGTGTCAGCCATGCGGCTCAACAGCTCAAACAAAAACTGATTTCCCTCGTCAACTCAGCGCAACGCATTGAAAGCAACGCAGGGCAAATGATCAGCACTGAAGAAGCGACGGCACAACTGAGCGAGCAAAGCCTAAGCGCCGCCAGCGCGGTGCGCAGCAACAGCCAATCGGGTCAAAGCGGTCTAGAAAAAGCCACATTTAGTATTCAAGCGCTAGCACAGCAAGCCAATAACAGTCGTGCCTTAATTGATAACCTCAGCCAACGCAGCCGTGAAATCCAGCAGGTGGCGTCTGTCATCCAAGGAATTGCTAGCCAAACCAACTTACTCGCCTTAAACGCCGCCATTGAAGCAGCACGTGCCGGTGAATATGGCCGCGGCTTTGCCGTAGTCGCTGATGAAGTGCGCGGCTTAGCCAGCCGTACGGCGACAGCGACCAAAGAAGTGGAAAGCATGGTGCAAGATATTCAACAACACACCAATGATGTCGCCGCTCAGCAACATAAACTCATTACCGACCTAAACAGTAGCGTGCAATTAGTCGAGAATGCCGGTGCGCAACTGATTAATATCACCGAACTGGCTATCAAGGTTGAGCAGCAAGTCGCCAATATTGCTAGCGGTACACAAAGCAACCGCTTACAGCTTGATGAACTTTTCAAAGAAGTGGCGCAAATCCGCCAGAATCTTTCTGACAGTGATCAGCAAACAGCCCAGCTGAGCAAATCAGCCGTATTACTAGAAGGCCAAACAGAAGACATCAGTGAAAAGCTTTCTGAGGTCAGCCTCTCAGACTACCACCAACAGATTTACAACTTAGCGCAAGATGCGGCGCAAAAGATTAGCGCGCAATTTGAGCATGATATTGAACTGGGCAGCATCAGCCAGTCGGCATTGTTTGATCGCAACTATAAAGAGATTGCCAATACCAATCCCAAGAAATACAGCACTGCCTTCGATAAATATACCGACAAGGTGTTCAGCGCCATTCAAGAACCCATCCTCAAGCACAATAGCAATACCGTCTTCGCTATTGGCATCACCCCCGAAGGTTATATTCCGACCCACAATCTGGTCTACAGCCAGCCGCTGACCGGCGATTACCAACACGACTACTTACATAACCGAACCAAACGCATTTTTAATGATAGGGTCGGTGCGCGCTGTGGCAACCATCAAAAGCCTTTGCTGTTGCAAACCTACATCCGTGAGACTGGTGAGCATATGCATGATATTTCTGTACCTATTTACGTGCATGGTAAGCACTGGGGCGGTTTTAGAATCGGCTATCGCCCAGAGACGGCAATCTCTGCATTATCCTAATGCGCGAGCAACGGTAGGCTTAGCAGAAGTTTAACGCGGCCCATAGGCTTGTGACTCTAAGGTCAAGCTCGACGCTGGTCGCCAAGGTCACTACGCTCTTGCAACTGATATAACCAAGCAAACCCTTGTTCCCAGCGCTGATGACCTGAGCACACATTAATGTGGCCAACGTTAGGCAAGATAACCGCTTCACTGCCCCACTGCTGGGCAAACTGTAAGGCTCGCTGTGCATCGGCGGCATGATCATTACTGGACCCTACCAGCACGCTTGGAAAGGGCAAATCAGCATTTGGTATAGGCGCAAAGTTACGCAAGGCGGCCGGACAATCTTGGCGCTCGACATCAGCCGGTGCCACCAATAAAGCACCACGTACCCGCGCCAGCAAATCAGAAGAGGCCTGCGCCGCCCAATGCGCAACCGTGACGCAGCCTAAGCTATGGGCAATCAACAGCACTGGGCGTTGATCGATCGCAATCTGCTGTTCAAGCTCGGCAACCCAAGCGTGGCGTTGCGGCAGCAGCCAATCATCTTGCTCAACCCGCGCACATTGCGGCAACACCTGCTGCCAATGCGACTGCCAGTGTTCAGCAGGCGAGCCTTGCCAGCCCGGCACGATCAAATAACGCAGTTCAGTGTTATTGCGCATCAGCGCTCTCCTTATCAAGATACCGCGGCCGCACAGTGCTTGTGTGCAGCCGCGCGACTGACTAACTTAACGGTTGGGTTGTGGAGTCAGACGCAGGTAAGGTTTGACTGCACGATAGCCTTTAGGGAAACGCTCCTCCAACTCGGCTTTATCTTGAATCGATGGCACTATCACCACCTCTTCCCCGTCCTGCCAGTTGGCTGGCGTTGCCACTTTATAGTTATCAGTCAGTTGCAGTGAGTCGATCACTCGTAAAATCTCGTGGAAGTTACGACCCGTGCTGGCTGGATAAGTAATGGTTAAACGCACTTTTTTATTGGGATCAATAATAAACAGTGAGCGTACGGTTAAAGTATTGCTGGCATTTGGGTGAATCAGATCATAGAGATTAGATACTTTACGATCGTCATCAGCCAAGATCGGGAAATTCACTCTAGTGTTTTGCGTCTCATTGATATCTTTAATCCACTCATGATGCGAATCCACTGGATCAACCGATAAAGCAATCGCCTTAACATTGCGTGCCGCAAACTCATCTTTAAGCTTAGCGGTAAAGCCCAGCTCAGTGGTGCATACCGGGGTGAAGTCGGCGGGGTGCGAGAACAACACGCCCCAGCTGTCGCCCAACCACTCATGGAAACTAATCAATCCTTCGCTTGAATCTTGTTTGAAATCGGGTGCGGTATCGCCTAATTGAATACTCATGGGTGCTTCCTCAGTAATGTGTCAGTGGCAATTACTATGCTACAACCCTGATCATCAATAAAAGAATATAAAATCATTTATCTATAACTAAAAAGAATAAGCAATCTTTTACTCTCTAATTCAATTAAAGAATAAGAGAATCACAAAACAGTATTTTAAAGAATAAGCGATAGCGCCTATGATAAGCACCCTAACGCCAACACTAACCGGCGTATTGGTATTAAGGACGCATCATGCTTCTCTCTATTTCAAGTCATGGTAATCACTATCTGTCTGAGCCGGCACTGACATGCTGCTGTTGGCGAATGCGCGAGTCCTTTGTGTCAATTTTTTTTAGTGAAGGTTTTATTTAGGAAGTACAGCATGTCAATTTATCGCCGCCGTTTAAGTTTTTTTACAGGTTTATTATTAGCGACTGTCGCTGTTACTGCGCAGGCACAAACCTTACTCAATGTCTCGTACGACCCCACTCGTGAGTTCTATAGCGATTTTAATCGTGCCTTTAATCAACACTGGCAAGCGCAAGGCCACGAGGCCTTACAGGTTCAACAATCCCACGCAGGCTCAGGCAAGCAAGCACGCTCAGTGTCTGAAGGTTTACGCGCTGATGTCGTGACTCTCGCGTTAGCCGTTGATATTGATGAGCTGCACCGTAGCGGTAATTGGCTCGCTAAAGACTGGAAAAACCGCTTACCTAACGACAGCACACCCTATACCTCTACGATTGTGTTTTTAGTACGCAAAGGCAATCCCAAACAGATTCAAGACTGGGGTGATTTGGTTAAACCTGGGATTAGTGTGATCACACCGAACCCAAAAACCTCAGGCGGCGCACGTTGGAACTTTTTAGCCGCTTGGGCCTATGCCAAGCAAGCATTCGGCAGCGAGCAACAGGCGCAGGACTTTGTGCAACGTCTGTACGCCAACGTGCCAGTCTTAGATAGCGGCGCACGGGCAGCAAGCAATACCTTTACCAATAACGGCATGGGTGATGTGCTACTGGCATGGGAAAACGAAGCTTATTTAACTTTGAAAGAGCACGGTGCTGACAGCTTTGAGATCATTGCTCCATCCATCTCAATTTTAGCTGAGCCGCCGGTAGCGGTGGTTGATCGCAACGTCGATCGCAAAGGCACCCGTGTGGTCGCTGAAGCCTATCTGCAATACTTGTACAGCGATGTTGGCCAACGCATTGCTGCAGAACATTTTTATCGTCCACGTAATGCCGCGATCGCTAAAGAGTTTGCTGAGCAATTTGCACCGTTAAAACTGGTCACTATTGATGGTTTTTTTGGGGGTTGGCAGGCAGCGCAAACGCAATTCTTTAATGATGGTGGCGTGTTCGATCAGATCTATCAAGAGCAATAATTTTGTAAGATTCACAACAGCCTATGTTCTGCAATAGGTTGTTTTTTTAAACAAGCATAAGGCCTGTCACTATGTCACGACGCACCTCCCCCGTCATTCCAGGTTTTGGTCTGACTCTCGGTTACACCTTGGTGTACCTCAGTTTGCTGGTGTTTTTACCACTGGCCGGCATGTTTATTTATGCATCGCAGCTGAGCTGGTCCGAGTTTTACACCATTATCAGCGCGCCACGAGTACTGGCGGCGCTCAAACTCAGCTTTGGTACGGCCTTTATCGCCGCCTTACTCAATGGTGTAATTGGTACGCTGTTTGCCTGGGTATTGGTGCGTTATCGCTTCCCAGGTCGCAAGGTAATTGATGCCATGATCGACCTGCCATTTGCCTTGCCAACGGCAGTCGCCGGTATTGCGCTCACTGCACTGTATGCGCCAAATGGGTTTGTCGGTCGTTTTGCCAACGACCTAGGGATCGCCATTGCCTACACACCCTTTGGTATCACCTTGGCCCTGACCTTTGTCACCTTGCCTTTTGTGGTTCGCACCATTCAGCCCGTGTTAGCTGATATCCCACGTGAGTTGGAAGAAGCAGCCACTTGCTTAGGTGCGCGTCCGTTACAAGTATTTCGTTATGTCCTGTTGCCCGCTTTACTACCCGCATGGTTAACCGGCTTTGCCTTGGCCTTTGCCCGCGGTGTTGGCGAGTACGGTTCAGTTATTTTCATCGCCGGCAACATGCCTGGCAAGACTGAAATATTGCCGCTACTGATCATGGTAAAGCTCGATCAATACGACTATGTCGGCGCCACTGCCATTGGCGTAATGATGCTGGTGGTTTCTTTTGTGCTACTGCTATTGATCAACATTCTGCAGCGCTACGTTGCTAAAGGCTAAGGAATACACATGTCTACTACATCAACCAGTCCACAACAAAACTCACGTAATGCGCCAAGCTGGTCACGCTTAGCTCTGATTCTTAGCGCTTGGGCGATGTTTATTATCTTTCTAGTACTGCCACTGGCTATCGTGCTGATTGAAGCGCTAAAAATGGGTGTCGCTCACTTCTTTGAATCAATGATTGAGCCGGATGCGATTTCAGCACTTAAACTGACCTTATTAGCCGTCGCCATTTCGGTGCCGCTAAACTTGGTGTTTGGCGTAGCCGCCGCGTGGTGCGTGAGTAAGCATGATTTCTACGGCAAAAGCGTCTTAATCACTTTGATTGATCTGCCCTTCTCAGTCTCGCCGATCATCGCTGGTTTAGTCTATGTGTTGTTGTTTGGCGCGCAAGGCTTCTTTGGTGAATGGCTGATAGAGCATGATATTCAAATCATCTTTGCTGTACCCGGTATTGTCTTAGCCACCTTGTTTGTCACCGTGCCTTTTGTCGCCCGCGAGCTGATTCCATTGATGCAGCAACAAGGCACCCAAGAAGAAGAAGCGGCGCGTTTGCTTGGCGCCAGCGGCTGGCAGATGTTTTGGCATGTCACCGTACCCAATATTAAATGGGGTTTAATGTACGGCGTAGTACTCTGTACCGCCCGCGCTATGGGCGAGTTTGGTGCGGTATCGGTGGTGTCTGGGCATATCCGTGGTTTTACCAACACCCTGCCCCTGCATGTCGAAATTCTTTATAACGAATACAACCACGTTGCGGCCTTTAGTGTTGCCAGCCTGCTATTAATTTTGGCGTTGATTATGTTGCTGCTCAAGCAGTGGAGCGAATCGCGGATCAACCGTCAGCTAAACAATGGAGACGAATAAGTCATGAGTATTGAAGTCCGCCAAGTCCATAAGCAGTTCGGCAACTTTACTGCATTAAACAACATCAATTTAGATATCCAAGCCGGTGAACTGGTGGCCTTACTCGGCCCATCCGGTTGCGGTAAAACCACGCTGCTGCGTATTATTGCAGGTTTAGAAACACCCGATACCGGCAATATTCTATTTAACGGTGATGATGTCTCACGCCGCGATGTGCGCAAACGCAATGTCGGCTTTGTCTTTCAACACTACGCCTTGTTTCGCCACATGACAGTGTTTGATAACGTGGCTTTTGGTCTGCGGATGAAATCACGTCGTGAACGTCCCAGCGAAGCGGTGATTGCCGAGAAAGTGCAAGAACTGCTGCGTATGGTGCAACTCGATTGGCTCTCAGACCGTTATCCTGAGCAGCTATCTGGTGGTCAGCGCCAGCGAATTGCTCTGGCCCGCGCTTTGGCGGTTGAGCCGCAGATTCTACTGCTGGATGAGCCCTTTGGTGCGTTGGATGCCAAGGTGCGTAAAGAGTTGCGTCGTTGGTTGGCCGATCTGCACGAGGACATCAACCTGACATCAGTGTTTGTCACCCACGACCAAGAAGAGGCAATGGAAGTCGCTGACCGTATTGTGGTGATGAATAAAGGTGTGATCGAACAGATCGGCACGCCCGCTGAAGTCTATGAAAACCCAGCCAGTGAGTTTGTTTATCATTTCTTAGGCGATTCCAACCGTCTTAAAGTGGCCGATCAAGATATCCAATTCCGCCCGCACGAAGTGCTGTTGTCAAGCGTGGCGCTGGCTGATCACCAAGCCGGTATCGTGCGTGATATCCGCCCTCTAGGTGCGATTACGCGGGTGACGATGAAAGTCGCTGGCCAAGACGAGACGATCGAAGCTGAAGTGCCGCGTGATGACATCAATCTGCAAGGTTTAGAGCGCGGCGCGACTTTGTATTTCAAGCCGAAAACACCCTAGTCAGATACGCAAAAGGATTAGAAGACTAGTAGCGGGTAACGCCAGTCAAGGCCAGCAGTAGTGGGCCTTGACTGGTGTGCAATGAAGGACAGGTCTAGACAGCAACTCCTAGCGCGTGATGACCGGCTTTAAATGCGATGGTCATGGCTGGGCCTAAAGTACAGCCTGCACCTGGGTACTTACTGCCCATAATAGAGGCACTGGAGTTACCTGCGGCATACAAGCCTTGAATCGGCTCATCGTTTTGCCTCAGTACTTGACCGTCCAGGTTAATCACCAAGCCGCCCTTAGTGCCTAAATCACCAAGCAAGAGTTGGGTGGCGTAGTAAGGTCCTTGATCCATCGGTCCCCAGCAGGGGTTCGGCTTCACCTCGGGGTCACCATATAAGGTGTCATGTGCATCGCTACCACGATGGAACTCTTCATCCACACCGCTAGCCGCATACTTCTTCACCTTGTCCATGGTGTCTTTTAATCCGTTGTAGTCGATGCCCATTTTCTGCGCAAGCTCTTGCAAGCTATCGGCTTTAATCAGCATTTTCCCTTCGCCGATCATTTGCTTGCTCATAAAGTCCGGCATGGCTTCGCCTTGTACCACGCCGCCAAACATATACTTTTTACGGTAGTGCGCATCCAAAATACAGTAGGCGGGAAATACATCATGGCCCTTTTGGTCCGCTGCGTAAAAACAATCACCATAAGAATTATAGGTGATGGATTCATTCATAAAACGTTGGCCTTTCTTATCAACGATGATAAGACCCGGCTTTGATTTTTCCGAGAATAAAACTGTAGGCCCAAAGGGTGTGATGGCGGTTGGTGCCCACCATGCCTCATTCATTAATCCGAACTTTGCGCCAATTTTTTCCGCAGCTAAAATCAGATCACCCGTATTGCTGGTTACCCCAGAGGAATGACCAAAGGTGGCCGGTTGTGGCAAGTATGTCTCGCGCATGGCTTTATTATGCTCAAAGCCGCCAGCGGCAATAATTACAGCTTTGTTCGCTGTGATTTGCGTATGACCTTTAACAACGACACCTGTTACGCGATTATTTTCATATATTAAGTCGGTGACTGGCGATTCCAATACCAACTCTACGCCCTTATCCATCGCAGCAAAATACAAGCCTGCGACTAAGGCGTTACCTTGGGTCAAACGTCTATCTCTAGGACCTTTGAGGCGTCCTGGAATGTCTTTAAAATAGCCGGCAATAATGCCCATAAAGATTTTTTGCCAACCGGGTGTTTTCGCTAGAATTTGCACGCCTTCGAGAATACTCATCGAAAAACGGCTAAAAGCCTTAGACGCGCGCGGTGATTCCACCAAGCGACTGAGCATCTCGTAGTCCATTTTACGGCCATCCACGGGCGATGGATCCATGGTACGCCCACCGGCTTTCCAGCCTTCGATGTCAGGATAATAGTCAGCATAACCTTGTACGGGGGTGCAGGTTAAGCAGGTCTGTTGCTCTAAAAAGTCGATCATTTTAGGCGCATAAGTGATGTAGTTATTGATACTTGCAGCACTGACTTCGTTTTCAGGAATCACATGCACGCATGTATTTGAATGCCTCTTCCGCGCTATCGCTAACACCGGCCTGGGCAATATTGCGGCTATTAGGCACCCAAATACCACCCCCTGACTTTGCACTGGTGCCACCCCATTGACTGCCTTTTTCCAGCATCAATACCGCAGCACCTTGATTGGCCGCCGATAAAGCGGCCATAAATGCGCCAGCGCCGGAACCGACGACGACCACATCATAATTATTTCTCATGCGTATTCCTCAGCCTGCATACGCTCGCCATGGTAGAGAGGTATGGGTCTTTTATTGTTGTATGTTAAAACCCTGCAAAGGTATCAGACGCAAGCGCAGCATAGGAATATTTTTGACATTTTCTGTCTGCTAAAACATCGGGCGCGATTTATATCACTAAGGGCACAGCAACTGGTGCCAGACAAAACAGCTGAATCGCACAATAAAAAAGAGCCATACCCCCCATTAAAGGAGTACGGCTCTTCTCAAGCTGCTAAGTCAGCGTATTAGGCGTTAAGCTTAGCGGCAATTTTAGCCACATGCGCGCCCTGATGACGGGCGATCGCTAACTCACGTGGATCAGGCTGACGCGAGCCATCACCACCGGCAAGCGTCGATGCACCGTAAGGTGTGCCGCCGCCCACTTGTGAGACATCAAACAATTCTGGCGTGGTGTAACCGATTGGCACAATGATCATGCCGTGGTGTGCGAGCGTGGTCCAAGTTGAGGTAATGGTCATTTCTTGGCCACCACCGGTACCTGTTGAAGTGAATACGCTAGCGACTTTACCGGCCAGCGCGCCTTTCGCCCACAGCCCTCCGGTTTGGTCGAAGAAGTTGCGCATCTGCCCGCTCATGTTGCCGAAGCGCGTTGGTGTACCAACGATAATAGCATCGTAATCAGCCAACTCTGCTGGTGTCGCCACTTCTGCAGCTTGATCCGCTTTACCACCGGCATTCTTAAAAATCTCGGCACTCATGGTTTCTGGCACACGCTTAATCGTCACCTCAACCCCAGCCACACCACGCGCGCCTTCAGCGACCGCATTAGCCATGGTTTCGATATGGCCGTACATTGAGTGATAAAGAACCAGTATTTTAGTCATATTTGTTTCCTCTTTTAAGACTTAACTTTGTTGATCTGTTAGCTAATCGAGGCAAATCACTTGCCAAGCATCCCCTATGGGGAAGTTTCTGTTAAACGTTCAATTTTAAGGTCAGCACAATTCACTGCATATTTATTCTGCACAGGGATAGCATGTTTTATGCGACATCCACTAACACAATTTCGCTGTCCTGCTGAGCACTCACTCTGAGTAAAGATTCATCACTGATTGCCACGCCATCACCGGCTGCAGCAACAACACCGTTGATCTCGATTTGGCCACTGGCTGGCACTAGATACACCTTGCGTCCAGGAGCAATTTGATATTCGGTGCTTTGCCCAGCCTTTAGCGTTGCCGCGACTAAACGGGCATTGGCACGAATCGCTAGCGCGTCAGTATCTCCGGATAAACCACTGGCCAGAGTGACAAAAGAGCCACTGCGCTCGCCCTTAGGGAAAGGCTTAGTACCCCAACTTGGCGGTAGGCCCTTTTCATCAGGCATGATCCAAATTTGAAAAAGTTGTGTCGCTTCACCCTCTTCATTCATCTCGCTGTGAGTAATGCCGGTGCCGGCACTCATCACCTGCACATCACCGGCTTCAGTACGGCCACGGTTGCCCAAGCTGTCTTGGTGGGTAATCGCACCGCTACGTACATAGGTGATAATTTCCATATCTCGGTGTGGATGCGCTGGAAAGCCCGAGCGCGCGGCAATAGTGTCATCATTCCAGACACGAAGATGGCCCCAGCGCATGCGCTTAGGATCGTAATAATCCGCGAAAGAAAAATGGTGGCGCGTATCCAGCCAGCCATGTTGAGCACCGCCAAGCTCGCTGTAAGGTCGTAATTCAATCATAGTAAAACCTCCTGCTGATATTTAATTCTTATCAGCCAAACATGTTGGTTATGGAATCAATACAATCTTTTCTGCCGCGCCAGCGCTAACCTGTTGATAGGCTGTCACGGCTTGCGACAAGGGTAATTCGATAAAACCGCTGGGTGCGGGCAGTCCCGCATCAAATGCTTCGCCGATACGCTTAAGCATCTGCGCACATTCCTCTAGGCTGTAGAGCAGCGAATTAATCCCCACAATTGAGCCGCCACGGCGATACAGATTCAAGGACGACAAACTGATCACGCCATCCTTGGGTGCGGCAATAATCGCGACACGACCAAAGGTATCGACTGTATTGACGGCTGCTGCAAGCCAGAAACCTGTGGTTTCAAAAATCACTTCAGGCGCTTGCTGCTTAAAGTGCTGGCGCGCCTGTTCTGGCAACTGCTCTTCTGCGCTTAACTGAAAAGCGTTAATACCTTGGGTTTGCAGGCTTTGCACAACATCGGCACGACGTGCCGCCATGACCACCTCGGCACCGCGCGCCTCGGCTAAAACCTGTGTCGCTTTAGCTACTGCTCCAGCACCGATAATCAGCAAGCGCGTTCCCGCTTTAACGTGGCTGCGTTCAAGCGCATCCCAAGCGGTGATAAAAGGCACGCCGCAGGTGGCCGCTTGGGCAAAGGTCAGTGACTTGGGTAGCGGCGTGACTGCGTTGACTGGCACCGTGACATACTGCGCATGGCAACCATCACGATAAAAACCAAAACCCTGACCGCTACCGCCCCACACGGCTTGACCCAGCAACTGTTCAGGCCCTGCAACCACTACGCCAGCAAAGTCTCGGCCAGGTATACGCGGCGTGGTGGTGTAAGGAAACAAGCCCAATACATTCTTAATATCGCTAGGATTGACGCCGGTGGCACGCACCTCAACCAATACCTCGCCCGCGGCTGGCACGGGCTTTGCCAAGTCATGTAATTGCAACGTATCTAAAGAGCCGGTGGCAGAAAATTGTAGCGCTTGCATAAGACACCTCAATCACTGGGTAAAGCGATACCGAGCTGAGCAGCGAGTCAATAGCCACTCAGCCGGCTTGGTTGTGTAGCAACAATCACTTACGGCCATGTGGCCGAGCAAAATCCAACACTGGACCCGCTGGCACCACACCGGTGGG
This sequence comes from Denitrificimonas caeni, assembly GCF_905120345.1. GTDB lineage: Bacteria > Pseudomonadota > Gammaproteobacteria > Pseudomonadales > Pseudomonadaceae > Denitrificimonas > Denitrificimonas caeni_A. The sequence goes on along the minus strand of NZ_CAJHOA010000001.1, from coordinate 36,447 downwards.
GTTAATGGTGTCGTGACTGCGGTAATAGTGCTCTTTGATATGTTGCATATTGACCGTCTCAGCCACGCCAGGCCACTGGTACAGCTCGCGCATATAACCGGCCACATGCGGATAATCTTCAATCTGCTTAAGATTGCACTTAAAGTGACCGTGATACACCGCATCAAAACGAATCAGCGTGGTAAACAAACGCCAATCCGCTTCGGTGATCTGGTCGCCCACTAAGTAGCGTTGCTTGGAGAATCGGTGTTCAAGCTCATCCAGTGCTGCAAACAAGGGGAACACTGCCAGCTCGTAAGCTTTTTGGCTGGTGGCGAAACCGGCCTTGTAAACACCGTTATTGATGGTGTCATAGACATGCTCGTTGACACGATCAATCTCAGCACGTAACGCTTCTGGGTAATAATCGCCAGGCTTCGCGCCAATCTCATCAAAAGCTGAGTTGAACATACGAATAATCTCAGATGACTCGTTGCTCACCATCACATTGTGCTGTTTATCCCACAGCACTGGAACTGTGACACGCCCACTGTACTTAGAGTCTGCCGCCGTATAAATCTGGTGCATATAGGTGGCTTGAAACAACGGGTCAGCAACGACGCCTGTATCTTCGATAAAAGTCCAGCCATGCTCTCGCATAAAAGGGTTGACCACTGACACTGAAATCATCGACTCAAGCCCTTTGAGCTTACGAAAAATCAGTGTGCGGTGCGCCCAAGGACAGGCCAAAGACACATATAAGTGATAGCGTCCGGCTTGCGCTTTAAAGCCTGCTACGCCGCTTGGTCCAGCGCTGCCATCAGCGGTGACCCAGTTACGAAATTGTGATTCACTGCGCTCGAATTTACCGTCAGTGGAGTCAGTGTCATACCATTGGTCATGCCATTGACCGTCTACTAATAAGCCCATGTTAGAGCCTCCATTTGTCTGTGAGAATCGTGCACGAAGGAAGACCATCTGCCTGCGTGCTTATGTTATGTAGGTTGGCGATAGACGCCGAAACTTAGAATGAATCAGCGCGGCCGTTGCCTAAGCGTGCACTGAGCATACTGTCCAGCGAAAGCTTACCGCCGCCGTTTAAGACTAAAGCACCAGTGATGGCCAGTAACGCCAGGCCAAATTCATAGCCGTTGTTACTCAAAAACAATCCGTTAGGCAGGTGCACTGTGATGACTGCAACCAGCATGGTCATTGCCAGCACAAATGCAGCAGGTCGCGTCAGCAGTCCAAGCAGCAGTGCGATACCACCAAAGAACTCTGCACTGCCGGCGGCCAGCGCCATTAAGTAACCCGGCTGCAAACCAATCGAAGCCATCCACTGCGCCGTCCCTTCCAGACCGCCGCCGCCGAAACTACCGAATAACTTCTGTGCACCATGCGCTGCGAAAATAGCCCCAGCGCTAAGGCGCATGAGCAAGCTGCTCAAGCTGTTGTCAGTGGTCAGTGGTCAGTACGCGCTGAATTAAAGCTTTGCTCATGATGTTGTCTCCAAGTAGTATCAGTTATGTTGTTTGATGTAACTACTATATTGCAAAGGCCAAACAGATAATAACGGAACGTTTTGACCTTTATGGTCAGGAAAACTGAACTATGACGTTGCTTATCACTTTAGATGCCTTGCAAACTCTTGACGCAATCGAGCGTCGTCACAGTTTTGCCGCTGCGGCAGAAGAGTTGCACCGTGTGCCATCCGCCGTTTCTTACACTATCAATAAACTCGAAGAAGATCTGGGCGTTGAGCTGTTTGATCGCAGCCGTCGTAAAGCCGAACTGACCGCCATTGGCCGCCTAGTCCTCGAACAAGGCCGACACATTCTCAAGGCTTCGCACGCGTTAGCGGCACAGGCCCGTCAAGCCGCGAATGGCTGGGAAGTTGAGTTGCGCATTTGTATTGAGAGTGTACTGAGCTGCGACGCTATCTATGATCTGATTGAAGAGTTCCAGCACGTCCAGCCCAAAACCCAGATACGCCTCAGCGAAGAAGTCCTCAGTGGCAGTTGGGATGCACTCATCGATGATCGCTGTGATTTAGTCATCGGCGCCGAAGGTGCGGCCCCAGCGTCAGGTTTTGCCCAACATGCACTGGGCCAAGTGATCTTTGATTTTGCAGTTGCCGCTGGGCACCCCTTAACGCAACTGCCCACGCCTCTGCCCGCCAGCGCGATCTTGGACTACCCGACCGTGATTGTCTCCGACAGCTCACAGCGGTTAGCCACGCGCTCCGCTGGGCTACTGGATGGCCGTAGCCGTATTTATGTGCCCAGTATCGAACACAAAATAGCTGCACAACGCAAAGGGCTTGGTGTGGGCTATTTACCGCGCCATCGCATTATGCAGCAATTAGCACAAGGTCAATTAGAGATCTTAACCTTGGATGTGCCGCGCCCGCCGGTCGATATATCAGTCGCGTGGCAACGCAACAATAGCGGTAAAGGCTTACAGTGGTTTGTCGAGCGACTGCAACGCATGCAGTTTGACCCCGTCCTCGGTGGTCTGATGCAGAAGTTCTAGAGTCTGCTCCATTGCGGCGGTGATGAGTGCTGTCACCGCTCGCCTAACGCGGATAAAAACCCGTCGCCCACGCGCATCAGTGCACAGCGTGCTTGGCGCTTCAATACGAGCATCTGTTACCACGCAGTCTCTTACAGCATAAGCGAATCGTTCTGTACTATTATTAGCGATTTTGCTAGATTCAACGACCTCATTAACCCTCTGACAGGAGTGCTTCCCGATCAACACCGATGCTCGATATGTAGCTTGGCTTCTCGACTTTTTATCTACACAAGGGGTCGACACGCAGTCTTTGGCGCAAACTCACCGACTGACCGATCTGGAACAACTCAACACTCCTATTAGTCGTGCAACCCATAGGGCCTTGCTATCCGATGCGTTACGTATCACCGGTAACAGTGGGCTCGGATTAGAACTGGGCTTTCATCGATCACTGGCGACCTATGACCAACTCGCTTATCTGCTGATGAGTTCCTCAACGTTGCGCGAAGCAACAGAAAACGGCTTGCGCTACCAGAATTATCCAGGCCGTTTTTCAGGAAGAGAAATCATTACCACCTTCAGTGAAATAGATGGCCAAGGCTGCTATCAGGTCAGCGTCAAAGAAGGCTTAGACGCGTTTAGATTGCTGGCGGTAGAAGATGTGCTGAGCAGTATCATGACCACTGTTCGCTGGGTACTCGGACGGCCATTGCCCGTGACAAAACTACGCTGTGATTACCCTATGCCACCTCATTTCGCCGCCTACAAGGCCATTTTTAACTGCCCCGTACAGTTTGATGCGCCAGTCATTCAACTCTTCTTTGATGCAACCGTGCTCGACCAACCGCTACCTCATGCCAGCCCGCAAAGTGCGAGACTCTACGCGGCGCTGTGTGAAGAAAAAAGTATTGCCCGTCAGCAGGGTGATGTGGCCTGGCGGCTGTGTCAGTTAATCATCCACGACCCCGCCAACCCTCCGAGCATGACGGATGCTGCCGATATCCTGCATTGCAGTCCCGCACCCTAAGGCGCAAATTAAGCTCAGAAGGGTGGCACTACCAGCAACTGATTGACCAAGTCAGAGTGATTCGCGCACGCCGAGCACTGAGTGATCCGACGCAATCGGTGACCCAAGTCGCCTTGCAGGTGGGGTACGCAGATCACTCAGGCTTTCTGCGAGCCTTTAGAAAATGGACCGGTCTGACCCCTTCTGAGTTTCGCAGCAAATTGTTTGATTAATCGCAAGATTGTCCCTTAAGGCTTGTTTTATGGCCGCATTATCCTATCCACTAGCCTTTCCTCGGCGATAGAATCGGTCGTCATAATAATAGCAAAAGGATCAAGGCCGTGTTAAAGACCGATTACGTCAATGCCGCTATGCTGGCGAAGAACGAGGCCTGCGCGACGCTGATCGATGCCTTAGGCGATGCTAAGTGGGCGCTGCTTGCTCAACATGGTGCTCTAGTTGTTGGGCGTGACCTTCGCCAAGCCCACCTGCGTGCTGCGACCTTAGAATGGCGTTGCCGACGTGCTTATGAAGCACGCCTCGCCGGCCGCGCAGAGCCACTACCGAACGAATTGGTCGAAGAAGTCAGTCTTCCTGATCCAAACGGTTTCCCGTTTCTCTGGGAAGCCATGGCACGTCGCGAATTGCGTCGTGACCCCACAATCCTTGGCGCTTGAGGTAACCACATGTCACTGAATATAAAACCACTAAAAAACATTGGCATTGAGATTTTAGATTTTGATATTAGCCAGCCCTTTACCGATGAGGTAAAAGAGCAATTGCGCGCACTTTGGTACGAATACGGCGTTTTAGTCTTTCGCAATCAAGATATGAATCCTGAGCGGCAAATTGAGTTCAGTCGAATTTTCGGCCCATTGGAACTGCACCCGCTCAAGGCCACCACTTCAGATAAATATCCAGAGTTATTCGAACTGGAGAATGGTGGCGACAAAGATAAGCATATGACTGCCCTCTATAAAGGCGAAACTGTTGTTGGCCGTCTCGACTGGCACATCGACCTGCATTACACCGGTAAACCCAACCACGGCGCAGTACTCACCTCGGTTGAAGTGGCCGGTGAAGGTGGCTTAACCGGTTTTGGCGATCTGGCTAAAGCCTACGAGGCGCTGGATGATGAAACCAAAGCCCTACTAGAGAACATCGAAGTTGCCTACGCTTTCAGCATGCAACGACGCAATATGCGCTACGTCGACCTAGAGGGCTATGAGCCAGGTCCTTACAGCCCCAAAAAACCTTCAGACGTGCGTTTCCCTAATTTCCCCGAGTCCGTCTACCCTGCGGTGATGACACACCCAATCAGCGGCATGAAAGTGCTCGGCATTGTCGAGCAGTTCCTCGATCGCGTTGTGACACCACACAAAGTCGGACTGTCAAATGATGAATCAATTGATTTACTCAAACGCTTAGTTGCGCATACTCGTGACCCTCAATTCCATTACTTCCACCAGTGGCAAGTTGGCGATATGGTGCTGTGGGACAACTGGCGCGCGATGCATTGCACCACAGGAACGCCACCCGGTGTTCGTCGCCGTATCAACCGTACAACCATTGAGGGCAAGCACACCTTGGGTAGAATTTTACTCGATGAGTGAGCCAGAGACGTATCGCATAGCTAGCCTACCAGCACGATTAAGGCTGAGTGTCGCAATAGACTGAGAACTGCAATAACAGGCATGCCCCGACGACACAAACATGTGCTGTCGGGGTAGCAGTGGTGCCAGATCGCTGAAGTTAAATCACTGGGGTTAAAACCGGCTGACCTGCAAAATAAGCCGCTAAATTAGTAAAAGTCAAATCCAGCATCGCCGCTACGCTAGCCTCTGTCGTACTCGCCATATGTGGGGTCAAAACCACATTAGGTAAATCTTTTAGCGCTTGCGAAACATGCGGCTCATCACAAAACACATCCAGTCCAGCAGCAAGAATAGTTCCATCACGTAAGGCCGTCACTAACGCGTCTTGGTCGACGATCGAGCCACGTGCAATGTTAATCAACACACCGCGCGACCCCAGTGCGGCCAATACAGCCTGATTGATCATGGCATGCGTTTGCGCATCTGCACTTGCACAGACCACCAGATAGTCCACACTGGCTGCCAGTGCGAGTGCATCATCACACCAGCGGTAAGGCACATCAGTCTTTGGCGTACGCCCAGTATAGGCAATGCTCATCCCGAACGCTTGTGCACGCAAGGCGACCGCTTGACCAATACGGCCTAGACCAATAATACCCATACGCCCACCAAACACCCTCGCCGTCATCGGGTAACGCCCGGTCTCCCATGCACCGCGACGGACAAATTGATCAGCCGTATGGATCTGACGCGCGGCACACAGCAGCAATCCCATGGTAAAATCGGCGATATCTTCGGTCGATAATCCTGGGGTGTTGGTCACGCAAATATTGTGTTCACGCGCCGCCTCAAGATCGATTCCATCGTACCCCACCCCCATGATCGAAATCATTTCCAGCGCAGGCAATTGTTTGATCAATGCGCGAGGCACACTGGATTGAGCCGTGGCAACGATAGCGCGCACAGTAGGCGCCAGCAGCATAAACTGATTCGCATCCAGTGAGGCATGCAGGTGGCAAACGAAATGCTCATGCAAACGCTGCATCAAACTGTCAGGCAAGTAGGATAAGAGTAATAAAGTCGGCTTCATCATATTCTCAGTTCTCAGAATATATTAAATATCAGCAGCATGGCTGTTGGCCATGCTGCTCCAAATATGAAAAAGCTTACTCAAGCACCGTTGCATCACGGCGGATTTCTTCACGCGCCATGGCTTCCCAAAGGAAGGGGAAACCATGTGCATCGGTACGCTCGCCAGTTGCCACGACAACATCGGCAGGCAAAGGAGTGCCACCGCCAATCGCTTCAACACGCCATGCCAGGCGGCTGCGCCACTCTAAGGTGATGGCGCGTAAGTGCGCTTGGCGAATACCGTTACCGACCACGAGCACACCATGGTTAGCCAGCAGCGCCCATTTTGCTGAACCCAGTGCATCGACTGCAGCACGGCCAAACTCGAGATCCTCAACTGTACCGCGATACTCGTCATAGAGTACCGGATCAGTATCCACCAAGGCTGAGGTTTGGTCGTACACCGGCGGAATACGTCCAGCGGCTGACCAAACCGATCCCCAGACGGGGTGATTGTGAATCACCACATCCACATCATGCCGTGCATTATGGATATCCATATGCAGATTGATGGCTGGGGTGATATTCCACTCGCCTTCAATCACCTTGCCTTCTTTATCAAGGCGCACAATATCTGAGGCGGTGACTTCACCCCACGTCAGTTCCCACGGGTTAGCTAAGTAGGTGCCATCGTCCAGGCGCACGGTGATATGACCGGCAATATGGTCGTTGTAACCTTCGCGGTACAACACTCGGCACAAGAGCGCCACAGTCTGCCGCGCGCTCAGCTCAGGCAATAACGCATGACGGCCGGGTTTGGGCGCATAACTGGCAAGCAACTCGTGGTTCAGCGTATCTTTCAACATAGTTATTCCTCTTAAATTATTGTTATAAGTGTCGATTCATCACAGGTAAAAAGGCCCGCGAGAAAATACCGAGGCACGCTGCATACGTCGCTGGTGTGGCTTGTAATCGAGGATGGCGTTGTGCAGAACACTGCGGTTATCCCAGATCACCATGTCACCCACGCTCCAGCGATGGCGAAAACCAAAGTGGACCTGCTGACAATGTGCATGCAAGTAAGCCAGGATGGCTGAACTTTCCGCACAAGGCAGTCCGTCAATATGCGTGGTATAGGTCGGGCTCAAATACAAGGCCTTACGACCTGAATCAGGGTGCTGAATCACTAACGGATGCAGGTGCCGGCGGTTCATATTAATCACTTCAAGATAGCGCTCGTGCGTGACAAAATTCTGCCGCAGCGCTGCTGACATCGGTCCAATCATATCATGCCAAGCAGACAGACCATCCAGATAGTCCTTCATCCGCTGAGACAGCGCATCGTACGCCGTGGTCATACTGATCCAGCACGTATCACCACCAGCGGGTGGTAAAATCTGTGCGTGTGTCATGGTCACGCTTGGAGGGCTGGGCAGAAAGCTCTCATCGTGGTGCCACATATCAGCTCGATCGCCCAATTTGGAATCAATCACAGTGATCTGCTCAAACCCTTCGCCCAGATTGGGATAAAAGGTGTGAACTTCCGGCTCACCAAAATGCAGAGCAACCGCCAAATGTTGCTCAGGCGTGAGCTCTGGTACATGCAGTACAACGGCCTCATGCTTGGTGAGTACCGCCTCAAGTGCCGCCAGCGTTTCTGGCAGTAATAATGAAGCACAATCCAATTCAAGTACTTCGGCACCAATGCTTGGACCCAGCGGTCGAACGGTGAAAGATGAGGTCATGGGTAATCTCCCGATAGGGTCGGAACATCCGATTTTGTGGGGCGTATCACTACGCTCTTAGACATTGTTTGATCAACGAAAATAAGTATACTCAGGTTACAAAAATTGAGGTATTCGCATTCCAATGGCGCTCAGGTACACTCGTAACCACTTGATAGAATTGATAAAAATCAAATATAAAACATACCAACAAAGACAACACTCGTATTTCCATCAATAAAAAAGCGGTACACAAGCATGAGCACCAAGCCACCCAAAAAACAATTACCCAGCTTACGTAAACACCCCACTCAGTCACGCTCGCGGGCCTTAGTGGATGCCGTGGAGCAAGCCTGCTTAAAGATTTTGGATGAGTCAGGCGAGGCGTCACTGACCGTTGCCCATATTGCGGAAATATCAGGGGTAGCCGTCGGCTCAATCTATCAATACTTCCCCAACAAGGATGCGATCATCGCCTTGTTGTACGAACGGATTTTAGATGAGGAGTCTGCCGAGGTATTAGAGATGCGCAAAAAGCTGGTTGGCATACCCTTGAAGTCTGCCCTGCGGGATATTTTTGCCAATATTATTCGGGTTGAAACACGACTGTCTAAATTGAATAAGGCCTTTCATTTGCGTTACCACTCGGCCCTTCACCTCGGTATGTGGCGTGGCGAATACCGCAGCACTGGCGAATTTATCGAAGCGACATGGCTACCCTTGCTACACATCTACGCACATGAGGTCACCACCGAGCATCCTGCTCTAGCGGCGTATTTACTCGGGCAAGGCTTACGCAGCATGATCCGCTCGGTACAAGACGATATTCCAGAGCAACTGCAATCCCCTGCCTTACTCGACAGCTTGGTCGCCATGGCGATGGCTTGCTTACGCCCATCAGACCTCGACTAACCTCGCGCAATATAGAGCACTCAGCACAGCATGTAACCACCTCTTAAAAAGTCAAGTGGTAACGCTGAACAAGATACTTTTTAAAGTCCTTCACCACCGACAATGCATCGCGTAACAATTGACGTTCAAGCGCAGTTAACAGCTTAATATTCACCTCATTGGGGGTCTCATCTAGCTCGGTTGGATCACCACTATAACGCTCAATCTGCTGCTGCAAGCGCACTTGCACAAAGTAGCTCAGCGCCTCAGATAAGTTATCCGCCAGCTCTTTTTGTAACACACCGGTTTCGACTAACTGCTCAAGACGTTTAAAAGTATTGGTTTCCGCAACTTTACTTTCCAAAGCAATACTGCGTACACCATGCACGATGGGAAACACCCCGGCTTTTTTGATATCCAAGCCGGCACTGTCTTTCAGGCGACCAAAAAAAGTCAAGGGCGTATCAAAGCGCAACGCTGCTTTAGCAAAATGGGCAAAGAAGATTTCATTATCTTGAATACGTCGAAAGAAGGTATTACGCGCGACTTTAAACAACGCCGTATTGCCGGCTACAGGCTTACTGTCGCTGGCAATCGCCAAGTTCATGGTTGCCTCACCTTCGAAGCTTTGACTCCAGCGTGTCAACTTCTCGGCCCACTGCTTAGTCGAGTTCACCCACTCTGGATTAGACACCATGATATTGCCCGGGCATGGGGGAAAACCAAAGGAAATCAATGTCTCACTAAAGGTATTCATTACCTTATGCATCTGCGGCCAATCTAAACCGTCACGATAAATCAAACCATTATCCTGATCGGTTTTCATGATTTGCTCACCACGACCTTCCGAGCCCATCACAATTAGACACACATGTGGATGCATTTCCTGAGGCACAATCAAATCAAACAACTTACTTAAAATGCGGCTATTGAGCGCAGCTAATAACTCCATAACAAAGCGTGTTTTTACTCCAGTAGAAATCAACGCTTTAATCAAATCAGTTAAGCCAAAGGAAGCCTCACGCAACTCTTCAACCGTTTGCGCTCGCTCCACACGCAAACCAATCACATGCGAATGACTGGAAAACTGACTGAGTACATCAGTCAGTTCAATCACGCCAACTAGAGTGCGCTTAGCATCCATCACTACCACTCGCTCAATACGCTGCTGGGTCATAATAATCAGCGCGTTAAACAAATAATCATCAGGGTGGATAGTGATCAAACGGTAACTGGCAATTTGTGACACATCAGTGCTCAAGGATCGATGTTGCAGAATCACCGCATCCAGCAAATCCGTACCGGTCACCATGCCGTAGCGATTACCTTTTTTAGCCAATAGACAATCGGCTTTATGCTCACGCATTAAACGTGTGGCATCCTCAATCGAAGTGCCTTCTTCAACGATTAATGGTTCACGAATCGTACTGTCAGCAATACGTGCCAACATAAACTCGGCCATATCCTGATTGGGTGCATGCTGAGCAATAATTTCACGTTTAGCGGTTAAACTTTGTTGAAAATAGTCAGCAAATAACGAGTTGCTATCAATTAACTCCAGCAAGGTTTGGGTTGGAATCAGATGGCAAACAGTGGCTTCCACGGCAATAAAGTTATGAATTGCTTTGCCATTAAAGACGGACCAACTACCAAAATACTCACCGGCTTGGTAATGCATAAAAGCGGCTTGCTGTTGGATTAACTGCTCGCCGGGCTGCGTACTACACTCACTCTCAGCAATACGTCCTTGATAAATAACAAACACCCCTTGCGAGGGCTGACCTGCTGCGAGGACAATATCCAAAGGTTGGTATGCTTTATATTGCACATGACTAAGTAGCAGTATCTTTTCATCTTCAGTTAAGAAGCGAAAGGGGACTTGATCTACGTTGAACGTATCCGGCATGAGTGCAACTCCTGTTGCTTAATCCAATCAAAGATACTTTAGCCTGCCGCTGAAAGCATAACAACGCTATGCTCATTTAGATGTAGAGCACACCGTTAAAAACAATGCACTGTCACGATCAACAGATCGTGGTTGCTTAGACAGCACCTGATGCTCATCCGAGATCGCAATGATCTGCGCCTCTGTACAATTTAAAACATAGCTTTGATGGGTGACGACATCAATGTACTTCTTCTCAAAACGGTACTCAATAAACTCCACCAAGGTTAAACCATCAGCATCAAGCACTTTGAGATTATTGGTGTCCACCACGGTAAATACTGTGGTGACAGGGTAAAAATACGTCCATGGCCGCCAAAATACTTCGCCCTTATAGCTCGAGGTCACAACAGTGCCTGCAGGTTGGCGTGAACTTTGGTGATCAAACCAGTTGTACTCAAAATAAATCTGATAACCCAGCATGCCGATACCAGCGAAGGCAGGAATAATCCACTTGGGTAATGCCTGTCTAGAGATTGAGCGCAGTAAAAAAGCAATACCTGCTGCGCCCAAACCTGCACTGAATGTTGCAATTAAATGCCAAATCATAAACATCTCTTCTTGTTAGAAAAAAAACGGGCCTCAATTAAGAAGCCCGCTGTGTTACGTGCCTCAGTTGCTAATGCGACCGAGGTATTACTTGGTCATCAATGATCAATTGCAGCGCCCGCACCTTTTGGTGAGCGTACGCTTTCAACTAGATCTTGAATGTATTGTGGTGTTGGCGCAGTAACACTGCACACTGCGTAAGCAACCACGAAGTTAATCACCGCACCGATTGCACCGAAGGACAGAGGTGAAACACCCATGATCCAATGCTCTGGTGTGTTTGGCAACATCGCCGTGCTTGCTACGAAGAACCAGCCTAAGTAAGTGAAGATATACAGCAAGGTGCAGCCTAAACCAGCAGCCATACCAGCAATAGCGCCTTTATCATTCATTTTCTTAGAGAAGATACCCATCATCAGTGCAGGGAAGATTGACGCGCCAGCAATACCGAAGGCCAGTGCCACAACCTGTGCCGCAAAGCCTGGAGGATTGAGTCCCAACCAGGTTGCAAACACAATCGCTGCTGCCATGGAAATCCGTGCCGCTAACATTTCGCCTTTCTCTGTAATGTTTGGATTGATGGTTTTCTTAATCAAGTCATGACTGATTGCTGCAGAGATCGCCAACAGCAAACCCGCTGCTGTTGATAACGCTGCGGCAATACCACCAGCGGCAATCAAACCAATCACCCATGAAGGCAAGTTAGCAATTTCAGGGTTAGCCAATACTAAGATGTCGTTGTTTACCGTCAACTCGTTGCCAGCCCAACCACGTGACTCTGCTTCAGTAGCAAAGGTGGTGTTGGTGTCATCGTAGAACTGAATTTGACCATCATTGTTTTTGTCTTCAAACTTGATCAGGCCAGTGCCTTCCCACGTTTTAACCCACTCTGGACGATTCTCATACTTGATAGAGTTACCAAGAATTTGATCGTACTCAGCTTTATCAACCACTTGTGCTGCTGCATCTGGGTAAACCGTAGTCAGCAAGTTCAAGCGCGCCATAGAAGCAACCGCAGGCGCTGTTAAGTAAAGAAGTGCAATAAACACTAATGCCCAACCGGCTGACCAACGTGCATCAGCTACTTTAGGTACAGTGAAGAAGCGAATGATGACGTGTGGCAGACCGGCAGTACCGACCATCAGAGACAAGGTGAACAACACCATGTTCAAGTGGCTTGGTACATCGGCAGCGTAGTCACGGAAGCCGAGCTCAACCAATACTTCACTCAGTTTTTGTAGCAGTGGCGCACCTGATTCAGCGTGCGTACCGAACATACCAAACATTGGAATAGGGTTGTTGGTCAGTTGCAGTGAAATAAACACCGCAGGAATGGTGTAAGCAACGATCAGTACCACATACTGCGCAACCTGCGTGTAAGTAATACCCTTCATACCACCGAATACCGCGTACAAAAATACGATTGCCGCTGCGATCCAGATACCCGCTTCACTGCTCACTTCTAAGAAGCGTGAGAATGCCACACCGGCACCGGTCATTTGACCGATAACGTAGGTCACAGAAGCTAGAATCAAGCACAGTACCGCCATCAGACGTGCACCACGGCTGTAAAAGCGCTCTCCGATGAAATCAGGTACGGTGAACTTACCGAATTTACGCAGGTAGGGCGCCAGCAGCATCGCCAAAATAACGTAGCCACCGGTCCAACCCATTAAGTAGGCCGAACTGGCGTAACCGGTTGCCGCAATAATACCGGCCATTGAAATGAACGATGCAGCTGACATCCAGTCCGCCGCTGTTGCCATACCGTTAGCAATTGGGTGAACACCACCGCCAGCCACGTAGAACTCTTTAGTTGAGCCTGCACGGGCCCAGTATGCGATACCGATGTAGAGGATAAAGGAGCCCCCCACAAACAGCATATTAATCATAAATTGACTCATGCTGTTACTCCTCTAAACCAAATTTTTTATCAAGTCTGTTCATTCTCCAAGCATAGTTGAAGATCAACACGATAAAGGTTAGCAACGCGCCTTGCTGGGCGAACCAGAAACCTAAGTCAGTTCCACCAACCGAGATTCCGGACAGTAGAGGTCTGAGTAAAATGCCAAAGCCGTATGAAACTAAAGCCCATATAAACATCGAGCCCGCGATTAAGCGTAAGTTTGCCGACCAATAGGCAGCAGCATTTGTTTTGTCGTCTTGCATAATGCTCACCGTTGTTTTTATTTATGAATTGAAATGCAGCGTGGCAGCGCAAATTTAACAAGCTAATTGCCTGCAAGATAACCCCCTGCTTTAGTCTATTCACCGTTCGTAGACGCTTTTAATCATTCGAAAATAAGCTATTTTTTCCGAATTTTATCGAATTTAACTGTATTTTTACGAATTTAGCCGAAATAAATAAAAACAGCAGTCCATAAAAATAAACTTCAAGTGATAAAATATTTCTAATTGTGACCAGAAAACACAGCCACACAGAGGCTTCTCAAGAATTTGACCCGTCAGTCAGAATGTAAAAACAGCCTTTAAAAGCAGCACTACTGGATAGATCAATCAAAAAAAAGCGGTCAATCCAGCACAGTAATCTGCACAAGGTTGACCGCTACTGTTTTTCAATACGTCATTGAAAAACGTGGAGACGAAAACAATTGTGTGTCGGCTAACTCACTCGATAACACTCATCCAAAGTGCTATACCCCATGCCAGCGCTTTTACGCACTTTAATTTGTACTGGAATACGTTCTTTAAGAGCCTCAACGTGACTGATAATACCAATTGTTTTACCGTCAGCATTGAGGTTATCCAAGGCAGTAAGTGCCATCTCTAGGGTTTCGCTATCAAGAGTGCCAAAGCCTTCATCCAGAAACAACGAGTCAATGCGGGTTTTATGACTGACCAATTCAGACAATGCTAACGCTAAAGCAAGACTGACCAAGAAACTCTCACCGCCAGATAAGGTGCGCGTATCACGCTGAATATCCGCTTGCCACGTATCCACCACTTGAATCGCTAGCTCACCATGCTGGCTGCGACTGAGCTGATAGCGATTATGCAAAGTCAACAATTGTTGGTTAGCAAGAATCACCAAGTGATCCAGGGTTAAGCCCTGCACAAATTTTCGGTATTTACTGCCATCAGCTGAACCAATCAGACTATTGAGTTGTTGCCATTGGTCATAAACCACACGCTGCTGGGTGATGGTATCGAGTAAGGCTTGCTGAGCTTGGCGGTTGTAGCGATCGGTATCTAATCTGTGTTGTAAACTGCCGATCAGACGATTTAATTCCGCTTGCTGTGTATCGAGGTCTGCACGCTGCTGAGTTAACTCGGTATTGCTGAACTCGGTTTGTGGCTGCTCATTCAGTTCAGCAATACGCTGCGTCACCGCACTGAGCAAAGTCGCAGCATCTTGCGACTGAGCATCAAGCTTTGTTTTAAGCGCTTGTAATTGCTGCGCCTGCTGCTCAGGTAATAACGCCTGCAAAAATCCTGCTTCATCGACAAACACACTCAGTGCTAAGCGATTCAGCCAATCAGCTTGCTGGACACTAAACGCAGCCTGCGCCTGTACTAAACGTTCGGTTAGGCTATGAATCTGCCCTTGCAACTGTGCACGCTGACTTTCGGCGAGTTGCAGTTTACTGTGCATATCAGCACGTGCGTCCGTCAGATTTACAGCAGGCGCGCAGGTACGCCTAGGACTCACACCTAAGTCCTGCCAGTGCTGCTGTGCAATGTGCAATAGTTGCTCAGCAGCGACAAACTGACTGCGTAACTCAGCTATCCGCAGACTCAATTCCGCCAGTTGCGCAGTCCCTCGCTGCCACTGCTGCGACTCGTGTTCGCGCTCGATTAACCACTGCTGCGGATCCTCTGGCCAAGCGTAGCCAAGGTCAACCAACTGTTCAGCAAGTTGCTGCTGACGTTGTTCAATATCACTGTTTTGCGCAGTGATACGCTCAGCTATTTCTGCAAGCTGACGCTGCTGGTGCGCGAAGTGACTTTCTTCAGTATTGAGCTGTTGTTGCATGTCGTCCACAGCTTTTTCAGCCACAGCAAAATGCTGTTCACTACGTTTTAACGCCTCTTGTGCTTGGGTAATGGCAGTTAGGCGCTGCTGACAGGCAAGCAATGCCTGCTGGTGTGCGATTTGTGCAGCAGTAAAGTCAAGCTCACTCAATGTGTTGGCTAATTGTAAAGCCGTGAGGCGTTGCACTTTTTCAGTGTGCAGTTTGCCTCTCTCCTGCTCAGCGTCCGCTTGACGTTGTCGCAACAGTTCCTGCTCAGTTTTAAGCTGAGCCAGTGCCGTTGCACAACCTTGGCCTTGCTCGGTGAGCGCGTCCAATTCAAGCTTTTTATTATTCAGTACTTGCTCGGTCTGCGACACGTCCAGCGCTTGATAGGCGCTGACTGCGGGGTGTTCATGTGAACCACAGAGCGGGCACGCTTCTCCCGTTTGCAACAACGCACGTTGCTGCTCAAGGCTACTGATGCGGCGTTCTTGGTGCAGCAGTTGGGTTTTATCATCCACCTGCTCTTTCAGGCTTTTATACTGAGCACGCAAAGTGTCACGCAGTTGTTCTGCCGTTGTCATCTCAGCAGCCAGCTCAGTACTGCGCACAAGCCAACCTTGACTCGCGGTCTGCTGCGTGTGTTCTGCACTGTACAGGTGCGTGAGACGCTGGTAATGCTGATTGTTGTCATACAAGGTGTTGAGCTGCTGCTGCCACTCATTGACGCTGCGTTGCGCCAGCACCTCGGTCAGTCTGTGCTGTTGTGCCTGTAACGCGCTGTACAGTGGCTTAAGGGCGTCTTGTTGCTGTTTTAAGAGCGTGCCCTGGCTGTTCATTGCAACGGTCAAACGTTGCATTTGAGTGGCTAACGTTACCTGTTGTGCTTGCTCTTTTTCTAGAGTGACGTGCTGGCGAGCCACTAAGGCAAACTCACTGCGCCAACCAGCCATGTGCTCAGCCAGCTGTGCATGCGTTGCTGTTTGTTGACGTTGTCCTTGCAGCTGCTGCTGTGCGTGCTCAGTATCGTACAGTTGCGTGCTAACACCCTCTAAAGATTGCTGAGCATACTGGTAGCGCTGCCACGATAACTGCTCTATCTGCTGCACGCACTGGCGCTCTTGGTCTTGAGCAATCACTAAGCTGTGCTGACTCGTAGCGACAGTCTGCTGCGCCGCTTGCAGAGCTTTATAATCCATATGTAACTGTGCGGCAGGAGCATGTTCAGCTAAACGCTGTAAATCATCAGCATGCTGTTCTCTCTGGGCATGCACACGCTCCAATTGTATTTGCGTCTGCTGCTGCTCGGCCTGTGCCCGATCTAAACTAATACGCCACTGCTGCTGTTGATGGAGCTGATGTTGCTGTTGTTTTAACGTTTTTGCTTGTTCCTCAGCGCCAAGCAACTGTGCTTGCGTAGCATTCAGTTCCTCTACACTGAGTAGCTGCAAACCTTGCGCTCGACTGCTGAGGTTATCCAATTTTTGCCGTTGATCTCTTTGTTCTTCAAAGACTTGCGCAGAGATTTTGCCGTAAATCTCAGTACCGGTCAGCTGTTCTAATAACTCAGCACGATCTTTACCATTGGCTTCTAAAAACGCAGCAAAACCACCCTGCGCCAGCAACATTGACTGAGTAAAACGCTGATAATCTAAGCCCGTCAGTTCTTCAACGGCTTTGGCTTTTTCACTCAGTTTGTCGGTGAGAATATTACCTTCTAGATCGGCCAATTCAGCTTTAGCTTGCTGTAAAGCACCATCGGCTTTGCCACGCGCACGGCGCTGACTCCAAAAAGCGCGATAGCTCTTATCTTTAACAGCGAACTCAACCTCCACCAAGCAGTCGCTGGTGTGCCGTGTCATCAACTCATTGCTGGTTTGCGAGATCGTACTGATGCGTGGTGTACGGCTATACAAGGCTAAACAAATGGCATCTAGCAACGTTGTTTTGCCTGCGCCTGTCGGCCCAGTAATGGCGAATAAACTGCTGCCATTGAACGGCTCTTGAGTGAAATCAATCTTCCACTCGCCTTTTAAGGCATTGATATTTTTGAGGCGGATACTGAGAATTTTCATCACTCAGCCTCCTGCAAGCGGGCTAACACTTGGTTATGCAGACCGTGCAACACACTAACCTGCTCTGCGCTGAGTTCTTCTTCATGCAAGCGCTTGGCAAACACCTCTTGCGGGGTTAACTCCGCTAATATCTCGCCTTTTTCAGCGGTTAATCCAGCCACTTTAGTACCACGCATACGGCGCACGCGTAACACCTCAACCGGTAATTCAGCACACAGCGCAGTGACGCGTTCTTCTAAATCATTATAGTAATCATCCGCCTGAACTTGAATTTCCAGCCACGTTATCGCGTCTTGATCAAGCTGCTCAGCCAACTCAGCAAACTGCTGTTCCAGCTCGTTTAAATTACCTGCTAAAGAGATTAAACGCTGAAAGCATGGGATATCGAGTACCGTCACCGCCTGTAAGCCTGCAACATTGAGGTCAACTACCAGCAACTGCTTTTGCTGCTTGGCCTCATCAAAACTTAAAGCAATCGGTGAGCCGCTGTAACGAATATGCTCCAGCCCAGCGACTTTTTGCGGGCGATGAATATGTCCCAGCGCCAAATAATCAAAGGCAGGAAAAGCATCGGTTGGAAAAGCTGTCAGTGTGCCAACATAAATCTCGCGCACTGACTCGGTCAGACTGACACCCACCGTAGTTAAATGGCCGGTACCAATAATCGGCACAGCAATGCCCTGCTGCGTACGTATGGCCTCAGCCTTAGCAAACAACTGTGCATAATGAGCGGCAATCGCCTGCTGTAAATCACTTTGCTTATCTTCAGCGCTTTGCCCTGCTCGGCTGCGCTGCACATCACGCGGGCGGATATAAGGAACCGCACAAACAATCGCCCCGACTTGACCATCACGCTGTTTAAGTACTACTAGCTGTTCATCAAGGTTGTCTGTTACAGCGCTAATTACATGGGTATTGAGGCGCGCCAGTAAGTTTTTGCTTTCATTGAGCATGGCCACTGAGTCATGATTCCCGGCAAGAATCACCAACTGGCAATCGCTGGCCTGCATTTGTAAAATAAAATCATGGTATTGCTCACGGGCATAGCTCGGTGGCGTTCCCGTATCAAATAAATCGCCAGCAATAATCAACGCATCCGCTTGCTGCTCTTGCACGGTTTGCACCAACCAATGACACCACGCACGATGCTCAGCTTGACGAGTCCTGCCCATAAAGTGCTGGCCTAAATGCCAATCGGAGGTGTGTAAAATGCGCATTGCGGTGGCGTCCTTTTGCTGTATCGATCGAATAAAAATGCCCTCGGCCTGTTCAATCCTTTATCGTAGGATTCAACAGGCCGAGGGCATAGTGTAGACGATTATAGGTCTGCTAAAACCAAGCCAAAGGGTAAGCCAGCAGGATCAGGGATATGTCGCGCGATATCTTGCAAGGCGCTCTGTATCGTTTCCTCCACTACCGGATGGTAAAACGGGATTTGTAAGAGGCTATGCGCGGTCTCTTCACGCTCAATCGCCAACGCCAAAAACTGCGCCACATGCTCGGCGCGCATCCCCAACATACTGGCACCCAGCAGCGTGCCACTGACTTTATCGGCATACAGTCGCAGCAGTCCTTTATGCTCAGATAACACCTGACTACGACCATTACTCTGGGTATAAGCCGTGCCAATCAAAATCGCATCCTGATCGAGTTTATCAAAGCGCGCACCAACACTGACTACATCAGGATTGGTAAAGGCAATAGCAATCGGCGTTTTGCGTTTAAAGGCCACCGGCGTGCTTTGCACCGCGTTATAACCGGCCATCGCACCTTCATCAGCGGCTTCATGCATCAAGGCACGCTGGCCATTAACATCACCAGTGATAAAGACGGGATGCTGTCCCATTTGCATGGTCTGTGGATTAAACAGCGGCTGCCCACGCTCATCCAACGCAAAACCCGCTTCGGCTAAATTAAGCTGATCTGTATTGGGACGACGACCTAAAGCGACAAGGATTTTATCGACCTGAACCTGTTTGTCACCGGCTTGCAACACAACACCTTCACCTTGCTCCGCCTTGACAAGCTCAGCAGGCGCACCTAAATACAGCTGCATCTCTTTGCTAAACTCATCCAGTGCGTGCTGACTGACCTCAGGATCACTGATACCGCCAACGCTGGTGGCCATATCGGCGCCATACACTGCAACGCCTAATCGCGCCAACGCTAAGCCCATCTCCAAACCAATCGCACCTAAGCCTAAAACACCAATGGATTTCGGCAGAACCTCCATTTCAAAGAAGTCATCAGTGGTGATGCAGTGCTTGGCAAAGGGCTGTAAAAAATCAGGCATCACTGGGCGCGAGCCGGTGGCAATAATCACTGCTTTGGCTTGAATTTGCTGGGTACCGTCAGCGTGCTCAACTTCGAGTAAGGTGGGTGTTAAAAAGCGCGCCCGGCCCATTATTAATTGTTCACCAGCGGCGCGCTTAGCACTTGCAACAGCACCTCCAGAAAAGATATCGCGCTGTTCACGCAACGCCTGCCAAGCAACAGCACTATCAAGACGTAAGTGTTGCGCACCACTGATACCATAGCGAGGAAACTCTTGTCGGCTATGCCAAAAGTCCGCTATATGTAGTGCAACTTTCGACGGCATACAGCCCACTCGTGCACAAGTAGTGCCCAACGGCCCCGTATCAATTAAAACAAAGCTTTTCTTCGCACGTCGCACTTCCCGTAACGCGTACAATCCTGCGGTGCCTGCACCAATGATCGCCACATCAACACTGATTTGCTTAGACATTCCATACTCCACTTCTCAATATGATTGTTACGCTAGCATAAAAACAACTGCAGTTACCGCGAAAACAATACTTAACTGTAGAGTATGGATTCAGCAAGCAGTCTAATCATCAAGCTGACATGCACGGTTCAGTCTCAAAACCTAGGGTTCTTGCTGTTGCGAACGTGGGCCGTACAGCAAACGATTTGGACCACCGGCGTGTAACAAACGCGCGCTGGTGATTCCTCCAACCTCATGCCCCTTATTGCTCAGCGTATTAGCCACCTGATCAATCACCGCTATCAGCAACATCGCCAACACATCACTGCTAGACCCTTGCTGCTCAGCAGTTGATGCCGTCGCCGAGCCCTGCCACAACTCCTCTCCCGTTTTTAACGAGACCAAACGCGCTTGCGCCGTCACTCGTGTCTCACTGCTTAAGACTTTATAGCTGGTACCGTACTCAGTAATCTTTAAATACACCACCGCATCTGCAGCAAAAATCTCACGCAACTTCTCCATGGGTACCGCATGAATCTCACCGGGCTCAGTCATACCATTGTGCTTAAACAGATCATTGACCATTGCCACCGGAAAAACATAATAGCCCGACTCAGCTAATGGATAAGTCACCTGCGACAGAAAGCTGTAACTGGCATTAACCTCCAAGCTTTCATTGAGTGGCGGCAAGACTAAAATCGATAAAGGATTTTCCGCTTTGAGTTTACTGTAATCGTAAACAGCACTGGGAGTCGATGCACAGCCAGCCAATAGCACCATTGCTAATACTGCGTAGGCACGCCTTAATGTTTTCATGGCAACAGTCCCTGTTTCTCAAGCATAAAATTAACAAACTCAGTTGCCTCAGGAAACAGTTGCTTCTCCGTCAGCAGGTGACCCACACCCTCCTCATCACGGCCCACATTAAAATACAACAAGGCTAAGTGAGCATGCAGTCCTGGGGCGGTACGTGAGTCCTTACTTTGTGCTGTATCAATAGTCTTTTCAAGGCTGGCAATTTGTGCCTGAGCATCTTCATTGCTGGGCACTAAATAGCTATAAATCGAGGACTGATACCCTCCCCACTCATACAGTGTGGCGGGTTTCTGCACGCAACCTTGTAGACCGACAACAATGATAACAACGCTAAATAGTAATTTAATCATTGCGTTACGGGCCTCCATGCTCGGCTATCTACGCCCTCAACTAAGTGATTGACGGCCTCACGAATGGCTAAATCCAATACTTTTCCATTCAACGTTGAGTCATAACTAGCTGTACCACCAAAGCCAACAACTTCACGGTTAGACAAGGCATACTCACCTGCACCTTGCACTGAGTAGACCACCTCAGAGGTGTTGACATTGACAATATTAAGATTCACTTTTGCGTAGGCTATTTGCGATTTAGCACGCCCTAAAATTCCAAACAGCTGATGATCACCCACTTCTTTACGACCAAACTCAGTGACATCACCCGTCACCACATAGTGAGCGCCCTGCAAAGTTTGTGCCTGACCTTTGATGTCAGCTTCGGCTTTAATTTCGTCCATATTGGTACGATCCAATACGCTAAAACGATTACTTTGTTGTAGATGAGTGACTAATGTGGTTTTTGCCTGATTACCCAAGCGATCCACCCCATCAGAAAAAATACCGCGCTGATAGCTGGAACGGTTATCAAACTTGCCCACGGCAATCGGTGTGCGAGGGCCCTGATAATAGCTGGCGGAACTCTTAACGGTTGGCGATTCGATAGTGCGTGAAGTCTCAGTGGCGCAGCCTGTGAGCAATGCCATCGAAAGTCCTAAAGTTGCAAATAATCCTTTTTTCATCATTATTCAAATCCATCGTTGGATATTAAAAGAGTGGCATGGAGTGCCGATCATTTTTAAACATCCAAAGCTTAGCTCAAGATAAGAGCTAGACCTTTGATCGACAGTGGCTTTTAGCTGAAAAAAGACGACATAAATGACGGGATGCCAAGTGCATCACATAACAATGCTTAGAAAAAGTTCAAGAGGTTATTCAACAAGGTAAACCGCCATGACCGACCAGGCAGCGCTGCCGGTTGCAGCAGCTGCCAAGCGATCTTGTCGTTGCGATTGCGACGGTGCTGGCGGCCGCTGGTTAAGCACACTGGACCTGAAATGAGCGAGCGAAAGTAAGTTTCGCTGACACGCGCTCTTAATTAGTTAAACAACGAGATCTGACGCAATACACATAATCAAACATACGCGTAATACCTACCGCTTTAAATCGCCACTCTTGCTCAAGAATATCGCGCTCTTCAGTGCACTCAACAGTAAAGGCTTCACCCAGTAGCTGTTCCACTTGCTCAGGCGGTACCGCGAAAGGAGGTCCTTTCATCTGCTGTTGCGGATAGTCCATCGTCAACAACAAGCCCTTACAGGGTTTAGGCATAATATTACTTAAATGATGCGCATATTGTTCGCGTAAGCCACTGGGTAATGCGATTAAAGCAGCTCGGTCATAAAACACAGGGTAATCAACTAAATCCTCTGCGGTTAAATTGAAAAAGTCACCGCACAAAATAGTAATTGCGCCAGCGCTATATTGAGTGAAAGATCCTTGTTGAGTGATCACAGGTGTTAAGTTTTGCTCAACAAAAAAATCAATCACAGCTTTTTCAATCAACTCAATACCCAATACGCTATAGCCTTGATCCGCCAACCAGCACATATCCACACTCTTACCACACAAGGGCACAAACACCTTGCTGCCTTTCGGTATAGCTAAGCGCGACCAATAAGCAGCCAAACCTGGATTCACTTGATTGAGATGAAAGCCAATCTGATCACGCTGCCAACGCGTTTGCCAAAACCCTTCTTCCATTGTTTTTATCCTTATTTTTAGAGAAATGGCAACAGCCATGCTTTACGTTAACGTCAGCATACAAACAAAACGACTGACTCGACCAGTCAATTGTGCATAAACTTTAGATAAACAGATCGAAACGTTGTCTCATTTCTACAGCTGAGGTGACTTCTCGTCGTCGGAATCCACTTGCCAACCACCACCGAGCGCGCTAATCAATTGCACGCTGGCAGTCAGTTGCGTCGCCAGCAAGTTAAGCAGCGTACGCTCGCTATTCAGCGCGGTGGTTTGTGCGCTACTCACTGCGAGATAATCCACCATACCGGCGGCATATTGGTTTTCGGTTAACTGTAACGAGTCTTGTGAGGCGGCTAATGCTTCACGTTGCACCAGTATTTCCTGTTCTAAAACATTCAATTGCACCAGTGCATCTTCCACTTCAGCAATCGCCTGCAAAGTGGTTTGACGATAACGCGCCACCTGCTGATCATAACGCGCTTCTGCTTGCTCAGTTTTCGAACGCCGTAAACCGGCATCAAACAAGGTCATAGCAAACTGCGGCCCAATCGACCAAAAGCGATTCGGCATGCTAATCCAATCCGCTAAATTACTGCCGCGGTAACCACCGCTGGCACTCAAGGTTAAATCAGGAAAATATGCACTCTTGGCCACACCAATCTCGGCATTAGCGGCGATCACCCGGCGCTCAGCCGCAGCAATATCAGGACGGCGCTCTAATAAGGCGGAAGGCACCTGCATTGGCAGTGCCGGCAGCCTAGGCAAGGTCTCGACACTGGCGACCTGCAGCGCATTAGGCGTACTCCCAACCAACAAGGCTAGCGCATGCTCATAACGCGCGCGCTGCCAATCCAAGTCCAGCCGTTGCGCTTGGGTGTTTTTCAGTTGCGTGAGTGCCTGACTGACATCCGTTCGCGTTACCATGCCGGCTTTATAACGATTCTCGGTTAACTGCAATGAGCGTTGATACGCCACAAGCGTGGCATCAAGCAAGCGCATCTGTTCATCAATCACCCGCAGCTGCAGATAGTTCTGCACCAACTCTGCTTGCTGACTTAAGCGCACCCCTGCCCACTCCGCAGCACTGGCCTGGGCGCTGGCTTCACTGGACTCCACTTGACGACGCACCTGCCCCCAAATATCCAACTGCCAACTCAGGCCCAGCGCCAGTTCATTGTTCTTACCGACACTCACATCATTACCACTGCGCGACGTGCCCACTTGACCAGTAGCTTTAGGGTACAGCCCCGAACGACTGCCACCAACTAAGGCCCGTGCTTCACGCCAAGCGGCCTCGGCCGCACGCAGGTTTTGGTTGGAGGACTCCAACTGCTTGAGCAAATCCAGCAACGGCGCATCCTGATACAACGACCACCAGGCTACCGACGCCTGTAGATCAGCTGGCTGCGCCACTTTCCAGCCCGGCGTATGACGAAACTCAAGCGGCAGCGGCGTCTCAGGACGTTGGTAATTGGGGCCCAGCACACAACCGCTTAACAGCATTGCAGCGATGCTAAAGGCACTGAATTTAACGATCTGTTTCATGAGCTACTTCCATCGTCGTTGGCGTTTTTTTACGCCGTACACGGGCGCTTAAACGGTCAAAAAATAAATAAACCGCCGGCGTACTGTACAAGGTCAACAGCTGACTGAGCAGCAAACCACCGACAATCGCCAAACCCAACGGCTGCCGTGCTTCTGAACCTTCCGCACTACTGATCAACAACGGTACTGCACCTAAAATAGCCGCCATGGTAGTCATCATAATGGGCCGGAAACGTTGCAAGCAGGCCTGCTGAATGGCTTGTTCGGCACTCATTTTCATTTCCCGCTGTAACTGCAGCGCCAAATCAATCATTAAGATCGCATTTTTCTTCACCACACCGATCAGCAAAAACAAGCCCAGCAACGAAATCAAACTGAACTCACCGCCCGTCAGCTGAATTGCCAGCAACGCGCCAACCCCCGCCGAGGGCAAGGTTGAAAGAATAGTCAGCGGATGAATATAGCTTTCGTACAATACACCCAGCACCAAATACACAATGGCAATCGCCATCAGCAACATCAGACCTTGCGCGCCTTGGCTTTGCTGGAAGACTCCAGCAGTACCGCCTAAACGTCCCTGCACTTCATTGGGTAAATTAATCCGCGCCATCGCTTTCTCAATGGCCAAGTTGGCCTGCTCTAGGCTCACGCCCGGCGCTAAAGCAAAGCCAATGCTTTCCACTGCAAATTGACCGTCATGCTGTATGCGATCCTGCTGCAAACTGGATTCCCAGCGGGTAAACGCTGATAAGGGAATCTGCTCGCCATTCGCACCGATCACCTGCATTTGCTCCAGAACCTCTGGTGACCCAACAAACTGTGGATCAATTTCTAACACCACGCTGTATTGATTAAGGCTTTCATAAATTGTTGAGACTTGACGCTGACTAAAGGCGTTATTCAGCAGCGAGGTCACCATCGCCATATCCACACCTAAACGTGCAGCCGTGGCACGATCCACTTCCAAGGTCACCTGCTGCGCACCGCGACCTTCTTTACTGTCAATATCGGTCAGCTCCGGCAGCGCTTTTAGGGCATCACGCACTTTCGGTTGCCAAATCCGCAAATCATCTAATTCACTGGCTAGCAGTACATACTCATTATCCGTATTACCGCCTTCGCGCCGCCCCATATTTAAATCTTGCTCAGGCATTAGAAACAGCCGCGAACCGGCTACTTTGGGCATCTGACCACGCAAACGATCAACGATTTCCTGCGCAGAGTGTTTACGCTCGGTAATCGGTTTTAAGCGCACAATTAAAAAAGCATTACTGCCGCCACCAATAAAACCCGCGACTGTTTGCACATCTTTATCTTTCAATAACGCTTGACGATAGGCTTCCATTTTTGGCTGCATTGTATGGTAGGACAAACCATCATCGCTGCGAATCATGCCCATCAGTTGGCCGGTATCTTGTTGCGGCATAAACGTCTTCGGCACCATGATAAACAGCCAAGCATTTAAGCCGATCGTCAGCAGCAAGCCAAATAGCATCCACCGTTGGTAATTAAGCGTCCAGGCCAGCGAACGCTGATAACCGGCAGCCACCCACAGACCAAAGCGTTGGATAACGTTAGGTTTATGCTGTTCAGCCGCCACCGCGGGCCGCAACCAGCGGGCTGACAGCATCGGGGTTAAGGTTAGCGACACGACTAATGAAATCAAAATCGCCACAGTCAAGGTAATGGAAAACTCGCGGAATAAACGCTCAATTAAGCCGCCCATAAACAAGATCGAAACAAACACCACCACCAACGACAGATTCATCGACAGCAAAGTAAAACCCACTTCACGAGAGCCATCAATGGCGGCCTGCAGCGGTTTTTTACCGTTATTGATATGCCGAGCGATATTTTCTAACACCACAATGGCGTCATCAACCACCAAACCCGTGGCAATAATTAGCGCCATTAGCGACAGATTATTCAGCGAAAAATCCAGTAGGTACATCGCCGCAAAGCTACCAATCAAGGATACCGGTACCGCCAAAGCAGGAATAATTGCAGCACGCCAATGACCTAAAAACAGCATCACAACGATAATCACCAGCGCGGTAGCAATCAATAACGAGCGCTCAGCCTCGTGCAAAGTGGCACGAATCACCGAGGAGCGATCCATCGCCACCTGCAATTGTGCGCTGGCGGGTAATACAGCTTGTAAGGCCGGCAACTCCGCTTGAATGGCTTCAATAGTCGCAATGATGTTGGCACTGGCTTGACGGTTAATCACCAGTAGCACTGCATCTTTATCATTAAAAAAACCACTGTTATAACGGTTTTCGACACTATCGGTGACAGTCGCTACATCACGCAAACGCAGCGCTGCACCATCGCTATAACGAATAATCAGTGGCGCATACTCGGCGGCGCTATACAGTTGATCATTACCTTGAATTTGCCAATGACGATTGCCTTGTTCAAGCTGTCCTTTAGGCTTTTGTTGGTTAGCATTGGCAATAGTTTGACGCACATCATCTAAGGCAATACCGTATTGTTCTAAACGGCGCGGCTCCAACTCCACGCGCACCGCAGGCAAAGAACTGCCACCAATTTGGACATCCCCAACACCCTGCACTTGTGACAGTTTTTGCGCAACGATACTGGAAGCCAAGTCATACATCTGACCTTTCTCAAGTACTTCACTGGTCAGGGATAACACCATAATCGGTGCTTGTGTAGGATTCACTTTACGGTAAGTTGGCATACTGCGCATGCCACTGGGCAACATTTCATGCGCGGCATTAATTGCCGCCTGCACCTCACGCGCGGCGGCATTAATATCATGGCCCAAATCAAATTGGATCATAATCCGCGTACTGCCTTGGCCGCTGCGGCTACTCATTTGACTGATCCCAGCAATACTACCCAGCGAACGTTCCAACGGCGTAGCGACCGTGGCAGCCATTACTTGTGGGCTGGCACCGGGCAAACTGGCCTGCACAGTAATCATCGGAAAATCCATATCCGGCAACGGTGCTACGGGTAAAAGTCGAAACCCCAGAATCCCCAGCAAGATAATCGCCAGACTGAGCAGCATCGTGGCAACCGGCCGCTGAATAAAAGGTGCCGACAGGTTCACGACGTAGAACTCTGCTTAAAGCGCGCTTTAGTGCGTGTGCTTAAACGGTCAAAGAATAAATAAATCACTGGCGTGGTAAATAGCGTCAGCACTTGGCTGAGCAATAAACCACCGACCATCACCAAACCTAAAGGCTGGCGCAGCTCAGCTCCAGAACCGCTGGCAAACATCAATGGCAAGGCCGCAAACAGTGCCGCTAGCGTGGTCATTAAGATCGGTCGGAAACGTAATAATGCGGCTTGAAAAATAGCATCTTCCGGACTTAAACCCTGATGGCGCTCAGCATCCAAAGCAAAGTCGATCATCATAATTGCGTTTTTCTTCACAATACCAATCAGCAAAATAATCCCGATAATCGCAATCAGACTCAGATCATTGCCGGTGATAAATAACGCCAATAACGCGCCAATTGCCGCCGATGGCAAGGTGGAGAGAATGGTCAGCGGATGGATATAGCTTTCATACAGCACGCCCAGCACCAGATACATGGTCACTACAGCCGCGAGAATCAGCAGCAAAGTACTGGAGAGCGACGCCCTAAATGCTGCGGCCGCACCTTGAAAGTCACTTTGTATCGATGCTGGCATGACTAAGTCCAACTGTGCTTGCTCAATCAACTCCACCGCTTCACCCAGCGATACACCAGGCGTGAGGTTAAACGACACAGTCACCGCCGGAAACTGACCGATATGATTCAATAACAATGCTGCGGATTGCTCTTCAACCTTGACCAAGCTGGCCAAGCGTATGGCCTGCCCATCGCTGCCACGTACGTGCACATCATGCAACGCTGCCAAAGCATCGTTTGGATTACTGATACTTTCCAGCACCACACGGTACTGACTGGTTTGGGTAAAAATTGTGGAGATCTGTCGCTGGCCAAAAGCGTCATACAGCGCATCAGTTAACGTGGCGATACTGACACCTAAACGCCCAGCTAAATCACGGTCAATATTCAGGTAATACTGCAAACCGCTAGCCTGCAAATCACTGGCGACATCACGTAACTGCGGCAAGCTTTGCAAATGCGTGACCAAGGTCGGCACCCAGCGATGCAACGCCTGCTCATCGGCCGATTCTAGGCTGAACTGAAACTGGGTACGACTAACACGATCCTCAATACTTAAATCCTGCACCGGCTGCATAAACAACTGGATGCCTAACACCTGACTCAACTCTGGGCGCAAACGATCAATCACATCAGCGGCCGAGACATCACGCGAGCTAAAGGGTTTCAGATTGATCAGCATACGTCCGGTATTGAGCGTGGGATTATCGCCATCCACACCAATCTGCGAGGAGACGCTTTGCACCGCAGGATCTTGCAAAATCACCGCACTGAGGCGTTGCTGGCGCCCACTCATCGCAGCAAAAGAAATACTTTGTGGCGCTTCAGAAATACCCTGAATAACGCCAGTGTCTTGTGCAGGAAAAAAGCCTTTTGGTACCCATATCCACAGCAATGCGGTCAGCACAAAGGTCGCCACCGCAAACCACAAAGTCAGTGCCTGATGATTCAAAACCCAACGTAAACCATTACTGTAGTGTTCAATCGTACGGTGCAGCCAATCATCTTTATTCTCTTCGACAGCACCGCCACGTAATAAACGCGCACACATCATTGGCGTTAACGTCAAAGAAATCACCAGTGAGATTAAAATCGCCACCGCCAAGGTGATAGCAAACTCACGAAATAAGCGCCCGACCACATCCGCCATAAACAATAAGGGAATCAGTACAGCAATCAGTGAGAAGGTCAGCGAGACTAAAGTAAAGCTAATTTGTTTGGCGCCCTTCAGCGCGGCATTCATGGGTGTCTCGCCTAACTCAATATGCCGAGCAATATTCTCCAGCATCACAATGGCATCATCGACCACAAAACCGGTTGCAATGGTCAAGGCCATCAAGGTGAGGTTATTCAGTGAGAAACCCGCTAAATACATCACGGCAAAGGTACCAATTAACGACAAAGGCACCACGATTGATGGAATGAGCGTCGCGGTCAGGCGCTTTAAGAATAAAAACGTCACTAACACCACCAATACCACCGCCAGCATTAACTCAAACTGCACATCACTGACTGCGGCACGAATGGTTTGCGTACGGTCGGTGAGCACTCTGACTTCAAGACTGGCCGGTAAACTGGCAATAATACTAGGTAGCAAGGCTTCAACGCTTTCTACCACCTCAATCACGTTGGCACCGGGCTGGCGTTGAATATTCAGCAAGACCGCTTGGTTGAGATCGGCCCACGCCGCTAAACGGTTATTTTCTGCGCCCTCAATAATCTCAGCGACATCAGCGAGCTTTAAAACGCGACCATCATCATGCGCGACAATCAGCTGAGCATAATCCTCAGCTGAACGCAGTTGGTCGTTCGCATCCAGTTGGGTAATACGGGAGGGGCCATCAATGCTACCTTTGGGCTGATTAACGTTGGCGCGAGTAATCACGCTGCGCACATCAGCTAGCGTTAAACCGGCTGCGGCTAAAGCCTGCGGATTGGCACGTATACGCACCGCTGGGCGCTGACCACCACCGACACTGACTAAACCCACACCACTGATTTGCGCAATCTTTTGTGCCATGCGCGTATCAACTAAATCATTCACCTGCGGCAACGGCATACTGGATGAAGTAATAGCTAAAGTCAGCACTGGGCTGTCGGCCGGATTCACCTTGTTATAGACCGGCGGTGCAGGTAAATCATTGGGTAATAGATTGGTCGCAGCATTAATCGCTGCCTGTACTTCTTGCTCGGCCACATCCAGTTTAATATCTAAACTAAAGCGTAAGCTAATCACTGACGCGCCACCGGAACTCGTGGATGACATCTGCGCTAAACCTGGCATCTGCCCAAACTGCCGTTCTAAGGGTGCGGTTACCGCACTATTCATCACCGTTGGACTGGCACCCGGATATAACGTCAGCACTCGGATCGTTGGGTAATCCACTTGCGGTAAGGCTGCCACCGGCAATAAACGGTAGGCAATCGCACCGGCCAAAAAAACCGCTAACATCAGCAGTGTGGTAGCGACCGGCCGCAGAATAAAGAGACGTGAAACGTTCATTTGTCAGACTTCTGTGGCGACTTTTTAGTGGCAGAGGCTGATGATTTATCAGGCGTAGGTATTGTTTTATCGCTAGGGATCAGCTCGCCAGCTGCCGTCACACGTTCAACTTTACTACCCGTGCGTAAACGATCGACACCTTCCACAACCACCCAATCACCCGCCTCTAAACCTGAACGCAACATACTTTGCGTACCATCGCTGGTAATAATTTCAATCGGCTGAATTACCACGCTATCGTCATCTTTAATCTGCCAAACAAAGCGGCCATTCGCACCAAACTGAATCGCATCTGCTGGCAACAACAATGCGTGCTGATGCACCATGACCTGTAGATGGACATTGACGAACTGATTAGGAAACAAGGCATGATCTTGGTTTTCAAAGCGTGCTTTTAAACGCACACTACCGGTACTGACATCCACTTGGTTATCAATACTGTCGAGCACGCCTTCTGCGAGCAACTGGGTTTCATCACGATTCCACGCCTGTACAAGCAAAGGCTCACCCAACTGATAGGCTTGCAATACCGCCTGCAACTCGTGTTCAGGAATTGTAAAGTTAACTGCGATAGGGTTGTCTTGGGTAATGCTGACTAAGACGGTGGACGCTGCAGAGACATAGTTACCGGCATCCAAGGCACGTAAACCTAATCGTCCCGAAATCGGTGCAACAATACGCGTGTGCTCAACATCTAAGCGTGCATTATCACGCTGAGCTTCACGCACCTTTAAAGTACCTTTGTATTGGGCAACGGTAGCTTGTTGCTGCTCTAAGGTTTGTCGAGCAACTGAATCCTCTTTAAATAAGCCCTGATAGCGTTTTAGATCCAGCTCAGCACTGGCCAGCTGGGCACGGGTTTCTTGCAATGCACCCTCGGTCTGCAATAACGTCGCTTGGTAATTACGCGGATCGATTTGTGCCAGTAGCGTGCCCTTCTCGACAAACTGTCCTTCGCTAAATAACACCTGATCCAGCTCACCACTGACCTGGCTGGTGACACTGACCGCATTCCAAGGGGTCACCGTACCCAATGCTTTCAATTGCACGGCAAAACGATCAACACGCACTTGCTGAGCATTGACCGGAACCGCTCCCATAAAGCTACCGCCCATACGCGAGCCTTGTTTAGCTGGCTCGTCGTTATTTTGCCACCACCAGCCAGCACCTACTGCGCCACACAGCAATAGAGTAATAATAAATAGCTTTTTAGAGAATTTTTTCGGGGCGCGTACAGAAGTATCAGGCATATCAATTATTCACAGTCCGTGGGAGCATGAAAGATAGCAGCCTTCGCGTGGCTTAGCAGCGTCTTTACTATCAATTTACCTTTGTTGACAGATTAATCGGCATGCGGTTTTTATCACGACACGGCCATAACCGATAACACTGCAAGACTGATGCATTCTGTGTCAACAACGCAAAAGTACACTCAAGACCCACTAGGACAACTGTACTGCAAGCTCAGCTTCGCAACACTGGGCATGCTGATCCAATAAAATACCGCAAACACGGTTACGCCCACTGTTTTTTGCACGATAGAGCTGCTCATCTGCTTGCACTATCAGCTGATGAGCCTTGCAATGCGCACCTTGTAAAGTGGCCACACCCACGCTCACTGTCAGCGGTCGCGACTGCGCGTTGGCATTATCTAAATTGAGCGCAATAACCGCTAAACGAATTTTCTCTGCGATGTGAAGAGCCCCCGGAAAATCAGTGCTCGGCAAGACACAAACAAATTCCTCACCGCCATAGCGGGCGACAAAATCTATCGACCGCGTCAACACAGCAGTCAGCACCGTCGCTATGTCATACAGATAGGTATCGCCAACCCCATGTCCATAATGATCATTAATGTTTTTAAAAAAATCAATATCGATCATCAGTACCGATAATGCAGCACCGCTGCGCTTATGGTGCGAATACTCTATCGCCATCCTTTGATCAAAGTGGCGACGGTTGGCAAGTCCAGTTAATGCATCGGTCTGGCTTAAGTATTCCAACTGCCTATTCGCCTCTTGCAACTTCTGATGTTGATACACAATACGTTCGTGACTCCCAGCAAGCTTCGTAAGGATGCGCTGACGAGAGCGATACACAATAAACAGCACCACAAACATCAGCGTACCGACAATAATCGTCACCCATAACAGCTGCTGTCGACTTTTTTGTTGAATGTATTTTTCAATTAAACGCTGCTCACCATCAGCATAGTTGCGCACCGACTGACTGTTATCAATTGCCTCGATATAGCGATTAAAAATATTAACTAAACGCTGATTATTCTCAGTCTTGGTAAATAAAAAACCATAGTTACGCGGGTACTCGTACAAGGTGTAAATGTCCTCAAGATCAAACAGCTCAAAACGATAGCGATCCTGAGCAAAAACACCTTGATTAAAGATGGCCAGATCAATTTTATTGTTCAGCAGCGCGTCGTACAGTACGCCATTACTAAAACCAAACATGTGTACATCATCAACCAGCGTCTGCACATAAGGAACAGCCGCTGCTTTATTGATCATACCCACTCGATACTGATTTAATTGGCGAATATCGGAGATATGCACCTGATCTTTTTTACGCGCAATAACTGAGTAAAAGCCTTTATAGTGAGTATCGGTAAACAACCCTAAATCAGCACGCTCAAAGATATAACTGACCGGAAGCAGCACATCAACTTCACCGCGCTCAAACTGTTCGAGCTTTTTGTCAACATAAAAACCATCATCGTCAACAAACTGATAAGACAGACCCATTTGCTCGGCGATAAAACGAAAAGTATCGACACTGACACCCTGATACTCAGCCGCTTGCTGATCGTAAAATGATAAGGGTGGGATGTGCTGGTATGCACTGACTTTGAGCTTAGGTAACGAACGCACGAAAGCTCGATCTTCAGCGCTCAACTCGACAGGATGACGTAAGGTGATCTTTGCATCAACGGAGTGTGAGGCATGCACGGCAAAAACAAAGGCAGCACTCATTGCAAGTGCGAATAGGATACTGAAGGAACGATAACGTTTAGACATACATCGCATCTCTCAAGTCAAATAGTGAGTCTATGCCCATCTATTACACTTGATTTATACTGCGATTGAGTCAGTGGATACAAGAGCAAAATGATATTAAATTGCCATCATCTATTGATAAAGCGCAGCAATGATCATTTAAACCACTGCTGCACCCAAAGCAGCTTAGCTTAAGACCGCTAATGCACTGTCATAATCTGGCTCATTGGCAATTTCAGAAACCAACTCGCTGTACAGTACTTTATCGTTTTCATCTAAAACGATCACTGCTCGCGCCGCCAAACCTGCTAACGGGCCTTCGGCAATATCAACACCATAAGCCTGGAAAAAATCAGGATCACGCATGGTGGACAAGGTCAGTACGCGATCTAAACCCTCGGCACCACAAAAACGTGCGTGAGCAAAAGGTAAGTCAGCAGAAATACACAGAACACGGGTATTTTTTAAACCGGCCGCTTTTTCATTAAAACGACGCACTGAAGTCGCGCAGGTGGCCGTATCAATACTTGGGAAAATATTCAAAACTTTGCGCAAGCCAGCCAGGCTCGACAAGCTCACCTCATCCAAGGTGTTATTCACCAAGCTAAACGTCGGCGCTTGCTCGTCTTTTTGTGGAAAATGGCCATCAACGCGCACTGGTGTGCCTTTAAAAGTAACGGTCGTCATTTATATTTCCTTTACATGATTAATACAGAAATCAGTCTGGTGTGATACCACGCATGATTCTACGTGGAGCAGCTCAAGGTTGCGAGAACTGTCCGCAGATCGAGGCAACACAGCAGTCAGCCTTTAAAACAATACTCAGCGTAGATCATGCTATTTTATAGTTAGTAAAAATAAATTTGATTTACTTATCATGAGTTTATTTATATATTATTTTTTAACCCACACATGATAAGCAATGCCCTCATAAATATAAGAGGCATATTTATTGATGATGCTATCTTTCTCTTGAGTGTTGACGGTGTAAAAATGAGTCCCCGTTTTAGTATTGTAAAAACGGTACAAGGCCGTTGATCCTGGCACAGCTGCCGGTGCGGCATACCAAGCAATACCCTCATAGATATAATCAGGGTATGTTCTTTCAACGTGCTCTTTCTCACTTTTACTGATCGTATAAAAATGCGAACCAAGAACTTTATGATAGAAACGATAGACAGGACTTAATGCTACACCTGATGCTTGGTGCGCATAAAACGCTTCACCCTCATAAATAAAGGAAGCATATTTATTTATGACATTATCGCGCTCTGCTTCACTGTTAGTGAAAAAGTGTGTACCCGTTTTTGTATTATAAAAACGAAACACACCACTTCTATTATCAGAAGAGCCTATCGGTTTATCACTGGTAAGCCATGTCGTTAAACCAGCCTTAAATGCCAATTCAAACCTGCCATAGTAATCAGTGCCATAACGATTACCACAGGATGAATCACCACCGTATAACTGACCTGCGATATACCATTGCCCTGTCGAACTTGAAGGACTGCCTCTTTCTACAAAAAGCCCAGCACCACTACTACCACTTGCGGTAGCACTGTTCGTATAGCCAACCTGAAGATAACCGGCACTAGAGCTTCTGGACGCCGTACAAAAAAAGCTCTCGTAGTCGAGCTCTTTGCAGTCTGCGTATGCCGAACTAACAGAACCCTTAGCTATCTTTTGCGGCTGACCATCTGGGTGATGAATAACATTAGCTGTTGAGCGAACGACTGACGCTGTTGTCCAACCAGCGTAGGTTGCGCCAAGGGGTGCTGGCTCACGCAAACGTAACAAGACAGTGTCAGTTGCCCCTTGACTGAATAAAAGATCCGCCCCTTTAGTCAGTTTCTTATAGTTACTCGGTGTACTATCAAAAGAGCAAAAACTGGATTTATAAAACCAAAAAGTCTGTAATGTCGAAGCTTCTTGCCTAGATTCAATACAGTGATTTGCTGTTAAAAAATAAGGGGTACTTGAGTTTTGTGTATCATTTATTAGCGTCCCAGTGCACATATAAGAATCGCCATATGCATCTGTAAACACCATTTTAGCAACACTATCGCTACGCGTTTGTGCAGTAGGTTCACATGCAGCATTAGGCATGCAACTGAGATCACTATAACGACTACTTGTCTGTTGATACTCAACAGGATCTATAAACATGTGCGACAAGTACGGAATTGAAATTTTCGTATCTATTGTAGATATTTCTTTTGGCAATAATATTTCTAGTGTGATCTGTTCTCCTTCAAGATAAGGACCAACATATAGATCATTACCCGAGTCGAGACCTTCTTGTTTGTTAACAAAAATAGAATTTATAACGTCCTCGCCTGAGACAATAAATACTTC
The DNA here is from genome assembly GCF_905120345.1 of Denitrificimonas caeni. Taxonomy (GTDB): domain Bacteria; phylum Pseudomonadota; class Gammaproteobacteria; order Pseudomonadales; family Pseudomonadaceae; genus Denitrificimonas; species Denitrificimonas caeni_A. The sequence continues at coordinate 483 of NZ_CAJHOA010000001.1, read as the reverse complement.
ATCGCTGACAGGGCTGCTGAAGCGCAACTGAGCTCTAGGATGCAACTGCTCAACATTTAAAACAAATCGACTGCCGACGGCTTGAGGTGAAACCACACTTAATGCAGCAAGATGACGGCCATCAGCAAACATTTCCCAGTCTAAATAAGAGGCAAATTTCTCAATTGTTTCGACTGCGGGAATGGACCGTTTGAAGCCAGCCTGCAAAGGATTGCCAAGCGTTGTTGAGCGTTGCGCACGATGAGAACGCGTTTCTAAGACCTCTTGCGAGTCGCTCAGAGGCTCCAAAGTAATAACGGGAGTTTTTTTACTGTAGTAAAGCGTCGTACTTTCATCTGTAACGGCTGACTTGATTTCCATGATAACTGCGGGCGTATAAGAATCAACCCACATATCCGCTGGCTGCGAGACTGTAATTAAATCTGTGTAACTGTTTATCATTGACCCCTAACGGGAAGGATAGACAGACGATGAACAAAAAAG